>CAVONW010000001.1:0-21653 GCA_963697415.1 uncultured Chloroflexia bacterium
ACGGCAATCAGGTGACACGTGTCGCTCGCCACGGGACGCAAAGGGCCATCAGGGACTCTCCGCGGGCGGGGCGACCAGCCTGACTAGGCGCTGCGGCGGCGCGACTCGGCATGCGGCGACTCGAGGATGAGTGCCTTCATCGGACAGCAGTCGACCGCCCGCTGGGCGGCGTGCAGCAGCCCTCCCGCGATCGGTCCGGGATCGACGATCGGGTAGCGCCACTCGTCCAGCTCGATCACGTCGGGCAGGAAGTCCCCGCACAGGCCGTAGCCGTCGCACCGGATCCAGTCGACTCGCAGCCGGGCTTCCACCCTACGCGGCCTCGCCCCGTGGCCCGGTAATGGAGCAGCGTCCCGTTCGGGCATGGTGGATGAACTCGTCGCCGAAGACATCCAGCGCGCTGGCCATCAGCTGCATCGCGCCGTCCGGATGCCGGCACGCGCCGCGGCCGGGAATCTGCGAGACCCAGCGCTCGATGTCGCCGAGCTCGGCCCCACCAGCGGCGCCGTTCGCGACCCTGTGCGTCGCGTCTCCGATGGCCCGGAGACCGAAGACGCACGGGCCGCACTGGCCGGCGCTCTCCTTCGCCATGAAGGCCATGATCTCCGCGGTCGCGGATACCCCGCACAGCTCGGTGGGCAGCAACCCGACAATTCCGCAGCCGAAGGTCAGGCCCCGGGCCTTCATGACGTCGGGATCAAGCGGCAAGCCCCAGGCGTCGCCGACCCGGGCCCACGTCCCGAAGTAGCCACCCAGCACGATGGCCTGGACCTGGGGGCCGGTCGTGCCGACACTGGCGGCGATGTCGCCGATCGTAGTACCGAGCTCAATCTCCACGACTCCCTGCCGGCGCGCGGCGCCGGAAACCGTGATGAGCGCCGTCCCCCTGGAATCGAGCCGGCCGGCCGACCTGTACCAGCGATCGCCGAACCGGGCGATGAGGGCCGCGTAGGCCAGGCTCTCGACGTTCTGGACAAGCGTCGGGCGGCCGTGCACGCCGCTGCTCGAGACACGGGGCGGCGTGGTGGTTGGCCGGGCGTCCCTGCTGTTCATGTAGTGCACGGCGGCCGAGGCCTCGCCGGCGACGTAGCCGAAAGGGGCGGTCACGAGGCGCATCGGTTGCCGGATTTCGGGCCTGCGCTCGTCGATGGCCCGGCTCATGGCGGCCACCGCCGCCTCGTGCTCCCGGCCGACGTAGAAGATGATCTCGTCCGCGCCGACGGCCTCCGCGGCCAGGTAGGCGCCGTCGACCACGAGATGCGGACGGTGGGTCATGAGGATCCGGTCCTTGGCGCTCGCCGGCTCGCCCTCCGCGCCGTTCACCACGACGACGGCGGCGCCGCTCTTCCGTTCGGCCAGGGCGCGCCACTTGCGACCGACCGGGAAGCCGGCGCCTCCTCGGCCGAGCAGGCCGCTCCCCTCGAGGCTCGAAATGAGATCGAGGTGGTTGTCAGCTCGCGGGAGCGCGCCGAGCCTCGTCAGGTGCGCGTTGAGGCGCTCCGGATTGCCGTCCAGAGGAGGGCCGGCGAGGAGACGCTGGGCGGGGTCTGGCGTTGGCAACGGTGCTCCGCGGGAAGCTCACGATCGAACTGCCGGTCCCGTCATGACCGGGGCGACCCCTACGGTCACACACACCTGAGGCCGGGAACAGGGAGAAGGTTTCCCCATGACCATCTGCTGATGGTCGACACGCCGACGCCACGGCGATGGGCGCGTCGCGACGGCGCGTCAGGCCTCGATCTCGATCTGCCCGGCGATGCGGGTCTTGGGCGGCGTTCCGGCGACCTGGTCAGCAGGCCCGGCCGGAATCGCGTTGAGCCGGGCGAGGAGTGGACCCGCGCCGAGTCGCGTCAGGATGTCGCGCGCCGCGGCCATGGCCGCGGGAGCTTCGGACATCTCCGTTTCCGATGGGGCCAGGAGGATGGCCATGTCCAGCGTGGCCATGGCCTCGTCGAACGCGAGGCCAAGCGCACGCCATCCCCGCAGCGCTTCGCGATATGCGGCAATCGCCTCGGCTCGACGACCCGCCAGCGCGGAAACCCCGGCTCCCAGCGTCTGGTGGTCGAGCGTGATGGCCTGACCACGCGATACGAACCGCTCGATCTGCGCGACCAATCCGCCGGCTGCCGGAGCATCACCGGCCCAGAGCGCGGCGCGCGCGGCGAGCGGAAGGCTGATGGGCGTGAAGTATTCGGTCACCGACGCTGCGGCCTCAGCCCGCAAACGGGCGTCATCCAGACGGCCCTGGACGAACGCCTCCCAGGCGCGGCCCCAGTGACAGTACGACGTGTACTGCGAGTCCGTCATGCTCGCAACCAGTCCCTCCGCTTCCGTCAGATCAGGATCGGGATCACGGCCGGCAAGGGCGGACAGAACGGCGCGATCGACGAAGAGTTCCAGGAAATAGCCACCCGAGATGTCCCGGGACAGCCACTCGTCGAGCAGAGCGGTCGCCCATGGCCACTCGCCGACTCGAATTGCCGAGTTGACCGCGTTGCCGACCATCAGGAAGCCATACGAGGCGGAACCCCGCCGATTCGCAATCTCCAGGCCCTCGCGGGCCATGGCCAGCCCGGCCGCCGGATCGGCGAACTGCTCGTAGAAGGTCAGGGACGTGCGGGTGTTTCGGTCCGCCTCGACGATGCCGTGCGCGACGGCGAGTTCGTTGGTGCCCCGCAGGAGGATCAGGGCCTCGCGGGGTCGATTGATCCGATACAGCGTTCCGCTGAGTCTTGACAGGCCAGATGCGGTCTCCGGCAGGAGGTCCAGGCGTTCCGCGACGGGCAGGAGTCTCTCGAGCCAGGTCAGCACGGTCAGGTCATCCCGGGACGTGTAGCACCCGGAGATCTCCAGCATCAGGGCGACGCCTGCCGGTGTCTCCTCCAGGTCCGAGAACTCATCCCAGGCGGGCATGAGGATCGCCAGGCTCCGATCCGGATCCTGCTCGAAGAAGTCCAGCGCTCGCACGTATGCGGCGGTCGCGCGGGCGATCTCGGCCCGGTCACCGAGCGCACGTCGCGCTTCGAGGGCACCGAGTCCGTGTCGCGCGGCCACGCCGGAGTCGAGGCCCTCCAACGCGGACGCGAGTGCCCGCTCGTGGAGATCTGCGCGGTCGGCCGCTTCCGGGCTGACCTCCAGCGCATGGTCCAGGAACGTCAAGGCCTGCCCATGGGCCCCGAGCGCGGCTGCCCGTTCCGCGGCCGCCCGCAATGCCACGCGAGCCTGGGCAGCCAGGGCGTCCGCCTCGGGCCCGTCTGCCGCATAGCCCTGCGCCGCCAGGTAGTGCCCCGCGAGCGCCCCGGCCAGCTCGTCCGTGTCCAGCGTCTCGAAGAAGCGGGCCGCGGCAAGGTGGCGGACCTTGCGGTCGGGCTTGGCCAGCGTGTTGTAGGCGACCTCGCGGATCAGGGCCTGGACGAACGCGTACTGGCCGCGTTCGGGTGAGCGTGGATCGACCATCTGGACGAGCAGCTCGCGGCGAACCAGGGCCCGCAGACGTGGTCCCAGGGACGCCGGATCCTGGCCGGACACGGCCGCGACGCCGGCCAGCGTGAAGCTATGCCCGAGGACGGCGGCGTCCGCCACAAGGCCTCGGTCGGCGGCGTCAAGTTCGTCCAGGCGCGCCGAGATGAGGGCCGTCAGCGTCTCGGGCACGGCCAGGTCGCCCAGGTCGTCCGCCGGACGATAGACACCGTCGTCCACGACCAGGCGACCCTGCGCCAGGAGCATCCGGACGGTCTCGACGGCATACAACGGGATCCCGTCGGCGCGTCCGACGATCGCGTCGCGAGCCACGGTCGGGAGGCCCGGCACGAGACCCGACAGGAGTTCCTGCATCGACTCCGTGGACAGGGGCTCCAGGTAGACGGACGTGAAGCTGCGCTTCCCGGCGCCCCAGTCCGGTCGCCGCTCCAGGAGCTCAGGCCGCGCAAGCGTCACGATGAGGATCGGGACGTTGCGACTCCACTCCATCATGTGATCGACGAAGTCGAGCGTCCCGGCGTCTGCCCAGTGGAGATCCTCGAAGACCATCACCACCGGACTGGTCGCGGACAGGCGCTCGAAGAAGGTTCGCCACGCACCGAACAGTTGCTGCGCGCCGATCCCGGTCTCTATCCCGAGCAGGGACAGCATCGCCGGCTCCACCCACCGTCGCTCCGCTTCGTCCGGGACGTGCTCGCGGAGCATGGCGGAGATTCCGGCCCGAGTGGTGGGCTCGTCATCGTCCTCGGCCAGACCGGCCCGGCCACGGATCATCTCGCCGAGTGCCCAGAACGTGATCCCCTCGCCGTACGACGGTGATCGGCCGCGGTGCCACCAGGCGGACCCCGCGATCCCGTCGAGGTACTTCTCGAACTCCCAGGCGAGCCGGCTCTTGCCGATCCCGCCGGTGCCGGTGATGCTGACCAGCCGGGCCCGTCCCTCGCGGACGGTGGCGTGATACAGATCCTTGATGAGGCGCAACTCATCGTCCCGGCCGACAAACGGAGCCTCGAGCGTGTCCGACCGGCCGCGGCCACCGCGCTCGGCCACGACCCGCAGCGCGCGCCAGACCGGGACGGGAGCGGACTTGCCCTTGAGCGCTTCAGCGCCGGCCTCTTCGAAGGCGATGGCGCTCGAGGCGGCGCGGTGGGTCGCCTCGCCCACCAGGACCGTGCCCGGCTGGGCGACCGACTGGATCCGGGCAGCCGTGTTGACGAGGTCACCGGCAACCATGCCCTGGTTCGTTGCTCCGAGGGTCACGGCGGCCTCGCCGGTCAGGACCCCGGCGCGGGCGCTGATCCCCGGCCCGACGACCCGCACGGCATCGACCAGTTCGAGCGCGGCTCGCACGGCCCGCTCGGCGTCATCCTCGCGAGCGGTAGGCGCACCCCAGACCGCCATGACGGCATCGCCGATGAACTTCTCGACGGTGCCGCCGTAGCGGGTGATGACGTCCGTCGCGAGGTCGAAGTAGCGGGTCAGGGTCTCGCGGACGTCCTCGCTGTCCCGCTCCTCGGCGAACGGCGTGAAGCCAACGAGATCGGCGAACAGGATCGAAACGAGGCGCCGCTCCGCAACCGGCGACGCGGTAGCGCCGCGCGGCGAGGACGACGGTGGACCGACCGGCGACTGCCCTGTCCCTGCCGCTCCACCTGACAGCGGCGCCGCACACTCACCGCAGAACTTCTCGCTCGGCTCGTTCGCCGCGCCACACGAGGGACAGGCCATGGAGAGTGGGGCCGCACACTCCGAGCAGAACTTGCGTCCAGCCCGGTTCTCCGTCCCGCACGCCGAACAAATCATCGTTCAGTCCCGCACCGGAGAGGGCGTCCGGGTGGCCGGATAGATCTGGGGTGCAGGAGTACTCCGTGTCGTCCCGGCAACCCGCAGTCTGTCGAGCTCTCGCAGGATCGGTTGCGCGCCGAGCCGTCGAGCGACCGCCTCCGCCTCGTCCGTCAATGCGGCGACCTCAGGCTCGTCGCCTCCACGGGTGGCCAGCAGGACGAGCACCGCCAAGGCCAGGCGATACGGAAGACCGATGTCGCGGTAGCCATCGATGACCTCGCGGAGTGAGCGCAGCTCGGCGCCGGTGGGCGCGGTCAGTGCGGCGATCCCCGTCTGAATCAGCCGGCGGTCCAGATCCCACAGCCGCCCGTGAATGCCGGTAGCGTCGAGTGCCGCAAGGGCGAGCTCGGCTCGAGCCACGTCCGCCGCGATCAGGGCGAACGCTCCGGCAAGTCGGGTGTGCGAAGGCGCATTGAGCGCGTCGCCCCTGGCGGCGGCCAGGAGCGCGTCACAGGCGTCCGCGAAGCGGCCCTCGGAGGTTGCCACGTCGGCACGCAACCCCTCGAGAGACGCGAGAATACCGGCTCCGCCGTTCTCTCGCGCCCATGCCTCGAGGGCGACGAACTCGTCCGAGACGTCCTCGCCGCCAAGCGCGTTCAGTGACACGAGGTTCCAGCGCGCTACGGTTCGGCCCAGCTGGTCGGTCTCGGTTTCCAGCTCGGCCGTCCACTGGTTAATTGCCCAGCCCCAGTCACCGACCTCGATCGCGCTGGACGCGGCATTCATCAGAAGGGTGCGGGCGTAGCCGCGGCGGCCGAGCCTGATCGCCGTTTCGAGCGCCGAGAGTGCGACCTGGTGCGAGCCAACAGGATCGCCCTGACCGAGCGCTGTGAGGTTGATCTTCCCCCGAAGCGATGACGCGATCAGGCCATTCGTGTCGGCCAGGTCGATGCCGGCCCGAATCGCCCCGGCTCCCTCGTACTGCCGGCCCAGATTACCGAGCGCGGTGCCGCGGGTGATGAGCAGTTCGGCCACGAGGCTCACCGCGTCCAGCCACTCGGCTCTCGGTAGGGCCCGATCGGCGATGCCGATCGCCCGGTCGTGCTCCTCGTGGAAGAAGTAGGCGCGAGAGAGCTGGGCGAGCAGGGCGACCCGATCGGCGTCGAGTACAGCATCGGCCCCCGCCCACCGCTCGGCGGCGGGCTCGAGCAGGGACAGGCTCTCCTCCACCTTGAAGTGGTGGATCAGGCACCACGCGAGCTGCACTGTCGCCCGAAGCTCCGCGGCGTCGTCCGAGCCCTTCCGGCGAAGGTCCAGGGCCTCGCGCAGCCGGGCCTCGCTGATCTCGGTCAGGCCGGCCTCCTCCGCGGCGGTCCCGGATCGACCGACGAGCTCCGCGATCTCGGCCGGATCCGTGGTGATCTGGCGAGCCTGGTCATGGAAGGTCGCGGCCTGCACGAAGGAGCCGAGCTCCGCCGCCCGCTCGGCCGCACCCCGGAGTGCGATCCGCGCCTGTGCCGCAACTGCATCGGCCTCCGGGCCCTCGGGACTGTTGGCATGAGCCGCGAGATAGTGGGTCGCCAGTGCGCCCGCCAGCTCGTCCGTGCCCAGACCCTCGAAGTGGCGGGCGGCAGCGAGGTGTCCGGCCTTTCGCTCGCGCTTGGCCAGGGTGTTGTAGGCGACTTCGCGGATGAGCGACTGAACGAAGGCATACTGGCCCCGCTCAGGGGACCGCGGGTCGGCCTCCAGCGTGAACAGCTCGCGCCGGACGATGGCCGCGAGGCGTGGCTCGAGGTCGATCTCCGCCTCACCCACCACGGCGGCCAGCGCCGGCAAGGTGAAACTCTGGCCCAGCACGGCCGCCTGCTGGACCAGGGACCGATCGGCCGGGTCCAGGGCGTCAAGCCGGGCGCCGATGAGCGCCGTCAGGGTCTCGGGAACGGCGAGGTCGGTGAGATCGCCGGTCGGACGATACGCTCCATCCTGGGCAACGAGCTTCCCGCCGGCGACCAGCATCCGGACCGTCTCGACCGCGTACAGCGGCATGCCGTCGGCGCGCTCGATGATGGTCTTCATGGCGTCCTCGCCGAGACCCGGCACGAGCCCGGTCAGGAGTTCGCGCATCGCCGACTCGGACAGCGGCTCAAGGTACATCGACACGAAGTTGCGCTTGCCGGCTCCCCAGTCCGGCCGCCGGTCGATGAGTTCCGGTCGGGACAGCGTCACGACGCAGATCGGGACCCCCTTGGACCAATCGAGGAGGTGCTCGACGAAATCGATCGTGCCCGCGTCGGCCCAGTGGAGGTCCTCGAAGACCATGACGACGGGCGCCTTGGCGGCAAGGCGCTCGAAGAACGTCCGCCACGCCCCGAACAGCTGGTCGGCGCCGGTCGAAGAGCCGAGACCGAGCAGGGTGAGCAGCGCGGGCTCGATCCAGCGTCGCTCGCCCTCGTCGGGAACGTGCAGGGCGACGATCTCGGTGAGCTTCCGGCGAGTCGTGGCTTCGTCGTCGGACTCCGCCAGCCCCGCCCTCCCGCGGACCATCTCGCCGAGCGCCCAGAATGTGATCCCTTCGCCGTACGAGGGCGAGCGGCCGTCGTGCCAGAAGACGGTGTCCGCGAGCCCATCGATGTACTTCAGGAACTCCCAGGCAAGCCGGCTCTTGCCGATACCGGCCGGTCCCACGACGCTGACGAGCCGAACCCGCTTCTCCCTCCCGGTCGCGTGGAAGAGGTCCTTGAGGAGACGCAGTTCGTCATCGCGGCCGACGAAGGGGGCTTCGAGCGACTCGGCGCGGTTGCGTCCGCCACGCTCTGCGATGACCCGAAGGGCGTGCCAGGCCGGGACGGGAGTCTGCTTGCCCTTGAGCGCCTGGTCGCCGAGGGGTTCGAATGCAATGGCCGCCTCAGTGGCGTGCATCGTGGCCTCACCGACCAGGACGGTCCCGGGGGCGGCAGCGGATTGCAGGCGGGCCGCCGTGTTCACCATGTCGCCGGCGACCATGCCCTGGTTGGTGGCACCCAGCGTGACCGCGGCCTCTCCCGTGAGGACGCCGGCACGAGCCTGAATGGCGGGCCCCAGGGAGCGCACGGCGTCGACGAGCTCGAGTCCGGCGCGGACGGCCCGCTCGGCGTCATCCTCGTGGGCGACGGGTGTCCCCCAGACGGCCATCACGGCGTCGCCGATGAACTTCTCGACGATGCCACCGTGGCGGCCGATGACATCGGACGCGATCTCGAAGTAACGCGACAGCATCGCCCGCGTGTCCTCGGCGTCGCGCTCCTCGGCGAACGGGGTGAATCCCACGAGGTCCGCGAAGAGCACGCTCACCAGGCGGCGCTCCGCACCGGAGGCTGCGGAGCTTGCAGGCGGGCCAGAACGCGCTCGATCCGCAACGATCGGCGACGGAGTCACGCTGGAAAGCGACGTCGCGCACTCGGAGCAGAACTTGGCGCCCGGGAGATTCGCCGCACCGCAGCTCGGGCAGACGGCCGCGAACGGGGTCGCGCATTCCATGCAGAACTTCGCGCCGATGCAATTCTCGGTGCCGCAGTTCGAGCAGGTCACGCGGTCTCGTCTCCCTTCGAGTCCTGTCCGGGGCGTGAGTGTACCGAAGGCGGTCCAGCCGGCAAGGGACGGCCGGGGCCGATCAGCCCACGTCGAGGAGCTCGAGCACTGGAACCATGGCGTCCACGGCCGCGATCGTGGGCGGCCACAGGATCACCTCAACCTGCGTGAACCCAGCATCGGCAAATGCACGAATGCCGTCCGCGATGGCCTCGGCCGAGCCGCGGATGGGGACCCCCAGGACATCTGCGGCACCCGAGACCTTCGGTCGGCTCGACGATGATCCCGGCCGATCGGCCGATCGAGGTGGGATCCCGTCCGAGCTCGACACAGGCGGCCTCGAGCGCGGCGAGTCGCGGCCCGAACTCCTCGAGGTCGCTCCGCTTCTCGACGTACCAGCTCCAGATGTCCGCGTGGCGCACAGCCAGCTGCATCATCCGCGGGCCCTTGGCGCCGATCATGAGCGGGATCCTGCCGGGACGCGGACCCACTGGGCGATGCTCGAGGTCCCGGGCAGCGTGGTAGGTGCCCTCAAAGTCGGCGCGCCCCCCGCGCAGCAGCGGAACGATGATCTCGACCGCCTCCTCGAAGCGGCCGTGCAAGTGATCCTCGGGCAGCCCGAAGGCGTGGCCCTGACGTCCGGAGTGGCCCGCACCCAGGCCGAAGACAAACCGGCCGCCGCTGATCTCGTCGAGCGTCTCGACCGCCTTCGCGGTGATGCCCGGGTTCCGGTGCAGGGCCGACAGCACCCAGGTCCCGACCTTGATCCGCGACGTCGCGGCGGCCACCGCACCGGTCATGGCGACGCACTCCCACCAGCCCTGGGTCGGGCCATCCGGCGAGCGCCAGAGCAGCTCATCCGCGATCCAGACGGCGTCGAATCCAATGCCCTCGGCACCGATCGCCAATTCGCGAATCTCGGTCCAGCGCACGGTCGAACCGTCGACGAAGGACTCCCCCATCGGAAGCACGAGCCCGACTTCAAGTGGCCGCATGGCTGTCCTCCTCAGGAACCGCACCGAGTGGTGTCGACGTCGATTGGCCCAGGTTTGATCATCCGGCCCGGGTCAAATCGGGCCCCTCAGGCGGCCGGCAGTCGCCCGCCGGGTGTCGGGGCGGTCCCCGGCTCGCGAGGCGCGGCCGTGTCCCGAGATCAGGCCCGGCCAGAACGCACCCAGGCACAGGGCCCGAAACACGTACATCAGGAGGAACGCGGCCCATACGCCAGTGTTGCCGAAGCGCGGCGACAGGATGAGGTCGGCGGCCACGTAGAGCACGGCCGCGACGAATCCGGCCGTTCTGAGCGCTCGTCCGCGTGTGGTGCCGATGAAGATGCCGTCGAGCTGCCAGGCGGGCATGCCGATCAGCGGGACGACCGCGCAGAACGGCAAGAAGGCCAGCGCCGCGGCGCGGGCGGCGGGATCGGCGACCACGACTTCGATGATCACTCTCCCACCGACGAGATACAGGGCGGAGAAGGCAAGGCCGAATCCGAAGGCAAACTCCGTTGTCAGCCGGACGGCCCGTCTGAGCCTCGCCGGATCACGGGCGCCGTACGCCTCCCCGACTTCCTTCTCGGCCACGAATGCAAAGGCGTCGAGGACGAACGCCGCGACGGTGATGAACTGAAGAAGGACCTCGTTGCCGGCCAGCTCTGCGGTTCCGGCTCGTGCACCGGAGTTGACGAACCAGGCGAACGAGAACAGGAGCGCCAGGGTCCGGATCATGAGGTCCCGGTTCGCCGCGAGAAGCGCCACCATCCGCGTTCGCTCGAACAGGTGGGCGACCGGCTTGAGCTGGCTTCGCACCATCCACAGGCCGAGGGCGAGTGCCACCCACTCGGCGATGGCCGTTCCCGCGCCGATGCCGGCGGGTCCGAGATTGAGCCCGGCCACGAACCACGTATCGAGGGCGGCGTTGACTCCGTTGAGCACGATCTGGAGCACGAGCAGGGCCCGGGTCCGGCCCGTCCCGATCAGCCAGCCGTTTACTGCAAAGCCGATCAGCGCCGCCGGCGCTCCCCAGATCCTGGCGTCGAGGTAGCCCGTGGCCTGCAGTTCCACGGCGGCCTCGGCCTGGAACGCCCCGAGGGCCACGGCCCGGATGAGCGGGAACAGGACGATCAGGCCGACGCCCAACGCCAGGCCGATCGCCGCTGCGCGGAGCAGGACGGCGCGGCTCTCAACGTGATCGTGGGCTCCCTCGGCCTGCGCGGTCAGCCCGGTCGTGGACATGCGCAGGAACCCGAAGCTCCAGTAGATGAAGCTGATCGAAACCGCAGCGATGCTGACGGCGGCGAGGTCGACGGCCGAGCCGAAGCGGCCCATGACGACGGTGTCCACCACGCCGGTCGTGGCGGTCGCGGCCTGCGCGAGAACGATCGGCCAGGCGAGCGCGAGGACGCGCGAGCGAGTCAGCCGGGGCGAGGCGGCCGTCACGCGCCGTCGTCGATCAGGTGACGATCTTTCGACGCCGAAGGAGCCCCGTCCGCGGCCCGAGCAGGAGGGCGAGGAGGAACGCGGCCGTTTCCACGAGGACGATGAGCGCCGCGCTCGCCGTGTTCGTCCAGTAGCTGACGTACAGGCCGATCGCGGGCGCCACGATCCCGATGGTCGAGGCGACGAGGAGGAGCCGCGAGAACCGGTTGGTCACGAGCTGGGCGGTCGCGGCCGGCGTCACGAGCATGGCTACCACGAGGATGATCCCCACCGCCTGGAGGCTGATGACGATCGTCATCGCGATCAGCCCGAGGAACAGGTATTCAAGCGCCGCGACCGGCAGCCCGGACGCACCCGCGCCGAGCGGATCGAACGTCGAGTACAGGAGCTCCTTCCAGAACACGGCGATGATGGCCAGAACGACGATCGCAAGGATCGTCAGCGTGACGAGATCCGTGCTGCTGATCCCGAGGACCTGCCCGAACAGGAACCCGAACAGGTCGCCAACGTAGTTCGGAATGGTGCTGAACAGGAAGACCCCGAACGCGAACATGCCGGCAAAGAGCACGCCGATCGCCGTGTCCCCACGGAGCCGTCCGCGACGCGCAATCCAGCCGATCGCCAGGGACGTCCCGACCGCCGCCACCGTCGCGCCGAGATAGAACGGGGCTCCCAGGAGATAGGCCGCGACGACGCCCGGGAACGCCGCATGGCTGAGCGCATCGCCCATGAACGCGAGGCCGCGCAGCACCATGTACGTCCCGATGACGGCACAGACCAGGCCCACGACGGCCGAGGCGGCCAGCGCACGCAGGAAGAACTCGTACGCCAGGGGCTCGGCCAGGAAGGTCATGGCCGGCGCCCCGGCGTCCCGCCTTCGTCGTCGTGGTGGTGGATCTCGCCGCCCGCCGGCTCGTCGTGATGGTGGGCATCGTCGATCAGCACGGCTCGCTCACCCACGAGCAGGAGATGCCCGGGGTACGTACGGAGCAGGACGTCAGTATCGAGGACCAGACTCGCGTCGCCCTGGGCGATGATCGTTCGGTTGACGGCGACGATCGATCGGAAATGGTGGGCTGCCGCGGCGAGGTCGTGGGTGCTGGCGATCACGGTCCGGCCGGCCCGCGCCTCCGCATCAAGGACCGCCATCAGGACCACGTGGGTCGCATGATCCACGCCCGTCACCGGCTCGTCGAGGAGGTACAGGTCCGGCTCGGAGGCCAGCGCCCGTGCCAGGAAGACCCGGCGGCGTTGTCCGCCCGACAGGGCCCCGATCTGGCGGCGCGCGAACTCGGTCATGCCGACCTGTGCCAGCGCGGCCGCAACGGCCGCGTGGTCGGCGGCACCCGGCCGCCGGACTGGACCGAGCCTGGGAAATCGACCCATCATCACGACGTCACCGGCGCAGACCGGGAAGCTCCAGTCCACGGCTTCCGCCTGGGGCACATAGGCGACCGATCGCGCATTCGCACCCGGCGCTGCCCCGAACACCTCGATGCGCCCGGACCAGGGCCGGATCAGCCCGGCGATCAGCTTGAGGAGCGTGCTCTTGCCGCCGCCGTTCGGGCCGACCACCGCCGTCAGCGCGCCCGGCTCCAGCACGAGGTTCACGTGCTCCAGGACGGGGACGACGTCGTAGCCGACCGCGACGTCGGCGAGTCGGACGCTGGCCGTCGCCGAGACGCCCTCGGTCACCGAAGGGCTCCCACGAGCTGATCGACGTCCCAGCGGATCAGCGCTTCGTACGACGTGACCGGGTCGTCGCCGAGCGTGTCGCTGTACAGGTTCGCCACCACGCTGGCCGCGGTCTCTCGCGCGATCTGGTCAATGAGGGCCGTCGGGAATTGCTGCTCGCTGAAGATCGCCTTGACCCCGGTCGCCCTGATCGCCTCGATGAGCCCGGCGATCTCGCCGGCGCTCGGATCCTGGCCGGGGGCCTGCACGGCGACCCCCACGACGGTCAGGCCGTACGCACGGGCGAAGTACGGCAGCGCGTCGTGGAACATCACGAACTTCCGATCCCCGGCCGGGATCGTCCCGATCTGATCGCGAACCCAGGCGTCGAGATCGGCCAGCCGCTGGAGGTAGGCAGCCGAGGTCGCCGCGATCTGAGGCGCATGTGCACCGTCCATCTCCTGGAGCTGTTCCGCGATGCGCGTCGCGTACAGCGTCGCATAGGCCACATCCAGCCAGAGGTGCGGATTCTGCGTGGACGGCGTGTCGCCCGGGAGCAGGACGGCACCCTCGAGATCGACCCCCAGCTTGAGGACCGGGGCGCCGCTGGAGGCGGACTGGACCATCTTCTCGAGCCAGTCGTCGAGCCCCAGTCCGTTCATCACGAACAGGTCGGCCGAGGCCACGGCCCGCAGGTCCTGGGGCGCAGCCTGGTACGTGTGAACGTCCACGCCCTTGGGCACGAGGCTCGTCACGGCGACTCGATCAGCGCCGACATTCCGGATGAGATCGGCGAAGACGGTCGAGGTCGTGACCACATTGATCACCCCGGCTGGGGCAACCCAACCGGTCGGAACCGAACCCTCGCCGCACGCGGCAACGACAAGCACCAGGAGCGTGACGAGGGAGCGGCGCATAGTCCGCCGAATACTGAGACTGAGTCGCAGTACGTGTCAACACCGAAGTCCTTCTTGCGCCTTGCGCCGGAGCAGCCGGAGCAGCCGGAGCAGCCGGAGCGTACGATGCGTGCGTCGTTTCGGCGTCGCAGGAGGAGCCCACATGGCTGGCCGCGGATCGGGTCTTCCAGGCATCGGTATCTGGAACGCGAGCTGGCCCGTGCAGGGCATCGGAGCAGCGATTCTCGCGGTCCTGGGCGCGTTCATGCTCCTGGACCCCGGGCGCGCGGAGCTGTTCGCCGGGCTTGTGTTCGGTGGTTACCTCCTCGTTGACGGCATCCGCTACGTGGTCACGCGGATCGGCGCCCGGCAGTTCGGTCGGATCGGCGAGATCGAATCACTCCGCGCCGGCGTCGGCCTGCTCACGGCCGCCCTGCTGTTCGGCCTGTCCTTCCTGGAGGCAATCACCCTCGGCGGAGTTCGCCTCATCCTCGCGATCGGCGGCATTCCGTTCGGTCTGCTCGGCCTGGGGATGGTGGTACTGGGCATGGGGATGGGGATCCGCTGGAGCCTGGCCATCATCAGCGCCGTGGTCACCGCCTACGGGATCCTGCTCCTCTACACCCAGTTCGTGGACGCCGCGGGCTTCTCGGCGGTCTTGACGATCCTCGCGGCCGCCGCGCTGCTCGCGGCTGGGGTGCTCGCGGTGCGAGCCATACTCGGCGCTCGATCGGGAGCGGTGGCCCCTCCCGCGAGTTGAGGGGCGCCACGTCGCGGGGTTCGCAGGCTGGTGTGCGCGACTGACTTGCGCCCCTCGCCTACCATGGGTCGATGGAGCGGCGTCCCACCCGGCCCAGCATCGCGCCCGGGCCAGCCGCGACGGACCGTCACCCGGAGCGAGAGGTCCCAGCGCTGACCGGCGAACAGATCCAGGCGATCAATCGATTCCCGGATGAGAACCCCAACCCGGTTCTCCGAATCGCCGCGTACGGTCGCATCCTGTATGCGAACCCGGCCGGCGCCCCGATCATCGAGGCGCTCGGCACCGCCGTCGGCAAGGACGCACCGCCGGACTGGCTCGCCTCGATCCATGCCGCGGCTGCCGTCGGGTCAAACGTCGAGCTGACCACCGGCCATCAGACGTTTGAGTTGCGGCCCGTGAATGTCGAGGAGCTGGGGTTCCTGAACATCTACGGCTCGGACATCACGGCGCGCAAGGCGATCGTCAAGTTCCCCGACCAGAACCCGCACCCGGTGTTCCGGATCGACTGGGACGGCCGGCTGGGCTACGCCAACGCCGCGAGCACGGACCTGATCGAGGGACTCGGCTGCGCCGTCGGGCGAAAGCTCGAGCCTGACCTGTTCAATCGCCTGGTTACCGTGGTCCGTGCGGACCATCGCGAGAGCGTCGAGGTCAGCAGTCAGGGGCGCGAGTTCGAGCTGCTGCCCGTGGATGTGCCCGAGTTCGGGTTCATCAACGTCTACGGGACCGACGTCACCGCCGAGCGAGAGATGCGGCGCCTCCACCAGGAGAACCAGCGCCTCCTGCTCAACATCCTGCCCGAGGCGATCGCCGACCGGCTGCGGGGCGGAGAGAAGCTCATCGCAGACCGGTTCGACGACGTGACTCTCCTCTTCGCCGACATCGTCGGGTTCACCGCGATGTCGAGCGCGATGTCACCGCACGAGCTGGTATCGGTCCTCAACGAGGTCTTCACGGTCTTCGATGGCCTGGTCGAGACGCACGAACTTGAGAAGGTCAAGACGATCGGCGACGCCTACATGGTCATCGGCGGCCTGCTGGACCAGTCGACCAATCACACCGAGCGGGTCGCGGACCTGGCCCTCGACCTGTCGGCCCGATTGGAGGCGATCGAGGCGGCCTCGCGCCTCGGCGTGCAATTCCGGATCGGGATCAACTGTGGGCCGGTGGTTGCCGGTGTCATCGGGACCAAGAAGTTCATCTACGACGTCTGGGGCGACACGGTCAATCTCGCGGCACGCATGGAATCGCTCGGGGTGCCGGGCCGAATCCAGGTGTCGGGCGCGGTGGAGGAGCGGCTCCGTGGCCAGTATGCACTCGAAGCGCGCGGGTTGGTCGAGGTCAAGGGCAAGGGTTCGCTGCCGACCTGGTTCCTCGTCGGCGGGCCCCGCGACCAGGAGGCCACGGCGCCGGTGACCAGCTCGCGGCAATCGTCGGGACCTTCGCGACGGTCCAGTCCCGCCAACGGACCCGCGTTCGACGCCGATCGTCCGTAGCGCTTCCTGGACCCGCCGGTTCCCCCGATGCAGCCGAAGCCTGCGCTCGCGGCCGGCCAGATCGTGGCCCTGATTCCCGCCCATGACGAGGCGCCCCGCATCGGGTCAGTCGTAGCCGCTGCGGTCACGCATCTCCGGGTGCTCGTCGTCGACGACGGCTCCACGGACGACACCGCGTCGATCGCCGAAGCGGCCGGCGCGACGGTCATTTCGCAGCACCCGAATCAGGGCAAGGGCGCGGCGCTGCGGGCCGGCTTCGTGCGGGCGCTTTCGCACGGCTACGACGCCGTGGTCACCCTCGATGGCGATGGTCAGCACGATCCGGCCGAGCTGCCGCGATTCGTCGACGCAGCGGCGATCGGCGGCGCTGAGCTGATCATCGGGCAGCGGGACTTTGCCCGGATGCCGTTGGCGCGGCGACTCGCGAACGTCCTCGGAACACTGCTCCTGTCGGCCGCGGTGGGCCGCTGGATCCCGGACAACCAGTCCGGCTACCGCCTCGTGGGGCGGCGGCTCATGTCGGCGATGCTCGACAGCCGCGAGGGCGGCTTCGCGTTCGAGGTCGAGATGATCGCGGTCTGCCTGCGCGAGGGCTGGCCCATCGGCTGGGTCCCGATCTCCACCATCTACGGCGACGAACGCAGCCACATCCGGCCGGTCCGCCACGTGCGCGAGTTCCTGGCGGTCGCGTGGCGGGCGCGCCGCATCGTGCGGGGCCGCGGCTAGCGCGACTGGCGGGCGGGGCGGCGCGGACATCGCGATCGATGTGGTTCATCGGATTGGCTGCAAACGAGCGTGGCCGTGCACGAAATCTGTCGCTTCCGATGCTCTGCCGAGCGCGGCCAGGCGCCGTCTGATGAATGCGAGCGATCAGCCCACGGGACGTCGACAGGGAGGGCGTCCGTGGGAAAACGCGACCCGACTCGACTCTGGGCCGTCAGCCGAGCTTGAGCCGCGGCAAGACGTCCTTGCCGAAGACCTCGATGAACTCGGCCTGGTTCCGACCGACGTTGTGGAGGTGGACCTCGTCGAAGCCCATGTCCAGGTAGTGCTGGATGTGGGCGGCATGGGCACTGAGATCGGCTGTCATGAGGACGCGGTTCTTGAAGTCGTCCGGGCCGACGAGCCTGGCCATCGCGGCGAAGTCCTCGGGGTTCCTGATGTCCTGCTTGGGGAACGGCATCCCGCCGTTCGGCCATTCCAGAACGGCCTGGTCGACGGCCTCCTGATCGGTCCGTGCCCACGAGATGTGGATCTGGAGGAGCTTCGGCGAGCCCGACGGATCCTTGCCGGCCTCACGGGCGCCCTCCTCGTACTTGGCCCACAGCATCCCGATCTTCTCGTCGGCGGCGCCGACCGTGATGATCCCGTCGGCGAACTTGCCGGTCTTCCTCGCGTTGATCGGGCCGGCCGTGGCGACGTAGATCGGGACGGGTTGCTCGGGCCGGGTGTAGAGCTTGGCGCTCTCGAGGGTGAAGAACTCGCCCTTGTGCTTGACGACGTTGCCGGTGAAGAGCTTGTTGATGATCTCGATGCTCTCGAACAGCATCGCACTGCGGACACCGATCTCCGGCCAGACGCCACCCACCACGTGCTCGTTGAGGGCCTCGCCGGCACCGAGACCCAGGTAGAACCGGCCCGGGTACATCGCCCCGAGGGTCGCCGCGGCGTGGGCGATGACGGCCGGGTGGTAGCGGAAACCGGGACACGTGACGGCCGACCCGAACGGCAGCGTCGTCCGCGTGCCGAGGGCGCCCATGAAGCTCCAGGCAAACGCGCTCTGGCCCTGCTGGGGCGTCCACGGGTGGAAGTGCTCGCTGACCATGAAGCCGGCCGAGAAGCCGGCCGACTCGGCCTGGGAACACCAGTCAAGCAGGTCCGTGGGGTGGAACTGCTCGAGCATCGCCGCGTAGCCGATCTTCGCCATGTGGAGGTCCCCTCCCCTCGCCGGGACAGCTGGCCCCGCGACCGTCGTGCGCCCATGGTACGAGGGACCCGCATCGGGCGGCACACCGGCGATGTGCTGGTCAGGGACGTGAATGCGGTAGCGTGACCGCATGGACCACCATCGGCTGCGGTTCCCGGCACCCGTGCCGCCGAAACGGCGATCCCTGCGCGAGACGCTGCGCGACCGTGTCCGGCTCGCGCTCCTCGTGGGATTCGGCGTAATGCTGGTTGGTGCGGCCCTCCCGTGGATGCGGGTCTGGCTGCCGTATCAGGGCTTCTTCGATGTCACCGGATTCGATCGCGCCGGCGACGCGGGGCTCCTCCTCGAATTCGGGGCGGTCGGGCTGGTGCTGACCTGGAGCGAGCGTGCCTGGCATAGCCGGGTGACCATCCTCGTCGCCGGGCCGCTCCAGCTCGGGGCGGTCTCCGTACTCCTGCTCCGCGTGACTCACGGGGACGCGAACATCTACCTCGACTCGCTCGAGCCGCGGGGCGGGAGCGGTTCGATCCTGCTGCCGTTCTGGGCCGCAAACGCCGGCGCGGCTCTAGCAACGATCGCCGGCGCCGTACATCTGTGGCGGGCGCGTACCCGCCTGTCGTTCAACATCGGGTTGACCGTGCCGGCGGTGGCCGGGGCCATTGGCGGCGTTGCGGGTGCGATCCTGGGCTTCGTGGCGGGAACCAGGATCGCCGAGCTACTCACGGCCGGAGCGATCGCGGGCGTCTCGTCGAGTGTCGTGGTCTTCCTTTCATTCGTGCTCGCCTTCATCACCGGCTGGGTCGGGGCTGTCGGCGGCGCGCGCCTTGCTCGAGCCGCTCGATGTCAGTGACCGGACCGGATCGGATATCGGTGCTGTCGTGACCGACCGGCCCGGTTCGTTCATGGCGCGGTTCGTTGCGGGACCCACCTACGACCCCTCCGACGGAGACCGACGGACCGCCCGAATCCTGGGTCTGGAGCTGCCGCTCCGGGCAACGACTGCCATCGCGATCGTGACCCTGGTCGTCCTGTTCGACTTCTCGCGGACCGCGATCCCGTTCGAGATCCAGCTGCTCGGTCGTTCGGCGGGGGCGCTTCGCTACCAGGCCCTCGAGCGGGTGATCCTGTTCGGACTCGTTCCGGCGCTCGTGGTCGTCTTCGCCTTCCGTGACCGTCTCGCCGCATATGGGCTCGGTCTCGGAGAGTGGCGCTGGGGTCTGCCGCTGGCCGTCCTCGGTTGCGCCCTGATGACCCCGATCGTCATCGCGCTCGGCTCCAACCCGCAATTCAGCGGCTACTACGGGATCTCGGGTGCCCCGGTCGGAGACATCGCCCTGACCCACGTCCTCGATCTCGTCCCGTCGGAGTTCCTGTTTCGCGGCTTCCTGATGTTCGTGCTCCTCCGGACGATCGGACCGCTCGGCGTCGTGGTCGCCCAGCTCCCGTTCGTCTTCGTCCACCTCGGCAAGCCGGAAATCGAACTGTTCTCGACACTGCTGGGCGGCATGGTCTTCGGCTGGCTGAACTGGCGCACCCGCTCCATCTGGTGGAGCGCCCTCGGTCACGTCTACATCCTCACCCTGGTCCTGGCCGTGGCGGGCGCGGCAACGGCCGGCTGAGCGACGGGCACCGCCGTCGGCAGCCACGCCCCTCGGCAGGTATCCTTCAGCGCGGCCCCGATCGAGCCCCTCGACGCAGCAGGGACAGGCGGCGTGGCGGCGCGGCGGCCAATCACCGGACCCAAGCCCAGACTCAGGTGGTGCTCATGAAGATCGGAGTCGCCAGGGAGACCGCGCCCGGCGAGCGACGCGTAGCCTTGGTGCCCGAAGCCCTCGGCAAGCTGCAGGCGGCCGGGCTGGAGATTCTCGTCGAGGCCGGCGCAGGTCTCGGCGCGCTCATCCCGGACTCGGCTTACGCCGATGCCGGCGCGGCGATCGTCTCAACCGACGCGCTGTACACAACCGCGGACGCCATCGTCCGGATCGCGAAGCCGAACGAGGCCGAGGCGAAGCGCCTCCGGTCCGGGCAGGCTGTTGTGGGACTGCTCCAGCCGCTGCTGGATCCGCAGCTCATGGCGTCCCTCGCCAGTGCGGGCGTGAGCGCGATCAGCCTGGATGCGATCCCGCGGATGCTGTCCCGGGCGCAGACCATGGATGCCCTGTCGTCCCAGGCCAACGTCGGCGGCTACAAGGCGGTCCTCATCGCCGCCAACGCCTTCGGACGGTACTTCCCGCTCCTGACCACGGCCGCCGGGACCGCGAAGCCGGCGAACGTGCTCATCCTGGGCATCGGCGTGGCCGGTCTCCAGGCGATCGGCACGGCCCGCCGCCTGGGTGCGGTGGTCAAGGCGTACGACGTGCGCCCGGAGACGCGCGAGCAGGCACTGTCGCTGGGTGCCCAGTTCGTGACCCTGAAGACCCAGATCGACGCCACCGGTGCTGGCGGATACGCGCGCGAGCTGACCCCGGAAGAGCGCGCAGCCCAACAGGCCGAGCTCAACGAGGTCATCGGTGGGATGGACATCGTGATCACCACCGCCCAGATCCCGGGCCGCAAGCCGCCGGTCCTGGTGACCGCCGCGGCTGTCGCGCTCATGAGGCCGGGCTCGGTCATCCTGGACATGGCCGCGTCCGCACTCGGCGGGAACTGCGAGCTGTCGAAGGCCGGCGAGGATGTCGTGACCGACAACCTCGTCACGATCCTCGCGCCCGACAACCTGCCGGCAACGATGCCGGTCGGGTCGTCCGCGTTCTACGCCCGGAACCTGTCCGCGCTCCTGCTCCAACTCGTGAAGGACGGTGCGCTCAACCTGGACCCGGAGGACGAGATCGCCGGCCCGGTGACGATCACTCACGGTGGCGAGATTCGCTCGGAGGCCGTGAAGAAGCTGCTGCAGCCCGCCGGAGGCGCCGCGTGAACACCGAACTCCTGGCCGCGCTGACGGTCTTCGTCCTCGCCATCCTGTGTGGCTTCGCCGTCATCAGCAAGGTTCCGGCCACGCTCCACACGCCCCTGATGTCCGGCGCGAACTCGATCCACGGCATCGTCCTCGTCGGTTCGATGCTCATCGCCGCGTCGGCGACGGACCTCCTCAGCCAGATCCTCAGTCTGGTCGCCGTGGCCTTCGCGACGATGAATGTCGTGGGCGGCTACGTCGTGACGGACCGGATGCTCCAGATGTTCAAGAAGAAGCCCGCGGAACCCACGACAGCCACACCGGCACCGACCACCCCGTCCGAGAAGGCCGGGGCCTGACCGATGGACGGCATCGAGATCCTGGTCCGGATCGCCTGGCTCGTGGGAGCGGCGTCGTTCGTCATCGGCCTGATGCGGATGAACTCACCCGCTACCGCGCGGAACGGCAACCTGCTTTCGGCCGGCGGCATGGCCATTGCGATCGTTGGGACGGCCGTCCTGCTCGCGGTCAACGGCAACGTGGCTCCGACCGGCTGGCTCATCATCGCCGTCGGCATTGCCGTCGGTGGCGGGCTGGGCCTGTACACCGCCCGAACCGTGAAGATGACGGCGATGCCCCAGCTGGTGTCGCTGTTCAACGCAGTCGGCGGCGGCGCGGCCGCCCTCATCGCGATCGACGACTACCTGCGACTGTCGGGCGAGGTGAGCTCG
>CAVONW010000002.1:0-38007 GCA_963697415.1 uncultured Chloroflexia bacterium
GCCTCTCGGGCGCGCGGCATCCACCAGTCCCGAGACCTGCGGGCGACCGGCGTTGATCACCTCGCGGACCCGGAGACCGAGTCGGCGATCGAGCTTGCCCGCCATGCCCTGCAGCGGATGGGCGTCTCGGGGCCCGAGCTGGCGGCCATCACCTCCAACCTTCGGCGCTCCGCGTACCGCTAACGGTCCCCGACCTGAGCCCGTAGCTTCTCAGGCCCGGGCCGGGCCGCCGCTCGAGATCAGCGGCCGAACTGGAGGTCCGGTGCCACGAGATGCGGGTGGCGCTTGGCCAGCCAGTCGACGAGCGCCCAGTACGTGGTCTTGAACGCCAACCCGCCCCAGGGGATTGCTTCGGGCGCAAAGGTCCCGATCTCCATTGCCTCGGGAGTTGTCGTGGCCGTCCCGCCGACGACACGGGCCTCGAACACGAGGACGACGACCGCGGCTTCGAGCCGTGTGTAGAGGCCCACGATCGCTTCGGGCTGCACGATGAGCCCCGTCTCCTCGAGCGTCTCGCGCACCGCCGCTTCGGAGACGGTCTCATCGACCTCGAGAAAGCCGCCCGGCTGGGCCCACGCGCCGAGTCCGGGCTCGATGCCTCGGCGGAGCAGGATGATCCGCCCGTCATCGGTGACGGGGAGCGCCGTCACGACGAGCCGAGGGTTGACGTACACGACGTGCCCGCATCCGGAGCAGCTGGATCGGTCCCGGTCCTCGCCCTCGACCATGCCGAATCGCAGCTCCGCCCCGCATCGCGCGCAGTAGTTCAGCGACGCCGCGATCCAGGGAGGGACGCCCCGGCCTGAAGCGATGTCCGTCGACCGTGCGTCGGGGCCGCGATCGACGCCGCGATCGACGCTGCGATCGGGGCCGCGATCGACGCCGCGGCCAGGACCGTTCATGCGATGAGGGCCAGGACCGCGGCGGCCGCGAAGACCAGGATCCCGAGTCCGGCGGCCACGAGCCAGGCGAGCCGGAACAGCCCCCGGTTCCGGTTGACCGGCATCCACGCCCAGGCTGAACGCCAGATTCGGAGCGCGGCATCCGCGGTGGTCAGGATGAGGATCGGCGCACCGACCAGGATGCACAGCTTGACGAGCGGGCTTCCGAGCGTGGACCCAGTCTCGAGCGCCGTGATCGCGACGGCCCCGGCGACGAGCGCGATCGCGGACAGGTTGATGTAGTGCTTCTGGAGAGGGGTCGGCGCGATCTCGGGAATCGAGCGCGGACCCTCGAGTCCGGTCCGGTCCGCCGCGGCGGGCACCGCTTGCCGTTCAAGGACTGGCATCCCCGGTTCCCAGCGCTGGTCATCCATCGGCCGAGTTTACGACGGGCCCGCTCGAGCGCCGCTTACGGCATCACGTCCGGCAAGTACCGCGAGAGCGCAGCATCAAGGGCCGGCGCTAGCGACCGACTGAATGTGGCGGTCAGATGGTGGTTGTCCCGGTACAGCAGCATCCCGTCCCGCACGACCTGGCAGGCCATCGCCGGACAGACCGACGGGATCAGGTCGATGATCCCGGCGCCGGACTGCGCGGCGGCCTTTGCCTCGCGGGCTCCGAACAGGCTCGTGAATCCCACCGCTCGCGAGATCGCGCATGGGCGCACGTCTGAGACGTGCTCGGCGACGCAGCCCGGGATGTCCACGCTGGTTCGCGGCGTGTCGATCATGATGAAGACCCGGCCCGGGACGCGGCCGACCGCCCGCGCGATCGCCTCCGCCTGGCGGTCGACAGTCTTGTCCGCGGCCAGGAGCGGGAAGATCCCCCGGTGGCTCATGGCGACGATCGTCAGGTCCGGGGGCCGCTGTGCAAGCACCGTGAACAGCTCCTCCCGCCACGCCTCGCATTCCGTGTATTCGAGCGAGGTATCCAGGTGCTCGACCTTCATGTCGAGGAACGGGCACGACAGCTTCACGTACGGCACCAGGCGCCAGCCACGTTCGAGTGCGAAAGCCTCGACGGCGGGGAACCACGCGCCGGCGTGGGAGTCACCGATGAGCGCGACCGTCAATGTGCCGGCCTTGTCCCCGTACACGCAGTCCTTCGGGTGCGGGTCGTCCAGCTGGGACGCGCAGCGGTCTCGATAGAGCGCTTCCGTGTCTGTCCGGGCGTCGGCGAGGGCCGGCCGGACGCCGGCCGTCAACGGGATGGGATCCGGCGGCGAGACATCCGGGATGTCCTGCCAGGTCAACAGCGGCGCAAGCGTCGGGGTGGGCTCCGGCGTCAACCCTGGCTCCGATGTGGCCGGGACGATGGAGGCTCCGGACGAAGCGAGCGGCGTGGCGCTCGGTGTCGGGGCGGGAGAACTCGTGGCCGCCGGCGTCGGCGCGGCCGTGGCGAGCGCGATCTCGTCGATCGCCCGCGTGGTCCTGATCTCCAGTCCGGTCGACACGAGGACCACGACCACGATCGACGCGAGCCCGGTCGCGATCGCTCGCCGCGGGACGAGGATGGCCGAGATCCTGCCGTGATGGAACGGCTCCTCCACGAACCGCCAGCTGGCCCAGGCGACAGCCACGGCGGCGAGCGCGAGCGCCGAGCGAGCCTCGACCGAGAGCGACGTGCCCACGGCGAGCGGGACCAGCACAAGGATCGGCCAGTGCCACAGGTAGAGCGAGTAGCTGATCCGCCCGAGGAACCGGATCGGGGTGCTGGACAGGATCAGGCCGGCCCCCCAACGCACGGTGCCGGACGCGATGAGAACGGCCGCCGCGACCGCGGGCGCAAGCGCCACCATCCCCGGGTAGGGCGTCCGCTCGCCGATGAGCATGGCCGCGGCCACGAGACCGGCAAGAGCGGCCCAGCCGGCGAGGCCGGCCAGGGCGGCGACCATTCGAGGCAGTCGATCGGGCGACGTCCCGGCCACGGCGAGCAGCCCGCCGAGCGCGAGCTGCCAGGCGCGGGTCGGGAGCGAATAGAACGCCCACGAGATGGACGTTTCCGTGAGGTACAGGTTTGCTGCGAAGGACCCGGCCAGCACGGCCACCAGGACCGCTCCGACCCAGCGCCGGCGGCCGCGCGCCACGAACAGGAGGAGCGCCGGCCAGACCAGGTAGAACTGCTCCTCCACGGACAGCGACCAGAAGTGAAGGAAGGGCGAGGGCTGGCCGATCGCAGTGAAGTAGCTGCCCTCGGCGAGTGCGAACCGGATGTTCGAGACCGAGAGCGCCGCTGCCGCGCCGTCGGTCATGACGCTCGGCCGGTCGAGCAGGCCGATGAATGCGAAGGCCCCCGCGAGGGTGACAAGGACCACCACGGCGGCGGCCGGAAGGAGGCGGCGGATCCGCCGCGCGTAGAAGTTGCTCAGCGAGACTCGGCCGGTCCGTTCGTGCTCCCGGACGAGCAGGCCGGTGATGAGGAATCCGCTGATGACGAAGAAGACGTCCACACCGATGAAGCCGCCGGGGATCGGGAGGCCCGCGTGGAACAGGACGACCAGGAGGACCGCGATTCCACGCAGGCCCTCGATATCGGGCCGGAAGCCCAGGCCGTCGGCCCGACCCTCACCACGGCCCTCGCCGGGGCTGCTGCTGGCGCCGCCGCCGGTGCCCTCGCCGGGGCTGCTGCTGGCGCCGCCGCCGGTGCCCTCGCCGGGGCTACTGCTGGCGCCGCCGCCGGTGCCCTCGCCGGGGCCGTCGGTCGGATCCCCGGAGATCGTCATCGAGGCCGGATCATGCGGCGGCCGCCACGCTGCGGACGTTCAGACGCCCGCGTTGGACGGGTCATCCATGACCATCCGGGTCTGGTCGGCCCGGTACGTCTCGAGACGCTCGGTGAGTGCCGGGTCGGACAGTGCGAGGATCTCGATCGCCAGGAGCGCGGCATTCTCCGCATTGCCGATCGCGACGGCCGCAACGGGAATGCCGCGCGGCATCTGGACGATCGACAGCAGCGAATCGAGCCCACCAAGATGCTGGGTGGGGATGGGTACGCCGATCACCGGCAGCGTCGTCTTCGAGGCGAGCATTCCCGGGAGATGGGCGGCGCCGCCCGCCCCGGCGACGATCACCCTGATCCCCCGCCCGGCGGCCGTCTCCGCGTACCGGAACAGGTGGTCCGGGCTCCGATGGGCGGAGACGACGCGCAGCTCGCACGGGACATCGAGCATCTCGAGGAGCGCGGTCGCCTTCTCGAGGATCGGGAAGTCAGAGCGGCTTCCGCCCACGACCCCGACGATCGGCCCTCGATCACTCATCACTCCACCTCCTGCGAATCGCCTGCCCAGCGGATCCGACCCGCGGCCTCGCGGGCCGCCGCGAGCGCCGCTCCAGGCCCGTCGGCGATCGCCGTGACATGACCCATCTTCCGTCGCTCGAACACGCGGCGCTTGTCGTACACGTGGACGTGGACATCGGCCACCTCGAGCGCGGCCCCGACACCCACGATCCGGGCCTCGCGATCCGGGCCCGTGCCGAGGAGGTTGACGGTGGCGGCGCCACCCGCGTGCAGTCTCGTCGAGCCCAGAGCCAGGCCACAGATTGCCCGGACGTGCTGCTCGAACTGGCTCGTGGCCGCGGCCTCCATCGTCCAGTGCCCGCTGTTGTGGACGCGCGGTGCCAGCTCGTTCACGACCAGCGAGCCGTCGTGCATGAGGAACAGCTCGGCGGTCAGCAGCCCCACCATCCCCATCCCGGTGGCGAGGTCGGTGGCGAGGGCGATCGCCTTGTCCGCCACGTCGGCCGGAATCTCGGCGGGCGCGGACGACTCGACGAGGATCCCGCCGTCGTGGACGTTCCTGGCCACGGGAAATCCGCACGAGACGCCGTCGACGCCCCGCGCCACGATGACCGAGAGCTCCGCCTCGAAGACGAGCTCGCGCTCCAGGAGCGCCGGTCGCCCGGCTGCCACCTCCCGCGCAACCATCGCCACGGCAGCCCGCAGGTCATCGTCGCCGGCGATCCGAAGCTGGCTTCGCCCGTCGTAGCCGCCGATCGATGCCTTGAGTCGGAGCGGCATCCCAAGCTCGGTCACCCCGGTGCGGAGATCCTCGGACGATCGAATCTCGCGCCACGGCGCCACGGCCGCGCCGTTCGACTCGAGGAAGCGCCGCTCCGCGAGCCGATCCTGGGTGAGCTTCAGGGCGTACGGCCCGGGCCGGATCGGGAGGATCCCATCGTCAAGTACCTGCACCAGGTCGAGCGATACGTGCTCGAGCTCGTACGTGACCACGGCACAACCGGCTGCGAGGCGCCGGCCGGCCTCGATGTCGTCGTACCGACCCACCTCCATCCGGTCCGCCACCGCGGCAGCCGGACAGTGGGGATCCGGGTCCAGGACCGCGATCCGGTATCCCAGTTCGCGGGCGGCGAGCGCGATCATCCGGCCCAGCTGGCCTCCGCCCAGGATCCCGATCGTCGCCGGCGGCAGGATGGCAGGGGCCCGAAAGCCGAGGGCCTTGTAGACCCCGAGGATCCAGGTCGTCTTGGAGTGCGTATACCTGTAGCCATCGATGGCGCTCCCGCCGGTGATCGCTGTCTTCAGCTCCGTGTACTGACGCGTCAACTCGGGATCGTTGCGAAGGGCGTCCCGGAAGGCGATGTCCCGGCGGAAGTCGCCGCCGGTCGGCTGGACGTGGAAGTGGATCCGGAACTCATCACCACCCAAGGCCACGGCACCCACGAGCATTGGGCGGGATGCCGGCCAGGGATCCGGCCCGGGCTGCGGCTGGAATCCCAGCCCGTACAGCAAGTCCACGATCCCGGGGATCTCGCCGGGCTCCACCTCGATCGAGAGGTCCACGATCCCCTTGCCGGGCAGGCCGGGAACCGCCGTGCTCCCGATGTGCTCCACGGCAAGGTCCGGTCGGCGCCGCTGGACCATCGAGCTGATCCCGGCGGCAACTTCGACCGTCCTTGGATCCCATGCCGAGACATGCGCCACGCGGCGCTCGTACGGCAGGATCGGGAGGTCGGGGCGATCGCCCGGAGGATCGGTCACGGGGTGGAAGTGTAGGGGCGGTCCGCCCATTCTCGCGCAGCCCGCTGCAATCTCTGCCCGGGCCGTAGCATTTCGGCCATGACCGACCGCCTCCGCGTGATCCTCGACGTGGATACCGGCATCGACGACAGCCTCGCGATCCTGTATGCCTGCGCCTCCCCGGAGATCGACCTCGAGGCGATCGCGTGCGTCGCCGGAAACGTCCCGGGCCGCCAGGTCGCGGACAACACGAGGGCCCTGCTCGAGCTCGCCGGTCGCGGCGAGGTGCCGGTGGCGCTCGGCGCGGAGCGTCCCTTGGTCAAGCCGCTCGAGACCACGGAGGAGACGCACGGCCCGCACGGTATCGGCCATGCCGAGCTTCCGGCCCCGACTCGCGCGCTCGAGGCGCAAGATGCCGCGGACCTGATCGTGAACGCCGCACGTCGGCGGCCGGGCACATTGCATCTCATCACGCTTGGACCGATGACGAACCTGGCGCTCGCGCTCGAGCGGGAACCGCGTCTGCCCGCGCTCCTGGCCGGCTGGACCTTCATGGCTGGCGCCTTCCGAGTGCCTGGCAACACGACGCCGACGGCGGAGTGGAACGTCTATGTGGATCCAGATGCCGCGAAGGCGTGCCTGGGGGCATGGGCGGCCGCGCTGGTCGCGGACCCGTCGGTGTCCCGGCCGCTTGGGATGGGGCTCGATGTGACCGAGCTGGCCCGCCTGCTGCCGGCCGATGTGACGCGGCTGGCCCGTCGCGCCGGCGCGGAGTCGGCCGATGCGGCCGCTCTCGAGTCGACTGCGGCGCCGATGCTCCCCGTCGGCACGGTTGCCACGAACCCACTCCTGCGGTTTGTCGCCGATTCGCTGCGCTTCTACTTCGAATTCCACGCCCGCCACGACGGCTTCTACGGAGCCTTCATCCACGATCCGTTCGCGGTCGCAGCGGCAATCGACCGAACCCTGGTCGCCACGCAGCCTGTCTCCGTTGATGTCGAGACCGGTCCGGGACTGGCCCACGGGATGACCGTCGCGGACTGGCGGGGGCTCTCGGGCCACGCCGCGAACGTCGATGTCGCCACGGGCGGAGACGCGGCGACGTTCCTCGACCGCTTGGTCGAACGCTTCGGTGGCCTCGCCGCGCGGATCGCGGTGCACTGAACGCCGCGTGCCCCGCGGCACCGCCGCGATGGGGCCGACGTACCCCGGAGATCGGGCCGACCGGAACGGGGCCAGTGCGGTCGCGGACGCGATGATCGACACACGAAGGAGGTCCTTCCATGCGAATCCTCTTCGCCACAGACGGGTCGGGCTCCGCCGATCGGGCCCGCGACCTGCTCGGCCGGCTCCCGTGGCCGGACGGCACCAGGTTCTGCGTCGTCAGTGCGCTCGAATCGCGCGGCGAGCTGTTCATCGCGCCCTGGATGATGCCCGCCGGCGAGGCACTCGACTCGGTCGAGTCCGAGTACCTCCGCCACGCCGACGTCACCCTCGACGATGCCGTCCGAGTCCTGGAGGGGCCGGGGCGGGCTGTTGAACGGATCACCCTGCGCGGGCGGCCGGCCTCCGCGATCGTCGAGGAGGCTCGCACCTGGAAGGCCGACCTGCTGGTCCTCGGCAGCCGCGGCCACGGGCCGATCGCCTCGATGATGCTCGGGTCGGTCTCGGCAGAAGTAGTCGATCACGCGCCGTGTCGCGTCCTCGTCGTTCGCGGAGAGGCCGTTGACTCGATCGTGTTCGCCGAGGATGGCTCGCCGGGTGCCGCCAACGCCGCACATGCCCTCCGGACGTGGCCGGTCTTTCGCGGCTTCCCAGTGGATGTTGTGTCCGTTGTCGAGACGCCTCTCGCGCCGATCGCCGGCATGGTGGCCGGTCTGGCCGACGAGGTGATGCTGACGTACGCGAAGGATGTCGAGAACGCGCGCGAGCGGACGCGCGCGCTCGCGGCTCGCAGCGCAGACGAACTCAGAACGGCCGGCCTCGTCGCCACCCCGCACCTTCTCGAGGGAGACCCCGCTCACGAGATCGTCGAGTTCGCGCGGGCACGGCCGGGATCGCTGGTCGCCGTTGGAACACGGGGCCACGGGGGCCTGACCCGACTGGTCCTCGGATCCGTTGCCCGCAACGTGCTCCACCACGCCCCGAACTCCGTGTTGGTCGTGCGCGAGACTGTCGAAGCGGCCGAGGAGCCCGAGGACATCGCCATCGGGACGGCCTGACGGCGGGCCGGTGGGCGCAGGGCGCCCGCTACGCGGGGGCTATCGCCACCTCGTGCACGGCGCCCTCGAGGATCCGCCAGGCGCGGATGCCCGGTTCACCAGTCCCGGGATCCGCCTCGTCCGGGTGGAGCGACACGAGGACGTACAGCGCGTCCGGATAGAAGCCGAGACCGATATCCGTGGGTGAAGGCCGCGCGGGCGACGCCACGTGCGAGTGCACGATGGCCCAGAAGACCTCGTCGGCATCGTCCGTCTCGATCGTCAGGTGGAGGAGATCGTCCGGATCGATCTCGTAGCGGTAAGGCGACGCCGCCCGATTCCGCGTCGGCACCCAGCGGAGCGCCCGTCCTCCATCGGCCGCGGGCCGATCCCCGACAACCAGCCCGCAGGCCTCGTTCGGGAGCCCCGCGCGTGCGTGCTCGACAATCGCCAGACGAATGGCTTCGGGGAGCACGACCCACTCCGGCCCGGGATGGCTCAGCGCTTCACCAGACGACATCGATGTCACCAGCGGAACGTGCGTATTCGGTGAGCCGCTCGTCCTTCGTCACGAGCGGAACGCGAAGGTCGAGCGCGGTCGCGTACAGCATCCGGTCGATCGGGTCTCCCGGGAATCGATCAGGATCCAAGGTCCCGGCGAAGGCGGCCGCTTCCACGCTCAAGGGCGCCGAATCCACCCGCGGAGCGCGAAACAGCGCTTGCACCCAGGCGAGCGGGTCACGATCCAGCGCGATCCGGCCCTGGCGATGCAGCGTGGTGGCCTCCCAGCAGCTCAGCGGGCTGATCAGCACGCGGTCCGCTTCCCGGATCACCCGGACCGCCGTGGCGGAGAGGCGCTCACCGCCGGCCTTCCACCAGAGCAACACGTGGGTGTCGAGGAGGATCGTCATGCGGGATCCGGGTCCGCGGACCAGGCCTCGCCGGTGGCGTAGTACGCCGCGTCGTCTTCGGCGACGAGGCGCACGCTGCCGACCATTGGGGCGGCCTGCCCCTCGTCTAGGGGCACCAGGCGGGCCACCGGGCGGCCGTGCTTGGTGACCGTGACCGAGATCTTCAGTTCATCCACCTGGTCCAGGATCGCGAGGCACTCCGCCTTGAAGCGACTGGCCATGATCACCCGTTCGGTCAAGTCACACCTCTATCTGACCACTGACTATAGTCACTGGTCATCAGATAGTCAACGTTAAGTGGTCGAGCGCTCGAGCGCTCGAGCGCTCGAGCGCTCGACCGCCGCGTTCTGCACAGGAGAACCAACCCCGGAAATCCCCAAAGGCTGCGCCGGCCGGGATTGGGTCCGAAGCGCGAGTGAGGCGCGACGGGCCGGAGCGCGAGGGGCCGGAGGCGCCAATCCAGTCGTTTGTTCTCGCCTGAAGAACATCAGCTCAGGGCGGGGCCGCCCTCGGAGTCACGACTGGTCGCGAGGTCAGCGCCGGTCGCGAGGGCTGCGCTGTTCGCGGGGTCACCACCAGTTGACGCCGCCCTCCAGGTCGGCCTCCATCTCGGCCAGCTGGCGCGAGTACGTGCCAACGGACAGGTACTTCCAGCCGCCGTCCGGCAGGATCGCGACGACCGTCCCACCGGCCATCTCGCGCGCCACGCGACCCGCGGCCACCAGCACGGCCCCCGATGAAGGCCCCGCGAAGATGCCCTCCAGGGCGATGAGCTCGCGGACGGCGGCGATCGCGTCGCGGTTCGCGACGAGGTACTTCGCGTCGAGGAGTGAGGGGTCGATGATCTCCGGCACGAAACCCTCGTCGAGCGAGCGGAGCCCCTGGACGTCCTCGCCGGGGAGCGGTTCCGCGGCGACGATCCGGACCCCCGGCTTCTCGCGCCGGAAGAACCGGGCAACGCCCATGAGCGTTCCGCCCGTCCCGAGCCCTGCCACCACAGCGTCCACCTCGGGGCAGTCGGCGAGAATCTCGGGACCGGTGGTCTCCTCGTGGGCACGCGGATTCGCCGGGTTGCCGTACTGGTAGGGCATCACGAACCGGGCGTCCCGCGCGGCGAGCTCCTTGGCCAGCGCAATCGCGCCGTTGGAGCCGAGCCTCCCCGGCGAGTCGATGATCTCCGCCCCGAACAAGGCCGCCATCTGGCGCCGCTCCGCGGTCACGTTGTCGGGCATGACCAGAGCGATCCGGTAGCCCTTCCGCCGAGCGATCATCGCCAGGGCGATGCCGGTGTTTCCCGAGGTGGGCTCAAGGATGATCGAATCGGGGCCGAGCACGCCCCGCTCCTCGAGGTCCTCGACGAGCGCCCTGGCCGGCCGGTCCTTCACGGATCCGGTCGGGTTCATGAACTCGAGCTTGGCGTAGATCCGGACGGCCGGGTTGGGCGACATCCGGGGAATGGCGACGAGGGGCGTATGCCCGATGGCGTCGAGGATGCTCTCGTATCGACCGCCGTGCGGGGCGAGGTCCGCGTGGGCCTGCGCATGAACTCCGTGTCCATGGGCGTGTCCGTGGGCATGGGCCTGGGCGCCGGCGTGGACACCGCCCGGATCGCCCTCCGGCTCCGGCCTCGTCCCGACCCCCGGCGCCCGAGGCGCCGCCACGTCAGCCGCCCGCCATGGCCGGCAGGAGCCGCACCTCGTCGCGCTCCGCGACCGGCGTCGCGAGGCCTTCGAGGTACCGGACGTCCTGCCCGTTCACGTAGACGTTGACGAACCGGTTCAGCTCGCCGTCCGGCGTGAGCAGCTGGCCGCCGAGGCCCGGATGGCGCTCGAGGAGCGCCGTGACCAGCTCACCGACCGTGCCGCCGTCCAGCTCGAGCGACTTCACGCCCCCGACGGACGCTCGGAGTACCGATGGAATGAACACCGTGCTCATGCGTTCGCCTCCGGGGTGATGTCGCGGTTGGTGCCACCAAACCCGGCGCCGCCGAGCACGAAGGGCGCATCCGCGGGGAATGCTGCGAGCGCGGGGGCCTCGCCGCGCTCTCGGGCCGCCCGGGCCTCGTCCGAGCAGACGGGGCACGCCGGGTCGCGCCGAAGGGTCAGCTCGGTGAACTCGGCTTCGAGCGCATCGAACAGAAGGAGCCGGCCGGCGAGCGTGGTCCCGATCCCGAGCAGGAGCTTCAGCGCCTCGTTCGCCTGGAGCATGCCCATGATCCCGGGTACGACACCAAGGACGCCTGCAACCGAGCAGCCCGGCGCCAGCTCGGGCGGCGGCGGGGTCGGGTAGAGGCAGCGGTAGCACGGGCCGTCGTATGGCACGAACGTCGTGAGCTGGCCCTCGAACCGGAAAACACTGGCGTGCACGACGGGGATCCCGGCTGCCACGGCGGCGTCGTTGAGGAGATAGCGCGTCTCGAACGTATCGGTGCCGTCGAGGATGACGTCGTAGCCGGTGATGATCCGCTCGACGTTGTCGCCGACCAGCATCTCCTCGTGCGGGATCACGGTCACATCCGGATTGAGCGCCGCGATCGTCCGGCGCGCGGACTCGACCTTCTTGTCGCCGATCCGATCCGTCGTGTGAATGACCTGGCGCTGGAGGTTGCTCATGTCGACGACATCGAAGTCGACGATCCCGATCGTGCCCACGCCGGCCGCCGCCAGGTAGAGCGCCGACGGACTGCCCAGCCCGCCGGCCCCGATCAGCAGGACCTTCGAGGCGAGGAGGCGGGCCTGCCCCTCGGACCCGACTTCGGGCATGAGCAGGTGACGGCTGTAGCGCAACTTCTGTGGGCTCGACAGCACGGCCGGCACGTTCCACGGCAGACCGTTGGCCTTCCAGCCGTGGAAGCCGCCGGCCATGACCTCGATGTTGCCGTAGCCCATGTCGCGCAGGGCCCGACCGGCGAGGTAGGAGCGAACGGTGCCTGAGCAAACCAGGATGATCCTGGCATCCCGGTCCGGGACCTCGGACTCGATCGCCTGCTCCAGGTAGCTCCGGGCGATGTGGAGGGAGCCCGGGATGTGGCCCTGGTCCCATTCGTCGAGGTCACGGACATCGACGATCGCGGGCGGCGTGGCGGACGTCCGCAGGGCGTCCACCTCGGCCGGACTGACTTCCGGGATCTCGGCCCTGACCTCTCGCAGGAGGTCTGAGACGGTCTTGGGTTTCGGCATGGGACGGTTCGTGCTCCGATGATCGACGGGCCGTCGCTCGAAGGCGACGGGGCGGATGGGCGATGGAATACGGCGAACCGCGGGGACGCGGTCGCGGGTCAGCCGGCGATCAGGCCGCCGGCGGCAGACACCTGCAGCGGCCCATCCCCGGCAGGCCGTCGAAGTCGTGGCCGGTCATGCCTGTTTGGCCCTCTGTGGTCGGGGCCGGGGCAGGCGCGGGGCCGCCGGCCTCGGCGATGGCGGCCTGAAGCGTCTCGAGACTCAGGAGCGCGCACTTCAGGCGCGCCGGCGAGATCTCGATGCCCAGGAGATCGAGGACGTCCTGCGAGGTCATCGCATTGGCATCCGTGACGGACTTGCCCTTGATCTCGTCGGTCAGGAGCGATGCCGAGGCCTGGCTGATCGCGCAGCCCCGGCCGGTGAACCCGACACCAACGATCTTGTCGTCGCGGAGGCGAAGCTGGAGCGTGATCCGGTCCCCGCACAGCGGGTTGGCGCCTTCGTGGGAGGCGTTGGCGTACTCCAGCGCCCCGAAGTTGTGGGGCCGCCGGTAGTGCTCCAGGATGTAGTCGCGGTACAGATCGTCCATTTCGGTGCCGAGTCTACCTCCAGTCAATCCCGACTGCATCCATCGGGATTGGATGGCACACTCGAACAGGCGGGATCCGTGAGGGAACCAGGAGGCGCGATGAAGACGCTGGGAAGTGCGCGGATGGACGGCGCCCTCATTGAGGATGTCGTGTACGGCTCCGACGCGCCTGATATCGGCGAGGTCGAGGCGTATCTCGTGCGACCCGAAGACGGTGATTCGCGTGCATCGCGCCCGCCGGGGTCCTGCGCCGCGATTCTCTTCTGGCACTGGCTGGACGGTGAAGCGCCCGACGGCAACCGTACCGAGTTCCGTGAAGAGGCCGCCGGCCTGGCGAGGCTGGGCGTGGTGTCGCTTCTCCCCCAGGGTCGGTTCCCGTGGACGATCGACCCGAGCGGCGCCGCCGCAGACACGGCCCAGATCGAGCTGGAAGTTGCGCGCCTGGTCGCGGGGCTGGACCTGTTGGCGGCGCTCCCCGAAGTGGATCCGGGGCGCATCGCCGTCGTCGGGCATGACTTCGGCGGCATGTACGCGATCCTCGCGGCAGCCGCGGAGGCGCGCGTCAGGAGCCTCGTCGTGATCGCCGCCACGCCTCGCTGGAGCGACTGGTTCCTGCCGTTCTGGCAGATCGATGAGGATCGCCTCGACTACCTGCGGGCGACCCAGTCACTCGATCCCATCGAGCAGATGGCCGCGATCCCGCCGCGGCCGGTCCTTCTGCAGTTCGGACAGCGAGACTTCTACGTCGCGCCGATGTCGGCGTTCGGCCTGCGACGCGCCGCGGGTGGAGAAGCCGTGGAGCTGAAGATGTACGACGCCGAGCACGACATGCGGCACCCGGACGCGCGCTCGGATCGCCTCGCCTTCCTGTCCCGCACGCTCGAGCTGGAGCCGCCGCGCCCCGAGTGAACGGCGCTGCCGGGCGCAGCGCCGCCGCAGTCCGCGTGGACGCCGTGCCCCCGTGGCTGGTCGACAGATCGACCAAGCGGCGAACGAAACGCCGATTCAGTGCGCGGGGTCGATGATCGTCAGGCCCGCGAACGCCGCACGCTGGAATCCGCGGTCGCGGGTCAGGAGACGGTCGGCGTGCTCCAGCGCGTGTGCCCCGACCACGAAGTCCGTCATGAGTCGCTCGCGAGGCCCGCCGGCCTGCCGGTACGCACGCCACGCGATGCCGACCTTCGTCGCTGCCGCCTGGCTCAGGCCAGAGAAGGTGACCGGAAGGCGCGATAGGGCAGCATCGGCTGCCGCCGGATCCGGGAAGGCGGCGATGACCTCGGCCCAGACCACATCGCAGGCGAGGAGCGGACCCTCGGCAAGACTCCGACGGATCGCGTCAAGCGAGCGGTCACAGAACAGCGGGTCGTCCGTGAACACGTCGAGCAGCACGCTCGTGTCGATCGCCGTGATCATTCGGCGGGTTCATCCGGCCCGGGTCCCCGGATCTCCCGAATGAACGCATCCGTACCGCCCGGCAGGTGCAGGATCCCGACGAGCTCTTCGAGGTGATCGGCGGGCACGAGCTTCCGGCCCACGAGGCGGCCGTTCGCCTCCTCGAACTCAAGGACGGTGCCGGGCCGCAAGCCGAGGCGATCCCGCAGGCGCTTCGGGATCGTGATCTGGCCCTTCTCGCTGACGGTGGTCTTCATACCGCGATGGTAGGAAATGCGTACCTACGCGTCAAGGACGTGGCACGACCCCGCGGGGGCGACTCAGACCCCGAAGACTCGCTTCACCTCGGAGATGCCGGCAATCAGGGCATCGATGTCGGCGCGGGTCGTGTAGACGTTGAAGCTGGCCCGGACGGTCGCGGCCAGATCGAGGCGCTCGTGGAGCGGCATCGTGCAGTGGTGGCCGGCCCGCACGGCGACGCCGGAGCGATCCAGGAGTTGCGCCACGTCGTGTGGGTGGACGCCCGGGATGTTGAACGGGATGACCCCGCCGCGAATGGCCGGGTCCATCGGGCCGTACAGGTCGAGATCAGGGTGCGCGGCCATCAGCGTGGGAAGCGCGTATTCCAGGAGTTCGCGCTCGTGATCGCGGACCCGGCCCATCCCCAGGGCATTGAGGTAGTCCGCCGCCACCCCCAGGCCGATCTCGGCGGCGATATCCGGGGTCCCCGCCTCGAACTTCCAGGGGATGTCGTTCCAGTCGGATCGGCGCAGGTGGACCTCGCGGATCATCTCGCCGCCGGACAGGAACGGGGGCATCGCCTCGAGAAGCTCGCGGCGCGCCCAGAGCGCGCCGGATCCCGTGGGCGCCAGCATCTTGTGGCCGGAGAAGACGTAGAAATCGGCGTCGATCGCCTGAACATCCACCGGCACGTGCGGGGCCGCCTGCGCGCCATCGATGAGGACGAGCGCGCCGGCCTCATGGGCCATCCGCGTCATCTCGGTGACGGGATTGATCGTCCCGAGCGTGTTGCTGACCTGGGTGAACGCGACGAGCTTAGGCTTCAGCCGAAGCAGGACCTCGAAGATCTCCAGGCGCAACACCCCGTCATCGGTGATCGGGATGAACTCGAGGTCACCGTCCTTCTCCTGGACGAGGAGCTGCCACGGGACGAGGTTCGCGTGGTGCTCCATCTCCGTGAGGACGATGGCGTCACCCCGGCCGATGTGCTTCCTGCCCCACGAATAGGACACCAGGTTGATCGCCTCGGTCGCGTTCCGGGTGAACACGATCTCGTGTGCGTCCGGAGCGTTGATGAACCGCGCCACGCTGGTGCGGGCCGCCTCGTAGGCCGCCGTGGACCGCTCCCCGATCTCGTAGATCCCGCGGTGGACGTTGGCGTTGTACTCGCGGTAGTACGTGTCGACGGCCTCGATCACGGCCAGCGGCTTCTGGCTGGTGGAAGCAGAGTCGAGGTAGACGAGCGGTCGACCACCGGCGTTCATCGTGCCGAGGATCGGGAAGTCGGCCCGGATGACCTCCGGGACCAGGCGCCCGTCGCGGATCCGCGGATCGGCGGAGGTGGCGTCGGGTTGCGCCGTGATCGTCATCGGTCGAGCGTGCGGGTCATCAGTGGAGAGTACCCCTCAGTGGGCGAGCACGGCCGGCTCGTCGAGCCGGAGGGCGTCGTCGGGAACGTCGACCTCCAGGCCCGCCTCGCGGAGGATCGGACCGTAGCCCTCGTCCTCCAGGCGGAGGGCGAGGTCGCGCCCGCCGGACTTGACGATCCGTCCCTGGGCCAGCACGTGCACGACATCCGGCTTGATGTGGTTCAGCAGGCGCTGGTAGTGGGTGATCAGGAGCACGCCGAGATCCGGGTTGAGCATGGCATTGACGCCATCCGCGACGATCCGCAGGGCATCGATATCCAGGCCCGAATCGGTCTCATCGAGAATGGCCAGCTGGGGCTCCAGCATCGCCATCTGGAGCATCTCCAGGCGCTTCTTCTCGCCGCCCGAGAAGCCGTCGTTGACGTATCGCGAGACGAAGCTCTCGTCCATCTTCAGGAGGGCCAGCTTCTCCCGCATCTTCCGGCGGAAGTCGAGCATGGACACACCGCCCTTGATCGCATCCGTCGGATCGATGTCCGGGTTCTTGTCGATGCCCTGGAGCTTCGCGTTCAGCCCGCTCCGGATGAAGCTGGCAACACTCAGACCGGGAACCGCGGTCGGGTACTGGAACGCGAGGAACATGCCCAGGCGGGCGCGCTTGTCGGGCGACAGCGTGAGGATGTCCCGGCCCATCCAGGTAACCTCACCGCCGGTGACCACGTACGCCGGGTGGCCCATGAGCGCGTAGGCGAGCGTCGTCTTGCCCGAGCCGTTCGGGCCCATGATCGCGTGGACTTCGCCGGGGCCGACCTCGAGGTCGATGCCCTGGAGGATCTCGCGGGTGGGATCGGCGATCGGGGCGACCCGGAGGCCTCGAATGATCAGGCGGCGGTCGGCGGCGGCAATCTCGGTCACGAGTGGCTCACGGCTCCTTGCAGGACGGGGTTGGCGGCCGGTGCCTCGAAGTCGATCGGGCGCGGCCGGAGGGGGACGAGATCGGCGAGGGTCATGCCGTCGAGGGCGCCGACGATAGCGTCCCGGACGCGGACCCACAGGACGTTGACCGTGCAGGACGAGGTCCGATCGCAGGTCGTCGCATGGTCAGGAGCATCCGTCGCGCAGATCATCGGGGCGATCGGGCCCTCCAGCGCGCGGAGGATCTCGCTCATCCGGATGTCCTGGGGCGGGCGGGATAGCTCGTAGCCGCCGTGGGCACCGCGGGTGGAGACGACGAGGTCGGCGTCCCGGAGACCCATCGCCAGTTGCTCGAGGTACGCACGCGGGAGATCTTCTGCCGCGGCGATCTCGGCCAGGCTTGCCGGCCCGGTCCCGAAGTGGCGCCCGAGTTGGACCATGAGCCGCACGCCGTACTCGCCCTTGGTGCTGAAGGCGACGGCGCCGGTGCCATGGAATGCGGGTCGTGTGGACAGGGTACGGGTCCTCGCGAGCGTGCCTGTGATGCCTGCGGGCGGCTGCTCAGTGGCTGTTCACCGGCCCGCTATATCCGACCTGAGAGGTCGGGATTAGTCTAGGCGCGAGGCCGCAGGGGCGTCAATCTCTGGTCCGCGGCAGCCGGTTCTACCGCGCGACCTCGGGCGACCGCGATGCTGCGAGACGCGCATTTCGAATGAGCGAGCCTCGACCGGTCCGCCCAGATGGACGAATCCGGCGCCAGGGGCGCATCGGGCACGCTCGCCTGTTCGATCCCCGCTTCTGATGGTTGCGCCCAGCGGCCCGGGACGTCCGGGGCCGAGGTTAGACTCGACCGATGGGAAACGACGTACAGCCTCTGGCACTGCGCTCTGATGCGGAGGACCTCCTCCCCTCGGTCATCGATGTCCGCCGCCGGCTCCATCGCGTGCCGGAGATCGGGCTGCAGATCCCGAAGACCCAGGCAATCGTTGTCGACGAGGTCCGGCGCCTCGGCCTGGAACCCGTTCTCGGGCGATCGACGACATCGGTGACGGCGGTCATCCAGGGAACGGGGACCGGGCCCGGTGCGGACCGGACGATCGTCCTCCGCGGCGACATGGATGCTCTGCCCCTCACCGAGCACACCGGCCTCGACTTCGCGTCCGAGCATCCCGGCGTGATGCATGCCTGCGGGCACGACACCCACGTCGCCATGCTCCTCGGCGGTGCGCGCCTCCTGCTCGACCGCCGGGACAGCTTCGCCGGGCGCGCCGTGCTGATGTTCCAGCCGGGCGAAGAGGGGCATCACGGGGCCCGCGTCATGATCGAGGATGGGCTCCTCGATGGCATCGAGGGAACCCCGGGCGCGGCGGCCTTCGCCATCCATATCTCGACGCGCTATCCGACCGGGACGCTGAACCTCCGCCACGGACCGCTGCTCGCGGCCGCAGATCGGCTGGCCTTCACGGTGCGTGGGCGCGGCGGGCACGCCTCGGCGCCGTTCCTCGCCCTCGACCCGATCACGGTGGCGGCGGAACTGATCCTGGCGCTCCAGCTCATGGTCACCCGGACGGTCGACGCGCTTGATCCCGCCGTGCTCACGATCGCGCGAGTGACGGCCGGAACTACCAACAACATCATCCCCGACGCCGCCGAGCTGGAGGGGACCTTGAGGACGCTGTCGGAGACCGTCCGATCCGATGTCCACGGCCGGATCCGGCAGGTGGCCGCCGGGATCGGCACCGCGCATGGGGCGGAGATCGACGTCCTCATCGATCCCGGCTTCCCGGTGACGGTCAACGATCGAGACTTCACCGACCTTGTCCGGTCGGTCTCCGCCGACCTCGCCGGGCCGGCGGCCACGATCGAGATGGACGCGCCGATCATGGGCGCTGAGGATTTCTCGTACGTCCTCCAGCGCGTGCCCGGCATGATGGCCTTCCTGGGCGCCCGGCCGCCCGGCCAGGACCTCGCGACCGCCCCGATGAACCACTCCGATCTCGTCGTCTTCGACGAGGCCGCGATGGCACTCGGCGCCGCCACATACGCGGCGGTCGCCCTCGGGCACCTCGCCGGCGATCTAGCGCGACCTACGAGGTTTTGGTTGACAAGACCAGAACCTGCGAGGTAGCGTAAGAGTCATGACGACCAGAACAGGACCTCGAGGACACGTCGCCGGCCTACGATCCGTCCCGTTTCCCGGCGTTCGCGGTGACGGTGGATGTCGTCATCCTGACCATGGCCGAGGGCACGCTGCACGTCCTGCTCGTGCGTCGTGGTGAGGCGCCGTTCGAGGGGATGTGGGCGATCCCGGGTGGCTTCAAGCGTCCCACCGAGACGCTCGACGGGGCAGCGAAGCGGGAGCTGGTCGAGGAGACCGGCGTCGATGCCGCGAGCCTGCTCACGCAGTTCGGTGCGTACGGCGATCCCGAGCGCGACCCTCGCATGAACGTCGTGACGGTCGCGTACCTCGCGGTGCTGCGCGACGTGGGGGCGATCGTCGCGGGCACGGATGCCGCGGATGCCGCTCTCTTCCCGGTGTCCGACGTGCTCAACGGGAAGCTCGAGCTGGCGTTCGATCACCTGCGGATCGCCCGCGATGCGGTCGAGCGCGTCCGCGTCGAGCTCGAGGTCACCGGCATCGCCACGGCATTCGTCGGACCGACCTTCACCCTGGCCGAGCTGCGCGCGGTCTACGAGGCCGTCTGGGAGGTGCAGCTCGACGCCGCGAACTTCCGACGGAGCGTCGTGGCGGAGGACGGCTGGGTGATCCCGACGGGACGCCGAACCCGGCCCGGCCCGGCCGGCGGCAGGCCCGCTGAGCTCTATCAGGCCGGGCGAGCCTGGACCCGCGGCGGGCCGATCCATCGCCTGCACCGAACAACGGATAGGGCATGAACCCATCGAAGCCTGGCGACGGGATCGGAAGGATTCAGGCATGAGGGCCGTTGTCCAGGATCGGTACGGGTCTCCGGATGTTCTCCGCATCGAGGACGTCGAGCGGCCCGTACCCGGGGATGACCAGGTCCTCGTCCGGATTCACGCTTCGACGGTCACCCAGACGGACACCCACGCCCGCGCGGCACGTCCGTTCTTCTGGCGCTTCTTCGCCGGTCTCCGCCGGCCGAAGTGGCGAACGCTGGGCGTCGAGTTCGCGGGGGAGATCGAGGCCATCGGCACCGACGTCTCCGGGTTCGCTGTCGGTGACCGGGTCTTCGGCAGCGCGCCGGGCTTCGGTGCCCACGCCGAGTTCATCTGCCTTCGGGAGTCGGCCCCGTTGGCGCGCATCCCCGTCGGGATGAGCTACGAAGAAGCCGCCGCGGTCAGTGACGGAGGGACCCAGGCACTTGCGGCGCTGCGCGGCGCGGACGTCCGTGAGGGGCGCCGGATCGTCATCTACGGCGCGTCCGGTGCCTGCGGCACGGCGGCGGTGCAGCTGGCCAGGCACCTCGGCGCCCACGTGACCGCTGTGTGCACCGCGAAGAACGTCGATCTCGTGCGGTCGCTCGGCGCCGACGAGGTCGTCGACTACACCAGGGAGGACTTCACGAAGAACGGCCAGCGGTACGACGCGATCATCGATGCCGTCGGGAAGTTCACGTTCATGCGGGCCCGACGATCACTCAAGCCGGGCGGGATCTACGCGCCCACCGACCTCGGGCCGTTCATGCTCGAGACCGTCCTGATGGTCATCGCGACGCGGTGGGTCGGCTCGAAACGGGTGAAGTTCGGCATCGCCCGGACGCACAAGGACGACATCGTCTACCTCAAGGAGCTCATCGAGGCCGGCAGGTACCGGCCGGTCATCGACCGGATCTACCCGCTCGAACAGGCAGCCGAGGCCCACCGGTACGTGGAGACCTGGCAGAAGACCGGGAACGTCGTCCTGGCGATCAGCGACGGCGCCGCGCGATGAGAGCGGTCGTCCGGGACAGGTACGGCTCGCCCGACGTCCTGGAACTCCAGGAGGTCGAGGTGCCGGCGCTCACCGACGATGGCGTGCTCGTGCGAGTCCACGCCGCTTCCGTGAACCGGGCGGACTGGTATGCGCTGACGGGCACGCCGTTCGTCGGACGAACCGCGATGGGCCTGCTCAGGCCGAAGGAGCACGGGCTCGGGACCGACTTTGCGGGGACGGTGGAAGCCGTCGGCAAGGACGTCTCGCAGTTTCGGGCTGGCGACGAGGTGTTCGGCGGGAGAGACGGGGCCTTTGCCGAGTACGTCTGCGTTCGCGAGAGCCGAGCCATCGTCCCCGTGCCGGCAGGCGTGACCTTCGAGGAGGCGGCGGCCGTGCCGGTGGCGGCGCTCACCGCGCTTCAGGGCCTGCGCGACAAGGGGCAGGTCCAGCCGGGGCAGAAGGTCCTGATCAACGGCGCGTCGGGCGGCGTGGGCACGTTCGCGGTGCAGATTGCCAAGGCGTTCGGAGCCGAGGTGACCGGCGTCTGCAGCACGGGGAACGTCGACCTCGTGCGATCCATCGGCGCCGATCACGTGATCGACTACACGCAGGAGGACTTCACCCGGACTGATCGGCGCTACGACCTGATGCTCGATATCGCGGGGAGCAGGCCCTGGTCGGCCTGCCGGCGCGTCCTCAACCGGCAGGCAACCCTCGTCCTCGTTGGCGCCCCGAAGGGCAACCGCACATTCGGACCGCTGGGCCACATCGCCAAGGTCAAGCTGGGGGCGTTCCGGAGCAGCCAGAAGGTCGTCTTCTTCATCGCGAGATTCAACAAGCCGGACATGGCGATCCTGGCCGACCTTCTGGCGGCTCGAACGGTGGTGCCGGTCATCGACCGGCGGTACGAGCTGGCCGAGACCGCCGCCGCGTTCCGGTACCTGGGAGACGGACATGCCCGAGGAAAGATCGTCCTTGCCGTCTGAGGAACCGAGGCCAGCACAGGAGCAGACGATGCGAGCGGTGGTCCACGACCGCTACGGGCCGCCGGAGGTCCTGCGGCTCGAGGAGGTCGGGCGGCCGGCACCCGGGGACGATGAGGTCCTCGTCCGCATCCACGCCACGACGGTCACCCGGACAGACTGCGGGCTTCGCAGCGCGGAGTACTTCATCAGCCGGTTCTTCACCGGCCTCCTCCGGCCGAAGCGGAGAGTCCTCGGCTTTGAGCTGGCTGGAACGGTCGAGGCCGTCGGCGCGGCCGTCACCGAGTTCGAGGCTGGTAACCACGTGTTCGGGGTCAAGGGCTTCGCCGCCCATGCTGAGTTCGCCTGTATCCCGGAGACCGCTCCGCTGGCCCGCATGCCGACCGGCATGAGCTTCGAAGAGGCTGCTGCCGTTTGCGACGGAGCGGCGCTGGCCCTGGCCTGTCTGCGGAAGGCAGACCTGCGAGAGGGCCGGAGCATCCTCATCTACGGCGCCTCGGGATCCGTCGGAACGGCGGCCGTGCAGCTGGCCAGGTACTACGGCCTCGATGTCACCGCAGTGTGCAGCACGAAGAACCTCGAGCTCGTGCGATCGCTCGGAGCCAACCGGGTCATCGACTACACGAAGGCCGACTTCACGAAGAGCAGCGAGACGTACGAGATCATCCTCGACGCGGTCGGCAAGCTCTCGTTCTGGCGGTGCCGAGGTTCACTGAAGCCGGGCGGGATCTACATCGGGACAGACGGACTGCGCAACCTGTTTCTGGCCCCGCTGGCCAGGTGGATCGGGATCAAGCGGGTGGCGCTCGGCATCACGCGGTACTCGAAGGAGGATGTCCTCTTCCTCAAGGAGCTCATCGAAGCCGGGAAGTACCGGGCGATCATCGATCGTCGGTACCCACTGGAGCAGGTGATCGAGGCGACCAGGTACGTCGAGACCGGGCAGAAGACCGGAAATGTCGTCCTGACGGTCGCCCACGACGCCCGTGGGGCGCCACGGTGACCACCGTCGACCCGGCGCAGCAGGTCCGCGCCCAGACCCTGGGGCCGGCGGCCACGATCGAGATGGACGCGCCGATCATGGGCGCTGAGGATTTCTCGTACGTCCTCCAGCGCGTGCCCGGCATGATGGCCTTCCTGGGCGCCCGGCCGCCCGGCCAGGACCTCGCAACCGCCCCGATGAACCACTCCGATCTCGTCATCTTCGACGAGAGCGCTGGGGCCGCGGGGCCGCGCTCAGGGGTCAGTCGCGGCCAACGCTTGCCGCGAGTACCTCGTTGACGATGTCGGCGATCGGGGTTGAGGCGCCGTCGGCCATGAGCTTGGCGGCGCCCTCCTCCCCGAATCGCTCGATAGCCAGATCCGCCGGATCGGGCAGATGGAGGACGGCGACGGGAGCCAGCATTACTCCCTTGTCGCGGACCAGCCGATAGGTCGCGCCGGTCGCGCGTGCGCCGAGTTCGGCGTTGCCGCTCGACAGAAGCAGGATCGCCGCCATCCCGAGGCCACGGGCAAGCCCGGAAGCGTTGTCGACGGTGGAGAAGAAGCTCAGTGTCCCAATCGTTCGCGCCCACGACCCCCGGGTGTCGCCCAGCCTCCAACTGATCGCGGCCAGCAGGGTCGTGCTGTCCGCGATCTGGAACTGCGAACCGATTTGCTGGAAGGCGGCCAGGTTCTCCGACTCAAGATCCCGCGCCGTCTCGTAATCTCCGGCCAGAAAGACGGCCAGCACCAGGCCCTGTCGGGCTCGGATCGCGCCGTCTTCACGACCCGCTGCGAGATACAGGTCCAGGGCAATCTGCTCATGCTCCCGCAAGTACTCGATGTCCTGATTGGCCATCGCCAGGAAGCCGATGTCGTAGTGGGCATCCGCCGCCAGGACCGGCTCGTCGAGCGTGACTGCAAGTTCGAGACGCTCCTCGTAGGCCACCCGTGCGGTGGCGAAATCGTTCATCCAGTAGGCGAGTCCACCCGCTGCCGACAGGGCTGCGATGCGTGCTCGAACGTCCCCATGCGGTTCCTGGGCCAGAAGAGTGGCGAGCAGGTCTCGCGCCTCGCGAAGCCGGCCTCGCTGCTGGAACCAGCGCCAGATCGGTCCGATGATCCGGATCCCGATGTCCGGCTGGTCGTTGGCAATGGACCAATCGATCGCGGCACGCAGGTTGTGATCCTCGTGATCAAGGCGAGCGACAGTCAGATCGCCGGACTGGTCGAGGATTGCACTGCCACTCGCCTCCGCGATCGAGACGCACACCGCGGCGAACTGCGCCTCGCTGGCGGCACGTTCCCCCATCGCTTCGAGACGCTCGAGCGCGAATTCGCGCAGGAGCGGGTGGAGGCTGAACCTGGTTTCCGGAATCGGTGTTCCCGCGGCCTCATCGCCGAGCTCGATGCGGACGAGGCTCTTGTCCGCAAGCGATTCGAGCCCCGTGGCGACGTCAATACCGAGGTCCCCGTCGGGATCCGCAACGAGATAGGCGCCCTCAGTAGTGCATCCACCGGCAAAGACCCCAAGCCTGGCGAACAGGAGACGCTCCTCTGCGCTCAGAAGATCGTGGCTCCAGGCGATCGCGCCGCGCAACGTCCGCTGGCGCTCGGGCAGGTCGCGTCCGCCGCCACCCAGGTCAAGACTTCGGCCCAATCGGTTGAGGATCTGGGCCGGTGTCAGGACCCTGACTCTCGCTGCGGCGAGTTCGATGGCCAGAGGCAGCCCGCCCAGGCGCTCGGCGATGGCTCGGATCGCGACCATGGCGTCCTCTCCGAGAACGATGTCGGAGCGGAGGGCCCTTGCTCGATCGACGAACAGCGCCACGCCGGACTCGACATCCAGAGGCGGCACGGGATAGCCGCGCTCGCCGGCGACCCGTAACAACTCGCGACTGGTGACAATGGTTCGGAGTATCGGTGCCGCACGGACCAGTCGCGCAACGACTTCAGCGCCGTCCGGCAGGAGCTGCTCGAGGTTGTCCAGGACGAGGAGCGCGGTCCGGTCCCGCAGGTAGGCTCGCAGTGCGTCGCCGACGGTGACGTCCTGGGACTCGCGAACGCTGAGCGCAGACGCGATCGTCGATTCGATGAGGCCGGCGTCACGGACCGCCGCCAGATCGATGAACCAGGTGCCGTGTGGGAAGCGATCCCGGATATCACGGGCAAGCCCGAGGGCGAGCCTCGTCTTGCCGCTCCCGCCGGGACCCGTGAGCGTCACGATCCGACTGTCGGCGAGCGCGTCACGGAGAGCGACGATTTCAGCTTCCCGACCGACCAGGGCTGTGACTTCGCCGGGGAGATTCGATGGCGCATCTGTCGTCCGAAGCGGACGAGGATCGTCCGCGACACCCGGGACGACGAGTCGGTGTAGCGGCACGGGTTCATCGAAGTCCTTGACGGTGCGCGGCCCCTCGCCCACAAGCTCCGCGTCTCCCAGCCCGGAGAGCGTGCCGAGGTCGCCGGGGAGTGCCGCAACCAACGCATCGGAGAGAACGATTTGTCCGCCGTTGCCCGCTGCCGCGATCCGAGCGGCGTAGTTCACGTCAATTCCGACGTAGTCCTCCGGCTCTCCGGGTCGTCCCGGGCGGAGGCGCCCCTCGCCAAGGTGAAGGCCCATCCGTACCCGGATGGCGAGGCCACCGTCCCAGGGCTCTGCGCCGACGGCACGTTGGGCGGCCACGGCCGCATGTATCGCAGCATCCGGCGCCCCGAAGGCCGCGAAGAAAGCGTCGCCCTCGGTCTTGACGACTACGCCGTCGCTGTGCTCGATGGCCTCGCGCAGTAGTGCGTCGTGACGCGCAACGATCGAAGCCCACGCGGCAGAGCCGACGGAACGCTCGGACTTGGTCGAGCCTTCGATATCGGTGAAAAGGAACGCGACCGCGGGACCGACTGGCAGGGCCATGGGACCGCTCCATCTTGGCAGCCCCGTGGCTCCGAGTCGAGGCGCGATGCGCTATCCTTCGCCGCGGCGAGCTCGGCGGATCTGGTCGGCGTGGTCGTGCGTGTGCCCGGCATAGATCTCCAGCCACTGCGCGACTGAATACGAACCGGACTCGGAGTGCGTCCCGGTACGTGCCCACTCATCCGGGGTCAGCGACTCGAGGAGCTCCAGGCTCGCCTCGCGGACGGCCGTTACAACGGCCCGGGACGCCGCAATCGGCCGGTCGTAGTGGAGCCGGCGCGCCCACTCGGGCTCGTCGTAGCCGTGAATGACCGGGTCATCTTCGGCGATCAGCCGGCGGAGCCGGATGTAGGCCATCGACTCGCTGTCGGCCAGGTGATGCACGATCTGGCGGGCCGTCCAGGCGCCGGACGCCTGCGGCCGGTCGAGATCCGCGTCCGTGGCGCCGGCAAGGGCGTCGTCGAGGTCGGCCAGGGCGGACCGATACTGGTCAAGCAGCGCGCCCTGCTCGGCGGCGGTCATGGTCATCGAACGTTCCTCCTCAGATCCGGGCCAGCTCGGCGCCGAGCCGCCGCAGACCGAGCGGGCCCAGCGCCAGTGCGCGAGCATGCCAGAGTTTGCGATCGAACTCCCTGCCGTCGGCCGCCGCGGCGGACTTCGCCGCGTCGCGACCGGCGAGCCATGTCCGTTCGCCCAGTTTGTAGGCGGTGGCCTGTGACGGCCACGACAGGTAGCGGAGGACCTCGCTCTCGGCCTTGTCGTGGTCCATCCCGCCGGCCCGGACGATGAAATCGATCGCGGCCGCGTAGGTCCACGCGGTGCCGGCCTGGCCGGACCAGCCCGGGAAGAGCGCGGCCCCCGCCGCGGGGATGGGACGGCCCGTGTGAAGACCGATATCCGCTACGACGCGCGCGGCCCGGAATGCGTGGGCACACAGGAATCCGAGGCGCGTGTCCGGCGTACGGAACCAGCCGAGCTCGTCCATGAGCCGCTCGGAGTACAGCGCCCAGCCCTCCCCGTGGGCGGACACGAACCCGAGCTTCTGGGCCCGGGTCAGCGGCACGAGGCGGATGGTCGCGCCCTGCAGATGATGGCCGGGGACGGCCTCGTGGTAGACGGTGCTGACCTCGTCCCACATGGGGAACCGGGTCCGACCGACCGTCGGGAACCAGGTCTGGCCCGGCCGGGACAGGTCCTCCGAGGGTGATGTGTAGTAGGCCGCGGCGGCGCTTCCCTCCGGCGGAATGCGGACGTCGCAGCGACGGATCGAGGAGTGGATGTCGAATTCGCGACCGTCGAGGCCGTCGATCGCCTCATCGGTGACGGATTGGAGCCAGTCGCGGTATGCAGCGACGCCGTGGACGGACCGCTCCGGATCCGTGATCAGCAGCTCCCGGACCTCGAGGAACGAGGCGCCGGGCAGGATCTTGGCGCACTCCTTCGCCTTCTCCGCTTCGAGTCGAGCGAGCTCCTCCCAGCCCCAGGCGTAGGCCTGGTCGAGGTCGAGGTCCGTGCCGAGCAGGAAGCGCGCCCATGCCTGGTAACGCTCGTCTCCGGACGCATCCGCCTCGCTGGCCTGCGGGGCGTAGTTGTCTCGGAGCCAGGTGGACAGGACGCCGTAGGCGTTGCCGGCACCGCGGGCGGCGGCGTGGAGCTCCGCTTGGAGCCCGGCATCGACGCCGGCGTCCGCGGCACCCGTGACGAACCCGCCGAACCAGCCACCGTCACCGTTGCCGGCCCAGGTCGCGCACTGTTCGGCCACCACGAGCGCCTGCCGGCGAGCGGCCGGGCGACGGTTGGCGAGCCCGAGTTCCAGCGTCGCGCGGTAGCCGTCCATCGCGGCCGGCACGGCGCGGAGGCGCGCGGCGATGTTCACCCAGCCTTCGGGCGTCGCATGGTCCATGAGGTCGAACACGGACCGGATGCTCGCCGGCGCCCCAACGATGTTGCTCAGGCCTCGCTCGCGCTCCCCGGCATCGATGACGCCCATCTCGCCACCGATCCAGTCGGCCAGGAACCCGGCGCCGAGCCGTTCCGCCTCGTCGCGCGGCGGCTCCGCAGCTGACAGCGCGTCCAGGGTCCGCTGGAGGAGCGCGCGGAGCGCCCCATAACCTTCCGGCGAGTAGTCCGTGAGCCGCGTGGGGTCCGACGCGACGCCCCAGCGCTCGGCCCGCGCTGGGTCCAGCGCCGCGACCTCGTCGATGTAGCGGCTCGAGATCTCGGTGACGGTCGGCATCGGGTCCTCCGGCATGAAGAGCGGGCCTCGACGGCCTCGCTTGTTCGTTCGGCGGCCAAGCCTACGCCAGCGGAAGAAATCGGTACCCTGATCTCGAGACAGGACGGAGGTCACCTTGATCGAGAACGCTGGCAGGACAGTTCCGGATCAGGCACAGGTCGTCGTCATCGGCGGCGGGATCGTGGGCTGCAGCGTCGCCTATCACCTCACGAAGCGCGGCTGGCGCGACGTTGTCCTGGTCGAGCGGAAGCAGCTCACGTCGGGCACGACATGGCACGCGGCCGGCCTCGTCACACAGCTCCGTGCCACCTACAACATGAGCATGCTGGCCAAGTACAGCGCCGAGCTCTTCCCCGAGCTTGAGCGGCTGACCGGCCTGGGCACGGGGTTCCGCAGGACCGGATCGATCCTGCTCGCAACCACCGAGGAGCGCTGGACGGAGGTCAAGCGCCAGATCTCGATGGCTCGCGTGTGCGGTTTCGAGGTTCAACCCATCAGTGGCAAGGAAGCGGCCGCGATGTGGCCGCTCCTGGATCCGTCGGAGGTTGTCGGGGCGGCGTTCCTGCCCGGCGATGGGATCGCCAATCCCACCGATGTGACGCAGGCGCTCGCAGCGGCGGCCAGGCTGGGCGGGGCGCGCATCGTCGAGCACACCGCGGTAACGGGCGTCACCCGGCGCGATGGCCGGGTCACGGGCGTCTCCACCGAACGGGGCGACATTGCCGCCGAGGTGGTCGTCAACTGCACCGGCATGTGGGCCCGCGAGCTCGGCCTCAGGTCCGAGGTGACGATCCCGCTCCATGCCGCGGAGCACTTCTATGTCGTCACGGAGCCTGTCCCCGGACTCGCCAAAGACCTGCCGGTGTTGCGCTCTCCGGACGACACTGCCTACTTCCGCGAGGACACCGGCAAGCTCATGGTCGGCTTCTTCGAACCGGGCGCGAAGCCGTGGGCGACGCACGGAATCCCCGACGACGCGGCGTTCGTGACGCTGCCCGAGGACTGGGACCACCTCGCCCCGTATCTCGAGATGGCTGCGCGGCGAGTCCCGCTCCTCCGGGATCTCGGCATCCAGCTCTTCTTCAACGGACCGGAGAGCTTCACGCCCGACGACCGCTACATCCTCGGCGAAGCGCCGGGCCTGGACGGCTACTTCGTCGCCGCCGGGTTCAACTCGGTCGGCTTCCAGTCCGGGGGCGGGGCCGGGCGCGTCGTTGCCGACTGGATCGTCGACGGTCACCCGCCGATGGACCTCTGGGAAGTCGACATCCGGCGGTTCATGCCGTTCCAGAACAACCGGCGCTACCTGTACGAACGGACGACCGAGACGCTCGGGCTGCTGTACGACCTGCACTGGCCGTTCCGCCAGGTCGAAACCGCGCGCGGCGTTCGGCGGACGCCGTTCCACGATCGGGTCGCGGCGCGCGGCGCTTGCTTCGGCGAGCTCGCAGGCTGGGAGCGGGCGAACTGGTACGCACCACCCGGCGTCGAACCGCGCTACGAGTACACCTACGGCCGCCAGAACTGGTTCCCGCATTCGGCAGAGGAGCACCGGGCCGTACGGGAGGGCGTCGGCATCTTCGACCAGACGTCCTTCGGCAAGATCCTCGTCCAGGGACGGGACGCAGAAGTCTCTCTCAACGCGTTGTGCACGGCGGACATCGCCGTCGAGCCCGGCCGGATCGTCTACACCCAGTGGCTCAACGAGCGCGGCGGGATCGAGTCGGATGTCACGGTCACCCGCCTCGACGGGGGCTCGTTCCTCGTGGTCACCTCAGGGACTTCCATCGTTCGCGATCTGGATTGGCTTCGCCGTCGGGTGCCGGCCGACGCCCATCTGGTTGCGACCGATGTGTCGTACGCCTTCGCCGTCCTGAGCGTCATGGGGCCGCGCTCCCGCGAGTTCCTCGCCACGCTCACGGATGCCGACCTGTCCAATGTCGCCTTCCCGTTCGGGACCTCGCGTGAGATCGACCTGGGTTTCGTGCTCGTCCGCGCGTCGCGCATCACGTACGTAGGCGAGCTCGGCTGGGAGCTGTACATCCCGACCGACGTCGCGACCCACGTGTACGACACGATCGTCGCGGCCGGCGACGAGTTCGGCCTTCGCCATGCTGGGTACCACGCGCTGAACTCGCTCCGGATCGAGAAGGCGTACCGGCACTGGGGCCATGACATGACCGACGAGGACAGCCTGCTCGAGGCCGGCCTCGGTTTCACCGCGGCCTGGGACAAGCCAGGCGGCTTCCTTGGGCGCGAGCTGCTGCTTCGGCAGCGCGCTGCCGGGCTCACCCGGCGTCTCGCGGTGTTCACGCTGGACGACCCGGAGCCGCTGCTCTACCACAACGAACCGGTCTGGCGGGACGGTGCGCTCGTTGGTCGGATCAGCTCGGCGATGTTCGGGCACACCGTCGGCCGATCCGTCGGGCTCGGCTACGTGCGGCGGGAGGATGGGCCGGTCACCGCCGATTGGCTGGCCGCGGGCCGCTACGAGATCGAGATCGCCAACGAGCGCTTCGCGGCCGGCGCATCCTTCCGGGCCCCGTACGACCCCGGGAACGAGCGCATCCGGGCCTGATCGTTCGCGGCGGCCCGAATGGTGGGTCGTCGGGAATCCGGGACCTTCGACACTGGTCGGGGCGGCTCGAAACCCGCACGATCCTGGGCATGACTGCCATCGCCGAGCCGATTGCCGCCGAGCCAGGCGCCGCCGCTCCGCTCCCGTACGGGCCGCTCATGACGCGACTGCTGCGGCCGCTGCAGCGTGGCTTCCTCGTGTTGAATGGCGGCTTCATGGCGCCACTTCTCCGAAGCGGCTTCGGATGGCTCATCGCCAACCCGTTCACCGGCCACCTGATGCTCCTGCGGACGCGCGGTCGGCGGACCGGTCTGGTGCGGGAGGCCCCGCTCGGCTATGTCATCAGGAGCGGGTGTGTCTATGTCGTAGCCGGATATGGCGAGCCGACGCCCTGGTTCCGGAACCTGCTGGCCGAGCCGGGCGTGGAGGTCATCCTCCCCACACGGCGGTTCCACGGCCGGGCCGAGCCGGTCTCCGACCCGGTCGAGTGGGTAACGGCCTACCGCGCCCTCATCGCGAGCTTCGGACTCATCGGCAACGCGATCGTGGGCGACGTCCACGGGCTCGACGACGAGGCACTCCTTGCCCGGGACCACGCCCTGCCTGTGATCCGGTTCACCCCGACGGACGGATCAGGCCCGGTGGTCGCGGGCGCGTTCGATCCCGGCGGCATGGGCTGGCTGCTCCCCTGGGGGGCCTCGATCATCCTCGTCGTCCTCGTCTGGGTCCGGTTCGGACTTCGCCGGCAACGCCGGGGGCGCGGACAGGACGCTACGCCCCGCTGATCTGGGCCAGGTGCTCCTCGTCGTGGTCGAGCGCAATCCGGAGGAGCGCCGCCACGTCGAGCACGCCGAACGTGACGTGGCGGCCCTGGTGCGCCCAGCCCTCGGGATCCAGGGCGTCGAGGCGGGCGATGGTCCCGGCCCGCGCCGTACCAAAGGCCGCGAGGGCACCATCGAACGTGTCGTCACCCGGCCCGGACCAGAGGCCCGGCTCGACCCATGGCCAGTGCGGGAACGTCTCCGTCGCTAGCGCGTCCAACCGCGGGTGCCAGACCTCGTCCTCGACCGCGGCCAGGTGGAGGACATTCTCCCGGGCGGACCACTCGCCCGGCGCCGGCGCGGCGTCGGGCGGGATCGCCGAGGCTCGGGCCGCGGCGGCGATTCGCTCCGGCACCACCGCCAGTGCATCGCGCAGGCGCTGCTCGTCGGGGGTCACGCCGGGGTACCGAGCGCGGTGAGGAAGTCCGCGCGCCAGGTCTCGGTCGACTGGACCTGGTTGAACGTGTACAGGTGGAGGTCGATCACGTTGGCGGCCGGATCGGCCACGACGGGTGCCAGCTTCTCGAGCAGCCCGCTCGGGCGATAGATGCCGCCGGAGGTCAGGAGCTCGCCGACGAAGCGGACGTTCTTCGACAGGAACCGGCCCGTGTCCTTCACGCCGATCCGCGCACTGATCGCCAGGAGCTTGGTCACTTCGGCGACACCCGGGATGCCGAGCTTCACAGGGAGCGCGATCCCGTCGGCGCGTCGCGCGGCGATGAACGCCGCAATCGCCGGCGGATCGAAGCACAGCTGCGTGGTCATGTAGGCAGCAAACGGCGCCTTTTCGTTGAGGGCCTCAAGGAGCGCGTCGTCCGAGATCAGGGCGTGACCCTGCGGATAGCACCCGATGCCGATCTCAGCGGGCCCGTTGCCGAGGTCTGCCATCGCCCGGAGGAGCGACAGCGCATCGAGGAACTCACCAGGCTCCTCCGCGTCGCCACCGATCACGAACGCCCGGTCGATCCCCGCGTCGGCGAGTGGGGCGAGGAGCTCCCGAAGGTGGGCTCGATCACGGACCATCCGGGCTGAGAGGTGCGGGATCGCGCGGAATCCATCCCGCTCGAGCGCGATGCTCAGCTCCACCGTCGCCTCGATGCCCTTGGCCGGCGAGGCCGTCACGGACACCGTCGCGCCGCGCGGCAAGGCTGCGATCTGGTCGTGGACGTTCTTCAGCGGGATCAGCTCGAACGTCGGGTCGGCGAGGACCCCGGCCAGGGCCGCCCGAGCTGCATCGCCCAGGCGGGAGCCCACCTTCCCGCGGCGCAGGAAGGCCACGCCTAGACCTCGGAGTCCGGAGCCGCCGCCTTGCGCTGCGCGATGAAGTCCAGGAGCGCCTCGTCCACGCCGGGGTCGATGGGCGGGGCCTGGTACTCGCGGAGCATCCGCTTCCAGATGCCGTTCGCGCGCTGCGCGGCGTCCTGGCCACCGTCCTCCAGCCACTGCTCGAACGAGTTGTTGTCGGCGATCTCCGACCGGTAGAAGGCGGTCTCGAAGTTGGCCAGCGTGTGACTGTTACCGAGGAAGTGCAGGCCCGGCCCGTTCTCGCGGATCGCGTCGAGGGCCTGGCCATTCGGCGACAGGTCCACGCCGTTCACGAAGACGCCGGCCATGCCGCACTGGTCGGCGTCGAGGATGAACTTCTCGTACCCGACGGTCAGACCGCCCTCCAGCCAGCCGGCGGCATGGAGGACGAAGTTGACCCCGGCCAGGATGGTGGGCTGGAACGTGGCCGCCGATTCGTACGCGGCCTGCGCGTCCGCGACCTTCGAAGCAGTCAGGTTGCCGCCGGACCGGAACGGAACACCCAGCCGGCGGGCCAGCGCGGCCATCACGTACAGGACGAGCGCAGGCTCGGGCGTGCCGAACGTCGGGGCGCCCGACTGCATCGAGATCGAGCTCGCAAAGCTCCCGAGGATCACCGGCGCACCCGGCCGGGTCAGCTGCACGAACGTCATCCCGGCGAGCGCCTCGGCCAGCGTCTGGGCGCACGTTCCGGCCACGGTCACCGGCGACATCGCGCCGGCGAGGATGAACGGCGTGATCAGCGTGGCCTGGTTGTTCTGGGCATAGACCCGCGCCGCACCGAGCATCGTCGCGTCCCAGACAAGCGGCGAGTTCGCGTTGATCAGGCTCAGGACGACGGTGTTGTCGCGGACGTAGTCCTCTCCGAACGCGATCTTCGCCAGCTCGACGGTGTCCTCGGCCCGCGACGGATGGGTCACCGAGCCCATGAACGGCTTGTCCGAGTAGCGGATGTGCGAATAGACCATATCCAGGTGCCGCTTGTTGACCGGTACGTCGACCGGCTCGCAGACCGTGCCGCCCGAGTGGTGGAGGTACGGGCTCATGTACGTGAGCTTTACCAAGTTCCGGAAGTCCTCGATCGTCCCGTAGCGGCGTCCGCCGTCCAGGTCGCGCACGAAGGGCGAACCGTAGTTCGGGGCGAGGACCGTGTGCCGGTCACCGATCTTGACGGTCCGCTCGGGGTTGCGGGCGTGCTGGGTGAAGATTCGCGGGGCGGAGGCCTGGACGATCGTGCGGCACATGCCGCGCGGGAACCGCACGAGCTCGCCGGTCACGTCGGCTCCGGCCTCGCGCAGGAGACGGAGCGCGTCTGGGTCGCCGCGAAACTCGATCCCGACCTCCTCGAGGATCGTGTCGGCGTTCTCCTCGAGCAGCGCGAGACCCTCCTCGCTCAGCACCTCGACCGGGTTGAGCGCTCGAGTCAGGTACGGCGCGGCCTCGATGTGGGCGGCCAGGCGAGCCGCCACGCGACCGGCGCGGCCGCCGGTTCGATGGCGCGGTCCCTCGTGCATCAGCGTTCCTCCTTCGCGGCCACGACGGTGCGTCGCCGGTTCACTCGTCGTCCGTGCTGCGATCCACCCTCGGGCCCGCCGGACCCTGCCTCCGCGCCCCCGTTCCCGCCCCCGGTCCCGTCCGCGGACCCGCGCCGCGCCGGGAGCTGGACCGCGGCGGCCAGGTTCGGCATCGGCGCGCTGCGGTGGGGCAGGGCCATGGCGTCCACGAAGTGCTCCTGGAAGCGCGGCTCGACGGCGGTCTCGATCTTCTCGACCGTCCGGACGGCGGTCTCGATCTCCCGGCGCGCCTCGCCCGACAGCAGGGCGATGAGGGCACCCGTTCCCGCGGCGTTGCCCGCCGGACCGACGCGGTCCAGCGGCGCGTCGGGCACGAGCCCGAGCACAAGGGCGTGGAGTGGATCGATCTGGCTGCCGAAGGCACCGGCCAGCTCCACGCGGTCCACGGTTTCGACGCCGAGGTGATCCATGAGGAGCCGGGCGCCGGCGTACAGCGCCGCCTTCGCGAGCTGGATCGCGCGGACGTCGTTCTGGGTGATCGTCAGGCGCGGCGAGCTCGGCCCGTCGCCGATCCCCGGGCCACCCTCATGGAGCACGTACGAGAACGTCCGCCCGTCCGGCACGATGCGCGAGCTTCGCCCGGCGGCCGCCCCATCGATCGTTCCGTCGGCGGTGATGACGCCGGCCAGGAACAGCTCCGCGATGACCTCCACGATCCCCGACCCGCACACGCCGGTGATCCCGGTCCGCCGGGTCGACGCCGCGAACCCCGTCTCATCCGACCAGCGGCTCGAGCCGATGACACGGAAGCGCGGCTCGAGCGTCTCGCGGTCGATCCGGACGCGCTCGATGGCGCCCGGAGCGGCTCGCTGGCCACAGCTGATCTGCGCGCCCTCGAAGGCCGGCCCGGTCGGCGAGGATGCCGCGAGCAGACGGGCCCGGCTCCCGAGCACGATCTCGGCGTTCGTCCCGACATCCACGAGCAGGGTGATCTCGTCCCGGAGGTACGGCGTCTGGGACAGGATCACGCCTGCCGCGTCGGCGCCCACGTGGCCGGCGATGCACGGCAGCAGGTACGCGCGAGCGCCCGGGTGGACGGGCAGCTCCAGCTCGACGGCCGTCGTCCGGATCGCGCCATCCGTGGCCAGCGCGAATGGCGCCGTGCCCAGGGGCACGGGATCAATGCCCAGCACGAGGTGATGCATGATCGGGTTCCCGACCAGCGTGACCTCCAGGATGTCGGCGGGGTCCACCTCGGCGCGTTCGGCGAGGCCCGTCACGAGCGACGCCAGCGCGTCGCGGACGGCGCGGGTCATCTCTGCCGCTCCGCCGTTATGCAGCATCGCGTATGAGACGCGGCTCATGAGGTCCTCGCCGAACCGGATCTGTGGGTTCATCACGCCATCGGATGCGAGGACGGCGCCATCCGCGAGATCGGCGAGGTGGCCGGCGATCGTCGTTGAGCCCACGTCGATGGCCACGCCGAGCGCGCGGTCATGAAGCCCCGGCCAGATCCCGGTGACGTGGTGGCCGTCATGGACCGCGACGGTGACGCGGTACGAGCCGGCCTCGAGGGCCGGCTGGAGCGCCCGAATCATATCGAGGTCGGCGGTCAGGCCATCGACACCCCACTCGCGCAGGAGCGCGGCGAAGAGGCGCGCAAGGTCGCCGCCGGGTGTCTCCAGGGTGGGCCGCTCAACGTCCACCTCGAACAGCCGCACGACGGGATCGATGACGAAATCGCGAACGGGGACGCCCTTGCGGACGACCTGCCGGTGGACCTGGCTCTCCGGCGGCACGTCCAGGAGCACGTCGCCGTGGATCGCGGCCCGGCAACCGAGGCGCCGGTCTGCGGCCAGTCCGCGCAGCCGATCGAACTCGGCCTCATCCGCGCCGGACGGGGAGAGATGCACCCCGCTGGATGTGATCCCGTGCTTCGGGAACTCGCCCTCGGCGGGCCGGACCTGGCAGCGGCCGCACAGCCCGCGCCCGCCGCACACGGAATCGAGATCCACGCCGAGGGCGCGGGCGGCATCGAGGACCGTCGTTCCGTCCGCGAAGCGGCCGCGCCGTCCAGAGGGCGTGAAGATGACGAGCGGATCCGCTCCGTTGGTCACGACGCTGCGCCGCCCCCGGCAGAACCCCCGGCAGAACCGCCGCCGGTGGCCGACCCTCCGCCGGCCGGGGCGAGCGCTCGGCGGTTGACGCGGCGTCCGCGCTCACCGATGCCGGCGGTTCCGTCCGGCCCGCTGCCCATCCCGGCCTCGGGGGTGGGCGGACGGTTGACCCGGATCCAGCGCCCGGCGTCGGGGTCGTTGCCCATCAGCACGTCGGCGGCCATGATCGCGGCCCTGACCCCGTCCGAGAGCGGGTTGGTGATCGCGGAGGTCAGGCCGGACGCGATGGCCATCGGCAGGAACGCGGCGTTGACCCCCTCCCGGTTCGGCAGGCCGAAACTGACGTTCGACGCGCCGCATGTCGAGTTGACGCCGAGCTCCTCGTGGAGCCGCCGCACGAGCCGGAAAACCTGCTGCCCCGCAGTGCGCATCGCGCCGATCGGCATGACCAACGGGTCAACCACGATGTCGCTGCGCGGGATCCCGTGGTCGGCCGCCCGCTCCACGATCCGCTTCGCGACGGCGAACCGGATGTCCGGGTCCTCGCTGATCCCGGAATCGTCATTCGAGATCGCCACGACGGCCGCGCCGTACTTCCGGATGAGCGGCAGGACGCGCTCCATGCGTTCCTCCTCGCCGGTCACGCTGTTTACGAGCGCCTTGCCGCGATAGACGGCGAGACCCGCCTCGAGCGCCTCGATGATCGACGAATCGATGGACAGCGGGACATCCACGAGCGACTGCACCAGCTGGACCGTCCAGGCCAGGATCGCCGGCTCGTCCGCCAGCGGGATGCCGGCGTTGACATCGAGCATGTGGGCGCCAGCCTCGACCTGCGCCAGCGCGTCCCGCTCGACCCTGCTGAAGTCGCCGCTACGCATCTCCTCGGCCAGGAGCTTCCGGCCGGTCGGGTTGATCCGCTCGCCGATGAGGACGAACGGCCGATCGAACCCGAGGATGACCTCCCGCGTGGCCGACGAGACGAGGGTGTGGGTCATGCGGGTTCGTCCTCAGGAGGGGTCTTGTCGATGTCCACGCCGCCGGCGGCAATCAGCCTGGCCAGGACCGCGCGGGTGTGGTGGCCTTCCAGGCGAGCGGCCTCATCCCTTGCCACGGTCTCAAGGTCATCACCGCACGGCCTTTCCACACGGCGCCATTCCTCGATGTAGTCACCGGCCGCGCGCTTGCCTGCCTGCATCGCGGCTCGATCGATCGCCACCTGGAATCGGGGGTGCAGCACGACCTTGTGTACCTGTCGCCCGTCCCTGGCGACGACCTGGGCCGGGATATCTCGCCACCAGATCACGGTCAGCGTGGCCGGCATCAGGCGGCCCCCGCGAAGCGCCGCGCACGTCCGGTTCGTTGCGCCGGACGCAAGGATTCCTCGTCGCCTTGCACGGTACGCAAGCAACTCCGCTCGGCGGTCGCGCGGCGGCGATTCCTTTGCGTCGGACGCAATGCGGAGGCCGCCTGAGCCAGTGGCAGGTCGATTCCTTGCGGGGGCTGCACGGAATCGACCCAATCGGCGCCTGCGGCCGGCATGGACCCGGAGTTGTTTGCACTGGATGCAAACGCCCCGGGGCGGGACCCGGCAGACCCGGCCACGGCCGCCACGGCCGCCACGGCCTCCAGGGCCGTCCCGAGGTCGCCGTACCCGACGAAGCGGCGTTCAAAGCGGAGCCCCAACCGCCGCGCACCGCGTCGTGCCAGCGTCTCCAGCGCCGCATCGTCCGTCTGGGCGAGGTAGACGACGCGCGTGTAGTTCCCGAAGTACTGCTCGAGCAACTCCGGATGCCGATCCAGGCCCAGGCCGCGAATCACGAGCCGGTCGAAGTTGCGGGCGAGGAAGTCGGTCAGGTAGAAGGTTCCGGGCTCGTCCTCGGCGAGTGCGGCAAACGCCGCTCGGCCCGCGTAGACCTCGTAGCAGTGGGCGCCCTCGAGTCGGGCGACG
>CAVONW010000003.1:0-2566589 GCA_963697415.1 uncultured Chloroflexia bacterium
ATTTCGCCTGGCGGATCGGCAGGGTCCCCTCTTCGAGTTGCGGCAGGAACACCGCATCCCATTCGAGCCCCTTGGCGCGGTGATACGTGAGCAGGTTCACCCCGTCGGCCGAGCCGTCGGCCTCGGCGGCGGCCCGGGCGGCGAAATCGGCAAGCAGCGCCGCAGGATCGATGTCGGCGTTGGCAATGGCGGCTTCCTGGGCGAGCTCAATGACCAGCGCAAGCGATGCCGTTCGTTCGCGGGCGGCCGGGCCGCCGCTGTCGTCGCCCTCGATGTAGCCCATCTCCGTGCGCAGGCGCTCCTCGAGAAGGTGCGCGAGCACTGGGCCGGTTGCGGTCGCCGGCAGGCGCTTGAGAAGCCGGAGCGACTCGCGGACCTCGGGCCGCTCGAAGAACCGCTGGCCACGGACGCGGAACGGGATCCGGGCCTTCGTCAGGGCGGCTTCGATGGGCGGGATCTGGGCGTTGATCCGGACGAGGATCGCGATCTCGGACGCAGGCGTCGGGGCGGCGCCGGGACCCGTGCCTCCAGACGTCAGCTCCCGGATCGAGGCCGCCAGGGCAGCAAGTTCGGCGTCAGCGTCGGCGAAGCGCCGAATCGAGGGCTCCGGGCCGGCCGGCATCGTCGCCAGGAGGCGTTTCCGTCTACCCTCGGCCGCCAGCAGCCGGTTGGCGAGGGCCAGGATCTCCGGCGAGCTCCGGTAGTTGCGCGACAGGGTCACTTCGCGAGCTCCCGGGTAGCGGGCCGTGAACCCGGTGAGGAATTCCGAGGTCGCGCCGGTGAACGTGTAGATCGTCTGGTCCTCGTCCCCGACGACACACACGTCGTCCCGATCGCCGAGCCACAGCTCCAGGAGCCGCTGCTGAAGCGGGTTCGTGTCCTGGTACTCGTCCACGCTGAACCAGCGCTTGCGGGCACGGACCGTCTCGGCGGCATCCTCGTCGGTCTCGAGGAGGGTGACCGATTTCGACCAGCAGGTCGTCGAAGTCGATGCGATCGGCCCGTGCCTTTGCCCGCTCGTAGTCGGTGAAGATTCGGATGAAGAGGTCGGTCGGGATCGGCGGTTCGCGCCCGACGGAGGCGGCCTGGACCTCATAGTCCTTCGGAACGATCCGTCGCGCCTTCGCCCACTCGATCTCGTCGGCCAGGTCCTTGGACGGCGTGAACCGGTAGTGGCCGGGGAGCTGGCGAGCGAGCCGGGACACGATCGGCAGCTTCGAGTCGAGGAGGTCGGGCAGCGGCGCCCCGTCGTGGGTTGCCGGCCAGAAGTGTCGAAGCTGACTGAGGGCATGGGCGTGGAACGTGCGCGCCGTCACGCCCGGGAGGCCGAGTGAGCGCAGCCGCGCCACCATCTCGGTGGCCGCCTTGTCCGTGAACGTGACGACCAGCACCTGGTCCGCGGGCACGACCTCGGTCGCAATCGCGTACGCCGCCCGCCGGCTGATGACCCGGGTCTTGCCGCTCCCCGCACCGGCATGGATCGCCACCGGCCCGCTGGTGGCACGCACGGCCTCGAGTTGCTCGGGATCGAGATCGGCCAGGAGGGTAGTAGGGTCGAGGTTGGGCACCCCTCAAGGGTACGTGCGGGCGCTCAACTCGGGGTTCGCGCGAGGGGCGCGTGGGACGCGCGACTACCGCCTGTCGGGGAGGCTCCGGACTCATCGGCCGTCAGGCGGCGCCGTCAGGCGGCGCCGTCCAGCGACGCCGGGAGATCGAGCCCGAGATGATGGGCAAGCGCCGACCGGACCACGCGTCTGATGACGGGATCCACCAGGACTTGTGCCTCACCGCCGATCTCGAGGGCGGTGACCCGCCTGAGGTCGACCGTCCTGACTTGGTGCACGAGGATGACGGCGTCGAGGGTCTGACCGGCGGTCTCGGCCGGAATGGCGATCTCGCCCGGATACTTGGCCGCCCGCGATGTGATCGGACAGACCGTGGCCATCCCCGAGCGATGGAATGCTCCGTATGAGACGACGAGCGCGCGCCTGACGCCCTGCTGCTCGTGCCCGACGACGGGATCGAGGTCGATGATGACGATCGACCAGCGCTGAACCGGGAGCGTCACGCGACGACGACTCGAGCCTTCATGGCCTTGTCAGGCCGGCCAGCGGTCCCGGTCACCGTACGCCCCGGCGATCACTGCGGCCTCCGCCTGGAACTCCGGATCCTCGGCGGCCACTGCCCATTGCGCCTCCTCGGCCTTCGTTCGCAGCTCCAGATACAGGCGCTCAACCGCCGCGTCGACGACTCGATCCTGGGTGCGAAACGTGCCGTACTGCTCGGCAAGCTCGCGAACGCGCCGCACGGTGATCTCCGACAGGTTGTAGGTACGTTTGGCTCGGGTGGTCACTTCGGCCGCATTGTCGACGTGTCAGATCCGGGTGTCAATACAGGACGTCGCAATTCAGGGACGCGACTCAGGCTTCCGCACCGATGAGGATCTACCGGACTCGCCGATGCGTGCTCTCGGAGCGGCGCACGACGCGGAGCACGACGACAAGCCGGGCCGCGTCCTCAATCGCGAAGACCACGCGAAGATCCCCGACCCGGATCCGCCAGAATTCCGATTCTGTGAGCGTTGAGGCGCCGGGCGGTCTGGGATCGAGCGCGAGGGCAAGGATGGGGCCCCGAAGTGCTGCGGCAGCGCCAGGCGGCAGGCGCCGAAGTTGTCGCTGGGCCGCGGGCGCCAGCTCGACACGAAAGCGCTTCTCGCTCACCCGTGATCTGTCGGCACCGACCGCGCGCCGTCGCCGTAGGTAGCCTGGGTCTCCGCCGCCTGCCGCCCGAACCACTCCTCGGCCGATTGCCCACCGTCGCGCCGGTACTCCTCGAGGGCGGCTGCGGCCGAACCGCGATCCTCGGCGTCCTCGGCGGCGCTGAGCCAGGCCTCGAGTGCCTCTTCCACGATCTCGCGAACCGTCCGATCGGCTCGGGCAGCCTCGACCTTGGCGGCGCGGTACAGGTCGGCATCGATGTCGAGGGTCACCTTCATCGACCCAGTATGCTGGTTTGCTGGCTTGCTGGCAAGAGGTCGCCTCGACGACCGGCCGGTGCGGGCCCGACCGACCGGTGCGGGCCCGACCGACCGGTGCCCGCGTATCCTCACGGACATGCCGTACCTGCCGACGGCACGTTCCGAATATTCGAGGACCGAAGCCGACTCATGCCCGCTCCTGAAGTGCCCGTCAGCAACGGGTCGGTCAAGCAGCAGCTGATCGACGAGATTCGCGCGCACGGCCACGCGGTCACCGGCAGTTACGTCGGCCGCCAGGCCCTGATCCTCGGCACGCTCGGTGCCCGGACCGGCACGGAGCGCGTGAGCCCCCTCGCCTACTCCATGGACGACGGGCGCTACATCGTCACGGCGTCCAGGGGCGGCTCCCCGATCCACCCGGGCTGGTACTTCAACCTGCTGGCCGACCCGATCGCCACGCTCGAGGTTGGCTTGAAGCAGTTCCAGGCTCGTGCCTCGACCGCCGAGGGCCCCGAACGCGAGCGCCTCTGGCTCCAGCACGTCGCGCTGCACCCGGGTATCGGCGAATACCCGCGCAAGACCACCCGGATCATCCCGGTCGTCGTCCTGGAGCCGCTCCCGTAGCCTCTGTCTGCGGCCGGGTCCGCCACGGAACCCGCCGCCGATCGTGACCTAAGCCCCTACCCGCGACTCCCGTCCTGGGCAATGCTCACTGATACGCAACCAACGGCGCAGCGGCGCCGCTCATCATGGAGGTGGGCCGATGACCGCCAGGATCAGAGACCGGATCATCCTGGAGTCCGAGCGTGTCGGGCAGCGAGATCGCGAGGGCGACATCCTCGAGGTGATCGAGGCCTCGTACGGCACGCGCTACCGCGTTCGCTGGGACGACGGTCACGAGAGCACCATCCGCCCGACCGCCGGGAGTGCGCGCATCGTCAGCGCGGAGAAGCGCGGCAAGCGCTGACCCCGGCCGGGCCGGTGCGTGACCCGGGGCTCAGCTACTGCACGTTCTCGGCCGGCTCGACGGAATCGATGGCCCCGATAGTCCACGCGCCGGTGGACCGCTGACGAGGGGCTGGATCGCGGTCATGCGATCCGTATACTGGCCCGACGCTCGAAGCGACATGGAGCGTGTGGGAGGGCCGGGCGAGCGATGCTGACCGCATATCGAACTGTCTCCGGGAACCGCAACCTGGTTCGGCTGTTCTTCGGCGAGTTCGTGTCCGGCATCGGCGACTGGCTCTATCTGGTCGCCCTCCTCGTCGTCGTCTATCGCGAGAGCAGCGATCCGTTCCTGCTCGGAGTCATCGGCGGCGCCCGGATCATCCCGTACGTCCTGCTGTCCGTTCCGGCGGGTGTTTGTCGTCGACCGTTTCGATCGGCGCGTCGTGCTGATCGTCACGGACGTCATCCGGGGCCTGACGATGATCGGGCTGGCGGCGAACACGTTCCTCGATGGGCCAGTCCTCCTGACGGTGGGCCTGGCGATCTTTGCGACGTGCTTTGCCGTCTTCTTCCGGCCCTCGATGGGCGCCTACATGCCCTCCCTGGTCAGGAACGAGACCGAGCTCGGCCCCGCGAACAGCGTCTTTGCCACGCTCGGCGAAATCACGTTCATCATCGGCCCCGCGATCAGCGGCCTGATCATCGCGACGACTGATCTCGGCTGGGCGTTCGTGATCAACGCGCTCACGTTCCTTGCGCCGGTGATCGTCCTGTGGACGCTGCCTTCGAACAACCCGCGCGCAGCCAAGGCTCAGGCGGAGCCAGCCGCCGCGGAAAGCCCCGCCGGGGTTGACGGCGCCGAAGCGCCCGCCGGAGTCCCGGGGGCGGATGCCGCAGCCGCGCCTGCCCCGGTGGCGTCCGCGTTCCGGGCCATCCTTCGGCCGGTCGGTGGGATCGCGATCTTTGACCTCGTGACCGGCTTCCTGTGGGGTGGCCTGAGCGTCGCGCTGGTCATCTTCGCGGTGGATCGCCTCGGCGCCACGGAGGATGCCACCGGCTACCTGTGGGCCGCCGTCGGAGTGGGCGGCGTGGTCGGCGCCGTCGCCAGCAGCTCGCTGCTGCTCCGGCCCAATCTCGGGCCCGTGCTCCTGGTGGGTGCCGTCATCCTGTCGGGCGGCTTCGTCTTCCTGGGGCTCGTGGACAGCCTGACGCTCGCCCTCATCGCCATGGCCGTCCTGGCGGCCGGCGCACTGCTCGTGGAGATCGTCAAGGAGACGGTCATCCAGCGCATCGTCCCCGACGCCATCCGGGGACGGACGCTCGGTTCGCTCCAGACGGTCGGGACGCTGACCTATGCGGCCGGCTCGTTCCTGGTCCCCGTCCTGATGACGGCCATCGGCGCGCAGATCGTCCTGACGGTAGGTGGCATCGTGATCATGGCTGCCGCGCTTGGGGCGTTCGTCCTGGTTGGCCCGCATTTCCGACGAGACGTCACAACCGATGCGCTGGCCGCGACCCTCGCCCGCGTGGCGCGGCTCCCGCTCTTCGCCGGTGTTACCGCGTCCGCGCTCGAGGTCGCGCTGCAACGCTTGCAGGGCGTGCCGGTCACGGCGGGGACCGTCGTCATCCGCGAGGGCGACCCGGCGGACCGGTTCTACATCATCGAGTCCGGCCAATTCGCGGTGGATCAACTGGACCCGGGCACGCAACTCCCGCGGCGGCTCCGGGTCATGGGCGCGGACGAGGTCTTCGGAGAGCTCGGCCTGATGCGCGGTGCGCCCCGCAGCGCAACCGTGACCGCGGTGACGGATGGACGTCTCCTCGCCCTCGACGGGCCCGAGTTCCTTGAACTCCTCAACGCCGGTCCCGAAGTCTCGGGCCGGATGCTGGAGCGCTACCGGGCTTCGGCGGCGCCGCTCAACTGATCAATTCTCCGCGACGATTTCTCGATGTGCCCGTGGAGAGCGCGCCTCCGTCGCCGGTAACAACCATCCTGGAGAATCGTCTCTATTCCCGGTAGGTAGCCATATCCTCCCCAGTGGGGATGCAGTGAACAGATTCGCCAGGTTCCGGCGTCCAACGTGGCCCCAGGCAGCGGCACTGGCCACCCTGATCGTCGTGATCGCGATGATCGCGGGCCTGTCGCTCGCGCCAGAGGAGTCTCTCCAGCCGAGCTCCTCGCCGGGTGCCAGCGGATCGCCCGCCGGCCCGTCGCCCGCCACCACGGAAGGCCCGGCATGGGCCGACCTGACCCTGACACCGTTAGTACGCGTCGCATCCCTCGAGCCCACCAGGACGGGTCCCGCGGGCATAGCCCGGGACACGGCGTTCACGCTCACGAGCCTGACCGGAGAGGCGCCGGCAGCGCTCGCGGCCCGGCTTGAGGTGTCCCCGTCGGTGGCCCTGACCGTTGCGAACACCACCGAGTCGGCGGTCGTGCTGAGCCAGGCTGGTCTGGAGCAGAACCGCCTCTATCGGTTCACCCTGCGCGCGCCCGACGGCTCGATTGCCGGTTCCTGGGCATACCGGGTTCAGGGACCCGTCGCCGTGCTCAGCACGATCCCCGGCAATACCACGACCGGTGTGCCGGTCAATACCGGCATCGAAGTTGCCTTCAATCAGGAAGGGGTCGCCGACATGGACGACCACTTCTCGATCTCGCCGGCCGTCAGCGGCCGTTTCGAGCGGCATGGCCTGACGCAGGTGTTCGTGCCCGACACTTTGAGGGACGGAACGCTCTACACCGTCACGCTCAAGGCCGGTCTGGCTCGGTTGGATTCCACCCTCGCCCTCCCGGCCGACGTCGTCTTCAGCTTCGAGACGCAAGGCGCGGTGGACCTCCACCGCACGATGTTCTTCGCGCGCGAGGTCATCGAGTCGAGCCCGACGGCCCGCCCGGTCGTGGCCATCATCGTCCCGAGCTTCGAAGGTGTCGCGCAGCCGAAAGACGCGAAGGTCGATGTGTACCGCGTGCCGTCACTGGATGCCGCGGCTCGCACCCTGAGCAACTTCCTTGCCCAGCCGCACTGGGCGCAGTACACGGACCCGCTCATGCCGACCGAGGGGTTGCCCATCGCCGCCACGTTCACAGCCACGCTCGAGCCATTCCGGGGCGAGGACGTCTTCGTCCTGAGGTTTCCCGATTCCCTTCCTCAAGGCTGGTACATCGTCGAGATCCCCGGCTCGCGGAAGATCCAGACCTTCCTCCAGGTCACCCCGGTTTCGGCATGGGTCTCCGTCCTGACCGACAAGACGGTCGTCTGGGTCAACGATGTGACCACTGGACGCGCCAGCGTGGGAGCCACGGTCGCCGCCGGCAACGGTCCGGTGTTCGCCCGATCCGATGCCAGCGGTCTCGCGGTCGGCCCCACGCCGGCGGAGCTGATCCCGCCCGCAGCGTTGGGTGAAACCGGGTCCAGCACTCCAGCGCCGCTTCTCAGAGTGACCTCGGCCACTGGAGACACGGTCCTCGTGCCGTTCGGGGTGGCGAGTGACGCGGGCTATCGCGGTGAGTGGTACGAGCAGACCGCGGCGGCCAACGAGACCTACTGGGCGATGCTCTTCACGGATCGTGGCCTGTACCGGACCGACGACCACGTCGAGGTCTGGGGCTACCTCCGCGAACCGGGATGACGCGAGCGTGCCGGCGTCCGTCTCGGTGCGCCTGGTCCGGCAGAGCTATGGATCGGCGGACACGCCGAGCATCGTCGAGGCAACAGCTGCACCGGGCACAAGCGGAACGTTTATCGCGTCCCTGCCGCTCGTCGACGTCCCGATTGGGTCGTATGAGGTACAGGCGGTCGTGGACGGCGACGTGGTGGTGTCTCGCTGGCTGGAAGTCACGATCATCAGGAAGCCGCCGTACCAGCTCAAGGTCACCCCGGACCGCAGCGCCGTGCTCTCGGGCGACACGGTCCGCTGGACCGCGACCGCCACGTTCTTCGACGGTTCGGCGGCGGCCTCGCTCCCGCTGACGATGTGGAACGACGACGATTCAGCTCAGCACGCCCTCACGACGGACGCAGCCGGGGTGGCCGCTCTCAGTGCGACCGCGCCTCGAGCTTCCCGGTCGGCCGAAGTGGCGTGGGAGGATCCGAACTCCTGGTACGTCAGCGCAAACCCGACCGGCCCCGAGAGCGCCGAGATCTGGGCCGACAACACCACCCTTGTCTTCCCGACCGCTTACCACCTGACGGCATCCGGTGTCGTGGCCGACGGCCAGGTCCGCGTGACCGGATCGCTCAACCTCGTCGACCTGGCGAAGGTGGAGCGCCAGCTCGCGGACGGCTCGTGGAACGGCGACGCGGCCGGGGCAGCCGTCGGGAAGAAGAGCGTCCAGGCCCAGGTCACCGAGCTCATTCCGGTCAGGCGCCAGGTTGGCACCGATTACGACTTCATCGAGAAGATCGTCCGGCCCCGCTACGAGTACTCCACCCAGCGCAAGCCGCTCAAGACGCTCACGGTCACCTCCGCCACGGACGGGCGCATCGCGTTCTCGCTGGCCGTCGCCAACCCGGCCCATGCGTACGAGGTGGTCCTGTCCACCAAGGACGACGCGGGTCGGCTCCAGCAACGAACAATCCAGGCCGGCACGGCGGTGGACCTCCCATGGTGGCTCGAGGCCGGCCCCGTGTTCCAGATGCCGAATGGCAGTCTCGCCGGAGAGACCCCATATCGGATCGGCAGCCAGGTGGCGTGGAACATCGCCGACGCGGGGCGGATCTCCCCGACCGGTGGGGACAACCGCTACCTGTACCTCGTGGCCCAGCGCGGACTTGTCTCTGCGGCCGTCGCCGACTCGTCAAGCTTCCGCCGCAAGTTCGCGGCGACCGATGCGCCGGGCATCTTCGTCATCGGCGTGCGGTTTACCGGGACGACCTACGCGCCCAAGGCGGCGACGTGGGCGAACTTCGACACCGCCCAGCGATCGATCGAAGTGACCGTCACGTCCGATCGTGAGCGATACCGGCCCGGCGAATCCGCGACCCTGACCGTTACGACCGCGGACGAAACCGGACGCCCGGTCGGGGCCAGCGTCGTGATCCAGGGGGTGGACGAGAAGCTGTACGCCATCGGCGGCGCCTCAACGCCAAGCCCGCTCGACAACCTGTACACCCGGGTCGATAGCGGGATCGTCCGCCTGACCGCGACCCACCAGGTCCCGACACAGACCGGGCCCGAGGGTGAGGGCGGCGACACGACCGGAGGCGGTCCCCGAAGCGACTTCCGGGACACGCTCTTCTTCACCGAACTGACCACGGACAGCGCCGGCAAGGCAACGATGACCGTCAAGCTGTCAGACGACCTCACCTCGTGGCACATCGCCGCCAGTGCCGTCACCGCTTCGCTGCAAGCCGGTGTCGGAGAACTCCTCGTGCCGGTGGGTCTGCCGTTCTTCATCGAGGCGACAACGGCCGACACGTATCTGGTGTCCGACCGTCCTGCCATCCAGCTCCGCGCCTTCGGCGATGGTCTGGTGGACGGCGATCCTGTCGAGTTCACCGTCGCCTCAGCGTCGCTCGGGCTCGCCCCCACGACGGTGCCCGGAAGCGCGTTCCGCCCTGTTCGCTTCGTACTGCCTGCACTGTCCCTCGGAGTGACATCCATCGACATCACGGCGAAAGCCCTGACGCGAACGGATTCTGCCGGCAAGCCGTTGACCGATCGTCTGCTTGCCACCTTCCAGGTCATCGACTCACGCCTGGGCGAGGCCCAGACCGCGTACGGGACTGTCGGTGGCGCGCTTCCGTCCCTCCCCCTCTCGACCGGGATCACGACCTACACCTTCAGCGACGCCGGTCGGGGACGCTACCTGCCGCTTCTCATCGAGCTTGCCCAGCCGTCCGGCTCTCGCCTGGATCGGGCCCTTGCGCAGTCGATGGCGCGCCGACTGCTGATCGACGAGTTCGGACGCGACCCGGCGTCGGTACCGACCTTCGATATCGATCTCTCCACCTATCCCCGCGGGGAATTCAACGTGTCCGGAAACCTCGTGCCGGGCGTGGCGCTGCTGCCCTACGGCGGCGTTGATCCGTGGCTCGCCGTCAGGATCGCCTTCGACGCGCCGGACGGCCTGGATCCGGAGAGCCTCAGCTACGTGCTCGGCCAGATTCGCGACCTGGAATCCGCGCCGCGCGACCTGGCCATCGCCGCCGTGGCGGCACGCGCGGCCCTCGACGAACCCGTGCTGGCCGACCTCATGGTGATCCGCACGCTACCGGATCTCTCGCCAAAGGAGCAGATCTACCTGGCACTCGCCTACGAGGCGCTCGGAGACGACGCGACGGCGCTCGAGATCGAGCGAGGCCTGCTCGACGCGTATGGGGAGCGCCTGGGGTCCTGGGTGCGCCTGCGGGTCGGCACCGGCCTCGAAGAGATCGTCGATGCGACGTCGTTACTCAGTGTGGTTGCGTCCGGGCTCGGCGACCCGCTGGCACCGGCGATGGCGGACTACGTCCTGGCCAATCCGGGCAAGGACACGACCCACGCCCTGGATCTGGCGGCCTTCGTCCGCGGAATGATCAGCAGGACGCCGGCCGCTCCGGCGTCATTCGCCTACACGGTCGATGGGCAGCGACGGGTGGCGAGCCTGGAGGCCGGGGGCTCCCTCACACTCGAGTTGACCGCCGCACAACGGACCGGCCTCGTGCTCGAGCGCATCAGCGGGGACGTTGGCGTGGCGATGGAGGCAACCGTCCGCGTCGCCGTCTCTGGACTTCGGCCGAGCCCGGACCTGACCCTGAAGCGCACCGCGCCAGGCGGCCCCATCCCGACGGGTCGGGTCGTCGTCGTGGAGCTCGAGGCGACGTTCAGTGGGACCGCGCCCGAGCATGGCTGCTACGACGTCGTCGAATTGGTACCGTCCGGCCTGGCTCCGCTGACGATCTTCAACGTCGACACGGATCAGTCCGGCGTGACCTGGCCGTCCTCGGTCGTTGGCCAGACGGTGACGTTCTGCGCAACCAACACCGCGCGTTCGGGCCATCGGGCGCACCTGCGCTACATGGCGAGGATCGTGAGTGAAGGCACGTTCACCTGGGAGCCGGCGGTGATGCAACTCGGAGGCGCACCCGAGTTGCTGGCCTTCGTGCCGCCAACCTCGACGGTGATCGGGAGGCCATAGACGCGACCGAAGCGTCCCGGGGGCGGCCGTTCCCTCTACTTGGCCATCACCAGCAGCTGCGTCTCCCCCGCTGCCTCGGCGTAGGCCTCGACCGGGAGGCACGCGCAGACGACGTTCCGATCCCCGTACACGTTGTCGATCCGGCGGACAGGCGGCCAGTACTTCCGTGCCTTGACCCACGGCAGCGGGAACGCACCCTGCTCGCGGGTGTATGGACGGGCCCACTCCTCGCGGACCAGGTCGGCGGCGGTGTGCGGAGCGTTCCGCAGCGCGCTGGACTCCACCGGCACGGCTCCGGCCTCGATCTCGGCGATCTCGGCCCGGATCTGGAGCATCGCATCGGCAAAGCGATCCAGCTCGGCCTTCGATTCGGACTCGGTCGGCTCGACCATCAGCGTGCCGGGGACCGGGAAGCTCATCGTCGGAGCGTGGAATCCGAAGTCCATGAGCCGCTTGGCGATATCGTCCACCGTGACCCCGCTGGAGGCCGTGACGGCTCGGCAGTCGAGGATGCATTCGTGGGCCACGGTCCCGTTGGCCCCGACATACAGGATCGGGAAGGCATCGCCGAGGCGCGTCGCGAGGTAGTTCGCATTCAGGATGGCGATCTGCGTCGACAGCCGAACGCCATCAGGCCCGAGCATCGCTATGTACGCCCAGGAGATCGGCAGGATGCTCGCGCTGCCATACGGCGCGGACGAGACCTGGCCCCGTTCGTCGGAGCCCTTGCCCGGCAGGAAGGGCGCGAGGTGCGCGGCCACGCCGATCGGGCCCACGCCCGGCCCACCGCCGCCGTGCGGGATCGCGAACGTCTTGTGCAGGTTGAGATGGCAGACGTCGGCCCCGATGTCCCCGGGTCGGGACAGGCCGACCTGGGCGTTCATGTTCGCGCCGTCCATGTAGACCTGGCCGCCGGCCTCGTGGACCAGGCGGCAGATCTCGACGATCGCCTCCTCGAACACGCCGTGCGTGCTCGGGTAGGTGATCATCAGCGCGCCCAGATCCGCGGCGTTCTCGGCGATCTTCGCCCGGAGGTCGTCCAGGTCCACGTCTCCGTGTGCCGCCGTGGCGACCACGACCACGCGGTAGCCGGCCATCACGGCGCTCGCCGGATTCGTGCCGTGGGCGGATGCCGGGATCAGGCAGACCTTGCGGTGGGTGTCTCCCCGGGACCGATGCCAGCCGCTGATCGCCAACAGGCCCGAGTACTCGCCCTGCGCTCCGGCGTTGGGCTGGAGGCTGACCGCGGCAAGGCCGGTGATCTCGGCCAGCCATCCCTCGAGGTCATCGAAGAGGCGCGTGTACCCGGGCAGTCGCGCAGGATCCGAGAACGGGTGCACGCGCGAGAAGCCGGGCAGTCCGATCGCCATCATCTGGGTCGTCGCGTTCAGCTTCATCGTGCAGCTGCCGAGCGGGATCATCGACCGGGTCAGGGTGACGTCCTTCTCGGCCAGCCGGAAGAGGTAGCGGAGCATCTCCGTCTCGGACCGGTGGAGCGAGAAGACCGGGTGACTCAGAATCGCGTCGGTTCGGCGGTGCGATGCCGGGAGTGAGGTAGCGGCGGCCTCGACCATCACGGCCGCACGCGGCCTCGAGCCACCCAGGGCGCCCAGGACGGCGCTGACATCAGCCTCCGAGGTCGTCTCATCGCAGGCAATCCCGATCCCCGTGGCATCGAGGCGCCGAAGCTCGTAGCCGGCGAGCGCGGCAGCGGCCAGCAGGGCGTCCGCGCGCGCGGCACTCCCCGTCTCGACCGCGATTGCGTCGAAGTACTGGTCATGCCGGAGCGACACGCCATCAATGGTCCCGATGCCGGCCGCCAGGGCCGCGGCCCGTCCGTGGACGCGCTCGGCCATCGAGCGAAGGCCTTCGGGCCCGTGCCAGGCTGCGTACAGGCCCGCGATCACGGCCAGGAGCACCTGCGCGGTGCAGATGTTCGAGGTCGCCTTCTCGCGCCGGATGTGCTGCTCGCGCGTCTGGAGCGTGAGCCGATACGCGGGCGCACCGTCCGCGTCCACGGATACGCCAACGAGACGACCCGGCAGGGAGCGCTTGAACGCCGATCGGGTGGCCAGGAACGCGGCATGCGGGCCGCCGTTGCCCATCGGCACGCCGAAGCGCTGGCTGCTGCCGATGACGACGTCGGCACCCTGGGCGCCGGGACTCTCGAGGAGGACGGCCGCGAGCGGATCCGTGGCCACGATCACGAGGAGCTTCGCGGCGTGTGCGGCTTCGATGTCGGCACTGCAACGAGCGGATGGCACCGGACGTGCCGGGGTTGGAGAGCAGGATCGCGTACGGCCGCTCTCCATCGTGCGGCGTGCGCCGCGCGAGCGAGCAATTCGGACGGTGGCGCCACCACGACGTCGATATCGAGGGGCTCGGCGCGCGTGCGCAGGACCGCGATCGTCTGCGGATGCGTGTCCGCGTCCACGAGGATGAGGTTTCCGTCGTCAACGCCCGAGACGCTGTGCGCGAGGGCGACGGCCTCGGCGGCCGCGCTGCCCTCATCGAGCAGCGAGGCATTCGCGATCTCCATTCCGGTGAGATCGCAGATCGCGGTCTGGAAGTTGATCAGGGCCTCAAGACGGCCCTGGGCGATCTCGGGCTGGTAGGGCGTGTAGGCGGTGTACCAAGCAGGGTTCTCGAGGACGTTCCGCAGGATCACCGGCGGCGTGATCGTGTCGTGGTAGCCCATCCCGATCATGGAACGAAGGGGTGTGTTGGCGGCTGCCATCGCCCGCAGGTCATCGAGGGCCTCGGCCTCCGTTCGAGCCGGGGGCAGGTCCAGATCGCGGTCGCGGAGGATCGCCGACGGGACGGTCGCCCGGATCAGGTCGTCGAGGGACGACTTGCCGATCGCCTGGACCATCTCGGCAACATCGGCCGTATCCGGCCCGATGTGTCGATCAACAAACCCCAGCTCTGGTGTTTTGGACATCGGTAACAGCACCTCCTCGGTGCCCCGCTGTCCTGGTGCCTGAGAGCGTCCCCGCGGCGCGCCATGCGACCGCAGGTTCCTCCGTCGGCGCGCCGTGACGGGATCTCTCGCGTCAGCAACGCTCTCCAGCGTCCCCATCCCCGCGCGGTCCCTGATGCCTGAGAGGTTCCGGGCCGTTGCTCCGTCGGCGCCGCCGGCCACGCCGCGTTGCCGCGTCGTCTCGGCGGTCTCTCCCGCGCAGTTCGCCTGGGTTCTTTCCGGCCATCCTACGCCCTATCGCGGACCCGGGTACTCGAGTCCGGCGAGCAGCGGCGGATTGCGTGACATGGTTTGCGCGAGGCCTGCGGTTAGGAAGCCGGGACCGCCGGTGCCTCGGCGACCTCGCAGATGCCCGCGGCAACGGGCGCCTGGGACGCCGCCGCGCGCTCGGCATCGAGCTGCGCCTTGATCTCGGGGTAGGCATCACTGAGGCAGCATGAGCAGCTCTCGTACCAGAGGCGCATCCCCTCGTCGATGACCGGCAGCTCCCCGGTAGCGGCTGTTCGCTCCGCGGCTGTCGCCGTGGCCGCCTCGGCCTGCGCGACGTACACGGCGGAGTCCTCGAGGAATGCTCGGCGGCATCCGGCACGGCAGAAGCCGTACGTCCGGTTCTCGTACTCCAGGAGGAGTCCGGCCGCCTCAGCGCCGGCGACGTCGACGGTCATGCCGCACACGGGGTCGATGAGCTGGGCGGGCCGGTCGGTCATGGTTGGTCTCCGGTTTGTCGTCCTGATACTCCCAGGGGGTATCTTGCCGGATCAGGTGGATCCGCGCAACCAGAACCACAGCACAGACCAGCCGCGGCCGCAAGGTGCGGTCCCGGGCCAAGCGGCTGCTTCTACACAGGTAGCCACGCCGACTTGGATCTGCTCGAGCGAGTCGGGTTGCCGCGAGTCATGACGCCGGACCGGCGGCTCCGGCGGCAGGCCCGCCTGCGCGGCTGGCCGATCGAGGAGTGGGCCGGGGCCTGACGCCTCCGGTTGCGTGGGCCGCACGACAGGCGGCCCGGCGAGCGACCCTACGCCTCCTGGATCGTCGTCGGGGCTCCGTGGATGGCGGGGATCGTACCCAGCCGGCCGGCCTGGTAGTCGGCCACGGCCTGGAGGAGCTCCTCGCGCGTGTTCATGACGAACGGTCCCATCCAGGCGACGGGCTCGCGAATTCCGCGGCCACCGAGGATGAGGACGTCCAGATTGGGGCTGCGTGACTCCTGCTGGCCGAGCGGCAAGGCGGAGATCGTGATCGCGTCCCCCGGCCCGAAGACTGTCAGCTGGCCGGTCTGGACCGACACGGGATCCGAGACGCCCGGGACCGAGGCGCCGACAGTTCCATACCCGGCCATGACGTAGGCGAGAGCGTTGTAGTCCGCGCGCCACGGGAGCGACAGCCGGGCGCCCGGACTGAGCGTCGCATGGACGAGCGTCATCGGGGTGTATGTGGATCCCGGACCTGCGATGCCGCCGAGCTCACCGGCGATCACGCGGACCAGGGCGCCGCCATCGCCCGACGAGGCAAGCGCGACTTCACTCGCCCGGATGTCCTGGTAGCGCGGGGCGGAGAACTTCTGGGCCGCGGGCAGGTTGACCCAGAGCTGAAATCCGTGAAACAGGCCGCCGCTGGCGACCAGCCACTCGGGCGGCTTCTCGATGTGAAGGATCCCGGCACCCGCCGTCATCCACTGCGTATCGCCGTTGGTGATGACGCCTCCACCACCATTCGAGTCACTGTGCTCGAACGTACCGTCGATCATGTAGGTCACGGTCTCGAAGCCGCGGTGCGGGTGCCACGGCGTGCCCTTCGGCTCGCCCGGTGCGTACTCCACCTCGCCCATCTGGTCGAGATGAATGAAGGGGTCGAGATCCGCCAGGTCCACACCAGCGAAGGCGCGTCGCACCGGGAAGCCCTCGCCCTCATAGCCCCTGGGTGCGACCGTCACGCTCTGCACCGGGCGGTTGCGAGCCACCAGTGAGTCCGGCGCGGGGATTCGCGGCAGGACGGTGATGTCGTCGACGGTGATGGCGGGCACGGGCAGTACGACCTCGGAGCGAGAGGAGCAATGATTGCGCCGTCAACAACCCCTGTCAAGGTCGGCGACTGCGTCGATGAATGGCAGACTAGGCCGAGTCGCAGGAGCGTCTTGCCAGGGAGAAGCGACGAGTGAAGTTCCGACGAGGGAGTGGCATCGTGCTGGCGATCGCGATCGTGGCGGGGTGCTCCGCCGGACCCGGAGGGTCCATCTCCACGGCTGCCACGCCGGCCCCGTCGGCGTCCCCCGGGGCGACGGCTGCCCCAGCCTCAGCCACGCCCCCATCGCCCTCGTCGACCACGCCGGTGGCGATCAACAGTCCGGAGCCGACGCTCCCTCTCCCCTACCCGATCGATCTGCTCAGGACGACAGCCACCAGGATCGACGCGCGGCCGAATCCGGACTTCATCGTGCTTGCCGGCGACTACGCGTTCGTGTCCGGCATCGGCAGCGGGGTCGGGCGATTCGACCGCACGACCGGCGACTTCGTCGACTCCGTGACCATCCCCGGGGATTCGTGCGAGGCGTTTGACGCCGGGTTCGGCGCTGCGTGGACCGCGACCTGCCGCGGGCCCGGGCTCGCGCGGATCGATGCCGTTACCGGCGTGGTCACAACCGCTGAGCTCGGAGGGCAGATCCCCGAACCGGAGGCGTCCATCGGCGTCGGCGAGGGAGGTGTCTGGATCATCGTCGGCGGGGCCGCGCCGCGCACGCTCCTGCGCGTCGATCCCGTGACGATGTCTGTGGCTGCGTCGTACCACATCCCCGGCTACCCGACGGCTGTGCGTGCGGGTCTCGGGTCCGTCTGGGTATCGGATCCGACACTCGACCGGATCCACAGGATCGATCCCGCAACGGGATCGATCGTCGCCACCATCCTGGTCGGAGACCAGCCGCAGTTCATCGCCGTCGGTGAGGGGGCGCTCTGGACCATGAATCAGACCGCCGGGACGTTGAGCCGAGTGGACCCCGCGACGAACCGCGTCGTGGCGACGATCGAGCTGGGCGAGCAGGTTCGCGGCGGCGACATCGCCGTCGGTGGCGGGTCAGTCTGGCTCCGTGGCAGTCGCACGCTCCTGTTCAGGATCGACCCAGTCAGGAACGAGATCGTGGACCGCTACAACCCGTCCGCGGGAAGCGGGAGTGTGGCTGCGGACGAGCTGGCCGTCTGGATCACCGCCCATGACATCACCACGATCTGGCGACTGGAGCACACCGGGATCATCGAGTAGGTCGCGACCGGACCGGATGCGCAGGGGACGATCGGTCAGCCGGCCGGGGGATCTCCGGGACCGACCGGCACCCGGCCGCCGTTCGTTTCGGCTCGTGCGATCGTCCCGGGCTCCGCGCCCACCGCCGTCGCGGTGCCACGCCCTCGCGGTTCCCCGATCTCGTGGTGGCGGTGACAGCGGGCCTCGTATGTCTCCGCGGCTGCGGCGTCGAAACCACCGATGACCACGAGTGGATCGTCAATCGCTGCCGGCCGGCCACCGACGAGGCGCTGGGTTCGGGTGGCGGGGTCGCCACAGACGACGCAGATCGCCGTGAGCATCGTCACGGCGTCGGCATGCGCCAGGAGAATCGGCATCGGGCCGAACGGCCGACCGGCGAAGTCGAGGTTGAGCCCGCTCGCGATCACATGCCGGCCACTGTCTCGAAGCGCCAGGACCACCTCGACGAGCTGCTCGTCGAAGAACTGTCCCTCCTCGATCCCGACCATGTCGGCGTCGCGCTCACGCGCCAGTGCGAGGACGCTGGACGGCTCGGCGGGGTTGACGAGCACCGACGGAAAGCGGGCCTTGCTGCGGCTCTCCGCGAACTCGCCGGGCGTCCGGCTGTCGATTTCCGGGCGGACCAGCAGGATCCGGCGGCGGGCGACCTCGGCCCGGCGCAGAAGCCGGAGCAGCTCGTCTGTCTTGCCGGAGGACATGCAGCCGGCGATGACGTGGAGCCATGGATCGGCGCGGAATGGCATGCCCGGAATCTAACCGGTCCGGGGAGCCCCGCGCAGAGCGGCCGTGGACCGAGGCGTCACCCGGGGCCGCGGAGTCAGGCGATTCGGCCGAGGATCTCGAGCAGCATCCGGACGAACTTGCCCTCATCCGCATCCATCGCAAACTCGACGTTGGCCGGCTTCCCGCCCCGGAATCGGAAGTCGCACACGGTCCGTCCGACCGACAGCTCGCCCACGGTTTCCACGTCGACCGGAATGAACTGGGTGGTGATGATGGTCGGGTCGATCACCGCGCACACGGCGAGGGCATCGTGCACCGGCGCGGCGTTGGCCCGATACATCGGCTGGGTTGCGTCGTAGCCCTCGATCCGCTTCTCCACGAAGCGGGCGGCGGCCTCGCCGGACGGCGTCCCGAGTGCCCGCATCGCCCGGCAGTCATCCAGCGAGACGAGCGCGCGGTGGGTCGCGTCGAGGGGGACCATGCGAATCGGACGCCCGCAGTTGACGACGATTCGGGCTGCCTCCGGGTCCAGCCAGATGTTGAACTCGGCCGAGGCGGTCGAGTTCCCGTGGTCGTGGGCGCCGCCCATGATCACGATCTCGGGGATCATGTCCAGGATCCGCGGCTCCTTCTGAATCGCGGTCGCGATATTGGTGAGCGGCCCCACCGGCACCAGCGTGATGTCGCCGTCGGAGGCGAGATACGTGTCGATCAGCCAGTCGACGGCATGGCTGGACTGGACGGTCGATGTCGCAGGTGGCAGATCCAGGAGGTCGCCGTGGATCCGGCTGGCCGGGTTGAGCTGCGTCATCTGGGGTCGCGCCAGGGGCCGGCTCATGCCCTGGTGGACCGGGATCTGCGGTAGCCCGATCCAGTCGAAGACGCGGAGCGTGTTCTCGGTGCAGTTGTGAACGGCGGTGTTGCCGTTGACGGTGGTCGCCCCAACGAGCTCGATGTCGGGCGACAGTGCAGCGACCATGAGGGCGACGGCATCATCGGTCCCGGTGTCGACGTCGAGGATGATCTTCGTGGTCATGCTCACCAGTCTGCCCGATCCTGCCGAGCCGCGGCGGCTGGCCGTCCCAGGGGTCGACGGGCCGCCGGCTACGGCAGACTCAGCCGGATGAACGCGTCGACGTCGATGCGAGGATGGCCAGCGGTACCGACTGCCACGACCTTGATCTTGTGCGCCCCGCTCGCACTCCAGTTGAAGGCGAAGACAATCTGCTTCGCGGAGTAGGTCGAGGCGTACAGATTGACGGTCTTCTTGTAGACACCGTCGACATACACGCGGGCAGATCCCCGGTTGGGCCCTCGGTAGGCCACCCACGCGACACCGGCTCCGGTGAAGCTGTACGTGGCCGAAGCGTTCTTCCTTGTTGTGTATTTGAGGCTACCCCCGGATGCGTACGCATTCGCGCCACTCTTCCACGCGCCGGAGTAGACGATTGAGGAACTCGTCTGCTCCGCAAGGACCACCGCCGCTGCTGTCCCGGGCACCCAGTCGCTCGCGTTGCCAAAGCCGTCGGTCGCCAGTGCCGCGTACCCGTAGACGGACCCGAACGAGAACGATTCAGTTACCGATGTCGACGACGGTGAGGGCAGCGCCAGCACCTCCCACGGCCCGCCGGCAACTTGTCGCTGCAGGCCATAGCCGCTGACGCCGCTGGTGTCGGCCGCCGACCACACAGTCTGGACGGGTATCGATGCGGCCAGCTTTGATGGGTACACAAGTCGAGAGACCGGCGCCTTGACAACGGGCGGGAGGTCGTCGGTGACGGTCAGCGTCGTCGTCGCGGTACGTGTCAACCCGCCGCCAATCGCGGTGATGGTCAGGGGGTACGTGCCGCCGGGGGTCGGAGCCCCGGTCAGTGAGGTCGACACGGTGAGCGTAGCCGACGAATCGGTCGCGCGCGAGACGCTCAACGTGGCCGTCGCACCCGCCGGCAGGCCGGTCACGCTCAGGTCGATCGGTGTCGTGAAGAAGGTTCGCACAAGCCTGAGGTCATACGTGATCGAGCTGCCGGAGGGCACGGTGGCGGTCAGCGGTGAGGCCGAGACCGCGAAGTCGGCACCGTAGGTCACGGGCGTAAGGTCAGTGCCGTTGTAGCGGTCGAGATCGACGCACCCGATGACTCCGGGCACTGACCCGCAGTTGCTGTACTGCCAGAATGTCCACCCGCGATTCGACCAGTTGTTGGCAGGAACCGTCGGGCCTGCCACGAACCAATGGGCCACCCAGAGGACGGCGTAGCCCTGGTCGGCGAACATGGTCGTATCGGCCATGTACTTCTTCCAGAAGCTCGGGCTCACATAGATCATCGGGCGAATGCCCGTCCTCTCGTACACACGGTCAAGCCACGCCTTGACCCACGCCTGAAGACCGGCCGTGTCCAGGGACCCTGGGATCTCCAGGTCGAGCGCCGGGGCGAGCATGCCGGGCACGAGGCCCAGGTTGTCCACGAACCAGTCGGCTTCGCCCTGCGGATTCGTCGGGTTCAGATCGGGCCGGGCAAAGTGGTACGCGGTGATCGCAAGGCCGGCACCGCTCGCGCCGACCCTGTTGGACAGGTACATCGGGTCGAGGAAGCCGATTCCCTCGGTCGCCTTGGCGATGACGAAGCGCTTCCCCGCATTCCGAAGCGAGAAGAAGTCGATCGTTCCCTGCCAGCGGGAGACATCCACCCCCTCAACGAACGTCTGGGCATCGACGGGCCGGAACAGGCCGCTCGCCGCGTAGACGAGCGGGACCCCGTAGATCGACCCAACATCCTGCCCGTTGACCGCCGAGATGCCGTACCACGTGGACCCGGCGACCACGGAGCCGCAGGTCACGGACCAAGGAGCCCCGGACGTGAGGCTCGTCCACGTGACGACTGAGCCGACCGGAACGATCGCGACCGCGGTGCTCGTCGTCGACGGGAGCATTCGAAGGGTCGTGCCGCAGTTCGCGGCAAGATCCTGGCTCGCGGCGCGCGTGACGGGCGCGCCGAGCGGCGTACCCGCCACGGCCAGCAGCAGTGCGAGCGCCCCACAGAGCCCCGGCCGCAGCGGGTTGCGCCAGGGAGTGACCCTCATCGCACGCTCACGGCGCCCAGGGCTGCATCTCGATACTCCCGGGCGTTCCTGCCGCACCAATGCATGGCGGGAGCCCGTACGTGTCTGCAGACGACGGCGGCGCGGCCACGAGCCGTCCGAGGCCGCCTGAAAGGACAAACGCCACCGTAACGGGAGGCACCGGTTCCGGGCCGCAGTAGTTCGAGGCCCGAACAAGCGTGCTGAGGGCGAGGCCGGCGGCGACCACCAAGGCCTCCGACGCGGCGGGCTGTGCGCCCTCGATGAGGACCGAGCCAGCGCCGTCCAGCAGCTGCGGTTGCGCCAGCGCGAACATCGTGCATGGGCCCGCCCCCGAGTTCACCAATTCAACGCTGCCGATTCGAGACCCGGCAGCGCCTTCCCAGCTGACCACGCGCACGGCCAGATCCGTCGTCTGGCATGCAGCGAGCGGCAGCGCAGGGCCTGCCTCCGATGGTTCCGGCTTCGAGGCCGCGGCGGCGACCGGCGGCGAGACGGGTGCTGTGCGCGGCGCGCCCTGCGTACCGCACGCGCCGACGGTCAGACCTGCGAGCAACACCGCGACATGCCAGACACGTCGGGCGTGGGGCGACCGGTGGACCGCTGCTGTCTTCACGTCGCCAATAGGCTACACGGCTCGAAAGGAGCGACAACTGATCCAATCGTCCTGTCCCGACGCTGATCTGAGCTGCCTCTTCGCGCACCCTGCCACGAACCGGGGTACGCTTCGGGCATCGGCCCGACCACCGGGACGACATGGACAGAGGGAAGATGACCAAGCATTCCAGCTTTGAGCGCCAGCGGCGCGCCGCCGAAACCGTGCGGGTCCAGGAGATCGAGCGAGCCTGGCAGGGCAGCATCCCCGGCCCGATTGCCGCCGAGTTCGCAGCCGCGGTCAAGGCCGCCAAGGAGCGCGGACCGCAGGAGCGCCCGGCGGATATGGCACCCGGTACCGCACCCCGGCCGCCGCGCCCGGGACACGAGCCCAAGCCCAAGAAGGAAGACGCAACCGCGCGTCGACGGTACTAGTCGATGCGCCGTCGCAAGGTCACATACCCGCCCCCGAAGACCGCCACGAAGGGGCCACCGCCCCTGCTCGGCGCCAATGATCCGCGCAACCCCGCGGGTCGAACCGTCTCGATCAACCTGTCCGCCGTGGTGGGCCGCGCGTCGATTGGACTGGGCGATCGGGTGCGCATCCTGAGCGGCCTGTACGCCGGCGAGGCCGCCACCGTCGAATCGGTTTCCGGCGGCGTGATCCCCGCGGTCATGGTCCGGACGGAGTCCGGCCGGACACGTCGCTCCCGGACGATTGACCTCGAGCCGATCCGCCCCGGTGCCACGGCGCCCGACTCGGCACTCGACACGGCGCCCGAAGAAGCCGAGAAGCCGCCCGTCGGGGCCTGACGCGTCGAGGGCCACATCTCTTGCTATTTCGCATCGGGGTGACCACAATACCTCGATATGCGCACTCCAGACCCCAGCGACGATCACGCCCCTGATCGTCACGTCCGAGTCGGCCAGGCGGCCGAGATGCTCGGCGTCACCGTGGACACCCTCCGCCGTTGGGAGGCCGAAGGCCGCCTGACCGTCGACCGCACCGGCGGGGGCCAGAGGCTGGTGCCTGTGGCCGAGATCGTTCGGTTGCTCGAGGCTCGCCGACGAGCAAACCCTGACCCCCGCGCGGCCACGCAGTCGGCCCGCAACCACTTCGCGGGCGTCATTACGCGGATTGAGGCGGACCGGATCGCGGCCGTCGTGGAGGTTCTCGCGGGTCCTCACCGCATCGTGAGCCTGATGACCGCCGAGGCCGTCACGGAGATGGGCCTGAAGGTGGGAGACCCGGCGATCTGCGTGGTCAAGGCCACGAATGTCATCGTCGAGGTTCCCCGGTGACCCCGCCCCTGCGCCGGGCGGTGGGCGCCGGCCGGGGGCCGCTACTCAGTCTCGTGGCCGCAGGCCTGGGCCTCGCCGTGCTGTTCAGTGGCTGTGGACCGGCGCGAGGTGGCGCGGCAACCCAGTCGCGGAGCCTCACGGTATTCGCCGCGGCCTCGTTGGGCGACGCTCTGACTGCGGTGTCCACGGCCTACGAGGCGGCGACCGGAACCAAGGTCGTGCTCGCGACTGATTCCTCGGCGGCACTCAGGACGCAGATCGAGCAGGGTGCCCGTGCGGACGTCCTCCTGTCCGCCGACACCGGGAACCCCGAGGAACTCGTCGCGGCCGGTCTGGCCGATGGCGGGGCGGTGCCGTTTGCCGGGAATCGGCTCGCGATCATCGTTCCCGCCCGGAACCCGGCCCACATCGTTGCGCCGGCGGATCTCGCACGACCCGGCGTGAAGATCATCGCGGCCGGCGAGTCGGTCCCGATCTCGACCTATGCCCGGACCCTGATCGAACGGCTCGCCGCACTGCCTGATGCTCCGGCCGGGTTCCTCGCGCTGTATGCCGCCAACGTGGTGAGCCGGGAGGACAACGTCAGGGCGGTGCTCGCCAAGATTGAACTCGACGAGGGCGATGCCGCGATTGTCTATGCGTCCGATGCCATCGCCTCGAGCTCCATCCGCACCATCGCCCTCCCGCCCGGGGTCAACGTCACGGCCACGTACGCCGGGGTCGTCCCGGCCACGGCCGTCGATCCGTCTGCGGGCCATGCATTCCTGGCCTGGCTCGCCGGGCCGGCCGGCCGGGAAGTCCTGGCGGGCTTCGGGTTCACGCCGGCCCCGTGATCCGCCGCGCACCGCTGATCCTCGCAGCCGCCCTGCTCACGGCCTTCCTCGCGGTGCCCGTGGCCACACTCCTGGGCAGGGCGCTCGGCGGCGGCCTCCTCGCTGAGACAGCCCGATCGACCGTGATCCTCGAGGCGCTCCGGCTGAGCCTGGTGACGACCGCCATCAGCCTGGCGATCACCGCGCTCATCGGCACCCCGCTGGCGTTCCTTCTCGCCCGGAGGAGGTTCCGCGGGGCCGCCCTCGTGGACGTCTTCATCGACCTGCCCCTCGTCCTTCCTCCATCGGTCGCGGGTCTGGCGCTGCTGCTGGTGTTCGGCAGGCGCGGGCTGTTCGGCACCTCGTTCGATGCGGCCGGACTCGCCATCCCGTTCACGGTCATCGCGGTGATCCTCGCCCAGGTCTTCGTCTCGGCCCCCTTCTATGTCCGCTCGGCGCGCGCGGGGATCGCCAGTGTTCCGCGAGACCTCGAGGATGCGGCGCGTGTGGATGGAGCGACCGAGTGGGGAGTCTTCCGTCACGTCACGGCTCCGCTGGCCAGACCGGCCCTCGCGGCCGGGCTCATGATGAGCTGGGCACGCTCGCTCGGTGAATTCGGGGCGACCATCCTGTTCGCGGGCAACGTGGTCGGCCGGACGCAGACGCTGCCGCTTGTGGTCTACGCCGAGTTCCAGGCCGGCGATCTCGATGCCGCCATCGCCGCGGCGACGATCCTCGTGTTCGCGGCCATCGCTGTGCTCATGGCTGTTCGGCTGGCGCGGCGCGAGCGAGTGGTGGACGTGGCGGCCGTCGCGTAGACGACGCGTCGGGGCTGGAAGCTCAGTCGGGGCTGGAGGCTCATGAGGTCAGGCGTCGAGCGGGCGCGGGACTGGGTCCGGCGTCACCACAGCCAGGTAGTCCGGGTGGCGGGCCAGCCAGGTCCGGATGAACGGGCATTTGACCGTCACGCGATCGCCTGTGGTGCGAGCCGCGTCCAGGATGTGCCGGGCCAGCGCCGAGCCGATCCCCCGACCCTCGAACGAGGGCAGGACCTCCGTGTGGAGCAGGATTCGGCGCGTCCCGGCCAGCCGATACTCGACGAATCCGGCCAGGTCGCCGCCCACGTGGGCTTCGTACCGGACGGCGGCCGGATGATCCTGGATGACCGGCAACTCGTCGTTCACGGCGCCACGATACCCGGCTGGCTGCGCTGGTGCGGTGCCGGCGGTGAGACAGCGCAGACAGGTCTATCCTCGGACTGTGCAACCGCTGCCGGCACCGTTCGATCGGCTCTCTGCCGGCCTTCCGGCAGATATCGCGATTTCGGGCAGCGAACTCCTCAACCATCGGCTCCTGACCAAGGAGCTGGCGTTCCCGCTCGACGAGCGAACCGCCTTCGGGCTCCACGGGATCCTTCCGGATCGCGTCCTGTCGATCGAAGAGCAGCTCGCCCTCGAGCACGAGCACATCAGCCGGAAGTCAGACGACCTCGAACGGTATATCGGTCTGGCCGCCCTCCAGGACCGGAATGCGACCCTCTTCTATCGACTCCTCGTGGAACACATGCAGGAGTACCTGCCGGTCGTCTACACGCCGACCGTCGGGCGGGCGTGCCAGGAATTCAGCCACATCGTCCGGCGCACCCGGGGCCTCTGGCTGACCCCGGCGGATCGGGATCGGATCCCGGAGGTCCTCCGCGCGGCGCCGTTCGAGGACGTCCGGTTGATCGTGGTGACAGACAACGAGCGGATCCTGGGTCTCGGTGACCAGGGGGCCGGCGGGATGGGAATCCCGATCGGCAAGCTCGCCCTGTACACGGCGGGCTGCGGCATCCATCCGGTCCTGACCCTGCCCGTCTCGCTCGACGTCGGGACGGACAACCGGGCGCTGCTGGACGATCCGCTCTATCTCGGCTTCCGGGCGCCCCGTCTCCGCGGCGCGGCATACGACGCGCTCGTCGAGGCTTTTGTCAACGGCGTCCACGAAGTCTGGCCGGACTGCCTCATCCAGTTCGAGGACTTCAAGCAGCACAACGCCATCCGGATCCTCGATCGATATCGGCACCGGATCCCGTGTTTCAACGACGACATCCAGGGCACGGCCGCGGTCGTGGTGGGCGGCCTGATCGCCGGCCTGCGTCTCCTCGAGACGACCTGGGCAGACCAGCGGGTCGTGCTGGCGGGTGCCGGCGCGGCCGGGACCGGGATCGCTCGGCTGCTTCGACTCGCGATGACCGAAGACGGGATGTCCGAGGCGGATGCGCGACGCGCGATCGCCCTCGTCGATTCAGAGGGGCTCGTCTACGAGGGGCGCGCCAGCCTCGATCTGGACAAGCACGACACGGCGTACTCGGCTGCTGCGGCCACGGAGGCCGGGCTCGTTCTTGCGAGTCATGGGCGGGAGGAGCATCCCGGGCTGCTGGAGGTGGTCCGTGCTCTCGCCCCCACGATCCTCATCGGTACGACCGGCCATGCCGGCAGCTTCTCCGAGGCCGTGATCCGCGCGATGGCCGAGGCGACGGATCGGCCCATCGTCCTGCCGCTGTCCAACCCGACCGCGAACACGGAGGCCCTGCCCGCCGACATCCTCGCCTGGACAGACGGGCGGGCGTTGGTAGCAACCGGATCGCCCTTCCCGGCGGTCGATCTTGGGGCGAGCCGCCACGAGATCGGCCAGGCGAACAACGTCTTCGTGTTTCCGGGCGTGGGCCTCGGGGCGATCGTGTCGGAGGCGCGGGAGGTCACCGACGCAATGTTCCTCGCGGCGGCCGGGACGGTCGCCGACCACGTCTCCCCCGAGCGGCTGGCCGCAGGTGCGCTCTACCCCAGTGTCACGGACCTGCGGCGCGTCTCGCGGGAGATCGCGATCCGGGTCGCGGCCGAGGCCATCCGGTCCAATCTCTCCCCGCTCTCGCCGGACACCGACGTGACGGCGCTCGTCGATTCGGCGATGTGGTGGCCCGCGTACGCCCCGTACCACAGGCCGGGCTACTCCCCGCCGCCGACGAGTAGCAGCGACGACTACTGACCCTCGGGCACCACATGCGCGTCGAGCTCGGGGAACGCCCGCGCGACGACCAGGACCCCGAGCAGGCACAACAAGCCACCGCTCATGACCGACAGCTGCGCCCCGATCGCCGAGGCGACCAGCGCAGCCTCGATGTCGCCGACCTGCGGACCGCTGGTGACCACGAGGATGTGGATCGCGGCGACCCGCCCGCGCAGTTCATCCGGAGTCTCCATCTGGACGACGCTCGAGCGAAATACGGCCGAGACCACGTCGGCCGCTCCAGCGATTGCGAGGAACCCGAGGGCCAGCACGAAGAACGAACCTGACAGTCCGAACATGAGGATGGCTCCGCCCCACGCCGCCACCGCGAGCAGGATCCCCCGCCCGATCCGCCGGAAACGCGAGATGCCGCCCGACAGGAGGATCGCCACGAGTGCGCCGAAGGCCGGCGCCGCCGTCAACAGGCCGAGGCCAACCGGTCCGGTCCTGAAGACATCCAGGGCCAGGACCGGATAGAGCGTGCGCGGGCTGCCGAAGACCATCGCGTTGAGGTCGATGGCGAAGGTCGACAGGATGAGGCGCCGGACCCGTACGAATCGGAGGCCTTCGCGGATCGCCTCAAGGCCCAGCGGCCGGGGGGCTCCCAGGGGCGGGATGGGCCGCATCCGGACGAGCATCGTCAGCGAGAGTGCGTAGGTCACCACATCCACCGCGTAGGCTCCGGCGACGCCGGCCGCCGCGATGAGCGCACCCGCGATCGCCGGCCCGATCACCGATCCGCCGTTGAAGCTGAGCTGGCCGAGCGCGATCGCCGCTCGAAGTCGCTCCTTCGGAACAAGCCGCGGGATGGCCGACGACCGGGCCGGCCACTCGAAGGCCGAGAATCCCGAGGCGATGAACGCCACGAGAAACAGGAGCGGCAGGGAGGGCTGCGCCTGGACGGAGAGCAGGACGAGGCTGAGGCTCGTTCCGGCGAGTCCGACCTGGGTGATGAGGAGGACGCGTCGCCGGTCCATCGCGTCCGCGATCGCGCCCCCGCCGAGCGTGAACACCAGCAACGGGACCAGCTGGACGAGGACGAGCGCTGCCAGCGCGAGTGTCGACCCGGTGAGGACGTAGACCTGGTAGGGCAGCGCGACTCGTGTGATCTGGTTGCCGATCACGTTGATCGACTGCCCCGTCCACAGACGGCGGAAGTCCGCGTCTCTCCGAAGCGGCTCGAGATCGATGACGAGCCCGCGGGCCGCGTCCCTGCGACGTCGCGCGGGGCCGCTCACCGGGCTGGGATGGCTACTTGTCGCGTTCGGCGGACACGAGGGTTGCCTGGGCCGCCGCGAGTCGCGCCACCGGCACGCGGAACGGCGAACAGGACACGTAGTCCAGCCCGATCGCCTCGCACTTCGTGATCGACTCCGGATCGCCACCGTGCTCGCCGCAGATGCCGAGCTCCAGGTCGGGCTTCACCGAGCGGCCCTTGTCAACCGCAATCCGCATCAGGCCCGCGACCGCATCGTCAAGGGTCTGGAACGGGTTGAACGGCAGGATCTTGTCCTCGACGTACTTCAGGAGGAACCCACCTTCTGCGTCATCGCGGCTGTAGCCGAACGTCATCTGGGTCAGGTCGTTCGTTCCGAAGCTGAAGAAGTCCGCCTCGCGCGCGATCTCGTCGGCCGTGAGGGCGCCGCGCGGGACCTCGATCATCGTGCCGAACTTGTAGTTCACCTCGACGCCGGCCGCCGTCTCGACCGCCTTCGCCTCCACCTCGAGGATCTCGCGCGTCCGGGCCAGCTCGTTCACGTGGCCGACAAGCGGGATCATGATCTTCGCGATCGGGTTGCCGCCCGCCCGCTTCCGTGCGATCTCCGCGTTCAGGATCGCCCGGGTCTGGACCTTGACGAAGTCCGGGATCATCAGGCCCAGGCGACAGCCGCGGAGCCCGAGCATGGGGTTCTGCTCGTGCATGGACTTGATGGTCGCGAGGAGCTCCTTGTCCTCAGCCGAGGCCGCATCACCGGCCTTCGTGACCTTGACGAGCTGCTCTTCGAGGTTCGGCAGGAACTCGTGAAGCGGCGGGTCGATCAGCCGGATCACCACCGGCAGGCCATCCATGGCCTCGAAGATGCCCTCGAAATCGCCCTGCTGGAGGACCTCGAGGGTGGCCATCGCGGCGTCGAAGGTCGCCACGGCCTCCTGTTCGTCCGTGGCGAGTTGCTCCCCGGTGGCGATCCTGGCCTTCGCCCGGGTTGCGCGGTTCGCGACGAGGATCGCGCCACGGACGATCTCCAGCCGGTCGCCCTCCCGGAACATGTGCTCGGTTCGGCACAGGCCGATCCCCTGGGCGCCGTACCGTCGCGCCTGGGCGGCCTCCTCCGGCTTGTCGGCGTTCGTCCATACCTGCATCCGGCGGAATTCGTCCGCCCAGCCGAGGATCGCCTGGAGCTCAGGCTGGTCCTCGAAACGCGCAGCGATCGTGGGTAGGGCGCCGAGGAACAGGTCACCGGTGGTGCCGTCGAGGCTCACCCAATCGCCCTCGGTGAACTCGATGCCGGTGGACGACGAGCGGGCCCGCTTCGTGCCGTAGTCGACAACGAGGTCGGCGCAGCCGGCCACGCAGGGCTTGCCGATCTGGCGGGCGACGACGGCCGCGTGCGAGGTCGCGCCGCCGCGGGCGGTGATGATCCCTTCCGCGACCGCCATGCCGTGGAAGTCGTCCGGAGACGTCTCGATCCGGACGAGGACGACCTTCTCGCCTCGCCCGACCCACGCCACGGCGACGTCGGCATCGAAGACCGCCCGGCCGACCGCCGCGCCCGGAGACGCGTTGAGGCCCTTGACGATGTGCTTCGCGCCGGCGCGCGCGTCGGGATCGAACTGGTCGCGCAGGAGCTGGTCCACCATCGCGGGGTCGATCCGTCCGATCGCCTCGGCCTTGGTGATGATCCCCTCCTCGACCATGTCCACCGCGATCTTCACCGCGGCCGCGGCCGTCCGCTTCGCGGATCGAGTCTGGAGCATGTACAGCTTGCCGCGCTCGATCGTGAACTCGAGGTCCTGGACGTCACGGTAGTGCTGCTCGAGGCGCTGGCCGATGCGCTGGAACTCGACGTAGGCCTCGGGCATCTCGTCGGCCAGGTGCGAGATCTCGGCCGGGGTCCTGATACCGGCGACGACATCTTCGCCCTGGGCATTGACGAGGTATTCGCCGAACAGGACCGCCTCGCCGGTGTTCGGATCACGGGTGAACGCGACACCGGTCCCGGAGTCCTCGCCCATGTTCCCGAAGACCATCGTGACCACGTTGACGGCCGTGCCAAGGTCATGGGCGATCTTCTGGTTCTCCCGGTAGTCACGAGCACGGCGGCCGAACCATGACGCGAAGACGGCCTTGATCGCGAGGTCCAGCTGTTCAGCCGAGTCCTCCGGGAAGTCACGCCCGGTAGCGTCACGGACGATGACCTTGAACTCGCCGACGAGCGCCCGCAGGTCGTCCGCTTCGAGATCTGTGTCCAGGGTCGCGCCGCGGGCGTGCTTCTGCGCCTCGAGGGCGGCGTCAAAGCGGTCGCCCGGTACTTCCATGACGATCCGGCCGAACATCTGGATGAACCGCCGGTACGCGTCCCAGGCGAAGCGCTCGTTGCCGGTCAGCGCGACCAGGCCCTGGAGTGTCGCCTCGTTCAGGCCGAGATTGAGGACCGTGTCCATCATTCCGGGCATGGAGAACTTGGCCCCCGACCGGACCGACACGAGGAGCGGGTTCGCCGGATCGCCGAATCCCTTGCCGGTCTGGGCTTCCACGGCACGCATCGCCTCGAGGACGTCTTCCCAGAGGCCGTCCGGGAGCCGCTGGCCGGCCGAGAAGTAGTCGTTGCAGGCCTCGGTCGTGATCGTGAAACCCGGCGGGACCGGCAGCCCGGCGTTCGTCATCTCCGCGAGACCGGCGCCCTTGCCGCCCAGCAGGTCCCGCATGCTCGAGTCGCCCTCGGCCGAGCCGGCCCCCCAGGCGTAGATGTAGCGCTTGGCAGCGCGGTGGGCGCGGGTGGTCTGGGCGGCAGTCATGTCGGGCAGGCTCCTTCGCAGTCGGTACGCGAGCGGCATGCGCGGCCGCCGAGGGCGATCGATATCGTGCCCGATTGTACCGTCGCGCCATCGAAGGCCGCCGCGAGGGCTGGCCACCTACAATCCGGGTAAGCACACCCGCACGGAGCACGTACGGCACCCATGACGCACCACGTTGAGGACACGCGGGCCATTGACCCTGCGGCGCCCGCCTACAACGCCACGCTCGTTCGCCGCGAGGAGCACACGAGCGACCTCGCATATTTCTGGGTGCGGTTCGATGACGAGCCGGTGGACTTCCAGCCCGGCCAGTATCTGACGATCGGCGTGGTCGTGGACGGCAAGCTCCTCCAACGCCCGTACTCGGTCGCTTCACCGCCCCAGGTCAGCGGCACGGACGGATACGAGTTCTACGTTCGGCTTGTGCCCGTCATCCGGTTCACGACCGCGCTGTGGCGGCTCCCGGTGGGCCACCGGATGCGCATGATCGGCCCGAAGGGCAAGTTCCTCCTGGAGCCGGAGGACGATCGGACGCACCTGTACGTCTCGACGGGCACGGGCATCGCGCCGTTCGTGAGCATGATTCGGGACACGATGCTGCGCGGCGACCTGCGCAAGACCGTGGTCCTGCACGGCTGCTCCTTCGAGGACGAGCTGGGCTACCGGGACTACCTGGAAGGACTCGCGCGTGACGGGTCATACCCGCTGACCTATGTGCCGGCGATCTCGCGCCCCAATGACCCGCGGAATGCCGGCTGGACCGGTCGAACCGGCCGCGTCGAGGCGGTCGTGGCAGGCGTGTGCAAGGACCGCGGTCTCCGACCCGACCACACGGTCGTCTACATCTGCGGCAACCCCGAGATGATCCTCAACGTGGAGCGCGAACTCATGCGCCGCGACTTCCCCGAGTTCCACGTCAAGAAGGAGCTCTACTGGCCGAAGGGCAAGGACGCGGGCCTGAAGTCCGGCTGACGGTGAGTTGGATCAGCCCGGCCCGCAGCGAAACGGCCGGACTCCGGACACCGGCCTGCCGCGAAGTGACGTTCGGCCCCCGGCAACCGTGCGCTCCGGCGCTGTCTCCGTGACCCCCTCCCGGGCGACGATCGGGCCAGGAACTCATATTGTGGTGTCCCCATGCATCCCGTTGTCCAGAACGAGCGACTCTCTCCCAATGTCACCCGACTCGTGGTGGAGGCGCCCCGGATCGCCGAGATTCGCGAACCCGGCCAGTTCGTCATCGTCCACCTTGGCCGCGGTGCCGAGCGCATCCCGCTGACGATCGCCGACGGAGACGCCGAGGCCGGCACGATCTCCCTCGTCATCCAGGCGATCGGCAAGAGCACGAGCGACCTCGTCGAGCTCCAGGCCGGCGACGCGATCGCCGACATCGCCGGCCCACTCGGCCGCCCGACGGAGCTGCCCGAGGCGGGGCACGCCGTGTGCGTCGGCGGCGGCGTCGGGACGGCGGTCATCCTCCCGATCGCCCAGGAGCTGCACCGGCGGGGCGTCGCGGTCACGAGCATCATCGGTGGCCGTTCGCGGGAGTGGGTCATCCTGGAGCCCGAGCTGGCCGCGTGCGGGACCGTGGTCGCCTGTACGGATGACGGCAGCTACGGCCGGCCCGGATTCGTCACCCAGGCGCTGGCCGACGTCCTCGCTGCCGGCGGAGTCGACGAGGTCTTCGCGGTGGGTCCCGTCCCGATGATGCGGGCCGTGGCCGAGATGACCCGCCCGCTCGGCGTCCAGACGACCGTGTCGCTCAACCCGGTCATGGTCGACGGCACGGGCATGTGCGGCGGCTGCCGCGTGACGATTGACGGTGAGACCCGATATGCCTGCGTGGACGGGCCCGAGTTCGACGGCCACCAGGTCGACTTCCGGGAACTCGCGGACCGCCTCACCACGTATCGCCCGTTCGAACAGGCCGCGATGGAGCGCCGCGCCTGCGAGATCGGGCTCCGCACGAAGCCAAAGACCGAGGCGGATGCCCCGGCCCAGGGAGTCCAGGCATGACCGAACCGCGTCCCACGCCGCCCGAGGAGCCCACGGCGCAACCCCTGACCCAGAAGGAGCGAATGGCGATCGACCGGGTCGCCATGCCCGAGCAGGATGCCGTCGCCCGAGCGGGCAACTTCCGCGAAGTCAACCTGGGTCTCACCTATCAGCTGGCGATGCTCGAGGCGGAGCGGTGCCTGATGTGCCCCAAGCCGTACTGCATCGACGGATGTCCCGTCCGCGTGAACATCCCCAGGTTCATCCGCCTCCTGCGCGAGGGTGACCTGCCCGGCGCAGCCGAGTCCCTCCTGGACGACAACGCGCTCCCCTGTGTCACCGGCCGAGTTTGTCCCCAGGAGACCCAGTGCGAAGGCGTCTGCCTCCGTGGCAAGAAGGGCAAGTCGGTCGGGATCGGCAGCCTCGAACGCTTCGTCGCGGACTGGGCGCAGGCAAATCCGGATGCCGTGCCCCCGCAGCGCGTGGGCTCGAACGGCCGGCGCGTGGCCATCGTCGGGTCAGGGCCGGCCGGTCTCACGGCGGCCGGTGAGCTGGCCAAGCGCGGCTACGACGTCACGATCTTCGAGGCCTTCCACGCCCCGGGCGGGGTGCTCATCTACGGCATCCCCGAGTTCCGCCTCCCGAAGGACATCGTCCAGGCGGAGGTGAACCGGCTCATCGACCAGGGCGTGATGATCGAGGCCAACGCGATCATCGGCAAGACGTTCACCCTGCCGGAGCTGCGCGAGCGGTTCGACGCCATCTTCATCGCCGTCGGAGCGGGCCTGCCGGTGTTCATGAATGTCCCCGGCGAGAACTACAAGGGTGTCTACTCGGCGAACGAGTACCTGACCCGGGTCAACCTGATGGGGGCGTGGAACGACGACTCGGAAACGCCCGTCCTCCACGGCCAGCGGGTCGTGGTCGTCGGCGGCGGCAACGTCGCCATGGATGCGGTCCGCACCTCGAAGCGGCTCGGCGCGGCCGAGGCGACCATCGTCTATCGGCGCGGGCACGACGAACTCCCGGCTCGGGCGGAGGAGATTCACCACGCCGAGTCGGAGGGCATCCGATTCGAGTTCCTGGCCGCCCCCACCGAAGTCCTCGGTGACGAAGAGCGCTGGGTGACCGGTCTTCGCTGCCAGCGGATGGAACTCGGTGAGCCAGATGCTTCCGGGCGGCGCCGGCCCGAACCGATCCCGGGCTCCGAGTTCGAGATCGAGTGCGACATGGTCGTGGTCGCCATCGGGACGCGTTCGAATCCGCTCCTGACCGCCACCGCGCCCGAGCTCGATGTCAATCAGTGGGGCTACATCGTGACCGACGAGTACGGAATGACCACGATGCCCGGCGTGTTCGCCGGCGGCGACATCGTGCGCGGTGCCGCGACGGTCATCCTCGCCATGGGCGACGGCAAGCGGTCCGCCCAATCGATCGACGCCTATCTCCGCGGCGAGTGGCCGCCGGCCGCGGAGGCCGAGGCAGGCGCGGCCAAGGTGACCGGCGCGGCCAAGGTGACCGGCGCGGTCGGCTGAACCCGTCGCGGGCTATCCCCGGGCCGTGTCCATGCGGTCAAGGATCGCTCGTTTCACCCCCTCGACGGGGATTCGCTCCTGGGTCATCGTGTCCCGATCGCGAACTGTGACGGCGAGATCCTCGAGCGAATCGACATCCACGGTGACGCACCAGGGCGTCCCGATCTCGTCCTGACGGCGATAGAGCTTGCCAATCGCGGCCGTGTCGTCGTACACGGCCATCATGTCTCGCTTGAGGTCGGCCAGGATCCGGTGGCAGAGCTCCACGATCTCGGGGCGCTTCTTGAGCAACGGCAGAACGGCGACCTTGTACGGGGCGAGGTCGGGATGCAGCGCCAGCGAGACGCGCCGCTCGCCGCGGACCTCCTCCTCACGGTAGGCATCGATGAGGAACGTGAAAGCGGAGCGGTCGGCTCCGGCGGCCGTCTCCACGACCCACGGGATGAAGTGCTCCTCGGTCGCCGGGTCGAAGTACTCGAGGTTCTCCCCTGAGGCCTCGGCGTGGCGTGACAGGTCGTAGTCGCCCCGATTGTGGACTCCCTCGAGCTCCTTCCAGCCGAACGGGAAGCGGTACTCGATGTCGACCGCCTTCTTCGCATAGTGGGCCAGCTCGTCGGGGGCATGCTCACGCAGGCGGAGCCGCTCTGGCGCGACGCCGAACTGCTCGTACCACGCCTTGCGGCGCGGGAGCCAGTCCTCGAACGCCGCGGCGGCGGCATCACCCGGCCGGACGAAGTACTGCATCTCCATCTGCTCGAACTCGCGCATCCGGAAGACGAAGTTGCCCGGGCTGATCTCGTTCCGGAAGCTCTTCCCGATCTGGGCGACCCCGAACGGGACCTTCTTCCGGCTCGACTGCAGGATGTTCTTGAAGTTCACGTAGCTGCCCTGGGCAGTCTCCGGGCGGAAGTAGACGACCGACGCCTCGTCCTGGACCGGGCCCATGTAGGTCTGGAACATGAGGTTGAACCGGCGGGGCGCGGACAGCGGGCCGGCATCGTTCGGGCAGACGAGCTTGTACCGCTCGATGACCGTCGGGTCCGACAGGTCGGCCACGCTGAGGCCTTCCGCGCCGGGCAGCTCGTCCAGGCGGTAGCGCCGCCGGCACGTGCCGCACTCGACAAGCGGATCGCTGAACGAGCCGACATGCCCGGACGTGATCCAGACCTGCGGGTGCATGAGGATCCCGGCATCGAGGCCCACGATGTCGTCCCGCTCCTGGACCATCGCCCGCCACCAGGCACGCTTGACGTTGTTCTTGAGCTCGACCCCGAGCGGCCCGTAGTCCCAGACGGCGTTGATCCCGCCGTAGATCTCCGAGCTCGGAAACACGAAGCCGCGGCGCTTGGACAGGCTGACGATCGTGTCGAGATCCGGGACGGCGGCCGTGACGGCATCCGGGTCAGGCGCGGCGTGGTCGGTCACAGGGACTCCTTTGGGCGGCCGGCCGTGGCAGGGACGGTCGCAGGTGGGCTGGCGGCGCGATGCTAGCAGACGATCCGCCTCAAGCGCGGCCAGCTACCCCGGGAACGCAATACCTCGGGTCGGGACGATTCGGATCGCCAGCCTGTACGTCTCTGCCATCGTCACGGGCCCGCCGAGGTATGCGTCGATCCACTCGCCGTACTTCACGAGATAGGCCGGGTTCTCGGGCGGGAGCGGGTAATCCGGGTCAATCCGGGCCTCGCCCTCGACGACCACGATGTCCCCACCCGAACCGTTGTCGTTCAGGTGGAGCGATACCTTGGGATTCGCAGCAAGGTTCGCGTTCCGACGAGCAGCGGTGGTCGCCGTAGACCAGCAGTTCCCCGGCCACCCAGAGGAACCAGATCGGCATCGTCTGCGGCTGGCCGGCCGGTGTCACGGTGGTCAGCCATCCGATCTTGTCGTCGCTCAGCCGCTTCAGGGCGTGGGCACCCAGCTCGTCGTCCGGGTCGAAGATCACGTCGTCACCTCACTTCGTGCTGCGCGAGCACGCTCTCCGGCACGCACCTCGTCGAGAAATACCAGGGACTTGGGGGATCGATCAAGCGTGTAGGCGAGGAACGCGCGCATCGCGCTTTCGACCTCGGCCTCCACCTCCGGTCGGACCCGAAGCGCGGCAAGCGCCTCGATATCCATCCGCTGATACGCCTTGAGCAGCTTCAGGCCCTCCAGCGACAGGCCCGCGGTTCCCTGTGGCGGTCCCGGGCAGCGCTGGCACAGGACGCCACCCAGGGGAGGCACCCAGCGGTATTGCTCGTCCGCCTCAAGGAGCCGGCCACACTCCGCGCACCGATCGACCTCGGGCCGTACACCCAGTTCGTCGGCGAGGTGCATCTCATACCAGCGTGCGACCCTGCCGGGCGCCATGCCGGCGTCCAGGATCTCGTAGGCCCGTTTGAGGAGCAGGTAGACCGACTCGGCCGCGTGTCGCTCCTCCTGCGTCTTGTCGGCCAGCTCGGCCAGGTACGAGGCGGTCCCGAACGAGACGAGGTCGTCGCGCAGCCGGAGCCACGGGTGGATCACCTCGACCTGGGTCACGACATCGAAGGTCCGCCCATGCGCAAGTGCCAGTCGGAGTTCCGCGAACGGCTCCAGGCTGCCGCCGATTCGCGAAGTCGGGCGGCGGATGCCCTTGGCGATGGCCTTGATCTTGCCGGACATCGGGGTCAGGAGGGTGAGAATCCGATCCGCCTCGCCGTAGTCGAAGCGCGACAGGACGATGGCATCGGTGGCGTAGCGACGCGGAGCGGGCACGACTCGGACGGTAGCACCACGGCGTCGGAGCGGCCTCGCCGGAATACGCCCAGCAACAGGCTACTTGGACCTCGCATGTTTGCCCCGCCCGGGCTACACTCCCCCCACGATGTCCACTGCTGCCCCGGAGCTCGATCTCGCCCAGCTCATCGCGGACACCGAAGCGGAGATCCTCCGCCTCGTCGGCGACGGCGACCCTTCGACGGTCGGCGTCTACGAGCAATGCCGCTATCACCTTGGTCTCGATGGCACCAACGGCGTGTCGGGCAAGCGGATGCGGCCGCTCCTGGGCCTCCTCGCCTACGCGTCGATCACCGGTGACCACCGCGGAGCGCTGCCCGGTGCGGCTGCCGTCGAGCTCGGCCACAACTTCAGCCTCGTTCACGACGATATCGAGGACGGTGACCGGGAGCGACGACATCGACCCACGCTGTGGAGCCTGCACGGGATCCCGCAGGCGATCAACACGGGGGACATGCTGTTCAGCCTGAGTCGCGTCGCGCTTCATCGCCTGACGGATCTGGGCTTCAGCGACCACAAGGTGCTTCGACTGATGCGTCTGTACGACACGACGTGCGTGGCGCTGTGTGAAGGCCAGTACATCGACATCGCCACGAGCGAGGCCGACGAGGTCATGTCCGTCGAGCTGTACTTCGACATGATCGGTCGCAAGACTGCCGCGCTGATCGCCGCTTCGATCGAAGCCGGCGCACTCCTGGCGACGGACGATGAGCACGTCATCGGGCGCTATCGAGCGTTCGGATGGGATCTCGGGCTCGCGTTCCAGATCAACGACGACCTGCTCGGGATCTGGGGCGAGGAACGAGCGACCGGCAAGGAGCCCACGGATGTGGCGCGACGCAAGAAGACGCTGCCGCTCATCTATGCCTTCCAGCACGCGGGACCCCAGGACCGCGCTCGCCTCGCGACGCTCTATGCAGACCACGAACCCAGCGCCGAAGCGGTGGCCGAGATCATCGAGATCCTGGAGCGCTCAGGCGCTCACGAGTACACGCGTGAGCAGGCTCGCATCCATCGCGATCGAGCGCTCGCCGAACTTGACGCGGCGGGCGTTGTGCTGCCGGAGGCCCGCGCCCGCCTTCAGGAGATCATCGTTCGCGTGATCGCCGCCTGACGGCGGACCGTTCAGCGGTCGTCTGGGCCCTCGTCCACGGTCGAGCGCGGGTGCCGAACCACGAGCACCTTGCCCACGCGACGGCGATCGGTCGTCTCCACGGTCAGCGTCAGGCCCGCGACCTCGACCTGGTCGCCCGGTGACGGCACGCCGCCGATCCGGTGGTAGATGAGACCGGCGACCGTGTCGTACTCCTCCTCGTCCTCCAGGTCCAGCTGGATGTCGAACAGCTCGCGGAGCTCGTCAACATCCGCGCGGCCGTCCACGCGCGCCTCGTGTTCGGACAGGCGGACGACGATGGGCTCCTCGACGTCGTACTCGTCCTGGATCTCGCCGACGATCTCCTCGAGCAGGTCCTCGATCGTCACGATGCCCGCCGTGCCACCGTACTCATCGAGGACGATCGCGATGTGGACCTTCCGACGCTGCAGCTCGTGGAGCAGGTCGTCGATGGTCATGGACTCGGGTACGAGGACCGGCGGTCGGAGCAGCGCCCGAAGGGACGGCCGTGGAGCGGCATCCGCCTTGAGGTACGGCAGGAGGTCCTTGGCGTACAGGATGCCGACCACCTCGTCGAGGGAGTTCTCGTACGCGGGGATCCGTGAATGGCCCTCGGCGATGACGATATCGATGGCGTCCTCGAATGAGGCGCCGACCCGGATCCCGACGATGGAGACGCGCGGCACCATGACCTCGTGTACGCGCCGGCCCCCGAGCTCGATGACCGCATTGATCATCTGCTCCTCCTCGGCCTCGAGGACGCCCTGCGCGCCTCCGCGCTCAACCAGGAGCTTGAGCTCCTCTGTGCTGATCACGTCCGGGTCGAAGTCGCGCACGCCGAGCATCCGGTTAACCCCGGCCGTGATCCTGGTCAGCACGTAGACGATCGGGCCGAGGACCCGACCCATGACGTCCACGGGGCCCGCGAGCAGCAGCGCGATGCGCTCCGTGTACGCGAGGGCCAGGGTCTTGGGCACGAGTTCTCCGAAGATGATGGTGAAGAAGCTGAGCAGGGCGGTGACGATGAGCAGCGCCAGCGCGCCGGCGTACGGCTCGATGGCCGGGACACCCTGGAACCAGTCCCTGAGCTGGACGGTCAGGCTCACGCCGGCGAAGGCGGCGGCCAGGAACCCGACGAAGGTGATCCCGAGTTGGATGACGGCCAGGAACCGGCCCGGATGCGCCACGAGCCGGCGGACCCGCTCCGCTCCCCGGTTCCCTTCATCCACGAGCTGCTCGAGCCGGCTCCGCCGCATCGTGACGAGGGCGATCTCCGCGGCCACGAAGACCGCATTGATCAGGACGAGGAGGACGATGATCAGTAACTCACCCGCCGTGCCCATCAGCGCCCGCCATCGGCCGGTTCATCCGGACGAACGCGCGGTTCGCGAATCCGGGCCGGCACCCCGACGGCCAGCTTGCCTGCCGGCACCGGCTTCGTGACAACGGCGCCGGCGCCGGTTCTGGCGCCGTCCCCGACCTCAATGGGTGCGACCAGCATCGTATCCACGCCCAGGAAGGCGTCTCTTCCGACCTTGGTCCGGTGTTTCGTCCGGCCGTCCCAGTTGGCGGTGATCGTGCCGGCGCCCACGTTGGTCCGGTCCCCGAGCTCCGCGTCACCGAGGTAGCTGACATGGTGCTGCTTGACGCCGGCGCCCAGGCGCGTGTTCTTCAGCTCTGCGAAGTTGCCGACCTCGGCGCCGGTTCCGACATGGGTCCCGCGCCGGAGGTGGCTGTACGGCCCGATCGTTGCCGCATCCTCGACCGTTGAGTGCTCCACGACGCTGGCCCACACCCGGCAATCGCGCCCGATGGTCGACTCGACGATCGTGGTGCCCGGGCCGATCGTGCTGCCCTCCCCAATCGACGTTCGCCCGCGCAGCATGACGTTCGGTTCCAGGACCACGTCCCTGGCCAGCCGGACATCCCAGTCAAGGTAAACGGTCGACGGGTCACGCATCGTGACGCCGGCCACCATGTGGGCCTCATTGCAGCGAACACGGAGCGCCCACTCGGCCTGTGCGAGCTGGGCCCGGTCATTGATCCCGTCGAACGTACCGTCGTCGTCGAATTCAACGGCGCTCACGATCCGGCCATCTTCGCGGGCGAGCCTGACCAGCTCCGTGAGGTACAGCTCCCCGGTTGTCGCGGACGGCTCGACCGATTCGATCCGCCGGCGTAGCCAGGCCGCATCGAAGGCATAGCAGCCGGCATTGATCTCGTTCGAATCCATCTCATCCGGAGCGCCGTCCCGCGCCTCGGCGATCCGTTCCACCGTCCCGAACTCGCTCCTGACCACGCGCCCCAGGGCCCCGGGTGAAGCGGCGAACACACTTGCCAGGGCGATCGCGGCATCATCCATCCGTCGCTGCTCCAGGACGGCGCGGAGTTCGGGACCCACCACGAGCGGCACGTCGCCGGACAGGACGAGGACCTCGGTCACGTCGTCGGGAAGGGCCACGAGACCGGCCCGAACCGCGTCCGCGGTCCCGCGCGGGTCCGCCTGGAGCGCGAACGTCGGATCGCCCGGCAGGCCCGCCTCGAGAAGCGCGGCCGTCGCCGGCGAGTAGACCACGATCGGGGCCGCGACGGTGTCGTCCGAGCCAGAGCCGGCCCAGGCATCGAGGACGTACGCGAGCATGGGTCGTCCACACAGTGGATGGAGGACCTTGGGACGTCGAGAGTGCATTCGGGTGCCGAGGCCCGCGGCCAGCACGATGGCGGCGGTTCGCCCGGTCGACACGGGTTGTGGAGGCGTCATCAATGGTTGAATCTAGGGTATGGGCGGGCCGCTGGGAGTGTCAATGACCGGAGACCGGCCGTGGATCAGGCATTCCGTCGGGCGATGGCTTCGATCTCGATCAGCGCCCCCTTCGGCAGCGCACCCACGGCGAACGTCGAGCGGGCCGGCGCAGGGTCCACCGCGAACCGAGCGTAGATCGTGTTCACGGCGGCGAAGTCATTGATGTCGGCCAGGAAGATTGTCGTCTTCAGCACATCCGAGAAGGAGCAACCTGCGGCGTCGAGGACCGCCCCGAGATTGCGCAACGCACGCTCAGCCTGCGCCTCTACACCGTCCGCGAGCTCGCCGGTCGCTGGATCCAGACCGATCTGTCCGGCGCAGAACACGAGATCGACACTCACGATGGCCTGGCTGTAGGGCCCAAGAGCGCCCGGGGCTCCCGCGGTCGAGATCGCCTGTCGGGTCATGTCGGTACCTCCTGATCGGGATCTCCGGCGGACCGCATACCGGCCGCCGCAATGCCTGTGGCGATGACTGACGGCTCGCCGGCACCGGGTGCGACGATCGTCCCGTCGCCCACACCGGCCCGCACGGCCGCGGCGGCAACGGCCGCCTCGGTCGTCGAAGCATAGAGGACCCAGAGGGTGGGCCCCGAGCCGGACAAGCCCACCGGTCTTCCAAGTCGGCGAACGAGCGCGCGCCGGAGGGCACGCAGCCCGGGAACCAGGAAGTCCGCGGCATTGGCAAGGTCGTTCGCACTGGCAATCACGCCCGCACGGACGAGGAGGGCGTCCGCGCGAAGCCCGGCCCGCCACTCCAGGGCGAGGTGCTCGGATGAGGCACGGGTACTCCGGGCATCACTGGGCCCAGCGGCGGCCTCGCCGTCGAGGACCACGAACACGGTCGGAGTGGATACGCGAACGTCGGGGGTCACGAGGAGGACGCCCGGCGGCGTCCCTCGGAGCCGTGGCAGTGGGTCCACGGCCTCGCCACGGCCCGTCACGAGCGCAGCACCTCCGGCCAGGAAGAACGGCACGTCCGAACCGAGGGACAGGGCGACCCGCCGGCGCAGCTCCGCCAGTGCAGCGGGCTCAACAGCATCATCGGCTCCCCAGGCCGAGAGCGCGGCGTCCAGCGCGGCGGCGCCATCACTGCTCCCGCCCGCGAGGCCCGCCGCGACGGGGATGTGTTTCTCGAGGCGGGCCGCCAGCGGCACAGCGTCCACCTGGCGCCCAACGGCTGTCCGGGCCGCCGCGATCGCCCGCAGGACAAGGTTGTCTGCGGTTGGGCCGGCCGCGCCGCCGACGACTCGAAGCGTGTCCTCCGGGCCGGCGGCCGGCGCCAGGCTGAGACGGTCGGCGAGTTCGAGGGGAGCCATGACCGAGTGCAGCTCGTGATACCCGTCCGAGCGTCGGCCGAGGACGGCCAGCGTCAGGTTGAGCTTCGCCGGGGCGAGGCGGATGACCGGGGCGAGGCGTCGATCCGTGGCCGCGGGCACGTGGGGCCCGCCCGGCCCGTCAGGCACGTGGGGCACGTGGAGCACCGCCATCGTCCAGGGCGGCGAGGAGCCGGATCCACTCCTCCACCGTCAGGGTCTGCGGCCGCCGGTCGCCGGCGATCCCGACCGTGGTCAGCGCGTCGTCGACCCGGGCCTGGCCCACCCGAAGCTGCCGCCCAAGGACATTCCGGACCATCTTTCGGCGCTCCCGGAATCCGGCCTGGACCAGCGCCCACAGCGCATCCTCGTCCTGGACCGGCCCGCCGACCTCCGGCCCGGGCCGATGCGGCTCCACGACGATCACGGCCGAGGCCACGCTGGGCGCCGGTTCGAATGCTTCGGCGGGCACGCGACAGACGATCCGGACGGACGCGTGGTACTGCACGAAGACGGACAGGTAGCTCATCTTGCCCGGCGGCGCCGCCAGGCGTTCCGCGACCTCCCACTGGACCATGAGGACGAGGCAGGTCGGCCGAGGGGCCGTGCCCAGGAGCCGATGCAGGATCGGACTGGTGATGTGGTACGGCAGGTTGGCAACGACTCGGAACGGGGGCGCAACCAGGGTCGGCAGATCCTGGTCCAGCGCATCGCCCTCAACGAGCGTCAAGGCCCCGGCCGCCACCGGGTCGCGCGCACCGATCTCGACAGCGGTGCCAAGACGGGCGCGAAGAAGCGCCGCAAGGCGCCAATCCAGCTCCACCGCCGTCACGGCGGCGCCGGCATCGAGCAACGCTCCGGTCAGGATCCCGAGCCCCGGTCCGATCTCGAGCACACGATCGCCCGGGCCGGCGCCGGCCTCGCCGAGGATCGCTTCGAGCACGTCGGGATCGGCGAGGAAGTTCTGGGACAGCGCGTGGCGGGCCCGTAGACCCTCATCCCGAAGGAGCCGACGCACGGCGAGAGGTTCGAGGCGCTCACGCGCCGGTCTCCCCTCTCGCGACTCCAACGGAGTGTCGGCAGACGTCATCAGCGGGCGGCCAGGGGAAGCGAGGGCCGCGCGTCGAGATCGAGGCCCGCACGCTCGCCCGCCACAAGTCGCCTGGCACCCGCGGCACCGATCATGGCGCCGTTGTCCGTGCACAGACCGGGTCGCGGGATGATGACGGGGATCCCAAGCTCCTCCGCTTGTCCGAGCAGCCGCGATCGAAGGGCCGCGTTCGCGGCAACACCGCCACCCAGCACGATCGAGCGGGCCCCGACCGCGCGCGCCGCGCGGATCGTCTTCGTGACGAGGACATCGATCACCGACTCCTGGAATCCCCAGGCAAGCTCCGCGACCCGCCCAACCGGCAGCGGCGTCTCCGGGTCGTCCGCCAGGCCCTCGTCGACGCGCGCGGAGTCGACGATTCGCCGTGCCGCTGTCTTGAGGCCGGAGAAGCTGAAGTCGAGGCTGTCACCCAGCCACGCTCGGGGGAACGCCGCATCGTGCTGGCGGGCCGCCTCGGCGGCGCGCTGGATCTCCGGACCGCCCGGGTATCCGAGGCCCAGCAGCCGCCCGACCTTGTCGAACGCCTCGCCGGCGGCGTCGTCCACCGTCTGGCCCAGGAGCCGATACTCCAGGTGGTCCCGCATCTCCACGATGAACGTGTGGCCGCCGGAGACCACGAGTGCCACGAGCGGGAAGGTCGGTTCCGGGCCGTCGCCCTGCCCGGGATCGAGCAGCCAGCCGGCATAGACATGGCCCTCCAGGTGGTTCACGCCGACCAGCGGCCGGTCATGAACCCAGGCCAGCGTCTTGGCCACGTTGATCCCCACCAGGAGCGAGCCGGCGAGTCCTGGGCCATAGGTCACGGCAACCGCGTCGACGTCGGCGACGGTGACCTTGGCCGTCGCCAGTGATTCATCGAGGACGGGCAGAATCCAGCGCAGGTGGGCCCGCGCGGCAACCTCCGGCACGATCCCGCCGGTTTCCGCGTGGAGGGCGACCTGGCTGGCCACGATGTTCGCGTGGATGCGCCGGCCGCCCTCGACCAGCGCGATGCCCGTCTCGTCGCAGGACGACTCGATCGCGAGAATAAGTGGCCCGCTCATGGCTGCCCCGAGTGGCCGGCGCCGTCGAGCGGGGCAACGGTATCGATCGCCCCGGCCGGCGGCGGCGCCTGATCAAGCTCTGCCCGGCACACCCTGAGCCGTGCCTGCATGGCGGTGCCCTGGAGCGGCTCCGTGGTCATGATCAGGGCATCCTCCCCGTTGTCCGAGTAGTAGCGGGGTCGCACGCCCACCGGCCGGAATCCGTACTTCTCGTACAACTTCCGGGCCGCGAGGTTGGACAGTCTGACCTCCAGGGTCGCCTCCCGGGCGCGACGGCCGATGGCCACGTCCATCAGGGCCAGGAGGAGGGTCTCCCCCACCCGCTGGCGGCGCCAGGCCGGGTCCACCGCGAACGTGGTGATGTGAGCTTCGTCGACCATCAGCCAGATCCCGCCATAGGCGACGAGCACGCCCCCGACCCGGGCGACCATGTACGACGCGAGGCGATTTCCCTGCAGCTCGCTCCGATAGGCGTCATCCGGCCACGGAACGCTGAAGCTTGCCCGTTCGATACGGTGCACATCGGGCAGGTCCTCGAGTGACATTGGCTCCACGCGGAGCCTCACCGGGGGTCGCGCGACCACGCGATCTCTCCGATGGCGGCTCGAATACCGCGCGGCAGCGTCACGTACTCCGGGACGAGTCGTGCGACGTCGTCGAGATCACCCGACCGCAGGCGCTCCGCACCGATCTCCAGGAGGGCTGCCCCGAGGCCGTCCCGCGCGGCCTCACCGCGGCGGGTTGCCGGTGCGGGGGCGCGTCCCTCGAGGTCCACGGCAACGAGCATGCGCTCGTCCCACTCCTCGTCATCGGTTCCGGCCGGGAGCAGACGCGGCGCCTCCGCTCGCGTGACGACGACGCGATCGCGCGGGCCCGCGGGCAGGAGGAGGATCGAGTCGACGGCTTCCTCGGCGCCGTCTTCAGCATCGCCCTCGTCCGCATCGCCGTGTTCGGCGTCGCCGCCCAGATCCGCGCTGGTCCGGGCCGCGCGCAGTAGAGCCTTGCCGGTGCTCACGCCGACGATCGGCAGGCCAAGGGCGTGAGCCATGGCCTTCGCCGTCGCAAGCCCCACGCGCAGGCCCGTGAAGGCCCCCGGACCCGTCCCGACCACGATCCCGGCGATGTCACCGCGCGAGAGTCCCGTCTTCGCCAGCAACTGCTCAACGCCGGCGAGGAGCTGTTCGCCGTGTCGGTACCCGGCAGGCCAGTCCAGCGCCCGGATCAGCGAGCCGTCCGGTCGCCCCGCTCCGACGATGATCTTCGTGGTGCTGGTGTCCATCGCCAGGAGCCACGCGTCCTTGGCGAACCGGCCTGGGGCGGCAGTCACGGTCACGTGGAGGCCGCCGAGCCGGGTGCGTCGAGCACCGTGTCAAGGCCGTTCGCCGCGGCGATGTACCGGGCGAGCTCGGACGACTGCGTCGTGAGCGTGATCCGCCTCGTGTCATCGCCGGACCCGTCGATCTGCACATCGAGCCGCTCATCCGGGAGCGCCGATCCGAGCCGGTCCGGCCACTCGACCAGGGTGATCCCAGCCGCCTGACGCTCGTCGAGAAGACCTCCCCCGAGCACGTCGGCCGCATCGGCCAGGCGGTACAGGTCGAGGTGGAAGAGCGGCAACCGGCCGTCGTACTCGGCCATGAGGACGAAGGTTGGGGAGCTGATCGTGGCGACAACTCCGAGTCCGGCGCCAAACCCCTTGGCGACGACCGTCTTGCCGGCTCCAAGTTCACCCCACAGACAGATGAGATCGCCCGGCAGCGCGACCGTCGCGATCCGCGCGGCCAGGGTATGCGTTGCCGCCGGCGAGTTTGTAGTCACCGTGATGGCATGCGCAGGCGACAGAATCGGGGCCGACATTGGCCGAGCGTACCGGAAGGACCGGGCCACTGTCCGAAGCGGACCCATCACGGCCAGCCGGCGTGGCCGGCCGGCGTCAGGCGAACCGCTCGAGATCACCGAGTGGCACGGCAACCGGCGTTCGACCACCGATTCGGACAAAGCCGGCCTCGAGCAGTACCCCGCCCGAGAATCGATGCGGTCCCGCGAGACCTGCCCAGCTGCCCTCGAGGCCCGCGAGCGGGCCGGCCGTCACGCGAACGAGGTCCGCGTCCGGCTCCGGCAGCTCGATTTCGGGAGCCTCGATGACCAGGCACGCGGGCTCTTCGATGATCGCGACAGTCCGGCCCTCGAGCGCTTCGATCACCGCCATGATCGACGACGCGATCGGACGGCCGATCGCCCCCTCCAGGACCAGGACCGCGAACGGCGGCAGACCGTGTGCGCCGGCCCGGGCACGCCGTTCAGAGGCGAGCACCTCGCGGCGCTCCTTGACGCCGAGGCCGGACACGACGATGCCGCGCACGCCGACCGCGCGGGCCCGCGTGATTGCCTCCGCATCGATGTGCGAGCCCGCGACGAGGATCGCTCCCGCCCCGCCGACGTCGATTTCGGAGGCGCGCAGGTGGCCGTCACGCGGCGTGAGGACCTGCAGCCGGCCGGTGCTGGGGCCGCCGAGCGCGTCTGCCCCGAGGAGTCCTCGAGCGGGTGTCCTCAGCGTCAGACCCTGACCCGGTCGCACGTCGCGAACGATGCCGGCAAACGGCGCCTCGAGCGCCTCGGCTGGATCTCCCGCCCCGATGCGCCATCGCCCGCCACTCCGAAACAGCAGCTCGCCCCGTTCCGCGCGATCGCTGCCCATGCGGCGCCCGGGTGTGGCAACCCACCAGGTCCCGGGCTCCACGACCGAGCCGGCGGGACCGGCCACCACCTCGGTCCGTGGATGACGGAGACGCTCGGCCAGGGGCGCTCCGCGCACGACCGCTTCACCCGGCGCCACGAGCGGTCGATCGCCGGGCCGGAGAGGAAACCAGGCCTCGATCGGGCTCGCCATCAGCGTGCGCAGACGGACCAATTCGAACCCGGGCGCTTCACGCACTGTCACCGGTCATCACCCGGCCACGCCAGCGCGCTCCAGTCGGCGAGAAGCGTGCGGCGGCGGTCGCGCCGCTCCGGCAACCGCAGTGGGACGTCGCGCAGATCGAGGATGAGCCCGGCCAGGCCGCCCGTCACCGGCACGGCAACGTGCCGAGTCCGCCGGCCGAAGCGGACGACATCGGAGAACTCAAGACGCGCTTCAGCTCGTGTTCCCGGCGGCAGATCGATGAACGCCAGCTCGCCCGCCACGAGGTCGCGCCGGGTCGTATGGCCGTCGTACTCGAGCGTCAGCCGTCCAGCCGCTCGACGGTCACGCCGGCGCCCGGGCTTCCGCGTCCCGATGCCACCCGCGACGATGACGCTACCGAGCGGGACGAGCGCATCGCGGACGAGGTCCGCCATGAGTGCCCTCCGCTCGCTCGCGTTCTCGATCGTCCCGATCGGCCCGAGCAGGCGAGCGTGATCCCAGGCAAGTTGGGTGACGCCGGTCCGCCGGATCGTGTCCGCAACGGCCAGGGCTGTCGCCGACACCGGCGCCACGGCGAACGCGCCGCCGGCCACGATGGTCACGTCCGGCGCTGACCGCGCGCTCAGTTCGGGGCTGAGCGCCGCCATCCGCGCCAGGGCCGCGCTTGCGGCGGCGACACGCAGCCGCGCTCCGTCGCCAGCCGCATCGACCCACGGTCGACGGCGAAGCTCGCGCAGCCGATCGCTCATCCGGTGACGATCGAGACTTCCCGCGGTCCAGGCGAGCACCCCGTCCACGATCTCATTGTCCGGCTCCTTGGGCGCAAGCGAACCCTCTGCGGTCACGATCGCCTCGCTCGTCGGTCCCGAGCCCGAAGCGCCAGGCTCGGCCAGGATCCGCGTCCCGCCGTTGAATCCCACTTCGACGAGCTCCACGCGGCGATCCAGGAGGTCGGCCAGCGTCTCGGCCGACGCCCGTAGTGCCCGCCGCCCGTCGTCAGGGTCGGCCAGCAGGGCCTCGAGCGCCTGGCGCAACTCGCTACCGCCGCCGCGACGCCCGGACACGCCCGCGACGAGGACAATGCGGGACGGATCCCCGGCCGGGCTCTCGCCGAGTGCATCGGCCCACGCTCGCCGGCCTCGAATGGCGCCGCCAAGGATGATGGGCAGCTCCGGGCGTCGCCGGGCAACGGCGCCGCCGAGCGCGGCGAGGTCATCGAGTGCCGCCCGCTCGTCCGGCCCGGCCGGATCACCAGCCCCGATGAGCACGGCCCCGACCTCGCGACCCAGGGCCAGTTCCGTCATTTCGCGGGGGTCGTGGGTCTCGGTCGACGCTGTCTCGAGGTGCCAGCCCGTTCGGATGGCCACGGCGGCCAGGTCTCCGACGGATCGTCGTGAAGCGGCGAGGACTACGAGTGTGCCCTGAGGCCGGCTCCGCGTGGAGAGCCGAGGCATGCGATCGAGCGCTGAGTCCTTGAGTTCAAGCCCGGCGGCGAGGTCTGGATCGGCTGCCCGCGCTCGTTCCGCCACGATCGCGAGCAGGACGGCTTCCGGGGTCCCGGCCGGGGCCGCCAGTGTCCCGAGCAGGCGCCACCGCCCCGTGACGCGTGCGAGGAGGCTGACCGAGGTGGTTGCTCCACCCGTATCGACGACGGCAAGGGTCCTGGGTGCCCGGGTCACCCCGCCATGCTACCGGTGCCCGGCCGCGCGAGCCGGCCCGCGTGCCCCGGTGCGCTCACGCGTCCCAGGTCAATTCCTCCTCGAGCTCCTCGAGACGCTCGATCAACTGCTCGATCCCGTCGTCGTCCGCAAGGATCGCATTCGCCCCCGCCATCTCCCCGCCGAACAGGCTGCGCAGGACCGGGTCGAAGAACAGCATCGCGTTGGCCCCGAGGGGCCGATACGGCCGGCTGGCGTGGAGGAAGTGGACCGCCGATGTCGTGAGGCCGCGGAGCTGGATCTCGCGAGCCACCTGCTCCACGAGCTCGTCCCGCTGGTCGTCCGGGAGCTCAGCAGGGCCGAACAGGCTCATCCCCGTCCGTCCGTACCCACGACGGGCGCAACGTCCGCCGGGGCGGTCCGCTCGAGGGCGCGCGCGAACGCCTGGTACGCGGCTGCGCCCCGGAGGGCGAGGACGACGTGCTCGATCCCGTTGCCGGCTTCAAGTTCCTCGCGCAGCGTCCTGACCGTGACGTCCGCGGCCTCCTCCAGCGGAAAGCCTCCAATCCCGGTCCCGAGGGCAGGAAAGGCAATGCTCGTGGCGCCGATCTCGCGGGCCCGGGCCATGGCACTCCGGACAGCGGCTTCGATGGCCTCGGCCGACGTGCGTCGATTCCCTTCCAGCGACACGGCATGAATGACCGCTCGAGCCGCGAGCGTGCCCGCGCCGGTGACCACGGCCGACCCAACCGGAATCGGGCCTTGACGAACGGCGGCGAATTCGATCGCGTCCCCACCGGCTCGCTTCAGCGCACCGCCGACGCCCGTCGTCATCCAGAGGGACGGACTGGCGGGGTTCACGATGGCGTCCACTTCGAGGACGCAGATGTCCCCGTTCCATAGTTCCAAGCGCATCATCCGTCCCCTCCGGAGACGAGCGTTCGGACTTCCACCCGTCCGGACACGGGATGGTACACCCGAGGCAGGCGCCGGGCCATGGTGGCAACGACTTCCCAGGTGTTTGTGGTGCGGGCGCGCGCCACCTCGGCCGCGGTGATCTCCGCCTGCCCCTGCCGGCCGATGAGAACGAACTCGTCGGCGACTGTCACGGGTGGGCCCGGGACATCGGTCACGTCGGCCATGACCGCGTCCATCGTGACGTTGCCTACCAACGGGACACGACCGCCGCGGACGAGGGCGTTGGCGCGGTTCGAGAGCGCACGGGACCAGCCATCCCCGTACCCGAGGGGCAGGGTCGCAATCCGGCTGGGCCGAGGCGTCCGGAATGTCGGCCCGTAGCTGATCCCGAAGCCGGGCGGCAGCTCGGCGACTCGAACCGGACGGGCATGGAGCGAGAGCGCAGGACGCAGCCGGGCGGCAGCAGCACCGAGCACCGTCTGGGACAGCTCGTCGGGAACGAGCCCGTACACCGACAACCCCGGCCGGACGCCCTCGTAGGCTGCGACGCCATCGGCCACGATTGAGCCGCTCGCCATGACGTGGCGGCGCGGCAATCGAACGCCGGCCTCGCCGAGCGCGACACCAGCAGCCTCGAAGACCTCGACCTGGCGCGATGTCAGGCCCAGGTCCTCGGGGGCCTGCAGGTGTGTCCAGAGTCCCTCGAGCCGCACTGCCGGCACCCCGGAGATCGCCCGTGCCGCCGCCACGAGCGCGTCGCCCGAGAACCCGCCGCGCCCCAGGCCAGTCTCAACCTCCAGCTCGATCCCGAGTCGCCGCCGGGGACGCCGGGCTGTGAGCGCTGCCAGGGTGGTCGCCAGGAGATCCGTGTCCCCGGCCGTGATCGCGATCCCCCGTCGCGCCGCCTCGAACGCCCAGGCCGGCGGGACGGGATACAGCACGAGGACCGGCAGGCGAAGGCCGCCGCGCCGGAGCGCGAGCGCCTCGTCGATCGTGGCCACGCACAGACCATCCGCTCCCGCGGCTGCCAGGGCCCGCGCGACCGGCAGCGCCCCGTGCCCGTAGGCGTCGGCCTTCACGACCGGGTGAACGGGCGTGCCCTCGCCGGCCGCCATCCGGATCGTCGCGAGGTTGTCGCGGATTGCCTCGAGGTCGATCTCCAGCCAGGCGGTCCGCGGAAGCGCATCGGGGTCCCCGACCTGCGGCTCGAGAGTCACGAGCCCGTTCCGGAGGCCCCGCGTCGCTGTCACGAATCCACGGTCGGCGGCGTTCGAACCGCGAACCCGAGACGCGCCCCGCTTCGCTCGCGCTCGGCGATCGCCGTGAGCCGCTTGCGGACGATGGGCAGCGCCTCGGCCAGATCCGATGCCAGAAGCCCTGCGTCACCAAGGCGCTCCCGAACCAGCTCACCCGCCAGCCCGTGGAGGTACACGCCGACCCGAGCGGCTGCAGCAGGGGTCAGGCCCTGGGCCAGGAGCGATCCGATCACGCCGGCCAGGACGTCGCCGGTACCGCCGGTCGCGAGGGCGGGGTTCTCGAACGGGGCGACCGACACGCTGCCGTCCGGTTCGGCGATGACCGTTCGGGCTCCTTTCAGGATCACCACCTGGCCCCAACGCACCGCTGCGTCCCTCGCCGCGGCGGCGCGCACCGCGTCGTCGTCGGCAAGGTCATCATCCGACCCCGGATCCAGGCCGGCACCCGCCCTCAGCCGGGCGAACTCCCCCGGGTGTGGCGTGAGCACTGCAGGCCGGGACGCGCTTGCCCACCACTCGCCGAGCGTCGCCATGGACCGCAGGGCCTCCGCATCGAGCACGACCGGAGCGGGCCCGACCTCGTCGGCTGCTCCGAGGAGTTGCCGGACCAGTTCCGTGGTGGCGAGGCCGGGCCGAAGCCCGGGTCCAAGGACGATCGCCTCGTGTTCGTGATCGAGGATCCGGGCCAGTGCCGGCTCTGGATCCACCTCTTCGACGTCATCCTCCGGGAGAGCCATCGTGGTGGCCTCGACGACCTTCGCGGCAAAGAGCGGCTGGAGGGACTCGGGGACCGCCAGCGTCACGAGCCCGGCGCCCGAGCGGCCGGCCGCCCGGCATACGAGCAGTGCGGCGCCGGCGTAGTCGAGCGAGCCGGCAATCACCAGCAGCTTCCCGAACGTTCCCTTGTGGCCACGGGCGGGGCGAACCGGAAGCAGGGCGGCGACCATCCGGTCGTCGAGAGTCAGCGGCAATTCCGGAGTAGCGCCGGTGCCCCCCGACGCGGGCGCTTCCGGGGATCCAGTGCCCGCGTCCTCACGGAATCCGAACGGACGATCAGCCACCGGGCGCCTCCTCGAGTGACGCCTCGTGGGCTGCGCGAAGGCGATTGATCCGCTCGAGGATCCGTCGCTCGCGATCATCGAGACGTTCGTCGATGTCGAGCGGAAAGACGTAGCGACCACCGGCGCTGCGCACACCGAACGCGATCGCGATCGCATAGTCGGACTCGTGGGAGATCGATACCGCAATCCGGTCCATCCCCAGCTGGTCCGCACGGCTCGCAGCGCGGCCGTGCAGGCGGACGGCCGGCTGACCGGTGGGCAGGCGCTCGATCTCGATGTCACGCCACCCGATTCCCCGGACACCCAGACCCAGGACCTTGCTCACGGCTTCCTTGGCAGCCCAGCGGCCGGCAAAGGTCTCAGGCCGGTCTCGAACGTAGCGCTGCTCCGCGGAGGTGAGCACGCGGCCGCTGAACCGGGTACCGAACCGGGCAAGGGACTTCCGGATCCGGTCCACCTTGACGATGTCGATCCCGAGCTCGGTGGTCCCGGGTGGGGCCGGGCCGAACCCCGCGGGCGAGCCGGCGGGCTGCGACAGGTCCTCGGCGGCGGCCATCGGCGGCGCCTACTCGACCGTGACGGACTTCGCCAGGTTGCGGGGCTGGTCGACATCCGTGCCGCGCGCAATGGCGACGTGGTACGCGAACAGCTGGAGCGGGATGATGGCAAGGACGGCGCCGACGGCTTCGTGGGTGTCCGGAACCCAGCACACGTCATCTACGAAGCGCTCGATCTGAGGATCGCCCTCGGTCGCAACCGCGATCACCCGGGCGTCGCGCGCCCGGCCCTCCATCACGTTGCTGATCAGCTTGTCGTACGTGGAAGCGCGCGTGGCGATCGCGACGAGCGGGCACTCCGCGTCCAGCAGCGAGATCGGCCCATGCTTCAGCTCGCCGGCGGCGTAGCCCTCGGCATGGACGTAGCTGATCTCCTTCAGCTTCAGGGCGCCTTCAAGGGCCGCGGGATACGTCGGGCCGCGCCCGACGTACATGAATCCCCGCGAATTCACGTACCGGCGAGCAAGGTCACGCGCCCGCGGCGCGTTCAGGTCGAGCGCGCGCTGGGCGGCATCCGGCAGCGCGTGGAGTGCGCTCCCGAGCTCGATCTCGGCTGCCTCGGACATCGTTCCGCGAAGCCGGCCGATGGCGGCCGCGAGCACGACCAGCGTGGTGACCTGCGTGACGAATGTCTTGGACGCCGCCACGGCGATCTCCGGGCCGGCCTGGAGAAAGAGCACGGCGTTCGCCTCGCGGGTGATCGCCGAGCCGACCGTGTTCGTGATCGCGATGATCGGGCAGCCGCGCCCCCGGGCGTAGCGCGTCGGGGCGATGGTGTCGGCTGTCTCGCCGGACTGGGTCACCGCGATGACCAGGGTCTTCGCGTCGAGCGGCGGGGGGCTGTAGCGGAACTCGGAACCCACGGTCACCCGGGCCGGAAGGCCGGTCCAGGCCTCGAGCGCTGCCGCGCCGACCTGCGCGGCATAGGACGCGGTCCCGCACGCGACGAGCTCAATCCGCGTGACATCGCGGAGCACAGGCAGCAACGCCTCGATCTCCGGCAGGTGGATCCGCTGATCGCGGCCCACGCGGCCGGCCAGGGACTGACGGAGCGCGAGCGGCTGCTCGTGGATCTCCTTGAGCATGAAATGCTCGTAGCCGCCCTTCTCGGCGACCTCCGGCGACCAGTCGATCCGCGTTTCGCTCCGGTCGCGGACCGCACCCAGCAGATCCGTCACAACAACGCCCGTGGGGTGCACGTCGGCGACGTCGCCCTCCTCGAGGAAGATGATCCGGTTCGTATGGGCCAGGATCGCAGCGACGTCGCTGGCAATGAACGACTCCTCGCCGTTGAGGCCCACGACAAGGGGCACGTCCTGGCGGGCGCCGACGAGACGGTCAACCTCATCGCGGTGCATGACGACGATGGCGTAGGCCCCCTCGACGCGCTGCAGCGCGTGCCGGACCGCATCGGCGAGATCGCCCGCGTAGGCCTCCTCGATGAGGTGGGCGAGCGCCTCGGTATCGGTGTCGGACTCGAGGCGGTGCCCGCGTGCCTCGAGGCCGTCGCGGAGCTCGCGAAAGTTCTCGATGATGCCGTTGTGAATGACCGTGATCTTGCCGGTGCAGTCGGCGTGGGGATGAGCGTTCAGGTCATTCGGGCGACCGTGGGTAGCCCAGCGGGTGTGCGCGAGCCCCATCCCGGCATGGGGCGTCCGGTCGGCGAGCGCCGTGGCGAGGTTGGCGAGCTTGCCGGCCTTCTTCTCGATGAAGAGGGCGCCCTCCTCGTCGACGAGCGCGATCCCGGCCGAATCGTAGCCGCGATACTCGAGACGGCGCAGGCCCTCCATGAGGATCGGGCCCGCAGCGCGGGGTCCGGTGTATCCGACGATGCCGCACATCCGCTGGTCAGGTCCCCTGTCTGGTCGCTCCGGCCATGCCGGGCACTGCCTGGCTCGTTTGGGTGGGCACCTCGGTCAGTGTAGTCGCTCGGCCGCGAGAGCGGCCAGCTCGTCGGCCAGCTCCATGACCATCAATGCGTCCGTCCCCTCCACCATCACCCGCAGCACGGGTTCGGTGCCCGACGGCCGGACGAGGATCCTCCCCGCGCTCCCGAGCCGCTCGTGCGCCCGGGTGATCGCCCCCTGGAGGGCAAGGTCGCCTTCCCACTGGTCCTTGTGACGGACGCGCACCGCTCGCTGTTGCTGGGGCATCAGCTCGATGTCGGCGGCCAATGCGGCCAGGGGCCGGCCACGACTGATCATGACCCGCAGCACGTCCAGTGCCGTGACGATCCCGTCGCCCGAGGTGGTGTGCTCCGCGATGATGACGTGGCCGCTCTTCTCCCCGCCCAGGCCAGCCCCCGAGACCTGCATCCCCTCGAGGATGTACTTGTCGCCGACCGGCGTCCGGATCACGATCCCCCCGGCTGCTTCCACGGCAACCTGGAGCCCGCCGTTGGAGAGAACGGACACGACCAGCGTCCTGTTTGCGAGGACGTCCCGCGCCAGGCGATCCAGGGCGAGGATCCCGAGGACCTGGTCTCCGTCCACGACCTGGCCGGACGCGTCGACGGCGATCAAGCGATCAGCGTCCCCATCAAGGGCGAACCCGACGTCGGCTCCGTGTTCGATGACGGTCCGGGCAAGCCCCGATGGATCCGTGGCGCCGCAGTCGAGATTGATGTTGCTCCCGTCCGGAGCGGCATTGATAGTCTCGATGGCGGCGCCGGTGGCGGCCAGGATGCCCGGTGCGAACGCGCTGCCCGAGCCGTTGGCCGCGTCCAGGACAACCCGCAACCCGCCCGCGTCGATGGGAGCCGCAAGGCGCATCCGGTTCTCGATGTACGGCGCGACCCGATCCCGCGCGTCCACGGCTTGACCGAGATCGTCGTTGCCGGGGCCAGCCAGCTCCTCGGTCCGCCAGATCAGTTGCTCGAGCTCGTCCTCGACTGGATCGTCGAGCTTCAGGCCATTGCGATCGAGGACCTTGAGGCCGTTGTCCGCGGCAGGATTGTGGGAGGCGGACACCATGATCCCGGCCGCGTACTCGGCGTTGCCGGCGAGGAACGCCAGGGCCGGCGTCGGAACCACGCCGATCTGGTGAACATCGGTGCCCAGGCTCGTGGCGCCGGCCGTGATCGCGGCGACGAACAGGTCACCCGAACGGCGGGTGTCCTGGCCCACGACGATGGCACCGCGGCCGCCGGCCAGCCGGTGAGCTACGGCGCGGCCGAGGGCGTACGCAACCGTCGGCTTGAGTTCGACGTTGGCGACGCCGCGGATGCCGTCGGTGCCGAATAGACGCGGCACGGGCTACAGGTACCTCCGGAGAGCGGGAGTTGGGTGGCCCGACCCCGTCAGGGGACGGCGCTCGGGCTGGGCGAGGGGTTGAGCGTCGGGATGGGGGTGGCCGTAAGACCGATCGTGACGGAGACGGGGTTCGGGCTGGCTCCGATGAGCGTCAGCCCGGTAACGAGATTCGCACCGACCGAGACCCCATGCGTCCCGGCGTCGAGGCCGGAGACATCGAGGGTCATGACGAGCACGGACCCCGACAGCCGATCCAGATCCGCCACGGGCCCCCCAATCGTCACGAGCACGCGATCCGTCGAGAGCGTGTACAGGCGATCCGCGCGGGCTCCCACGAGGATCAATCCGGCATTGAACGTCCGCGTCGCGGTGATCGGGCGGAACGTGATCGTGACCGTGACTGTCGTCAATCCCGGAGCCTGCACGCCATCCGGGAGCGAGAGGGCAGTGTCCACCGTGACGTTGGAGGAGGCGCCCGTGATCGTCACGGGCGATGTGTCGGCGAACTCGAGCGGCGCGATGTTGTCGACATCACCCTCGATGCTGACCACGAGCGGATCGACGCTCACCGAGGCGACCTCGAAGCCAACGGCTGGTGTGCCCACGACGACCGGCCGGACGGGCAGGGACCGGGTCTGCCGGTCCGTGAAGATGGCGAGGCGGACCCTGACGTTCGCGGGCTCAAGATCCGCCGGTGAGAGCGGTTCGCCGGCGGCGTCGACCGGCAGCAGGTCCACGATCCGGTTGATGTCGATGCCCGAGGCATCGAGGTTCATGCGCGCCTGCGCCTCGACCACCCGGCTCACGACCGACGCCGGCCCCGTAACGATCGTCTCGGCGACCGACAGCTCCGGGTCGCCCACGTCGAGTCCGGTGGGGATCGGGCCGAACACGGCCCTGATCGGCACCGTCCGGGAGATGACCGCGTCAAGCTGGACGGTGATCTGTCGCGGCTCGTAGTCGAGGACCTGGATCCGCTGATCAACGGCCGTCACCCGAACGGCGACCGATGTCCGGCCTCCCGTCGGCGCGACCGAGGACAGATCCACCGTGGCCCGGAAGCTGGAGCTGTCCAGGCGCAGGCCGAGGTCCTCGGGCGCGAAGTAGCGGATCTGGCGGACCGCCCCAAGGTCAGACAGGATCGTGACGCTGCGCGACAAGCCGCTGGTCTCGATCGGCACGCTGCCTTCGAAGAGCTGGGCGCTCGACGAGACGATCAGCCCGACGTACAGGAACGTGGCAAACGCGACCGCCCCCAGCTTGAGCGGCCAGTTGTGGACGAGGAGCCGGAGCGCCCGCATCATGGGTCGGTTCTCGGTGCGCCGTCGGTGTCGGCGAGCGAGGCGTGGGCGCGCGTCGGGCCGGCGGCGGCGGCGGCCTCGGGGTTCGCCGGAGCCGGGTGATCCTCGGCAGGCGCATCAGCCGGCCCTGCCGCCGGACCAGGCTTGGGCGGCGTCGTTCGCCGGCTGGTCCCCCCGACGAGCCGTCCGAGGTCGGTGAGCGTGGGCGAAGCAGCCACGCGACGCGTCCCGGGAATACGCCGCCGGGTGCCATCCGCTGCAGGGTCAAGCAGGCGTCGGATCGCCCGCGCCATCTGGTGCTCGTTGAGATTGCGCACGATCCGGGCCCGTTCGATGAGACTCACCTGGCCGTTTTCCTCGGACACGACGATGACGACCGCATCCGTCTGCTCAGTGATGCCCAGGGCCGCGCGATGACGGGTGCCGAATCGCTCTGAATGGACAGTCGTCTCCGTCAAGGGCAGGAGTGCACCCGCGGCCAGGACCGTGTCGCCGCGGACGATGACCGCCCCGTCGTGAAGCGCAGATCTCGGCATGAAGATCGTCCGCAGAAGGTCCACGGTCAGATCGCCGTGGATCATCACCCCGGACTCGGCGATTTCCTCGAGGCCGGTGTCGCGCTCCAGGACGATCAGAGCCCCGTGTCCGTCGGCGGACATCAGGAGCGAGGCTCGGGCCACGGCTGTCGCGACATGCTCGGCTGCCGTGTTCTCGCTCGGGAACAGCCAGGCGAGGGAGCCAACCCGCCCGATCCGGTCGAGGGCACGCCGGAGCTCCGGTTGAAAGACGACGACAATCGCAAACAGGCCGACGACCGCGCCCGCCTGGAGAATCTGGGTGAGCAGCCTGAGCGAGAGCGCCTGTGCGGCGAAGTAGACGAAGAAGAGCACGCTCACGCCGATCACGAGTCGGACTGCCCGGGTTCCGCGCATCAGACTGAACAGCCAGTAGATCAGGAGCGCGGTGATCCCGATGTCGAGCAACGTCGTGGGCCGAACCTGATCGAGGATCGACGCGAGGACCTGCGGCATCGTCTGGCGAGTGTAGCATCGCGACCCCGTAGCGCCGGGCGTCGCGGCGCGGGGTCAGTCGGGCGCGCCGCCCCCAAGACCGACATCTGTGCCGACATGTATGCCGACGGCCCGGCCTGACAGGACAAGGCCATGCTCCGTCGCGAAGGCGGCTATTGAGCCGCTGGACTTGACGTCGCCCTCGAACTCGGTCAGCCGGCCGAGCAAGCGCAGCTTCTCGGTCGCAAGCGACGACCAGCCCCGCTGCACCTGGTTCGCCGCAATTTCGAGCTGGAGCGCGGGATCCGAGGGATCGACGGTGATGAGCAGGAGACATGCATCGAGCGCGGCGTCGAGCCGGCCTGCCAGCCGATCGGCCTGGGCGATCGCGAGGAGCGCGGACCGCGCAGCAGCGACGTCGCCGCGATCGAGAAGTACCTCCGCCTCGGCAAGGCTGACCACCCGCTCGACCGGGACCTCGGCGGTGGCATCATCCGACCCGGTTGCTGCCTCCGAGTCGGCGCCGGCACCGACGCCGGGCTCAAGGAGCTTGAGCGCGAGACGGAGCGCCTCGGTCGCGGCCGGATTGGCGTCCAACTCTGCCAGCCGATCAGCCAGGCGCTCAAGCGTCCGCCGCCGTGCACGAGACTCGGCGAACTCGAGGGCCCGTCGAGCAGCATCGCACGCCTCCGGGAGCCGGCCTGATCGCTCAAGGGTATCGGCGAGCAGCTCGAAGTCGCGAGCGGCCGCCAGGTGGTGTCCGAGCTCCGAACGCAGCGTCGCGCGGCCGAGGAGCGCGGCTTCATCGCCCGGGGCGCGCTGGAGCGCCGCCGCGTAGGCTGCCTCCGCGGTATCCGCCCGACCAAGCCGGTGCAGCACGCCGCCGAGGCTGACATATGGGAGGGCACGGTCCGGAGCCATCGCGGCGGCCGCCTCGTACGCGGCCGCGGCGGCTTCCAATCGCCCGCGCAGTGCCGCAACATGCCCGCGCCGAAGCGCTTCCTTGTACTGCTCGTAGGGGTTCTGGGTCATGCAGCCGCGGGCCCATCCGAGGCGTCGACGACCAGGCCGGGGTCGCCCGGATCGCCGAGGATCTCCACGAGCAGCCCCTTCTGAACGTGGAGTCGGTTCTCGGACTGCTGGAAGATGAGGCTCTGGGGTCCATCCATGACGTCCGATGTGATCTCCTCGCCCCGGTGGGCGGGCAGACAGTGAAGCACTCTCGCTGCGGGCCCCGCCACGGCAAGGAGCGCCGCGTTGACCTGGTAGGCCTCGAACGCCGCGCGTCGCGCGTCCGTTTCGGCCTCCTGCCCCATCGAGGCCCAGGCATCGGTGTAGACGATGTCCGCGCCGTCCACGGCCGCTCGCGGGTCGTGCCCAACCTCAAGCCGTCCGCCACCGGCAAGGGCCAGCGCCGTGCCCGCGGCGATGACGGCCGGGTTCGGACCGTATCCGGGCGGGTGGGCGAGCCGGACCGTCGCTCCCAGGCCGGTAGCGAGAAGCGCGAGCGAGTGGAAGACGTTGTTCCCATCTCCGACAAACGTGACCACCCGATCCTGGATTGACCCGAACTCCTCCTCGATCGTCAACACGTCGGCCAGGGCCTGGCACGGATGTTCGTGAAGGGTCAGGGCGTTGATGACCGGGATGGACGCACGTTCGGCAAACTCGATCGCGACCTCGTGTGGCCCCGTCCTGATGACGATCGCGTCCACAAAGCCCTCGAGGTTTCGGGCGACATCGGCGATGGACTCCCGGACGCCCCACCCCACGTTGCCAGATGTCAGCTGGATTGCCGATCCCCCGAGTTGGACCATCCCCGCTTCGAACGAGACACGGGTGCGGAGGGAGGGTCGCTCGAAGAGCATCGCCAGGGTCCGCCGCATGAGCGGCGGGCGGGCATGTCGGCGTCCGGCGGCAAACTCGGACTTGAGCTCGGCCGAGGTCAGAAAGACGCGGCGAACCTCGGCCGGCGTCAGGTCTGCGGCGCTGATGAGATCCCGGCCACGCAGGCTGCCGGGCGGGGCTACGAAAGGAGGCCTGCTGTCGAGCACGGCGTCCCGTCCGCGATCAGCGCTTCGTGTACTGCGGCGCCTTGCGCGCTCGCTTGAGGCCGTACTTCTTGCGCTCCTTCATCCGCGGGTCGCGAGTGAGGAGGCCGGCCTGGCGAAGAGGCACGCGGCGTCCGTCTGGATCGAGCTGGAGAAGAGCGCGGGCGATGCCGTGGCGGATCGCGCCGGCCTGACCCGTGACGCCGCCACCCTCGACCTTGATGATCGCGTTGAACTTGCCGTCGGTTCCGGTGACCCGGAAGGGCATGCGAACATCCGCCTCGTCGATCGCGTTCCCGAAGTGCTCAACGAGTGAGCGCCCGTTGACCACGATCTCACCCTCGCCCGGCAGCAGCCGGACGCGCGCGACCGCGGTCTTGCGTCGGCCGGTGCCGGAGTTGAAAGCCGGGGTTGTCATGGGTGATACCTCCGTCAGGCGAGCGGTTCAGGCCGCTGGGCCTGATGCGGATGGTCCGATCCCGCGTAGATCTTCAGTTTGCGGAGCTGCTGGGTCCCGAGGCGATTGTGGGGCAGCATGCCCTTGATGGCACGGCGGAGGACCTCTTCCGGGCGGCGCTCCATGAGGTGTCCAAGCGACTCCTGCTTGAAGCCCTGGGGGTGCCCGCTGTGGCGCGCGTATGACTTGCTGTCCAGCTTGTCGCGGCTGACCGTGACCTTGGACGCATTGAGGATGATGACGTGGTCGCCGGTGTCGAGGTGCGGCGTATACGTGGGCTTGTTCTTGCCCTCGAGGACGCGCGCCACCTGCGTCGCGATACGGCCCAGCGTCTGGCCCGCAGCGTCCACGACGAACCAGCGTCGCTCGATCTCGCTCTCCCGGGCCGTGTAGGTCTTGGCGTTCATCGTTCCTCGTGTTCTCCGCTCGCTCGCCCCGGTCGCCGTCCGAGGACGACGCGCCGTAGGCTCAGTCCTTTGGCCGGGGCCGAAACCCCGCCGAAGGCCGGTCGACGATCGGCGAGTGCCGCCTCGACCGCTGTTGCATCAATCTTTCCTCTGCCGACCTCGAGGAGGGCGGCGACCATGCGCCGGACCATCCCTCGCAGGAAGGCATCGGCGCGGACATCGATCGTGACCAGGTGGCCGTCCCGTCGGACCCGAACGTGAACCACGTTCCGGACCGGCTGCGGATCGGCTCCCCCGAAAGCACTGAAGTCGTGCCGGCCAACGAAGGCCTGCCCGGCTTGCGCCATCGAGTCCGTGTCCAGGCGGGTCCGCATCCAGAGCGCCGTGCGCTCCCGAAGCGGGCTGCGAGGCCCGTTCCAGACCGTATAACGGTACTCCCGGAACCGTGCCGCGTAGCGAGGGTGGAAGCCCCTGGCTGCCCGTCGGAGGTCGCGGATCGCGACATCCGGTGGGAGCAGGCCGTTGAGTGCCTCGGCCAATCCCGCCGCCGAGAGACGCCCCGCGTAGGTGAACGCGATCACCTGACCGTGGGCGTGGACCCCTGCGTCGGTCCGGCCGGCGCCATCGACCGGCCGCCGGATCCCACCAGAGAGGTGGGCCAGCGCCGCTTCCAGCGCCCCCTGAACCGTCCGAGCCCCAGGTTGGACCTGGAACCCGGCGAATTCCGTGCCATCGTATTCGGCCCGTGCTCGATAGCGCACGGGAACACTCTCTCGAGTGTCTTGCTCAACGCCCCCCGGGGCGCTCATGTCTCGTTCAGACCAGCTCGATCTGAACCATCTCGGCGGCATCGCCCGAGCGCTGGCCGATCTTCACGATCCGGGTGAACCCGGAGGTCCGATCAGCGTACTTCGGCGCGATCTCGTCGAACAACTTGGTGACGACGAGTGGTTCGTTCGGGAATGCCGAAACGACCGTTCGTCGGGCGGTGAGGTCGCCCCGCTTGGCGAGCGTGATCATGCGCTCGACCCGGCCCTGAACCTCCTTGGCCTTGGCCTCGGTCGTCTTCACCCGCTCATAGCGCAGGATCGAGACCGTGAGGTTCTTGAACAGGGCCATCCGGGGCCCCGTCTTGCGGCTGAGCTTGCGTCCGTCGATCCGATGCGCCATGTCAGGCGTCCTCGCCCTCGAACGGCGTATCGCTCTCGTCTTCGTCGGCGCCCTCGGCGTCGAACTCCGTCGGTTCGCTCTCGGGGAGGATGAAGCCGCGCATCCGCAGGCGCTCCTTCATCTCGTCGAGCGACTTCTTGCCGAAGTTGCGCATCCGGAGCAGGTCGTCGTCCTTCAGTTGCAGGAGCTGGCCGACCTTGACGATGTTGTTGCGCTTGAGAGAGTTGTAGGCGCGCATCGGGAGATCGAGCTCCTCGATCGGCATGTCGAGCATGTTCGGGGGGAGCTGGGGAGCCCCGGCCACGGCTCGGTCGGTCGGCACGACTGCCTGACCGATGGTCACGAACGGACGGAACTGCTCCATGAGGATCTGCGCCGAACGGCTCAGCGCCTCCTCCGGGCTGATGCTGCCGTCCGTCTCGATCTCGATCGTCAGCTTGTCGAAGTTGGTCACCTGGCCAACTCGCATGCTCTCGACCCAGTAGTTGACCTTTCGGACCGGGGTGAAGATCGCGTCGACGGCGATGACGCCGATCGGGAGCGCTTCTGCGCGTTCCGCACCGAGGTAGCCCACCCCGCGCTCGACGGTGAGATCCATCTCGATTGTCACGTCGTCCGCGTCCAGGGTCATGAGGACGAGCTCGGGATTGACGATCTCGATGTCTGCTGACTCGGTGAGGTCTGCGGCGAAGACGGGGCCGGCGCCGCTCTTCGAGAGCCGGAGCTGGACCGGATGCGTCGCGAAGCTCTTCAGGCGCAGCCGCTTGACGTTGAGGACGATCTGCGTGACGTCCTCCTTGACGCCGGGGATCGTCGAGAACTCCTGGTACACGTCCCGAATCTGGATGGACGTGACCGCGGCCCCCTCAAGCGAGGACAGGAGGACGCGCCGGAGGGCATTGCCAAGGGTGACGCCGTAGCCGGCCTGGAGCGGGCCCGCCTCGTACTTGCCGTACGTGCCGACTTCCTCGACGGGCTCGATCTGCGGGGTCTCGAGTTCGATCATGGGGTGGGGTTACCTCGAGTAGAACTCGACCACGAGCTGCTCGTTGAGATCGAGCGGCATCTGGTCGCGTCGGGGGAGGCTCAGGACGTTGCCCGCCAGGCGGGCTGGCTCCAGGCCGAGCCACTCGGGGGCCTGGTGCGAACGAAGCGTTTCCTTGGCGTTCTTGAACGGCTCGCGCTCGCGTCGCGACTCGCGAACCTCGATCCGGTCGCCCGGCTTGGTCACGTACGACGGGATGTCCGTTGGGACGCCGTTGACGGCGAAGTGGCCGTGCGCGACGAGCTGTCGGGCCTGGGCACGGGACGCCGCGAAGCCGAGCCGGAAGACGACGTTGTCCAGCCGCGTCTCGAGGCACCGGAGCAGGTTCTCGCCGGTCACGCCGTCCTGGTTCTCGGCCAGCACGAAGTAGTTGTGGAACTGGCGCTCGAGGACGGAGTAGACGCGGCGGACCTTCTGCTTCTCACGCAGCTGGATGCCAAAGTCGCCCATCTTTCGACGGCGGACCCCATGCTGGCCGGGAGGGCTGGGGCGACGCTCGAAGGCGCATTTCTTCGAGTAGCAGCGGGTGCCCTTCAGGAAGAGCTTGGCTCCCTCGCGGCGGCACAGACGACAAACGGCTTCGGTGTAGCGGGCCATTGGATCCCCTCTCCGCTCAGACTCGGCGCCGCTTCGGCGGGCGGCAGCCGTTGTGCGGGATGGGCGTCACGTCGGTGATGGCGGTCACCTCAAGTCCGGCGGTCTGGAGCGAGCGGACGGCCTGTTCGCGACCGGCGCCCGGACCCTTCACGTAGACCTCAACCTGGCGCATGCCGTGCTCCATCGCCTTGCGGGCGGCGATCTCGGCGGACATGGCAGCGGCGTAGGGCGTGCTCTTGCGGGAGCCCTTGAAGCCGGCGACGCCAGCAGAGCCCCAGCTGATCACGGCTCCGCTGAGATCCGTGATCGTGATGATCGTGTTGTTGAACGACGCCTGAACATGAACGTGGCCCTGGGGCACGTTCTTCCGTTCTCGGCGACGCTGCTTGACGGCCCGCTTCCGTTCAGCCATGCGTCCTGCAATCCCTCGTCATTACTTCGTGGCCTTGCGGCGGGAGCCGACCGTCTTCTTCGGTCCGCGCCGCTGCCGGGCGTTGGTCTTCGTGCGCTGGCCGCGGACCGGGAGGTTCCGCCGATGGCGGAGGCCGCGGTACGAGCCGATTTCGATCAGGCGCTTGACGTTGAGTGCCACCTCGCGACGGAGGTCTCCCTCCACCTTGAAGCGGCGGTCGATGAGCTCGCGAAGCCGGTTGACCTGCTCTTCGGTCAGGTCCCGCACCCGCGTGTCGGCGTTGACGTTGGTCTGGGTCAGGATCTTCTGGGCGGTGGGCAGTCCGATCCCGAAGATGTACGTGAGGGCGACCTCTACGCGTTTCTCACGCGGGATGTCGATGCCGGCGATGCGTGCCATCGGACTGCTTACCCCTGCCGCTGCTTGTGCTTGGGATTCACGCAGATCACCATCACGGTGCCGTGCCGGCGAATCACCTTGCAGTTGTCGCAGCGCGCCTTGATGGAGGCTCTGACTTTCAACGGATCCTCGGTCGTGGGGGCTGCACCGGCAGCCGGACGATGATTACTTGAGTCGGTAGGTAATGCGGCCGCGGGTCAGGTCGTACGGTGAGAGTTCGACCCGGACGCGGTCCCCCGGCAGGATTCGGATGAAGTTCATCCGGAGCTTGCCGGAGATGTGGGCCAACACGCGGTGGCCGTTCTCCAGCTCGACGGCGAACATGGTGTTCGGAAGCGGTTCGAGGACCGTTCCCTCGACTTCAATCGCGTCTCGCTTGGCCACGGGCGGTGCTGGATCCCTTTCTCGCGACAAGTGCCGGCCACCGGGCCGACACACGAACATGCAGCATATCAGGTCGTGGTCGATCCGGGCAACCCCGGATCAGATCGTGGTGAGAATCTCCGGGCCGTGGTCGGTCACGGCGATCGTGTGCTCGAAGTGCGCGGAGAGCGAGCCGTCGGCCGTGACCACCGTCCAGTGGTCGGGCATGACTTCGACGTCGCCTCCGCCCAGCGTGAACATGGGCTCGATGGCCAGGCACATGCCGGACTGGAGCTCCATGCCCCGATAGCCGGTGCGGTAGTTCGGGATCTGTGGGTCCTGGTGCATCTCGGTCCCGATGCCATGGCCGACGAACTGGTGGACGATGCCGTAGCCAGACTGCTTGCCGATGTCCTCCACGGCGGCGGAAATGTCCCCGACTCGGTTTCCAGGAACCGCGGCCGCAATGCCGGCCATCATGGCCAGCCGGGTGGCCGTCACAAGCCCCATGACGTCGTCGCCGGCGTCGCCGACGATGAAGGTGCGTGCCGCATCGCCGTGCCAGCCGTCGACGATCGCACCGACATCAACCGACACGATCTGGCCGTCCCGGATCATCCGGTCGCCCGGAATCCCGTGAACGACCTCGGTGTCAAGCGAGATACATATGCTCGCCGGGAACGCCGCTGGACCACGCCCATAGCGGCCGCCGCCCAGGTAGCCCTTGAACGACGGGGTCCCGCCCGCGGCGCGGATGTGCTGCTCCGCGAGTCGATCCAGATGGCCGGTCGTCACACCCGGCTTGAGTTCTGACTCCACGAGCGCGAGGACCTCCGCAACCACACGCCCGGCGCGCCGCATCTTCTCGATCTCGCGCCTGGACTTCCGGGTGACCATGTCAGGACTGGCCCGACGAATCGGCATCCGCGCGGCTCGCCTCGAGCGCCGCCAGGAGCCCGGCCGACACCTCCTGGACCGACTGCCGACCATCGACGATCCGGAGGGCACCGGTCTGCCGGTAGTGGGCCTCGACATCGGACAGGTCATCCAGCGTCCCGCTCAGCCGCGCCCGAATGGTCTCTGGTGTGTCGTCGGCACGCTGGATGAGGGGCGAACCGTCGATATCGCACGTATCGGCCACGGCGGGCGGGTGGAAACGAACGTGATACAGGTGCCCCGCGGCCCGGCAGATCCGACGTCCCGACAGCCGTTCAACAAGATCCTCGGGCGGGAGGTCGATCAGGAGCGCGGCACCGACGGCCGTTCCAAGACCGGCCAGGAAAGCGTCCAGCGCGGTTGCCTGCACCGCCGTCCTGGGGAAACCGTCGAGGATGGCTCCGGCGGCGGCATCGGGACGCCGCAAGCGCTCCTCGAGCATCCGGATCGTGACATCGTCCGGGACGAGCTGCCCCTCGTCGATGTACCGCTTTGCCTCCAGGCCAACCGGGGTAGCGGCGCGAATGGCGGAACGGAAGAGGTCCCCGGTGGCGACGTGCGGGATCGCCAGACGGTCCCCAAGCAGCGCGGCCTGCGTGCCCTTCCCGGCGCCTGGGGCGCCGAGCAGCACGACCATGATCACCGGATGAAGCCCTCGTAGTTGCGCATCATCAGCTGGGCTTCAATCTGCTTCATCGTCTCGACGACCACAGACACGACGATCAGCAGGCCCGTGCCTCCCAGGGCGACGCCCCGGAGCGATGGGTCCAGGACGCCGGCCATGACCGGGGCGACAGCGACCGTGCCGAGGAACAACGCACCGGCGAGGGTGATTCGGGATACGACGCGGGCAAGGTAATCCTGCGTCGGCCGGCCCGGGCGGATCCCGGGGATGAACCCGCCATTCTTGCGAAGCTGCTCGGCGGTCTCATCCGGTTTGAACGTGAAGGCCGTGTAGAAGTAGGTGAACCCGATCGTCAACAGGAAGTACATGATCGCGTACTGGATCGTCGTGGACGACAGGAAGTTCGCGATCGCGGTCGCCACATCCTGCACGCCCTGCACGGTGGAGTACGAGAAGTACAGCGCGAGCTGAGCAGGGAACTGCAGGATCGAGACGGCGAAGATGATCGGAATGACGCCGGCCAGGTTGACCCTGAGCGGCAGGAAGGTCTGGCCGCCCTGATACATCCTGCGGCCGCGAACTCGACTCGCATATTGGATCGGGATCCGGCGCTGCCCTTCCTGGATGTAGATGATCACCGCAACGGCGACGATCGCGAGGACCGCGAAGAGGACGATGTCACGCAGTGATTGCCCGCCACCCAGGATGCTTGCCACGGCGGACGGCGCCTGGCTGACGATGCCGGCGAAGATGATGAAGCTGATGCCGTTCCCGATCCCCTTCTCGGTGATCAGTTCGCCCAGCCACATCAGGATGATCGCACCGGCGACCATCGTGACCATCTGCACCCACGACATCGCATTCCCGAGGCCGAAGCCGCCGATGATGATCCCGTCCGCGTTGAGCGCGGACAGGATGCCGAAGGCCTGGAGGAGCGCCATCGGGACCGTCAGGTAGCGGGTGTACTGGTTCAGGCGCTGCCGCCCGTACTCGCCTTCCCGGCTGAGCGCCTGGAGTGACGGGATGACACCCTGCATCAGCTGCATGATGATCGAGGCGTTGATGTACGGGTTCATGGCCAGACCCACGATCGACAGCTGGGACAACCCGCCGCCGGCGAACAGGTCGATGATCCCGAACGCGGTGTTGCGCTCGAAGAACGCCGCCAGCTGCTCCCGGTCAACGCCCGGGAGCGGAACCTGGGCAAGCAGCCGATAGACAACCAGGATCCCGAGGACGAACAGCAGCCGTCGCCGGATGTCCGGTGCGCGGAAGGCGTTGAGCAGGGATTCGAACACGGTCAGTCGTCCGCCGGGTCGCCCGCAGGCGGCTCGGCGACAACCGGGTCGGTGTCGACAACCGGGTCGGTGTCGACAACCGGGTCGGTGTCGGCGTCCGCGGCAATCGGCGTGGCCGACTCCTCCGCCACGCTCGCGTCGGCGTCAAGGCCGAGTGCGGGCTGTCGTCCTGTCGGCACCTCGAGAATGGAGACTGATCCGCCGGCGGCCTCGATCTTGGCGCGCGCGGAGGCGCTCACGGCATCGGCGACGACGAACAGCGGCGTGCCGATCTCGCCATTGCCGAGGACCTTCATCGGCTTGTTGAGCGTCCGCACCAGTCCGGCCGCGCGAAGGATCTCCTGGTTGACCGTGATCGGAGCCGGCCCGCCCTTGGTCTTCCCGGCCCGAGGCATCTCGCCGCTTTCGAGGATCCCCATCTCGACCAACCTCGCAATCGCGCCGACGTTGACGACCTCGTACTCGATCCGGAACGGATTCTTGAAGCCGCGTAGCTTCGGGATGCGCACATGGAGGGGCGTCTGGCCGCCCTCGAACCAGGCTGGGATCGAGCCGCCCGCACGTGCCTTCTGGCCCTTCGTGCCGCGACCGGCCGTCTTGCCCTGCCCCGCGGCGATGCCGCGACCGACTCGGCGCTTCTTCGTGTGGCTTCCCGGCGCAGGCCGGAGGTCGTGGAGCTTCATGCCTTCTCCTGGGTCTCCGGGACCGCGAACTCGTCGACGGTCACGAGGAACCGCACCTGGCGGACCATCCCGCGTGTGGCTTCGTTGTCCACGACCTCGACCGAACTGCCGATACCGTGCAGGCCGAGGGCCTTGATCGTGGCTCGATTGCGGGCGATATGCCCGATCGTGCTCTTCACCTGGGTGACGCGGAGCTTAGCGGGCACGGCTCGCCTCCCCACTCGGCTGCCCAGCGATGTAGCTTCGGAGCGTGACGCCGCGGCGCTCGCTGAGCTCCTCGGCGGAGTGCAGGCTGCGCAGCGCGTCGAGCGTGGCACGGGTCACGTTGACCGGGTTCGTTGAGCCATAGACCTTGGACAGGATGTCCCGGATACCGGCCGACTCCACGACGGCGCGCACGGACCCACCGGCGATGACCCCGGTGCCCTGGGATGCCGGCTTCAGCAGGACGCTGCTCGCCGAGAACTCCTTGCGGACCTCGTGCGGGATCGTCGTGCCGACCATCGGGATCTTGATCAGGTGCTTCTTGGCATCCTCGACGCCCTTGCGGATCGCCTCGGGGACTTCGCCGGCCTTGCCCAGCCCGACGCCGACGTGGCCGGCGCCGTCTCCGACGACGATGACCGCGCTGAAGCTGAAGCGTCGGCCGCCCTTGACGACCTTCGCGACGCGATTTATCTGGACGACGCGCTCCTCGAGCGCGAGCTTGCTGGGATCGATCCGTGCCACGTCAGCTCCTTAGAAGTCGAGTCCGGCCTCGCGGGCCGCTTCGGCGAGCGATTTGACGCGCCCGTGATATCGATACCCGGCTCGATCGAAGACGACGCGCTCCACGCCCGCGGACTTCGCGCGCGAGGCGAGGAGCTGGCCCACCGCCGCAGCCTCCTGCGTCTTGGTGCCGGTGCCGGAGCGAAGCTCCCGCTCCAGCGAGGACGCGGCTGCGAGGGTGATCCCCGAAGAGTCGTCGATGAGCTGAGCGTAGATGTGATTGAGGCTGCGGAAGACCGCGAGACGCGGGCGCGCAGGAGCCCCCTCCACGCGGAGGCGGATCCGTTCGTGGCGCTTGCGTCGCGCGGCGCCGCGGCTGGCGATCTGCGTCATCCCTGGCTTCCTCGAATACCTACTTCTTGCCGCCGATCTTGCCGGCCTTGCCGGCCTTGCGGCGGATGACCTCACCGGCATAGCGCACACCCTTGCCCTTGTAGGGCTCGGGCTTGCGGCTGGCGCGGACCTTGGCCGCCACCTGACCGACGAGTTCCTTGTCAATGCCGACCACGGCGAGCCTGGTCGGGTTCTCCAGCTCGAAGCTGATGCCGTCCGGCGGTTCGATCTCCACCAGGTGGCTGTAGCCAAGGCTGAGCTGAAGCTTCCTCCCGACGAGTACCGCACGATAGCCGACGCCGGTGATCTCGAGGCCCTTGCGGTACCCAGCGGTTACGCCGACCACCATGTTGTTGATCAGCGTCCGCGTCAGCCCGTGGAGCTGCTTGTGCAGCTTCTGTTCGCTGGGACGCGAGACGACGACCGTGCCGTCTTCGCGGCTCACGAGCATGTCCGAGTGCAGGGTCCGGAAGAGCGTGCCTTTCGGCCCGTTGACGGTAACCGTGGAGCCGTCGATCGTGACATCGACGCCACTCGGCACAGGGATTGGCAGACGACCAATTCGAGACATCGCCGGCCTACCAGACGTACGCCAGGACTTCGCCGCCGAGCTGGGCCTTGCGAGCCTGCGCGCCGGTCATGATCCCCTGGCTTGTGCTGACGATGACGATGCCGAGGCCCCCGAGAACGCGCGGAATGTCGGTCTTGCGGGCATACACGCGCAGCCCGGGCTTGCTGATGCGCTTCAGCCCGGACACGACCGGCACCTTGCCGTCGACGTAGCGCAGGGTGACCTTGATGACCTTGCCGGGACCCGCCTGCTCCTCCGTCCAGTCGGCGATGAAGCCTTCCGTCTTGAGGATGCGAGCGATCTCGCGCTTGGTCCGGGACGCCGGCACGGCCACCTCGAGGTGGCGGGCCCGTGACGCGTTGCGCACACGCGTGAGCATGTCCGCGATCGGATCGGAGATATTCATTGGCTTCCTACCAGCTCGACTTCGTGACGCCCGGCAGCTCGCCCACGAGAGCACGCTCCCGGAAGCAGATCCGGCACAGGGCGAACCGGCGCATGAATGCTCGCGGTCGTCCGCACACAAAGCACCGGTGGTAGCCCCGGACCGGGAACTTGGGGGTCCGTTTCGCCTTGGCGATCATCGATTTCTTGGCCATGGTCTCCCTCCCCGCGCCTACGAAGCGAAGGGCACGCCGAGGAGTTCCAGCAGTCGCCGGGACTCCTCGTCGGTCTTCGCCGTCGTCACGATGGTGATCTCCAGCCCGCGGAGACGGTCTACTTTGTCGTAATCGATCTCGGGGAACGCGATCTGCTCCTTGAGCCCGATGGTGTAGTTGCCACGCCCGTCGAAGGAGCGGCCCGGGACGCCCCGGAAGTCGCGAATACGGGGCAGCGCCAGGAGCGTGAACCGCTCGAGGAAGTCCCACATCCGCTGCCCGCGCAGGGTGACCTTGAGGCCGATCGGGTTGCCGGTCCGAACGCGGAACTGCGCGATCGAGCGCTTCGCGCGGGTCACGATCGGCTTCTGGCCGGTGATCTGGGCGAGGTCCTTGGCCGCCGCATCGACGGCCTTGGCATTGGTCAGCGCCTCCCCGAGCCCGACATTGACGACGACCTTCTCGAGGCGCGGAATCTGCATCGGGTTGACGTAGGTGAACTGCTTCTGGAGTGCCGGGACGGCGTCTGCCTGGTAGCGATCCCGGAGATTGCTGGCGATCACGTCGTCACCTCCAGGGCCTTGCCGCAGTGGCTGCAGACGCGGATCCGGTGGCCATCGTCGAGCGTCGCGTGACTGATCCGTGTGGGTCGGTCACAACTGGGGCAGACGAGCATGACCTTGGACACGTCGAGGGGCATCGCGATATCGAGGATGCCGCCCTGCTGGACCTTGGGCACCCGGTCCGTCCGCCCGGCGCTCTGGCGCGGCTTGGTATGCCGCTTGCTGATGTTCAGGCCCTCCACCACGACGGCCGTGCCGCTGGTATTGGTGCCGCGACGGAACGGGACGCGGAGCGCGCCGGCGCCGGCGGTCCGACGGATGACCCGCTCCACCTTGCCGCGCTTCCCGGCATCCTTGCCGGCGATGACGACGACCATGTCGCCCTTCCGGATCTCGGGGACCCGGGTGGGATGGCCGTGCTCGTAGACCCGGGCCATCACAGCACCTCCGGGGCGAGTGACACGATCTTCATGTAGTTGCGATCTCGCAGTTCGCGGGCGACGGGCCCGAAGATGCGGGTGCCGCGGGGGTTGCCCTGATTGTTGATGAGGACGGCGGCGTTCTCATCAAACCGGATGTAGCTCCCGTCGGGCCGGCCGTACTCCTTGGCGGTCCGGACGATGACGGCCCGGACAACGTCGCCCTTCTTCACGGCAGCATTCGGGATCGCCTGCTTGACGCTCGCGACGATCACGTCACCGACACCGGCCGTGGTCTTCAGCGAGCGACCCATGACGCGGATGCACTGGATCGTCCTGGCACCCGTGTTGTCGGCGACCTTGAGGCGCGATTGTGGCTGGATCACGCGCCCTCCTCGGCAGTGTCGGCGGCATCGGCCACGCCGGAGCCCGTGTCGGCGGCATCTACGGCGTCGTCACCAGAAACCGCTTCATGGCGCGTGCGACCGGGGTGCGCGGCAGCGTGGATCGCCTCCGTCACCTCGGCCTCCTCGGCGACGAGCTCGTCGGGCAGACCGTGGTCGCCGGCGCTCTGGATCACGCTGATCAGGCGCCACCGCTTGGTAGCCGAAAGGGGACGCGACTCCTCGATGAGCACGGTGTCGCCGACGTGGGCGATGTTCTCCTCGTCGTGCGCCTTGAACTTCGTGGTCAGGCGGATGACGCGCTTGTACAGCCGGTGCCGTGTCAGACGCTCGACGGACACGACGATCGTCTTGTCCATCTTGTCGCTGACGACGCGACCGGTCTTGGTCTTGCGCTGGCCCCGCTCGGGGCTGGTGGGTTCATTCATCGTGGGATTCCTCACGCCGACTTCCGGGTGGTCATGGCCGTCCGCGGGGTGAGCCGCTCGCGCTGGACCGTCAGGATCCGGGCGATGCGGTGTCGGGTCTGCGGAATCGTGCTCGTGTCATTGAGCTGACGGGTTGACAGGGCGAACCGGGCGCTCCACAGGTCCTGCTTCGCGTCGCGAAGCGCCTGCTCGAGCTCGGTGTCCGACAGCTCGCGGAGCTTTCCGATGTCAGTCATCGGTCCCCTCCATTACCGCGGACTCCTTGACGACGACGCGCGTCGCCACGGGAAGCTTGTGGCTCGCGAGGCGCATGGCCTCTGTTGCCTCGGCATGGCCGACGCCGGCCATCTCGAACAGGATCCGGCCCGGCTTGACAACCGCGACCCAGTGGTCCGGTGCGCCCTTGCCCGAGCCCATCCGCGTCTCGGCCGGCTTCTTGGTGACGGGCTTGTCCGGGAAGACCCGGATCCAGATCTTGCCGCCGCGCTTGACCGAGCGGGTCATCGCGCGACGAGCGGACTCGATCTGCCGGCTGGTGATCCAGGCTGGCTCGAGGGTAGCCAGGCCGTACTCGCCGAAGGCGACGTAGTGGCCACCCTTCGCCTGGCCGGACATTCGGCCACGCATGACCTTGCGATGTTTGACGCGTCGCGGTAGGAGCATCGGCTAGACCCCCTGCCCGACGATCGCCGAGGCCGGCATGGCCGGGCGCTCCGGGGCGATATCGCCACGGTAGATCCAGACCTTGACCCCGATCCGGCCGTAGGTCGTATGTGCGTGGACCTGGCCGTAGCTGATGTCCGCGCGCAGTGTCCCGAGCGGAATGCGACCTTCCTTGTCCCACTCCCGCCGGCCCATCTCCGCGCCGCCAAGGCGACCGGAGACCATGATCTTCACGCCCTTGGCGCCGGCCTTCATGGAACGCTGGATCGACTGCTTGATTGCCTTCTTGAACGCGATCCGCCGGCTCAGCTGCTGGCTGATGTTCATCGCGACGAGGTAGGCGTCCAGCTCCGGCTGGCGGATCTCCTTGATCTCGAGCTTGACCTTGCGCTTGGTCAGCGCCCCGATCTGCTGTCGCAGGAACTCGACATTCTGGCCGCCCTTCCCGATCACGATGCCGGGCTTGGCGGTATGCACCGTGACGGTGACCTGGCCGAAGTTCCGCTCGATCTCGAGACCGCTCACGCTCGCGTTGGCGAGCCGCTCGCTCACGAGCCTGCGGATCGTGATGTCCTCCTTGAGGAGGGTTGTGTATTCCTTGTCCTGGTACCACTTGGCGGTCCAGGTTCGTGTCACCCCGAGGCGGAAGCCGTACGGGTGGACCTTGTGTCCCATCGATCAGGCCTCCCGGTTTCCGACGATCACGGTGATGTGGGTCTGGGGCTTGTGGATCGGAAATGATCGACCCTGGGCCCGCGGCCGCCAGCGCTTGATGGTGGGACCCTCGTCTGCCCGCGCATCGAGGACCACCAGCTCATCGGCCGGCATGTTGAGGTTGTTCTCGGCGTTCGCCGTCGCGCTCTTCAGCACGCGGGCGATGTCCTTCGCCGCGCGCTGCGGCATGAACCGGAGCATGGCGGCGGCCTCCTCCACGGATCGACCCCTGATGACCTGGATAACCAGGCGGGCCTTCCGGGTGGAGCCGCGGAGGTACTTGGCGGTGGCGGTAACACGCACGGTGGGCCGCTCCTACTTCAGGCTCGTGGACCGATCAGTGTGCTTGCCGTGCCCGCGGTAGGTGCGGGTGGGGGCGAACTCACCGAAACGGTGGCCGACCATGTTCTCGGTCACGTAGACCGGCACATGCTTGCGGCCGTTATAGACGGCGATGGTGTGGCCGATGAAGGTCGGGAAGATGACCGACGCACGTGACCAGGTCTTGACGACCTTCTTCTCGCTGCGCTTGTTCATCTCCTCGATACGGCCGAGAAGGCGAGCCTCGATGAACGGGCCCTTCTTGATGGATCGGGACATCTGCCTGCCTCCCCGCTACTTCCGGTGCCGCGAGCGGACGATGAGCCGCGACGTGGTCTTGCCACGACGCGTTCGATAGCCCATCGCCGGCTTGCCCCAGGGGGTCTTGGGCGGCATCCCTGTTGGGGACTTGCCCTCGCCGCCGCCGTGCGGATGGTCACGCGGGTTCATGACGACGCCTCGGACTTCCGGTCGCTGACCCATGTGGCGGGCACGGCCGGCCTTGCCGAGGTTCTGGTTCTCGTGATCGATGTTGCCGACCTGGCCAACCGTGGCCATGCAGCGGATGCTCACGCGGCGCACCTCACCGGAGGGAAGGCGCACCTGGGCGTGATCCCCTTCCTTGGCGAGGAGCTGGGCCGACGTTCCCGCCGAGCGGACAATCTGGCCGCCTTTGCCGGGGATGAGCTCGATGTTGTGGATCGTGGTTCCGAGCGGGATGTTCGCGATCGGCAGAGCGTTCCCAACGCGGGCTTCGGCGTCCGGACCGGCGACAACAACGTCGCCGACCTTCATGCCGTGGGGCAGGAGCATGTAGCGCTTCTCGCCATCGCGGTAGTGAAGGAGCCCGATCCGCGCGGAACGATTCGGGTCGTACTCCACGGTCGCGACACGCGCCGGGACGCCGTACTTGTCGCGCTTGAAGTCGATCCGCCGGTAGTGCGACTTCTCACCACCGCCGCGATGGCGGACGGTAAGGCGGCCCGCGTTGTTCCGCCCCGAGCCGCGCGTCTGCGGCTCGAGGAGCGGCTTGTGCGGCCGGTCCGTCGTGATCTCTTCAAACGTGGAGCGGGTCATCTGCCGCATCCCGGGCGAGGTGGCCTTGTAGCTGCGAAGCGGCATGCCTACACCCCCTCGAAGAACTGGATCTTCTGGCCGGGGGCCAGGGTCACGATGGCCTTCCGCCAGCCGGAGATCCGGCCGGTGGTCCGCCCACGGCGCGTGCCGCTCGTCTTGGTTCCGGGCTGCTTCGTCACGACGTTGACGGCCACCACGGTGACCTTGTCCGACTTGTACAGCTCTTCGATGGCGGCCTTGATCTGGATCTTGTTGGCGTCGCGGTGCACGGCAAACGTGTACTTGCCACGGGTCGACTCATCAATCGACTTCTCGCTGATAACCGGGCGGAGGATGATCTCCGGAGCGGTGAGGAGGCTCACAGGTACACCTCTTCCATCCGCGCGAGGGAGGGTTGCTCAATCACGATCGTGTCGGCCTTGATGAGGTCGACGACGTTGAGCGAGTCGGCCAGGATCACCTCGACCGTGGGCAGGTTGCGGGCCGACAGCTTGAGATGCTCATCGGTACCCGGCGCGACCACGAGGACTCGACCGGTCGCGTTGAGTGCGGCCAGGATCCCCATGAAGTCCTTGGTCTTGATGCGCTCCAGGGCAAAGCTGTCCACGACGCGGATCGCCTCGTCACCAAACTTCGCCGTGAGCGCGCCGCGAAGCGCGAGGCGCCGCATCTTCTTCGGCAGACGCTGCTCGTAGGAGCGCGGGTGCGGCCCGAACACGGCACCGCCGCCGCGGAAATGGGGTGCGCTGCGGGTGCCCTGACGAGCGCGACCGGTGCCCTTCTGGCGGTACGGCTTCTTGCCGCCTCCGCGGACCTCGCCGCGCGTCTTCGTGTCATGGGTGCCGGTACGCCGGCCGGCGAGCTGGGCGGTGACGACCTGGTGGAGGACGGACGTGTTGACCGGAGCGGCGAAGAGCTCATCGTTGAGCTCGACGTTGCCCACGGAGGCGCCGGTCCGATCGTAGAGGGTGGTTTGCGGCATCGGTCAGGCCTTCTTCACGAGGATCAGGCTGCCCCGGGAACCCGGGAGGCTGCCCATGACAAGGAGCAACTGACGGTCCGCGTCGGCCCGGACGACCTTGACCTTCTTGGTAGTCACGCGCTCATGGCCCATGTGGCCGGCCATCTTGAGGCCCTTGTACACGCGACCCGGCGTGGTGCCGGGGCCGATCGAGCCGGGCGCTCGGTGATGGTCCGAACCATGGGTCTTGGGGCCCCGGTGGAAGTGGTGGCGCTTGATGTGACCGGCAAATCCCTTGCCCTTCGAGACGCCGGTGACATCCACGAGGTCGCCGTCGCTGAACAGGTCGCTGAGCGAGATCGTCTGGCCGACCTCGTAGCCCGACAGGTCGTCCATGCGGAACTCGCGGATCGTGGCGAGGCTGGGCAGGCCCTTGAGCTGGCCGGCTTCGGGCTTGGTCAGCTTCTTCTTCTCTTCCGTGCCGAGCTGGACCGCCGCATACCCGTCCCGCTCCGGCGTCCGGAGACGGGTGACGGTATTCGGGGCGACCTCGAGCACGGAGACGGCCACCATCGTGCCGTCTGCCTGGAAGACCTGGGTCATGCCGACCTTGCGGCCGATCAATCCGATGCTCATCGCCCGCCGCTCCGGCCCTTCGCGGCGTTGGCACCTGCGCGTGCTCGCTCACGCACGTTTGAGGTGCGCTCGCTCGCGTGCTCGGCACCGCCTTGCGCTGGACACGAACCAGCGGCGATGAGGGTCATGGTGTGGTCCATCACATCTTGATTTCGATGTCGACGCCCGCTGGGAGCGAGAGTCGCATCAGGGCGTCGACGGTCTTCGACGAGGGGTCGAGGATGTCGACGAGCCGCTTGTGGGTCCGGATCTCGAACTGCTCGCGGCTGTCCTTGTCGATGAACGGTGACCGGATGACCGTGAACTTCTCGATGCGCGTGGGCAGCGGCACCGGACCGACGATGTCGGCGCCAGTGCGCTGGGCGGTCTCGACGATCTGCGCCGCCGACTGATCGAGCAGTCGGTGGTCGTACGCCTTGAGACGAATGCGGATGCGCTGTTTGGCCATGCGGTTACTCGGTGATGCTCGTGATCGCGCCGGCACCGACGGTCCGGCCACCCTCACGGATGGCGAACCGCTGACCGGTCTCGAGCGCGATCGGGGTGATGAGCTCGACGCTCATCTCGACGTTGTCGCCGGGCATCACCATCTCGGCCCCGTCGGGCAGGCCGATCGAGCCGGTGACGTCGGTGGTCCGGAGGTAGAACTGGGGCCGGTAGCCGTTGTAGAACGGGGTGTGCCGGCCACCCTCCTCCTTGGTCAGGACGTAGACCTGGGCCTGGAACTTGGTGTGGGGCTTGACGGAGCCCGCCTTGGCCAGGACCTGGCCGCGCTCGATCTCCTCGCGCTCGATGCCCCGCAGCAGGCAGCCGACGTTGTCGCCGGCGCGGCCCTCGTCGAGGAGCTTCTTGAACATCTCGACGCCGGTGACGACGATCTTGCGGGTCGCCTTGACCCCGATCAGCTCGACCTCGTCGCCGACCTTGACGATGCCGCGCTCGATCCGGCCCGTGGCGACGGTGCCCCGGCCCTTGATCCCGAAGACATCCTCGACCGGCATGAGGAACGGCTTGTCGACCTCGCGGACCGGGTTGGGGATGTAGCTGTCGACCGCATCCATGAGCTCCTGGATGCAGACGTAGGCCGGATCGCCGACCTCGGCGGGGGCCTCGAGGGCCTTGAGCGCGGAGCCCCGGATGAACGGGACGTCGTCACCGGGGAAGTTGTTCTTGGTGAGCAGCTCGCGGACCTCGAGCTCGACGAGGTCGAGCAGCTCGGGATCGTCCACCGCGTCGACCTTGTTGAGGAAGACGACCATGAACGGGACCTCCACCTGGCGGGCCAGGAGGATGTGCTCGCGGGTCTGGGGCATCGGCCCGTCGGTCGCGGCGACGACGAGGATCGCGCCGTCCATCTGGGCGGCGCCGGTGATCATGTTCTTGATGTAGTCGGCGTGGCCCGGGCAGTCGACGTGGGCGTAGTGGCGGGCCTCGGTCTGGTACTCGACGTGGGCGATCGCGATGGTGATCCCGCGCTCACGCTCCTCGGGGGCGTTGTCGATCGTGTCGAACGCGCGGTACTCGGACGCTCCCTTGAGCGCCAGGTACTTCGTGATCGCCGCGGTCAGCGACGTCTTGCCATGGTCGATATGACCGATCGTGCCGACATTCACGTGCGGCTTGGTGCGCTCGAACTTCTTCTTGGCCATCGTGGGCTGCTCCTGGCTCCTCGTCCCGACCGGCTCTTACGAGACTCGACTCTTGGCAACGAGCTCCTGGGCGAGATTGCCCGGGACCTCGGCATAGTGGGATAGCTCCATGGAATAGCTCGCCCGACCCTGGGTCATCGACCGCAGGTCCGTGGCGTAGCCGAACATCTCGGCAAGCGGAACGGCGGCCTGCACGACCGTTGTCGTGCCGCGGTTCTCCGATCCCTCGACGATGCCCCGGCGACTGTTGAGGTCGCCGATGACGTCGCCCATGAATGCCTCGGGCATGGTGACCTCGACCCGCATCATGGGTTCGAGGATGGTCGGGCTCGCCTTTTCGACTGCGTCCTTCAGGGCCATCGAGGCCGCGATCTTGAACGCCATCTCGGACGAGTCCACTTCGTGGTACGACCCATCATGAACGATCGCGCGAACATCCACCATCGGGAAGCCGGCGTACACGCCGGTCTCCACCGTTTCGCGGATGCCCTGGTCGATCGCCCGCATGTATTCGCGCGGAATGGTCCCGCCGACGATCTTGTCGACGAACTCGTAGCCGGAGCCCTTTTCGCCCGGCTCCAGGGTCAGGATCACGTGACCGTACTGGCCCTTGCCGCCGGTCTGACGGATGAACCGGCCGTTGCCCTCGGCCTTGCGGCGGATCGTCTCGCGGTACGACACCTGGGGCCTTCCGACATTCGCGGCGACCTTGAACTCGCGGACCATGCGGTCCACGAGAACGTCCAGGTGCAGCTCGCCCATGCCGGCAATGAGGGTCTCGCCACTCTCGGGATCCGTCTTGACCCGAAACGTTGGGTCTTCCTCGGCGAGGCGCTGCAGGGCGATGCCCATCTTGTCCTGGTCGGCCTTCGTCTTGGGCTCGATCTTGACTTCGATGACCGGCTGCGGGAACGAGATCGTCTCCAGCAGGATCGGGTGCTCGACATCCGAGAGCGTGTCGCCGGTGAACGTGTCCTTGAGCCCGACGATCGCGGCGATGTCGCCGGCGTAGACCTCGTCGATCTCCTCGCGGTGATTCGCGTGCATCTGGAGGATGCGTCCGACACGCTCCCGCTTGCCCTTCGCAGTGTTGAGGACGTACGAGCCGGCCTTGAGCGTGCCCGAGTAGACCCGGAAGAAGGCGAGCTTCCCGACGAACGGGTCGGCCGCGATCTTGAAGGCCAGGGCCGAGAAGGGCTCCTTGTCGTCAACCAACCGGACGAGTTCCTCGTCCGTGCCGGGTCGCAGCCCGATGGTCGGCGGGACGTCGAGCGGTGACGGCAGGAACGCGGTGACGGCATCCAGCATCGGCTGAACGCCCTTGTTCTTGAGTGCGGATCCGGTCAGGACCGGGACGAACTTCGATTGAAGCGTCCCGAGCCGAATACCGTGGCGGATCTCCTCGACCGTCAGTGCCTCGCCCTCGAGATACTTGTGGGTCAGGGCATCGTCTGCCTCGGCAACGGCCTCGATCATCCGCTCGCGATGCTTGGCCGCCTCGGCCTTCAGGTGCTCCGGGATCTCGACCACGTCGATCTGGCTACCCAGGTCATCGCGATACAGGATGGCCTTCATCTCGATGAGGTCCACGACGCCCTCGAAGGTGTCCTCGATCCCGATCGGGATCTGGATCGGCACAGGTCGGGCGCCGAGTCGATCCACGATCATGTCCACGCAGCGCCAGAAGTCGGCACCGGTGCGATCAAGCTTGTTGATGAAGCAGATGCGCGGGACGGAGTAGCGATCAGCCTGGCGCCAGACGGTCTCGGACTGCGGCTCCACACCAGCAACGCCGTCGAAGACGACGACCGCGCCGTCGAGGACGCGCAGGCTGCGTTCGACCTCAACCGTGAAGTCCACGTGCCCGGGCGTATCGATGATGTTGATACGATGATCGTTCCAGTGGCAGGTGGTTGCCGCGGCAGTGATGGTGATGCCGCGCTCCTGCTCCTGGGGCATCCAGTCCATGGTGGCCGCGCCCTCATGGACCTCGCCGAGCTTGTAGATCTTCTTGGTGTAGTAGAGGATCCGCTCGGTGACCGTGGTCTTGCCAGCGTCGATATGCGCGATGATTCCGATGTTTCGCGTGCGCGCAAGCGAAACCTGACGTGTCACGAGCGGGACCTTCCGGGATCTACCACTTGAAGTGACTGAAGGCCTTGTTGGCCTCCGCCATCTTGTGGGTGTCCTCGCGCCGCTTGACGGCCGCGCCGAGGTTGTTCATGGCGTCAACGAATTCGGCGGCGAGCTTCTCGCTCATGCTCTTGCCGTTTCGCTTCCGGGCCGCCTGGACCAGCCAGCGCACGCCGAGAGACAGACGGCGGTCGCCGCGAATCTCCACCGGGACCTGGTAGGTGGCACCGCCGACGCGGCGGGGTTTGACCTCGATGATCGGGGTTGCGTTCCGAAGCGCCGACTCGAGCACTTCGAGGCCCGGGCGATTGGCGGAGGCCTCAGCGCGGGCCAGGGCCTGACGCAGGATCCGCTCGGCGAGGTTCTTCTTGCCGTCCGTCATGAGCTTGGCGTGGAACCGGGCCGTTGTCCGGTTGACCGGAATGTGCTCGTACTTCGACTTGCGGGGGATGCTGGCACGACGCGGCATCAGCGCTTCGCCCCAATCGCCGGGGTGGCCTTGGCGCCGTACTTCGAGCGACCCTGCTTGCGATCACGCACGCCGGCCGCGTCGAGGGTGCCGCGAATGATGTGGTACTTGACCGACGGGAGGTCCTTCACGCGCCCGCCACGGACGAGAACCACGGAGTGCTCCTGGAGGTTGTGGCCGATGCCCGGGATGTAGGCGGTGACCTCCATCTGGTTCGTGAGGCGCACGCGTGCGATCTTCCGAAGGGCCGAGTTCGGCTTCTTCGGCGTCATCGTCCGAACCTGCAGGCAGACTCCCCGCTTCTGGGGGGCGCCCGGAATCGAGACCTGGCGCTGCCGCAGGCTGTTCCAGTTCTTGCGCATGGCCGGAGCCTTGATCTTCGAGATCCTGGTTCGGCGGCCGTGGCGCACGAGCTGGCTGATTGTCGGCACGAAGACGCTGCTCCCTTCAAGGTCTATTCAGTCGATGCGGCACCTGTGCCGCGGGGTTCAACTCACCGGGTTTCGGACCCTCGGCGAGGACCCTGTCCCATCTCCTGATGGGGGTATCCGGCGAGCGGCTCGACACCCATGTCGAACGCCGCCCCTTCCGGAGCCACGATCGCGGAGTGTATCAATCCGGCCGATCGGGTGTCAACCGCGGCCGGGGCTCGGGGCGACCTCCCGGATGGGAGTGCCGCCCGCCACGTCAGTCTTCGGTCGAAGCCTCCGCCTCGCCCTGGAGCAATGGGTTCTGATCGGGATCGATCTGCTCGTCCGCGATGTCCCCGGCCTCGGTCAGGAACGGGTTGAAGGCATCGTCGTCCGAACCGGCGATCGTCGCCGCCCGGGCCAGACCCGCTGCGTCGTCGTCCACCGGCCGCGCGCTCCCGTCCTCGAGGAACGGGTTGTACTGCTCACCGCCATCGGCGAGCGCCTCTCCCGCAAGGGCTTCGAGGGCCGTCCGGCGCTCGTGCTCCTTGCGTGCCGCGAGGTTGGCAGGCGCCCCGGAGCCGGCCGGGATCAGCTTGCCGATGATCACGTTCTCCTTGAGCCCGATGAGGTGGTCCTTGGCGCCGTTGATGGCCGCCTCGGTGAGCACCCTGGTCGTCTCCTGGAAGGACGCCGCCGCAAGGAAGCTGGAGGTGTTGAGCGAGGCCTTGGTGACCCCGAGCAGCACGGCCTGCGCGGTTGCCGGCTCTCCGCCCTCGGCGAGCACCCGGTTATTGACTTCCTCGAAGGCCAGGCGATCGATGAGCTCGGTCGGCAGCAGCTCGCTGTCCCCGGGCTGGTCGATCCGGACCTTCCGGAGCATCTGCCGGACGATGATCTCGATGTGCTTGTCGTTGATCGTGACGCCCTGGCTCCGGTAGACCTTCTGGACCTCCTTGACCAGGTAGCGCTGGACGGCGTCCCGGCCCCGAGTATCGAGATACTCCTGCGGGTTGATGGGGCCGTCGGTGATGGCGTCGCCCGCCCGGACCTCCTCGTTGTCGCCAACAAGCAGCCGGGCGTTGTGGGGAATGCTGTACTCGCGCTCGACAATGTCCTCGGCCCGGACGACGAGTCCGTCGTCTGTTCGAGCGAGGAAGCCGCCGACCGGCACGGTGATCTCGATCGCCGGGTCACCGGTGACGCGGGCAACCACCTGGCCGGCCTCGACCAGGTCCCCCGGGGCCGCGAGGAGCTCGGCGTCGGCCGGCAGTGCGATCCCGGAGTCGTATGACTCCCGGCTCGTCACCTTGACCTTCGTGCCGGACTCCGCGCGGAGCACGGAAACTGCGCCGTCGATGTGGCTGATCTCTGCCTTGCCCTTCGGGACTCGCGCCTCGAAGAGCTCCTCGACACGAGGCAGGCCGGCGGTGATGTCCAGGCCGGCGACACCGCCGGTGTGGAACGTCCGCATGGTCAGCTGCGTGCCGGGCTCGCCGATCGACTGGGCGGCGATGATGCCCACGGCCTCACCCGTGCCAACCGGATCGCCGGTCGCAAGGTTGCGGCCGTAGCACCGGCGGCAGACGCCGTAGCGGGCCTCGCAGGTCAGCGGCGAACGGACGAGAACCTCGTCGATTCCGGCTGCCTCGACGGCCGCGGAGATCTCCTCGGTGATCAGCTCGTTGCGGTCCACCAGGAGGGGTGGGTTCTTGGCCTTGCTGGCGGGATCCGGGAGTGGCGCCGCGGAAAGGCGGCCAACGAGTCGCTTTCGGAACTCTTCCCGAACCGTGTGGCGCGTGCCGTCGTCCGTGGCCGGCCACGTGGCACCGGTCATGTCCGCCGTGTCGGCGGCCGTGATCCAACTCCCCTCTTCCGTACCGCAGTCCTCATCGCGGGTGATGACGTCCTGGGCCACGTCGACCAGTCGGCGGGTCAGGTAGCCCGAGTCCGCCGTCCGGAGGGCGGTGTCCGCGAGGCCCTTGCGGGCACCGTGTGTGGAGATGAAGTACTCGAGGACCGTCATGCCCTCACGGAAGTTGCTCCGCACCGGCACGTCGATGATCCGTCCCGAGGGGTCGGCCATGAGACCGCGCATCGCGCCCAGCTGGCCGATGTTGCCCTTGTTTCCTCGGGCACCGGAGTCGGTCATCATCCGGAGCGAGTTGTCCTCCGCGAGTGAGGCCATCATCGCGTCCGAGACGTCCTTCGTGGTTCGCTGCCAGAGTTCCACAACCTGCTCGTAGCGCTCATCCTCGGTGATGAGGCCGCGCGAGAACTGCTTGTCGATGTCCAGCACGGCGGAGTCCGTGGCGGCCAGACGTACCTTCTTGTCGGGTGGCGTTGCGATGTCCCACAGGCCGATCGTCATGCCGCCGCGCGTGGCGAACTTGAAGCCAACATCCTTGATTCCGTCCACGAGGTGGGCGGTCTCCTCGGGCCCCAGTACGCGGTAGCACTCATCGACGATCCGCTTCAATTCGCTCCGCTTCATGGCCTGGTTCTTGAAGCGCAGCCGATCCGGGACGATCCCGTTGAAGATGATCCGGCCCACCGTGGTCCGAACACTGACCGGGCGAAGCTCGCCCGCCGCCTCGTCCCACGTACGGACGACCGCGTCGATCGGCTCATGCAGGCCGAGCCGGCCGGTGATGCCCGTGTCCGATGCGCCTTGCGCGTCAGACCTTCGTTCGGTCGCGTGCCCGAGACCCTGGATCGACAGCTCGTACGCGTACAGCGCCTCGTCCTCGTCGGCGAAGCTGCGCACGAAGCCCGGATTGGCGTCGCGCTCCATCGTGAGGTAGTAGCAGCCCAGAACCATGTCCTGGGTCGGCGCGACGACCGGTGTGCCGTCTGCCGGCGACAGCAGGTTGGCTGTCGAGAGCATCATCGTCTTGGCCTCTTCCTGGGCGGCCGTCGAGAGCGGTACATGGACCGCCATCTGGTCACCGTCGAAGTCGGCGTTGAACGCCTGGCACACGAGCGGGTGGATCTGGATCGCCGATCCCTCGACGAGGATGGGCATAAACGCCTGGATACCCAGGCGGTGCAGCGTGGGCGCGCGGTTCAGGAGTACCGGGTGGTCCTTGATGACCTCTTCGAGGACATCCCAGACCTCCGGCCGAACGCGCTCGACGATGCGCTTGGCGCTCTTGATGTTGTGGGCAAAGCCCTTCTCGACCAGCTGGCGCATGACGAACGGCTTGAACAGCTCGAGCGCCATCTTCTTGGGCAGGCCGCACTGGTGCAGCTTCAGCTCCGGCCCGACGACGATGACCGACCGGCCCGAGTAGTCCACGCGCTTGCCGAGAAGGTTCTGGCGGAACCGGCCCTGCTTGCCCTTGAGCATGTCGCTCAGCGACTTCAGGCGGTGGTTGCCGGTCCCGGCGATGGCCCGGCCGCGACGGCCGTTGTCGATGAGCGCGTCACACGCCTCCTGGAGCATCCGCTTCTCGTTGCGGATGATGATCTCCGGCGCCCCGAGCTCCAGGAGCCGCTTGAGGCGGTTGTTGCGGTTGATCACGCGGCGGTAGAGGTCGTTGAGGTCGGACGTCGCGAAGCGGCCACCGTCCAGCTGCACCATGGGCCGCAGGTCCGGCGGAATCACGGGGATGACCGACAGGATCATCCACTCGGGGCGCGTCCCGGAGCGTCGGAATGCCTCGATGAGACGGAGCCGCTTGATCGCCTTCTTGCGACGCTGGCCGGAGCTCGTCCGGACCTCCACGTGAAGCGTCCGGGCGAGCTCTTCGAGCTCCATCCGGCTGATGATCTCGCGGACTGCCTCGGCGCCCATTCCGGCACTGAACAGGCGACCGCGGCCGGCCTGATTGAAGCGCTCATCCAGGGCCCGGTACTCGGTCTCGCCGAGGGTCATGAGCGGCTTGATGCCCTCGAGATCGTCTCGGATTCGTCGGAGCTCGTCCTTGGTTCCCTGGGCCTCCTCCGCGGCCTTCTCGCGCTCGGCCCGCACCGTGTCGTCCATGGCGGCTCGCAGATCGGCGACCTTCTGCTCCGCGGCCAGCGCCTCATCGCGCTCGCGCGCCTGCAACTCATCGTTGACGCGTTCAGTCTCGGCCGAGACCACGGTCCGGAGACGGGCGACCGCCTCCTTGCCGCCCTTCTCGCCGGCCGCCACGATCACCTCGCCCGTGGGGGTGAAGACGATGGTCGCCTCGGCGACGGCGGTCTTGAGCGCGGCCAGCTCTGCCTGGACGACCTTCGCCGCGCCCACGATCTCCTCGGTCCGGGCCGTTCGCTGGGCCTCGAGGTCCGCCTTGGTCGTGGCCAGCTGGGCGTAGAGCTCGTCCTTCTGCCGGTTGATCGTGGCCGTCAGCCCGTCCTCGAGCTCGGAGATGGCCTGGCCGGCCTTGCCCCCGCGACCTGCGACTTCCTCCTCCAGCTGGACCAGCAGTCGCTTGCGAACGTCCTCATCGACGTTCGTGACGATGAACAGGGCGAAGTACAGGATTCGCTCGAGGTTGCGCGGACTGATGTCGAGCAGGATGCCCAGGCGCGACGGCGTGCCCTTGAAGTACCAGATGTGGCTGACGGGGCTGGCCAGCTGGATATGGCCCATGCGCTCCCGGCGGACTTTCGAGCGGGTGACCTCGACGCCGCACTTGTCGCAGATGATCCCCTTGTAGCGAATACGCTTGTACTTGCCGCAATAGCACTCCCAGTCCTTCGTGGGACCGAAGATGCGCTCATCGAAGAGACCGTCCTTTTCCGGCTTGAGCGTCCGGTAGTTGATGGTCTCCGGCTTCGTCACCTCGCCCTTGGACCATTCCCGAATCTGATCGGGGCTGGCAATCGAGATGCGAATCGCGCTGAAGTTGTTGACCTCGAGCATCGTTCTCCTCCGCGCCGCCGCCTGGCTTCAGCAGCGCGATCCGGACCGGGTGCGAGCGTCAGCGGGCCGGCCGGGACCCGTCAACACGTGGATTGGGTGCTGCGTCAGTCCTCGAAACCGGCGAGGTTGATCCCGCCGAGGTCAGGGAGCAGATAACCGGAGGCGTCGTCCTCGGCCAACGGGATCTCCTCGTCATTCGGGTCGAGGATCTCCGCGTTGAGCCCGAGGCTCCGCAACTCCTTGATGAGTACCTTGAATGACTCGGGAACGCGGGGCGGCTGGATCTCCTCACCCTTGACGATCGCCTCGTACGTCTGGACACGGCCCAGCACATCGTCCGACTTGACCGTCAGGAGTTCCTGGAGGATGTTCGCGGCGCCGTACGCCTCGAGCGCCCAGACCTCCATCTCGCCGAAGCGCTGGCCACCGAACTGGGCCTTGCCACCGAGCGGCTGCTGGGTGATCAGGCTGTACGGACCGGTGGACCGCGCGTGGATCTTGTCCTCGACAAGGTGATGGAGCTTGAGCATGTAGATGTATCCGACCGTGATCGGCTGGTCGAACAGCGCGCCGGTGCGACCGTCCCGGAGTTCGATCTTGCCGTCCTCGGGCAGGGCCGTCTCCACGCCGTAGACCTGATGACGCGCCTCGAGGAGCTCGGTCCGGATCTGCGCCTCGGTGGCGCCGTCGAACACCGCCGTGGCCGCCGTCTCGCCCTTGGCGTGGAGGGCCCACCCGAGGTGGGTCTCCAGGATCTGGCCGATGTTCATCCGGCTCGGCACGCCGAGTGGGTTGAGGATGATGTCCACCGGCGTGCCATCCGGGAGGAATGGCAGGTCTTCGGACGGCAGGACCTTCGCGATCACGCCCTTGTTGCCGTGTCGGCCGGCCATCTTGTCGCCAACGGAGATCTTCCGCTTCTGCGCGACCGCCACTCGGACGAGCCGATTGACGCCGGGCTGGAGATCGTCGTTGTTGTCCCGGCTGAACTCCCGGATCTCGACGACCTTGCCCCGCTCGCCGTGTGGCAGACGAAGGGAGCTGTCCTTCACCTCGCGGGCCTTCTCGCCGAAGATCGCCCGAAGCAGGCGCTCCTCCGCGGTGAGCTCGGTCTCGCCCTTTGGCGTGATCTTGCCGACGAGGATGTCGCCGGGACGGACTTCCGCCCCGATGTAGATCACACCTTCCTCGTCGAGGTCCTTCAGGGATTCCTCGCCGACGTTCGGGATATCGCGGGTGATCTCCTCCGGGCCCAGCTTGGTGTCCCGGGATTCCATCTCGTGCTTCTCGATGTGGATGCTCGTGAACAGGTCGTCGCGAACGAGGCGATCGCTGATCACGATGGCGTCCTCGTAGTTGCCGCCCTCCCAGCTCATGAACGCCACGAGGATGTTCCGGCCGAGCGCGAGCTCGCCGTTCTGGGTGGATGAACTGTCGGCGATGGCCTGGCCGGCGTCCACTCGCTGGCCGACATCAACGATGGGCCGCTGATTGATGCAGGTCCCCTGGTTGCTCCGGACGAATTTCAGGAGCCGGTACTCGTCCAGCTCACCGGAGTCGGCCTCGACCCGGATCCGCTCGGCGGTCACGCTGGTGACCACACCGGCCCTCGACGCGACGACCACCTGGCCGGAGTCGCGCGCTGCGCGCTCCTCCATGCCCGTGCCCACGATCGGCGCCTCAGGCTCGAGAAGCGGCACCGCCTGACGCTGCATGTTCGAGCCCATCAGGGCGCGGTTGGCATCATCGTGCTCGAGGAACGGGATGAGTGCCGTGGCGACCGAGACGACCTGCTTGGGGCTGACATCCATGTACTCGATCTGGTCCGGGCGAGCCTCCGGGAACTGATCCCGGTAGCGCGACGCGACGCGTTCATCGAGGAAGTGGCCCTCCGGGTCCAGCGTTGAGTTGGCCTGGGCCACGTGGTGCTGCTCTTCCTCGTCGGCGGGGAGGTACTCGATCTGGGCCGTGACGATCGGGCGGATGGGGAATGCGTTTGCCTTCTGGCGCTTGAGCTCGGTCGCCGCGGCCGATGTGAACGCGTCGCCGCGCTGCAGGATGACGGTCCCGCCCTTGCCGGCGAGGTCGCCGCCCGCTTGGTAGGTCAGAAGATCCGGGTCATCCCAGGCGACCGTCCGCTTGACACGGCGGTACGGCGTCTCGATGAACCCGTAGCTGTTGATCCGGCCATACGTGGCCAGCGAGCCGATGAGGCCGATGTTCGGTCCCTCGGGCGTCTCGATCGGACAGATCCGGCCGTAGTGGCTGTGATGAACGTCGCGGACGTCGAAGCCGGCGCGCTCTCGGGACAGGCCGCCCGGCCCGAGGGCCGACAGGCGCCGCTTCGAGGTGAGCTCGGCCAGCGGGTTGGTCTGATCCATGAACTGGGAGAGCTGGCTGCCGCCGAAGAACTCCTTCATGGCCGCCACGACCGGGCGGATGTTGATGAGCGCGTTCGGGGTCGCCTTGTCGATCTCCTGGATCGTCATCCGCTCGCGGACCACGCGCTCCATCCGGAGCAAGCCGATCCGGAATGCGTTCTGGATGAGCTCCCCGTTTGCCCGGATTCGACGATTGCCGAGATGGTCGATGTCGTCTTTCGGGTGCAGGCCGCGGTTGCATTCGATGAGATGGCCGACGATCGCGGCGATGTCCTCGCGGGTGATCGTCCGCTGCTCGCGCGGCACCTCGATGCCCATGCGCTCGCCGGCGGCCTGAAGCTTCTTGCCGAACTTGTACCGGCCGACCCGGCCGAGGTCGTAGCGCCGGAAGTTGAAGAACAGGCCCTCGACCAGCTGGCGAGCGTTGTCGCCCGTGGGCGGATCACCCGGCCGGAGCTTCTTGTAGACCTCAATGAGCGCCTCGGACTGGGTCCGGGTCACATCCTTGTCCAGGGTGTTCGCGATGAACGGATGCTCCGGATCGATGTCGACCGCGCTGAACAGGGCTGCGATCTCCTCGTCCGTCTCGTAGCCGACCGCCCGGAGCAGCGTGGTTGCCGCGATCTTCCGCTTGCGGTCCACCTTGACCCAGAGCTGATCCTTGTTGTTCGTCTCAAACTCGAGCCAGGCACCGCGGTTCGGGATGACCTTGGCGCTGAAGAGCATTCGGCCCGACGCCGGGTCCTCCACCTCGTTGTAGTACACGCCGGGCGAGCGGACGAGCTGGCTGACGACGACGCGCTCGGCGCCGTTGATCACGAAGGTGCCAAGGTCCGTCATCCACGGGTAGTCACCCATGTAGACGCGCTGGCGCTGGATCTCGCCCGTCTCCTTGATCAGGAGCTCGACGTTGACGTACAGCGGCCGGCTGAAGGTGAGGTCCTTGGTCCGGCACTCCTGCTCGGAGTACTTGGGGTCCCCGAACTCGTAGTCCAGGTACTGGAGCTCCATGACCTTGGCCGTGAAGTCCTTGATCGGGCTGATCTCGTCGAACAGCTCCCGCAGGCCCTTCTCGATGAACCACTGGAACGACTCCAGTTGGAGCTCGATCAGGTTGGGGACGGGCAGGACCTCGGGAATCCGGGCATAGCGCTTTCGCGCCGCCGACGAACTCGAGAAGGTCGACGACTCAGCGGAGGACAGCATAAACGACGGCTCCTTGACGGAGGGCGTGGGGAGATGGAAAGGCGGGGCTCACAGAACGGCTAAGGATATCGCGAATCCCCGATTTGTCAAACGATCCCGGTCGTGATCCGAGCGTCGGCATCTGGACCTTAGCGCCGGTTCGGGCGGTCCAGGCGAAGGCGCCGGGCGAGCACGGTTGCGAGCGCACATGAGGTGCGTGAGCAACCGCGCGCAGCCGACAACGCCCGCCTGGGCCGCACCGGACGGCGCTACTTGATGTCGACCTTGGCGCCCTGCTCTTCGAGAGCCGCCTTGATCTTCTCGGCCTCGTCGCGAGTGATGGCCTCCTTGACCGCCTTGGGGAAGGCGTCGACAAGGTCCTTGGCCTCCTTGAGGCCGAGGCCGGTGAGCTCGCGAACGACCTTGATGACCGGGATCTTGTTGGGTCCGATCTCGGTCAAGGTGGCCGTGAACTCGGTCTGCTCCTCGGCCACCGGGGCGGCCTCGGCTGCGCCGGCGGCCGGCGCGGCAGCCATGGCGACGGGTGCTGCGGCCGTTACGCCGAAGCGATCCTCAAACATCTTCTTGAACTCGGACAATTCGAGAACGGTCATGGACTCGAACGCCTCGAGAAGCTGGTCAGCGGTGAGCTTTGCCATTGGTGATCAATTCTCCTGGTGTCGTGTGAAGTGTCGGATGTCCGGGGTGACGGTCAAGCCGCAGCAGCGCGCTGGTCGGCCAGTGCCGCGACGAGCCCGGCGACGTCGCGCAGGGGCGCGTCGAACAGGCCTGCCGTCGTGGCAAGGGGTGCGGCGATGGCGCCGGCTACCTGGCTGAGGAGTACGTCCCGAGAAGGAAGCGTCGCCAGCCTGATCACGCCGTCGGCATCGATGGCTCGGTCCCCGAGCAGGCCTCCGGTAATCCGGACCTGCTTGAACGGGCGCACCGCGTCGATCACTGCCTTGGCAGTTGCCGACTCGTCGGTTCCGAAGGCGATTGCCGTCGGGCCCGTGAGGAGTGCGTCGAGCGCCGATCCGCGCGTGTCGGATGCGGCGATCTTCATGAGCCGGTTCTTGACGACCCTGTACGTCACGGCCTGCTTGCGCAGGCTTCGTCGGATCTCGGCGATCTCCTTGACCGTGAGACCCCGATACTCCGAGACAATGAGCGTCGAGCTCTGACCGAGCTGCTCGCGCAGCTCGTCGATGACCCGTCGCTTGGCCTCGGTCGGCATGGTGCCCTCCGTGCTTCTGCGCGCAGCCGGCGCGCGGCGGTGGGCGCGCGGCGCTTCCGCCGTGAGCCCCTGCGACGGTCACCCTTTCGGGCGATGGCCTTGACCGCAGGGGTCGCGCCCGCCCGCGAGGGCGGAGGCGTTCATGTCCCTGCCTCGGCGTGGTCTCCGTCGTCCCCGGGCACTGCCCGGTCCGGTCCGGCGGCTTAAGTCCCGGTCGTCGCCTCGCGGCGGCGGCCGTTGGACCCACGCTGTCTTCAGCGGTCCGTCATTTCTGGTTTCAGGCGACGCGCCTCTCGGCCGTCGCCGCGTCTGGTTGGCGGGATGTCGCCCGCCGGCGAGCGGTCAGACCGCTGCGGCTGCCGCGAGGACTCCCGGGATATCCACCCTGATGCCGGGGCCCATTGTCGACGCGATCGTCAGCGTGCGCAGGAAGGTTCCCTTCGCCCCCGACGGCTTCGCTCGATTGATCGCATCGACAAGGCTGGCAAGGTTCGCGACGAGCTGGTCCGCGTCGAAGCTGACCTTGCCCACCGCGACATGGACGATGCCCGCCTTGTCCACCTTGAATTCGACGCGACCTCCCTTCACCTCCCGGATCGCCCGGTCGAGATCGAAGGTGATGGTTCCGGCTTTCGGATTTGGCATGAGGCCGCGGCGGCCGAGGATCTTGCCGAGGCGGCCGACCTGGCCCATGAGGTCCGGGGTCGCGAGCGCCACGTCAAACTCGAGCCAGCCGGCCTCGATCTTCTTGACGAGATCCTCCGAGCCAACCTCGTCGGCGCCGGCATGGAGCGCCTCCTGGGCCTTCTCCCCCTGGGCGAACACGGCGACCCGGACGACCTTTCCGGTTCCGTGGGGCAGGACCACCGTGCCGCGAACCATCTGGTCGGCGTGACGAGGGTCGATGCCGAGGCGAAGGTGCGCTTCCACGGACGCGTCGAACTGGACTGTGGAGGTGTCCTTGGCGAGTTGCGCGGCCTCGGCCGGCGAGTAGCTCCGATCCCGATCGACGAGCTTCGCGGCCTCTACGTACTTCTTGCCGTGGTGTCCCATGTCAGGTCTCCTGTGCCGATCGGGGCTGCCGATCTCCCCCGTCACGTGGGGTCATCGTCGGTCTCTGGTGCGACCGTAGACAACGCTTCGCCGGCTAGCCGACGACCTCGATACCCATGCTCCGAGCGGTCCCCTCGATCATCCGCGCGGCGGCCTCGATGTCGTTGGCGGAGAGGTCCACCATCTTCAGCGTGGCGATCTCGCGGAGCTGGTCGCGGGTGACCTTGCCGACGACATCTCGCTTCGTCGTCGCGGCGCCCTTGTCCACGCCGGCTGCCTTCCTGAGGAGGTCGGCTGCGGGCGGAGTCTTGAGGATGAACGTGAACGAGCGATCCTCGAACACGGTGATCTGCGCCGGGATGACCTGACCGAGCTTGTCGGCGGTCTTCTCGTTGTATGACTTCGTGAACTCGACGATGTTGATGCCATGCGGGCCCAGCGCCGTGCCGACCGGCGGCGCGGGTGTCGCCTTGCCGGCGGGCAGCTGGAGCGTCAGGACGATTCGAACCTTCTTGGCCACGGGGGCGGGATCCCTTCTGCTTGCCTAGAGCTTCTCGACCTGGAGGAAGTCGAGCTCGACCGGCGTCTCGCGGCCGAAGATGCTGACGAGGACCTTGACCTTGTTGCGCTCGGGGTTGACCTCGTCGACCGTTCCGATGAACTCCGAGAAGGGTCCGTCGGTGACCCGGACGCTCTGGCCCTTGGTGAATGCGACGCGGAACTTCGGCGTCTCGACACCCATGTGCCGGAGGATCTGCTTGACCTCGTTCTCATCCAGCGGGATCGGCTCGCTGCGAACACCGGGGATGTTGGAGCCACCGACGAAGCTCGTGACGCCCGGCGTATTGCGGACGACGAACCAGCTGTCGGGGTCGAGGATCATCTCGACGAGGACGTAGCCCGGGTAGACCTTCTTCTGGACCGTGTGTCGCTGGCCCTGGCGGATCTCGATCTCGTCCTCCATCGGAACGAGGACCTGGAAGATCCGGTCCTCCATGCCCATGGACTCGATTCGGTGCTCGAGATTGGCCTTCACCTTGTTCTCATAGCCCGAGTACGTGTGGATCACGTACCAGCGCTTCTCGGGAACCTGGGCCTCGGTCTCGGTCAGGGCCGTGTTCACGCGAAGGCCCTCGTCAGGAAGCCCATGACACCCTGGAAGAGGTAGTCGAAGGCGAACACGTACAGCCCGACCGCCAGGCTCACCGCGAAGACGAGCACGGTCAGGTTACGGGTCTGCTCGACGGTGGGCCAGGAGACCTTCTTCAGCTCGGAAACCGCTTCGGCAATGAAGCGGCGAATGCGGGTCACGGGTCGGTACGTTGCCTTTCAGGTGTGGCAGGGGCGATAGGACTCGAACCTACAACCGCTGGTTTTGGAGACCAGTGCTCTGCCAATTGAGCTACACCCCTGCGGAGCGCGACGGCTACTTTGCCTCCCGATGGAGGGTGTGTTTCCGACAGCGAGGGCAGTATTTGTTGAGCTCGATCCGGTTGGGATCGTTCTTCTTGTTCTTGCGTGTCGTGTACGTCCGCTCCTTGCATTCCGGGCAGGCGAGCTGGAGCGTGGGGCGGGCTTCGACTCTTGCCATCCGGTTACTCGGTGATGCTCGTGATCGCGCCGGCACCGACGGTCCGGCCACCCTCACGGATGGCGAACCGCTGACCGGTCTCGAGCGCGATCGGGGTGATGAGCTCGACGCTCATCTCGACGTTGTCGCCGGGCATCACCATCTCGGCCCCGTCGGGCAGGCCGATCGAGCCGGTGACGTCGGTGGTCCGGAGGTAGAACTGGGGCCGGTAGCCGTTGTAGAACGGGGTGTGCCGGCCACCCTCCTCCTTGGTCAGGACGTAGACCTGGGCCTGGAACTTGGTGTGGGGCTTGACGGAGCCCGCCTTGGCCAGGACCTGGCCGCGCTCGATCTCCTCGCGCTCGATGCCCCGCAGCAGGCAGCCGACGTTGTCGCCGGCGCGGCCCTCGTCGAGGAGCTTCTTGAACATCTCGACGCCGGTGACGACGATCTTGCGGGTCGCCTTGACCCCGATCAGCTCGACCTCGTCGCCGACCTTGACGATGCCGCGCTCGATCCGGCCCGTGGCGACGGTGCCCCGGCCCTTGATCCCGAAGACATCCTCGACCGGCATGAGGAACGGCTTGTCGACCTCGCGGACCGGGTTGGGGATGTAGCTGTCGACCGCATCCATGAGCTCCTGGATGCAGACGTAGGCCGGATCGCCGACCTCGGCGGGGGCCTCGAGGGCCTTGAGCGCGGAGCCCCGGATGAACGGGACGTCGTCACCGGGGAAGTTGTTCTTGGTGAGCAGCTCGCGGACCTCGAGCTCGACGAGGTCGAGCAGCTCGGGATCGTCCACCGCGTCGACCTTGTTGAGGAAGACGACCATGAACGGGACCTCCACCTGGCGGGCCAGGAGGATGTGCTCGCGGGTCTGGGGCATCGGCCCGTCGGTCGCGGCGACGACGAGGATCGCGCCGTCCATCTGGGCGGCGCCGGTGATCATGTTCTTGATGTAGTCGGCGTGGCCCGGGCAGTCGACGTGGGCGTAGTGGCGGGCCTCGGTCTGGTACTCGACGTGGGCGATCGCGATGGTGATCCCGCGCTCACGCTCCTCGGGGGCGTTGTCGATCGTGTCGAACGCGCGGTACTCGGACGCTCCCTTGAGCGCCAGGTACTTCGTGATCGCCGCGGTCAGCGACGTCTTGCCATGGTCGATATGACCGATCGTGCCGACATTCACGTGCGGCTTGGTGCGCTCGAACTTCTTCTTGGCCACGGTGACCTGTCTCTCCACTGCTTGCGGCGGGTCTGCCGCGAGAGGCGCGGCTTCGCCTGTGTCCGTTGCTTCCGGGGCCCGATGGAGGTCAAAGGTGGAGCCCACAATCGGACTTGAACCGATGACCTCTTCCTTACCAAGGAAGTGCTCTGCCAGCTGAGCTATGTGGGCCCGGAGGCTTCACGGATGGAGCCGACGACGGGACTCGAACCCGGAACCTGCGGTTTACAAAACCGCTGCTCTACCAATTGAGCTACGTCGGCGCGGCGCATGGGCACCTAAGGGTGCCGAAGCGCCCGCGAATGATAGGGCCGAGCGTGCTGGGCGGTCAAGCCGAGCCAACTGGACCTCCCGGGAGGAGATCCGTATCGGCTTCGTCGGAGGCGGCGGCCACGTCCCCGGCCACGTCCCCGGCCACGTCCCCGGCCACGTCCCCGGCCACGTCCCCGGCCACGTCCCCGGGAGGATCGGCGGGCTCGGTGGGTCCGGGCGGCCGTGCGTCGGGATCACGCTGGCCGAGCGCCTCGAAGAGCAGGATCGAGCCGGCCACGGCTGCGTTAAGCGAGCCGATGGCGCCTCGCATCGGGATCCGGACCATCAGGTCGCACCGCCGCCGGACGGCGGGCCCCAGGCCGTGCCCCTCGCTCCCGATGACGATCGCGAGCGGTCCACGGAGATCGGCCTGACGCGTTGTCAGGGGGGCCTCCGCTTCCGTGCCGACGATCCGGAGTCCCCGGATATGAAGATCCGTGAGTGCGCCGGCGAGGTCGTCCACGGGGCACAGCAGGAGATGCTCGGTCGCCCCGGCGGACGCCTTGATGGCGGCCGGGCTCAGGGGCGCCTGCCGGACGGTTGGAAACAGCACGCCATGGACGCCTGCAGCCTCTGCGCTGCGCAGGAGCGTTCCCAGGTTCTGGGGGTCCTCCAGGGAGTCGAGGATCAGCACGAACGGCGGCTCGCCGCGCTCGATCGCCCTGGCCAGGATGTCGTCAGGCGCTGCGAAGACGCGCGCCTCGACAACGAGGGCCACGCCCTGATGGCCGTCGAATCCGGCGAGCGCGGTCAGCGTTCCACCTTCGACCTCGACGATCGGAATACGCAGCGTCGTCGCGTGCAGGACGATTCGCTCGAGGGGCATCCGACGCTGGGGCGTCACCAGCAGGCGACGCGCCGGACGGCGTGCCGCGAATGCCTCCTCAACTGGGCGCCGGCCCGCCACGAGCTCCTCATCCGGGCCAAGCTGCTCGGCCGTCGGGACGGATGCGCTGACAAAGGGCCTCGATGGTGGCGCGGAAGCCCAGCCGCGGGAGCTCGGTGGTCGATGTGGGCGAGGATCACGGAACCCCGTCCCCGGGCTGGGTCGAACATCCCGTGGAGGCACATCCGGGCGGTCGTGCCTCGGGGGCTGCCAATTCGCCGGCGGGCGTTCCGCGCCTTGACCCGAGCCAGACACGGGCCGTTGCCCCGGGGAAGTCGGGCCGCCCGGCCAGGGTGGCCGGCCGCCGACCCAGGGGCCCGGGCGACGGTCGGCTGGACGGTCGAGCCCGGGGCCTCGGCGAAACCCGCCCGGCCGGTCGAAACCGGGACGGGGACCGACCGGTCGGCCGCCGCTGGGCCGGGAGCCGCTGGGACGCATGGGGCCAGATCGCCCGGCGTCAGGACCAACCGGCCCGGGCCGCTGGTCGCCCGAGTGGTCGCGCTCAGGACGGAACTCGCCGGGTCGCCCACTCTTCCGAGGCCCGCTCCCGGGACGCCCAGAGCCGGGCCGAGGACGATCACCGCCGCGGCGATCAGGACGGTCGGGTCGCGGACGCGGGCTCATGCGGAGCCCTCGACACGTCGCCATCGCTGCCCGTCGCGCGAATCCTCCACGGCAATACCCCGGGCAAGCAGTTCCTCCCGAAGCGCGTCCGAGCGGGCCCAGTCGCGGGCTTCTCGAGCTGCCGTGCGTGCCTCCAGGAGTGACGCCAGGTCAGGCTCGAGCGAATCGGCTTGATCGGGCAACAGGCCGAGGACTCGGTCGAGGTCCCGCAGCGTCGCGAGCGCGGTGGCCGCGTCAGCCGCGGACAGCGCCCGCGCGTCGATCCGTCGATTGAGGTCTCGCACGAGATCAAAGACCGCGGCCAGCGCGGCGGAGATGTTCAGGTCGTCGTCCAGAGCGGCCTCGAACCCGGCTCGCGCCGCGCTCAGCGCGCCCGCCAGCGCGGCGTCACCGGCGCCCTCTCCACGGTAGGCGTCGAGGGCCGAGACGAGACTGTCCAGTCGCTCCAGGGCGGCGCCCGCCGCGGCAAGTGACGCATCGCTGTACTCGAGGCCCTGGCGGTAATTGACGGACAAGAGGGCGTAGCGAAGGGCGCGCGGCGACAGACCTGTCTCGAGGACGTCGGCGACGCGCTCGATGTTGCCCGTCCGCCTGGCCATCTTCTCGCCGCCCAGGCGCAGGTGCGCGCAGTGGAGCCAGGTCCCGACAAACGGCCTGCCTGTGGCCGCCTCGCTCTGGGCGATCTCGTCCTCGTGGTGTGGAAAGATCAGGTCGACGCCGCCGGAGTGGATGTCGAAGCTCTCCCCGAGATGACGCATGCTCATCGCGGAGCACTCGATGTGCCAGCCGGGCCGGCCCGGCCCGATCGAGGTATCCCAGGATGGCTCGTCTGGCTTGGGCCCCTTCCAGAGCACGAAGTCGCGCGCGTCATCCTTGCCGTAGTCGTCCGCCTCAACCCGCTCACCGACCCGGAGCTGGGTCGGGTCCAGGCGCGCCAACCGTCCGTAGGACGGCCAGCTTGAGATCCGGAAGAACACGGAGCCGTCATCGGTCCGGTACGCGTGGCCGCCCGCCTCCAGGGCCGCAATGATCGCCACGATCTCGTCAATGTGCTCCGTCGCTCGGGGCATGACGTCGGGCGGGGTCATCCGAAGAGCCGCGGCGTCGGCCAGGAACTGGGCGATCCAGCGATCGGTCAGGTCCTCGATGGACTCGCCGGCGGCGTTCGCTCGCTGAATGATCCGGTCATCGATGTCGGTCAGGTTCATCACCCAGGTGACGCGGAGACCCTGGTAGCGCAGGTAGCGAACGAGGAGGTCGGCGAAGAGGAAAGACCGGAAGTTGCCGACATGCGCCGGTCCGTACACCGTGGGGCCGCAGCTGTAGATCCGGACGTGGTCCGGTTCCAGGGGCACGAGCGGGCGCGTTTCGCCGGTGAGCGTGTCGTGGAGACGGATCGTCATGGCAAGCGCGAGGCCGGTGCGGTGCTCGCAACCGGTCCGGCTACGGCCTGACGGCCAATGATCGTCACCGTGGCGGATGCAGCGATCGCCCGGCCCGCGCCGGTCCCGCCGTCGAGATTGCCGGTCGAAGCCTTGACCCCGACCGCGGTCGCGGGGATGAGGAGCAGCGTCGCGATCGCGTCCCGCATGTTGTCGAGGTGAGCGGCGAGGCGCGGCCGCGCCCCCGTGATGGTGAGGTCCACGGTCGCAACGTCCCAGCCAGCCTCGGCGACCCGGCCGACGACGTCCGCGAGGAGCACGCGACTGCTCACTCCGCGCTCCGTGCGGCGGTCCGCCGGGAACAGGCGCCCAAGGTCGCCCAGTGCCGCCGCCCCGAGCATGCCGTCGGCGATGGCGTGGAGCGCCGCGTCCCCGTCGGAGTGGCCGTACAGCCGCGGGGCGCCCGGGATCTCGATGCCACCGAGACAGAGCGGCTCGCCGGGGCCGAAGGGATGCGAATCCAGGCCCTGCCCGACCCGCCGCTCGATGCGGCCGGCGAGGAACGCTTCGGCGCGCGCGAGATCGGCGGGCAGCGTGACCTTCAGGTTCACGGGGTCTCCGGGGATGGGATGGACGGGGATTGTACAGGCCATCAACAGGGCGGCCTCATCGGTGAACCGATCCGGGCCGTCGGGCGGGAATCGCCGGAACGCTTCGCGCAGCAGCCCGGCTCGCGCACCCTGAGGGGTCTGCGCCGCGACCAGGTCAGATCGATCCACCGTTTCCCCGAGGACGCCGTCTCGCAGGTGCCGGACGGTATCGGCAACGGGTACCACCGGTATCGCGGCCCCGTGATCGTGTGTCGCGACGGCAACCGCGGTCACGAGCTCCGGCGTCACCAGCGGTCGGGCTCCGTCGTGGACGATCACCACACGCTCCGGGTCGGCGGCAGGTCCGTCAAGACTGGCCAGGGCGGCGAGCCCTGCCGCGACGGAAGCGCCGCGGTGATCGGCGCCGGGAACCACGTCGACGACCTTGGCCGGCAGGAGCGAGCGAAGGGCGTCGAGGGCAGGGCCGGGCCCCATGACGAGGACGATCCGATCGACGACGGGTGACCCCGCCACAGCCTCGAGCGCTCGAGCGAGGATCGGCCTGCCGCCCAGGGCGGCGAGGAGCTTGTCCGGGCCGCCCATCCGGCTGGACGTTCCCGCGGCGACCACGATGGCATCGACGCCCAGGCCGTTCGCGGCGGCCGCCTGCCGGAGGCCGGCCATCAGCGGGTCAGTCGTGATGTGGCTGGGCGAAGACCATCCGCCCGGCGACCGTCTGCAGGACACGGGTGACCGCCACGTCCACGTCGGCGTCCATGAACCGGGCGCCGCCCTCGACGACGATCATCGTCCCATCCTCCAGGAAGCCGACGCCCTGGCCCGACTCCTTGCCCGGCTGGATGACGTGGACGCGCAGTTCCTCACCCGGCAGCAGGGCCGGCTTCACCGCGTTCGCGAGGGAGTTGATGTTCAGGACGCGCACGCCCTGGAGCTCGGCCACCCGGTTGAGGTTGAAGTCGTTGGTCAGGACGGCGCGGCTGAATCGCTTGGCGAGAGCGACGAGCTTGGCGTCAACCTCGGCGACCTCGGGAGCATCGTCCTCGACGATGACGACCGGCGTCGGAGAGTCTTTCTGCATACGGGTTAGGATCTCCAGACCCCGGCGCCCCCGATTTCGACGCAACGTGTCTGAGCTGTCGGCAATCTTCTGGACCTCGTCGAGCACGAACCGCGGCACGACCAACGTGCCGTACAGGAACCCGGACTCCACGATCTCGGCGATCCGGCCGTCGATGATGGCGCTGCTGTCGACCAGGATGTGTGGGTCGCCGCTGCGCCCCGACGCTCCCGGGTCCGGCCGACGGACCAGGCCGATCGCCTCGGCAGCAATGAGGAGATCCTGTCGCTTCGCGACGGTCAGCCCGACCATGCCGAGACCAAGAAACAGCGACGTGCCGAGCGGCAGCCAGAGCCCGAGGGGCGCCGGGAACGCCGACAGCGGCGAGCCGAGGAGGAGGCCCATGAGCAGTCCGAGCAAGAGCCCCAGGACGGCGGTGACGAACTCCGCCGTCGACATGGCCTGAACGCCGCGCACGACACGCGCAGCGGGCACCACGGTCAGGTACGGCACCACCGAGAACCCGACGACCGTCCACGCGATGAGCCAGGCCACGACGACCGCGCCCGCGCCCGGGGCATCTCGGAACGGCTCGGGCTGGACCGTCACGACGACGATTCCGATGAGCCCGCCGAGGGCGGCGCCGAGAACACGAATCGAACGAATCACAAGGGGATCAGCCTAGCACCGGGTTCACCTGCGGGCCACGCCGGCTGCGCCTGCCGTCCGTGCTCGAGGTGGTCGGGTGATGCGATCTGGGCCGGTTGGATGGTCGTCGCCGAGGCCGATCCTGATGGCGTCGCGGATCGTGGCCGCCGCGTGAACCGTGAGGCCCGGGACGGTCGGAACGCCCCCTCGGCCACCAGCCGGGACGATGGCGGTCGTGAAGCCGAGGCGAGCAGCCTCGCGAAGCCGGCGCTCAACGCCCGGGATGCCGCGCAACTCGCCCAGCAGGCCGACCTCCCCGACGGCCACCAGGCCGGGCGTGACGGGTCGGTCGCGAAGTGAACTGGCCAGGGCAAGCGCGAGCGGCAGGTCGAGACCCGGTTCGGCGACTTCGAGGCCGCCCGCAAGGTTCGCATAGACATCCTGCGTCCCCAGTGCCACGCCGGCCCGCCGCCCGAGCACGGCCACGATCAGGGCGAGCCGATTGGCATCGACGCCCGTCGCCCGTCGTGCCGGGGTTCCGTAGCCGGCCGGCGCCACGAGTGCCTGGACCTCTACGAGGAGGGGCCGCGATCCCTCCATCGTTGCTGCGACCACGCTCCCGGGCGCGGGCCCGGCATGCTCGACCAGGAACGCCCGGGCCGGGTCGGCGACCTCTGCAAGCCCGTGCTCCCCTAGCTCGAAGACCCCGATCTCCTCCGTTGACCCGAAGCGATTCTTGGTGGCGCGCAGCAGGCGGAGCACGCCGGAGCGCTCGCCGCCCAGGTCCAGCACGGCGTCCACGAGGTGCTCGAGGGTCTTGGGCCCGGCGATGGAGCCGTCCTTCGTCACGTGCCCCACGAGGATCACCGCGATCCCCTCCCCCTTTGCCAGGTCCATGAGCCGGAGCGCCGATTCCCGGACCTGGCCCACACTCCCGGCCGGCCCATCAAGCTCGTCCACCGTCACGGTCTGGATCGAATCGACGATGACCAGCGCCGGGCGGGTGGCCCGGGCAATCTCGGCAATCCGCCCGACCTCACCCTCGGCAAGGACGGCGATCGCGCTTCCGGCAACGCCGTCCGCCAGGCCCAGGCGCGTGGCCCGCAAGCGCACCTGGGCAGCACTCTCCTCGCCGGTCACGTACAGGACGGGCCGCGCAGGCTCCGCGCCGCAGGCAATGCCGGCCGCCGCCTGTAGCAGGAGCGTCGACTTGCCGACTCCCGGTTCGCCGCCGAGGAGCACGAGTGACCCTGGTACCAGGCCGCCACCAAGGACACGGTCGAGTTCGGCGATGCCGACGGCGAGACGATCGGCCTCCAACGAGCCGACCGCGGCGAGCGAGACCGGCCCGGCGGCGAAACTCGCGGGACGAACAGCCACGGCGCGTTCCGTGCGCGATGGAAGCCTGACGACTGTCTCAACAAGGGAGTTCCAGGCGCCGCACGTCCGGCACTGCCCCTCCCAGCGCAGGAATGCGTCGCCGCAGGTCTGGCAGACGTAGCGGCTGCCGGCCCGAGCCACAGGCGTCCTAGGAGACTTCGACGGGCGTCTTCGGCTCGGCGGCGTGGATATCCAGGCCGGATTCCTCGTCGCGATCCACGACGATCGTCGTACCCGGCTCGTACTGGCCAAGCAGCAGGTGCTCCGCGAGAACGTCCTCGATGAGATTCTGGATCACGCGGCGCATGGGCCGGGCGCCGTAGGCAGGATCCCAGCCGAGCTTGATGAGGTGATCCTTCGCGGCCTGGGTGACCTCAAGCTGCATGCCCTGGCCGCGGAGTTGCTCGCGCACCCGCATCAGCATCAGGTCGACGATCTGGCGGATCTCGTCGACCGTCAGCGAGCGGAAGACCACGGTCGCGTCGATCCGGTTGAGGAACTCCGGTCGGAAGTTGGTCTTCAGTTCCGCCTGGACCTTCTCGCGCATGATCTCGTACGAGTTCTGCTCGCGGGCTTCGTCCGTATCGGCGACAGACCGGAATCCGAGCGACGCGCCCGTCTGGAGCTGCCGAGCCCCGAGGTTCGAGGTCATGATGATGATGCAGTTCCGGAAGTCGACCCGGCGACCCTTCGCGTCCGTGAGCTGCCCATCCTCGAGGATCTGGAGGAGGATGTTGAAGACCTCCGGGTGTGCTTTCTCGACTTCGTCGAGCAGGATCACGGCGTAGTTCTTGCGCCGCACGGCCTCGGTCAACTGGCCGCCCTCGTCGAATCCGACGTAGCCCGGCGGGGCCCCCACGAGCCGGCTGACGTTGTGGCGCTCCATGAACTCGCTCATGTCGATCTTGATGAGCGTGTCTTCGCTCCCGAACATGAACTCGGCGAGCGCCTTGGCCAGCTCGGTCTTCCCGACGCCCGTGGGTCCGAGGAAGATGAACGAGCCAATCGGCCGCTTCGGATCCTTGAGGCCGGCGCGTGCCCGACGGACCGCCTTCGAGACGATCCCGATGGCCTCTTCCTGCCCGATGACCCGGTTGTGGAGCGCATCCTCCATGTGGAGCAGCCGCTCCGACTCCTCCTGGGCGATCCGCGTGACCGGGATGCCGGTCCACATGGCGAGGACCTGGGCGATCTCCTCTTCGTCAACCGTCGGGGCATCGCCCGCCACGGAGGCCTGCCATGCCTCACGAAGCGCGTCCACGCGCTCGCGAACCTCGGCCTCTGCTTCACGGAGCTTCGCGGCGGCCTCGTATTCCTGCGCGTTGATCGCGGCGTCCTTGTCCTTGGCGACGCGATCCAGCTCGCGTTGCGCATCGCGCAGCGCTGGAGGGGATGACGCGTGGCGCAGCCGAACGCGGCTCGACGCTTCATCGACAAGGTCAATGGCCTTGTCGGGCAGGTGACGATCGGTGATGTAGCGGATGGACAGGTCCGCCGCGGCGCGGATGGCGGCATCCGTGATCTGCACCTTGTGGTGCTGTTCGTAGCGCTCCCGGATGCCCATGAGGATCTCGATCGTCTGCTCGATCGTCGGCTCCTCGACCATGACCGGCTGGAACCTTCGTTCCAGGGCGGCGTCGCGCTCGATGTACTTGCGGTAGTCGTCCAGCGTCGTTGCCCCGATGCACTGGAGTTCGCCGCGCGCCAGCGGGGGCTTGAGGATGTTCGCCGCGTCGATTGCGCCCTCGGCGGCCCCGGCACCCACGAGGGTGTGGAGCTCATCGATGAACAGGACGGCATCGTTCGTGTTGCGGAGCTCCTCGATGATCTTCTTCAGGCGCTCCTCGAACTCACCGCGGTACTTGGTCCCCGCGACGAGAGAGCCGATGTCGAGCGTGAGCACGCGCTTGTTGAGCAGGATGTCCGGTACATCGCCGGCCACGATCCGGTGCGCGAGGCCCTCGGCGATGGCCGTCTTCCCGACACCCGGCTCACCGATCAGGGCGGGGTTGTTCTTCGTCTTCCGGCCGAGGATCTGGATGACCCGCTCGATCTCCTTCTCGCGCCCGATAACCGGGTCGAGCTTGCCCGCGCGGGCAGCGTCGGTCAGGTTGATCCCGAGCGCATCGACGGTGGGCGTCTTGGACGATCGCTTCGTCTCCTGGGCAGGGCCCACGGATGACGACTGGGACAGGACGCGGATGACCTCGTGACGGACCTTGTCGAGGTTGACACCCAGGGACTCAAGCACGCCGGCCGCGATGCCCTCACCTTCCCGAACGAGACCCAGGAGCAGGTGCTCAGTCCCGATGTAGTTGTGCCCGAGGCGACGCGCTTCGTCGATCGCGAGCTCGATCACGCGCTTCGCGCGCGGCGTGAGCCCGACCTCGCCGACAACCGGACGATCTCCGCGTCCGATGATGAACTCGACCGCGGTCCGCACCTTGGCGAGCTCGACGTTCATGTTCTCGAGCACGCGGGCGGCGACTCCCTCGCCCTCGCGTACCAATCCGAGAAGGAGGTGCTCAGTCCCGATGTAGTTGTGGTTGAACCGCTGCGCTTCGTCCTGCGCGAGCGTCAGGACCTTGCGCGCGCGATCCGTGAACTTGTCGAAGCGCTCCATCGGTTTCGAACGCCCGTTCCCCTTCTGCGCACCTCAGCGCGCCGCCATCCTAGCATGCAGGCCTTTGTGCGCCGCCGTGTTCGCGCCCCCGCAAGGGCGGTGGGCTGGCATCAGGAAACGGATCGGCGGCGGGCTATGAGCGGCCGCGATCTGGTGTCGCTGATGCTCAACGGCCCGCCGGGGTTCCCGACGGGCCGTGTGCTGATGCTACGAGTGCGCGATCAGGCGGACTTGGTCGCCTTCTTCTTGGGCGCAGGTGCAGCCTCGGCCGCCGGTTCTTCGACTCGCTCCGCGGCAGGCTCTTCCGCCGCCGCTTCCGCGACGACTTCCTCGGGAGCGGACACGTCCTCTGTCACCGCATCCTCGGCAGCCGGCTCTTCCACTGCTGCGTCCGCGACAACCGGCACGTCATCCGGCGCCACGACCGGCTCGTCCACGACCGCTTCCGCGGCGGCGGGCTCCTCGGCCACGACCGGCTCGTCCACGACCGCTTCCGCGGCGGCGGGCTCCTCGGCCACGACCGGCTCGTCCGTTGCCGCCTCGGCTGCCGCGAGCTGCTCGCGGACTCCCGCGAAGGCCGCGGCCAGCGTCGTATCGATGCCGCCCTCTGGCTCCTGGACCGCATCCGACGCCGAGTAACCGCGCTCGCGTTCCCTGTCGGGACGCGGGCGCCTCTCGGCCCGAGGTGCGGGCGTCGGAGCAGCACTGGGCTCCGGCATTGCGCGGACCGGCGGCTCCTCCGCCTGCTTCAGGCTGAGCCCGAGGCGGTGTCGCTCCGAGTCCAGGCTGATGATCTTGAGCTTGAGCGCCTGGCCCTCATGCACGACGTCACCGGGATGGGCGACGCGCTGATGGCTCAGTTCGCTGATGTGGATGAGGCCCTCCAGACCGTCCCGAACCCGCACAAAGGCACCGAAGTTGACGAGCTTCGTGACCGTCCCGTCGATCACGTCGCCGACATTGAAGTCGGCAACGGTGGAGTGCCACGGGTCCGGCTGCAGTCGGCGGATGGAGAGGCTGATCCGACCACGCTCGTGGTTGATGTCGATGACCTCGGCCTCGACCTCCTCGCCCACTTCATAGCCGCCCTCAGGGTTGTTGACCTTGTTCCAGGACAGCTCGCTCTTGTGCACCAGGCCATCGATCCCGCCAAGGTCGATGAAGACGCCGAACGGTGCGATGCTCCGAACGGTGCCGGTGACCTTCTGGCCGACCTGGAGGCTACTGAAGAGCTCGTCCCGCTTTTCGCGGCGCTCCTCGTATAGCGCAACCTTCTCAGACAGGATGAGGCGGTTCGCCTTGCGGTTGACCTCGAGGATCTTGAGCCGGAGCTTGCGGCCCACGAACGGCATCAGCTTCTCGGCGATTTCCTGGGCCGCATCGCGCGGCTGGTCGTTCTGCGGTCGACGCGGGAAGTCGACGATCTGGCTGATCGGCACGAAACCACGGATCCCGCAGTCCACGATCAGGCCGCCCTTGTTGTGGTCGATCACGGGCGCCTCGATGATCACGCCCCCTTCCAGCTGCTCCTGCATCGCGCGCCACTTGCGCTCGAGGCCGGCGCGCCGGAGCGAGAGGACGACGTGGCCCTCGGGCGACTCGGGCTGCAGGACGTAGACGAGGACGGTGTCACCAATGGCGAGCGCGGGCTGCGATTCCCCGTGCCGGCCAAACAACTCGCGGTTGCTGACGACGCCTTCGCTCTTGGCGCCGATGTCGACCAGAATCTCATCCTTGTCGATCCGGACAACGGTTCCATCGACGACATCGCCGTGCTTGAAGCTCTTGATGTCGCCGTCCTGCTCCGCGAGCAGTTCCTCCATCGTCGTGGGCTCAGGGCCGGCAGGGCGCGCCGGTGCGGGCGCGATCTCGGCAACGGGCGCATCGACGGCCTCGGCAACGGGCGCCTCGGGGGCGGACTCCTCCGCAGCCGCGTCGGCGGGTGCCTCTGCCTCGGCAACGGGCGCCTCGGGGGCGGACTCCTCCGCAGCCGCGTCGGCGGGTGCCTCTGCCTCGGGCGCCTCGGGGGCGGACTCCTCCGCAGCCGCGTCGGCGGGTGCCTCTGCCTCGGGCGCCTCGGGGGCGGACTCCTCCGCAGCCGCGTCGGCGGGTGCCTCTGCCTCGGGCGCCTCGGGGGCCTCGGTGGGTGCTGTCAACGCTTCGGCGGTGTCTGCTACGGGGATCTCGGCGGGATCGTCCGCGGCGTTGGATGCCGCGTCGGTCTGCTCGGGCGCCGTGGCCTCGGCTATCGCCTCGGCCGGCGGCATCGTCCCGCCCTGCTGCTCTTCGGTCAATTCGGTGGTCTCCTGCAATCCAAGATCCCGCCGAGAATCAGGAACGGCCCGAGCAGCGCTCGAGCCGTCTGTCTGCGATCAAGTGGTCCGTGGATGATCTGCCGCGGTCCGCTCCTTCGAGATCGAAATCGGGTTGAACGTGCTCTTCAGCTTTCCTGCCCGGAGGGCCACGGGAGTCTAGCACACGGGTCTCGGTGGCTACAATCGGCCAAACCGTGCCTGAACTGCCTGATCTGACTGTCGTTTCGGAGGCTCTCCACGCTGCGCTGGCGGGTCGCTCGGTTGTGCGGGCGAGTGCGCCGGGGCCGCTGGCCGTTCGCGGCACGCCGGCCGAGCTGGATGCGTTTGTGGGACAGAGCCTGAGCGCGGTCACCCGCCGGGGCAAGTTCCTGCGCTTCCAGTTCGAGCGAGACGCGATCGTGGTCAATGCGATGTTGTCGGGGCGCTTTCAGCTCGCCGAGCCCTCCCGTCAGCTGCCCGGCAAGACGGCGCTGGTCCTGGCGTTCGGGCCCCGCGCCAAAGGCCCCGCGCGCGTTGCCTCGTGGACCCGCGGGGCAGCCTGGAGGCCATTGGATGACGCCGCGGCCGAGGTGCGTTATCGAGATCCCACGCAGATGGGCAAGGTCTACCTGCTGCCTGCCGGCCAGGCCCGCTCGGTTCCCGGCTACGAGCCTGCGGGTCAGAGCTCCGGGACCCAGGGGCCGGACGCCGACGATCCCGCGCTGACCCTGGAGCACTGGCGAGAGCGGATCCGACAGCATCCGGGCGAGCTCAAGGCTCTCCTGAGGAATCAGGCGTTCGTGGCCGGGATCGGCAATGCCTACAGCGACGAGATCCTCTACTCGGCGCGGCTCAGCCCGTTCCGCAAGCGCTCGTCACTCGCTCCGGAAGAGGTCGACGAGTTGTACCGGGCCATGCGCGAAACACTGGCGCGAGCCTGCGCGACGCTCCAGGTGCGGGTCCCACCGACCTTCGAGACCCAGGTCCGGGACTTCCTGGCCATCCACCGGCGCGGCGGTCAGCCCTGCCCGCGCTGCGGAGCCCGAATCAGCGAGATCGCATCCCGGAACGAGGCGACGTCGTGGTGCCGGAGCTGTCAGGCCTAGGCAACGGCTCGCGGCGGATCACGGAATGCGCAGGACCTGGCCGGGATGGAGGACGTTCGAGGTGAGGCCGTTGAAGTCCAGGAGCGCCGACACCGTCACGCCGAACTGCCGCGAGATCCCATAGAGCGTGTCTCCGCTCTTCACCGTGTACGAAGCCCGCGCCGACGGGGCGGGCGTGGCCGTCGGGGGCGGCGTCGCGGCCGCCGTCGCGGGCGGCGGCGTCGGAGATGGCTCAGGCGTCGCCGTTGGAACAACGGTAGCCGATGGCGAGGGCTTGGCAGTGGGCGTAGCCGCGGCCGTCGGGCTCGCCGCCACAACAACCGGACCGGTAGCTCTGGAAGACGGCGTCGCCGTGCCGCTCGGCGTACCGAGATTGGACAGGCCGAGAGCTCCGAGCGCTGCCACGAGCGCAACGGCAGGCACGATCTGCCAGGCCCGCCGCTCCGAGACCACGGCCCACATCGAGGAGCCCATCCCCACGCGCGCGTCCACCAGAGGCATCGTCCGAACCCAGCCCCAGTCCGCCACAGCCGGCTCCGAAGCGGCCCTCCGCGAGGACCGAGACTCGAGTGCCGCGATGTATGTCGCGCACGTGATGTGGGTGCCCGTCAGGCACAGCCGCCGTTGCTTCTCCTGGGTCACGGCAGCCGGCGGGGCGACGGCCGCGCATTGGTGATCGGCCGACGGGACGGAGGCGACCCAGGCGCCGCGGAGGCCGGCGAGGTACTGGCAGCGGAGCGGCAGCTCGACCGCGCTGTCCGCAGACGTGGCCGTGTCGACGTGATCGGTGGTCATCCGCCCGAGGATACCGCGGCTGCGACGGCTGCACCTCGCGAGGCGCTGCTCGACCTTGTCGGGGCACGACCGACCTCTCGAGGGAGACCGTGCATCCGGCGCCGGACGCACAAAATCCTGGCGACGACCTATTTTCCCGAAAGGCTGCCCTCTCAGTATCTTCGGCGCTGGAGAGCTTGACTTCCGTGTTCGGGATGGGAACGGGTATGGCCTCTCCGCTAGAGTCACCAGGATCTTGCTGCTGGAAATGAATCGGCAGCTGCCGGCGCGTCACGTCGACGCGGGGCGCCGAGAAGTCAACGATCAATCGATTTCGCGTGTATCAGGATCTATCCAGATCCCCAGCCGCTGACCCTGAGTCAGGTGCTGGAAGTGGTCAAGCCCTCGACCATTAGTACGGCTCAGCTTCATCCGTCACCGGACTTCCACATGCCGCCTATCAAACAGGTGGTCTCCCTGCGGTCTTACCCGGTTAACCCGGTGGGGAACCTCATCTCCAGGCGAGCTTCGCACTTAGATGCTTTCAGCGCTTATCCCTGCCGAACATAGCTACCCAGCGATGCCCCTGGCGGGACAACTGGCACACCAGCGGTTCGTCCACTCCGGTCCTCTCGTACTAGGAGCAGCTCCTGTCAAGTTCCCTACGCCCACGGCGGATAGAGACCGAACTGTCTCACGACGTTCTGAACCCAGCTCGCGTGCCGCTTTAATTGGCGAACAGCCAAACCCTTGGGACGTACTTCCGCCCCAGGATGCGACGAGCCGACATCGAGGTGCCAAACGGTGCCGTCGATGTGAACTCTTGGGCACCATCAGCCTGTTATCCCCGGGGTAGCTTTTATCCGTTGAGTGATACCCCTTCCACTCGGAGGTACCAGATCACTAAGCCCGACTTTCGTCCCTGCTCGACTTGTAGGTCTCGCAGTCAAGCTCCCTTATGCCTTTGCACTCTTCGGCTGGTTTCCATTCAGCCTGAGGGAACCTTTGGGCGCCTCCGTTACATTTTAGGAGGCGACCGCCCCAGTCAAACTGCCCGCCTGACACTGTCCCGCGCCCGGATTACGGGTCGCGGTTAGAACCGAAACACAACCAGGGTGGTATTTCAACGTTGGCTCCACCGAAGCTAGCGCTCCAGTTTCACAGCCTCCCACCTATCCTACACAAGCTAAGTCCCAATCCAATATCAGGGTGCAGTAAAGCTCCACGGGGTCTTTTTGCCCTGCCGCGGGTAACCTGCATCTTCACAGGTACTTCAATTTCGCCGGATCCCTCGTTGAGACAGCGCCCAGATCGTTACGCCATTCGTGCGGGTCGGAACTTACCCGACAAGGAATTTCGCTACCTTAGGACCGTTATAGTTACGGCCGCCGTTTACCGGGGCTTCGATTCAGAGCTTGCACCCCTCCTCTTAACCTTCCGGCACTGGGCAGGCGTCAGCCCCTATACGTCAGCTTTCGCTTTCGCAGAGACCTGTGTTTTTGCTAAACAGTCGCCTGGGCCTTTTCACTGCGGCTTCGATCGACCACTGCAAGCAGCAGCCGCGAAGCGCCCCTTCTCCCGAAGTTACGGGGCCATGTTGCCGAGTTCCTTAACGAGGGTTCTCCCGATCACCTTGGTATTCTCTACCCGCCTACCTGTGTCGGATTGCGGTACGGTCGCCTTGGGTCTCGCTAGACACTTTTCTCGCCAGCTTGGCTCACTCGAATCGAGGCAAAGCCCCTTTCACTCGCTGCTCGGGGTTGAATGAGCGGACGGATTTGCCTGTCTGCTCCCCCTACCGGCTTGGACGCGTATAGCCAAAACGCGCTCGAACTACCATGCTGTGTCATGCCCTTGCTCTCACCTGGGCTCAACTCGCGGGTTCGACCGGCTTTCGCCGGGCAACCCCCGTTCGCATCCTCCAGGCGACACCTTGCGGTGCAAACGACCCTTGGTCGGTTCCGGAATATCAACCGGATGTCCATCGCCTACGACCTTCGTCCTCGGCTTAGGCCCGACTAACCCTGAGCGGACGAGCCTTGCTCAGGAAACCTTAGGCATACGGTGTGTGAGATTCTCACTCACATTTCGCTACTCATGCCGACATTCGCACTTCCGTTCACTCCAGCCGTCCTCACGGTCGACCTTCACTGCAGAACGGAACGCTCCCCTACCATCCACCAGCGGCGAACCGCCGGCAAATCCGTAGCTTCGGTACCAAGCTTGAGCCCCGTTGAATTTTCGGCGCGGATCCACTTGACCAGTGAGCTGTTACGCACTCTTTCAATGGTGGCTGCTTCTGAGCCAACATCCTGGTTGTCGATGCGAATCCACATCCTTTACCACTTAGCTTGGATTTAGGGACCTTAGCTGACGGTCTGGACTGTTTTCCTTTTGACCACGAAGCTTAGCCCTCGCAGTCTCACTCCCGGGTTGTAGGAATCGCGGGATTCGGAGTTTGGTTGGGGTTGGTAAGCGGGAAGCCCCCTAGCCCATCCAGTGCTCTACCCCCGCGATTTATCACCCGAGGCTGCCCCTAAAGGCATTTCGGGGAGAACCAGCTATCTCCGAGTTCGATTGGCATTTCACCTCTATCCACAGCTCATCCCCCAGCTTTTCAACGCTGGTGAGTTCGGTCCTCCACGGGACATTACTCCCGCTTCAACCTGGCCATGGATAGGTCACTCGGTTTCGGGTCTACCGCATGCGACTGAATGCCCTATTCAGACTCGCTTTCGCTCCGGCTCCGTCCTTCTCGGACTTAACCTCGCCACATGCGCGTAACTCGTCGGCTCATTCTTCAAAAGGCACGCCATCAGGCTACCGGCAAGCCGGCAACACCCTTTGACTGCTTGTGGGCACGTGGTTTCAGGTACTATTTCACTCCCCTCAACGGGGTGCTTTTCACCTTTCCCTCACGGTACTTGTTCACTATCGGTCGCCAAGAGTATTTAGCCTTGGACGGTGGTCCGCCCAGCTTCCCACATGAGAGACCTTCCACGTGGTACTCAGGTGGCCGATCACGGAGACCGAACGCTTTCGCCTACGGGGCTATCACCCTCTCCGGCCCGCCTTTCCAGGCAGCTTCGACTAGCGATCGGTTTTTTGACTCCGCAGGAACCTTGCCGGGCCCCAACGATCGACTCCTACAACTCCCACTCAGAAACGGCGGCAACCTATCTCGCTGAGTGAGTTTGGGCTCTTCCCGTTTCGCTCGCCACTACTAAGGGAATGATCTCTTTTCCTCCAGCTACTGAGATGTTTCAGTTCGCTGGCTTACCTCCACCTGGCCTATTTGGTTCAACCAGGAGTGACTGGACTTCTCCAGCCGGGTTTCCCCATTCGGATATCTCCGGATATAACGTCTGCTCGCGACTCCCCGGAGCTTTTCGCAGCCTGCCGCGTCCTTCTTCGGCTCTTGGCGCCAAGGCATCCACCTCGTGCCCTGTGTAGCTTGACCCCCCCAGCCGCTGACCCGGTGGTCATCGACGTGCGGGGATCGGGATATTTCTAGACAACACGGCGAAATCGAAGATTCAATGACTTCTCTTTCTACCGATTCACATATCCAGTTGGTAAGGTGCGGTCCCGGCTGGGACCTCCGAGCCTCGACGGTGTCGAGCCTCGCCAGCGATCCGCTGGTCAGTGACCTCCTGGAGGGAGAGCACGGAGCAGTGGACCGACGGATCCAGGGTGGGTTCTGCGACTGGCGGAGATGGTGGAGACGAGGAGACTCGAACTCCTGACCCTCTCCTTGCAAAGGAGATGCTCTACCAGCTGAGCTACGTCCCCTCGCTCAACGGACGAGAGGTGGTGGGCGTTTCTGGACTCGAACCAGAGACCTCTGCCTTATCAGGGCAGTGCTCTAACCAGCTGAGCTAAACGCCCGCGAGGTCGTCGCCGACCGATCGTCAACGGATCTGTCGACAACGCGGACACGGCACCCTTGACCCTTGAAGAGTGGCAGGAACGTGCGGAACAACGAGTGCAAGAACGGTATCGGTGGTTATTGCCAGGTCGCCTCGGCCTCCGGTGCCCTTGCGGGTGCCGGCGCTTCCCACCTGACTGGGAAAGCGAATCGACCGTGCGATCAACCGTAGGAGCCTTCAACGCCCCGAACCCACCGCGGGTCGGGACTCGGATCTCCCTAGAAAGGAGGTGATCCAGCCGCACCTTCCGGTACGGCTACCTTGTTACGACTTCGTCCCAATCACCAACCCCACCTTCGACGGCTGCCTCCTTGCGGTTGGCGCACCGGCTTCGGGTGTTGCCAGCTTTCATGACGTGACGGGCGGTGTGTACAAGGCCCGGGAACATATTCACCGCCGTATGCTGACCGGCGGTTACTAGCAACTCCGGCTTCATGTAGGCGAGTTGCAGCCTACAATCCGAACTGAGACCGGCTTTAAGGGATTCGCTCCACCTCGCGGTTTCGCAGCCCGTTGTACCGGCCATTGTAGCGTGGGTGTAGCCCAGGACGTAAGGGCCATGCTGACTTGACGTCATCCCCACCTTCCTCCGAGTTTCTCTCGGCAGTCTCGTGTGAGTGATACAACACACGATAGGGGTTGCGCTCGTTGCGGGACTTAACCCAACATCTCACGACACGAGCTGACGACAGCCATGCAACACCTGTGGCCAGGCCCCTTGCGGGGAGGCGACGTTTCCGCCGCTGTCCTGGTCATGTCAAGCCCTGGTAAGGTTCTTCGCGTTGCGTCGAATTAAACCCCACGCTCCGCTGCTTGTGCGGGCCCCCGTCAATTCCTTTGAGTTTTAGCCTTGCGGCCGTACTCCCCAGGCGGGACACTTAATGCGTTAGCTTCGGCACTGGCGGGGTTGATACCACCAACACCTAGTGTCCATCGTTTACGGCTAGGACTACCGGGGTATCTAATCCCGTTTGCTCCCCTAGCTTTCGCGCCTCAGCGTCAAGAACAGGCCAGGTAGTCGCCTTCGCCACTGGTGTTCCTCCCGATATCTACGCATTTCACCACTACACCGGGAATTCCACTACCCTCTCCTGCCTTCGAGTCGAACAGTATCGCGTGACCCTCCCCAGTTGAGCCGGGGGCTTTCACACGCGACTTACACGACCGCCTGCGCGCTCTTTACGCCCAGTAAATCCGGACAACGCTTGCCACCTACGTATTACCGCGGCTGCTGGCACGTAGTTAGCCGTGGCTTATTCCTCAGGTACCGTCATTATCTTCCCTGAGAAAAGAGGTTTACAACCCGAAGGCCGTCATCCCTCACGCGGCGTTGCTGCGTCAGACTTTCGTCCATTGCGCAAAATTCCCGACTGCTGCCTCCCGTAGGAGTCTGGGCCGTGTCTCAGTCCCAGTCTGGGTGATCGTCCTCTCAGACCACCTACCGATCGTCGCCTTGGTGAGCCGTTACCCCACCAACGAGCTAATCGGACGCAGGCCCCTCCCGAAGCGCCTTGCGGCTTTGCTGGTGCGAATGAACGCACCGGCACATGCGGTATTAGCCACCCTTTCGGGCAGTTATTCCCCACTTCGGGGCAGGTCACCTACGCGTTACTCAGCCGTCCGCCACTAACGGTCAAGGCAAGCCCCGACCGTCCGTTCGACTTGCATGTCTCATGCACGCCGCCAGCGTTTATCCTGAGCCAGGATCAAACTCTCCGAAAGAATGCGCAGCCTTGCGGCTGCGGCTTCATCCGAGGGTTCTCCCGCTCGTACATCCGTTTTTCTTGTTCCGGATTTCCTGCCACTCTTCAGTTGTCAAGGTGCGGCGCCCGGGGCGCGACGGCGACCGGCGCAGAACCCCAATGATGGGGCTTCGCCGCCGGGGCGTCAAACCCGGGGAGGGCCGGTCTGGGCCGCGCTGGCCTGGACCGACGTCGCCTTCCTGGAGGCAACGGCCGCGAATGGTAGGGGGCCGCCGACGTGCCTGTCAAACGGCCCAGAAGTCCCAGCCCCGTGGACGAGATCAGATGGGGCTGGACTCCACGAGCAGGATGAAGGCGGCCCCGGCCAGCCAGCACAGCAGACCCAGTTCCACGCTCGGAGACGCCGCAAACGGACCGATCGCCAGAATGTAGATCAGGAGACCGACCAGCAGCGCCGCGGCGGCCTTGGCAAGACGCAGCCCGATCTCCGCGAGAAGTTCCTTCATGCCGGCCGCTCCCCCATGGCCCGGCGGCCCTGGAGGGCGCGAATGAGGGTGACCTCGTCCGCGTACTCGAGATCACCACCGACCGGGATCCCTCTGGCGATCCGGGTGATGCTGCCGACCTTGCCCGCCATTCGCTCATCCAGGTACATCGCCGTGGCCTCGCCTTCAAGCGTTGGATTCGTCGCGATGATGACTTCGATGAACGGGGAGCCCTCCCGGGCAGCCGCGTCGACACGTTCCAGCAGCTCGCGGATCCGGAGGCGATCCGGTCCGACGCCATCGATCGGGGAGATCGCGCCGTGGAGCACGTGGTACCGACCGCGGAATTCGCTGGTCCGCTCGAGCGCCAGCACATCCAGGGGCTCCTCGACCACGCACAGGCGGCGCAGGTCTCGCGAGCCATCTCGACAGATCGGGCAGCGCGGCGCATCGCTGATGTTGAAACAGATCTCGCAGAAGACCACCTGTTCGCGGACTGTCACCAGGGCGGCGGCGAGCGCGCGGGCCTCGGCGTCCGGCGCGCGGAGCAGGTGGAACGTCAGGCGCTGGGCCGTCTTCGGGCCGATACCGGGTAGTCGATTGAAGGCCTCGATCAGGCGCGCGACGGGCTCGATGAGGGGGGTTGCCACCGGAGTCAGCGCCCGAGCAGGCCGCCCAGGCCGGCACCGAGCCCACCCGTCAGGGCGCCCATTCGCTCTTCGGCTTCCCGCCGGGACGAATCGAGTGCGTCGTTGACCGCGACGACCACGAGGTCCTGGAGCATCTCGACGTCGTCCGGGTCGACGGCTCCTGGATCAATCGTGACGGAGCGCAGCTCCTGCTTCCCGCTGACGACTGCTCGGACCACCCCGCCGCCGGCCGAGCCCTCGAAGTCTGTCGCCGCCAACTCAGCCTGGACCCGCGCCATGTCCTGCTGCATCTGCATCGCCATGCGCTGGAGATTCGCCATTCCCATTGATCGTGCTCCGTTCCTGTCCAATCGATCGGTGAAGTCTGGCGGATGGCTGCCAGCCTTGCAGAGGAGGATCGCGCGCGCGACTCCCGGTCAGCTCACCTCGGCCGCGTCTGACTCGTCCGAGCCGAAGATCCGGCGAGCCTCTGCCAGCACAAACGCCGCTTCGGCATCGGCCGGAAGCTCTGGGACGAGGTCGAGATTCGTCGCGACGCATCGGACACCGACCGGGTGTCCGAGGACCGCAGCGATGCCTTCCTCGAGGACCGTGCGACGGCGCTCGGCGACGGTGCGCAGGAACCCCTGGTCCTCGGGAAAGCCCAGGGTCACGATGCCGTCTTCGACGCTGATCGGCCGACAGACCGTGATGAGCGGCTTGGTGGGCGGGTGCTCGCTGATCCGGGTGACCACCTCGGGCCAGCGCTGGCGGAGCGTGGCGAGGTCCGAACCTGGAGGGGCGGCGACATCGACAGGCCTGGACGTGTCGTACTTCGTGACCACACGCCTGGCCGGCGAGGGCGCCGGCGATGGCCGTGGGGCAGTCTCTGCGGCGGGACTCGCTGAGCCGCCTGGCGCGGGCGCGGCTCCGGACGCGGTCTGGCTCGCCTCGGCAGGGCCGCCCGCCTCGGAGACCTGCGGCGCGTTGGAAACGAGCGAGCGCGGGCGCGAGGGCGCGGGCGCGGGCGCGGCCCGCTGCGGCGCGGCCACGGATCGAGTGGGCACAGTCTCGGCCGGGAAGAGCGCCAGTTCCAGCTGGAGCCGCAGGCCACCGATCCCGGCTCGCGTGGGATCAATCGCGCCGAGGCGACGCGCAATGTGAACAAGATCGGTCACCGCATGGGCGGCGGCCGGCCCAGAGGAAGCGCTCGTTGCGCCGCCGACAAGGCCGCTCCGCACAGCATCCACGACCTGATCCATGAAGGCGCGCAGGTCCCGCCCACGGTCCTCGAGAGCATCGAGGATTCGGACCCCAGCGGCCACGTCGCCCGCGACGAGCGCCCCGAGATACCCGTCGATCGCCTCGGCTGTCGCGAGCCCCAGGAGATCGCGGACCGTCGCCTCATCCAGACGCTCGCTGCCCGCGGCGAGCAGCTGGTCAAGCATCGACTCGGCATCGCGCATCCCGCCGGCCGCCAGGCGGGCGATGAGATGGATAGCCGCGGGATCGGCGGCGCGCCCATCGGACTCGAGGATCCGGGTCAGCTTGCCCTCGATCTCCTCCGTCGTGAGACGCCGGACATCGAACCGCTGGAGGCGCGACAGCACCGCGGGCGGGAAGTCCTGGGGATGGGTGGATGCAAACATGAAGACCACGAAGTCAGGCGGCTCCTCGAGCGACTTCAGGAGCGCATTCCAGGCGTCCTTCGTGATCTGGTGGGCCTCATCCAGGATGTAAACCTTGCGGCGCAGGTCCGTCGGGGCGTAGTTGATTCGCTCGCGGAGCTCACGGATGGCATCGATGCCACGGTTGGAGGCTGCGTCGATCTCGACCAGGTCGAGCGCACGGCCCTCGCGGATCGCCACGCACGATGGACAGGCGTCGCACGGGTCCCCGTCCTGGAGGTTCGTGCAGTTGATGGCCTTGGCGAGGATCCGGGCGAGCGACGTCTTGCCGGTGCCGCGTGGGCCGACGAACAGGACGGCGTGGGCCACGCGTCCCGACCGTACGGCGTTGCGCAGGGTCTGGACGACCGCCGTCTGCCCGACAATCTGGGCAAAGGTCTGGGCCCGCCAGCGACGATAAATCGCCTGGTGCGGCGCCGGATTCGCGTTCTGGCTCGAGGCGCTCTTGGTCACGTCGCTCCTCGGGGGCCGGAGACAGGCTTGATCAATATGCCGTGCACCCCCTGTCGACCGAGCCGCACCCGGGCCCACCACCGAAGGCGGCTCGGACCAGGCCGTTCCGCGGCACCCGACGAGCTTCGCTGAGTGCTGCTTCCTTCCGGACCTGACACGGTTTGCGATTCGCCGCTGCGCGGGACCCGATCCTCAACGTCGCCTGGGGTGGCGGCCTCCGCGCGTGGGGGCCTCGAGGAGGAATTCAGCCCTGCTGGAGCGGATTGCAGGTACAGGGCACCGCTAGTTCCCCGCCTAGCACGGCTGGGCGATGATAGCAGGGGCGGCCCTCCGAGCCGCCCGTCGGCGAGTGGGGGAGGCCAGACGTTGGACCAGCGAATCACGCTCATCACGCTCGGCGCCGCGGACCTTGACCGGGCGATTCGCTTCTATCGGGACGGCCTGGGCTGGACGATGTCCGCGTCGTCACAGGAGGGCGGGATCGCGTTCTTTCAGCTCAACGGAATGGTCTTGGGGCTGTGGCCGCGGCGACTGCTCGCCGAGGACGCACAGGTGATCGACGCGGGCGGCTGGGGTGGGATCGCGCTTGCCCAGAATCTGCCCTCGCGTGAGGCGGTCGATGCGGCGGTTGCCGCGGCGTTGGCGGCCGGGGCGAGGCTCCTCAAGGCGCCGGTCGAAACCGAATGGGGCGGCTACTCAGGATATGTTGCTGATCCAGACGGGCATGCCTGGGAGTTGGCGTTCAATCCCCATTGGCCGCTCGCTCCGGACGGCTCCCTCACCCTGCCTGGCTGATCTTCCGCGCAGCCTCACCCGGAGAAGGCCAGTCGGCCACGTTGAGCCGTCCTCAATCGGGTTGTGGCGGAGAGGGGTGTCAGGTGTCGCCGATGTCGCGACTCATGTGTCGCCGATGTCGCGACTCATGACAGTGGCGGAGAGGGGGGGATTCGAACCCCCGACGCGTTGCCGCGAACCGCATTTCCAGTGCGGCGCCATAGTCCACTAGGCGACCTCTCCGAGGAACCGTCCCGAATCCGACAGCGTGTCGGCAGGGACCCGCTCTCGACGCGGGCGAGGCCAGCCCAAGGCGAAGGGGAGCACGCGAGCGAGCGCACTTCAAGGTGCGTGAGCGAGCGCGCGGACCCGACAACACAGGGATGGCCCGTCCGAGGCGAGAGCGACTGGCGGAGAGGGCGGGATTCGAACCCGCGGTGCTTTCGCACACCGCTTTTCGAGAGCGGCACCATCAACCACTCGGACACCTCTCCGCGCGAGAGGATAGCAGAGGGTTCCGCCCGGGCTCCGAGCCGACGGCTCTAGCGGACGCTTGTGGCGGCGAGCAGCTCCTCGGCTTCGTCACGGCGGATGCCGCTGACGATCCGGAGTCGACGGCCCAGGGCCGGGTGATCGGCGAGCTGGAGGACCGTGCCGGCGGCGCCATCGCCATCATTCGGGGCGGCATATACGAGAGCCTCGACGTCACCGCTCAGCATCGCGCCGACGCACATCGGGCACGGCTCGACGGTCGAGAAGATGGTCACGTCCTGGAGTCGCGCCGATCCCAGCCGTCGGGACGCCTCGCGCAGTGCGACGATCACGGCGTGGGCGGTGGGGTCACCAGTCTCGACAACCCGCTCGTGCCCGCGCGCGACCATCGCCTCATCCATCACGGCAACCGCGGCATGGGGACGCTCGCCCCGGGCGGCGGCGGCCCGGGCCTCGGCCAGCGCCTCGCCCATGTAGAGCTCGTAGTTCATGCGTCCGATGATACCCGGGCCCCCTCCAATGGGGCGCGCATGCACCTTGTGGCGAGGTTGCCGGGTTGCCGGGTTGCCGGGCTGCCGGAGACCTTCACGAATCTCGACGTCCGGCTAGCATGGACGACGATGACTCGACCCAGGCGCATCGGCATTCTCACCGGCGGTGGTGACGTCCCGGGCCTCAACTCGGTGATCAAGAGCGTTACCTACCGGGCCTCCGAGCTCGGCGCCGAGATGATCGGGATCCGTCGGGGCTGGGAGGGCCTCACCCACGGTCAACCCGGCGCTGAGCTGGACGCCGAGTACCTCCGGCGATTGGACCGAGCGAACACCCGGACGATCGACCGCACCGGCGGAACGATCCTGCACACGTCGCGGACGAACCCGGCCAAGATGCCCCGGAAGGCACTTCCGGCGTGGCTTGACTCGAAGCGAATCGCCGGCCTCCAGGTCGGTGAGGATCGGTTCGACCTCACGCCGGTCGTCCTTGAGCACATCGACGGGCTGGGCATCGATGTTCTCGTCACGATCGGCGGTGACGACACGCTTTCGTTCTCGCGGATCCTCGCCAACCAGGGGGTCCCGCTCGTGGCGATCCCGAAGACGATGGACAACGACGCGCCGGGCACGGAGTACTGCATCGGGTTCTCGTCCGCGATCACGCGGGCCAAGGAGCTCATCGACCGGCAGCGGACGACGCTCGGAAGCCACGAACGGATCGGCGTGTTCCGGATCTTCGGTCGCGACGCCGGATTCTCGGCCCTGTTCGCCGCCTACGTCACGTCGGCGCGCTGCGTCATCCCCGAGGTCCGCTACGACGTCGCGGCAGCTCGCGGAGATCATCGCCGCGGACCATCGCGCATCATCCGAGCCGGTACGCGATCGTGGTCACCGCTGAGGGCGCGATCTGGGAGGGTGCGGAGATCCCCGAGTACGGACCGGCCGATGCATTCGGGCATCGGCACAAGGCCAACGTCGGCGAGATCCTGGCGAGTGAGCTGAGGCCCGGACGGGCATCGCGTCTCTCGCGATCGAGCTGACCTACGACCTGCGCTCCGGCCAGCCGGACGCACTCGACCAGATCGTCGCTTCGACGTTCGCGAACGTGGCGATGGACCTGGTGGCGGACGATACGTTCGGCCACATGGTGGCGATCCGCGACGGGAAGTACTCCCACGTGGATCTGCAGTCCACGGGTGTGGCCGCCCGGCGCGTGGATGTCGACGCGATGTACAACGTCGAACGGTTCCGGCCCCGCTACGACGGCCGGCTCGGCTCGCCGATGCTCCTCGTGGGTGGAGTCGACAGCTGGCGATGCCAGGCACGCCGGCGTCGGGCGCGGGCCCGGCCCTGGCGCGCCTAGCCTTCGAGGCCCGACAGCTCCCTGATGGAACGCGCGACCGCGGACATGTCGTCGTCGGCGTGCGCCTTTGCCGATGAGGCCGACCTCGATCTGCTCACACAAGGCCGAGATCGGCAGCGCGGTGCCCGTCTCGCGCGCGAGCTGAAGGGCGATTCCGAGGTCCTTTCGGTGGAGGGCCACCTTGAATCCGAGCGGGTAGTCGTTCGCGAGCATCCGTCCGCTTCGATTTGCGAGGACCCAGCTCTGGGCGGCACCGCCCGACAGCGCCGCGACGACCTGCTCCACGTCGAGACCGGCTTTGATCGCGAGAACGACGCCCTCGGCGACACCCAGGTAGGTGCCGGCCAGGATGACCTGGTTGACCGCCTTGACCGCCTGGCCGGACCCGATCGGGCCGACGTGGGTGATCGTCGTTCCCATCGCCGCGAGAACGGGCCGGGCACGCTCGAAGTCTGCGGCCTCGCCACCGACGAAGATCGACAGGGTGCCCTTCTTCGCACCTTCGCTGCCACCGGAGACGGGTGCGTCCAGCATGCCCACTCCTTGCCCTGCCAGGCGAGCAGCGAAGTCACGGGTCGCCGACGGGGAGATCGTGGACATGTCGATCACGAGGGAGCCGGCGGGCGCACCGGCGGCGACGCCCCCCTCACCAAACAACACCGCCTCGACGTCGGGCGTGTCCGAGACGATGGTCACGATGATGTCGGAGGCCGAGGCGACAGCCGCCGGGCTCGCTGCCAGCTCCACTCCGAGTTCATGGAGATCCGCGGCCCGTCCGGGTGTGCGATTCCAGGCCGTCACCTGATAGCCAGCCATGGCGACGTTGGCGGCCATGGCGCCGCCCATGGTTCCAAGCCCGACGAACCCGACGCGCATGACTTCCTCCGTGGTGCACTGGCGCCGATCGTACCGCGCGGCGCCCCCGCGCAATCAGTCGAGGCCGGCCAGCATGAAGAACGGGCCCCAGCGCGGACCTGATCGGACGAGTCGCTGCCGGCCGAACGGACCCGTGCTCTCGTTCGAGAGCGTGAACGCCGCCCGTCGAGCGCGCTCAGGCGCAGCCGCGTTCACGAGGAGGTACGCGACCAGGCTCCCCTCTCCGTGGCGAGCCAGGGCCGCGGCCAGACGGCCCTCGGTCGACGGCTCGAGGAGGACGATTTCGGTGTCGGCCGATCGCAGGATCCGGCAGCGCGCTCCGAGAGCCAGGTCCGGGGCGACCTCCGTCACCACCACATCGATCGACGGACCAGGGAGGCCCGCCAGCTCCGCCTCCGCTCGATCCAGCTCCACGGTTGCCCAACCGGTCACGATGCGCTGGGGCTCGACGGCAGCTACAAGGCGGGCCACGGCGTCGCCGAGTGCCTCGCTCCCGAGGAGAGTCCGGAGATCCCTGGTCACTGGTCCATCTCGATTGGATCTCCGGCCCGCGGCGCGGACGCTCGCGCGGAGATGTACGCGTCCAGCGCCGGCTGCAGCTCGATGTCGCGGCCGGCCTGCTCCGAGCGCAGCCACTTCGTCTCCAGGACGTCGCAGTACGCCTGGATTGCATCCTCGTCGGGGCCGATGGCCGGCGCAAGCCGGAGGAGCGTCGGTTCCAGGACATCGGCCTCCCAGCGTGCTCCGGACTGCGTCAGCGTCAAAGATCGGTCTTCGGCTCGCTCGAGCCACGCTCCGTACTCGCGGAGATCGTTCAGCAGCAGCCGGGCCTGGCCCTCGAGCGCCCGACGGCCGGTGATCCGCTCCAGCTCTCGAGCGTGGAAGCGTCGATTGGCGACGGCAACCCGCATTCGAACCTCGCCCGCATGACCGGGCTGGAGCTGGATCTCGTCGATGGCAAACCCGAGCTCGTTGAGCCGCCGGACGCGGGCCGCGATCGCGAACCGCTCGTCCCCCCCGACCTCGACCTCGAGGTGCAGCTCGTCCCACAGTGCGTTGTAGCGATCACGGACCGTTTCGGCCGCCGCCAGCGCATCGTCGGCCAGGTCATCTCGCCCATGGGCAGCGGCAAGGTCGGCCAGCCCGAAGGCGACGTTCTCGACGAGCACCTCGAGGTCGAACGCGCGCTGGCCGTCCGAGAGACCGGGGTGCAACTCGCTCGTCTCCGCGTCCACCAGGTACGCCTGGACCTTGTCGCCGTCACGCCGGAAGAGCGTGTTGGCCAGCGAGCAGTCGCCCCAGTAGACGCCCGCCCCATGCAACTCCACGAGGAGGCTCGCCATCGCCTGCAGAAGTTGGTCCCGTAAGTACCCGGGGCCCGGCGGGACGCGTGACAGGAGGAGCCGGTATTGGAGGGAGTTGGGGAGGTAGCTCGTCACGAGGACGGCCGTCTCCTCGTCGGTCGCAGCGACGCCGATCGGGGTCACCGCCGGCAGGGCCTCTTCCGTCAGGTGGCGGAGGATCTCGAACTCGCGCTCGGCGACGCGCCGGGGCTCCTCCTTGAGCGCGATCAACCCTCGACCGGTGACGGCGAAGCGGACGAGATGGCGGGATGGGCCAACCGGCAACTCGCGGAACGTGATCCGGTCCGCCGGCCACTCCTCGAGCGGCATGGACCAGGGGAAGTCGAGCAGCTCGGGAGTCGGGTCGCGAAGCCGCAGGCTCGGGAATCGGGCTGCCATGTCGATGGAGCCTACACGCCGCGGGCGGGGAGAGTGGCGCGCCCGGATCGGGAGGCTCGGACCGAGCAGCTAGGACGATCGGCTCTTGTCGCGAGGACGTTTGATCTCCGATCCTCGTGCGCGGGGTGGCCGCGCCCGCCCGGCGGAGACTCGGGTGCGTCTGGCGGCAGGGAGTCTGCGTGATGCTTCACCGCGGCCGTAGCATCGACCACCGAGCCATCCTGACACTGGCGCTTGGCCTTGCTCTCATTGGATGCCAGGGGGCCGGAAGTCCGACGGCCGCGCCGACGGCTGCTCCGACCGACGCTCCGCCCGCCGCACCGATTGACACGAGTGGCCCGGCCCCGGTCGTCGTGGACACGGATATGGGCGCCGACGACACCGTGGCCCTGGTGTTCCTGATGCGCGACCCGCGCCTGGACGTCCGCGCCGTGACGATCGTCGGGACCGGACTCGTGCATTGTGCGCCGGGCATCCAGGTCCTCCAGAAGATGCTGGGGGCACTTGGGTCAACGGATGTCCCAATCTCGTGCGGGCGCGAGGAACCGCTGCAGGGCGACCACGCGTTCCCGGACCCGTGGCGCGTCGCGACGGACGATGGGTTCGGGATCGGCTACGCGCCGGCCCTCGTTCCGACGCCGCCTGTTTCTGCGCCGGAACTCCTCCTCCAGGTAGCAGCTTCGGCCGGGCGTCCGATCACGATCGTCGCCCTGGGGCCGCTGACGAACGTCGCCGACGCCGTTCAGGCAGGCCCGGAACTCAGCGCACACGTTGAGCGCATCGTGGCAATGGGTGGTGCGGTGGATGTGCCCGGCAACGTCCAGCTCGGCGCTGCAACCGAGCCGCTCGCCGCCGAGTGGAACATCTATGCAGACCCGGCGGCGGCCGACATCGTTTTCCGCTCCGGGATCCCGCTGGTGCTGGTCCCGTTGGACGCCACCAACGATGTCCCGGTGCGTACGAGTTTCATCAAGGAGCTGGAGACCGATCACACGGCGGCAGGGGCCGACATCGCCTACGAGCTCTTTGCTCGCGCCGGCCTGAATCCGGGCGACTTCTTCTGGGATCCGCTCGCGGCGCTGATCACCGTGGACGAGAGCGTCGCCGACTTCGAGACGATGCAGCTCCGGATCGTGACCGAGGGCCAGAAGATCGGTCAGACGGCGCGGGCAGCCGGTGGTGCCACGGTCCGCGTGGCGACCGGAGCAGACGCCGCAGCCTTCGAGACGCAGCTCCTCGCGGGCTTGCGGCTGGGGGGGCCTCGGGATCATCCGTTTGTCCTGGCCGGGACGGTCGCCGCTCGATTCGATGGGACGAGCTGCATCGACGAGACGCCAGACGTCCTACCCGCCGGCGATTGGATGTTCTCGACCGAGACCACGGCCGAAGGAACAACCGTCTTCGTCCTTGTCCGCTTCCATGAGGGCGCCGGGTGGGCAGACCTTGAGGCCTACTTCGCGACCGCCTCTGATCCGACGGACCAACCCTCGTTCCTGGAGGTCGCGGGCATGTCGGTCCTCGAAGTTCCGGGTACAGGCAATCTCGCCGCGGACCTTCAGCCGGGGACCTACGGCCTCGTTTGCCTCCAGTTCACGGACACGTCGTCGTACGCGTTCGCCGGCAGCGGGCCGTTCGAGGTTGTCCTGTAGGGAGGAGAAGTGGCGCGCCCGGCGGGACTCGAACCCACGACCTTCAGGTCCGCAACCTGACGCTCTATCCGCTGAGCTACGGGCGCACGCGATGCCGACGGAGATGTCTGGCGGAGAGGGGGGGATTCGAACCCCCGGAGCAGGTTACCCCACTCAGCGGTTTAGCAAACCGCCGCACTAGGCCTCTATGCGACCTCTCCGTTCACGGCGGTCGATAGGCTACCACGGGCCCTCTGCGGTTGACACCGAGGTGGGGGCTCGGCTACCGTCGCCAGACTGAGATGTTGCGCTTCTATTGGTTTACCGACCCGGCATGATCGTTCCCGGCCAGTGAGGCCGGGCGCACGCGTCGTGCCGGGACGAAGCAGAGGTGCAGACCTCTGCTTTTTTCTTTCCGGTCCGGCCGTCCACAGGAAGGACGCTCGATGTTCGTCGTCATGGCCAGCACCGCCACCGAGGCCGAGATCCTCGGGGTCAAAAGCCACATCCTCGGCGAGGGGATGACGCCGTACGACCACGCGGGCCCGGACCGGGTCGTCATCGCGGTCGTCGGCGAGGTCGGGCCCCGCAGGCAGGCGCTCATGAGCAAGCTCGGGGCGTTGCCGGGCGTCGAGACGATCACCCCGATCTCCCGGCCGTTCAAGCTGACCTCGCGCGAGTTCCACCCCGAGGACACGGTCATCCGGGTCCTCGACGCGGCGATCGGCGACGGCGGACTCGCGGTGATGGCCGGCCCCTGTTCGGTGGAGAGTCGAGACCAGCTGTTCGAGACCGCGGATGCCGTCCTGGGCGCCGGTGCGACGATCCTGCGCGGCGGCGCGTTCAAGCCCCGAACGTCGCCGTACAGCTTCCAGGGACTCGGCGTCGAAGCGCTCCGCTACCTTGCCGAGGCGCGTGAGCGGACCGGGCTGCCCACGATCACCGAGGTGATGGAGCCGAACCAGGTCGACATCGTGGCCGAGTACGTGGACATCCTCCAGATCGGCGCCCGGAACATGCAGAACTACTCGCTCCTCAACGCCGCGGGCCGGGTCGCCCGTCCGGTGATGCTCAAGCGCGGCTTCATGGCGACGATCGAGGAGCTGCTCATGGCCGCGGAGTACATCGTGGCGGCCGGCAATCCGAACGTGATCCTGTGCGAGCGTGGTATCCGGACGTTCGAGACGTACACGCGCAACACGCTGGACCTGGCGGCCGTGCCGCTCCTCCACCACCTGACCCACCTGCCGGTGATCGTGGATCCAAGCCATGCTACGGGCAAGCGCTGGCTCGTGAAGCCGCTCGCCATCGGCGGAGCCGCGGTCGGCGCGGACGGCGTCATGGTGGAGGTCCATCCGCAGCCGGACGAGGCGCTCTCGGACGCCGAGCAGCAGCTCAACCCGGCGCAGTTCGCGGACCTCATGGCGGCGCTCATCCCCGTTCACGAGCACGTCCGGTCGCTTCACGGCGATCCGCTCGTCTCCGGTGCCGCGCTCGGCATTGGGACGGGCGGGCTGTCCAAGCACTAGCGCCGTGGCGACCCTCGCGGCACCCCCCGGCGGCGCACCCGTCGGGGCCCAGGTCATCCACCCCGCGCCACGCCTGCGCGGCCGGCTGCACGTGCCCGGCGACAAGTCGATCAGCCACCGGGCGCTGATGCTGGCGCTCCTCGCGAGTGGCGAGAGCCGGATCCACGGTGCGGGGGACGGCGCCGATGTCCGCTCGACCGCGGGCATCGTTCGGGCGCTCGGGGCGAGCGCCGAGCGGATGGACGACGATGGGCGGACGATCGGATACCGGGTGGAGTCGCCCGGCGCCGACGGGATTCTCGAGCCGGCGGGGATCCTCGATTGCGGCAACTCAGGGACGAGCCTGCGCCTGTTCGCCGGGATCCTGGCGGGGCTGCCGATGACGGCCGTCCTCGACGGTGACGCCTCGTTGCGACGGCGCCCGGTGGCCCGAATCATCGAGCCGTTGCGGGCCATGGGCGCGACCCTCGCAGCCGCGGACGGGGACAGCCTCCCACCCGTGACGGTGACGGGCCAGCGCGCCCTCCGGACGATCGACTGGACAACGCCGGTGCCGTCGGCCCAGGTCAAGTCCGCGATCCTCTTCGCCGGACTGCACGCGACCGGGACGACGCGAGTGCGCGAGGCCGTCGCGACACGGGACCACTCGGAGCGCATGCTTCGGGCAAGAGGCGTGAGCGTCCGGTCCGTGCCAGACGGGAAGGGCGGGGCGGTGATCGAGATCGAAGGAGGCTCGGCCGTGCAGGCGATCGAGGAACGCGTTCCGGGCGACCCGTCCGCGGCCGCGTTCTGGCTGGTTGCCGCCGCGATCCATCCCGACGCGGAGCTCGTCGTCCGCAACGTGGGCGTCAACCCGACGCGTCGGGCGGTCATCGACCTCCTTACCAGGATGGGCGCTCGGATCGACGAGCGCCCGGTTTCCGGTGGCGCTGGCGCTGGCGCCGACATCGGCGAACCCATGGCCGACCTCGTCGTGGGTACCTCCGAGCTGGAGGCCATCGACGTGAGCCCGGCCGAAGTCGCCGCCGCGATCGACGAGATCCCGATCCTGTGTCTCGCCGCCAGCCAGGCGCGCGGTCGTTCGACCATCCGCGGCGCGGGCGAGCTGCGCCACAAGGAGTCGGACCGCCTGGCCGGAATCGTTGCCGGCCTGTCTGCCCTCGGGGCGAAGGTCGAGGTGGACGGTGATGACCTCGTGGTCCACGGCCCCACTCCCCTCGTCGGCACCTCCACGGACAGCCTGGATGATCACCGGCTGGCCATGACCTTCGCCGTCGCCGGGCTGGTGGCCCGCGGCCGCACGACCATCGATCGCCCTGCCAGCGCCGCGATCTCATACCCCGGCTTCTTCCACGACCTCGAAAGGATCCGAGCATGACCAAGCAGGTCGTCCTCATCGGCCATCCTGTTGCGCATTCGCTGTCCGGCGCCATGCAGCAGGCCGCCTTCGATGCCCGAGGCATCGATGCCCGCTACGACCTCTGGGATCGAGCCCCGATCGAATTTCCTGACGCGATCGAGGAGATCCGCTCGGAGGACTTCCTCGGCGCGAACGTCACGATCCCGCACAAGGAGCGGGTCGTTCCGCTCCTCGACCGGCTGACCGAGGAGGCCCAGGCCACCGGGGCGGTGAACACGCTCACGCGCGAGGGCAGGCGCCTGGTCGGCCACAACACGGATGTGCCGGGCTTCGCCGCGGCACTGGACCGGCTCGTCGGCAGGGCGAAGATGCCCCGACAGGCCGTGGTCCTGGGAGCCGGCGGCGGCGCGCGGGCCGTGGTCTACGGACTCATTCGCGCCGGGTTCCTGCGCATCGTGGTGTTCAATCGCCACCTTCACCGGGCTGAGGGGCTGGTCAAGCACTTCGGCAAGAGCGCGGCGCACATGGACCTGCGAGCGATGCCCTGGCACGAGTCGATCATCGAGTCGGAGCTGGCCAAGGCGAAGGTGCTCATCAATGCGACCTCGATCGGCCTGAATGCGGACGAGACCCCCATTCCCGGCGAGATCCTGGGACAGGATCTCCGTGTCCTCGATCTCATCTACAGCCGGACGCGGCTCCTGCGCGACGCCGAGGCCGCCGGTCTCACGGCTCACGACGGCGAGACGATGCTCCTGCACCAGGGCGCTGCCGCGTTCACGCTCTGGACGGGGCAGGCGGCCCCGCTCGATGTCATGAGCGAAGCGTTGGCCGGCGCCCGCGCGCGGGGGCTCCGATCCGCCGAGGGCGAGCCGGCCGGCGACGAGCAATCCGCCGCGACCGACAGCTGACGGACGGATTGACCAGCATGCCCCCCGACGGGTTCCGCTTCCTCACCGCCGGCGAGTCGCACGGGCCCACGCTCGGCGTGACGGTCGAGGGCGTGCCCGCCGGCCTTGCCCTGACCGCCGAGGACCTGGTGGTGGACCTCGGCCGGCGGCAACGAGGCTACGGCCGGGGCGCCCGACAGGCGATCGAGACGGACGAGGCCGAGATCGTGGCCGGTGTCCGGCACGGGCGGACGCTCGGCTCGCCGATCCTGCTCCTCGTTCGGAACAGGGACTGGGAGAACTGGGGCACCGTGATGCAGGCCGCGCCCCTGACGGACGACGAGGCAGCCGCGCTCCGGGCGGCCACGGACGAAGGTGTGAAGCGGGCCACGCCGGTCACCCGGGTTCGCCCCGGCCACGCAGACCTGGCGGGTGCGCTGAAGTACGGGCACTCGGATGTCCGGAATGTCCTCGAGCGGGCATCCGCGCGGGAAACGGCCGCCCGGGTCGCCGCGGGCGGGGTCGCGCGAGTGTTCCTTCGCGAGCTCGGGATCGACGTCTGGTCGTTCACCGCGGAGGTCGGCGGCGAGGCGATCGACGCGGCGAACTCCAGCCGCGCTCGGGCAGAAACGGATGCGTCGCCCCTGCGCTGCCCGGATCCGGACGCCGAGACGCGGATGATCGCCCGGATAGACGAGGCCCGGTCCAACGGTGACACGATCGGGGGGGTGTTCGAGGTCGTCGCCCACGGCGTGCCCATCGGGCTCGGGTCCTACGTCCAGTGGGATCGTCGCCTCGACGCCGCGCTCGCCGCCGCGGTGATGAGTATCAACATCGTGAAGGGCGTCGAGTTCGGGCTCGGCTTCGAGCAGACGCGCCGGTTCGGCTCGGCGGTCCATGACGTCATCGACGGACGAGCCGCTGACGGCCGCTGGATCCATCGCTCGAACAACGCCGGCGGGCTGACCGGCGGGATTTCCAACGGGGAGCCGATCGTGGTCCGGGGCGCGGTCAAGCCCATCTCCACGCTTGCACGGCCGCTTCCTTCGGCCGACCTCATCACCGGTGAGCCCGTGGACAAGGCCCACTACGAGCGAAGCGACATCAGCGTTGTCCCGGCCGCCGGCGTGATCGGCGAGGCCATGGTCATGCTGACGCTGGCCCGGTTCGTCCTCGAGACCCTCGGGGGCGACCGCATGGATGTCATCCGCGAGCGAATGACGGCGCATCGGCGCCTAATGGCCACGACTCCACCCGAGCCGATGATCGGCGGACGGCCCGCGGTATCGGGCGGCGACGAGGCCGGCTCCGGCGGGGACGACTAGGCCGGCCGATGGATATCGTCCTCATCGGCCTGCCCGGGAGCGGCAAGACGGCCGTCGGGCGGCGCCTCGCGGCCCGTCACGGGGCCGAGTTCGTGGACCTCGACGAATTGATCGAGCGCGAGGCGGGCATGCGCATCCCGGAGATCTTTGCCGAGGAGGGCGAGACCGGCTTTCGGGCCCGCGAGCGGGCGGTCATCGAGGCGCTCGGAACCGCGGATCCTTCACCCGAGGTCCGGCGCGTGATCGCACCGGGCGGCGGCGCGGTGGTCGATCCTCGCAATCGCTGGCGCCTCTACCGTGGCCGGGTCCCGATCTGGCTGGATGGACGGCCGGAAGTCCTTGCCCAGCGCCTCCGGCGGAGTCCCAACATTCGGCCCCTGGTCACCGGCCGGGACCCGATCCGCGCGCTCCGGGAGTTGACCGTCTCGCGTGGCCGTTTCTACGCGGCGGCGGCACGGATCGCCGGCATGGCCGAGGTCGGCGGCGTGGTGGACAAGGTGGACCATGCGGCTGGGACGTTCGATGCGGCCCGCGGAACCACGCTGCTGCGGGCAGACACGACCATCGGGCGCGTGGTGCTCGGCGAGGGAATCGCCGGGCACGTCGTGGCGGAGGAACTCGCACGCCTCGGGGCCTCACGGGCCATCGTGGTCTCCGAGCCGGGTGCATGGGGTGCCGTCGGGGCGGCGCTGGAGGCCGGACTGCGAGCCGCCGGGCTGGAGGTCGAGGTGGTCCTGTTGCCGCAGGGTGAGACAGCCAAGACCCTGGCGGTCGTCGAGGCAGCGGCGCGCGAGCTGTCCCACCGGCACGTCGAGCGGGGCGCGCCGATCGTGGCGGTGGGCGGAGGCGCGCTCGGTGACACTGCCGGGTTCCTGGCCGCCACGTACCTCCGCGGAATCCCGTTCATCCAGGTCCCGACGACCCTCGTCGCGCAGATCGACAGCTCCATCGGCGGCAAGACCGGGGTGGACCTGCCGGAGGGCAAGAACCTCGTCGGCGCGTTCCACCAGCCGGCCGCAATCGTCATCGACATCGCGTTCCTGGCCGACCTTCCGGAACGGGAGCGGCGAGCCGCGCTGGGCGAGGCGGTCAAGATGGCCGCGCTGGGGGACGAGCGGCTGTTCGAACTCCTGGAGACGCGCGGTGCCGCGATCGCCGCCGGCGACCCCGCGGCCGTGACCGACGGTTCGATCGCCGAACTCGTGGAGCGCTGTTGCTGGGCCAAGATTGAGGTCGTGGCAGCGGACGAGAAGGAGGCCGCGGTGCGGATCGCGTTGAATCTCGGGCATTCGCTGGGGCACGCGTTCGAGGCCGCCGGCGAATACCGTGACCTGCGCCACGGCGAGGCGGTGGCGTACGGCCTCCGTGCAGCCTGCCGGATCGGCGTCGCGGCCGAGGTGACGACGCCCGACCGCGCCGCCCGGATCGAGCGACTCCTCGACATCCTCGGACTCGGTGGCGGAACCCTCCCCTACCCGCTGGAGGTTGTCCTCGAGCACCTCGGAGCGGACAAGAAGCATCGCGCCGGACGGCTGCGCTGGGTCCTCCCGACCGACCACGGGTACATCGTGCGCGACGACATTCCGGACGAACTCGTTCGTGGCGTTGCCGCAGGCATGCTGACCCCGAGCAGTGTGAGAGGTGTCGCATGACCCGCGTCCTCGTGCTCCAGGGACCCAACCTCAACCTCCTGGGAACGCGTGAGCCGGAGATCTACGGGTCAGACACGCTGGACGAGATCCACGCGGGACTCGCCGCACGGGCCGCAGAGCTGGGCCTCCAGGTCGACTTCTTCCAGTCCAACCACGAGGGCGTCCTGATCGATCGACTGCACCGGCGCGACTTCGACGTCGCGATCGTCAACGCGGCCGGCCTGACGCATACCTCCGTGTCCCTCCGGGACGCGCTCCTCGGCGTGGGGCGGCCGTTCATCGAGGTGCACCTGTCCGATCCCTCGACACGGGAGACGTTCCGGCACGTGAACTACCTGTCGGACATTGCGCTGACCTCGATCGTCGGGCTGGGCGCCCGCGGGTACGACGTCGCGCTGGAGCGGATCGCGACCGACTTCGGAGGTGATCGTGGTCCGGCGTGACGGCGCGGCCGACTCCGCGGAACTGCGGCGGCTCCGACGGCGGATCGACATCCTCGACCGGCGGATCGTGGCGCTCCTGAACGAGCGGGCGGAGCTGGCCCTCGAGACGGGCCGGGCCAAGGCCGCGGCCGGCCGGCGCGCGATCCGGGACCTGGATCGCGAGCGCGAGGTCCTGATCCGGGTGGCCGTTGCCAACGAGGGACCGATGCCCCAGGCCGATCTCCTCGCGCTCTACCGCCGCCTGTTCACGGCGACGCGCGCGCTCGAAACAGCGGACCGGCGGCGCGCGGAGACCGGCAACGACTGAGGACGTGGCCGGCCCGGCGCGGCCGGCCGAGCAGCCGGCCAGTTTCGCGATCGCGATCGAGGCCGCGGTCCGCGAATTGCCACGAGGCCTCCGGACGCGGTTCGCACCCGCCCCGACCGGCTACCTGCACCTTGGCCATATCGCCAACGCGTGCGTCGTGTGGGGCGTTGCGAGGGCGTCCGGCGGGAGCGTCATCCTGCGGATCGAGGATCACGACCGCCAGCGCTGCCGGCCGGCGTTCGAGACCGCTCTTCTGGACGACCTCCACGCGCTCGGGTTCGTGCCGGACGAGCCCCTGCCTGCCTCATTCCGAACGGGGAAGCCTTCACCCTTCCGGCAGTCGGACAGCGGTCCGGCGTACGCGGCGGCAGCCGCCGCGATGGACGGGCGCGATCTCGTGTACGCCTGTGACTGCAGTCGCTCGACGTTCGCCGCCTGGACCGCGGCTCACGGGCAGCCATGGTCCGGGCCCGGCTGCCCGGGTGGATGCGCCGGACGTGAGCTCGCGCGGGATGCGGCTGATGTCACGTGGCGGATCAGCCTCGGGGATGGCGTGGAGAGCTGGACGGATCTGGTGCTTGGTGCTCAGTCCTTCGCCGTCGCGACGCGTGGCGATCTCCCGATTCGCGATCGCCGCGGTAACTGGACCTATGCCTTCTGCGTCGTCGTCGACGACATCCGTCATGGAATCGACCTCGTGATCCGCGGCGAGGACCTCCTCGACGCGACGCCGGCCCAGATTCGGCTGGCACGGGTTCTTGGGCGCGAGACCCCGCCGCAATTCCTCCATCACCCGCTGATTCGACGGCCAGATGGCCGAAAACTCTCGAAGGCCGACGGCGCGACCGGGCTGCGGGACATGCTGGAATCGGGCGTGCCGGCCGCAGAGCTTCTGGCGCGGGCGGCGTTAGCGATCGTGTTGCCGGCGCCCGCGGCAGACTGACTCGCGTCCGGAGAACCGATTCAGACTTCCGCCGGCTCGCTCCGGTCCTCGATCTCCCAGGCGTGATCGAGGGCATGCCAGGCGATCCGGTGCGCGGCGTACCGGGCGGTCCAGTGCCGATCTGCCAGCACAGAACCGTCGGACGGCCGGCGGAGGACCGCGAGCATCGCCTCGCGCAGCTGGTCGATCGACCAGCGGTCATCGGCGCTCGGGGCGGGCAGACGGAGGCCCAGCTCACGGGCATAGGCGTGATCGGCCATGAGCGCGTGCTCCACGATCTTCGAGGTATCACGGCCACCGCCGCGCGGGCCCTTGCGGAGCGATTCCGGGGCCGCGGCCGCGACCTCGTCGAGCCGAGCCCACGCGGCCGCCACGAGCCGGACGAGGCGATCGGCCTCTTCGGGTGACGTCGGGCGCCGGTCCGCATTCGTGACTCGACTCGGAACACCGAAGTCGGTACCGGTCCCGCCCTCATTGGTCTCGAGCACCTCGAACGCAATACCTTCACTCGGGAACGGCTCTCCGGCGATGGCGGCAACGGCCGCGTAGCGCTGCGCGTAATCCGCGAGCGCCTGGAGCGCCGCGGACTCGGTCTTGCCGGATCGTGCCAGGCCCGGCCAGTCGATCGCACTGGCGAACGTCCGTATCGGGGTGCTCTCGACGGCGACGGGGATGCGCGTGCTCATCGAGGCAGATTAGCGCGCCGTCGCGGACCTGAGCTGCGCGACGAGGCGGCCCATCCGCGCCACGTCGGTGCCGTCCGGCCCGAGCGCGTCGACGAGGGCCGAGGCCACGATCACGCCGTCGGCGCCGGCCGCGGCCAGGCCCTTGACGTGTGTCGGTCTCGACACGCCGAACCCGACGGCCACCGGCACCGGTGAGACGGCCCTGACGTCCGCGACGAGGCGCCGCACGCTGGTGGGCAGGCTCGCCCGGGCGCCCGTGACACCGACGAGGCTGACGCAGTACAGGAACCCGCCACTGCGGCCGGCGACCGAGGCGCGGCGTTCTGGGGCGGTAGTCGGCGCGACCAGGTACACGACTGCGAGTCCTGCGCCGGCGGCGACCGCCTCGAAAGGCGCAGCCTTCGTCGGGCGTGAGGTCGGCCACGATGACCCCGGCGGCCCCGGCCATGCTGAGTGCGGCCGCCCGATCCCGGCCGTCTCCGCCGCCGATGAGCTGATTCGCATAGCCCATGGTCACGAGCGGAACGCTCGGGCGGGCGGCGGCCACCCGGGCGACGAGCGCCAGCGAGCGGTCGAAGGTCGCGCCGGCGAGCAGGGCCACGTGCGAGGCTCGCTGGAGCGTGGCGCCGTCGGCGAGCGGATCCGAGTACGGCAGACCGATCTCGAGGAGATCGGCGCCGGCATCGACCGCTGCACAGGCCGCCTCGAACGAGATGTCGTACGTCGGGTAGCCGGCGACGACGTATGGGATCAGGGCCGTTCGACCCGCCTCGCGGGCGGCGCCGAACGCGGCCCCGATGCGGCGAGCTCCGACTGTGCCGCTCGTGCCGCTCGTGCCGCGCGTGAGGTTCGTGCCGCGCGTGATGGCCTCGGTGGTCGTCATGGCAGGCCCGCCCAGGGCTCCACATCGGCGAATCGCTCGAGCGCCGCCATGTCCTTGTCACCGCGACCGGAGAAGCCAAGCAGGACCAGCGCCCCCTCCGGCAGCGCCCGGCCGGATCCCTCCAGCCCGGCGAGGATCTTGGGCAGGGCCGCCACCGCGTGGGCCGTCTCGAGCGCGGGCAGGATCCCCTCCGTCCGGGTCACCGTGCGCATCGCCGCGACGGCCTCGCGATCCGTCGCCGTGGCCACCTCCAGGCGGCCCGCCTCGGCGAGCGCGGCGAGCTGCGGCCCGACCCCCGGGTAGTCGAGCCCGGCGGACGCGGAGTGCGCTTCGACGACCTGCCCGTCCCGGTCCTGGAGCATGAGCGAACGCGAGCCGTGAAGGATGCCGGGCGTCCCGCCGACGATGGCCGCGGCGTGACGTCCCGTTTCGATGCCGTCGCCCGCGGCCTCGGCGACAGCGAGCCGGACCGACGGCTCACCGATGAAGCGCGCCAGGAGCCCGATCGCGTTGGATCCCCCGCCGACGCACGCGAGCGCCATGTCCGGCAGGCGGCCCTCGACATCGGCGAGCTGTCGGGCTGCCTCGTCTCCGATCCGGCGCTGGAGGTCGCGGACGATCGTCGGGTACGGGTGGGGGCCCATCGCCGAACCGAGGACGTAGTGCGTCGTCTCGACGTTCGTGACCCAGTCGCGCATCGCCTCGTTGACCGCGTCCTTGAGCGTGGCCGTGCCCGACGTCACCGAGCGGACCTCCGCCCCGAGCGCCTGCATCCGGAGCACGTTCGGGGCCTGGCGCCGGATGTCCTCCTCGCCCATGAACACGACACACGGCAGCCCGAGCAGGGCGCACGCCGTGGCGGTCGCGACGCCGTGCTGGCCGGCGCCGGTCTCGGCGATGACCCGCGACTTCCCGAGCCGCCGCGTGAGCAGCGCCTGACCGAGGGCGTTGTTGATCTTGTGGGCGCCGGTGTGGGCGAGGTCCTCGCGCTTCAGGTACAGGCGGATGGCAGGGACATCCGGAGGGGCCTCGCGCCGACGCGCTTGTGCCGCGGCGCCGGCCGATGCGCCGGCCGATGCGCCGAGTCGCATCGCCTCCGTCCGGGCAGCCTCGGCGAGGCGGTCCGCCCGGTAGAGCGCCGTCGGCCGGCCGGCGAAGCGTCCGAGGAGCTCGTTGAGCTCCGCCCAGAAGCGCGGGTCGTGGCGAATCGCGTCATAGGCGGCCTCGAGTTCCTCGAGCGCACCCATCAGGGTCTCGGGGACATACCGGCCCCCGAAGTCGCGCTCCATCCCCCACCGGCCCCGGTCGTCCACCTCGAGGAGGCCGGGGTGGATTGGCGTCGGGCGGACGGCAAGATTCGGGCGGTCGGTGCGCGCGGCGCGAGCACGCTTCACGAACAGCGCGACCTTGAGCGGGTCCTTGACGGGGCGCTTGCCGGGCTTCCGCGGGGCCTCCACGCCGGACGTGACATCGACGCCGACGACCGGGGCTGAGCGCAGCGCCGGGCCAACATTGGCGGGATCGAGGCCCCCGGCCAGCACGACCGGGATCTCCCGGGCAACGGCAGCGACGAGCTCCGGATCCGCGCGGACCCCGGTGCCGCCGCGGTGCGGACCCCCGGCGGTGTCGAGAAGGATTCTCGTGGCACCGGCGGCCAGGTGCGCCCGGGCCGCGGTCAGGGTCTCGCCGAGGAGAGCATCACGGGTTGGGGCTGGGCCAGCGGCGGGCAGGTGCAGGACCTTCCAGGCGGGTCGATCGAGGCTCGCCGTCAGGGTGGCTGACTCGTGCCCGCTGAGCTGGATGGCGTCCGCGTCCAGGGCCGCGCCGATCCGGTTGAGCTCCGCGGCGGGCAAGTCCACGGTGATGGGCACGATCGCCGGCCGGGACCCCGGCGGGGCGATGGCGCGGAGCCGGGCTGCCAGCGTGACGGCTTCGCGGAGCTCGATGGCGCGCGGCGTGCCCGGAACAAGGTTCAGGCCGATGGCGTCGGCACCAGAGCGAACCGCGGCATCGATGCCCGCAGCGTCCGTGACGCCGCAGATCTTCACGAACGGGATGCGATCCAGATTCGCCGGGTCGGTCGGGACGCGACCGGCGGCGACATAGGCGCGAGTTTCGGCCTCCGGGTCGGGAGCACGGACCAGCGCCTCCCCGATCAGCGCGGCATCGAATCCGAGCGCTCGCCAGCCGCGCACCGTCGCGGTCTCGCGGACGCCCGATTCGGCGACGACCAGCCAGTCCTCGGGCACGAGCGCCCGCAGCGCCACGGCCCGCTCGGGGTCAACGCGGAGGGTCCGCAGGTCGCGGTTGTTGATGCCGATGACGCGCGCGCGGGTCGCGAGCGCGGCCTCGAGCTCGCGCTCGTCATGGATCTCCACGAGCGGTTCGAGACCAAGGTTGAGCGCCCGGTCCACGAGCCTCGAGAGGCGCGGGCCGCGATGGAGCACCGCGAGCAGCAGCACCAGGTCCGCACCTGCCCCGCGCAGCAGATCCAGCTGCCTCGACTCGACGACGAATTCCTTGGCCAGAACCGGCACGGACACGGCGGCGCGGACCGCGCTGAGATCCGCGACTGACCCCCCGAACCAGTGGGGCTCGCACAGGACGGAGATGGCCGCGGCGCCACCCTGCTGATAGGCGCGCGCCCGGGCGATGATGTCCTCGCCGGTGGCGGCAATCGCGCCGGCCGAGGGCGATGAACGCTTGATCTCGGCAATGACGTGCAGGCCCGGTGCCGCGAGAAGCTCGGCTGCCGGGCGTGGGGCGGGCGCCACTCGGACCAGGCGGCGCAGCTCGGCCCGGTCGATGTTCGCCAGTTCGGCCCGCACATCCGCCCGCCGGCGCGCCGCGATCTCGGCCACGACGCCGGCCCGCCGGCCGACGCCGGCGCGAGGCGCAGGATCGAGGCTCATGCGGAACCCCGGTCGGCGGCGTGGGCCGCGTCGGCCGAGCGGGCCGCGTCAGCCGCGCGCTTCGAATCGCGGAGGCGCTCGAGGAGTTGCCGCGCGGCGCCTGCGTCGATCGTCTCGGCTGCGAGGACGATCCCGTCACCTAGTTTCTGCACCCGGCCGGCGGCTACGAACGCGGCCCCGGCGTTCAGGAGCACCACATCGCGCCGGGCGTCCCCGCGACCCTCGAGGATGGAGACAGTCAGGGCGGCGTTGTCCTCGGCCGAGCCGCCGCGGAGGTCACTGGTCGCGGCGGCGTGCAGGCCGAGCGCCCACGGGTCCACGCGGGACTCCCGGATTCCGTCGGGCGTCACGTCGCGGATGACGCCGCTCCCATCGAGCGGGATCTCGTCCACGCCGGCGCCGTGGACCACCAGGGTCCGTTCCGTGCCGAGCCGCCGGGCGACCTCCGCGATGCGCGGCGCCGCACCGGCATCGCCAACGCCGATGAGGGCCCGCTGTGCCCCGGCGGGATTGGTCAGCGGCCCGAGGAGATTGAATGCGGTCCGGACGCCGATCTCGCGGCGCGTCGGGCCGGCGTGACGCATTGCCGGGTGGAAGTTCGGCGCGAACAGGAAGGCGAACCCGAACTCGCGCAGGTCCGCCGCCGCGGAGGCAGCGTCGTGATCCACGCGGACCCCGAGGGCCTCCAGGACATCGGCTGCACCGGATCGGGACGTGATCGCCCGGTTGCCGTGCTTGGCGACCGGCACGCCGGCCGCGGCGACGACGAGCGCCGAGGTCGTCGAGATGTTGAACGTCCCGGATCCATCGCCGCCCGTCCCGACGACATCGATCGCGCCATCGGGGGCCTCCACGCGGACGACTCGTTCGCGCATCGCGGAGGCGAAGCCCGCCAACTCGTCGACGGTCTCACCGCGCATCCGGAGGGCGACGAGCAGGGCGGCCAGCTGGGCCGGCGTTGCCTCGCCGTCCATCACGGAACCCATGGCCAGCCGGGCCTCGTCGAGATCGAGCGTCCGGCCCTCGATGACGGCGGCCAGGGCCAGGCGCACCGGCTCACTCATCGTTCGGCCTCCGCGAGGCCAGCCGCGGCCAGGCCGGCGGTCGCAAACGATCCGGTCGCATCGTCGAGCAGTGACGCCTCGCCCTCGCCGGCGAGCCGCAGGAAGTTCGCCAGGAGATGCGGGCCCTGGGGCGTGAGCACGCTCTCGGGGTGGAACTGGACGCCTTCGAGCGGGAGCGAGACGTGGCGGATGCCCATGATCACGCGGTCCACCTCGGACATCGCCGTGACCCGGAACTCGGGTGGCAGCGTCGCGGGATCGATGGCCAGCGAGTGATAGCGCGCGGCCATGAAGCTCGGCGGCATCCCGGTCAGGAGCCCGGCCCCGTCGTGGGTCACCTCGGACGCCTCGCCATGGACGAGTGTCGGGGCTCGAACGATGCGCGCGCCGTAGGCCGCCGCCATCGACTGCATCCCGAGACACACACCGAGGACCGGGATCTCGTGCTCGGCGGCCACCCGGATCGCATCCACCGACACCCCGGCATCGTCCGGATCGCCGGGTCCAGGCGAGATCACGATCCCGTGAAGATCGGCTGCGGGATCGCCTGCCAGCGCCTCGATACCGGCCCGATCGATCTGATCGTTCCGAAGCACCGTCACCTTCGCCCCGCTGGCCTCGAGCGCCTGGACCAGGTTGAACGTGAAGCTGTCGTAGTTGTCGATGACGAGGATCATGTGGCGGCCTCGGTCGAACGCGGTGGCTCCGGTACGCCCGCCGCGAGCTCGATCGCCCGGCGCAGCGCCGCGGCCTTGTGCTCGGTCTCCTCGAACTCGCGGTCCGGCACGCTCCCGGCGACGATTCCCGCACCCGTGTGGATGTGGGCCCTGCCCTCCCGCAGGACGGCACTCCGGATGGTGATCGCGGTGTCGAGGTTGCCGTCATACCCGAGATAGCCCACCGCGCCACCGTACAGCCCGCGCCGCTCGCCCTCCGCGGCCGCGATCAGCTGCATCGCGCGGACCTTCGGCGCGCCGGACAGGGTGCCGGCCGGGAAGACCGACCGGAGCGCATCGAGGGCATCGAGCTCCGGACGGAGGCGACCCTCGACGTGGCTCACGAGATGGAGCACGTGGCTGTATCGCTCGACCTCCATGTACTTGCTGACGGTCACCGATCCGGGCCGCGACACGCGGCCGATGTCGTTGCGCCCGAGATCCACGAGCATCACGTGCTCGGCACGCTCCTTCGGATCGCGCTGGAGCTGTTCGGCGAGGAGCGCGTCCTCGCGCGCGTCGGCGCCGCGGGGTCGCGTGCCCGCGATCGGGTGCGTGGTGAGCTTGTCGTTCTCGACCTGGAGGAGGAGTTCGGGGCTGGCGCCGACGACCTCGAACCCGGGGACGCGGGTGAAGAACAGGTAAGGCGACGGATTGACCCGCCGCAGGCTTCGATACAGGCCGATGCCGTCGAGTTGCTTGCCCGTCAACGGATCCGTGGGCAAGTCGAACGACTGGCGCCGGGCCAGGACGACCTGGATCGCCTCGCCGGCCGCGATCGCATCCTTGGCGACCTCGACGGCCCGGATGTACTCATCTCGGCCAAGGCTCGATTCAATCGCCGCCGGGCTCAGTGTGCCGGCTGGGACCTCGGTGCCGGCAGCCGGGCGGCTGCGGGACGGGTTGCCGGCCATCTCGGCCGCCGATGGGCGGGACGTGCGTTCGAGCGCCTCGAAGATCGCGGCCTCGGCGATCCGGTAGCGGCCCTCGAAGTCGGGCGCCTCCGTGTGGAGCGACGCGATCGCCGACAGGGTGTGGGTCAGGTGGTCGAACACGATGACGAGGTCGGTCTCGATGAAGGCGGCCGTCGGGACACCGGTCGGGTCCGATTCCGGGAGCGGGACCGTGGGCTCGAAGGTCGAAACCGCGTCGTAGGCCAGCGCGCCGACGGCGCCGCCGGTGAAGCGCGGCATGCCCTCGCGCGGTTCAACGCGCCGGTGTGGGATGAACTCCCGGAGAGCCTGGAGCGGATCGGGCGCCTCGAACTCACGGATCGGAAGATCCGGCGCATACGCGGTGACGCCGACCGGGCGATCCTGGATCCGCGCCCGGCCGTCGCGGACTTCCAGCAATCGCCGCGGACCGATGCCCAGGAAGGAGTACCGTCCCAGCCGCTCGCCGCCCTCGACCGATTCGAGGAGGTAGGCCGGGGTCGTGCCGTCGTCCAGGCGCAGGAACGCACCGATCGGGGTCTCGAGATCCGCGGAGCGCGTGGCGCGCAGCAGGACGGTATCGGCGGTCGCCGACTGTCGCTTCGCCTCGTGGAGGCTGAGCGGGTCCATGCTGCTGTTCATCGCCGACAACGCCTCCTGGCTGACCGCCCGGGCGGAACCCGCCCGAGAATCAAGAAACGACCTTCGTCCTCCCGGGACGAAAGGCCGTGCCTTCCGCGGTGCCACCCTCATTCGGCGATGTGCCGCACTTTGGTTGACCGACGGGCGATCGCGGCGCCCCATGGAGCTGCCGATCGGCGCTGCCCTGTATCGCTGGCGCTCTGCGCCGGAGCCTACTTGGGTTCAGCAGCGGGTTGGTCCCGCGCCGTTCACCGTTCGGTCCGGAGGCTCCCGGGTCCATTTCCCGCCGCCGCCGTTCCGGTTTCCACCAGCCACCGGATCTCTGTGCCGACGCTCGACGGGTACTCGTCCCGTTCACTGCCCGTATTCAGTTGAGGCGCGGAGTCTAGGCGGCGCTCGCGCGAAGCGTCAAGCCTCGGTGGCGCCACAGCCTCGGTGGCGCAACCGTGTTCGATCCCCGAGGCAACCTCAGTGCTTGACCGAGGAGGACGCCATCGATTGCGCCGAGGCCGCGAGCATCTGCGCCACCTGATCGGCCAGGACCTTGGCCAGCTCACGGCTGAGCCTGACGCGTCCAACGACGACATTGGGGTCCTGGTGCGGGCCCGATTCGCCCGTCGGGTCACTGCGGTGGAGCGTCACGGTCACCCCGAACGGTCCCGCGGTCAGCGAGAACCCGTCGGCGTAGACATCCGGATAGTCGGTCATGCCGGCATCTCATTGACAGTTGCGAGTGAAACGGATGGCCCCCACCTTACCGACCGTCCGCCCACCGTGTCGCGCCGTGCCATGGAGCCTGGGCGGTGCTCACCTCCTCGTCGGTAGGTTGCTGGCCCAGAACTCGGACTACAGGAGACCTGCAATCAGCGTCGCAGCGCGCGCTGCTCCGTCACGCTCCACTGGTCGGTAGGGCGGCGAGCCACCGATGTCCATCGCGATGGCTTCCGCGATGGCCTCGGGCGTGGCCGTCGCATAGTCCATGCACCGGCCGGCGTCGTAGCGGTCCAGCCGATGACGAACGTGGAAGTTCTGCTCGAAGTGATGACGGAGCGGAAAGTAGAGGAACGGTCGGCCGTTCGCGGTGAGCTCCATGGTCGTCGTCAGGCCGCCCTGTACCACCGCAAGGTCGCACGCGGCGAAGTGCCGGTAGAGTTCGGGCACGTATGGGCGAACCTCGACGCCCGCGGGTCGCGGAAGGCTCGCCGGGTCGATGCGAGGCCCCGCGACGACGATCATGCGGAGCGCAGGAACGCGCCGCTTCGCCTCGGGGAATGCCTCGATGACCCGACGGAGCAGGTGGCCGCCCACACCGGAGCCGCCGACAGAGACGATACACACCGCCTCGTCGGGCGCGTAGCCCAGCTCTGCCCGCAGCGCCTCGCGGTCGGCCAGCTAGTTCAGGTCGCATCCCGTGACGTGGCCCGCGAAGTTGTAGTGCGCCTCCGTCCAATCGCGAATGCCCGGCAGTCCAGGGCCGAAGGTGTCCGGAACAATGTCCTCCGGGTTGCCCACGAAGATGGCCCGGTCGCGGACACGCGGGTAGCGAGCAATCTGCTCGATCATCTCGGCGTTGTAGTCGGCGGTCAAGGAGGCCTCGCGCTTCCCACCATCCGGCATGGGCAGCCAGCCGACGAAGTCGGTCATCCAGACATAGGGGGCTGTCTTCAACTCAGGGTTCTCGTGAAGGTAGTAGTCAACCTCCCAGGACTCGTCGCTGATCCATAGGTCGTAGGCCTCCTCCTTGACCACGTCGAGGAAGACCATGAAGTTCGAGATCAGGACCTCATCCATCCGCCTCAACGCCTGAAAGCAGTGGAGGTCGTGCTCCCCCGATTCGGACTCGATGTGACCCGATTCGCTTGCCAGAAGCACGCTGGCGGGATGGATTCGCTCCTTGCTCGCCTGGAGCACCCGGGTCACGGGATCCTGGGCGAGCCAGTCGATCTCGAGCTCCGGGTGCAGCCGGCGCAGTTCCCTGGCGATCGCGACGTCACGCTGTGCGTGCCCGAGTCCGATCGGCGATGAAATGTAGAGCGCCCGCTTGTGCCGGTTCCTCGCGCGAGCCCATCGCCGTGGGCGCACTTGCGACGGCTCGAGGAACTCCCGAAGGAGCATGTTCACCTTCACCGGGTCGCGAGCGTGTGGGGCATGGCCCGACCCATCGAGCGTGACGAGCGTGCCACGCGTCGCGGCCGCCAGCAGCTCGCCTCGGCTGTGGGCAACAATTCGATCGTCCGCGCCGTGGATCACGAGGACGGGGCACGTCACGCGTGAGCAGAGCTCGAGGGCGTGCTCTGCGCTGAACTCTGGGCTCTTCTCCCCTGTGACGAGCGTCTGTCCGGTCGCCTCCAGGCCCCAGCCCACGCAGTCCTCGACTTGCTTCGTCGAGTGCGGCTCGCTGAAGACCTCGGAGAAGAAGAACTCGAGGAAGTCCGGATAGTCCGTCAGCCAGTAGTTCGCGTTGTACTTCGCCCAGCCCTCGGGGCTGTCGACCTCGGCCCAGAACCGTTCGAAGGCGGCGGCCCGCTCGGGCGATTGCGTCCCTAGCGGCACCGAAGGACTGATGAACACGGCCCGCTCGATCCGGTCAGGATGGTTCGCGGCGAGGGTCAGCGCCCGCCGAGCGCCCATCGAGAACGCGACGATCGCGGCCGTCGGCGTTTCGGCCGCGTCCATGACCGCGAGTGCGTCTGCCGCGAACTCCTCCTCGGCGTAGGCAAGTGGGTCCTCGGGCCGATCCGATCGGCCGTTCCCGCGCCCGTCGAACGTCAGCACCCGGCAGCGGCGGGCGAAGTCCGGGATCTGCGCCTTCCAGGTTCGCGAGTGGATGATCGACCACGTTGGCAGAAAGAGGACCGTCCGATCACCCTCGCCGTAGAGTTCCCAGAAGATCCGGACGCCATCACGGTCGACGTGCCCTTCCCGGGTCGGGTAGGCGGCCCGCGTCTGCTCGCGCTCGGTACCGGTGACGATCAGTGGTTCGGTCACCCTCACGCGATTCGCCCTTGGCTGCCAATCTCCGCTTGTCGCCGCTGCAGCCAGGCGTCGATCCATTCGAGAAGCTCACGTTGCCCTGTCTCAACCCCGGACAGCCGCTCGAGGATGACCCCCTCGTTGATCGTCATCACGAGCGCGACCAGGGCGTCGAGCGGCATCTCGATCCCCAACTCGTCGCGCGGTGCAGCGAAGGCCTCGGTCAGGACAGCGCGCCACTCCCCATTGACAGCCGCAACTCGATCGCGAAGGTGCGGACGGTTCCACGACAGGGCCTGGAGCTCGAACCACAGTTTCTGGTAGTCCCGATCCATGTCGAGGTATCGGATCGCCTGTCGCCACTTCTCGAGGAATGGGGCGTCGGCTCGCATACATCTCACGCTGGCGCGCGATCAGCCGCTCTGTGAACCGTTCGAGCACGCGGACGAAGACGTTGTCCATCGAGCCGAAGTAGTAGTGAACGAGGCCGTGATTTGCCTGAGCCTCTTCGGCAAGGACGCGGGTGGTAATCGCCGAATAGCCGACGGTGATGAGCAGGCGCTCGGCCGCGTCGAGGAAAGCATCTTCGGTAGACGCCCGCGAACCGGTCGACCCCGGCCCTCCGGGGACCGTGGTCAGCGGGCGCTCAGTCGTCAATCGAGGACGACCAGGTCGGTCTCAACCGGGACCGAACTGGTGAGGATGTCACGGACAGGCGACGTGTCCTGGACGTACTGGCAAAGCTCCTCGAGCTGAGCCGGCGTCGCGTTGGGTGAGCGGACCCAGCTCTTCGCGCGGATCGCCGAGAACCCCGCGCGCGGACCGCCGAGCCCGAGGAAGCGGTGCAGATCCAGGTCGCCCTCGACCTCGTAGCGCAGCTCCTGAATCACGATGCCGCGCGCAGCAGCGTTGTAGGCGTAGCCGACCGCGTAGCAGAAGGCGAGCGCCTGGAGCACGAGCTCGACCGCATTCGGGCCGGCGTTCGAGCCCAAGAGGACCGGCGGTTCGTCGCCGATCAGTTGGAATGCCTCTGGCCGGCTGGTCGTCCCGCCCGCGTGCTCAAACTCGCGGATCTCGCCTCGATTCAGGCCACCCGACTCCCAGCTGCTCCGCGCCCGGAACGTGAACTTGGCGACATTCGGATCGCCCTGGACGGCGCCGATTGTCGCCACGAGACGATCGACATCCACGCCGTTGCAGATCGTGGTGGTGGCCATGAGTCCTCCTTGTCGGGCATCCGTCCATGCCATGGTTGGTTAGACGTGTGACTAATACACTCGCCTAATCCGACAGGATTGTCAACAGCGTTGCCGATCGAACGATCAGATCACGAAGCCGTCTCGACGGAACGGTACCCCCAAAGCGGCCGGTGGTCGCAGCCGTTGTCGCGCGAACGGCGAGCACCAGCAGGGTCGTGAGGTGCGGCGCGAAGCTCACGAACTCGGCCGGGACAACCCGAACAAGCGCGAACCAGGTGAGCATCGCGCCGGCCGGGATCCCGAACAGGGCCGCGCCTCGCCAGTCTCGCGCGAGCGCCCGCCGGGTCGCCACGACTGCGCACAGCACCCCCAGCCCCACGACCAGCACGCCAACCGTCACTTCCTGGCGCGTTCGCAGGGCGTCGGTGAAGCCGAAGACGAGCGACCCCACCGTGACCGACCACGGGTTCCAGTTCCCGAAGATGACGGTCGCGAGCCCGATGAACCCGCGGCCGGCCGTCTGGCCCTCGCGGTACAGGCTGGACGCGACGGTCACGAGGTACACGCCGCCGAGACCCGCCAGCCCGCCCGACACCCCGAGGGCGAGGAACCGGTAGCGCCACGGACGGACGCCGAGGCTGTCGGCTGCCTCTGGCCTCTCCCCCACCGCGCGGATCCGGAGCCCCAATTGCGTCCGCCAGAGCACCCACCAGGTGAGTGGCACCAGCGCGATGACGGCGATCGTCAGGACGGAAACGTCGGTGAGGAGGCCGAGGATGACCGCAGCCGCATCGCTCAGGACCGGGAGGCCGGCCCGTTCGGCGGGCGCCAGGAGCGCATCGATCCCGGGCACGCTGACGGTCGCGAAGTCGGGCACGGGCGGCGACGTCGCGATTGAGGCCCCGGGCACGCCGACGAAGGCGGTCGACGACAGGAACCGGGTGAGACCGGCCGCGAGGAGGTTGAGCGACAGGCCGGAGATCGCCTGGTCCACCCCGAACGTGACGGAGAGCAGCGCATGGACGAGCCCGAATGCCGTCCCCGCCGCGATCCCGGCAACGAGACCCGGGCCCACACCCCACTGGTAGCCGGCCCAGGCGCCGAACCATGTCCCGGCGATCATCATCCCCTCGAGCCCGATGTTGATGACGCCGGATCGCTCGGCCCATACGGCGCCGAGACCGGCGAGGAGGATCGGTGCGGCAAAGCGGAGTGTCGCCGCGATTCCGCCGCGCGAGAACAGGTCGGGTGCATCGAAGGCCCCGCTGAGCAGCGACAGGACGGTGAAGCCGAGGACGACGCGGGTGACCGGGCGGGCGAGCCATGCCGGAGGTGATGTCAATCTGCGCATCGAGGCGGTCGTCATGCCGGCGTTCCTTCGACCGCCTGCGCCACGTACCGACGCTCCTGCCGCGATCGTGCGCGCCGGACAAGCTCGTACGCGACGATGATCGACAGCACGATCACCGCCTGGAGGATCGTCACGATCTCCTTGCTGATGCCGGCGAGATCCAGGACCTGCGCCGAGCGCTCGAGGAATGCCCAGACGAACGCGCCGATCGCAACGCCGACCGGGTGGTTCCGCCCGAGAATCGCGACCGATAGCCCGGTGAACCCGAGGCCCGCCGGAAAGTCCAGGCCGAACCGGTGCGACGCACCCAGCAGCTGTGGCAGGCCGACGAGGCCCGCAATGGCGCCAGACGCCGCCATCGCCAGGAAGGCGAGGCGCGGCGCGCGGATTCCTGCGACCGCGGCGGCGCGCCCCGACAGACCCAGTGCCCGGACCTCGAAGCCGACCGTCGTCCGGTTCAGGACGAGCCAGTAGGCGATGCCGACGATCAGGGCAATGACGAGGAAACCGCTGATGCTCCCGACACCGCCGGGCAGGGCGATGGACCCGATCCAGCCGGACTCCGGAATCGGGGCCGTCGTGATGTTGTTGCTGCCGGGCGCCTGCTGCCCGAGCCGCAGCGGCGAGAGGAGGTAGGCGATGAGCCCGGTCGCGACCGCGTTGAGCATGATCGTGGAGATGACGACGTTCACCCCGCGCCGGACGTAGAGCAGGCCCGCGATCGCCGCCCAGCCCCAGCCGACGACGAGCGCGACGCCCACGACGAGTGCGACATGGAGCGGCGCCGGCAGCGCCACCGCCGCGCCGACGACCGCTGCGGCAAAGGCCGCAAGCCGGTATTGCCCGTCGATCCCGATGTTGAACAGGCGGAGGTGGAACCCGACCGCCGCGGCGATCCCGGCGAGGTAGTACGGGATCGCCTTGTTCACGACAGCCACGAGCGTCGTCGGCTGGAGGCCGTAGACGAGTGCGTCGCCCAGGGTCGCGATCGGATCGGCACCGGCGAGGCGGAGGATGACGGCCGCGACGACCAACGCCAGCATCGCGGCGACGACCGGTGCGATGAGCAGAAGGGCCGCGCCGCGAGCTCGAGCCATGGCCGCGCTCGTCAGGGCGTTTCGGGGACGACGATCCTGCCGGCCACGATGTCCTCGGCGTACGCGTCGAGCTTCGGCGCAATGTCGTCGATGAACCCGCCGGACATCGCGTAGCCGACCCCACCGTTGGCCAGACCGAATGTCTGGTTGCCGGCCACGAAGTTGTCGTACGCCACGGAGATCACGAACTCGTACGTTCCGACGTTCGCGTTCTTGAGCATCGAGGTCAGGATGTGGCCGCGGACGGCCTCGGGGGCCAGCAGGAACTCGTCGGCATCGACGCCGATCGACCAGTGACCCGCCTGGACCGCGGCTTCGTGGACCCCGGAGCCGGACCCGCCGGCAGCCGCGAAGATGACGTCGACGCCGTTGTCGTACATCCCGAGCGCGGCCTCGCGGCCGTGTGGTGGGTCACCGAAGCCGGAGTAGTCGGGCGGCTGGCTGAGGTAGGTGGCCTGAACGGCGGCGGCCGGGTTGGCGTGCTTGACACCGGCCGCGTAGCCGGCCTCGAACTTCTGGAGCAGCGGGATCTGCACGGCCCCGATGAAGCCGACCATGTTCGTCGTTGTCTTCAGTCCCGCCGCCGCGCCGACGAGGAACGAGCCCTCGTGTTCGGCAAAGAGGATCCCCTGGACGTTGGGCGCCACGACCGTGCCATCGTCAACGAGCGCGAAGTGGACGCTCGGGAACTCGGCGGCGACGATCTGCATCGGGCCGGCGTACGTGAAGCCCACCCCGATGATGGCCTCGTATCCGGCCCCGGCCAGGAGACGCAGACGCTCGGCGCGATCGTCGTCCGTGTCGTCCAGCTTGGCGGTGACCTCCCGGAGCTCGGCGCCAAGCTCGAGCGAGGCCTGTTGCGCACCGTTGTAGGCGAGGTCGTTGAAGCCGCCGTCGCCGCGCCCGGTGAGGTCGTAGGCCACGGCGATCCTCGTGACCTTCGAAGCCGGCAGCGAGACCGGGTTCCTGGTCGGCGCGCCAGTCGTCGGGCTGGCCGTCGTCGAGGGTGTCGCCGCCGACCCGGCGCAGGCCACGAGGGCGAGCGCAAGGCCGGTCGTGGCGATCGACCAGACGAACCGTCGAACGTGCATGCCGCCACGGTATCGTGTTGGCGATCGGTCGAGTTCTGGAGGGCGTGCGTGGAAGCTGTGAGGTCAGGGTCGCCGCCGGCGATCGTGGTCGTCGGGAGCATGAACATCGACCTCGTGACGTACGTGCGACGTGCGCCTGGGCCCGGCGAGACAGTCATCGGCGATCGATTCCAGTCCGGGTTCGGGGGCAAGGGCGCAAACCAGGCGGTGATGGCGCGGCTCCTGGGAGCCGACGTCTCCTTCGTCGGCGCCCTCGGGGACGACAACTACGCGTCGATGACCCTCGAGAACTTCGCCCGGCTGGGGGTCGATGCCTCCGGCGTGATGCGAGTCGGCGCATCAAGCGGGGTGGCGCCAATCTGGGTCGAGGCGGATGGTACGAACCGGATCATCGTGGTCCCCGGCGCGAATGACCTCGTGACCCCCGAACACGCGGTGGCCTCCGTTGGCGCCGCGCCCCGGGTCAATGTGGCCGTCGGGCAGTTCGAGATCCCGCAGGCTGCCACGGCGGCGGCATTCACGGTTGCGCGTGAGCGGGGCGGGCTGACCGTGCTGAACCCGGCACCAGCAGCGGCGATCTCGGCGGACCTCCTCGCGGTCACCGACTGGCTCATTCCGAACGAGGTGGAATTCGGGGTCCTTTCCGGGATGGCCGGTGACCCCTCGGACGCGGCACTGACCGAGTTCGCCGCACGAACGGGGACGCGGCTCGTGGTGACGCTTGGGGCGCGCGGCGCCGCGCTCGTGGGTGGCGACGGTACGGTGACCCGCGTACGGGCTGTCCCGGTCACCCCGCTCGACACGACCGGTGCCGGCGATGCGTTCGTGGGAGCCTTCGCCGTTGGCCTCGCGCTGGGTCTGTCCGAGCTTGCGGCCGTCCATCTGGGAATCCGCTGCGCCTCGGACAGCGTGACACGCCCCGGCACGCAGGCCTCGTTCCCCGATCCGGAGCGCTCGGCGGCGATCCTCGCGGGGGTCCTCGGCCAGTAGCCCGTCAGTCCTCGGCGCCGCCACTTGGACGGGTCGACTTGCATCGCCTGCAAACAACTTCCAGGGTGTTGCCCGACCTGAGTTCGACCAGGCTGGATCGTTGCTCAGAGTGCAAAGAATCGCGCCCTGTCGGCCCTCCGACCAAGGGGAGGTGGCTCGCGGGCTTCTTCCGTTGCATGGCGTGCAAAGGAATGTAGTAACAACCACCCGTGGCGGGAGTTGTTTGCACCGGGCGCAACGTGCAGCCGGATGTTTGCACCGGGCGCACGAAGGCGTGGCGGCGGGTCGCGGGAGGTCAACTCGGTGGGAGCCACCCCGCGCGGCGCGCAGTAGCCCGTCAGTCCTCGGCGACCTCGTAGCCGTCCGGACCGGGGATGTAGAACAGCTCGTGCGGGAAGCACCAGCGCCAGTCCTCTCCGGGCTCGGCGGATCGCAGCATCGGGTGACCGGTCTCGTGGAAGTGCGCCGTCGCGTGGGTATTCGGGCTCTGGTCGCAGCAACCGGTTCGCCCGCAGTTCAGGCACTGGCGCAGGTGCACCCAGGTTCCGCCCATCTCGATGCAGGTCTCGCACACATCGCGTGGCGGATTGACCTCAACGCCGGTCGCGAAGTCTTCGCACAGCGCCATCATCAGGGGCTTCTCCACGTGTCCAGCGTTCAGAGGATTGGCGGAGAGGGTGGGATTCGAACCCACGGGGCTTTCACCCGCCTGTTTTCAAGACAGGTCCGTTCGGCCACTCCGGCACCTCTCCGAGGCGAGGATATCAGCGCCGGTCGGACGACTACGTCGGCGAGGGGATCCAGTCGAGGCCCATGTACGGCCGCAGCGGTGCCGGAACGTCGAGCGACCCATCGGGCCGCTGATACGTCTCCAGGATCGCGGCGACGACCCGGGCAAGGGCCAGGCCAGAACCATTGAGCGTGTGCACCAGCTCCGGCTTCGCGCCCGGTTCGGGGCGGTAGCGAACGGCCATCCGGCGCGCCTGGAAGTCCTTGAAGTTGGAGCACGAGCTGACCTCGAGCCAGCGTTCCACGCCGGGTGCCCAGACCTCCAGGTCGTACTTGCGCGCCTGCGTGAAGCCCATCTCGCGCGTTGCCATGAGCAGCACGCGGTAGGCCAGTCCGAGTCGCCTGAGCAGGTCCTCGGCGGCGCCCGGTCATCCACTCCAGCGCCTCGGCCGAGGCCTCGGGCCGCTCGAACAGCACCATCTCCACCTTGTCGAACTGGTGAACCCGGAGGATCCCGCGCGTGTCCTTGCCGGCGGCGCCGGCCTCGCGCCGGAAGCAGGGCGTGTACGCGGCGTAGCGGATCGGGAGATCCGCCCCGTCCAGGATTTCGTCCCGGTGGAGGTTCGTGACCGGCACCTCGGCGGTCGGGACCAGGTACAGGTCGTCCCGCGTGACGACGTACATCTGGTCTTCCTTGTCAGGGATCTGTCCGGTCCCGCGGGCCGATGCCTGGTTGACCACGATCGGCGGCCAGATCTCGATGAACCCGTTCTCACGGGTGTGGACATCCAGGAACCACATGATGAGGGCCCGCTGCAGAGCAGAGCCGGCGCCCTTGTAGACCGGGAACCCGGAGCCAGCGATCTTCGCGCCACGCGCAAGGTCGATCATCCCGAGCCGTTCGGCCACATCCCAGTGCGGACGCCGCTCCCAGGTCGCGCCGCCCGCCGGCGCGTCGGCCCCGATCTCGCCTTCGAGCGGCTGATCGTGCGGGAGCTGCTCACCCCAGGTCCGGACGGTGACGTTCGCCTCCTCGCCGCCGATCGGAATGTCCAGCTCGGCGGGATTCGGGATCCTGAGGAGCAGATCCTCCACCGCCGCCTCGACCTCGGCCAGCTCGGCGTCGATGGCCGTGAGCCGCTCCCCGATGGCGGTCGAGCGGGAGCGGAGCCCGGCGACCTCAGGCCCATCGGGCTGCGCGCCGCGCTTGATGGCCTCGCCGATCGACTTCGAGGCGGTGTTTCGCTCGGCTCGGAGGGCGTCGCCCTCTCCCTGCAGCGCCCTGCGGCGCTCGTCTGCGGCGAGCGCCGCGTCGACCAGTGCCGGATCCTCGCCCTTGTCGAGGGCGCCCTTTCGGATCGCATCCGGCTCTTCCCTGAGCCTCGCCAGTCCCACGCTCACGCCGCACCCCCTGCGCCGCTCATCGTCGCATCCCCGGCAGCTGCTTCGCGCAGCCGGTGCGCCACGAACTCGGGGTCCAGGCCGGCCAGCAGCCATCCCGCACGTGGACCGTTCGGGCGGCCGAGGAACGTCAGATACAGCGCGGCGAAGGCGCGTCCGGGCGGCAGCCCGAGACCGGCCGCCGTGGCAAAGATGGCGGCCTGCCAGGCGTCGCCGCCGGTCGGCCCGGAGCGGGTCTCGTCATCAGCTGGCGTCGCCACGGCGCCGGCGAGCGCGTCGAGGAATGTCCGCTGGTCGCCGTCCAGGACCGCCGACTCCTCCGGGAGGGTGTCCCGGACGGCCATCTTCGCGCGGTCGGGTGCATACGACTCGAGCCACCCCCGGGCGGCCGCGATTCGCTCGCCCAGGACTGCGCTCTCGCGCTCCGTGAGCGGGCTCCCCTTCTCGGCGGCCACCAGGGCCTGAATGTCCGCGTTCGGGACCTGGACGAGGAATGCAAGGTGCGCGAAGTTCGGCCGGAACGCCGCCGCCTCCGCCGCCACGTCGGCCGCCGGGTCCAGCAGCGCATACCGGAAGACCGAGACGTAGCCCGGCGCCAGTTCGCCCTTGACCGGGCGCCCCGCCGTAGCGTCGGCCAGCTTGTCGAACTCGTCGAACAGGCGCGGGATGGCGTCGGTGCCGTCGGGATCGAACTCGATCGCGTGGTTCGGACGAGGCCGGATGAAGAGCGTTCGAAGCTGCTCCGGTGGGATGACCTCGACGATCTCGTGGGCGGCGGCGCCGCGGCCCCTGGAGGTCGACATCTTTCGCCCGCCGATATTCAGGAATTCATACGGCACGTTGATCGGCGGCTCTCGCTCGAACACCTCTCGCGCGATGGCATCCGAACGGTCACGGGATCCCCCGGCCGTGGCAAGGTCCTTGCCGCAGGGTTCGATGGTGACGCCAAACAGTCCCCACTGGGCCGCCCACTCCAGGTTCCAGCCGAGCTTCGCCCGGCCGCAAACGGTGAGATCCAGCCGGACATGCCGCAGCCGTGCGCCCAGGTGACGAGCGTTGGCCGGCACTCGTAGTACACCCGCTCGCCGTCCCACTTCGTGACGATCGTGGTGCCGACCTTGCCGCACCGCTCGCAGATCACCTGGATCGGGTGCCACGTGTCCGGATGCTGGACATTCGCCACGCGCCGGTAGATCTCTCGCACGATGTGGGCGCGGTCCAGGGCCGTCCGGATGAACGGATCCATCGCCCCGGTCGGGTAGATGTCGCTCATCCAGTAGTAGCGGTCCGGATGGATCCCGAGATCCGCGAACAGGTCGATGAAGGTCTGGGCGTGATGGCGCGCGTAGGAGGCGTGCCCGTCGCCCGCCTGGTCCGGGATGTGGGCGAGCGGTGCGCCCATGTAGCGCTCGACGGCATCGGGCGTGAGGAGCGCTTGCGCGTCCATCGCATCGAGGTCGTCCACGCCGTACAGGAGTGTCGTCTCATGGCCGGCGGCGCGGAGCGCACGGGTGATCACGTCGAGGATTACGGGGCCGCGCAGGCTCCCGACGTGGACCGTCCCGGACGGGGTCTTCGAGTCATTGATGACCTGCGGTCCGGAAACCCGCGCGGCCAGCTCGTCCGCCCACTCCATCTGGGTGATGCTCCTCGTGGTGGCTCGGAGGCGCGGGTTGGGTACCGTCCGCCGCGCCTCCGGCGGCTGGACCGCCGCCGCCGACCCTCGAAGCCTAGGCGATTGCGACGACCGCGTACGAGATGTCGCCAGCGGGGACGCGGACGGTGATCTTGTCACCCTTCTTGCGGCCCAGGAGAGCACGCCCAACCGGGCTCTCGTTGGAGATCCGACCTTCCGTCGGGCGGGCCTCCGTGGAACCGACGATCGTGAACGACTCCCGGCCGTCCGGTCCGGTGACCGTGACGGTTGACCCGATCTGAACGACGTCCTTCGAGTGATGCTCGTCGATCAGGGTCGCGTTCTTGATGAGGGCCTCCAGGGTCTGGATGCGTCCCTCGACGAAGGCCTGCTCGTTCTTGGCATCCTCGTACTCGGCGTTCTCGCTGAGGTCGCCGTGCTCCTTCGCGTCGTGGATCCGGCCGGCCACTTCCGGCCGCCGCACGGACACGGTCTCTTCCAGCTCCTGACGGAGCTTCTCGAGCCCTTCTCGGGAGATATAGGTCGGCTTGTTGTTCACGTGGGCTGGCTCCCGAGGTGGAGCTCCGATTCACCGTGGTTGACGGGCTGCCGGAGCGACGAGGGGCTCAGTAGAAAGGAAAGAACCCCAGCATTCCCGGGGTTCGCAGCGGGCTGGAGTTCGAACCGGTGACGTAGCCTAGCGTGCCCCCAAGAGGGTGTCAAAGGCTCACTCGGCCTCGGCCAGGCGCAGCAGGCGCTGCTTCACGCGCCGGAGGGCGGTCCGATCGGAGACCGCGACGAAGACGGTGTCGTCACCGGCGATCGAGCCGACCACTTCGGGCCAGCGGGCGCGATCAAGAGCCGCGGCAATCGCATGTGCGGAGCCGGGCAGGGTCCGCACGATGAGCAGGAGTCCCGCTTCCCGAACCTCCGCCGGCAGGTCGCGTAACAGCCGCCGCAACCGGTCCTCGCCCGAAGCCTCCGCTTCCACGAGCCGGGGGGGCAAGGCATAGACCTGCGTCCCCTCTCGAGTCGCCTTCATGAGCCCAAGCTCCGCGACGTCGCGGCTGACCGTGGCCTGCGTCGTGCGGAACCCGCGCTCGCGGAGGGCGGCGGCGAGCTCCTGCTGGGTCCGGATGGGCCGCTGATCTACGAGGTCGCGGATCGCCCGCTGACGGAGCTGCTTCATGACTTCCATTGACCTCGCCCCCTACCGATCCCAGAGCCCCAGCCACGCCACGCCGACGACGGCCGCGAGCAGGATGCGATACACGACGAAGACGGTCGTCGGGTTGGTCCGCAGGAAGCGCAGCAAGCCCGCGATGGCGACGAGTCCCGCCACGAGCGCCGCGACCATGCCGGCAAGCAGCGGCATGATTGCCACATCCACACCCGCCTCGCCGCTGATGACCTTGCGCAACTCGAAGATGCCGGCACCGGCCGTGATCGGCGTTGCCATCAGGAAGCTGAAGCGGGCGGCGGACTCGCGGTTGAGCCCCGCGAACAGGCCGGCCGAGATCGAGATTCCGGACCGGCTGATGCCCGGCACGAGGGCGAGGGCCTGGGCGGCCCCGATTCCCAGCGCTCCGGCCACGCCCAACTCGCTCATCTGACGCGTCCGGCTCCCGACGCGCTCCGCGAGCCACAGGATTACGGCCCCGACGACGATCGTGACGGCCACCAGTCCTAGAGAGCGGAAGGCGCCCTCAATGAGGTCGTTGAGGACAAGGCCCGCGATGACGGCGGGGATCGTGGACAACGCGAGGAGCCAGGCCAGCCTCCGATCAGGATCGCCTTCGATGGAGCGGTCCCGCAGCGAGGCGAACCAGGCGGGGATGAGCCGGAGCCAGTCAGCCCGGAAGAACAGGAGCAGGGCCAGGAGCGTCGCGAGATGGAGCATCACGCTGAACGCCAGGCTCTCGATGAACGGATCGTCCCAGCCCAGGAGGGCCGGGACGATGATGAGATGGCCGGAGCTCGAGACGGGCAGGAACTCGGTGAGGCCCTGCACGAGCCCCATCACGATCGCCTGGACGAAGATGTCCATCAGGCGTCACGCACTTCGACCAATGCGGCGCAGAGGGCGCGTCCGAGGCCAAGGCGACGCCGAGCAGCCGAGCGAGCGCACTCCAACGTGCGTGAGCGAGGGCGCGAAGGCGGCAACGCCGGCATCGGGCCGCAATCCGCGCCGCTAGCGAATGAAGAGTGGCGCGAGCACGAGAGTGATCGTGGCGAGCAGCTTCACGAGCACATGGAGGGACGGGCCGGCCGTGTCCTTGAACGGGTCGCCCACGGTGTCGCCGACGACCGCCGCCGCATGGGCGGCGGTCTTCTTGCCGATGACGTTGCCGTCGGCGTCCTTCAGGTTGCCCGCCTCGATGTACTTCTTGGCGTTGTCCCAGGCGCCGCCGCCGTTGTTCAGGACGGTGGCGAGCAGGACGCCGGCGATCGTGCCCACCATGAGCATCCCGGCGACGGCCTCGGCCCCGAGCAGGAGCCCGACGATGATCGGCGTGGCGACGGCGACGAAGCCGGGCGCGATCATCTCGCGGAGGGCCGCCTTGGTCGTGATGTCGACGACCCGGGCGTAGTCCGGGCGAACGCTGTAATCCATGATCCCGGGCATCTCCCGGAACTGGCGACGAACCTCGACGATGATCGCCTGGGCAGTCGTGCCGACGGCCCGGATCGCGAGCGACGAGAAGAAGTAGACGAGCATCGCGCCGATCAGGGCCGCGATGAAGACGTTGACGTTGGCGAGGTTCACGGAGTCGAGGAGCTGCCCTCCGCGGTTCGTCTGGATCAGGTTGACCTTGTCGATGTAGGCGCTGAACAGCAGGAACGCGGCGAGCGATGCCGAGGCGATCGCGTAGCCCTTTGTCAGGGCCTTCGTCGTGTTGCCGACAGCATCGAGCCGATCCGTGATCTCGCGCGCGCCGGCCTCGGCGCGGCTGAACTCGGCGATACCGCCGGCGTTGTCCGTGATCGGGCCGAAGGTGTCCATCGCGAGGATGTAGGCGGTGGTCATGAGCATCGCCATGGTTGCCACGGCCGTGCCGAAGATGCCGCCGACGTCCCGGCCATCGTCGTTGACGATGCCGGCCTGCGACCCGAACCAGTGACTGGCGAATAGGGCCAGGCCGATGGTGATGGCGGTCACGAACGTCGTCTCGAAGCCGACCGCCGTGCCGGAGATGATGTTGGTGGCCGGGCCGGTCCGGGAGGCCTCGGCGATCTCTCGGACGGGGCGGAACGTCCCGGCCGTGTAGTACTGGGTGATGTACACGAACGCGACGCTGGTGGCCAGGCCGACGACGCCAGCCCCGAAGAAGTACAGCCAGACCGGCAGGCCGGACGGAGCATCGCCGTTCGTCTGCATCATGACGTTCGTCGTCAGGAGGAGAGCCCCGACCGACAGGATGGTCGTGACCCAGTACCCGCGATTCAGCATGTTCATCGGGTTCTCGTCCTCGCGGCCGCGGACGAAGAAGATCGCCACGATCGTCGAGAGGAGTCCGAAGGCACGGACGACGAGCGGGAAGAAGATCCACGCTTCGGGGCTGGGCCAGCCGGCCGCGAGGGCGATGCCGTACACGCCGACGCCGAGGATCATCGCACCGATGTTCTCGGCAGCCGTGGATTCGAACAGGTCCGCTCCGCGGCCGGCACAGTCGCCCACGTTGTCGCCGACGAGATCGGCCACGACCCCGGCATTACGGGGGTCATCCTCGGGGATGCCCGCCTCAACCTTGCCCACGAGGTCCGACCCGACGTCCGCTGCCTTGGTGTAGATGCCGCCGCCAAGCTGGGCGAACAGCGCGACGAATGAGGCGCCGAAGCCGAAGCCGACGATCAGGAACGGAGCGTCGTGCGTTGCCTGCCCGCCGCCGAGCCCGCCGAACAGGCTGAAGATCCCGTACACGCCCAGGAGGGACAGGGCGACGACGAGGAACCCGGAGACCGCTCCGCCGCGCATCGCGACCTGGACGGCCTCGACGAGGCTTCGGCGCGCGGCCGCGGCAGTTCGCACGTTGGACTTGACGCTGATGTACATGCCGATGATCCCGGACGCCATCGAGCAGCCGGCGCCGACGAGGAATGCCAGACCGGTCCGCCAGCCGAGATCGAGTCCGAAGATCGAGGTGTCGGCGACATCCTGGGTCTCGAAGATGGTGATGACCGCGCCGATGACGACGGCCCCGACCAGCGCGAGCAGTCCGATCGTCGTGTATTGGCGGCGGATGAACGCGACGGCCCCTTCGAAGATCATCCCGGCGACGTCTTCCATCTCCTTTGTCCCGGTGTCGCGGGAGAGGACGTCACGGGCAAGCCACAGGGCGAAGAGGATTGCGATCACCCCGGCGGGCAGGATGATCAACTGAAGCAGACTGGCGTCCATCTGGGTGCTCGGTTCCTCCAGGTTGTCGATTTTGGGCGCGCACCGCCGGTGGGCACGCGACGCCCGGTGGGCGCATAGCTCGGAAGGCAGCCGTGGCCTCGATCCGCGCGCGGGTACTCAGGAGCGCACAACGGACAGGCCGTTCGAGGGTGGGCGCGAGTGTACCAACGGCCGTTCAGGCGGGTCAACTCAGGGAGATGTGCGAAAGGACCTCCCCGTTGTCCTCGCTGCCGAGCGCCCGGTCAGGCTGATCACGCCTATCGAATCCAGCGGGCATATGCCCCGTCGCGAGTCAACTGCCGAGCCAGTCCGGTGAGGCCGTCCAGGAGCCAGATACCGTCCGATGAGGTTGGCTGTGCCGCAAGCGTCCGTCCGACGACCAGCGTCGCTCCATCCGGCGAGTAGCCCGGCCAGCGATCATCGCGCCCGGTGAGCCCAGCCAGGTCGCGGACGGAGCCGTTCGTGGCGAGGATCCGCAGCCGTCCGAGCCCATCCGGCTCGCGATGGAGCACGGCGAGTGCGCCGGTGGGCCCCAGCCCGACCGGCCCGGCAGATCCCTCGGTTCCGGCGAGGCGAGTCGTACGCCCGCGGACATCGACCGTGAAGAGTGCCGACGGCCCGCCAGACGGCTCGGTCGCCGACAGCACGAACGCGTCGCGGCCCCGAGCCCAGACTGGCGCGGCATCGGCCTCGAGCCGCACGGCCACGGGCCCGGCCGGTGGTTCACCTCCGAGCGTGGGCACGGACACGTCCAGGATCGCCACCTCGCCCAGGGCCGTGACAAGGAGAGCCAGCCGGCCGCTGGAATCAAACGCGATCCGGGGCGTCCAGGCCGGTGTCCCATCCGTGTCGCCGATCCCATCCCCGCCAAGCCCGGTCGATCCGGGAGCCGGCGCGCCGTGGTCCAGGAGCTGGCGCTCGTCGCCGGGCACGCCGGGCAGCGGCACGAGCCAGTACCCAAGGTCGGTACCGGCCGGATCTCGCCGGGCGACGACGAATTCTCGGTGGTTCGGCGTGAGGACCGGCGCGTATTCGAGACGCCCGTCATTCTCGGTCAGCCGGCGCACGTCCGAGCCGTCGATCGCCATGATCGTGACGACGCCACCGGCCGCGTAGACCAGCTCGCGGCCGTCCGTTGTCGTGTCGAAACTGCTCACCGGGACGAGCTCCACGGTGAGCTGTCGCTGGTTCGTTCCATCCGGATTCATCACCCACACGTTCCGGATGCCGCCGCGGGCACTCAGGAAGGCGATCTGGTTCTGACCCGAGGTAGTTGGCGCCCCCGTCGTGAAGCTCCACGTCCTTCCCTGGGACACGATCGTCGGGTCGTCCAGCCGCGCGACCGTGGGGTCGAGCGTGACCGTGTAGGTGGTGTGTGGAGCGAGTGCCGCGGCAGGCACGAAGATGAGCGTGTCCGCTCCCTCGGACGAAGCGGGTGCGGGTCCGGACAGGAAATCACCGCCCAGGGTCAGGATCCGCACATCCCCGTCGATGCTCGGAATGATGTGAAGGGCGGCGCGCGCGGTTTCTGGATCGATCGGGGCATCGAAGTGCACCGCGATCGGCGTGCCGATCCCGATCCCGGCGATACCGTCAGCGGGTACGGTCGCTGCGATCCTCAGGCCGGCCCCAACGGTCGCGAATCGTGTGGTGAAGGGGACACCTAGGCGGCTCCCGCCGGTGTCAGCCGCCGCAGCGCCGACGCTGAGGGTGTATGTCGTACCGGCCCGAAGGGCTCCCTGAAAGTCGAGGGTGACCACGGACCCACGCCAGGTCGCCGCCACCGGCACGGCCGGCTCCACGATCACGGCGGCCTCGACGGAGGCGGTGTCCATCAATCGGTCGAACACGAGCTCGACCACCGCATCGAGCGGGACCGCGGGGTCTCCATCTCCCGGCGTCACCCGGAGAACCACCGGCGGGCCCACGGTCCGGAAGGACCAGGCCGGAAGGCCGACCTCGTCGACGTTGCCGACGAGGTCCTCGACTCCCGGCTCGATCCAGATCGTGAATTCGGTGTCGGACGGGAGCTTCTGCGACGGCGTGAAGATCGCCGTGGAACCATCCCAGGTGAAGGCGCCGTCAATCGGCGGCTCAATCCGGAATCGAGATTCGACGGTCGATGTCCTGACCGGCTCGCTGAACTCGATATCGATGGCCGTGAGCGTCTGGGCCACGCGCTCGTCGTCCGCTGGCGCGCTCAGGACGATCGACTTGATGCTGGGCGGGCGACCATCGACGGCCGTCGCGTTGTAGAGAACCAGCCCAAGGGCTGCCAGCGCCACGGACAGGCTCACGATCGAGATCAGCCGGCGCATCGCCACCTCACGCCGGGACGGCCAGTCACGGGGCGGGACAATAGCACAGCCCCTATACTCCCGGTCCTGTGAGCCAACGTCCCGCGCTCGGCTGCCTGCTCGAGGTCCTTGAGACCCTCGTCCTGACGGTCGTCATCTTCTTCGGGATCCAGGCCTTCGTCGCCCAGCCGTACAAGGTCCAGCAGGGCTCGATGGAGAACACGCTCATCCCCGAGCAGTATGTCCTCGTGGACAAGCTGTCTCCCCGCTGGGACACCTATTCCTACGGCGACATCGTCGTCTTCAAGCCACCCGTGAGCTGGAGCCAGGGCTCGGATGTCCCGTTCATCAAGCGGGTGCTGGGCCTCCCCGGCGATACGATCGAGCTCCTGGATGGCCTCGTCCTCGTGGACGGCGTCGAGGTCAATGAGCCGTACATCTTCCGGGCCACGGACGGTGTCCAGCAGCAGTCCTACCCGGCCCCGGGTGGCGCAACTCGATGGGTCATTCCCGACGGCGAGCTGTTTGTCATGGGCGATCACCGCGAGGACTCGGCGGACTCCCGGAACTTCGGCCCCATCGAGCTCTCGGACGTCGTAGGGCGGGCCTGGCTCCGCTACTGGCCGTTCGACCAGCTCGGCTTCCTCCCGGTTCCGGAACACCCCGAGCTCGCGACGCCGGTACCGTGACCCGTCCGGCGTGAACCCGATGCTCGCGGGGGTTGCCCTCGCGGTGACGGCCGGCGCCGTTATCGCGATTTCGGCCCGCGAGACTCGCGCGGGCCTGGTCGGACTGGCCATCGCCCTGGGAGCCGCACCGTTCCTGGCGGCTCCGCTTCCCAGCGTCTCCACCCTTGCGATGCGGGTCATCGGCGCAGCTCTCGCGGCGTATCTCGTACGGGCGGCCGTGGCGAGCGAGCCCGGCCTTCCGGCACGCCCGTGGGGCGAACCGACCCGCGCCGGTTCACTCATCGGCTGGCCGGCGGAGGGGCTCCTGGCGATCGGCGCGTGGATCGTGGGCGTGGGCGTCTCGGCACGGCTCGAGGCGCTCAGCCCCACGGGACCCGGCATCCCGGCGGGCGATGTCCTTGGTCTGCTCACGCCTGCCGCGCTCGCAACTGGTGCCGGTCTTGCATCCATCGTGGTGGGCCTGATGGCAGCCATTGCGGCACGTGACGCGCTGCGGACGACCATCGGGGCGCTGATCCTTGCCCAGGGCCTGCTGCTCGTCCGCGTCGGTGTGGCCGGCGCGCCCAGTGATCTCGAGCAACTGGCTGGCGTGGCACTCCTGCTGGCCATTGCCATCGCCGGCGGTGTCCTCGTCGGTGCCGAGGCACAACGCGGCGACGACGATTCGGCGGGCACAGAATCGGCCCGCGCCCGGAGCGGGTCCGGGTGGGTGGGTCCGGGCGACCGATGAGCGTCCTGCTGCTCGCGGTACTCGCTCTCCCAGGGGGACTCGCGACGGCGCTTCTGGCCGGCCGTCGCAACGCCGCGTTCGCTGTCGGCCTGGCAACAGCCGCCGCGTGCGTGGCTCTTGCCGCATCGATCGATGCGGCGGATACGGTGCTGCTCGCCGGATCGGTGATCGGCGGGTCGGATGGGCTGCGGACGCTGGCCGTCGCGTGGGCGCTCTCGACGCTCCTCCTCGGGCTCATCGATGTACTGCTCGGTGACGGACCGGCCATCCTCGGGCCGGCCCTGATCGGGCTCGGAGTCGGGGCCGTCGGGCTGTCCGCCGCCGACGCCGGGATCGGTTTCACGTTCATGACCGCGGGCGCAATCCTCGCGGCGGTCGTGCCGATCGGGATGGTGCACGGTGGCTCTGCGGCTGCGCCCGGACTCGGGCTTCGGGCACTTCGGCCGCTCCTTGCAGCCGGGCTCATCAGCCTGGTGGCGGTCGCCTGGGGTGCCTCGGCGATCGGGCCGTTCGTGACCCTGGGCGCGCCCGGGCAGGCCGACCCGGCACTGGCGACCGGCCTGGGCCTGGCGCTCCTGGCCATCGCGGCTGCGACAGCGATCCGACTCGGGGCGATCCCGGCCCATGTCTGGGCCGCCCGATTCGCGGAGGCGATGCCGGCCTCGGCCGTTCCGCCGGTGCTCGGCTGGGGCGCAGCAGCGTTCGCCCTCGTCGCGCTCGGCTGGCTCGACATCACGATCTCAACGACGAGTGCGCCGCTCAGCACGGAGCGGGGCCTTATCGCGCTCGTGGCGATCGCCAGCGTCATCCTGGGCGGGATTGCTGCGCTCGTGCACGACGACATCGAGCATGTGCTCGCCTATTCGATCGTCCAGGACGCCGGGATCATCCTGCTCGCCTTTTCAGCATCGGGCGCCACGGCGGCGGCTGCGGGCAGAGACTGGATTCTCGCCGCGGTAGCCGTCAAGAGCGGCCTGGCGGCGTGGGTCCTCGTGACCCGGGCGACGTTCGGGTTGCACCGCCAGGCAGATCTCCGAGGCTGGGCCCGCCGTTCACCGACCCTCGGCCTCGCGCTCGCCCTCGTCCTGCTGGGTGCGGTGGGGCTCCCAGGCATGGCGAACTTCGAGGCTCGAGCCACCCTCATTCGGCTGGCCCTCCCCGGTCCGCTGGCCATGATCGTGCTCATCGCCGCGTTCGCGCCCGTCCTGTTCATCGGGCGGCTGCTAGTCAGAGGCGTGGATGCGATGGCCGAGCCGGTACGGAGCGCAACCCACGCCTCGGTGCGGATCAGCGGCCTGTCGATGGCCGGTTGGGCCGACGACCGCTCGCCCCTCCGAGCGGTACCGGCAGCGATCCGGACGAACCGTTATCCGCTCGCGGCGGCGGCCGCGGTACTGGCCGCGGTCCTCGGCCTCGCGGTCGCGATCGGCGGTCTCGGGTCTACCGCGCTGAGCGACGCGCCCCAGGGCTACGAGCCCTCATCGACGGAGCTCGTCACCAGCCCGTAGTCGCAGCGTTGCGGAACTCAATCGCCCGGGGCGAGGACCCAGCGATCGATCTCCCGAACGTAGTCGATGAGCTCGCCGCTCGTGAACCAGAGGGCGATCTCGGCGTCCGCGGTCTCGACACTGTCGGACGCATGGACGAGATTCTGGGCCGTCTCGAGCGCGAAGTCGCCGCGGATCGTGCCGGGTGCCGCCTCGTGCGGGCGGGTGGCACCGTTCATCGTCCGGACAACGGCGACGGCGTTTGGGCCCTCGAGGACGGCCGCGACCAGCGGGCCACTGGTGATGAAGTCGACCAGGCCGCGGAAGAACGGCTTGGCGTTGTGGATGTCGTAGTGGCGTTCGGCAAGCTCGCGGTCCACGGCCATCAGCTTCAGGCCAACGAGGCGCAGGCCGCGCTCCTCGTAGCGGGCCAGGATCCGGCCGGCCAACAGGCGCTGGACACCGTCGGGCTTGATCAGGACGAGGGTGCGTTCAGACACAATTCCTCCAGGGGCATCGACGGGGCATCACATGGTGCCGCGTCGCTGCCATTTCGTCATGTTGCCAAGACACGGTCCGGCACGTGATTGATCTCACGAGGCGGATCGACCGGTCGGGCGGTCGAGCAGGGCGGCCGCGGCGACGAAGGCCGCCTCGGCTTCAAGGGTCCGGCCCAGGATCCGGCAGGCATCACCGCGGATGAGCAGCGCCGCCGGTTCCTGCCGACGGCCGACGGCCTCGATCACGCCTTGCGCGAGCGTCGGATCGAGGCGCAGCGCCAGGGAGAGCCGATCCAGCCCGGTCGCGATGCGCTCCGGGTTGCCTCCACGCAGTTCCTCGCGAGCCCGGGCAAGCACCTCCGCCGCGTCGGGGAAGGCGTGTCCCGGCACGGTCGCGGAGCCGGCTCGGCCGGAAGCACGACGCTTGGACAAACCAGGGGTCGATCGGCGGCCGGCCGGCGATGGCTCATCTCTCGGCCATAGGCCCCCGCCAGGACCGCCATCAGCCGGACCCGTCGTCGACGGATCACCCTCGCCCGGCGCCTGGGTTGCAACCTCCTGTGCGTCCCTGGTCGGAACCGCCGATGCCCAGATCGCCCGCTGCGGCATCCCCGCGAAGACGGCGTCGAGTTCGGCGACCGACAGCGCCCCGGTCGCGGTCACATGCTCTTTGGCCACCTCAGGCCGGCCCGCGGCCGCAGCGGCCTCTGCCGCGATCACGCGCGCGATCGGGCGGTCACCGCCGGCGGCGAGATGCGCGGACGCGGACTCGGCAGCTCGTTCAAGGTCCCCCGTCCGCCAGCGCGCCTCGGCCAGATCGGCGAGGCCGGCCGGATCCAGGAGGTCACGCGCGGCGAGTGCCTCGAGCTCGGCCCGCGCGAGGAGCAGCGCGCCGCTCCACAGATGGATCCTCGCCAGCTGCTGATCGGGCATGACGCGCTCCGTCCCGCTCATGCCGGCAACCGAAGCCGACGCTCGAGCCCACGCAGGTGCCGGGCCGGGGCAACGACCGAAAGCCGCAGCCGATCGTCGCAGAAGAGCTCTCCAGCCAGCCGATGGATGTCGGCGGAGGTCACGGCCTCGACCGCGGCGAGGGCCTCGTCCAGTGTCAGCACGCGATCGTGGAGCGCTTCCTGGCCACCCACCCACGACGCAAGGTGGCGCGTCTCATCCATTCGGAGCTCCAGCCCACCCGCGAGGTACGCCTTGGCCTTCGCCAGTTCGCCGGCCGGGACGGGCGCATCGCGGAACCCGGCCAGCTCCACCAGGATCGCGTCGAGCGCCGCCGGCAGGCGGCCCGGATCGACACCCGCGCTGACCTCGAGGGCGCCCGCATCGGCGTACTCCACGAGCCCGGAGCTCACGTCGTAGGCGAGCGCGTCGCGATCCACGAGCGACAGGAACAGCCGGCTGCTCATGCCGTCGCCGAGCGCTGCGTTCAGGACCGACAGCGCCCACGCGTCGGGGTGGTCCCGGCGAAGCGCCGGCACGCCGATGCACAGCTGAGCCTGGGTGGTGGCGCGCCGACCAACGAGCACGCGCTCCCCCGCCGGCAGTGCGGGAGCCGCTTCGTGGCCCGACACGATCCCGTTGCCGCGCCCGAACGCCCGATCAACCAGCTCCAGGGCCCCATCGTGGCTGATGTCGCCGGCGATCGCGACGACGGTGTTCGCGGGCCGGTAGCGCGACGCCCAGAAGTCCCGGATCCGCGACGGGACCAGGGCCCGGATGTCCGCCTCCTCGCCGCAGATCTCGCGACCCAGCGGCCCGGACCCGAACATCGCCTGCTGGAACAGGATCTGGCAATACTCGGCGGGATCGTCCTGGTAGCCCCGGATCTCCTCCACGATGACGTCGCGCTCGCGATCGATCTCGGTCTCGTCGAGGGCAGGCCGGCAGATCAGCTCGCCCAGGACGTCGATCGCGCGGGCGGCCTCCCGGCGGGGCACGCGCGCCCAGTAGACGGTCGACTCGCGATCCGTGGCGGCGTTGAACGATCCGCCGACGCCTTCGATCGCCTCGCTCAGCGCTCGTGTGGACGGATACGCGGACGTGCCCTTGAAGGTCAGGTGCTCGAGGAAGTGGGCGACCCCCACCTGGCCCTCGGCCTCGCCCCGCGAGCCGGCCAGCACGTACGCAGCGACCGAGATCGAGCGAGACCCGGGAAGCTCCGCGCTGATCAGGCGCGGCCCGTCTGGGAGGACCGTCCGTTCGAACATCGGCCCGATGGTACCCGCTCGCGCGACAGATCGATCGGGGAGCAGGTGATGGACTCGCGACGTCCCGCCCGGAATCGCAAGGCCGGCGCCCGAGGGGCGCCGGCCTTGCTGCCGATACGGATGAACGGCGGTCCGTCCGCCGGTCAGATGAGCGTGTTGAGCCAGTCCTTGGCGAAGAAGACGACAAAGGCGATCGAGACGACCCACATGAGCGGGTGGATCTCGCCCAGCTTGCCCCGCACGACCTTGATGATGGTCCAGCTGATGAAGCCGGCACCGACGCCGACGCTGATCTCGTACGTCAGCGGCATCAGGATCATCGTCAGGAGCGCCGGCAGGCCGTCCTCGACGTCGGCCACCGGGATGTCCTTGATGAGGGAGAACATGAGGTAGCCAACGAGGACCAGGGCCGGCGCCGTGGCGACCCCCGGAACGATGCTTGCCAGCGGGGAGATGAAGATCGCGGCCAGGAACAGGACGCCGGTCACGACCGAGGCGAAGCCTGTGCGGCCACCCTCGGCGACACCGGCCGCGCTCTCGATGTAGGTGGTGTTCGACGAGGTTCCGGAGAGGCCGCCGGCCACCGCGCCGAGGGAGTCGACGAGGAGGACCCTGCCGACGCCCGGCACTGATCCGTCGGGTCGCGCCAGGCCGGCCTCGGCGGCAACGCCGGTCACCGTGCCCATCGTGTCGAAGAAGTCGATCAGCATGATCGCGAAGATCGTGAGCGCGGCAGTGACGAGGCCGAGCTCCCAGACCTCGGCCACGTCGAACGCGCCGACCGTGCCGAGGTCGAGCGTGCCGAGTTGGAAGTCCTTCGGCAACTCCTGGACACCGGCAATGATCGCGAGGACCGTGGTCGCGATGATCGAGAGGATCAGCGCCCCGCGGATCTTCATGACCCACAGCACGATCGTGATCAGCAGCCCGGCGATGAACACGAACTGCGATGTGGTCGTCGGGAAGGCGAACGTGACCAGGGTCCCGCTGCCCGCCACGACGAGCCCGCCGTTGGCAAACCCGATGAACAGGATGAACAGGCCGATGCCGACGCCGATGGCCCGCTTCAGCGCGAGCGGCACGGCATTCATGATCGCCTCGCGCAGGCCGACCAGCACGAGGACCGTGACGAGCAGGCCTTCCAGGACGATGACGCCCATCGCGCCGGCCGGACTGAGACCAGCCCCGGTCAGGCTGAAGGCCACGATCGCGTTGATGCCGAGGCCCGCAGCGAGGGCGAACGGATAGTTGCCGATGACGCCCATCGCGATCGTCATGATCCCGGCGACGAGGGCCGTCGCGGCGGCCAGCGAGGCTGGGTTGAAGCGAGCGTCGGCGTCGCCGAAGCCGGCCGTCAGGATGGCCTGGTTCACGAAGATGATGTAGGCCATGACCATGAATGTGGTCAGGCCGGCTCGCGTCTCCGTCGCGAGATTCGTCCCTCGTTCGGTGAACTTGAAATACTGGGCTATCGCTTCCACGGGCTCAGGACCCTCCCTTTCCCTCTCGGCACGCCGGCCCATGCGGGCGCGGTCAGTGCCTCCCGGGGTCCCTCGACCCCGAGTGCGCCGTCAGAGGGTCATGGCCAGACCGAGTCGGCTCGGGATTCCCCTGGGCCCGACGATCCCGCCCTCGATCCGGGATCGCCTACCGACACGGCCGGACGCCCGCATCCGGCGCGATTGTCCGATGGTAGCGCGCACCGGCGGCCGTGGAAGACCGAATCTGCAGGCTGTCGGATCCTCCGGGCGGGCGCCCGAGCAGGATCAGTCCTCGGCGGGCTCCAGGCCCAGGAGCTCCATCTGCACGAAACCCGACGTGTCGAACGCGAGCTGGTGGGGCTCGAACGGGGACCGGCCAAGGGCCTCGCCGACCGGTGCGAATTCCAGAACGACCCGCTCGTCCCCCTGGACGAGGCTGTAGACGAGCATCTGGTCTGGCCTGGTCTGGAACTCGAGGTGCTCAAACGAATCGACGTTGAGCGTGACCGCGATCGGGGTGAAGAACGTGGAGACCTCCGGCTGGTCCACGACGATCCGTTCCACCCAACCGGTACCGTGCGAGACGAGCTCGCGGCTCCGGAAATAGCGGTACGTCACGGCCTGCTTGAGGAGGGGCCTGAGCAGGTTCAGCATGTCCTCGCGGGTGGAGACCACGCCCTGGTTGACGAAGAACTTCGCCGGCGGCTCGCTGGACACGGGCGGCTCCTCCGGGTGGGCACGGGGGCGGACGAGACGCCGCCGATCGTACCGCAGTGCCGTGCCCGCGGACAAGGGTTGGCGCCCCGACGGTTGGCGCCCCGACATCCGGCCGTCCGCCGACGGCGACCGTGACGGGCGCGGGTATGATCGCGCCATGCTCCTCGCGGTCGACATCGGCAACTCGAACATCACGCTCGGCTGGTTCCGCGGCGGCGCGCTGATGGGTACGCGGCGAGCAGCCACGGCGGCCCATGCGACGACCGACGAGCTGGAGCTTCTCCTGAGCGACCTGCTCGGCCTGGACGGGCTCGGCTTTGCCGACATCGGGGCGCTCGCAGCCACGTCCGTCGTCCCCGAGCTCACGGCTCGCCTCGAGGAGGTCGCGCTGCGGCGCGATCGGCCCCTCATCGTGGCCGGGCTCGGATCCGTCCCGATCCCCGTCCGCGTCGAGCGGCCCGCGGAGGTAGGCGCGGATCGGCTGGTGAATGCCTTCGCCGCCGCGCGCCTTCATGGGACTCCGGCGGTCGTCGCCGACTTCGGGACAGCCACGACCGTGGACGCGGTGGCCGCGGACGGTGCGTTCATCGGAGGTGCGATCGCACCGGGCCTGGAGCTGGGTCTCGAGGCGCTCGCCGCACGAACGGCAAAGCTGCCCAGGATCGAACTGCGCTCGCCGGATCGGGCAATTGGGCGAGACACGGTTTCGGCGATGCAGGCCGGCACGGTGCTCGGATACCAGGCACTCGCCGCCGGGTTGCTTGACCGGGTCCGGCGTGAGCTGGCCGAGCAATCGAACGTCCCGCTCGAGGCGGTTCGGACGATCCTGACCGGCGGCCTGAGTGCCGCTCCATGGGCATCAGCCATCGACGGCGTCGACGTCATCGACCCGGATCTCACGCTCAAGGGCCTCGCGATTCTCCACGCGGAAGTCGCCGGAGGCGAGCCGCTCGCCATGGGACTCGGGTGAGCATCCAGCCCGCCAAGGGGAGCTCGGGAGGGATCGCGTCTGGCCGGCTTGCGGGCCGCCTCGTCGCCCTCGGGGTGACCGGCTCGATCGCGGCGTACAAGGCCGTGGAATTGCTCCGCCTCCTTACCGCGGAGGGCGCTGACGTGGTCGTTCTCCTGTCGCCGTCGGCGACGCGGTTCGTCGGCCCCCTCTCGTTCGCCGCTCTCTCGCGGCACCCGGTCGAGGTCGAGCTGATGGAGCTGCTCCCGGACGGGCGGATCGGTCACATCGTCATTGCTGACAGCGCCGACGCGGTCGTCGTAGCGCCCGCCACGGCGCACTGGCTCGGGGCGATGGCCAACGGGCTGGCCGGGGACGTCGTCACCGCGGCCTGCCTCGCCACGTCGGCCCCGGTGGTCGTTGGGCCGGCGATGGATGGCGACATGTGGATGCACCCGGCGACCCGGACAAACGTGCGGCGATTGCGGGACGACTTCGGCTACACGGTCGTGGTGCCGGCGACCGGCCCGCTCGCATCGGGGCAGTCCGGCGTTGGCCGGCTGGCAGAACTGCCCGTGATCGTCGACGCCGTGATCGCGGCCGTGGCCGGCCGGCCGATCCGCCAGCCTGACGCGACAGCCCGACCGCCACTGGTCGCGGAGCCGGTGCGCGAGGCGGATCTCACGGGGCGACACCTCGTCGTCACGGCCGGCGGTACTCGCGAGCCGATCGACCCGGTCCGGTTCATCGGCAATCGTTCTTCCGGAAAGATGGGCGTGGCCGTGGCCGAGGCGGCCCTGGACCGCGGCGCCACGGTGACCCTCATCGCCGCTGACGTCAGCGTCCACCTGCCGCAGGATCGGGCCCGGATCATCCGCGTGGAAACGACCGGTGAACTCCGTGGCGCGCTCCTGGACGCGTTGTTCGGCGGCCCCGGTGCGCCACCAGGCGCACGATTCGACGCGCTGGTCATGGCGGCGGCCGTTGCCGACTTCACGCCCGGCCGGCCAGCCGAGGCCAAGATCGCCCGCGCGGACCGCTTCACCCTGGAGCTCGAGCCAACGCCCGATCTCCTCGCCGAAGTCGTGCGAATCGCGCGCGGCCTGGACAGTGCCGGTGCGGCCACTCGGCAAGCCACGACACCCCGGCCGGTGCTCGTCGGGTTCGCCGCAGAAACGGGGTCGCTGGCAAGCGCCGCGGACAAGCTCCGGCGCAAGGGTGTCGACCTCCTGGTGGCGAACGACGTGACCGAGTCGGGCTCGGGATTCGGCACGGATACCAACCGCGTGGTCATGCTCGACGCCGAGGGCGGCGAGACGGCTCTCCCGATGCTTTCCAAGCGGGCGGTTGCGGACCGGTTGCTCGACCGGATCGCGCAAACGTTGGACGCACGTGACAACGGGGTGCAGACTGCCGCCATGCAGGAGCCAGCGCGATGAGTGCCTCGACCGAATCCGTCCGCCGCCTGACCGTCTCGGACATCCTTCGGATGCATGCCGACGGCGTGCGTCTGCCGATGCTCACCGCATACGACTACCCGACCGCTCGCACGCTCGATGCGGCCGGGATCCCGATGCTCCTCGTTGGTGACTCGCTCGGCCAGGTGCTCCTCGGCTACGATTCCACCGTTCGAGTGACGATGGCCGAGATGCTTCACCACACCGCGGCCGTGGTTCGCGGGTCGAGCCGCGCGCTCGTCATCGGGGACATGCCGTTCCTGTCCTACGCCTCGGTGGACGAGGCGCTCGAGAACGCCGGCCGATTCCTGCGCGAAGCCGGCGCCACGGCCGTCAAGATCGAGGGCGGCGTTCGCAGCGCTCGGACGGTCGAGGCGCTCGTCCGGACTGGCATTCCGGTCATGGGCCACATCGGCTGGACGCCCCAGTCGCAGCACGGCATGGGTGGCAAGGTCCGCGTCCAGGGCAAGAGCCGGGAGACCGCCCGGGCCCTCCTCGCCGACGCCGTCGCGATCCAGGAGGCGGGCGCGTTCGCGATGGTCCTGGAGCTCGTGCCGGAACAGCTCGCCGCGGTCATCACGTCGCGACTCCGGATCCCCACGATCGGGATCGGCGCCGGGGCCGGCTGCAGCGGCCAGGTCCAGGTGATCACGGACCTCCTCGGCGTCGGCGATTTCACCCCCCGCCACGCCCGGAAGTATGTGGACCTCGAGGGCACCATTCGGGCCGCGGCGGAGGCGTGGGCGGCCGACGTCCTGGCCGGCACGTTCCCGGGCCCGGCAGAGACCGTGCGAATGGATGCGTCAACCCTGGACGAAGTCCTGGGCAGGACGCCAGACGATCGCGCCGTGGCCGGAGGGGCGAGGGGCGCGCCTGAGACGGCCGGCGGGTTCGGCGCCGGGATCCCGCTCGACCGCGACCTCTGATTCCTCGTTGACGACGGTCGTCCGTACCCGCGAGGCGCTGCGCGCGGCGCTCGAGGGCAGCAGCCGCCCAATCGGGCTCGTGCCCACGATGGGCTGGCTCCACGACGGCCACCGGGCGCTCATACGTCGCGCCCGGGCCGAGAGCGCGACGACGGTCGTCTCGATCTTCGTCAACCCTCGCCAGTTCGGCGACCCCCAGGATCTCGCCCAGTACCCGCGCAAGGAAGAGAGCGACGTGGCCATCTGCCGGGACGAGGGGGCAGACCTCGTCTTCGCGCCGTCGGTCGCCGACGTCTATCCGCCGGGCTTCGACACCACGGTTTCCGTGGGGGCCATCGCCCTCCCCCTGGAGGGTGCCGCGCGCCCTGGTCACTTCGAGGGCGTCGCGACGGTCGTGGCGATCCTGTTCGGGCTCGTGCGCGCGGAACGCGCCTATTTCGGGCAGAAGGACGCACAGCAGATCGCGGTCATTCGGCGGATGGCGATCGACCTCGCGATTCCCACCGAGGTCGTCCCGTGTCCGACGGTTCGGGAGCCCGATGGACTGGCAATCTCGTCGCGCAACGTCCACCTGTCCGCGGAGGAGCGCGCGGCCGCGCCGGTCCTGCATCGGGCCCTGATCGCGGCCCGCGAGACCTGGGCGGGGGGTGAGCGAAGCGCGGAGGTGCTGCGGGCACGGATGCGCTCCGAGCTCTCCGCCGAACCCCTCGCCGACCTGGACTACGTGTCGTGCGCCGACCGATCGGAACTCACCGAACTTGATCGGGTCGACGTGCCGGCGCTGCTGTCACTGGCAGTTCGATTCGGTTCTACGCGCCTCATCGACAACGAACTGCTGGGCTGAGGCGCGCCCTCAGCCTCGGGCCGGGTGGGCCTCCGTGGCGACCTCGAGGATACGGTCCACATCGAGGTTGTCCGCCACGAGCTGCTTGATCAGCTCGATCTTGACGCGGTCCGCGGCATGCGTCTTGACGAGGAGGTCGTGGACCTTGGACGCCACCGCGTACGTGTCCTCGGCAACGAGCGCGGCGAAGAGGTCGGCCCGGCGGATCGCATCCACGACGGCCGGACGCGGCCGATAGCCGCCCGTCAGGACGAGCCCGATCGCGGCCCCCTCGGTTCCCAGCCCGGCGGGCCGGCCGCGTCTCACCATGAAATCGTCCGGGTTGTCACGTTCCGATTGACCCAGCAGGTGTGCCGTCGCCAGGGTCAGGATCACGTCCTCGCGGTCGCCCGGAACGATGACCAGCGTCCCGGGGCCCACCCGCTCGAGCATGTGCCGGGGCTCCATCGCGCCGACGGCGACGCCGTCGATGACCTGGTCGAGATCCGGGCCCTCATGGATCACCTCCCCGCGGACCCCTTCGAGAATCATCTCCAGCGTTGGATTCGACAGGATCGGGCGGACCGGCAGGACCCCCAGGAGCGGGACCCCGTGCGGCGCCAGGCCGCGCTCGATGACCGCCGCGATGCCCGGCTGCGCCTCGACGTCGGCCTTGTTCACGATTGCGCCCGCGACGTGCACGCCGTGTGCTCGGAACATCACCGCGTTGAGCACGATCTCGTCGATGGGGCGGCCCACACCACCCTCGCTCACGATGATCGTGGACGCTCCGAGCATCGCCGCGACCCTGGCATTCGAGAGGCCGATGACGGCTCCGACGCCGGCGTGCCCGGTGCCCTCGACCAGCAACATGTCGTGCTCGCCGAACGACGCCTGGGCAGCGTGGATCCGGGCGCCCAGATCCTCGACGACGGTTCCGGCGATGTACGCCTTCGTGAAGCCGCGCGGGATATGCACCGGGCTCATGGCGCTGTACGGGTCGGTCAGCCCGAACACCTCATGCATCAGGACGGCGTCCTCGTCGGCTGCCTCGCCGTGGTCGATGACGGTGCGCTGTCCAACCGGCTTCATGAACCCGGCCCGCAGGTTGCGGGCCAGGAATCCATTGAACAGGCCGAGCGACACCGTGGTCTTGCCGCGGTTCTGACCGGTCGCGGCGAGGAAGAGCTGGCGCATCGACGGTGCTGGCGGGCGAGCCGGTCCGGCGCTACGAGCGAGCAGAGGTCTTGCGCTCGATGAGCTGGACCCCGTCGCGAAGACGCGACAGTGTGTCGGCATCCACGGCTTCGGGCTCCAGGTACGGTCCGAGGCGATCCATGATGTCGGCGACGAGGCCGAGGAACACGACCGCGTCGGCGACGAAGAACTGCGGTTCGTTGTTGTAGCGGACGAGCGTGAGGCGGCCCTGCAGGACCCGGCGCTCCTCTACGTGCGCGATCTGGGTGGCGAAGTTGTGGCCCTGGATGCCATCCGGGTTGTTGAGGAAGTTGAGCGCGTTGTCGATCGCCAGGCCGAAGCGGGCCCGCCAGGCGACGAGACGCTCATGGATCTCGGGCGGGATCCTGACCTCGGCGACCTCGTCGAAGACCTCGGGCTCCACCGTGAGCAGGCCCACGAGCGTGGTCCCGGCCCGGGCCCCGAGCATGACCTGGAGACTGCGCTCGAGCGTGAAGACCTCGGAATCGAAGCGCGGGCTCGTGATCACATCCGTGAGGAGGTCCTCGACATTGTCGAGGGTTCCCGGCTCGGCAACGGCGTTCGCCAGGTGGGCAATCTCTTCCTTGAACAGGAACTTCTCTTCGTGATCGAGCATGGGCGCGATGGTAGCACCCGGAATCACGAGGCCCCGGCCGGGCGGCCGGGGCCTCGTTGGATGAGCTGATGCGTAGCTCGACCCGCCTCAGCTGAGCCAGATCAGGCGGGTCTCACGGGTACAGGCCGCGCAGGGCCATGACATCCGCGACCCGGGCCACGGCGAGCAGGTAGGCCGCCGTCCGCATGTCGCACTGCTCGCGACGCGCAATGGCGAGGGTCTCGCTGAACGCCTTGACCATGATCTCGCGGAGCTTCTCGTTGACGACCTGCTCGCTCCAGTGGTCGCGATTGAGGTCCTGGACCCATTCGAAGTAGGACACCGTGACTCCGCCGGCATTGCACAGGATGTCCGGGATCATGAACTTCGAGTTCTTCCAGAGGATTCGGTCCGCCTCCGGCGTTGTTGGGCCGTTCGCGGCCTCGGCAATGAGCCGGGCCTTGATGTTGCCCGCGTTGGCCTCCGTGATCTGGTTCTCGAGGGCCGCCGGAATGAGGATGTCGCATTCGACTTCCAGCAGCTGGGAATTGGAGATGTCGACGGAACCCGGGAAACCCTGGACCGTCCCGTGTTCGCTCTTCCAGGCAATGAGCTTCCCGATCTCCAGGCCGGCCGGGTTGTGGATCCCACCCGTGGAGTCGGACGCGGCGACGACCGTCGCGCCTTCCTCGGCAATGAGCCGGGCGGCGATCGATCCGGCGTTGCCGAAGCCCTGCACGGCGACCCGCGCCTTCTTGAGTTCGATGCCCAGGTGGCGGGTCGCCTCAATGATGCAGTAGACCGTGCCTCTGGCCGTCGCCTCGTTGCGCCCCTCCGAGCCACCGAGGCTGATCGGCTTGCCGGTCACGACCCCCGGAACCGTGTACCCGGCGTGCATGGAGTAGGTGTCCATCATCCAGGCCATGACCTGGGAATTCGTGTTCACGTCCGGGGCTGGAATGTCCTTCTCCGGCCCCACGAGGACCTCGATCTCGGTGAAGAACCGGCGGGTCAGTGCCTCCAGCTCCCGCAGCGAGAGCCGCTTCGGATCAACGATGACGCCACCCTTGCCTCCGCCGTACGGAATTCCCACGACGGCGCACTTCCACGTCATCCACATGGCGAGGGCCTTGACCTCGTCACGCGAGACATCCTGGTGATAGCGAATCCCACCCTTGGCCGGGCCGCGGCCGAGGTTGTGCTGGACCCGGTAGCCCGTGAAGACACGGACGGAGCCGTCGTCCATATGGACCGGGAAGTGGACGGTCAACTCACGGCGAGGTTCGCGCAGGACGGCGCGCATGCCCTCGTCCAGGCCAAGCCGCTCGGCGGCCAGGTCAAATTGCTGCTGCGCTACCGTCCAGGGATTGATCGGGGCGGTTGCGGGCTCGGTGGTCATGTGTTCGGATTTCCTCCGGTTCGGGTCGGCGATCGCCGGCCCGAATGCTGAGCCGTCTCCCGGACGACCCCACGGTGCGCGACGCGGCCCGACAAGCGGGACGCCTCACGCGCGGAATGCGCCCGGAGTATAGCCGGGGTCATCAGCGCGCGGCACCTGCCGGAATCCTGTTCGCAACCGTGCCGCAACCTTGCCCGCGGAGTGCCGAATGGCCTGTCCCTGCCGGAGCCCTACTCGTGCTTGTAGAGCGCGACCGCCCCCACGCAACCCGGACCGAGGTGCGGACCGACGGACGGCCCAACAAGATCGATGGTCACGTTGGCCGGGTCGATCCCACCGGGGATCCGGGCCACGATCTCGTCCCGGAAGGCCTCGACCTCCGCGTTGGTCGTGTGAAGGACGGACAGCCGTTCGATCGGCCGCGTGCACACCAGGTCAATGACCCGCGCGCGCGCCTTGCCCCGGGTACGGACCTTGTCCACGGTGTCCACCTTGCCGTCCTTGACCTCGATGACCGGCTTGAGCGAGAGGAGGGTCCCGATCGCCGCCTGCGCGCCGCTGATCCGCCCGCCGCGCTTCAGGTATTCGATCGTGTCCAGGGTCAGGAACGTCGAGATGTCCGTGCGTCGCGCCTCGCATACCCGCGCAATCTCGGCGGCCTGGACGCCGGCGCTTGCCATCTTGACCGCGAGCTCCGCGAGCACACTCTGGACCATCGACACGGCCAGCGTGTCCACGATGTGGATCTCCCGATCGGGGAGCATGTCTCGGGCGATCTCCGCACTCTTGATCGTACCGGACAGGGTGCCCGCGACATGGATGGACACGACGGCATCGGCACCGGCAGCGAACGCGTCCTCGTAGGCGGCCTTGAAATCGCCCGGCGAGCAGGCAGCGGTGGTCGGGAATGGCGCGTCGGGGGCAGTGATCCGGGCCCAGAAGTCCGCCGTGGACAGCTCGACGCCGGACTTGAAGGTCTCGGCTCCGAAGGTCACCACGAGTGGGACGATGGCGATCCCGAGCGCGGCGGCACGCCCTGGATCCAGATCTGACGCCGAGTCCGTGATGATGGCGACGTGACTCACTGGGTCTCCTCCCCGGAGGTCCACCTGGGTCGGCGGATGCTCCACTCCAGGCGAGGATTGTACGGGGCCCGACCCGCGCGGAACACCGGATTCGGCGAGACATCTCGGCGCCTGAGACCCGCTACGCTCTCGGGATGGAGCAATCCCTGCGGGCGGTGCTGATCGGCACGTTCACGCTTCGCTTCAGCACCGGCTTGACCGGGGCCATGCTCGCGTTCTACCTCGCCGACCTCGCCGACACCGGTACGGCGGGGATCGACGGCAAGGTAGTGGGCGCCCTGGCCGCTTTGTTCTACGTGGCCGAGCTGGTGCTGTCGCCGCTGTTCGGGATCCTCGCCGACCGCGTCGGTCACCATCGGGTGATGCTCTATGGGCCCGCGTTCGGCGGCATCGCGGTGATCATCACGGCATTCACCACGAACGTCCCGATCCTGGGCGGAACACGGATCCTCGAGGGCGCGTCCACGGCCGCCTCCGTGCCCTCGATCCTCGGCTTCATCGCCCTCGCGACGGCCGGAAACGAGTCCCTCCGCGGGCGCGCGGCTGCGCGCTTCGAGGGCGCGACGCTTGCCGGACTGGGCGCCGGGTTCATCGTGGCGCCTCTCCTGTTCGAGGCCATCGGTTCGAACGCATTCCTGCTCAACGCCGTCTTCTATCTGGGGTCCTTCCTGATCTACCGGCTCGGTGTCAGCGACCCGAAGGGCGAGCAGGAGGCGCTCCGGGCCGAGCACACCGGCGTGCGGCAGTACCTGACCCTCGTCAGCCACTCGCACGTGCTGCTCCTGGCGCCCACGTGGATCGCGGTCAACGCGTCGATCGGCCTCTGGTTCAGCCAGTCGCTGTTCCAGTTCGCGAAGAGCAACCCGGCGTTTCCCGACCAGTGGCTGCTCCAGGGGTTTACCCCCGTCGAGATCACGCTTGGGGCCATCGCGATCGCGATCGTCTTTGGCTCGGGCATCTTCTGGTGGGGCAATCGTTTCAGCCGCTACCGCAGGACGACGATCATCCTGCTCGGGATCCTCGGTGGGATCGGACTCGTCGGCGCAGGACTGATGGTGAATCATGCGGGGTTCAACGCCGGTACGGATCCGCTGATCGGTGGCGCCGTGGCTGCGGCCTCGTTCGTGTTTGTGGCCGGCCTGTTCGTGCTGGCCGGCGCCACGCCGGCCGCCGTCGGACTCCTTGCGGATGTGAGCGAGCGATTTCCGGGTGATCGGGGGGCGATCATGGGCCTGTACTCGGTCTTCCTCGCCGTCGGGCAGATCGGCGGCAGCCTGATCGGGGGCGTCGTGGCCGACGCCCTCGGCATGGACGGCCTGCTGATCGCCACCGGCGGGCTGCTGCTCATGGCACTCATCCCCCTCAGGCGCCTGCGCGACATGGAGCACCACCTGGACCCGGCGGCCCCGTCCACCCTGGGCGAGCCGGCTTGAGCGAGGCGTTGGTGCCGGTCCCCCTCGCGCGTGGCGCGCGCGGTGCTGTCGTCGCGCCGCACCACCTCGCGACGGCAGCGGGACTGGCCATCCTGCAGGCAGGCGGCCATGCCGTGGACGCGGCCATCGCCACGAACGCGGTCCTGGCGGTCGTGATGCCGAGCAGTTGCGGCCTCGGTGGCGACGCGTTCTGGCTGATCTGGGACGCGGCTGCGACCCGGCAGTTCGCGCTCAACGGGTCGGGGCGAGCGCCTGCCGGTGCGGATGCGGCCGCACTCCGGGCACAGGGCATGGGGGCGCTTCCGATCCGTGGCCCGCTCACGGTGACGGTTCCGGGCGCGGTTCGCTCGTGGGGCGATGCGCACGCACGGTTCGGCCGATTGTCACGCGACGCCATCCTGGCGCCGGCGATCGAGATTGCAGCCGGAGGCTTCCCGGCCTGGGACGGGTTCATCGAGGCCGTCGAGCGGATGACGCCGATCGTTGCAGATGCCCTCGGACCGAACGCCGCGTTCACGTCGATCTTCCGGCCTCATGGCCGGCCTTGGCGGCCCGGCGAGCGGGTCCGGTTCCGGGCCCTGGCCCGAACCCTTGAGCGGCTGGCAGCCGAGGGATTCGATGCCTTCTACGACGGTGACCTTGGGGAGCAGCAGGCGCACACGCTGGCGACCCTTGGTGGCACTCATGCGGTCGCGGACTTTCGTGAGCATCGCTCGACCTGGACGGATCCGATCGAGACGACGTACCACGGGGTCCGCGTGACCACGCATCCACCGAACTCGTCGGGGATCGTGGCCCTGGAGCTGCTGAACATCCTCGAGGCGGGCGGCCCGCCCGATCCCGGGACGTTCACCGCGGACGGGGTCGCGGACCACCGCTGGGTGCACCGGGCGATCGAGGCGGCAAAGCTCGCGATGGCAGACCGGGACGCCCACCTCACGGATCCCGAGTTCCATGACATCCCGCTGGCCCGGCTGCTGGACAAGGGGTATGCGGCGGACCTGGCGGCGCGGATTCCGCCGGATCGAGCGAGCCATCCCGCTCCGTCGAGCAGTCCCCGCGGGGGCGGAACGATCTACCTCGCCGCGGTGGATGGGGAAGGCAACGCGGTCAGCCTCATCGAATCCAACTATCTCGGTTTCGGGAGCGGGGTGGTGGATCCCGCTACCGGCATCCACTACCAGAACCGCGGGAGCTACTTCTCCCTGGAGCCCGGGCACGCCAACGTGCTCCAGCCGCGGAAGCGGACCCTTCACACCCTCCTGCCGGGGATGCTCTTCCATGAGCCGGGCCGGCCGTGGGTGGTGGCGGGATCGATGGGCGGCGACGCCCAACCGCAGGTCCACGCCCAGCTCATCACTGCCCTGGTGGATGGCGGACTGGACATCCGGACCGCGATCGCGGCGCCGCGCTGGTTCGTGGAACCGGACGCCCACTTCGCCCCGCCCGACGCGGTCCTCGCGGAGCCGCGCTTCCCGAGCGGCGTGCTCGAGGCGCTCGAGGCCATGGGACACCACATCCACCGCACATCACCGTTCGACAGCGCGCTCGGCCACCAGCACGCGATCGAGCTGCTGGCCGGCGGTCCGGCGGTCGACGGGGGTTCCGTGGCGGCAACCACGGACCCTCGAAGTGCCGGCCTCCCCGCCGTCTGGTGACCCCGACCGCACGCGCGCCTATGCGATACTCGGACCCCCGTCCCGACCACCTTCGGAGGACCAGGTGACCTCGAACGTCGGCCAGAGCTACCCGTATACGACCGAGTCCGAGGTCGACCGGGCCGCCCACATCGCCACCCTCATCGGCGGACGCGACGGCCTCGCGGCGACACTCGCGGCCGAGACCAGTCCGCTCGATCGCAACGATCGATGGTGGGTCTGGAAGTGTCCGACCACGGGCTGTCTGGGTCTCCTGCACACGGCCGGCTACGCGCGCGACCTCCATGCGCTGTACGTCGTGTGCGACGGGACGTGCGCAAAGACATTCCTGCGCTGACGGGACCAGCGCCCGGGCCGGAGGCGCCGACCGAGGCGGAGATCGCCCGCTCGCGGCGACGGCTCAGACTCGACGGCCTCGGGATCATCGCCTCCGTCAGCGGGTTCGGGCTCGTCTACGGACTTGCCGCCCGCGCGGCCGGCTTCTCGCCGCTGGAGGCGAGCGCAATGTCCGTGCTGGTCTTTGCCGGGGCCGCCCAGTTCGCCGCCGTCGGGTACGTCCTCGGTGGCTTCTCGTGGCTGGGCGTGGTGCTTCTCACGGCCTTTCTCAACGCTCGGCATTTCCTGTACGGGGCTGCCCTGGCGCCGTACCTGGCAGATCGCCCCCGCCCGGTGCGCGCGCTCATGGCCCATGTGCTCACGGACGAGGCGTTCGCGTTGTCGATCGTCCACTTCCGGCGGATCGGCCGGGGCGACCTCGCCGGCTACTGGTGGGCGGCCATCGTCACGGTCTTCATCCCGTGGAACGTGGCGACGCTGGCCGGCGTGATCGTGGGCGGGCAGATCCCCGACCCCACACGCTACGGGCTGGACGTGATCTTCCCGGCGGCCATGGCGGGTCTGGCAGTCGGGTTGATCGCCGGCCAGCGGGAGTTGGTCGCGGCCATCGTCGGGGCGGTGGTCGGGGTGGCGGTGGGGCTGGTTTGGGGGCCCACTGCGGGCATCATGGCCGGCGGCCTGCTCGGGCCGATCGCGGGCCTCGTCACGCCGTCCTCGATGGACGGGCCGGCATGACGACGGAACTCGTCTGGCTCGCTCTGCTGATGGGTGCCGTCACCTATCCATGGCGGGCCGCACCGCTCCTGGCGCCGGGCATGCACCGGCTGCCACTCCGCGTCCAGGACTACTTCCGCCTCGTTGGGCCGGCAGTTCTGGCGGCCATTGCCGCGGTGAGCGTGATGGTCGCCGTTGATGCCGAGCGGAACCCGTCGTTCCACGCGGGGATCGAATGGCTCGCGGTGGGTATCTGCGTAGTCCTCGTCGCCGTGCGACGCGGCCTCCTCGTGGGACTCGTGGCGGCCGCGGCGATCACAGCGGTGGTGCGTGCGATCAACCTGAGCTAGCTCGCCGGGACTGCACCGCTCCGGACGGCGTCCACCTCGATCTCCACGAGCAGCGCGGGTTCGATCAGCGCGCTGACGACGACGAGCGTGGCGGCGGGCCGGATGTCGCGGAAGACCTCCCCATGGGTTTCGGCCACGGGAGCGGCATGGGCAGGATCCGTCACGTACATGCGTGTCCGGACGACTTCGGCGAGGGTGAAGCCAGCCTCGTCGAGCGCTCGGGCGATGATCCCGAGCGCCGCGCGCGCCTGGCCCGCGGGATCACCGGGGTGATCGGGGCCGGGGTCCGTTGTCCCCGCGACCCAGCAGGTGTCGCCGACCACGATCGCCCGGCTGTAGCCGTACGGGCCCTCCCAGGGACTGCCCGAGCTGACCCGGTGCCGCTCCACCAGCCTGCGCCTCAGCCTGCGCGCCAGCCCGCGACGACGGGGTCCCGCCCGGTGGCGAGCAGGAGGGCCGCCAGGAGCGTGGTCCGGGGCCCGATGGAATCGACCTCCAGGTACTCGTCGGGCGAATGGTCCCGCCCGCCGACCGGGCCGAGACCGTCGATCGACGGCACGCCCATCCCGGAGGTCGTGTTTGCGTCGGAGGCCCCGCCTGTTCCCACATCCATCGTCGAGAAGCCGAGTCGCGCGGCGATCGCCTTCACGTGATCTGCCAGCCGCCCCGAGCGTTCGAGCTTCTCCATCGGGAGCCAGCCCGCCATCTGCTCGATCTCGACCGTCACATCGGGCACGCCGGGCTCAGAGGCGATGTCGTGGACGGCCGCGACCGCGGCCTCGAGCTCCGCCCCGGTCACGCCTCGGATGTCGACCTCGATGTTCGCCAGGTCCGAGACCACGTTCGGGCGCGTTCCGGACTGGAAGACGCCCACATTCGCCGTCACGCCCGGCCATCGGCCGTTGAGCGCCTGGACGCGCTCGACGATCCTGGACCCGGCGAGGATCGCGTTGCGGCCCTTCTCGGGTTCGACGCCGGCATGCGCGGCGCGCCCGTGAACGGTCAGGCGGAGATCGGCGATGCCCTTTCGGGAGGAGACGAAATCGCCGTTGGCCCGGGCGCACTCCAGGACGAAGCAGGCATCCGAATTCGCCGCGATGTCGCGAATATGGGGTGATGAGCTCGGCGACCCGATCTCCTCGTCCGGGTTCGCCACGAACGTGATCCGCTCGAACGGGAGGTCGTCCCACGAGCCGCCGCCGACCTGGCGAAGCGCAGCCAGCGCGTGGATCCCGGCCAGGAAGCCGCCCTTCATGTCCGTGACGCCGGCGCCCAGGGCGATGCCGTCCTCGATCCGGAACGGCCGCTGGGCCACGGTGCCGTCGGAGAAGACGGTGTCCATGTGGCCGATGAGGAGGATCCGCGGGCCGGCGCCCGCGCGCCCACGGAATGTGCCGATGACCGTGTCACCCAGCTTGCCCGCCGGATCCGGTCTCCGCTCGACGGTCCCCCCGAGATCTTCGAATGCGGCCGCAACCCACGTCGCGACCTCGTTCACGCCGACCGGGGAGTAGCTCCCGCAGTCGATGTTGCACAGCCGCTCCAGCTCCTCGAGGAAGTCCGGCAGGCCGGCGGTGACGAAGGCGTCCAGGCGTTGCAACTCATCCGGGGCCACGCCGCCCCCGGGGGCATTCGAGGTGATCATGCCGGCAGTCTAGGACGTGGCGCTCCGGCCGTCGTGGACGTGGCGACGCTCCGGCCAGCCTGGGCGCCGGGGCCCACTCGGCGACGATCGCCCGTTGCTATCCTCCCGGGATCGTGCGACTCATCGAGATCCGGCTCCTGGAAGGTCCCACCGTCTACCGGCTCGAGCCGGTGGTCAAGGTCGAGGTGGCGGTCGGGCGGCGGCGGACATGGTTCGGGCAGCGGGAACCGGCACAGCACGCGCTCGTGCGCCTCCGGGCGACCGTCCCCGAGCGTGTGTGGCCCGAGACCGTCACGACGCTCGCCGGTTGGGCGCGACGGCTCCGCCGGGAGCACGGAGAAGGCGTCGGTGACGTTCGTGTCCATCGGTCGTCTGACCCGGGGCACTGGATCGTGACCTGGCCGTGGGCTGGAGCCGAGCGGGCGCGCACCATCGCCGAAGCGTCAATGGCACTGGCGGAGCGGGCCGCGACCCCGGCCCGACGCGCGCACCTGACCGGCCAGCAGCAGCGGCTCCTCGCCACGTGGACCGAGCGGATCGAGCGGGCCTCGACCACGCCACCAGCCTGGACCCGGGACGCGGACCGGACGATGCCCGTCATGTCGATCTCCGGGACGAACGGCAAGTCCACCACTACGCGCCTCGTGACACGGATCCTGCTGCGCGCCGGTCGGCGCGTCGGGACGACCACCTCGGACGGGGTCCTCGTCGATGAGCGCATGGTGGATCCAGGCGACTGGACGGGTCCCGGCGGGGCGCACGAGATCCTCGGTCGGGCGGACGTCGATGTCGCCGTCCTCGAGACTGCGCGCGGAGGCCTCGTCCTCCGTGGCCTCGGCTACGAATCGAACGACGTGAGCATCCTCACCAACGTCAGCTCGGACCACCTCGACCTGCAGGGCATCCACACGCTTCCGGAGCTGGCCGAGGTCAAGGCCACGATCTGTCGGATCACACGGCCGGAAGGCTGGGTCGTCCTGAACGCGGACGATCCGCTGGTCCGGGCGGTGGCCCGAATCGTGCGGGCTCGGGTGGCGCTCTTCACGCTCGAGGGGCTCGGCTCGGCGCCGGTCCGGCGCCACCTCGCCCGTGGTGGCCGCGCATACCTGGTCAGGCGGGGCGAGCTGGGCGAGGCCGAGGGCGATCGATGGAGCCCGATCGCTGCGGTCCGTGATATCCCGATCACGCTGGCCGGGCTGGCACGCCACAACGTGGCGAACGCGCTCGCTGCGGCGGCTGGTGCGCGGGCCCTGGGCGCGTCGATCGACGAGGTTCGCGCGGGACTCCTCGACTTCCGGCCGAGCGCCGACGAATCGCCCGGCCGGATGAACATCTTCCGGAACGGCGCACGAGTGGCGATCGTCGACTTCGCGCACAACGAGGCGGGCCTGGGGGCCGTTCTGGACCTGGCAGACGGGATCGCTGCCGGCGCCGGGGGCCCGGTCACCCCGATCACGGTCATCGTCGGCACGGCCGGGGACCGTCCCGACGACGCGCTGCGCGGGATGGGCGGGATCGCCGCGGCCCGGGCCCAGCGAATCGCGATCAAGGAGACGCTCGGCTACTTGCGTGGTCGGTCACGAGCGTCGGTGATCGGCGAGCTGCGGGCCGGCGCGCTCGCGGCCGGCTGGACCGGGGAGATCCCGGTCTACGAATCCGAGGCGGCGGCACTCCGGGCAGAACTGAACGGGGCCGGGGCCGCGGCCGATGGGTCGCGCCATGACGCGGCGCGGATCGTCGTGCTGTTGTGCCATGAGGATCGGCCCGGGGTGTTCGGTCTGCTCGAGAACCTGAGGTTCCGCCCGCTCCAGTCGGCGGCGGACCTGATCAGCCTCGCGCCCCGGCTGGAGGATCGCCCGCGCCGCTGAACCGTCGTGCGAGCCTTGCGGATCGGCGTTGCGGCGACGACGCCGGGCCCGCATGATGTCACCCAGCGCCGGGACGACCGGCGATCACTAGGGATGGAGGACTTGCCTCGTGGAGATGGCGATCGGCATCGCGCTCGTGGTGATCTCAGGCGGCCTCATTTTCGGCATCGTCCGCGTCGTCAGCGCCAACCTGAACATCGGCCGCTGATCCGCCGGCCGCGATCACGGCAGCCCCGCTGAGCTCTCGGGGCGGGCCTGCTCGCGGGCCTCAGCCCTCCGGAGCCTCCATCTCGCCGGGATCGGCGAAGGCGGTGGTCCCAAGGCCTTGGCCGGCGGCCGCCATCGTCTCCTTGTAGACGGCGATCGCGTCGTCCACGCACATTACGAGCAGGTCGCCCGGGCTCGCGCGCCTGAGCGCGGCCCGTACGGCGGTCATCTCGTCGAGGATCTTCTGCGACTTGGTGGTGCGGGCACCGTTGGCCCGTGCAAGTCGGACGCCCTCCAGCACGTGTGAGGCCGTCTCCGCGGCGACCCGGCCGCGGAGATTGCGGTCCTCACGGACCAGGATCTCATCGAAGGCGGTCGCGGCCAGCCCGCCGTAGTCGCGCATGTCCTCTTCACGCCGATCCCCCGGCACCCCGATGACCCCGATCGCCCGGCCGGTGCGGACCCCGTTCTCGAGCATCATCCTGTTCACGAAGTCGGCCAGGTGCCGCATCCCGTCCACGTTGTGGCAGTAGTCGATGACCACTCTCACCCCCGCGACCTCCACGAGATTGAGGCGGCCCGGGGCCTGGAAGAACGACGTGGTGAACGTGCGCAGGCCCTGCCGGATGTCGTGCAGATGCGCGCCCGCCGCCCAGGTCGCCGCTGCTGCCGCGAGCGCATTCGCGACATTCATCCGGGCCTTCCCGCCGAACGTGGCCGGGATCAGGTGCGTGTACAGGACCGGCATCGTGCGGGGACCGTGGCGCAGCACGATCTGGTCACCCTCCGGCGTGTGCCGAAGCGAGAACGCCGCGCCGCCCCGGCCACAGTGGCCGTCCACGCGATCGAAGCCCGGACTCCCCTTCTCGGTCTCCATCGAGAAGTAGATGACCGCGCCGTCGCATTGCTGGCTCATCCGCGCGACGTTGGGGTCATCCGCGTTCAGGACGGCCGTGCCCGACCGCGGCACGGACTCGACCAGGACCGCCTTCACGTCTGCGAGCTGGCGGACCGTCTCGATGCCACCGAGTCCGAGGTGGTCCCCGGTGACGTTCGTGACGACCGCGACGTCGTTCCGGTCATAGCCCAGGCCCTCGCGCAGGATGCCGCCGCGGGCGACCTCGAAGACCGCGGTGTCGACCGTGGGGTTCTGAAGGATCATCCGGGCCGACTTCGGACCGGACATGTCGCCCCGCTTGATCATCCGACCATCGACCACGATGCCGTCGGTGGAGGTCATCCCCACCCGGCGGCCCATGAGCTTGAGGATGTGGGCGATCATCCGGACCGTCGTGGTCTTCCCGTTCGTCCCGGTCACGCCGATGATCGGGATCCGCGCGGGCGCGCCGGACGGAAACAGGAGGTCGATGACTGGCCGGGCGACGTACTGCGGCTCGCCCTCAGTCGGATGGGTGTGCATCCGGAAGCCGGGCGCAGCATTGACCTCGACGATCGCGCCGCCCGTCTCGCGGACCGGGACGGTGATGTCCGGGCAGATGAAGTCGATACCGGCGACATCGAGGCCCACGACGCGCGCAGCCATCTCGGCAATCTCGACATTGTCGGGGTGCGCCTCGAGGGTTCGATCGATTGAGGTCCCACCGGTCGACATGTTTCCGGTCAGGGCGAGCTTGATCCAGGTCCCCACGGGAGGGACGTCGTCCATCTCGAAGCCCTGGCTTCGGACGAGCTCCGTCGCGGTCTCGTCCACCTTGATCTTGGTCAGGACCTTCTCGTGGCCGATGCCGCGCCGGGGGTCGGCATTGGTCCGCTCGACGAGCTCGCGCACCGTCGCCGAGCCGTCACCGGTCACCGAAGCGGGCACCCGTTCGGCGATGGCCGCCACCACCCCGCCGATGACGAGGCAGCGGTAGTCGTTGCCGTGGATGAACGTCTCCACGACGACCTCGCCGCTGCGCGACTCCTGGAGCGCGCCCGGCCAGGCTGCCCGCACGTCGTCCTCGGACCGAAGGTCCAGCTGGACGCCGCGGCCATGATTGCCGTCGAGCGGCTTGATCACGCACGGGAATCCGAGGCGGCGGGCCGTGGCCACGGCCGCCTCGACGTCCTCGACGACGTCGGCCTTCGGGACGGGCAGCCCGGCCGAGTCGAGCAGGCGGTTGGTGAGGTTCTTGTCGCTCGCCACGTCGACGGCGATGCCCGAGGTGCGCGAGGTCATCGTCGCCCGGATCCGCTGCTGGTGGACGCCCTGGCCCAGCTGGACCAGGGAGTGTCTGTCCAGACGGATGTACGGGATGTCGCGAGACGCCGCCTCATCGAGGATCGCCTGGGTGGACGGCCCGAACGCCGCTCGCTCTGCATGGCGGATCAGGCGCTCCAGCTCGGCGAGAAAGTCGAGGTCGGGATCAGCCAGCGGATCCACGAGGTGGTTGACGATGCGGACGGCGAGCTTGCCGGCCTCGATCCCGACGGTCTCCTCACGGAACTCGTAGATCACGTTGTACTGGCCGGCCGTGCCGGCACCGCGAGTCTTGCCGTGACGAACGTCGGTGCCCGAGAGGTTCTGGAGCTCGAGCGCGATGTGCTCGGCGACATGGCCTGCCCAGGTGCCGTCGCGGAGCCGGGTCAGGAAGCCGCCCCGCCGGTTCAGCGAGCAGGCGTGGTCTTCCAGGGACGGGATCCAGGCGACGAGCGCCTCGACGAAGCCGGGGATGACGTTGCTCGGGAACTGCTCCAGCGAGCCGAGATCAACGAGCATCCGGACGACCGGCGAACGCGACCAGAAGTTGGGGCCACGCAGGATCCGCGTCTCGAGGATCTTGAGGTCGGGCGAGGGTCGGCCGGCGGCAGGGGCCGTGCGGGATCGCCTGGCGCGGCTGGTCTTCGCGGCGGCCTCAGCCACGGTGGCATCCCTCCCTGCGTTGCCGGTGCGGCCGGCGGTCCCTTGGATGCTAACTGGACGCGGCGGCCCCCGTGCCCGGCAGCGCCTTGAGGTTCGGCGAGGCGATGCGGTGCCGGCGTCGCAGGTCAAAGCGATAGCCGGCCGACAGGGAGTGGAGCACGACGCCGCTGATCATCACCGGTCGATGTCCGCGGACGTCCCAGGCATCCGTCTCCGCGGCCGCGCCGTCCACGACGGTGATGCTGCCACGTCCGATGACCTCGAGGACGTGATCCGGCCCCACGACGCCGGCCGTGTCCTCATCCACCCCGAGGCCGAGCAGGCTCGGGTTCTGGGCGATCAGGCTGAGCAGCCGGCCCAGCCGGTTTCGCTGCTGAAAGTGCTGGTCGACGATGACCCCGGGCAGGACGCCCAGCCCCGCGGCGAGGGCCGCCATGCGGTGCTTGGGCGTGGCCCCGGATGCCCCGAACGCGATCATGTGGCTGGACAAGGCCGAGGCGCCGGCCGACGTGCCCGCGACCACGGCCCCGTGACGGAAGCGCTCGAGGACCGCCTCCGCGAGCCGCGTCCCGCCGATCGTCGAGGACAGCCGGAGCTGGTTGCCACCGGTGAGGTAGATCCCGGTCGCGTCGCCGACGGCGCGGGCGAACGTCTCGTCGTTCGCCTGGGCGCGCGTCATCGCATGAAGCGGCCGGATCGTCCTGACGCCGAGTTCGCTGAAGATCTGCCGGTAGCGCTCGCCGGCCTCGGTCCCGAGGGAGGAGGCGGTGGAGATGACGACGACAACCGAGTCCTCGCCGCCCGCGAGGGCGACGAAACGGTTGAGGATGATCCGGTCCCGGATCTTGTCCTCGGCCCCGCCGATGATGATGACCGTGCCGTCACTCATGGTTGCGCGGGAGTATACCGGCGGGCGCCGGTGATCCGGGCGAACGGGGACCCGCCCGACTCGCCGTCGGCGGGACTCGAGGACGGCCCGGACTACTTGCGGACGCGAAGCGCCCGGGCGATCGTCGGGGCGACCACCGCGGTGATGATCGCAAGGACCGCGAACCACTGGCCCCATGGGATCGTCAGGATGGCGGTCTGGTAGAAGAATGACGGCATGGCGGCCGCGTAGATCGCGAACGAGACGGCGGCCAGGCCGGCGACGACCCACTGTCGTCGCTGCTGCTCGCGGCGCGTGAGCGCTCCTCCCTTGAACGTCACGAAGGCCAGCCCCACCGCCACGAGCAGGCCGATCACGAAGCAGATGAACCGAATCGCCATCACCTGGTCATCCGACGCGCCCGTCCCCGGCGAGAGGAGCCCGAGAATCACGATGTAGGCCGCGACTGCCTCGGCCGGGAAGTACCCGGCGATCAGTCGGATTGCGTTCTGAAGGGTGGAATCGGGCTCAGCCGAGTCCCCCTCGGCCAGGCGCGCCATCGTCGAGATACTCATCGCATCGTCCTCCACCCACGGGCAAGAGGCCCCGACGGTGACCTCTTTCTGGGTCCCTCCACGGTATTCCCGCAGGGAGTCGCCGACAAGCACTATTTCGTGTCTGAGTCCCGAGCTTCAGGTCGCGGCCGGCTCGGCGACTGCCCGGGTGCGCGGCGGCTCCACGACCGGACGCAGCAGCAACGCACCGAGCGCGAAGTAGACGACGGCGAGGAGGAAGGCCGCGCGGGGACCGTCGCCGTACGTCGCGAGCCCATTCACGGTGTCCATGAGCTTGCCTCCGGTCAGCAGGGAGAAGATCCCGGCCGTGGCCGTCGCCACGTTGCTGATCCCCATGTACCGACCGGATGACGCCTTGGGGATGATGTCCGTCATGAGCGCCCAGTCGACGGCGAGAAACATCCCCGAGCCGGCACCGAACAGGGTCGCCCCGACGATGACCATCGGGATCGCAGGCGCGAGGGCCACGATCAGCATCCCGGCACCGGCAACGGCGCAGGCGACGTAGATCACGGGTTTCCGCCCGACCCGATCGGAGATACGGCCGGCCGGGATGACCGTCAGGATGTTGCCGGCGATGACCGCGGCGAGAACGGGGAAATTGGCGGCGCCCGCCTCATCCTGCGGAAGGTCGAAGGTCTGGGCGAAGAAGAACAGCGACAGGTTGATGAGCATGGTCGCGCCCATCAGGAAGAAGAGGCGTGAGCTCACGAGCCAAAGGAAGCTGTGCTCCTTGAGGATGTCTGTTGCCCAGGCCTCTCGAGCGATGCTCAACCACGACCTGCCGTGGCGCGGCCGGGGGGACCGTCCTTCGCCGACCCGCCAGACGACCGACACCATCGTCGCGAGCTCCAGCGCGCCGAGTGCCATCGTCCCGAGGAAGAAGTTGTCCGTCGCCACGGCCGCCGAGCCAATCCCGAAGCCGACGGCGTTGCCGAGCACCTGGAACAGCCCCACCAGCGCCGAGGCGAGACCGACCTGTTTGGCTGGGACGAGATCCGGCACGTAGCCCTGGAACGGCCCCTGGGCGAAGTTCGCGCTGATCTGGAGGAGGGCCATGAACGCCGCGACCGCGACGATCGAGTTCGAGGTCGCGATCCCGTACAGGAACACGACGTCAAGGACCGAGCCGATGAAGATGTATGGCTTGCGGCGGCCCCAGCGGCTGATCGTGTAGTCCGAGATCGAGCCGATCGTGGGCTGAACGAGCGCCGCGATCAGGGCCCCGACGACGGTGAGTGCAAAGAGGGTGCCGCCCTCCGAGCCAGGCGAGTAGAGCGGCGAGCCCTCGTCGAACTGGATACGCCCCGACAGGATCTGGGTGACACCGATGAAGATGCTCGACAGGCCCAGCCAGTAGAGCGAGATCCGGATCAACTGGGTTCGGGGCAGCTCCGCGACCGGCCGATCGCCGTCCCCGGCGACTGCCGCTTCGTTCAGGTGCTCCACGTCCGTGCCTCACTTCCCCGTCGATGCATCACCAATCGAGAGACGCCCTTGCCGGCAAGGTGTCACGCAGGGTTGGGGCGGCCCTCCGCGTCGAGCGTGGCGGTGGTCCGGATGGGCACCAGCCGGCGATCCGTGGCGCCATGGGCCACATACTTGAACACCGATCGATCAAGCGAGTAGATCCCGGTCCCGGCGATCCCGATCCGTCCGAGCCGGAATGTGAAGACCGGGTTCTCGCGGTTCCCGGCGTAGTGGTGAGCACCGCCATCCGCGCTGAGGACGGCGAGGTTGGCCTGGCCACCGAACGCGTCGTGCAGGGCGCCGAGGAGATGCGGGACGGGCTCCCCGTCGTGCCACTCATCCTCCAGCCAGCGCGCCCCGACTTCCGAATCTGCACGGCCGAGCAGGCGACCCTGGGCGCGGTAGCGAGCGCGGAGCCCCTTGTAGTTGAGGAAGTCGCCGTTGTGGCTGAGGCTGTACCGGCCGGCCGGGTCGTCGAACGGCTGCGTATCCGGCATCCCGAGGGTCGACAGCCGCGACGGGCGCCGGAGGTGGACGAGCGCCGAGGTTGTCTCCGTGCGCCCGACCGCCTCTCGGGTCGGGTCATCCCGGAAGGCGCGGATGTCGCGGTAGCTGCGCAGGCCGCCGTCGAGATCGATCCAGGCAGCGCCCCAGCCAAACCCGGCGAGGCCGTACCGCTCCAGGCGTTCGCTGAACTCCCAGAGCTCGTCCAGCCTGAACGGTTCCGCCGCCCGGGCGACGTAGTGCTCGCACATCGCGGCCGATGATACGCGGTGGCTCGATCGATCCGAGCGGCCTGAAGCCACGCGTGCGGAGAGCGGGTTTGACAGTCCGGGCGGCCTCACCTACGGTCAGGCGAGGCCGCCCGCGAACCCCCTCGCGCTCGCCACCGGCGGCCGCATACCACGCAGGTGTACCGATCCCTCCCCCATCCCCCACGCAGCGTCCGCGGCCTCCCGCCCCGGGGTGGTCTCGTCAGGCGTGACGCCCGTGCGGACCGTTCTGGCCGGCGTTCCCTATCCGCTCGGCGCGACCTATCACGGCTGGGGCACGAACTTCTCGCTGTTCTCAGAAGTCGCCGAGCGAGTGGAGCTCTGCCTGTTCGATGACGATGGCACGGAGACGCGCATCCCGATGCCCGAGTCGACCGGCTATGTGTGGCATGCGTACCTCCCGCATGTCCTGAACGGCCAGCGGTACGGCTACCGCGTGCACGGGCCGTGGGATCCACCGAACGGCCAGCGCTGCAACCCGGCCAAGCTGCTCCTGGACCCGTATGCCAAGGCCTTCGAGGGCGAGGTTGCCTGGGACCGGGCCGTGTTCCCCTACCGGCTCGACGATCCGGATGGATCCGCCAACGACGTGGACAGCGCCCCGTTCATGCCCCGATCCGTGGTCATCGATCCCGACTTCGACTGGGGTGATGACCGGCTGCCCCGTCACCCGGCCAACGAGACGGTCATCTACGAGATCCACGTCAAGGGCTTCACGGCCCGCCATCCCGAGATCCCCCCGGAGCTCCGCGGCACGTACGCGGGACTCGCCCATCCCGTCTCGATCGACTACCTCCGGTCGCTCGGCGTGACGGCGGTCGAGCTGCTTCCGATCCACCAGTTCGTCCACGACGCCCATCTCGCGGAGCGCGGACTCCGGAACTACTGGGGCTACAACTCGATCGGCTTCCACGCCCCCCACAATGGCTACGCGAGCGTGGTCGAGGGCGGCCGCCAGGTGGCCGAGTTCAAGTCCATGGTCAGGTCGCTCCATGCCGCCGGTATCGAAGTGATCCTCGATGTCGTCTACAACCACACGGCGGAGGGCAACCACCTCGGGCCGATGCTGTCGTTCAAGGGCATCGACAACGCCGCCTATTACCGCCTCATGGCCGACGACCGAAGCCGCTACATGGACTACACCGGCACCGGCAACACGCTCAACGTGCGTCACCCGCACAGCCTCCAGCTGGTCATGGACAGCCTGCGCTACTGGATCCGCGACATGCATGTCGACGGCTTCCGGTTCGACCTGGCCTCGGCCCTCGCCCGCGAGCTCCACGACGTCGACCGCCTGTCGGCCTTCTTTGATCTCATCCACCAGGACCCGATGATCAACGAGGTCAAGCTGATCGCGGAGCCGTGGGATGTCGGCGAGGGCGGCTACCAGGTGGGCAACTTCCCGCCGCAGTGGGCCGAATGGAACGGCCGCTACCGGGACACGATCCGCGACTTCTGGCGCGGGACGCCGGAGCCACTCGCCGACTTCGGCTACCGCCTCACCGGCAGCTCAGACCTGTACGCATCCAACGGGCGCCGGCCGTACGCGAGCGTCAACTTCGTGACGGCCCATGACGGATTCACGCTGGCGGACCTGGTCGCGTACGAAGACAAGCACAACGAGGCGAACGGCGAGGACAACCGCGACGGCGAGAATCACAACCGGTCCTGGAATCACGGCACGGAGGGGCCCTCCGACGATCCGGCCATCCTGGCCGCTCGAACCCGCCACCAGCGCAACCTGCTGGCCACGCTGTTCCTGTCACAGGGCGTGCCGATGCTCCTCGGCGGCGACGAGATCGGCCGGACGCAGCTCGGCAACAACAACGGCTACGCCCAGGACAACGAGACATCCTGGCTGGACTGGGAGGGCGCGGATCAGGAGCTTCTGGCGTTCGTTCGGAACCTGATCGCGCTTCGCCGCGACCACCCGGCCTTTCGTCGCCGGCGCTGGTTCCAGGATCGCCCGATCCACGGCCAGGATGCCCACGAGATCAGCTGGTACGCACCGGATGGAGCGCCGATGGGCGACGAGCACTGGAACGACCCGCTCGAGCAGGGACTCGGGGTGTTCATCTCCGGCAACGGACTCGTCGATGTCGACGGACTCCCCATCACCGACGACCCGTTCTTCCTGGCGATCAATCCCCAGGCCGAGAAGCGAATGTTCGTGATCCCGGACGGTGGGCTGGCGGCGGCGTGGCGCGTCCGCCTTGACACCGCGGCGGCCCGGCCGTTCCCGAAGCGCGGTCGGCGGGTCCATGCGGGCGGATCCATTGCCGTATCGGGATACGCGCTCGTCGTCCTCCAGGGGTTGCCCCGACCAGGGTCAGGCGTTCCTCGAGCGTAGCTCGCCTTCAGCGATAAGGCGGCGGACCGCATCCGCGATCACGAGATCCTCACGCGCCCGGATACGGAGAACGGCGGGGCCATCGCCCGCCTCGGACAGGATCGCGTCCGTGGTGTCACCGGAACCTGCGTCGGCTGCCGTGGCCAACGACGCGATCGGCCGGACGCCCAGGGTCGCCAGGCGGTCGACGATCCGGGCCCGGATCCCGGCGGCGTGCTCGCCGATCCCGCCCGTGAACACGACGCCGTCCAGGGCCGGGAGGCAACTCCCCGCACCTGCGATGCCGGCCGCCGCGCGTCGGACGAACATCTCAAGGGCGAGAGCGGCCCGCTCGTCTCCCGCACCCTCCGCGTCCAGGAGTTCGCGGACATCACCCGATCGACCGGAGACCCCCAGCAGCCCCGACCGGTTCTCGAGGTCGTCCTCCAGGTCGGCGGGTGAGCGACGCCCTTCGCGCAGCAGCCGCAGCGGGACGCCGGGATCGATCGAGCCGGAGCGGGTGGTCATCATCAGGCCCTCGAGCGGCGTCAGGCCCATCGAGGTGTCGACGGACCGACCACCGTCCACCGCGGTCACGGAACAGCCTGCCCCGAGATGGGCCACCACCAGGCGAAGCTGGCCGGGAGGGCGTCCAAGGAGCTCGGCGGCCCGCTGGACCGACCACGCGACGGAAATCCCGTGGAACCCGAAACGGCGGACGCCCCAGTCGCGGAACCACGGCTCGGGCACGGGGTAGCGGTAGGCCGCCGGCGGGAGCGTCGCGTGGAACGCGGTATCAAACACCGCGACATGCGGAACGGCCGGGAGCGACAGCCGCGCAGCCTCGATTGTCTCGGCCGCCACCAGGTTGTGCAGAGGAGCGAGGTCGGCGAGGCCCTGAACGACGGCCACGACCTCGTCATCGATGATCGACGGCTCGACGAACCGGGTGCCGCCGTGGACCACGCGGTGGCCGACACCGGTGATGCTCTGTGGCGTGATTCCATCGGCGGCAAGCTGCTCAAGGACACGGGTGACGGCCACCGACCGATTCGGCGCCCCCCCGGCGCCGACGCTCCACTCGGTCGTGGTCTCGAACAGCGCTTGCCGCGAGGGCGGCTCGACGACCGCCGCCTTGAGCGTGCTGGAGCCGGCATTCAGCACGAGGATCCGCGCTGGACCATGCGGCGCCGTCGATTCGTTCAGTGCGGCCAGGTCCAGCTCGCGATCTCGGATGCGTCCTCGCCGTACTCGCGGGTATGGGCGCGCGCCTGCACGCGCCGATCCACCATGAGCTGCCGGACCTGCGCGGCCCGCGAACCCAGCCCGGGGACGCGGTCGATGACATCCATGACGAGGTGGAACCGGTCCAGGTCGTTGAGCATGACCATGTCGAACGGCGTCGTGACCGTTCCCTCCTCCTTGTAGCCCCGGACATGGAGGTTGTCGTGGTTCGTCCGCTTGTAGGCCAGGCGGTGAATCAGCCACGGATAGCCGTGGTAGGCGAAGATGATCGGCCGATCGGTCGTGAACAGGGTGTCGAACTCGCGATCGGGCAGCCCATGCGGATGCTCGGTTTCGTGCTGAAGGCGCATCAGATCGATGACGTTGACGACGCGGACCTTGATCTCCGGCAGGTGCTGCCGGATGAGGTCCACCGCCGCAAGGGTCTCGAGCGTCGGGATGTCGCCGGCGCAGCCCATGACGACATCTGGGTCGCCGTCGTCATTGCTGGCCCAGTCCCACACGCCGATACCCCGGGTGGCGTGGAGGATCGCGTCGTCCATCGACAGGTAGTTGAGTGCCGGCTGCTTGCCGGCGACGATGACGTTGACGTAGTGCCGGCTGCGCAGGCAATGGTCCGTGACGGACAGGAGCGTGTTCGCATCGGGCGGGAGGTAGATCCGGATGACCTCGGCCTTCTTGTTGACGACGTGGTCGATGAAGCCCGGATCCTGGTGGCTGAAGCCGTTGTGGTCCTGTCGCCACACGTGCGAGCTGAGCAGGTAGTTGAACGACGGGATCGGCCGCCGCCAGGGGATCTCCCGCGTGGTCTTGAGCCACTTTGCGTGCTGGTTGAACATCGAGTCGACGATGTGGATGAACGCCTCGTAGCAGTTGAACAGGCCGTGCCGGCCGGTCAGCGTGTAGCCCTCCAGCCAACCCTGGCAGAGGTGCTCCGACAGGACCTCCATCACCCGGCCGTCCGGCGCGAGATGGTCGTCGGTCGCCAGGATCTCCGCGTTCCAGGCCCGGTCCGTGGCCTCGAACACGGGCCCGAGCCGGTTCGAGGCCGTCTCGTCGGGGCCGAACAGCCGGAAGGTGCTGGCGTTGCGCCGGATCACGTCGCGCAGATAGGTGCCGAGGACTCTCGTGGCCTCGCTCAATGTCGTGGCGGGCTTGGCGACCTCCACGGCGTAGTCCCGGAAGTCCGGCAGGGACAGGTCGCGCAGCATCTTCCCGCCGTTTGCATGCGGGTTCGCGCTCATCCGGCGCGGCCCCGTCGGGGCCAGATCGACCAGCTCCGGGCGCAGCGTGCCGCCATCGTCGAACAGGTCTTCCGGCCGGTAGCTGCGAAGCCACCGATCGAGGATGGCGAGGTGCTCCGGCTTGTCGCGAACATCCGACATCGGCACCTGGTGGGATCGCCAGCTGCCCTCGGTCGGCTGCCCATCAACCTCCCTGGGACCGGTCCAGCCCTTGGGAGTCCGCAGGACGATCATCGGCCACCGCCGTCGCTCCCCACCCCCGCTGCCGGGAGCCACACCGCCTCTCGTGCGAGCTGCCGCCTTGATGGCGGCGATGCCGTCCAGTGCCTCGTCCATCGCGGCGGCCATGCGCTGATGCATGCGGGGCGGATCGTCGCCCTCGACGAACAGTGGCCGGTAGCCGTAGCCCTCCATGAGCGCGGCCAGTTCCTCGTGCGGGATCCGGGCCAGGACCGTCGGGTTGGCAATCTTGTAGCCATTGAGATGGAGGATGGGGACCACGGCGCCGTCGCCGGCGGGGTTGACGAACTTGTTCGAATGCCAGCTGGCGGCGAGGGGCCCGGTCTCGGCCTCGCCGTCGCCCACGACGCAGAAGACGACGAGATCGGGGTTGTCGAACACCGCCCCGAAGGCATGCGTGAGTGCGTACCCGAGCTCGCCGCCCTCGTGGATCGAGCCGGGGGTCTCGGGGGTGACATGACTGCCGATCCCGCCCGGGAACGAGAACTGGCGGAAGAGCGAGCGCAGGCCGTCCTCGTCACGGGTGATGCTCGGATAGACCTCGCTCCAGGTGCCCTCCAGGTACGCGTTGGCGACCGTCGCCGGACCACCGTGGCCCGGCCCCATGACGTAAATCGCGTCCAGATCGCGGGCCTTGATCACCCGGTTGGCATGGGCGTAGATGAAGTTGAGCCCCGGCGTCGTGCCCCAGTGGCCGAGCAGGCGTGGCTTGACGTGTTCGGGGCGGAGCGGCTCGTGCAGGAGAGGGTTGTCGAGGAGGTAGATCTGGCCGACCGACAGGTAGTTCGCCGCGCGCCACCAGGCGTGGATCAGGTCTCGCTCACGATCCGTGAGCGGCACGATCGCTGACATGCCTCCAGTCTAGTATCGCGTTGCATTCTGGATCGGTGGATCGCATGAAGCCGCGCGGCCCGCAGGCGACCGTTTGACACCCTCGCGGAACGTGGCCTAGGGTCATGGGAACCCGCGGATCTCTGGATGTCACCTTCGGTCCGCGCGCCCACGGACGATTCCAGGGAGGTCCCATCGCCGAGCAGACACGCCTGACCGGACCCAGCGCGGCCATGCCGGCCGACGGTCGCCGGCGAGCCGTCATCGAGTCCATCACGCCGCAGGTCGATGGCGGGCGATTCGCCGCGAAGCGCGTTGTGGGGGACAACGTGGTTGTCGAGGCAGACGCCTTCGCGGACGGTCACGATGTCGTCGTCGTCAGGCTGCGCCACCGCCCTCCGGGTGATGCGTCGTGGACCGAGATTCCCATGCAGGAGCTCGGCAACGATCGATGGCGCGCCTCGTTCCGGGTGGATGCGCTGGGCCGTCACGCGTACACCGTGGCCGCATGGACCGACGCCTGGATAACCTGGCACCGCGACCTGCGCAAGCGGCTCGAAGCGGGCCAGGACGTCTCGGTGGACCTCCTGATCGGGGCCACGCTCGTCGACGGCGCTGCGCAGCGAGCCGAGACCGCAGGCTCGGCGGCGGACGGGCAGGCGCTCGCGAGCCGGGCCGCGGCACTTCGGGCAAAGGGATCCTCCGGTGACCCTGCCCGCGGCGCCCTCGACGAGGCCCTCGATCTGCTCATGACGCGCTACCCGGACCGTGCGCACGAGACGATCCACGAGCCGCCCCTCGAACTCGTCGTGGAGCCGAAGTTGGCGCGCTTCTCGACCTGGTACGAGCTCTTCCCGCGCTCCGCCTCTCCGGACCCAGTTCGCCACGGCACATTCCGGGACGTCATTGCCCGCCTCCCGTACATCGCGGGCATGGGCTTTGACGTCCTGTACCTGCCGCCGATCCATCCGATCGGAAAGACGTTCCGCAAGGGCCCCAACAACGTCACCGACTCGGATCCGCACCATCCCGGCGTGCCCTGGGGGATCGGATCGGCCGAGGGTGGCCACGACGCGATCCATCCCGAGCTCGGCACGCTCAAGGACTTCCGGACGCTGGTCGTCGCGGCCGAGAAGCAGGGCATCGCCATCGCCCTCGACATCGCCTTCCAAACTTCGCCCGATCACCCGTGGGTCAAGGAACACCCGACGTGGTTCCGGGAGCGCCCGGACGGGACTGTGCAGTACGCGGAGAACCCACCGAAGAGGTACCAGGACATCTACCCGTTCGACCTCGAGTCCGAGGACTGGCCCGCGCTGTGGGCCCACCTCGAGGACATCTTCCGGCACTGGATCGCGCAGGGCGTCCACGTCTTCCGGGTCGACAACCCGCACACGAAAGCCTTCGCTTTCTGGGAGTGGGCGATCGGCCGCATCAAGGCCGACCATCCTGACGTGATCTTCCTGGCCGAGGCGTTCACGCGGCCCAAGGTCATGTACCGCCTGGCCAAGCTCGGCTTCAACCAGTCGTATACGTACTTCACGTGGCGCACGAAGAAGGACGAACTGGCGGCCTACCTGCTCGAGCTCTCGCGCCCCCCGGTGTCCGAGTTCTTCGGGCCGAACTTCTGGCCAAACACGCCGGATATCCTCCACGCCACCCTCCAGGAGGGCGGACGGCCGATGTTCCAGGCGCGCTACATCCTCGCCGCGACGTCATCGTCGAACATCGGGATCTACGGCCCCGCGTACGAACTCGGCGAGAACACGCCGCGCGAGGCGGGCAGCGAGGAATACCTCCACTCCGAGAAGTACGAGCAGCGAACCTGGGACCTCGAGCAGCCGGACAGCATCGCGCCCCTCATCCGCCGGATGAACGAGATCCGCCGTGAGCATCCGGCACTCCAGTCGAACAGCGGCCTCGCGATCCAGACGATCGACGACGACGGGCTGCTCGCCTATTCCAAGCGCACCGAGGATCGCTCCGATCGGATCCTGACGATCGTCAGCCTCGACCCGAGCCGGGTCCGGAGCGGCACGCTCGAGCTGGACACCCACGACCTGTGGCTCGATCCGAATGGCACCATCGAGGTCGAGGATCTCATCGGAGGCCGCGTCGAGCGCCTGCACGGCAACCGGCTCTCCATCGAGATCGATCCCTCGGAGCTTCCCGCCCGCGTCCTGCACATCCGAGGGCAGGCCTGATGGCCTCGACGACTCGATCCGCCTCGCCGAGCGGGCGGGCTGCCACGAGCCGGGCGATCGGCGACGAGGCGCTCTGGTACAAGGACGCGATCATCTACGAGGTGCCCGTCCGCGCGTACCGGGACAGCAACGGCGACGGCATCGGGGACTTCGCCGGTCTGACCGAGAAGCTGGACTACATCCGCAATCTCGGCGTCACAGCCATCTGGATCCTGCCGTTCTATCCGTCCCCACTCCGCGACGACGGCTACGACATTGCCGACTTCACGGGGGTGCACCCGAGCTACGGTGCGCTGCGGGACGTCAGGAAGCTGATTCGCGAGGCACATGCTCGTGGCCTCCGCGTCATCACCGAGCTCGTCTGCAACCACACCTCGGACCAGCACGCATGGTTCCAGCGAGCGCGGCGGGCCAAACCTGGCAGCTCGGCCCGCGACTTCTACGTCTGGAGCGACACACCTGACCGCTACGCCGATGCGCGGATCATCTTCACGGACACCGAGACTTCCAATTGGACGTGGGACGCGACCGCCGGTGCGTACTACTGGCATCGCTTCTTCTCGCACCAGCCCGATCTCAACTTCGACAACCCCGCCGTGCACGACGCCATCGTCAGGGCCATGGACTTCTGGCTGTCCATGGGCGTGGACGGCCTGCGCCTCGACGCCATCCCGTACCTCTACGAGCGCGAGGGCACCAACTGCGAGAACCTGCCCGAGACCCACGCGTTCCTCAAGAAGCTTCGCGCCCACGTGGACCGGGAATTCCCGGGTCGGATGCTCCTGGCCGAGGCCAACCAGTGGCCGGAGGATTCGGTCGAGTACTTCGGGAACGGGGACGAATGCAACATGGCGTTCCACTTCCCGGTGATGCCCCGAATGTTCATGGCCGTCCGGATGGAGGATCGCCTGCCCATCGTCGACATCATGGAGCAGACGCCGGCCATCCCCGCAAACAGCCAGTGGGCGATGTTCCTGCGCAACCATGACGAACTGACCCTCGAGATGGTCACGGACGAGGAGCGGGACTACATGTACCGCGTCTACGCCCACGATCCGCAGATGCGGATCAACGTCGGGATCCGGCGCCGCCTCGGCCCGCTCCTGGGCAACAACCGCCGGCGGATCGAGTTCATGAACGGGCTCCTGTTCTCCCTGCCCGGCACGCCGGTGCTGTACTACGGCGACGAGATCGGGATGGGTGACAACGTCTTCGTGGGTGATCGGAACGGCGTGCGCACCCCGATGCAGTGGAACGGCGATCGCAACGCCGGCTTCTCGAGCGCGAACCGGCAGCAGCTGTACCTGCCGGTCGTCGTTGATCCCGAGTACCACTACGAGGCGGTCAACGTCGAGGTCCAGCAGGCCAACCCGCAGTCCCTCCTGTGGTGGATGAAGCGGCTCATCGACTTGCGCAAACGGCACCCGGCATTCAGCCGAGGGACGCTGGAGTTCCTGCACCCGGAGAATCACCGGATCCTCGCCTTCGTCCGCCGCTACGGCGACGAGACGCTCCTCGTCGTGGCCAACCTGTCTCGCTTCGTCCAGCCGGTGGAGCTTGACCTGTCTGAATTTGCCGGACACGTCCCGGTGGAGCTGATGGGCCGGGTCGAGTTCCCGGCGGTCGGCCACGCGTCCTATCCGTTGACCCTGGGACCCCATGCATTCATGTGGTTCGTGCTCGAGCCGCCGGCCGGCGACGACGGGCCCGGCGGCGAGGTCCGCCTGGACCTGCCGGTCCTGCCCGCGGCCGGTTCGGTGCTCGAGCTGCTGGAGGGCACCCGCGCCGCGGACGTCACGAAGGTGCTCTCCGTCTGGATCCGCGACCGGCGCTGGTACCGAAGCAGGACGCGCCGGATCAAGAGCGTCCAGATCCGCGACGTCGTGCCCGTCTCCGTCGGGGATCGAATGGCAGCGGTCGTGATGACCGACGTCATCTACACCGAAGGGGATCCGGAGCTGTACGTCGTCCCCCTGACCACGATGACCGTTCGAGAAGCGGCACCACTCACCGACGTAAACCCGCATGCCGCGCTTGCCCGGATCGCTCCGAAGACCGGTCGACGGTCCGCGAGCCTCCTCATCGACGCGGCGCTTGATCCGGCGTTTGCGACGGCCCTGCTCGATGCCGTCGGTGCCCGGCGGCGGCTCCGCGGCCGAGCCGGCGAGCTTGCAGGCCGGCCCGAAAAGTCGTTCCGGGCCGTCGTCGGCACGGATCGCGCGGCCCTCGTCCCGACGCCGATCCGCGGCGAGCAAAGCAACAGCTCGACGATCTTCGGGGAGCGGGCGATCCTCAAGCTGTACCGGGTGACCCAGTCCGGGATCAACCCGGACCTGGAGATCGGGCGAATCCTGACGGAACGCGGCTTCCCGCAGACGCCCGCGATCGCCGGATCCATGGACTACCGCCCCGACCACGGCCCGTCCATGACCGCCGCCCTCCTCAACGCCTTCGTACCCAACCAGGGCAACCTGTTCATGCACACGCTCGAGGAGCTGCGAGGGTTCTTCGAGCGCGCGGCGGCCGAGCCGCATCGGACAGACGGCGAGCACCTGGACTCGGCCGGGCTGCTCGCCGCGTCCCGCCTGGACCCGCCCTCGGACATCCAGAACGTCATCGACGCCTATCTCGTAACGGCCCGCCTGGCAGGCGTCCGTACCGGTGAGCTGCACCAGGCGCTGGCCATGCCCGGCAAGGACGCCGCGTTCGCGCCGGAGCCGTTCAGCGAGCTGTACCAGCGATCGCTCTTCCAGGCGATCGTTGGCTCGACCCGACGCAGCCTTGACCTGCTGGCTCGGCGCACCAGGGGTCTCCCGAGCCCGGCGGAGGCCGATGTCGCGCAGGTCCTGGAGCGGAGGGATGTCCTTGACGTCCGCCTTCGAGCGTTGCTAAGCCACAAGTTCGGCGGAATGCGTATCCGGACGCACGGCGACCTGCACGCCGAGCAGATCCTCCACACCGGGCGTGACCTCGTCATCATCGATTTCGAGGGCGAACCGACGCGTCCACTGAGCGAGCGCCGCCTGAAGCGGTCCGCCCTGCGCGACGTCGCCGGGATGCTGCGCTCGTTCCACTACGCCAGCTACGGTTCTCTGCTGCGGCCCGAGATAGGCGCGGATATCCGGCCGGAGGACGTTGCCACGCTCGAGGGCTGGGTCCGGACCTGGAACGTCTGGGTCGGAGCCACGTTCCTGGCCGGCTACCGGGAGGCGACGGCCGAGGCCGCGTTCCTGCCCACGGATGATCGGGAGTGGGCCACCCTGCTGGACGCCTTCCTGCTCGAGAAGGCCTGTTACGAGCTGACCTATGAGCTGAACAACCGACCGGGCTGGGTGGCCATCCCGATCCGCGGAATCCTCCAGCTCCTGGGCGGATGAACAAGCGGCCGGACGCGGCGGCAATCCGCGTCGCGCGAACGGCGCAGGACCTGTACGGGATTGAAGCCGCCCCGACCGGGCGCCGTGGAGATGTCGGTCTGGCCGATGGTCCGACTGCCCGCGCCGTGGCGGCCCGGATGAACGCGACACGGCCGCCCGGTGCACCGTCCATCCAGGCCGGGGATCTCGCCGCGCTCAGCCTGCTGCACGAGGTCGCCCACCTCGTCGTCGAACGCTTCGAGGCGACGACCCTGCCGGGCGTCCGGCAACATGCGGTCGAGGGCCTGCGCGCCCGGCTCGGTCGGGAAGGCGATCGTGTCCTCCATCGCTTCTCCGCAACGTTCCCGAGTCGCCTCGCCGAGCCCGAAGACCCGGCCAGCCTCGTCGGGGAGATGATCCTGACCCGGCTGGCCAACGAAAACCCGGCGGCCGCGCCCCTTCGAGAGCTGGTCGACGATCGCCCGCTGGTCCGATCCGCGGCTTACAAGCGGGCCGTGCGCGAACTGGAGACGGCCTTCGCGGGAGCCACACCGTTTCCCACGGGCGATGGCACCGGCGGAGTCCTGGATCTCCTGGCCCTGCTTCGCGCGCCGGCGCGCCACGCTCCGACGTCGCTGGCAGGCCAGCTCCGCTACGTGCGCGACAACTGGCCAGCCCTCCTCGGGGACGACCTGGGCGGCCTGCTGGACCGCGTCGACGTCGCGCTCGGCGTCCTCGCCGAGCAGGAGCGAGGGCTCCACCTGCGGTTCGGCGGCGGGGGTGGTGCCGGGCCTGTCGAGACCCCGGACTTCGCAGCGCTCGATGCGGAGATCGAGCGATTCAGCACGGACTCGGACTGGATGCCCCGGCTCGTCCTCATGGCCAAGAGCACCTACGTCTGGCTCGACCAGCTCTCGAAGCGCTACGGGAGAGACATCCGAACGCTCGACGCGATCCCCGACGAGGAGCTGGATACGCTACGGGCTTGGGGCATCACCGGCCTGTGGCTGATCGGGCTGTGGCAACGATCGCGCGCGTCCGAGACGATCAAACGGCGGCGTGGCAACCCGGACGCGGTGGCCTCCGCGTACTCACTCGACGACTACCGGATTGCGGACGACCTGGGCGGCGAGGCCGCGTTCACGACCCTGCGCGACCGCGCCTGGGCGCGCGGCATCCGGCTCGCCAGCGACATGGTCCCGAACCACATGGGCATCGACTCCGGCTGGGTGATCGAGCACCCTGAGTGGTTCCTCTCGGTCCCTGATTCGCCATACGCGGCGTACACGTTCAACGGACCGGACCTGTCACCTGATGGGCGCGTCTCGATCGTCCTGGAGGACCACTACTGGGACAACAGCGATGCGGCGGTCGTGTTCAAGCACCACGATCACGAGACCGGAGTGACCCGCTTCATCTATCACGGCAACGACGGAACGAGCTTCCCCTGGAATGACACGGCCCAGCTCGATTTCATCAAGGCCGAAGTACGGGAGCAGGTGACTCGGACGATCCTGGCCGTCGCGCGCCGTTTCCCCGTCATCCGGTTCGACGCCGCGATGGTCCTCGCCCGCAAGCACGTCGAGCGGCTGTGGTGGCCGCTGCCCGGCGCCGGCGACGGGATCCCATCACGGGCTGAGCACGCCATGCGCAAGGCCCAGTTCGATCGCCTGATGCCGACCGAGTTCTGGCGTGACGTCGTCGACCGAGTCGCCGCCGAGGTCCCCGACACACTGCTCCTCGCGGAGGCGTTCTGGCTCCTCGAGGGCTATTTCGTCCGCACGCTGGGCATGCACCGTGTCTACAACAGCGCGTTCATGCATATGCTCCGCGACGAGGACAACGCGGGCTATCGCAAGGTCATCCGGGACACGCTCGCGTTCGACCCGGACATCCTCATGCGCTACGTGAACTTCATGAGCAACCCCGACGAGGCCACGGCGATCGAGCAGTTCGGCGCCGGGGACAAGTACTTAGGCGTCGCGACCGTGCTGGCCACGCTGCCGGGCCTGCCGATGCTCGGGCACGGACAGGTCGAGGGCTTCACCGAGAAGTACGGCATGGAGTTCCGGCGCGCGCGGCTCGACGAACAGCCCGATTTCGGACCTTGTCGCGCGCCATGAGCGACTCCTGTTCCCGCTCGTTCACCGGCGGGCCATGTTCGCGGAGGCGCACGATTTCCTGCTGTACGACCTGGTCCGGGACGACGGCTCGGTCGACGAGAACGTGTATGCCTACTCGAACGGGACCGGCGCGGGCCGGTCACTGATCGTCTACCACAACCGGTTCGCCGAAACCGAGGGGACGCTCCGGCAGTCGGTGCCGTTCGCGGTCAAGGGGCCCGACGGGTCCAGGTCAACGACCCGCCGGTCACTGGCCGAGGGCCTTGGGATCCCCGCTGATCCGGACTGCTGGATCGGATTCCGCGACAAGCGTCGCGAGCTGGAGTACCTCCGGCCGGCGTCGCAGCTGCACGAACGAGGGCTTCGCCTTCACCTTGACGCCTACCAGTGCCAGGTGATCACCGGGTTCCGGGAGTTGCGCGACGCCGCCGGCGCAGCGTGGAGCCGGCTCGCTGCGGACCTCGTGGACCGGGGTGTGCCAAGCCTCGAGGACGCGCTCCGCGATGTCGAGCTGGCACCGGTTCACAAGTCACTCCGAGCCGTCGTGGACGATCCGGCACGGCTGCCCGACCTCGTGGCCGCGGCCCGCGCGGCGCTCGGCGTTGCCGGGGCCGGCGCGACCGCTGAGGGGCCCGGCGACATGCGGTCCGCCATGGAACGCCTCGGTCGGCGCCGCGAGGCGATCAGGCGATCCATCGAGAACCCGCGTTCAACCGCGGTCCTCGAGGCATGGGCCCTCCTCGACTCGCTGGTGGCGACCTTCGGGCGCTCGGTCTTCGCCGACCTCCGTTTGGGCGGGCCACTGGACCGGGCGCTCGCCGCGCGACATGAGCTGGACGCCGAAGCCGCACACGACGTCGGCTGGAATGGGGCGGTTCTCGTTGCTGCTTCAGCAGCCCCGCTCACTGCTCGCGCCCGGCTGGCCGCCTGGATCACCGACCCGGTGGTCCGGACCGCCCTGGGAGTGCACGCGTGGGATGGGGCGGAGTGGCTGGACGGTGACGCTGCCGAAGTCCTTGTGACAAGCGTGGCGCTCGGGCAGACGATCGACGGGGCGGCGGCGCGAACGGTGCGCGCTCGCGCGACTCAACTCCGGCGGACCCTGGCCGGATCGGGCTATCGGGTCGACGCGCTGGCGTCACCGCTTCGACGGCCATCCCGCAGGGGCTGAGCGTCAAGAGGGGCTGAGCGTCAGCGGGGACCGCCGATCCGTCGCGGGCTGACCGTCAGCGCGGTCGGAGCACCAGGCCGCGGTAGCCGGCAACGAATCCGGCCTCGAGGAGCGCCGTGCGGTGCGTGGACCCGCCGATCGGGATGGCGTCGATCCGAGTGATGACCAGCTCGCGCTCGCGGCCCTCGCCGAGGAGGGACCGGAGGGCCGGCAGGGCCAGGGCCGCGAGCTCCGCGTCGTCAAATGCCGGGAGGGTCTGGATCGTTCGGCCACCTCGCTCCAGGTACAGCGCGGGCACGCCGTCCACGAGGACCACGAACGCGCCGGCGGCGCGCGCGAGCGGACGCCGGTCATCCTCGCCGCGGCGCGGCCACGGAAGAGCAGCGCCGTACGGATTTGCCGGATCCGCGGCCGCGAGGACGTGCACTGCCGGCCGTTCATTCCGCTCGCTCGCGGGCTCTCGGACGGCGCGCAGGCGATCGATCGCGCCGGGAAGCGCGAACTGGGCGGCGCCGAGGCCCTCGACGAAGTACCCGCGGCGGATCCGTCCGGTGTCCTCGAGCGCCCGCAGCACCGGGTAGATGCCGGCGAAACCACCGCCGACGGCCTCGGCCATGACGGCCTCGCGGACGAGGACGCCGTTCCGGGCCAGGAGCGCGAGTGCCGTGGCATGGAGACGCTCCGTTGGCGAGGACCCGCCCGCGGTGTCCTCGACCAGCGACCAGCGGCCGGCCGCCTCGGGCGGTCCGAGTGCGGTCAGCCGGCCCGGCCGCGGTCGCGCGGTGGACCGTGCCGGTCGCTTCCAGCGGAGTGCGCGCAGTGGGGCGAACGTGTCATTCGTGACCTCGCCGGCCCAGACCAGGTCCCACAGCGCGTCGAGGATCTCGCGATCAGGGCCGCCGCCCGCCGTCGCGAATAGCTCTCGGTAGAAGGACGCACCGCGGCGGTCAAGATGGGCCCGGATCGCATCGTGGCGGGGACCCTCCGGTCGCTCGCCCGCCTCAGGTGGCCCGCCCGGCCTGAGCACCTCTCGTCCGGGCCGGTACAGGACGACGCGCCCATCGTCGCGGCCGAGGCTGCCGCGGCCCACCCAGGCGACCTCGCCGAGCGCCCCCAGCTCATCGAGGAGGCGCGGCTGGTAGCCGGGGATCCGGGCCGGCAGGAGGTCCCGTTCCAGGACGGACGCGGGGACGGCCACGCCCGACAACTGGTCCACGACTTCGGCGAGTCGCTCGAGGGCGGCCGTCCCGGGGAGGGGTGCCGGGGAGGCGCCCACGGCTGCGACCCCCTGCCAGGCCGGCAGGAACCGTCCGAGCGCGGCCGGTTCCACGGGCTCGACCGCGTGCCGCAGCCGGGCGAGCGACCGTCGGCGGAGCATCCGGAGGACCTCGGGATCGCACCATTCACGCTCGCTGCCGCCCGGCCGAAACTCGCCCCGGACGAGGGTGCCCGCCTCGCCCAGTCGGACGAGTGCATCCTCAACGACGCCCACCGGGAGACCCCAGCGGAGCGCAGGATCGATGGCCAGGAACGGACCGTGGGTGCGCGCCCAGCGGGCCAGGAGCCCTTCGAGCGCCCCGGCGACCGGGGCGAGGAACGCCTCCGGCACGCCGACCGGCGGCATGGCGCCGACGCCGTCGCGGTAGCGCGCGGCATCCTCGATGGCGATCCAGCGGGGCTCGCCGCCGATACGGATCGAGACCGCGCGTCTCCCGGACCGCAGCTCCGCCAGCCAGCTCCCGCTGACGTCCTCTCCACCGCTCACGCGAGCCGCCACCTCGGGCGCGGTCAGGTCCCCCAGCCGCCGGAGCAGGTCGTGGACCTGATCCACGGTGCCGGCCTGACGCTCCTCGGTCAGCAGCTGGAGGGACAGCTCCAGATCCGCGAGGGCCTCGGCATCCAGCAGGTCCCGGAGCTCCTCCTGGCCGAGCAGCTCGCGGAGGAGGTCCCGATCCAGGGCAAGGGCTCCGGCCCGGCGCTCGGCCAGCGGCGCGTCGCCCTCGTACATGTAGGCCGCGACGTAGTCGAACAGGAGCGAGGCGGCGAAGGGCGACGCCTTGACCGTCTCCACCGCGTGGACCGTGATCTCGCGCCGCTCGACCGCGCCGAGCACGTCGCGCAGCGCGTCGAGGTCGAAGACATCGGACAGGCACTCCCGATAGGTCTCGACCAGGATCGGGAAGCTCCCGTAGCGTGAGGCGACCGCGAGGAGGTCGGCTGCCCGCTGACGCTGCTGCCAGAGCGGCGTCCGCGTTCCGGGCCGTCGGCGCGGAAGCAGGAGCGCCCGTGCCGCGTTCTCGCGAAAGCGTGACGCGAAGAGCGCACTCCCGCCGACGGTCTCGACGACGAGGTTCTCGATCTCCTCGGCCGCCGGGAACAGGAGCGCCTCGATCTCCGCAAGCCGGGCCTCGCTCCCCTCGCCCTCACCCTCGGGCAGGCGGACCGCGATCCCGTCATCCGACCAGATCGTCTGCGCCTCGATCCCCAGCCGTTCGCGCAGCCGCTGTTCGATCGCGAGCGTCCACGGCGCATGGATCCGCCCGCCGAACGGCGTGAGCAGGACCAGTCGCCAGTCTCCGAGCTCGTCCCGGAACCGTTGGACGACGATTCGCTGATCCGTCGGCAGCGCGCCGGCTACCTCGCGCTCCTCCTCGAGGTAGGCAAGGAGGTTGCCGGCCGCGAAGGCGTCGAGGTCGTGCTTCGTCCGGAGGCGGGCCAGCGCGGCCGTCCGGCCCTTCTCGCCGTGGGCGAGATCCGCGTCCATCTCGCGGACGAAGGCGCCGATCGCCCGGCCCAGCTCGATCGGGCGACCCACGGCGTCGCCCTTCCAGAACGGCAGCTTGCCGGGGACGCCGGGCGCCGGCTCCACGATGACCCGGTCCGGGGTGATGTCGAGGATGCGCCAGCTGCTGGCGCCGAGGACGATGACGTCGCCGTGCATCCCGGCCCGGAGCTCGTAGACCATCTCCTCGTCGAGCTCGCCGACGCGCCGTCCCGGCGTGCCGGTCTCGCCGGCAAGGAAGACCCCGAACAGGCCGCGATCCGGGATCGTGCCTCCGGAGGTGACGGCCACGACGCGGGCATCCCGGCGTCCCTCCACGACATCGGTGACCCGATCCCACACGACCCGGGCCTTGAGCTCTGCGAACTCGTCCGAGGGATAGGCGCCGGCGAGCATGCCGAGGACCGCTTCGAGTGCTTCACGGGACAGGGTTTCGAACGGGGCGGCTCGGGTCACGGTCGCCAGCAGGTCGGCCACGGACCACGGCTCCAGCACGGTCATCGCGACGAGCTGCTGGGCCAGCACGTCGAGCGGGTTCCGGGGCATGACCGTCGTCTCGATCGAGGCCTCGTGCATCCGCCCCACGACGACCGCGGCCTCCAGGAGGTCACCCCGGAACTTCGGGAAGAGGATGCCCCTGGACGGCTCGCCGAACTGATGTCCCGCTCGACCGACCCGCTGGAGGCCGGACGCGACGCTCGTCGGCGACTCGACGAGGATCACCAGGTCCACCGCGCCCATGTCGATCCCGAGTTCCAGGCTGCTCGTGGCCACGATGGCCGGCAGCGCCCCGGCCTTGAGCGCCTCCTCGATCTCCAGCCGCTGTTCGCGGGCGATGCTCCCGTGGTGGGCCCGTACCAGGTCCTCGCCGGCGAGGTCGTTGAGCCGGTGGGCGAGCCGCTCCGCGAGCCGGCGGCTGTTCGTGAACACGATCGTGCTCTTGTGGGCGCGAATGAGCTCCAGGATCCGTGGGTGGATCGCCGGCCAGATGCTCGTCCGGAGGTCGTCCCGCCAGGCCGGCGCATCACCGGCGGCGGTGGCCCGCTCGGCCGGAACGAGCTCGCCCAACCGGCTCATGTCCTCGACCGGGACGATCACCTCGAGTTCCAGCACCTTGCGCGCGCCCGCGTCAACGATGACCACCTCACGGCCCGGCCCAACGCCACCGAGGAACCGCGCGATCGTCTCGAGCGGACGCTGCGTCGCCGACAGGCCGATCCGTTGAAGCGTGGGCGCGCCGTCCGGACGGAGGCGTTCGAGCCGCTCCAGCGACAGCGCCAGGTGGGCACCGCGCTTCGAGCCGGCAATCGCGTGGACCTCGTCCACGATGATCGTCTCCACGCCCCGCAGGGCCTCGCGCGCCCCGGACGTGAGCAGCAGGTACAGGCTCTCCGGCGTGGTTACGAGGATGTCCGGTGGCCGCCTGGCGAGCTGCCGCCGCTCCTCCTGAGGCGTGTCCCCGGTGCGCGATCCGATCGTGATCCGGGGCGGTTCGAGGCCCAGTCGTTGCGCGGCCAGTCCGATCCCGCGCAAGGGCGCCCGGAGGTTGCGCTCGACGTCGTAGGTGAGCGCCTTGAGCGGCGAGACGTAGAGAACGCGAACGCTGCCGGGATCGCCGCGCGAGGGCGGCAACGACGGGTCTCGCGCCAGGCGATCGAGACACCACAGGAACGCCGCCAGCGTCTTGCCGCTGCCGGTCGGGGCGTGGATCAGCGTGTGGCGGCCCGCCGCAATCGCCGGCCAACCACCGCTCTGGGCCGGCGTCGGCTCGGCAAACGCCCCTTCGAACCAGGCGCGGACCGGTGGCGAGAACGGCGCGAGAGGATCCGGCGCTCGGGAATCCTTGGCGGGCGCTGGCGTCGAGGTCACGGGTCGTGGAGTGTACCGCGCCATCCTGCCGGCTCCGGCCGGGCGGGATGGCGCGACCCGGGCCGGACGGCCTGGCCGAAACCGGCCAACAGGCCCCACAAGTGGGCCACTTGGGCCATCTCGGCTTGCGCTCATGTGGTACATCGTGAGCAGAACAGGACCGGATGGAGGGTCACGACCCCAATCTGCGCCGTCGCTGCCGGTCCGGGCGGCAGAGGGAAGGAAGCCACATGCAGAACTATCGGAAGTGGGCCACGCCCCTGGCCCTCCTGGCGGCCGCACTGGTCTTGTGGATGCAAGTCCCGATCGACGAGGTCCGCCCCGAGGAGCTCGGCGGCGATACGCTCCGCCAAATCGTGACGATCGCCTTCTGGATCCTCGCGATCGTCGTCGTCGCGCTCATGTTCACGGACCGGACCTCGCCCGAGGCACGGGTCGTCGAGGTCGAAGGACCCGCCTTCACCCGTTACCTGTTCAGCAACACCCGGGCCGGCCTGTTCTGGCTGCCGATCCGCCTGTTCCTGGGCTTCACCTGGATCGAGTCGGGGCTCGGCAAGGCCTTCAACGCTGACAACGCCTGGCTCGGCGGCGGCGCCGCCCTGCGAGGCTACTGGGAGCGCGCGGTCACCATCCCGGAGCAGGGTCGCCCACCGATCTCGTTCGAGTGGTATCGCGACTTCATCAACCTGCTGCTCGACAACAACGCCGAGGGGTGGTTCAGCTACCTCATCGTGTTCGGCGAGCTGGCGGTTGGTGTCGGGCTGGTGGTCGGTGCCCTCGTCGGCGTGGCCGCGTTCTTCGGGGCGCTCATGAACATGTCCTTCCTGTTGGCCGGCTCTGCGTCGACCAACCCGGTCCTGTTCACGTTTGCGATCGGACTCATCCTGGCCTGGCGCGTCGCCGGCTACTACGGGCTCGACCGCTACCTGCTCCCGATGCTCGGGACCCCCTGGCGGGCCAAGGTCATGACCCACCCACCGACCAGGCTGACCCCACGCGGGCTCCTGGCGGACTCCACCCTCCCCCCGCCATGAGCCCAGTAGCTGCCCAGATCGACCCGGGCTCCCGCCCGGGTCGATTGCTATCCACTTCAGGGCGGTGGGCCGTGCTCGGCAGCCGGATCGGCGGCCCCGACGAGGCCGGTTGCTCGCCCGACCCGGAAGCCGCCGCCTCGAGGAGGCGGCGGGTGATCCCGGCGCGGGTCGCCCGCGGCAGGGGCTCGATCGGGTCGCGCTCGGCGAGCGTGAAGCCAGCCTCCCACGCTTCAACCAGTTCCGCTCCTGCGACGTGGCGACGCAGGATCTCCGATCCCAGACCGCGGCCGCGATACGAGGGCGCGACCCCGAGCGCCAGCAGCAGCCTGGTCGCGCCCGGAACGACGGAGACGGCGGCGCCGACGACCTTCCCGCTCGCGACTGCGGCTGTCACCCGGACCCGGTGCGGGCTTCGGAGGGCGGCGCGGACCAGGGCGTGGGCCACCGCCGGGTCACGTGGCGCCAGGACACGATCGTTGAGCGCGAGGCGATCCCACGTGTCGGCCTCGACGGCATCGAGGATGACAGGCGTCTCACCTGAGCGGGTGGTGGACCGCGCCGACCCACCGCTGGCCGCATCGCCACCCACCGCGAGGTCGTCGAGGGCTCGCCACCAACCGAGGTCGCCCGCCGCGCGGACGAGCGCCGGAACCGCAAGCTCCCTGACGAGCCCAGCCGTTTCCTCGGCGCGGCGGTCCGCGGCCTCCTGGGCGGCGTCGATACGGAGCCCGGCATTGACCTCATCCTCGAGCCACGCCGGGAGCGGCGCCTGCCCGTAGTGCTCGGCCTCGGCGGCCCACTTGGCCCGCCATGCCGGCGGCGTCGGGAGACCAGGCTCGCGGTGAAGCGCCGCCAGCCAGACGAGGGACCACATCCGCGGAACGACGCGGTACACGTCGTACCCGCCGCCGCCCGTCGCGAGCCACCGCCCGCCCGCCCAGCGGTGGGCGATCGCATCCAGGAGTCGGGCTGCCTTGCCCATCGCCGTCGTGGTCACCCGGAGATTCGCGAGCGGATCCCATGCGTGGCTATCCGCCCCATGCTGGGAGACGACAAGATCCGGTCCAAACGACGCGGCCAGCTCCGGCAATACGCGCTGGAGCGCGCCTAGCCAGCCGCCTTCGCCGGTCCCTGGATACATGGGCAGGTTCACCTGCGTACCGGCCGCCGCACCGTCACCGAGCTCCTCGACGAACCCGGTGCCCGGGAACAGCGTCCGACCGGTCTCGTGGATGGACACCGTCAGGACCCCGGGATCATCGCCGTGGAGCGCCTGCACGCCGTCTCCATGATGGACATCGAGGTCCACGTACAGGACGCGCAGGCCGTCCCGGCGAGCCCCGGCGATCGCCAGCGCAGGGTCGTTGTAGACGCAGAAGCCCGCGGCGCGATCCCGCATCGCATGGTGCAGCCCGCCACCCGGGTGGAACGCGTGCGTGGTCTCGCCGCGCAGGATCGCCTCCACGGCCAGGAGACTCCCGCCGGCCACCGCGGCGGACGCCTCGTGCATGCCGCTGAAGGCGGGCGTGTCGCCCGCGCCGATGCCGGCCTCTGCCGGGCCGTACGGGTCGTCCGAGAACCGCCTGACGGTGCGGATGTAGGCACGGTCATGGATCCAGGCCAGCGCGTCGTCCGAGACGGGCTCTGGATGGAGCAGCGCGGGCTCCTCGCCCGAAACCGCCCGCAACAGATCGATGCCCGGGCCGAACCGGCGCGGCGTCAGCGGGTGTGCCGGACCCAGGTCATAGCGGGTGGACCACGGCCCGAACACGAGCAGTGGTCGCGTTGCCGGATCCGGTGCCGGGCGACTCACGGCGTCCACGATCGACACATGGCCCGAAGGTACACCACCCACCCGACCGGGCCCCGAGCACGGCTGACGTGCCTGGGCGTCGGGTACCATCGGCACATGGATATCGTCGTCATCCTCCTGATCGTCCTCGTCATCGTCTTCATCTGGCGTGGTCCCAAGACCCTGCCGCAGATCGGAAACGTGCTCGGACGAGGCGTGAAGAGCGCTCGCGAGGAGGCCCGCGCCATCCACAAGGACGCGGCCGGCACACCGGACGAGCCCGATTCGACCGACGACGCCCCGCGGTGATCTGGCCGGGCCCGCGACCCGCAAGCGCGGACATTCGACGGCCTCCCCCTCGGCCCGTCCTGATCAACGTCGTCGCCGGACTCCTGATCCTCGGCGGGGTATTCGGCGCGACGCAGCTCCTCGTCGGCGACTTCGTCGTGACGGGCAGCCTGCCGGCCAAGGGTCCGATCCTCGGGGTCGCGGTCTTCCTGTACGCCGGCTCGATCATCCTGGGCGTGCTGATCCTTGGGGGCCGCGGCTGGCTCCCGGCCGTGAACCTCACGATCCTGTTCGCGATTGCCTACCTTCCCGCGTTCGGCCGGCCGATGATCGTCGGCCTCGGGCTGGGGCACGCGGTGGCGGCTCTCCTCCTCATGCGAGCGAGAAGCTGGTTTGCCGTGATGTCCGCCTGGCGCGCCGGCGGGAGGGACGTTCGTGAACCGGGTCAGGACCCCGGCTCGACGACCTCGTAGGACAGGGCCTCGGGCCTGCGCCCGGTCGCATCCGCCCGCGCCACGACTGGCACATCCCCGAACGGGAGTCGCTCGCCGTCGGCCACCTCCGTGACGGGATACGGCGCGATCAGTGACGCACCCCGTCCAGCGACAACGGGCACGCCGAGCCCGGCCGCGAACATCTCGACGCCGGCATGGTGACCCGGATCCAGATCGGTCACGGCGACGCCCACGACCTCGGCGTCGCGTTCGCTCGCCCAGGCGAGGATCGCGTCCGTGGTCTCCCCCGTCGGGTCGGCTGGATCGATCACGACCAGCCGGCGGTAGCCCACGATTCTGCCTGTTGCCATTCGCCCCTCGATCCCGCCGGCCCATGGCTGGCGGACCGTCGCGACGGCGGCCGAGACCGCCTCGATCACGGGGGGGCTCATCGGCTCGCTGCCCGCGGCGAACGCGCGATCGAGCGCGCCGCGATCCTCGACGCCGAGCAGCTGCTGCAGCGTCACGACCGTGGGCTGCCACAGGATCATCGTGCCGAGCCGCGTGGCGTCGAGCGCCGCGGCCGGCGTGAGCCAGGAGGAGTCCACGACCTCGGGGGAGGCCTCGGAGACCTCCGTCCCGGCCGGCACGAACGCCGCGAAGAAGCGAACGTCGTAGCGGTGCGGCAAGCCGGGTGGCGTCACCCAGCGGCTCATCGGGACGAGCGACTCGCGGGCCACGACGATGCCCGTCTCCTCCCGGGTCTCGCGGATCGCGGCTGCAGCCGCGTCGGTGTCGCCGGGATCGACTCGGCCGCCCGGAAAGACGTGGATATCCGGTCCGAACTGCATGGTCGAGGGCCTGCGGGTCAGGAGCACCTGGAGGCCGGCCGACGACGGACGAAGGAGGACCGCGGTCGCGGCGGGCCTCGGCGGCACGACCGCCGTGCCGCGCTGCCGCTCGGGCCGGCCCTCGGTCATAGCGCCGCCTCGCGCTCCCGCAGCTGCTCACGCAGCGCGTCGGCATCCGTGACCGGCGCCTGGCAGGCGAAGCCGCGACAGACGTAGGCCGTCGGTCGGCCGTGGAGGCGGGTACGGTCCTGCATCAGCGGGATCGCGCTCGAACCCGGATCGGCCGAGACCGCCACGACACGTGAGGCGGCATACCCACCGTTTGCTGCGCGCAGGAGCTCGCGGGTACCAGGATCCTCCGGGTCGCCGACGATCGCGACCTCGGCGACCGCGGACAGGGAGAGATCGATGGCAGTGAGCCACTTGGCGAACGCCGTCGGGTAGCGGACCGTGAGCGGTGTCACGGTCCGGATGGCCCCCTCGGCGGCCGTCCGGTACCGGCCCTCGCCGGTCAGCGCGGCGAGCCGGAGCAGGACGAGCGTGGCCATCGCGTTGCCGGACGGCGTGGCATTGTCCTGGACGTCCTTCGGGCGGGCGACGAGCCGCTCGTGGTCCGAGGCGGTATCGAAGAACCCCCCATCCGGGTCGGCGAAGCGCTCGAGGATCTGGTCGGCCAGGGCCCTGGCGGTGACGAACCAGCGCTCGTCGTGGCTCGCCTCGTACAGGGCGAGGAGCCCGTCGGCAAGATCGGCGTAGTCCTCGAGCACGCCCTGCCCGGATGCCCGGCCGTCCTTCCAGGAGCGCCCGAGCCGGCCATCGGCGCCGAGCAGACCGCTCGTGATCGCCTCGGCCGCACCGACCGCGGCGGCCAGGTACCGGGCGGCGGCGGGCGCATCGCCTCCGGCGGTCGCGAGATCGAGCATCCGGGCCCCATCGGCCAGTGCCGCGATCGCGAGGCCGTTCCAGGCGGCGAGTGCCTTGTCGTCGCGGTTTGGCTGGTCCCGCGCCCCACGGACCGGGAAGAGCCGGGCCCGGGCGGTTGTCAGTCGCTCGCACACAACGTCAACCGGGACCCCGTGCTGTCCCGCCAACTCGGAGTCGGAGCGGACGCGGGACAGGATCGTTCGACCCTCCCAGTTGCCCCCGTCGGTCACGCCGTAGGCCGCGGCGAAGAGGGGCGCCAGATCACCGAGGACGGTTCGGATCTCCTCGGCATCCCAGGTGAAGGTCGCGCCCTCCACCCCGCCCGTATCGGCGTCGAGGCTCGCGGCAAATGCCCCGTCGGGGACGGTGAAGTCGCGAATGATCGCGTCAAGCACGCCCTGCCCGACATCGCGGTAAGCGCCGTCGCCCGTCACTGCCCACGCCCGCAGGTACGCGCGGGCCAGCTGGGCGTTGTCGTAGAGCATCTCCTCGAAGTGCGGCACAAGCCAGACCGCATCGGTGGCGTACCGGTGGAACCCGCCGCCGAGCTGGTCATGGATGCCGCCCGCAGCCATGACATCGAGCGACCGTCGCGCGACCGCGAGCGCGCGCGCATCACCCGTGGCGGTGCCGCGCCCGAGCAGGAACTCGATCGTCATCGGCTGGGGGAACTTCGGAGCGGTGCCCCAGCCGCCCGTCGTTGGGTCGAACCCACGGTCGATCAGCAGGACGGCGGCGTCCAGCAGATCCGGGGCCGGGGCGTCCTGAACGGCCGGCAGGCGTGCTCCCTCCACGAGAGCACCGACCAGCCGGAGGCCGGTCTGCTCCACCTGGCCCCGATCTTCGCGCCAGATGCGGGCGACGCCCTCCAGAACCTGCTTGAAGCTCGGCATGCCGTGGCGTGGCTCGTCCGGGAAGTACGTGCCGCCGTAGAATGGCCGGCCCTCGGGCGTCAGGAACATGGACATCGGCCAGCCGCCGGAGCCGGTCATCGCCTGCACCGCGCCCATGTACAGCTGGTCCAGGTCCGGACGTTCCTCACGATCCACCTTGATCGCCACGAAATGCTCGCTCAGTAGCTGCGCCGTGGCCTCATCCTCGAAGGACTCGCGCTCCATGACGTGGCACCAGTGGCAGGCCGCGTAGCCGATGGACAGGAAGATCGGGCGATCCAGGAGCTTCGCCCGGGCGAGCGCATCGGGTCCCCACGGGAACCAGTCGACCGGGTTGTGGGCGTGCTGGAGGAGATACGGGCTGGTCTCGCCGGCCAGCCGGTTCGTGTGTCTTGGCTGGGCGGTTGCATCGTGCGCCATGCTCCCGATGGTAGGACACGGGGCCTGTGGCGCCCATCACCGGCGTGTGGCGCCCCACGCGGATCCGGAGGAATCGGGCCCCGCGCGTCCATCCGCGTCACGCGGTACGGTCCCCGCATGCGCACCAACGCCCTGCCCGGCTTCCTGCCCTCCATCCACGGCTTCCGGTTCCCCAACCGCTGGCCGGCCGGCCCGGCGTTCGAGCTCCGGGTCCGCTACATCCGGCTGGGGATCGGCGAGGTGTCCGAGGGCCTGTGCGGCGGGATGTGTTTCGCGGCGGCGGACCGCTACCTGGCACACGAACCGGTGCCTGCGGACCAGGTTCCCCCCGAGCCGGGCACGCCGCTCTTCCGGGAGATCGTCCGCCGGCAGCTCGTCTCCTTCGATCGCTGGGGCCTCGTGCCGGCTCGCTTCTGGCTGACGCTTCTTCAGCTGGTCGTCGGCCGCTGGACCGCCGCGGCGCAGGTCGCCGAATGGCGACAGATCTGCTCGGACATCGACGCCGGACGGCCGGCGATGGTGGGCCTTGTGCGCAGCGCGCGGATCAATCCGTTCGGTCTCACGACGAACCACCAGGTGCTCGCCTACGGCTATGAGGCCGGCCCCGGCGCGGGCACGCTCCGGGCCTACGATCCCAACCACCCCGGACGCGACGACGTGACGCTCCGGATCCGGCGTGCCGACGCGGCCGATGGCCGGCCGCGGTTCAGCCTTGAACAGACGACCGGGGAGCCGCTCCTGGCCCTGCTTCGTCTGCCCTACCGGGGGCGCGCCGATACCAGGCGATGACCACGAGGCCGACGATCAGGCTCAGGCCTCCGCCGATCCCGATGGCCTCGGCCACTCCCAAGCGTGAGGCGAGGGTACCGGCGGCGAGACCGCCGATCGGTGTTGAGCCGGCGAAGACGGTCGTGTACACGCTCATGACCCGGCCGCGCAGTTCGGCCGGCACGGTCAGCTGAATCGTCGTATTCGCGGTGGCGGCCATGGAAATCGCACCGAGGCCGGCCCCGAACATCGCCACGAGGGACAACGAGAAGGATCCCGACGCAGCGAGAACGAGTTCGGCCAGGCCGGTGAGCGCGGCCCCGAACCCGATGAGCGCCACGCGGTTCCCCCGCCCAAACGCGATCGTGAGCGATGCGGCGAGCGATCCGAGGCCGGTCGCCGCCATCAGGAAGCCGAAACCCGGTGCACCGACGTTGAGCAGGTCCTTCGCCAGCGGCGGGATGAGCACGTTGAAGTTCATCCCGACGGTGGCCACGAGACCGACGACCACGATCGGAACGAGGACATCCGGTGTCCGCCGGACATACGCGAGTCCCACCCGCAGGTGCGTCATCACCTCCCGGACGGTCGTGGGACGGGCAAACTGCGGCGGCGCGCCGAGCGAGGCCTCATCCATGCGCATGTACGCGACGATCACCGCGAGGAAGCTGATCCCGTTCAGCAGGAAGGCCGAGGCCAGGCCCGTTGCCCCGATCGTCAGGCCGGCGACCGCCGGCCCGAGCACGCGCGCGCTGTTGAAGACGGCCGAGTTCAGGGCCACGGCGTTGCCGATGTCCTCGCGGCCGACCAACTCCACCCCGAAGGCATGGCGCGTGGGCATCTCGATGGCGTTGACACAACCGAGCAGGAACGCCAGCCCGAGCACCTGCTCGACCGTCACGCTGCCGGTAGCCGTGAGGACGAACAACGCGAGCGCCAGCGCCATGGCGATGGCCTGGGTGACGACCAGCGTCCGGCGCTTCGGCAGCCCGTCCGCGACGACACCGCCAAACAGGCCGAGGACGAGGACCGGCCCGAACTGGGCAGCGGCCACGAGGCCGAGATAGATGGGGTCCCCGGTCAGCTGAAGGACCAGCCAGCCCTGGGCCACGCTCTGCATCCACGTGCCGATGAGCGACACGAGCTGGCCGCTGAAGAAGAGCCGGTAGTTGCGGTGGCGCAGGGCGCGCCAGCCGCGAAACCGCGCGACCGCGGCGAGCGTGGGCCGACGCGTGGAGCTCATCGTCCACGCCCGGCGTGCGAGGGCTCCCGTCCCGCCTCGAGTTCCTCGAGGTGCCGCTCGAGGTGGCACTGTCGGGTCTCGGCTTCCTCGATCATCCCCGAGATCCGGCTCGCCTTGCCACGCAGGCTCGTGACCTGTCGGTCAACGCGGTCGAGGGCATCGCGAAGGATGGCCCGGCGCTCTTCGCGGTCGGTGGTGCTTCGGAAGCGCGCCCGGTTGCGTTCCCGCGCGTCCTCGTCCTCCAGCATGTGGCCGATTTCGGCAAGGCTGAACCCAGCGTCGTCCCGCAGGCCCCGAATGAACCGCAGGCGCTCGAGGTCGTCCTCATCGAACAGCCGATACGACCCCTCGGATCGGGCCGCCGGCTTGAGCAGCCCGAGTTCCTCGTAGTACCGAACGGCTCGTGCCGTCAGGCCGACTTCCTCGGCAACTTCGGTGATCCGAAGGAGGTTGGACGCCGGATCCCCTCCCGCACGGTGCTGCGCGTCGTCGTCCGGTGGCGGGGTCTTCGTGCTCACGCCGGGGAGGATACCAAACCTTGCCGTTTACGTGAACGTTAGGCGCGTGCCTGTCAACCTGGCGGGCGTCAGACCGGGGGCAGCTCCTGGAGATCCATCTGGGCCCCGGCGAACAGGTCCCCCACCGCGGCGACACGGTCCGGCAGCGTCCGGATCGTCCAGCGGTCGGGCCGGAGGTCGGGGTCCTCCAGTTCGTCCCACGCGATCGGTGTCGACACGGGTGCGCCAGCCGCAGGGCGCACGGCGTACGGCGCGACGAGCGTCTTGATCGAGGCGTTCTGCGTGTAGTCGAGGCGGGCCCGGCCGCCGCGGGCGCCCTTCGACCACTCCCACGACACCAGGTCCGGGACCACGGCAGCGACGGCGCGTGACAGTTTCTCCACCCAGTCGCTGGTCTGGGCGTGATCGTATTTCGGCACGATCGGGACCCAGATCTGGATTCCGCGCTGTCCCGTGACCTTCGGGTACCCGCGGACGCCCAGATGCTCGAGGGCGGTCCGGAAGAGCCGGGCCAGGACGAGCGTTTCGTCCCAGGTTGTCGTCGTCCCGGGGTCGATGTCGATGAGCGCGAACGTGGGTCGCCAGGGAGCGTCCAGGCGCGATGTCCAGGCATGGATCTCGAACGCGGCCTGGTTTCCGAGCCAGCACAGCGTGGCCACGCGGTCGGCGACCACATGCTCATTCGCCTCGCGCGCCTCGACGCCGACCTCGCGCCAGCGGCGAAGCCATTTTGGGTCGGTGGGACGGAGCGCCTTCTGCCAGAAACCCGGCGCCTCGGCTCCATCCGGGAAGCGGTGGAGGTTGAGCGGCCGCTCCACGAGGTGCGGGAGCATGACCGGCGCGATCAGGGCGAAGTAGCGAATGAGCTCGCGCTTGGTGATCGGTCCGCGCGGATCACCTTCCCGGGGCGGGAAGATCGCCTTGTCGAGGTTCGTCAGCTTCAACTCGACCCCACCGATGCTCCAGGCGCCCTGGCGACCCATCCGCTCAAGGGCGTCGAACTCGTCCTTTGTCGCGGACCACGGGTGGAGGTGCGTCGGCGAGGACTTCAGGGGCGGTTCCCCTGTGATGCCGGAGTCATCCGGGCCGATTGCGGGGAGCCCTGCATCCACAGCCTTGACCGTGGCTCGCGTCTCGACCGCGCGCTCGCGCCGCACCTCCAGCGGCTCGCGGCCCGCCTCGAGACCCTTGAATGCGCCCTGGCGAACCAGCCCGTCGCGGCTCCATCCGCCGAGCTCGGCCCGGATGACGAGCTCCGGGCGCACCCACGTCACGTTCGCCAGGTCGCCACCCCAGCGGCCCCGGTAGTCCTTCGCGGGCGGTGGATCGAACGGCGGCGTGTCGGCCGCAAGCTCCTCGAGCTGCCGGCGCAGGTTCGTTCGGACCCGGGCGGTGAAGCCGGAGCCAATCTTGCCGGCAAAGCGCAGACGCGGCGCGGCGTCCGGGCTCGCGTCGTCGGTCTCGTACACGCCCACGACGAGCGCCCCGAGTTCCTTCGCGTTGCCCTCGCCGGGTGTCCACCCACCAACGACCAGCTCCTGCTCCGGCCGGATCTTGAGCTTCAGCCAGGCCCGCGATCGCACGCCCGACTCGTACGTCGAGCGGCGGTGCTTCGCGATCGCACCCTCGAGGCCTTGCGCGGCACATGCCTCGAGGAACGCGACCCCCTCCGTCTCGACATGACCCGAGTAGCGAACTCGCCGGTCCTCCCGGATGACCGATCGGAGGAGCCGCTTCCGGTCCTCGAGCGGGACCCACAACAGTGACCGCCCGTCGAGATACAGCAGGTCGAATGCCTGGTAGACGAGTCCGGAGGCACCGCCACCGTCCGACCCCTTCGTGCCGAGACGCTCCTGGAGCAGCGAGAAGTCGGGCAGGCCGGCGTCGTCGGTGGCCACGACCTCGCCGTCGACGATCGCTTGCCGGGCATTGATCCAGGTCGGCGGCGCCAGGAGGCGGGGAAAGAACGCCTCGCCGTCCTTCCCGTTGCGGGTGAACGTGCGGACCTTGCCATCATTCACCGCCGCCTGGAGTCGGTAGCCGTCCCACTTGACCTCGAACAGCCAGTCCTCGTCGCGGAATGGCCGGTCGGCGAGCGTCGCCGCCATCGGCTCGATGAACCCCGGCATGGGGACCTCGAGGGCCGCGCTCAGGTCAATCCGGGCCGAGGCGGCCGGGGCGTCGCTCGTCCAGATGGCATCGCGATTGGCGCGGACCTCATCGTTCGTGCGGCCGGTCTTGACGCTCTGCGGGTGATCCTCGGCGTCCCAGCCCGACACGGCGTGCTCGTCCCGCTTGTGGATGAGCAGCCACTGCTCGGCCTCGTCGTCCTCGAACGGGCGGGCTGCCGGATCCTGGGCGCGCCCGGCCTTCCCGCGTCCACGTCCACTGGTCCGGACAATGGTGAACCGGCCGCGAAGCTTCTCGCCCTCGAGGCGGAGCTTGAGCTCCCCTTCGGCGACGGCCCGCGCGCCGTCGGGCGTCTCGGCCTCTGCCTGCCACGTGCCCCAGTCCCAGACGATGACATCCCCGGCGCCGTACTGGCCCTTCGGGATGACGCCCTCGAAGTCGAAGTACTCGATCGGGTGATCCTCGACATGGACCGCCATTCGGCGCGCAGCCGCGTCAAGCGTCGGGCCGCGGGGCACGGCCCACGACACGAGGACGCCGGCAATCTCAAGCCGGAAGTCGTAGTGGAGCCGGGTCGCGCGGTGACGCTGGACGACGAAGCGGCCACTTGAGGAACCGTCGACAGTGGCGGCGCCGGCGGGTTCGGGCGTGCTCCTGAAGTCGCGCTTGCGCCGGTACTCCTCGAGCGGCACGCCGGACCTGCGCGTTCGAGGGTGAGGCGTCAGGCGCTCTTGCGGCGACGCGCCGGCTTGGCCTCACCGGCCGTGTCATCGGCGTCGCGCGACTGCAGCTTCGCGGCCTTGGCGTCTGCGACCGACACCGGCGGCGGTGTCTCGGCCTCGCGGGCGGCCTTGGCAGCCTTGACGCTCGCTTCAAGCGCGGCCATGAGGTTGATGATGTTGCCGCTCTCCTCGACGGGCGGCGCGGCCACGAACTCGCGGCCCTCCACCTTCGAATCGATGATCTGCATGAGCGCGGTCCGGTACTCGTCCCGGTACTGGCCCGGGTCGAACGCCCCCGTCATCGCCCCGATGAGCTGCTCGGCCATCAGCTTCTCGGCCGGCTTGAACTCCGGGTCCTCTTCGGGCAGATCGAGTTCGCCGAGCGCGCGGATCTCGTCCGGCCAGTAGAGCGTGGACAGGACCATCGTGTTCTCGAACGGATCGAGTGCCGCGAGCGCCTCGCGATCCTTGATCACGACCTTGCAGATCGCGGTCAGGCCCTTGTCCCGGAGCACGGACTTCAGGAGCGAGAAGGCCTTGCGCCCGATCTTGTCCGGCTCGATGTAGTAGGCCTGCTTCACGAACCTGGTGTGCGTCTCAGCCTCGGCCGCCTCGACGAATTGCTCGATCTCGATCGACCGGACGGTCTTGAGGGGCAGCGACTCGAGATCCTCGTCAGTTACCACCACGTACTCGCCGGGCGAGTACTCGAAGCCCTTGACCGTGTCGGACCGGGAGATGACCTCCTCATCGACCGGACAGAAGATCTTCATCTGGATCCGGGACAGGTCCGGAGCATGCAGCATGTTGAAGCTCACGCCGGCTCGCGATTCGGTGGCCAGGTAGAGCTTCACCGGGATGGTGACGAGGCCGAACTGAATGGCCCCCTTCCACATTGCGCGCGCCACGGCAGGTCCTCGTGCTCGACTCCGATGCCCGGCGGAGTCGGACCGAGACCATACCATCCGTCGGCAACCCAGCCAGTCAGCCTGCCGGCCGGGGCACCGGTGTCAGGCCGCGGCACCGGTGTCAGGCCGCGACGGAGACCAGCTCCCGTTCGGCGCGGATGATCTGGGCCAGGATCCCCTCGCGCATGCGATCCAGGGCCGCCGTGACCTGCCCGGCGGTCGAACCGATGGATGTCAGCTGGACCTTCATCGCGCGGACGGTCTCGAGCTGCTCCCGGATGGCGGTCAGCGCCTCCCCGAGCGCGGCGGCATCGACCTCCGCTTCGCGTTCGCGCAGGCTCGCGAGAGCCAACAGGCGGGCGAGGCGCACGGCGGCCTCGAGGATCGCCGGGTCGGCGTCCGCCGGGTCGATGACGCAGTACACGTCGCCCGAGCGGACATCAAACGGGGCGATGCCCGCGGGCGCATGGGCCGGCGTGAACACGACAAGACCGACGACGGCATCTCGGTTCGTCCGGGCCTCGCGCAGCTCATCCCGCATCTCGCGGCCCGAGATCTTGCGGTCCTTGGCCTCGATGACGACGCGGAGCTCGGACCCGCGGGTCAGACCCGGGTCAAGCGTGAGCACGAAGTCACCCTTCTTCGAACGGCCCGCATCGCCGGCATCCGTGCCGGTCCGCTCCAGCAGGTCATTCGAGCCGCGGGCGATGGCGCCCAGCAGGCCCTCCAGGAGCTCCTCGAAATCGCCTCCCTTGGCGGCCGACTTCGAGCGCTCCCCGGCTCGAGCGTTCCCGGCCGCCTCCAGGGCCACGAGCTTCTCCTCGAGGGCCTTGAACCCGGCGGCAACCTCACTCCGGAATTGATGAAGCGGTGAACCCATGCGGGTCGGGTCCAGCAGCGTCGCCAGTCTCGACGCGTCGCCGTCGAAGTAGGTCTCGAGCATGGTCGACATCCGGCCAATCGCGGAATCTCGACGCTTCGGATCGAACAGCTCGTCGACCATCGAGTGCAGCTTGCCGCGATCCCCGAGGAAGGTCTCGAGCGTCCGGGGGAGCCGGCCCTCGCCATCACCGAAGTTCGCCCGCAGGACCTGCTCCAGGGCTTCGGCCGCGCGGTCGTTCGCGGCGCGATTCTGTTCGGCGAAGCGGTCGAATTCGGAACGGACCGCGTCCAGGTTCATCGTGACGCCCACGCTCTGGAGCGCGGTCAGGCCGATCCGGAGTGCCCGTTCCACGACGACGCCCCGCTCGTCCTCCGGCTGCTCACCGAGCCAGGCGGCGAGTCCGGGGTCCGGCAAGGTGAGCCGGTCGACGAGGATTCGCTCCGCCTCAACGCGGATGGCGGGGGCCAGGCGTGTTGGCAGGGAGACGATGCGGGCTTCCATGCACCGCATCCTGGGAGCCCGGCGTGCCATCTAGGCTGTCACAACCGGTTTGCGGCGTCTGTGAGCGCTCTTACTTTCTGATGACCATCGCGGTCATACGAAGCTGGTTTGGAAGGGCCACCACCGGCGCGGACGCCTGGTGCGTCATCGCGCGGCGGCCAGGTGGACTCGTATTACCCCGACGGGCATCGGTGCGGAAGGTGCGTGAGGCCCGCCGAGCCGCCGGCAGGCTCAGCCCTCAGCTGCCGCGGTAGCTCGTGACCGAGAACGGCGCGAGGAGCAGCGGCACGTGGTAGGACCGCGAGACGTCGTCGATCCTCAGGTCCAGCGTCATGCGCCGGAAGAAGCGCGACTCGTCCGTGCCGGCTCCCCGTGGGCCGGCCAGGTTGAACTCCAGGCGGTACACGCCTGGCGACATCGGTCGCTCGAGCAGGTCGCGAACCCGCCCATCGTTGTCGGTCAGGGCCTGAGTCAGGCGGATCGGCCGTTCGTCCTCGCCGAGCTTGTACAGGCTGACATGGACCCCGCTCGCCGGGCGGCCGGTCTCCGTGTCGAGGACGTGGGTCGAGATCGTGGGGGTCGCGGGCCCCGGCGGGGGCGTCGAGGGTGTTCCCGAGGCGCTGCTGGCCACGTATCCTCCGCGCTATGGGACATCTTGCGATCACGGTCGGCGACGACCTCCACTTTACCGCCCGTTGGGAGTCGGCCGCGCCGCAGACCATCGAGGTCATCCGGCGAATGCTGCCCATCGACAGTCGGCTGATCCACTGCCGCTGGTCCGGCGAGTCCACCTGGATCCCGTACGGCGAGTTCCGACCGGGCATCGACTACGAGAACCACTCGTCGCACCCGGCGCCGGGCATGCTCGCGATGTACCCGGGCGGCATCAGCGAGTGCGAGATCTTCTTCCCCTACGGCGCCTGCACGACGGCATCGAAGGTCGGCCAACTGGCAGCGAACCACTTCGCCTCCATCGTCCCCGACGAGGGCTGGGGGGACCGCCTCCGCGAGGTCGGGCGGCGGACGCTGTGGGAGGGCGCCCAGCGAATCAGGATCGAAGAGGTCGCGTGACGGACCTCCTTGTCCGCGGTGGGACGGTTGTGACCGCCGCGGGTTCGCGACGCGCCGACGTCGCGGTCGAGGGCGGCCGCGTCTCGGCTGTCGAGGCGGACCTCGGTGCCCTGGCCTCATCTGCCGGCGAGGTCGCGGACGCAACCGGGCTGCTCGTCCTGCCCGGGGTCGTGGATGTGCATACGCACACCAGGGTCGCGAGCGACGACGAGCCGGACCGCTTCTTCCAGGACTCCGTGGCGGCGGCATTCGGCGGCACGACCACGTTCCTGGCGTTCAACAACCCGGGGACCGGTTCGTCGCCGGCCGCCGAGCGGTCGCTCCTGGCCGGGCTCCGCGAGTGGCGCGTCGCCACGGAGAACGACAGCGCCATTGACTACGCCGTGAGCCTCGCGATCTCCGGGCGCATGGACGACCCGATCGGGGAGCTCCCTGCGATGGTCGATGCGGGCGTCTCGACGGCCAAGGCGTTCATGATCTTCGACTTCCGGCTTGACGATGTCCGGCTGTTCCAGGCGATGGGCGTCCTGGCGAGGCGGGGCGGGATGCTCCAGGTCCACTGCGAGGACCCCGTGCTCATCGACGCGACCGTGAACGCCACCCTCGCGCGCGGTGAGACGGCACCGCGATTCCACCCTGCGTCGCGGCCGGCGTACGCCGAGGGCGTCGCGACGGCACGGGTGATGGCCTTCGCCCGAGCGTCCGATGCGGCCGTCCACATCGTCCACCTCTCATCGGCCGACGCCCTCCGCCACGTTCGCGACGCGAAGGGGCAGGGTGTGCGGGTCTCCGCGGAGACCTGTCCGCACTACCTGGCGCTGACCGGCGCCCGGTATGAGGCGACCGATGACCTCGAGGTCGCCAAGGTGATCATCTCGCCCCCGCTCCGGACGGCGGCCGACCGCGACGCGCTGTGGGAGGGCCTGTCCGCCGGAGACCTCGATCTCGTCGCCACGGACCACGTCCCCGATCGGGCGGCGGTCGAGAAGCGCGACGCCCTGCGGGGCGTGGCCTTCGACCGGATCAGCAACGGCGTACCGGGCATCGAAACACTTCTCGCGATCGCGTACGGCGAGGGTGTCGCCACCGGGCGGCTGACGATCGAACGGCTCGTGGATGTCCTCGCCACGACCCCGGCACGCCGCTTCGGCCTCCGCCGGAAGGGCGCGATCGAGGTCGGGAGGGATGCGGACCTCGTGCTGTTCGACCCGGCGGCTCGGCGGACGGTCCGCGCGGCGGACCTCCACCACACGAGCGACTACACCCCGTACGAGGGGTTCGAGGTCGCCGGGGCGGTGCGCTCGGTCTTCGTGCGGGGCCGCGCCGTCGTCCGTGATGGCGTCTTCGTGGGACAGCGCGGGTACGGTCAGTTCGTGGGGCGCGAGGGCGCCGGTGACTGATGCGAGTCACGCTGGTGTGTGCGGCAGGTCCAGCTGTCGGTACGCTCGCAGTGTCAGGAACGGATCGAAGTCTTCCGCGAGGACGAGGGCGTCGAGCACGGATGCCGCCTCGGTGAGGTACCCGGCCCCCGGACCCATGAGGGTGGCGAGCTCCTCGCCGCGGATCGCCAGGTAGCGCGCCGCGCTGAGCGGGTCACCATCATCGAGCGGCGCGCCCGTAACCCGCCACTGCCACAGTTGCGAGCGCGAGATCTCGGCCGTGGCCGCGTCCTCCATGAGGTTGTTGATGGCGGCGGCCCCGTTTCCGGAGAGCCACGCGTCAAGGTACTGAAGCGCGACCGAGATGTTGAGCCGCGCCCCGGCCTCCGTGATCCGGCCGCCCTCAACCCGGATATCCGCCAGCTGCGCGGCCGTCACCGCGGCGTCGCCCCGGAGTCGGTCCTTCTGGTGCGGCGCCGCGCCCAGGACACCGTCGAAGACCTCGGTTGCGAGCGGGACGAGGTCCGGGTGCGCGACCCACGTTCCGTCGAACCCGTCCCGCGACTCCCGGTCCTTGTCGTCACGGACGCGGGCCATGGCCGTCGTGTTCACGGCGGCATCCCGGCGCGAGGGAATGAACGCGGCCATGCCGCCGATCGCGTGGGCGCCGCGCCGATGACAGGTCTGGACGAGCAGCTCCGTATACGCACGCATGAACGGGACGGTCATCGTCAGCTGCGCACGGTCGGGCAGGACGGCCGGCGGCCGCGCCCCGAACGTCTTGATGCAGCTGAAGAGGTAGTCCCAACGGCCGGCGTTCAGGCCGGATCCGTGCTCGCGGAGCTCCCACAGGATCTCGTCCATCTCGAGCGCGGCGTGGATCGTCTCGATGAGGACGGTGGCCCGAATGCTTCCGCGCGGGATCCCGAGTGCGGCCTGTGTCCAGATGAAGACATCGTTCCAGAGCCGCGCCTCGAGGTGTGACTCGAGCTTGGGCAGGTACAAGTACGGGCCGGTGCCGCGCGACAGCCGCTCCGCGGCGTTGTGGAACAGGTACAGCCCCGCATCGAAGAGACTTGCCGACATCGGCGCACCGTCCACCAGGATGTGACGCTCCTCGAGATGCCAGCCCCGTGGCCGGACGAAGAGCACCGCCGGCCGCTCCCCGACGCGGTACGCCTTCCCTTCCGGCGAGGTGAACGAGAGCGTGCCTCGGACGGCATCGCGGAGGGCCGCCTGCGCACCGACCACATTCGCCCAGGTTGGCGAGAGCGCGTCCTCCAGGTCCGCCATGAACGCCCGCGCCCCGGAGTTCAGGGCGTTGATCATCATCTTAGGCTCCGCCGGACCGGTGATCTCCACCCGCCGGTCCTCGAGGTCAGGGGGCGTCTCGGCCACGCGCCAGGAGTCATCGGCACGAATCGCGGCGGTCTCGGGCAGGAAGTCGAGGACCGCACCGGCGCGCAGCTCGGTCGCTCGCGCCTCGCGCCGCGCGAGGAGGGCTGCCCGCTCGTCCCGGAACCGGCGCTCGAGGTCGGTCAGGAAGCCCAGTGCCGCGGGCGTCAGGACCTCGGTCGCGCCGGAGACGGACACGCCCTCGACGCGGATCGCGGCCTTCCCGTCAGCCACTCCGGCGGACTGTGGCATCGATCAGCCCATGCGGTTCCGTCGTCGCGACGAAGACCATTCCGGGGTTGTCCAGCCCGAACGGCTCCAGGTTGACCGTCCAGTGGTGGAGGTTCGGGAGCACCATCCGGACCCAGTCGATGGCCGGCTCCGCCTCGAGCATCGCCGTCGCCATGACCCAGATCGACGTCTGGACGGAAGGGCTGAAGTGCTCGGCCAGCACGGTCAGGAGCGTTCCCCGGGCCCGCTCGAAAGCGGCGTCGAAGTCGAACCCCGGCTCGGCCGCTGTCTCACCGTAGCCCCACAGTGCCGTGACCTTGGTGGCCATGATCCGATCTTCCGTGTCGGCCAGGGTCGTGTATCGATCGCGCTCGAAGCCGGTGAACGCGGACTTCGTCGTCTTCATGACCGTCAGGTCCTCGATCCCGGCTTCCACCGATGCACCGGACTTCGTGGCGGCGATCATGGCGACCCGGGTCAGCTCTCCGGACCGGGTGAAGGCATCCGGCGCGGGGCCGGATGCCAGCGGGATTCGGGTCCAGCCATGCTCGCGGAGCGTGACGACAGCCCGGTCCACCTGCCGGTACGCGGCGAAGTGGCGAGCGACCGCGAGCCCGAACGCCTCCGCGGGTCCGGTCGGATGGTCGCGCGCAAACGCGTAGACCGTGTTCTTCATCGTGTCCGTCGCAACCACGTTGGTGTTGTCGCCGTCGACGTGGGCGGACGTGAAGTCGCCCTCCAGGGAGACATCCACCGTGAGGTCCCGGAGGACGTGCCGGCCTGCCTGGCGATCGAGCGTCACCAGCCGGATTCGGGACTTCCCGTACCGATTCGCGCCTAGCTCGAACATCGATCCCTCCTCGTTCACGTTGCCTCGCCTTGAAGCACGAGCAGGCGAGCCAGCGCGATGTCGACGACCGCGTCGAGCGCCCGATGGAGCTCCGACTCGCGGTCGGCGTCGAGCGCCGCCGCCATCTCCGGCAACAGGGTCGCGCGCGCACGACCGGCCACATGGACACAGTACCGGAACCCGAACCGGGCCTCATACCGGGCGTTCAACCGATGGAGCTCGTCGGCCAGCGTGCCTCCGGCCGCATCGCGATCGTAGCCCTGCTCCCTATGCGAGTGGGCCGAGACACTTGCGGGTGGAGCTCCGAGCGGTGGGTGAGCATCGATGAGCTCGACCTGCTCCGGCTCGGGCATGGCGTGGGCGGTGGCTCGGGCTCGAGCGATCAGGGCCGGCCAGTCCGCGTCCGGCCGGCCGGCCGCCAACCGGGCGAGAAACCGTGGCGCGCCTTCGAACAGCGGGGCGAGAGCGGCGGCGAACGCGCTCGGCTCGGCCCGGTTCAACCTGTCGAGATCGAACGGCTCGTTCACCACCCGCCGGCGTCGCGCAGGATTCGGTGCAGGACGCGGGCAGCCACCGTGCGTCGGTACGTGGCCGTGGATCGGACGTCATCGATGGGGTGAAGCTCGGCGGCCAGGACCTCGGCCGCCCGATCCGCGACTTCGGGCGTTGGCCGCCGGCCTTCGAGGGCTGCCTCCGTGCCTGCGGCGCGAATCGGCGTCGCGGCCACCGAACCGAGCGCCACCCGAACGTCGGACCATCCGGCGCTCGATCCGTGGGCACGCCACGAGACCGCAATGACGATCTTGGAGATCGCCTGGGCGCGGCGCGTCCCGACCTTCCGGAAGCGCACGTGGCGGCCCGGCGCGATTGGGAAACGAACGCGCAGGATGAGCTCGTCGGGCAGGAGCGCCGTTCGGCGGTAGGCCGGGAAGAAGTCGGTCGCGGGGATGGTCCGCTCGCCGCGTGCGCTACCGACGACGATCTCGGCATCCGTGGCCAGGAGGATCGGGAGGGTGTCGCCCGCGGGCGAGGCGTTCGCGATGTTCCCGCCCAGCGTGCCGCGATTCTGGATCTGTGCCGCGCCGATGGTGGCCGCGGCCTCCACCAGCGCAGGCAGGTGCTCCCGGCACAGGGTGCTGCGCCGAATCTCGGTGTAGGTAGAGCGTGCTCCCACGACAAGTGTGCCCGCCTCCAGGCTGATCCCGTGGAGCTCGTGCAGGCGAGACAGGTCAATTAGGCGTTCGGGTGGGTCCCCGATCTCGCCGGTGATCCGGACCATGAGGTCGGTCCCGCCGGCGATCGGCACATGTGGCGCCGAGGCCATCAGCGCGTACGCCTCGCTGAGCCGCGCTGGTACGTCAATCGGTGGCTCGTGCGGCACCGCTCAGTCCTTCCGCCGCATACGGCGCCGGAGCATGAGGATCAGGCCGGCCAGGAGGGCGAAGCCCCCGATGATCTGGCGGGGCGACATGGCGAGGACCAGCTCGCCCGGTTCCTGCCCGGCGCGATCTTCGGCTCGTTCGCCCGACCCGGGCAGCGCCGATGACGGTGTCTCGGTCGGTGCCGAAGTCGGCTCGGACCTCGTTTCCTGGCCTTCTTTCATTCCCGGTCTCCCACGGCCACGGCCGCGATCGCCTCGACGATCTTCTGATAGCCGGTGCACCGGCACAGGTTGCCGGCGATCCCTTCACGGATGGAATCGTGATCCGAACTGCCCCCGGCGTCCAGGTACGCGCGGGCCGCCATGAGCATGCCCGGCGTGCAGATCCCGCACTGCGCCGCGCCGTACTCGAGGAAGGCCTCCTGCAGGGTGTCCAGATCGCCGCGCTCGCGGGCCGCCAGGGCGAGGCCCTCCACGGTCCGCACGATCCGCCCGTCCACCTGGGCCATCGGCACCAGGCAGGAGTCCACGACCTGGCCGTCGAGGAGCACCGAACAGGCGCCGCACTCCCCCTCCCCGCAGCCCTCCTTCGTGCCGGTCAGCCCGAGTTCCTCGCGCAGGACATCGAGCAGGCGTCGCATCCCGGGAACCTCGACCTCGGCCGGGGCACCGTTGACGAGGAAGCGGATGGCGCTCATGCCGCGCCCGGCTCGGCCGATCGGGCCGCCTCAAGCGCGGCGAGGATCCGCTCCGGTGTCGCGGGCAGCTCCGTGATCCACACGCCGACCGCGTCGTGGATCGCGGCCACCACGGCCGGGGCACCAACATCCATCGGCAACTCCCCGACGCCCTTCGCCCCGTGCGGCGCGCCGCTGAACGGCGCCTCCACGAGAATCGTGGTCATGGCCGGGGCATCGAGGGCGGTAGGAATCAGGTAAGTCGCGAGCCGGTCGTTGACGTAGCGCCCGTCCTCGAGCTTGATCTCCTCGATGGTCGCGTAGCCGATCGCCTGGAGCGTCCCGCCCTCCACCTGGCCCTCGCACAGGACGGGGTGAAGGACGCGACCCACGTCGTCGACGGCCACGACCTCACGAACCGCGACCTCGCCCGTGTCGAGGTCCACGTCCAGCATGACCACGCAGGCGGCCCAGCCGAACGCGGGGTACGCGTCGCCGCGATAGGTCCGGTCGTCGAACGCGATGCCGGGATACGGCTCGAACCGCTGGTCGATTCGCGTCGGGCCGTTGCGGGCGGCATCGTCGCGGTAGACCTCGGCGAACGGGCGGCCCTCGTTGCGGGCCTCGACTTCGGCGCGCAGCCGCCGCGCCGCGTTGATGCACAACCCGCCGACCACCATCGCGGTCCGGCTGGCGACGGTCGGGCCGCTGTCCGGGACGAGAGCCGTATCCACGGGCGCCATGTCGACGGCATCGGCGGCCACGCCGAGCTCGCCCGAGACCATGATCGGGAAGATCGTGTTCGTGCCCTGGCCCATCTCGGTCGAGCCGATGAGCACGCAAATCAGGCCGTCCGCAGTGAGTTCCACAGAGGCCACGGATCCGATGTGGCTCTCGCCGGACCCGGTGAACCCGGCCCCGTGCCAGCCGAGAGCAAGCCCGACTCCGGATGCAGTCCGGGCCGTCTCCGAACGGAGTGGGCTCACGGGCACCGTGCCCGATCCTCTCCGCTCTCGGGCGGCTCCGCCGGTCGTCGAGCGGACTCGCTCGAAATCGGCCGCTTCGACGGCCCGCCGAAGCACCTCGTGGGCGGCAACGCTCTCGCGGAGCACCTGCCCGGTCGGGGTCACGTCGCCCGGCTCATACGCATTCCGCCGGCGGATCTCCGCCGGGCTCAGCCCGAGGCGCTCGGCAATGCGGTTGAGCTGCGTCTCCGCGGCAAACTCGACCTGGGGCGCACCGAACCCGCGGAACGCGCCATTGGGCGGCGTGTTGGTGCGGCCGGCGCGGGCGCGGATCCGGACGTTCGGGCAACGGTACGGGCCGCCGGAGTGCAGGGCGCCGCGCGACAGCACCACGGGTGTCAGGGTGCAGTAGGCGCCGCCGTCCATGATGACCTCGATGTCCTGGGCGACGAGCGTCCCGTCTGCCTTGATCCCCGTGCGATGCCGGACGATCGCGGGATGGCGTTTCGTGGTCGCGGCAATGTCCTCGTGGCGGTCATAGATCATCCGGACCGGCCGGCCGCACTTCAGGGCCAGGAGCGCGGCGTGCAGGGCAAGGATCGAGGGGTATTCCTCCTTGCCTCCGAACCCGCCCCCGGTCTCGGCCTGGACCACCCGGGCCTGGGACGAGCTGAGCCCGAGCGCCTTCTGCATGGCCTTGTGCACGTAGTACGGGCACTGGAGAGACCCGTGGACTGCCATGCCGCCGTCCTCGGCCGGCACCGCGATCATCGCGTTGTTCTCGATGTACAGCTGCTCCTGGTGGCCGACGCGATACTCCCCCTCGAGGATGACGTCCGCCGCGGCGAAGCCGGCTTCGATGTCGCCGCTGCCGATCTCGTACTGGGCAAAAACATGGTCCGACTGCTCGGGATCGAAGACCGGCGGAAGCCGCTCGGTCACGAGCCGGATGTGGGATCGCAGGCGCCGGACGGTCGCCTGATCCGGGGCCGCGAGGAGCGCGACCGGCTCGGCCTGGTGGCGGATCTCGCCGCCGACGGGCACCAGCACCGGCTGGTCATCCTTGATCGAGCTGACGATGTTCTCGCCCGGGATATCGGCCGCGGTCACGACCACGACGCCCGACCAGTCGACATCCGGATCCAGCTCGATCCCGACGAGCCGGGCGCGAGGCTCGGTTGACCGAATCGTGGCGCCGTACCAGGCCCCGGGGAAGACGAGATCGTCGGTGTATTTCGCGGCGCCGGTGAGCTTGGCCGGACCCTCCCGCCGGAGCGGATAGCCGGCCGCACGCCCGGGGACGGTTGCTCCGGGCGGGAGCACCAGCGCATCCGGTGCGGACCGACCGGGCGCCGCGACCGGTGGCGGCATCGTGCGGATCGTCATCGGGCGATGGGGTCCTCCGGAGTTGGGCTGAACCTCCTGGAACGAGAGCGTATCACCGGGTGCGGATCACCCGAGCGGCTGTCTCAGTCCCGGCCGCGACGGAGCGCCCGACCCGGTGTTGCGCCGGTGTGGACACCATCGTTGACGACCGGGATGCCCCCCACGAGCACGTGCTCGATGCCCTCCGGGAACTGCCGCGGCTCGGCATAGGTCGCGAGCGCCCGGACCCGGGCCGGGTCGAAGACGACGATGTCGGCGACGTGGCCGTCCGCGATCACGCCTCGATCCCGAAGCCCGAGGCGGGCGGCAGGCATCGAGGTCATTCTCGCGATCGCCTCCTCGAGGCCCAGGATGCCTTCGTCGCGCACGAACTGGCCGAGGATCCGCGGAAAGGACCCGTACGTCCGCGGACTCGGCTTCGCCCCGACGAACGCGGAATCACTGCCCACCATCGCCACCGGGTGCCGGTAGAACCGGCGAATGCCGTCCGTATTCGGACCCGGCGTGACCTGGTTGAGCCGGAGCCCCTCGGCCAGGAGCAGGTCGCACAACAGCTCCACGAGATCTTCGCCCGTCTCACGTCCGATCTCGCCGAGCGTGCGGCCCTCCCAGCGGACATGCTCCGGCCGGGCGAAGTAACCGAGTCGGATGTCGGCGATCCCGCCGGCACCGGCGTACAGGACGCCGCGCTCCTGGAGTTCCTTGCGGATCCGGGCGCGGATCGCCGGATCGGCGAGTCGCTTCTTCGTGGGACCCGGGCCGCCGGCCTGGACCCAGGTCGGGATCGTGACAAGCAGGCGGCTCGAAGCCCATTCGTAGGGGTAGGCGTCAAAGGTGACGTCGAGTCCCTCGGCCCGGGCATCGTCCACCAGGGCGAGCATCTGATCCGGGGTTCCGGGGAACGTGGCCCGATGGTAGAAGTGCGTGATGTGGGAAGGCGCTTCGCCCCGGCGCCCGATCTCGATGGCTTCGCGGAACGGATCGAGGAATCCGTCACCCAGCGGGTAGCGAACATGGGTGTGATAGATCCCGCCCAGGCGTCCGGCCTCGTTCGCGAGTGCTGCGAGCTCGGCCGTCGATGCGTACGAGCCCGGCGGATAGTCGAGACCGGATGAAACCCCGTAGGCGCCGGCCTCCATCCCTTCTCGGAGGAGGGCGCGCATGTGGTCCACCGCCCGGGCGTCCGCGTCAATCTCCTCCCAGCCCACGGCCGCGATCCGCAGGGGTGCATTGCCGACCAGGAACGCGATGTTCACGCTCACCCGGCCGTCGAACCGCTCCAGGTAGCTCGGCACGCTGTCCCAGTCGATCGCAACGCCGGGGGGATGACCGTCCAGGCCCGCATTGAGCTCGACGAACGCGGCCAGGTCGGCCGCGTTCGGGAACGGCGCATAGGCATTGCCGTCGACGCCGATGACCTCGGTCGTGACGCCCTGCCGGACCTTCGGTTCGTGGCGCGGCTCGGCCAGGATCATGAGGCCGGAGTGGCTGTGGAGGTCGATGAACCCGGGACACACGACCCTGTCGCCAGCCTCAATGGTCCGGGCCGCCGATGCGGCCGCAGCGGCGACGGCATCCGGGTCGCGCAGCACCACGAGGCGCCCGTCCCGAACGGCGACCGCCCCCTGGAATCCGGGCGCACCCGTCCCGTCGATGATCGTGCCGCCCGCGATCAGGAGATCGAATCCGCTCATGGCCGCCATCTTCGCAGGTCGCCGGCGCGCCGCAGCCGCGTGCTAGCATCGGCGCCCGTGACCGCGTCGTCGCCATCCGCGCCGCACCCGGCGCTCCCGGAGCGACCCCCGTTTGCGGTGCGTGCCCGAGTCCTGACGCCCACGAGTGACGGCGGCACGCTCTTCCACGCCGACGGGATCGTGGACGTGGATGCTGCCGGGCGCATCGCCTGGGTCGGGCCGGCCGGCGATCACGAGAGGGCCACGATGGACCGGGCTGGAGCGGATCCTGCGCCGGGCGGCGGCGTGAGCCGGGTGGTGGACCTGCGACCGCTCGTGCTGCTGCCCGGCATGGTGGATCTCCACGCCCATCTCCCACAGCTGCCGAACGCGGGTCTGGGGGCCGGCCTGGACCTCCTCTCGTGGCTCCGCCGCTACATCTTTCCGCTCGAGCGCCGGTTCGCCGACGCCGACGATGCGGCCGGCCTTGCCCCGGCGGCCTTCCGGGCGTTTGCCGCGGCCGGCACCACGACGGTGCTGGCCTACGGCTCGGTCTACGCGGCTTCCCTGGACGGTGCCTTTCGAGCCGCGGAGCAACACGGGATCCGAGCCATCCTCGGCAAGGTGATGATGGATCGGATCACGTACGACGAGACCATCGACCCGTCGACAATCCTGGAGCAGTCGATCCGCGAGACGGAGGAGTTGTGCGCGCGCTGGCACGGCGCCGCCGATGGGCGGCTCGGCTACGCGGTCACTCCGCGGTTCGCGGTGTCCTGCAGTGCCGAGATGCTCCAGGCCTCGGCAGAGATCGCGACACGGACGGGGGCGTGGTGGCAGACGCACGTGTCCGAAGATCCCGGCGAGATCGCCGAGGTTGCCCGGCTCTTTCCCGAAGCCCTCGACTACGTCGACGTCTACGATCGTGCCGGCGGCCTCGGGGTGCGATCCGTTCTCGCCCATGCCGTCCACCTGTCCGACCGCGAGCTGGCTCGGATCGTGGAGACGGACACCCGCGTGGCGCACTGTCCGGCCTCGAATCTCTTCCTCGCATCGGGCATCATGCCGCTGGCCCGATACCTGGAGGCCGGACTCGGGATTGGCCTCGGCTCGGATGTGGCCGGGGGTCCCGATCCCTCGATGTTCTCGGTCATGCGCGTCGGCGCCTATGCGCAGAACGCGCGGCGAACCCTCCTGGGCGAGGCGTTCGAGCCGCTGGCGCCGCTGGACTGGCTCCGGATGGGCTCACTGGCGGGGGCCATGGCCCTCGGCCTGGACGCCCGGATCGGGTCTCTGGAGGTGGGCAAGGAGGCCGACCTCATCGCCATCGACACCGGTCTCACTGCACCGCTGCGGCAGGCTGATCTCGGCCCGCCGCGGCACGAGCTGCTCGACGACGACGCGGTCGATATCGCGAGCCGGCTCATCTTCCGGCCGCATCCGGACATGGTCCGCGGGGCGTGGGTACGCGGTCGAAGGCTTGAAGGTCCGGGGTTCGATCCGGGGAGCTGACGCCGCTGGGGAGCTGACGCCGCCGGCGCTTGGCGCCGAGCCGGTTGTCCCGGCGCGACTACTTGCGCTTGGTGCGGAACTGGTTTAGGTGGACGGTCCAGTCCGACCCGCCTGTCGCGCTCGCCGCACAGCTCCCGTGCCAACCGCAGACGCAGGTGATCACCTGGTCCTTGTGGACGTACACCTCGATGACGTGGCGAAACGGTTCGGGCTCGCCATTGCGAAGCGACGGACGGGTCAGGGAAAGCGGACGACCGTTCACTGCAGCTCCTGGGCACGGAGGTGGCCGCGCGGTGGCGGGCCCAACATTCTACTCCAATCCGGCCCGGACCACCCGTTCGGGCTGACCGGCGGAACCAGGAACGGTCGCGAAGCAGGCGCTGGCCGCCGTGATCGACGTGGTTCATCAGATTGACCGCGGGTGAGCGTGGCCCCGGACGGAATCTGTTGATTCCGCTGCATGGCCGAGCGTGGCTGGGTCCGCGGCGATGAACCCGCGAGATCAGCCATGTGGAGACCCGCGCAGCAGCGGATCAGGGAGCCGCGGCTACAGGACCCGGCCGGGGTTCAGGATGCCGAGGGGGTCCACGGCGAGCTTGATGGCGCGCATCACGGAGACCGCAGACTCGCCCCGCTGGATCGGCAGCCATTCTCGACGCGACGCCCCGATACCGTGCTCCGCGGTCACGGTCCCGCCGAGCTCCAGGGCCACGCGGAAGATCTCGTCCCGCACGCGATGCGTCAACTCGGCGGCATCGGGATCATCGCGCTCGAAGATGAGGTTCGGGTGGAGGTTGCCGTCGCCCGCGTGCCCGAACGTGGCGCATCGAACGCCGTGCGCGGCCGCGATCCGCTCGATCGCGCGGAGCAGGTCCGGAACGCGTGAGCGCGGCACGCCGACGTCCTCCATTCGAACGGTCCCCTGCCGCTCGAGGGCCCGAAGAGCGAGTCGGCGCGCCTGGCGCAGCCAGTCGGCTTCCTGGGCATCCGCCGAACGGACGATCGAGCGCCCAGCGCAGGCAACGCACGCGGCCTCGGCCTGATCCAGTTCCTCGCCCGCAGCCGCGCCAGGGGCGTCGGACTCGACCATGAGCATGGCCGCCGCGGTGACATCAAGCCCCAGGTGATGCCAGTCCTCGACGGCGAGAAGGGTCTCGTGGTCCATCAGCTCGAGCGTGACCGGCACGAGCCCGGCAGCGGTCATTGCGGCGACGGCGTCGCCGGCCGCCTCGAGCGTGTCGAAGAAGGCCAGGAGCGTGGACCGAGGCGCGGGCGCATGGCGCAGACGGAGCGTCGCCTCGGTAATGATCCCCAGCGTGCCCTGGCTCCCGACGAACAGGTGCGTGAGGCTGTAGCCCGCCACGTCCTTGACGTTCCGTCCGCCGGTCCGGATGACCGTCCCGTCGGCCAGGACGACCTCGAGGCCGAGCACGGCGTCGCGCGTCTGGCCGTACTTCAGGCAGCACAGGCCGCCGGCATTTGTCGCGAGATTGCCGCCGATCGAGCAGGTTTCGTAGCTCGCCGGATCCGGCGCGTAGAACAGGCCGACCTCGGCCACCGCGGTCTTGAGCGCCTCGTTGATGACGCCGGGCTGGGTGATGACGCACAGGTTGGCCCGATCGATCTCCAGGATCCGGTCCATCCGCGTCAGGACGATCGTGAGCGCACCCTCGATGCCGGCCGCCCCGCCGGACAGACCGGTTCCGGCACCGCGCGGAACAACTGGAACCCGGTGGAGGGTCGCCAGACGAAGGAGCCCGGCAACCTCGTCGGTCGTGGCCGGGAGGGCCACGGCGCCGGGGAGGCCCGCCTCGAGGTAGGCCGTCTCGTCCCGGCGGTACGACTCGCGATCTGCCGGATCGACGAGGAGCCGGACGCCGGGCAACGTTGCCCGCACCGCATCGAGGAGGGCCCCGAGATCCGACACGCCGGTTGGCTCGATCACCCGGCGATGGTAGCCCGGCGATCGGCACGGGTCACGGGCCGTCGGCGCGCGACGTCCTACGATCCACTTCCATGACCGCCCACACCCGGCTCGCGATCCTGGCCGCCCTGGCGATCCTCGCCGGGGCGTGTGGCCCGTCCCGCCAGTCCGGGACACCGGCGCCATCGTCGGCCCCGGTCCCGACCCAGGCTGCATCGCCGACGGTCGAGCCGTCGCCCACGCGCCTTGCGACCCCCAGCCCCGTGCCGACGCCGGGATCCGCGATCGTGCCCGGCGTTGTCGACCGGTCCAGCCTGGCCCTCAGCGCCACGTATGACGTCGACCTCGACTTGACCGTCGCGACGGGCGCGCTCGAGGTCGTCGTCGTCATCGACATCCGAAACGACTCGGGCGCGCCGATCGACCGGCTCGAGCTGAACACCGTGGCTGCCCGTCTCGGCGGGATCAGCATGGTCGATGCCAGCGTCGACGATAGACCCGTGGTCGTCACGGTGGACGACCAGACGCTGGGCGTACCGCTCGGCGGGTTGCTGCCCGATGCCGGAACCGCAACGGCGCGACTCTCGTATCGGGCGACCCTTCAGGCTGGCCTCGACGGCTCGGACTGGCTCTTCTCGCGCGCGAGCGGAACCCTCGCGCTGTACCGATGGATTCCGTGGGTGAGCCGCGCGATCCCGTTCGATCGTCCGAACCATGGGGACCCGTTCGTGACCCCGGCCAGTCCGCTGGTCCGGGTGCGGATCACGACCGATGTGCCGATGGTGCTCGCATCGCCCGGGTCGGAGTCCGTCGCCGACGGCCTGACCTGGTCATTCGAAGTGGATGACGTGCGCGATGTGGCTGTCGTCCTCGCCCCCGACTTCCGCCTCACGACCGGCACTGCCGGCGGCATTCCGATTCGCGTCTACACCCGGCCCGGCGGCCTTGACGGGCAGGAGCTCGCCGGCCAGGCGGCGCGCGCGCTGACCCGGATCGCGGACCGCGTTGGAGTCCCGTATCCGTGGCCGGCCTTCACCGTAGTGCAGACCGAGGGTGGCTACGGCATGGAAGCGCCGGGCCTCATCTGGATCCCGGCTGGCACGCCCTCGGCGAATCTCGCGTACCTCGTCCATCACGAGACAGCGCACCAGTGGTTCTACGGGTTGGTGGGCAACGATCAGCACGCCGAGCCATTCGCCGACGAGGCCGCGGCGGACCTGACCGCCCGGACCGTGCTCGGCCTGCGACGCGAGAGCCGATGCGAGAACGAGCCTCTCGACCGCTCGATCGAGGACTACTCCAAGGCCTGCTACTTCGAAGTCGTCTACATCCAGGGCGGGAACGTCCTCGATGAGATCCGGATGCACATCGGAACCGACCCGTTCTGGGCAGCGATCCGGGACTACCTGGAGGCGAACCGGTTCGAGTTGGCCGGCACGCGCGAGCTTCTGGAGGCACTCGGTGCCGCCACGCAGGACGACCTCCTGCCGATCCTCCAGGCGCGGTTCCCGTCGCTGTTCTAGATGTCCGAGGGGCGATGCGCGGAGTCGGTCAGCGGTCTCCCGGCCGACGCCCGACGAGCCACCACGCGAGGGGGAAGGCGGCCGCGACCAGGGAAATCTTCAGCACCTCGACCCCGAGGAATGGGGTGAGCCCGTTTGCGACGGCCCAGTCCATCGGTTGCGAAGTCGTAAACGCCAGCCACGGCACACCGATGGTGAAGATCGCGATGTCGCCAAGGAGCATCGCGCCGACCGATCCGCGGAGGTTGCGATCCCATCCGAGCTCGGCCAGCCGGCCGACGATCGCGGCCGCGAGCACGAAACCCACGAGGTAGCCGCCGGTCGCGCCCGAGACGATCTCCCAGCCGTGCTTCGCATCGGCGAAGACCGGCAGCCCGGCGGTCCCGAGAAGGAGATAGAGACCCGTCGAGGCGATCCCGCGTCGGAAGCCCAGCGCCCCACCCGCGAGGAGCACGGCGAACGTCTGGCCGGTGAACGGAACGGGGTCGCCCGGCAGGTAGAACCGAATCTGCGCCGCGGCTGCGATGAGGAGCGTCCCGGCGAGGATCAGGGCGAAGTGTCGGAGACGAATGCCGATGCCCTCCGCAAGGCGGATCGGCACGAGGAAGTCGGCGATCGTGATGCCTCGCTCGCCGGCCGCGGAGCGATCCAACCGGGGCGCGGAGAACGTCATCTGGTGCCTCCTGGACGCGGAACCCGGCCGCGCGCCAGCGAGTCTAGCAGACGATCCGGACCGCTTCGGGCCGCCTACTCGAACTGCAGCGCGTGGACGATGGAAACACCGGATGCGAGCCGCGACGGGTAGTACGCCGCCACGACCGAGCCGGCGAGACCGAGCACCGCGGCCGCGGCGAGTGCAGCCCAGGGCAGGCCGACCGCCGGGTTGAGCCCGCCGGTCAACGCGAGGAGGATGGCTCCGACAGCGAGCCCGACGGCGGAGCCCAGCACGACACCGACGAGACCGAGCACGGTGGCCTCCACGACCACCATCCGGGATGCCTGACCGCGACTCATGCCGATCGCCCGGAGAAGGCCGATCTCGCGAACGCGTTCGACGACGCCCATCGCCAGCGTGTTGACGATCCCGAGCGCGGCCACGAGCACGGCCACGAGCGCCAGGGCGTCAAACAATCCGAAGACGCGACCGAGTGCGTCCGTAACGGCACCCTGGATCCGGCTGAGCGGATTGGCCTCGAGAGCCAGGCTTGCAGCGATCGCCTCAAGCTCATCGCGCGCGCTCGGTGCCGCGTCTGGCGCGAAGCGCACGGCGAAGACGTTCGCTCCGGCGACCCCGATGGGGCCGGAGGCATCCGGCCAGCCGATCAGGATCGCCTCTCCGCCACCACCCGGAATCGACCGCTCGACAACGCCGGCGACTCCAAGTTCCAGGGTCGTGCCGCCTCCGAGGGCCAGCGCGATCGTGTCGCCGGCGTGCAGCCCGAGTCGCTTGGCCGCAGCGACCGGCAGGATCACGGCGCCGCCGGCATCGAGGTCCCGCAGGGCGGCGGCGCGCTCACCCTCCACGAACGTCAGGCGCCCGTCGGCCAGATAGTCGGCACCGACGATGGCCGCCGCGTCCGTGCGAATCCCGTGGATTGCCAGGTCGAATGTCGCGATCGGCGTGACGGCTGCGACCCCGGCCACCGACGCCAGTGTGTCCCGCACACCCTCGTCCGCGGCCACCGGCCGGATGCTGGTTACGACCTCGTCCCCGGGAATGACGTCGGCCAGCCAGGCCGTCGCCCGGTCGCGTGCCGCCTGCGCCGTCCAACCGAGGGCCACGATCATTGCCAGGCCGACGACCAGGGACCCAAGGGTCAGGGCGGCCCGGCTCCGATCGCGCGCGAGCGAGCCACGAGCGAGCCGCTCTTCGAGGCGCACTACGACGACGAGCGGCGCTCCGAGGATTCGCCCCAGGGGCGGCAGGAGGAACGGCGTCGCGAGCGTTGCGACCAGTAGTACGCCATAGACCGCGAGTGCCCGATCCGCACCGACCGTGCCGGCGGCAGGCGGCCAGACAATCAGGGCCAGGACGCCCACGGCGACGAAGACCAGGGCCAGCCATCCCAGGCGTCCACGGCGGACCGCCGGCAGGTCCAGGCGCGCCCGGAGGGCCTCGACGGGTGAGATCCGCGCAGCGCGGATGGCCGGCTCGATCGCGGCCGCGACGGTGATCGCAAGCCCGACCAGGAAGGCCAGGACGAGGCTGCCGGCACTGAGCCCTTCGACCTCGGCCGCGAACCCTGTCAGCGCGCGAATCGACCCGACCATGAGCAGGCCGAGCGCAGCACCCGCGACCAGCCCGAGAATCGAGCCCACGACCCCAAGGATCGCTGCACCGGCCAGCACGAACCGGACGACCTGGCGGCGGGTTGCGCCGGCGGCCCGCAGGAGGCCCACCTCACGAGCTCGCTCGCTGACCGTCATCGACAGCGTGTTGATGATCAGGAATGACCCGACGAACAGGACGATCGCGGCGATCATGGCCAGCGTGGCCTGGAAGTCGGCGGTCGAGGCACGCAGGCCCGCGGCAAGATCTGCCGGAGAGGCCAGGACGTACGGCTCAATCGTTAGGCGCTCGGCCAGCCTGTCGGCCACGATCGCCGCCGACGTGCCATCGCCCAAGCCGATGTCGACGCGGCTGACCCCCGCCAGACCGAAGACACCCCGGGCCGTCTCGACCGGCACGATCACGGTCCGTCCGGCCGTGCCGGCCACCGGCCCGAGGCCGGCCGTGATGCCGATGACCCGGAGATGGGCGGGCGCTCCGGCACCCTGGACCGTGAGCTCGCTGCCGATCACGTAGCCGTCGGCCTTGGCGAGCGTCTCGGTGATGATCGCGGACGGCTCATCCGGGCGACTGAGGAGCGCACCGGCGACGAGGTCGATGGGATGGAGCCGGCCGTATGGTCCGGGATCGATCCCGACGACCGTGACTGCGCCCGCGGGCGGCTTGCCGGCGACCTGGACCAGGAAGGTCCGGCGTTCCACCGTCGAGGCGACGATGTCGACGCCCGCGGTTCCCCGGATGGCGTCCACCGTGGCGTCGGACAGGCCGTGCTCGAGGAAGGCGGACACGCGAAGATCCGCGTTGCCCACGACATCGCGGACCGTCCGATCGATGGCCGCATTCAGGCCGGCGCCCAGGGTCAGCGAGGCCGACATCACGCCCACGCCGAGGGCCACACCCAGGACGGTGAGGAAGGTGCGCACGGGCCGGGCTGCAAGCGCGCGCCACGCCAGCCGATTGATGCCCATGTCGGGCTACAGACCGAGCTGGGCGAGCCGGGCGATGAGGGGCGCCGCGGAGTGATCGGCACGCCGGCCGAGAGTGATCTCGTCGCGAATCTGGCCGTCCCCGATGACCAGCACCCGATCGGCGTAGGCAGCCGCACGGGCTTCGTGGGTCACGAGGACGATGGTCTGGCCTGCCGTCTCGCTGGTGCGCCACAGTGCATCAAGGATCTCCCCGCCGGTGGTGTAGTCGAGGTTCCCGGTCGGTTCATCGGCGAGGAGCACGGACGGACGGGTCACGAGGGCGCGGGCGACCGCCACCCGCTGCTGTTCGCCCTGGGAGAGCTGATCCGGCCGGTGCCGTTCCTTGCCGGTCAATTCCACGAGCGCGATGACGTCGCGAATTCGGTCCCGCACCTCGCCCCGGTTCGCGTTTTGCCCGGCGATCGTGAACGGCAGGGCGATGTTCTCGCGCACGCTCAGCAACGGGATCAGGTTGAACGCCTGGAAGACGAAGCCGGTCCGTTCACGGCGCAGGCGCGTCGCCTCGTCGTCCGAGAGCCGGCTGAGATCCCGGCCCTCGAATACGACCGAGCCGGTCGTGGGTCGGTCCAGGCCCCCGAGGAGTTGGAGCAGGGTGCTCTTGCCGGAACCCGAAGGCCCCATCAAGGCCACGAACTCACCCGGCTGGACCGCCAGTGAAACGCCGCGAAGGGCCTCCACGCGAGTCTCGCCCAGCTCGAAGCGCTTGGTGAGGTCGTGTGCCTCGAGGATGGGGGGCATCGGGACTCCGGGTTCGGTGTGGGTGAAGGACGGAGGCAGGCCAAGTGTAGTCGCCACTGGCGTGCGGCTTGCTGTCAGAACCCGAGGTACGCGCCTGCGACGTCCCCGACGATGGTGTCCACGAGGCTGTTCACGACCGGGACATCGAGCACCCGGAGCGTGGATCCGCCATCGGCGACCGACGTGGCGGGCGTTGGGCCGGGAGACGCCGTCGGGCCCGGCGCAGCACTCGGCGGACGTGGGTCAGGCCGGGTCGGGAGTTCGGTGGCATCAGGCGGCTTGGGCGCGGCCGACGGTGCCGGCGTGATCTCAACAGTCGCGGTCGGCGCGACTTCCGGCGTCACCACCGGCGTCGGCGATGGTGCGAGTGTGGGCGCCGGCGTCACGACCGGCTTCGGCGAGGGTGCGGCCGTCGGCGTCACGAGCGGCTTCGGCGTGGGGGCAGGCGTCGGCTTCGGTGTTGATTCCGGGGTTGGCGTGGGTGTTGGTGCCGGGGTTGGTGTGGGTGCCGGGGTTGGTGTGGGTGTCGGTGCCGGGGTTGACGAGGCGCCGCACTTCTGCGCGAAGAGGACGGTCCAGACGTGCGTCCCGTCCGGCCCCTTGTACGCCCCGACGCCAAGAACGCCCCAGGTTGCACCGAGGATGTTGGCCCGGTGGCCGGCGGAACCCATGAAACCGTCCTGGATCGCCTGCGTGGCGGAGTCGTCGGGGAAGTTGTTCTTCCCGATGTTCTCCCCTGCCACGACGTAGCAGTAGCCGATCCGCTTGAGTTCATCGAAGACCTTGGTCCCGTTCGGCGGGATCGTGTGGCTGAAGTAGTTGCGATCGACCATGTCCTGGGATCGCCAGCGGGCCACGCTGGTCAATGTGGCGTCGACCGTGAGCGCCTTCAGGCCGGCGGCGGCGCGTGCCTGGTTCGTCAACTGGACCAGGAGGGCTTCGTCGGCCGATGAGTAGCTGTTCGCATCCCAGGCGAGTGCCAGGCCGGGCGTCGCCAGCGTCAGCGCGAGGGCGACCAGTGCGGCAAGGCCCGTGAGCCGACGGGCGGGGCGCGAGCGGGCCAGGCGACTTTCCGGCGAGACGGCGATCATCAAGTCCGATCCTTCGGCACGGTTTCGACTGCCCGGAAGGCCTCCACCAACCGGTCACCGCCGACGCTACGGCGCTGCTCGTGGATCGTCCGCGGGTCCATGGTCCGGGTCGATGCAGCCCGTGGGTACCAGCCGTGCGCACCAGACTGCACACCACCCCATCGGACCGCCCGCGCGAGCACCCGGTGGAAGCCGGGGCAGGGAGCGGTCGTGCGTTCGGGTACACTGCGCGGGCCCGCGATCCCGGACCGGCGATCGCGTCGCGCATGGTGGCCTTAGCTCAATCGGCAGAGCACTGGATTGTGGCTCCAGAGGTTACGGGTTCAATCCCCGTAGGCCACCCCACCTCCCCGTCCAGACTGGCATCATGCCCCGATGACGGACCTCGACTACGGCGCTTTCGAGGCGCTGACGTTTGACTGCTACGGGACGCTCATCGATTGGGAGACCGGCATCCTTGCCGGGCTCCGAGCCGTCCTCGATCCCCGTGGCAGCGCCGCCATGGACGATGAGCTGCTCCAGCGCTTTGCGGCTGCCGAGGCTGCCGCGGAGGCCGGCCCGTACCGGCGTTACCGAGACGTGCTGGCCGAATGCCTCGTCCGGGTCGGGGCGACGTTCGGGATCGAGCCGAGCGCGCAGGAGCAAGCGGCTTTTGGCGGCTCGGTCGTGGACTGGCCGGCGTTCCCGGACTCCCCGGCGGCCCTGGCCGCGCTCGCTGCACGGTTCCGCCTGGGAATCCTGACCAACTGCGACGACGATCTGTTCGCGGCTTCGAACCGCCGGCTTGGCGTGACGTTTGAATGGATCGTGACCGCCCAGCAGGCCGGAGGCTACAAGCCTCGGCAGGCCAACTTCGAGATGCTGTTCGACCGGCTCCAGGTCCCTCGGGAACGAATCCTCCATGTCGCCCAGAGCCTGTTCCACGATCACGTGCCGGCGAAGGCCCTCGGCCTGACCACCGTCTGGATCGACCGGCGGCATGGGCGGCCGGGCGGCGGCGCGACACCGCCGGCGAACGCGACGCCGGATGCCGTCTTCTTCGACATGGCGAGCTTTGCCGAGGCGGCAACCGGCTGACAATCCGGGAAATCGGCCGCGGGTCGTCGGTGTACCATCGGGGGCAGCCCGGAACGTCACGTACGGGACCCATCCACGTCCGCGCCGATGCGCGGCGAGATGCACGGGTCCGCGATGCCGTACCGGCCGGAGGATTTCGCATGGCCACCGTAACGTTCGACAACGTCAGCAAGCGCTACGGTGAGGTCTTCGCCGTCCGCGACGTCTCCCTCGAGATCCTGGACGGCGAGTTCATGGTCCTCGTCGGCCCGTCCGGGTGCGGCAAGACCACCTGCCTGCGGATGATCGCCGGGCTGGAGGAGATCACCGAGGGCACCGTCCGCATCGGCGATCGCGTCGTCAACGACGTCGCGGCGAAGGATCGCGACATCGCGATGGTCTTCCAGAGCTACGCCCTGTACCCGCACATGAGCGTCCGGGACAACATGGCCTTCGGGCTCAAGCTTCGGAAGATCCCCAAGGCGGACATCGACCGGCGGGTCAATGACGCCGCCGGCATCCTCAGCCTGGAGAAGCTCCTCGATCGCAAGCCGAAGGAGCTGTCGGGCGGCCAGCGTCAGCGTGTTGCCCTCGGCCGGGCGATCGTCCGTGAGCCGGCCGTCTTCCTGATGGACGAGCCCCTCTCGAATCTCGACGCGAAGCTGCGCGTCCAGACCCGCGCCGAGATCGCCCGACTCCACCAGCGGATGGGAACGACCTTCGTCTACGTCACCCATGACCAGGTCGAGGCGATGACGATGGGCACGCGCATCGCGGTGATGTCAGACGGCCTGATGCAGCAGGTGGGGACGCCACAGGACCTGTACGACCGTCCGATAAACCGCTTCGTCGCGGGCTTCATCGGGAGCCCGGCGATGAACTTCGCGTCGCTCGAGATCGCCGACGGTCGGATGAAGGGCTCGGGCTTCGACTTCCCCGTCCCTACGCGCTTCAAGACCGCCGTCGGCGGCGGAGCGCGGAAGATCGTGGCCGGGTTCCGCCCGGAGCACTTCGAGCTCGGTGGCGTTGACGAGGGTCTCGTGGTCCGTGCGAAGGCCGACGTCGTCGAGTACCTCGGCAACGAGGAGCTGCTCCACGTCTCGGTCACCGGCCACGATACCGACGTGATCGCGTTGGTCGATGCCTCGCACAACGTCCGGTCGGGCGACATCCTCGATCTCCGGATCCCGGCCGAAAAGCTGCACCTGTTCGATGCCGACTCCGGCGACGCGCTGACGGCGGGAATCGCCGCGGGCGCCTGACCAACGTGGCCCGGGCACATGTCGCCCACGGCGGCGACCATCCAGCCGACGACCGACTCCGCGAGACGATCGTCGGATCGCGGACCGTGCATCGCGGGCACTATCTCGAGGTCCGCGTCGACGAGATCATCACGCCCGATGGCCGGCGATCCACGCGGGACATCGTGGGTCACCCGGGCGCCGTGGCGATCGTGGCCCTGGACCCGGACGATCGCGTCCTGATGGTCCGCCAGTTCCGTCTGGCCGCCGGTCGGACGCTCCTCGAGATACCGGCCGGCACGCTCGATCGTGCGGCCGACGGCAGCATCGAGGACCCCGACCTCGCGGCGCGGCGGGAGCTGGAGGAGGAGACCGGCCACCGAGCCGGCTCGTGGCAACACCTCGGCGCGTTCTGGACGGCACCCGGATTCGCGACCGAGCTGATGCACCTGTACCTGGCCGGAGACCTCCTGCCCGCGCATGGAGACCGGCTGGATCCCGACGAGGACGAGCGGCTCGAGCTTGAGCGCGTCCCATGGCGGGACGCCGTCGGGATGGCCGAAGCGGGCGAGATCGCCGACGCGAAGTCGCTCGTCGGCCTGTTGCGCCTCGCCCGGCTCATGGACGCCGGAGGTTCGGGTCCGCCCGGCGGGTTTGGCGCCCCTTCGACCACGACTGAGTAGCCGAGCCGATCCCGTGCCTCGGTGCGGGGTCGCCCGTCAGGCGCGCCAGTCGGCCAGGTTGACTCTCCGAAGGCGCGGACTGTCCGTGCGACCCGGGATTCGGCCGCGCTTGGCGATCGGCCGGCCGTCGATCTCCTTGAGGTCGCCGGTGAAATCGATCGGCGTCGCTCCGCTGATGTACGACCCGACGGCATAGGAATCGACCTGCGCGCCGGATTCCTTGAAGTAGCGGATTCGATCCGGCGTCAACCCGCCCGAGACCACGATCTTCACGTGCCCGTGCCCGGCCTGGTCCAGGCGGGCTCGGACCTCCTTGACGAGGTCGGCCGTGACGCGGCCGCGCTCAGAGGGCGTGTCGAGCCGGATCCCGTACAGCCGGTCACCCAGGGCATCGGCAACCCGGAGGGCCTCCTCGGCCTCATCGCTGAACGTATCGACGAGGACAATCCGTGGAACCTCGGGCTCCATCTCCCGGTCGAAGGCAAGGGCTGCCTCGACGGTGTCGCCGATGATGAGGACCAGCGAGTGGGGCATCGTGCCGGTCGGCGCGAGACCGGCCAGCCGGGCGCCGGACGGGGTTGAGGCGCCGACCGATCCGCCGACGATCGCCGCGTAGTCGAGGACGTCGACGATATCCGGGTGGACGTGGCGAGCCCCGAACGAGATCACGGGTTCAGGGGCGGCCGCCAGGACGACCTCGCGGGCGGCCGTCGCCCAGCCGGTCGACTGGGACAGCATCCCGAGGATCGCGGTCTCATACAGGCCGAACACACGGTAGCGGCCGGTGATGCGAAGGACGACCTCCTTCGAGACGATCTCGTCGCCGTCATCGAGCGCCTCGACGATCGTCTCGTCAGGATCGACGTCGGCCAGGACGGTGCCCAGAAGACTCTTGGCCTCGTCGATGCCACACAGGATGGCGTCCCGCCGGCCGAACACCTCCATGACGACAATCGGATCGAGGCCCTCGCGCTCGAGGATTCGTTCGGCGCGCGCAAAATAGACGTCGGCCGAGTCGCCGGACACGATCGCCCTCGAGGGCTGCGTTCGATGGCTGGGCATCAGGCGGCGCTCCACTGCACGCGAGGTTGTCCGCTCGCAGATCGGCGGCGAGTGTACCGTACGGCTCCCGAGCCCCCGGCGCACTGCTTCGTGGAACCGCTCAGCGAGACGCGCCGGGTCGCTTTCGGCGGCGGCTCAACACGAGCCAGGCCAGGAGCAGGACCGCGACGCCGAGCGTCGTGCCGCTGACGATTCGACCCTGGGCGACCTCGCGTGCGGCGGCCCAGGTGTCGGTGGCCGCGGCCGCGAATGTGAGGGCGGCATCCAGGTTCCCCGCCGCAAATGCATCGCGGGCGGCGGCGACGTCGGCGTCCGCGTCGCTGCCCAGGAGCCCGATCTGCAGGATGAGGTCGGGCGCAACCGGCCGAGCGGCGACCGTTTCACGAATGACGTTGATGACGGCGAGTTCCGTCAGCGCCTCGGCGGCCGCCGACGGCATGCCGGCCTCGCCCTCGAACGCGACACGCAGGGATTCGGGCGGCACCAGGCCGGCTTCCGACGCCGCCCGCGCGACATCATCTCGTTGCTGAAGGACGTCGGCGGCCGCCTCGAGCTCGGAAGTGGCGATGTCGAAGTGCCATGCCTCCAGCGCATCACGAATGGACTGCGGGAGCGTCCAGGGGCCCGCGTCGGACACCGTCAGATCGTACAGGGCTCGGGCCGCGCTTCTGGCATCGAGAAGCGCGGCGTCTCCCGGGCGCACGACCCACGCTCTCCACAGGCCCTCGAACGAGCGGCCGCTGCTGGCCTCCAGCAAGTCCAGGAAGGATCGCCAATCGGGCGCGGCTGGGCCGCCGGCTGCCGCGCGCCAGGTGTCGCGCATGGCGACATCGCCGGCCCGTTCCGCGATCGCCCGGGCGAGCAGGAGCGAGGCCGCGTATCCAAACTCGTCCGCGTCCGTACCCGCCACCCAGGCGTTGAGTGGCACGGCCCGTGCGAGCGCGTTCTCGGACATCTTCGGTGAGGTCACGTCGACACCGATCGCCGCGCCGGCACGCTCCGTGTAGAGCGCGGCGAACCCCTCGGCGAGCCAGCGCTCGGCCACCAACCCGGCGTTGAACCAGCCGTGGGCGGCTCCGTGGAGGATCGCCGTGGGATCTGCGAGGTACGGGATGTCGAGCCGCGCTGCCACGGGATCGAAGGCGCCCGCTTCGCTCAGCCCAGCACCGTCTCCGCTGCCCTCGATCGGCCGAACGATGGTCTCCCGCACCTCCAGCTGGGTCGACGGCCAGTCGATTCCGATCGCCGACCCGAGCGCGGGCAGGCCACGCTGTAACAGGTCCGTCACGCGGATCCGCCAGTCCGGGTCGTCCGGCCAGAAACGGACCAGCAACAGGACCGTTTGCCCGTTCACGGTCGTCGATCGATGCTCGGGCAGCAGGACGCCCGGTCGGTCGGCCAGGATGTCCGCGACGAACGTCTCCGGGGTCGGGAGCGCGTCGCTCTCGAACACCAGGTGGCCGTCGGGCTCGGTCGACGGGCCGGCCAGCGGCCCACGACCAATGGAGGCGGCGTAACCGGGTGGGAGCCGAACGCGGACCTTGGCTCCGGCGATGCCCTCCGTCCCGAAGGCCCATGCCTGGAAGGCCACGAGGGACGGCGAGATCCGGAGCGGTCGCTCGGGAGCTCCGCCGGGGTCTTCGATGTCGAAAGTCAGCGTCATGGCAAGCGTCTTGCCGGCGCCCAGCCGGGACCCGAACTGGAGCAGAAGCACGGTGCCGGCGGCGCCCTCCGAGCTCACCTTCACCGAGGGTTTGCCCGAGGGTGCCTTCAGCTGGAAGTTCGATGTGCCGGGAAGAACGGCGAGGTAGGCCTTCTCCGCGTAATAGTGGCGGGTCGTCGTATCGCGGCGCAGGTTCGTGGCCTTGATCGCCACCGTCACCGCGACTCGATTCTCGTCGGGCAACACGTCGTACGTGGTCTCGGTCACCATCGTGAGAGTGGTCGCCGCGGCGAGCGTCGGCTGGGCGACCGGACCGAGGGCCGCCAGCGCAACGGCGACCCCGAGACCGACCGATGCGCCGACCCGGGCGAAACGCCTCACGCTTCGAACAACTCGGGCAGGCGGCCCGCGTACCGTTCCAGGAGGAGGCTTGTCCGGCCCGTTCGTTCGTCGTAGCCGGGCGGGATCCGTCCGCCGATCCAGATCCAGGGCCGTGTCTCGTCGAACAGGCGATCGGCAACGCCCACGACCCGCGCCAGGGCCAGCCCCAGCTCATCCGCATCGAGCCAGCGCGAAGGGATCTCCATGGACAGGATGGGTCGTCCGTCGTCGGCGAGGGCAAACTTCGCGAACGGGAAGTCATCGTTCCAGCGGAGGAGCAATCGATACGTCTTGCGCATGGCATCGCCGAGCGGCGGCGCAAGATGCGTCCAGACGATGAGCCCGACCGATGGGTCCAGGATCAGGGTGACCCGCAGGTCCAGCCGGCGTCGGCCGTCCAGGACGATGTCCCAGGCGCTGATTCCTTCGCGTTCGGTGCGGGGGCCAGCGGCGATGCCAAGGTCATCCAGCCAGGATGTCAGGCGATCCGTCGCCAGGGCGGAGATTGAGTCGGGCACCGCGGAAGTCTAGCCCGCCGTTCGAGTCGCTTCCCGGGACGCACCCTTGCGACCGCTGGTCCGACCCTGTGGTGCGGGGTCAACGGAGCCGCCCGCCGACACGACGCGCTTCGCGAAGTCGGCCGTGCGCACGTTCCCACCGATCCGGACATTCCGGCCGATTCGGGCGCCACGCGGTATCACGCTCTGCTTCCCGACCACGGTGATGCCCGTGTTCAGGCGGGTCGGCTCGGCCTTGTTGGGTGTGTCGTCCGAGCCCTCGCCGACGATGGCGCCCGCGCCGACCACGACTTCCTTGTCCAGGATTGCCCGGTCGATCACCGCGCGAGACCCGATCACGCAGTCGAACATGACGATCGAGTCCCGGACAACCGCGCCGACACCGACGCGCACGCCCGGTGACAGCACGCTGTTCACGACGGTGCCCTCGATGACGCACCCGTGGCTGATCAGGCTTCGATGCACCTGGGCCGTCGGGCCGAGCTTGGCCGGCGCCCGCTCCTCCGACTTCGTGTGGATGACCCAGTCCTGGTCGTACAGATCCAGTTCCGGGTGATCGACGAGGAGGGCCATGTTGGCCTCCCAGAAGGACTGGATCGTCCCGACATCCTGCCAGTAGCCGTTGAACCGGTAGCCGAAGACACGCGCGCCACCATCGAGCATGGCCGGGATCACATGCGTCCCGAAGTCCACCCGCTCCTCGTCCAGCCAGCGCAGGAGCGCCCTGCGAGAGAAGACGTAGACGCCCATCGACGCGAGATCGCTCTTGGGCTGCTTCGGCTTCTCCTGCCACTCGATGACGCGGTCGGTGTCATCCATCGCCAGGATCCCCATTCGCGTCGCATCGGCCAGCGGCACGCGGCGTACCGCGACGGTGACGTCGGCGCGCTTGCGCCGGTGCGCGGCGATGAAGGGCTGGTAGTCCATCTTGTAGATGTGGTCGCCGGCCAGCATGAGGATCGTGTCCGCGTCGGAGTGCTCCAGGAGGCTGCGATTGCGGAGGACGGCATCGGCCGTCCCGCGGTACCACTCCGCCACGCGACCGCGGGCGATGTACGGCTGGAGAAGCTTCACGCCACCCCGTGCCCGGTCCAGGTCCCACGGCCGGCCCAGGCCGATGTGGTCGTTGAGCGAGCGCGGGTTGTACTGCGTCAGCACGACGACGTCGTTGACATCCGAGTTGACGCAGTTGGACAGCGTGAAGTCGATGATCCGGTACTTGCCCCCGAACGGCACGGCCGGCTTGGCCCGCACGGACGACAGGATCGAGAGGCGCTCGCCCTCGCCGCCGGCCAGGACCATCGCCAACGTCCGCTTCACGGGCTCCTCCTCAGGCATTCCTCGCGCGGGGTCACCGGGATCGATCCTAGCACCGGCCAGAAGGGCCGGGCTGGCCGATATCAATCCAACTGGAGTGCGCGTCGCTCAGAGGAAGAGCCGTGGGTTCGCGAAGTTGTTCTTGAACTCAACCATCCAGTGCAGGTGAGGGCCGGTCGTCCGGCCGGTCAGCCCTTCGTAGGCAATGACCTGACCCGTATCCACGTGATCGCCGGCCTTGACGATCGGCTTGTGCGAGCGGTTGTCCACGTGGGCGTACCACGTCAGCAGCTCCGATGAGTGGGCGATGACCACGATCCAGGCCTTCGGCGCTCGATCGAATGGGTTGGCTCCAGCGAAGACAACGACTCCGGCCCCAGCCGCCTTGATCGGCGTGTACAGCGGGGCGGCGACGTCGACACCACTGTGAAAGTGCGCGCATCTACCCCTCCGCGGCTCCCACCGGAAGCCGGTGCATCCGAACTCCTGGGTGATTCTCCCGGACATGGGCCAGATCAGCGTGCCGTTGTAGATGGACGGGATGGAGCCCAGGCGCGCCCGCTCGGCAACCAGGGCATCGATCTTCTTCTGAAGCTCGGCCTCCGCCTTCTGGGCCGCTGCGATCGCCGCGGCCAGTTTGGTCTTGTCCTGCCCGAGCTCGAAGTAGACGTTCTGCTGCTGAGCGAGCAGTCGTGCCGTCTCTGCCTCGAGCTTCGCGAGGCTGGCCTGGGACTCGCTCAGCGAGGCCAACTGTGCCTTGAGTTCCTCGCGCTGGGCGTCGGCCGAAGCGCGCAGGGCCTCTGTCTGCTCCTGGGTTGATTCGACCGCTTGATGCAGGACTTGCAGGACCCTCTGGTCGGCCACGATCTGCTCGGCCAGTTCACGATCCTGCTGGGCGAAATCGAGGTGATAGGAGACCTCGGCGAGCACATCCGTGAACGTATCGCCGGACAGGAAGGTCTCCAGGAGCGAGGTCCGGTCCGTGTCGTACGCCTGCCGGAGCCGGTCGGCCAGGAGCGCCTTGCGCGCCTCAAGCTCCTCGCTCTTGCGAGCCTCGTCGGCCGCCAGATCCACCAGCTGGAGATCCAGCTTCGCGACCTGTGTGTCGAGCGCCTGCACCTCGGCCTCGGCATGGGCCACATCCACGGTGGCCTGCACGACCTGGCCGCGAACGGCGGCGAGGTCGGCGTTGACCTGGCCAAGCGAGGCCTTGGTGGTCGCGAGCGTGACGCTGAGCGCCCGCTGCTGCTTGGTGAGCGCCGCGACCTGGGCCTTCTGCTTCGCGATCTGGGCGTCGAGCGCCTTCCGCTTGGCGATCGCGTCGGACAGATCGTCGGCCGCCACGGGACGGATCGGCGCGGCCACGAACGCGCCGCCCAACAGGGTCGTCAGGGCGAGGAAGAGGATGACGCCCCGGCCGGGAGTCCGGCGGGTTCGGCGGGACCAGCCTCGCTGATCAGGCGTTCGGCGGCGCATGGGGTGGCGTCGTCATCGTGCGAACGATCTCCGTCGCGTATTCGAATCGCGTTCGGTTCGCTCGCCGGGTGAGAGCGCCGCTCCTCGTTGGGCACCACGCAGGAACGACTACCGGCAACGCGGGGATGATACCTCACCCTGTCTCGTGCTCATCCGGGCCGGCTCCGAGGCGGGCGGCTGCCCTACAGACCGCGCGACACCGTGACTGCCCAGATGGCGCCAATGATCAGGAACGGTCCGTATGGGACGTAGCTCTTCAGGGTGATCCGCCGGAGCGCCAGGAGAACGACGATACCGATGGCGGCCGCGATGGCGCCCACGAGCACCGTCGCGCCCAGGCGAACGGCGCCGACCAGAAGCCCCATGCCCAGCAGGAGCTTCAGATCGCCGATCCCGATGGCGCCGGCGCCAAACGGGATGGACAGAACGTACAGGCCGGCCGGTATGGCGATCGCCGCAACGGCGGCCCACACAAGGTCCGTGGGCGTCCGGACGAACGGTCCCACGCCGATGATGAATCCGATCAGGGCGTAGGCCGCGATCGGGAACGTGATGACATCCGGGAGCAGCCGCTGGTCCAGGTCCGTGGCAAACAGGAGGACCAGGGCCAGCACGAGCAGCCCAAGGAACGCAAAGACGTCCGGCTGGTCCTGGTAGCGCAGGGCGAGGAGAGCCGGCGCGACCGCGCCCGCGACGACGACGGCGAGGGTTCGCCAGTCGATCGGCCGAACAGATCCATCGTCGTGGGCGGGCCAGCGCGCAGCGATCCGATCCGAGCCGAATCCCCAGGCGGCCCCCAGGACCGCGACCAGGGCGACGAGTGGGGTCATCGCGCGGGCGGGCGGCCGGTCAGGCCGGCCGCGCCCCGGCGAGGGCGAGTTCCACGAGTGTCGCGTGCGAGACTCCGGTCGAGCCGCGCGGCGCGAATGGCTTGGCCTTCTGGTAGTACGCGGTGCCGGCGATATCCAGGTGGACCCACGGCTTCGTGGCGAACTCGCGCAGGAAGAGCGCGCTCTTGATGAGCCCGCCCTCGGAGCTCCCGCTGTTGATCATGTCGCCGTACCACGACTCCATGTCAGGCCAGTAGTCGTCCACGATGGGCAGCTGCCAGTAGCGCTCCCCGGCGCGCACGCCGGCGCCCAGGACCTCGTCCGTCCAGGTCTGATCGGTGCCGAACGCACCCGTGACCATATCGCCGAGTGCCCGTGAGACGGCCCCGGTGAGCGTGGCCACGTCCACGAGGTGCGTGGCGCCCAGCTGTTCGGCGTAGGTCATGGCGTCACCGAGGATCAGCCGACCCTCGGCATCCGTATTGGTGATGTCGACCCACTTGCCGTTGAGGGCGCGGACGAGGTCACCCGGCCGGGCCGAGTGCGGACCCGGCATGTTCTCGACGGCCGGGGCCACGGCCAGGAGCGGCGTCCCGGGCGCAAGACGCGCGACGGTGGCGATGGCCGCGATCACGGTGCACGCACCGGTCTTGTCCATCTTCATCTCTTCCATCCGGTCGGACGGCTTGATGCTGATCCCGCCCGAGTCGAAGCAGACGCCCTTGCCGATGATCGCGAGATGGCGGTCCAGCCCATCGCGCTCACCGGGCTTGCCGGAGCGCATCACGATCATCCGGGGCGGGTTGTCGCTGCCGCGGCCGATGGACATGAACATGCCCATGCCCAGCTCGGTGGCGCGCTCAGGCCCGATGACGTCGATCCACAGGCCGTTCTTCTCGGCGAGCGCCCACGCTTCCTCGGCCAGGACCTCCGGGCTGACGTCGTTCGCGGCCCGGTTGGAGAGCGTGCGTGCGGTATTCGCGCCCTCACCGATGATCTGCCCGCGTGTGGCGGCGGCCGTGAGGGCCTCTACATCAGCCTTCGCGGGAGCGATGAGGATCAGCTCATCGAGCGCCGGCGGCGCGGTCTTCACGTTGTCGCGGTAGATCGTGGCCGGATCGTACCCGCCCTCGACCACGCCCCGCGCGATCAGCGCGGCAACCAGCTCGGCACCGCCGTCGAGCACCGCAGCGAGCGGCTCCAGCCAGATCGCGACGGATCCGGCCTGCCGGCCCGAGAGCCGGTGCATGGCCGCCGCACCGGCATGGACAACGGTCTCCCGGGCAAGGTCCGCGGCCTCGCCGACGCTGAGCATGACGATTCGGCCGGCACGAACGTCTCCCGACGCAGCGATCGCCGAGGTGAAGCGCTTCGCCCGCAACTCCCCGAACGCCTGAAGGGCCCGGAGTTCGCCACGGGCGCGGCGGTCCAGCTCACCGAGCGGGCCCTCCCACGCCGGTTCGCCGACGATCGGGACGACCAGGATGTCGGCGGGCACGTCCCAGGGCTGTTCGGTCTCAACGCGCAGATGCACGGATGCTGTCCCTCCAGGAAGAGGCCGCTCCAGGCGTATCGGAGGGCCGATTGCTTGTCTTGCCCCGAGTGTACGTCAGGTGGCCGGCGCCCCGGGCAGGCCCGCCTGGGCGGATACCAGGGCCTCGAGCGCGAAGTTCAGCCGACCCTTGGCCTGCTCGATCGCGATGACGGCCTGGTTCAGGCCGCCGCGGCCGATATCCGCGATGATCACCACGAGGCCGCGTGTGTCTGGCGGCAACAGGGCACGCGCTGCGCCCTCCTCCTGGTACGCCGCCCGAACGGCTTCGTCAATGTCTCCGCCGGAATTCCGGAGCGCCCCGTACAGGCCGATCAGCGCCTGGTCGTAGCGGCGGTTCCGCGCGATCCACGAATCGAGGGTGGACACGTCTGCGGCATTTGCCAGTTGATCCCGGATCTCCGCGGCGTTATCGAGCCGAGCGACGGCCGCGCCGAGCGTGGCGACCGCCGGCTCGTAGTCGCCCGAACGACCCTGCGCTGCTGCGGCGGCCACTGTCACGTCGTGCTGATCGAGGAGGCCGATCAGCGTCGACGCCTGGAGACTGCCCGCGGTGAGCGTCGCCCAGGACCTGTCGAGGCCGGCCGTGCCGTCGAGCGCGGAGAGCATCGCCGCCCGACGGGTGAGGACGGCAACCCCGTACTGGATCGCATCCTCAGGCTCAGCGCCGGGCATCGACGCCAGTTGAGCGCGCAGGGCTGCCGAGTCGACGGAGATGGACCGGCTGACGGCAGTCCCCTCGCCGAGCGCATCGACGAACGGGCCCTGGTCAGCCGCGGTCAGCGAGCCAAGTGCGCCGCGAGCGAGCACCGAGAGCCGATCGATGCTCGCAGCGATGCTCACCAACTTGTCCCGCGCGTCATTCAGCTGCGGCGTCAGCGACCTGTCGGCATGCCACGTCAGCTCGGCCCGTGACGCCGTCCCCGGCGGGTGCGACCAGAGGGCGACGATCCCGGCACTGCCGAGCGCGACGGCCACCATGACCGCGCCGTACAGCAGCCCGATCGCAACGGGCCGCACGGCGAGGAGCAGGCGGCGGATGCGGCTCACCGGGTGAGCGTAGCCGCTTCAGGGCCGTACCGCGATCCCCCAGGGGGGCTAGCATCCGGGGCATGCCATTCGCGATCCTGAACCACCCTGGCCTTCGTCCGGGCGTTGAACCTCACCGGTGCGGCCCCGAGCCAGCGCATGCCTGAGACGCGCGAGCAGGTCCGCGGCCCCTACGCGGCCGGTCAGCCCGGGCCGGACTGGGTCAGGCGGCTCATCGAGCGGATGCCGAAAGCGGAGCTCCACCTCCACCTGGACGGCTCCCTGCGGGTGGACACAGCGATCGACGTGGCCCGGAGTCGCGGAGTCGACGCTCCGCTCACCTGGGCCGGCATGAGCGGCATCCTCATCGGCCCACCGCGCTCGGTGGATCAGGCGGACCTCCTGCGGGCATTCGATCTTCCGATCGCGTTGATGCAGGACGCCAATGCTCTCGAACGCATCACGGCCGAGCTCGTCGAGGACAAGGCCGCCGATCACGTCCGGTACATGGAAGTTCGCTGGGGACCGCTGCTCCACGTGAGCCGCGGCCTGCCGCTCGACGAGGGCATCGAGGCCGTCGTATCCGGCGCTGAACGCGCCGCCCGCGCCACCGGCAGCACGGTCCGGCTTATCTGCACGGCGCTCCGGTCGCACGATCCCGAGGCGAACGTGACGCTCGCCGAGACGGCGGGCGCCTTCATCGATCGCGGGCTCGTGGGCTGGGACTTTGCCGGCCCCGAGGAGCGCTTTCCCGATCCCACGACCAACGCCCGCGCCTTCGATGCGGCCCGGGCGTGCGGACTTCGAATCACGCTGCATGCGGGCGAATGGGGCGGCGCCCCCCAGGTTCGACGTGCCCTCGCGATGAACCCCGAGCGGATCGCACACGGCCCCGGAACAGCGGACGACCCGGACCTCATGGCCGAGCTCCGCGAGCGACGCATCTGCCTGGACCTGTGCCCGACCTCGAACGCCCAGGCAACGGTCGTGCCGTCAGTGGCCGAACACCCGCTGGCGCGGCTCTTCCGGGCCGGCAATCCCGTGACCCTCAGCACGGATGATCTGACCGTCAGCGACCTCACGCTCTCTGACGAATATCGGAACGCGGTTGAGCGGATCGGCCTGAGCCTGCCGGAGCTGTGGGCAATCGATCGCTTCGCCCTCGACGTCGCGTTCGCTGACGACCAGACGCTCGAGCCGCTCCGGGCCGCATTCGACGCATGGGCCGCGGGGATTCCGGAACTCGCGGGCTGAACACAGCCTCGCGGCGGTCGATCAGTCCGCGGCCAGGACTCGCAAGACCTCGGCAAGTTCCGTGGCGTCCTCGGCGATCGCGGTCGGGCGGCGACCGGGTGGCAGCGCCTCGGCCTGTGCTCGCGTCGAGACTCCGGTCAGGAGCAGGACACTCCGCGCCCCGACCGCATGCGCGGCCGCGATGTCCGTGAGCAGTCCATCCCCGATGACCACCGCGTTGCGCGGATCCGCGCCGACGGCAAGCGCCGCCTCCTCGAGCAGCAGCGGTTCCGGCTTGCCGATCACCAGCGGAGCGACGCCGCTCGCGGCCTCGATCGCGGCGACGATGCTCCCGGCGCCTGGTCGGATGCCGCGTTCGGTGGGGTAGACCGGGTCGCGGTTCGTGGCGATGAATCGTGCTCCGGCACGGATGCAGTCCACGGCCGCCGCGATCCGCAGGTACGTCAGATGCGGATCCAAACCGGCCACCACCACATCTGGATGCTCCGCCGCGGCCCAGCCGTCGAGGCCCTCCCTGGCCATGCGCTCGGCGGCGTAGGCCGCGCCGACCACCTCGAGGCCCACGTCCCGCAGCTCGCGATCGAGCCCGGAGGCGCCGACCGCCAGGACGCGACGCAACCCCGGCTCGCGCTGCGCGACATAGAGCGCGGTCGCGCGTGGCGAGCTGATGACCCGGTCTGCCGTGACCGGCGCGCCGAGCGACGCGAGGCGGGTCACGTAGTCGGCCCGGTAGTGCATCGAGTTGTTCGTGACGTACACGACGTCGTCGCCCGCCGCGGCACGCTCGGTGAGGAGCGCGGCGATGCCGGGCACGGGCTCGGAGCCGCGATAGACGACGCCATCGAGATCGACGAGGAGGAGCATGGGCATCGATCCTAGCCGAGTACGATGGATCGATGCCGCCAGCCACGCATCAGGTCGCCGTTCCGAGTCGACGCCTCCACGTCGGGACGCGCCCACTCGGCAGCTGGGCGTGAGCCGGCACTCCGGGCGCTCGGGACGTTCCGCTCCACCGCCGGCGCCGGCGCAAACCTCGGACATCCTGGCCGGCGTCGAGCGCGTGTTCATCGATGGCTCAAACCTCCTGTTCGCGCTCGGCCGCGGAGGGACCGAGGGGCGGCCGGACACAGCCACGGGGGGCGTGCCCGCTCCGGCCGGAGCCGTCATCGGCCGGCTCCGTGCCGCCTTTCCGCCGGGGGTCATCGTGGACCTCGTGTTCGACGGACCGGCGCGGGGCGGGATCACCGGCCGCCTTGCGACCGGCCTTCGGGTCTCCTACTCGGGCCGCAGAACCGCCGACAGCCTCATCGACGAGGGTGTCGCGGCTCAGCTCGCCGCGGACGGTCCGGCAGCGACGTGGGGCATCCTCGTCGTGACGGACGACCGGGGCCTGCGCGACCTCGTCCGGGCAAAGGGCGCGCGAGTGGCGGGGACGGGCTGGCTCGCCGTCCGGATCGGGCGTGTCGCAGACGATCGACCGGGACGGCCCGGCTCCCCTGTTCCACGCCGGGCCGGTGGACGAGCGACACTCGCTGCACCACGCCCGAAGGCCGGCACGACGATCGGCCACCGGCGTCCGCCCCGCACGGCCGACGCACCGGACCGCGATCAGCGCTGACTGCTAGGATTTCGCGGTGATTGAAGCCCTACAGCAGGCATGGCACGCGATCCTGGAAGCGATCTCCGGGATCGTCATTCCGGACTGGGGCGCGCTCATCGGGCTGCTCCCCGTGTTCCTGCTCATCGGTGTCGTGGGACCGCTCGTGTCGCTCCTCGCCATCGGCTGGGTCATCTACCTGTTGCGCGCTCCGCGCGCCAGGTTGGTGATCGTGGAGGGTCCAGTGGCGGCCCGTGTCGAGAACGGCCAGCCGGTCTATCCCTCCGGTGAGCCGTACTGCCCCACGGATCAGCTCATCTATCCGTCCGGCGCGACGCGCTGCGACACATGCCGGCGCGATCTCTTCGTCCGTTGCCCGAAGTGCTCGACTGGGCGAAGCGCCGGCCTCAGCACCTGCGGCAACTGCGGCCTGGTCCTGAAGACTGAGGCTCGCGCCCACGCCCTCCGCCCAGCCGGCCCGCCGTCCGGAGGCGCCGCCGCCGCCTGACCCGGCGAGCCGTCCGCGAACCCAGATCCCGGAGACATCGATGGAATCGCTCGCGCAGCTCCTGTTCACGATCGGCACGGTCATTCTCGCCGTGGCGTTCGCGGCGCACATCGCCCACGCCGTGCTCCTCGCCAACGGCCGGCGTGTGGCGGCTGCCGCGGCCGCGCTCGCTCCGCGCCCATCCGGGCCAGCGTGGGCCGGTGTCGCGACCGGCGCGTTCGTGGAGGCTCGCGCAGCAGCTGCGGAGGCGGGGCCGCCGCCGTTCGCGGCAGGCAGCGCACTGTCCGGTGTGGCGCAGGGACTGACGCTGCTGGCCTTCTCCTCGTTCGCGGCGTCCATGCTCCTGCGTGCGATCGTCGTGGGCCGAGGTCCGTGGGGCAATCTGTTCGAGTTCTCGGTCGCCTTCGCGGCCTCGATCGTCGGCGGCTACCTCGTCCTGTCACGCCGGTACCCCATCCGGTCCATCGGGTTCCTGCCGATGGGTGTCGCCCTCGGACTTGCCCTGTATGCGTCGTCGCTGCCGTCGGACATCGAGCCGCTCGTCCCGGCGCTCCAGAACGCTCCGCTCCTCACGATCCACGTCGGCATGGCGGTGCTCAGCTACGGGATCTTCGCGACTTCCTTCGCGGCCGGCGTCGGATACCTGGTCCAGGGCCGGGACGACAGGTTCTCGTGGCTGCCATCCCACAAGGTGCTCGACGCGGTCGCCTATCGGGCCGTCGTCATCGGTTTCCCGATCTTCGCCACGATGATCATCCTCGGCTCCTGGTGGGGATCGATTGCCTGGTCCCGCTACTGGGGCTGGGACCCGAAGGAGACCGCGGCCCTGGTCACCTGGCTGATCTACGCGATCTACCTCCACGCCCGGAATCAGCGCTCCTGGGCGGGCCGGCCCGCGGCCATGCTGTTGGTCGTCGGGTTCGGGATGGTCCTCGTGACGTACTCGGGCTCACTCTGGTTCAGCGGCCTGCACGCCTACAGCGGCCTGTAGGGGCCACGTCGAGGCCCAGGTCTGCGGCCGAGCGGTTGTCGGTCGGGGCCCGGGTCAACCTCGGGTCAACGTCGCGCTCGGTCGACGAGCTCCCGGATTGCGTCCAGGACGACGTCCGGCCGATCATCCTGGATCCCATGGCGAGCCCCGGGTACCAGGTCGTGCCGACCATTCGACGACATGGCCGCCAGCTCTTCATGGCGTGCGTACCAGACCTTGTGGAGTGCGTCGCCGAGCGGCTCGCCGGCCGGGGCCAGCGTCTGGGCCCCGGCGGTCAGGACAATGACCGGCAGATCACCGAACGAGGTCACGGCATCGACCTTCGGGATGTCCGCTCCGATGTCGTAGCGCTCTCCCAAGTCAGCTGGCGGCCAGCCCGAGGCGGGACCCGAGCGCAGGTCGGTCAGCCAGTGAGGCTCGTCGGACGTCGCACGCGGGAGGATAGCCAGCCAGGCCTCCGCCAGGTGCGGCACGGACGGATCGACGAACAGCATGCCGGCCAGCTCCTCGGGGTGCTCGCCGCCCATGACGCGCAGGTGCAGCCCGGCGATCGAGTGGCCGACCAGCACGTACGGCGTCGGGATCCCAGCCGTCGCGATCAGCTCGCGAAGATCGTTCACGATGTCGCCGGTGGTCTTCGTGCCGTCGACCCCGGAGCTGCCGCCGATCCCCGCCCGATCGTAGGCACACACGTGGGTGAAGGCGCCAACGGGCCGGAGAAACCTGCCCCAGCCGGTCATCCCCGTGGCGAGTCCCGCGTCGAGGATGACGGTCGGCGAACCAGATCCGGAGCAGGCGACGTGGAGATGCCGGCCATCGGCCAGCTTGATATCGCCCAGGAACGGCCCGTCGACCGGGCTTTGACTGGGCGACGGGCCGACGCTGGCCGCTGGTGTCGGGGAAGGGGCCAGCAGCGCGGCGGCCGTGGATGTCGGCGCGGTGTTGTCCGCAGGCGTGCAGCTGGTCAGCGCCAGCGCCAGCGCGGTGGTCACGCCGCACAACGCACGAACCCTGTTCATCGGGCAACAGTATCGTGTCCGATCGAGGCCGCCCGCCCTGATCAAGCCGGGCAGCGCAGCGGGAGGCCGACCGGCGCGGTCGCCTCGTGACCATCGGCCCGTGCACGACCTTGCCGGCGACCCGTAGAGTGAGGCTCCCATGAGCCTCGTCCTCGAGAACCTGACCAAGCGTTTCGGGTCCACCGTCGCGCTCGACGGCATCTCGTTCACCGTTGAGCGCGGGCAGGTCTTCGGCTTCCTCGGCGCGAACGGGGCCGGCAAGACCACGACGATGCGGATCATCCTGGACATCCTCCGTCCGGACAGCGGCAGCGCGACCTGGAACGGCACGCCGACGACGGACGTGCCGCGCCGGACCTGGGGCTACCTGCCCGAGGAACGCGGGCTGTATCCACGCCTCGAGGTTCTCGAGCAGCTCGTCTTCTTCGCATCGCTCTACGCGATCCCGCGGAAGGTCGCCGCCGATCGCGCTCGCGAATGGCTCGCGCGTTTCCGCATCCCGGAGTACGAGAAGCGTCGCGCGGAGGAACTCTCCAAGGGCAACCAGCAGAAGGTGCAGCTTATCGCGGCCGTCCTCCACGAACCCGATGTCCTGATCATGGACGAACCGTTCGTGGGTCTGGACCCGGTGAACGTGTCGCTGCTCAAGGAGGCGTTCGGGGAGATGCGCAGGCGGGGCACGACCCTGGTGTTCTCGACCCACCAGATGGACATGGTCGAGGAACTGTGTGAAGCGGTGGCGCTCATCGACCGTGGCCGGCTCGTGCTCGGCGGCCCGATTCGCGACGTGCGGCGCACGAGTGGACGGCGCGTCGTCCGGTTGGGCGTGGAGGGCGACGCCGCTCTCGGCTGGCTGTCTGATCTCGAGGGCGTCAGCGTGGTTCGGCCCGGAGAGGACTACACGGAGCTCGACGTCCGGGGTCGGGACCCGCAGGACATCCTCCGCGCCGCGCTCGACCGGGGCGAGCGCGTCACCGAGTTCCTCATCGCCGATCCATCGATCGAACAGGTCTTCATCGAGTACGTCGGGCGGGCGCCGTCCGAGGACCAGCACCTGGCCGAGGCCCCCCGATGAGCCCGTCCCTCGCGACCACGCTCCGCAACATCGTGGCCATGGCCCGGCGTGAGTTCGTCTGGCGAGGCCGGACGCGAACCTTCAGGCTCACGACGGTCCTGCTCGTCGTGGTCGGGGTCGGGCTCGCCCTTGCGCCGGTCATCATCCGGTTCATCGACCAGGGCAGCACGGGCGAGCGGGTGGAGGTCGCGGTCCAGGACAGCGCCCCGGGCGTCGATGTCGCCGGAGCGCTCCAGCTGCTCCTCAATGCCCCCGCGCCGGGGACGACGATCGACCCGGACGCGACGCCGGACTTCCGGGTGGAAGGCACCGGCGACGTGGGCGCTGCCCGGGCGCGCGTCGTCGACGGCTCTTCAGGCGCACTCCTCGTCCTCGACCGGACGGCGGCCGGCGATCTCGCCTTCACGCTCTACTCGACAGACGGGCTCATCGCGCGGCGCTCCCAGCTGATCCGTCAGGCGGCCAGCTCGATCGCCATCCAGGACCGGCTCGGTCGAGCCGGGATCCCGCCGATCGATCAGGCCGCCCTGTTCGCCCCACCCGCCTTCACGTTCGAGCCGGCCGACGGCACACAGGTCGGCAATGGACCCGAGAGCGGCGAGGACTACGCGAGCTCGTTCGCGATCAGCTTTGCCTTGTCCATCCTCCTGTTCATGGCGATCATCCTGTACGGCCAGTGGGTGGCCTTCAGCGTGGCCGAGGAGAAGAACAGCCGCGTGATGGAGGTCGTGCTCGCGGCAGCCACGCCCTTCCAGCTCCTGTCGGGCAAGGTCGTCGGCGTGGGTGGCCTTGCGCTGGCCCAGTACGTGATCGTTCTCGTGCCGTCGGTGATTGCCCTGGTCTTCCAGGATCGGGTCGCGGCGCTCGTCCTGGGCGGCTCGGGGAGCGCGGAACTGCCGCAGGGCCTGTCCATCCCGCTCCTCGTCGTGTTCGGCCTGATGTTCGTCCTCGGCTTCGCGCTCTATGCCGTCCTCTACGCGGGGGCCGCTTCGCTCGTCAGCCGGCAGGAGGACGTCAACCAGATCGTGGCGCCCCTGACGATCATTTCGGTCGGGGGCTACCTCGTTGCCTCGTATGCCGGCACCGGCCTGATCCCGATCGACTCAGCGCTCGTCGTCGTCATGTCGTTCATCCCGTTCTTCAGCCCGTACCTGATGCTGACCCGGATGGGACTGGGCGTCGTGACTCCGCTCGAGGTCGCAGTGGCAATCCTGCTGCTGGTCGCCTTCATCCCGGTCGCGCTCTGGTTCGCGGCCCGGCTGTACCGCTCCGGCGTGCTGCTCTATGGCCAGTCGCCGACACCGCGCACGCTGCTACGAGCTCTTCGCAACAGCTGACGGCCGCCGGCCGGCGCCGTCGTCGCCCCTGGCCTGCGGTACGACCCAACTGACGCGCGGGACCACCTGACGCTGTGGATCCCGTGACGCCGATTTCCCCAAATGAGAACGTCTGTTCTATCCTCGTCCCCTGGCGAGCATCGGCCAGCGTGGACGACCATCGCCCGGGGCGTGGATAACCGGCCCGCCCGCGGTGGATGAATCCGGCTCCGACGTGGAAATGCGCCGGCCGGGAGTGGATGATGCGCCGAAGCCGGCCGATGGTACCTGCTACTACATGTAGCGGCAGGTACCCAATCGCAACCACTACATCTTGTGGTTTGGGCTTGACCGGCGCCTCGCCTGGGCGTATCGTGAACCGGTCGCTCGATCGTCGCCGTCCAGCTCCAAGTCCGGCCGCCATCGGGGTCGCCCAGGTCGCAAGACCAGACCCCAGGGGTGCCCCAACCGGACCCGAGGCCCACGACGCGACCGGACGCAGGGGGTTCGTTCGCAGCTACCGGTGGTACCGCGCAGCGGGAGGCCGACGGCACGGCGACAGATCCCCGAACAAGTGTCGGCAGATCGCCGTCCAGGACCCGTCCACGGTCCTGACGGTCCACTGCACCAACCGGACCCAATGAGGGCCGGCAGAAGCGGATCCCGCCGCGGCGCCACGCAAGGACGGCGTCACGAGCGGAGAAGGCGAACCGACCGGCGGCAACACCGTCGGCGGGGATGAAGGAGACGAGACATGGCCCGAGCCCAGAGCGCGCCCGTTCCCGTGATGTCCAGCGGGACGGAAGGCACCGGGACAGCCGGCTCCAGGGCACGCTCCAGGCGTGCCACCGGCGCCGCCCCGAAGCCGCGCCCACTCACCGGCCCGTGGGGCGCATCGTTCGACGGCGCCGGCGCGAAGGGCCTCAGCTGGCCGCGCCGGCACACGACGCCGGGCATCCACCCCTACGACGAGATCGAGTGGGAGCTTCGCACGGCCGGCATCTCCAACGAGAGCGGCAAGAGCGTCTTTGAGCAGAAGGACGTCGAGGTCCCGAAGGCCTGGAGCCAGCTCGCCACCAACGTCGTTGTCTCGAAGTACTTCCGCGGGCACGTGGGCACGCCCGAGCGGGAGAGCAGCGTCCGCCAGCTCATCGATCGCGTCGTCAACACGATCGCGGCCTGGGCCGAGACCCAGCGCTATTTCGCGACGGACGAAGACCTCGCCTCGTTCAAGGCAGAGCTGACGCACCTCCTGGTCAACCAGAAGATGGCGTTCAACTCGCCGGTCTGGTTCAACGTCGGCGTCGAACCGAAGCCCCAGTGCTCGGCCTGCCAGCCATATCGCGCCCTGGTGTCCACTCCCGACGGCATGGTCCCGATTGGCCAGCTGGTCGACGAGGGCGCGGTCGGCCGCGAGGTGTACGACGCGAACGGTGTGACCCGCATCGTCGCGGTGAAGAGCAACGGACGGAAGCCCGTCCGGCGCATCCGGCTCCGGAACGGGAATTTCATCGAGGCAACGCCCGATCACGTCGTCAAGGCAGCGAGGCAGCGCCGAAAGGCCGCCGAGTGGCTGCCGGTCGAGGAGCTCGAGGTCGGAATGCGGATGCACCTCCATCCGCATCGAGCCAAGGTGGCCGCCAGGGTGCTCGTGCCTGCTGGTATTGACGCCCTCGCGGGCGAGATGAGCATCTTCGAGCCCGACGAGAAGCAGGCTGCCGTCCTGGTCGCCGAGGCGGCCCTGGCGGGGTGGCTCCAGGCGGATGGCTTCGTCGGTCAATACGAGGCCGGAACGAATCGGTCCCTGACGATCGAGTTCCAGGTCGCGAACGACGACGAATACCAGTGGGTCATGGAGAACCTCGACGTCGCGCTTCCGCACGTCCACATCAAGGTAAGGGACGCGGACACGAAGGAGACCCGCGTCCAGCGCATTCGTATCTACGGCGAGGTCGTTCGCGAGTTCGTTGAGCGCTGGGGCCTGCTCGATCGAGGCACCGAGATGAGGGTGCCGTCTCGCCTCTGGACCGCTCCGTGGGACGAGATCTGCGCCTATCTCCGGAGCCTCTTCCAGGCAGATGGCGTCAGCGTTCGGCGCGACAACCCCACCGGCTCGAACTCAGCAAGGATCGGGTTCGCGGTCATCAGCGAGCGCTGGACGGAGGACGTCCAGCTCCTGCTGAATGTACTCGGCATCTACTCCCGACGGACCCACAAGCGCGAGAAGCGGGCCGGCCGGCACGACCTCCACGAGGTCGCGATCTCGGTCGGCAGCGAGCGTGCGCGCTTCGCCGAACTCGTGGGTTTCGTCAGCCGGGAGAAGCAGTCTCGGCTGCGCCAGTCCTTGGGCCTCGCCGGGTTCAAGACGGTTCCGCATGTACGCGAGGAGGAGATCGTCGCGATCGAGGAGCTCGGCGTCGAGGAGGTCTACGACATCCAGACGGAGTCCGGCGAGTACCTCTCCAACAACGTCGCCGTCCACAACTGCTTCATCAACTCCGTCCAGGACAACATGGGCAGCATCATGGATCTCGCCAAGACCGAGGCCATGCTGTTCAAGTTCGGCAGCGGCGCCGGGAGCAACCTGTCCCCCATCCGCTCCGCCCGCGAGAAGATGACGGGCGGCGGCACCGCCAGCGGCCCGGTCTCCTTCATGAAGGGCTACGACGCCTTCGCCGGCGTCGTGAAGTCGGGCGGCAAGACCCGCCGCGCGGCGAAGATGGTGATCCTGGATGTGGACCATCCCGACGTCCTCGATTTCATCGATTCCAAGATGCTGGAGGAGAGGAAGGCCTGGGCCCTCATCGAGCAGGGCTACGACCCCAGCTTCACGGGCGAGGCCTACGCGAGCGTCTTCTTCCAGAACGCCAACCACTCGGTCCGGGTGACGGACGAGTTCATGCGGGCGGTCGAGAAGGGCGGCGACTGGACGACCCACGCGGTCGTCGATGGCGCGCCGATGGGCACGTACAAGGCACGGGACATCTTCCGGCGCATGGCCGACGCCGCCCACCTGTGCGGCGATCCCGGCATCCAGTACGACACCACGATCAACGACTGGAACCCGGTCTCCAACTCGGACCGCCAGTACGCAACTAACCCCTGCAGCGAGTTCTCGTTTTTGAACGACACGAGTTGCTTTGCGCCCGAGACGCGAATCAGCACGCCGGACGGCCTACGGACCGTCGCGGACCTGTACCAGGCACAGGAGCGCGGCGAGAAGGTCCTTGTCACCACGGACCTCCACGGCGAGCACGACCATCGTCGGATGACCGCCCATCGGCCGGCGCTCGTCACGCTCATCGGAGACCGGCAGGTCTACCGGATGACGCTCAAGGACGGCCGCTCGATCCGGACGACGGGCGACCACAGGTTCCTGACCGACAACGGTTCATGGACGCGAGTAGACGAGCTCACGCCGGGCACCGATCGCGTCGAGATCCGCGAGTCGGGCAATCCCGTCCGATTTGATTCGTCACCGGAGGATGTCCGCCGCTGGCAGATGCTCGGCTGGATGACGGGCGACGGCGTCTTCTCAAAGGACGTCGCCGCGTTGGTGTTCGGGCCGAATGAGGCAGCCACGGCCGACACGATGAAGGACGAGTTCAATCGGCTTCTTGCCGAGGCACGGGCCCAGGAGGAAGCCGTCGAAGGGTTCGAGCGGGCGATCCGCCCGGGCACCACGCTGACGAACGATGGCATCTTCCCGCCCGCCGGGAACCGTAGCTCGACGAGCATCTCGACCCAGCCCAACGGTGTCATGCAGGTCAGCTCGAGCGCCGGCGTCCTTGTCCGGATGCTCGAGGATCGCTACGGGATGCACCAGGGGACGGCGATCCACAAGGACGTCCCTTCCGAGGTCCATCGAGTCGCCGACGACCTGAAGGTTGCCTACCTCCAGGGCCTGTTTTCCGCGGACGGCACGATGCTGCAGGCTGCCGCGGCCACCGAGCCACAGGTCATGCTGGCCTCGTCCGCTCCCGACCTCGTCCGCTCGGTCCAGCTTCTCCTTTCGGACCTCGGCATCACGAGCCGCGCGACATGGATCCACCCGAAGGGTCGGGCGAACCCACAGGCTCAGCTCCACATCTTCAACCAGGCCGCTCGGGCGTTCATGACCCTCGTCGGCTTCCCGCTGTCGGAGAAGAAGCAGGCGAAGGTCGCTGCGACCTTGGCCCGGTCTTTCGACGGTGCCCTCAAGAACCCGCGAGCCACGACCGTCGTCTCGATCGTCCCCGACGGCATCGAGACCGTGTACGACGTCACCGAACCCGTCACTCACTCACTGGTCGCAGAGGGCCTCATCGCCCACAACTGCAATCTCGCGAGCGTCAACCTCATGAAGTTCGTGGACGCGGACGGCGAGTTCAACGTCGAGGACTACAAGTACGCCTGCCGCGTCACGATCACCGCCCAGGAGATCCTCGTCGACAACGCCGGCTACCCGACGCCGAAGATCGAGGAGAACTCCCATCGATTCCGGCCGCTTGGTCTGGGCTACGCCAACCTCGGGGCACTGCTCATGAGCCGTGGTCTGGCGTACGACTCGACGGACGGGCGCAACTTCGCCGCGGCCCTGACCTCGATCATGACGGCCGAGGCCTACCGCCAGTCCGCGGTCATCGCGCGTGACCACGGCGGAGCCTTCGTCGAGTACGAGAAGAACCGGGAGCCGTTCCTCCGCGTCATCGGGATGCACCGGGATGCGGCCTATCAGATCCAGACGGAGGGTGTCCCGGCTGAGGTGCTCGAGCAGGCCCATCGAACCTCCGATGCGGCCCTCGAGCTCGGCCGGGAGCACGGCTATCGAAACGCCCAGATCAGCCTGCTCGCCCCCACCGGGACCATCGCCTTCATGATGGATTGCGATACCACCGGCGTGGAGCCGGACATCGCGCTCATCAAGTACAAGAAGCTCGTCGGGGAGGGCTTCATCAAGATCGTCAACCAGACGGTCCCGGCAGCGCTCCGGCAGCTTGGCTACTCCCCCGACGACGTCGAGGCCATCGTCGCTTACCTCAACGAGCACGAGACGATCGAAGGCGCCCCGGGTCTGAAGCCGGAGCATCTGCCGGTCTTCGACTGCGCGTTCAAGCCCACGAACGGCGTGCGGTCCATCCACTACATGGGCCACGTGCGGATGATGGGCGCGATCCAGCCGTTCCTGTCGGGTGCCATCAGCAAGACCGTGAACATGCCCGAGGCCGCCACGGCCGAGGAGATCGAGCAGGTCTACCTCACCGGGTGGCAAGCGGGTCTCAAGGCGATCGCGATCTACCGGGACAACAGCAAGCGATCGCAGCCGCTCAGCACCGGCAAGAAGAAGGACGGCGACGTCGCCGAGACCGTCGACTCGGCCGTGGTCGAGCAGCTCAGGAAGCAACTCGCGATCGCCCAGGTGGAGGCGGCCAAGCCGCACCGCCGCCGGCTCCCGTCGGAGCGGACGGCCGTCACCCACAAGTTCGATATCTCGGGTCACGAGGGCTACATCACCGTCGGGCTGTACCCGGACGGCCAGCCCGGTGAGATCTTCCTGAAGATGGCCAAGGAGGGGTCCACGGTCTCGGGGCTCATGGACACTTTCGCGACCGCGGTCAGCGTGGCGCTCCAGTACGGCGTGCCGCTCAAGGACCTGGTCAACAAGTTCGCCCACGTCCGGTTCGAGCCGAGTGGGTTCACGGGCAATGCCGAGATCCCGATCGCGAAGTCCCTCGTGGACTACATCTTCCGGTGGCTCGGAAGCCGGTTCCTGTCCGACGACGACAAGGCCAACCTCGGGCTCATCGATCGCAGCTCGTACGGGGATTCGGCTCCTGCCTCCGGCAGTGGCGGGACTCCCGGCCTGCTCGCCGGCTCGGCACCGGCGGGCGCTGGGGGGCTCGCGGATCCGGCACCTGCACCGTCGGCGGCGGCCGGCTCACCGGCCGATCAGCCGCAATCCGCGTCCCCCGCAGGCCGAGAGGCCACGGACGACGCTCCGCCCAAGGCCAGCGCAGTCGCCACCGAACCAGGTGCGGCTGAGAGGGCAGGCGGGGCGGAGCTCACCGTGATTGCCGCGAGTGGGAATTCGAACGGGCACGCCGCAAACGCGAACGGGAAGGCCGGGAACGGCAACGGAGGCGGCGGCGTGACGCTCGCTCTCGGGAACGTGAAGGTCGCCTTCGCGACCCAGGGCGACGCCCCGTCCTGCATGGACTGCGGCGCGATCATGGTCCGCAACGGGTCCTGCTACAAGTGCCTCAACTGCGGCTCAACGAGCGGGTGCAGCTGAGAGGAGACAGCATGGTTTGGAAGCTCAGAAGGCGCCCTGCCGCCACCGTCCGGCCAATTCGGCCGATCAGGCCCATCAGGCCCATCAAGCCAATCGCGCCCATCAGGCCGATCAAACCCATTCGACCGGTCGCCCAACCACCCCGCTGAGACTCAGTCCCGGGCGGGCGCCTGGTCCCGTGCCTCGGCTCGCAGTTGCGCTAGGTACGGTCCGAAGCGCCCCCAGTCGAGCGCCGATTGTCATACCACGGCAATCGCCGCTCCCGTCCTCGATCCGGAGATCAGCTTTCCGGGGTTATGCTCCTCGAATGCATGATCTGGCCGACATCCTGGACGCCCCGCTCATCGAAGTCTGGGGGAATGCGGTGCGTGCCCGCCGGGTCCAGGGCGACCGGATCACACTGGCCCTCGTTGAACTGGCGGCAAACGCCGCCGTTCCGGAGCACCACCACGAGGCCGAGCAGCTGGGCATGGTCATCACGGGTGAGATGCACTTCACGCTCGACGGCGAGACGCGCGTCCTCAAGTCGGGTGGCACCTGGCGAATCCTGTCCAATCGGCCTCACCAGGTGACGGCCGGTCCGAATGGGGCCGTGGTGATCGATGTGTTCACGCCCGTCCGATCCGACTGGGACACGCTCCCGATCGTCGAGGACGAGTCTCCGCCCTGGCCGCCGGCCGATTAGGGACCCATGCCACGCTATCGACTCGCCAAGCCTGATGACCTCGCGGACCCGGTCGTCGTGGCCGCCTTCGACGGCTGGGTGGACGCCGGCGCGGCCGCGACCAATGCCACCAACGAACTCGCGGGCCAGGCCGAGATCGTCGTCGAGTTCGACGGAGACCGGCTGTTCGACTACCGCGCCCGACGCCCGGTCCTCGAAATCCAGGACGGCCGCCCGGAGCGCCTCACCTGGCCAACCCTGACCATTCGGCGGCAACGGATCGGCGAGCGCGACGTCCTCGTCCTGGCCGGGGCCGAGCCCGACTTCCGGTGGCAGCGCTTCGCGGCGGATCTGGTCGGACTCGCCAAGGAGCTCGAGGTCCGGGAGTGGATCAGCCTCGGCGCGATCCCGGCGGCCGTGCCCCATACGCGCCCGGTGCCGGTTCTCGGAACCGAGTCCCGACCCGGCCTGCTGCGCGGCGATGTGAAGCCGGGCCCCGATGGGCTCCTGCGCGTTCCCGCTGCCTGCATCTCTATCGTCGACATGGCGATCTCGCGGGCCGGCATTCCGGCCGTCGGCTACTTCGCCCAGATCCCCCACTACGTCTCCGGGGAGTACCCGGGGGCATCCGCCGAGCTCCTGCGCGCAGTCGGGCGGCATCTCGACATCGAGCCGCCGATGGGCGACCTGCCCGAGGAGGCACGCCTCCTTCAGCAGCGGCTCGATACGGCCGCCGGGCTCGACGAGAAGACGCGGACCTACGTCGAACGCCTCGAGATCATGGTCGATGAATCGCGACTTCCGATGGGCGACGACCTCATCGCCGACATCGAACGCTTCCTTCGCGATCGTGGCGCAGAACTGGGCGGGGGCGGCCGTCCTAATTAAGGCTCGTGTTGCCCAGGACGACACATCCGGGTAGGACCGGCTATGCTGCGCCCCTTCGAGAACGATGGGCGCTCCGGTCAGCGCCCCGGTCAAGACCGCTGATTTCGATCCACTTGTTGCCCTGACCGGGCCCCGCCACTGAGCGGGAGGGCCCCGTCAGGAGCAATATTCCGTGTCCTTTGATCAACTCGGGCTGTCGCCCGAGCTCCTCCGCGCCGTCGCGGACCAGGGCTATACCGAGCCCACCCCCGTCCAGGCCCAGGCCATCCCCCTCGTGCTCGAGGGCCGCGACGTGCTCGCCGGCGCCCAGACCGGCACCGGCAAGACGGCCGCGTTCGTCCTGCCGATCCTCCAGCGGCTGCATGCAACCACGCCGCCGGCCACCGTCGCGGCGCCGGTCAACGGGCCCATGGCCCAGGGCCGCCGCGCCCCACGACGACCGGTCCGCGTCCTCGTCCTCGTCCCGACCCGCGAGCTCGCCCTGCAGGTAGAGGAGAGTGTCCGCACGTATGGCGCCCAGCGGCCCGTCCGTTCTGTGCCGATCTACGGCGGCGTCGGGTACGACGCGCAATTCCGCGCTCTCCGCTCCGGAGCCGAGATCGTCGTCGCGACACCGGGACGCCTGATCGATCACATCGGCCAGGGCACCGTGGATCTGACGTCGGTCGAGATCCTCGTCCTGGACGAGGCGGACCGGATGCTCGACATGGGCTTCATCCGGGACATTCGGAGGATCCTGGCCATCCTGCCCCAGGCCCGCCAGAACCTGCTCTTCTCGGCCACCTTCTCGGACGAGATCCGCGGCCTGGCCGACGCGTTCCTGCGCAACCCCGCAGCCGTCCAGGTGACACCGCGGAACAGCGCCACCCACCTCGTCCGCCAGGTCGTCATCCGCGTCGACCGCGAGCGCAAGCGCGACCTCCTGCGCGAACTCGTCGCGTCCGGCCGGATCGACCAGGCGCTCGTGTTCACGCGAACGAAGCACGGCGCGAACCGGCTCGCCGAGCAACTCATGAAGGACGGGATCCTGGCCGCCGCGATCCACGGCAACCGTAGCCAGAACCAGCGAGTCCGCGCCCTTACCGACTTCAAGGCCGGTCGGGTGGCGATCCTCGTCGCGACCGAGGTTGCGGCCCGAGGCATCGACATCGAAGAGCTTCCGCACGTCGTCAACTACGAGCTGCCGATGGTCCCCGAGGACTACCTCCACCGAATCGGACGGACGGGGCGGGCGGGCGTCACCGGCGATGCAATCTCGCTCGTGTGCGTCGACGAAGCGAAGCTCCTGCGCGACATCGAGACACTCCTCGGACGGCGGATCGACGTCGACGTGATCCCGGGCTACGAGCCGGACCGCGCCATCCGACCCGAGCCGATCCGCTTGCGAACGATTGGTGGCCCGGGTCCGCGGCCGTCGATGCCGCGGCGATCCCAGCCCGGCGGCGGAAACGGGTGGTCATCCAGTCAGACCCGTCACGCCGTTGGTCCGGCCCGTCCGGGGTTCGGCGGGCGGCCCCAATCGGGCCCCGCGCGGCTGCATCTCGGTCATGGTCCCGCCGCCGTGCACGGGCGCCCGAGCGGTGGTGCCCCTCGTCCATCGATCGGCCAGCATCCGGTTCTGCCGGGTGAGCGGCTGTCCCGGCATCCGGCCGGACCGCCGTCGAGCCCTCGGCCGTGGGGACAGCGTCCAAACGTGGAGCCTCGTCCGTCCGCGCCGGCACGCGGCCGACATCGATGAGCCCATCGGCGGTCCCGATCTGCCCGGTCTGCCAGAGTCCGGCCGCGGCCTGGCAGATCGACAGCCCGGTTCGGGCCGTCGATCGCGTCGTCGTGGATCCGTCGGGTCTCAACCTGCTCGGACTGCACGCTCCGTCGGAAGGGCTGGAGCCCGTTGACCGGCCGGTCATCACCTGCGTTGCCTGCAGCGCGAGTGGGAGCGAGGACGCCCTTCGGGACGCGGTCCTGACGGCGGCCACGGCGGCCGCCCGCGGCGAATCACCTCGCTTCGACGCCTGACGCACACTGAGCGCCATGAGCAACACCGGTTCTCCCTCGATCCTCATCCTCGGCCGCGACACCTGCGAGGACACGGTCCGATCACGCGCCCACCTTGACGCGCACGGAATCGCCTATACCTATCGCAATGTCGAGATCGACCCGGACGCGGACGCGCTGAACCGCGCGTACAACGGCGGCGTCCGGGTGACACCCACGATCATCATCGGCGATCCGGAGCAGCCCACCCGCGTCGTCGTGGAACCCACAGACGCAGAGCTGGACGCGGCGATCGACCTCGGCTAGTCCGAACGGCGGTCCCCGCCAAGCCCCGGATCGGACTCAGCGCGGCAGCAGGTCGCCCTGGACGAGGTCCTCGACCGCCACCGGCTCCGCGACCATCCCCAGGTCGGCCATGAAGGCCAGCGACGCCGCCCAGTTCGCCACATCGATCGAGCCGAGCGCGGTCCCGCCGCCATCCGAGCCCTGCCAGGCCGCGATGGTCGCCTCCAGGATCGCCGCCTGGGTTGCCCGGTCCGCCCCGAGTTCGGGCACGGCTGCGATTGCCGCATCGAGGCCCTTCGCCGGGTCGGCCGCGATATCCGCCATCGCCTTGAGCGTGGCTGCGACGAAGGCGCCGATCGCCACCCGTTTCGCCGACAGCGTGGCCGTGCCACTGATCAGACCGGGGCCGGGCAACGGGACGATCCCGTCGACCCGGAGGATCGTCGTCTCGAATCCGGCGAGCTTGAGCTGGACCGGCTCGTTGTTGGAGAAGCCTGTGGCGGCGTCGACGGCGTCCTGCTGAACGGCGGCCCCCTGGCCGAAGGTCGGGTACTCCTCGATCGTGACGTCGTCCGGCGTCAGCCCTGCGGAACCGAGGAGCGCCTGGAGCATGATCCACGACGACCCGTAGCGGCCCGGGATCCCGATCTTCCTGCCGTTCAGATCGGCCGCGGAACTGATCCCCGAGGCGGTCTTGGCAAACACGATCGACGGGAAGTCGCGGTAGATCGTGGCGATGTAGCGGACCGGGATGCCCTGGCTGACCGCGGGAATGAGGCTCGTCCCATCGGCGAGCCCCACGTCGATGCTGCCCTGGCCGACGAGCGTCACGAGATCCGGATCGATCTTGTTCTGGAACGTGACGTCCAGGCCGGCGTCCCGGTAGTAGCCCGCCTGGTCGGCGAGGTAGAACGGCGCGAACTGGACGCTCGGGATGTAGCCGAGCCCGACCGTCAGGGCCGTCCGCCCCTGCGCCGTGGCCGGCGACGCCGACGAACCGCCGCCACAGGCGACCACGAGCACGGCCGTGAGAACGAGACCAACGAGGACGGCGAGGCGACGAGTCACGGGAACTCCTTGTGCTGGGGTCAGCGCGCGCGTACGAGGCGCCGCTCGACCAGGACGACGATGAGGTACAGCGCCACGCCGAAGGCGGCGATCGTCATGAGCGTGGCGAACATCAGCGGGATGTCGAACAAGCTGCCGCGAGCGATGTTGACGAGGACGCCCAGGCCGCGCTCTGCCCCGGCCCACTCCCCCACGATCGCCCCGACCACAGCGAGCGTGACCCCGATCCGGAGCCCGCCGAAGATCGACGGCAGGGCCGCCGGGATCTCGAGCGTGAGGAGGACCTGGCGCCGGGTCGCGCGCAGGGAGCGCCCGAGCTCGAGCAGGCCGGCGTCGACGGACCGGATGCCCACCATCGCCGAGACCGCGACCGGAAAGAACACGATGAGCCCGGCGATGACGACCTTGCCCAGGAGGCCGGGCCCGAACCACAGGGCCAGGACCGGCGCCAGGGCGAGGATCGGCGTCGCCTGGGCAGCCACGAGGTAGGGCGAGACGAGCCGGGCCACGATCGAGGACCGACCCAGGGCGTACCCGAAGACCAGCCCGATGGTGCCACCGACCGTGAAGCCGAGGGCCACCTCAAGGAGCGTGGTCGCGGCATGGGGCGCCATCAGGCCCTCGGTCCATGCCTGGACCAGGCGCGCGATCACGGATTCCGGGGGCGGAAGGATGAACGTCGGATAGCCGCCGATCACTACGACGAGCTTCCAGAGCAGGAGGAAGCCAAGTGCGCCCGCCAGCGATGTCACGGCCGCCGATCTCATGCCGCGTCCGCGTCCAGATGGGACCGGATCTCGTGGGCAGCTGCCGAGACAATGGCCTCATCGAGCCGGTCCAGCGTCCGCGGCGTCGGGAGGTCAACCCGGATGTCGGCCACCACGTGGCCGGGCCGCTTCGAGAGGACGATCACCCGGTCGCCCAGGAAGATGGCCTCGGGAATGCTGTGGGTCACGACCACGATCGTGGTCCGCACGCGAGCCCACAGCTTGAGCAGCTCGACATTGAACCGGTCGCGGGTCATCGCATCGAGCGCGCTGAACGGCTCGTCCAGGAGGAGCACCTCGGGCTCGAGCGCCAGGGCGCGCGCCAGGGCGGCGCGCTGGCGCATGCCACCCGACAACTGGAACGGCCGCTCGTCGGCGGAGGCGACAAGGCCGACCCGGCCAAGCATCTCCGCGACCCGCTGATCGCGCAGCGGCCGCGGCAGCCCTGCAAGTTCCATCGGATACGCAACGTTCCCTGCGACGGTCCGCCATGGAAGCAGCCTCGGCTCCTGGAACACGAGCCCGATCCGTGGATCCGGTCCGTCGATCGGCCGATCGTCGAGCAGTGCGATGCCGCGGCTTGGCCGAATGAGCCCGGCGATCGCGCGGAGCAGGGTGCTCTTGCCGCAACCGTTCGGGCCGATCAGGGTGACGATCTCGCCTGCCTCGATGCGCAGATCGACGCCGTCGAGCGCCACGAGCGGCGACTCGTGCCGGCGCGGGAAGGTCACCGCCAGGTCCTGCAGCTCGATTCGGCCGCCTGCCCCGACCGACGTCATCGGCTCAACCCCGCCTCGGACGCGCGCACGGAGCGCAGGATCGGGGAGATGGCAGGGTGGAGCGAGGTGTACGTGGAGTACGCCCGGTCGTAGATACGCGCCCGCCCGGGATCTGGCTCGAGGCGACGCTCGATCCTGGTCATGGCCGCGATCGCGGCGGCGACCGTCGGATGCGCGCCCGTCCCCGTGGCGGCCAGGATCGCCGATCCGGCGACCGCCGTCTCGAGGATGCGGGGAACCTCAACCGGGAAGCCGGTGATGTCCGCCTTGATCTGGTTCCAGGCATCGCTGCGGGCGGGTCCGCCGGCGACCCGCATGGCGGACACGGACACGCCGGCCTCGAGGATTGGCTCGGCGACGTGCCGGATCGCGAGTGCCGTCGCCTCGATCACGGCCCGGGCGAGGTGCGCCCGTCCGTGCTGGAGCGTCAGTCCCACGAAGGCGCCGCGTGCATCGGGATCCCAGATGGGCGATCGCTCGCCGGCCAGGTACGGCAGGAAGACCAGGCCGTCCGCGCCGGGCTCGATTCGCGCCGCCTCCTCGATCAGGATCTCGGCCGGCGTCCCACCGCCGAGGACGGCATCGCGGAGCCACTCGAGCGCCTTGCCCGTGGCCGCCATCGCGCCCCCGACGACGTAGTGACCGGCGAGAGGGGCGGGGGTGGTGAACGATCCCGCAGCCGTCACGGGCCGGTCCCAGTAGACGCCGAACCCCCCGGCCGAGCCCCCGACATCGATGGCGTCGCCGGCCCCCAGCATCCGAGCGCCATGGAAGCTGGCGAACGCATCGACGACCCCCGCGACCACTGGGGTTCCGGCCGTGAGGCGCAGAGCCGATGCCGCGTCCGGCGACATCGTTCCGACGACCTCGCCGGCCTTGATCGGCTCGGCAAGTCGACTGACCGGGAGGCCGAGCGCGGCGAGCGCCGCCGTGGACGGCCAGACCTGGTCCGCGACCAGGCTCGCCCGAGCCGAGCCGGTCAATCGAAGGGTCATGGCCTCCCAGCTGTTGAGGTACCAGCTCGTGCGGGCCGCCGTCTCGGGCTCGTGCCGCTCCAGCCACAGCGCGGCCGGCAGAACGCCGAGGGCCCATCCGCGCAGTCCGGTCTCACGGGTCAGCTCATCCTGCTCCGCGCCGGCGCGACGATCCAGCCAGGTGATCGCGCGCCGAGTGGGCCGGCCAGACCTGTCGACCGGCGTGAGGGTCGGCCCGTGGCCATCGACCGCGATCCCCGCGACGTCGGCGTCAACCCGGCCGATCAAGTCCCGGACCGTCATCACGAGGCCGGCCCACCATGCATCGGCGTCCTGCTCGGCGAAACCCCGGTCCGCGTCGACATCCATCTCGTGCCGGGTTCGTTCAAGGCCCAGCAGCCGGCCATCCGGCGTCACGAGTCCCACGCGCAGCTCGGACGAGCCGATGTCGATACCCAGGAAGGCCGCGGGTCGGGAGGCCATCAACCGGCGCCCGGTCTCGAAGGGGCGTCCTCGTCCGAGGGCGCCTTCTTGGCCAGCTCCAGCACCAGATCGGCCGTATCGAGGTCGGTGACGAGGACTGCCACCGCACCGGACCGCAGGGCCCCGAGGATGGGGCGGACCTTCGTGGATCCGCTGGCAACACCGATGGCCATTGGAACGAGGCGCAGATTACGCGCGTCGCAGGCGATCGTGCGCTGGCGCAGGGACTCCCCGACAAACCGACCATCGATGTCGAAGGGCGCGATGAGGATCTCGCCGATGGCTTGGGCAGCCTCGAGCTCGTGGAGCACGTGTGCGCCGACCAGGGCTTCACTCCAACTGGGTCCTCCGATCCCGAAGACGGCGACATCCAGGCGGTCCCACAGGGCCGTCACCTCGCGGATCCCGGCATGGGCGCCGAGCGCGTCGCGTGTCGCCGCGTCGTCCAGGAGTCCTGGCGCGAGCAATCCGTGCGCGGTCGCGCCCAGCACCTCGGCAATCCGGCGATATGGCTCGTGCCCACCCGTTGCACCCCAGAACCCGCCGCACAGCGGGACGACCGTGGCCGAGACCGGGGACGCCGCCTCGTCCATCCCGTCCGCCAGGGCGGCAATCGAAGATCCGTCGCCGATGCCCACGATCATCCCGTCCCGGACCGTCGCCACGAGCACTTCCGCGGCCAGCCGACCGACCCGGCGCCGCGTCAGCTCATCCGAACCGGCAAACGTCGGCGCCACGTGGACCGCCCGTAGCGAGAACCGACGCCGGAGCGCGGCCGCCACGGTGCTTGGCCGTTCGGTCCGATCGACGATCCGGATCTCGACCACGCCCTGGGCGCGAGCCTGCTTCAGCAACTTCGAGACCTGTGGTCTTGTCACGCCGAGAACCCCGGCGATGGCCTCCTGGGTCTCGCCCAACTCGTAGTAGAGGCGGCTTGCCCGGACGAGGGTGGCCAGATCAGCCGAGCGGGTCATCGCCCATCCTGCAACTGCGATCGCACTGCGGGCACAATTGCACGAATCATGTGTGCCATCACGCGCCCATCGTCGCTGGCGCTGCGCAGGCTGTCAACTGCCGGCTCGGTGCTTCGTGGCCAATGCTCCCCCAGGGAGCACTCCACGGGTTCCGGGCGGGGTCGAGCCAGTCCGGGCACCAGGTGGGCGTCTGCTCTGATCCTGGTCACGCACGAAACCCACTGGGCAGCTGGGGAATCTGACGGATCCCGGGGCTCGCAGATGCCAACCGCGGCCGGCGACCCGCACAGTGCCCCCGGGGTGGTCACAAGCCAGGATCTACCGGGGTCGCCACGGAAAATGGGATGCCTCCCCGTGCCTGCCCTCAGTCCCGGCCGCGGCGGAGCGCCCGACCCGGCGTGGCGCCGGTGTGGACACCATCGTCGACGACGGGGATGTCCCCCACGACCCAGTCGCGGCTAGGGAGCGAAGGTCTTGCCGGTCGCGCGCAGCTCGGCCTTGTAGGCCCGCTTTCGCGCCTGGTACTCGGCAAGCGCCTCGGCCGAGTCGACGTCGCCCAGCGTCGGATAGGTCGGGAGGACGTCGGCGATCCCCGGGACCGTCACGCCGAGTCGCTTTGCCAGGACGGCGAGGACGCCCTGTACCTTCATCTCTCCGAAGCCGGGCAGTGCCTTGAGCCGGGCCTGAAGATCGCGTCCGTCCCTGGCCTCCCCCCAGATCCGCGCCGCGTCGTTGCCGTAGACACCCGCGACGACGCGACACAGCTCACCGACCTTGGTGGCCATCGCGCCCGGGAAGCGATGGAGCGCGGGTCGCTCGCGGAACACGCGGTCAAGCTCCGCGGGATCGAGGGCCGCGATCTTCGCCGCATCGAGGTAGCCGAGCCGCGTCCGCAGATCCAACGGCCCCGAGAACGCCTTCTGGACCGTGATCTGCTGGTCCAGCGCAAACCCGATGAGGAGCGCGAGTGGGTCCTCAACAAGCAGGCGGTCAGCCGCCTCGTTGCCGGTGAGATGGAGGCGCTCATCAGGTGTCGACATGGCGGGGATGGTAGCGCGCCGGGCCGCGCCCGCGTCGCCGGGCGGTTGCGCCGGGGGGATACGATGGTGGGCAGGAGGTTGCCTGGCTCGATGACAGGACAGCACCGCTCACCGGCTCCAGAGTCCGGGCGCAGGCGCGCGACCATCCGGGTCGAGTGCCTGGCGAGCACCGCGGATGTCAGTCGAGGCTGCAGCAATCTCGCCACCGTGCCCCGCGCGGGCAACATCAGCAGCGATACGCGAGCGGGCAGGCCTGGGTGAGCCGGGGCATGGTCCGTTCGGGATCGACCGGTTCGCCAGTCAGATGAACGGAGACCCGCACCCAGCAGGGCGCGGGTCTCGCGATTCTCCCGACGGCCGCAGAGGAGCTCCGGCCGACGGAGGCGTCGATGACCGCTAGGCGCGGCTGGCGCTGGCGGGACGGGCGCCGCTCACCAGCGCCGTGCCCGCAATCAGAAGCATCGTTCCGACCCGGAGCCGGAGCCCCTGGAACCGGCTCGTCCCGCTGCCCTCGGCTCTCGCGTTGCGGAGCTCGGTCGCCGTGGCGTAGAGATCCCTGATCCGATCGTCGGTCAGGCTCGTCATGTGGAGCATCGGTTCCTTCCCTTCCTTGGTCGCGTGAGATCTGATGGCCTATTCGAGAACGATTCGGACGCCGCTGCCGTCGGCATCCTCGATGTCGAGAATCGGACCGCGGTTGCCGCTGGCCACCGCCTCCTCGACATCGGCGATGTGCTGGCTGGACAGGCCCGGAACGCGGTGGAGCGCGAACCGGCCGAGCGAGATCGGGACACGGAGGTCCACCACACGCCGACCGCCCTCACGGACCTCGATTCGCGCAACCGTCGGTGCATCGGTTGGCCCTCCGTCCGCCTTGCCGGCGAATCCGGTGAAGGCGCCCTGCCTCGGCGCAGCCGAGCCTCGTCCGGCTGAGCCCTGGGTTCCGAGAGCGTCGAGGATCGGACCGGCATCCTCGGCCGTCAGCCGCCCGGCGGAAACCAGCTCGAGGACTCGCTGGAACGCGTCGTCCATGTCAGGCCTCCTCGATATCGGCGAGACGCTGCATCGCAGCTTCGACGCTCAGGTCCCCGCGTTCGAGGGCCATCAGCACGTCCAGTCGCGCCACCTCCTGCCCGCCGTCTCGCCCGTCCTCCAAGGTGAGGGGCGCAGGCGGTTCGGGCGCAGGCGGTTCGGGCGCAGGCGGTTCGGGCGCCGTGGGCGCCTGGGGCGGAGACCCAGGGCGAGGTGCAGGCGGCGGGATCGCGGGCGCGGGCGTGGGCGTGGGCGGTTGCGCCGGGGCCAGGACATCGCGCGGCGCGGAGACCCGAAGATCGCCGCTGACCGATTTGAATCCAAGCGTCACGCCACCGTCGCCGACGATCAGGCGCCTGCGCCCCGGCCCAGTCTCGAGCCGGTGTGGAAGATCGCTTCGCAGGTCGCCCGTCACGGTCCGCGCCTCGATCTGCATGCCGGACCGACCAACGATGGTGGCGTCGCCGCTCACGGTGTGGATCTCGAACGGACCCTTGCCCGTGAGGTTGGCATCCACGCGGATGTCTCCCGAGGTCGTCTCGATGACGGCGCGCCCAAGACTCGGTGCGCGCAGCGAGCAGTCGCCAGAGATCGTCCGGGCACGCAGGTCGAGCGCGCTCGCGGCCGAGATGGAGACATCGCCCGACACGGCATCCAGGTCGAGTATTCCGCCGAGCGCGTCGAGCGAGACCTCGCCAGACGCGGTCCGGACCTTCGTCATGCCGACGAGACCGGACGCCGTGATCTCTCCGCTCGCCGTCTCGATCGAAACATCGGCGCCGCGCGGGACCTCGACCTCGAGGTCAAGGGACGAGCGCCGGCCGATCCCGAAGATCAGGCTTTCGAACCCGAACTTGTCCGGCGCCGTCAGCGACAGGCTTCCGTCCGTGGCCTCGACCAGGAAGCTCTCGCTAACCGACTTGCCGTTGCGCTCGCGGACCCGGACCGCTTCGCCGTCAATGCCGCGTACGGAAACTTCGCCCGACAGCTGGCGGAGGTGAAAACGCCCCGTCAACCCGATGTGGTGCTCGATCGTCGCGCCGCTGCTCTGCGTGGTCATCGCGAGGTCCTCCCAAGCGCCCGGATTGCGTCGGCCGCGTCCTCGGCACCGATCTCGTGGCGGGCAAGCCGCTCGAGGATCTGCTGGCGGCTGGCCAGGATGGCGTTGGCATCAGTTGCCGTGGTCGCCGCGTCGGATGTCTCTGGGGCGGAGTCGTCTGCGTCGCCCCGCGGTCCAAACCCGAGAGAGCGAACAAGCGCCTCGACGCGCGACCGGACCGTCGGATACGACAGGCCCAGCTCGCGCTCCATGTCGCGCAGGTTCCCGCGCGAGCGGAGGAAGCTCTCGAGCAGCGCGAGTTGGTCTCGGCTCAATCGGCCGAATCGGCCGACGCTGAAGTCCCCCTCCAGCGTGGTGCCGCAGCTTCGGCAGTGGAGACGCGTGACCGCCAGCTCGCCGGAGCAGACGGGGCAGGTGGAAATGACGTCGTGCGGCATGTGTGGATCCTCTTCGTGGTGTGTCCGCCGACGTTATCGCACATCAATTTACACTTTGTCAATAGTGAGTTACGTTTTATATATGTCGCGCTCCCGTTTAGACGCTATCGGGACCGGTGATCCGCATCGAGGGACTGCCCTGGGAAGATTGATGGGAGCGCGATTCGAAGGACCGGTCCCCCGATCGGGCGGCGATCCGCTATCCTGCCCACGCCCGCATGACGTCCCCGCGCCACGTGCGCGGACCGCGACCGCGGGAGACCTGGAGACAGTTTGACCTTTCAATCGCTCGGCCTCTCGGCCGATCTCGTCGGGGTTGTGGCCGCAGAGGGCTACCTGACCCCCACCCCCGTGCAGCTGGCGGCGATCCCCCACGTCCTCGCCGGCCGCGACGTCCTCGCCGCGGCCCAGACCGGCACCGGCAAGACCGCGGCGTTCGTGCTGCCGATCCTGGACCGCCTGCGCAAGCACGCGAACACCAGCTTCTCGCCCGCCCGCCATCCGGTCCGGACGCTCATCCTGGTGCCCACGCGCGAGCTCGCGATGCAGGTTGCCGAGAGTGTTCATACCTACGGCCGAACGGTGCCGCTCCGGCCCGCCGTCGTCTTCGGCGGAATCCCCATCGAACCGCAGACCAGGGAGCTCCGGGCCGGCGTGGAGATCCTCGTCGCCACGCCCGGGCGGCTCCTCGATCACGTCGGGCAGAAGAACGTCAACCTGAGCCAGGTGGAGATCCTGGTCCTCGACGAGGCGGACCGCATGCTGGATATGGGCTTCCTGCCCGACATCCAGAAGATCATCGCGCTCCTCCCCGCCCGGCGCCAGAACCTCATGTTCTCGGCCACGTTCTCGGAAGACATCCGGCGCCTGTCGGGCTCGATCCTGCGGGACCCGCAGACCGTCGAAGTGGCGGCCCGGAACACCGCGGCCGAGTCTGTTCGACAGCTTGTCTACCCGGTCGATCGGGATCGGAAGGAACAGCTTCTCGCGCACCTCATCGCCAAGGAGGACTGGCGCCAGGTGCTGGTCTTCACGCGAACGAAGATCGGTGCATCACGGCTCGCCTCATACCTGGATCGGCGCGGCCTGGAGGCGGTGGCCATCCACTCGGACCGCTCGCAGCCCGAACGGACCAAGGCGCTCGAGGGCTTCAAGACCGGCGAGATCCGCGTCCTGGTGGCGACCGATGTCGCCGCCCGAGGCCTCGACATCGAGGACCTGCCTCACGTCGTGAACTTCGAGCTCCCATGGCATGCGCAGGACTACATTCACCGGATCGGACGGACCGGTCGAGCGGGCGCGACCGGCGACGCGATCAGCCTGGTCTCGATCGACGAGACGGACCTGCTGCGTGGTGTCCAGCGGCTGCTGAAGTTGGCGATCCCGTGGAAGGTGGAGGACGGCTTCGTTCCGGATCGGAACGCCGAGCCGGTTCCACTCCGTGGCGGCCCGCCGACTGATCGGCCGGCCCGCGGCCACCACTACCCGCACCGAAGCGGCAGCCGCCCTCGATCCGGGAGCGGCTCGCGCGGCTGACCAGGCGTGCAGCTGGCGTGCGTTCGGTGCGCGTCAGGCGTGCGGCTGGCCCGTGCCGGTGAGGAAGCGGGCCCCCGGGAAGTAGAACCCGAAGTCCATGTCCGACTCCACGCGCTCGACCGCGTAGCGGTTGATGAGGGCGTGCGGGCGCTCGACGTGCCCGCCGTCCAGGACCCCGACGAGCTCGATCCGGACGTCGCGCAGTTGAATGAACAGCCCTCCGGGCCGTGAGAGCGCCCGGCCCGGGTCATATCCGGGAAGGGTCGGCAGGTCCCCCGTGATGCGATATGGACCGGCTTCCAGCTGCACTGCGTGCCATTGAGCATGGACGGGCAGGTCCTCGCCCTCGACGTACAGGACCATGAGATCGTCCTGCTCCAGGTTGGCCGGCCCCCGCCGCTCCGTGGCGCCACCGGCGATGAGGTTCCAGACGGCCCGGTCCACGTGCAGCGGCTGCGCTCCCTCGAGGCTGTCGCGCAGCCCGGCCGGCAGCGTCGCGGCGCCGCTCACGACGCCCTCGGCGGTGAATGCCTCGATCTGCTGCATGACGCGCCCCCGTGCCGTGGTGCCACTGGAGTATCACCGGAAGCACGGGCGGGCAACAGCCCCATTGGTACTGGAAGGCCCGCGGCGGTGGTCCCGGCGATGGGCACCTCTCCTGGCTGCCCCGATGGGGGCAATGGACCGCGCTCACCTCGGGAGGGGATGACCTCCGACCGACTCGGGCGCGACCACCGCGAACAGGTCACGCACGATCGACAGCGGATCAAAGCGGCTTTCGTTGGTCACGACCGAGATCGCGATGCCTTCGTCCGGGAACCAGCGCACGACGCTGCGCGCTCCGACGAGGCGGCCGGAATGTCCATACGAGACGCGGCCGTCAATCGTGGTCACCTGCACGCCCAGCCCGTACGGAGAGCCAGGTTTGAGGGTGGCCGTCAGGGCTGCATCCCCGACCATGGTCGCAATGTCCGCGGGAGACACGACCTGCCCGCTGTACAGCGCCATCGCCCAGCGGGCCAGATCAGGGGCGCTCGCGGCCACCGAGCCCGCGGCGCCGGCAGCGGTCGTGATCGCGGTGAACGGCCGGACGTCCGTGCCGTCCGTGACGTCCTGTGGCGTCGCATCGAGGGCGCCCGAGCTGTAGCGATAGGCCGTCGGCAGCGTTGCCACCGGGGGCTCTACTCCCTGGTAGGAGGCCGATGCCAGCATCAACGGCTCGAAGAACCGGGCCCGATACTCAGCGGCCAGCGATCGTCCGACGATCCGCTCCGTGATCAGCCCAAGGAGGACGTAGTTCGTATTCGCGTAGTGATAGCCGACGCCGGGTGCCGCGAGCGGCTTCCCCACGTAGGCAAGGGCCATGGCCGGCGTCCAGGCAACGGTGGGATCCGCTCGCACCGCGAGGTCAAGCGCGCGAGAGACGAGGAAGTCCCGAAGCCCGCTCGTATGGTCCAGCAGCTGGCGAACAGTGATCAACGGGTCGATGGACAGGCCACCGACGGGCACATCGGGCAGGAGTTGCGCGACGCTGTCGTCGAGCGTGAGACGGCCCTCGGCGACGAGGGCGAGGATCTCGGCCGCGAGGAATGTCTTGCTCACGGAGGCGAGGGCGAACGGCGTGTCCACGCTGAGGGAGCGGCTGGTCGCGAGATCGGCCACGCCCGAGGTGCCCGTCCACTGGCGGCCATCGGCGGTGAGGACGCTGGCCACGACGCCGGGGGCAGCGAGCTCCGCTCGCCCGGCGTCCAGCGCTGCCTGGAGGCGCTCGCGGATCCCGGTTCGGTCCAGGATCGACGGGCGGACCGAGCTGGTGGGCTGTGGCGTGTCGGTGGGCGTGGGCGTCGGAAGCGGCGTCGCAACCGCGACCGACGGCGTGGCGGACGCCGGGTCCGGCGCCGGGGTGGCGACGGCCGGCGAGGCGGGCATAGAGCCGACGGGAGTCCACGGACCGGGCCGGCCGGCGACGCTCGCTCCCGCGGCTGCCGTGGCCAGGACGGCAGCGGCGGCCACCAGGGTGCGGCGGCGGATCACGATCGAAGCTCCTCGGCGGACGACGGGTAACGGTGCGACGATACCGCGGCCCGGCGCATGCCCGGGGGAGGAGCAGGTTGGCGAGGAGGCCGGATGTCGGTGAATCGTGGAGCGGCGTCGCTCCTGCGGGAGGTCGGCCTGCTTCCCGACGGGCCCGTGCTCTGGGGCCGGCCCCTGACCACACGCGGCCACGGCGTCTATGTCGTGGAGCTCGCAGAACCGCTCCCGACCGCCCCGATCGAGTTGACCCGCATCGGCAAGTGGATCGAGCGCCTGCCCGACCTGCGGCTGGACGGCGCCCGCCCAGGGTCCCGGGCTCTCGCCGCCCGCCTGATGTCGCTGTGGATGCCCTCCGAAACGGTGCTCTACCTGGGTTCGACCACGGGCAGCCTGGGCGGACGCGTCCTGGCCATGGCCCATCACGCCCTGGGCGACCGGCGGCCCCACGCGGACGGCCAATGGCTGCATGCGCTCGCGGGAATGGAACGCGCGCGCGTCTGGTGGGCGGAGACCGAGGCGCCCGAGGAGTACCTCGACGGGCTATTCGATGCGTTCGCGACAGCGGCCGGTCCACGCGCGGCCGAGCCTGACGGCTTGATGGCCGATCGACCGGCCGGTGCCGTTCTCCTCCCGTGGGCGAACACCCGCCGCCCGACCGGCGAGCGGCAGGCCCACGGGATCACCGGGGCCGTGGCGCCTGACGAGACGGTCGCGCCGCCGCCCACGCACATCGTGGCTGTCCCGCCCGGTGACGCGGAGGGGGCCCGAACGGAAGGCCTTGGCACGGGCACGACCCGGCGCGGGCCGCGGGCCACGCGCCCGGCGGGAGCGGCCGGCGTCAAGGTCTCGACCGGCACCCCGAAGCCGGCAGCGCACAGAGACGCCGCGCTTCGTGCGGCTCGCCGGGAGCCCGTCCCGCTGACCCGCGAGGCATATGCCCGCCTGGAGGCGGAGCTCCACGAGCTCACCCGGATCGGACGGCCGGATGTCGTGGCCCGGATCAAGACGGCCCGGGAACACGGTGATCTCAAGGAGAACGCCGAGTACCAGACGGCGCGCCAGGAGCAGTCGTTCCTCGAGGGCCGCGTCCGGCTCCTGGAAGAACGCAAGCGTAAGGCGGTCATCATCGAGGAGAACGTGACCGGGCAAGTCGCTCTCGGCTCGATCGTCGTCGTCGAGCATGACGACGAAACGCTAACCTACTCGATCGTCGGCACGACCGATACGGATCCGGCCGCCGGCAGGATCAGTTCATCTTCGCCCGTTGGGGCGGCCCTTCTCGGAGCCGTCGTGGGCGCCGAAGTGGATGTCCGGACGCCACGCGGCACTGCCCGCTACAAAGTTGTTGAGGTTCGCTGAATGTCGCGCAAGTCGTCCCGCCCCTCCCCCCGCAGCACACGTCTTGCCATCGTTCTCGCCCTGGTCGCTCTCATCGCCGCGTCGTGCGGGGGCAGCGCGACACCGGCGCCATCGTTTCCGGCCGGATCGATCCTGGTGACCGCGAAGAACCGCGTATTCGACACCACGGAGCTCCGCGTGCCGGCATCGGCGGCGTTCACCCTCGTCCTCGACAACGAGGAATCGGACCTGCACAACATCGCGATCCGGACCCAATCCGGCTTCGATGGAGACCTGATCTTCCGGTTCGATCCCGTGTCCAACAAGACGGCCGTGCTGACGGTTGACCCGATCCCGAAGGGCTCGTACTTCTTCCTGTGCGAGATCCACCCGGCAATGTCAGGCACCGTCGTCGCGGGCTGAGGTGCGGACCTCGCGGACGCTCTATCGCGACGCTGCCCTTGCCGATGGGCAATCGGACAAGCTCCAGCGCGGCCTGAGCATCCTCGTGGACGACGGGGCGATCCGCTGGATTCGACCGTCCGATGATGAAGGGGACCCCGGACCCGCCGAGTCTCTCGAGGTCGTCGATGCGTCCGGCGCGACCATCGTCCCGGGCATGGTCGACGCCCATAGCCACGTGACTCTGCCGGGCGGGGCGCACTGGATCGACCGGATCGACGATCCGCCGGAGGTCCTGCTCGATGTCGCGGAGCGGAACGGCCGTCTGCTCACGGCGGCCGGCGTGCGCTGGGCGCGCGACGTCGGGGCACCGCGGGTGCCGGACCCGGCCGATGGCCGGATTCGTGCCCTGAGCCTCGGCGTCCGTGAGCGCTGGGCTGGTCGACCGGGAGCGCCGCACCTGCGCGTCGCCGGAACCTGGCTGGACAGGGCCGGGACACTACCCGCGGCTGCCCATACGGTCGAGGCGCATGACGCGGATCAGCTTCTTGCGAACGCGACCGTGCAGCTTGACGAGGGCGCCGACCTCCTGAAGCTCTACCTCGACGGACCGGACGCGTCGGTCTCGCCGTGGACGGCCGACGAGGTCGGCCCGGTGGTCGCCGCCGCCCATGCCCGTGGAATCAAGGTCACCGCACATTCAGGTCGGCTCAACGGCGCGATCGAGGGCGTCCGCGGCGGCGTCGATGCCATCGAGCATGGCTTCGAGCTGGATGAGGCCGTCGCCGGTGAGATGGCGGCGCGCGGGACATTCCTCATCTCGACCCTCGCGGTGATGCGCTCCTGGGCATCATTCGGATCCACGACAACCCTGCCGCGATTCGCATCCGAAGAGGGGCGTGGGCGGATCGCCGAGCGTCGCGCGCGAGCCGAGGAGAGCGTCCGGATGGCGCATCGGGCCGGCGTCCGGATCGCGACGGGCACGGACTTCGGTGGAGGCTCCCTGCGGGCGAACCAGCTCGCCTGGGAGGTCGAGGCCCTCGTCGGTGCCGGGCTCGAGCCCTGGGAGGCGCTGGCCGCAGCCACGTGGCGCGGCGGCGAGCTGCTCGGCGAGCCGGGCGCTGGGGCAATCCTGGAAGGTGGCCCCGCCGACTTCTTCCTCATCCACGGCGATCCGCTCTCGGATCCGGCCGCGTTGTGGCGCATCTGGCGGGTCGCCTGGGCGGACTGACCGCCCGGCGCTGAGTCGCACACCGGCGCGTGAGCCGTTGGGCGCCTGGGCCGCCGGCGCCTGAGCCGTCCGGTGCTTGAGCTGCCCGGCGCTTGAGCCGTCCGGTGCTTGAGCTGCCCGGTGCTTGAGCTGCCCGGCGCGTGAGCCGCCTCGGCGCGTGAGCCGCCCGGCGCTTGAGCCGTCCGGCGCGTGAGCCGCCCCGGTGCGTGAGCCGCCCGGCGCGTGAGCCGCCCGGCGCTTGAGCCGTCCGGTGCGTGAGCCGTCCGGCGTCGGCTGCACGGACACGCCGCGCATGAGCGGGAGACGCAAGGTCGCTGAACCCGCGCTCTGGGCCACGAGGATGTTCCTATTCGTGCGGGCGCACGCTCGGCGCGGACCCGGGACAGCCTCGCTGGTTGCGTTTCGGCGCCTGAAGGCAGGCTTCGCGGGCAGCCTTGTGCGTGCGGCGTCCATGCAGCCGCCATGAGGCAGCTCTAGGCCGCCTTGGCGGGGCGGGGCTCGCGGGGCGGCGGGGCTCGCGGGGCGGCGGCTCGCGGGGCGGACGCAGCCGGGCGGCGATGGAGTCTCGCCCGCTGAACGCCGGGCGAGCGGTACGACCGACGAGTCGCGGGCCATCCGCCGGTTCGCTCGCCGGGCGAGCCGTTTCGACCGACCGAGCCCCAAGCTGCTCTCGGACCGTTCGGCCTGAGCCATCCGCCTGCCCCCACCCGTCGTACCGCACGCTGGCCGTTCAGCACCCCGCACTCCAGGCAAGGGCCCGGGCGCAGCCTCGCTCCCCCGTGTCGATACACTCTCCGCCATGCCCGACCCTAATCCCTCAGCGCTCGGCCGGGTCGTCTCCGTCAACGTGTCCCCCGGCGGGGTTCCCAAGCTGCCCGTGGCCTCGGCGTGGATCGGCCGGCTCGGCCTCGACACCGATGCCCACACGGAGCCCGAACCGACCCATGGCGGCCCGGACCAGGCGGTCTGCCTCTACGCGATCGAGGCGATCGAGCGGGTGGCCGCGGACGGGCACCAGGCGTTCCCGGGCGCCTACGGCGAGAACCTGACCGTCGAGGGCCTGGATTGGGCGAGCCTTCGTGCCGGGGACGTCCTGGCAGTCGGGGAGGACGGCCTTGCGCTCGAGCTGACCAAGCAGGCCGGGCCGTGCCAGACGATCGCCCACTGGTTCGTCGAGCGCGGGATCGCCCGGATCTCGCCCAAGGTCCATCCGGAGGACGCGCGTTGGTACGCCCGGGTCCTCGTCGAGGGCCGGGTTGAGCCGGGGGCTTCGGTCATCGTGGACCTAGCGCCGGTGAATGTGGACGGGGCGCGCCAGACCACGTCGGAGTCACGCCCCGGCGCTTGAGCCACCCGGCGCTTGAGCCGTCCGGCGTCGGAGCCGTCCGGTGCGTGAGCCACCCGGCGCCTAGGCCGTCGGCGCCTGGGCCGTCCCGGCTGGTCGGCCCGGATCGGCCTCGGGTCAGCCGCCGACCGCGAATTCGTCGAGGGCGATGGTCTCGCGGCCGGGTGTACCGACCACCTCGATCGTGATCGTGTGCGTCCCGACCCGATCGAAGGTCATCGAGAAGATCTCGGCCCGCGCCCTGAAGCGTGAGGCGTAGACGTCGACCGTGGCCGCGAGTTCCTCGTCCACGATGATCTTCGCCTGCCCGCGCGTCGGGCCTACCGGACCGATCCACGAGATCGAGCTGCCCGTGAAGGTGAACCAGGCGGTGGCGCCTTCATCGATGGCGTAGCGGACCTGGCCGCCGTTGTAGCGGGCGAACTCGGCCTCACCCCAGCCACCCGAGAAGTGAACTTCGCGGCTCAATTCGTCGAACACCGTGTCGGCCGCCAGCGGCGGAGACGGCTGGCTGCCGACGGCGACCACCTGGCGCGACGGGACCGTGGGCTCGCCCATCGCGCCCAGGATTCGGTCCACGTACTGCCGCGAGAAGTCAGACCAGGTGTCCGGGTTCGTGCTGCCATCGCCGGTCAGCCACCAGTGGGCGACCGAGGCCCAGTCCCCCAGCCAGTTGTACAGGGCGATCAGCTTGAACCGGGCGACGATGTCCTGGTTCCTTGGCGTCGGCGCAGCGTCGGCGTCACCCAGGTAGCGCTGGGACCACGGGCCCCAGTTGGACGGCATGATCTGGTACTTGCCCATGGCGCCGGAGGTCGTGTTCACGGCGTCATAGCGCCCGCGGGACTCGACCGCACCGAGCGCGGCCATGAATCGATCGATGCCCGGTGGATCCACGGCCTGTGTGCCCGACGGAAGCACCAGCACGACAAGCAGCGTCGCGGTGAGGATGGCTGTGAGGACCGCACGCACGCGGCCGGCGACGTCGGGCAATAGACCTCCTCCAAGAGGCTGCGCGGATTTCGGAGGATAGCCGCGCAGCCAACTTCAGGCAACCCGTCCAGGGGCGCAAGGCTCCCGAGAGCCCGTCGCGGACGACGGCGGTCGACTCAGGCCTCGAGCTGATCGAGGAACGCGGCGACGCGGTCCAGGACGTGTTCCATGACCGGCCTGAGCGTGTGACCGAGTCGGGGGTACGTCACGAGTTCGGCGGCCGGCAGGAGTATCACCGAAGCCCGAAGGAGCTCGATCCTGGCGAACGGATCCGATTCCCCCGACAGGAGCAGCACAGGGCAGCCGATCCGTGGCCAGTGCGCGACTCTGGCCTCGGTGCGCTCGGGGGAGCCGGGCGGGTGGAGAGGGTAGGAGAACAGCACGAGGGCGCTGTAGCCGGTCTCCGGCTCGGCGGCGGCCAGGCTCGCCACCCGCCCACCGTATGAGTGACCGCCGACCGCCATTCCAGCGGCGTCCGGTACCGCGGCGCGCCAGGCTGGAACCGCATCCTCTGCCCGCCGTCGGGGCAGGTCCACGGCCACGGCAGGAATGCCTCGCTGCTCCAGGCCGGCCACGAACGGCGCCATGGACGCGGCGCTGCCGCTGGCACCGTGGCCGAGGTACAAGCGAAGTGGCATGTGCCCAGCGTACCCGGCCGTGGCCCTATCCTTCGCGGCAATGGATCACGTGGAGCGATGCTGGTGGGGCGGCGGTGCCCGTCCGGACCCTCGGATGCAGGCATACCACGATACGGAGTGGGGCATCCCCGTCACGGACGACATCGAGCTCTTCGAGCGGCTGGCCCTCGAGGGATTCCAGGCTGGTCTGTCGTGGCAGACGATCCTCAACAAGCGGGACTCGTTCCGGGAGGCGTTTCGCGGCTTCGACCCGGCGGTCGTCGAAGCCTTCGATGACGCCGACCGTGCGCGTCTCATGGCCGATGCCGGCATCGTCCGGAACCGCGCGAAGATCGATGCGACCATCGCCAACGCTCGATGGTTCCGGGCGACGGCGGCCGAATTCGGTTCATTCGACGCGTATCTCGAATCGATCGTCCCGCCTCCGCCGACCCGTCTCCCGGCCGATGCGACCATGGCCGACATCCCGGCCACGACACCGGTCTCCGATGCGCTCTCGAACGATCTTCACCGTCGCGGCTTCCGGTTCGTGGGCTCGACGATCGTGTACGCGTTCATGCAGAGCGTCGGGCTCGTGGACGACCACCTGCCGGGGTGCTTTCGGTACCGCAGCTGAACTTCGGGGACGCGATCGACGGTTCATCTGGCCTCGTGCCATGCAAGCTGTCACAGCGCCGCCTGACGCTGCGCGCATGATCCACATCGAGAGCCCCTGTTGTGACACCCAACTGGCCACCAGCCTGCCGATGCCGGACACACTCCGTTGCGAGGACTGCGGCGTGGCCTGGACTGTCGCGGATCCGCGGCCAGAGGAGGTCCTGCGCGCAGCCTGACTGCCAAGCCGTCCGCCTCGAGAACCGGGACGGCGCTACCATCGCCCCATGAGTCGGCCCGCCATCACGAACCTCGAGGACGCGCGCCTCCGCGCTGCGATGTGCTCCGCCGGCCGGCGACTCGGTGTCCGCGGCCTGGTCAGTGCCGCGGAGGGCAACCTCTCCCTTCGGCTGTCCGATGGGGGCCTGCTCGCAACGCCAACCGGACGGCGCAAGGACGAGTTGCGCGCAGCTGACCTGGCATCGGTGCCACTGGATCCGGAGACCGGTCCACCGGCCACTGGGCCGGCCCCGAGCTCGGACATTGCGATCCACCGGGCGATCTACCGGGCGCGGCCGGATGTCATCGCCATCGCCCACGCCCATCTTCCAGCGTCGATGGCGCTGACCATTGCGGGCGAGATCCCGGATCCGGCAGCGCTCCCCGAGACCGCCTACTACCTCCCGGTCCTGCCCTTCGTACCGTTCGGAGCGATGGGCAGCGAAGAGCTGGCGGGCCGGATCGCGGCGGCATTCAGCAGCGAGAAGCAGCCGGCCCCCAACGCGGTCCTGCTCGAGCGCCACGGAGCGATCGCCGTCGGGTCGGCCGGGGGCAAGGCGGACGAGGCGTCGAGACTCGAGGCGGCCCTGGTCTCGGCGATCGACCGCCTGGAGCTCGTCGATGTCCTGTGCCGCACCTGGCGCGACGCCGTTCTCGTGCGGGCCGCGCTCGGACGATCTGGTCCGATCGGACCAGCCGGCGGCTGACACCCGGAGCTCGACCCTCGGTCGATATCATGCGGCCACTGCCCGCTCGGGCGACTGGAGGAGGGATCATGAATACGCGCAAGCTCATCGCCGAGGCCGTCGGCACGTTCATCCTCGTCGGGATGGGATCGATGGCAATCCTGGCCACGGGCGCGATCGACGGATCGCCGGCCCTCGTCGTGATCCCGATCGGATTCGGGCTCGGGCTGCTCGCCGCGATTGCCGTCAGCGGCCACGTTTCGGGCGGGCACTTCAACCCCGCGGTGACCCTCGGGGCCCTCCTGGACAAGCGGATCGATCTCGCCGGCGCGGCCGGCTACGCTATCGCGCAGGTGCTCGGGGCGGTGGCTGCCTCCGTCGTGATCCTCGGCCTGTCCGACCAGAGGGTCGTGGCGGGAACCAAGAACATGCCCGGTGTCAGTGACGGCGGTGCGTTCCTGGTGGAGGTCGTCCTGACCGCGATCTTCGTGGCCGTGATCCTGACCGTCACAAAGAAGGCCGCGGGGCAGGCGATCATCGTGATCCCGCTGACCCTGCTCGCGATCCATGCGGTGGGCATCCCGTTCAGCGGGGCGTCGGTGAACCCGGCCCGCGCCCTCGGCCCGGCCATCGTGTCCGCGGACTTCGCCGCGATCTGGATCTATCTGACGGCACCGTTCGTGGGCGCGGTCGTGGGCTGGTTCGTCTACCGGGTCCTGTCCGCGGAAGACTAGGCTGCGTCGTCCGGCGCGGGCCGCGCGGCTTGCGCGGGTTCCGTCGGCGCGGATTCAGCCGGCGCCGGTTGGGCGGTCGGCAGGACCGGCAGTTCGCGCCCGCCCTCCGCCAGCCAGCAGGCGGCCTCCTGGCCACCGCCCACCTCGAACAGCGGCGGTTCCTCCGTTCGGCACCGGTCGAACACCAGCGGGCAGCGCGGGTGGAACCGGCAGCCGGCCGGGACGTGCGACGCGTCCGGTGTCTCCCCGACGAGGATCGTCCGGTTCGGGGCGCCCGCCTCCTCCGGTGGATCTGGCGACGGCGACACGCTCACGAGCGCCGCGGTGTACGGATGGCGCGACGCGCGAATGACGCGCTCGGCCGGCCCGATCTCCATGACCTTCCCGAGGTAGAGCACCGCGATCCGGTCCGCGATCACCCAGGCCAGTGACAGGTCGTGGGTGATAAACAGGTAGGCGAGGTTCCGCTCGGCCCGGAGGTCGAGCATCAGCCGCAGCAGTTCCGTGCGGATCGAGACATCGAGCATGGAGACCGGTTCATCCGCGACGACGATCTGCGGCTCCAGCACGAGCGCACCGGCGATCACGACCCGCTGGCGCTGGCCGCCGGACAACTCGTGCGGGAAGCGCGCCGCGAATTCCTCGGGCGGCCGAAGTCCGGCGGCATCGAGGGCCTCCATGACGCGCCGTCGGCGCTCCTGGTCGGACGCGACCATCTTGTTGACGAGGAGCGGCTCGGCCACGAAGTCGAAGATGGACTGGCGCGGATTGAGGGTCTCGTAGGGATCCTGGAAGACGATCTGGATCCGGCGGCGATAGGTCCGGAGGGCATTCACGCCCCACAAGGCGGAGACATCCTCGCCGTCCAGCCAGATCCGGCCTGCCGTCTGGCGCGTGAGCTTCACGATGACCCGGCCGATCGTCGTCTTGCCGCTCCCCGACTCGCCGACCAGTGCCAGCACCTCCCCGGACCGGATGGAGAGATCCACGCCGTCAACGGCCCGCACGACGCCAGGGGCGTGACCGGTCAGCCGATCCAGCGGTCCCCCGCGCACCGGGAAGTGCACTTCCAGTCCGTCCAGGCGCAACAGCTCCTGGCCCGGCTCCGTACTCTCGCGGTCGGGCAGATCGGACATCAGGACGCTCCCGACTCGCCCGACGGGAGCGCGACCGGCGTCCCGTCGCCGCCTGCCGGATAGAGGTGGCAGGCCACGCGGACGCCGTCGGGGAGGCGGACCTCGGGCGGCACTTCAGTCCGACAGACTTCCATCACGAGCGGGCAGCGAGGCGCGAATCGGCAGCCCGGCGGCGGATAGCGGAGGTCCGGCGGCGAGCCCGGAATCGTCTCGAGGGCCCGACGTTCCACGTGGATGTTGGGGATCGCACCGAGCAGCTTCTGGGTGTAGGGGTGGCGTGGGTGCCCGAAGACATCGGCGACGAGCCCTTCCTCCGCGACCCGGCCCGCGTACATGATCAGGACCCGATCGCACGTCTCCGCGATGACCGACAGGTCGTGGGTGATGAGGATGAGCGACAGCCCGAGCTCTGCGCGCAGCCGCTCGAGCAGCTCCAGGATCTGGGCCTGGATCATCACGTCGAGGGCCGTGGTCGGTTCATCGCCGATGATGATTGCCGGATCGCACGCCAGCGCCATGGCGATCATCGCCCGCTGGCGCATCCCGCCCGACAGCTCGTGCGGGTAGGCCCGACCGCGCTCGCGGGGAATGCCCACTAGCTCCAGGAGGTCGCCTGCCTTGCGGCGCGCGTCGCGCTCGCCGGTCCCGAGCCGCTGGACGATCGGCTCGGCGATCTGGTCGCGGATTCGGCGAACCGGGTTGAGGGCGTTCATCGCTCCCTGGAAGACCATCGCGATCTCTCGCCAGCGATAGCGACGCAGTCCGGTCTCGGACCGACCGGCGAGGTCGATCCCGTACAGCCGGATGCTGCCCTCCACGACCTGGGCGTTCGAGGGAAGGAGGCCCACGAGCGACAGCGCGGTCGTCGTCTTGCCGCAGCCCGACTCGCCGGCGATCCCGAGAGCCTCGCCCCGGTCCAGCCGGAAGCTGACCCCGTCCACGGCGTAGACCGTCTCTCGACCGAGTCTGAAGTGCGTTCGCAGCCCTTCCACCTCGAGGAGCGGCGCGGACGGATCCGCCAGCTTCGGCAGTTCGCGCTCGACCGGGGCGGTCACGAGCGCGCCCGCCGGCGAGGGTTGAGGAGGTCGTCCAGCGCGCTGCCGACGAGGGTGAATGCGAAGACCACCAGGACGATGCACAGGCCGGCCGGAACGAAGTCCCACCAGGCGAGCAGGCCCGGCGCGCCGGATTGTCGAGCCGCGTCGAGCAGTTGTCCCCACGACGGCTGGAACGGATCGCCGAGGCCGACGAACGAGAGCGTGGTCTCGGTCAGGACGGCGCCGGCGAAGACGAGGACCGCGTTCGCCACGATCAGGTTCATCACGTTCGGGAGGATGTGGGTGAGCATGATGTGCCCCGGCCCCGCACCGATCACGCGCGCTCGATCAACGAACGCTCGCTCCCGCAGCGAGAGGGTCTGGCCACGAATGATCCGCGCGGACGACGACCAGCTCGTGATCCCGATGACCACCACGATGACGATGAGCGTCATGCGAATGCCCAGGATCTCCCGCGAACCCGTGCCCACGAGATCCTGGATGATCGGGGTCAGGATCAGCGCGAGGACGAAGGTCGGCAGGACGAGGAAGAAGTCCGTGATCCGCATGAGCACCCCGTCAACCCGTCCCCCGACGAAGCCGGCCACGACGCCGATCACGGCCCCGATGAGGACGGTCACGACCGTCGCCAGCAACCCGATGATCATCGACACGCGCGCCCCGTGGACCACGAGGTTCAGCACGTCGCGGCCGACATGGTCCGTTCCAAGCGGGAACTCAGCGGTCGGCGACTCGAGACGGCCCCCGGTCGCGGTCACGACGGTCTGGAGCGGTCCCACGAACAGCTCCGGGGCGATGGCGAGGACGCCGAAGAAGACGAGGATGACCGCGCCGAGCATCCCGTCGCGCCGGCGGGCGTAGCGGCGCAGGAAGCCTCCCAGGGCGCGCCAGCGGGAGGGCCGGTGGACGCTGGGGGCCATCGCCGCGGACGCCGTCACGTCCGCACCCGCGGGTCAAGGAGCCCATACACGAGATCCGCGATGAGATTCGCCACGACGACCGACACGGACAGGAGCAGGAAGACGCCCTGAAGGACCGGGTAGTCGCGCGCCCTGAGGGCATCAACGGCAAGCGTGCCCAGGCCGGGCCAGTTGAACACCACCTCGACCGTCACCGCGCCGGCGATCACGTAGCCGAGGTTGATCGCGACCAGCGAGACGGTCGGCAGGAGCGCGTTGGGCAGGGCGTGGGCACGGAGGACCCTGCCGTCCCGAAGACCCATCGCCCGGGCCGTCGTCACGTAGTCCTCAGTCAGGGTCTCGACGATGGAGCTGCGCATGACGATCGCGTACTGACCCACGAGGCCGAGCGACACGGTCGCGAGCGGGAGCGCCAGGTGGACTGTGAGATCGCCGAGCCGGGCCCAGATGTCCGGGTACGAGCCACCGGCGGTCAGCATCCCGAACGTCGGCAGGCCCACGGCCGCGCCCAGCAGCAGCAGGACCATGCCGAGTAGGAAGTACGGCGTCGCATACAGGAAGAGCGAGATGCCGTTGCCGATATGGTCGATCGGGCCGCCACGCCGCCAGCCGGAATAGGCGCCGAGCGCGAGGCCCAGCACGATCGCGACGACCTCGCCGAGCCCGAACAGGAGGAGGGTCGGCCACAGCCGCTGCCCCAGGACGCTCGAGACCTCCTGGCCCCGGGCAACGAAGGAGTAGCCGAGGTCGCCCTGGGCCGTGGCGGTGAGGTACTTGAAGAACTGGTTCTCGGCCGCGAAATGGACCCCGGCATCGTCAATCGAAATCGGCAGGATCGGGTCGTTCAGGCCCCACCGTTCCCGCGTCGCCTCAAGACGCTCGGCCGAGACATTCGGGATGCCCCGCAGGAGGATCCGCTCCGGTGAGCCCGGCATAAGCCGGAAGAGGATGAAGTTGAAGAGCACGATCGCGAGGATCGTCGCCACGGCGACGCCGAGCCGCTGGAGGACGTACCCGCCGCGCACCGGTCAGGCGCGAATCCGGCCGGGGGGCCGTCCTGCGACGGCCCCCCGGCCTCGTTTGTCTCCGCCGCGCGCGATCACTCGTCCTCGGCGACGGCCGAGCGGCGGCGCATGTACAGGACACCGGCCACCACGACGATCACGAGGCCCACGGCTCCGAGCACGAGCGCCGTCGAGTCGCCGCCGCCGGTCCCGGACCCGTCACCGGACGCGGCCGGCGTTGGCGCCGCCGACGGCGCCGTGCCGTCGGTCGGCCCCGGCGTCGGGACCGCCGCAAGATCTGTCAGCACCGTATACCCACCCGAGCCGTAGCCGAAGAGCGGCGTGCCGCCCTCCGATGGCTGATCTCGCCAGCCGCCGAACTTGTCCGTCCGGTAGGCGTGGAGCTCGGCGTCGTAGTACAGGATGATGTAGGGAGCCTCGGCATAGGCGAGCTCCTGCATCTCCCTGATCATCTCGAACCGCGTGGCCTCGTCGGCCTCGGCGCGCTGCTGGATGAACAGCTCGTCGTAGCGGGCGTTTGACCAGAAGCTGTCGCTGAAGTTGCCGATCTCCTCCGTCCGCAGGACATTGAGGAGCGAGGTCGGATCCGGATCCCCGACCCAGCCCCACAGCTCGATGTCGAAGTTCGCCGGGCCGCCGGCCACCGGCGGATACAGGTCCTCGAGGAGCTTGCCCTCCTCGGTCACGTACGCGTCGACGCCGATCCCGAGCTGCTCCCACCACTCCTTGATGAACTGGGCATCCGTCGCGTGCTCGGCTTCGGAGTCCGGCCAGGTCACGCGGAGCGTGATGACCTTGCCTTCCGCATCGAGACGCTTGCCATCGGCATTCCGAGCGTAGCCGGCGGCGTCGAGGCGACGGTTCGCCTCGGCAATATCGAAGGTCCGGGGATTGGCGGGAGGCGCGTACCAGCGAGTGTGGAACGGCGGGACGATGCTGTCGCCGGCCGTCCCGTACCCGCCGAGCGTGATGTCGACGAGCTTCTGCTGATCGATCGCCCAGGCGAGGGCATCGCGGAACTTGGGATCCGTCAAGGCGGACGTCGAGCCGCCGTAGCCGTCGGTGTTGCCCTTCGTGTTGAAGGCAATCTCCGAGTAGCCGTTGGAGATCCCGGCGACGGCCGTGATGTTGGGCTCGTTCGTGAGCGCGTCGAACTGGGCGGGCTGGACCCCACGGACGTAGTCCAGCTCGCCGGTCTTGAGGGCCTGGACCATCGTGTCGGCGTTGTCGAAGGTGAGGAGGATCACATCTTCGGCCGCGCCATGTGGGCCCCAGTAGTTCGGGTTCCGGGCGAAGCGGATGAATTCGCCGGCCTTCCACTCCACCGCCTGGTACGGCCCGGTGCCGACGACCGGCGGCTCATTGAGGAACGGCGTCTCGCTGTAGTTCGCGATGTCGTCGATCGTGTAGGCCGACCAGATGTGCTTGGGCAGGATAGGCATGTAAGCCTGGAGGAGGAGGGTGTTCGCGAATTCGGTCTCGACGACCAGCGTCTGGGGGTCGGGCGCGCTGACGGCGATCAGCCCGGCGTTGAGCAGGTATGGCTCGAGATAGCCGGCGCCAAGGTAGTAGCCGTCTTCGCTTTCATTGCTCAGGTCGTTGGCATCGAGGGCCAGCTGATACGTGTATCGAGCGTCCTCGCTCGTCGCCGGGGTCCCGTCAGACCACTTCATCCCGTCCCGGATGTGGAAGGTCCAGGTCAGCCCGTCGGCGGATACGTCCCACGTATCGGCGAACCCGGGCGCCGGCTCGAGGTCCGGGCCGAAGTTCACGAGCAGGTCGTAGTTGAGGGTGAAGACCTCGAAGTCGACGACCAGGATCGAGTTGAACGGATTGAGGACCTGCAGGTCCTGGTCTGTTCCGGCCTTGATCTGGAGCGGATCGGCAGCGACAACGGGTACCACCGAGGACCCGATTCCGCCGAAGATCAGCGCCGCCGTTGCGGCCATTGCGGCCAGACGGGCCCGAATGGATGACTTCATGGCTGCTACTCCTCCTCAGGCGTGCGGAACGCCGCGACCAGAGTCCCACATCGCGATGGCCGCCCGCAAGTTTCCGGACCACTTGAGCGCCTGATGCGCCGGGGCTGCGCGCCTCTGGGCGGAACGGCGTTTCCCGCGAGACCCGGGAATGGGGACGGTTGGCGGCCGCTCAGATCCGGAAGTGCGGGATCGGGCGGGGTTCCAGAAGGAGCGGGCGATCCACTCGGAACGCCTCGATCTCGGCCGCCGATGGCGTCGAACCATCGATCGCCAGCTCCCCCAGGATCCGGCCGAGCACCGACGCGAACTTGAACGCGTGTCCGGCTCCCAGTGCCAACACGACGCCGGGATGGTCCGGCAGCCGGTCCACGACGAAGTCGCGATCGGGCGTGAGCGTGTAGATGCAGGTCTTCGTCAGCAGGTCCGGCCCGACCGCGCCGGGCAGATGCCGTTTCAGGAAGCTGCAGACCCGAGCGTGGGCAGCCGGGTTGATCGAGAACGTCCGCGTCTGTGGCGTGCACTCCTCGCCGCCCACGTCCTGGGCGGCCTTGGGGCCAGGTTCTCCGTACGTCGGGAAGCCATAGAACGAGGGCTCGTCCATCCAGATCCAGACCGGGAAGCGCTCCGGGGCGAATGCGGCGGGATCCGGGCAATCGAAGTACGTGACCTGCTCGCGCGTAATCGTCAGTGGGAGCCGCCAGCCGAGACGGCTGAGAAGGTCGTTCGTCCAGGCGTCGGCCGTCAGGACCACACGCCCGGTCCGATGAACGGTCCCGTCCGCGGTGACCACCTCGTATTCGCCGGCCGATGAGCGCAGGTCCGTGACCGGCGTGTGCTCGATGAGCGTTGCGCCGCTCGCCGTCGCGAGGGCCCGGTGGGCGGGATTGGCGCGATTGGGGTCGGCAATGCCGGTCTCGGGCTGAAACACCACGTCGGTGTCCTCGGCGAGCCGCCACTGCGGCCAGCGCCGCATCGTCTCCGCTGCATCGAGTCGCTCAAAGGGCACACCCTCGGCGGTCATGCTCCCCGTGTAGTCGGCCTGGTCCGTGACGCCTCCGGCCGGGTAGAGATCGATGCCGCCGGTCTTCGTCACGATCCGGACCCCGCTCGCCGCCTCCACCTCAGCCCAGGTGGCGTAAGCCCGCTTCGCAAGCCGCACGTAGTCGCGCCGGTGATACGACAGCCGGATGATTCGCGAGTGGTCCCTTGATGCCCCGTTCTCATGGTCAAAGTCGAACTGCTCGAGGCCCAGGACCCGCAGGCCCGGCCGCGTCGAGAGCCAATAGGCGGCGGCCGAGCCGATGCCCCCGAGGCCGACGACGACGGCATCCCACTCGCGCTGCATGGCGCGACGCTAGCAGGTCGCCTGCGGGCAGCGTGGCGGCGAACCGGATCGCGGGACGGGACTCCCCGTCCGCCGGCCGGCGCCGTAGGTAGACTCCGGGACATGCCCGACGAACGCCCGGTGAGCCAGCCCCGTCACGGCGTCAGTCGTCGGCTCGACGTCCGGATCCCCGCACGTGACGGCGTCGAGTTGTCGGCCAACATCTGGCTGCCCGACGATGTCGGCTCCGGCGCCCGGCACCCGGCGATCCTCGAGATGATCCCCTACCGCAAGGACGACTGGCGCGCGAACGCGGACGAGGCGCGCGGCCGCTACCTCGCCCGCCGGGGCTATGTCCTGTGCCGGGTGGATGTCCGTGGCACGGGCCGGTCCGACGGCGTGGCGCTGGATGAATACACCGCCGACGAGACCCGCGACGGGTATGACGCCGTGGAGTGGCTGGCCGGTCAGCCGTGGTGCACGGGCAACGTCGGGATGTGGGGTATTTCCTATGGTGGCTTCACTGCGATCCAGGTCGCTGCACTCCGCCCACCCCACCTGCGCGCGATCGTCCCGATGTATGCGACCGACGATCGCTACCTCAGCGACGTCCACTACATCGGCGGCTGCGTCACGGCGTCGGAACTCACCCAGTACGCGGTCAGCCAGGTCGGTTCCAACGCCCTGCCGGCCCTGCCGGCCCGAGACGGCGAGGACTGGATCGCCGCCTGGCGGCAGCGCCTGGACCAGACACCGGTGTGGCTCGTTCCCTGGCTCCGGCACCAGCACGACGGACCGTACTGGCGGCAGGGTTCGCTGGCTCCGGACTACGGCCGAATCGAGGCGGCGATGCTTCTCTTCGGTGGCTGGATGGATTCCTATGTCGATCCGGTCTTCCGCATGCTCGAGCGCTGCCCTGCGCCCCGCCGAGCCATCGTGGGCAACTGGTCGCACGAGTTCCCGGACGAGGGCTACCCGGGCCCGAACCTGGACTGGCACCACGAGATGATCCGGTTCTTCGACCACTGGCTCAAAGGTGAACCGAACGGCGTCATGGACGAACCGGCATTGACCTGGTTCGAGCGGGACTTCGCGCCGCCCGAGCCCTTCCCGGCGACCTGGCCCGGCCGCTGGCGGGCGGCGTCCTCGTTCCCCCTTCCCGTGTCGAGCCGAGCGACGTCCCGGTCCCTCTGGCTGGCCTCGGGCGATGAGCCGCTCCGCGGTCGCCTCGTCGACGATCCGGGCACGGACCGGGATGAGGCGACGTTGCCGCATCGGGCCACGACCGGGACGCGGGGCGGGCTCTCGTGGGGAGCCGGCAGCCCGCCGAATGGCCTGGCCCGCGACATCCGGCCGGACGAGGTGGGCGTCCCGAACTACACGTCCGCACCACTCGAGTCCGGGGTCGAGATCATGGGACTGCCGACCGCCGTTCTCGAGGTCACGGCCTCCATGGCAGTGGCCACGGTGGTGGCGCGCCTGTCTGACGTCGCGCCCGACGGCACGTCGAGCCAGGTCACGATGGGCATCCTCAACCTGACCCATCGCGACGGGCACTCCGCGCCACGCCCGCTCCCCCCCGGTGAGCGCGTCCTGGTCCGCGTGCCCCTTCGCGCGGCGGGCTATCGCTTCGCGGCGGGGCACCGGATCCGGCTCTCGGTGGCCTCGGCCTGCTGGCCGGTCATCTGGCCCTCGCCGGAGGCGGGCACGATCACGGTCCACCACGGCCCGGCGGACCAGTCCGCGCTCGGCGGCTCCCGCCTGGAGCTGCCGCTGGCACCCGCGACGGATGACGCCGTCGTCCCCACCTTCCGGACGGCGCTCCCTGATCTTGATTCAGTGGGAGCCGGGAGCGACGATCCGCCTCGCTGGAGCGTGACCGAGGACGTGATGGCAGGGACGGTCACCGTCTCCACGCACGACGGCGGCGACACGGTCCTCGAGGACGGCAGCCGGCTGTACAGCGCGGAGTCCCACGAGATCAGCGCAGCGGACGCTGACCCGGCACGGGCTCGCATGGCGAGCGTCGTGCGCTATGTCCTGGAGCGAGCCGGCCACCGGATCGAGGTCGATGTCGACGGGGATACCACCTCCGATGCGTCGGCGTTCCACGTGGATATCCGCCTGGCCGTACGCCTCGATGGGTCGCCATTCTTCGAGCGCAGCACCGCACAGGCCATCCCGCGCGATCTCGTCTAGAGGTCGCTCGCCAGGAGGATCGCGAAACCGCAGATCGCGAGATTCCCAAGCAGGCTGACGACCAGCTGGAACCGCGCCGGCAGCCGGCGATGGGCGACTGCGCTGATGCCGGCCAGGGCCATCTGCCAGGACAGGGACGCCAGGAACGCACCGGCCACGAAGGCCGTCCGCTCGGCGGGCCCGCTGCCGAGGTCGGGCACGGCCAGGATGAGCGCAGCGAAATAGACGACCGTCGCGGGATTGAGGAGCGTCAGTCCCAGGAAGCGGCCGAACATCCCGAGCGGCTGCTCCGGGAACAGGGCCGTCCGCACGGCGCGATGCTGCGCCAGCAGCATGAGGACCAGGCCGCGGAGTCCGATTCCCAGGAGCGCCCCGATCGCCACGATCCGGAGCGGCCGCTCGAGCGGCTCGAGGATGACGGCGATCGCAGTTCCGCCGACGACTGCGAGCGTGGCATACAGGCCGTCGGCCACGGCGGTGCCCGCTCCGGCCGCGGCAGCGACACGGAAGCCGCGCCGGATCCCGAGCTCCACGATGAGCACGGCAATCGCGCCGACGGGGATCGCGATCGCGTACCCGGCCAGGGCTCCCGCGATGAATGAGGCGGCCACGGGTCAAGCGGTGCGGGCGACAGTCAACTCGACGCGCACGAGCGCGATCAAGTGGCGGAGGCGCCCGGCGCGATCAGGTCGAGCAAGGCTCCGAGATGGCGCCGGTAGGGCGTGCCCTCGAAGTCATTGAACGGGTGCGGCTCGAGCGCGTGCTCCTCCACCTTGCCGGCACGGCGTACGTACGCGACCGGGTAGATGGCGCCCTGTCCGTCGGCCTCGACCGTCATCGCGATGGCATCGGGCCCGCTCGAGTCCAGGAAGTTGGTGAGTGGCTCGACGCCCCGGTTGCGGATGCCGTCGTCGGGCGTGACCGTGACCACGGTCGCCAGGTACGCCTTCTGATGCCACAGCTCGGGCCCGTTCGTCGCCTCGGCCAGCAGGTGATCCGTGAGGTCTCCGAGGGCGATCGCCGGGTGTTCGTGGACCACGCCGAAGTCCTTCTCGGCAAGGCGCCGGACGAGGATCTGCGAGTTGTAGCGGTGGCCCTGGACCGCGCCCGAGTAGCTCGGGATACCGTGCTTCTTCAGGCCCGGCGCACCCGAGGTGATGGTGCCGGCGAAGTGGATCCCGGGCACCGTCGCGCTCTCCCAGAATGCCGTCTGCGCGGGGAGCTTGCTCTGCCCGAAGGTCGCAACGCCCAGCGCCGGCAGATCGAGGAGGGGGCATGTGAAGCCGGTCGCGGCGATCACCTCGTCCACCTCGATCGAGACGGGCATGCCGGTATCGCTCCGTTTCAGGTCCACGCGCAACCCGCCCAGCACCTGGTTGATCCCGGCAATCGACGCGGACAGGATGTCCACGCCCCCGCCAAGGGCAGAGTCCTCGAACGGCTGGACGTAGCGCGCCCGCACGCCGACAAGCGACCGCGTCTCGATCGAGGTCCTCGCGGGTGACGGAGAGGCGAGGGTGATCCGGCTCGCCCACTGGAGCAGGCCGGAGGTCAGTTCGAACCCGGAGTTCTGCTTGCCGATGATGAACAGGCGTTTCCCGGCGTACGTCTCGGCCGCCCGCGTGTCGGCGTAGTGGACGGCGAACTCGATCCCGGGGGTCGGTGGCGAGTAGGGCTCCGCCACGCCGACGGCAACGATGAGATGTTCGCAGGTGTACTCCCCGTCCGAGGTGACCAGCGTGAAGCGGTCGCCCGTCGCGGCTTCCTGGCGCCGTGTGGACTCCCAGCGGCAGCCGTAGCGCACGGCGATCCCTGCCCGCTCCGCGAACGCCGCCAGGCTTGCCTCCATTTCGGGCCGCGATGGGAACTCCGATGTTCCGTCCATGAACTCGGTCTGGAGGCCACGCAACTCTGGCTCGACGGCGAGCAGGCTGTTCCAATCCCAGCGCTCGAAGGCGCGGGTGCGCCGATCCGCCGCCGCATAGGGCTTGGTCCACGACAGGAGACGCTGGAAGAACGGCCAGCGCCGGAACATGCCGCCGGGGCCCTCGTCCGCCGACAGCACTGCATGTTCGATCCCCTGCCGTGCCAGCTCGTACGCGACCTGCAGGCCGCCGGGGCCCGATCCGATGACGATGACCGGGTAGGTCCCGGGCGGAAACGGCCGCTGCGAGTCAGTCATGGTCCGCTCAGTTCCGAGCGCGATTCGCGTTGCGCAGGCGACGCGATTCAGCCTGGAGCATTCGATACGTCACTCGCGGGTGCTCGATCAGGAACGCCTCGATGGACGCGCCCGGCAGCATGATGCAGCGCAGGGGACGCAGCGCGACGACATCGGCCGTCGGCGGCTCACCGAGCAGGAGGGAAACCTCGCCGAAGAACTCACCGCGGCCCAGCACTGCACGCTGGTCTCCGTCCACGACGATGGCAGCATCACCGTCCAGGATCACGTAGAAGGCCGAGCCGCTGAGGCCCTGGCGCAGGACCCTGGCACCCTCGGGGAAGAACGCCTCCTCGAACCGGCTGGCGACGCCCAGCAGCTGCGGGGTCGTGAGGTCGGCGAACAAGGTCATGCCGGCGAGCGCGTCGGCGATTTCGTCGCGTGTGGCCATGTGGTCAGTACACCTCCAGCCCGGGACTCGGGACGTGCCGCCCATTGTGCCGTGTCCAGAGCCAGAGCGGTGCGCCGCGTCTGCCCTTGGACGACCCCATCTTGACGCGCGAGGGCCACCCGGTCAGCATCCACCCGAACCCATGGAGGAACCGATGCCGCTGTCCCCTGACCATCGATCCGAACTTCTGGCCGCCTGTCCGCTCTTCGGCGGCATCGGCGCCGAAGGCCTCGCGGCCCTGGCCAGGGTGGCAACCGAGGTGAGCTTCCCGGCCGGGCACGTGATCGCCCGCCAGGGCGAGATCGGCACGGGCTTCTTCGTCGTCGCGGAAGGCACGGTTAAGGTGGTTCGGGACGGGTCCGTGCTCGCTCACCTTGGCCGGGGCGACTTCTTCGGGGAGCTGTCCGTCCTCGACGGCCGGCCACGCAACGCAATGGTCGCGGCCGAAGCGGCGACCACCTGCGTGGCGATCGCCTCCTGGGACTTCGAGGCCGCCCTGCTGGCCAACCCTGCCGTGACGCTGGCCATCCTGCGCGGCGTGGCGACCCGTCTCCGCCAAGCGACGGACGCCCCACGGCACTGATGCCGGCGCCCCCAGCGTCCTCGAGATGAGCGCCCCGACCGATCTCGAGCGCCTCGCCGGCGACGGCATGCTCGTATTCCTGTTCTCCGACATTGAGGGGTCCACGCGGCTGGAGCAGGCGGTGGGGACCTCGGCCTATGCCGGCCTCCGGGAGCGCCATCGAGAGCTCCTGCGGGCTGCGTTCGAGGTTCACGGCGGGCACGAGCAGGGCACCGAGGGCGATTCCTTCTTCGTCGTGTTTCGGGCGGCAGGTGGAGCTCTGGCCGCGGCCCTCGATTCCCAGCGAGCGCTGGCCGCCGAATCATGGCCGTCCGGAGTCTCAATCCGCGTGCGGATGGGGCTCAATGCCGGCGAGGCCACGGCGGTCGGCGGGAGCCTGGTGGGCCTTGCGATCAACCGCGCAGCTCGGATCGCCGGGGTTGCCCATGGCGGCCAGGTCCTGGTTTCCGAGGCGGTCCGCGCCGTGGCCGGCGGAAACCTCCCGGAAGGCGCCCACCTCATGGACCTGGGGGCTCACCGGCTCAAGGATCTGAGGGAGCCGGAGCACATCTACCAGCTCGCGGCGCCGGACCTGGCCGCGACGTTCCCGCCACTCGCCACACTCGATGCCCGACCCAACAACCTGCCGACCCAGCTCACTTCATTCGTCGGGCGCGAAGAGGAGCTCGCCAGAGCCCGCGCCCTCCTGACCACCAACCGCCTCGTGACCATGACCGGGCCCGGCGGGACCGGGAAGACCCGCCTGTCCCTTCAAGTCGCGGCCGCCGCTGCGGACGACCACCCGGACGGCATCTTCTTCGTGGCCCTCGAGACGGTCCGCGACCCGGCCCTCGTGGCGTCCCGGATCGCCGGTGAGATCGGCCTGGCGGAGTCCGGCGGTCGCTCGGCACAGGACGTCCTGATCGAGTGGCTCGCCGGAAAGCAGGTGCTCATGGTCCTCGACAACTTCGAACAGGTGGTGGACGCGGGCCCAGTCATCGCGGACCTGCTTCGCTCCAGCCCGGGCCTCAAGGTGCTCGCGACGTCACGGGCACCGCTCCGCGTGTCCGGCGAGCAGGAATTCCCGGTTCCGGGCCTGCCGGTCCCGCCGGATCCGGGCCACATGAGCGGGTACGAGCAGGCTCGAGCGTCCGGAGGCGGCGACCTTGACCTCGAGCGACTCACCACCTACGAGGCGGTTCGGCTGTTCATCGCCCGGGCGGTCGCCGTTCGCCCGGATTTCGTGGTGACCAATGCCAACGCGCCGGCCGTCGCGGCGATCTGCGCGCGCCTCCAGGGCATGCCCCTGGCCATCGAGCTGGCCGCCGCGCGCGTCAAGCTCCTCAGCCCCGATGCGATCCTCGCCCGACTGGAGCACCAGCTCAACCTCCTGGCAGCCGGCGCAAGGGACCTGCCGGCCCGCCAGCAGACCCTGCGCGGCGCGATCGCCTGGAGCTACGACATCCTCGACGACGCGGATCAGCGGCTCCTGGACCGGCTGTCGGTGTTCGCCGGCGGGTTCGACCTCGACGCCGCCGAGGCCATCGGCGGTCCGGCGGACGAGATCGGCCGGGAGGTGCTCGACGGACTCATGGCCCTGGCCGACCAGAGCCTGATTCGATCCATGGACGCCGATCCGCCACGCTTCTTCATGCTTGAGACCATCCGCGAGTTCGCGGCCGAGATGCTCGACGGGCGCGACGATGCCGCGGCAGTCCGGGCGCGACACACCAGTTGGTACCTGGACCTCGTTGAGGCCGCCGCGCCCCGTCTGTCGGGATCCGACCAGCGCAATCTCATGGAAGGGCTCGAGCGCGAGCACGACAACATCAGGGCCGTCCTGGATCGGGCTCCAACGGTAGGCGATGCCGCCTGCGCGATCCGCCTCGCGTTCGCGATGTGGCGGTTCTGGCAGAAGCGCGGCCACCTGTACGAGGCGCGCCGCCGACTGGAGGGGATTGCCGCCGAACCCTGGTCGCGTGAGGACCCCGTGCTGCGGGCCCGGCTCATGGAGGCCCTCGGTGGGGTCCTCTGGTGGCAGGCCGATCTCATCGGCATGAAGGCCGCCTACCGCGAGTCCCTCGATCTCTGGCGGGAGCAGGGGGACAAGGGGGAAGTCGCGAACGCGCTCTACAACTACTCGTTCGCGTTCGCCGTGAGCCCGGACCCCCGGGTGGACCCCCTGTTGGCCGACCCAGATGGCGAGGGCCTCCGCGCCCAGGAGGAGGCACTCGCGCTGTACGAGGAGATCGGCGACCTCCGAGGCCAGGCGAACGTGTTGTGGGGGATGGGGAACCGCGCCTATTTTCGACAGGACGAAGATGCCGGCGAGGCCCGCTTCCGTGACGCGCTGGAGCGCTTCCGCCAGGTTGGTGACGTCACGATGGAGGCATGGGCGCTCCATATGATGGGCAGCGCCCTGCTCCGCCTCGATCGCCCGGATGAGTCTCGGGCAGTTCTGCGTCACGCGCTTCGTCACTTCCACGACGCGAGCGATGCGGCCGGCATCGCCCTCGTGTTCGACGATCTCGCGTCGCAGGCAGTCGTGGACGAGGATCTGCCGCGGGCGGCCCGTGTCCGCGGCGCCGCGCGACGCCTGACGGCCGCGACCGGCGCCGAGCTGGCCAGCTACGTGGACGAGCAGTTCGAGTTCTACGCCCGGCCTCAGGCCTCGGCCAGACTGTCGCCGGAGGACTTCGCGCGGTACGGTGCCGAGGGAGCGGCGATGACCCTCGACGAGGCGGTTGCCTACGCTCTTGACCTGACGCCGGAGGAGCTCGCCTCGGGCTCGCACGAGTCCGACTGACCGGGGCTACGATGGTGTCCGAGGAGGCCTCGATGGACAACCCGCCCGTGATTCCGATCCGACTCGTGATCCAGACGTCTGCTCCGCCCGACGTCGCGTGGGCCTACCTGACCGAGCCGGCGCGCGTTGCGGAGTGGCTCACCGCGGCGAGCCCTGTCGGCGAAATCGGCGATCCGTACGTCCTCGACTTCGGCGAGGGCAGCGTCGTCCAGGGCCTGATCGTCGAGCTCGAGCCCGGCCGCCGATTCGCGTACGGCTGGGCCTGGCTGGACTCGGAGCCCCGGCAGGAGACCCTCGTGACCTGGATCGTCAGTGCCCTCGAAGCCGGCGGCTCGGAGGTGGAGCTCCTGCACGTGGGCTGGGATGAGGCCGGGGCGGACAGCGCGATCCGCGACGACCACGAAGCGTACTGGTCCGGCTACCTCGACGACCTGCGCGATCTTCTCGACGAGACTGCGAACGCGTGACCCGGCCAGGTCCGATGACCCGGATCGCGGCACTGGCGGGCCGCTATCGCGGTTTCCAGCCAGACGCCCGCCGATTCCTCGTCGTCACGCTCGTGGGCGGCGCGGCGATGAGCCTGTGGTGGATCGACTTCAACCTGTACCTGGCGTCACTCGGATTCGACGCTGCGCGGATCGGGATCATCGCGACGGTCGGGTCGCTCGCTTCCGCGGCCGCGGCGTTCCCGGCCTCGTCCTGGTCCGATCGGGTCGGGCGGCGCCTGGTCATGGCGGCCGGGACCGTGGCGGGAATCGTCGCCATCGCGGGGATGATCTGGACGGCAGACCCTGTCGCGATCCTGGTCCTCGCCGCGCTCTTCGGGGCGGGCAACCAGGCCGTCCAGGTCGTTGCCGTGCCGTACATGTCCGAACACTCGGACCCGGAGCACCGCAGCGAGCTGTTCGCGCTCCAGTTCGCGATCTCCAGTGCCACCAACGTCGTCGCAGCGGCACTCGGCGGGGTCGTGGCTCGAGCGATCGCGGAAGGGCTGGGCTTCGTCCCGGATGGACCGGATACGTATCGGATCATCCTCGGCTTCATGGTCGTGCTCCTCGTGGCCGGCTTCCTGTTCGTACTCCGGCTCAGCGACGATCGGCCGTCCGTGCTCCAGGGCCGGCGGCTGCTGTCGATCGGCGAACCCGCGGCCTTCCCCGTGGTCCGGGCGCGGGCCTGGTCCATCGCCCGCTTCGGCCTGACCATCCACGATCGGCGGACGTTCTTCCGGCTGCTGGCGCCGGGCCTGCTGATCTCCATCGGCGCCGGTCAGGTGATCCCGTTCCTGAACCTGTTCGTCCAGGTGAAGTTCGGGCTGGACCTTGCCGCCCTGAACGGGATGTTTGCGCTGACCAGCGTGGGCACCATGCTCGCGATCCTGTATCAGCCCACCCTCGCCCGGCGATTCGGGCGGTTGCGCTCCGTCGTCCTCGTCCAGAGCGTGAGCATCCCGTTCCTCATCGTCCTCGGATTCAGCCCGGTCCTGTGGACCGTCATCGCGGCGATGACGATCCGCAACTCGCTGATGAATGCCGGCAACCCCATCTTCAACGCGTTCGCGATGGATCGGGTAAGCGGGGCCGAACGGGCCACGCTCGCGGCAGCGATGTCCCTCATGTGGTCGATCGGCTGGGTCATCGCCGGGGCGTACTACTCGGTCGTCCATGCGGCCCTGGGCTTCGACGCCGGCTACACGGTCAACTTCGTGACGATCATCGTGCTCTACTCCGTGGCGACCTGGCTGTACTGGCGCTGGTTCCGTGACGCGGAGCCGAGCGGAAGCAACACCGAGTCGCAATCCGCGGGTGCACCGGTGACGGGCTAGACTCCGTCAATGACGGCCGAGACTCCAATTCGCGAGAAGAGCGGCATCCCAAAGAATCCAGGGCGGGCCGAGCTCGGGATGAAGGCGACGCTCCTGTTCCCGAACCGCGAGATCGTCGAGCAGTACTACGTGCCGCTCATCTACACCGCCTGCCGGACGTGCTATTCGGAGTTGCCCCCGGAGGAGATCTTCCGGCGCGCGACGGGCGGCGAGATCGATGCCGCGAAGATGCAGCGGCTGATCAATGGGGTCATCGAATCCGGCCACGGCAGCACGATCGAGCATGTCGTATTCACGTTCGGGATCACCGGTGTCTCACGCACCCTCTCCCATCAGCTAGTCCGCCACCGCGCCGGCGTCGCCTTCGACCAGCAGAGCCAGCGCTACGTGACCTTCAAGCAGGCGGCGACGATGCTCCCCCAGTCGATCGCCGGGGCGGACCCCGAGCTACGGGCGCGCTACGAGGACCAGGTCGCGTCGTCCATGGACCTGTACGGCGATCTCGTCGGCGCGGGGATCCCGGGCGAGGACGCGCGGTTCGTGTTCCCCAACGGAACCCGGACGAACCTCGTCATGACCACGAATCTGCGGGCCCTCATCCACATGTCGGGCCTGCGGCTGTGCACGATGGCCCAATGGGAGATCCGGCGGCTGTTCCAGCTCATCCGGCACGAGATCTTCAGCGTCAGTCCGTTCCTCGGCTCGTTCCTGGCACCCAAGTGCGTCCCGCTCGGCTACTGCGACGAGATGGGCAACCGGGACGGCCACTGTCCCATCCGACCGCACAAGGATCTCGTGCTCGAGGCCTGGGCCGAGAAGGCACAGGCCGCCCGGGCAGCAGGACGCGAGCTGCCGGTCCAGTCGTGAGGATCCGGCTCGAATTTGACCGGATCGCGCCGGGCGTCGAGATCGGACCGCATCGGCACGGAGTGGAGACCATCGTCTACCTTGCCGGCGGCGAGCTCGTCTTCGAGCATGGCGAAGCGCTCGAGCGCCGAGCGGTTGTTCGAGCGGGTGACGTCCTGTACGAAGCGCCGGCCGAACACCACCGCATCCGAAACGAGGCGACGGTCGATGCGCTGGCGCTCCTCGCCTCCACGGACCCGGATCCGCGCCGGGTCGGGACGATGCTCCGGCGCTGGGAATCTGCGGCCGAACCTGTGCGGCGGGCGGCCGATGCCCCGGTTGTCGAGGCCGGCGGCATACGGCGGCGCCTGATTGTCGGGCCCGGTGACTTCGGCTCTGCAGCCTTCACGGTCACGGAGGTCGAGATTGCGCCCGGGGTCGGCGACGAGTGGCATCGCCACCCGCACGCCGAGCATGCCATCGTCGTGTTCGAGGGTCGTGGCGTCGTTACCGTCGGGGACGAGACCGAGACGCTCGAGCCGCTCAAGGGGATTCGCGTGGAGGAAGGCCAGCCACACCGGGTCGAGAACACCGGTCGAACCACGCTCCGCTACTATGTCTGCGCGTCTCCCGGCCTGGACCCGATCGAGGATCGCGTCACCGCCGAGGCTCCCCGCCGCCGCCTGGACGCGTAGCGGTTACCCCTCCAGATCCGCCACGAAGCGGCGGATCACTCGGGCGAGGCGGGGGCCTGCCTCCAACCCGGAGGCGAGGACTTCCTCGTGCGTGAGCGGCTCGCCGCTGTATCCGGCACCGGCATTCGAGACGAGTGACACGCCCACGACCTCAAGGCCAGCCCAGCGGGCGGCGATGCACTCGAGAACCGTCGACATCCCGACCGCGTGGCCACCGAGCGCCGCGAGCATGCGGACCTCGGCCGGCGTCTCGTAGGTCGGTCCGGTCAGGCCGACGTAGACGCCCTCGGCCAGCGCGACGTCCTCCGCGGCGGCGGCGCCGTGGAGGAGCGCACGCAGGCGCGGACTCCAGGCGTTGGTGAGGTCCGGGAACCGGGGGCCGACGTCGGCGGCGTTCGGGCCGATCAGGGGGTTCTTGCCGGTCAGGTTGATGTGATCGCTGATGACCATCAGCGTGCCCGGTCCGAAGCCCGGGTCGAGGCCGCCGGCCGCATTCGTCAGGAAGACGGCCTTCGCGCCGAGCCGGGCGAACAGCAGGACTGGCTGGATGACCAGGCCCGGATCGTTGCCCTCGTACATGTGGAAGCGGCCCTGGAGCATGACCACGGGCCGGCCCCCGAGCCGGCCCAGCAGCAGCCGTCCAACGTGGCCGGGTGCGGTCGCGGTCGGCCAGCCCGGGAGATCCGCGAACGGGATCGCGACCGCATCCTCGAGATCGTCAGCGAGACCGCCAAGCCCCGAACCCAGGACGATTCCGACCGCCGGCACGAGCGACGACCGCGCCCGAACGGCCGCCTCGAGGGCATCGAGGCGCAAGGGCTGATCGGCGGGGGCGATCGGCGCGGAGGGGGAGATCATCGGGTCTTCCGCGGTCATGCGGGCCTCCAGATCTACATCGAGGGGGTCGACGGCCGGTGGCCCGCGAGCTTCTGCCGCCCGACGGAAGTACCGACACCGGGATGCCGGTCGCGTCCCATCGGGCGACCAACCCGGGGACGGACACGGATGTCCGTCGCGACCGGGGAACGAAGCGCCCGAAGCGACCGGTCCGGAAGTTGGTCCCCTTGATGTGATCTCGGTTCTCGCGTCCCCTGACGGCCCCTTCGGGCAAGACCCAATCTAGGGATGCGGCGCCGGCAGGGCAACGTGGTTATCCACGAACTTCGCGGGGATTCGGGAGGCTGTGTCCACGACTTCTCGACACCTGTGGACCGCCGGTGGACAAGTCCCGCGCCATTCAGCCGCCGACCGCGAACATCTCGACCCTTGGCAAGCGGCTCGTCGCGTTGGATCGCAACTCCGAATAGCGATCGGCCCGCACAGCCCAGAGGCCCTCGAGGGTGGCGGCAAGCTCGGCATCCGAGGCGCCACTCCGGAGCGGCCCGCGAAGATCCGTCCCGTGCGCACTGAACAGGCACGTGTAGAGCTTCCCCTCCGCCGAGAGGCGGGCCCGTGTGCAATCCCCGCAGAATGGTTGGCTGACCGACGCGATCACCCCGATCTCGCCCGACCCATCTCGATATCGCCAGCGATTGGCAACCTCGCCGCGATAGCCGGGGTCGGCAGCCTCGAGCGGCAACTCGGCGTCGATCGTCGCCACGATCTCGGTCGCGGTGATGACGTCATCGAGGCGCCAGCCGTTCGTGGTTCCGACATCCATGTACTCGATGTACCGGAGGATCAGGCCCTCGGCCCTCGCCCAGCGTGCCATCGGGACGATGCTGGCCTCGTTCTCCCCCTTCTTCACGACCATGTTGACCTTGACCGGGGTGAGGCCGGCGGCCCGCGCTGCGTCAATGCCGTCGAGGACGCGCGCAACGGGAAAGTCGACCCCGTTCATCCGGCGGAACGTCGCGTCGTCCAGGGAATCGAGCGAGACGGTGATCCGTCCGAGGCCCGCCTGCGCGAGGGGCACGGCCAGGGGCCGGAGCGCCGAGCCGTTCGTGGTCAGAGTCAGGTCAACCGGCTCCCCATCTGGAGTCCGCAGCGCGGCGAGAAGTGCGATGAGATCCGGCAACGCCCGACGAACGAGGGGCTCGCCACCGGTGATCCGGAGCTTCCGCACACCGAGATCGGCGGCGATCGCCGCGAGCCGCTGGACCTCCTCGTAGGTGAGCACCTCCGAATGCGGCAGGAACGCGTAGTCGCGGCCGAATACCTCGGACGGCATGCAGTACGTGCATCGGAAGTTGCAGCGATCCGTGACCGAGATCCGGAGGTCGCGAAGGGCGCGCCCGCGCGTGTCGAGGAGGCCGGGCCGCCCGTCGAAGGTGCTGGTCTGGGACGCTGCATCCGTCACCCCGCGATCGTACGCCGGGTTGTCGAGATGGGCTTCCCGCGATCCACCGACTGGTACGACCGGCGGGCGGCCCCGGTACGTCTGACCGGCTGCACGCGGGCAACACGCGCCGCCACTATCGCTCCAGCGGTCGAATCCCCGGCCGATTGCCGATCCAGTCATGAAGGAACCCGTCCATGGCGAGCACCGAACAGCGCAGCGGCTTCCGACTTCCGTGGGCCCCCGAAGGGCGCCCGGTTTCGGACAACGACGCCCTGGCCTCGCCCGCCGACCCCCACGCCTCGAGCGACTCGGCACCAACGACCGACGACCCCCAGATGAACGAGGCCCCCGAGATGACGGAAACTGCCACGATTCCGGACCGCGCCACGCTCAAGTGGCCCGACCGCGACGCAAAGACGGCCACGGAGCCATCGGATCCCGAATTGGAGATCGCCGAAGCGGCCCTCGAGGGAATCGCCGCGGCCGAAACTGATCCCGCACCCACGCGCCGCCGGGCGAGATCCACCAACCCACTCGTCACCGGCCTGGTCCGCGCGATGCGCGATGCCTCGGCAGTGGCTCGCCAGGAGACAGTCGACCGGTTCGCCGCCGAAGCAAAGGCCCGGATCGAGGTGATCCATGCACAGTCCGCCGACGATGCGGCTGAACTGCGCAAGAAGGCCGACGCAGAGATCGTGGAGATTCGTGATTGGGCCAAGGCCGAGGCAGCCCGAATCCGCGAGGTCACCGACCAGCGGATCGCTGATCGACGTGGACGCCTCGAAACGCAGGTTGAGGAGCACACCGCTCGAGTTGAGCACCGGATCGAACGGGTACAGGCCGCGATCAGCGAATTCGAGCGCCAGATGGACGCGTTCTTCGAGCGGCTCCTTGCCGAGGAGGACCCGACCCGCCTCGCCGGCCTCGCCGAGTCGCTGCCCGAACCTCCGTCACTGGACATCGACGACCTCGATCGTGGTGCGCCCGTCAAGAAGGTCATGACGCTCGACGCCGGCGGCGCAGCCGCGGCCGAGGCCGAGGCCCTGGCGGATCTGGGCAACACCGAGGTGGACAGCGCCGATGCAGATTCGGCCGGCGCAGCCGCTCCGGTAGCCGTGAGCGAGCCCGAGGATCCGGCCGAAGAGGCGGATGTCGTGCGCCGCCTCGAGACGTTTGCGGGCGAGCATGCTGGCCTGCCTGAGGCCGTCTCCAGCAAGGTCGCCGTCGTCGGCCTCGTAAGTGTCGCCAGCATCGCCGGTTTCAAGCGGGCCCTCGCAAGGACCCACGGTGTCCGGTCGGTGACCGTCGCCTCTGGTCCGAGCGGGGATTTCATCTTCAGCGTGGCGCACGACGCCTCGACCGATGTCCGGGCAGCCGTCGTGGCTCTCGACGGCTTTGGTGCGGCGATCACCGGCGATGTCGATGGCGTCCTGGCGGTGACCGCTTCCGACCCAGACAACGCTCGCTAGGACGGAGGATCGCATGAGCCGTCCTACGATCGCCGTCGGACTTCCCGCCCGAGAGAACCAGGCAGTTCTCGAGGCCCTTGGGACAGCAGAATTCGGAACCATCGCCCTCGAGTCGCCAGAGGGTCTGGCCGGCCTGGTGGAGGCCGGTCGCCCAATCGGACTGGCCCTGCTCGACGCCGGCGACGATCCGAGCGCACTGCTCGAGACCCTGGGGCGCCTCCGCCTTCATGAGCACCGCATCCCGCTGCTCGTGGTGACGCACTCTGAGCACCTGGAAGTTCTGCTCGACGAGGGCGGCCTGTCGCCCGACGACGAGGTCGCTATTCGACCGATCGAGGCCGAGGGGCTCCGCTGGCGGGCCGAGGCGATGCTTATCCGGGGCCAGATCGCCGTGGACCAGAGCGAGGGCGCCATCATGTCCCGCGGCCAGGTGGAGGCCAGCTGGGCGACCCGCTCCCCGATCATCGCGATCTTCAATCCGAAGGGCGGCGTCGGCAAGACCACGATCGCCACGAATCTCTCTGCGGCGCTTCAGGTCCGCAGGGATCGGCGCGTCCTCCTCGTCGATGCGGACACCGTGACCGGCCACGTAACGCTCTCGCTCGGCATGGGTACCGGACGAACCATGGCCGATGCCTGGCGGGACGAGGCCGACGGCGGCCCCGCCGAGACCCTGTTGAGCATCGCCGCGGCCCACGATTCCGGTGTCCTCGTTTCGGCCCTCGTGTCCAGCCCGCTTGCGATGCCCAACCTCGATCCGGAGCGAGTCGGCGAGGCACTCCTGGCCGCGCGCTGGGGCGTCGACGTCGTCGTCGTGGATCTGCATCCCTCGTATAGCGAGGTCAACCAGGTCGTGTTCGGCGTTGCCGACCGCATTCTCGTACCGGTGACGCCCGACCTTCCGGCCATCCGGGCCGCGGTGCAACTCAGTGAGATCGCCACGGAGATGGGCGTCCGGGACCGCCTTGCGACGGTCATCAACCGCGCTGAAAGCGGCGTTGCCGCGGCCGACATCGAACGGGCCGTCGGGATCCCGGCGATTGCCCAGATCCGCTCCGGTGGCATGCTCTTCGTCAAGGCGGCCAACGTGGGCCGGACGGTGATCGACCTCTTCCCGCGCGAGCAGGTGTCCCTGGACTTCGAGCGGCTGGCCGATCGCATCCTCGGGATCGAACACGCCGAGCCGGCGACGGTGACGCGAGCCGGGGAATCCCGCGCCCGCCTCACCAGTCTGCTCAGCGGGCGAAAGGAACCGGTCAGGGCCTGATCGTCAGGGCCTGATCGTCAGGGCCTGATCGTCAGGGCCTTCTCGTTGGTCGCCGGCCCAGCAATTGCCGGCCCACGCCGGCGGGGCCCTCCCCGGCGGCGCCCGCCCAGCTCAGGTCCGCTCTCGCCAGTTCGTGCCACCAAGGCCCTCGCCGGGCAGGCGTTGGTGCGGCTCACCCGTGGACTTGTCCACCTGGGCGATTCCTCGCAGATAGAAGCGATTGACCAGAATCGTGTCCACGCCACGGAGGTCCAGCGCGATTCCGCCGAACTGCACGACCGGGTCCTTGACTGCGGCAAACATCTGGGTGCCGCGCTCCAGCAGGGAGTCCGGCTCTGAGCCCGGGTGGAGCCCGATCGTCCCGATGATCCGGTAGGGCGGGGCCTCCAGCGCGACGTCGAACATGACCTTGTGGACCCGATGGGCCACGCGTTCGGCGTCTGTCTTCGTCGGCAGCGTGTCCGGGCCGGCGCTCACGACGATGAGGTCGTACGGGTCCATGCTCGCGATGCCCGGTGCAGGCTCCAGTTCGGCACTTCCGTCGGGTGGTGCCCACTTGACGTCGGTCACGAACATTGCCTCACGCTGATTGAGCCGGTCCAGCAAGCGTCCGGTCAGCTCCAGATCTCCGTCCAGGCGCCAATCCTCGGTGAATGCGTCGAATCGAACCGTCCGCTGCGGGCGCGCGTCCGCGGCCGCAATGTTCTGATCGACGGCCGCATCCTCCGGCGTCGCCTTCTTCCGCCCGAACCCGAACGGCATGTCCCTACTCCTCAGTCCGGCCCGTGTTGTCCCGAATGGTATCCACCACGGTCGTGTCGGCAAGTGTCGTTGTGTCGCCAAGGGTCCGGCCTTCCGCGATGTCACGGAGCAGCCGGCGCATGATCTTGCCCGAGCGGGTCTTGGGCAGATCGGGCACGAACATCAGGTGCTTCGGCCGGGCGATCGGGCCGATGCCGGTGGCGACGTGCTGCCGAAGCTCCAGCGCAAGCGCATCGGTCGCCTCCTGGCCCGACTTGAGGATGACGAACGCGAAGATCGCCTGGCCGCTGATCTCGTCCTTCGCACCGACGACCGCAGACTCGGCTACAGACTTGTGGTCGATCAGGGCCGACTCAACCTCGGTCGTGCTGATCCGATGGCCGGCCACGTTCATCACGTCGTCGACCCGGCCGAGGAGCCAGAGGTAGCCGTCTTCGTCACGCTTTGCACCGTCTCCGGCGAAGTACTTCCCCGGGAATCGACTCCAGTACGTCTCCTTGTAGCGCTCCGGATCTCCGTAGATGCCGCGGAGCATGGCCGGCCAGGGTCGCGTCAGCACGAGGTAGCCGCCGCCGCCGAGCGGCACCGAGTTGCCTTCTTCGTCTACGACATCCGCGCCAATGCCGGGGAACGGGAATGTGGCCGATCCTGGCTTCGTGACCGTCACCCCGGGGAGCGGGCTGATGAGGATCATGCCGGTCTCGGTCTGCCACCAGGTGTCGACGATCGGCGCCCGCCGGCCGCCGATGTGCTCGTGGTACCAGAGCCACGCCTCCGGGTTGATCGGCTCGCCGACCGAGCCGAGCACGCGGAGAGACGTCAGATCATGAGCCGCCGGGTACTGCGGACCCTGCTTCATGAACGCGCGAATCGCCGTCGGCGCCATGTACAGGATGGAGACCTTGTAGTCCTCGATGATCTGCCACCAACGGTCCCAGGTCGGCGCGTCGGGCGCGCCCTCGTACATGACGCTCGTGGCGCCGTTGGCGAGCGGCCCGTACACGATGTACGTATGTCCGGTCACCCAGCCGATATCGGCGGCGCACCAGTACACGTCGTCCGGCTTCAGGTCGAAGACCATCTCGTGGGTGAAGCTCGCGCCGAGCAGGTAGCCGGCCGTCGTGTGGAGGATGCCCTTTGGCTTGGCCGTGGTGCCCGACGTGTACAGCAGGTAGAGCATGTGCTCCGAGTCCACCGGAACCGGGGCGCACTCGGGTGACTGGCGGTCCACGATGTCGTGCCACCAGTGATCGCGACCCTGGACCATGTCCCCGGGGTGGCCGGTGCGATTGACGACGATCACGGCATCGATCGTGGGCGTCGAGAGCAGTGCCTCGTCCGCGTTGCCCTTGAGGCCGACCTCCTTGCCGCGTCGGAAGCCGGCATCGGCGGTGAGGAGCACCTTGGCGCCGCAGTCGTTGATCCGACCGGCGAGCGACTCGGCGGAGAATCCACCGAAGACCACGGTGTGGGGCGCACCAATCCGCGCACAGGCGAGCATCGCGATCGGCAGCTCCGGGATCATCGGCATGTAGATCGCAACGCGATCGCCCTTCGCGATGCCGAGTTCCTTGAGCGCATTGGCCGTCTTCCCGACCTCGCGCAGGAGATCCGCGTAGGTCAGTGTCCGCGAGTCGCCCGGCTCGCCGATCCAGTGGTACGCGACCTTGTCCCCACGTCCGGCCTCGACGTGCCGGTCGAGGCAGTTGTACGCGACGTTGAGCTCTCCGCCGACGAACCACTTCGCGAACGGGAGGTCCCACTCAAGCGTCGTGTCGAACGGCTTCGTCCAGCTGATGCGCTCGCGCCCCAGCCGCTCCCAGTAGGCAACGTAGTCACGCTCGGCCTCGGCGTACAGCTCGGCCTTGGCATTCGCCGCGGCGGCAAACGCCGGATCGGGCGGGAAGGTGCGGCTCTCGGCGTGGAGGTTCTCGATGGCCGGGCCACGCTGACGCTGATCCGCTGCGCTCACTCGCAATCCTCCTGGTGGGACGCTGTCTCAAAGCCTAACCCTACCTGGGTCGGTGTCGTCGGCAGGACGTGTGCCCGGCGTGATGGAATTGGCGGGCCATCAGGAAGCCCAGGCTGACACGGGTAGCCACTCATTCCGCTGCCGACTCCACTGCCAACTCCGCCTCCGTCCCGGCTCCGCCGCCCTCGGTGCCCGCCGGACGACTGACGATCACCCGGTGCGGGAAGGGGATCTCGATCCCGTCCGCAGCGAAGGCCACGAGGAGTCGCTTTCGCAGCTCGCCCGCTACGGCCCACCGCTCCGGGGCGCGCACCGTGGCCAGGATCTTGAGCTCGACGCCGCTGTCGGCGAGCGCATTGACCCGGTCGACGTAGGGCGCCTCCAGGATCCGGCGCTTCCATTCCGGATCGCCGGTCATCGACAGGCCGACGTCGCGCACGACCTTGATGACGTGATCGATGTCGGTGCCGTAGGCGACCGAGATGTTCTCGTTCACACGAGCCCATACCCGTGTCAGGTTTGTGGCGACACCGATCTCGCCATTTGGCACCGTATGCACGTTCCCGTCCAGGTCACGCAGCGTTGTCCGCCGCAGGCTGTAGTCCTCAACCGTCCCGACAACCCCGGCGATCCGGACGATGTCCCCCTTGCTGAACTGGTTCTCGATGAGGATGAGCGCGCCGTTGAGGTAGTCCTTCACGAGGTGCTGAGCCCCGAAACCGACCGCCACGCCGACGATCCCGATGCCGGCGATGGCCGGCCCGATGTTGATGTTCAACGCGTCCAGGAGGGTCACGATGGCGATGACGAAGATGAAGAACCGGATGACATTGACGCCGAGAACGTCGAGCGTGCCCATGCGCTTCTTGAGCTCGACCGCGGACAGCTCCTGTGCCGTTCCCTCGGTCGCCTCGCGATCCATCAGCGCCTTGACGATGCCGTGAACGAAGACCTGGGCCACGCGCATCGCGAGTCCCGCGACGACAACGATCAGCAGCACCTGCACGAGGACCGCGCCGTCGCCCTTCAGGAAGGCGATGACGTCCGACCACGGTGACTTGGCGAAGTCCGGCATGGCGTGAGCGTAGCCGAAGACGGACCGTCGGGGCGTCGGTCAGGCGGCGACGCCGCCGAGGCGCACGGTGATCGCCGTGGCCGTCTCGCGAGCCTGCGCCGCGAGTTCGGGCAGGCGACGCGGTGAGAGCCGGAAGGCGGGGCCCCAGACTTCGACCGCGGCGATGACCTGCCCGCGGGCGTCGCGAACCGGCGCGGCGACGGCGTTGAGCCCCTGCTCCAGCTCACTGGCGGCGGTTGCGTAGCCGCGACGTCGAGCTCGGGCGAGCTCCGCCAGCAAGGGTTCCAGGTCCGTCAACGTGCGGTCTGTGTATCTGGTGAGGCCGAGCCGAACGATGCGGAGCACCTCTCGCTCGGCGAGCGACGCGAGGAGGACCTTGCCCGACGCATTGGCGTGGAGCGTCGAGGCGCGGCCGGTCCAGTCGCCCGACGCGATGAGATTCGGACCGTCCACCTGGGCGACGAACAGCACCCGGTCCCCGTCGAGCACGCCGAGACCGGCGGTCTCGTGGGTGGCGCGGGCCAGGCGCTCCAGCTCCGGCAGCGCGATGGAACGGAGATCGAGGGTCCGCTCCGCACGCTCGGCGAGGCGGATGACCACCAGCCCCAGCCGATACTTGCCGGACTCCCCGTCCTGCTCAACCAGGCCCCGTCGCTGGAGCGTGGCGAGCAGGCGCGATGCCGTGGACTTGTGGAGGCCAAGCCGCCGGGACAACTCCGTCACCCCGGCCTCGCCCTGACTCTCACCGAGAGCGAGCAGGAGCGCGGCCGCCCGATCGACGCTCCGAACGGAGCCGCCGTGTAGGGCCGAGCTCAGGGCCGGTTCAACCACCTGTCGATCAACCGCCCGCCGGGTGGGCCATCGCACCCGCCGGATCATCGGCCGACGGGAGTTCGCCGCGGGTGCGCGCATCGAGTGCTGCCCGGAGCGAATCCTCGAAGGCAGTGACGGCTACGTCGACGGAGTCGTCCTTCGCGTGAGCCTCGCACATGAACCACGGCTCGCGACTGTCGGGCTCGGGCATCGCGCCGCGAGCGTGCATCCCCACCGCGACCGCGTCGTACAGAGCGTGGTCCGTGTCGGCCCAGTCGCGGTACTCGGTCGCGACCTTGTCCGTGAACATGATCCCGAACATGGATGGGTGTCCCGTGAAGTGGAACGGCAGTCCCGCCTCGTTGATCACCTCGCGCAGGCCGTCCTGGATCCGCCGCCCCGTCCGGTGCACCGTGTCGAGAGCGTCCGTGTCCCGGATGATCTCGAGGGTCTTCACCGCGGCCGCGGCGGCCACCCGGTTGCCGGCGTAGGTGCCGCCGTGGCTGACCTTCTCGGGCAGCAGGCTCATGATCTCGCGTCGGCCACCGAACGCGGCGGCGGGATAGCCGTTACCCATGGCCTTCGCGAACGACGCCAGGTCCGGCGTGATCCCGAAGAACTCGGCCGCGCCGCCCTTGGCGAACCGGAAGCCGGTCTTGACCTCATCGAAGATGAGCAGGATCCCGAACTCCGCGGTGAGCGCCCGCATCGCCTTGTGGAAGCCCTCCTGGGGGAGGATGCCCTGGGCGTTGCCGAGGACCGGCTCCACGATGACCGCCGCGATCTCGTGGCCCTGCTTCTCGAAGAGCCGGCGGAGACGCTCGATGTTGTTGAACCGGGCCGGGATGATCGTCTCCGCGACCGCGTTCGGAATGCCCCGGCCCCACGCCAGGCCGACCGGGTTGTCCGCGTCCCCAAGCTCGGCCATGTCGTTCGGCGCGACGCTGATGAGCGCGTAGTCGTGAACGCCGTGGTACTGGCCCTCGAACTTCACGATCTTGTCGCGGCCGGTAAACGCCCGGGCCAGGCGCATGAGGTGCATCGTGGCCTCGGTGCCCGAAACCGTCATTCGGGCCATATCGACCCAGCCCGTCAGTTCGCACACGAGCTCCATGGCGCGGATCTCGTCCTCGCTCGTCAGCGAGAAGCTGACGCCATGGCGCATCCGCTCGTTGACGTAGTCGTCCACCCGCTCGTCGCCGTGCCCCAGGATCACCGGGCCATAGCCCATCCGCAGGTCCACGAACTCGTTGCCGTCCATATCCCAGACGCGCCCGCCGCGTCCGCGATCGACGTAGACGGTGTCCTCGCCCCAGGCGCGGAAGTTCGAGTTGGTGCCGCCGGGCAGCGTCCGGAGTGCTCGTTGATACAGCTCGAGCTGGCGGGCCCGAGCAAGGGGGGTCGGCTGGTTGGCGGAGCTGGCCATGATGCCTCCGGCTTGTGGTAGCGTCGGGTCGGTCGAGGGATGCGGGGTGTGCGACGACCTGTTGCGATGGACGGAACGTGGACCTGAATCGTGCCACAGGCCCGCTTGAGGCGTCAACGCGAGATTCGTTGATCGTGGGCGCCAGCCGTGCGAATTCCGTCGATGTCGACCCGCAGGTGTGGCCGATGCGCACGTCGAGTGGCGTCGAGACCGCGCATGTCGGCCGACCCGGGTACGATGGACGCATGCGCGACCGGCACGAGCAGAACCCCGGAACCGACTCGATCTTCTGGCTCGCGGGCGCCCCGGATTCGACCGAGCCGCCGCTGGTCGGCGACGGACGCACGGACATCGCGATCATCGGCGGCGGCTTCACGGGTCTGTGGACGGCGATCCAGCTCCTGGATGCCGATCCGGGCCTCCGGGTCACGGTCCTCGAGATGGAGCGGATCGGCTTCGGCGCGTCGGGCCGCAACGGCGGGTTCTGTGATGCCTCATTGACGCACGGCCTGGCCAATGGCGTGGCCCACTTCCCCACCGAGATCCGGACGCTGGAGGCCGAGGGGCGGCGAAACCTGGCCGAGCTTGTCGACTTCGTGGGGGCGGAAGGGATCGACTGCGCACTGGAGCGGACCGGTTCGATGAGCGTGGCGGACCAGCCTCACCAGGTGGACGAGCTCCGCAAGGCTGCCGACCTGGCCGCTGCCTTCGACATCGACCTGCGCTTCTTCGACCGTGAGGCGCTCCAGGCCGAGATCCGATCCCCGGTCTTCCTGGCCGGCCTGCTGGCCGGCCCCGAGCGGACCGTGATGCTGGACCCGGCCAGGCTGGCGCGAGGCCTCAAGCAGGCGGCCGTGCGGCGCGGTGCCCGGATCCATGAGGGCACCCGGGTCACGAGCGTGGGGCGCCGGGCCGGCGCCGTCCGAGTTGAGACCGCGGGAGGCGCAACGCTCCGGGCCCAGCACGTGGTCGTCGCGACCTCGGCGTACTCCGGCTGGCTGGGCCGCCTGCAACCCCTGTTCGTGCCGGTCTACGACTACGTCCTCGTGTCTGAACCATTGAGCCCCGACCAGCTATCGGCCATCGGCTGGAGCCGCCGGATGGGGCTGTCAGACGCGGGCAACCAGTTCCATTACTTCCGGCTCACAGCGGACAACCGCATCCTGTGGGGCGGCTACGACGCCATCTACCACGCGGGGAACCGCGTCGATCCCTCGCTGGACCAGCGGCCGGAGACGTTCGAGCGGCTGGAGCGCCACTTCTTCCGGGCATTCCCACAGCTCGACGGCCTGCGCTTTCCGTGGCGCTGGGGTGGTGCGATCGACACGACCAGCCGCTTCATGGTCACGTTCGGCCAGACGCTCGGCGGGCGCCTGACCTATGCGATCGGGTACACGGGCCTGGGCGTGGGCGCCGCGCGCTGGGCCGGCACCGTCGTACGCGACCTCATCCTCGACCCAATCGCCGACCGGCTGCAGCTGGAGATCGTCCGCTCATCGCCCGTCCCATTTCCGCCCGAGCCCGCGCGCTGGGTGGCCGTGGAGGCCGTCCGGCGCGAACTCGCGCGGGCAGACGAGCACGAGGGGCGGAGAGGACTGCTCCTCCGGACCCTCGACGCGATCGGGATCGGCTTCGACTCCTGAACCGGCCCGGCCGCTGACTCGGTTCTGTCCCGTGAGCAGGCGGCTGAGCCCAGAGCGCCGAGGTCAGGCTCGGGCCGCCACCCAGTTCGGGAGCTCGCGGGCGAGGGTGGAGAGCGGCAGCGATCCGTGGGCCAGGAGCTCGTCGTGGAAGGCGCGCAGATCGAAGTCGGCACCGTCACGGGCTTCCAGCTCGCGGCGCAGCCGCTGGATCTCGAACTGGCCCAGCTTGTAGGTGAGGGCCTGCGCCGGCCAGGCAATGTACCGGTCCGTCTCGATGTTGGCGTCCGTCGATGAGAGACCCGCCTCGTTGAGGAGGTAGTCGACCGACTGCTGGCGCGTCCAGCGGAGGGCATGAATGCCCGTGTCCACGACGAGCCGCCCGGCCCGCCAGGCCTGGGCGTCGAGCATGCCAAACCGTTCCGCTTCATTGCGGTAGAGGCCCAGCTCGTCCGCGAATTGCTCCGCATACAGGCCCCAGCCCTCGACGTAGGCGCCCCCCACAAACCGTGATCCGAAGCGGCGGAATCGGTTGAGCGAGGTGTTCTCGACTTCCAGGGCGATCTGGAAGTGATGGCCCGGCGTCGCCTCGTGATAGGTCGTCGAGGCGAGGCGGGAGTACAGCCGGCTGGGCAGGTCGAACGTGTTCACGTAGTACGTACCCGGGCGCGAGCCATCCGCGGTGGGCGGGTAGTAGTACGCGAACGGCGCGTCGCGCTCCTTGTACTCCTCCACCGGCAGAACCCGGCACTCAGCCCGTGGCGTCCGACCGAATGCCGATGACGCCGCCACGTTGGCACGCTCGATGTCCTCGAGCGCCCGATCGACGAGCTCCTGGCGGGATCCCGGGATGTTCGTCGGGTCCTGCGTGAGAAAGGCGCGATATGCCCTGGTGTCATCGCCGAACCCGGCCACGCGGGCGATCACCCGACGCTCGGCCTCAATGTCGGCGAGCTCATCGAGCCCCAGCTGGTTGACCTCGGCCGGGTCTGCATCGAGCGTCGTCCAGTGGCGAATCATGGTTCGGTAGATCGCGTCGCCATTCGGCGCGGACCAGATGCCCGGATCGGCGCGTGTGGCCGCGAGGTAGTCGCCCTTGATCGCCTCGAGGAAGGCGGCATCGGCCGGATAGGCCTCGTCCCGGATCGTCCCAGTGATCCGCTCCCGGGCATTCGCGTCGAGGTGGCCCAGCATCATCGGAACCGGGGAGTCCTCGGCCGGAACGGCGAGCATGCGCTCCAGCTGGGCAATCGTGCGCTCGGCCACGATGCGCGGGGCCGTCAGGCCGCTCGCCAGCGCCTCCCGGACGAGCTCTGCGTTGGCGGCCATGAACGCCGGGTAGGCGTGAAGCCGCGCTTCGAACGCCTCCAGGCGCTCAGGCGTGTCGGTCCGCTGCAGGGCGGCGAGCTGGGGCAGGAACGTCTGCGGGCCACCCATCTGGTCCACGACCTGGAGCGTGTCCAGGCGGAGATCGTCCTCCGCGACGAAGATGTCGCCGACGACAGCGAGCATGTCGCGGGTGATTCGCTCCTCCACGGACAGCCCGGCATCCGGGACTGCCCTGGCCGCGTCCCGGACCCATGTCGCGAGATCACGGGCCCTGGCTCGACCCTCGGGACCAGGATCCGGCAACCTGTCGTCGTACCGGTCGTCGCCGTTGAGCGTGGCGTTGAGCGGGCTGATCTCGAGGAAGCGGTCCCAGAACGTTTCGGCCAGCTGGTCAACCGCGGACGGCAGGTTCGGCACGCGTTCCTCCGGAGAAGTGGCGGTGGCGCAATCGCCCGACCGAGGGGCCGGCCAGTGACGTCTAGCCTACCGCGTCCGGAGATCCGAAAAGCCCGAGCTGTTCAGCCCCACCCTCGACCGACGGATTCAGCCCGAGATACGGCTCGAGGGCCCCGAGATCGAGTGGATCACCGGCCAGCCAGGCCCTGAGGTACGGCCACATGATCAGGTGCCAGTTGTCCGTCTCCAGTGCCGTCCGGAGCACGGGCGACGCATCGAGCTTGTGGCGGACCAGGTCGGCCCGTTCCGGAGCGATCACGAGGAACCGTACGAGCCGCTCGTCGGACGGGATCCGGGCGTGCCGACGCAGGAGGACATCGCCGAGCATCGCCGTCCACTCGACCTCGAACAGGAGGGCCGTCCGACCACGCTGGTACCAGATGCAATCGACCTCCTCGAGGTCTTCGGCGGTGGCCCGAGCGATCGAGGGCAGCCAGGCGGTCCGTTCACGCGGCTCCAGGAGGTCGCCCAGCGTGCCTGCGCCGAACCGCCGCGCCTGCTCGCGCCGGCCGATCCAGACGCTCATCCCCAGGCGATGACCGCCATCCGTGAGACGCGCGAGCAGCTCCGTGTGCTCGGCCGTGCGACGCCGGACATCCTCGCCCGTGATCAGGCGCTCGGGCGTGGATGCGGGGCTCCGGTAGCTGGCCAGGCAGGCCCGGACGAGTGCCTCGTCCGGGAGGTCGCGGCCCGCAAAAAGCGCGCCGATCCGCTCGTGAAAGGCGGCCTCGTCGAGGCTGCCGGCCGTGGACAGGAGGCTGTAGGCGGCCCACTCCACGCGGTCGGACAGGGGCACCGCCACGCCTTCCAGGTCCCGTCGACCCTCCAGCCACCAGCGCCCGGGCTCGATCTCGCGGACACGCCGCTGGGTGGGCCGGCCAAGCTCGTCGCGGATCAGCGCGAGGGCGCGCTCAACGACATCGAAGGCGTCGACGGCGGCTGCGGGTGCCTCCGGATCGAGCTCGCGGCCTGTGGCAGAAACGAATCTGCGGAGGTGGCCTGCCCGGTCCAGGCCCACGAGGATCTCGCCGAGGAGCCGCTCGAAGCGGGCCGGCTCACCACGTTCGCGCAAGACCTCGATCGCCAGATCGGTCACGGCTCCCGTCGCCTCGACGTGGGAGAACGGGCGCGCATCCACGCGCTCCGGGGCCGAGAAGACGCCACGCCCGGGTACGAGATCCGGATCGCCCGGACCGCCCGGCACCGGGTCCAGGGGACGGCCCGAGCGCGACCGGGGGCCGGGCGGGGCCGCGGCGCCGGGTGGGACGAGCTCCACGATCCCGCCACCGTCGTCCTCTGCATCGGCGAGGCGCGCGTCGGAGAGCCGGTAGCCCGCGCCGACGCCGCCCAGGACGGCGGCGAGGAGCGCCTCCGGACCCCCGCTCTCGAGGAGGAGCACAACACGGCCGTCGCGGGCAATGAGGGGGGCGGCCGCCTCGAGGGACCGGCGAAGGGCCGCGGCTTGCCAGGACCAGGGCGCCCGGATGGCCGGACCGGCCAGTGCCTCGAGCGGCAGGAGCGTCGCGGCCTCACGCCCGAGGGCCCAGGCAGTGCCGTGATACGCGGCCGCGAGGCGTTCCTGGTTGAGCCGAATCGGCGGCTGCCCGAGGACAAGACGGATTCGGGGCGACCGATCGGAGCGACCCGGCTCGCGCCCCCCGGCGCCATCCGCCCCCAGCGTCGACAGGGCTCCGGGCGTGGCCACCCGCAGGACGGCCGTGGCACTGCCTTCGGCCAGGCTTCGGAGATCGGTCCCGAGACGCGCGTCGAGCGGGCCGACCGCCCCGCTCTCGATCCGCTGGACGAAGGCCCGCACCGTCCGGAACCCCTCGTGGAACGCCAGCCACGGGTTGCGCTCTCGGAACGTGTCCGGGATCGGCGAGCGGATGACACCTCCGGCAATCCGGATCGCCGGGAATCGGCCCGGACCCGTACCGAGGCGACTCGCCGGGAGCACGGTATGGAGAAAGGCGAGCCGGAGGGCCGACTCAACCGGTGCCGCTCGCAGATCACCCTCGATCCGCTCGAGAATCGCCGCCAGGCCGGCCAGCTGGCGATCCGAGTGGAGGTCCAGGATCGCGTCGGCCAGGCTCTCTGCCCCCGGGGGAACCGGGAAGCGCTCGCGGAGCTGCTGACGGATCGCAGCAGCTCCCACGTCTTCGCCGGCCCGCGCCAGGTCCGCCTCATCGGTCGGCGCCTGGCGCTGCTCAAGTCCGCCCCGCTGGTCCCGACAGATCGAGCACCGGTAGGCCTTCCGTGCCAGCACGCGCGCCGGAACCGCTCGCGGTTCGGCACCCGACGTGGGCGCCGAGCCCGCCTCTGCGGATGACCACACGAACTCATCCGCAATGAGCGACCGCTCGCACGTCGCGCAGCGGGTCGCAAAGAACGCCCCGATCGCCAGCTTCAGGCTGGAATCGCCGCGCGGCGACGCGCTCAGGGTCGAGAACGCCGCATCGAGGTGCCGCAGGTCTGGCGGTCGGAGGACGACTTCGGCGAGAAGACGGGTCAGAGGGCTGCTCTCCAGCGTGAGAGCGCGGCGCTGTCGATCGATCGCCGCACGGGCGATCCAGCCGCCCCGGCCGTGGAGGTCGGCGATGATGTCTCCCGGCCCGGTCGCGGCCTCGAGCCGGGCCAGGACCAGCTCCGGGGATGGCGGAGGGGCGAGTCGCTCGAAGGCCGGCATGGTGAATCCGGCCTCGGCACGAGAGAGGAGTGCGCGACCCGCCATGGCGCGATTGTCGCAGACGGCCACCGGGACTACGCTGGGCCGCGTGACCGCCGACGCCTTCCTCCTGGCCCATACGCCCGGCCCGACGCTGCCTGTTGCGCCGGCCGTGCTCGACCTCCGCGCGGCACTCAGCGCGGCGACCTCCGATCTCCTGGCGATCCCGGATTCGGCGCTCGAAGCGGGCTGGCCGTGGCGGGATGACGAGGCTGACGTCCGCTACGGGCTGTTTCGCGCGATCGAGGCGATCGAGGAGGCGACGGCCGAGACCGCACGAGTCCTGCGCGATATCGGTGCCCACCGGACACCTGCGGCGGAGCGGATTGCGCCCGCAACGATCGCTCGCTGGGACCTCCACGGGCTCCTCTCCAGGCTCGACGATGTCACGCTGGACCGTCACCCGGGGCGCGGAGAGTGGACGACCCGCGAGGTCCTCGGACACATCGTCGGTGGGCAGCGGGGCTACGGCTCGTTCACGGCCTGGTGGGTCTCCCGGCCGCCCGGCGAGGCTGTCCCGGACAGCGTCCCCGAGTCCGTTCGCGATGCGGCCGGCCTGCCCGACGAGGACGTCGAGGGCGAAGGAACCCTGTCGGAGATCCGGGTACGGCTGGATGCGGCCCTCGATCTCTCGGCGGGACGACTGGCGCATCTCGACGACGCCGGCCTTGATCGTCGGGCCCGCTGGGCCGGAATCCCTGTGACGGTCGGATTCCGCCTGGGCCGCTGGTCGTCGCACATCGTCGAGCACGCCATCCAGATCGACAAGACACTGGCCTGGCTCAACATCCGTCCGTCAGAGGTGCAGCGCCTGGTACGCCGCATTCACGAGACGTACGGGCGCCTCGAAGCGCTTCTGTTCCCGGGTGCAACCGATCCGCTCGCGATCGCCGATGGCCGGGGCCGCACGGTCGACGGGATCCTCGCCGGGCTCGCGGCAGAACTCATCGCCGACGCCCGGAGCGCACGCGTGGCCGCCGGGGCCCAGCCGACATCAAACCGCCCGCGTCGAGGCTGAACCTCGTCGAGGCGAGCCTGCCAGCCCTCGTCGAGACTACCCCTCGTCGAGCTCGTCGTTCTCCTCGACGAAGGCCTCGTCCGTCGTGTCGTCCGGCGGGAGGGCGCGATCGAGGTCCGTAATCTCCTCGTCCTCGACATCGTCCTCGAGGTCCTCTTCGAGCTCCTCGTCCTCGCGGACCAGCGTGCCCTTCGTGTACGGGCGGAGGTCCGTTGACTTCGCGGCGGTCGGGAAGCTGACCTTGCCGTAGTTGCGGGGATCCTGATAGATCTCGCGAATGATGATTCGAACGTCAACCGCGCCGAGCGACGTGATCCCGGCCTGATACTTGTTGCCCTCGGCCATGAGCTTGAGCAGGCGCGCAGCCACGCGCGGCTCAACGATCCCGATCCTGACGCCACTGCTGGTGGCGATGAGCCGGTTGGCCTCGGGTGTGAGTTCGACCGCGTCGCCCGGGTTCACCTGGGCGAGCTTGCGCGGGTCGGGCAGATCGATGAGAAAGGCGAACCCGGTCTTGCCGGTCTCCTCGACGAAGATCCGGACGGAGGCCTTGCTCCCGGCCTGGGCGGGCACGGTCTTCTCGCCGGCAGATACGAGCAGGGTCTTGAGCCGGTCGATGTTCCGCTCTGCGATCCGATTCGTGGGATCAAGCGCCAGGGCGGCCTGGTAGTGCTCCCGTGCTGCGGCGAGCTCGCCGAGCTCCCAGAGGGACTTCGCGAGCCGGTTCTCCGCGTCTGCTTCCGGACCGACCTCGAGGAGTCGCCGGTTCGTCTCGGCCGCTTCCGACCACTTGCCGGCGGCCGCCTGGGCGATCGCCTGTTCGGCCAGCTGTCGCTTGAGCCGCGTCGTGGCGACGGGGCTGTTCGCGTTGTCAATCTCGGAGAAGGTCACGAAATCTGATCCTTTCGATCGGCTGGAGTGGCTGCCGCCGAAGCGGCCGGCCGAGCGTGAACGGGCGCGATCCGACCGGGGTCAGTGACGCCGTGGAGATAGCAGGCCTTTGTAGCACCCGGGCCGCTGTCGGTCAAATGCGTGGACTCGTCACGTAGGCATTCCAACGTCTGTGCTGGGCACGGGTCGGCTACGCACGACACGCGTGTCGGCGCCGGAATCACCGCGAGACTCCGCGACCCTCAGCTCCGGAGGCGCACGCTCCAGGCGATCACGACAATGCCGAGGACCAGGAGGAGCGCCATCTCCCAGATCCGGCGCGCGTCGCGTCGCCGTGAGGGTGGCGTGCTGTGCACCGCGTCCCACAGGAAGAAGACGAGCACCAGGAGGGCCGGTCCCAGGAGTCGCGGGATCTCCATCGCCCGGAGTCCGACTGCAGCGATCGCAACGACGGTCGCGCTGGTGAGGGCAAACCAGGCGACGTCGCGCAGGTTGGACGACCGGAGCGCAGCGGCCCGGTAGCCGAGCAGGAACCCGATGAGCGCGTCCGCGCCGGCCAGCGCCGCCAGCTGCGGCCCGGTGGGCGCCGCAACCGAGCTGCCCGGCTCGGCAAGACCACCCGGGACAAGCGCGGCCATCCCGGCAAAGGCCAGGAACCCCACCACGAGGGCCTGGGCGAGCACGACCGTACGGTCGGCGCCCGAAGGCCCGCTCGGGCTCGCCAGGAGCCGGGCTTCCGTGCCAAGGACCCGGAAGAGCAACCACGCCCCGACGGCCAGTGCGGGCACGAGCGCGATCCCGACCGGCACGAGCCTGATGCTCCCGAAGATGGCGACCGCGGTGACCGCCGGGTTGATCAGCGACTCCACGGGAACGCCCGGGCCGGCCGTCGCAGGCACGCCGTCCCCCAGGACCTGGAGCGTCCCGACGATGACCGCGCCGAGCAGGCACAGGCCCACCAGCCACGCGGCCGGCCCGTCCACCAGGGTCGAGAGCAGGACCACGGCCATCGTGGCTGCGACGAGGTGACGCGAGGCGCCGACGATGCCCATCGGCGGGATGGTACGCGAGTAGTCGGCCGCCGACTCCCCGCCCAATGGTGCGTGGTGTTGCCTCACGGCTCTCGCGACCCGCTCATGGGTCCTTCCGCGCGACGTAGGCCAGAAGATCCCCCCGCGACCGCGTATTCAGGACCACACCGGGTTCCACCCACGCCCGTCGAGCCTGCCCGATCCCCCACTCCAGGTGGTCAAACTCCTCGACCCGATGCGCGTCCGAGTCCACTGCCAGGAGGCAGCCCACGGACACCGCGTGCCTGGCCCGCTCAACGGCCAGGTCCAGCCGGTGGGGTGAGCCGTTCATCTCCAGCGCCGTGCCCGTCCGGGCAGCCTCGGCGTAGATGGGGTCCCAATCGAGGTCCAGGTCGTCCCGTGTATTGATCATCCGGCCCGACGGGTGGGCGATGACATCGACGTGAGGATTCCGGATGGCTCCCAGGACACGGGCGGTCAATTCGGCCCGAGGCTGTCGCCGCCCGACGTGGAGCGACGCAACGACGACATCGAACCGGGCCAGAAGGTCATCTTCGTAGTCGAGCCGGCCGTCCGCCCTGATTTCCAACTCACAGCCGTGGAGCAGCCGGAACCCCTCGGGCGGTGTCACCGGAGGCGCCGTGCCCGCGTCCTCCTCCGCTGCGTACTGACGGTTCAGGGCCGCGATCACGCGTGCCTGCGTCGCCACGCGTTCCGGGGTCAGCCCGCGGGCGATGGCGAGCGAGACCGAGTGGTCCGTCAGGACCTGGTAGGCGTGGCCGTGGCGGCGAGCGGCCTCGGCCATGACCTCGATCGGCTGGCTGCCGTCGGACCAGTCCGAATGGGAATGGAGGTCGCCGCGGAGGTCGCCCAGGGTGATGAGCGTCGGGAGCTGCCCTGCCAGCGCGGCCTCGATCTCGCCGGCGTCCTCGCGCAGCTCCGGCTCGATGTAGGGCAGATCCAGAAAGTCGTAGGCCTCGCGCTCGGTGGCGAAGGTCCTGAGCTCCGTGTCGGCGCCCGTGAGCGGCTCACCGTCCTCGCCGATCCGGACGAAGCCCTTCTCGGACAGGCTCCAGCCACGATCCCGGGCGCGTTCCCGGAGACGGACGTTGTGGTCCTTCGACCCGGTGAAGTGGATCAGGTAGGTGCCGGCCGCTCCCGGGACCATGCGCATGAGGTCCACCTGCGGGCCCGACGCGAGGCGGATGGCCGCCTTCTCGGTCCCACGGTTGATCGCGGATTCGACCGCCGACAGTGTCGTGAATCGCTCGATCACGGGGCCGGCGTCGTCCGTCTCGACGAGCAGATCCAGGTCACCGATCGTCTCGCGCCGGCGGCGATACGAGCCGGCCGCAACGATCCGGATCACGCCCTCGACATCGGCCAGCGCCCCGGTCACCAGATCCACGGCGTCTCGTGCCTGGTAGAGCAGCAGACGCTGGCCGCGCGCGCCGAGGCCCGCGATGCCCTCGAGGATCAGCCGCTCCGTGCGCGCCGAGAGACCGCGAAGGCCCCGCAGACGGCCGGTTTCCGCAGCGGCCTGCAGAGCGGGCAGGTCCGCGATGCCGAGCGTCATCCAGAGTTGGCGGACGGTCTTCGGGCCGAGCCCCGGAACCTGGAGCAGATCCACGAGGGTCGCCGGAAACTCCGCCAGGAGCGCCTCGTGGTACGCCAGCCGGCCAGTCCGAGCCAGCTCGGCGATCTTGTCCGCGATCGCCTTGCCCACGCCGGGGATCTCGGGCGGGTGACCGTCGAGGTACGCGCGCGCCACCGGGATGGGCGAGCGCCCGATGGCGTCGGCCGCGCGGTGATACGCGACGGTCTTGAAGACGAGCTCGCCCTTGACCTCGAGGAGGTCTCCGATCTCGTGAAAGACACGCGCCAACTCGCCGTTGGACGGCGGCTCGAAGGGCTCGTCCGGGTGCGGGAACGCTGGATTCGTTGGCGCGGGCACGGTTCGATGGTAGTCCGCGGCGACTGAGGTGCGGTGCGCAGCCGCCGTGGTCCGGTGGCCGGGGAGCCCGGGAGCCAGGGCGCGGCGCTCAGGCCGCGATCACCCGGCCGCGATCACCCGGTCGCGACCCGCGCGCTTCGCCCTAAGGAGCGCCTGATCCGCGCGCTCAACGACCGAGGTGATGGCCTCGTCCGAATCGCGCGCGTTGGCCACCCCGACGGACACACTCACGCCGGGCACGCCGTGCCGGCTCAGATCCAGGGCCCGTACAGACTCGCGAACGCGCTCGCCGACCTCGACCGCAACATCGGGGCCCGGATTGCGGAGCAGGACCGCGAACTCCTCGCCGCCCACACGTGCCGGAACATCCTCTTCGCGGACGGCCGAGATGATCGCCCCCGCCACGGCCCGGAGCACTTCGTCGCCGACCGGGTGGCCATACGTGTCGTTGAGGACCTTGAACTTGTCGATGTCGACCATGAGGATCGCGACCGCGTCGCCCGAGCGACGCCGCCGTGCCAGGAGCCCGCAGAACTCGTCGAAGTAGCGCCGGTTCGGGAGTCCCGTCAGGGGATCCGTGGAGGCGTTGGCCGTCGCGATGCGATAGCTGTACGCTCGGGCGAGTGCCGCGGCCGCTTCCACTGCTGCACCCTCGAGCAGGCGGCGAGCAGGCACATCCCAGGCCTCGCGGTCTCGGCGGGAGATCACGATCGCACCGACGACGCCCGCCTCCGTCCGTAGCGGGGCCGTGAGCGTGTGGCTCAGGCCGTAGGCCGCCCGGACCCGGTCGGCAATCCAGGCCGCCGCCTGGGCCGACGCGCCCGAGCCCATGACCTCGGCACGGGGCGTTGCGACCGGCCCGCGGGCACGCGCAGGATTCGGCAGCCCGAAGTCTTCGAGCAGCTCACCCAGCCAGCGCACGATCCGCGCGCCGGTACCGCTGTGGGCGCGCTCGGTCTCGTGGCGAACGAAGGTCGGCGCAGACGGCGACGATGGCCCGTCCGCGGTGAGCTTGAGGTCTCCGAGCGACAGGACCGTACTCGAGTTCGGGACGCCCGCCCGGCGCGTGACCAGGGTCGCTTCAAGTAGCCCGCTCTCGGGGCGGCGCCGGGCGACCACGACGTGGTCCGCGCCCGTGCCCTCGATGAGGTCGTCGACGATCGCCCCGACGATCGCATCCACGCTCACCGACCGTGACAGGCCACTCAGGATCCGGGCGAAGTTCTCCGCCTCAGCACGGCCCCGGACCTCCAGCGCCACCACCGCGTTGCGATGGGCGATCGCTGCCACGGCCGCCAGCGCGACGGCGAGCGCGGGCGCCCAGGCGAGCGCGTCGCCCGAGGTCAGTGCCCGAATACCCGTGATCGCCGTGAGGATCAGAAAGGTCGCGGAGAGGAGCCACCAGGTCCGACGAACCGATCGGTCCTCGGGCTCACGACGATTGTTGCGGGGCGACCCGGCTCTCACGGACTCCAAGGATGGGCTGCCGGCCGGTGCGCGTCCAGCCCGGCCTGGAGGTACGGAAGTACCGGTCCGGCAGGTACCTTCGTACTGCCCTCAGCGGGCTTGGGTCAACGCCTCAGTGATCGGTTCGAGCCCGTGGTCACTCCCGGCGATCTTGGCGGCGTACATCCGGGCATCGGCGACGCCGACGAGTTCCGTGGGCGTTCGGACCTGCGGACCGATGGACGACACGCCGATGGACACGCTGATCGGGACGGGCCCGCGCCCGTCCGAGAGAACCGGGTTCCGGGCGAGTTCCTCCGAGATGCGAGTGGCGACGGCGACGGCCGCACGCTCGTCGGCATCGGGCAGGATCACGGCGAACTCATCGCCGCCGTAGCGCGCCGGCACATCTGACGCTCGGAGCGTGGACTTGACGACCTCGGCGAGATGCACGAGACAGCGATCGCCGAACTGGTGGCCGAATGTGTCGTTGACCAGCTTGAAGTCATCGAGATCGAGCAGGAGCAGGCTCAGCGAGCTGCGGGTGCGCCGGGCACGGAGCACCTCCTCTCCCATCCGCTCGTACAGGAACCGGTGGTTGAAGAAGCCGGTCAGCGGGTCGCGATCGGCGAGCGAGCGGGCCACTTCGTAGAGACGCGCATTCTCGAGCGCCATGGCCGCCTCGTTGGCCATCGTTCGGGCGAGCCCCAGCTTGACCTCGTCGACCTGGACAAGACCGACCGAGTTCAGCTCAAGCAGGCCAATGGACTGGCCCTTGGCGATCAGCGGGATCATGACCAGCGTGCGGAAGCCCTCCTCGCGAAGGATGGCCGCCTCGGCCGGGTCGGCCGTCGGGTCCTCGGCATCGATGATCAGCGTCGTCTGCGTCTCCAGGACGCGTCGCGTCTCCGGGAACTCGGACAGGTCGTAGGTCGGGTGGGCGGTGACCATGCCCCGATCCGGGTACTGGGCCAGGGACACGATCAGGTCGCTGACGCCGTCCCAGGAGCTGATCATGCCGGCATCCATGCCCAGGGCCGCCGTGAGGTGGCGGGCGATCACCGCGCCGACCTGCTTCGGGTCCAGCGTCTGGGCCAGCTCCTGGCTCATCTCGAGGAGGCGGCGGAGCTCCTTCGCCATCGATTCGGTCCGCGTGAGCAGGCGCGCCGATTCCAGCGCGGTCGCGGCCTGGTCGGCCAGGATCGTGAGCACCTGGAGATCGTCGTCGTCGAACTGGTTCAGGCCGAGCTTGGAGAGCGTGATCACGCCGATGACGGCATCGTCGTGGCGCATCGGGACGACGAGCATGGACTCCGGCACCACATCGGTTCCCTCGATCTGGATGCCACGCGGGTCGGCGGTCGCATCGGGAATGCAGAGCGGCGTCCCGTGGGCGGCGACCCAGCCCGTGAAACCCTCGCCGGCCTTTGTTCGAAGGACACTCCAGTCGACGATCTCGTACGCGCCGACCCTGCCCTCGAAGGCGATCGGAACAAGATCGTCGTTCGACTCGAGCAGGTAGACCCGCGCATTGTGGAATTCGACGATCCCGCCGACTTCCTCGACGATCGCCCGACCGACCGACTCAATCGTGTTGGCCCGGTTCATCCGCGCGGACGCCGCCTGGACGACGGCCATCTGGGCTGCCCGCTCTTCCAGGCGTTCGAACAGGTCTGCATTCCGAAGGGCCAGGGCCGCATGCGCGCCGAGGGCCTGCATGACCTCGACGTCCTCGTCCGTCCAGCGACGGGGCCTGATCGTCATGACCGCGAGAGTCCCGAGGAACTTCCCGCCGTGAATGAGCGGCACCATCAGGTCGCCGCCGATGGGCAGCAGACCCTCGAACCTGTCATGCCGATCTCCGGGTGCCAGGAGCGCCGTGTCGTCGCACACGAACGGGCGTCCGGTGGCGAGGATCTCGTCGATCCACGGGCCGACGGCGGGAATGTCCGTTTGCCGAGCAGCAGTGTCGTCGTCGATGCCCGACCAGCCCACGAGGGTGAGGTGCTCTCCCTTGGCGGTGCGCAGGGTGACGTAGTCCGCCTTCGACAGCGTCATCGCGGCATCCACGATGATCCGATGGAGGCCCGCCCGGTCGAAGGACGTGGACAGCAGCTCGGCAAACGCCACGAGGGATCGGTAGCGCGCAAACGCGGGCTCGCCGTCTCGACGGCCCGGCGATGACCCGGCCCGGCCGGGAACCACGCCGCGGCCAGAGCCGGCCGAGGGCTTTCGCTCGGAAGGAGCCTGCACGCGCACGAAGGCAGGGTGGCAGCCGGCGGTGCGCTCTGGCAGCCGCCTGAAGTACCGATGGGGCCGCCGAACGTACCAGCCCACAGGCGCGTTGACCGTGCGTGCGAGGGGCGACTACACTCGCGCTGGTCCCTCGCGCCCACGATCGCCCTTTCCGCCGACTGCCTGTTCCGCTGCGCTCGGACCGACCAAGCTCGTTTCGGAGGATGCCTCCCATCGTGGAGACCGGATCCAGAACTTCGGGCGCGCTGAATGCGCCCGACACGTTGGTCCAGCCCGCCTCCCGCGCGTGACGCAGGGCCCCTCGGGGTCCGTGCCATCCGGCGGCGGCACGGACCGCCCGCGAGGTGGCACATGCTCTACCTGAGCCAGGCGATCGGCCGGCCCGTGCTTGACAGCAACGGTGAGCCGATCGGCAAGATCGCCGACCTGATCGTCGCCGTCGGCGACCGCTATCCGCCCGTGACCGGCCTGGTCGTCGAGACCGATCGCCGGCGGATATTCATGCCCTGGTCATCGGTCGATCATCTCGACGCGAACGGTGCCCGCCTCGGGACCCTGACCATCGATATCGGGAAGTTCAGCCAGCGTCCGAATGAGATCCTGCTGCACGCCGATCTCATGGACAAGCAGATCGTGGATATCGACGGCCGCAAGGTCGTCCGGGTCAATGACCTGCGCCTGGACGAGATCGAGGGCAAGCTCCACCTCGTGGCCGTGGATGTGGGGGCGGCGGGGCTCCTGCGTCGCCTCGGAATCGAGCGCGGCTACCGGACCGTCGCCCGGAACCTGCGCCTGCCGCTGCCCGAGCGCTACATCGACTGGGAGGACGTGGACCCCGTCGAGACCTCGATCGCGTCCATCAGGCTCCGCGTCCCGCACGCCGGCCTGGCCGAGCTGCACCCAGCGGACCTGGCGGACATCATCGATCAGCTCGCGCCGAAGGATCGCGCCGGAGTGCTCGCCTCCCTGGACGACGAGGCGGCGGCCGATGTCTTCGAGGAGATGGAGCCCGAGACGCAGGTCGAGGTGCTGGAAGACCTGGATCCCGCGCGCGCCGCCGACATCCTCGAGGAGATGTCCCCGGACGACGCCGCGGACCTCGTCGCGGACCTGTCCGACGAGACCCGCGAGGAGATCCTTGCGCTCATGGAGCGGGATGAGGCCGAGGAGCTGGGCGAGTTGCTGGCCTACCCGGAGGACACGGCCGGCGGGATGATGACGACCGAGTTCGTCACGCTGGCGGCGACACTCACCGGGGCCCAGGCCATCGACCGGCTCCGGGAGATGGAACCCGACGCGGAGACGATCTACTACGTGTACGTGACCGACGACGAGGATCGCCTCGTCGGCGTCCTGTCACTGCGCGACCTGATCGTGGCGAAGCCCGAGACGCCGATCGTCGACGTCATGATCCCCGAGCCCGTGACGGTGGGCGTCCTCGCCGATGAGGCCGAGGTGGCGGAGGTCGTTGCCCACTACAACCTGCTCGCCGTCCCGGTGGTGGACGCGAGCGGTCACATCGTGGGGATCGTGACCGTGGACGACGCGATGGACGCCATCATCCCGGACGCCTGGCGCAAGCGGCTTCCGCGCCTCGCCGGTCGCGGCTGACCCGGCGGAGCGCGAACCACCGTGCCCCAGATCCCCCACCTTCCGCCGCTCCCCGGTCTGCCCCGGCCGCTCCCCCGGCTTCCGCGGCGCGGCGGGCGTCGGACGGCGAGCCCTCCACCCCGGATCGGGTTGCTGGAGCGTCTTCGTGATCGGCTCGAGAGCGGCCAATGGCTGCGCCTCCGCGGCCGGTTCCGAGGCCGGCGCGGCCTGCTCGCCTTTCTCGCCGTCATGGGCCCCGGGATCATCGCCGGCATGGCCGGCAACGATGCCGGCGGCATCACGACATACAGCGTCCTCGGGGCCGAGACCGGCTATCGGCTGCTGTGGCTCTTTCCGGTCATGGTCGTCATGCTGGCCGTCGTCCAGGAGATCGCCGCCCGGCTCGGCGTCGTCACCGGCCAGGGCCTGTCCGATCTCATCCGGGATCGCTTCGGGGTCCGTTGGACCGCCTTCGCCATGGTCGTCCTGTTCGTGGCGAACCTCGCCCAGACGATTGCCAACTTCGCCGGGATCGGGGCGGCCGGCGAGATCTTCGGGATCCACCGCGTGGCCGTTGTCCCGGTCGTCGCAGTGGCCTTGTGGGCGCTGGTCATGTTCTCGAGCGCTCGAACCGTTGAACGCGTCTTCCTGAGCGTCGTCGTCGTGTTCCTCCTGTACATCGTGTCTGCCTTCCAGGCGAACCCGGACTGGGAGGCTGTCGGGCAGGCTGTGACCACGCCGTCGATCTCCTTCGAGCCCAGCGTATTGATCCTGGCGGTCGCCCTGGTCGGCACGACGATCACCCCATTCATGCAGTTCTACCTCCAGTCGGCCGTCGCCGAGAAGGAGATCGACGAGGAGGAGCTGGGCCTCGAGCGCGTGGACGCGATCGGCGGCGCGATCTGGACCAATTTCGTGGCCGCTTTCATCGTCATCGCGGTCGCGGCCACGCTGTTTGTCTCGGGGATCTCGGTCAAGACTGCCGAGGATGCCGCGCGCGCCCTGGAGCCCGTCGCGGGGCCCATGGCCGGGACGCTCTTCGCGATCGGGCTGTTCGGGGCGTCCGGCCTCGCCGCCACGATCCTGCCGCTGACGACCGCATACGTCATCTGCGAGGCGTTCGGCTGGGAGTCGGGGGTGGGCAAGCGCTTCGCCGATGCGCGGCCGTTCTACGTGATCTACACGGTCGTCCTGGCGATCGGCGCCGCCTTCGTGCTGCTGCCCGGCCTCGACCTCGTCCCGCTGATCATCCTGACCCAGAACCTCCAGGCCCTGCTGCTCCCGGTCATCCTGATCTTCATGGTCCTGCTCGTGAACGACGAGCGGTTCATGGGCCGCCATCGGAACGGCCGGTTCGGGAACGTCCTTGCCTGGGGCACGGTCGGCCTGGTCATCGTGCTGGATCTTGTGCTGCTTGGCGTCAGCGCGTTGGGGCTCTTCGGGGTTAGCGTGGGGTGAGGTGTGCGCCGCGCGCGCACCGTTCGACGCACCCGGCCTGCGCGCACGCGCCCTCAACGCGCGCCGTACCCGCGCGCGCCCTACCCGCGCACCCACCCGCGCGCCCTACCCGCGCACTCGCGCCCAAGCGCGCCCAAGCGCCGAGCAGTTCTTCGCTGAAGAACCAACCCCGTAAATCGATCGCTGACGACCGGCCCGACCCGGGTGCACGGCAACTCGCGCGGGGAGCCAGCTCCTCCACGGCCTGACGAGGAAGCCTGCCAAGAGCGTGGGCCGGCGATGGCGTGCCTCGGACGGCCTCCGTGGGGCTTGGCGAGCCGGCACCGCGGTCCTCCGGGTCCCCACAGCTCCCCCCGTACGTTCGCCCGTCGGCCATCCTCGAGGATCCGTCCCAGGTGATCCCCAGATAACCGCCGTTTGGTCTGCTGTCCAGAACGCAGACCGCCGGATGCGCGACCCGTGCCCGCCCCGAACGACGAGGAATCGCATGGCCGCAACCGACAACCGGATGAGTCGCAAGGCGACCTTCGAGGGCGACCGGGCCCTCCGACGAACGGTTCGACGCTTCGGAGAGGACTTCCGTGCGCTCCGACTCCGAATCGGCGTGAGCCAGGCGGCCGTTGCCAGCTCGATCGGTGTCGCTCGCTCGGTGATCTGCCGGCTCGAGGCCGGCGACCAGGACGTCGGCCCAAGAATCCGCGCCCGTGCATGCGCCGCCCTCGGGGCGACCTACAGGATGGCGCTGTACGCGGACGCCGAGCCGATGATCCGCGACGCCGCACATGCCCGACTGATCGAAACTCTCCTCCGACTCCGCCACCCTGGCTGGCGCGCAACCATCGAGGCAGTCGTCCCCAGCGCGGGGCCGGGCCCCGCTCGCCGCTCCACCGACGTTCGCCTCGACGGAGCTCGGCAGATCGTGCTCTTCGAAATCGAGACGCGGATCGAACGGTGGGAGGAACTGGCACGCGAAGCGCACGACAAGCGCGCTGCGGTCCAGGAGGCAACTCCGGCCGGCCTCGCGGCCCACACGGTCCACACGGTCCACACGGTCCACACGGTCCTGGTCCTCCCGCCGACCCACCGGAATCGGGCGGTCATTCGCGCCCTTCCGGCCACCGTGCGTGCGGCGTTCCCCGTGCCCAGCAATGCGCTCCGCGACGCACTCACGAGCCGGCCCGGACCGTGGCCCGGCGACGGGATCCTGTGGCTCCCCGCCGGCCGGCCCTGAGGCCCAGAAGGATCTCGAAGCCGGCACGGGCCATCGGATAGACGCCCCTCCTCCGACCGGCCATCCTATCCCTCGCGGGAGGTCGAGCAGACTCTCGTTGACCTTGCCGAGGGCACATGGCCGAAACTCGAAAACGAAGTGACGCACTGCCGGCCGTTACGGATGTGGCGATCGTCGGGGCAGGGATCGTCGGCCTCGCGACCGCGTATCGCCTGCTGGAGCGCCTGCCTGACCTGCGGGTCACCGTCCTCGAGAAGGAGGCGGATGTGGCAATGCACCAATCCGGCCACAACAGCGGGGTCGTGCATGCCGGGATCTACTACGCCCCAGGGTCGCTCAAGGCCCGCCTGTGCGCGGAGGGCAAGGCCGATCTCGAACGGTTCGCGGAACGCCACGAGATCCCCCTGGAGCGATGCGGCAAGCTGATCGTGGCACTCACGGACGACGAACTGCCGCGGCTCGAGAACCTGCGGGAGCGTGCGACGTTGAACGCCGTTCCCGGCCTGGAGGACGTCGGCCCGGAGCGGATCCGCGAGATCGAGCCGCATGCCGCCGGCATCCGTGGACTCTGGAGTCCGACCACCGGGATCGTCGACTTCCGCCGGGTTACGCAGGCCTTCGCGGCCGAGGTCCGGGCGCGGGGCGGCGCGATCGTCACCGGCGCGGCGGTGCGCTCGATGGACGCCCGGGGCGGGCAACGGATCCTCGAGACCACCCGCGGCGCGGTGGAAGCGCGCGCCGTCATCACCTGCGCCGGGCTGCACAGCGATCGGGTCGCCGCGATGACCGGGCAGCCCAACGAAAGAGCACCGCGGATCGTGCCCTTCCGGGGCGACTACTACACGCTGACCCACTCGGCCCGGCACCTGGTCCGCGGGCTGCTCTACCCGGTTCCAGATCCGCGGTTCCCATTCCTCGGCGTGCATTTCACCCGGCGGATCGACGGCGAGGTTTGGGCCGGGCCGAATGCGGTGCTCGCCTTCGCACGTGAGGGCTACCGGCGACGTGACCTGTCGCTGCGAGACCTGGCCGAGACGCTTGCCTACCCAGGCTTCCTGCGCCTCGCCCGACGGCACCTGCGAGCCGGGCTCGCCGAGATGTGGCGGGACGTCTCGAGAGGCGCATTCGTCGCCGGGCTTCGCCGGTTCATCCCGCAGATCGGGGCATCCGATCTGGTCCACGGTCAGTCCGGGGTCCGAGCCCAGGCGTTGAACCGGGATGGGTCCCTGGCCGATGACTTCGTTCTTGGTGAGGGCGACGGCGTCCTGCATGTGCGAAACGCGCCGTCACCGGCTGCGACGTCCTCGCTGGCCATCGGTCGAGTCCTGGCCGAGACTGCCGTCGAGCGCTTCGGACTCGCCTGAACGAACCCTCAGCGCCTGGCGTCCTAGGTGACGTTCGTGCCGCTCGAGACGACCTGGATGAAGAGCCTCCCGCGGGGCCCCTGGCGCGGTCGTGGGCACAAGATCGGAATCGCAGGAATCCAACTTGCCGGTGACAGGGTCGGTCGCAGCGTGCCGGTTTCGTCGGACGCGACCGACCGATCTGGTGGGGCGCGACCTACCGGTTTCGTCGCGCTGCGAACGCGAACTGGAGGAAGTAACCGTCGAGGGAATTGGCCGTGGATCGGTAGTCGTTGTCGCCGACCAGGAAGTCACACATGACTTCACGCGCCCGGGCAATCTCACGCAACCGGGGGCCGTGCCATCGCTGGTCGGCCATCGTGAGGTCGAACAACTCGAGTGCGCGATCGAATCCTCCCTCGAAGCGCGCCGCGTCGTCTCGCGCGCGGGCACTGGTCGCGCGCCCGACTTCGCTGCCGATGTTCCCGAGCTGTTCCGCCAGCGTGAGCGTTTGCCAGCGCCCGGCAGCCAGTTCGTGATGCACCGCACTCACAGCACGAGTCGCTCGACGACCGCGGTCACGCTGGCGCGGGTGGCTGGGTCCTCAACCCCGCGTGACCGGTTCGCCTGGCTCGGCCGGATGTTGATCATCTTGTCGCCGAACAGGTCCTCAGCGAGTTCGGCGAGACGCTTCAGCGGAATTGGGTCGCGAACGATCTCCATACAGTGCGTGAGCTCCTCGTCCGTCGTTGATTGCCGCTCATCAGTCCTTCTTGAACCGTGTCAAGCCAGTGTGTCGAATGCTACGTCGTCACCTCCGCGAGGAACGCGGCTGCGGTACCGGAATTGAGCGCCACGTCAAACAGCCGCCGGTCGGCGGTAATCAACGTGCCGCCGCTGCGCCGCGCGCTCACGATGTAGCCGGCGTCCGGGACTCGAAGTCCGAGTTCGAGCGCGGCCTCGGCCGCGGCTGCAGCGAAGTCGCCGGGGTCCATCAGTTCGAGGCGAAACGCCTCGAGCGACCGCATCAGCGGGCCGACCGCGGACGACCGGATCCGACCGTTCCGCTCAGCCACGACGAGGGCCGATGCGACATCAAGGGGAAAGTGCGGCGGCTGGCGCGGTTCGAACTGCCCGGCCTGGATCCGATCGCGCACGGCGAGTGCCTGAACCCGATCCGCCTCATCAACAAGCAGCCAGCGGAGGACGACGCTGGCATCGATGACGACTGCGCTCATCGGTTCTCGGGACCGGTCTTCTCCGAATTCGTCGCGCACGACGTCCAGGATCGCGTCTGCCGTGTCCGATGCGCCGGACGCCGGTCGGCCCGCCGAGGCGAGTCGATCCATGAGGGCCGCCGCACGGCGACGCTGCTCCGTCAGCCGATCCGGGGTGTCCGGCCACGCTGTGGCCGCGCCCGATGCGGCGTAATCGGTGGCGACCTCACCGGCCCTTGTCGCGACACGCGATCTACGCGCCGTCTTGAGGCCGGCGCCGGGCGTCGGGAGTGACGCTTCACGGAAAGCGTCGACCGGGATCCGGACGGACCGACCGACCCTGATGACCCGGAGGCGCCCATCGGCGACCCAGCGCCGTACCGTCCGAAGGCTGACGCCAAGTTCCGGGCCACCTCAGCAGCCGTGCGATACGTTCGATCATTCATCGTCGCCATAGTCCCATGATGCCATAAGATGCCATCCGTGTCACCTTGGCAATCTCAGTATCCCGTGTCATCTCGTGGCATCTATCGGCAGCAAAGTCGACGCGGCCGACCGGAGCGCGAAAGCTGGATGGTGCTCCCAGGCGATCGTTCAGCCAGGAAGGTCGCTTGGCAAGAGGCCAGCGCCCACGAAGCCCTCGGACCCTATTGGCTCGCGATGACCGTCCCGGGTGACGCCAAAGCGTTGGTCGCAGCTCCGGACGCGAGCGAACCCTCGAACGTCGCCCAGTCTGGCTTTCAGGGGACCGGTGGCTGCACTTGAACGAGCTCGAATGCCGAGGCCGCTGATGCGTATCGGCTCTACGTTGAAGACGTCGGACGCTACGATGCTGATCCTCAGGACGTTGGGTGCAACGAGCGTGGCGGTCGCTCCGAGAGAGCCGGGAGCGTAGACCGACGGCGCGCCGACGAACATGACAGTCGAACCATCACCCGCGGCATCGGTCAAGGTGACTTGCAATGATCCCGGCGCATCGGGAATCGCCGCTACGCTCGGCTCGGAGAACTCCAACACGAGCGTCTTGCTCGAGTCGACGTTCCGGGCGATCGCGCCGACGCCCACGACAGTCGGGGCCGCGAATACCGGACCTGGAGTGGGCGTCGGAGCCAGACTGATCGTCGGGCTCGGCGGGGCGCTCGCCATAACCGGGGTCGGGCTGGGCGGGGCGCTCGCCACCACCGGGGTCGGGCTGGGCGGGGCGCTCGCCACCACCGGCGCGCTTGCGGAAGGCGTTGATGGTTGCGAGAGGAATACGACGGCAACGACGACGGCCGCCAGCGCCAGGGCGCCCACCAGCACCAACGCTACGACCGTCCGAAAGGTCCGCTCGCTCACTCGGCTACGTTACCCCGGTGTGCTCGAATGAGTCGTGGCATCGAGAACGGGGCCTCCTTCCGTGGGAAGGAGGCCCCGTGGCGCTACAGGAACAGTTAAGGCGTCAGCGAACGCTGTACCGCTCGACCGGACTCCAGAAGCTGTTCGCGTTGTACGGCGTGGGGTTCGCCCGGGCGCGGACGTACCACTGACCCGAGGTCGAGAACGTGAACGTCGTCTTCGCCAGCCCCGCCGCGTCGACGACGAGATCCCGCGAGTCAACGAGCGTCCACTTGCTGCCGACGAGTCGGTAGAAGACGAACCGGACCGTGGCGGGCGTGAGCTCCGCGCGCGCCGGGCGATCGGTGATGGTGAACGTGATCGAGGCGTTACGGGCGATCGACTTGATCTTCCCAACGTTGGTCGGCCGCAGGAGTGCAATCTGGCGGACGACGGTGCGCGGGGCGTTGCTGATGCCGGCCGACAGGTCCGGTGCGCCGGCGAAGACCGCCCGGTACCAGTTGTTCGTGGCCGGGCGATAGGCGAAGATCGATCGCCCGGACGCATTCGTCGTAAGGGTCGCGATCGTCGTCCAGTCCACGCCGGTGCGGAGGCGCTGGAGCTGGAATGTCCTGTTTGCGCCATTGGTCCCGAACTGGGTGGTCAGGACGATCCCGGACCCCCAGGTGATGACGCTGGCCGTGGTGGTGAGCGTGATCGAGGCAGCGACCGCCGTGACGGTGAACGCGCTGGTCGTCGCCGGCGTGAGCGAGGTTGCGGGGGCAAGGTTGGATGCGGTGGCGATGAGCGTGTACGTTCCGGCCGCGTTGACCGAGCAGCCACTGAAGGTCGCCACGCCGGCGACCGCCGCCTTGGCGAGACCGCCCGTACAGGACAGGACGGCACCTACGGGGGCACTCGCTCCGAGTGACAGGTTGACCGTCGCCGTGCTGTTCGTGCCGCTTGCCACGGTGTTCCCGCCGGCATCCTGCACAGCCACGACCGGCTGGATCGGGAAGGCCTGCGAGGCGACACCGGCGTTCGGCTGGGCGGTGAAGCCGAGCTTGGCGGCGGCGCCGGCAACAATCGCGACGTTCGTGCTTTCGGCAGCTGTCAGGCTGATCGCTGCCGCGACAATCTTGTAGGGGTTGGCGGGCGAGGTCGGGCTGATCTTGTCGATCCTGCACCCCGTGAAGGTCGCGACGCCGTTCACGACGGTCCGGGACAGCCCGCTATCGCAGGTCAGGGTCGCCCCGGTCGCCCCGGTGCCGGCCTTGATCGACAGAACAACAACCGTGGCCTGATCGTGGGTGGCCGTGTTGCTGGCTCCCGCCCGCACGGCGACGATCGGTTGACTCGCGAAGGCCGTGCCAGCGCCTGTGCTGGCGCTCGGCTGGGTCGTGAACACGAGCCGGTCGGATACATCGAACAGGCTGCTGACAGCGGCGGTCAGGGCAGGGCTCGACGTCGCGGTGACGCGATACCCGACGCCGACGTTGTTGATGGAGCATCCGCTGAAGGTCGCCAGACCGCTGACGGCCTCCTTCGTCAATCCGCCCGAGCAGGTCAGGGTCCCGCTACCGGGATTCGTGGTGATCGCCAGCGTCACGTCGGTGGTGGAGTCACTCGTGACCCGGTTGCCGAGGCTGTCCTGGACCTCGACGACCGGCTGGGTCGCAAAGGCGCCGCCGGGCGTGCCTCGGGTGGGCTGGGTGAAGATGAAGAGCTTGTCGGCGGCACCCGCCGTGACGTTGAAGAGGTTGGACTCCCCGGACGTTGCGCCCGAGGCCGAGGCCAGCAGCCGGTAGCCGGTGCCCGCGACGTCGATGTCACAGCTGGCAAAGGTGGCGTCGCCTCCGGCACCCGTCACAACGGGGTTGGTCGTGCAATCCACGCTCGCGCCCGAGCCGCCCGTGCCGGGCTTGATCGAGAGCGTGATCGAATCGCCGACACGCACGTTGCTGTACATATCTTCGCTGCGAATCACCGGTTGCGGCGAGAGGTTCACCCCAGCCGCAGCATTACCGATCGTGCCCTGCGTGAACTGGAGGATGGCCGCACCCGGCACGACCGTAAGAGTGCCCGCGCCTCCCGATGCCAGCCCGCTCGCGGTGATCCCACTTGTCTCGAGCGGCGCGGCGCCGGCCGCCGTCGGGCGGACCTGGAGGCCTGACAGGATCAGGTTGCACGTTCCGCTGGAATCGCCGGTGAGGGTGACAGACACGCTCGCGGCAAGGACCGTGGGGCCTGAGTCAATGACGAGCGTCCCGCAGCCAGCCCCTCCTGTGAGGCTGGCGCTGCCAGCGGCGGTGTTGAATGCGAACTCCCCCGCGTCGTCGATCGTGAACGTGACGGTTCCAGCATCGAGGTCGCCACTCGTCCCATTGACCTGCGGTCCGGCGAGGGTGGTCCAGGCGCCGGTCCCGTTCACGGAGTTCGTGTCGGCGGAGATCGCCGTTCCTCCGGTAGCTGCGGTGACCGAGACGGCCGCGAGGACGGTACCGGGCAGGAGACCGACCAGCAGGAACGCCGCCAGCAGTGCGGCTCCGAAGCGACCACGGCCGAATGGGCGCGACGACTCGGGTGTCATGGCTTGCGTCCTCTCTCGGCGTCCGGCACGGGTCCGGCGCGGGTCACATTACGGCCCCGGCCCTAGCATTGTCGATGGAGCGATGCACTCCGACTTATCGGGATCTTCCTCACGAGACGGCTCCGGCAGTGCACGGAGTTCCCTGACCCGTCCGACGCCTGCGGCATGACACCCGAATCGGCGCGTCAGCGGCTGACCGACCAGCGATAGACCGGGCTGACGTTGTTGGCGAGCTCTGGCGTCGGAGCGACGTACACGCGCCAGTAGAAGGAGCCCGTTGAGGGGGGCGCCCAGGTGTAGGTGGCTCGACCCTCGGCGTCCGTGCCTCGACCACGGCTGCCCGCGTACACCCAGGCCCGGCGGCGCGAGTCGAAGCGGTAGAGCCGGAACGAAACCGAGACCCCAGCCGCGGCCGGTTCGATAGCGGCTGCCTGAGCTTGACGGAACGACCCACCCTCGCCCGGGACACGACGGCCGTGTCCAGGCCGACGAGCTCGATCGATCTCCGCACGATGACGCGGACGTCGGTCTGCGCAGGCGTGACACCGAAGCTCCCCGCGTACCGGATCCGGTACATCGTGTTCTCAGCCGCGGATTACCGTGAGCGAGGCTCGACCATCCACGACCGGGATCGCGGTGAGCGGCACGAATTCCGACGCGGCCGTCGAGGCCAGGACATCGACATTCGCCGGCAGCGGTGCGCCGATCAGCGTCACACCGACATGAGCCGAGCCACCGCTCGCGACGACCTTCGGCGCCAACGTGGCGGCGAGGCTCACCGGGGCGAGGGGTGTGATCAACCAGGACCCGGAGGGGAGCACGCGGTTGCCAGCGACGTCGCTGACATTGCCGACCGTGACGATGTAGCCGGATCCCGGCAGCAACGTGAACGAGGGACTGAAGGTCCCCGTCCACGTCGCAGCGTCGTATGCGTACTCGCCCGGGACCAGAGGTCCCAGTGGCGACTGCACGATCAGCCCGAGGTCCTTCCACGTCGCCGGGTCCATCGGCTCATCGAAGGCTACGGTGATTTCGAGGGCGAAGGCCGACGACGTTCGAGCCGGGGGCAGGCGCGAAACTGATCGCCGACGGCGGACCGGTGTCGATCGTGACCGTGGCGGCCACGGGCGCAGACGCAAGTCCGACCCCGTTCTTCACCTTCACCCAGACCGTCCGCGGCCCGTCACCAGGGGAGAGCGTCCAGGTGGTCGAAGGCTGATACGGCTGCCAGCTCGAGAACGTGATGCCGTCACCGCTCAAGGCCATCTCGGTCACGCCCGACAGATCGTCACTCGCGGTCAGCGTCACCGGCACCGTCAACTGATTCGTGGATCCCCGGCCACCGGCAATGACGATCGAGGCGATGGGAGGCGTCGAGTCAGGGAATGCCTGCACCGTGAGACGGTAGTCACCCTGGACATCCGTCGCGCCGTTGAGGTCGATGTAGTACGTCCCGCCCGATTCCGATGGCCACGAGATCGACTCGCTGCTCGTCGGTCCAATGGACTTGGTCAGAAGTCCGACGGTGGAACGGAAGGTCGTCGCGGTCGAGTCGAAAAGGTAGATGTCGAAATCCGTCCCCGCCGAACCGGTGAGACTGGCCACGATGACGTAGCCGGCCGCGACCGAGATGCTGTAGACGATGTCGTAGATCGCACCTCCGAGGCGCCCGGTTGCTACTGGGCCGGGCAGAGGCACGCCGGGGATATCGGCGTTCGGATCCGCCGCCAGCGCGACAAAGGCCGCCGGCGAACGACCCGGGATGCCGCCTGATCCAACGAGGCACGCCGCCAGCATCACTGACGCGACGACCCGTCGGCCCCGGCTGTGCGAGAAGGGGAGCATCGTCATCAGGATACCTGCCATGCGTGTTGGTGAGGAATAGGAAAAGGCCGGGGCGGCGAACCGCCCCGGCCCTTCGTGAGTGGAGTCCGGCAAACCGGGGCTCCGCTCTTCAGTGGCTATTGACCACTACAGCCAGCGTGCCTGGCGGGCCGGGCTCGAAGAGCCGTCCACCATGGCCTGGTAGGACCTCCACGTGGCGGAGGAGTGACGGATGTAGTAGTACACCACGCCGGAGGCATTCGCCACGCGCGAGGTGACCTTGGTGAAGGCCGACCACGTCGTTCCGGTCTTCGTGGCGCCGTAGATGTCGACGGTCTTGCCGGCCGCGGCAGGGCCGAAGTCGAACTTGTACGTGACGTACTTGTTGACCGCGGGAACCTTGGTCGAAACCGAGAACGGACCAACGTTCGTCACGCCGAGGGCGGTGGCCGAGTTCCCGGCCGGGATCGGAGTTCCGATCCTGGCGTTCGAGACGATCGTCTGGAAGTTGGTGGCAAGGCCATCAGTGTCGCCGTAGACACTCACGAGCACGGGGCCGGTGGGCGCATCTGCGACGGTGATGAAGTGGATGTTGCTGATGGTGATCTTGCCGAGGTTCGGCGAGAACGCCTGCTGAACGACACTGAACTCGAAGGAGTTCGTCGTGTTGGTCGCCGGGTCACCGTCCTCGGTGCAACCGATGGAGACAGGTCCGACGACGAGCCCTGAGCCCGGGGTTGCGGTGATGACGGGACGGTCATTCGTGTTGGCAATCTTCAGGAACGTGTCCTGAATGAAGAAGTTGCCCGCGCGCGGAAGGATCGAGACGCAGATGTCCTGACCGCTCCGGAACTGGCCGGTCAGCGACTCCGTGATCACGATGTCTCCACCGAGCAAATCGACGGAACCCGCGGGAATCGTGGGCTGGCTGAGAACCGTCACGACGACGCCGCTGCGGAACGCGCGAACCGCGATCGGCAGCTGTGCGAAGTCGGTCTGGCTCGAGGCCGTGCCCGATGCGACATCGAGGTTGACGGTGCCGATGGGAGAACCGGCGGCCACGTTGATTCGGCCGCCGTTGAGCGGGCCGGCCGGGAGAACTGCGCCGACTGCGTCAGACCCGCGGATGTCGATCATGGCGGGCACGTCCGTGCTCGCGCTGTAGATCGTCCATGTCGCGGTCGCGCCGCCATCGCTCAGGACGCCCGCGAGGGACGTGGTCCCCAGGAGCGTACCCGGATCGCGCAGCTTGAGGTTGCTTGCCGTGACCACCGCGTAGGGGGCTCGGGTAAAGAACTCGTAGCCCGAGTCGAGACTGACGGAGAACACGTTGTTCGAGCCGCCGGCCGTGAACGAGCCGACCGCGGTTTCCTTGAGGGTGACCATGCCGGTCTGCTGGTCGTTCTCACCGATGAAGACGACCGGAGTGGCAGCCGTACCGGCGATGACGTTGTTGATGTAGCCGACCTGGATCGACGCCGGTGTTACGAGCAGGCTGCCGGCCGTGACGGTCACATCGATCGTTGAGCCGAGAACGGCGCCGGCCGCGACATCGACCATGAAGTTGTCGTACGTATGGAAGTAGCCATAGCTGGTCGAAAGCGTTCCAGCCGTACTGACGGTCCACGTGGCCGTCTTCCGGTCAGCCGACAGGTTGGCTATTTCATTGGTGAGCTGGAACGTACTCCCGCCGCCGCCGCTCAAATGCGTGTCAGCGGTCGGGGCCTGCGAGAAGACGACGCCGGCAGTCGTGATCGTGACCACGATCTGCGTTCCGGCGGTCATGAAGCGGGCATCGCGCTCGGCGAGCCGGATATCCTGAACATCCTCGTTGAAGAAGCCCGGCTGGACGCCCAGCGGGCTGCCGGAATCGAGGCTCAGTTTGAGCGAGTCGACGACAGTGCCGGCCGAAGCGAGGGCACCGGCCGCAGCTGGGCAGGCTGCCAGCGTCTGGCTGACGGCTGTACCTGCTGCATGGCCGCCCGCGAGCGCGGCAATCGTGAGCGTCTGCTGACCACCGACGTTAGCGGTAACTGCGGAGATCGCCTTGCTCTCGGCTGCACTGGTCAGGTCAAGAGTGCCGTTACCACCACCGCTGACCGCGAAGTCACACACCGACGTGACGTTCACGAGTGCGGAAGTCCCGCCGGCGAATACGGTGTTGACGAGCGTGCCGGTCGCCTTCGGCGTTGCGTCGAAGTAGGCGGCGAAGGGCCCGGTTCCTACATAGGTGGTCACGATGGCGCCGAGCGTGGCGGTCGCGCTGGCCTTGATCATGAGGCCCTGGATTGAGAACTGCTCGACCTTGAGCGGATCCCAGTCCGTCGTCGTCACAGTGACCGTGCTGCCAGCGACGGCGACGGTGGCGCCCAAGGAGTCCGGGGCGACGAGGACGGGTGTGCCCGTGAAGGTCACCGTTCCAGTCCCGGGTGCGGCCGGGGCGATCGTCACGGCGAGGGTGCCCGCTGCACCCCAGTCGTTGATGAGATCCTCGGTGAACGTGAATGAAGCCATTCCGGCCGACGTGCCTGCGCGCGGAACGCTGCCGGCAGAAACGACGCCAGCGGTGCCGGGCGCGGCCAGTACGGCCGGTGCGACAGTTGTCGCAAAAAGCGAGGCGAGAAGCGCGGCACTCATGCCGACGCTCATCGCCTTCTTGAATCTGTTCAAATCAACTACCTCTCTCAATGGTCCAGATGTCCTGGTTCCTTCCGAGAGCGCACCCTCGGTTTCGGATCGGCCCGTCTGCTCCTTCCCTGCCCCGATCCGGCTATCTCTCCCTTAATGCCTTCCGGAAATCCGGAACGGCAAGACGCGACCTGCGCGCCTCGCAGCTACGGCGATGGTGATGGTTGCGCCGACGGTGGCGGCGTACGCCGCGGCTTCTCCGTTGGCGATGGGCTTGGTGTGGGCTCGGCGGTCGCACTAGGCGACGGCTCGACTGGAGGTTCGGGTGAGGGCTCCGGAGTTACGGCTGGCTCGGCAGAGTCCGTCGGTGCCGGCGTGATCACCGGCGCCGGAGTCGCCGAAACGACCGGACTCGGTCGCGGTGTCGCGACTCGAGGGCTCGGCCGTTTGGGCAGCCTGAACCGTGGGTGTCGGCGTCGCCACGGGCGCTATCGTAGCACTCTGTCCGGTGAAAACGGGGAGTTTTGTGACGAACTCCGACGCGGCCAGGACGAAGGCCCCGCCGAGCAGGGCTACGGACAGGATGGTCACGATGAGCGTCCCGGTCGTGCGCATCGCCCCGCGCAGGACCTGGGTTCGGAGATCCGAGAGCCACGACCGGTGAGCGTGGCGCCGGACACGATCATCCAGTGCGGCGAGCACGATCCTCTCGTCCAGCCCGGTCGTCGGCCGCGCCGTGGGCAGCGTGCCAATGAGCGCCAGGACGAGCGTGCTGCTGCCGATCTCGGTCGTGCAGGCCGCACAGCCCCTGACGTGGGCGGCGAGCCGGACAGCGTCGGCCGGCTCGAGCTCATCGAGCAGGAACGCGTCGATGAGCGAACTGGCGCGTTCGCAGTCCAAGGCGTGGCCGACGTGCGGGTTCGTCACAACTCATACATGACGTGAGCACCCAGGAAAGTTGCAGCCAGGATCACTGGCCGGCCCGGATCGCCGGATTTGCCGGCGAACGGCTACTCCGAAGCGACCTTGATCTCGCTGCGGATCCGCCCGTTCCCACCCGGGCCACCGACCAATTCGTCGTGCGTTGCGGCCACCGTCGCAGGGAGGGAAGCCGGAGGTTCGGTCTTCAGGCGATCGGCGAGGGCCGCGCGAAGCAGCTTCGTTCCGCGCAGGAGGTGACTCTTGAACGTGTTCAAGGGGAGATCCAGCTCGCGAGCCGCCTCGGCGTAGTCGAGACCCATGACGTGGCGCAGGACGACCGCAGCGCGGTACTTGAACGGCAACTCGATCACGGCGGCAGCCAGATCGCGACGCAGCTCCGCGGCTTCAGCCGCTGCGTGCGGATCCACCCCAGGATTCGCATCGACCAGCCCGTATGTCAGCGTCGTGTCGCCTGGCATCTCGCGCTGGGTGACCTGGTCCAGCGAGGCGTTGGCGCGCAAGCGCGCGCGCAGGCGCACGCGAGCGCCAGCTCGGCCGGCAACTCGCAATACGATCGTGTTGAGCCACGGGTTGAGCGATGGCCGCGGGTCGACCCTCTCGATCGAGCGGAACGCCGCGATGAACGTCTCCTGGACGACATCTTCGGCCGTCTCGCGATCGCCGGTCAGCCGGTACGCGAGCAGATACAGACGGGGCCGGTGGCTCTGCACGAGTTCGGCGTAGGCCGACTCGGAGCCCTCCCTGCACCGTCGAACAAGCTCGCGCTCGTCCCTGATCTCTCTCACCGATCCTCCGTGCGGTCCCGGAGCCACAGCCTCGCGCAGTCTGACACACGGGGTGGGCGCCAGTCACGCGGACAAAGGTCCCTTCCTGGAACGCGGGGCGGTCCACTTTGTTACGGAATCCGAGCGGCGGATGAGTAGGCGACAACCCCAAGATCACCCGCACGTGAGTAGGCGCCATCTCCGGGTCGGCCGGCGAGTGAGCCGCGGTCGTCAGACTCGGCCGGTTGATGACCTGCAGATTGGAGCCCTTGTCCGGGCCGTCCGGCTGCGCCGGGCGTGGCGTCAGAAGGACGCCGCCGAGGCCGCCGCGGTTTCACGGCCCCAGGTGTCGCGCAGGGCCGCGTCTACATCATCACCAGGCCGCCGTCCACCGCGAGCACCTGGCCCGTGATGAAGGCAGCCTCGTCGGAGGCGAGGAACGCTACGGCGTCGGCGACTTCCTCGGGCGTCCCGAAGCGGCCGAGCGGTGTACGGGACGTGAGCTCGGCCTGGAGCGGCCGGCGCAAGATCGCGGGTCAGCTCGGTCAGCACGAACCCGGGCGCCACCGCGTTGCAGGTGATCCCGCGCGAGGCAAGCTCGCGGGCGGTGGCCTTGGTCAGCCCGATCAGGCCGGCCTTCGCGGACGAGTAGTTTGCCTGGCCCATCTGGCCGGCCTGGCCGGAGACCGAGGTGATGTTGATGATCCGGCCGCCCTTCGCCTTGAGCATCGGCCGCGTGACCGCCTTGATCGCGTGGAACGCGCCGGACAGGTTCGTGTCGATGACCTGCTGCCACGCCTCGAGGCTCATGCGCATGATGAGGTCGTCGCGCGTGATCCCGGCATTGTTCACCAGGATGTCGATCTTCCCGAACGCCTCGAGCGCGGCCTTGACCACGATGTCGCCCGCCTCCGGCTGGCTGTGGTCAGCCTGGACGATGAGGGCCTGCTGCCCGAGTGCACGGATCGCCGCGGCGGTTTCCTCGGCCGCGGCCACGTTCCCGCGATAGCTGAACGCGACGTCGGCCCCCTGCTCGGCCAGTCGCAGCGCGATGGCACGCCCGATGCCGCGGGACCCGCCGGTTACGACGGCACTCTTTCCGCTGAGATCGATCACGCGCGAACCTCCGTCTGAGCAGTCGCCGGCTCGTGGCCCTCGGCTGGTTCGTGGACCTCGGCCGGCTCGTCCGGCACGACGTCGTCAAGCGGGATGTTGAGCGGGTCCGGGCGGGCCATCAGTTCGGCCAGCGCCGGCGGAATCGGATCGAAGGCGTCCCAGTCCTGGGGCAGCCGGACGTGGATCGTCGAGGGATCCACGGCAGCGTCGCCGGCGATGCCTCGCGCCGGATCGGCGGTCCAGCGAATGGTCGCGGCGCCCGAGGTGAAGCCCGCCCCGAAGGCGACCATCGTGATCGCGTCCCCCACCGCCACCCGGCCGGAATTGACGGCCTCGGCCAGCGCGATCGGGACGGACGCCGCGGACGTGTTCCCGTAGCGGTCCAGGTTGACCATCATCCGGTCCATCGGCAGGTCCAGGCCCTTGGCCACGGCCTCGATGATCCGGATGTTGGCCTGGTGCGGGATGAACAGGGCGATGTCGTCGGCCGTGAGGCCGGCCCGCCGCACGGATTCGAGCGCCGTAGTCGCCAGCGTCCGGGTGGCGAAGCGATAGGTTTCGCGGCCCTCCATCCGGATGTAGTGCTCGCCGCGATCCACGGTCTCGCGCGATGGCGGACTCTTCGCCCCGCCCGCGGGCAGCCAGATCATGTACGCACCCTGGGGCTCCGTGGTCAACTCCACGCCCAGGCTGCCACCGGGTTCGTCGGAAGCGGACACGACCACGGCCCCGGCGCCATCACCGAACAGGATGCAGGTGCCCCGATCCGTGTAGTCGAGGAACCGGGTGAGCAGTTCGGCCCCGATCACGAGGACGTGCTTCGCAAGTCCCGACGTCACGTACGCCTGGGCCGTCGCGAACGCGTACACAAAGCCCGAGCAGGCGGCCGCAACATCCATCGCCGCGGCGCGCTGGTTGCCGATCGCCTCCTTGACCAGGGCCGCGGTGGACGGCATCCAGTAGTCGGGCGTGAGGGTGGCGAGGAGGATGAGATCGATGTCGTCCGGGTCCAGACCGGCCGTCCGGATCGCACGCAGACCCGCGACCGCGCCCATCGAGGCGGTGGTCTCGTGCGCCGCGGCGACGCGCCGCTCGCGGATCCCCGTCCGGGTCACGATCCACTCGTCGTTGGTGTCGACCATCTTCTCGAGGTCGGCGTTCGTGAGCACCTGCTCGGGGACGTAGCGGCCCCAGCCGGTGACGTGCGCATACCGGGCGGCCTGCGCTCCAGTGCCGGCCTGCGCTCCGGCCCCGGCCTTGGCCCCGGCCCCCGCTTCGGCCATCACAGCGGATCGACCTCGATCAGCGCCTGCTTCGCCTTGACGAGCTTGCCGCTCTCCGCTCGGATCTTGGTGACGCGGCCGGCGAGGTCGCTCTTGATCTCGTTGAACAGCTTCATGGCCTCGATGAGCCCGACCACCTGGCCCACGGCCACTTCGCCGCCCTCCACGACGTAGGGCGACGAGCCCGGCGTCGGGGATCCGTACCAGATACCCGTGAGCGGCGCCTTGACCGACGGACGAGCAGCGGGTGACGCGCTGCCGCCAGCGGACGGTGCGCTCCGTGCCCCCCACTCCGCCACTCGCGGCGGCAGGCGCGGTGCCGGCTGCAGCCACGACCGGAACCTCGATGGCGACCGGCTTCCGGAGCACGAGCCCGGTGCCGCCCATCTGGACTTCCAGCTCGGTCAGCTCGCTCCGGTCCAGGAGCGCGGCGAGACGATCGATGAGCCCGAGAAGCGCGACATCGGCCGGGTCCGTGGGTAGCGGCGGCACCGGATCGGCCCCGGGATCCCCGACGGGAGCCGGCTCCGGCCTCGGGGCGGCGCGACGGTCCGCGCGAGGATCGAAGTCGTCGGTCATTCGTCCCACCGCCTGAACACGAGCGCGGCATTCTGGCCGCCGAAACCGAACGAATTGTTGAGTGCGACGCGGAGATCGCGCCGGGACGCCTTCCCGGGCGTCAGGTCCAGCCCCTCCGCCGCCGGATCCGGCGCCGTGAGGTTGATCGTGGGCGGCACGATCCCGGTTCGGAGCGCCTGGATTGTTGCGATCGACTCGAGGGCGCCGGCCGCGCCCAGGGTGTGCCCGAGCATCGACTTGTTGGCCGTCACGGCCACCTTCGACGCATGCGATCCGAAGATCGTCCGGAATGCCTGGAGCTCGGCCCGGTCCCCCTCCGGCGTCGACGTGGCATGGGCATTCACGTGGTCCACCTTGGACGGTTCGATGCCCGCCTTCTCGAGGGCGCGCCGGGCCGCCCGGACCGCACCGATCCCGCCGGGTGCCGGCAGCGTGATGTGGGATGCGTCGGCGGTCGCGCCGTACCCGACGAGCTCCGCGAGCGGCTGTGCGCCGCGGGCCTGCGCGTGGGCCAGCGCCTCGAGGACGAGGATCCCCGCGCCCTCACCGGCGACGAACCCGTCGCGGCCCTGGTCGAACGGGCGTGATGCACCCGCCGGGTCGTCATTGCGGGTCGAGAGCGCCTTCATGGACGCAAAGCCGCCGACAACCGCCTCGTGGAGCGCGGCCTCGGCCCCACCGGCCAACATCACGTCCGCATCCCCGCGCCTGATCGTCTCCCAGGCCTCCCCGATGGCGTGGGCACCGGTCGCGCAGGCGGACACGATCGCGAAGTTGGGCCCGAGCGGCCCGAACGCAATCGCGATCTGTCCCGCGCCAACGTTGGCGATGCCCATCGGGATGAAGAACGGGCTGATCCGGTCGGGCCCGCGCTCGCCCATCAGCAGGACGTTGTCGAACAGCGTCGCGACGCCGCCGAGCCCGGAGCCCATGATCACGCCGGTCCGCTCGGCCAGCGCGCCGTCCATCCGGCCCGGCAGGCCGGCCTGGTCGAGCGCCTGCCGCGCCACCACGAGCCCGAACTGGATGTAGCGATCGGTCCGCCGCATGTCCTTCCGATCCAGGACGTCACTCGGGTCGAAGTCGCGGACCTCGCCGGCGATCCGTGAGGCGAGCCGGGACGGATCAAAGCGCTCGATGGTGCGGATCCCGGAACGACCCGCGACGAGGCCGTCCCACGTGGTCGCCACGTCATTGCCGAGCGCGGACAACGCTCCCATGCCGGTCACGACGACGCGCGGCGGGCCGGCGGCCGGACGCGGGGCGGCGGCAGAGCTGGCGGCCGAGGTCAACGAACCAGCTTCCCCGTCCGGACCGTGGCGGCCCGGTAGACATCGCCCGGCAGGCCGCGGGCCGAGATGGCATTGGCCGCGACCATCGTGTCGAACTCGGTCCGCCGGATCTCGGCCGTGACCGTCTCGTCGTCCACCGTGATCAGCGCCCAGGAGGCGGTCGGGTCCCCGTCGAAGATGTACCCGGCGCTGCCGCCGTTGACGATCTGCTTCCAGCCAAAGTCGCGGACCTCGGGCATGTGGGTATGGCCGCAGCAGATGATCCGGGCATCCGTCCGGGACAGGCGCTCCAGCGTGGTCCCCGCGTCCAGGTCGATGTCGAAACCCGCCGTCTGCGAGCCGGGCGAGGCGTGCGTGACGAGGAGCATCGTTTCGCCGACCCGGATCCGGCGCTCGGCCGGGAGCCGGCGCAGCCAGGCCAGGCCGTCGTCATCGAGAGCGTCGTGCGCCCATTCCGCCGCGATCTGCATCGGCTCGGGCACGCCCTCCGCCATCCACGGGAAGGCCGCCGCATAGTCGAAGTCCGCTACCGCGATGTCCGTGTTGCCCTGGACGATGATCGCGCCCTCGGTCTCCATCTCGCGCAGCAGCGCGATCGTCCCGGCCGGGTCGTGCCCGTTGAAGGCCAGGTCACCCGCCACGAGGATGACATCCGGCTTCTCTTTCTTGACCGCCTTGCGTGCGGCCTCGAGCGCGGTGACGTTGCCGTGGATGTCGCTGAGGACGACGATGCGGGCAGCTCACCGGAGCACGTCCTTCGCCGGGGATGATGAAGCTGAGGGTCGCCTCGCAGGCGATCTCCCCATCCACGCTGGCCACTCCCCGTCCACGTCCGAACCGCTTGCCGAGCTTGTCCATCGTGACCTCGAGCCGGAGGGTGTCGCCCGGCACCACGATCCGCTTGAATCGGCACTCGTCGATCCCCGCGAACAGCCCGATCCGATCGCCGAACCCGGGCTGCTTGGCCACGTACACGGCCATCGTCTGGGCCAGGGCCTCCACCTGGAAGACACCCGGCATCACGGGCAGCCCCGGGAAGTGGCCCTGGAAGAACCACTCGGTGGCCGTCACGCCCTTGATGCCCACGATCCGTTTGGCCTCGGCGTCGTATTCGACGATCCGGTCCACGAGCAGGATCGGCCAGCGATGCGGGATCAGCGCCTCGATCTCGCGGGCGGAGTGGATGGTCTCGGTCATGGGCAGGCTCCGATGCGGGTCTTGGGGCTCAGCTCCGGGCGGCGGCGGCGAGGAATGCCGCGCTGCCAACCCGATCGAGGAGGTTCGTGGTCATCCGGCCATCCAGGAACGCGTCGTTGACGAGGATGGCCTTGTGGATCTCGATGTTCGTGGTGAGCCCGTCCACGACCAGCTCGTCCAGCGCGGCGCGGCCGCGCTCGATCGCAGTGGCGCGATCCGGGCCCCAGGCGAGGAGCTTGCCGAGGAGCGAATCGTAGTAGGGCGGGACTTCGTATCCCGGGTAGAGGTGCGAGTCCATCCGGATGCCCGGGCCGCCCGGGGCGTGGTAGCGCTCCACGATGCCGGCACTGGGCCGGAAGTCGTGCGCCAGGTCCTCCGCGTTGATCCGGAATTCGATGGCGTGGCCACGTGGCTGCACATCTTCCTGACCGAACCCGAGCGGTTCTCCCGCGGCGATCCTGATCTGCAGGGCCACGAGGTCGATCCCGGTCAGCATCTCCGTCACCGGGTGCTCCACCTGGATCCGGCAATTGATCTCGATGAAGTACGCGTCACCGTTTAAATCGACGAGGAACTCGAGCGTGCCCACGTTCTCGTAGCCGGCCGCCACGACGGCGTGGATCGCCCGCTCGGCCAGCTCGGCCCGGGCCGCCGGCGAGAGGGCAGGCGTGGGGCCCTCCTCGAGGATCTTCTGGTGGCGGCGCTGGACGGAGCAGTCGCGCTCACCGAGGTGAATGCCGTGACCGTAGCGATCCACGGCCACCTGGACCTCGACGTGGCGGTTGTCCTCGAGCCACTTCTCCAGGTACAGCGAGTCGTCGCCGAAGGCCGATTTCGCCTCCGAGCGACAGACCTTGATCGCCGTCTCGAGCTCGCGCGGTGTGCGCACCATGCGCATGCCCTTGCCGCCCCCGCCCGCGGAGGGCTTGATGAGGACCGGATAGCCGATCCGGCTCGCCTCGTCGAGCGCGTGCTCGTCATCCCGGAGCATGCCGACGGAGCCCGGGATCGTGGGCAGGCCGTAGCTTCCGAGGAGCCGCCGCGTGCCCTCCTTGCTCGCGAATCGATCGAGGACCTCGGGCGGCGGCCCGATGAACGTCAGGTCGTGGGCCCGGACGACCTCGGCGAAGGTCTCGTCCTCGGACAGGAAGCCGTAGCCGGGATGGATCGCATCGCAGCCGGTGACGACGGCCGCGGAGATGACCGAAGGCGCCGACAGGTAGGACCGCCGCGCATCCGCGGGGCCGATGCAGATCGCCTCATCGGCCAGCTGCACGGCCAGGCTGGTCCGATCCGCCTCGCTGTACGCGACGACGGCCTCGACCCCCAGGGTCCGACAGGCACGCAGGAGCCGGAGGGCAATCTCGCCGCGATTGGCGATGAGGATCTTGTCGAACACGCTCAGCGCGCCTCGACCGCGCCCGCGGCCTCGATGTGCACGAGCTCCTGCCCGTACTCGACCGCGGTCCCCGCCTCCACGATCACGCCGATGACAATGCCGTCCGCCGGAGCGACCACGTCGTGCGGGATGCCGAGCATCTCCACGACCCCGAGCCGATCCCCGGCGCGCACGCGAGTCCCGCCGACGGCCGTGGAGCTCGGCTGGAAGACACCGACGGCGGGCGAGGTGGCAATCGGGCCGTGCGCCGGGGCGGGGTGCTCCGCGGGGTCGTCGGCCCTCCCGGGACCATCGCCGGCGCGTCCGGGTCCAACCGGGCGCGAGTGCCGGTCCGCCGCTGCCGTTGGACGAGCCGGCATCCGCGGGAGAACTCCCGGGTGCCGAGCCCGGGGCTCGTACCGCGGCCGGAGCGCCGACGCCGTCATGCCCGGGATGGATCCGCTGAGCGGGCCGGTCGGCCGCCCGCCGGCCGTACCCCGAAACGGCCCCGGAAGGCCGGCGAAGCCGGATCCGCCAGTCGTCCTGGCGGACTTCCAGCTCTCCGACGTTGAGGGTTCCGAGCTTGGCCACGAGGGCGGGCACGAGCGCGTCAATGAGATGATCGATGCCGGCGTGGTCCGCAGCACGGGCAGCGTCGCGGGCGGCGTCGCGATCCTCGGGCAAGCTCAGACCTCCTCGTGCGCGGCCGGCTCATCGCGGCGTGACGAACCGGTACTCGTGGTGCCGGTCAACCAGCGGGTCGGATCCAGCAGGTCGCGGAGCCGGTCCGCGAGCCCTCGGATGGGCGGAGCCACGACTGGCGGCGCGGCCGTCTCAGTGTAGGCGCCGAAGACGCGATAGCGCCGATACCGGGCCGCGACCAGCTCATCCAGTGGGACCTGCCCGAGACGGTCCAGCTCCGCGACGATGATCGATCGCAGCCGTGCGCGCGGTCTCGGCATGGTCCGCATGGGCGCCCTCGCCGGGCTCGGGCACGACCTGGTCGACGACGCCGAGCTCGAGCTGGTCGTCGGCCGACATCCGCATCGCGAGGGCCGCGGTGGCGGCCTCATCGGCTGAGCGCCACAGGATCGCCGCGCAACCCTCCGGGCTGATCACCGAGTAGACCGCGTTTTCGAGCGCGATCACCGTGTCGCCGACCGCGATCGCGATCGCCCCGCCGGAGCCGCCCTCACCGGTGATGATCGCGATGATCGGCGTGCGGAGACGGGTCATCAGTCCGATGGACCGGGCGATGGCCTCGGCAATCCCGCGCTCCTCGGACTCCGGCCCGGGGTGGGCGCCGGGGACATCCACGAACGTGACGACGGGCAGCCCGAAGCGGTCGGCCAGCGCCATCGCCCGCATGGCCTTCCGGTAGCCCTCCGGGTGGGGCATGCCGAAGTTGCGCCGGATGTTCTCCTCGGTGTCGGCGCCCTTCTGCTGGCCAACGAAGACGATTCGCCGGCCATCGATCCGGGCCAGACCGCAGGCCATCGCGCCGTCGTCACCGAAGGCGCGATCGCCATGCAGCTCCACGATCTCATCGGCCATCTCGGAGAGAAGCTCGAGCGTCCGGGGTCGACGCAGATTGCGCGCCAGCTGGACGCGATTCCACATCGCGCCCTTCGCGTCCGGGGCCGCTTCCTCGGGGGCCGGCCGGCGGCCGAGCAGACGATCAACCACGGTCGGCCTCCTGATCGGCGGAGGCGCGGGGCGCGGACGCGAGCGCGGTCTGGCCTGAGGCTCCGGCCGCGCCGTTGGCCGGCACTGCTGCGTCGATCGGCGAGCCGAGGTCCGGAACCACCTTCTCGGCCAGCGAGGTCAGGAACCCCATCGGGCTGAACATCGAGCGGGACTCGGCAGCCACCTCCTCGACCGGGGTGGGCACGAGGTAGCGGAGAAGCTGCGCGATCTCGCCGCGCAACGCGCTCCGGTGGACCACGCGATCGATGAAGCCGTGCTCGAACAGGAACTCGGAACGCTGGAAGCCGGGCGGCAGCTCCTGGGCGATCGTCCCCGCGGCGACCCGGGCTCCGGCGAACCCGATGAGCGCATTCGGTTCGGCCAGGTTGACGTCCCCGAGCACCGAAAACGAGGCGAACACGCCCCCGGTTGTCGGGTCGCTCATGACCGAGATGTACGGGACGCCGGCGGCTCGCAGGAGCTCGAGCGCGGCGCAGGTCTTGACCAGCTGCATGAGCGCCAGCGTGCCTTCCTGCATCCGCGCACCGCCCGACGCGGACACGATGACCAGCGGCAGCCGCTCCGCAAGCGCCTGCTCCACGGCGCGGGTGACCTTCTCACCGACCACGGCACCCATCGAGCCGCCCATGAACCCGAAGTCCATGACGCACAGGGCCACGCGCCGGCCCTCGATCGTGCCGGTGCCTCGAACCGCGGCATCGCGCATGCCGGTGGCCACCTGGGCCGCCGCGAGCCGATCCGGGTACGTCTTCTGGTCCACGAAGCCGAGCGCATCGACGCTTTGGAGCCCGGCGTCCTCCTCCTGGAAGCTGCGATCGTCCAGCAGGAGCGCAATCCGGGCCTCGGCCGAGAGTCGGAAGTGATGGCCACAGGTGGGGCAGATCCGGTCCGACTTCTCGAGCTGCTTGTTGAACAGCATCTCGGAACAGGACGGGCACTTCGTCCACAGGTCGGACGGGTACACGTCCTTGCGTGGCCGGAAGGACGGGAGCTTGATGGGCATCGGTCCCCCCTACACCGGCCGGCCGCGCATCGCGTGCGCGGCGCGCGCCGCGCGGGCCATCGGTGAGTTGCCCGTCCGGGACCGGCGCCAGGCGACGAACGCCGCACCGGCCAGGCTGAGCGCGGACGCAGCCACAGCCCCACCGAGCAGGAGCGGGCGTGAGAGCGTGACCGGCTCACCGTCGTCCCGCTCATCGATCAGGGGGTCGAACCCGGCCGGCATCTCGGGCGGCGCGAATGGAACGGCTCGGACCTCACCCTCGGCACCGACGGCGGCGGGCAGCCGCATCGCGGCGGCGGCCTCGGCCAGCCAGGCCGCCAGGCGTTCCTCGAACCGGAATGAGGGGTGGAACCGGGGCAGATCGCGGGTCAGGCGCTCGGCCGCCATCCGCACCCCCTGGGCCAGGCCCGCTCCCGCGGCAGGGGCGAGGTCCCGGGACGCCAGCAGCGAATCCAGGTAGCGATCCGTGACGAGGGCGTCCACCTCGACCACGTCCCGCCCGGCGGGCATCATCGGCGGCCCCCGAGATCCTTGGCCACGGTCCGCAGCGCGCGGTGGAGGAGGACGCGGACCGCGCCCTCGGAACGTCCCATGACGCCGGCGATCTCCGCGGTGCTCAGCTCGTCGACGAAGCGCAGCACGAGGGCGCGACGGCGATCGCCCGGCAGGCGGCCGACGGCGCGCCAGGCCTGGGATGCCTCGTCCCGGCGGACGGTCTCAGCTTCGACGTTCAGCGGATCGGCGACGATGGCCGCGGTCGCGGCTTCGAGGGGAGCCGCGGGATGCCGGCGTGCCGTTCGTCGCTCATTCGAGATGACGTTCCGCGCGATTCGAAAGAGCCAGACCTTGAACGTCGAGGCGCCGGTGCCGTCCTCTGGCTGCGCGCGCTCCTCGAACCGGTGCAGGTTCGTGAGCGCGGCGAGGAATGTCCGGGCGGTGGCGTCCTCGGCCGCGTGGTGGTTGCCGAGTTCGTAGTAGGCGAAGCTGTACACGGGGGCAAGGTACCGTCGATAGAGGGCTTCGAACCGCGCCGGGTCCTGACGGGCTGCCTCGACGAGGGGCCGATCAAGATCGAGGTGGACGATCCGGGACGCGGCCTTCTTCGCCGCTCCCAACGTCCTGAACACCGGTCGGGCCATCTCGTTACACCACGCTCGCCGACGGCAGGCGGAGGCGGAGGACCTCGCCAGCGTGGATGTGCCGCTCATGTGTGACGCCTGCGCCGTCGAGGTCTTCGACCACGAGGGCTCCGGACCCCCCGTCCACCCCGAGCGCCCGAGCGGTCGTCGTTGAGCCGTCCAGCCCGGACAGGGTCACGAGATGCCCGGTCGTCACCTGGCGGGCCGTCCAGCCGGCGACATCGAACCGGCCGCCGCGGAGCGCTCCGATCCGCGTCTCGAGCCGGCCGAGGAAGCCGTCGAGCAGCCCCTCCCGATCGATCGGCCGGCCGCGCGGACACTTCGGCGAGCGAGGTCATCGAGCCCACGAGCTCGGACGGGAAGTCGGCCGCCGGCCAGCCGGCGTTGAGCCCGATGCCGACGACGACGCGCGGGTCGTCCGTGCCCAGGCCGTCGGTCTCCCCGAGGATCCCGGCCAGCTTGCGAAGCTCGATCGGGGCGGAGCGGCGCGCGCGGGCCTCCTCCGCGGTGACGTCGCCGACGAGCGCCCCATCACGGCCACCTTGGACGATCACAAGGTCATTGGGCCACTTGAGGCGGATCATGCCCTCCGCCAGGCCCGCAGCATCCTCGGCCGCGTCGGACATCGCCAGCGCGACGAGGCGCGGCCAGGCGCCATGTGTCCTCGGCAGCCAGCCACGATGGCCGGAAGCCGAGCGAGCACAGGAGTGCCACACCGGACGGGGCCGACCAGGTCCGCCCGTTCCGGCCGCGCCCGGCCGTCTGGCGATCCGCAACCGCGACGCAGATCTCCGGGGCACCGTCGCCGAGCCAGGTGCGGACGACGTCGTTGGTCGAGCCGACGGCATGCGAATCGTTCGACTCTCGAGTACGCGCCAAGGGTCCCCGGTGACGTCACCGGCTCAGCCGGTCACCCGACCGGCGGCCGCCGCGTCAATCGGGTCCGGTGTCGCCAGCTCGAAGGCGCCGTGCAGCGCATTGAGCGCCTGGGGCAGCTCGGCCTCCGCGATCATGCACGTGATCCGGACCTCCGAGGTCGAGATCATCTCGATGTTGACACCGGCATCCGCGAGCGTCCCGAACATCCGCGCGGCGTAGCCGGGGGCGTTGTGAAGGCCGGCACCAACGATCGACACCTTCGCGACGGACGCGTCGGTCGTCAGCTCGCGCGCGCCGAGCTCCCGGACGATCGGCTCGAGGACCTTCTTGGCCTTGGCCAGCTCGACGCGCGGCACGGTGAACGACAGGTCCGTGGCGCCGCCGTGGCCCACGTTCTGGACGATCATGTCCACGTTGATCCCGGCCTCGGCCAGGGGATCGAACAGCGCCCGCGCGACGCCCGGGCGATCCGGCACGGCGACGACGGTGACCTTGGCGACGTTGCGGTCGTGGGCGAGGCCCCGGACCTTGTTTCGCTGTTCCACGAGGGGGTCCTCCCTGATGAGCGTGCCCGGCGCGTCTTCGAACGAGCTCAGGACCTCGATGACGACGTCGTTGACCCAGCCGAGCTCAACGGCCCGGACCTGCATGACCTGCGCGCCCTGGTGGGCGAGCTCGAGCATCTCCTCGTAGCCGATCACGGACAACTGCCGCGCCGCCGGCACGACCCGGGGATCGGCGGTGTAGATGCCGCGCACGTCGGTGAAGATCTGGCAGCGATCAGCGCGGAGTGCCGCCGCCAGCGCCACGGCCGTGGTATCCGAGCCGCCGCGCCCGAGGGTCGTGATCTCCGATTGCCCGATCGCGGCGGCGCTCTGGCCCTGGAAGCCGGCGATGATCACCACGTTGCCGCGGTCGATCTCTCCCCGGATCCGGACCGGCTCCACGTTGGCGATGCGAGCGCGGCCGTAGCGCCCATCCGTCGTGATCCCGGCCTGCGGGCCGGTCAGCGAGATCGCCGGCACCTCGAGTGCGTGAAGCGCCATGGACACGAGGGTCGCGCTCTGGTGCTCGCCGGTCGCGAGCAGCATGTCAAGCTCGCGCGGGTCCGGTTCGTCGGTGATCGCCGCGGCCAGGGAGAGCAGCTCGTCGGTCGTGTCGCCCATCGCGGACACGATGACGACGAGGTCCGAGCCAGCGGCGCGCTCACGCGCGATGCGCCGCGCGACACGCCGGACTCGGTCCGCATCCGCCAGGGAGGAACCGCCAAACTTCTGCACGACGAGGGGGCGTTGCATCGGGCGCGCATTCTACCCGACACCCACGCACGCTCCCACGGTCGTGCTCTCGGCCAATCCTGCGGCGCACGCATGCCCCGTGCGCATCCCATGCCCGGGGCATCGGCCGTTGCGCTGCACGCAAACAACTTCGATGAGCAAGCCCCGCGAACCGGCCGAACCGCCGACTTCTTGCGCGTGGCGCAAAGAAGCGGCCGACTGCCCTCCTCGGGGCCGGCGCCGGTGCGATTCGTTGCATCAGACGCAAGGAGCGAGGCCACGGCGGCCCCGGACGATGAGTTGTTTGCGTCACGCGCAACCAGTGGTCGTGTTCTTGCGTGAGACGCAAAGAAGCGACGGTTCGTCAACCTCGCGGCGGTGCGGGCCGGCGCGGCATCAGCGCGGCATCAGCGCGGATCGGCGCGGGATCAGCCGCGCAGCTCAGAGCCTCGCGTCAGCGCCGGGCGACGTTCCAGGCGAGGAGCGCGAGGAGCGCGATCGCCACGATCGGCAGCCAGGCGACCGACACGATCGACCCGAGCGTGTGGAGGGCCTCCCTGGCCACCCCGCCGACGGCGCCGAGGACACCGCTGAAGAGTCCGCCGATGCTGCTGCTGAGACCCTGGAGCACGTTGCCGAGCGCATCCATGGGGACAGTGTCGACCCGGACGTCAACCAGGCTCCGACCGGCGCATGGTCACGTAGCGGTCAGGCGTCGGGCAGCACCCTTGCTCCGCTATTGCGGGGTGCGATGACCTCCACGCGGCCCGGCAGATCCGAGTCGGCCGCCGCGGCACGGAAGGCCAGCTGGACCCGGGCGACACCGGTGACGGTATCCGTGAACGCGATGATCGACGATCCGGCCCCGCTCAGGCACGCGCCCAGCGCCCCCGCCGCCCGCGCGTCGGCGACCATGCGCGGCAGCTGTGGGTAGACGGCCGCGCGGTACGGCTCGTGGAGGCGGTCCTCGGTCAGGAAGCGCAGCACGTCTCGGCGGCCGATGGCGATCCCCGCGACGCCGATCGCGACCCGCCCCAGGTTCGCGACCGCGTCCTCCCGCGGCACGCTGGCGGGAAGCACGTCCCGCATCTCGCCGGTCGCGAGCCGGAGGTCCGGGATGAACACGACGGCACGGAGCCCACGCGGGACATCGAACCGGATCGCCTCGACGACATCGCCGTTCACCGCCGACGCCACGAAGCCCCCCAGGAGCGCCGGCGCCGCGTTGTCCGGGTGACCCTCGATCTGGGTCGCGAGGCGCAACAGGTCGGCCATCGAGAGCGCATCCCCGAGGAGGGCATTGGCCGCGAGCAACCCGCCGACCGTCGCGGACGCGCTTGACCCGAGGCCGCGCGCGAGCGGGATCTTGTTGATCATCTCGACCTGCCAGGTCGTGCCCTCCGGGATCTCCCCGCGGGCCTCACGGATTGCTGCCTCGACGCCCTGGATGAAGCGGTTCCCGGAGTCGGCCGCGAGTTCACCCTCGCCCTCACCCTCCACATGGAGTTCGTGACCGCTCTTGGTCCAGCCCCGGACCTCGAGGACCACGCGATTCGAAAGTTCGAGCGCCATCCCCAGGCAGTCGTAACCCGCACCGAGGTTGGCGGTCGTGGCCGGGACCTCCACCGCCACGCGCCGGCCATCGAGCTCCGCGAGCCAGCTGGTCGTCGTCATTCGGTCATCGTCCGGCCGTCTGTCCCTGGCCGCTCTCCTGTGATCACCATCGGAGTGCGGCGCGCACCGCATCCACGGATGGGTCGGCCTCGAGGATGCCGCCGCCGGCAACCCGCTGCGCCGTATCTGGATCCTTGAGGCCGTTGCCGGTCAGGACCGCGACGACGAGCGCGTCGGGATCCAGCGCGCCGGCCCGCGCCAGCTGCGCGACCCCGGCAATGCTGGCCGCCGAGGACGGCTCGCAGAAGACTCCCTCAATTCGTGCAAGGTCACGGTAGGCGGACAGGATCTCGTCATCGGTAACCGCCTCGATCCGGCCGCCGGACTCGTCCCGGGCCGCCGTGGCCAGGGACCACGAGGCCGGGTTGCCGATCCGGATCGCCGTCGCGATCGTTTCAGGTTGCTCGATCGGGTGCCCGTGCACGATGGGCGCGGCACCGGCCGCCTGGAAGCCGAGCATCCGGGGCCGGTCGGCGATGCGGCCGGCCGCGGCGTAGTCGGTGAAGCCGGCCCAGTAGGCGCTGATGTTGCCGGCGTTGCCGACGGGGATCGCCAGCACATCCGGCGCGCGCCCCAGGTCGTCGCAGACCTCATAGGCCGCGGTCCTCTGCCCCATGAGCCGATACGGGTTGACCGAATTCACGAGCGTGATCGGGTGATCGTCGCGTGACGCGAGTTCGCGGACCACGGCCAGGGCCTGATCGAAATTCCCGTCGACCGCCACGACCCGCGCTCCCGCGACGAGCGCCTGGAGGAGCTTCCCGCTCGCGATTGCGCCCTTCGGCAGGACGACCACGACCTCCAGGCCGGAGGCAGCACCGTAGGCTGCGGCGGACGCGGACGTATTGCCAGTGGAGGCGCAGATCACCGACTGTGCGCCCGCCTCGATCGCCTTGGCCACCGCGAGGACCATGCCGCGGTCCTTGAACGAGCCCGTCGGGTTCATGCCCTCGAGCTTCACGTGGAGGTTCCGGAGCCCGAACTGCGCGCCCAGCCGGCGCAGGTGGACGAGTGGCGTCGCGCCTTCGCCGAGCGACAGCGCGGGCGTGGCGTCGGTGATCGGGAGCCACTCCCGGTAGCGCTCCAGGAGTCGCGGACGTGGGCCAGCGGCGGCCCCGGTCCGGGCGGCGGCCCCGGTCCCGGCGGCGGCCACGGGCCCGGCCGCGCCCCCGGGGACGTTCATCGAACCACCGGGTACGCGGCACCCGACGGGCCGATGAGGACATCACCCGGAATGAGCGGTGCGGCGGCCACCGGACCGCTCGCGGCGGGCAGTCCGGCCCACGTGCTGCCGGCCTGGCGGGCGATGGCCATGAGGTCACCCAGGACCGCCGACGAGGTCGCCGGGCCGCCTGCGCCGGGACCGCTGAAGGCGACCCGGCCGACGAGGTTGGCGTCGATCTCGATGCGGTTGAGGACGCCGTTCGTCCGTCCGAGCGGACTGTCCAGCGCCACCGCCGACGGCAGGACCGCGCCGTGGATCCCGTCCGCGTCCCGGACGACGCTCGCGATGAGCTTGATCAGGAGGCCCTGCTCGGCGGCGGCCACGATGTCCGAAAGGGTGACGCCCGTGATACCGGGCAGGCCCACCGTTCCGCCGGCCATCCCCGGGGCAGTGGAGATCGAACCCGGATCGAGCCATTGCCCGAAGGCCAGGCGGGCCAGGATCACGAGCTTGTTCACTGCGTCGTGGCCCTCGACGTCACCCCGAGGGTCGGCCTCGGCATAGCCCGCCACCTGGGCGTCCGCGAGGACATCCGCATACGGTCGGCCCTCGCCGGCCATCGCGCTGAGGATGAAGTTCGTGGTGCCGTTGACGATGCCGCGGACCGCGTCCACGCGATTCGCCGCGAGATCGAGGGCCAGCGGACCGAGGACGGGGATCCCGCCGCCGACCGCGGCCTCGAACCGGAGCGCCGCCCCGGTCCGCCGGGCGATGGCCTCCAGTTCCGGCCCGTGATGGGCGATGACGTGCTTGTTCGCGGTCACGACGGGCTTGCCCGCGGCCAGGGCCGCGACGATCAGTGTTCGGGCCGGTTCATCGCCGCCCATGAGCTCCACGACGATGTCCGTCTCGGGTGCGGCGAGAAGGTGGGCGGGTGCATCCGTCAACAGCAATTCGGGGATGCCGCCGGTGATCGCGCGGGCAACGTCGCGCACCGCCACGCCGACCAGGGCGAGCGGTGATCCGTCCGGGGCATGGAGCGAGTCCGGTCGCTCGAGGAGTGCCCGGACGACCTCACGGCCGACCGTGCCGGCTCCGAGCACGGCGACACCCAGCGGCGCGGTCACGGACGATTGGGCCGGGGTGGGCGTCTCATCGCGCCCATGGTAACGGGGCGCCCGACTCGACTACGGGGCTCGGCCACCAAGCAGCTGGCCGATGAGGTAGCCGGCCATCGCCGACACGAGTCCAATGGCGACCATCTCGAGTGCGGCTCGCCCGGGCCGGCCACCGGTGGTCCGGGCCCGCTCGACTCCCGCCAGGGCCAGGACGATCGTGGCGGTGGCAAGCGCGGTTGCGGGCGCGATCGAGATCGGGAGCAGGATGAATGGCAGGAGCGGCACGGCGGAACCAAGCGCGGTCGAGAAGCCGACAACCGCTGCGGCCCGCACCGGCCTTGTCTCCCGCACGGGCGCCAGGGCGGTGCGGGCAACTTCCAGCTCCTCGCGCCAGACGTCGGCCTCGGCATCCGCCTCATGCACCACGGTGTCGATGAGCTCGGGCGCCATGCCGGCATCGGTGAGGCGTCGGCGACGGGCCGCGACTCGGGCGGCCGTCTGGGCCCGGCGACGTTCGTCGAGCGTGCGTCGAAGTGTTGCGCCGAGCTGACGCTCCGCGCCGCTTGCAGTGAAGGCCACGCCCGCCATCGCGATCGACTCGGCCATGAGCGCGGCGAGTCCGGCCGTGATGACGATCCGAGATGAGCCCGTCGCGACCGCCATGCCGAGCACCAGGCCGAGCACATTGACCAGGCCGTCCTGCCCGCCCAGGATCACGTCGCGAATGAGCGCGGCGCCACGCCCAGGATCGCGCTGCTGCGAGACTGCCTCCATGGATCCATCGTCGCGGCCGCACGGGGTCAATGGCACCGGCCGAGCGGCCCGGGGCCGTTGGGCCATCCGGCCTCATGACGTCGGCTACACTCGGCCGACGATGACGAACGCGGCCCCCGAGCCTGCCCCCGGCAAGGCCTATCCCGCCCAGGATTCGGTCGCCCCCCGCACCTTCAGTGGAATCCAGCCGTCGGGTGCGCCGCACATCGGCAACGACCTCGGGGCGATCCGGAACTACGTCCGGCTCCAGGACGAGTACGAGGCGATCTACTGCATCGTCGACTACCACGCCCTGACCAGCACCCACGACGCGGATCGGATGCGCCGGCAGACGCGCGAGATGGCGGCCGCGCTCCTGGCCCTGGGCCTGGATCCCGAGCGGTGCACGCTGTTCGTCCAGAGCCATCGCCCGGAGCACGCGGAGCTGGCCTGGCTGCTCGCGACCGTGACGCCGGTCAGCTGGCTCGAACGAACGCCGACTTACAAGGAGAAGAAGCAGAACCAGCCCGACGATGTCAACCACGGGCTGCTCACCTACCCGGTCCTCCAGGCGGCCGACATCGTCATCTACAAGGCGACCACCGTTCCGGTGGGCAAGGATCAGGCGGCCCACCTGGAGCTGACCCGGGAGATCGTCCGGGCGTTCAACAATCGCTACGGGAACACGTTCCCGGAACCGCAGGCCGTCTTCACCGAGGCTCCGATCGTGCTGGGCACGGACGGCGCGCGGAAGATGTCCAAGTCGCTCAACAACACGATCGAGATCTTCGCGCCTGAGGATGACATCCGGCGGCAGGTGATGTCGATGGTCACCGACACGCAGCGGATCAAGCGCACCGATCCCGGCCGCCCGGAAGTCTGCAACGTGTGCCAGCTTCAGCGGTTCTTCGGGGACGACTACCTCCAGCTGTGGGAGGGCGAGCGCACGGCGGCAACCGGCTGCGTGGACATGAAACGGCTGCTCGCGGACCGGATCATCCGCCACTATGCCCCGGCCCGGGAGCAGTACGCGGAACTGATGGCCCACCCTGAGCGTGTCGACGGCATCCTCGAAGCCGGGGCGGACCGCCTCAAGCCCGTGGCAGCCGCCACGATGAACGAGGTTCGCGCGAAGATGGGCCTTCGGTAGGCCCGACCCGGAGCAAGGAAGCGAGGGAGATGAGTTTCGAGCTGACGCCACGCGAACGCCGCTGGCTGGATGTCGTCCTCATCCTCGCGGCCGTCGCCCTGACGTTCGTCGTCCTCGGTTTTCTCGCGAACGTCCTGATTGCCTTCGGCGACATCATCCTCGTCTTCTTCCTGGCCTGGCTCCTCGCGTTCATCATCACGCCCGTCGTGGCGCGGGTAGCGGCGATCTCACACATCAACCGGACGGGCGCCGTGGTCCTTGTCTACATCCTCCTGTTCGCCGGGCTCGTGGTCCTGATCGTCGGCGTGGCCGGTGCGATCGCCGGCTCAGTCACCGACTTCATCGCCAGCGTCCCGACGCTGCGCACTGACCTGCCGGCGATCCTCGCGCCGTGGCAGGCCCGGGTGGATGGACTCGGCCTCACCGACGTCGACCTGACGGCCCAGGCGTCGACCTTCCTCGACAACCTCAGTCGCTATGCGACGGAGCTGGCCGGCCCGCTGCAGCAGGTCGCGGTCGCCAGCCTGGGTGCCATCGCCAACCTGCTGCTGATCCTGATCCTGTCCCTGTACATGGTCGCGGACCGAGACCGGCTCCTGGCGTTCCTGTTCCGCCTCTCTCCACCCCAGTACAAGGAGGAGTCCCGGCTCCTCGAGCGGAGCGTCTCGCAGTCGTTCGGGGGCTTCCTGCGTGGCCAGGCGATCCTGGGCGTCGTGTACGCGGCGACTGCGCTCGTGGCGAGCATGGTCTTCGGGCTGGACTACGCGGCCGCGACGGCCGCGACGGCCGGACTGCTCATGGCGATCCCGTTCTTCGGGCCGTTCATTGCCTGGGCTCCGCCGGTTCTCGTCGCGCTGGTGCTGCAGCCCGACGCGACGCTGGGCGTGCTCGTGATCATGGCCGCCGGCTGGCTGGCCGTGATGAACGGGCTCCAGCCCCGGCTGATGGCCAAGGCTCTCCGCATCCACCCGATCGTGGTCCTCGGCTCGGTCCTCGTCGGCGGCAAGATCGCCGGCATCGGCGGTGCCATCTTCGGGATCCCGATCGCCGCGGTCGCCTCGGCGTTCTTCTTCCACTGGCTGGGCCGCAACGTCGACAACGGACCCGTGGCGGCCCGCGCAGCGCAGCGCCTGGAGCGACGCGAGGGTCGGGCGATCCGGGTTCCGCGCGAGCCGGACCCGGCCACGGACACGGACGTTGAGGAGCCGGGCCCGGCCGACGCCTGAGCCGACGCCTAGCGGCGCCCCTTGCGGAGGTCCGCGAGGATCTTCACGCGCAGCGTTCTGGCCCGGTGCGCCGGTGACGCCGCCACCCGGATGGGCTCCGGAGCCGCACAGATACAGGCCGTCGAGCCCGCCGATCCGGTAGCGCGCGTGTCCGAGGAGCGGACGCCAGAGGTAGAACTGGTCCAGGCCGGGCTCGGCGTGGAGTGGGTGGCCGCCGGTCAGGCCGTAGTCGCGCTCCAGGTCCAGCGGCGTCAGCACCTGGCGGTGGGTGACGAGCTTGCCGATCCCCGGGGCGACGGACTCGAGGGCGGCGATCACCGCGTCCCCGAACGCATCCGCACTGGTCGCCCAGTCGCCATCCCGGAGCGCGTACGGCGCGTACTGGGCGATGACGCTCATGACATGGGTGCCGGTCTTCGCACCTTCGACGAGCAGCGGATCCACGAGGGACGGGATCGTCGCCTCGAGGATCGGCGCCTCGGAGAACCGGCCGTACTTGGAGGCATCGAAGGCGCGTTCCATCGCATCGATGCCGGGGGCGACGACGATCCGGCCACGGAGGAGGTGTTCGCCGTCCTCGCCCGCGGCGTGGAAGACCGGAAGCTTCCTGAGGACCAGGTTGACCTTCGCGACGACCCCCGGCGTCCGGATGTTGCCCGCCCGCCAGCCGAGCGACGGCCCAAGGGCGACCGGATCGACCAGGTCGATGAGCGTCCGCTTCGGGTCCAGGCCCGAGACCACCGCGCGAGCGCCGATCTCCTCGCCGGACGCCAGGACCACGCCGGTGGCGCGCCCGTCCTTCGACGTGATCGCGGTGACTTCGGCCTCCGTCCGGACCTCGGCACCGGCCGCCAGAGCGGCGGAGAGCAGTGCCGCCGAGAGCGCCCCGGGGCCGCCGCGCGCGTAGACCGTCTCGCCGGCCGCGCCGCCGTCGTTGCCGGCCGAATCCATCAGCAGGATGGCGGCCGTGCCCGCGGACCACGGGCCCACGGAGCAGTACCGGACGCCGCGCCACGCGAGCGCGGCCCGGACCGCGTCCGTCTCGAACGCCTCGGCAACCAGGTCCGCCACCGCCATGGGCAGCACGCGCAGGATCGTCCGGGAATCGTGCTTGCCGAGGCCGCGGAACGTGCGTCCGAGCTTCAGCCCGGTGAGCGCGTCACCGATCCCCGGCGCCTTGACGTCCGGCGGCGCGGACCGCCCGAGTTCGTCCAGGAACCGGCCCAGGGACCGTACCAGCCGGTCGAACCCGGGGTAGGCGTCTGCATCCGCTCCGGAGCGGGCGCGCAGGCCGTCCGCCGTCTTCGCGACGTCGCCCCAGAGCACCACGGCGCTGCCGTCCGGGGATGGCGCGAAGAGACGGACGTCGGGGGCCATGAGCGACAGGCCGTGACGCTTGAGATCGAGGTCCCGATGGACGGACGGTCGGAGTCGCCCCACCGTGTGGGCCAACGCCGGAACCCGGACCCCTGGGCGGAGCTCCACGGTGTCCACGGCACCACCGACGCGTTCGCGTCGCTCCAGGACCAGGGTCCGCAGGCCGCCCGTCGCGAGGTAGGCCGCGGTCACGAGCGCGTTGTGGCCACCGCCGATGATGACGACATCCCACGCCCCGCCGCCGTTGGCGCCGGCCATCACGAAGCCCTCTTCCCGCGCGACCGGAGCAGCTCCATTGCCGCGATTCGTCCGTTGGCACCCATGATCCCGCCGCCTGGGTGGGTCGCCGATCCGCACAGCCAGAGATCGCGAACGGGAGTCCGGAAACGAGCCCAGCCTGGCACCGGCCGGCTGAAGAACAGTTGCTCCAGCGAGAGCTCGCCCTGGAAGATGTTGCCCTCGGTCAATCCGGTCGTCCGCTCGATGTCGAGCGGTGTCTGGACGTTGCGATGGAGGATCTTCGACCTGAGATCGGGCGCGAACTCGGAGATCCGGTCCACGACGGCGTCGCCGAACGCCTCTCGGTTGTCATCCCACGTTCCGAGGGACGGATCCAGGTGGTACGGCGCGTACTGGACGAAGCAGCTCATGACGTGCTTTCCGGGCGGCGCCATCCCGGGATCGACGAGCGTCGGGATGATGATGTCGATGTACGGCTTCCGGCTCCAGTGCCCGTACTTCGCGTCGTCGTAGGCCCGCTCCATGTCGTCGATGGATGGGCTGATCGAGATCGCCCCGCGAAGGTGCTCACCCGGGCCCGGCAGTGCCGTGAAGCTGGGCAGGCCATCGAGCGCCATGTTGACCTTGCCGGACGAGCCACGGAACTTGAACCGGCGGACCTGGGCCTCGAAGTCCGCGTCCAGCGTCCCGGGTTCCAGGAGGTTGATGAAGGTCTGGCGACTGTCCAAAGACGACAGGACGGAGTCCGCGAGAATCTCCTCCCCGGTTTCGAGGACGACGCCGGTCGCCTTGCCACCCCGGACGAGGATCCGTGCGACCGGGGCCTCAAGCCGGATCTCCGCGCCCTGGGCGCGCGCTGCGCTGCCGATCGCCTCCGAGATCCCGCCGGTGCCGCCCTTCGGGATGCCCCAGGCGCGGAACGCGCCGTCGATCTCGCCCATGTAGTGGTGGAGCAGGACGTACGCCGTGCCGGGGCTCTTGACGCCCTGGTACGTGCCGATGATCCCGGACGCCGACATCGTGGCCTTGAGCGGGTCCGTTTCGAACCACTGGCTCAGGAAGTCGGAGGCGGACATCGTCATGAGCTGGACGAAGACGGCCTGCTGCCGCTCGGTCAGGCGCTGGAAGCTCCGGAGGAGGCTGCCGAGCGGCAGGAATGGCCGCGGGTCATTGGAGGCGGGATCCGGTGGAACCATGGACAGGATCGGCTTGATGAACCGGGCCATATCCACCATGAGCTGGCCGTATTCCTCGTACGCCTCGGCGTCGTTCTTCGACCACCGGCGCAGCTCCCGGATGGTCCGGCCGTGATCGTTCACCCGCCACAGGTAGTCCCCGCCGCCCGCCTTGGGCCCCTCGCCCGGGTGGAGCGGCGTGAACGTGCCGTCGAGCGGCAGGATGTCCAGGCCGTGGGCGGGCAGGTCCAGCTCGCGGATGATCTCCGGGCGAAGGAGCGAGACGACGTACGACATCACGGAGAAGCGGAAGCCCGGGAAGATCTCCTCGGTCACGGCGGCGCCGCCAAGCAGGTGCCGCTTCTCAAGGACGAGCGCCTTCAACCCGGCGCGCGCCAGGTAGGCCGCGGAGATCAGGCCGTTGTGCCCGCCGCCGATGATGACCGCGTCGTAGCGTTGTGCCACGCGGACTCCTCGCTAACCACGGCCGGGGCCGCGTATTCAGCCTGCATAGACTCCATGCAGTTTAGCCGCCGTCACGTCAGGCGCGCCGGACGTTGCGCTGGGTGGCAGCGTATCGTCGCGCGTAGTTCTGTGTGCTACCCTGTGTGATACGTATTCACACACGAGGTCACACGATGGGGCTTGTCCGAACGAACATCAGCCTCCCCGAGGAGACGCTCGCCCTCGTCGACGCCGTCGCCGGTCCGCGGGGTCGAAGCCGCTACATCGCCGAGCTCGTCGCGAAGCAGGTCCGCCGCGACAACGCGCGGATGGTCTGGGAGAAGTACGCCGGGGCCTTGAAGGGGTCGACGACCTGGGGTCGGACCGACGAGGAGACGCTCGAAATCCTCCGGGAGGTCCGCGACTCCAGCGAGCGTGATCGAATGTTGTGGGCACCGTACGAGGAGACGACGCCGGATGCGGTACCTGATCGACACGACCTTGCTGATCGATCACGCGAGCGGACACCCAGGCGCGGTGGCGCTCGTGCGCGAGTTGTTCAGCGAACCGAATGATCTGCTCGTCTGCGACGCGGTCGTTGCCGAGGCATTGTCGAAGGGCGCGGACGAGTCAATCCTGGCCATCACCGCATTGATTTCCGCGTTGGAATATGTCGCGACATCGCCTGATGCGGCCACCTGGGCTGGGGCTTCTCGCCGACGTCTGGGACGCTCCAGCCCTCGGCAGCTCGGGGACGCCATCATCGCCGGGGTCGCCTGGTTCAACGACGCAACCGTTGTCACGCGAAACCCGCAGGACTTCCAGATCCAGGGCGTCCGCGTGCTCGGCTACGGCTGAGGGTCGAAGCATCCAGCCTGCATAGCGCCGATGCATACTTGAGGGGAGCACAGGAGGGACCTTCGTGAGCGTCGGCACCCCGTTTCATTCCCGGACCGCGCCACTCAACCGGAAGATGCAGTGGCGCGAATGGTCGGGCTACTACGCGTCGTCCGTGTATGCCGATGCCCACGACATCGAGTACAACGCCGTCCGCGAGGCGGCTGCCCTCATCGACGTCTCGCCCCTCTACAAGTACCGCGTGTCCGGGCCCGACGCGCCGCGGCTCGTTGACCGGGTCATCACCCGCGACGCGACGAAGCTCAAGGTCGGCCAGGTCTTCTACACGCCTTGGTGCGATGAGCACGGCAAGGTCATCGACGACGGGACCGTTCATCGCCTGGATGAAGCCGAATACCGTTGGACCGCGGCCGATCCGCAATACCGCTGGTTGACGCTGAACGCGCGCGGCCTGGACGTGCAGATCGAAGATCAAAGTGAGGCGCTGGCCGCGGTTGCGCTCCAGGGGCCCTTCTCGCGGGCCGTCCTGGAAGCCGCCACGGGTGAGTCGTTCGCCGATCTCCGCTACTTCCGCCGACGCGCGGCGACCCTGGCCGGCATCGACGTCGACGTTTCGCGCACTGGCTACACCGGCGATCTCGGCTATGAGGTCTGGATCCCGGCCAGGCGCGCGGGCAAGGCCTGGGATGCGTTGATGACGGCCGGGGCCGACTACGGCATTCGGCCGGCGGGGATGCTGGCGCTCGACGTCGTGCGCCTCGAGGCCGGACTCATCCTGCTCGAGGTCGACTACACGTCTGCGCGGCACGCGCTCAACCCCGAGCAGAACTACTCGCCGGCCGAGATCGGCCTCGGGCGTCTCGTGGACCTGGACAAGGCGGATTTCGTCGGCAAGCTCGCCCTCCAGCGTGAGGCCGCCAAGGGCGGGCCGGCGCGCCGGCTCGTCGGCGTGACTCTCGACTGGTACGGGATCGAGGGGCTCTACTCGGCCCAGGATCTGCCGCCGGCGATCTCGCCGAACGTCGATCGCTCGCCCGTGCCGGTGTATGCGCCGCGCGGAAGCGCCCAGATCGGGAAGATCACGAGCCTGGGCTGGAGCCCGATCCTCAAGCAGGCGATCGGCCTCGCGTCCGTGCCCGCCTCGCATGAGGCTGTCGGGACGAAGCTCCACGTCGAGTGGACGGTCGAGGGCCGCCGCGGCCGCGTCGACGCGACGGTCGTGCCGCTGCCCTTCCTCGACCTGCCGCGCAAGCGGGCCTGAGGCGCGGCAGGGGCTCAGCCGGCGGCCGGCGAGTAGTTCTCCACGGGCGATGAGCTGCCCAGGGAGCACCTACCATGGGCCTCGTCCATCCTGCACGGGAGCGAGAGCACGTTGGCCTGGATCACGACCATCTCCTACCAGGCGGCCACGGGCCGTTTGCAGCAACTCTACGAGCGGATCAAGGGCCCCGACGACAACGTCGACAACATCATGCTGGCCCACAGCCTGCGGCCCCACACGATGGACGGGCACATGGCCCTCTACAAGAATGTCCTCCACCACTCGTCCAACACGGTCCCGACGTGGTTCCTCGAGACGCTCGGCGTGCTGGTCAGCCGGCTGAACTCGTGCGACTACTGCGTCGACCACCATGCCGCAGGGCTGGCCCGCCTCCTCGGCGATCAGGAACGCGCCGCTGCGATCGGCGAAGCCCTCCAGGCGGGCCGCTTCGAGACGGCCTTCGATGCCCGGGAGCAGGCGGCGCTGGCATATGCGGTCAAGCTGACGAAGGACCCTGCCTTCGTCGTGGAGTCCGATGTCCAGGCGATGCGCTCGGCTGGCTTCGATGACGGCCAGATCCTTGAGATCAACCAGGTCGTGGCGTACTTCGCCTACGCCAACCGGACCGTGCTGGGCCTGGGCATCGACACCCACGGGGACATCCTTGGGCTCTCGCCCGGTGACTCGGACGATCGCGGGGATTGGTCGCACCGCTGACTGACGCGGGTCGCGTCGCCGCTCAGCGCGCCACGCGCGACAGGTGCCGCTCGAGCCCTGCGACTGCCTGGTCCGAGATCCGTCCGCCCAAAGCCGATCCGGAAGTTGTTGCCGGGATGCCCGAAACGGGACCCGGGCAGGAGCAACACACCTTCCCGCTCCACGAGTTCGGCGCTGAACCGGTCGACATCGAGGTCATGGCGCAGGCGGGGGAAGCCGATGGATCCGCCCCGCGGCCGGACCCACGACAGCGCGTCGGGCCAGCGAGCGAAGAGTGCGTCGAGGGCGGCCATGTTCTCCGCGACGAGCGCCTGCGAGCGGCCGAGGACCACGTCCCGGGCACGAAGCCCGATCAAGGCCAGGATTTCCGACGGCGCCGACGCACAGATCGTCGTGTAATCCTTGAAGGCGGCGACGCGCGTCAGGAGGTCCCGATCACGTGAGGCGAGCCAGCCTATCCGGAGCCCCGCCATCGCGAACGACTTCGACATGACGCCGAGCGAGATGACATGCGGCCCCGCGTCGACACCGGCCGGGAGCCTGTCCGCCTCCTCGAACTCGAGGTAGCGGTAGACCTCGTCAACGAGCAGGTACGCACCCGCGCCGGCCGCGATCGCCACGACGGCATCGAACGTCTGCCGGTCCGGGAGCATGCCGGTCGGATTGTGTGGCGCGTTGATGACAATCAGCCTCGTGTCTAGCGTCACCTGGCGACGCAGCGCGTCGACATCGATCGCCCAGTCGCACTCCTCGCGAAGCTCGTGCAGCGTGACGTCGGCGCCGCACGCCCGCGCCACCTCGTACAGGCTCTGGTAGCCGGGCCAGGTCACGATCGCGTGGTCGCCCGGTCCGAGGAGGACGTTCACGAGCGCGAAGATCCCCTCTTCCGCACCGGACACGACGAGGATGTCGTCGGCGTCCGCGGTCTCGTACAGCGCCGCGATCTCACGCCGGAGGAGCGGGTGCCCGGGTGCCTCCGTGTAGCCGAGGCGCAGCTCCTGCCAGAGCGCCGCCGACTCATGGTCGGCGAGCGCCAGCAGCTCGCTCATCGACCAGCCTTCGACGTCGCTCGCGCAGAGGATGTGCCGGACGGCGAACTCCCAGCGCGCGAAGTACCGCTCCAGCTCGAAATCGGTGATCCGCATGCTAGTTCGAGGCGTCGACCTTCAGCATCGCTGCGCAGATGGCCAGGAAGTCAGCCTCCGTGACGCCGAGCCCGGTGATTCGCCAGGACGGATTGGCGCCACGATCCACATCCAGGACGAGCCCGTTGGCCAGGCGGCCGAGGTCCCCCGTCCGGTCCCCGATCACGGCCGGCCCGATGACCGCATCCCGCGGAGCGCAGACGTCGACGTCCGCTCCCACACCGTCGCAGACATTGCCCTGGGCCATGGCGATGTGCACGTCGGCCGGACCTCGGTACGTGACCAGCAGCTGGCCGCCTTCTGCGAGTCGGTAGGTGCCGGTCTCCAGGAACCAGCCGTCGGGCAGGACCGCGCAGTAGACGGCCCATGACATCGCACCGGCCGCCTGTGTGAAGAACGTGCGGTTGGCGTCACTGCCGCTGCAGGCCGGCGCGCCGTCTGACGGGCGCGGACTGGAGCCGCCCGAGGATGGCGTCGGCTGGGGGTCGCCACCGCCCGGTGTCGCCGTGGGGCTGGCGGCCGGCGCTGACGAGGTCGAAGGGGCGCCGGACTCGGCCCCGGACGGCGCAGGGTCGACGGGATCGGGACTCGTGGGCGGCGTCGCAGTTGTGCCGCAGCCGGCCAGGGCCAGAGCCACGAGCAGCGCGACGATCGGGGAGGACGGTCGGGGCACGCGACGACCGGTGCGCGCTCGGATCACGTCCGGCAGCGTAGCACGCGCCCACGGCAGCGCCCCGGCCGCGAGCGCCCGGGAGCCCGGCACTGCGCAGGTGTTGCCGGTTAGGCACCAAGTCGGACGAAGGCTGGATCGACGCCGAACACCTCGCGGATCCGGTCAGGGGCAAGCACCTCGGTCGGTGTGCCGTCCGCGACGACGCGCCCATGGTCGAGAAGGATGAGCCGCCCGAAGAAGTGCGCGGCGAGACCGATGTCGTGGAGCACGGCGAGGATCGTCGTGCCGTCGCGGGCGTTCAGGTCGCCGATCAGCTCCATCACCTCGACCTGGTGGCGGAGATCGAGGTGGACTGTCGGCTCATCAAGGATGAGCACCCCCGCGTCCTGGGCCACGGCCATCGCGAGCAGGACCAGTTGACGCTCGCCCAGCGACAGCTCGCGGGCATCCCGCCCGAACAGATGGCCGACACCGACCCGATCGATCGCCGCGGCCACGGCGGCTCGATCGCCCGGGCGCATTCCGCGAATGGGGTGCTCGTGCGGGAGGCGTCCAAGGGCGACGACCTCCTCGACGGTCGTCGCGAACGGCAGGACCGGCAACTGCGGAACAACCGCGAGGCGGCGCGCGACGGCCAGGCGCTCGAGCCGGTCCACCCTGTCCCCTGCGAGTTCCACGATCCCCGTTGTCGGGCGGAGCAATCCGGCGATCACCCGCAGGAGGGTTGACTTGCCGGCCCCGTTGGGCCCGATGATCGCGACCTGCTCGCCGGGCTCGACATACAGAGAGACATCGCGCAGCGCCGCCCGCTCGCGGTAGGCGACGGTGACGCCCTCGACCCGAATCACAGCTCGTAGCCCGCGCGGGCGCGACGCAGGAGGGCGAGGAAGAACGGCGCCCCGATGACCGCCGTCACGACGCCGACCGGGATCTCGCCGAGGAGACGCGCCACGAGGTCGGCACCGACCATCAGGCTCGCGCCGAGGAGCGCGGCGAGCGGCAGGACGAGCCGTGCGTTGGGGCCCACGAGGAGCCGCACCACGTGCGGAGCCACGAGCCCGACAAAGCCGATGAGTCCGGAGATGGCGACTGAGGCTGCGGTCGCCAGCGACGCCAGCGCAAGGAGGATCGCCCGTTCTCGCCGGACATCGACCCCCAGGTGGGCGGCGGCCTCCTCGCCGAGCAGCATCCCGTTGAGGGACCGCGCTCGAAGGAGGATTGCGAGGCTGGCCAGACCGATCAGCGGGGCCGCGACCGCGAGCCGGATCCAGGACGACGAATCGAACCCGCCGAGCAGGTACGAGAAGATCTGGCGCAGTCCCGTCCCGGACAGGTACATGGCCATGGCGAGCCCGGCCGCCAGCAGCGAACCGACCGCGTAGCCCGTCAGGAGCAGGCTCGTCATCGGCGCGCTCGCGCCAACCCGGGACAGCCGGTACACAACGGTCACTGCGCCGAGGGCACCGAGGAACGCGAGGGCGTGGAGCAGTCCGAACTGGAGGACGAGAGCCCGGACCGGGATGAGGACCGCGATGGCAGCCCCCAGCGCGGCCCCGGACGCGGTCCCGAGCACGTACGGGTCCGCGAGCGGGTTCCTGAGCAGGCCCTGGAACGCTGCCCCGGCCACGGCCAGTCCGCCGCCCACGACCATCGCCGTGAGCACGCGGGGCAGGCGCAGATCAACCACGATCGTCTCGGCCGCGGCAGTCCAGGTCCGGGTGATATCCAGCCCGAGAAGGCGGCGCGCGAGGATCTCCAGCGTGTCCGACGCGGCGATCGTGACGGACCCGGCAGCGATCCCCGCCACGAGGGCCGTCAGCAGGAGCACGACCCCGAACACCGCCAGCACGACGGGGCGTCGAACGAGCGACGCCCCGGACCTGGTGACCGGGCGAGCTCCAAGAAGCCCCGCACGGGAGGGCATGGTCAAATCGCCACCTCCGGGTGGAGCGCGCGGATGAGCGCGCGCAGCCCCTCCACCAGGCGCGGGCCGGGCCGGGTGATCAGCGCGTCATCGACGACGACGATGTTCCCGTCGATCACGGCCTGGATCCCCGACCATCCGGGCCGGCTTGCGACGTCGGCCGCTGTCGTATAGCCGCCATCGCCCAGGAGGATCACGGACGGGTTCGCGGTGATCAGCCGCTCGAGCGAAATCTGATAGCTGGCGTCCGTCGTGATCGGGTCGGCCCCGGCCAGGACCAGGAGCTCGGCGTACAGAGAATCGGCCGGGACCGTGTAGATATCGGAGGTGGCGTCGATCTCGTAGAACGTCGTTGGCCGCCCGAGATCCGCGGTGAGGGCACCCAGGCGGTCCAGCTCGGTGCGTGTGGCGGCCGACAGCTCCTCGGCCGCCGCGGTCTCGCCGGTAGCCACGCCGATCGCTCGAATCCCGGCGAGCGCCTCGTCGATCGATTCGGCGTACAGCACGACCACCGGGATTCCCAGGCTGCGCAGCTGGCTGACCGCGTTGGGCGGCGTGAAATTGAGCCCGCCTGCGATGACGAGGTCGGCCCGGAGCGCGACGATCTGCTCGATATCCACGCCCTGGAACGTGGCCACGACCGGCAGGCCGTCGGCTTCCGGCGGGTACGGGTTGATGTCCTCGACCTTGGCGACGACCCGGTCGCCGGCACCGATCGCGAACAGGATCTCGGTGGCAGCCGGCGTAAGCGACACGATCCTGTGCGGCTCGGCCGCGATCGAGACGGGGGTGCCCTCGTCGTCGTGGATCGTGACCGGGAACGCCTGGGCCATCGTGTGCGCGGCCGTTGGTGCGGCCGTGGCGGAGGGAGATGGCGCGGGTGCCGTCGATGGCGCAGCGCTCCCGGAGCCGGTACACGCCGCCAGCGCAAGCGCAAGGGCGAGGACAGGGATGAGGGGCGTGATGTGCCCACGGCCACCGAAGTACGTGGTGGGAGTGGCGTGAGTGGCCGCGCGGCGCGCGCGGAACCGGACGAATGCAGCCATGGAGGTCTCCGACCGAAGGGGAGGGGCAGACCCGAGGGTCCGCCACGTCAACTGGGCGGCTTCGGTCAGTCGGGGGAATTCACGCGAGGAGCCTGCCTTTCTCTCGAAGGTCGTGCATCCACCGTGAGCCGGCGACCGGACTCCCGTCGCTCGAGCGACGGTCACCGTAGCGGGACTGTGCCGGAATTGCACCGGCTTCGCGACTACGCGGCGTGATCGAACAGGATCGATCCGGGACAGCGTAGCACCGTCACATCGTCGGTGATCAAGGGATAACTCGCCGATGAGCGCCGACCGCGAAACTGCCGGTCTCCGCCCTCCTCCCGCCACCCGCCGGAGGAGGTATCGCTCATGTCGAGGTCTCGCTGGACCATGCTCCTGGGACCGCCGTTCCTGATGGCGCTGGCCATTGGATCGTCCGCGCTGTTCACCAAGTCACCGCCTGGGGTGAGCGCCGGAGCCCCGCCCACTCCCCGCCCCATGGCCGATTGCGTGAACGCGGGGCCGGCCGACGTCCCGATCGGGATCCGTGTCACTCCCGCCGCGCATGGCAGCTGGTGGCGTCTGGCCCCCGCCACGGACGTCGGCGGCACGCTCACCGGCTGGGCGCTCACCGTGGGCGCAGCCGGTGCCACGGCAGTGACGTTCGCGCTGCCCGAGGCCAGTTTCGTCAGCGGCCCAGACCAGGGTCGGCTCGTCGTCGCGACGGACGACGGCGCAAGGTCCGCAGTCCGCATCCTCGACGTGGCGGACGGCTGCTCGCAGACGCTCAACCTCGGCGCGGCGATCGCTCGGCGTGCCATCGCCGACCCGGCGCGGGATGCCGTACTCGTGCACCTCCTGGACCGCGGCTCGCGTCGGGACCTGGGCATCTGGCGAGCCCCATTCGACGGTGGGGATCCCATCCGCGTCCTCGCCCCGATCCCGTCCGCGACGCTTCGAGCCGCCGGGATCAAGGAGGTCTGGTCCACGACGCTGCTGACCTCGGACGACGGGTCCCGGCTCGCCGTCCAGTCATGTGACCCCGAGACCTGCCTGACCCGGATCCTCGAGCTTGGGACCGGAGCGATTGTGACGATCGACGGCGCGCAGGGAGGGCTCATCGGGTTCGCCGGCGACCACCTCGTATCGATGGCCGCCTGCGGCGGCCTGCCCTGCGGCGTCCTCTCCTGGGATCTCGTAACGGGCATGCCGGCGACCCTCGAGGCAGCCGCGATCGGCGCGGCCGTGTCGCGCGACGGTCGCGTGGTGGCTGCAGTTCGCGACGCCGGTGCCGAAACACGGGCGTTCGCGATCGACCCGGCCACAGGTTCACGGGAGCCGCTGGGTGTGATCGACGCGGGCACCGTCCCGGTCGGCGGCACGTCTGCCGTGGCCGGCGTCGAAACCGGTCCGGAAGCCGTCGGACTCGTCCGCGACGTCGGACAACCCATCCCCCTGGAGCTTGGCCCGCGCATCGACTCACCGGCCACCCACTCGTTGGAGACGCAGCCATGAATCGCCTTCCTCGAACCCGTATCGCCGGGCCGATCCTCGCCGCAGCCGCCGCCCTGATCCTCACGACGAGCTCGGTCGCGGCGCACGGGCCAGATCCCCTGCTGGGCGGGGCCCGGTGGGCCCAGGACCAGGTGGTCCCCTACCAGTGGCGCTCCGGCCAGGTGCCGCCAGCCTGGATGGCCGGAGCCATCGACGCGGCCGCCGCCGATTCAAACGCGACCCGGGCATCACGTGCTGCCACGTTCACGCGCACCGGCAGCGCCGCCAGCCTCATCGCCTACGGCGAGCCGACGAGTTGCTCCGCAGCGGGTATCGCCTGCTTCGACCGCGTCGGCGCGCCGTCCAGCTTCAAGATGTGGTTTCGGGCCCACGGCTACGTGTTCGATTGGGGCGCGCTTCGCTGGTGCCAGGGGTTGACCACGATCGCCAATGGCTGCTTCGACGTCGAGACGATCGCCCTGGACGAGTTCGGGCATGTTGAGATCCTCGACCACCACGCCAACCTGGCCAATGACAGCGACTACCTGGACGCGGCCGTCCAGAAGGTGAGCCGGGCGCGGCCGAACACCGGCTGGCAGGTTCACGCCTACGGCCGTTGCGATACCGCCCGACTGCAGCTGGAATACGACCGCCCGTCTCCACGAGCGCTGTTCTCCAGCTGCCTGGCAATCGCCACGAAGTCGACCATCACGGCGAGCACGACGAGCGTCTGGATTGGGGGCAGCACCGTGTTCACGAACTCACTCCTCACGACCACGTCAAGCGCGAACAGATCCCTGTCCAACGATCCGGTCAGCGGCAGGGTCGTCACCCTCCAGCGGAGGATCGTCGGCTCGGCAACATGGACCACCGTCGGGACGATGATCCCGAGCACCAGCACCGAGGGCCGGTACGTGTTCAGCGTGTCTCCCACGGCGACCTACGAGTGGCGCGCGGTCTTCAGTCCGGCGGCCGGGGACGGCGTGGTGGGATCGTCGTCCGGCGTCGTCAAGGTCACCGTGAGCGGGTGCTCCGGCAGTGGCTGCACCAGCCGGGCCGGGACGTGACCACGCTCCCGATTCCCCGTCGCATCGGGAGGGACGTGGTACTGCTGACGCTCGTGGCCGTGCTCGCGGTCGCCTGCGCCGCACCAGCGGCGCAGGCACCGTCACCAGAGCCTTCATCCACACCGTCAACCGCTCCCGTCCCGATCGCCACCCCGGGGCCGACACCCGTCCCAACGGCGGCGCCGACCGCGACGTCGACACCGGCCCCGCCGCCGTTGGCGGAGATCGTCACGGCGGAGGGCGGCGTCGCGGGCGTCCTCGGGACGTACAGCATCGACGGTCGCGGTAGTGACGCCCCGTGGCTGCCATTCTCCTCACTACCCGGCGTTGACATCGCGGCCGGCGAGATGGTGACGATCCGATTCGTCGACGGCGTCGAGATCGGTCAGTGGCAGGTGGTGCTTGCCCCGGAGTCGGACACGGGCGGCCTGGCGACCCGCGGCGTTGACGGCGGAACGCCTGGGCCCGTCGCCGACTCCCTGATCGTCGGCCCGCTGCCGACGGGCCGGTGGGTCCTGCAGGCGTGGCTGTTCAGGGCCGATGAGCGCGGCAATGGACTCACCTACTGGGCGGTCACGGTGCTCTGACGCCTTGCCCACCTACCCGGGAATCGAACGATCCGCCCGAACGTCGGGCGGATCGCCTCGTGATACGGGAGGCTCGGCGAGTGCCGGCCTCCCCCGGTCAGGCGGTCGGAACGGCCGCGGACTGGCCGAAGATCGAGACCTGGGCCTCGTCGGGCAGCATGACGCCAAAGACCTTTTGCAGGGTAAGGAGGTGGACGCACGCGCCCCAACTCTCGAAGTAGTGACAGGTGCAGTGCCACTGGCCGGCATCGAGACTGACGTGGTGCGTGTCGTTGTCGCCGCGGAATGTGAGCGAGAGGCGATCGATGGAGATTCGATCGAGCTCGCGGGCGTAACGATTGGCCTTCTCGACCTTGCCGATCAGGGAACTGTGCATCTGGCCAGACCTCCGGCCCCCGCAGGGGCAACTGGCGTGCCGCCGTCCGGTCCTGCACCTTCGACCAGGCGAGGCGACCGCACCCAAAGCCTACACCCGCGCGCCCCAGCCGGCACCCGGAAAAAAGTCAGGGGGTGGAGGTCCCCTCGCGGCCGAAGTCGTCCGCCAGGCGGATCACGTCCTCGAGCTCCGGGGTGGATACCTCCAGGAGCTCGCAGCGCTCGATCGCGGCGAATCGATGGCGCCGGCCGGTCTGGATGTGCGCCCCATCGCCGGGCCCCAGCTCACGCTCGCGATCGTGTCCGCCGTCGTCCTCGAGCGTCAGCAGCAACCGTCCGGAGACAACGTGGATCCACTCGTCCTTGACTTCGTGCTTCTGGTACGACAGGCGCTGCCCGGTCTCGATGACGAGAATCTTCCCGACGTAGCGGTCGGTCTGCGCCCAGATCAGCTCATGGCCCCAGGGCTTGTCGACCCGGCGCCGGACATCCGCTCCGCTGCCTTCCTGTGCCATGGTCAGTCGCCCCGTACGAGGTGCTCGCCCGAGACGAGCATCGCTTCACGCAGGTCGGCCGAGGTCGACTCCGTGTAGATCCGCATGAGCGGCTCGGTGCCCGACGCGCGGACCAGGAGCCAGCTGCCGTCCGCCACGAAGAACTTGAACCCGTCATTCGTCGACAGCACCTGCGACGAAGTCACGACCTGGCCGGCCAGTTCGGTCGGCGGCTCCTCGCGCAGACCGACCAGTACGTGCTGCTTCACCGCGTCGTACTCGGCCCGGTCGAAGTGGACGTCGATCCGGCGATAGAACGACGGGCCCGCCAGCTCGTGGAAGTCCGCGAGGATCCGGGAGACCGGCCAGCGGCCGCGAGCCCGCTCGCGCAGGAACAGGTCCAGGAGGAGGAGATCCGCGTAGATGCCGTCCCGCTCCGGGAGGTGCATCCCGAACCCGAAGCCGCCGCTCTCCTCGGCGCCCATCATCGAGCCCGTCTCGATCATCTTCGGGCCGATGTACTTGAACCCGACCGGCGTCTCGTGGACCTCGATCCCGTAGTGCGCGCCGAGGCGCGTCGCCATCGAGGTGTTGTTGACGGAGATCGCCACCGGATCCCGCAGCCCGCGATGCTCGGCGAGGTAGTACATCAGCAGGCCGGTGACTTCGAGTTGGTGGATGAACGTGCCCCGCTCGTCGGCCGCGCCGGCTCGGTCCGCGTCCCCATCCAGCAGCAGGCCCATGTCGTAGCCGCCGCCGGCCAGCATTGCGAGGGCCTCGTCCACGTGGGGTCGAATCGGCTCCGGGTTCACGCCCCCGAAGAACGGGTTGCGCTCCTGGTGAATCTCGGTGATCCGGAGGCGCCCGCCGCCGAGCAGCCGACTGATCCAGCCCGCCCCGGCGCCCCACATGGGCTCGACGAGGATGTGGGCGTCGGCTGCCTTGAGGGCGTCGACATCCACGGTTCGACGCAGATAGCGCTCGTAGCCTTCGAACGGGTCGAAGTGCTCGACGAGGCCCGCGGCCTCGGCGTCGGCGATCGACCGGCGCGGCAAGGTGATCCCGCCGTTGACGGCAATCTCCGCCTCGATCGCCTTGAGCATGTCGGGGCCGGCGGCAGCACCAGCCGGTGACTTCACCTTGAACCCGTTGTCAGTCCAGGGGTTGTGGCTCGCGGTGATGACGATGCCGGCCGCCGCCCCGCGCTCGACGACCTCGTAGGAGCTCATCTGCGTCGGGACCGCGCGGTCGGCCAGGATCACCGGGATGTCGTTGGCAAGGAGGACCTCGGCGGCGGCGGCGGCGAAGTGCTCCGACGCGAACCGGCGGTCGTAGGCGATGACCACGCCCTTTGCCGTTTCGCCGCGATCGGTGACGTAGCGGGCGACGCCGTCGGCGCAGCGCCGGACGGCGTCGAAGGTGAAGTCCTCCGCGATCTTGGCGCGCCAGCCGTCCGTGCCGAAGACGATCCGGGTCGGGGCGGGGGCGTCGGTCACAGTGGCTCCTCCCAGCGGCGCACGCGGTCCACGAGCGCCTCGACGGCTCCGCGCCCGGGCGCGGAGCCTCGGAGCAGGGCCGTGGGCGTCGGGGCGAGGATACCCCGCGGGCCGGGGACGACGGTCAGCCGGCCATCGACGCGCTCGACGATGAGGTCCTCCGGGCCGGCCTCGGCCGGTTGGTTGGCCTCGATGACCGAACCGGATCCGGATGCGCCGATCGCGCCGAGCAGGGCGGACCAGCTGCCGAGGTCACTCCAGCCGGCATCCATCGTGGCCATCACGACACGCCGGTCGCCCGCCGCGCTCTCCATGACCGCGCGATCGATGGAAATGGACCGCAACTGTTCGTAGGCCGCGGCGAGCCCACCCTCGCTGTGGGCCACGGGCTCGAGCAGCGTCACGAGGCCCGTGTAGCGCTCCAGGGCATCGCGGATCGCCCGGCGGCGCCACACGAAGATCCCCGCGTTCCAGGCCACGCCGGGCTGGCCGAGGAGTTCCAGGGCCCGCTCAAGGGTGGGCTTCTCCTCGAAGCCGCCAAGCGGGTAGGCACAAAGGCCGTGGAGGTCGGCGCCCGCCTCGAGATCCGGGATGAGATAGCCGTAATCGGTCGCCGGCCGGTCCACCTGAATGCCCAGGGTCACGAGGGGCGAGTCCACGCCGAATGCGCCGTCCGCCAGGTTGGCGGCCCCGGCCAGGACACCGCGGAAAACGTCCTCTCGCTCGATCGTGTGGTCGGCCGGCAGGACGACCATGACCTCGTCGTCGGGACGGTCGATGACGATCGCGGCGAGCGCGATGGCGGCCGCGGTGTTCCGCCCGGCCGGCTCCAGGATCATCCGGATCCCCGGACACTGCGCCCGGACGAGCCCGACGTAGCGCCGATCCGTGACGATCGCGATGTCGGACGGGGAGACGCCGAGTTCAGCGCTGCCGACGACCCGGGCCACCGTCCGTTGGAGCAGCGATTCGGCCCCCAGGAGCGGCAGAAAAGGCTTCGGCGTCTCCGGCCGGCTCAGCGGCCAGAGCCGCGTGCCACCACCGCCGGCCATGATCACGACGTACATGCGATGATCGTACCGAACGGCGCAGGGTGCCGGACAATGATGGAGCCTGTCGCGGCTCGTGGCACCCATTTGCCGACGACTATGGCTGCCCGTACCATGCGTGGCTGTGCGGGTCTCACCCCCGCGACTCACGTGAGGACCGGAGTGTCGTCGTCCGCCGCGAGCCTTGCCCCGGAGTCGAGCGTCGATGTCGAGCTCATCGACATCACCAAGCGGTTCGGGTCCGTCATCGCCGTCGACGACGTCTCCCTTCGGATCGCCCGCGGCTCGTTCTATTCCCTGCTCGGCCCGAGCGGTTGCGGAAAGACCACGACCCTCCGGATGATCGCGGGCTTCGAGCAGCCGACGGAAGGTGAGATCCTGATCGCCGGGGAGCCCGTCGCCGGTGTTCCACCCTACCGTCGGCACGTCAACACCGTCTTCCAGCACTACGCCCTGTTTCCCCACATGGATGTGGCCCGCAACGTGGGCTACGGGTTGCGCCAGGTGGGCGTGACCAAGGACGAAGAGAAACGCCGCGTGTCGGAGGCACTGGACCTTGTCCGCCTGTCCGGCTACGACCATCGGCGAACGTGGGAGCTATCGGGCGGGCAGCAGCAGCGCGTTGCCCTGGCACGGGCGCTCGTGAACCGTCCCACGGTCCTGCTGCTCGATGAACCGCTCGGCGCTCTTGATCTCAAGCTCCGAAAGGAGATGCAGCTCGAACTCAAGAGCCTGCAGCAGGAGGTGGGGATCACGTTCGTCTACGTGACCCACGACCAGGACGAGGCGCTCACGATGAGCGACGTCATCGTGGTCATGCGCGATGGGCGAATCCAGCAGCTGGGATCTCCGGAGCAGCTCTATGAGCGGCCGCGAAACCGGTTTGTCGCCGGCTTCATCGGCCAGTCGAATTCGATTGCAGGTCGGCTCACCACGTTCAACGCGGCGGACCGCATGGCAACCGTCGAGACCGAGGCCGGTCTGTCCCTGCTCGGTCGCCTGACCGACGAGAAGGCCACGCCCGCGGTCGGGGACCCGATCGTCGTGGCCATCAGGCCGGAACGCCTCGAGCTGACCCGCGCCGATGCCTCGGCGAGCCCGGGCAGCACCGCCATCCCCGGGCGTATCCACCAGGGAACCTACCTTGGGGACCAGACCGAATATCGAGTGGACACGACCCTCGGGCAGCTTGTCGTACGTCGCCCGCACCACACCGGCGTCGCCACCGAAGACGTCGGTCCAGGATCGACGGTCTCGGTGCGGTGGCGAGATGACGCGAATCTCGTGCTCGTGAACTAGTCGGCGAGGGAGGACGCCGAATCGGCCATCGAAGGATCTGGACGCATAGTCGCCAGGACCGCCCTGGCGCGCCACGGAGGGACGCATGGATCGCACACAGTTCCAGAAGCTCTACTTCGACTACGAGCACGGCCGGATCGACCGCCGAGCCTTCCTGAAGGCCAGCGGCCTCGGCCTGGCCGCCGCCGTCCTCGCCGCCTGCACACCCGGCGCAGGAGCCTCGACGAAGCCGAGTGCCGGGATCAGCTCCGACTGGGCGCCGCCCGAGGGCGTGAACCTGGGCGACACGCTCAACCTGACGACCTGGCCGAACTACCACGATCAGGCGACGCTCGACAAGTTCACGGCAGCTGACGGGTGTCTCCATCGCGTTGACGATCTTCGGGTCCAACGAGGAGATGCTCGCGCAACTCCAGGCCGGCAGCACCGGCTGGGACGTCCTGGTCCCCACGAACTACACGTTCGAGACGTACGGGCAGCTCGGGCTCCTGGAGGCCCTCGACCTCTCGAAGATCCCGAACTTCGTGCAGTCGCGCTACGAGGCGCGCTTCCTGGAGCCAGCGTACTACCCGGCCGGGTCGAGCAATCTCCTCGGGGTTTCCAAGGACTGGGGCACGACGGGCTACGTCGTCAACACCAAGAGCGCGACGAAGCCGATGACCTCGTGGAAGGACTTCTTCGACATGGCGCAGGGCGAACTGTCGGGGAAGGTCATGATCCACGACTACCAGCTGACGTCGATCGGGAACGCACTGAAGTATCACGGCTTCTCGTTCAACTCGGTCGACCCGAACGAGCTGGCCAAGGCGGAGGAGACCCTTCTCGCGGCGAAGCCGCACCTGTTTGCGATCAGCTCGGACTATCAGCCCCCGATGCGGGCCGGCGACGCGTGGGTCGCGATGGCCTGGACCGGCGACGGCGTGCAGCTCAACCGCGATATCCCGGATATCAAGTACATCATCGGCTCTGAGGGTGGCGAGATCTGGTCCGACTTCTTCGCCGTGATCGCGGACGCCCCGCATCGCGACGCCGCATACGCCTTCCTCGACTACATGGCCGTCCCGGCGGTCATGGCGGCCGACGCCGCCTTCCACGGCTACCCCATTGTCGACTCGGCCGGGATCGATCTCCTGCCGGCCGACTTCAAGAACAACCCGATCATCTACCCGGATGAGAAGCTTCTGAGCCCGCTCGAGTTCGGGGCTGCGGTAACGCTCACCGACCAGAACCGCGCGGATCTCTGGAACCGCGTGAAGTCGGCCTGATCGAGGCCGGCGGCACTGATGGTGGATTCCGAGGGGCGGTCGACGGCCGCGAACGACCGGCGTTCCGGTCTCGTGACCGCGCTCCTGCTCGTTCCGACCACGGCCTGGTACCTGTTCCTGCTGGTGGTGCCCCTCGGAATCCTCATCGTCTTCAGCCTCGGAACGCGGACGGATGTCGGCGGGTACGCGCCCGGGTTGACGCTCCAGAACTACGCTGACCTGCCGACTCGATTTCCCGCGTTCCAGAACACCCTCACGCTCGCGCTGATCGGCACGGTCTTGTGTGCGCTCGTGGCCTATCCACTCGCGTACTACCTGGCGACCAGGGCCGGACAGAAGCGCACCGTGCTCCTGATCCTCGTGATCCTGCCGTTCTGGACGAGCTTCCTTGTCCGTACCTACGCCTGGCTTCAGATCCTGGGAGCCAACGGCATTCCATCGCTCCTCCAGACGCTGGGCGTGGAGCCGAGGCCGGTCTTTCTCAACACGCATGCCGCGGTGCTGCTCGGGATCGTCTACAACTACCTGCCGCTGATGGTGTTCCCGCTGTACGTGAGCCTGGAGCGACTGGACAAGCGGCTCATCGAAGCGTCCAAGGATCTTGGGGCCAACCGTCTTCGGACCTTCTTCCAGGTGACGTTGCCGCTGACGGCTCCCGGGCTGGTGAGCGGCGCGCTGCTGGTCTTCATTCCGATGATGGGCGAGTACATCATTCCGTCGATCCTGGGCGGCGGGAAGATCTACTTCGTGGGCAATGCCCTCGTTGACCTGTACCTCCAATCGCGCAACTGGCCGCTCGGGTCTGCGGCTGCCATCGGCCTGATCGCGCTCGTCGTGCTGACCGCGACCGTCTACCTCCGCCTCACCCGCGTCAGCAGCCAGCGCGACGTGAGCCTCCTCTGATGACCGCCGGCACGTTCGCCCCGAAGGCTCCGGCCGCTCCACGCCGCCGGCGCATCCCGAATCCGGGGCTCGGCGCGGACCGCGCGTTCCGGGCACATTCAGGACTGGTCTTCCTATTCCTGTACGTCCCGATCGGGCTCGTCGTGCTGTTCAGCTTCACGGCCGGCGAGCACGCCGGTGAGATGCGCGGCCTGTCGCTTCGCTGGTACGGGGCAGCGTACGAGAATCAGTTCGTGACGCGCGCCCTCTCGAGCAGCCTCCAGGTGGGGTTCCTCACCGCGATCCTGTCCACCACGTTCGGAACGATCGCCGCCCTGGCCCTGCAGCGGGTACGGCCCAGGCTTCGCGCGGGGTACGACACCTTGACCTACATCGCGATCGTCATCCCGGGCATCGTCATTGGGATCGCCTCGCTCGTCTTCTTCGTCAACGTGTTCGGGTTCCTCAATCCCGTCCTGGCCGGCGTGTGGCCGGCGGCACTCGGCGAGGCCCCGAAGCTGGCGCCAGGTCTCCAGACGATCGTGGGCGCCCACACCGTGTTCGCGATGGCCCTGGTCATCGTCCTGATCCGGGCGCGGCTCGCCGGAATGGACCGCACGCTGGGTGAGGCATCCGCCGACCTCTTTGCGACTCCGTGGCGGACGTTCCGGCAGATCACCCTGCCCCAACTCTCACCGGCGATTCTGGCGGGGTTCCTGCTGTCATTCACCTTCAGCTTCGACGAGTACGTCATCACGTCGTTCGTGAAGGGCAACGTGACGACGCTCCCGATCTACGTCTTCTCCTCCATCCGACGACCACCGGTGAAGCCCGACATCAACGCGATCGCAACGGTGATCCTCGCCTTCACGCTCCTGATGCTGCTGAGCGGTTGGTTGATCTACCGGCGCGGGACGCGCCGTGCGGGTGCGCTGCCGGTCGCGCCGGACGCGACTGCCGATGTCTGACCCGAATCCCGATCTCGTCGATCCGGCGCGTGGGCCGACGGCGTCCCAGGCGGCCGGCCTGACGCTCGCGGCGGCACGGGCGATGGTCGCCGCGGCGGTGGATGCCGCCCGCGCGGAGCGGATCCCGATCTCTGTCGCAGTGGTGGACGCTGGAGCCCAGCTCGTGGCCTTCGAGCGGATGGACGGAGCCGACCTCGTGACCGTCACGCTCGCCCAGGACAAGGCCTGGACCTCGCTCGTCAACCGGATGCCCACGGCAGAGCTCGGGCCGATCGTGCAGCCGGGTGCGGAGTTCTACGGGTACCACACGATCAAGGGCGGCCGCACGATCATCTTCGCCGGCGGCCTGCCGCTCCTGCGGAACGGCGTGCTCGTCGGGGGGGTCGGCGTCAGCGGGGGCGACTCCGCGCAGGACGCCTGCATCGTGGCCGCGGCGGCGGCGTCCTTCGGCTGAGGCGGGTCAAGCTCCGGTCGTGACCGGACTGGAGCCGGGCTCCGGGAGCCCGGCCTCGGATGCCAGGAGCGCCGCCTTGTCCGTGCGCTCCCAGGGCAGGTCGAGATCCACCCGCCCGAAGTGGCCGTAGGCTGCGGTTTGCCGGTAGATCGGCTTCTGGAGGTCCAGGGCGGAGATGATCGCCGCGGGCCGGAGGTCGAAGTTGCGCGCGATGAGCGTCTCGATCTGCTCGTCGGGAACGTGGTTCGTGCCGAAACTCTCGATCGACACTGAGAGCGGATGGGCGATCCCGATGCCGTACGCGACCTCGATCTCGAACCGGTCGGCGAGCCCGGCGGCGACGACGTTCTTGGCCACCCAGCGGGCGGCGTACGCGCCGGAGCGATCCACTTTGGTCGGGTCCTTGCCGGAGAAGGCACCGCCGCCATGGCGGGCCATTCCGCCATACGTGTCGACGATGATCTTTCGGCCGGTCAGGCCGGCGTCGCCCATCGGGCCGCCGAGGACGAACCGTCCGGTCGGGTTGACGTGCATCACCGGATCAGTGGCCCGGAGTTCGGCCGGAATCGTCGGCAGGATGACGTATTCGATGAGGTCCTCGCGGAGCCGATCCGCCCGTATGTCGGGGTCGTGCTGGGCGGACAGGACGACCGTCTGGACCCGGACGGGCCGGCCGCGCTCGTACTCCACGGTGACCTGGGTCTTGCCGTCCGGCCTCAGGTACGGGAGCTGGCCGGACTTGCGGACCTCGGCGAGGCGGCGGGCTGTCCGATGCGCCAGGGCGATCGGGAGCGGCATCAGCTCCGGCGTCTCACGGCAGGCGAACCCGAACATCATGCCCTGGTCGCCGGCGCCGAGCTCGTGAACCGCGACCAGCTCCCCCCGAACCTCGAGCGGCACGTCGACGCCCTGGGCGATATCCGGCGACTGCTCCTTGATCGAGACGAGCGTGCCGCACGTCTCGTAGTCGAAGCCGTAGTCCGAACGGGTGTAGCCGATCTCGCGGACCGTCTCGCGGACGACCGACTGGAAGTCGATGTACGTCTCGGTCGAGATCTCGCCGAGGACGATGACGAGGCCCGTCGTCGTCGCCGTCTCGCAGGCCACGCGGGCGTCGGGATCGTCCGTCAGGATCGCGTCAAGGATCGCGTCGCTGATCTGGTCGCACATCTTGTCCGGGTGCCCCTCCGTCACCGATTCGGAGGTGAAGAGGTAGTGCGGGGCGTCGACGATGCTGGTCATGCGGTCCTCGCTGCGAACGGGGCCGAGCGTAGCACTTGTCCGGCGCGCCGATAGACTGCGGCGATGGACCTGACGAGTCTCGAGCACGCGCGGGCACTGGACGCGGCAGACCCGCTCGGGCCGTTCCGCGCGCGATTCTCGATGCCGGACCCGGCGCTCGTCTACCTCGACGGGAACTCGCTCGGCCGCCCGCCGCTGGCCGCGATCGAGGCGGCGCGTCACGTGGTCGAGAACCAATGGCCCGGCGAGCTGATCCGGGGCTGGGAGCACTGGCTGGATGCGCCGCTCCGCGTCGGCGATCTGCTGGCGACAGGCGTCCTCGGCGCCCGGGCGGGCGAGGTGGCGGTCACCGATTCGACCACCGTGAACCTCTTTCGCGTCGCTTCGGCGGCGCTCGATGCCCGGCCGGGTCGCCACGCGATCGCCATCGCCGCGGAGGAGTTTCCGACGGATCGATACGTCGTCGAGGGGCTCGCGGCCGCCCGCGGGCTCGAGATCCGATGGCTCGCGGACGACCCGATCGATGGGCTCACCGTGCGCGAAGTCGAACGCGTCCTCGATGATGACCTCGCCCTGCTCGTCCTGTCGCATGTCAACTACCGCTCGGCCGCGATCGCAGACCTGCCGGCGATCAGCGCGCGCGCCCGCGCCGCCGGCGCACTGGTCCTCTGGGATCTCTCCCACAGCGGCGGCGCTGTGCCGGTGGACCTCGCTGCCAACGGCGTGGATCTGGCCGCCGGATGTACCTACAAGTACCTGAACGGCGGGCCGGGCGCCCCGGCGTACCTGTACGTCCGGCGGGAGCTCCAGGACGAACTGCGACCGCCGATCCAGGGCTGGTTTGCGCAGGCGGAGCAGTTCGAGATGGGCCCGCGCTTCGAGCGCCGGACCGGGATCGCCGGCTGGCTCGTCGGGACGCCCGGGATCCTGGCGCTCGCGGCGGCGGAGGCCGGGATCGCGCTGTCGGCCGAGGCCGGCATCGCGCGGATCCGGGCCAAGGGCATGGCCCTCACCGAGTACGCCGTGGAGTTGCTGGACGTCTGGCTCGCGCCGCTCGGCTGCACGCTCGGCTCGCCCCGGGATGCCGCGCGGCGCGGGAACCACGTCTCCATCCGCCACCCAGACGCGCGACGGCTGACCGCGCAGCTCATCGAGCGCGGCGTCATCCCCGACTTCCGTGCACCCGACTCCATCCGGATCGGGCTGTCACCGCTGACGACATCGTTCCAGGATGTCCGGCGCGGCCTCGAGGTGCTGCGGACGGTGCTCGGCGACAGCCCCGAGCTCGGCCGCGGCGGCTCGGAGCCGCATTGACCAACCTCGCGCTCGAGGATCGGGATCGCCGCGCCCTGCGGGGCGGCGACGGCCGAGCACGCCAGCTGGCCATGGAGATCGTGGTCGAGATGGCGGGGGCCGTCGGGGCAGGGCATCTGATCGACATCGAATCGGCCCATGTCGATGGCTGCCTCGCGATCGGCGAGGTCTCGGCAGATTTCCCGGAGCTGCTCGCCGCGCACGGTGGCCGCGTCGCCGTGCCGACCACGCTCAACGTGTCGGCCGTTGACCTGCTGCACCCCGACCTGTCGGAACGGGACGCGGCAACCCGGGCCCTGGCGGGTCGAGTCACGGAGGCCTATGCCGCGCTCGGCTGCCGCGCCACCTGGACCTGTGCTCCGTACCTGCAAACCGAACGTCCCGCCTTCGGCTCGCACATCGCCTGGGCGGAGTCGAACGCGATCGTCTTCGCCAACTCGGTGCTCGGGGCACGAACGAACCGCTACGGGGATTTCTTCGACATCTGTGCCGGCCTGACCGGTCGCGTGCCCCTGGCCGGGTTGCACCTTTCGGACGAACGCCGAGCCCGGGCGGTCTTCCGGCTGCAGAGGCCTTTCGGACCGGCTCCTCGCCAGCGAGACCCTGTATCCGGTGCTGGGATTCCTCGTCGGTGGGTTGACCGGCTCCAAGATCCCGGCCGTGGTCGGCCTGCCGGCGGTCGTGAGCGACGACCAGTTCAAGGCCTTCGGGGCGGCGGCGGCCTCATCCGGTGGCGTGGCGATGTTCCATGCCGTCGGGCTGACGCCCGAGGCGCCGACCCTGGACGTCGCCCTCGGCGAGCGAGCGCCGGAGGTGGAGATTGACCTGACGCTCGACGCGCTGGTGGCGGCCAGGGACCAGCTGGGTACGCGGGAGCGGCGCGCGCTGTCGGCTGTGGCCGTGGGAACGCCGCACTTCTCGATCCGCGAGTTCGCCGACCTACGTCGGCTCCTTCGCGGACGACCCGTCAGTGGCGCCGTTCGCTTCTACGCGTCGACCGGCCGCGAGACGCACGCCCAGCTTGCGGAGCGGGGCTGGGTCGCCGAGCTGGAAGGCCTGGGCGTGCAGATCGTGACCGACACGTGCACCTACGTGCGCCCGTTCTTCGACTTCGGGGGCGCGACCGTCATGACCAACTCGGCGAAGTGGGCCTACTACGCCCCGATGACGGTGGGTGTCGAGGTCACCTTCGGCAGCCTCGCCGAGTGCGTCGAGTCGGCCGTTGCCGGAGCGGTTGCCTGGGACGACGACCTGTGGCAGCCCGCGCCATGAACACGCAGCGGTCCTGCCGGGGGCATGCGATCGTCGCCGGCGAGGCGGACGGAACCGCGCTGGTCCTTCAGGAACCGCTGAGCCTGGCGTTCGGGATGTCGCTCGAGACCGGACGGGTGGCCGACGTCCGCGCACCCCAGCTGGGAGCCCTCATAGCGGGCCGGATCCTGGTCATGCCCGTGGGCCGCGGCTCGAGCACCGCGAGCACCTTCCTGGCCGAGGCGATCCGCCTGGGTGTCGGGCCCCTGGCGATCGTGCTCCGCGAGGTGGATGAGATCCTCGCCATCGGCGCCATCGTCGCGCGGACCCTGTATGGCCGGGTCTGCCCGATCCTGCTGGCCGGCGACGACGACTTCGGCACGCTTCGCACAGGGGACCGAATCAGGATCCGCGCCGACGGGACGTACACGATTGATCCCGCGGACGCCGCATCGGAGCCCGGCGGCTAAGGGCCGCGCCGCGCGCGCCCCCGCGCCTCAGCCACGCGTGGCCTTGAACTCGTCCAGGAAGTTGATCTCGAGCGGTTCGATCTCGTCGGCCGGCGTGAAGCCGAAGACCTGCCCGTAGAACGAGAGCTCAGCCCCGAACGATCGGATGATGGCGTCCCGGCTGCGGAACCCGTGATCCTCGCCGGGGAACAGGAGATACGCGTGCGGGACGTGGCGTTCCCACAGCGCATCGACGATCCGCTCCGCCTCCGAGGGCGGCACGATCCGGTCCTCGGCGCCCTGCTCCACGAGGACCGGCACGACGATCTTCGCGGCATGGAGTGCCGGCGAGCGGTCAAGGTAGCGCTGCTCCGTCTCCGGCCACGGTCCCACCAGGCCCTCCAGGTAGCGTGACTCGAACTTGTGGGTGTCCTTGACGAACCCGCGCAGATCCCCGATCCCGAAGTAGGTGGTGCCGGCACTGAACGTGCGCCGGAACGCCAGTGCCGCGAGCGTCGTGAAGCCGCTCGCGGAGCCACCGCGGATCGCGAGCCGGGCGGGATCGGCCAGGCCCTTTGAGACCAGCCACTCCGCGCCGGCGACGCAGTCGTCGACATCCACGATCCCCCACTCGGCATTGAGTGCCTTCCGGTACTCGCGGCCGTAGCCGGTGCTGCCGCCGTAGTCGACATCCAGGACCGCGTAGCCGCGGCTCGTGAACAGCTGGGTCCCCGTGGCCCAGCCGCTGAACGCGGCCGCGGTCGGACCGCCGTGCGAGGTGACGATGAGGGGCGGGAGCTCACCGTCCGGCGCCCGGAACCTGGCGCTGTGCGGCGGGTAGTAGTTGGCATGCGCGGTGCGTCCGCCGGTCGTTGGAAACTCGACATGGCCTGGGACCGAGATATCCGCTGCATCCGGCATGAACGGCGTCCCCCGTCGGAGGACGGCAATCTCGCCGCTGGACAGCGAGACATCCACGACGACGGCCGGCTCGAACGGCGAGACCGCACGGAGCACGGCGGTATCGCCGTCGATCGAGACCGAGATGATCTCCGTGTACGGTAGATCGAGCGTCGCCGAGGAGCCATCGGCGTCGATCCGGTACAGGCGGTCACGGCCCCCGCTGCGCCCCACTGCGAGCAGGCCGCCGTCCGGCAGGAAGCCGTATTCGGCCACGCCGAAGACCCAGTCGGGCGACGCGAACTCGACAGGCATGGGTGCAATCGGCTCGATGGCCCCGCCCCGGTATCGGCACAGGTTCATCCAGCCGTCGGGCTCGGCCACGAAGTGGAGCACGCCGTCGGGCGACCAGCGGGGCTGCGCGATCCAGTCGCTCGGGCTGCCGGCGATGGTCGTGGCCGGGCCGATGGCGCCGCCCTCGCCGATCGCGACGAGCTTCAGGTCCGTGCCGTCCCAGGGCATGTTCGGGTGCCGCCACTCCAGCCAGACGAGCGTCCGGCCATCGGGCGCGAGCCGCGGCGCGGCGTAGAAGTCGGCCCCCGAAGCGATGACCTCGACATCGCCGCTCGCGAGGTCGATCGTGACGAGGTCGTTGACCCACTCGCCATTGGCGGCCACGACATCCGGTTCGTGATCCTCACGGACCGCGTACAGCCGCCCATTGGCAACGTCATGTTCCAGGTCGGCGAACCGCCACGCCTTGTCGGGGGTGAGCGGCACCAGTTCGCCGGGAGCGTCGACGCGATGCAGCCGCCCGGTACTGAAATCGGAGACCACCACGAGATTCCCCGACACGAGCGTGGCCGCGCCGCCGTACTCGTGGACCCGGGAGCGGGCGTTGAATCCCTCCGGCGTCAGACGGGTCATCGTCCCGTCCGGATCGCGCCGGAACAGCGCCTGGCGGCCGGCCTCCTCGGGCCGTCCCTCCAGCCACCAACGGACGCCGCCGGCACCCCGGACCTCGGACAGGAAGACGGCCCCCTCGGTGAGGCGCTCGATCGGGAAGGGCGAGGTCCAGCTGCCGTATGGAGCGACGCTGCGCTCGGTCATCGTGGGCTGCCCACTACGTTCCCTGCCGCCACGAGGCGACGTATGCGGCCTGCTCCGCCGTCATCGCGTCCAGCGTGATCCCGAATGCGGCCAGCTTGAGCCGGGCGACCTCGGCGTCGATCGCCTCGGGCACGACGTAGACCTGCGGGGCGAGCTCGGCATGGTGCTTCGCGGCGTATTCGGCGGCGAGCGCCTGGTTCGCGAAGCTCATGTCCATGACCGCGGCCGGGTGGCCCTCGGCGGCGCCGAGATTGACGAGCCGGCCCTCGGCAATGAGATGGACACGCTTTCCGCCCAGATCAAACTCCTGAACGTTCTCGCGGACTTCGCGAACGTGGCCCTCGGCCATCGCGCGCAGCGCAGCTAGATCCAGCTCGGCGTCGAAGTGGCCGGAATTTGCGAGGACTGCCCCGTCCTTCATGACTTCGAAGTGCTCGCGGCGGAAGACATTGACGTTGCCCGTGGCGGTCACGAACAGGTCACCCCAGCCGGCGGCCTGGCCGACGGTCATGACCTGGAACCCGTCCATCATCGCCTCGAGCGCACGGACCGGATCCACCTCGATGATCGCGACATGCGCGCCGTGGCCGTGCATCCGCGACGCGATCCCACGGCCGACCCAGCCGTAGCCCGCGATGGCGACGTTTCGGCCGGCAATCAGCAGGTTCGTCGCGCGGACGATGCCGTCGACCGTGGACTGGCCCGTTCCGTAGCGGTTGTCGAAGAGGTGCTTGGTCAGGGCCTCGTTGACCGCGATGACCGGATAGCCGAGGGCGCCGTCCGCGGCCATGGCCCGCAGGCGGATCACGCCGGTGGTTGTCTCCTCCGTGCCGGCAAGGACGTCCTTGACCTGGCCCGGCCGCTCTTGGTGGAGCAACGAGACGAGGTCACAGCCATCGTCCATCGTCAGCTGCGGAACCGTGTCGGCCACCGCGTTGAGGTGCGCGTAGTAGGTGTCCCGATCCTCGCCGCGCCGGGCAAAGGTCGCGATCCCGTACTCCGCAACCAGCGCCGCCGCGACGTCGTCCTGGGTGGACAGCGGATTGGAGGCCGCGAGGATGACGTCGGCACCGGCCGCCTTGAGCGTCCGCATGAGGTTGGCCGTCTCGCTCGTCACGTGGAGGCAGGCACCCACGCGCAGGCCGGCCAGCGGTCGCTCGACGGCGAACCGTTCGCGGATCAGGCGGAGGACCGGCATCTCCCGCTCTGCCCATTCGATCCGTCGGACACCCTCCGCCGCGCGATCGAGATCGGTGACGTCATGGGCGGGAAGCGCGCTTCCAGGTTGTGCGGCGGTCATTGTCGAGAGGGCTCCTTCCCGGGAATGAGGCGACGGATCATCGCCGCGAAGTCGGACCAGGGCGATCCGATTCGCCGGGCGAGCCGTTCTTCGAAGCGGATGTGCTCGGCATAGCCGAGGTGACGATAGGCGCTGATGGCCGGCGGGTTGTCCGCCCGGACGTTGAGGGCGAGATGGTCGCACGACTTGAGCAGCTCGGCCGTGACGGCTCCGGTGACCGCCGTTGCATACCCGCGGCCGCGGTAGTCGCCATGCGTCAGGACGTTGCCAACCACCGCGAGCCGCGCGGCAGTGCTGACCACGTGCGTCCCGGCGGCCGCCACGAGCCGGCCCTGGACGCGGAGACCGTAGTAGACCCCCTCGCCGATGGCCGACGGCGGCAGCCACGCCCCAAAGCCGAGCTGGTAGAGGCGGTTGAGCTCCATGGCGTCGCCCGGCCCGAGCCGCTCGAGGCCGGGATCGTCGGCCGGGCGGAAGCGGGCTCGATCCACCCACATCCGGACCATCTGCGGACCGGCGTCAAGGCGGTACCGGGTCTGGATCACCGGGAGCACACCCGGGAGCGACGCGATGTAGGCGACCCGGGGTCGGATGACGTCGCGCAGGATGGCCGCGATGCCCTCGTCACTGCCGATGGCGAGGAGCGGCTGCGGGGATCCGCCCGAGTATTCGAGCACGATCGCGACAATCGATCCGCCGGACCAGGCCGCTCCCCAGCGCGTGCGCGGGAACTCGCGGTCGTCCAGGTCGCAGATCGCGTAGGCCGCGAAGACGCGATCCCGCTCCAGGAAGGCGCGCAAGAGCGCGCGGTCGGTGGTCACGGACGCGGTCACGTTCGCCTCGCGGCGGGAGATCGCGACCGAAGTCACTGGCTGGTCCCGACCGGATCTGCGAGCGCCGGCGGCTCGACGGGCAACGCCACGGGCAACGTGCTGTCCGCGCCGCGCCGGGCGGTGCGACGGTCCATCGCGGCTTCGAGCGCGGGACCAAACGGGGCCCGCAGGACACCCTCCTCCGTGACGATCCCGGTGATCAGCCCGGCCGGCGTCACATCGAACGACGGGTTGCGGATGGCCGTGCCCTCCGGAGCGATGCGCTGACCGCGGATGAGCGCGACCTCGTCGGCCGGCCGCTCCTCGATCTGGATCGCAGTCCCGTCGGGTGTAGCCAGGTCCACCGATGAGAGCGGGGCGCAGACGAAGATCGGGATGCCGTGGTGCGCCGCGAGGACGGCCAGCGGGTACGTACCGACCTTGTTGGCGGTGTCGCCGTTGGCGGCCACCCGATCCGCCCCGACCAGGATCACGTCGACCTCTCCGCCGGCCATCAGGGACCCGGCGGCCACATCCGGGATGAGCGTGTGCTTGACGCCTGCCTGCGCCAGCTCCCACGCGGTGAGGCGGGCTCCCTGGAGATACGGCCGAGTCTCGTCGACCCAGACATGGAGCGGCCGCTCCGCGTGATGCGCGACCTGGATGACTCCAAGCGCCGTCCCGAACTGGCCGCACGCGAGTGGGCCGGTGTTGCAGTGGGTCAGGACCTGAAGCGGCCGATCCCCCACATCCGGAAGCACCGTCATGCCGGCCTCGGCGAGGCGTCCGTGGTCATCCGTGGCCTCGGCCACGATGCGCTCAGCTTCCTCGCGCATCCCGGCCGCAATCTCCGGACCGGAGGATCCGGCCGCATCGAGTACCTCAAAACGGTCCGCGACCCGGCGCACGGCCCAGCCCAGGTTGACCGCCGTGGGTCGGGCTTCGAGCAGGCTGCGGACCGCCGACTGGACCAGCGATCGTCGGACATTCGGTGGGGCGTTCCGTCCCAGCCAGGCCGAGAGCGCAAGGCTGAGGGCAGCGACCTGACCGATCGCCGGGGCGCCGCGGACTGCCATCTCACGGATCAGCCGCGCTCCGTCATGCGCGCTCTTGATCGGCAGCTCCAGGAGGGTCTGGGGCAGAGCGCGCTGGTCGATGACCAGCAGGACCTGCTCGGACTCGAACCGGAACGGCGTTCGGAACCCGGTGGGCATCGGCGTGCCGGTCGCTCGGGCCGGGACACCGGGGGACGTCGCAGGGGCCCCGGCCGGCCCGCCAGAACGCCCGGGCGGGAGCGTACCGCCCCGGAGAATCGCATCGGCCTCGGCAGCCGATTGATCGCGAAGTGCGTTGACCGCGCCGACGACCTGGGCGGCGCTCGAGACGATGTCGCCCGCGAACTCCCGGAAGAACCGACGGCGCGTTGGGTCGGGTGGCGTGCCGCTCATGACGTTCGAGGTTCCGGCCGCCGTCCGGTCAGTATCGGATGACGCTCGTGACGCGCCGGCCCTCGAGCCGGTCGCGTCCGTGGAGGAAGTCGAGTTCCACCAGAAAGGCGAGACCCACGATGTCGCCCTTGAGCCGCTCGATGAGCTCGATCGTGCCCCGGACGGTCCCGCCCGTGGCGAGGAGGTCGTCGACGACGAGGACCTTCTGGCCCGGCTCGATCGCGTCCCGATGGATCTCAAGCGTGTTGGATCCGTATTCGAGGGCGTACTCGACGCTCAGTGTCTCGCCCGGCAGCTTGCCGAGCTTGCGCACGGGGACCAGGCCGGCACCGAGCTCGTGGGCCATCGGTGCGCTGAAGATGAACCCGCGGGATTCCATGCCGACCACGATATCGATCTGCTCGTCGCGGTAGGGGTCGAGCATCAGGGAGATCGCCTCGCGGTAGGCGGCCGCATCCTTGAGCAGCGTCGTGATGTCGTAGAAGAGGATCCCCGGCTTCGGGAAGTCCGGGATCTCGCGGATCTTCGCGCGAAGCGCCTCAAGTGACATCGGTCGGGGAACCTCCTGGCCGGCCGCTTCCGATTCGGGACCGGACCGTCTGCTCGACGCGTCGAGTCTAGCGCACGCCGGGGGTTGCTCGGCCCGCAGCCGTCACCTGGGCGTCGCGACGCCAGAGCCGTGGTGCGGCAAGGAACCCGAGCATCGCCACGCCCACGCCCATGGCGATTGCCGCGCCAAGGCCCGGACCCGGACCAGCGCCCGCCCGCACCGCGGCCGCGATCATCGCGCCGGCAATCCCGGTGCCAAGCGCCGTGCCGAGGGAGTCAGACAGGGTGACCGCGGCCGTGATCGCGCCCTGGTTCTCGGGTGGAGCGTCGCGCAGGACGATGATCGCGAACTGCGAGTAGCCGAGGCCCATCCCCAGTCCGGCGACCGTGAAGAACGGGATCGCCACCCACGCCGGAACCGCCGGCAGCAGGGCCAGCAGCACGCCCGCCGTTCCAAATGCAACGACCGGGAATCCGATCCGGACAAACCGCTCGGGTCCGATTCGAGGTGAGTGCCGGGACTGATACCACGCGCCAATGCTCCATGAGACCGTGGCGCTCGACAGGGCAATCCCCGCAGCGAACGCCGACCACCCGCGAACCTCCTGGAGCAGCAATGTGATGTTGGCGTCGACGCAGAAGAACGCGAACGTGAGGACGCCCCGGAGGAGCACCGCGGTCGGATAGCCGCGCGCGAGACGGAGCGTGCCGGCCGGTGTGAGGCGCTGGAAGGCAAAGCTGCCGACGGCGATCCCCAGCGCCGCCATCGGCAGGAGGACGACCGGCTCCGACTGGAGCAGCCCCGTGGTCAGGATGCCGGCGCCCACGGCCGTCGCGACGGCGAGCGTGTAGCGGCGCGCTCGTGCCCTGCGTGCCCCGACTCGCGCCTCCGCGTCCACCTTGGCATCCGGCCCGGGCGTCGCTGGAATCGAACGCATTGCCCGCGTGGCCATCAACCCGGCCAGGGCGATCAGCGGCAGAAGACCCAGAAAGACCGCACGCCAGTGCCACGTCTCTGCCACGAACCCGGCGATCGCGGGCCCGATGAGGCCGGGCACCACCCACGCCCCGGATAGCGTCGCGAACATCCGAGGCCGGAGGCGATCGGGCAGGCTTCGCCCGATCGCGACGTACGCGACCGGCGGCACCGCGCCGCCGCCGACGCCCTGGATGAACCGCCCCACGACAACCATGGGCATCGAGGTCGCGAACCCGCAGACCAGAAGGCCGATCGCGAACAACCCGAGACCCAGCACGAACGGAAGGAGCACGCCGCGCTCGTCGATGAGCCCGCCGACGATCGTGATCCCGATCAGCGAGCCCAGGAAGAAGGCCGAAAACACCCACCCGTAGAGTTCGAGACCACCGAGCTCGCGGGCCACGATTGGCATCGCGGTCGAGACGGCCAGGGCCTCCGCGGCAACGAGCGTGATCGTCAGGACGAGGCCGACGGTCAGGGGCCGTCGATCAGGCGACCAGAGCGAATCTGACCGCGGCAAGGCGGTCGAATCGAGGTCGTCGGGGCTCACCTGCGGAGTATGCGGGAGGTCCGCGGCGGCAGCCGCGGACCACGCGGGGCGGATCAGTCCTTGAGCTCAACCCCGATCGCCACGAGATCCTCCAGGCCCGTGTCGACCCGTGCGAGGCGGAGGTCATCGCCCTCTAACGGGAGTACTACCGCAGCGGGCGGGCAGGGCTCTGGGACATCGCGAAGTACACGTACGAGTACCGCGACTACCTCCGGGATGCGCGTCTGGCCTATCACCTGCACGACCTGGGAGGGCGTCGACTCGTGGCGCACGCGCATTGCGAGGATGAGGCGGAGCCGCGCGACGAGGAGGCCGGACACCTTCGCGCGACGGAGTACGACCTGGTTGAGGCGAACACGCTCTTCATGCGGCTTCATGCCGACGACACCGCTCCGGATTGCAGCGCGTTCCTGCCGTTGGAGATTCGCCGCCGGTAGGCTTCGACCCGCAACCCCACTCCCTACCCGCCGAAGAGTTCCGCCTGCTCGGCGGCCTTCTTCTCGACCCGCTCCGCGCGCTGGTAGGTCGGCAGGATCAACAGCGGCAGATCCGGCCGGCGATGCTCCTCGAGGAGCTCGGCGATCGTGAGGATCTGGAGGGATAGCCCCAGAAGGTCGCCATCACACCTCGGCGACTGATAGCCGCGCCACGACCGCCTGCGTGAGACCCCACGCCTTCCGGGGATCCTTGGGGAGTCGGATGCGAACCTGGTTGGAGGCGAACGCGACCTCCGACGGACGCACGCCGGGCAGCGCGCCCGGGCCCAGGAGCTGCATGGCCGTGGCGCGTGAGAGCCCCGCCCCAAAGCGAACCACCAGCTGCCCCTCCTCCCGAGAGATCGAGGACACCCCGGCAGCGCTCGGCGGCCAGCCGGAGCTCCGCGACCTCGATGAGCCGCAGGACGGGCGCCGGCATCGGGCCGAACCGGTCCGTGACCTCCTGGCGGAACGCGGCGATGTCGCCGGGCATGCGCGCCCGGGCCAGCCGCCGGTAGAGCTCCAGCTTCTGGGCCTCGTCGGGGACGTAGTCGTCGGGGAGGTGTGCTTCCAGAGGCAGATCGACGACCGCAGACGGCGTCTCGACGACGGCCTCGCGCCCCTCGCGTGAAGCCTTCTGGACCTCGACGGCTTCGGCCAGCATCCGCGAGTACAGGTCGAACCCGACGGCCGCCATGTGGCCGGACTGCTCGCCGCCGAGGATGTTGCCGGCTCCCCGGATCTCGAGGTCGGACAACGCGATCTGGAATCCGGCGCCCAGCTCGGATGCATTGAAGATGGCCTGGAGCCGCTTGCGCGCGTCCTCGCTCATCCGCTCGCGGCGCCGGTAGAGCAGGTAGGCGTAGGCGCGCCGGGATGACCGTCCCACACGACCCCGGAGCTGGTACAGCTGGGCGAGCCCGAGCGTGTCCGCGCGGTCGATGACGATCGTGTTCGCGTTCGGGATGTCCAGCCCGGATTCGATGATCGTCGTGCACACCAGGATGTCGGCGGCGCCCGTCGCGAACGTGAGCATCACCTTCTCGAGCACGCCCTCGGGCATCTGCCCGTGCCCGACCACGATCCGGACGTCGGGCAGCATCCCGCGCAGCTGCTCCGCCTGGGCCTCGATCGTCTCGACCCGGTTGTGGACATAGAAGACCTGCCCACCGCGGTCGAGCTCGCGCAGGATCGCGTCGCGCACCAGCCCGGCCGACGCCTCCGCGACGCGCGTCTGGATGGGCAGCCGATCTTCGGGCGGCGTCTCGATCACGCTCATGTCGCGGATCCCCGCCAGGGCCAGGTTGAGCGTCCGCGGGATCGGCGTGGCGGACAGGGTCAGGACGTCCACCTCGCGGCGGATCTGCTTCAGGCGCTCCTTGGCCGCGACGCCGAAGCGCTGCTCCTCGTCGACGACGAGCAGGCCGAGGTCCTGAAACCGAACGTCCTTTGAGAGAAGCCGGTGGGTCCCGATGACGATATCGACAGAGCCGTCCTTGAGCCCCGTGAGGGCGCGCTGCTGCTCCTTCGGCGGGACGAAGCGACTGAGAATCGCGACGCGAATGGGAAACGCGGCGAATCGGGCGCTGAAGGTGGCGTGGTGCTGCGCCGCGAGAACCGTGGTGGGCACGAGGACGGCGACCTGCTTGCCGTCCTGTGTGGCCTTGAAGGCGCCGCGGAGCGCGACCTCGGTCTTGCCGTAGCCCACATCGCCGACGACCAGCCGATCCATGGGCCGGGCAACCTCCATGTCGTGCTTCATCTCGAGGACCGCGCGGAACTGGTCCACGGTCTCCTCGTACGGGAAGCTGGCCTCCATCTCCGCCTGCCACGGCGAGTCCTGTGCGTACGCGTGGCCAAGCGCGCTCTCGACGGGACGCGTACAGCCTGAGCAGCTCCTCGGCGAGGTCGGCGACCGCCTTGCGGACGCGCTGCTTGGCCCGGAGCCAGTCCGTGCCGCCGAGCTTGCTCAGCTGGGGCCGCTCGCCGCCCGAGTACCGAGTGACCCGGCCGATCTGCTCGACCGGGACGAAGATCCGGTCTCCCGAGGCGAAGCTGATCTCCAGGAAGTCGCGCTCGTCGCCCTCGCCGGCGCTCCGGCGCAGCATCTGTTCGTAGCGGGCGACGCCGTGATCGATATGGACGACCAGATCGCCCGGCGTCAGGCGCTCGAGGATGTCCCGCGGGACGACGCGACGCATCGCCTTGGGCCGCCTGACGCGGACGTTGCCGAACAGCTCGCGGTCCGTGACGAAGACCAGGCCGTCCGGACCGCCGGCGAAGCCGCCGTTGAGGCTGCGCTCCACGAGGACGACGGCGCCGGGCGGTGGCGGCTCGGCGACGGTCGCGGTGACGCCGGCAGGGTGGCCCGACTCCGCGAGGAGCTCGGACAGGCGCGGCGCCTGATCGGAGGCGATGACGATGCGCCGAGTCGCATCAGTGGCGGAGTCCGAGGCCAGCCAGCGCTCGACCGCCGGGCCCAGCTGCGCCGCCCGGCCCGGCGGCAGGGACGGCTCGCTCCAGCCGAACGCGTCCCCGGACGAGAGTCCTCTGCCCGCGATCGCCGAGTCCGCGGCAGCCTCCGACTCCCAGGTCAGCTCGATCGTCCGCGCGGCAAGGAGCCGCGACTTCCAGGCGCGCCGCCCGAGGAGCGTTTCCGGCCAGGACTTCGGCAGGTCGCCGGCCCGGACCAGCTCCTCCCGCCGCTCGTCCGCCTGTCGCCACAGGAACTCGCCGGCCTCGGCGAGGTCTCCCGGCTCGTCGAGGACGAGCAGCGTGCCCGGATCGACGTGATCCAGTGCGGTGTGAGGAGCGAGGATCGGGGCCCAGACTTCGGCCGCATCGCCGACGGCGGCGGCCCGCGAGCCGCCCGGCATCGCCTGCCCGTCGCCGGACAGGCGACCGAGGTCGTCGGTGAGGCGCTCGGGGAGCTTCGACGCCAGCGACCCGAGGCGGTCATGGAGCATGCCGGCCCCGTCGGCGGGCAGCAGGAACTCGGAGGCCGGCAGTAGAGCGATCGCATCGATGGCCCCGACCGTCCGCTGGTCCGTTGGATCGAATGCCCGCAGGGAGTCGATCTCGTCGCCGAACAGCTCGATCCGAACGGGGAGTGACGCCGACGGCGGGAAGACGTCGACGATCCCGCCGCGCCGCGCGAACTCGCCCTTGCCGGCCACTTCCAGGACGGGGCTGTACCCAAGCGCGAGGAGGTCCTGGAGCAACGCGGTCTGGGTGATGCGTCCGCCGACGCGCAGTTCCCGTGGCTCGGCCGGGAGATCGTCCGGTCCGATCGTGTGCTGGATGAGCGCCTGGACGCCGGCCACGAGGATCCGGACGCGGCCGCTCCGCCACGCGGACAGTGCCGCGACCCGCGCCGCGGTCTCGTCGGCGACCAACTCGCTCCGCTCGTAGGCGAGCGCGGTGCGTGGCTCGAGTACGGCCACGGCCCCGGGGTCGCCTGCCCACGCGGCCAGTTCCTCCGCCACGCGATCGCCGATCTCCGAGTCCCGCGCGACCCACAGGATCCGCTCGCCGGCCGCGAGCGCGAGGGCGGCCGCGAGGTAGCTCTTGGCCCCGTGCGGGACCTGGGTCAGGCCGGCGTGACGACCCCGTCCGGATGGCGGTGGCTGCCCGGGCTCACCGAGGCGCTGGCACAGATCCCGGAAGGCGCCCGAGCCCGCCAGGAGCGGCGGCAGGCCGGACAGGTCGGGCAGCCGCCGGCCCGGCCCACGATGGCCCATCTGGACGGTCGCGGGACGGGAGGGCCGTCCGCCTGCGGGCGCGCCCTGACGTTCGCCGACCTCGGCCGCCCGCTGCGCGGCTCGGTCGGCCGTTTCGCGCTCGACCAGCTCGTCAACCCGCCGTTCCCATCCGCGCCGGCCACGGAGCGGCGCCATCGTCACTCGGGCGCCTCTGAGCGGACCTTTCGCCAGCCGGTCTTCGTGCGCCGGATGCCATCCGCGTCGGGCGGCCCGTCGACCTCGCCCGGAGGCGCCAGGCGATCGGCGTCCGCAGGGCGCAGCTCGAACGAGTTGTACCGGTTGGCTGCCTTGCTGGCTCCGTCCCTGGCCCAGGCTTCAACGGCATCTGCCGCTGCATCAAGCAACTCGTCCAGCCGGAGCTTCTCCTCGGGCACGAATGCAGACAGGACGTGGTCAACGAACGCGCGTCCGGGTTCACCGATCCCCACCCGAAGCCGACTGAATCCCTCCGTCCCGAGCTCATCGATGATCGAGCGCAGTCCGTTGTGACCGCCCGGTCCGCCGCCCTCGCGGAATCGAAGCTTGCCGAACGGCAGCGAGAAGTCGTCTACCACCACGAGCATCTCGGGCAGCGGCGAGCGCTCACGGGCGAGGATCTTGCGTACCGCGACCCCGGAGTCGTTCATGAACGTCATCGGTTTCGCGAGCAGCAGGTCGAGGCCCTTGTACCGGCCGCCCGTGGTCGCGGCAGCGTCCTTGTTCCGGGCACGGCCGGCCCACCCGGCACGGTCCGCCAGGCGGTCAAGGACCATCCAGCCGATGTTGTGACGGGTCTGCGCGTACTGCTGGCCGGGATTCCCCAGCCCGATCACGATCTTCGAGGACACGACTGGATGGATGGTACTCGGAGCGGGCTGCCCGACCGTCGACGGTCGGCCGGAGCGTCGACGGTCGGCCGGAGCGTCGACGGTCGGCCGGAGCGTCGCCGGTCAGGCCGGCACCTCGGCGGTCAGGCCGGCACGTCGCCCAGGAGTCCGCGCTCGAGTGCGCGCATCGCGGCCTCCTCACTGGCGTCCGCGTGATCCCAGCCACAGACGTGCAGGGCCCCGTGGGTGAGCAGCAGACGCATCTCCGAGGCGGCCGACCAGCGGACGGTGCCCGTCTGGCCACCACGCCCATCCGAGGCCTGGGCAATGGCCCGCTCCACGGAGATCGCGATGTCGCCGAGGTGCGGCCGGGCGCGCGGCGGGAGGATGAACGGCGCCCCGGGGTCGGCCCTGCCGATGGCGCGCGGGCCGCCCGCCGGGCGACCCGCGTGGGGCGGGAACGCGTCGGGCGGGAGGAGCGGGAACGACAGGACATCTGTGGGTCCGTCGTGGCCGAGGTGCGTCTGGTTCAACTCGGCGAGCTCCGCGTCATCGGTCAGCACCACCGACAGCGAGGCCGGCTTCGGAGCGCCGCCGGCGGCCAGGGCCGCCGCGATGACGCGTGCCGATGCGACGCCCGACAGGACCCGCGGGACACCGGGCCGGACGGTCACGTCGACCCGCCAGCCGTCGATGGCGTGGGCGCGGGTCAACTGCCGCCGGCTGGCCGGTCGGGACGTCCGGACTCGGACGTGCCGGACGTAGGCGGACCGCCGGCGGTCCTGGATCCGGCGCCCCCGGCGCCGCTGCCCCCGGCACTCGCCGCCGCCCGCCGGGCCTCCAGCTCGACGACCTTGCTCTGTGGGTACGGAACGCGCTGGTGGTACATCCCGAGGAGTTGCTGGACGAACGCCTCCTCGATGACATCGAGGTCGCGGAAGGTGAGGTCGCACTCGTCGAACTGGCCGTCGGACATTCGCTCCGCCATGATCCGGGCGACCATCCCGCGGATGGCGGTCTCGTCTCGCGACGTCAGCGATCGGACGGAGGCCTCGACCCCATCCGCCAGCATGATCAGTGCGGCTTCTCGGGACTGCGGCTTGGGACCTGAGTGCCGGAACCGCCGCTGGTCGACGGTGTCTGCGGCCCGCCGCCCGGTTTCGGTCTCCAGGCCGCCATACGGCGCGGCCGCTGCTTCGCGAGCCTTCGCATAGAAGTAGCTGATGCTGACCGTGCCGTGGTGCTGCGGGATGAACGCGATGAGGGCCTTGGGGAGGCGGGCCCCGTATGCGATGTCAATTCCGGCGGCGACGTGCTGCTTGAGCATCTGGGCCGAATCCTCGGGGGCCAGTTCGTCGTGGAGGTTCTCGCCGCCGGCCTGGTTCTCGATGAACCCCTGCGGGTTCGCCAGCTTGCCGACGTCGTGGTAGTAGGCGGCGACTCGCGCCAGGAGTGAGTCCGCCCCGATCGCCTCGGCTGCACGCTCCGCGAGGTTCCCGACCATGAGCGAGTGGTGATACGTCCCGGGCGTCTCGACGAGCAGGCGGCGGAGCAGTGGTTGCGACGGGTTCGCCAGCTCGAGCAGCTGGAACACCGTCAGGATGCCGAACACGTTGCCGAGCACGGCGAACGTGCCCACGGCAGCCACCGCGGCACCACCCGCGCTGAGCGCGGAGGCACCCCATAGCTGCAGGATCCCCGTGAGATCGCGTTGGCCGAGGAGGGAGAACGCCGTCACGACGAGCGCCTGGACGACGAATACCACCGCCCCAGCCTGCAGGAACATGTGGAGCCGATCCCCGCGCCGGACGCCGAGCACGCCCGCCAGTCCGCCGAGGAAGACGAACGTCGCGAGCTCGAGGGAAGGTCCGTTCACGGCCCCGGCCACGACCGCGACGAGGGCGGTCAGGACGAACGCGACCTCCGCGTCGAGCAGGACCGCCACGAGAATCGGGATCGCCGCGAGCGGCAGCAGGAACGGGAGCGCTGCGCGACCAGCCGTCAGCTTGATGGCGATCGTCGCCAGCAGCAACAGGAGGCTGATCAGGATGAGGACGTTGCTGCGATGCCAGAAACTGCGCCGGAACCGCCAGATCCAGCCGAGGAGCATCGTCACGAGCAGGGCGCTGAGAAGGAACCAGCCGGCCAGGCTCGCCACGTCGGGCTCGGTCTTGTCCAGCCCAAACGCCGCCAGGCGGGCGGCGTCGGACTCGGTCAGCTTCGTCCCGCCTCGAACGATGATCTCGCCCCGGAGGAACGTTTCCGTGACGGGCTCCACAGCCGCCGCACGCCGGTCACGCTCCTGCTGCGTCAGGTCCTCGCTGAACGAGCTGTTCGGAACGACCAGCGAAGCGATCAGCTCGGCTGCGAGCATCCGTTCTGCTTCTGACAGGCCGCCAGCCATCTGTTGGGACAGGCGGGACCGCGCGAGGGCGACCTCCGTGTCACGAAGCTCGGATCGTTCCGTGCTGTCGAGAACGCGGGCAGCCTCGGTCCGGATGGGTTCCCAGCGGGAGGCCTCGAGAGAGCGGAGATTGGCGGCTGCGGTGACCGAGAGGTCATCCGCAACGCGGTCCACGATGAGTCCGCGCTGGAACTCACTCGTGGCGGGGTCGAACGCGGTGTCGAGGAGTCGAACGGCGATGTTGAACTTCTCGGCCTGGCCGGCGGCGATGGTGATGGCCCGTTCGGTCGTGAAGTCGTACTGCGGAGGAACTTCGTCCGCCGCGGCCTGGCGGGCCTTCTCGGTCAGAACCTCGCTCTCGAAGGTCAGGGCCCTGGACGCGACGATGTCGGCCGGGACGAGATCGCCGACCTGAAGGTCAACCTGCTGTGGCGCGAGGTCCGCGCCGAGGATCGCGGTCATCGCCACGATCAGGGCAACGGCGGCGACGACGAGACGGCCGGCCTCGCGCCGCGTCAGGCGGACTGCCTCGGATCCGCGATGCGCGAGCATGTCAGCCCTGACCGCTCCCGGAGGTGTCAGAGTCGTTCGGTAGGGTGGCGTTCCCGGCCGTCGCGAGTGCCGCGGCCACGAGTCCGCTGAGGATGCGCCCGTCGGCGCGACCGCGCGTCCGCGGCGAGAGCCAGCCCATCACCTTGCCCATGTCGCGCGGGGAGGACGCGCCCGTTTCCGAGAGTGCCTGCCTCACGAGGACGGTCAACTCGGCCTCGGACAGGGGCTGCGGCAGGAATTCGGACAGGATCGCGATCTCGGCCGCCTCCTTGGCGGCGAGTTCGGGGCGGCCGCCGTTCTCGAAGGCCTCGACGCTCTCGCGGCGGGTCTTGACCTCCTTCGTGAGGATCACGGCGACCTCGTCATCCGCATACGGTCGTCCGTCGCGCTTCTCCGCGTTGTAGATCGCGCTTACGGCCATGCGGAGGGTATCGCGGCGCAACTCATCACCGGACCGCATCGCAGCGGTCACCTCGGCGCGGAGCCGGTCTTGGAGTGTCACCGGAAATGGCACCTCGGGCGGGAACACCCAGGGGCGTCGGCGGCGGGTGGCTGGGGGTCGTCGGCTTGGTCTGCCTCCGGTTGATGATGCGCCTCGGCGCATCAACGGTGGCGGACGCTCGGACGGTCCCGGCCGTCCGGCCGATCAGCCCTGCGGCGTTCGGGCGTTCTTCTTGCGCTTCGCTTCCTTGCGCTTGCGCTTCACGCTGGGCTTCTCGTAGTGCTCGCGGCGGCGGGCCTCGGCGAGGATTCCCGACTGCTGGATCTTCTTGTTGAAGCGTCGCAGGGCGCTCTCGAACGTCTCGTTTTCGCCAACTCGGACTTCTGCCAACTCCGGATTCACCTCCTCGGGCTGTTCATCTGGTGTCGCGATCCCGGCCTCGTAACCCAACGGCACCGGCGCGAGCCCTGATCGGCGAGGTCGTCGTGACGTACCGCCCCCAAGAGCCGCCGGAGTGTCGCACAGGCGGTGCGGTGGGTCAAACGTCGCCGGGGCCAACGTCGCCGGGGCCGCCGCGTGTGGCGCACGCGTGGCCCGAATTTCCCGAATGCTCGTGCCTTGGGCACTCGAAAGCGTCCAACCGACCGTGCCCGTCGCGTTTGCCAGGATTCGTACCGCGTTGTTGCCGCTTTCGTCCCGAATGCTCACGCGATGGTCATTGGCCAGGATCTGGAGGCTTCCGAACGCGTTGGACTCGCTCTCGGGTCGCGGATCCTCGTCGAGTGCCATCCTGGCGAGCATTCTGGAGAAACTGCAGGCCGGAGAGCCGCCCGACCGGGTTCTTCAGCCAGCGTCGAACCGCGATCGCCCGATCCGGGGAGGCCGAACCAAAGACACCAGCGAGCTCCAGGACTCGACGGCGTGAGGTCGACGTATCGCCCACCACGAGAAGCCTCCCGACAATCCGAGGCTCCCAACCGCGCGACCTCCCGATGACATCCGCCAAACGCGCCTTGCGGTCGTGCGACGAGATGGTCGCCTGGGCATCCGGGATCACGGACTTGACCTCGATCACGAGCAGAGCGCGCGTCAAATGGTGCCAGCCCAGGACATCGACGGCCCCGCGATCCCCGAAGTGGTTGAACGACACTTCGACCGCCGACTCCCAGCCCAACTGCGCGAGCAGCCGAACTACGAGGTTGACGAGATCGGCGTGGGCTGCATCGAGCAGGCGGTCCAGACCTTCGCCGTGCCATCGAACGCGGACGTCGAGGTCGGCGCCGAGGGCCTCACAAGCGTCCTCGATGCCGCCAAGCGTGATCCCGCGCAAGGCGCCACGCTCGATCCGGCCGTACTGCGATCGAGAGATCCCGGCCGTTCTCGCGACATCAACCTGGCGCCATCCGCGTCGAATCCGAAGCACGCGGAGCGAGCGGCCGACCCGGAGAGCGTTCACATCGTGATGATGAACTCGGCGGCTTATCAGCCGGTTGCGTAGCGGCATCGAATCTCGTTGCAGGAGGGAGCGATGCGCGTCGTACGATTCGCAACGGAGGATCGCCCTGATGGACACGCTGCTGGACCTGCTGGACGAGGCCGTCGCGCGGTTCGGGGACCGCCCCGCGCTCGGGATCTGGCGTGATGACGGCAGCCGGCAGTCGTGGACCTACCGGGAGCTGGAGCGACGAAGCCTGTTCGCGGCCTGGCGCTTGCGCGCCCTTGGGCTGGAGCCGGGTGATCGACTCCTGACCTGGTCGCCATCAATGCCGGAACTTGCCGCCACGTACTTCGGGGCGATGCGCGCCAGGCTTGTGCTCGTCCCGCTCGACCTCCGCATGTCGACGAACGCGATCGAGGGGATTGTCAGCGCGTCCGGGGCCTGTCAGCTCGCCCTCGGGACTGGGCGAGACGCGCCCGACCCGCGCGATGCGCACCTGGAGGACTTCCCCGCAACAACCGTGGAAGCCCTCTGCGCAGATCCGGATGCTTCGTTCCCGGCAGACTGGGAAGCCCAGCTTGCCGCGTGGGAGCGGCCGGCGCCGGGAGACATGTGGGAACTCATCTTCACCTCGGGCACCACCGGCACGCCAAAGGGCGTGATGCTCGGCCACGACAACGTCGTCGCGTCCATCGAGACGTTCCACCGGATCGTCCCGCCGATGGACCATCGGATGATCTCCATCCTGCCGCTCTCGCACCTTCTCGAGCAGGCAGTCGGTCTGTTCTATGCACTATCCGTTGGTGCGGACATCCTGTATGTCCGGAGCCGCAACCCGCGAGTGATCTTCGATGCGCTCCGCGAGCATCGGGTCACCTCGCTCATCGTGGTGCCGCAGGTCCTGGATCTGTTCTGGAGCGCGATCGAACGGGAAGTCGAGAAGCGCGGCCGGACGACCTCCTTCAATCGGCTCCGGGCGATCGGTCGGCGTCTTCCACCGTGGGTCCGGCGGCGCCTCTTTGCCAGCATCCACACGCAGTTGGGCGGCCACGTCAGCCTCGTCCTTTCCACGGGAGCGTTCCTTCCACCCGCCCTCCAGCAGGCCTGGGAGGATCTCGGGGTGATCGTCCTCCAGGGCTACGGCGCGACGGAGACCGGCACTGGCGCGTGCACCACGCTGGACGACCACAAGTTCGGGACCGTCGGGCGGGCGCCCGAGGGAGTCAGCCTCCGGATCGCGGAGGACGGCGAGGTCCAGTTCAAAGGCCCCACGCTATTTCACGGCTACTGGAACCGGCCCGAGAAGACCGCCGAGGCCTACACGCCCGACGGCTGGTATCGCAGCGGCGACATCGGCCACCTCGACGAGGGCGGCCGGCTCATCCTGTCCGGACGGAAGAAGGACATCATCGTGCTGCCCAACGGGTTCAACGTGTACCCGGAGGACATCGAGAACGCCCTTCGCGTGGCGGGCATCCGTGATTCCGTGGTCCTCGAGACCAGGCCCGGCAGGATCGAGGCGATCCTTCTCGCACCCGGCACCCATGGACTGCCGCAGGGCGGCGACGTCCCGGGCGGCCGGGCCGGCCGGCCGGGCGATGACGCGAGTGCGACCCGGACGAGGATCGAGGCAGCGGTCAGGGCCGCGAATTCGGCACTCGGCCCGAACCAGCGAATCGCCGGCTGGCGACTGTGGCCGGACGAGGATTTCCCGCGGACTCATACCCTCAAGGTGAAGCGCGATCGGGTGCGGGCGTGGGCCACCGTCGAGACGCCCCTGCCTGTTGCCGAGGGTGCCGAGGGTGCCGAGGGTCCCGAGGGATCCTGAACGGGCCGACGTCTCCGGCCCTTGTCCGCCGTCCCTAGTTCGGAATCGATACCCCGAAACCGAGCGTCCCGAGGGCGGTCGCAACAGCGGCGGCCTGCGTTACATCGGGTGAGTTGGCGGCCGACCAGGCATGGAAGACGACGGTCGAGCCAACCACCCGGATCACGAATTGCGTGTTCAGCGGGAACTGGACCAGGCCGACACCACTGCCGGCGTAGGCCGCCTGCTCCTGGGCCGCGGCCGTCGCCTCCGCGGTGCTGAGGAACTCGTAGATCACGACGCGGCCGTGGTCCGGGTCGCTCGGGATCACCGCACGCAGAACGACGCGCGGCGCTCCAGCGAGCCGCGCAGCTTCGGCCGGCCGATATGGAGACTGAACGTCTTCAACCTGCAGCCCGACTGCCGCAAGTGCACTGACCACGCTGCTCCGGGTCGCGGCTGCCGCGGCACCGGCCGGCGCGGCGGTGGCGCCAGGCGGTGGAAATGTCGGACCACCGGGCGCGACCACGGGGCCCGCGGCGAGGGTCGCGAGGACAAAGGCCAGGACGAGCATGACGGCGACGACCCCGATCGTGAACAGGAGGGCCCGGCGGTTCGGGGAAGGCCGGGCGGGGTCAGCCGCGACGGGCGGTGCCGTTTCCGTGACCGGCGAGGCCGGGAGCGGCGTCTCGTCGGCCGGCGTCTCGGCGGCCGGCGTCTCGGCGGCCGGCGTCTCGGGTGCCCTCGGTGGCCAGGGGTCGCTCATCCCGGGGGCCATTCGAAAGCGCGGCCACCCATGAGGTGGAAGTGCAGGTGGTCCACTGACTGGCCGCCCCACGCGCCGACGTTCGTCACGACCCGGTAGCCACGCTCCGCGATCCCCTCTTCACGAGCGAGCTGTGCCGCCGCGCCGAAGATCCGGCCCAGGAGTTCACCATCCGCCGGGGTGAGATCCACGGCCGACGCGATGTGGGCCTTGGCCAGGAGCAGGATGTGGGTCGGGGCACGCGGCGCGATGTCGCGGATCGCGAGGACGGCATCGTCCTCGTGGACCTTGGTGGACGGGATCTCGCCGGCGACGATCCGGCAGAAGAGGCAGTCGACGACGCGCGCGTCACTCATCGGCTCACCAGAGCTCCGGTTTCGTGCTCATCAGGAAGCCGATCGCCCCGATCATGGCCGCCATCACGTAGGACACGTAGCGCTGTCGTCGTGCCCGCGTCGCCCAGACCCGGTCATCGGCGCCGGCGCGGATCCCAAGCAGCGGGCGAAGATTCGGGCGCTGGATGAAGAACGCGAGGACCAGGTTCAGGGTGTAGATGCCCAGCGCAACCAGCAGCCACGGCTGGGTCAGGAGCGACATCCCCAGCGCGGATACGAGCGCGAAACCCGTCACCGCCAGGCCGGCACCGATCACGACGGTCCCCCGGGATTGGAGGCCCAGGAGCGCGCGAACCACGGCACTCGTCGATTCCACCGTCGCTCGCTGGGCACGGAGGGCGAACGGGAGCAGCAGGGACGGCAGGAACAGCGCAACCGCGAGCGAGATGTGGGTGACGAGCAGGAAGGGGAGCAGGGAGGCGGGCATCAGCGCGATTGTACGGGCGCCTGTTCAGATGGGCCGCCGAGCGGCCAGGGCGACCCAGTCGCCTTCGGCCATCCGCGCCTGAGCCGTGAGGCCGGCGCCTCGGAACGCGGCAGCGACCTCGGCCTCCCGGTCACCGAAGATGCCCGACGCCAGCAGCAGGCCGCCAGGCCGCAACTCCGCTGCGAGCGGGACTGCCAGCGTGATGAGGATCGATGCGATGAGGTTGGCGAGGATGACGTCGTGCGCCGGCTCGCCACTCGGCAGCGAGCCCAGCCGGGCGCGAATCCGCCGCACCAGTCGATTCCGACGCGCGTTGGCCACGGTCGCCTCAACCGCGATGGGATCGGTGTCCAGCCCGAGGACCCTGGCCGCGCCCAGGCGCGCGGCAGCGATCGCCAGAATGCCCGAGCCGCAGCCGACATCGAGGACGCGGGCGCCCTCAAGGCTCCCCTGCTCGGCGGCATCCTCGAGGGCCGCCAGGCACAGGCGAGTCGTTGGGTGCAGCCCCGTGCCGAACGCCATACCCGGATCGAGCGCCAGCACGATGTCGTCCGGGGCCGCGCGATGGCGCCGCCAGGTCGGCCGGATCACGATGCGGCGGCCCACGTGGAGCACCGGGAAGTGCGACTTCCACGCGTCGGCCCAGTCGGCCTCGTCGACGAGACGGGTCCGAAGCTCGCCGATCGGGCGAAGTCCGAATGCCTGCAGGTGGGATAGCGCGGCCGCGGCCTCGCGAGCGGCACCCTCCGCGGACGCGGCGTCGCGGGCCGGCACATAGGCCCGGACAATCACGGGCCGGCTCGGATCCACCCGGGCTCCGAGGCCCTCATCGATCAGGTCGAAGCCGGGCTCCACGCTGGACCCGCCGGGGGCGAACCGGCCCAGGATCTCGCTGACCGCTTCGACGGCCTCGATATCGGCCTCGACGGCCAGCTCCAGCCATGCTCCTCGACCCGCTGACGCGGTGTCCCCCGCCCGGACCGCCATCAGCCGAGGGCGTCGCGGACCCGGTCGAGGATCCCGCTGCTCTCCGCGACGACTTCGCCGGCCGCGTCGGCGTAGGCCTTGAGGGCCTCGCGCTCGGCCTTCGACAACCGGGTCGGGATGGCGACATCGAGGATCACGTGCAGATCGCCCCGTGCGCCCGACCGACGGAGGTGGGGCACGCCACGGCCCCGAAGCCGGATCTCCGTTCCGGGTTGCGTCCCGGGCTTGACCTCGACGTCCTCCTCACCCTCGACCGTAGGCACCAGGATTCGCGTACCCAGCGCCGCCTGGGCGATGCCAACCGACGCCTCGAAGTAGAGCTCGGTCCCATCGCGCTTGAGCTCGGGATGCGGGGCGACATGGATGGCCACGTACAGGCTGCCGGCCGGTCCGCCGCGCGGCCCGACCTCACCTTCATTGGACAGGCGGATCTGGTGGCCCTCGTCGATCCCGGCCGGGACCGAGACGCGCAGTGATCGCTTCCGCTCCACCCTGCCGTCGCCGCGGCACGTCTCGCACGGGGTCTCGACGATCTTCCCGTCCCCGTGGCAGCGCGGGCAGGCCGTCACGTTGACCATCTGGCCGAGCATCGTCTGGCGGATCGACCTGACCTCACCGCGACCCTTGCACTGGCTGCAGGCCACGGCCTGGGTGCCGGCCTTTGCTCCCGATCCGGAACACGTCTCGCACCGCCCCAGGACGGGGAACTCGATGTCCTTGTCCGTGCCGAGGACGGCCTCGGTGAAGGTGATCCGGAGGTCGTAGCGAAGATCCGAGCCTCCTGTCGGTCGACCTCGTCGTCCCCCCGCGGCCCCCGCTGCGCCGCCAAAGAAGGCATCGAAGATGTCGGCGAATCCGCCGAACCCGGCCATGTTCGGATCGCCCTCGACCCCGGCACTGCCGAACAGGTCGTACCGTTGCCGGCGCTCCGGGTCAGACAGGACCTGGTAGGCCTGGTTGATCGTCTTGAACCGCTCCTGGGCGGCGGGATCGCTGTTGACGTCCGGGTGCCACTGCTGGGCGAGCTTCCGGAACGCCTTCTTGATCTCTGCGTCGGTGGCGCCGCGATCGACGCCCAGCGCCGCGTAGTAGTCGGTGGTCGTAGCCATGCACGCGGAAGGATACGGGAGGGCGGTGCCGAGCCGAAGATCGGGTCGGTCAGGCCGCGGCGAGATCCCGCGCCCGCGCGAGGACCTCCGCGAACATCGTCGTCGTCAGGCGGCCGGTGAAGGTGTTCTGCTGGCTCGGATGGAACGAGCCGATGAGGGTCCGTTGCCCGATCACCAGCTGGGCGCCGTGCCCGAACCGGGGCCGTGGCCGGGGAACGGGCGCCCCCGCGCGGGCCAGGACGCGGAGGACCGCGTTCCAGCCGAACTGGCCGAGCGCGACGATCACCTCGACACGGTCGAGGATCGCCAGCTCCCGGGCAAGGAATGGGGCGCAGTTGTCCCGCTCCTCGATCGTCGGCTTGTTGGCCGGTGGAGCACACCGGACGGCGGCCGCGATCCGCACTCCGGCGAGGGTGAGTCCGTCGTCCGCTCGTCGGCTGGATGGGCGGTCCGCGAGACCGATCTCGTGAAGCGCTGCCCACAGGAAGTCGCCCGAGGCGTCGCCGGTGAAGACGCGCCCGGTTCGGTTGGCGCCGTGGGCGGCCGGGGCGAGTCCCACGATGAGCATCTTCGCCTCAGCGTCCCCGAAGCCCGGCGCTGGCCTGCCCCAGTAGGGCTCGTCTCGGAACCGCAGTACCTTCTCGCGGGCGACCCGCTCACGCCAGGCCACGAGGCGCGGACATCGGCGGCAGCCGACGATCTCATCCCGCAGGGCATCGAGGTCGGAGGCACGGTCGGCCGTGCTCGGGGTTCCGCCGGAGCGCCTCGTTCCCGCCGACTGCGTCACTTCAACAACACGCGATCCAGCCGTCGGGACGTGATCCACAGCCCGATCCCACCCATGACCAAGAGGTAGGCCACGTGGAACAGCATCTCTGGTCCGATGACGCCCACCGTCAGCCCACGGATCAGCGCGACCCCCTGGTACAGCGGCGTGAGCGCCACGATCCCCCGGATCGTCTCGGGGTAGGTCTCGATGGGATAGAACGTGGCCGAGAACAGGAACATCGGGAGGATGACGATGTTGATCGCGTCGAAGTCCTGGGGCGATCGCATGAACGAGGTCGCGGCCATCCCCACGCTGGCAATGGCGAATCCAAGGAGCAGCGCAGCCGGGAAGGCCAGGACGGCGATGGGCGACGTGACGAGACCCATCACGCTCATCACGGCCATGAACCCGAGCGCGTAGAGGCCTCCCCGGACGAGTGCCCAGCCCAACTCGCCGAGCGCGATGTCCCACACGGCGAGGGGCGTGGCCAGGACGGACTGGAACGTCCGGTTGTAGTTGAGCTTGAAGAAGAAGTTGTAGGTCGCTTCGTTGACGGCACCATTCATCGCACCCGTGGCCAGGAGCGCCGGCGCCACGAACATCGCGTACGGGATGGGCTGTCCGCCCGGGCCGGTGACATCGCCCACGAGCCGGCCGAGTCCATAGCCGATACCAACGAGATAGAACAGCGGCTCGAAGAAGCCGGACACGATGATCGTCCAGGTTCGGCGGTAGACGAACAGGTTTCGCTCGATCAGATGCCACGCCCGGGGCACGGACGATCGGGGTTCCGCCGCGGACCGGACGAGCGCGCTCATGGGGCGAGCTTCCGACGGACGTTGCGCACGAAGAGCGCGGCCCCGACCCCCGCGAGCGTGAGCAGGATCGTCACGTGCGCGAGCGCCATGAGCGGATCATTGAGCAGCGTCCCGAGGGCCGCGCCGCGCGTCAGCTCCACGCCGTGCCACAGCGGGGACAGCCACGCGATCGGCTGGATCGTGGACGGCAGGCTGCTGACGGGGAAGAACGTCCCGCTGAACAGGAACAGCGGCGTGATGATCCAGCGGAAGATCGCGGCGAACTTGTCGGGCGTTCGCTGCGTGGCCATGTAGGCGCCGATCAAGCCGGAGAATGCCAGGCCGGTCAGGACCGCTGCAGGTATCCCCAGGATGGCCAGCGGCGACGTTACCGCCCCGAACATCGCGCTGACCAGCGTGAACACGGTGGCGATCAGGGTGAGCCGGAACGCGATCCAGGCCAGGGTCCCGAACGCAACGGCCTCGGGCCCGATCGGCGTCGCGTACATCGCGTGGAAGATCCGCCGCCAGACGAGGCCGACCATGACCGGGAACGTCGCCTCGAACATCCCGGCCTGCATCGCGGAACCGGCCAGGAGGCCGGGCGCGAGGAACTGGAGATACGTCACGCCCCCGAACGCGTCGGGGCTCTGGGCGTTCACGAGGCCGCCGAGCCCAAGGCCCATGGCCATCAGGAAGAGCGCCGGGCTCACGAACGAGGTGAACAGCGATCCACGGAAGATGCGCCGGTACTGGTAGGCCCGATGCTCAAAGACTCGGGCGGAGGCGGACAGGCGAGACGGCGCGGGCGGCCGAACCCTGACGACCGGGCCGGGCGGCACCGGAAGAGTCGGGCGCGGGGTCGGTTCGAGGATGTCGGCGGTCATCAGCCCCCCGGTCAGTCGACGAGGGAGCGGCCGGTCAGCCTGAGGAAGACGTCCTCGAGCGTGGATCGGCGCACGAGGACCGTCTCGGGCCGGAGACCTCGATCGTGAACGGCGACGGCCACGGCTTCGCCGTCGTTCGTGTACAGGAGGAGCCGATCGGGCAGATGCTCGATCCGTTCCGCGAGACCCTCCAGCTGGCCGTCGAGCGTCTCCTGGACGCCCACCGGAAAGCGGAGCTCGGTGACTTCCCTGGTGCTGTACTGCTCGATGAGGCTTCCTCGGCGACCCCTCGGCCACGATCTTCGCCTTGTCCATGACCACCAGCCGATCGCACAGCTGCTCGGCTTCGTCCATGTAGTGGGTCGTCAGGACGAGGGTGACGCCGCGCTGCTTGAGGCGATACAGGCGATCCCACAGCAGGTGCCGCGCCTGCGGATCGAGACCCGTCGTCGGCTCGTCGAGCAGCATCATGTCCGGCTCGTTGATGAGCGACCGGGCAATGGTCAGGCGCCGTTTCATGCCACCGCTGAGCGGTTCCACGCGGCTGTCCCGACGCTCGCTGAGCTGCGCGAACTCCAGGAGCTCGTCGGCACGGCGCCCGCACTCTGCGCGGCTCAGCCCGAAGTAGCGCCCGTAGATGACGAGGTTCTCGCGGACCGTCAACTCCTCGTCGAGCGTGTCCTGCTGCGGCACGACACCGAGCCGGCCGCGGATCTCCGGACCCTGGGTGGCCGGGTCCATGCCCAGGACGCTGAGCGTGCCGCCGGTCGCCGGCGAGGTGCACCCGATCATCCGCATCGTGGAGGTCTTGCCGGCCCCGTTCGGGCCCAGGAAGCCGAACGCCTCACCCGGCGCGACGTCGAAGTCGACGGCATCGACCGCAGTGAACGTGCCGAACCGCTTGGTCAGCCCGCGGGCGCGGATGAGGGGGAGGAGCGTGGCGGCATCCGACATGGGTTGCGAATGCTACCCCGGCTCGACGGCCACGGGTCGCTTCGGCGGGATGGTCCCGGCCGATTGCAGCGCGTGGACGACGGCTCGGGCGAACCGTCCTTGATCGGTGACCGGCCCAGCGTGCGCCAGGCCGGGGAGGCGGACCCGACGACCATCACGGATGCGAGATGCGAGCACGTCGGCGACTGGACCGTAGAACGACTCGCTCGCGTCCCCGGTAAGGAGGATCACCGGTGCGTCGATCCGGGCCAACCCGTCTGGATCCAGGCCGGTCAGGGCGGCGTCCACGCGGGCCCCGCCTCCCTCCGCCGCGAGGAACGAGCGAGCTCGATCGCCGAGGCGCTCCCAGGAGTCGGGACCAGCGACCCCGCGCATGAAGGTCTCAGCCGCGAGCGCGGAGCCGCCCTCTCGGTAGGCTCGATCCGTGGAGGTCGCGACGTCGGCGAACGCGCGCCGGGTCACCGCGTCGGCGAGCGGTCCGTACGGCGGTTCCCACGCGACAACGGCGAGAGTTCGTGACGGCATGCGGGCGGCGAACTCGAGGGCCACAACGCCACCAAAGCTTAGGCCTACCAGCGCCGCCGCGCGACACCCTTCCGCGTCGAGGACCGCGATCAGGTCGTCGACGTGGACCTGGACCGGGAGCGGCTCCGGCTCGGCCAGCCGGCTCTCCCCAGAACCCTCCCGGTCGACGGCGAGGATGGTGAATTCGTGAAAGTCCGCGAGGGCGCCGGCCAGGCCGCGAAGCTGGGCGCTCGTCGACAGCGTGGCATGGAGCAGGAGGAGCGGGACCGGGCCGGTTCCGCTCCTCCGATAGGACAGTCGAGCGCCGCCGGGCCTGCGGAGGGTCCGCATCACGGCGCCGCCCGGGAGCGCCGCATCGGCGTCGCCGGCGTCGAGTCCGGCGCGTACGGCGGCCCGCTGGAGCTTTCCGGTCGACGTCCGAGGCATGGCCTCCAGCCGGACGAACGCGACGGGGACCTTGAACCCCGCCAGCCTGCGCCGGCAATGGGCAGCGAGCGCGCCATCCCCCGGATCGACGGCCCCGGCGCGGAGCACGATCACCGCGACCGGAACCTGGCCCCAGATCTCGTGGCGCCGGGCGACGACGGCGGCGTCGGCCACGGCCGCGTTCTCCAACAGGACGTTCTCGACCTCGAGAGGCGAGACGTTCTCGCCGCCCCGCACGATCCGATCAGTCCGCCGGTCATGGACCGTGAGACGTCCGTCCCGGTCGAGGTGCCCGAGATCTCCGGTGCGCAGCCAGCCGTCGCCGCCGAGGACCGCAGCGGTCGCCTTGGCATCCGCGAGATAGCCGGAGAACAGCGATGCGCTGCGCACCTCGATCTCGCCAACGCCATCGTGGTCGGGCTCCCCGATCCGCAGCTCAACGCCCGGCAGCGGGCGACCGGCGCTCGCCGCGTGGGCGCCGGCTTCCGACGTTGGCAGCGCCGTGACACCCGAACCGGCTTCGGTCAGCCCATACGTCGGAACGACCGGCCAGCCGGCAAGGATGGCCCGACGAACCAGGGTTGCGGGGACGACGCCGCCGCCCAGCAGAACGGCCCGGAGCGTCGCCGGCGGCGGCCCGTCGGCGACGAGGTCGAGCAGGCGGGTGAGCTGGGTCGGGACGAGCGAGACATGGCTCGGGCCTGGATCCGCCCGGAGAGCGGCGAGGGTCAGGTCCGCGTCCGCGCCCTGCGCCAGGACGAGCGGCACGCCGGACAGGGCAGCGCGCCACATGACGCCCAGCCCAGCTACGTGCCCGAGGCCAAGCGCCAGGAGCCAGCCCGTCGCGGGTGGCAGGACCGCGAGCCACGCCTCCGCACTGGCGACAAGAGCGGCCACGGAGAGGATCGCCGCCTTCGGGCCACCCGTGGTCCCCGAGGTCAGGACGATGGCCGCCGGCAGGGTCGACGCGGTGCCGTCCGCTGGGAGCCCCGGCCCAGGTTGTCGGCTCATCAGGTCCTCCAGCCCCAGAAGAGGTAGCGGGAGCACCGCCGCCGACACTGCGTGCCGATCGTCATGAACGACGACCAGCGGATCGACGACGGCCCTCGCCGAGACGAGTTCGACGGCCGTCAGGCGGGTGTCAAGCGGCGCCGCAATCGCGCCGATCCTGGCGATTGCATGGAGCGCCGCGACCGCGGGAGCCGTCGGCGCGACCAGCACGACGACGCGATCACCGGCCTCGACGCCGGCGTCGGTCAGGCCCAGGGCAACGGACTCCACTCGCTGGTTGAGCTCACGCCAGGTCCAGCGGACGAGTCCATCGGCGACGGCCAGGCCGGCGGGGTCCGCCCGCGCGGCGCGACGCACGGCGACGGCGAGCGATTCGTACCGCGTCACGTCGGCGACCGGCCGGGGAGGCCGTCCGCGTGGGCCGGGGATCCGGTGCCGTCCGTCTCGGACCGGAACTGCTCCACCGCCCGATCGTCCAGGGCGATCCCCAGCCCGCCCGTCCCAGGACCGCCAGGGGCACGCATCCGACCATCCGCCACAAGAAGCGGAGCGAGCAGCAGATCGTGGACCAGCAGGCCTGCCGTGGCGAGGCCGTGATCGGGCGGCCCGGCTCGGCCCGGCATCGCCACGCCCGGCAGCGCGGCGGCCGCTGCCAGGGCGACGGCAATCCCGACCCCCGTCTCGAAGAGGGTGCTGATGACGACGGGAACGCCGCGCTCGGCGGCGATCTGTGCGATCTCCGCCACGGCGGCGGGCCCGCCCACCCGGGCCAGCTTCACGATGAGGAAGTCGACGGCATCCGCCCGCAGCAGTGATCGCGCCGCGCTGATGGACTCGACGGCCTCGTCGGCCGCGATCGGGACACGCACGCGGCGGCGCAAATCGGCGAGCCCTTCGACATCGTGCGCCGCCAGCGGCTGCTCCGCGAAGTCGATGTCGAAGCGGGCGACTGCCGCGAGCCGATCCTCCGCGGTCGTCGAGTCCCACGCGCCGTTGGCGTCGATCCGGAGGCGAATATCCGGCCCAACCGCCGCCCGGACTGCCCCGATTCGCTCCACGAGCACATCCGTCTCGCGCTCGGCACCGACCTTGATCTTGAGCGTCCGGAAGCCGGCGCTGACGGACTGCCGCGCCGCCTCGGCGGCGGCGTGGCTCCCGCCGAATCCGATGACGGCGTTCAGGCCGACACCCCGATGGAACGAGGCGCTGGTCGCGTTCGTGGCCGGGCGCGACAGGTCCAGCAAGGCGGACCCGAGCGCCGCGGCGAGCGCTCGGCCCGGCGCACCGTGGATCTCGAGCTCCTCCGCCGTCGGCAGCCCTCCGTCCGCCGCGCGATCGGCTGCCTCGCGAACCAGCCGGGCGAGAATCCGCTCGCCAGCCTCGCCGGCGGAAGGCTCCAGGACCGCCTCTCCGAGCCCGACCTGGCCCTCGTCATCGACGACCCGGAGCAACCAGGCGTCGCGCCGGAGCCAGACTCCCGCTGCCGTCGGGAGCGGACGGCGGAGCGGGACTGAAACCCGGTCCGCGAGGAGCGCCCGAACCCGCATCACGACGGCGCGGCGATGGCGAGGCCGGTCGCGAAGAGGACGCCGTACACGAGGACGAGCCTGGCGGTGCCCCGGAGAACGGGGTTGAGGCGGCGGGGATCTCCGAACGTCCGGACGGTGCGCAGCAGCGGAAGCGCAATCGGCGCGGCGAGCAACGGCAGCAGGACCGAGACTCGGCCCTCGGCCACGAACATGCCGACGGGAGTCCCGAAGGCCATCGCCAGCAGCAGCGCGTACTCGCGTTGCGTGGCCCGCCGGCCCAGCCTGACGGCCAGGGTCCGCTTGCCTGCGGCGGCATCCGTCGGGATGTCTCGCAGGTTGTTCACGACCAGGATCGCGGACGTAAGCGCGCCCACCGGAATCGCGGCCCCGACGAAGAGCGGTTCGAGCCGACCGGCCTGGAGAAAGGCCGTCCCGGCGACCGCGACGACGCCGAAGAAGGCGAAGACGAAGACCTCCCCGAGGCCGCGATAGCCGTACGGCCAGGGACCGCCCGTGTACGCCAGTGCGGCGACGATCGCTGCAGCACCGACCACGATGAGCGCGGGCCCGCCGATGCTCACGAGGCCGAGGCCAACGACCGCGGCTGCCACGATCGTCAGGCCGATGGCCGACTCTAGCTGACGCTCCGTCATGAAGCCAGCGGCCGCGACCCGGATGGGCCCCGTCCGATCGGCCGAGTCGGCGCCCCGCCGGAAGTCTGATAGGTCGTTCGACAGGTTGGCCGCGATCTGGAGGAGCAGGGCCACCGCCAGGCACCCCGCTGCGGCATCCAGCCGGAACGGTGCACCGACCGCGAGCGCGGCACCGAGACCCACAACGACGCCGCTCACCGCTGCCGGCAGCGTCGCCGGACGGATGGCCAGGAGCCCGATCCGGATCCTGGACGGGGGGACCGCGTTCACGGTCGGCGCGGGAATCTCGAGAAGTCGGGCTTCCGCTTCTCCAGGAAGGCGCGTGACCCCTCGTGAGCCTCGTCGGTGGTGTAGTACAGGCCGGTCACGTTGCCGGCGAACTCCTGGAGCCCGGCCAATCCGTCCGTGACGACGAGGAAGGCCGACTTAAGGAAGCGGATGGCTGTCGGGCTCATGGCGAGGATCTCATTGGCCCAGGCGACGCCTTCGGACTGCAGCTCGGCCAGGGGCACCACGCTGTTGACGAGCCCCATCTCGAGTGCCTCCCGGGCGTCGTAGCGGCGGCACAGGAACCAGATCTCCTTGGCCTTCCGGTCGCCGACGAGGCGGGCCAGCAGGCCGATGCCGAACCCGGCGTCGAAACTCCCGACCTGCGGGCCGACCTGGCCGAAGACGGCGGTGTCGGCGGCGATCGACAGGTCGCACACGACGTGCAGGACCTGGCCGCCGCCGATCGCGAAGCCGTTGACGAGGGCGATGACCGGGATCGGCAGCGATCGGATCTGGCGCTGCAGGTCGAGCACGTTGAGGCGCGCGAGGCCGTCCCCACCGATGTACCCGCCGCGGCCCTTGTAGCCCAGGTCGCCGCCCGAGCAGAATGCCTCGTCGCCCGCGCCGGTCAGCAGGACGCACCCGATCGACGCGTCGTCGCGAATCCGTGCGAACGCATCGATCAGCTCCGTGACCGTCTCCGGACGGAACGCATTGCGCACCCCCTGCCGGTCGATCGTTACCTTCGCGATCCCGGTTCCGGAGTGCTCGTAGTGGATGTCCTCGTAGGCTACGACGGGTTCCCAGGTCACCGGCGTGATCATGCGGCGGGATCCTCCTGCAGGAAGTCAACGGCGAGTCGACGAAAACGGAGTGGGCGCTCTTCATGTGGCGTATGCCCGACGCCGTCGAGGATCGCGAGGCGCGCGCCCGGAATGCCGGCGGCGACGGCCTCTGCGCGGGCGCGACCGACCGGATCAAGCGACCCGGCGATGACGAGCGTCGGGACCCGGACGGTGCTCAATCGGCCGTGCAACGGCTCCATCGCGCCCTGTCCCGCAGCCCGCAGGCTCGCCGCGAGGCCGGCCGCGTCGTTGCGGAGCCTCAGTCGATGGATCCGGGCGGCGCGGCGTGGAGACAGCGCTGAACGAGTCGTGAAGATCGGCTGGCGCTCCCACCCGTCCACGAACACTTCGATCCCGTCGCGCTCGAGGGCCCTCGCGAGCGCCGCGTCGGCACGCCGCCGCGACGACCGCTCGCCTGCCGAGGCGAGGCCGGCGGATGGGCTCTCGAGGACGAGCCGCGCAATGACGTCCGGGTGTGCGACGGCGAGTCGGAGCGCGACGCGTGCGCCGAGCGAGTAGCCGAGGACGTTCGCCGGGACGGCGCCGAGGCGCGCGAGGATCGAGGCGAGGTCGTCGGCGGTCCGCTCGACGCCGTTCCGGGTGAGGTCGGCGTGGATCCCGGTCCTGCCGTGACCCGGAAGGTCGACGACGATCGTCCGGAAGGACCGGGCGAAGATCGCCGCATGCGTCCCCCACGCCGTCCCGCGACCGGTGAAGCCGTGGAGCAGGAGCAGTGGGTCTCCCGTGCCGCGGGCCCGCACCTCCCACCGGAGGCCATCGATCAGGAGGCCACTCATGGCGGCCCGGGCTCCGTCGCGAGGACACGGGCGACAATGCCGGCCACCTCGCGATGGAGCTCCACGTTGCGCGCGCGGTTCGTCCGCAGTTCCAGTACCCGAAGCCCCGGCCGCCCGATCGAGTCCGCGATCGCGGCGCGCAGGTCGGCAGGACCCACGAGCCGATGCTCCCCGCCGAGCGCGGCCACGATCGGTCCCACGTCGATTCCGTGGGGCGTTCCGAACAGCTCATCGTAGTGCTCCGGCAGGCCCAAGCCCGGCGTGGCAACCATGGCCTGGGGCAGGAACGAGAAGATTCCGCCACCGTCGTTGTTGACGAGGACGACCGTCGCCGACAGGCCGTGGAGCCGGGACGCCACCAGGGCGTTGAGGTCGTGCAGGAACGACACGTCGCCGACGACGAGCGCGACTGGACCTGCGCTCGCCGCGGCCGACCCGAGCGCGGTGGACACGACCCCGTCGATCCCGTTCGCGCCGCGGTTCGAGCGGATTTCGATCGAACGCTCGACGGAGCCGAACCAGCCGTCGAGGTCGCGTACGGGCATCGAATTGCCGGCCCAGAGCACGGCGCCGTCCGGGAGCAGGTCGGCGCAGGCTGAGAAAGGCGACCCTTCGAACGGCTCGGCCAGCCCGGAGAGCCAGGCGCGCATCGCTGCGTCGGCGGCGCGGTCTGCGGCCAGCCAGGAGGCGCGCCATGCACCATCGTCGCGTGCGACGCGGCGCGACGCGATGATCCCGGCCAGGGCGGCGGCCGTGGCGGCCGCGTGGGCATGCACGAACGTGGCGGGGAGGAGTGCGGCCTCGCGCCAGCCGGCGTCCGAGTCGATGACGATGAGGTCCGGTGCGCTCGCGACGAGGAGTTCCACCACCGGTTTCGACGTGGGCATTGCGCCCGTCCGAACGACGAGCGCCGGGCGGTGGCCGGCACTCCACGATCCGGGCCGGGCGAGCTGGTCGCCGCGGACGACGACGCTCGACCGATCGTGACGCCCGGCGCGAAGCCCGGACAACGGATCGGCGACGATCGGAAAACCCGTCGCCGCGGCGAGCGAGGCCAGCGCGGCGGGCAGCGCCGGGTCGTCGTCGGGGCCGGCCAGGATCAGGCCGCGTTCCACACTGTAGAGGCGATCGGCAAGCGCCTCGAGCGCGAGGGCGTCAAGGGACCGATCGCCCGCCACGACGGCCGCGAACGGCCGCGCGGTGCCGGCGTCCGCCGATCCCGCGCCACCCGCCGGCTCCGCGTCGTATTCCTGCAGGAGCGGGGCGTCTGGCAGGAGCGGCTCCCGGAACGGGACGTTGAGGTGGACCGGACCGGCCGGACCGGCAACGGCGGTCGCCACGGCCCGGCAGGCTACCGAGCGGACGTGGGCGGTCGTCTCCGGGGCCCCGTCGAAGAGCGGCAGCTCCGAGAACCACTTCGCCGCCCGGCCGAACAGGTGGTCCTGGTCGATCGTCTGCGGGGAGCCACGATCGCGGAGCTCGGCCGGGCGATCCGCTGTGAGGACGACGAGCGGTACTCGCGACAGCGACGCCTCGACGACCGCCGGCCCGAGCTCCACCGCTGCCGTCCCGGAAGTCGCCAGCACGGCAACCGGTCGCCGGCCCGTGCGGGCCAGACCCAGCGCAAAGAACGCCGCGGACCGCTCGTCGAGCAGGACGCGGACCCTGATGCCGGGGGCTGTGCGCAGGGCGAGGGCGAGCGGCGTGGAGCGCGAGCCGGGACAGACAATCGCGTCGCGCACTCCCGACGCTACGAGTTCCCCGACGAACGCGAGGAGCGTGGCCGCCTGGCTCACAACTCGTCCTCCGGGCGGCCCAGTGCGGCCGCGACGGCCCGCAGCTTGATCCGGGACTCCTCCCACTCCTGGTCCGGGTCAGAGTCGGCGACGATCCCGCACCCGGCGAACAGGGTCGCCCGGGTCCGGTCCACGATCCCGCACCGCAGTGCGACCCACAACTCCCCGTCGCCGTCCGCCCCGAGCCAGCCGACCGGCCCCGCGTACCACCCGCGATCGAAGCCCTCGTGCTCGTCGATCAACGACAGCGCGAGCGCCCGGGGCTCGCCGCCGACAGCCGGCGTCGGGTGGAGGCGCCCAGCGAGCGCAAGCAGCCCGTGGGCCTCGCGGAGGGTCCCCTCGACCTCGGTCACGAGGTGCTGGACGTGCCGGAGCGTCATCACGGCAGGCAGCGGGGCAACGTCGAGCTGTACCGCGAGCGGTGCGAGTAGGCGCAGGATCGCGTCCACCACGATCGCGTGCTCCTCGCGGTTCTTCTCCGAGGCGAGCAGATCCCCGGCGAGGGCCGCGTCCTCGGCCGGGTCGGCGCCGCGGCGGATCGAGCCGGCGACGGCGACGGTGCGGAACGCATGGCCCTCGGTCCGGGCGAGACGCTCCGGCGTCGCACCGAGAAACGTCCGGTGGCCCCGCCGGAACGCGTACGTCGTGCTCTCGGGCGCGCTCATCGCGAGTCGCCGGAGCGCGTTCGGGACGTCGAATTCCACGGGCGCCTCGAGATCGACACGTCGGGCGAGCACAACCTTGTCGAGCCGGCCACGTCCAACGGCCCCGGCGAACATCCCGACGAGCCGCCCCCACGCCTCGCGTGCAGGCTGCTCGGCGACAATTGCCAGCGGCGCCACGACCGGCCGCGCGACCATCCCCGCCGGGTTCGGTGTGATCGAGCGAGCGCGATCGGCAATGCGATCCCAGCGCCGCTCGAGGCTGCCGGCTGTCGACGGGCCGGCATGGTCCGCGTACAGCGATCCAGTGAGCCACGCTCCTCCGGGAGTCACGGCGAGGAGCAGGTCGGGGAGCACGAGCGACGCAGACCCGAACGGCCCCCAGCCGTCAGTTGGATCAGGCCGGCGCCCGGTGAAACCGAGCCCACCCATGAGCACCGGCCCTCCGCCGTGTCGCGTCGGCGGACCGTCGATCCGAGCGCCGGCCACGAGCGCCCGCCAGGCGTCCTCGGCGGTGCCGAAGCGGGCTGGACCTTCGGGCTCGATGGCCCAGGCCCGCCCGATCCCCACGTACGCGGTTCCCTCCGACGGCCGGAGCCAGAGCGCCGCTTCAAGGTCTGTCTCGACGGCCGCGGCATACACGGCGATCGGGTCCGACACGGGCACCTCGATCGTGGCCGCGATGAGAGTCGCCGCGTCGCTGGCGGCGTCGTCGAGCAGGTGGTGCAGCCGCTCCGCGAGGCCGTCGTCACGAGTGCCCGTGGCACCGACACTCGCCGGCGACCGAAGCGCGGTCATCGCGACGCTTCCGGGAACTCGCGGTCCGTGGGCGGCAGCGGGGCGGGTCCGATCCGGGACTCCGGGACACCCACGCTCCGCAGGAGGACCGCTCGCAGCGGGGGGTACGCGTCCTCGAGACGGCCGGCGTTCTCGGCGAGCAGCCACCGGGCAACGACCTCGTCCAGCGCCCCGAACCACGCGATGCTCGTGAGCCTCGTATCGATCAGCGGGATAACCCCCGCCTCGACCGCCTCGTCGAGGTAACCCTGGATGAGGCGACTGAACCGCTCGTGGAGAGCGTTCGTCTCGGCCTGGAACACACGGCCGGCCCCGATCGCGTCGAGGAACAACAGGCGAGCCATCGTCCGGTGACCGGCGAACGTGGTCAGCACGGTGCGCAGCGCGGCCTCGGCGCGGGCGATCGGCTCCGTCTCGAGGGCGACCGCGCGCTCGACCCGGCTGACGAGCTTGTCGGCGGTCGTCCGCATCAGCTCGCGGAAGATCGTCTCCTTCGTTGGGAAGTGAAAGTAGATGCCGCCCTTCGACGTCTCTGCGGCGCCGGCAATGTCGTCTACGGCCGTGTCGCGGTAGCCGCGGGTCGCAAACGCGTGAAACGCGGCGTCGAGGATCTGCTCGCGACGCGTTCGACTTCGTTCGGATTGGGTCTGGCTGCCCTGCTCGGGGCGACTCATTGCGCCTCCACGGATGCAACCGACCGACTGGTCGGTTTGTTCATCCTACCCGGCTCCGCGTTTGCGCGTCGAGCCTGTCGCGCAACCTGACGCACATCCCAACGTCTGTGCTGGCCGTGCCGGATCAGGCCGAGCTCATCCGAGGGCGGGAAGTCCGCATGGCCGGCGGGCGGCAGCTCCCGGGACCCGCGGACCGGGTGGCGCTCCGGCCTCGTGTTCTTCGCAGCATGACCAACGGGCCGAATCCCCCGAGGTGGCCGTCCCGTGACGGCCACTCGGCCCCCTGAGCACGGGCGAGCGCGTGAACGAGGAGCGTGCACCGCGGACCAACGACACCTCTCCCGTCGCTCGCGAACACACCCGAGCCGGCTCCCGCCCAGACCCGGGCGCGAATTCCGCCCGTGGTTCTCGCCAACAGAACGCCGCCCGCCATCGACGCGGGTGGTCCGGAGCGTGGAGTGTCAGACCTCCTTGTACTCGCCCTCGACCGTCTCGTCACCCGTGCCGGTGCCGCCGCCGGCGCCATCCCCGGCTCCGGCTCCCTCGCCAGCCCCGGACTCGCCCTCGCCAGCCGAACCCGCGCGCTCGGCGCCATCCTCGGCGGCCGCGGCTGCGGCCTGATAGGCCGCCGCGCCGACGCGGCTGAGCGACTCCGTGAGCGCCCCGACGCCGAGCTTGACCGCCTCCAGGTCTTCGCCCTTGAGCGCCTCGCGCAGTGAGGCGACCTTGGCCTCGACGTCCGCCCGATCCTCGGACGACACCTTGTCGCCGAGGTCCTTGAGCGTCTTGTCCGCCTGGTAGGTGAGCTGTTCCGCCTGGTTGCGGGTCTCGACCTCCTCGCGGCGTTGGCGGTCCTCGTCCGCGTGCTCCTGGGCATCACGGACCATCTGGTCCACGGCCGCCTTGTCGAGCATCGAGGAGGCGGTGATCCGGACCTGCTGCTCCTTGGAGGTTGCCCGATCCTTGGCCTTGACGTCGAGGATCCCGTTCGCGTCGATGTCGAACGTGACCTCGATCTGGGGGATGCCACGCGGCGCCGGCGGGATTCCGTCGAGGATGAATCGGCCGAGCGTCTTGTTGTCGGCCGCGAAGTCGCGCTCGCCCTGGAGCACGTGGATCTCCACCTGGTTCTGGTTGTCCGATGCCGTGGAGAATGTCTGCGACTTCGAGGTCGGGATGGTCGTGTTCCGGTCGATCAGCCGGGTCATGACGCCGCCGAGCGTCTCGATGCCGAGGGACAGCGGGGTCACGTCGAGAAGGAGGACATCCTTCACCTCGCCGCCGAGGACACCCGCCTGGATCGCGGCGCCGACTGCGACGACCTCGTCCGGGTTCACGCCGCGGTGCGGGTCCTTCCCGAACAGCCCCTTGACCAGTTCCTGGACCAAGGGCATCCGGGTCATGCCGCCGACGAGGATCACCTCGTCGATGTCGCCCGGCTTGAGACCCGCGTCCTTGAGCGCCGCGAGCACGGGGCCCTTCGTCTTCTCGACGAGATCCCCGACAAGATCCTCGAGCTTGGCCCGCGACAGGTTCACCACCATGTGCTTGGGCCCGGAGGCATCCGCCGTGACGTAGGGGAGGTTGATCTCCGTGGATGTCGTGGAGCTCAGCTCGATCTTGGCCTTCTCGGCGGCCTCCTTCAGGCGCTGGAGCGCCTGCGGGTCCTTCGAAAGGTCGATCCCCTGGTCCTTCTTGAACTCGGCGAGCAGCCAATCGATGACCCGCTGGTCGAAGTCGTCGCCGCCGAGATGGGTATCGCCGTTGGTGGCCTTGACTTCGAACACGCCGTCGCCCAGCTCGAGGATCGAGATGTCGAAGGTGCCGCCACCCAGGTCGTAGACCGCGATCTTCTCGTCGTGCTTCTTGTCCAGGCCGTAGGCAAGGGCCGAGGCCGTCGGTTCATTGATGATCCGCTTGACATCGAGACCCGCGATCCGGCCCGCGTCCTTGGTCGCCTGACGCTGCGTGTCATCGAAGTAGGCCGGCACGGTGATGACCGCCTCGGTGACCTTCTCGTTGAGGTACGCCTCGGCATCGGCCTTCAGCTTCTGGAGGATCATCGCCGAGAGTTCGGGCGGCGAGTAGGACTTGCCATCCGCGACCGTCACCTGGATCCCGTCCGTCTTGGGGTCCTTCTCGACCGTGTACGGCACCAGGGTCTTGCTCCGCTTCACCTCCAGGTCATCCCAGCGGCGGCCCATGAAGCGCTTGATCGAGTAGACCGTATTGCCCGGGTTCGTGACCGCCTGGCGCTTTGCCAGCTGGCCGACCAGGCGGTCGCCGGTCTTGCTGAACGCGACGACCGATGGAATCGTGCGGCCCCCCTCGGCCGAGGCGATGACGGTGGGCTCGCCGCCCTCCATGACGGCCACGACCGAGTTCGTCGTACCGAGGTCGATGCCGATGATCTTTCCCACGTGGTTGCTCCTGTCGGTGTTCGCGTTCAGTGAATGGTGGGGTTGGGCGGGGAGCCGGCATCGCCGCCGGCGGAATCTCGCTGTGGGGTCGGCGCTGGCCGCGACGGCGACGAGGGCCGGCCGGAGGACCCGGTCACGCAGGCGATAGCCACGGCGGACCTCGAACACGACAGCGCCGTCCGGATGCTCCGTGCCGGGCACGCCGGCCACGGCCTCATGCTCCCGCGGATCGAATGGCGCACCGGGAACCGTGTCGATCGCCGAGACCCCTTCGCTCTCGAGGAGCTGGCGGAGCTTCCGGTCAATCGCGGCGATGCCCTCGACCCACGCGTCGTTGGCGATCGCGGCTGGCCGGGCCTCGACCGCGCGATCGAAGTCGTCGGCGAGTGCCAGGACCTTGTTGATGAGTCCCTCGCCGGCCAGGCCGATCATCGCCTGGCGCTCCTCGGCCGTTCGGCGCTTGTAGTTCGTGAATTCAGCGCGCTCCCGCTGGAGCGCCGACAGGAACTCGTCCTTCTCGGCGACCGCCGTATCCCGCTCCCCGGTCAGCCGTTCGATCTCCGCCAGGAGCTTGGTCGGCGTGATGTCGATCTCGTCGGCGCGCTGCTGGGCACGCGTGCGTTTGTCCATGGGTCCTCTGGGCATCTTGATGGGTCAGGCGTACAGGTGGTCGACGAGCTCGTTCATGAGCCCTGACACGAAGCGCACCGTGCCGATGGCCTGCGGATACGACATTCGCGTGGGCCCCAGGACACCGACCACCCCCACGGCGCGTCCGGTTCGACCATACGGTGCGAGCACGAGAGCGACCTCCTGCATATCAGCGGGCACGTTCTCGTGGCCGATGTAGACGCAGACATCGCCGGACGCGGCCACGGTTCCAACCAGCTCACCCAGGTACGTTCGATTCTCGAGCGCGGAGAAGACCCGCCGGAGCTTGTCGCTCTGGGCGAACTCCGGCGCGCCCATGACATTGAGCAGACCGTCGCTGAAGACCTCTTCGACGGCCGACGTGTCGTATTCGCGCAGCGTTCGAACGATCCGATCGGCGACGCGGCGGAGGAGCTCCACACCGGGCCGATCCTCGGGCAGGCGCCCGATGACGCGCTCGATCTCGCGGGCCGTTCGGCCATCGACGATCTCGTTGAGCGCGGCAGCGACGGCCGTCAGGGCTTCCTGATCCGTGCCTTCCTCGATGTTGACGAGGACCTGCTTGAGGGCTCCTTCGCGCATGACGAGCACCAGGCTGGCGAGCCGGTCATTGATCGCCACGAGATCCACCCGGCGCACATGGGCGGCCGCGGGCTTGGCGGGCGTGGCAAGTCCGGCGGCACGGGTGATCGAGGCGATCGTGGACGCAGCAAGGCGGAACCAGTGCTCGCTGGCGTACTCGACCTGCCCGAACTGGTGGCGGATCATGAGCTGTTCCACCTCCGGCATCAGGGCGGACGCCATGATCGATTCCACGTACCAGCGGTAGCCCTCATCCGTGGGAATGCGCCCGGCCGAGGTATACGGATGGGTCAGCAGACCCGACAGCTCCAGCTCCGCCAGGATGTTGCGCACGGTGGCGCTGGACACACCGAGGCCATACCGCTCGACGAGGGCCAAGCTGCCCACCGGCGTGGCGGAGGCGACATATTCATCGATGACGGCCCGGAGGATCGCGGTTGCTCGATGATCCAACGTGCCGGAGGAGCGGCGAATCCGACGCGCCACAGGCCTGTGCTCCCGATCCAGAGCGTTCGTTAGCACTCTCCATGCCAGAGTGCTAACACTCGATCGGATGGTAGCAGCGGCGACAGGCAGCGTCAACGGTTCAGAGCGGATCAGACAAGCCGGCTGAACAGCTCGTTGGATAGGAGGCGGCCGGTCGTCGTGAAGACGATCCGGTCGTCGGCCGTCACGTCCAGGAGGTCGGCAGCAAGGGCCCACTGGAAGTGCTCGGCGAGGGGCGGCCGGCGGGACGCAGCGACGGGGAAGCCCACGGGACGTGCGCAGGCCGAGGATGACGGCTTCCACGGCCGCGGCGTCCGCGTCCACCGCCTCCTCGCCGCCCGGTGGAAGACGCCCCGGCCCACCGTCGCTGGGCGTCAGGGCCGCGATGTAGGTATCGAGCCGGGCGGCGTTCCAGCGGCGCGTGGCCCCATCGAATGCATGAGCGCCCGGACCGACTGCCTCGTACGGCCGGCGCTCCCAGTACGCCAGGTTGTGCCGGCTCTCGTGGCCGGGCCGGGCCCAGTTGCTCATCTCGTAGCCCTCGAAGTCAGCCTCGGCAAGGCGGTGGATGGCGTGGTGATACATCGCTGCCGCCCGGTCCTCGTCCTGGCCGCGAACCGCCGACTGCCGCCACCTCCGTGCGCCTCGGGCCACCGGGAGATGGTCCCCGGTCGGGCCGGTCAGCCCCTCCGCGTCCGGGTCGTCAAGGGTCAGCGCGTACAGCGAGAGGTGGTCCGGCTCGAGAACGAGGGCGGCATCCAGCGTGTCCATCCACGCTCCGAGCGTCCCGCCTGGCACGTCGTACAGGAGATCCAGGTTCAGCGACGGAATTCCGGCTTCTCGCGCCCCCGAGATCGCGGCCGCGACATCCCGGGCACGGTGGCGACGGCCCAAGCCACGCAGCGTCGCGTCGTCGAGCGCCTGCGCGCCGAATGACATCCTCGTCACGCCTGCCGCCGCCAACGCGTGAGCGTCCCCGCGTTCGTCGGGTCCGGGATTTGCCTCGAGCGTGACCTCCGCATCGGGGGACAGCCCGTACCGTTCCCGGACGAGGTCCACGATGGCGGCGATGTCGTCGGGGGGCACGAGCGACGGCGTCCCGCCACCGAAGTACAGCGATGCCAGGGGCGGCCGTGTGCCGGGAGGGGGCTCCTCCGCCGCTCCAGCGCCACCGGGGGCTGGACCCCACCGAGCGTCCACGGCGTCGGCTCGGAGCTCGAGCTCCCGTCGAAGCGCCGCGAGGAAGGCCGAGACGCGGTTCCGCGGGCCACGCGCGGCCGCGCCGGCGACCACCACGAAGTCGCAGTACGGGCAGAGCGAGACACAGAACGGGACGTGAAGGTAGAGCGCCTCGGGTGGCCGCGGCACTGGGGCCAGGCCCGGCTCGCCGAGCGGACCCGGCTCGCCGAGCGGACCCGGCTGCCCGGGCGGGCTATCGCTCGCGGGTCGGGTCACGGCCGGCGACGACCCGCCAGCCGTCAGGGGCTCGACGACGTCGGTCGACCTCCTCCACCTCGGCGCCGCGCGGCGCCGGCTGGCCCGCGTGCCCAGTGGTCAGGAAGATGGCCACGCGTGTCACGCCGTGACCGAGGATGGACGCGGCGATGCCGCCGGTGAACAGCGTCGCCCAACCCGCAACCAGGCCGATGACAAGCGCGAGCAGGAACATGGACCGGTCCCGTCCCGGCGCGCCGAGGCGGGTCGCGAGTGTGTACAGGAACGCCTGCGCGACCAGCGCCAGCAAGGGCTCCACCCCACCGACGATGAGGAACCCGAGGAGCGCTCCGCGAAAGACAGCCTCATCGAAGAACGCGGTCGCGACCTCGTTGATCAGCGCGCCCGGGTACTGCGCCACATCCGGCAGGCGCAGGTGGTGGTAGCGCAGCCACGCGATCCCGACCGCAATGCCCGCCCCGAGCCCGGCCAGCAGGAATCCAAGGAGTACGCCGCTGCTGCCGCCTCCAGTGAAGTAGAGGTCGCGGGTCGGTGCCGGGTGCGCGAACAGGAGGGCGACCACGCCGCCCAGGCCCACCGCGTACCAGGCGAGGCGCCGGACCAGCGAGGGTTGATGGCCGCCGACCGGCTCGTCGTACTCCGCGACCCCGAATCGCTCCGCGTCGGCCCGGAGCATGACCAGGAGCAGCGTCAGCCCGAACGCGACGAGCGTGCGGAGTTCCTCCTCCACGGCCTAGCCTTCGTCTGTCCTGAGCATGGCCAGGAAGGCCTCCTGCGGGATCTCGACTGACCCGACCCGCTTCATCCGGCGCTTGCCCTCCTTCTGCTTCTCGAGCAGCTTCCGCTTGCGCGTGATGTCGCCACCGTAGCACTTGGCCAGGACGTTCTTGCGCATCGCGCGGACGGACTCCCGGGCCACGACGTTGGAGCCGATGGCCGCCTGGATCGGGATCTCGAACATCTGGCGCGGGATGAGCTGCTTGAGTCGCTCTGCCAGCGTCCGCCCGAGCGACACGGACTTGTCACGGTGCACGATCATCGACAGCGCGTCCACGGGCTCACCGGCGACGAGCACATCGAGCTTGACGAGCAGGGCGGCCCGGTAGCCGATCTCCTCGTAATCCATCGAGGCATAGCCCGCCGTTCGCGTCTTGAGCTGGTCGTAGTAGTCGACGATGAGCTCCGCGAGCGGGAGCTCGAAGTGCATGAGTACCCGGACCGGATCGATGTACTCGAGGTCCTTGAACGCCCCGCGGCGATTGGTCGAAAGCTCCATGAGTGGACCGATGTAGCTCGACGGCGTCACGACCGACAGCAAGACCCACGGCTCCCGGATCTCCTCGATGTCGGAGATGGCGGGCAGGTGGGCCGGGTTATCGATTGTCACCATCCCGCGGCCGTTCGTGAGGACGACCTGGTACTCGACGGACGGGGCCGAGGCGATCAGGTCGAGGTTGAATTCCCGCTCCAGGCGCTCCTGCACGATCTCCATGTGGAGGAGGCCCAGGAAGCCGCAGCGGAACCCGAAGCCAAGCGCTACCGAACTCTCGGGTTCGTAGGTGAACGAGGCGTCGTTCAGGTGCAGCTTCTCGATCGCGTCGCGCAGAAGCGGGTAGTCCTCACCGCTGATCGGGTAGATGCCGGCGAAGACGAGGCTCTTGGCCTCCTGGTAACCGGGCACCGGCTCTGAGGCCGGGGCCGCGGTCGTGGTGACCGTATCGCCGACCTGCGCCTCGCGGACGTTCTTCAGGCCCGTCGCGACATAGCCCACCTCGCCCGCCCGCATCGCCCCCACCGGGACGAGCTGGGGACGGAAGAACCCGAGCTCCAGGAGATCGGCTTCTGCGCCGGATGCCATGAGCCGGATCCGGTCATGGTCATGCAGCGTGCCCTGCTCCAGCCGGACGTAGACGATGACGCCCTTGTACTGGTCGTAGTGCGAGTCGAACACGAGCGCCTTGAGGGGCAGTGTCGGGTCACCCTTCGGGGGCGGGATCCGGGCCACGATCGCCTCGAGGATCTCGCTGATCCCGATCCCCTCCTTCGCCGAGGCGAGGATGACCTCCTCGCGCGGGATCGCGAGGACGCTTTCCAGCTCATCCATGACAACCTCGGGCTGGGCCGAGGGAAGGTCGATCTTGTTGAGGACCGGGATGATCGTGAGGCCCTCGCGGAGCGCGAGATGGACGTTGGCCAGGGTCTGGGCCTCGATCCCCTGCGCTGCATCGACCACGAGGATGGCCCCTTCGCAGGCCTGCAGGCTCCGGCTGACCTCGTAGCTGAAGTCGACGTGGCCGGGCGTATCGATGAGGTTCAGCCCGTAGTGCAGGCCGTCGCTCGCGGTGTACTCGAGGCGAACGGCCCGGGCCTTGATCGTGATCCCCTTTTCGCGCTCGAGGTCCATCGAATCGAGGACCTGGCTCGTCATCTGGCGGGGATCGATCGCGTGGGTCGCCTCAAGGAGGCGGTCGGCAAGCGTGGATTTGCCGTGATCGATGTGGGCGATGATCGAGAAGTTGCGCAGGCGACTCTGGGGAATGCTCACGGGGCCGGAGTGTAGCCGCGCCGGCGACTCGGTGGTGGCGCGGGTCAGGCCCGGACGATCGCGAGCGCGGTCACGCCGACGACCACCAGGCTCATACCTGCGAACTGCACGCGAGCCAGCCGCTCCCCGAACAGGATGAATGCCGACAACGCGGCAATCGCCGCGAACTGGGAGCCGAGGACGGCCGCCATCGCCGGGCTGGCGTGTGCGCCGGTCACATAGAGGGCGCTGCCCAGGGCCTCGAGGACGCCGGAGACCACAACGAGCGGGAGCGCCCGTCGCGAGAGCCGGAGCCGCCCTCGAGCTGCCAGAGGTGTCGCAATCAGGACGACGCCGACGGCCCGTGACGTGAGCAGGATCCAGCTGATCGGTACGTCACCGAGGCGAGCGCTCGTGATCAGGCCGATCGAGAACGCTGCCGCGGCGGCGCTGGCCAGGATGATGCTTCGGCGCGTCGCGGCGGGGTCCTCGCGGCGGTGCCGTGGTCGCACGGCTGGCTCCGGGGCCGTCGGCGCTGGCACGACAGCCGACGGATCGTCCGTGTCGGCGACTTCGGCCGGCGCACCGGCCTCCGCGACCTCGTCGGTACGCCGATCGATTGAGGCCAGAACGACGCCGCCCGCGATGACGGCGAGAACCACGGCCGTGGGGATTCCGAGGGATTCGCCGAGCACAACCGACGCGAGCGCCGACATCGCCCCCTCGGTCGAGACGATCGGGGCCACGATCGAGACGCGCCCGATGACCAGGGCCCGGTACGCGAGGAGCAGGCCGGCCATGTACGACAGCGCATTCACGATCAGTCCGGCCGCCTGGACCGTGGACATCGAGGCGGCGCGCTCCAGGGACGCGATCGTCGGCGGCAGGCTGACGACGAAGCCGAAGATCATCACCCAGGCCAGGACCGACATCGGGCCGATCATTCGGCTCGACCGGGATGAGCACAGCGTGGCCACGGCCCAGCACGTCGCGGCACCAAGGCCGCCGAGGATCGCGATCATCGCGCCGCAGTCTGACAGGACCGCGACTGCCGGATCGCCGGGCGGACGCATCCGTGTCATTGGAGACTGACAGAATCACTTTGCAGTTGGCACTGACAGATTCACTTGGCATCGAGACACACCCGTGGTTGACTTCGACGACCTCTGGTACCATCCCCGTTCGCGCCCGGTGCCATGCGCCCGCGCCCGTCGAACCGTTCCACTATCGAGAGGTTTCGCACCTTGGCCAAGACGCCCCGGACATGGACAGGCGCTCGTACGCCATCGGGCCTGAAGCGCGTCCGATCCGCCGAGCGCCGGCACGCGATCCTCGGACCTCGCCGCACCGCCGCGAAGACGCTCGTCAAGAGCGCCCTCAACGCCGCGATCGCGCCGACCGAGGGCATCGACGCGCAGGCAGCACTCATCGAGGCCATCAGCGCGCTTGATCGCGCGGCCAAGGCCGGTGCGATTCATCCGAACGCAGCCGCGCGTCGCAAGTCGCGCCTCGTCCGCAAGGTCAACGCCGCCGGCGGCGGAGCCGTAACCGCTTCGTCCCGCACGGCGAAGACCGTCGGCAAGGCTGCCGCGCTGAAGGCCGCCAAGGCTCGTATTGCTGCGGGCAAGGCCGGCAAGGCGAAGGGCGCCCAGACGGCTGCGGGCAAGGCGCGTGCCGCGTTGAGCAAGTCCAGCCGGGCAGAGGCCGCGGCCGCCGCGAGCGCAGCGGCCGCCAAGGCGCCTGCAGAGAAGAAGCCTGCGACCAAGGCGTCGGCGACCAAGGCCTCGGCGACCAAGGCCTCGACCGCGAAGCCGAAGGCGACGGTCAAGGCCTCCGCGGCGCCGGCCGAGAAGGCCGCCGCGAGCAAGAAGGCGCCTGCGAAGAAGGCGCCTGCGAAGAAGGCCACCAAGGCCTGATCCGGCGGCTAATCCCGCGCACCAACCAGCGCCCCGGCCACGGCCGGGGCGTTCTGATTCAGGCCCACGCGACGTGGGTCAGACGGATGTGCGACCTTCAGTGGTGGCTACGTGGCCTTCGGGCGCGTGATCCCGTAGACCACTCCGCCTGCCGCGCCGAAACCCGTCGAGAGGAGCAGAAGCAGCGCAGCGGTCGACCACTGCTGGGACCAGTAGTACGAGGAGAAGGTGGCCGCGTCGGTCACGCCGGCGGCGGCCAGCGCCTCTGGCTGGCTCTGCCGGTATCGCTGGAAGACACAATCCCCGCCGGAGCGGCAGGTGATGCGCCCACCCAGGCCGGGGTCGCGAAAGCCGTCGTCCGCGACGAAGAAGAGGGCCTTCACGCCGAGGAGCAGGGCCGCCAGCGCGAGACCTGTGACGGCACCCGCGAACAGCGCGTTGGCGACGATCCGCCCCCAGGCGCCGCGCCCGCGGCCGGATCGGGAGTTCGCGTAGTAGCCGATGAGCAGGGCGGCCGGCACGGACAACAACCAGTAGGCAGGCTCGATCGGAATGACGAGCAGGAAGCTCACCCCGATGGTGAGGGCCATGCCGATCCCGACGTAGGCGGCCGTCACCGCCCCATGATCGATGAAGCGACTCACGCGGATCTGGACCCGCCGGCAAGCGCGGCACGCCCCAGGAAGACGGCGCCGTCACCGAGCTCCTCCTCGATCCGGGTGAGCCGGTTGTACTTCGCGACGCGCTCGGAGCGCGACGGCGCGCCGGTCTTGATCTGTCCCGTGCCCATCGCCACGACGAGGTCGGCGATCGTGGTGTCCTCGGTCTCGCCGGAGCGATGCGAGACGACCGACGCCCAGCCGGCCCGTTGCGCGATCTCGATGGCCTGGACCGTCTCGGTCAGTGTCCCGATCTGGTTGAGCTTGATCAGGACCGCATTGGCGGATCGTTCACGAATCCCGCGCTGGATTCGCTCGGGATTGGTGACCAGCAGATCGTCGCCGACCAACTGGATGCGGTCACCGAGACGCGCCGTCAGCGCGGCCCAGCCGGCCCAGTCATCCTCCGCCAGCCCGTCCTCGAGGGACACGATGGGATAGCGTGCCGCCCAGTCCGCCCACAGGTCGATGAGCTGGCCCGAGTCGAGCGTTCGTCCTTCCTTCGCCAGGACGTAGCGTGTCGGCGCGCCGTCTTCGCCGCTGCCCGGTTCCACCAACTCGGTGGTCGCTGGGTCCAGCGCGATGGCGACGTCCTCCCCGGGTCGGTAGCCGGCCACCTCGATCGACCGCAGGACCAATTCGAGGGCGGCCTCATTCGAGGGAAGGGACGGGGCAAAACCGCCTTCATCGCCCTGACCGGTGGCGAGACCACCGTCGTGGAGCAGCTGCCGCAGAGCGGCGAAGATCTCGGCCCCGGCCCGGAGGGCCTCACCGTACGTTGGAAGCCCGACGGGCATGACCATGAACTCCTGGAAATCCGTGGAGTCCTCGGCGTGCTTGCCGCCGTTGAGGATGTTGAACATCGGCACGGGCAGCGTCCGCGCGCCCACGCCGCCGAGGTACCGGTACAGCGGCAGGTCCAGGGCCGCAGCGCTGGCGTGAGCACAGGCGAGCGACACGCCGAGGATCGCGTTGGCGCCCAGGCGGCCCTTGTTCGGAGTTCCATCGAGCTCGATGAGTGCGCCGTCGACGCCGGCCTGGTCCGCGGCATCGAACCCCTCGATCGCCGGACCAATCTCCTCGACGACATGCTCGACAGCCTGCCGAACGCCCTTGCCGCCGTAGCGGCCCACCTCTCCGTCGCGGAGTTCGACCGCCTCATGGGCGCCGGTTGACGCGCCCGACGGGACGGCTGCCCGGCCCAGCGATCCGTCCCCGAGGAGGACGTCCACTTCGACTGTTGGATTGCCCCGCGAATCGAGAATCTCGCGCGCCTCGACGAGCGCGATCGACGTGTCGACGCTCATGCGGCGCCTCGATTCGGAATGATGGTCACGCCCGGCAGCTCCCGGCCCTCGAGGAACTCGAGGCTCGCGCCGCCGCCCGTGGAGATATGCGTGAAGCGCGAGGCGAGACCCTGCTGCTGGATCGCGGCCACGGAATCACCGCCGCCCACGATGACGGCTGCCCCGGCATCGCAGCGGTCCGCCAGGAAGCGCGCGAGGTCCTTGGTGCCGTGCGAGAACGACGGGATCTCGAAGACCCCGAGCGGCCCGTTCCAGAACACGGTCCTGGCCTCGGCGAGCGCGGCCTCCATGAGCTCCATCGTCGCCTTGCCGACATCCACGATGTGCCAGGAGGCGGGGATCTTGTCGGCGAGAAGGGTCTTGTACTCGGTCCCGCGAGTGACCTCCTTGGCAACGATGACGTCGATCGGGAGGATGACCTGGACGCCCTTCTCCTCGGCGCTGGCGAGAACCCGGCTGGCTTCGTCAACCATGTCGTGCTCGGCCAGGCTCTTGCCGATGGCCTTGCCCTGGGCCAGGAGGAACGTGTTGGCCATGCCGCCGCCGAGGACGAGGATGTCGACCTTGGAGACGAGGTTGTCGAGGACCTTGAGCTTGCCGGACACCTTGGCTCCGCCGACGATCGCTGCGAACGGGCGGGCGGGCGACTCGAGGAGGTTGGAGAGCTGCGTGATCTCCTGCTCCATGAGGAACCCGGCATACGCCGGCAGGAGTGTCGCGATGCCGACCGTCGAGGCGTGTGCACGGTGGGCCGTCCCGAATGCGTCGTTGACATAGATGTCCGCGTACGCCGCGAGTTGCTCGGCAAACTTCGGATCGTTCTTCTCCTCCTCCGCGTGGAAGCGGAGGTTCTCGAGGAGGAGCAGCTCACCGGGCCGGAGCCGCTTGAGGGCATCCACGGTTCCGATGCCCAGGGCGTCCCCGGTCACCGGAACGTTCTTGCCGATCAACTGCGTGAGGCGCTCGGCGACCGGGCGAAGGCGCAGCCCGTCCTGGACCTTGCCGCCGGGCCGGCCGAGATGGCTGGCCAGGATGACCTTGGCGCCTTGGCTCAGGAGATGCTTGATCGTCGGGATGGCCGCCCGGATTCGCGAATCATCCGTGATCTTGCCGTCCTCCAGCGGAACGTTGAAATCGACGCGCACGAAGACGCGCTTCCCGGCGACATCCGCGTCCCGGATCGTCAGCTTGTCCATTTCGGTCCTGCCAGTCTGCGTACGGCGATGGGCGACGGGGCCGTCGGGCCGCCTATGCGGCAACCGTGGACGGGAGCTTCGACGCGATCATCTGGATCAGGTCGGCGCATCGGCAGCTGTAGCCCCATTCGTTGTCGTACCAGGCGATCACCTTCACGAAGTTCCCGCCCAGGACCATCGTGCTCGCCGAGTCGATGATCGAGGAACGCGCGTCGCCCCTGAAGTCGGTTGACACGAGCGGCTCGTCGGATACGCCGAGGATCCCGGCCATCGGGCCTGCGGCCGCGGCCCGGAACGCCGCGTTGAGCTCCTCGACCGATGTCTCGCGGGTCACGGTCGCGGTGAAGTCGACGACGCTCACGGTGGGGGTCGGGACGCGGAGGCTGAAGCCGTCGAACTTGCCCTTGAGGTCGGGGATGACCAGGGCGAGGGCCTTTGCCGCACCGGTGGTGGTCGGAATGATATTCAGGCCGGCAGCGCGGGCGCGACGCGGGTCCTTGTGCGCGACATCCAGGATGCGCTGATCGTTCGTGTAGGAGTGGATCGTGTTCATCAGGCCGCGCTCGATGCCGACGAGGTCGTGAACGACCTTCGCGGCCGGGGCCAGGCAGTTCGTCGTGCAGCTCGCGTTGCTGATGATGTGGTGGGCAGTCGGGTCGTACTTCGCGTCGTTCACGCCCAGGACGATGGTGATGTCCTCGCCCTTCGCGGGGGCGCTGATGACGACCTTCCTCGCGCCTGCATCAAGATGGGCGCGGGCCTTCTCCGCCTGGGTGAAGATGCCTGTCGACTCGAGCACGATGTCGACGCCCAGGGCGCCCCACGGAAGGGCGGCCGGATCCTTCTCCTTGAGCACGCGGATCTCGTGCCCGTCGATGACCAGCGAGTCATCGGTATGGTCAACCGTTCCGGAGTACGTCCCGTACGTGGAGTCGTGCTTGAACAGGAGCGCGTTGAGGCTCGTGTCCACGAGGTCGTTGACGGCAACGACCTCCACGCCCGGAGCTCGCTCCATGATGGCCTTCAGGGACTGCCTGCCGATCCGGCCGAAGCCGTTGATCCCGACGCGAACGGTCATGCTGAAACCTCCGCAGGGGGACCAGCGCTCGAGGTCGAGCAGCGGGCCGCGCCCCCGATGACATACGTGATTCGAACGGGCCGATTCTAGCAGAGGGCCCCGGTCCAACCCGGCACGATGGCCCGCCGCGGGCGGGCCATCGGTCGCGATTCCGGCCCGCCCGGCGCGCCGGGGTCAGTCGCGCCGCGCTTCCAGCCGGCACAGCGGCACGGCTCCGAGCAGCCCCACGTCGTCGCCGAGTTGCGCGAGAACGATCTGGACGCGTCCTCTCGGGATCCGGAAGGCCCGGGTCGCGACGGCTTCGCGGACGGCACCGAACAGGCGCTCGCCCTCCCCCCTGGCAACGCTTCCCCCGATGACGATGAGCTCGGGATTGAACGTATTGACGAGTCCCACCAGGAGCTGGCCCAGTGCGCGGCGGCCCGTCTCGAGGACTGCCCCGGCGAATGGATCCCCGGCGTCCGCCACCTCTGCGACGTCGCGCCCCTCCAGGGGCCGCGGCGCGACCTCACGGGCACGGGCGGCGAGCGCTGGAGCCTCGCCGCGGGCGACGGCGTCGGCTGCGATGCGGGCCATGCCGGATCCGGAGGCGAATGCCTCCACGTGCCCGACGCTGCCGCAGCCGCAGATGGGCCCGTCGAGGGCTACCGGGATGTGCCCGAGCTCGCCGGCGACGCCGTCGGGGCCTCCGTACAGGCGGCCGCCAATGACGATGGCGCCGCCGACGCCGGTCGAGATCGTGAGGTACAGGAAGTCCTTCGCCCCGCGAGCGGCCCCGAACGCGTGCTCAGCGAGAGCCGCCACGTTCGTGTCCCGCTCGAGGGCCGCGGGCAAGCCGAGAGCCGCGCCGATCGGGTCGCGAAACGGCACGTCGGTGAATCCCGGCCCGAAGTTCGGCGGCTCGATGAGCACGCCCGTCCGGGGATCAAGCGGTCCGGGCGAGGCGAGACCCAGCCCGACGATGGCGCGCCTGATCTCGGGCGAGACAGCGTCGGCGGCCAGCTTCAGCTCGTCGATGCAGGCCCGGATCACGGCCTGGGGGCCGTCGGGACCCGGCGTCCGCCGATCCGCGCGCGACAGGATCCGCCCATCTGAGCTGACTACGGCGGCCCGGATCCGGGTCGCGCCCAGGTCCAGCGCGAGGACGGGGCCGGAAGTCGCTTCCATGGGAAGGAGGATACCGCCCGGGAAGCGCAGAACCCCCCGCCGGTTGTCCGACGGGGGGTTCAAGGTTCAGGACGCGGGGGCGTCAGCCGCCGATCTTGAACACCTTGGTGCCGCACTTGGGGCAGGTTCCGGACAGGGCCGGCTTGCCATTCTTCATCGTGATCATGACGGGGTTCTTGACTTCGACCTTCATCTTGTCCTTCACGCAATAGGCCTGCGCCATGTTCCAGTTCCTCCTTGGCTCCGTGCGCCCCGGACTTCTGCCCGGAGTCGCGGTCTTGTTATGCGCCGAGTGACGGTCGCCAGCGATCCGCCCCGGCCTCGACCTTTCGACGGTCCATGTCGGCGAGAACCCGGAGTGCTTCCAGCCCGGTTTCCACGCAGGCATTTTCCGCCGCCAACTTTGCGTCCCCGGTGGGGAAGTCCCCCGTGGTCCGCTGAGCGAATACCGCGCACACGACGCCGGCTCGACATCGAGCAAGCCCCGCGAGCACCAATACGGCCGACGCCTCCATCTCGAAGTTCATGACGTGCTGGCGCGCCATGTCCGCTGCGAGGTCAGGGTATCGGATGGGAAGCTGCGGGATCGGGCGTCCCTGCGCACCGAAGAACCCCGGCGCGGTCGCGGTGATCCCGACGTGGTACCGATGCCCGAGCCGCTCGGCAGCCTCGATGAGCGCGCCGACCGCTTCGTGATGCGCCACCGCCGGGTAGCCATCCGAGACGAACCAGCTCGTGGTCGTCTCGAGCCGAACGGCTCCCGAAGTGATGATCAAGTCGCCGGACAGGGTCTCCGGCTGAAGCCCGCCACTGGAGCCGACGCGGATGAAGGTAGGCCGCTCCGTGATCGCGAGGATCTCGGCGATCACGATCTCGACGTTATCGGCGCCGATGCCGGTCGACACGATCGAAACGCGAAGACCCTTGTACATCCCGGTGACCGAAGCGAACTCGCGGTTGCGACGCTCGAGCTCGATGGACTCGAGGCGGGTCGCAATTCGGGCGGTCCGATCGGGATCACCGGGGAGGAGGATGTACTCGGCCAGTTCGCCTGGACCGAGATCGAGGTGGTACTGCCGCTCCCCGGTGGGGAGTGCGACGCGGCGGTCCGCGATCGGCAAGCCCGACTCCCCTCCTGCGTGAGGCCCGCCCCGCGGCGCGAGGCTCGGGCAAGGGTAGACGCACGTTTGAACGTGCGTCAAGCACGCCCGAACTCGAGCCGACGGCCCGCGCCACGCTCACGGCGCCTGAGTGGGCGTGCTCGGGGGTGTCCGGAGACCGCCGATCCGGGTCGCGACCGCCGCGATCAGGCGCTGATGCGCTCGTCGGCGACGGGCGATGGTCATCGCCAGCGAGGCCAGCGAAACGCCGATCAGGCCCAGCAACCCGGGCCAGCTCTCGCCCAGTGAGCGGAGCGGATCGGCCAAGCCGGCTGTCGTCGAGGCGCCGGTCTCATCCGCGTCGGCGTCCGTGCCCGCGTCCGTGCCCGCGTCCGGCGGGAGAGGCGCGGTCGCAGCGATGGGCACCGCTTCGCCGAGCGCCCCGAGTCGGACCAGACCGGCCGGATCCGAGACGGTGAGCCGGAAGCCGTGCTCCACTCGTTCGACCCGTCCGACGAGACCGATCGCGTCACCCGGATGGACCAGGCCCAGGAATGCTGCGGCGTCGCCATTCAGCACGATGGTCCCCACCGCCGTCCCATCGTCCAGGGTGAACCCGCCGGAGGTGACGCCCGCGATGAGCCCGCCGACGCGCACGAGTCCCCCGACATGGTCCGCGAGGACGGCCAGGTCCACGTCCTGAGGGAGCTGACCGCCCGTTCCCGCCCAGGACGATGCCGGGAAGGCAGTCGCCGCGGGCCCGGTGCCGCCCGCATTGCTGGAACGGCTGCTCCCGGAGGCCGTCCCCGGCCCTACCGCCACGTCCCAGGTCCCACGGGGCGTCACGGCCCAGCGCCGGTCTGTCGCGCTTGGATACGGCCGGCGGACGATGCCGGTGATCGTCACCGCGCGGCCTTTCACGAGGAGGGTAGACGGTATGCCGCTCCCGGCGAGCCCGGATACGAGGACAGTTGCCGTCCCGACCCGGACGTCGGCGCGCCAGTGATTCCCGAGCCGGGTCACACTCGTCACCGTCCCGGCGATCCTGACGAGCTGCCACTCCTGTGCCTGGGATGGAGCGGTGGCGAGGATGGTCGGCGCGACGTCGACGTGGGCATCGAGCGTCTCGATCCCGGTCGCGCGCAGACGTGGAGCGCCCCAGGCACGCCCGACCGTGCCTTCGACCCGAATTCTCGCGCCGAGGGCTGGAGCGACCGCGCCCGCACCCACGAGGACCTCGATCCCGCCGGTGGCGTCCTGGATGACGACCCGACGGCCATCGGCGTCCAGAAGGCCCGGGCCGCCAATGACCACCCCGATGACCGCGGCCGAACCGTCGTCGAGTGCCCGGGCCGCGGCGATCGTGAGTACCGGGGCGGCGGGGGACCCGGTCGTGCTGCCGCTGCCGGTCTCGGGCCCAATGTCGGCGCGATCTCGGAGCCACAGCCGGTAGCCGTCCAGGACTCCCTTCTTTGACGCCCGCTGGCCGACGATCCCGGTGAGGCCACGAGCAACTCCGGCCCGGAGGTCGGCGACGGTGATCCCGCTCGAGGCGTCCGCCATGACTCTGAGCGTGACACCGGTCGCGTCGCGGACATCGATCGTGATGTCGCCCGTGGCGCTTCTCTTCGCTGCTCCGACCTGCGTCCCGATCAGGACGACGAGTCGAGCCTCGGTCGCCTCGCCGAGCTGGGCCCCGGCGATCTGCAGCGGGTCGGGCAAGGTGCCGTTGCCCAGGTCGATGAGCCCGCCGGGAGCCGGCCGGATCTCAAGCTGGCCGTACGGCGCCGACGTCTTGCCGATGACCTGGACGAGCCGTCCGCGTGCGGGGGCGATCGTGCCTTCCGGCAGTCGCACCGCGATCCCGGCGCCTGCGTCGGCGATGACGATCACCGGTGGCAGGCCGAGCCGACCGGCCTCGGCGGTGACGACGCCGACGACCGAGACGACGCTGCCGGTCGCCCGCGCCCGCGCTTCGCCGATCGTGATTCCCGAGGCGGGGCTCGGCGAGGGCGCGGGGCTGGGGGTCAGCACGGGCGAAGGGGCAGGGGTCGGCACGGGCGAAGGCGCAGGCGTCGAGGTTGGCTCCGGGGTGCCCGTCGGCGCAGGACTCGGTTCAGGCGAGGCGGTGGGTGTCGGGGATGGCGATGGCGTGGGCGGTGGAAGGATCTCGAATTCACCGTCGAGGGTCGCGAGGATGCGGTAGCCGCCCGTCCCCGTGCCGGTGCTGTCGCGCTGGCCCACCGGGCCGCGGACGATGACGGAGGTCCCGGCGGGAACCGAGTTCGAACCGAGTGCGATCGGCCCGACGACGACGCGGACCGGACCCGTGCCATCGTCGACGAGCAGTCCAAGGCCGTCTGCGTACGCGGTCGGCGAACCGGACGTGATCCCGCTCACCGAGACCCGGAGGCCTTCGACTTCCTCGCCGACCATCCCGCTCGAGACCGGCACCGGAACCGGAAGGCCGGGAGTGCCGAGCTCGATGATCGCGGCGAACGTCACCCGGATCGTCCGGGCGCCATATCGCTCGTCGATTGTGCCGGCCATCCGGACGGTCGTGCCCGCCGGCAGCGGTGCCGATGGGGTCGCGTCCAGGTAGACGGCAATCCCGGCGGTCGCATCCTGGACGAAGCCGACGCGTCCGGACTCCAGCGACGGTAGGTCGGTCGTCAGGGTCCCTTCGATGACCGTCCCGGTGCCCGACGACACGAGGCGGGCATCGATGATCGGCAGCGGCGTCGGGGCGGGCGTGGCCGACGGAGCAGGTGTGGGTGTCGGGGCGGGAGTTGGCGTGGGCGTGGCCGACGGAGCAGGTGTGGGTGTCGGGGCAGGGGTCGGAGTTGGCGGGGCCGTCGGTGTTGGCGGGGCCGTCGGTGTTGGCGTGGCGCTGGGCGTCGGCTCCGGCGCTTCGGTCGGCGCGGGAGTATCCGTAGGAGCAGCGGTGTCCGTCGGCGCCGGAGTGTCCGTCGGCGCCGGAGTATCCGTAGGCGCCGCAGTATCCGTCGGCGCCGGCGTGTCCGTCGGCGCCGGAGTGAAGTCCGGCGTCTCCGAGGGGGCAGCTGACACGTCCGGAGTCGAGGTCGGCGTCGCGGAGGGCGTGGGCACCGGCGGACTGCTTGGCGTCGGAGACGGAACGGACGCCGGAACCGGTGGCGCCGCGAGATTCTGCGGATTCGGGACCACCTGCGTGAACCAGTCGTCTGCATTGCTGTTGGTGTCGGTCGTGTTGCCCAGCGGGCCGCCGGGGCGGCGCTCGATGCTCGTCCCAGCCGTGGGTGCGGGCGCGGCAATGCCCTCGATGAAGGCGTTCGTCGCGTCTCCCCAACTCACCGCATCGACTGGCGCTCCGCCGACCGCGCGCAGGACGATCGACCCGCCGGAAGCAGCGAAGCCGCCGCTGTAGGTGGCATCGGCGACCGACGCGTACGCGCCGGAGGTGTTCGCGACGAGCAGGTGGCGACCCGGAGCCAGGATCGTCGTCGAAGCCCAGGTCGCCTTCCTGGTCACGGTTCCACCCGTGGAGGTCACGTAAACGAGTTCGAGACCCGCGAGGTCGACATCCGCCGACCCGACATTCGCGACCTCGGCAAACTCGTCCGAGGCCGACGCTCCGCCGGTCTGGATCTCGGACACCACGACGCCTGGCGCCGGCCACGCCACCGCCGCCGCGATTCCAGTCGAGCCGGCGCTGGGCGCGACCTCGGCCAGGACGGCCGTGACCAGCACGAGCATGGCGAAAAGGGCGGCTACCGCCGCGACACGAGCGCGTTCCACCGAGCGACCTCCGGGCGGGCAGCACCATCGGGAGAACCGGGCGGGACGGCCAGACCGTTCTACCAGCCGCCGCATATCGGTCGGTCATCGGGCGCATCGCGGCGGCTCATCCGCAACTCATCGGCGGCTCATCCGGGACGCCGGGGCGGCCACGACCGGGATCGGGCACGTCAACGGCGATCCGCGTACGATGCCCACCCGCGGCATGCCGCCGTCACCACTCGAACGCGAGGAGAGCCCGTGGCCCGCGCGAAGCGTACCGACCGCGCCGACGCCCGTCGCCGCTACCGCCTGGCCCAGGAGGATCTGGACGAGACCGGATCCGAGAGCCAGACTCCCGTCCCCAACGTCCTTTCATCGGGTCGTGCATCAACGCCATCCGCGGCGGGAAGCACTGCTCCAGGCGGTCGAATGGGCTTCACCGATTCGATGCGCGCGGCGTACCACCGTCCCGACCTCCGGGCGGATATCGCGGCGCTGCCCTGGCTCCTCCGGACGCGCGCCTTCCTGATCCCGCTCGCACTCGTCGTCTTCGGCGTTGCGGCCGTGGTCGCGGTGCCGAGCAACTACGTCGGAGGCCTCTTCTTCCAGCTGATGGTCCTGCCGCCGGCGATGGCGCCGATCTTCATCGTGGGCTTCTTCGCGAAGCGCGCGAGCTATCTGCTCGGCTTCATCGTCGCCGTCGTCGATGTCATCGGCTACGGCGTATTCGTGTACGCGGTGCTGCCGACGGTTGGCACGGAGGCGGTCACGGCGGCGAGCCAGCAGGAGCTGATCCTGTCGGCAGTCGCGGTCGGTCCGATGTCCGGGGTGTTCTTTGCCGCCGGTGCGGCCTGGTATCGACGGTTTCTCAACTACTCGAGCGCCCAGCGGGCGCGCGCGAAGCCGGGCCAGCAGCGCGGAAAGGCAAGCCGAACAGCCCGAGGCTGACCGCCCAAGGTCTCACCCCATCCGGCGCATCCCGGCGTGTCCGAGTTGCCGAACGCCTTCGGGCCCGTTCGGGCCGCCGGCGGCCGGGGCGACTGCGGGAAGCGGCCGAACCTCACGGGCGACCACGTTGACGACCGATGATTCCCGCTGTAGCTCGCCGTCCACGAGCAACAGCGCGTGTCGGCGGACGATCCCGCGCAGCCGCTCCCACGTATCCGGCCAGAGCGTGACGTTGACCATCCCGGTCTCGTCCTCGAGGGCGAGAAAGACCGTTCCCTTCGCGGTCATCGGGTGCTGGCGGGTGACGACGAGACCACCGATCCGGACCGGTCCCGGGCGACGATCCGCCAGCGAGGCGTTCGTGACCGCGCCGAGTTGGTCGAGCGCGGGCCGGAACAGCGAAACGACCTGCCGGGTGGCGTCCAGACCCACCACTGCGTAGGCGTCGCCGACACGCTCCGGCTCGGTGATCTGCGGAAGCGCCGGGGCGTCCGTGGCGGGGAGGCGCAGGTCCATCGGCCGGCCGGCTGCGATGGACCGCTTCCCGCGGGCCCGCCCCGCGCCGCGGATCGCCCCGCCGTCCGCACGCCCGCGCGATGCCCCCGCGACCTCGCGCAGCTGCCAGAGCAACTCGCGCCGCGGCCTCCCGAGTGAGTCCAGCGCGCCGGTCCGGATGAGTCGCTCGATCGTCTCCTCGGGCAGGCCCGTGCGTTCCACGACGTCCGCCAGCGTCGTGTATGGCCCGCGAGCCAGCTCCCGGTCCAGGAGCGCTGCGTGCTGCTCCCCGATCCCCTTCACGAGGTGCAGCCCCAGGCGGACCCCCCAGCCGACCGCGCTCTCGGCAGCCCATCGATCGCGCGCCGCCGCGGTCGGGTTGAAGCAGGCGGAGCTCCGGACCGGGCGCGGGCGGGCGGTGATGCCGGCGCCCTCGGGGATCGCCTCGCCGTCGTCCGCATCGTGGGGCCCCGCCTCTCCGGGCGCCGGCGGGTCCCCGCCTGCCCCCGCGATGGCCCATCCGGGCCGGCCGGCCCACTCGGTCGTCGTCTTGTAGGGCGAGGCGTTGACATCGACCGGCAGGACGGCCACCCCGTGGCGCTTGGCGTCGTTGACCAGGACCTCCACCGGGTAGAAGCCCATCGGCTGGGCGTTGATCAGGCCCACGAGGAACTGGGCCGGGTAGAACAGCTTCAGGAACGCCGATTCGTAGGCGGTCCGGGCGAACGCCGCGGCGTGGCTCTTGGCAAACCCGAAGCTCGCGAACGCGGCCACCCGCCGGAATAGCTCCTCGGCGGTCTCTTCGTCCATGCCGGGCTGTCGCAGCGCTCCGTCGACGAACTGGCGATGGAGTTTCTCCATCTCGCTCGTGGATCGCCACGTGCCCATCGCCCTCCGGAAACCATCCGAATCTGCGGGCGTGAACCCGGCAACCTCGATCGCGACCTTCATCACCTGTTCCTGGTACAGGATCACGCCGAGGGTCTCGGCGAGGATGGGTTCCAGGCTCGGGTGGAGGTACGTCACGGGTTCCAGGCCCTGCTTGCGTCTGAGGTACGGATGCACGGCGTTGCCCTGGATCGGGCCGGGCCGGATGATCGCGACCTCCACGACCAGGTCGTCCAGGTTCTGCGGCCTCGACTTCGGCAGCGTCTGCATCTGCGCCCGACTCTCCACCTGGAAGACGCCGACCGTGTCGGCCGCCTGGAGCATCGCGAAGACCTCCTCGATGTCCTCCGGGATCGCGTCGAGGTCGATGCAGGTGGCGCAGTCGGACTGGATGAGCCCGAGGGTCTCGTCGATGGCGGCGAGCATGCCCAGGCCCAGCAGGTCCAGCTTGATGAGCTTGAGCGTCTCGACGTCGCGCTTGTCGAACTGGACGACCACCCGATCCTTCATCGTTGCCCGTTCCAGCGGTGCGATGTCGATGAGCGGTGCCGCGGTGACGAGCATCCCGCCCGAGTGGATGGATAGATGGCGCGGGAACCCGTCGATGCGAGCGCAGAACTCGAGCCAGCGCTCCCAGTCACTGAGGCCGACCGTACTGCCATCGCACCCCTGTGCCGGGTCGTGGCCCGTGCCGGGGGCGTAGCCGGGGGCGTAGCCCGTGCCGCCACCCGGGTCGCGGCCCGTACCGCCACCCGTGCCGCCGCCCGCCCGCAGCCACGCGACGCTTGCCGGGGAATCGCCCGGGCCGCCCTCATCGTCCGACGAGCCCCCGGCCCTGATGGACGGCTTCGAGCCAGCGGCCATCGCCCACGTCCCCGAGCTCGGGGCCGGGTTCGGGGCCGGGTCCGGGTCGACGGAACCTATCGACAATGCGCCCTTGCCACCGGAAGTTGACAGATCCGCTGTAGCCCGACCTCCTGCGGCCGCCCGCCCCGCCTGGACTGTGCCCTTGTCCTTGGCGATGTCCGCTGCATGGACGCCTGCAGGGGAATGAAGTCGATAACGCTCGGTGCTCGACGTCTCACCCCCCGCCGATCCGGCCATCGAGGGGGCGAGTGAGCGTGGCTCCGCGCTTGGCATGGTGCCCATTGACCGCGAACCAGCTGTTGTCGTCCTCCGCTGTGCGTGGGATGACCATGCAGCGGACGCGGCGGATGATTGGGCGTCGGATGCGGCAGGCGCGGGGGACGCGGCGGATGATTGGACGTCGGATGCGGGGTGCGCGGCAGGCGCGGCAGACGTGGGGGCGCCGCCGGTCCTCTCGCCCGGGCGTCGGAAGAACTCGGCGAACTCGCCGTCCGCCTCCAGGTCTCGCCGGACCATGCCGCTGTCGTGCGTCTCGAGCGCCTTGGCCACGCGGTCCACGAGCGGCCGCGGGAAGCCGAGCGCATAGCCCACCTCCCGCACGGCGGAGCGAGCCCGATACGTGACGAGGTTGCAGACCATCCCCGTGTGCTCCGGGCCGTAGCGCTCGTAGACGTACTGGATGACCTCCTCTCGCCGCTCGGAACTGAAGTCGATGTCGACGTCCGGGTACGTCGTCCGGCCCTCGTTGATGAACCGCTCGAACAGGAGGTTGTGGCGGATCGGGTCCACGCGCGTGATCCCGAGCGCATACGCGACGATCGAGTCCGCCGCGCTGCCTCGACCCTGGGCGGGAATGCCCTGTCGCTTCGCGAACTGCATGAGATCCCAGCAGATGAGGAAGAACTCGGCGAGCCCCGTCCGCTCCACGACGTCGAGTTCGTGAGCCAGCTGCCGGACGACCGGCGGCGAGACCGGGTGATAGCGCCGCCTGACCCCGGCCTGGCACAGCTCGACGAGATAGCTGAATGCCGTCTCGCCGGGAGGCACCGGGAACCCAGGGAAGCGGTAGCGTTCGAACCCGAGGTCCACGGTGCACGAGGCGGCGACCTCGACCGCCGTCGCGATGCCCTCCACCCAGGCCAGCGCCGTCACCGGATCCATCTGCCCGAACACCCCGTCCCCGGGCGGCATGGCAAGCAGCTCCGAGCCCGACTTCAGGTGCGACTCGCCGTCCGGCCGCCGGAGATCCCCGAGCGTATCGAGCGTCCGGCCGTGGGCGATCGCGGTCAGGACATCCGCGAGTTCCCGGCCATCGGGCCGGGCATGGTGAACGTCGTTCGTCGTGATCACCGGGAGCCCGAGCTCCGCGGCCAGTGCCGCGGTCTCTGCCACGAGCCAGTCGTCGTCGGGCAGGAGATGGTGCGAGAGCTCGACGAAGAAGCCGCTCTTCGCCGGCCCGTCACCCCGCCCGAAGACCGCTGCGTACCGCTCGGCGACCGCCCGCGCTCCTGCCCGGTCCCCCACCCGCAGCCGACGGGCGATCTCGCCCTCGCGACAGCCGGACAGCGCAACGACGCCCTCGGCGTGCTCGGCGAGGAGTGCCTGGCTGAACCGCGGCACGCGCTTGGTTCCGGCCAGGTTCGCCCGGGAGACAAGGCGGCACAGGCTCCGATAGCCGGCAGCGTCTCGCGCCAGCAGGACGAGATGCGGCCCTCGCTGCCGCTCCCCGATCCCGCGCAGGTCCTCCTTGACGATGCTTCGATGGCCCGGGAGCCGGGCTCGATCCGGGCGCGGCCGGGCGGGCAAGCCCTCGAGGGGGACTCCGGCCGGCAGGGCTTCGACCGGCAGACCGCCGACCGACAGACCGCCGGCTGGCCCGGGGACAGTCACGCCTCCCGACACCTTGCTCCGGCCGCGCCTGAGGGGCCGTCGTCGCGGGATTACCAGCCCCGACGGATCCGCGGCGGCTGCGTCGATGAGCTCCACCTCCAGCCCGATGATCGGCCGGAGCCCAGCCGCCTGTGCGGCGGCCGCGAACCGGACGACGCCGTACAGGCCCAGGTGGTCCGTGATGGCAAGGCCCGTGAGGCCCAGCTCCAGTGCCCGCTCCACGAGGTCCTCGACCGGCGAGGCTCCGTCGAGGAACGAGAAGTTCGAGTGGCAGTGAAGTTCCGCGTAGGGAAGGTGGGCCACGGCAGGATCCCGGTGTCGGGGCGGAGAGGGAAGTCATATGATAGAACATCTGTTCGATTACTGCAAGTCGCCCGATGACGCCACAACACGGCCGCTCGCATCGTCTGAAGTGCCGTGGGACCAGACTTCCGCACCCTCCGCACCTTCGCTGCCGTCCTGGCGCGGGTCATCGCGCTGGCCGTCATCGCGAGTCTCCTGATCCTCGTCCTCCTCCCGGCGGCCCTGGTGGCGCAGGGGAGCGGCGGCTGAAGTACCACCCCAACGTTCGGGCCGATGCCCGGACCACCGTGGCGGCGACCGGCACCACGACCGGCCGCCGACCAGGTCGGTCGCCTGGTGAGCGGGCGAACGGCGAAGCGCAGGACCCTGCCGCATCTGGGAGCGACGGGGTCCTGTCACGTCCGGAGTAGGATTCGGCCCGGGCTGACGCGCACCCACCTCGGGGTGCCTCTTCGGCTGAAACCTGGAGGAGATGCTGCATGGAACCGAAGGCCAGAGACCTGATCGGCGCCGGCCTGCTGGTGGCGTTCCTCATGGGTTTCGTGGCGCTGCTCTTCTTCCTCGCCTGGCAGGGCGCCGCCTGATTCGAACGATCGGCCGAAATTGTTGAAAATCGATGTTCGCGCCGACAGAATCGCAGCTACACTCCACCGAGCGGACCGACCGGGACCGGTCCTGCAATCTCGGGGAGATACGTGGTGCAGACGGCTCAGCCGCGCGACGTGGGGGCGTTGCTATTCGTCGTCGGGCTCTTTGTGGTGCTGTTCGTGATCACGGTGGTCGTGCCGATCCAGTGACGCGGGGCGGGGTTCGGGCGACGCGGAGCGGTCCGCTGGGAACGATCAGTCGTAGAGGCGCTCGAGGTGCCAGGTGGCGGTGACGCGGTCGTAGTAGACGAGCGCGAGCCAGCGTGTTCCGACGACCTTGAAGTAGTCCCGCGCGATCGGCTCGCGCCACCACGACTCGTCGACGCGCCAGCGGTTGCAGACCTCCACGGGCTCCCGTCGGCCGGCCCACCGGATGGCCACGAGAACCCCCGCTGGGTCGAGCTCGGCATCGATGGCGGGATGGGCGCGGAGGAGCCGGGTCATCGGGTGGTTCCGCCGGTGTCGGCGTCGAGCTCGGTAACGGGCCGCCAGGCCCAGCGATGCTCGGGCAGCGGGGCCTCCGGGTCCGTGATCTCAACCCGACGGATCCGATCCTCCCCGTAGGTCAGCGCCAGCCGGGCGAGCTGCCAGTGGAGACGCGCACCCCGGAGAGCCTGCGGGATGAAGAGCGGCAGTTGTTGGCCGGCCGCCGGTTCCGCCCCGGCCAGCTCCAGCTCCAGGCGGGCCACCGGGGCTGGTGGCGGGGTCCGCTCCAGGCGGGCGAAGAGCAGGCGTTCGATCGCCTCCGCATCCGCAGTGGGTTCCGGAAACCGTGTTTCCGCGATCAATTCCCCGGCCGTGCCCGCACGGGCGAACGCCAGGTCCAGCTCCAGACGGACTCGCCCGTGCGCAGCCGCGAGCCCGCGGGCGGCGAGGTTCGCGGCGAGCGCCGTGGCAATCCGGCGAAGCACGAACCGGACCGCCTCCAGCTCGGCCACGGGCGGATCGATGGGCAGCGCGAGGACCAGGCGGTCCGGTGCGCGACGTGGCCGGAACGCGTCCGTCTCTTCGCCCCGCGCACGAGCCCCGATCCGGGCGCCCTCCGGCCCGAACCTGGCAACGAGGGCCGAGGCGGCGAGGTCCGCCACCTGGCCGATCTTCCGGAGCCCGAAGCGGCGCAGCCGTGCCCGGATCTCCGCGTCCGGAGTCAGGAGTGACGTCGGAAGGGGCGCGAGGAACGCGGCCTCCGCGCCCAGGGGGACGGTGACGAGCGTGCCGGGGCTCGCCGCGGCGGCGGCAACCGTGGCCGCGAACCGCGTCCCGGCGATCCCCGACCGGGGCGCCCCCGCAAGGAGCGGTCCGAGGGCGCCAGCGATGCGTGCCGCAAGCTCGGGCTCCGGGCCCCACAGGAGATCCAGGCCATCGATCTGGGCCTCGAGCAGGCCGAACGCCTGGTCCGTCGGATCCGTGGATCCGGCGATCGCCGGGCTGAAGGTCGCGAGCGTTTCGAAGGCAGCCTCGAGAGACGCTCGATCAGCCGTCGGATCCGGATCGAGGAACGTTGCCTCCGGTGCGAGCCGATGGGCCGACCCGAGCGGCATCTCGCGCCGGACGCCGAGGGCCCGGGCCGCGGGATCCGCGTCCAGGACCGTCCCCGCGATCCAGGGCTGGCCGCCCAGGACGACTGGACCCGCCGGCCACGAGCCGGAGGGGGATGTGTGGTTCGGCGAACCCGCCGATCCCTCCCGGCGCTCCCTGGCGAGGTCGAGGAGAAGGTGCGGGCGATAGAGATGGAGGAGTCGCATGGCGTGACGTCCCGGGCACTGGAACGGGGGCATGGGCGGGGGTGACGGCCTGGGGGCCGGCGGTGACGGCCTGGGGGCCGGCGGTGCCGGCAGTGCCGGCGGTGCGAACGGTGCCGGCCCGGGGAGTGGACCCGGCCGGCAGGCCTTCGCTGAGGAGCAGCTCCTGACGGAGACACGCATCCCGGTCCCCGCCGTCCGCGTAGAGGATCCGGAGCGTGGTCCGCCGGCCCGGCGGACCGGCCCGGCTGCGTGCGACGACGACATCGGTGGACTGCCCGACGACATCCCGGCCCAGCCGGATCCACGCTCGGCGGGCAAGTTCCAGGCGGATCCCCGTCCCCTCCCCGACCGCGGCGGCCACCGAGCTCACGAGCCCGGGCGGCTCCAGGACGAGGAGAGAGATCCCCGCCCGACGGGCGAGGGCGGCGAGCCGGCCGAGCCGATCGGCGAACCGTGACGCACCCTCCGGACGGGCCGGCAGGTCCAGGACGAGGAGATCCACGGTCCGGCCGGACAGAAGGGATCCCGCGATCGCGAGGCCCTCTTCCGGGCTGGCCGGGGTGAGCACGACGAGCCAGGCTGGCTGGACGCCACGGGCCACCGCCTCCACCGGATCGAAGGCGTCCGCGAGATCCAGCCAGGCCACGATCGCCCCGCTTGCCTGGGCCTCTGCGGCGAGCCGGAGCGCGAGTGTGGTCCGCCCGCTCGAGAGATCCCCCCGGAGCGAGAGGCCCATCCCGCGCGGCAGGCCCCCGGGCCCGAGGATGGCGTCCAGGGCCGGAAAGCCGGTGGAGTAGATGCGTGCGGGGTCCGGAACTGGCTCCGGGCCGATATCCGTGACCGGCAGCGAAGGCGCCATCGCGAGCGCCCCCATCGTCGTCCCGTGCCCGGCGGGTGCGTGCCCGGCGGCGCGCGGCGCGGCCGCTCCCCAGCGCGATCGAAGGGTCGCGAGAGCCGCCGTCACGTCCGGGGAGAGAGTCGCCATCAGGTGCTCAGTATCGAACATCTGTTCGAATGAATCAACCCGGAATTTCCGGGCTCCGAGGGCCGCACCGACGCCATCCGCCACCAGCTGTCGTGGGGACCGGTGCTACACTCTCGGCCCGTCCAGCCGCCCTGCGCGCTGTGACGCCCCGGTGGGGATGTAGCTCAGCTGGAAGAGCACCGCGTTCGCATCGCGGGGGTCAGGGGTTCGAGTCCCCTCATCTCCACCACCTTCCCAGCACTCGCGGCTCAGTCGCTGCTGTCGGGAGAACCATCCGTTGCTCCGTCTTCGGGCGACTGGGTCAGGGAGCCGCTCTCAGCTCCGCTGTCCAGAGGAGCGGGACTGCCGGGTCCACGAAGAAGGCCCCGCCGGCCCCGACCACGTAGAGTCGGCCGTTCCAGGCCACCGCGGCCGCCATCGTAGGTTCGGCCATCTGCGGGGCCCAGGGCGCCCACCGAAGCATCACCCCGTCGCCGGACACGAGGACGTCGCTCCGCAGCGAGTCGGCCGCCGCCGCGGATCCCCCGACGAGCACCGTGCCCGGTCCAAAGGGCACCGCGGCCGACACCCAGGAGTGGCTGTAGTCGGGCGTGTGCGCCACGATTGAGGCCGCTCGCCAGATGAGCCCGTCCGGCGACGTCCAGACACCGATCCCTCCGCTCCCGGTTTGCCCGTATGCAACGAACCCGGCCGGATTCGAGACGACGACATCGAGTTGCGTGGCCCCGCCAAGTGTTGAGCCCAGGGCAGGCTCCCAGGTGAATCCGTTGTCCTGAGAGACGGCGACGGCACCGTGGCGGTCGCAATCGGAGCCGACGGCGACGAGCGACGATGGCCCCGCGACAAGGTCGGAGATGCAGAGCGGCTCGAGGTCGAGGTCGACCGGGGAGGGAGCCCATGTGTCACCATCGGACGAGATCCAGGCGCGTGTCGTGGTGGTGCCCGGGCTTGTCACGGGGTCGCTGCCAACCGCCACGAAGCCCGCGCTGGTCGCGACCACCGATCCCTCGCCGCCGCCATACCAAAGGCTTGTCCGGATCGCGGGCGGTCGGCTGGACGGGAGCCAGTTCCGGCCGTCGGCAGACCACCAGGACGCACCGGTTGCGACCACGACCGATCGTGCCGGCCCGGCAGCGATCAGGCCAACGCCCGTGTCGCGCCCGAGGATCTGCTCGGACCAGGCGAGCCCGTCGGCCGATGCCCAGACGGCGGTGGCCCGCCTGGTCGGCGGCTGGCATGCCCAGTACCGGTTGACCGGCTCCCAGGTGCAGTCGTACTGGAAGTGGACGCCCGCGACGACGAGACCGGTCGACGTCGCGGCGATGCTCGCAGGCATGGCACCCCGGGTCGTCGCGTATGGATCGCTCTCGGTGCCAGGGAGCGGCTGCACGCGCCAGGTGAGGCTCGCGTCGTAGAGTGGAACCGCGGCCATGGGCGCGCACCTGGCCAGCGACCCGGTGCCGATGCGCACGACGAGCGGCCCACGTCCGGCCGCCGATCGGACCGCGGTCACCTTCGACGGGCTGAGCACGATCGTTCGCGTGACCGCCCCGCTGCCGTTGGTGGTGACGCTCCCGGCCGAGGCCACGAACGCGCCGGAGCATGTCCCGCGCCGGACCGTTACGCCGTAGGTCGTCCGTGCGCGCAGGGCGCGCAGCGCGAGCGCGACCGACCCGTCGGCGGTCGTCCACGCGCGAAGCGTCACGGCGCCGTTCCGTCCGGCGGAGCCAACCGAGCCACGCCATTCGTCGGCTACTCCCTTGAGCGCGAACTGGGTTGTCGAGGACTGCAGGGCAGGTGCGTAGGCTGGCTGCGCAAAGCGCTCGACCGTGTAGCGGTAGTCGCCTGGCGGATGACCCGTCGTCCAAAGCGCCCCCGGGTCGTCGGAACCGCTGGAGAACGTGATCCCGAGGCCCGGCGGCCAGCTCGTCCCGCCGAGCTTCGCGAGGACGTCAATGGGCTGGAAACCGACCCGGGTGGCTCCGAGCACGCTGCGAGCCCCGATCGCCGAGTCCGAGCCGAGCCGCGTCAGCCACTGCTCGAGCCAGCCGCCGAGGTACAGGCCCGAAGGATCGAGCGGGACGACGAGGGTTCGAGTGGAGCGGTTCACGATACGGAACGAAGTCCTGAGCGCAGTTCCGGGCAGCGAGGCGGCTGGGGATGCGCTGAGCCCTTCGACCCGGATGGCGTCGACAACTTCCTGTGGGGTCGAGACGCGGGCGCGGGCGGTCGCGATCACGAGGTCGGAGAAGTCCGATCTACTCGCTCGCATCGAGCCGTCCCGGACAGGGACGGCCCCGAAATCCGAGGCCGCCCCCGACCGAGACGGAGGTCTCGAGCCTGAAACCGGCCGTCGCCCCAAGCGCGAGGCGCAGGTCATGGGCTCGATCGGGACCGGCGATCGGGTGCACCAGCTCGATGTGCCCGGAAACCGCGGCGAACGCCCCGGCGGCACGGCCGTCCGTTATACCCAGCGGCGGATTGCCCGGTCCGGCCTGAGTATCGTCGAGCCAGCAGGTTCCGCCTCCGCAGGACCCCACGAACCGGTCGCGGAATGGCAGTGGCGCCGGCTGCGTGACCGCGCCGTCGAGCGTCACCTCAAGGGAGTCGTCACCGGGCACCCCTTGATACTGTCGATCGCGGGCGAACAGCAGGCGCAGGGTCAAGGTGTCGTACACGGCGCCCACGCGCAGGGCGGCATAGAGGAACTTGCCATCGTTCATCAGGAACAGGGTCGCGTCGGTGCTGCCGCCCCCGGCCTCGGGGGACATCGTGATGCGGAACGGCACGGCCGCCGCCGCGTCCCACTCCCCAGCGTGCTGCACACCGTCGATCGTGGCGGTGCCGAAGGGGCCGGTCCGCGCGGTTGACGCCGCTGCTGCGGGTGCTGGCCCGACCGGACCGGGCATCGCCACCAGGACGAGCGACGCGACGACCAAGATTAGTCGCAGCCGAGTCTTCATCGCATCGACGATACACGCCGGATCTTCAAGATCAAGCCACTCTCGCCGGCGACGGGCGGCACCGGCAACGGGCTGAGACAGCCCTACCATGCCCAAGACATGACGGTCCGATCGCGCTCGATGCAAGGTCCATTTCTCGTTCTCGTCGGCATCGCCTGGGCAACGCGTGCGCTCATCGGCTTGACACATGCGGATTTCTGGAACGCCGCCACTCTGCTCGACTACGCTTCAGTCTGGACGTACAGCCTTGCCCTGCTGCTGATCGCACCAGCGCTGCTCATCCTCGTCCGCCAGGCGAGATCCGGACGTGCCGCCACCCTTGTGGCCTGGGTCGTGGCTGCCGGGGCGATCCTCGCAGCGGTTGCCAATGGGATCGAGGATGGCTTCGGCTACAAGGACTTCGGGGAGCCATACGTCCTTGGGGCGAGCATTCTGGTGTTCGGCCTGATCGCGCTCGCAGCGCTCATGGTGTTCGGCCGTCGGAAGATCTTCACCCTCGTCCCGACGCTCACCGTGGTGGGCCTGCTCGCGTTCAGCGTCGGCGGCGGCTTCCTGATCGCTGCGACCTGGGCAACCTTGGGCGCCCTGGTCATGGCGGGCCGAACCGAGGACACGCAGGAGACTGCGGCCATGCCGACCCGCGAGGGCGAACCTCTGTAGGACCCGCCCGGCTCGAGCCGGGCGCCACGTCGGCCACCAGTCTGGCAAGATAGCCGCCGCGCGCGACGCCCGGTCCCCGGGGGATCGCGACAACGTCACCGCGTGGGTCGGTCGGGCAGGTGGTGAGCCCAAGGGTCTGTAAAACCCTCGTCTTCGACTGTGGCGGTTCGATTCCGCCCCGGCCCACCAGAATCCGGTGACAGTCCCGACCTCAAGGCGTCAGTTTGTCGCGCCTCCGTTCGACGGCGTGTCGACGTTCGATGGCTCGTCAAGCGCCGCGTGCAGCTCGTGCGAGTGCACCCGAAGCCATCGCCGCCACTTCACGTGATCCGGCCGCTCGGCCGCGACCATGTCCCAGAAGCGCGGCCCGTGCCCGAATACTCGCAGGTGGGCGAGCTCGTGGATCACGACCGTCTCGAGCGCCTCGGGCGGCGCGAGGACCAACCGCCACGAGAGGGACAGCGCGCCCTTCCTCGAGGCACTCCCCCATCGGGATCGGGTATCGCGGAGGGTGACCCGCGCCGGCTCGACACGAAGGGCGGGCGCGTGCTGTGCCACGGCCCGATCAACCGCCGCGGCCGCCCGTTCGCGCAGCCACGCTCGAAGCACCTCGCCGGGTGTGCGCCGGTCGCGCGGGGCCAGGACGACATGGATCTCGTCCCGCTCATCCGCTCCGTGGCGCGCGACGCTCGAGCGCCGCGTCCCGGCGGGTGCCACCGCGATCCGGAGTCGATGCATCTCGCCGAGATAGCGGAACTCCGCGCCGTCGGCCATGCCGCCGCGGGCGGCTATGGAGGCGCGTCGCGTTTCCAGGCGGGCGAGGTGCCGCCGCAGCCACGGTTCCCGTTCCGCGAGAAACTTCTCGACCCCCGCCTCGGGATGAGCCCAGCCCCGCCGGGTCGCGAGTGGGACGGACACGACGACGCCGTGCCGGGGATCGATCGTCACCCGGAGCGATCGTGAACGAGGCGACCTCCTGAGGCGGTATTCCAGCACGCCTCCGCGCAACACGGTTCGGCGATCCTCGAGGTCCGGCAAAGCGGGCATGCGGCCGATGGTGCCACGGCGTAACGGACGGCGACGATTCGGCGTCTGCCCCAGCATGATGTCCCGACGAGGAGGCTGCCCGTGACCGGTGGGAAGAGGCGCGACGACGAGGATCTGCCCGTCTTCGACGCGCTCGAGCCCGGCGACTTCACGGGCGTGGGCCCCCGCCGGCCGGTCCGCCGCGGAGGGCTCGGCCCCGCGCGCGGAGCCGGCATAGCGGCGGCGGCGCTCGTCCTGCTCATCGGCGCGATCGCCGTGGGCGGCCTGTCCCTCGCGCCCGAGCCCACGGCGTCGGGCGACGGGACACCCCGGCAATCGGCGAACGCGACGATCGAGGGCGGATCATGCAGCAGGCCAGAGGAAGGGCAGTTCCCGGCGCTCACGCTTGCGGTCCGGGGCCAGGGTGACGAGGTCGGCGAGCTCTTCGTGTCCGGCTACGGCTTCGGACGGCAGACACAGGCACCCGGCTGGCCACGGGCCAGCTGGCCGATTCCACCATTGTCGCGCGCACTCGCCGCTCGTCCCACCGACTCGATCGGGCTGTCGGCCGGCAACGGGGTGTGTCTCCGCCACGCCTCGGTCGACTACACGGCGACAGGGACCATCCCTTCGGACGACGCAATCAGCAGGGGCCCCGGGATCAGCTGGTTCCTGGACTCGTTCGAGCCCTCGGCTCGCACGCTCATCCTCGGCGGCCTGCCGGATGGGGACTGGGTCGTCCGCGTGACCGCGCACTTCGACACGTTCGCGTCCGAGCCGGCCGACGAGCTCGTGACGGTCACCTACTTCCGCATCCTGTCCGGCAAGGGGCCGTTCGTGACCGCGCCGACGCTCGCACCCGACCCGACACCGTTCATTTCGCCGGCCGTGCCCTGTGCAACCCTCGCGCCCCCGCCGGATCTCGGCGTGTCCCTGGTCGTCGGGTCGGACGCTCCAGTCCCGGGCGCCCCGACGGGCGAGGCAGAGCCGCCCGACGTGCACGCGCGCCTGGGCGACCCAATCCGGGTCATCGTCGACGGCGACGTCTGCGCAGTCCGCTGGAACATCGGCCTGGTCGACGACGAGACCGGCGAGGAGATCTCCGTCGACCGCTTCGACAGGCCCAATGACGATCCGGGGTACGCCGCCCAGAACCGCTGGGACATCTCCACCTATGGGCAGCAGGTCCTGACCGCCGACCTGCACGTTCCCGGGGGAATCGACATCGTCCGCTCGTGGCGCGTGATCATCGACCCGTTCGTGGTACCGACGCTGTTCCTGGTTGGCCCAAACGGAGCGCGGTTCGAGGCGACGGCTGGCTGCGGCCTGTACCTGCTGCTGTCCAACGGCCACGAGTCCAGCGACCAGTGCGGCTCCCTCGGATATACCCCTGGCCCGGAGGCCTTGCTGGTGCGCGCGTACCGGGCGATCCATCTCGACCTTCACGGGTGGCAGATCGTGGGCTGGCACGTGTCCTGCGGCCAGGTGACCGAAGCCAATCCCGAGCAGTTCGACGTGCCTGACAACTGCAACCTCGGCGGCGGGTACTCCGATCTCGGCGCTCAATTGAAGGACCCGCCCGCCTTCCTGTTGCCACCTCGCGACACCGTCGTCCAGATCTCGATCGATGCAATCGACGGCGCAGGCAACCGGTACGGAGTCGCCTACTACGCGCACGTGGTTGCCCGATGAGACCGGACGGGATCGAGGCTCCGATCGGCCCCGTGCTCGGGGCGCCGCGACGCTCGAGTGACCGCGCTCGCATCGCGGTCGTGGCGGCGGTCGCGGTCGTGGTCCTGGCCGCCGGCATCGGGCTTGCCGGCAACGGATTGTCGAGCCCACCGGTGTCGCCCTCACCATCGGCCGTGCCGAACACGTCCGCTGGGCCAACCGCGCTTGCGACGCCATCCGCGAGCCCACTCCCTCCCCCCACGCCAAACACGGGCCTCGGCTGTTCTCCCGTCCGCCTGGGCGCGCCACCCGAGATCCGCCTCGGCGTCGACGTTGACGACCCCCTTGCAATCCCTGGTGCCAGGCCCAGGTCCGGTCCGAACCAGAACCCCTCGCAGGCCCCGGCCTGGCCAGCGCTGCCGGCCGAGCTCGCACTGATCACGCCCGGTCGCGCTTCCCTCCACCTGATCTCGGAGGAAGACGCCTGCGTGCGCTATGTGGTCGCCGACTACGTGCCGGGCGATCCGGGAGTCAGCGTCCCGTTCCCGATCTCCTTCCGCACCTTGAACGTGAGCCCACCCCGCTCGGTCGTAGCCCTGGGACGGCTGCCCAGTGGCGACTGGATCGTGCGCGTCGTGGCCTACTTCTCGACCGATACTGCCGGCGAGGAGGACGCCACCGTGGTGGAGCGGTTCTTCCGGGTGATCAACCCCGACACGGCGGGCCCGCTCCCGACCCCCTTGGTGCCCCCGGCCGTGCCATGTGCCGCTCTTCCGGCCGGGGGCGTTCCGCCAACGCTCGTCCTGACGGGTGCCGATGGCGGCCCGGTCGAGGGGACGCCGGCGGGCCTCGGCGCGCCGCGCATCGTGCCGCCGATCACGCCGGTCCGCCTTGGGGATTCGATCGAGATACGCGTGGCCGGGGACGCCTGTGCGATCGCCTGGGCCATCGAAGCCGAGCTGCCGGGCCAGGGCGGCCTCATGGACATCGAGCGGGAGGGCAATGCTGCGTACAACCCGTTCCTCTTCGCCCAGAACCGGTGGCTCCTGCATGACCTCTGGACCGGCGACACCTTCATCAACGCCACGGTCCGCTTCTCGGCGGACGTGGTCGTGACAAATCGGTGGCACCTCGATGTCCAGGGCGCTGCGGTGCCGGCGGCCCGGATCGTCGCCCCGAACGGAGCCTCCGTTGACGCCATCCGCGCAGACTGCGGTGCCTCGTGGCAGTTCGAGTCAGGCACCGGCGGCTACGAGTACTGCACGACCAATTCAGTTCCGCCTCCACTGATCGCACTTCGCGTCGCGCCGGGGACGCCGTTGCGCGTAGAGGTTCCGGGCTGGACGATCAGGGGCTGGGGCGGATCCTGCGGGCGATCGGACCCGACCAACCTCGAGCAGCCGTACGTCGGTGTCGATGGGTGTGACCTCGGCGGATGGTCTCGCCCCGAGGGTTCGTCGGCGCCCGTCCAGGCCGTGTTCCTGCCGCGCTCGACCGGCCCGCTCGTGTCCCTGTACCTCGACGTGCAGCGGGGCGGAGACACGGTCGGCTTCGTTGTCTACGCCATGATCGAGACGACTTCCTGATCCCGGAGCTGACCGGGCCTCCTGCTATACTCCCGCTCCGGCGCGGGGCTATAGCTCAGCTGGAAGAGCGTCTGAATGGCATTCAGAAGGTCAGGGGTTCGAGCCCCCTTAGCTCCACCAACAACGCTGATCGCCGGCTATTGCGACCCCTCGCCGGAATGGCGAGGGGTCTTCGTTACACCGGGAGCGACGCCGCATCGTGACCGAAACCAGCGAACGCACCGAGCGAACCCGCATCGAGCGGTATGACGCCGCCTCGATCGAGCCGCGCTGGCAGGCACGGTGGGCCGCGGCCGGGCTGTACCGGACCGACCTGCACGACACGTCCCGGCCCAGGTACTACCTCCTGACGATGTACGACTACCCGTCGGGCGATCTCCACATCGGCCACTGGTACGTCAAGACACCGACCGATGCCATCGCGCGGTACCACCGGATGCTCGGCGACAACGTCTTCTTCCCGGTTGGTTTCGATGCCTTCGGCCTGCCGGCCGAGAACGCCGCGATCAAGAACAACATCAATCCCCGCGAATGGACGATGAAGAACATCGACACCATGCGGGCCCAGCTCCGGACGATGGGCGCGTCGTTCGACTGGGAAGCCGAGGTCGTGACCTGCGACCCGACCTACTACCGCTGGAACCAGTGGCTGTTCCTGCAATTCCTGGAGGCCGGGCTCGTCTACCGAGCCAAGGCTCCGGTGGACTGGTGCCCGAACGACGGCACGCTGGCCCGGGAGCAGGTCGAGGGTACCGACCGGCGTTGCTGGCGGTGCGGCGCGAAGGTGGAGAAGCGTGACCTCGAGCAGTGGCGGCTGCGGATCACGAAGTACGCCGACGAGCTCCTCGACTTCAGCGGAATCGAGTGGCCCGATCCCATCCGGATCATGCAGACCAACTGGATCGGGCGATCCGAGGGCGGCGAGATCGCCTTCACGACCGCTCCGTCGGACCATCACGCCGGCGGCGATGAGCTGCGGGTCTTCACGACCCGTCCGGACACGCTGTTCGGGGCAACGTTCATGGTCCTCGCACCCGAGCACCACTTGGTCGCCTCACTGACCGCGCCCGAGCGGCGCGCCGAAGTTGAGGCGTACGTGGCGCGCGCCCGCGTCGCGACCGAGATCGAGCGGCTGTCCACGGATCGCGAAAAGACGGGCGTGGCCATCGGCGCCGAGGCGATCAATCCGATCAACGGTGAGCGCGTCCCGATCTTCATCGCCGACTACGTGCTGGCCGGCTACGGGACGGGCGCGATCATGGCCGTCCCCGCCCACGACGAGCGTGACTTCGCCTTCGCGCTGCAGTTCGGCCTGCCGATCCGTCGCGTGGTCGCGGCGCCCGGTTCGGAGGATCTTCCGCTGACCGAGGCTTACGTCGCCCACGCCGCCGACGAGCGCCTCGTCAACAGCGGGCCGTACACGGGAATGCTGGCCGACGAAGGCGGCCGGGGGATCGTCGCGGCGCTCGAGGAGCGCGGCCTCGGCAAGGCGGCCGTCACGTACCGGATCCGCGACTGGCTGATCAGCCGCCAGCGCTACTGGGGCACGCCGATCCCGATCATCCATTGCGAGGAGTGCGGGGCGGTTCCTGTCCCGGACCAGGATCTCCCGGTCCTGCTCCCGGAGACGGTCGACTACCAGGGCAGCGGCGACAATCCCCTCACGCGAGATGAGGCGTTCCTGCGGGTCGACTGCCCGAACTGTCATAGGCCGGCGCGGCGCGAGACGGACACGATGGACACGTTTATCGATTCCAGCTGGTACTGGTTCCGCTACCTCTCCCCGGAGAAGGCGGGCGGCGCGATCGACCGCGCCCTCGTGGATCGCTGGACCCCGGTGGACCAGTACACGGGCGGCGCCGAGCACGCGGTCATGCACCTGCTGTACAGCCGGTTCTTCACCAAGGCCATGCGCGACATCGGCCTGGTCAACGAGGATGAGCCTTTCCTGCGGCTGTTCAACCAGGGCCAGATCCTCGGTGCCGACGGCGAGCGGATGAGCAAGTCACGCGGCAACGTCCAGGATCCGGACGAGCTCGTGGCGCGCTACGGCGCCGACACGATCCGGCTCTTCCTCATGTTCATGGGCCCGTGGGACCAGGGCGGCCCGTGGAGCCCGACCGGGATCGGCGGGGTCAACCGGTTCCTGAACCGCGTCTGGACGATCGCGCTGGATCCCAAGGGCACGGATCCCGGCGATCAGGAGGCCGGGCAGCTGCCGGCCGGCGAGGACCTCGACACCGCCGAGGCGACCATCCGGACGGCCGCTCACCGGACCCTTCGCGACGTCACGGTTGACTACGAGGGCTTCCGGTTCAACACGATGGTCGCCAAGCTCATGGAGCTGTCGAACACGCTCTTCCGCTACCGCGGAACCTCGGCCGCCGGCGGCGCGGCGTGGGAGGAGGCGGTCCGGCTCCTGCTGCTGATGCTGGCGCCGGCCGCTCCGCACATCACCGAGGAGCTCTGGTCGCGGCGACTCGCTGCGGCCGCGGTTGGGTGGTCGTCCATCCACAGTGAGCGCTGGCCGGTGGTCGATGCGGCGGCCATCGTCGAGGACACGCGCGAGGTGCCGATCCAGGTCAACGGCAAGATCCGGGACAGGATCGTCGTGCCGTCCGATGTCGCCGACGCGGAGCTGGAACGACTGGTCCTCGCCTCCCCGAAGGTCCAGGCCGCGCTCGACGGCCGAGCTCCGGATCGCATCGTGGTCGCGGGCGGAGGACGCCTGGTCAACCTCGTCGTCCGGTGACGGACAGCCCGGGCGGAGCGTGCGTCGCCTGGGGGCGCTCGCCGCCGCGCCGCGATCCGTCGCCGAGGGCGCCGTCGTCGAGCTGCGCGAGGTCACCGGCGAGACGGTTCGGGCGATCTGTCGCCTCGAGGTCGCCCCGGAGCAGACCGCGTTCGTGGCGCCCAACGCCGTGTCGTTCGCCGAGGCGTACTTCGAGCCGAAGGCGTGGTTCCGGGCGATCTACGCGGACGACGAGCCGGTCGGGTTCGCGATGCTGTCCATCGACCCGGAGAAGCCCGAGTACTACCTGTGGCGGCTGATGATCGCCGCCGACCGGCAGCGTCGGGGCTACGGCCGCGCGGCGCTCGAGCTGATCGTGCAGCACGTGCGAACCCTGCCCCGGGCCACCGAGCTGCTCGTGAGCTGGGTCCCCGCCGACGGCGGCCCCGAGCCGTTCTACCGCGGCCTGGGCTTCGTCCCCACCGGCGAGATCCACGAAGGGGAGGTCGTCGCGCGTCTCGCGCTCTGACCGGGTACCGTAGCGCCTGCCCGAGTCGTCTCTAGCCAGGCGGCGCGGGTAGAGCCCGGAGGACGACGGAACCGCCCTTCGGGCTCGCTTCTTCTCCATCCCGCTGCGCTCCCGGGAGACCTTCGATGTCGTCGATCCGCCTCGGTGCCCTGTGCTGGAACCAGTACACGGACTGGCCGTCCCTGCTGGAAGCCGGTCGGCGCGCGGAACGCGTCGGCTTCGACACGCTGTGGACGTGGGACCACCTCTATCCGATCGTCGGCTCGTGGGAGGGTCCGATCCTCGAGGGCTGGACGGTCCTCACGGCTGGGCGATGGCCACCGAGCGGATCCGGATCGGGCTCATGGTCGGCGCCAACACGTTCCGCGAACCGGCGCTGACCGCGAAGCTCGCCACGACCCTCGATCACGTGTCCGGTGGCCGGGCGATCCTCGGGATCGGTGCCGCCTGGTTCGACCGCGAGCACACCGCCTACGGGCTCGCATTCGGTGACGGCCCGCCCGAACGGCTGCGCTGGCTGGCCGAGGCACTGCCGGTGATGCGCGGCATGCTCCATGGCGAGACGCCGTCGGCGGCCGGCCCGCGCTACCACGCGACGGCTGTGCGCAACGATCCCCCGCCGATCCAGGAGCGCCTGCCGTTGCTGATCGGTGGCGGTGGCGAGAAGGTCACGCTGCGGCTGGTGGCACGGTACGCCGACGCGAACAACGTCGGCGGCGGCCTCGCGTCGGTGATGCGCAAGGAGGCGATCCTCCTGGAGCATTGCGAGCGGGAGGGTCGGGATCCCGCGGAGATCGAGCGCACGACCGGCAGTCGGCACGGTGATCATCCGGGACTCACGCGAGGAGGCGCGGCGCGTCTTCGAGGCGATGTTCGCTCACAACGGGCATGCCCGGCCGTGGGAGGACCAGCCCGTCGGGACGCCCGAGGACGTGATCGAGAAGCTGGCGCCCTATCCGTCGATCGGCTACCGGCACCTGATCGCCGGCTTTCCGTCGCCGTTCGACGAGGAGTCCATGACCCGACTCGCGACAGAGGTCCGGCCGGCTCTCGAGCGCTCCTGAGCCGACGCTGCGTCCAACCACGTCCGGCACCGCGGCCTCGGGTCCGCTACCGTTGCGAGTCATGACCGACCTGCAATCCCGCGGAACTGCGGCCGTCTCCTGGGGGCCCGGCCGGGTCGACCTCTTCTGGGTCGATTTCGACGGCGCGCTCCTGCATCGCGCCTTCGCCGATGGCGCGTGGTCCGAGGCAGAATCCCTTGGAGGCACGCTTGCCTCGGCACCGGCCGCCACGGCCTGGGCCGTTGATCAGCTCGAAGTCTTCGCCGTCATGCCCGACGGACAGCTCTGGAACCGCTACTGGGATGGCGAGTCGTGGCATGGCTGGGAGACGCTGGGCGGCGAGCTGGACCCATCGCAGGCGCCGGCGGCGTCGTCCTGGGGCGCTGACCGACTGGATGTCTTCGCGCGCGGACGTGACGGCCTGACCTGGCACCGCTGGTGGGACGGGACCCGCTGGGTTCCATGGGAGCAGCTCGAGCGCTGACGCCGGGCCCTCGATAAGTCGCAGCTAAGCGGGCGGCCGTAGGCTGCCACGCACGTCCCGTCCGACGAAGTGCCCCGGCGGACGGGACGTAGCCCCTCCCGCCCCGCATCCCGCCGGGCGAGGACACCGTGGACCCCTCCAGCACGCCCTGGCGCACCTTCGACGCGCCCGGTTCCACTCCCCCACCACCCGACGCGCCGCCAGCGGCGATCCCGCGAGCCTCCCTGCTCGCAGGTATCGGGGCGATCGTCCTCCTCGTCGCCGGCGCCGCGTTCCTGGCGGCGGGCGCGGGCGGTGGCCGGGCCGTCCTGGTCGACACGGCTGCGTCCCCCGAGCCGAGCGCGGGCGCCGGCGCTAGCGCTGAGGCGACTCTCGTCGTCGACATCGCAGGAGCTGTCGTCCAGCCGGGTGTCTACCGTCTCCCTGCCGGATCCCGGGTCGGCGATGCGATCACGGCCGCGGGTGGCTACGGACCGCGCGTGGACGCGGCACGGGTTGCTGCCGAACTCAACCTCGCGGCACCCCTCGCCGACGGCCAGCACCTGGCCGTTCCGTCACGCGACGACGCCTCGCCCGGCAGCGGAACGAGCGGCGGCCCGGGTACCAGCACGGGCGGCGGAGCCTCTGGCGGCTCGCAGGGATCCGGGGGTCTTGTGGACCTCAACCATGCGACGTCCGCCGAGCTCGATGCCCTGCCCGGCATCGGTCCGGTGACGGCCGCCAAGATCCTGGCGGCCCGGGAATCCGCCCTGTTCGCCTCCGTCCAGGACCTCCTGGATCGAAAGCTCGTGGGGCAGAAGACGTTCGACGGGCTGCGCGACCTCGTCACGGTCAACTGAGTTGCCCCGGAGTGGCTGGATTGCCGTCGGGGCGATCGGGGCGGCCCTCCTCCTTGGGACCGGTGATCAGCCGTCGATCGGCCTTGCGCTGGCTCGCCGGCGCGATCGTGCTTGCCGCGTGGGCAGCCCGGGCCCGTTTCCGTTCCGTCGGTCCTGGTCGTGGTGGAGCCGGACCGGGCTGGAGCGTCAGGATCGCCCTGATCGCCCTCGGCGTTCTCGCCATCGCGGTTCGCCTCGCGGCCGCGCCGCTCGCGACACCCTCGATCGGCTCCGGGCCGCTGCCTGCGGGCGACGGTCCCTGGACCGGCATCGTCCAGACGATCAGCTCGCCTCGAGCCGGCGCGCAGCCGGCGATCGTGGAACTGGATCCCCCGGCCGGACTCCTGGTCGCGGCGACGCTGCCGGTCTATCCGCTCGTCGTGCCGGGCGATCGGATCACGCTGCGCGGATCGCTGCGCGCGCCGCCGGTGGACGATCCCTATGGCGCCTATCTCGTGCGGATCGGCGTCGCAGCGACGCTTCGTGCCGCCAGCCTGACCATCGAGTCGCCGCCGGACGACATCGGTCGTTCTCTCGAAGGTCTCCGGCGCGGCGCCGACAGGGCACTCCAACTGGCCATCCCGGAGCCCGAGGCCGGCCTGGCGAGCGGGATCCTGATCGGTCTGCGGGACAGGGTGGACCGCGACCTCACGGCGGCCTTCACGGCGGTCGGCGCGACCCACGTGGTAGCGATCTCGGGCTGGAACATCGCCATCGTCGCCAGCACGCTGGCGGCGCTCGCCGGACGTGTCGCGCGCCGGCGTCGGATGATCCTGACGGCGCTCGCGATCGTCGGCTACGTCGCGTTCGTGGGGCCGTCGCCGTCAGTCGTGCGAGCCGCAGGCATGGCCGGCGTGGTCATGCTCGCCCGGGAGCTGGGCCGCCCGAGCCGCGCCGCGGCGGCGATCGGCTGGGCAGTCGCCGGGCTGCTGCTGGTGGACCCTCGCCTCATCGACGACGTCGGGTTCCGGCTCTCGGCGCTGGCGACCGTCGGACTCATCGCCTGGGGAACGCCGCTCGCGGACCGCCTGTCGGGCAGCGCACCCGGGCGTCTGCGTGGATGGCTCGCAGAGAGCCTGGGCGTGTCGCTGGCCGCGCAACTCGCGACCCTGCCGATCGTCATCCTGTCCTTCGGTCGGCTGTCGCTCGTGTCGCCGGTCGTGAACCTCGGGGTGGTGCCCCTCGTGGCCCCGGCAATGGCCGCGGGCGCGCTCGCCCTCTCGGGTGGAATCGTGGCGCTGGCCGGGCTGTCGGCCGCATTCGCCACGGTCCTGGGCCTGCCGGCCTGGCTGCTGTTCTCGGTGATGGTCGGGATCGTCCGGGCGGGGGCCTCGCTGCCGTTCGCCAACGTCCAGCTGGCCCCACCGTGGGATGCGGTCGCCGCGGGGGTTTCAGGGATCGTGATTGTCGCGGCGACCGGGTGGGCCAGACGCCGCGCGGGCAGAGCTCGGACGGCGGACACGAAGGCCGCGCCGCCGATCGCGGTCACGCGCCGCGGCCCACCGTCGTGGTGGCGATCCCGCATGGGGCGACTGCTCGCGGGTGGCCTCGCAGCGTCGGTGATCGCCCTCAGCGTCGCGGCTGTCCATCGCCCGGACGGCATCCCCCGGATCACTATTCTGGACGTGGGACAGGGTGACGCGATCCTCGTCGAGGGCGGACGAGGCGGACGACTGCTCGTGGACGGTGGCCCGGATCCGGGCCGGCTCCTCGTGGCCCTCGACGAGCACCTCCCGCCGTGGGATCGCCGGATCGATATTGTCGTGCTGTCTCACCCACACGAAGACCACGACGCCGGGCTAGCCGCGCTCCTCGATCGGTACGTCGTGGACCGCGTTCTCGAGCCGGGCATGTTCGGGCCGGGGCCGGGCTATGCGGCGCTCAACGCGGGGCTTTTCGATCGAGGCATCGCCCGCGGTACCCTGGCCACGGGTGACCGCCTGGCCGTGGACGACATCCTGTTCCGTGTCCTCTGGCCGGACGCAGGGACCGTCCCGGAGCGACCTGCGCAGAGTGGGACCGGCATCAACAACGTGTCGATCGTCCTGCTCGGCGAGGTCGGACGCCATCGCCTGCTGCTGACCGGGGACATCGAAGAGGAGATCGACCCGCGCTTGCTCGCGCGCGGTCTGCCGACCGTCGATCTGCTCAAGGTCGCCCATCACGGGTCCCGAACGGCGTCCACCGGTGCGCTCCTCACAGCGCTCCAGCCCGCGATCGCCGTCATCTCGACGGGCCGGGGCAATTCGTACGGCCATCCGACGCCCGAGGCGATCGAGCGGCTCAGGGCAGCGGGCGCGGAGGTCTTCCGTACGGACGAGGACGGGTCGGTAACGGTCGACCTGGGTCCTGGGCCGCTCCGCGTCCACGCGAGTGGGGCCCGTACGGCTACGCTACCGACCTGGCCCGGGACGGCCGACAAGGTGAGCCGGCCCGACCCCCCGATCCGCCTCGGCTACGATGCCCAGCGTGATGGACCACATTCCGGTCGCTCGGCCCTGCCTGCCGCCGTGTGCGAGCCGCTGCCTCCCAGCCGACACCTGGTTCGGCGTCGTCGAGCCGAGAGATCCCGCGCGCGCCACCGCTGAGGCCCCCCGATGAGCGGGGCCGCGCTCGCCTACTTCTGGGGCGACGACAGCTACGCTCTCGACGCGGCCGTGGAGGCCTTCCGGCACGACGCGGACCGCTTCCCGGCCGGAGCCCCGGAGCGTTGGCGCGTCCGGGCCGAGATCGGGGACGCGGGGCGGGTGCTCGGTGAACTGGGGGTGCGGCTGGCGACCGGGACGATGTTCGGGGCCGGCACGGTCGCCATCGTGTCCAATGCCGGACAGCTCGTTCGAAAGGGCACGGACCGGGCTGCCCTGCTTGCGGCGATCGGCCTGATCGCCGAGGGCAATGGGCTCGTCGTCTCGGAGGAAACCGACTCCGGGAAGAAGGAGCCTCCGGCCAAGTCCCTCGCAGAGGCCATCCGCGGAGCGGGCGGCGAGGTCCGCAGGTTCGATGCACCGCGCGAGGGAGCGCTCGCAGCGTGGATCGAGGCGCGGGCCCGGGAACGGAGCATCGCGCTCGGGCCGGGGTCCGCCAGGGAACTCGCGACCCGTGTTGGCGGCTTCGTCCGCGAAGGAGACGTGGATCGAAGGAACCAGGGCCGCCTGGCCGTCATGGAGCTCGAGAAGCTCGACCTGCATCGGGCCGCCGGTGCGACGGCCGTGACGATCGAGGACGTCCGTGCCCTCGTCCCGGAGGCCGTGCCCGGCTCGATCTGGGCCTTCGTCGACGCCGTTGGCATGCGACAGCGGAGTCGCGCGCTCGAGCTCCTGGAGCGGCTCATCGACGAGACGCCGGAACCCGTCCTCCTCGCCGTCCTCCACCGGAGGCTGCGCGAGCTCATCGAGGTCGCCGACCGACTGGCTTCGAGAGAGAACCCCGGATCGCTCGTTCGATCGATGCACCTCCAGCCGTTTCGGGCCGAGACGCTCGCACGCCAGGCGCAGGCCTGGACGGTCCGGGAGCTTGCGGATGCGCTGGAGGGTCTGCTGGAGCTCGACGCCCGGGTCAAGGGCGTTGGTGGTGTGACCGCCAGCGACGGTCAGATCAGGCTGGCGTTCGACCTGTGGGTCACAGACAGGGTGGGCTCGAGCGGCTGAGCCAGGCGACGGTCAGACGGACCAGGCCTGCTCCTGGATGACCAGGTCGCTCTCGATCGCGAACGTGCACCGGCCACTGCCCAGGTCCAGGAGCTGGATGAGCTCCGGATCGATGTACAGCTGGTGGCAGTCCTCGCACAGGCCGCCGGGGATCCCGAAGCACAGCCGTTCCGACTGGTCCGGCATCCGGAACGTCGTGTCGAAGCGAGTCGTGATCAGGCGGCGCCGACAGGCTGGGCAGCGCTCGCGAATGGAGGTCATGGGGCGATGGTGGGATGTGACCTGCACTCCCGACATGACCCGAGGGTACGGGGGCACCCGGTACGGGCGACTTGTCGTTACTGCACCCGGAGGATCGTCTTCGCCTCGGACCAGTGCTTCTCGAGCTGGTAGAAGTCCCGTTCCGGGGGTGTGAACACGTGGACGATGACGATGCCGAAATCCACCAGAACCCAGTGGGACGCCGGCGTGCCCTCCCGGCCGAAGGGCCGGATCTTCTCGTCGCGCATCCCGTCGATGATCCCGCCGGCGATGGCATCGAGCTGCCGCTCCGACCCACCCGAACAGATCACGAAGTAGTCGGCCAGCGTGGTCAGCCCGGCCAGGTCCAGGAGGACGATGTCTGACGCCTTCTTGTCCTCGGCGAGTTCCACGATCCGACGCGCGACGTCGAGTGCGGACCGGTCTGCGTCGGCGGCGGCCTTGCGGGCCTTGGCCACCGCCCGAGCCCGGCGCGGCAGCCCGTCCGGGCGCGGGGCGGAAGGCTCGGTGGTCGGGCCGCTCTCGTCGGCGGCTGGCTGGGGCGCGGGGTCTGTCACGGGCGATCGGTCCTCAGGTTGCGGTTCGTCAGGCACGAGCCTGACCGGCGTACAGGTGATGATCGGCGATGTAGCGCTCGACCGCGCCGGGCACGAGGTAGCGAATCGATCGGCCGGCTGCCACGCGTCCCCGGATGGCGGTGGACGAGATCCCGAGCCGCGGTCCGTCGAGGAGATGGAACCGGGCTTCCAGGCCCGGGAAGTGCTCGGTCAGCCAGGCGGGCGTCGGGGCCGGGTGTCCTTCCCGCGGAACGACCGCGACGCGGCAGCGGGCCAGGAGCCGGCGCGGCTCGTGCCAGCTGGGCATCCCGTCGAGCGTTTCGGCGGACATGATCAGCGTCAGGTCGGGCACCTGGCCCCTGGCCTCGATGTCCCCGGCGATCATCGCGACGGCATCCGCCGTGTAGGACGGACCGGGTCGGTCCACATCGACGCGACTGAGCAGGAAGGTGGGGTTGCCGGCGATCGCCAGGCTCACCATCGCCACCCGATCCTCGACCCCCGCCTCGACGCCGTCGGGCTTGTGCGGGGGCATGCTGGCCGGCACGAACAGGATCCGCTCCAGGCCGAGCGCGTCGCGCGCCTCCTCCGCGACCGCGAGGTGGCCGACATGGATCGGGTCGAACGTCCCACCCATGATCCCAACGGACTCCGGCCGGACGGACCTCGGCCGGACGGGCACCGGCCCGGACGCGGGGCTCATGCCCAGCTCTCCATGGACCAGGCGTCGCCACTCCACTCCAGCTCCACGTCGCCGAAGCGGACGAGGTCGCCGGGTGCAACGCCGGCTCGTCGCAGCTCGGCGTCCACGCCGAGGCGCTTCAGGTCACGCTGGAACCGTTCGGAAGATTCCTCGACCTCGAAGTTCGTCTGCGCGGCAATCCGCTCCACGCGACGGCCCCGGACGCGGAAGGCTCCGTCCTCGTCACGGTCGACGCTGAAGCCGTCCCCGAGCGTCTCGATCCGATGGACCACGACGCCCGCCGGTTCGGGCGGTTCCGCCATCTCCTGGGCGCTGGGCAGGAGGGCGGCCAGCGCCGCCCGGAGCTCGACGATCCCTTCCCCACCGGCCGCGGCGACGGCCACCACCGGCAGCCCGTCCCGCTTCCGCGCCCGCCGGAACGCCGGCCACGCCGCGACGGCCTCGGGCAGATCCATCTTGTTGAACGCCACGAGCATCGGCTTCTCGAGCAGCTTCAGATCGTGGGCGGCGAGCTCCTCCCGGATGACCCCGAAGTCCCAGGCCGGGTCACGACCCGCGCCGTCGACGAGGTGCACGAGCACGCGCGTTCGCTCGATGTGCCGGAGGAACGCGTGGCCCAGCCCGGCTCCCTCGCTCGCGCCCTCGATGAGACCGGGCACGTCGGCAATCGTGGGCAGGCGCGCATCCTCCATGCCCAGGTCCATCACGCCGAGATTCGGCTCCAGCGTCGTGAACGGGTAGTCGGCGATCTTCGGGTGGGCCGCCGTGAGCGCGGCGAGGAGCGTCGACTTGCCGGCATTGGGCAGGCCAACCAACCCGATGTCGGCGATGAGGCGGAGCTCCAGGCGGAGCCAGCGCTCCTCGCCGGGCTCGCCGTTCTGCGCGTGGCGGGGCGCCTGGTGCGTGGACGTCGCGAAGTGCGTGTTGCCGAGGCCCCCGCGACCGCCACGCGCGACCATGGCGGTCTGGCCGGCCGCCACGAGATCCGCGATGAGCTCGCCGGTGGCATCGTCATGGATCGCTGTGCCGGGCGGCACCTCGAGGACCATGTCCTCGCCGGCCTTTCCGTGGCGCCTGGCACGTGCACCGCGGCCACCGCCCTCGGCCCGGAAGTGGTGCCGGTACTGGAAGTCGCGGAGCGTGGTCTGCCCGGCGGCCACGCGCAGATGGATCGACCCGCCGCGTCCGCCGTCCCCACCGTCGGGACCGCCACGCGGCACGTGGGCCTCCTTGCGGAACGTCGCCGCGCCGTCGCCGCCCTTGCCGGCCCGGACCAGGATCTTCACGCGGTCAAGGAACATCGAGGCTATCTTCCCACGGGTTCGGCGGGCCGCTGCGGGCACGCGGACAGGCGATTGACGAGGGCTGGGGGTTCAAGCGGCGCCGGTGCGACTCCCGGCTGTGGCTGGGGCTCAGAAGTAGCGCAGCGGGTTGACCCGGTAGCCGCCGTTCCAGATCGGGCCGACCCAGACCTCGAAGTGGAGGTGCGGGCCCGTCGCGCGGCCACTGCTCCCGAGCCGACCCACCTGCTGGCCTCGGGCAACGGACTCGCCGGCGGAAACGGAGACCGAGGACATGTGGTTGTACGTGGTGTACAGACCGGACCCGTGCGCGATCCAGACCTGGTAGCCACCGCCGTTGTTCTTCCAGCCGGCGAAGATCACCGTGCCGCCGGCCGCGGCGTTCTCGCGGGAGCCATAGTCGGCCGCAATGTCGATCCCGTAATGGCCGTAGCGGAAGTACTGGCTGATGTAGTCGCTGGTACCCGATACCGGCCAGGCAAACGCCCCACCGCTGTAGCTGCTGGGGCCTGAGCAGTTGCAGCTCGCGCCGCTCTTGGTGCCGGAGGCGGAATAGGGGCGCGGCTTGGGTGTCGGGATCGGAGCTCCGGCGGCATCGGGCAGGATGAGCGTCTGGCCGATGATGAGGTTGGGATCCTCGAGCTCGTTCACGGCGAGGATCTCGTCGGGCTCGACCTTGTATTCGGCGGCCAGCGAGTCCAGCGTGTCGCCGACCTTGACCGTCACGACGAGGCCGCTCACGGGCGGAATGACGAGCTTCTGACCGACGTGGAGCTCATCCTTCGCAGTCAGCTTGTTGGCCCACCAGATGGTCATCATCGAGATGCCGTAGTGGCTCGCAATCCCGGTCAGGGTGTCACCCGCCTGGACGGTGTAGGTCTCGAGCAGGTCCCTGCCGTCCTCGACGGAGGTGTTGACGGCGAACGGCTTGTAGACGGTGCCGTCGTCGGCGTACGTCTCGATCGGCGCAGAATCCAGCTCGGCGGTGTTGCTGCGTGGCCCGCCGCTCAGGGCGGCCAGTTCGATTGGATCCAGCTGGTCGCCGGTCTCCCCGCCGACGGCGAGCCTGGGGCTTGAGCCTTCGCCTTCAACGTCACCGATCGATTTGGCCGCGGCTGCAGGCTGGAAGCTGATGAGACTTGCCCCGAGCACCACGATCGCGGCCATGACCGGGAGCATCCGCTCGGACGCGAGGCGCACCGTGATGGCGCGGCGGAGCGTGATGGGACGGGGTCGAACCGTGGGTCGAGGAGCGAGTTGCGCGAGATGTGCGAAGGCCGCGATCCGCGCGCTGAAGCCCCGCGCCGCGCGGATGGACCGGCGGTGGAAGCGGTTGGGTCGTGTGGCTCGCTCGCTCTTGGTCGGGCGGAAACGCGCCATTGCGCGCACGACGCCGGCCGGGGCGTTCAGCAATATCGACTCCTGCGGGAACGGTCCGTCGCGTGCGGGAGGGACGCGGGGAGCGGGGTTTGGACCGTTTGAGATCGCGATTTCCTGAGCTGGGTCTCGTCTTCGCGGCCGATGCCCGCTCCTCCGCGGGTGTCGACTCTGCGCGACCTTACCACGGCGTTCGCGGGGCACGCAAACGTCCGAAGAGCCCGCAACGGGCGGGCCGGATGGCCTACTGATCCAGCGTCTTGGTCAAGCCGGCAAGGAACTGGACGTTGTTGTCCGTCTTCGCGAGGCGGTTGAGGAGCAGCTCGATGCCCTCGTTCGTGCCGACCGCGGACAGCATCCGGCGCATCGTCCAGACCATCTTGAGGGTGCCGTCCTCGAGCAGGAGTTCCTCACGGCGCGTGCCCGAACGCATGACGTCGATGGCCGGGAAGATCCGTTTCTCGCCGAGCTTCCGGTCCAGGATGAGCTCCGAGTTGCCGGTTCCCTTGAACTCCTCGTAGATCACGTCGTCCATCCGGGAGCCGGTGTCGATGAGGCACGTGGCGATGATCGTGAGGCTGCCACCCTCCTCGATCTTCCGGGCGGCGCCGAAGAAGCGCTTCGGGGGGTACAGGGCGATCGGATCAATGCCGCCCGACAGCGTTCGCCCGGACGGTGGGAGGGCGAGGTTGTAGGCGCGCGCGAGGCGTGTGATCGAGTCCATCAGGATGACCACATCGCGGCCGGTTTCCACCTGTCGCTTGGCGATCTCAAGCGCCATCTCGGCGACGTGCGTGTGGTTCTCGGTTGGCTCGTCGAAGGTCGAGCTGATGACCTCGCCGTTGACGCTACGGCGCATATCCGTGACTTCCTCTGGCCGCTCACCGATCAGGGCGACCATGAGGAGGATTTCCGGGTAGTTGGCCGTGATGCCGTTGGCGATGTTCTTCAGGAGCATCGTCTTGCCGGCCTTGGGCGGGCTGACGATGAGCGCGCGCTGGCCCTTGCCGATGGGATTGACGAGGTTGACCAGGCGCTGGCTGAGGTTCTTCGGATCACTCTCGAGGTTGATCAACTCGTTGGGGTGGACGGGCGTCAGGTCCCCGAAGTGCGGGCGTGCCCGGGCGGTCTCGATGTCCACGCCGTTGACGGAATCGACGCGGAGCAGGCCCCAGTACTTCTCCTGCTCGCGCGGGGAGCGAACGGCACCCGCCACACGGTCACCGACGCGCAGCGCGAAGCGGCGGACCTGGCTGGACGAGACGTAGACGTCATCGGCGCTGGGGAGGAGGCCGTGCCTGCGCATGAATCCGTAGCCCTCGTCCACGATGTCGAGGATTCCGGTGGCGTAGGCGTGACCGGCCCGCTCAGTCTGGGCCTGGAGAATTCGGTCGACGAGGCTGTCCTTGCGATCGTCGGACGCCGTCTCCATGGCCAGGTCACGACCGACCTGGCGGAGCTCGGTGACGCTCATCTCAAGGAGGTCTGAGACATCGAGGTCATTCCGCTCTCGGGCGGCCTCGAGCTCCTGCATCTCCTCGAATTCGCTGACCGGCGCTCGGCCAACTGGGTTGCGGCGGCGCGGCCGACGGTTGCGTGGGCGCTGATCTGGACAGGGCATTGGGAAAAGGCCACCTGCACGTGCAAGGAAGAGACTTCCGACCGCGCGGGAAAGGGTCCGCGGCGCGGACGGGTGGGGAATGGCGGGAGTATGGACCGCGCCGGGCCCTCCGTCAATCATCGGCGTGTACGATCCGGGTCTGCCCATGCGACCCCCAACCGAGCCGTCCGAGCCGTCCGAGATGTCCGAGCCGTCCGAGATGTCCGGCCGCCCGATCGAGCCGTCCGGCCGCCCGATCGACGCTCCTCGTGGCAACACCACAGCGCCGGCCGAGGTCGGAGCGATGTTCGATCGAATTGCCCGGGTCTACGATCCGCTCAACGCGGTGATCTCCGGCTTCCAGGAGCCGCGCTGGCGCCGTCGGCTGGTTGCGTCCTGCGGCGTGCAGCAGGGCATGGCCGCCCTTGACGTCGCGACGGGGACGGGCGCGGTCGCGCGCGACCTGGCAAGGCAGGTCGGACCCGGCGGGCGGGTGATGGGCGTGGACATCTCGGCCCGCATGATCGAACGGGCACGGGCCCATCGGCGCAACCCGGCTCAGCTCAGCTTCCAACCAGGTGACGCGCTCGACTTGCCCGTCCCCGACGGAACGTTTGATGCGGCCACGATCGCGTTCGGGATGCGGAACCTGCCGGACTACGAGCGGGGCTTCGCCGAGATGACCCGCGCCGTCCGATCAGGAGGCGTCGTAGCGTGCCTTGAAATCGCGCAACCACGCTCGACGGTTGGGCGCCTCGGGGGCTTCTGGTTCGAGCACGTCGTCCCGTGGATCGGGCGGCTCGCCGGCCAGGCCAACGCGTATCGCTATCTCGTGACGAGCGTGCGTGCGTACCCGCCGCCTGAAGAGATCGCCACGATCATGGGTCGCGCCGGGCTCATCGACGTGCGCTGGACGCCGCTGACATTCGGGCTGGTGACGCTGCACGTCGGCCGCCGGCCGTAGCCGGCCCGCCGCGACCGGTGCCGGTCCCTGACGGGGCCTGAGCCGCATTGCCGGATCCTTGCATCCCGTGCAAACGGCACATGAGACGTTGCATGTGACGCAAGCAACTCCGCTGGGGGACGGCCCGCGGCTAGTTTCGTTGCAATGGGCGCAAGGAACTGGTGAGAGCGTCGCTCGACCCTTGCCCGACGGGGCAGGCCGGATCGATCCCTTTCATCACGCGCAAGGAAGCGACGAGGCCAGGGCATCGCGGCCGGCGAAGACCGAAGTTGCTTGCATCCGGCGCAACGACGACGCCCGAACCCTGACCCGATCAGCGGCCGACGGGAGTCGGCGAGACGTCGCCAGGCCGACCGGCGTCAGCTTCTCGCGACCTCGAGCGCCTTGCGGGCCGCGTCCCAGTCCGCCCGGAACTGGGCGATGCCCTTGTCGGTGAGCGGGTGATGGATCATCTGCTGGAAGACCTTGAACGGCAGCGTTGCGACATGAGCGCCCGCCAGCGCCGACTCGGTCACGTGACGGGGGTGGCGAATGGACGCCGACAGGACCTCAGCCTCCATTTCGTGGAACCGAATGATGTCGGACAGCTCGCGGATGACGACCATCCCCTCTTCGTTGATGTCGTCGAGCCGTCCGACGAACGGGGACAGGAGGGACGCGCCGGCCTTGGCCGCGAGCAGCCCCTGGTTGGCCGTGAAGATCAGTGTGCAGTTGGTGCTGATCCCCTCGGCCGCGAACCGGCTGATCGCCTCGAGCCCGATCTCCGACATCGGGACCTTGACCACGATGTTCTCGGCGATCTCCATGAAGTGGCGGCCTTCGGCCAGCATCCCGTCCAGATCCTCGGCGACGACCTCGGCCGACACCGGGCCATCGGTGATCGTGCAGATCTCCGCCAGGACCTCGTCGTAGGTCTTGCCGGAGGTTCGGGCAAACAGGCTCGGGTTCGTCGTCACGCCGTCGAGGACACCCCAGCGGGCAACGGTCCGGATCTCGTCAATATCGGCGGTATCGAGGAACAGCTTCATCGGGGCCTCCTGGGTGGTTCGAATGAGGATTCTACCCGCCTACACGGGCGGGCCATCTTCGGCGGTTGGTCAGCCGGCGGGCGTCGTCGCCGCCCGGGGCTCGGCCGACCGGGGCTCGGCCGCATCGGCCGACCGGGGTTCGGCCGCCCCGGCCATCCGAGCCACGAGCACCGGCTCGCGGCCGTCACGAACGGCCAGCGACGCCGCCACGAATCCGTCGAACAGCGGGTGCGGGCGCTCGGGCCGGCTCTTGAACTCGGGGTGGAACTGGCTGGCCAGGAAGTACGGGTGATCCTTGAGCTCCACGATCTCCACGAGCCGTCCGTCGGGCGATTGGCCGGACAGGATCATGCCCGCCGCCTCGAGGGCCTGGCGGTAGCTGTTGTTGACCTCGAACCGGTGCCGGTGGCGTTCGTAGATCACTTCCTGCCCGTACACCGCGGCGGCCCTGGAGCCGGGGGTGAGGCGTGCCGGGTAGATGCCCAGGCGCATCGTGCCGCCCTTGTCCTCCATGTCCCGTTGGTCCGGCATGAAATCGATGACCGGGTTGTCGGTGAACATGTCGAACTCGGTCGAGTTCACGTCCGACTTCCCGATGACCTCGCGGGCGAACTCGATGACCGCGCACTGGAGTCCCAGGCACAGGCCGAGGTACGGGACGTTGTGCTCGCGCGCGAAGTGCGCCGCGAGGACCTTGCCCTCGATCCCGCGATGGCCGAACCCGCCCGGGACGAGGATCCCGGCCGCGCCCTCGAGCCGCTCGTGCAGGTTCTCGCGGGTCAGGGTCTCTGAGTCCACCCAGCGGACCTTGGCGTCCACCTCATGCGCCCACGCAGCGTGCCGGAGGGCCTCGGTGACGGACAGGTAGGCATCCGGGAGTTCGATGTACTTGCCGACGAGGGCGATCTCGAGCACGGGCTTGGGGCGCTTGATCCGCTCCACAAGGGCTCGCCAGCCGTCCAGGTCGGGCGCCGCGTCCGGGTCCCCAAGGCCGAGCTCACGCACGACGAGCCGGCCGAGCCCGAAATCCTCGAACTGCAGCGGGACCTCATAGATCGTCTCGGCGGTCGGCGCCGGGATGACCGCCTCGATGTCGACGTCCGTGAAGAGCGCGATCTTCTCGCGAATCTCGTCCGTGACCTCCTGATCCGAGCGAAGGACGATGACGTCGGGCTGGATGCCGATTCCGCGAAGCTCCTTGACCGAGTGCTGGGTCGGCTTCGTCTTGAGCTCGCCGGTTGCCGCGAGTGCCGGGAGCAGCGTCACGTGGACGTACAGGACGTTCGCGCGGCCGATGTCCTTGCGCATCTGGCGAATGGCTTCGAGGAAGGGCAATGATTCGATGTCGCCGACGGTACCCCCGACCTCCACGATCACGACATCCGGATCGCCGTCCTTGGCGACGCGCTTGATCCGCTCCTTGATCTCGTTGGTGATGTGGGGAATGACCTGCACGGTCCCGCCGAGGTAGTCGCCCCGGCGCTCCTTGGCGATCACGGCCTGGTAGATCCGGCCGGTGGTCACGTTGGACAGCTGGCTGAGGTTCTCGTCGATGAACCGCTCGTAGTGGCCGAGATCGAGGTCCGTCTCCGCCCCGTCGTCGGTCACGAAGACCTCGCCGTGCTGGTACGGGGACATCGTGCCGGGATCCACGTTGATGTACGGATCCAGCTTGAGGATGGAGACCCGGAGACCGCGGGCCTTGAGGAGCCGACCGATGCTGGCGGCGGTGATGCCTTTGCCGAGTGAGGAGGTGACGCCTCCGGTCACAAAGACATACTTCGCCACGGGTCAAGGTCCTCCGGGGGTTTTTCGAATGCTACCGGAAGACGGGTCCGAATGCGAATCGGCGGCCCTGGGCCGGCTATGGATCAGGCCGGCAGGAGTTCGATCGCCTCCACGTGGCGCGGGCGGAGGAGACCGAAGTGGCGCCGGTCCAGGGTCGCGAGCTTCGTTTCGCCGAGACGTTCCACGACCGTCAGCACGGCAACCGCTTGCCCTCCTGCGGCCTCATGGCGTCTGTCTTGCAAGCCTCCGCCGGATGCGGCCCGGGGCAAGATACGCGCGCGTCACCGCCACGCCCAGGATGATCACCGCGCCGCCGACGATCTGGGCGGGCTGGATGGCCTCCGACAGGAACGCCGCGCCCATGAGCACGGCGATGAACGGGACCAGGAATTGCAGCGCCGTGATCCGCGTCGGCCCGAGTAGCTTGATCGCGTTGAAGACGACGACATTGGCGACGCCGGCGGGAATGAGCGTGGAGTACACGAGGCCGGCCCAGGCCCCACCGGTCACCGCCCCCCAATCGGCGCCGGCGGCCTGGATCAAACCGATCGGCGCCAGCACGAGGCTGCCGCCGACTATCGCCCATGCGGTCATCCGCAACGGTGACACGGATGCCAGGATGGGTGCGCCCCAGGAGGTGTAGACGGCCCAGCACACCGCTGCCGCAAGCGTCAGCGCGTCGCCGACGAGGGACGCGCCCAATCCGAGGCCCGGCCCGGCCGCTACGACGATCCCCACGCCGACAAACGAGACGATGGCCCCGACCAATTTCCGGGCCGTGAGCGTGTCCGAGCCGGCCACGGAGGCGAACAGCGCGGTGAGGACCGGAGTCGTCGCGACGAGGAACGCCGAATCACCGGCCGGGATCGTCTGGAGGGACGTGGCCCACAGGATCTGGTACAGCCCGAACCCGAGCGCCCCCAGGCCCAGGATCGGCATCAACTGTCGGCGCGGCATCCGGATGGTCCCCTCGCGCCAGCGTAGGACGACGAGCAGCACAAGGGCCGCGGCCGAGAACCGGATGAACGCGAAGGCGATCGGCGGGATCTCGCGGTTGGCGGCCTTGACCACGATGAAGTTGGCGGCCCAGGCCGCCACGACCAGCAGGACACCGAATTCAGCGAGGCGGTGGCTGGCACCCACGGTTGGCGCGGAATCGCCGACGCCCGCCGGTGATCCGGCGGGCGTCTCGCTCGCGGGGAGCGGCGCGGGACTGTGGATCAGGCGCCTTCCTGGTCCAGCTCCAGCGACTCGTCGTCGGCCTCCTCGGTGAGCTTCAGCCAGACGAACAGGCCGGCCAGCACGATGAGCGGGATGACGATGAGTGCGCCGAGGGTGACGCCCAGGGCGACGGCTACGGTCTTGAGAGCACGCATGGCGATACCTCCTGAGGGTGGAAGGACTTAGCTGGGTGGTTGGGCCGGAATGCGGAGGTCGGGGCTCTTGGCGAGGAGCGCCTCCATGTCATCGTGGGTGAACTCGGCGAGCGTGTGGTGCGCGCCCGCCTGGGTCGCGTGATGGAGTCGAAGGACAAAGGCCCCTTCCTGCTCGAAGAAGGAGATGTCCTTGGGACGATCTCCATCGATGAACCGCCCGATGATCCGGAAGGACGCTTCGTACTGTCCGACCTCGAACCGGGCCGCCTTGGGACCTTCGCCGCGACGAGCGATCGACTCCTCCATGAATCGCGCGATGTCCTCGTCCAGGAAGGTCAGCGTCTCCTTCGAGACGACGCCGATGGCATCAGACCAGCTGCTCGATGTGGCACCGGAGTGAACGAGGCCCTGGACGATGAACCCGTCTGGAGTCTCGAGGACCAGCACATCCCTCATCCCGATCTGGTCCAGGTGCGCGCCCATCGAGCGGAGGACTTCCTCGAAATCCTGGCGGGGACTTCCCTCGTAGATCCGCATTACGCCTCCCTGGTGTGAGTCCGGCTCACGCGGGGTCTCAGGAGCCAGTCGTCTGGTCGTACAGGCCGGCCCGCTTGGCGCGGCGATCGCTCAGCCGGAACACGGCGACTGCAGCGAGTGTAACCACGACCCCGGTGGCCAGCAAGGCACCGATGACCTCGACGGAGCCCGGGTTGGGGTGCCCGAAGATGCCGGCGTACAGCGACCCTTCGCCGCCGATGGAGCCAGGACCGCCCGGGAAGAGGGCCTCGCGGACGCCGGCGATCCACCAGGTGAGCGGTGTCAGGAGGCCGATCGCCTGGACGGGGGCGGGCAGGACGATCAACGGGAAGACCGCGCCCGTGACAAGGAACAGCGCACCGGCGAGCGCTTCCGGATAGCTCCACAATTCCTGGCGCGTCTGGATCACGATGCCAGCCATCAGCAACCCCAGCGCGATGATCGACCCGAGGCCCAGCAGGGACGCCACCAGGAGGAGCGGCCAATCGACGACCGCCACGTCGAACGGCAACTCCAGCACGACGACGCCCACGATGAGCGTGATGACCACGCCGGCCAGGCCGACCCCGATGCGCGCCACGCCGCGCCCGACAAGGACGGTGAGGAAGTCGCTCGGACTGATGACCACGTACTTCAGGACGCGGTAGCGCTCCCGGTCCTCGAGGATGGACCAGGCGAGACCCGCGATACCGCTGACGACGAATGACCACAGGGCGCTGCCGACGACGACGAAGGGCCGGAAGGCCCGACCGGCGGGCCCACCTATCACTTCGAGCATCACGACGAGGATGAGGGCCGAGCTGATCGGCTTCGCCACCGAGTAGATGAAGAACAGGAACGGGTCCGTCCAGTTCGCCTCCAGCTGCCAGCCGAGGCGCGCAGCAACCGCGAAGGATCGCAGCGTGTCGGCCGAGCCGCGGCCCTCGGTTCGAGCGAGGTCGAACAGCCCCGCATCCGGCGACGCCGACGCGAGTGCGCTCACTGCCAGCGCACCGACAGCCGGCCGTCACGTCGCGCCCGCCGTTCCATGGCAATCAGCATCCACCGGGCACCCGCAACTGAGACGATCGTCATGGCCGCGAGGATCAGCACCTCGACGGCAGGCGGCGGCGTGCCGGCCGGAAATACGGCATCGGCGAAGGCGAGCTGGCGCATCGCGTCGAGGCCGGTGGCGAGCGGGATCAGCGTGACCGACAGCGCGCCGAGGAACCCCAGGTGCGCGACCGGGAAGTTCAGGCCGGACACGAAGTACACGGGCTCCGTCAATGCCTGGCCCATATGCCAAGCCTCGCGGCCCCACACGAGGAAGAGGCTGGCCAGGACCATGCCCAGGCCGTACAGCGCACCGAGCGTGAGCACGAAGACCCCCAGCAGCAGCGCCCACTGGTCTACGGAGAAGGTGACCCCGTAGATCGCGCCGGCGATCACCAGCACCGTCGCCGCCCGGGTCGAGCTCATGACCATCCCGCCCAGGGCCATCCCGAACAGGATGGACATGAAGTGCATCGGGGCGGCGAAGTAGAGCTCCAGGTTGCCCTGGCTCTTCTCCCAGTAGAGCTGGTTGGCCATCATCCAGATCACGTTCAGCCAGAAGGCCGTGAGCGCACCGCCCAGGACAACGAAGCCGACGTACTCCTGGGGTGCATCGAGGGCCCGGTACACGAACACGAAGGCCGATGTCGCGAGGAACGGCAGGAGGATCTCGAACAGCACCCAGGACGGCTCCCGCATGAGCCCGATCACGCGCGGGTAGGCGCGGCCACGGACCGATCGCAGGTCGGTGAACATGACCTGCCGGCGGCTCCAGTCCGCGGCCTCGCGCGGGCCGGCACCGGAGCGCCCGATCAAGTCCATCGGCGCGGTCATCAGTCGTGCGCCTCTGCCGCGTCGACGTCCGATTCTGCGAATCCGCGGCCCACCAGCTCCACGAAGACATCCTCGAGCGTCGGCTCGGACTTGCGCAGGCCCAGGATGTGCGAGCCGGTCTCGGCCAGGGCGCCGACCACCTGTCCGAGCGCTCCGTCGTCCTCGAGGACGAGGTTCATGACGACCGTCTGGCGCGTCGAGGCATCGGTCGCGCTCGCGGCCTCGCTTGCGCTCACCACTCCGGGCAGGCTCGCCAGCGCCGCAGCGCCCCCATCGAGGTGGTCGACCTCGATCCGGAAGATCGATTCGCGCTGGACACGCTTCTTGAGCTCGGCCGGCGAACCGATGGCAAGGATCCGGCCGCGGTCGACGATGGCGATCCGGTCACACAGCTCGTCGGCCTCGGCCATGTAGTGGGTGGTCAGCAAGATCGTTCGACCCGGCACAGCGTGCTGCCAGCCCACGATCAGCTCGCGGAGGGAGCGAGCCGCGGCCACGTCCAATCCGAGGGTCGGCTCGTCGAGGAACAGGATCCAGGGATCGTTGAGGAGCCCGCGAGCGAGATTCATCTTCTGGCGCTGCCCGGTGGACAGCGTGCTCACCCGCTGAACGCGCTGCTCGGCCAGCCCGACCGCTTCGATCAGCTCGTCCACGCGACGCCAGCCCTCGCCCCGCGTCAACCCGTAGAACTGGGTGAACATCCAGAGCTGCTCGCGAACAGTGAGGATCCCGTAGCCGGACTGCTCCCCGCCGGCGACCATGTTCATGATCCGGCGGATCTTCTTGGTGTCGTGCTCGACATCGAAGCCGAAGACCTGCGCGCTGCCGGATGACGGGAGCAGCAGCGTGGTGAGGATCTTGATCAGCGTCGTCTTGCCGGCACCGTTCGGACCGAGGAGCCCGAAGAGCTCGCCGGGCGCGACGCGCAGATCGACGCCGTCGAGCGCGATGACCGGTGCGGGCCTGGCCGCGTAGACCCGCCGAATCCCGCGAACCTCGATCGCGAGGGGCGGCATGGCGGCGGCGCCCTGCGGTGCAGGGGCAGTCTCAGCGGTCAGATCGGCGGGCACGGCAAACCCCACGGCTGGAGGCGGTCTCGGGGCCGAGATCGTAGCACTCCCGGGTTTCAGGCCCTGGCGGCGCCGCAGGTCAGGACGAGGTCGATGGGCCTCAGTCGTCGCCGGCGAGGTACGCCGCGATCTGCCCGGCGATGCGGGCGTCGTTGACGATGAGGGCCGTGTTGGCCCGAACCGAGGCGCCGTCCGTGATCTCCGCGATCCGGCCGAGAAGCCAGGGCGTGAGGGCCGGCCCGTGGACCCCGGCCTCGTCGGCCTCGCGGGCGGCGCGTTCAGCGACGCGCTGGGCCACGTCGTCGGGGAGTGCCACGTCCGCCGGGACCGGCACGCAGATGACGATCGCGCTGCCGATGCCCAGCGCCAGGTGGGCCTTCGCGAGCGCTGCCGCGGCCGGGACATCCGGGACGCTCCACGGCGCACGGATCCCCGACGATCGAGCGGTGAATCCCGGGAGTTCCGGCTGGCCGACCGCGACCACCGGCACGCCGCGCGTCTCGAGGACCTCGAGCGTCGCGGGGACATCGAGAATCGCCTTTGGCCCGGCGCACACGACCACCATCGGCGTCTGCGCGAGCTCCTCGAGATCGGATGAGATGTCGAATGTTGGGGGAAGCGTGGCACTCGGGCTACCCAGCGCACCGCGGTGGACGCCACCGATCCCGCCGGTCGCGAAGACGCGGATCCCGGCCGCGTGTGCGGCAATCATCGTGGCGGACACGGTGGTGGCGGACCAGCCATCTCGTGTCAGCGCCACCGCGAGGCTCGGGCGCGCGGCTTTGAGCACGCTGCCCGACGGTGCCGTCGCCAGCGCCTCGAGTTCGCCGTCATCGAGCCCCACGAGGATGCGGCCGTCACGGATGGCGATCGTGGCCGGCACCGCTCCCAATTCCCGCACGGCAGCCTCGGATGCGCGCGCGACCTCCGCGTTCTGGGGATGCGGCAGCCCATGGCTGATCAACGTGGACTCGAGGGCCACGACCGGCCGTCCGGTGGCGAGGGCATTGTCGACCTCAGCCTGGACCAGCAGACGGCCGTGAATTGAGCCGGTCATCCGGGGGGGAGCTCCTGCTTCGCGAGGGCCAGTTGTCGCGTCGCAGCACGGTGGCCGGCCACAGTAGCCCGGTGCAGGGCGTCGGGTACCTGGCGGCCGGCCGCGCGGGACGCGAGCCAGCCGGCGATGAACCCGCCGCTGAATGCATCGCCGGCCCCGGTCGTATCCGCAGCGGCAACGTGGGGCGTAGCCACGTCGAACCGTAGCGGCTCGTCACCGTTGCCCCGGGCGATCACGCGAGCACCGAGAGCCCCGCGCTTGATGACGCCGATGGCCGCGTGCTCCAGGATCCCGTCGAGTCCTTGACGGCCGAGGAACGCCTCTGCTTCAACCTCGGTCGCGAACAGGATGTCCGGTGAGACCGACGCCACGAGCTCCCGGGCCGAGCGCCGTCCCTCTGCGAGGAGCGGCCCGATGGACGACAGATCCAGCGACACCTGCGCTCCCGAGGCCGCACGGGCGCGGCTGACGGCTGCGCGGGCGGCCGCCGCGATCGGCTCACCCATGAGTGAGTACGCCGGGACGTGGACCAGGTCCAGGCGGGCGAACCAGTCGTCCCGCAGGTGGTCCGGCCGCAACGCCATGGCAGCCCTGCGGTCGGCCACGAACGAACGTTCTCCGCTCGGGGCCACGAGCACTCCAACGCGCCCCGTACGTTGACCGGCGATGCGCGCCGCCCGGACATGCACCCCGTCGGCGTTGAGCTGCGTCAACCAGGGAGCGCCCGGCCCCGTCGCGTCCCACGGCGCACACCAGCTGCACATCCATGCCCAGACGAGCGAGCCAGCGCGCGGTGTTGGCGGCCGATCCGCCCTGGCGGATGCCGACCGTGCCGGGGACATCGGTCCCGGCCTCGATCTCCAGGTCCGGGGCAAGCACGACGTCGAGGACGAGGTCACCGAGGACCAGCACGCGGGGCTTTAGGGTGGCCGCCATGCGTTGATGGTATCGGGCCGAGGGCGGTCGTTGGTAGGATCTCCTCGATGACCGAGCTGACCCCCGACATCGAACGCCTCGCGATCAACACCATCCGCACCCTGTCGATCGACGCCGTCCAGAAGGCGAACTCGGGACATCCGGGTGCACCGATGGGCGCGGCGCCCATGGCGTACGCGCTGTGGACCCGGTTCCTGCGCCACGCGCCCACGAACCCGGCCTGGCCGGACCGCGACCGATTCGTCCTGTCGGCCGGGCACGCGTCCATGCTCCTGTATTCCCTGCTCCATCTCACCGGCTACGACGTCACGCTCGAGGACCTGAAGTCGTTCCGCCAGTGGGGCTCGAGGACGCCGGGGCACCCGGAGTACGGCCTGACGGCCGGCGTTGAAGCGACCACCGGGCCGCTCGGCCAGGGCTTCACCAACGCCGTGGGGATGGCGATCGCCGAGCGACGGCTCGCCCACGAATTCAACCGGCCGGGCCACGAAGTCGTCGACCACTGGACGTATGCCCTCGCCAGTGACGGCGACCTCCAGGAGGGCATCGCGTCAGAGGCCGCCAGCCTTGCCGGCCACCTCCTGCTGCGGAAGCTGGTCGTCCTGTACGACGACAATCACACGCAGCTCGACGGCCCGACGGATATGGCCTGGTCGGAGGACGTCCTCGCCCGATTTGATGCCTATCGCTGGCAGACCGCGCGGGTCGAGGATGGTAATGACATCGATGAGATTGCGGCCGCGATCTCCGCAGCGCATCGCGACGCCCGGCCGTCGATCATCGCCGTCCGGACGCATATCGGGTTCGGCAGTCCGAACAAGCAGGACAGCCAGAAAGCCCACGGCGCGGCGCTCGGTGAGGACGAGGTCCGGCTCACGAAGGAGGCGTACGGCTGGGATCCGGAAGCGCACTTCCTCGTCCCGGATGAGGCGCTCGATGTCTTCCGCGCCGCCATTCCTGAGGGCGAAGCCCGGGTCGCCGACTGGGAGGCTCGGATGGGCCGCTACGCCGACGACTTCCCGGCCGAGGCCGCGGACCTGCGGCGGCGGCTGGCCGGGGACCTGCGCAACGGGTGGGACTCTGGCCTGAAGGCGTATGCCCTGGGCGAGGATTTCGCGACACGCCAGGTGAGTCAGCAGGCGATCGCCGCGCTCGCGGAGTCCGTCCCGGAGCTGTTTGGCGGCGCGGCGGATCTCTCGGAATCCAACCTTAGCGACGTCAAGGGCGCCGGCGATTTCGAGGCGGGACTTGCCGGACGAAACCTCCGGTTCGGGGTTCGGGAACACGCCATGGGCGGTGTTGCGAACGGGATTGCCTACCACGGCGGCTTCCTCCCGTACGCGGCCACGTTCCTGACCTTCAGCGACTACATGCGTGGCTCCGTCCGGATCGCGGCGCTCACCGGCCTCCACGTGATCTACATCTGGACGCACGACTCGGTGGGCCTCGGCGAGGACGGCCCAACCCACCAACCGGTGGAGCACTACGCCGCGCTCCGGGCCATCCCCAACCTGTGGTTCGTCCGGCCGGGCGATGCCAACGAGGCCGCGGCCGCGTGGGCACTCGCGGTCGAGCGGCGAGACGGGCCCGTGGCGTTGGCGTTGACGCGGCAGAAGCTACCCACGTTCGCGGGCACGGCCGAACTGGCGCGTGAGGGCGTCCGGCGCGGGGGCTATGTCCTGCGGCCGGCGTCGTCGGAGGCCGGCGGCGGGGCGCCCGCGGCCATCCTCATCGCGACGGGTTCCGAGCTCCAACTCGCGATGGGCGCGGCAGATGCCCTCGAGGCCGAGGGAATGCCGACGCGGGTCGTCTCGCTCCCCTGCTGGGAGCGGTTCGATGCCCAGGACGCGGTGTATCGGGAGTCAGTGCTGCCGCGAGCGGTCTCGGCCCGGGTCACCATCGAGATGGGCGTGTCCCTCGGCTGGGAGCGCTACGCGGGCGACGCGGGCGCGATCCTCGGGATCGACCATTTCGGGAGCTCCGCGCCCGGTCCAACGATCCTCGCGAACTTCGGGTTCACCGTGGATCGCGTCGCCGACGTCGCTCGGGGGGTCGTCCGCGGCGAGCTCCGGGGGCGGGTGACCACGCTCAACGCGGGCCACCAGCCGAGCGGCCTGTCCGGCGGCGCGGACCACTGATGCGAATCGCGCTCGCTGCCGACCACGCAGGGGCCGATCTCAAGGCCGAACTCCTCCGGCGCCTGCGCACGGCCGACCTCGGCCACGACTACATCGACCTCGGCGGCGACGGATCCGACCCGGCGGACGACTATCCGGACTTCGCGCGCCGCCTCGGGGCCGCCATTCGGGACGGCGAGGCCGATCGTGGGGTGCTCGTGTGCGGCTCTGGCGTTGGCGCGTCCGTGGCCGCGAACAAGGTCCGGGGCGTCCGTGCCGCCGTCTGCCATGACACGTATTCGGCCCACCAGGGCGTCGAGCATGACGATCTGAACGTCCTGACGCTCGGGGCCAGGGTCATCGGGCCGGAGCCCGCCTTCGAGTGCGTGCTCGCCTTCCTCGGAGCCAGCTTCTCGGGCGAGCCGCGCCACGTGCGCCGCCTCAACAAGGTCCTTGCGATCGAGGCCGACGGCTCGTAGCGCCGCCACGAAACCCCGCCGCATCACTAGCTGCCGGCTACTCGGTCGGGGAGATCGGCGGATAGGGCGCCGGGACCAGCAGCGCCCAGAGCGTCATCCGGGTCGACAGCCGCAGATAGCCGCCGAAGAGGTCGTATCCCAGCTGCGGGAAGCGGCCGTTCACGAGGACCGGGAGCCAGATCACGAGGAACGCGAACGAGACGCCGATTGTGAGGAAGAACAGCACGATCGCGTGCGGGATCAGGAGCAGGCTGCGCACCCAGATCCCGAGAAACGGGATCCCCCACAGGCGATTGAGCTCCCGCCCCGAATCGATCGTGACGTCGACCGCGTACGGCGCGTCCGACGAGAACGGCGGGTACGGCCCCACCATGAGCAGGCCGTAGGCGCTGATCCGGGCTGTCCAGCGGTAGGTCATCTCATACAGGTCGAGTGCCCAGGCCGGGAACCGCCCGTACAGGAGAATCGGGATCCATGTCACCAGCACCGACAGGCCGCTCACCACACCGAGCACCCACACGATGAGGAAGTGCGGGATCAGCAGGACCCAGCGCACCGCCATCCCGACCATCGGGATGCCCCACAGGCGGTTGATTTGCTGATCACGATCGAACGTGACCTTGATCGGGTAGCCGGCTCCGCCCGGAGTGGTCATTGCCGCCATGGCTCGCTCCTTGCTCCTCGTTCCTCGGACACGCCTCGAACAGCATAGTCCCGCCTCAGAGCGGTCAGTCGCGGGCACGCTCGGCGTCGCCGCGTAGACTGGGTGCGGACGGTCACCCAAGGTTCCAGGCGTCCCGGCGGAGGTGGATCGATGAGCGCCGAGTTCGAGCTTCGCCTGGCCACGGCGGACGAGGAGCGGTTGACCGCACTCGCGGAGCACGCCCGTCGAGACGAATGGGCGCGTCGCCTCGTGGACCGGGACACGACCCTGTGGTCCGCGGATCCAGCGGCCCGGCTCGCGATCGCCGACCGCCTCGGCTGGCTGGACGCGCCGGCGCACTTCACGGACCAGATCGCCGCCCTCGAGGGCTTCGGTGACGGGATCCGCGTGGCCGGGTTCACGACCGCGGTCGTCATGGGCATGGGCGGCTCCAGCCTGGCGCCGGAGGTGCTCCACCGCACGTTCGGCACGGCCGAGGGCTACCTCGATCTGCGGGTGCTCGATTCGACGGATCCGGATGCGGTGGCCGCCACGGTCGACGACCTCGATCCCCTCGCGACACTCTGGATCGTCGCCTCGAAGTCCGGGACGACCACGGAGCCCCTGGCCTTCCTCGCGGCTGCGCGAGCGCGCATCTCGTCGGCCCTGACCGCGTCCGGGTCTGACCAGAACCCCGGTGACTTCATCGTCGCGATCACGGACCCAGGCAAGGGCGCGGCGGCGATCCCGCACCGCGACGAGCTCCGCGAGCTCTTCCTCAACCCGCCAGACATCGGTGGCCGGTATGCGGCGCTGTCATACGTGGGTCTCGTTCCGGCCTCGCTCATCGGACTGGATCTGGACGCCCTGATGGCCTCGGCCTCGACGATGCTTGCGGCCTGCCATGAGCCGGAGCCGGAGCGGAACCCCGGGCTGCTGCTGGGCCTTGCCCTCGGCGCTCTGGCACGCGCCGGTCGCGACAAGCTGACGTTCATCGCCGACCCGACACTCACCAGCTTCGGAGCCTGGGCGGAACAGCTCATCGCCGAGTCAACGGGCAAGCACGGGGTGGGCATCATTCCGGTGGACGGCGAACCGCTGGGCGAGCCCGCTGCCTACGCTGACGATCGCGTGTTCATCGGACTGGCGCTGGCAGGGTCGCCGGACCCGTCCGGCGGCCTGCTCGATGCGCTCGCGGCAGCCGGTCATCCCGTGATCCGCCTGACCATCGAGGATCCGATGGATCTGGGCGGGGAGTTCATCCGCTGGGAGGTCGCGACCGCGATCGCCGGTGCGGTCCTGGGCATCGATCCGTTCGACCAGCCCGATGTCGAGGAGGCGAAGCAACGGACGCGCCATCACCTGGAAGCGGCCTCGGTCGGCGTCCTCGCGGGCACGGACGTTGCGTCGGCGGCCGATGCGGCCACAGGACCCGAGGTTCTCTGGGTCGACGAGCTCGGCGAGGACGGACTGGCAGATGCGCTGCGGACCGGTCTGGGTTCGCGGAGCGCCGGCACGTACGTGGCGATCCAGGCCTTCATCGCTCCGACGCCGGACCGGGACGCGGCGCTGGCAAGCCTTCGCACGCTGATTCGCGATCGCACGGGGTGGGCCACCACGGCCGGCTACGGCCCGCGATTCCTCCACTCCACCGGCCAGCTCCACAAGGGCGGTCCCGCGACGGGCTGGTTCCTCCAGATCACGGCCGAGCATGTCCACGATCGTGAGATCCCGGGCTGGCCGTACACGTTTGGCCGGCTCATCGATGCCCAGGCCCAGGGGGACGCGGAAGCCATCGCCGCGCGCGGGCTGCCGATCCTGCGGGTTCGCCTGGGGCGGGACGTCCTGGCGGGCTTCGCCGTGCTCGAGCGGGCAATGGCGAGGGCACTGAACGGCTGAGGCAGCCGCCGCGGGCCGGGCCGCGGCGCGACGGGCCGCGGTGCGACGGGCGCCGGGCCGCGGTGTGGGCCCGACGCTCCGGCGCCGGGCGCGACGCTTGCACTCGGTGCAAGCAACTTCTGATGTCGAGCGTTTCCTCGGCCAGAGCACGTCGGTCCTTTGCAGGTCATGCAACGATTCGACCAGACGAGATCTCATCGGTCCGTCCTTTGCGTGTGACGCAAGGCTGGGCCCTGTTCCCAGAGCCCCGCGCGAGTTGTTTGCACAGGGCGCAACGCGTCACCGGATGGTTGCGCTACGTGCAAGAGATCGACGATGGCGCCCTCCCGCCGGGCGCGGCACGGGTCGCGCGGACCCGACTGGGGCTGTCCCCTGTGGGGCGGATCACGGCGCCCCGATACGCCCCGAGTAGACTGATCCGAATGCACGCGCGGGCTGGAGCGCCCGCCGCCCAATCCGCAACTCCCCGCTCAATCGGAGGCGCACGACATGCGAATCGGGTTCATTGGACTCGGCCGGATGGGCGGCAACATGGTCCGTCGCCTGCTCCGTGACGGCCATGAAGTCGTGGCCTACAACCGGTCCCCGGACAAGACCCGGGAACTCGCGACCGAGGGCGCGGACCCGGCCTTCAGCATCGCCGAGCTGGTGGGCAAGCTGGAGAAGCCGCGATCCGTCTGGATCATGGTTCCTGCCGGCGACGCGACCGAGGCCCAGATGGCGGAGTTGATGGAGCACCTGGAACCCGGTGACACCATCGTGGACGGCGGCAACTCGAACTTCCACGACGACGTGCGACGGCACGCGGACCTCGCGAAGCAGGGCGTGAACTACGTCGATGCCGGCGTGTCGGGCGGGATCTGGGGACTCCAGGTCGGCTTCTGCCTGATGGTCGGTGGCGAGGCGGAGGCCGTGAAGCCGTTGGAACCGGTGTTCCGGAGCCTCGCCCCCGATGACGGCTATCTCCACGCCGGTGCCCCGGGGGCGGGCCACTACGTGAAGATGATCCACAACGGGATCGAGTACGGAATGATGCAGGCCTACGCGGAGGGCTTCGAGATCCTCCACGCCTCGGACTACGAGCTGGACCTGGCGAAGGTCGCGGATCTGTGGATGCACGGCTCGGTGGTCCGGTCGTGGCTCCTGGAGCTGCTCGGGCTCGCCTACAAGGGGCAGGGCCAGGATCTCGAGCACCTCAAGGGCTGGGTGGCAGACTCCGGTGAAGGTCGCTGGACCGTCCAGGAGGCGATCGACCGTGACGTTCCGGCGCCGGTCATAACGATCGCGCTACTGACCCGATTCCGGTCCCGGCAGGACGATTCGTACGGGGCAAAGGTCCTCGCCGCGCTTCGCAACGAGTTCGGCGGCCACGCAGTCAAGACGTCCTGACGTGGCTCATCCGGCCGGAGCGACGCCGGCCGCTCCCCGGACCATGCGCGAACTCCGGCTGGAGCGGACCGGCAAGCGGCGCCGGCGATCGGCGAAGGAGGACGGCAACCCGCTCCGCGAAGGCCTCCGCCTGGAGCGTGTTCCGGATCCGCACGTCATGGTCGTGTTCGGCGCCACCGGCGACCTGTCCCATCGGAAGGTGTTCCCGGCGCTCGCCCAGCTGTGGCGGACCAACCTCCTGCCCCCGGACTGGATGCTCGTGGCGGTCGGCCGGCGGCCGTACGACGACGGGACGTTCCGGACCGAGGTGGCTCAGTCCCTGGAACAGTTCGGTCGGGTGCCGCTCGAGGCCGACGTCGCGCGCCAGTTCCTCGACCGGATCGTCTATCACCAGGGCGACTTCGCGGATGACGCTGCGTTCGACCGCCTGTCCGTGCGCCTCGATGCGATCGACACGGAGCACGGCACGCGTGGCAACCGCCTGTTCTACCTCGCCACCCACCCGTCGGCCTTCGCCCAGATCGTCGGCCAGCTCGGGCGATGCGGCCTGGACCACGAGACCCACGGCGCCGGCTGGCGGCGGATCGTCATCGAGAAGCCGTTCGGACGCGACCTCGACTCGGCGAAGCGGCTCAACCGCGAGGTCGGCAAGGTCTTCCGCGAGTCGCAGGTCTACCGCATCGATCACTACCTGGGCAAGGAGACCGTCCGGAACCTGCTGGTCTTCCGTTTCGGTAACGGGATCTTCGAGCCGCTCTGGAACCGGCGCTACGTGGATCACGTGCAGATCACGATGGGCGAGTCGATCGGCGTGGAGGAGCGTGGCTCGTTCTACGAGGAGACCGGCGCGACGCGCGACGTGATCCAGAATCACCTCCTCCAGCTGCTCACGCTGGTCGCGATGGAACCGCCGGCAACCTTCGAGGCGGACGCGCTGCGCGACGAGAAGGTCAAGATTCTCCGGGCGATCCCCGATTTCTCCCGGGCGGATGTGGAGCGTGATGTGGTGCGCGGGCAGTACGGCTCGGGCTGGGTGGCCGCGGAGCCCGTCCGGGGCTACCGTGATGAAGTCGAGGTGGACCCGCTGTCCGAGACCGAGACATTCCTGGCCGCACGTCTCCAGATCGACGACTGGCGCTGGTCCGGCGTCCCGTTCTACCTCCGCGCAGGGAAGCGGCTCCCGAAGCGCGCGACGGAGATCGCCATCCAGTTCAAGGCCGTTCCACATCGGCTCTTCCGGGATGCCGCCGTGGATCCGGAGCCGAACCTCCTCGCGATCCGGATCCAGCCGGACGAGGGGATCCTGCTCCGGTTCGGATCCAAGGTCCCGGGCCTGGGCCTCGACATCCGGACCGTGACGATGGACTTCACCTACGGTTCCGCGTTCTCCGTGGACTCGCCCGACGCCTACGAGACGCTCCTCCTGGATGCGATGCTCGGCGACGCCTCGCTGTTCACCCGCGAGGACGAGGTCGAGGCGGCCTGGTCGATCGCGACGCCGATCGTTGAGTCCTGGGTCGACGAGCCGGCGCCGGACTTCCCGAACTACGCCGCCGGCACGTGGGGTCCGGAGGCCGCCGACACCCTGATCGAGCGAGACGGGCGCCGCTGGCGCCGGATCTGAGGGCAGCCTGATGGACGGGACGACACTCGAGGCAACGCCGGTCGTCGGCCAGCCGATGGTGGGCCAGCCGATCCTCCGCTGGTCGTCGCGAACACACTCGCTGGCCGAAGTCGAGGCGGAGCTCGCCCGCGTCTGGGCCGAAGCGCCGCTGACCACGCAAGGCCCGGACGGAGCACCGGAACGGCGAGTCGCGGCGCGGACGAGCGTGCTGAACCTCGTGGTCGTCGCGCGCCAGCCGGAACTCGGGGAACGCGCGGCCGCGGTGATCCGGATGCTCACAGGCCGCCATCCGTCGCGGACGTTGATTGTCTCGAGCGCCGATCCGGATGGCCCCTCGTGGATTGATGCCCACGTTCAGGCGCACTGCGTCCTGCCTCGGGCGGACGCTGCCGAGACCTGCGCCGAGTTCATCAATCTCGTCGCCGGCGGCGCAACCGGGCAGCACGTGGCCGCGATCGTCGCCCCGCTGCTCGTCCACGACCTGCCGGTCACGCTGTGGTGGCCCGGCGATCCACCGCTTGGCTCGCGGCAGGTGCTCGATGTCCTCGACATGGCGGACCGCCTGGTCGTGGACGGCGCCAGCTGGTCCGGCAATGGTCTCGACCGGCTGCGTGCGCTGGTGGCCATCGTCGGTGACCAGGCACTGGCCGGCGGGACACTGGCGGTCTCCGATTTCGCGATGCTCCGCCAGTCGCGCTGGCGCGAGGCGATTGCCTCGTGCTTCGATCGCCCGGAGCTGCAGCCATTCCTGGGCGGGCTGACCGAGGTCACGGTCCGATATGGCGCGCACCCCGGGTCGGGTCCCGGTGGCACGAACCTGATCAAGCCGCTCTACCACGCTTGCATGGCTGGCCTCGCGACTCGGGTTGACGGTGGCGGCGCCGCTTCAACCGGCCGTCGCGGAGCCCGGCGAGCGGAAGCACGACGACGACATCGGTGCGCCCCTGGTCGGGCAGCTCCGCGCCGGTCGTCGCCGAATCGCGGTCGCCCTCGTTCCCACGACGTCATCCATGCCATCCGGGACAACGCTGACAGTGGAGCTGGCCGCTCAGCGCCGAGGCGACCACCTCGAGGTCGTCGTGTCCGCCGAGGCGGAGGCGGTCATCGTCCGGACAACGCTCAACGGCCGGGAATTCCCGGCATCGCCGATTCATGGCGCCACGCCGGGCGGAGGTCGAGCTCCTGGCGGAGACGATCGAGTCCGTCGGGCGGGACAGGGTTGCGGTTGCGGCGCTCCGAGCCGCTGCGGAACTGGTGGGGCCCGAGTGACGGAATCCGAGATCCTGGTCCTGCCAACCCCAGCGGACGCGGCACAGGCCGCCGCCCGCCGGATTGCGGCTGCGCTGACGGCGGCGGTCGAAGTACGCGGTGTCGCGCACTGGGTGACGACCGGCGGGTCCACGCCCGGCCAGATCTACCGCCACCTTGCCGACTCTCCGCTCAAGGAGACCGTGCCCTGGGATCGCGTCCACCTGTGGTGGGGCGACGATCGCTGGGTGCCGCCCGAGGACATGCTGTCCAACGCGCTCGCCTGCTGGGATCTCCTGCTGCGCGAGGTCCCGATCCCGCCCGACCAGGTCCACGTCATGCCGATCGGCGACGCGCTGGCAGCCGGCGACGGACCGGAGTCCGTCGCCGCGCGGTACGCGACCACGCTCAAGGCGGCCGAGCTCGAGGTTTCTCCGGACGGATTCCCGCGGCTGGATGTCGTGCTCGTCGGCGTCGGATCCGACGGGCACCTCTTCTCGGTGTTCCCGGGCTCCCCCACCTGGGATGACCCCGCTTGGACACAGGCGGTGCCCGCGCCGACGCACATCGCGCCGCACGTGGCGCGGGTGACGCTTCATCCGCTCGTCGTGACGGCGGCGCGAATGGTCGTCGCCGTGGTCCTCGGCGCCGGGAAGGCCGCCATCGTGGGCGAGATCTTCGGGCCCGAGCGCGATGTTCGCCGGCTGCCTGCACAGCTCGCTCGTCGCGCGGGTGCGGTGTGGGTGCTGGATGAGGCCGCGGCGGCGGCGCGTGCCGCCCGAGCTGCGCCGGACCATCGCCGGGTGAGCGATCCGGATCGACTCGTTCGGTCGGCCGACGGTACGGCGATCGCGGTCTTCGAATCGGGTGCCGCCGAGGGCGGAACACGGCCCCTCGATCCTCGTCCACGGCACGACCGCGGACCACCTGACGTTCCGGGTGGTCGCGCCGCTGCTGGCGGGACGGCGACGGCTGTTCGCGATGGATCGACGTGGGCGCGGCGCCTCGGGGGACGCGCCGGACCGCTACTCGATCACGCGCGAGTTCGAGGACGTCGCGGCCGTTGCGGATGCGGTCGAGGCGGAGTGCGGCGGCCCGGTCGACGTCGTGGGCCACTCGTTCGGCGGCCGGTGCGCACTCGGGGCCTCGCTCCTGACGCCCGCCATCGGCGGGTTGTGTCGTACGAGGGGGCGCCGCCACGGAACACGGACGTGGCCTCGGCCTATGAACCCGCCTGGCTCCTGGCGCAGCTCCGGGATGACCTCGCTCGGGGAGATCGCGAGGCGCTGCTCGAGCGCTTCATGCGAACGGTCGTGGGCATGGATGACACCGGGATGGCCCGATTCCGCGCCGATGCCGTGTGGCCACTGCGGGTCGCCGCCGCGCCCACGATCCTCCGCGAGCTCCAGGCCTCCAATGACCCGGCGGCGGGTCTCGACGCGCTTGCCGGCGTGACGGTGCCCGTCCTCCAGGTCCTCGGCTCGGCCAGCCCGGCTGCGTTTGCCCTGAACACGACCGCGCTGGATGCGCGGCTGCCGGACGCTCGCGTGGCTGTCATCGAGGGCGCCGCGCATGCGGCCCACCACACCCACGCCGCTGCCTTCGTTGCCGACCGTGGAGGCGTTCCTCGACCAGCCTGTCGGTGGGCCGTAGTCGAGCCGCGCGGCACGCGCTCAGGATCGGCCTTCCGCCGCCCCGTGCGACCCGCTATCCTCCCGATACTCTCTGCCCGTTCCAAGGGCCCTAGTGAGGTGCGAGATGGCGCCCAAAGACCCGAAGCTCGCGTTGCTCGGCTCGATCCCACTCTTCGCCCGTCTCGGAGCGCGGGAACTCCAGCGCCTCGGCGAGCTGTTTGACCAGGTCGACGTCCCGGCAGGCAAGATCCTCATGCGCCAGGGCCAGACGGGCGGGGAGATGTTCGTCGTGGCGAGCGGCCGACTCGCCGTGGAGCGCGACGGCGTCCACATTGCCGATCGGGGGCCGGGCGATGTGGTCGGCGAGATCGCGCTGCTGTCCGAGGGACCGCGCACGGCGACCGTGACGGCAACCGAGCCGTGCCAGCTCTTTGTCCTCGGCCACCGCGAGTTCCACTCGCTGATGAACGAGCAGCCCGCCCTTCGACTGCAGATACTTGACGGCCTCGCCCAGCGAATCCGTGCGTTGGAGGTCGACGCAGCCCACTGACGTCGGCGTCAGTCGACGGCGGCGAGATCAAACGGCGTACGAAAACCGCGTAGGCGTTCCGTCCGCCACGGGCCATGTGGCACCGGTTTGGCGAGCGACTCGAACGTCACGCGACTGACGAGGATCTCCTCTCCGACGGCGAGTGCGCCGATCCGCGCAGCCGAGTGGACGCCGCCGCCCTCGTAGCCCGACGCCGTGTGGAGCGCCTCCGCGGTGTGCAGTCCGATCCGGATCGAGGGCGCGAACCCGTGTTCGCGGCGGTGATCGGCGAAGGCGCGGCGGATCGAGATCGCGCAGCCGAGCGCGTCGTCGGCAGTTTCGAACGCCACGAAGAACCCGTCGCCGGCGTGGTGAACCTCCTGCCCGCGGTGTGCTCCGAAGGAGGTTCCGGATCGTTGCGTCGTGCCATGCGAGGAGGCTGCCCCAGGCCTCGTCACCCACGGCGTCGATGAGCCCCGTCGAGCCGACGATGTCGGTGAACATGAACGTCCGCATCGCGCGACGAGCACGTCCGCGTGCGGCGACCTCGGGCGTAGCGATGGCAGCAGATCGCGCACGCGCGCAAGATCGACGGTCGCACCGAGCGACTCGAAGGCGGACGTTGCGGCGGCGAACTCGAGCGCGGCGGCGTCATCGTCGCCGGCCACCAGATACGCCTCGCCGAGCGCCATCTGGGCGAGAGCGACCTCGTACGGCGCGTCCGTTGCCTGCCATTCACGGACCGCGCCACGGAGCGCGCTGATCGCCGTCTCGGGCTCGTCCGTCGCGAGCGCAAGGAGGCCGCGCGCGACACTTGCTTCGGCGCGCATGAGACTGGTCCGGTACGATCGCGGCCGTCGACTCCAGCGTCGACGTTGCGGCCTCGGCCCGGCCGATGTCCCGGATCGCAATGGCGACTTCGACCTCAGCCGGCAGCAACCGGCGCGCGCGAGTGGAGTGAGAGCGGGCTCGGATAGCGCGCGGGCCAGGAGGCTCGCCGCCGCCTGGCTGCGACCCTGTGCGTGGCGCACGAGGGCCAGTCCCGGCATCGGATCGCGGCCGAGTCGGTGGGCCTGGCCGAACGCCTCCTCGGCTCCGGGCAGGTCGCCCATGCGACGACGTATCTCGCCGATCTGATAGAAGCCTTCGCCGGCGTAGCTCGGTTGGAATCCAATGAGCTCGTCGCAGGCGACCCTGGCTTCTGACTCCGCTTCTGCCCAGGCGCCACGCAGACGGGTGATCTCCACGCGACGAACGCGGCACATGCCCGGAAAGCCCGAGATCGACTGTCTATCGCACCATCGCTTGGCGGCCTCGGCAAACTCGCCGGCACGTCGGAAGTCGGTCAGATCCTCGGCGGCGATGGTTGCGTTGCAGTAGACCATCGCCGTCGGGTAGGGCGAGACGTCACCGGAAACAGCCATCACGACCGCTTCGTCGAGTGCGTCCATGCCCTCATCGACACGCCCGAGGGCAACGAGCACCCGACCACGGTCGTGCAGGCCCACCGCCTCAAGGTCACGGTCACGGAGCCGCAGGCCGACGTCGAGGACCTGGTCGGCCTGAGCGAGCGCGGCCTCGAGATCGCCACGCCCGATTGCCTGGTTGAGGCGAGGGCGCAGAAGCCAGCCGTGCACAACGCACTCCGGCTGGCCATCGAGGAGCCGTTCAGCTCGCCGCAGCCAGCCGGCGGCGATCGAACTCTCGACCTGTTGCGTGAGGTACGTGACGAGGGCGAGCGCGGTCCGCGCGGCGCTGATCCGATCGCCGGCAGCGTCGTGTGCCGCGAACGCTCGCTCTCGATAGGCGATGGCGTCCGCGAGACGGCCCAGCCACCACGACGCCTCGCCGAGGCCATCTAGATCGTCGCCGTCGAGTGATTGCGTCTCGTCGGCGATCTGCAGGTGACCGATGGCATCAGACCAGCGCCGCTCCGCTAGAGCCAGGCGGCCGGTGGCCAACTCCTCAGCGAGCGCTGGATCGGGCATCGGCTGAGGATCCCCTCCGGAGACTCACCGTCGAGGACGAGCCGGACCGCCGAGCGGGACGGGACGTCATGGAGCGGACGGTAGCACGGCATTCCGCCAAAAGGTACTGGGCCCGTGAGCATTCCGCGATTCGACGGTCACGGCTACCATCCCGGCATGACTGACAGCACCGAGGCGGCAGCTCCCGCGCCCTATCCCTACTCCCCCGGCCTGGAGGGCGTTCCTGCCGCGGAGACCGGTCTCGGCTACGTCGACGGCGGAGCGGGACGGCTCCTCTACCGCGGCTACCGGATCGGCGATCTCGTTGAGCGCGGTTCCTTCCCCGCGGTGGCGAACCTGCTCTGGACCGGCGACTGGGAACCTGGGCACCGCCTCCCGACTGCACCGGTGCCCGCCGCCGTCATGACGGCCCTCCGGGAACTGCCCCTGACGGCGAAGCCGATGGATGCGCTTCGGACCGCGGTCTCGGTGTGGGGCGCAACCCAGGTGCTCGACTGGCCGCCGACTGCGGAGCAGGCCCGCGCGCTGACGGCGTTCTCGCCGTCCGCCCTGGCCGCGTTCGCCCGGCTCCGGCAGGGCCTCGAGCCGATGGATCCGGACCCGGAGCTTGACCTGGTCCCGGGTTTCCTCTACCAGTTGACCGGGGCGCGCCCGGACGCCGGGACGGCCCGCGCGCTCGATGCCTACTTCATCGTCGGCGCCGAGCATGGGCTCAACGCGTCGACGTTTGTGGCTCGGGTCATTACGTCGACTCGAAGCGACATCGCATCGGCGGTGTGCGGGGCGATCGGCGCCATGAAGGGCCCCCTCCATGGCGGGGCGCCGTCAGAGGTTGTTGAGCAGCTCCACCAGGTCGGAACGCCGGAGCGGGCCGAGAAGTGGGTCCGCGATGCCGTCGAACGTGGCGAGCGACTGATGGGCTTCGGACATCGCGTCTACCGCGCCTACGATCCGCGGGCCGCGGCCCTGCGCAAGGTCGCAGAGGCGATGGAGCAGATGCCGGGCTGGCTCGATCTGGCGATCAAGGTCGAGGACGTGGCCCTGCGCGTGCTGGCCGAGAAGCACCCCGAGCGCGCACTCAAGACGAACGTCGAGTACTACGCCGCGGCCGTGCTCAAGGGCATCGGCCTTGCCCCGGATCTCTTCCCCGCGACGTTCGCCCTGGCCAGGCACGCCGGCTGGACCGCCCACATCATCGAGCAGGCCGGCGCGAATCGGCTCATCCGGCCAAGCTCGATCTACGCGGGCCCCGCGGAGCGCGACCTCCCCGCGTAGCCGGCCGAGCGGCTCGAGTCGCCTCGTTCGCGTGGCGTTGGGCCGAGGCCCGGTCGATGCCCGGCCGTTGCCCGACCACCGTCGACGCCGCGTCCCCGCTGGGCCGCTGAACGCCCAGCGAGCGGTAGCACCGGCGCCGGAGTGCCCGGGGCCGGACCCGGTGTGATCTGGACCGTAGAGCGTTCCAGATCGACCCGGCGGCCCGGGCACGCGCCACCCGGAACGGGTGGCGTTCCAGAAGACGGCTGCGGCGGGAACCACCGGTCGTACCGCACGCCCGGCGTTCAGCCCTTGGGGCGGCGGGACAGCTAGCGGGGCTGTGGCTCAGCCCAAGGCCGCGGTGCCCCGCCGTGAGCTCGCTCAGGCGTCGACTGTCGCGAGTGACGCCCGGGAGTGCCGCCGGGCCACGATCAGTGCGCCGACGAGGAATACCGCCGTGCCCACGAAGAACGGCGCGGGCAGGCCTAGCTTGACGACCTGCGAGCCGACCGCCGGTCCCAGGATCCCAGCGGTGTACAGCGGCAGGTAGACCAGGTTCAGCGTCTGGGATCGTCGCGCGGCCGGAACGTCCGTCGCGAGCAGCGCAAAGACCATCGCGCTGACAGCGGATGTGCAGGCCGCGAAGGCGACCGCCACCAGGGCCAGCAACGGGATGCCGCCGACACTCGGCACGATCGGCATGAGCCCGATCGCAATGGCTCCGCCGAGCAGCGCCGCGACGAGCACCGGTCGAAACCCGATGCGGTCCCCGAGCGTGCCGGCAAACGGGGACAGCAGGGCTCCGGCGAGTGCCGCCGTGCCGGCGACGAGGGCAATGCCACTGGCCAGGCCGGGCCCGCGACCCACGATCCCCTCGACCACGACGGGCATGTACGGCCGTGCCATCTGGTTGGCCAGGAAGGCCGTTCCAAAGATCAGGAAGATCCCTCGCACGGCGCGATCCGAGAGCACGCCCCTGATGGCCCCGAATGCGAGCGTCAGGGCGCGGCCCTCCGGGACGACCTCCGGCCGGACCTCGCGCGTCCCGAACATGACGAGCAGTGCCGTGCCCACGGACAGGGCGGCCGAGACGGCGAAGACGCCGCTGACGGACCAGCCGAGGCCATCGATCAGGATCCCGGCGAGCGTCGGCCCCGCCGCGAACCCCACCGGTCCAGACGCGCCGAAGATCGCGATCACCGTCCCCAGGCGTGCCCGCGGCGTGACGTCACGGATCCCGGCCAGCATCACCCCCGTGTTTCCGAGCTGGAACCCGATGAGCAGGATGCTGACCGCAACCTGCCACGGCTCCACGGCCAGCGCCATCCCGATGAACACGACCGCCTCAACGATCGCGCTCCGGACGATGACCGCCTTGCGGCTGTACTTGTCCGCCCAGACCCCCCACAGCGGCACGAGCGGCATCCCGAGCACGAACAGCAGCGATGTGAACAGACCAATGAACGACAGTCGGTCGGCATCCGGGACGCCGATCGCGGTCAGCTGCGACGGGCAGCAGCGCGAACACCTGGCTGACGCCCAGGCCCTCGACCATGGACGTCACCCAGAAGACGGCGACGAGCGGTATCCAGCTTCGCGAGGGGGGCATGGGCATCGGGGCAGACTACCCGAATCCGGTGCCTCCGCTGTGCGGGGTAGATTCCGGCCAAGAGAGGTGATCGTGGATCAGCTGATCGTGCCGCAGGGCGCGCTCGTCGTCCTCATCGGCGCGGCCGGAGCCGGCAAGTCGACACTCGCCGCCCGCCACTTCCCACCCGAAGCCGATCCTCTCATCGGACGCCTTCCGGGCACGGCTCGGCGATGGTGAGGCGGACCAGTCTGTGACCGGGTCGGCGTTCGCGGCACTCCATCGCGAAGCGGAAGCGCGCCTGGCCCGCGGCCGGCTGACGATCGTGGACGCGACGAACGTCACCGCGTCCGCGCGGGTCTCGCTGCTCCGCCTGGCGCGGAGGTCGGGCGCGCCGGCGATCGCGCTCGTGCTGGACCTGCCCGCCGAGATCGTCATCGCGCGCAACGCCGCGCGTGATGGCCGGGCGGTGCCGGAGACGGCGATCCGGAGCCAGCTCGAGGCGCTCCAGCGGGCCGACGACGCGACGCTGATGCGCGAGGGATTCACGATGGTCCGGCGATTCCGCGCGCCCACGGACATCGCGAGACTCCACGTCCTCCTGCCGCCGGGTCGCGTCTGATCGCCCGTCGCGCGGCCAGCCGGGCTCGACAGGCAGGGCTCTGCGCCCGCGCGCCCCGTCCTCAAGTGGTGGACGGATCGACCAAGCGACGAGCGAGACACCGGTTCCGACGGCGTCCATCGTCGAATGGCACCTCTCTCGACCAATCAGCGGCTGAGGCGCCGGATTCCGACTCGCTCGGATCGCCGCGAGCCCGCTGCTTCGTCGGATGGTCGATTGCTGGACCAGACGGCCAGGCCGGACCGGGCGACGGGTCGACCGCCTTCAGGCGCTGGAGCCGAGCGATGTGCTCGGCCCGGAACGGTCCGCGCGCATCCGCTCCGTCGGGGGCAGAGATCGCCTCCACGTGCCAGACGACTTCGACCGGCGACGCCCCGGGATCGTTCACCCCCCGGTCCCGCCGGTAATGAGCGTGATCGCGACCAGGGCCAGGGCAACCCCTGCGGCATGTGAGCGAGTGATCCGCTCTCGGAGGATGGCCGCCGCGAGGAGGACAGTCACTACCGGATAGAGGGACGAGAGGACCGCGGCGATCGCGAGATCCCCGGTTCGCGCCGCGGTCAGGAACGCCACGTTGCCGGCAATGTCCACGACGCCCGACCGTGACGGACGAGGAGCCATGTCCCGCGCGGCATCCGCCAGGGCAGCCGGAGCGCGGCCACAATCACGATGAACAGCACCACTTCGAGACCGCGCATCACGGCAATCGGCGTGAACAGGTGCGCGATCGGGATCCGGCTGAGGATGACGCCCAGCAGCCCGAGGGTGATCCCGCCGACGAGGGCGTATGGGAGACCGGATGGGCGTCCGGCTCCATCGTCCGGAGTCCTCGACACGATGACCACAGCGACGATCGCCAGCCCGATCCCGACGATCGCGATCTGCGACGGCGCGCCCTGGATGACCGAACCGATGAACGCGGGGGTGAGCGCCGTGAACACCGCGGTGACCGGCGCGACGACCCCCATGCGCCCGACCGCGAGACCACGGTAGAGGCACCCGATTCCAACCGCAGCGAGGCCCGAGGCAGCCACCGCCAGGCCGAGGTCGCCTCCGCTGAGCGTGGGCTCGGGGAGGGCGACGGCGCCCACCGCGGCGATCACGAACCCGACCGCCTGGGTGGCCAGGAGCACCCCCAGGATCGGGGCCCGTCGCCCGAGCACGCCGCCCCCGAAGTCGGAGAGGCCCCACAGGGCCGCGGAGGCGAGCGCGAGGACGACGGCGAACAGTGCCGGCGACAGGCCGGGGGCGAGCAAGGCGATGGCGCCGTCTGTCAGGCCGTGCCCGACGGGACGACGTCTGTGGCGCTCGGAGCGTCGAGGACCTGCACCGCGTCGGCGGCCGCATCGTAACGGTCCGATGTCGTCAGGTAGATGACCTGGAAGTCCGCGCTGATCCGTTTGAGCAGCTCGAGCGCCCGCGCGGCGCGCGTGTCGTCCAGCGTCACGAACGGATCGTCAAGGATCAGCGGCGGGCGTCGATCCCCGGTCACGAGACGCACCAGCCCGATCCGCGCCGCGAGATACACCAGGTCGAGCGTACCCTGGCTGAGGGTTTCGACGGCGACCCAGTCGCCGCGCTCCGGTGCGAAGAGCTCTATGCCGAGGTTCGTGTCGTCCACCCGGACGCGCCGATATCGACCGGCGGTCACCTGTTCGAGGTCTCCGACCATGTGCTTCTCGAGGTACCGGGTGGCCAGTCGCATCGTGGCCCGTTCGGCGGTGTCGATGGCCTTCAACGTCCGGTCATACACGCGTGCCCGCCGCTGGAGCGTCGCCAGCTGCTCGCGCCACTGCGCCAACCGCTCTGCCTCGGCCGCGACTGCCTCGGCATCCACCTTGTTGGCCTCGACGCGAGCGCGTGCGTTTGCCTCCTCGTCGCGGGCCGCGTCGATCGCCCGCTCGGCGTCTCCGACCTCCACCTCCAGGCGCTCGCGGGCTCGCGGCTCCTTGGCAATAGGGCCGAGGTGTTCCAGGGCTCGCGTCTTCTGCTCGATCTCGAGAGCGGCGGTGTCCCGCTGCTCGGGCAGCACCTCGATCGGTTCTCGCCCCACCAGCCCGTGGAGCTGGGCGGCGAGTCGGTCGATGGCCGCCACATGGGCCTCCTCGGCAGCCAGGAGGGCCTCCACCGCAGCCATATCCGGGAGTTCGAGGCCGGACAGCTGGTTGGCCATGTCCAGGTCCTTGACCTGAAGCTCCTGCTCCAACTCTGATCGTCCGCGCAGCCGCCGATCGATCTCATCGTCGCGAAGCTGGCGCTCGCGACTGATATCCGTGGCTGTGAGCCGCTGCCGACGGCCTACGAGGGCGGTCCCGAGCCCGACGACGACGAAGCCGAGCGGCACGATCAGTCCACCGGGCAGGGTCAGGATGTTGAAGGTCGCGGCGGCCGCGAGCACGACGCCAACGAGTATGAGCGCGAACGCCGCAATCGCGGTCGGACGCCAGTTGCGCGGCTCTGGAGCCTTGAGCTCGAAATGAACTTCGACGTCCCCGGACAGGATCGCGCGGAGCTCGCGGATTCGGCCTTCGAGCTCGCGCAGGCGGATGACCGTCGGCCGCAACACCGGAAGCGGATCCCGGGAGGGGTGAGATTCGCGGAGGACCGCGATTTCTTCCGTTACGCTCACGGCGGTGCGATATCGCTCGAACCGCTCCTGGGCGATCGCGCGATCCGCGATCAGCCGTTCAGCCTGCAGGGCCTTCTCCAGCAATGAACGCCGTTCCGCCAGCGCGATCTCTGCTTCCGAGCGCCGTTCGCGGGCGAGGCCGAGGTGGTCCCGGTCCCGCTCCAGCTGCGCCAGCGCCTCCTCACCCGACTGGACGCCGGCGGAGGCCTGCGCGACCGCCGCCTCCGCAATCTTGAGCCGGCCCGGGTTCTTCTCACCCCGGGTGTTCAGCTCATACAGGGCCTTGTCCAGCTTGCGCCGAGCCAGGCTGGTGCCGCGGTCCGCGCCCGAGATCGATGCCTGGAGCCGATCCCGAAGTGCTCCCTCGTCCCGTGCGAGGTCACTGACCTCGTGATGTCGAACGGAGGCAGTGGAACGGAAGAAGGCCTCTGTTGGAATTCCGGTGAGCTCGGCCAGGATCTGATCGGCCTGGGCCGGGTCCGTGACGACCTGCCCGTCATAGTCCAGGCGGACCGTGCCCTTCGCGCCGCGGAAGGCTTTCTCGACGACGCCCGGGTGCGTGCCGTCCTCTTCGTCCTGCTCGAACTCGAGGCGCACCACGGGCCGAAGCTCGTCCCCGGACCCCCAGGAGCGCAGTGCATCCATCTCCGCCGATGCGGATGTGACCCGGCGCGCGAGGACCAGTTCGAGGGCCCGCTGGAGTGTGGTCTTGCCGGACTCGTTCGGGCCACGGACGACGGTCAGCCCCCGATGGAAATCCAGGTCCAGCTTACGGTGCCGGCGCAGGTTCGCGAGGTGGAGGCGGGTGATCCTCACAGCGTCACCTCCTCGCCGGCGAGGAGGAGCCGGCCCAGGCGCAGGACATCGCGGGCTTCCGTGGCCCCTTCGTCATCGTCGGCGGCCTCGAGTTCCGCGATCCCGGCTTCGACGTCCCGGACGAATGCGCCGAGGATCGTGTCCTCCGGCGGGAGCGGTCCCTCGGACAGGGCAGGAACCGACCGGTCCCGAACTCGCACCTTGAGGAACCGGTCCGCGAGCGCGGCCTCGATCTCCTCGACCTGCGCGTCCAGTTGATCCGGCCGGACGCCGATCAGCCGGACGTCAAGGACGAGGTCCGGGTCCGCGTGCGTGGCCAGCATCTCGATCAGGGCGGGCTGGGAGGCGACCCCGGCCGCATCCAGCTCCAGCTTCTCGAACCGTGTCCGACCCACGCGCCGCTCCGTGACCCCGACCTTCTTGGCGCCGCCCTTGAGCTCGAGCGTGACCAGCAGGACGTTCCCCGCCCGATCCTGGTCCAGGGCAACCGGTTCGGGCGCGCCGGAATACGCATACACGGTTCCCCCGGCCTGGCCTCGGCTTGACGAGTGCCAGTGCCCAAGGGCGAGGTAGTCGAGACCGCTCGCCGCGATCTCATCGGTCGTGATCACGACGTCGTCGTGCTCCGTCTGCTTGGGAATGGCGATCGACCCATGGACCATCCCGATCTGCCAGGTCGACGGATCTGCGGCTGTGTCGAGCGCGTCGAGCGGGGATCGGGGGGCGCGCTTCGTGGCGAAGACGTGAGCATGGACGGTGAGATCGAGCGCCTCGATCCGAACCGACGGACGCTCGGGCGTGAGGAGCGTGACGAGATCTGATCCGGTGGCTCCCGCGAGCGCCGGCAGGTCATGCGCGCGGTAGATGGACGAGCGGTCGTAGACGTCGTGGGTACCGGGGATCATGACGGTCCGGATCTTCGCGTCCGCGAGCCGCTTGAGCTCGGCGGCCACCCGATCCACGGAACGACGCGGCTGGACGTTCGAATCGAACAGGTCGCCGACGATGAGGACGAGATCCAGTGTCTCCTCGATCGCCAGGTCCACGCTTGCCTTGAACGCCGCGAACTGGCGCTCCCGCTGGGCAGTTGCCTGTTCGCCGAGATCCGTGTGACGTGCACCCAGGTGGACGTCCGCGGTATGAAGCACTCGGAGCATCGGGTCTATCGGCCTCCCTGGCGAGCGCGGGTGACGTGACCGGCCCGGGGATGCCCGAACCCGTCCGGGCCGACGGGAACCACCAGATCGGTAGTCCCGGCGGCCCCACGGGTCCCAACGAACGAAGCGCCCCCATTGCTCTCCGCCCGTCGCCCGAACCGTCGCCCGCCATTGTGACAGGTAGCCTGTCACGACTTCGGGCGGAACGCGGACACCCGCGGAGGGACTCGATTCGGGGGCCTGGACCCGATCCGATGTATCCTCCAGGAAGAACACCGGTGCGCCCGCCCAAGGGACTCCACATCGGCACCAAGGGTCGCGCGGCCCCGGCTCATCGCCGATTTCGCCGTCCCCGGCCGATCCCGCGGAGCGCACCACCGCTGACATCGCGCTCGGGAGGCACCCAGTGACTTACGTCGATCGGACGCTCATCTGCGTCGACTGCGGCCAGGAGTTCATCCATTCGGCCGATGACCAGCAGTATTACGCGGAGAAGGGCTTCTCCTCCGAGCCCAAGCGCTGCGTATCGTGCCGGGCGAGCCGGCGCGCTGCTCGGGATGGGGGCTACGACGCCCAGGACCTGGGCGGACCGCGGGGCTACCAGACCGGCACCTCACGCGAATACTTCGCCGTCCTCTGCTCCGAGTGCGGCAACCAGGCGCAGGTCCCGTTCCGGCCGCGAATGGACCGCCCCGTCTACTGCTCCGACTGCTTCCGAAAGGTCCGCCCGGACTGATCGGCCTCTCGGCGCCCGGACTCATCGACGCCGCGATGCGGCAAACGCCAGCAGCTAGATCCGGAAGCTGTCGTCTCGCCGGAAGCGCTCACGATGGCGGCCCCGCCAGAGCGTGACGCGGCCCCGGCCATGGACCCTCCAACTGCCGTCCTGAACGACAACGGCGGTGTCCTCATCGATCCCCAGCACAGTCGTCCCGCGCGGTGACTGGAGGGCCATCAGGGCGATGACCGGCTCCGGCCAGGCGTCGTAATGGGGAAACACCGTGATGTCGGAGATGAGCGCCAGACCGCTGCACCAGCCAACCGGCCAGAGGAGCCGGCGGCGGCCGAACTCCAGGTGGCGGTCCGCCAGGACCATCGCCCCGGCTGAGCATCCGGCGACGACGGCCCCGCGTGCGTGGGCTGCCCGGATCGCCGCGCCGAGGGGACTCCCGACCAGCACGTCCCCGAGATGGGCCGAATTGCCCCCCGGGATGTAGACGAGATCTGCCTCCCCGATCGCCTGGAGGACCGCGGCGTCCGACGCCTCCTCTGCCGTGCGCACGAGTACGGGCTCCACCTCCGCTCCGAGGGCGGTGAAGTGCCGCTCGCCCATGTCCGCCCATCGACGAAAGACGGCCTCGCCGTCGGGTCCGCTGGCAGCGGGCAGGATCACGACCCGCGGGCGCGTGCGGCCAATCGTGGCGAGGAGGGCGCGGTCCAGGGCGGCCATTCCCGGCAGGAACGCTCCGGCGCCGATGAGCGCAACTCGTCCGGGCACGGCGAGGAGTCTACCGTCTGTCACGGATCAGGCCGCGCGACTCGTAAACTCCGCCGATGAATTCCAGTGCACGGGGCGCCCTTGCGGCGGCGATCATCGGCTCGGCGACCGTCTTCCTGGACGGGACGATCGTCAACGTGGCGCTGCCGCGGATCGGCGCGACGCTCCCCGCGGTGGTCATCGGGGTCCTCGAGGGCCAGATCTACGTGGTCGCCGGGTACATGGCGACGCTCGCCGCGTTCCTGCTCCTGGCCGGAGCGCTGGGCGACCAGTACGGGCGGCGGCGCGTCTTTCTCGCGGGGCTCGTCCTGTTCGGAGTCACCTCGATCGGCAGCGGCCTTGCTCCATCGCTCGACGTCCTCGCGCTCGCTCGACTTCTCCAGGGTGTTGCCGGTGCGCTCCTCGTCCCGGGCTCCCTGGCCATCATCACGGCGCTCTTCGAGGGCCCGGAGCGCGCCCGAGCCTTCGGCATCTGGGCCGCGGCCACCTCTGCCGTTGCGGTCCTGGGCCCACCCATCGGGGGAGCACTCGTCGAAGTCTTCGGGTGGCGAAGCATCTTCCTGCTCAATGCGCCGCTCGTCGCGGTCGGCGTCGCGCTGACGCTTCGATACGTCCCCGCCCTCCATCCCGCCGCGATCCGCGTCCGGTTTGACTGGGCGGGCGCAATCGTGGCCGCGGTCGCGGTCGGCGGCCTTGCCTTCGGCGCGATCCGGGGCCAGCAGGTGAGCTGGGCGGAACCCGGGCCGATCGTGACCCTCGCCATCGGGCTCGCCGCGCTCATCTCGTTTCCGATCCTCATGCTCCGCCGCCGGGATCCGCTGGTGCCGCTGTCGCTCTTCCGGAATCGCACGTTCAGCGCAGTCAACCTTGCGACGCTCCTGATCTACGCGGGGCTGTACGTCCTGCTCTACGTGCAGAACCTGTTCCTGCAGGGCGTGCTCGGCTACTCACCGATGGGGGCGGCGCTGATCGGCCTCCCGACCGGGCTGGCGCTCGTCTTCCTGTCGGCCTGGGCGGGGACCATGGCCGGGCGCCTCGGCGCGCGACGGTTCCTCGTCGGCGGGCCGCTGGTCATGGCTCTTGGAGCACTGTGGTGGCTCAGGGTGCCGGCGGACTCCACGCCATGGGTGGCAAAGCTGGACATACCGGCCTCGCTCTTGCCACCGCTCGCCGCGCTCATCGATCCGCTGCCGGCGGTCCTCCTGTTCGGGATCGGGATCGCCCTTGTGGTGGCTCCGCTGACCTCGACCCTCATGGGTTCCGTTCCGGTCGGGCGTGCCGGCCTCGCCTCGGCGATCAACAATGCCCTCTCGCGGGTGGGCCAGCCGCTCGCCTCGGCTGCCATCTTCATTCTCATCACGGATCGGTTCTACACGTCGCTCGCTGGGCGGGTCACCGGTCTGGACCCACTGTCCGCGGCGCTCCGATCGGCCGTCGAACCGCTGAATGCGCCCAGCGGGCTCGTTGACGTCGCGATCAGCGAGGCCGCCCGACTTGCCTCCGTGGAATCGTTCCAGGTGACGGTGCTCGTCGTCGCCGGATTACTGGTCGCGGGGGCTCTCGTGGGCTGGATCGGGCTCAGGCCGGCCTCGTCCGCTACTCTGGAGGCGGAGTCCACGACTTGAGAGGACCCTCCGGCGGGATCGCCTTGATTCCGTGGCGGGAATAGAGTAAACAATTCCCTTGTGTCCCAAGACCGGTTACGGGACATCGTCGCTGACGGGCGCACCGGGAGGGAGAGGAGCAAATATATGGCCGCACCTGGGACAGCGCGCCCGCAAGGGATCACCATCTTGGCGATCGTGTCATTCGTCGGCGGAGCGTTCGCCGTCCTCGGCGGCCTCGGGGCTCTCGGCTTGGGTGCCGTCTTCGCCGCAGCCACGGGCGTCGGTGGATTCTTCCAGATCCTCGGCATCGTGGCCCTTGTCCTCGGCATCGCGGAACTCGCCATCGGCTACGGATTCTGGACGCTCAAGCCCTGGGCCTGGTCATTCGCATTCATGGTCTTCGTGGTCAGCATCCTGATCGAGATCCTCCGGTTCATCGCGTGGGGTGGGTACGGTTTCACCAACATCCTCGTCTCGATCGTCATCACGGCCATCATCGTCTACTACATGAATCAGAAGAATGTCCGAGAGGCATTCGGAGCACCGGCGACCGGCTTTCCGATCGTCGGGAACGCTCTCGACAAGTACATCCCGGGCGGCAAGTAGGACGCTCGGTCCTCCAATCCGCCCGGCTGTCGGCCGGGCCTGACCGAGACTGATACGACCCCGACGGCCTACCGTCGGGGTCGTTCCATGCCCGACGGCGTGGGTGGCACCGCGGCGTCAGGGGCGGACCCGGAACGCCTCGCCGTGACCCGGGATGACGATATCGGCGGCGGCGAGCACGCGCTCTCGCCCGCGCTCGATCGCCGCCTGGTCCCATGCCAGTGGATCGATCACCGGCGTTCGATCGCCCTTCCACCACAGGTGCGTCAGCGCGTAGGTGGCGTCGTCCGCCTCGATGATGAGCGAGGCGTCCTCCTCCGTGTGCCCCGGCGTCAGCCACAGGTGCGTCCGCGGCGACAGCGCATACCCGTCACCGTCGTGGCCCAGCCACAGGTCGTCCCTGTAGCGCGCCCAGAAGTCGACCACTTCGGCGTTCGGGAAGAGCGCGATGTTCACGGTGTGGTCGGGATGGTGGTGGCTCAGGAACACGTGGGTCACGGCCTCGGGAGCCACGCCATGCGCCGTCAGCGGATCAAGGATGGCCGACCGCGCGGCGACCATGCCGGGATCGGCCACGATCACGGCGTCGCCATCCCGGACGAGGGTGACGGAGCCCCCGACACGCCCGCCGGCGCGAACATAGCCAGCGTGGAGCACGTGAACGGCCGTGGTGCGCATGGCGGGATCCTACCCGCACGCGGCCCCGAACGGCTCTAGGATTCGGGCGATGCCCTCCTCCGACCGCGCACCTGAGAACCGCGCGCCCGAGCTGATCCTCCACGGCGGTCGCATTCGAACGATGAGCCCCGACCGTGCTGTCGCCCCAGCCGTGGCCATCACCGGGGACCGGGTCACCGCGCTGGGCACGGATCGGGACGTCCTGGCCCTCCGAGGGCCGGGGACGCGGGTCGTCAACCTGCGCGGCCGGACGGCTCTCCCCGGCTTCACCGACGCCCACACCCATCCGGTCTCGGGCGGTCTCCGTCACGTCGAGTGTGACCTCGACCGCTTCGATACTGCCGAGGACCACCTCGCCGCCGTGGCGGCCTACGCAGCCGCCAACCCGGACCTCGAGTGGATCGTCGGGGACGGCTGGTCCATGGAGACGTTCCCGGGCGGAATCCCGCGGCGCGAGGCGCTCGATACCGTGGTCCCGAACCGGCCCGTCTTCCTGACAAACCGCGACGGCCACGGTGCGTGGGTGAACTCGCGTGCGCTCGAGCTGGCCGGGATCACGGCCGCCACGCCCGACCCAACACTCGGCCGGATCGAACGTGATCCGGACGGAACGCCGGTGGGGATGCTCCAGGAAGCCGCGATGGACCTGGTTCGGCGGCTCATTCCCCCTCATGCCGAGGGAGTGCTCGAGCGAGCCCTGCTCGACGCCCAGGGAGAGCTCCATGCTCTCGGGATCACCGGCTGGCAAGACGCCAACGTCCCACCGGTATTGCGACCAGCGTATCGAGCGATCGCGGAGCGTGGTCAGCTGACGGCCCGGGTCGTGCTGGCGCTCGGCGCGGAAAGCTCGGACGTCTTCGAGGACCCCGAGGAGCTCGTCCAGGCGCGGGAGGCAATCGACCAGGTGGCCAGGTCAGCGGTGCCCGGGCCGCCGAGACTGGTGGCCGCGGCCGTGAAGTTCTTCGTCGACGGCGTCCTCGAGAGCCGGACCGGCGCGATGCTCGAGCCGTATCTCGACACGAATGGGCACCCGACCGGAGGGACCGGCACCCTCAACTTCGCGCCGCCCGAACTGAAGCGTCTGGCTGTCGAGCTCGATGCTCGCGGCTTCCAGCTCCATTACCACGCCATCGGCGACCGAGCCGTGCGTGAGGCGCTCGATGCCATCGAGACTGCGAGGCGCGTCAACGGGGCCCGGGACGCGCGGCACCACATCGCCCACATCCAAATGATCCACCCTGACGACGTGCCCCGGTTTGCCGAGCTCGACGCGGTTGCCAACGCGCAGCCACTGTGGGCCGTCCACGAGGCCCAGATGGACGAGCTGACGATCCCGTTCCTCGGTCCGGAGCGAGCTGGATGGCAGTACCCGTTCGGGTCGCTGTTGCGGGCCGGGGCGCGACTCGCATTCGGATCCGACTGGACCGTCAGCACGGCCAACCCCTTCCCGCAGATCGAGGTCGCGGTGCGACGAGTCTGGCCGGGCAACCGGGATGCGGAACCGTTCCTGCCCGCGGAACGGCTCACGCCCGACCAGGCGCTCCTGGCGGCAACCGTCGGATCGGCCTTCGTCAACAGGCAGGATGAAGCCGGCTGGCTGGGCGTCGGCCGGCTCGCCGACGTTGCCATCCTCGACCGGGAGCTGGGCGCTCCCGACGCCGGACCGATCGCCGATACGACGGTCGTCGCGACGATGGTCGGCGGGGAGTTCGTGTTCGAGTCGCCGGCGTTCGAAGCCGGCTGAGGGTCAGTTCCGCGGGCGGAGATCTGACGGGCGGTCGATGTCGGCGATCGTGGCGGCCGCGGGATCCAGGGCCAGCCAGACGGGCGCCGGCAATACGACAGGATCGAGCCTCCCGAGAAGATCCCGCAGTGAGCGACCACCACGCGCGACGACCTCGGATCCGGCGGCCCGGGCGGCAGGGACGTCCAGCGCTGCGGGAAGCGGCTGCACGCGACCCGGGACCTCCAGGAGGGCCGCCTGCGCGGGTCCCAGCGCTGTGACCAGGCGATGGAGCACCGCCGGAACGAGATTGGGCATGTCCCCACCGACGACGATCGCAATCGGGGAGTCCACGTATGCCAACGCGGCCACGAGCCCGACGAGTGGCCCGCCGAACGGCTCCGGGTCGTGGACAACACGGACCCGGGCCTCGAGACTCTGTGGGATGGCCGGCTCGGCATCCGGCGCGACCACCACGACGATCTGCGCCGCCACCATCGCGACGGCCGTGAGTGCGTGGTGCAGGAGTGGCCGCCCATCGAGCTCGGCCGCGAGCTTGTCCGACCCGAAACGCGACGACCGCCCGCCGGCGAGGACGATGCCGGTGACGTGGTCGAGCGGGAGGGCGCGCTCGGTCATGGCGGGCTCATTCATGGCAGGCTCGGTCTGCCGTGCCGATTCGCGTGCGGTGGCTCGCGCGGCGCACGCGGTCCGGGCACGTGCCCGCTCGGCGTCCGGGCCAGGATCCCGCGGCGGTTCAGGTCTTCGATGAGCGGCATCACGTACCGACGGCTGGTGCCGGTCGCATCGCGGAGTGCCGCGGGCGTCAGGGGCGACTTCCGCGCGAGGGCAAGGGCAGTCGCCGCCAACCGATGGAACGCGGGGGCCGCCCACGCGAGATTCGCCTCCACGCGGACGATCCGGCCTGCCGATTCCATCGCCACGATGCCCTCGGGCGGGCACCCGGACAGGCGAGCCGCCTCGGACAGGTCGGGGGGCGCGGGCACGTTCAGGAGGGCCTCCAGGCGATCCATCGCCGCGGCCAGGTCCCGGGACGGACCCTCGCCGCGGGCCGGATCGCGCAATCGTTCGCCGTCGCGAGCCAGCCTTCGCCGGGCCACCAGGTCGTCGACGATCGTGGCGACCGCGGTGTCGGCCGCCGGCGGTAGCCTCGCGCCGGATGGAGACGTGTCGGCGGAGCGCAGTGCGCAGCGCCGGTCGGAGCGAGGCCAGCGGCATGCCGGACTCGATGGGGTGATCGAGATGGAACGCGCCCACCAGTTCAAGCGCGGCCGTCTCCAGGGCAGCGCCGATATCGGGGGCGAGGATAAGCGCCTGCGAGACCCGCTCCGGAGCTTCGGCACTCGAACCTGTGAGTGACGTCATCGCAGCCGCGACCCGATCCTGGCCAACGGCCCCATGGAGCCCGACGAGCGCATCGGCGGTCCCGTCGGCATCTCCATCGCCGATGGCCACCGCGAGCGCGGCGAGGCGCTCCGGGTTGACGCGTCGCCGAGCGATCCCACGTGGCGGGAGCGGATCGAGGACAACGAGACCCGCGACGACATCACCGGGCGACGGTCGTCGAAGGAGGCCGCGGTCCCCGACGAACGTCGCGACCGGCTCGGCGAGACGCAGCAGCGCCCCGACTCGGCCATCGGAGAGATCGGATCCCTCCCTGAGACGCCGCCCGATCAGCGCATCCACCTGGGCCGTCCCGAGATGCAGGCGAACTCGGGTGCCGTCAACCGGTGGCCAGGCCGGACGATTCCGGCGCGATGTGGATGGGCCGAGGTCAACCGGCGGGGCGAGGGCCACGAGCAGGCGGTCCGTCGTCTCGATCCCGGGCCCGGAGGTGAGGACGGCGCCGCGGGTGAATTGCCCGAGCTCCGCGCCCGTCAGATTGACCGCGGTTCGTCCCCCCGCCGCCACGTCCACCGACCCGTGGTGGACCTGGAGGCCACGGACTCGCACCGCGACGGTGCCCGGCTCCAGCCGCAGCAGATCGCCGGCCCGGAGAATCCCGCCACGGAGTGTCCCGGTCACCACGGCACCCCTGCCTCGAACCGCGAAGGCACGATCGATCGCCAGGCGCCTCGGCCCGGCGGGCAGTCCCTCCAACCGGATCGCGACGCGATCCCTGAGTTGAACCAGACTCTCTCGAACCGCGTCCAGCCCGTCGCCCGTCGTCGCCGACGCCACGAGGACCGGCGACGCGGCGAGCGAGGTCCGCGCAAGGAACCCGGCAACGATGTCGGCGACCTCGGCCGCCCGCCCGGCGTCGACGACATCGGCCTTCGTCACGACCGCCAACCCCTCGCGGACCCCGAGCGCGTCGAGGAGCGCCAGGTGCTCGAGCGTCTGCGCCCGCGGACCGTCGTCGGCCGCGACGACGAGCATCGCCGCGTCGATCTCGCCGGCGCCCACGAGCATGTTGCCGATCAGCGCGTCGTGTCCGGGCACATCCACGAAGTCGATCGACGATCCGTCCTCGAGATCCAGGTGCGCGTAGCCGACATCGATGGTCATGCCGCGCCGCTGCTCCTCCGGCAGGCGATCCGCATCGATGCCCGTGAGGGCGCGCAGGAGCGTCGTCTTGCCGTGATCGATGTGCCCGGCCGTGCCGACGACGACGGTCATCGGCGGCTCAGCGAGCAGGCTCGGCGGCGAGCGCCCGGGCGATGGCTCCGGCGAGGATCTCGTCATCCTCCGGGTCGATCGTCCGAAGGTCGAGGACGACCCGATCCCGCTCGATCCGCCCGGTCACGCAGGGATCACCGGTGCGGAGGCGTGCGAGGAGGTCCGTCGCCGCCCGCCCGTTCAGGGTCAGGAGCGCGATCCCGATCGATGCCAGCGTCTCGCCCGGCACCGAGCCCCCGCCGACGGTTGCCTCGAGCTCCACGACCGCCGCCGCCCCGTCGGGGAGTGCTGCCACGAGCTCGTTGGCTCGCTGCCGAAGGCCGTCGAGCGGGGCAGCCATCATTTGCCAGACGGGAATCTCCTGCATCGCCCGGCCCGCGCGGTAGAGCGCGAGCGTGGCTGCCACGCCCGCGAGAATCGTCTTGTCGGGACGCATGGCGCGCGCGAGTGGGTCCTTGCGGAGCTTCGCGATCAGATCGCGTCGGCCCACGATGAGCCCTGCCTGTGGCCCTCCCACGAGCTTGTCACCCGAGAACGTCACGAGATCGGCGCCGGCGGCAAGGCGCTCTGTGGGCGTGGGCTCATGGGCAAGCCCGACCGTGGCCGTGTCGAGGAGCGCGCCGCTGCCCAGGTCGTCGACGACGATGGCGCCGTGTCGATGGGCGACCTCGGCCAGCTCGCCGGGATCCGGGGACTCGACGAACCCGGCCTGGACGAAATTCGAGGGGTGGACACGGAGAACGAGCCTGATGTGGGCTGCCGGATCCGCCAGGACCGTCTCGAAGTCGGCGACGCGGGTCCGGTTCGTCGTGCCGACCTCGATCAGGCGGACCCCGGCCCGCTTCAGGATCTCGGGGATCCGCACGCCGCCCCCGATCTCGACGAGCTCCCCGCGCGAAACGGCCACGCCGCCGCCACGGCCCGCCAGCCCGACGGCGAGGGCGATGGCCGCCGCGTTGTTCGTTACGATCAGGGAGTCCTCTGCCCCGGTCAGCGCCACGAGATGCTCCTCAGCCGCGCGATACCGGGCGCCGCGTCGGCCGGTTGCCCGGTCCAGCTCGAGGAGGATCGAGCCCTCGGCAGCGAGCCGCGCCGCCTCGACGGCCGCCCGGGGCCACGCGGCGCGCCCAAGGTTCGTGTGAACGATAACGCCGGTCGCGTTCAGGACCGGGGTCGGCCCAGCTCCGGCCGTGTTGCCGGCCCCGGTCGCACCATCGAATGCCTCGAGCGTTGCGGCGACCTGGGCACCGAGCGTGGCGCTATCTCGCGGCGCCTTGCCGGTGGCCAATCGCACCCGCTCCCCGTCGACGACCGCCCGGGCAACCGCCAGCACCGCGTCCGGATCTCGCTCGCCGATGCGCGGTCGCGCCGCCGCGAGCACCCGCTCCACGCTCGGCGGGTGCGCGGCAGCCCGGCCGGCCGGTGTGTCCGTCACGCCGGCTCCGGCGCCGAGCGACGCGCGATCACGTCGAACACGTGCCAGTGCTTGGCACCGATGAACGAGTCGCCGTCCTGGTCCTCCTCGTCAATCGCCAGCACTTCGAGCCCATCGACGAGCCGCCGGACGGCGTCGATGTCGAGAAAGGTCATCGTGGAATCCCCCGCCCAGGTATCGCGGACCCCGAAGATGTTGAGGATGATCAGTCCGCCGGGCCGCAGACGATCGCGCAAATTCCCCCAGAACTGGCTGAACGCCGCCGGGTCGAGGAATGAGAGCGCGTACCCGGAATACAACAGGTCGAACGGCGGCAAGTCCACCGACTCAGCCGATGCCGCTTCTATCGTCAGCCGATCGGCGTCGGCCGCCGAAACGCGTGAGCGAAGGACCCTGGCAGCGTCGGGAGCAGGATCGATCGCCATGACGCTCCAACCGGCGGAGAGCAAGGCGAGTGTCTCGGTCCCATCCCCGAACCCGATCTCGATGGCCTGGCCGGGCATCGCCGCAGCGGCGGAGGCGGCTGCCATGCCCTTGGTGAACAGGGGCCGCGACTCTCGACCAAGCGTGTGCCGGTAGTACGCGGCCCAGTCCGGCTCGTCCTGATCGCCTTCTGTGGGCGGAGCTGGCTCAAGGGACATCTGGCTCGACCTCGGGCGTGAACTCGATTGCCTGGCGGGAGCGCATGGGAGTCGAACCCACCGCGCGACGCCGAGCGCCGCGCCACCGGTTTTGAAGACCGGGCCGGGCACCGGCCCGAACCCACTCCCGGGGTCATGCTAGCGGCTTCGAGCCAGCCGACCGGGCGCGGCCAGCTCAGCCGGCGGGCGCGCTCCGCGGCGGACGTGCTGCCCGCGAGCGCGGCCAGGAGCGCGAGTGCCGCCGACGGCCCGGAGACCGCGTATCTCGCCCGCGTGGGTCCGGCGCCGACATGGATCGTCCAGGCGTCGTCCGGCAGGCGCTCGAACATCTCCTCGTCGGTTCGATCGTCACCAAGAGCGAGCTCGAACTCGGGGGCATCGCCGGTTGCCCGTACGTGCGCGACGACCTCACCCTTGTTGGCCCATGCGTACCGGACCTCGATGACCTTGCTGCCCCGGAGCACGGCGAGCTGGGTGCCGGCGAGCTGCTGGTCGAGCGTCGCTGCGAGCTCGTTCGCCAGCCAATCACCGAACTCGGGTTCCACCAGGCGGAAGTGCCAGGCCAGCGCGTACTCCTTCTCCTCGACCGTGCTGCCCGGGGCCCGCGAGGCGAACTGCTCGAGGAGCGGTCGCACCCGTGCCTTCCATTCGACGTCGGCGCCTGGTCGCAGCGGGCGCCACTCCTGGCTCCCCGGCTCGCGCAGGACGGCACCGTGCTCGGCCGCCAGCCAGACACTCGAGAGGTGACCGAACCAGCGCTCCAGGTCAACCGCCGGGCGCCCCGAGACGATGACCACGGTCGTGCCGCGCTTCCGGGCCAGTGAATTGATGATCTCGCCGACCCCCGGGCCCGGGGTCGCGTCGGCGGGCCGCGCCGCGAGCGGGACAAGCGTCCCGTCGTAGTCGAGGTAGCAGACGCGGCGGGCGGCCGCCCGAAAGGACCGCCGGATCGCGGGAATCGAGGGTTCGCCGACCACGACGGTGCCGATATCTCGATCAACCACGGCCGCCTTGAGATCCCCGACGAACCCTTCCGCCCAGGTGAGGGCGTTACTCCGCCGGATGCGAGCCAGCAGCGCCCTCTGCCGCTCCACGCGCTCATCCTCGGGCATCATGAGCGCCCGCTCGAGGGCCGCGGCCGAACCCGGTTCATCATATGGGTTGACCCGGATCGCCTCGCCCATCTCGCCCGCCGCGCCGGCGAATTCGCTGAGGAGCAGCACGCCGGCGCGATCGCCCTGGCAGGCAACGAACTCCTTTGCGACGAGGTTCATGCCGTCGCGGAGGGACCCGACCCAGGCCACGTCGGCCACCGCGTACAGGGCGGCCAGCTCGGATCGCGACACGGACCGGCGCAGGTAGATGACCGGGTTCCAGGTCGCCGTGCCCAGCTCGCCGTTGAGCTCGCCCACCAGCTCGCTGACTTCGCGCCGGAGTTCGACGTACTGGGGAATCCGCTCTCTCGATGGAACGGCGAGCTGGATGAGGGTCACGCGGCCGCGCCACTCAGGTCGCGAGACCAGGAAGTGGCGGAACGCCCTGAGACGTTCCGGAATGCCCTTCGTGTAGTCGAGGCGGTCCACGGCCAGGACCAGCTGGCGTCCCCCATGGCGGGCACGAAGATCGCGGACACGCCGGCCGACCCCGGCGTCCTCGGTCACGAGCCGTTCCCATTCGTCGGTCACGATCCCGATCGGGTGCGCCTCGAGCGACACGGTCCTGCCGTCGACTTCGACGCGATCCATGCGACTCTCGGTCCCGAGCACCTGGAGGAGCGTTCGCCGGAAGGCGCCCAGGTGCTCGTGCGTCTGGAACCCCACCAGGTCCGACCCCAGCAGGCCGTTCAGGATCTCCTCGCGCTGGGGCAGGATCCGGAAGACCTCGGCCGGTGGAAACGGGACATGGAGGAAGAAGCCGACCCTGATCCCGGCCTGCGCCTCACGCAGCAGCCGCGGCACGAGCATGAGCTGGTAGTCGTGGATCCACACGAGGTCGCCGGGTTTGCACCGGTCCAGGATCGCCGCGGCGAATCGCTCGTTCGCGTCCCGGTAGGCCAGCCAGGTCTCCTGATCGAAGCTCACGAGCGTGGGGAACCCATGCAGGAGCGGCCAGATCGTGTTGTTGCTGTAGCCCTCGTAGAACGCCCGCGTGATCTTCGGGGGCAGATCTACCGAGACGAACCGATGCTCCTTCTCCCACGAGCGCAGGAGCTCCGCCCGACCGGCCGCGTCGCCCGCGGGCGCTTCTCCCGGCCAGCCGATCCAGAGGCCCTTGGCCCGCTCCATGACGGGCGCCAGGGCGGCGACGAGGCCCCCGCTGCTGCGCTCCCCGTGCCATTCGGTTCCAGTCCGGCGCGTCGTCAGCGGCAGCCGATTGGAGACGACGAGCAGGCGCTCAGCCACAGGGGACCATCAAAGTCATGCGCCACCGGCTTCGAACGGAAGGCCGATCCACCGACTCGGCCGTTGGACTCCGGCGCCGCCGATGGGCCGGAGCCGCGCTGTCTGGGCGCCGGTCCCAGTCAAGCACGGCGACCGTGGACCGTCAACGCGCTGTACGTGACCGCCCGACCTGGGCAGCTCGGGGCGAAGGGCGGCGTGCGGACTACCATGCGGCCATGTCCCTGCCAAGCGGCGATCCGCCGTCCACTCCCCCGACCGATCAGGCTGACCGAGTTGACTGACTGCGGCGGATGCGCCGCAAAGCTCGGGGCGGACCTGCTCGCCGATGCGCTGAGCGGCCTTGGTGCGCAGACGACCCCCGCCGAGCTCATCGCCGGGCTCGATCCGCCCGACGACGGTGCCGCGTACCTCGTCTCGCCGGACCTCGCGATCATCGGCACGCTCGACTTCTTCCCGCCCCTCGTGGACGACCCGCGAACGTATGGGGAGATCGCCGCCGCGAACGCCCTGTCGGATGTCTACGCAATGGGCGGGCGGGTGCTGTTCGCGCTGTCGATCGCCGCGTTCCCGGAGGATCTGCCGCGTGACACGCTGGCGGCGATCTTCGAAGGCGCCGCCGCAAAGGTCCGGGAGGCAGGCGGCACGCTCGCCGGCGGCCACACCATCCGCGACCCGGAGCCCAAGTACGGGCTGGCAGTCATCGGTGCGGCGCACCCGGACCGGCTCTTCCGCAAGGGCGGGGCGCGCGTGAGTGACACGCTGATCCTCACGAAGCGGCTCGGGACCGGGCTGCTCGTGTCGGGCCATCGGCAGGGGAAGACGGCCGCCACGGACCTTGAACGGGCGATCCACCAGATGACGACGCTCAACCGCGTCGCGGCCGAGGTCTTCGCCGAGTACCGGACCCGCGGCGTGACCGACGTCACCGGGTTCGGGCTCCTTGGACACGGCCTGGAGATGGCCCGTGCCTCCGGTACGCGGTTCGTCTTCGACGGGGCCGCCCTGCCGGCCCTCGACGGGGCGCTGGAGTTGGCTCGCGGCGGCCTGGAGACGGACGGGGCGGGTCACAACCGGCGATTCACGCTTCCCGCGCTGAGCGTCGCGGAGGACGTGGCTCCAGGACTCGTGGCGCTCGCCCACGATCCGCAGACGTCCGGCGGGCTCCTGGCGGCGATCGCGCCGGCGGATCTCGAGGCCGTTGAGGCCGCGTTGGATGCCCGCGACGTCCCGCACTGGCGCGTGGGGCACGTGGATCCGAGCACCGATGGCCTCGGTCCGGTCGTCCTGGCGAGATGACCTCGAGGGATCGGCCGTCCGTGACCCGGACGCCGTGACGCGGACGCCCGGGATGCCGTGACGCCCGGGACGCCGTGGCGCTCCCCGAGGCATCGGCCGGACTGCTGGTCCTGGAAATGGACCGACGATGTCGCCAACTGGACTGGCAGTCCATTCCCGTGCCCGGCTGGCCGCCGAAGTCGGTTGAACGTGCGGGATTCCGGACGGTCGGTCCAGATCGCAACCGCGCGAGCGCGATTTCGGGACTGGGTCGTCAGGCCGCGGAAGGCACACCCGGCAGCGTGACCGTGACCCGACCGCCGGAGGGAGCCAGGTTCTCCGCCACCGCATCACCACCATGGTTGCGCGCAAGGGCGCGCACGATGGACAGTCCCAGCCCGGTTCCCACGCCGGATCGCGCCGGATCCGCCCGGTAGAAGCGATCGAAGACCCGCTCGAGCGCACCCGGCGGGAAGCCCGGACCGTCGTCGCTGACGCGGAAGGTGACACGGCCCGCGTCGCCGGTTCGCGCCTCGACCAGCACGTGCCCGCCTGGCGGCACGGCCGCCAGCGCGTTGTCGATGAGGTTGCCCAGGATCCGCTCCACGGCCGCGCGATCCGCGGCCAGTGCCAGCCCGGCGTCCCCATCCGCACGGAGTTCGACCCCGGCCGCGGCCGCGCGCGGCGCGAACCGAGCCACGGCCTCGGCCACGAGCGTGGCTGGCTCGAGGGCCTCCGGGCGAAGCGTCCGGCCGGTCGTGCCCAACTCGTCGATCGATCGAAGATCCTCGACCAGCGCCCCCATCCTGGCCGCCTCCTGCGCGATGGCGTCGGCGGCGCGGGCCACGCCCTCCCCGGAGGCCGTCCCGTCCCGCAGCGCCTCGGCGAACCCCGACACGACCGTCAGGGGCGTCTTCAGGTCGTGCCGGACGTTCGCGAGCAGCTCGCGCTCCTCGCCCCGAACGCGATCGAGCTCACGGGTCATGGCGTTGAAATGCACGGTGAGGTCGCGGACCTCGCGAGGCCCCTCCGCGGCAACGGCCTCGGCGGGCACCCCGGGGATCGGCACTCCCGTTGTGGCTTCGGCAAGGCGTCGGAGCGGACGGGTGATCGACCGGGACAGCAGCCAGGCGATCGGTGCCACGACGGCGAAGATCACGAGCGTCACCGCGGGCAGGACCCGGAGCAGATCGCGCACGGCATCGGCCCCGGCTCGATCCGGCGCGGTGAGCAGGATCGCGATGGGCCCTGCGAGCGAACCCTCGCGCCGGACGATCGTGGCCGAGTAGAGGACGCGGGATCCATCGGCGGTCGATAGGCTGCCGCCGACCGATGCTCCCGCCGCGAGGTCCTTTCGGAGCGGAATGGATGAGGCTTCGAGGGGCGCCTGGCCCGCCCCTGCCGAGATCAGGCGATCGCCGACGATCACGTACAACCCGACTTCCGGGCGCACGTCCGCCTTCAGGGTATTGATCGCGGTTCGAAGTTCGGCAGTGGCTGCCAGGGCACGGACGCGCGCCGCGATCGGTTGCGCGACGTCGCCGAGGCTGCTGATGGTCGCCTCCTGGTGCAGCGTCCGGAGACTGACGAACAAACCGGCTCCCACGGCCAGGACGGCCACGAGCCCCACGACGACGAACGCCGCGGCAATCCGGGACGAGACGCGATCAGGCATCGGCGATCAGGCGATAGCCGACGCCCCGGACGGACTCGATCGTCGGGCCATCCGGAGCAAGCTTCTTTCGAAGTTCCGAGACATGGACGTCGACGGTCCGGGTCTCACCAGGGAAGTCGGTGCCCCAGACGTCCTCCAGGAGCGCCTCCCGGCTGAGCACCACGCCGGGGTCCCGGGCCAGCGCGGCGAGGAGGTCGAACTCACGCGCTCGCAGGCTCAGCGTGCGATCGCCCACGGTCACCTCGCGCCGGCGGGGTTCGAGTCGGAGCGTTCCGACCTCGATCGTGCGGCCGAGCCGGACCGTCCCGTCGGTGCGGCGAAGGATCGCCTTCACCCGCGCGACGAGGGCGCGCGGGTTGAACGGTTTGGTGACGTAGTCGTCCGCGCCGAGCTCGAGGCCCACGATCGCATCGATGTCATCGGTCCTGGCCGTGAGCATGAGGACCGGCGTGTCGGCCTCGCGCCGGATGGCGCGGCAGACCTCAAACCCGTCCATGCCCGGGAGCATCACGTCGAGAATCACCAGATCCGGCCGGTGTTTCCGGTGCAGCTCCACGGCCGAGGGCCCGTCGGTCGCGACGAGTGTCGCGTAGCCGGCACCCTCGAGATACATCCGGACCAGCTCGACGATATTCGGCGCGTCGTCGACCACGAGGATCGTCTTCATCGGTCTCGGAGTCTACGCTGGCGCACGGTGGCCGCCGGCCCTGATCCAACCTGCGTCGACCAGTTCCGGCGGCCAGTCCACGCCTATCCGGCGAGTGCGGCGATGACCTTGTGGGCCTCCGCCAGCGCGGTTCGCAGATCCGTTCGCGCGTCGGCGATGGCCTGGTGGGCCGCTCGCAGAACCGGGCCCGCCGCGCCGTTGTTCCAGTCGGCCGGCGTGAGCGGCAGCAAGTCGTCGGCCATCCCGACAACCCCGGCCAACGCCTCCGCGATGGCGGACTGCATCGCGGCGAGGTGGAGGTTCGCCTCGGTGACGTCCTTGCCGTTCGCTTCGGCCTTCGCGATCAGGTTCTCGAGCCGAGTGACCGCTCCCTCGAGCTTGGCTCCGGCCATATCGACCTTGTCCGCGCCCTGTACGAGCCACACCTGGCGGGTCACGAGCGCATAGATCCGGAACTCCGTGAAGATCTTCTGGATATCCTCCCGCAGCTCCGGCACCGTCGTATCGGCCGCGATCTCGAGACGGAGGGCGCGCAGCCCGGACGCGGAATTGTCGAGGATCACGTTGAGCGCGGCCGCGTGCGCGTCGGTGAGGGCGCGCGACTCGTCGACGGCAATGCCCAGACGCTCGATGGTGTCCAGGCGACGATCGATTTCGCAGAACCCGAAGACCTTGAGATTGCCGATCGACGCGTCACCGGCGTCCTTGTTCAGCTTGTCGCGGCAGTGCGTCCGATCGGATTGGCTCTCGGTCTGGCTGGACCCGCTCGGGCGGCCCGCACCGGAGGGCGCGGACGTCGCGAGAGCGGGCGTCGCGACAAGGACGGCGGCGAGGAGGGTGGCGGCCAGCGGACCGGCTAGGCGTGCGAGACGGTGCTTCATCAAGGACTCCCTTCATCGTTGTCTGCGCTCGAATCGGCGCCGAGGTCGGCGTCGATCTCATCGAGGAGGCGCTGGATGGCACCGAGGTCCGGCGTCGGCGCCAGAGTGGCCGTTGGCTTGAGCGTCGGCGTGGGTGACTCGCTCATCGCCGGTTCGGTTGAGCGGGGCAGTGCCACTTCCGGCGACGTCCCGTCGGGCGCACTCGTTGCGAGCACTGGCGGACTCGGAGTCGACAGTGCGGCACCGATGGTGCCACCGCTCCGACGTCTGCCGGGATGCCGTGCCGCCCACATGCAGTGATGACGAGGGCGAGCACGAGCACCGTCACGGTGAGCGACAGGATCCTCCGGCCTCGACGACTGGACATCCGTTCCTGGTCTCCGCTTGGTGGCGCCCACGCTGGACGTCTCGGTCGCAGAGTGCGGGCGGGCGGACCGCGCAAGCCATCGCTGCACCCGCTGGAATCGTCAGCGCGGTGTAAGGCGGCTGCCCTGGCGCGCCTAGGCACCCGGGGTGGAGGGCTCAGGAAGGTCCGCGGTGCTCAGGCCGGGCGCACCTGCATTGGTCAGGCCAGACGCGCCTGCACCGGTCCGGCAAGACGTTCCATCGTCTCATCATCATGGGGCCACGGCAGGTCGGCGATCGCTTCCTCGGCACCGGCCGCGCCCCATGCGCGAAGGAGGCCCGCCACGGCGGCTTCCGTGTCGGCCAGCGGTGAGCTCTCGGCCCAGGCGCGGGCATCCGTTCTCGTCCCGCCCTGGTGGGCGAGGATCTCCGTCAGGGCCTCGACCGCCTCCAGCCTTGTGTCGCGAATGCAGATCGGAGGTACGCCGACGGTCCGGCGGATTTCCGCGCGATCGCGCCCGATCTCCGCACAACGTTCATCGAGAACCGCGTTCTTGCGCGCATACGTCGCCGGGTCGCCCTCCCCGTTCCAGATGTCGGCATCGCGGGCCACGATGCGCAACGTGCGACGCTCCCCGCTCCCTCCGATGAGGAACGGCATATGCGGCTGCACCGGCTGAGGCAGGTTGATCAGTTCGTGGGCCGTCACCCAGGTCCCATCAAGGGTGACCGTCTTCCCGTCGAGGAGCCCGCGAGCGACACGGGAAGCTTCGTCCAGTCGGCTGATCCGGTCGCCGATCGGAAGGACTTCGTAGCCGAACGCCCGGTGCTCCGGTTCGTGCCAGCCGGCACCGAGCCCGAGGATCCCCCGTCCATTGCTTGCGTGGTCGAGCGCGGTCGCCATCTTCACGGTCAGTCCGACGTTCCGATATCCCGCTCCAGAGACCAGGACCCCGAGCGGGATGTGGTCGGTCAAGCCGGCCCAGCCGGCGAGCGTCATCCAGCCCTCGAAGACCGGACCGGACGGGCCGACAATCGGGCCATTGCCGTCACCGAGGATCGGCATGAAGTGGTCATTCGCGAAGAGGCTGGCAAAGCCGAGCCCCTCGATGCGCGGTCCGGTCGCCAACAGCTCGGCCCAGCCTACTGACTGCCCCCACACCTGGAACCCGATGCGGATTGGCTCCCGGGGATCGGGTCGCGGCCCAAGAAGGCCTGCGGCGGGGCGGGTCGTCATGCTTCGCGTCGCACCTCGACCGGACGGCCCTCGCCGAGCGATCGGGCGGCCGCCACGGCGATCTCGAGGGCGGCGCGTCCGTCCGCCCCGGTCACCTCCACCGGGCGATCCTCCAGGATGGCTGCCACGAAGCCCCGCGCCTGGGCCGCCAATCCACGCTCGAAGCGCGGAATGGCAGTGTCGAGGGCATCGACCGCGATCGCGTCGACCACGCTGCCACCGCTCGACGCACCCTGGGTCATGGACAGGAGCCCAACCCAGACGGATCCCTTCGTGGCCAACACCTCGGTCCTGACATCCTCCCCGTACGTCGTGTTCCGGGCCAGTTCAACCGAACCGGTGGCTCCGCTCCGGAAGCGGATGTTGACGACAGCGCTGTCCGCATCACCGACAGACGCGAGGGTTGGGTGGGCGTACGTGGATCCGTAGGCGTGCACCTCGACAACCTCGTCGGCCATGAGCCATCGGGCCAGGTCGAACTCATGGATCCCCATGTCGATCATGATTCCGCCGCTGACCGTCGGATCGGCGAACGTCAACGGTGGCGGCTCGGGGTCGAACTGCAGGGACTTGAACAGCATCGGCCGTCCGTGGGAGCCTGACGCCAGCCGGGCCTTGGCCCGGACGTAGTCCGGCTCCCAACGGCGCATGAACCCCACCTGGAGACGGACCCCGGCCTCGGCCGCAGCGGCGATCGCAGAATCCGTGTCGGCGAGCGTCAGCGCGACGGGCTTCTCGCACAGGATGTCCTTGCCGGCACTGGCGGCGGCCCGGATCGCGGCGAGATGCTGGCTCGAAGAGGTGGCGATCAGCACGGCATCGAGGCCCGGCGTTTCGAGCAGCGCCTCGAGCGAACCGAATACGGGCGGCCCGCCGACCTGCGCCGCGAGACGGTGGGCCGCATCCAGATTCAAGTCGGCGATCCCGACGAGCGTTGCCTGGGGCACGCTCGAACTGACGAGCCTGGCGTGGATGGAACCCATCCGCCCGGCACCCACGAGGCCGATCCCGACGCGCTCAGCAGTCACGGTTCAATTGCCCTCAAGCTTCGGGTGCCCGTCGAGGTAGTGGCGGATCCGCTCCAGCATGAGGCGGGATGACTCGACCGCCCGTTCCTCCCAGGCAAAGACGCAGGCGGTCAGGATGCCGTCGAATCGGACTCGCCGAAGTGCCGCGAAACAGGCATCCCAGTCCACCTCGCCCTGTCCGATGTCCAGGTGCTGATGGACCCGCGCCGCGGACCCGGGCGGGTTGACGATGTAGCGCAGGCCGGACGAGGCGCGATGGTTGAAGACGTCGGCGATGTGCACCTGCCGAAGGACCGGCGCGGCGTATTCGATCATCGTCCCGATGTCATCGCCGAGGTGGAACGTGTGGGGCGCACAGAAGAGGTAGCCGACGCCCGGTGAGTCGATGCCCCGGACCAGGTCGACCGCGGCGTCATTCCGCTCCACGAAGTCGTCGGGGTGTGCTTCAAGGTTCAGCTGGATCCCCTCCCGATCGAAGATCGGGAGCAGCTCTTCCATGGATCTCCAGAACTGCGCCTCGCTGGCCGCCGCGGCCTCCGGCCGGCCGTTGAACTCCGAGTTCATGACCGTGACGCCGAGCTCGACCGTCAGCTGGATTGCCCGCTTCCAGTAGCGGACGGCGGCCAGGCGTTCGTCCTCGATCGGGCTGGACCAGCGATAGAGCGGCAGGACGGACGAGATCTCGATGCCCGTCTCGCGCACGGCCGTCCGGAACTCCGCGACCCGGCTGCGATCCGCACGCGGATGGGTGAAGAACGGGATGAAGTCGGAGCGCGGTGACAGCTCGATGGCGTCGTACCCGATGTCGGCCGCGATCCGGCAGACGTCCCCGAATGGAAGGCCGCGGAGCATGTACGGATCAAGCGCGATCTTCACGTCAGACGACCCTCCTGTGGTGCGTGTCGAGACGATCCTTGAGCTGCGCCGCGCTGTCGGCGATGAGGTCCACCATCCGGGCCCGGTCAAGCGGCCGGCCGACGGCGGCCATGTCCCGGACCCAGCCCAGCGTCCCGTCGATGATGTCGAGAATGACCGCGGCGTCATGCGCGTTGAACAGCGGGCGGTCCCGAACCTCGATGTAGACCGGCGACGTGTGGGACGCCATGCTCGAGTTGAACGCAGAGTGGACCTCGTGCGCGCTCCGGGATCGGCCCGCGATCCACGCGCCGTCCCGGATGTCGACCAGCGTCTTGACGCTGAGGCCGTCGCTCGAGGTCGCCGACTCCTGGACCGCCACGACCCGCCCATTGACCACGACCTCCACGGCGCTGATGAGCGGCTGTGCCGACCGGGCACGAACGTGGACCTCGAGGTGCCCACCGGTGGACGGGAGCGACAGGACGTCACCGGGGCTGTGCCCATCAACGGTCAGCTCGATGACCGGACCCGACGTCGCGAATGTGCGGCCTGCCCGCACCGCCGCCGACCATGAGTCGAAGGTCGGTGGAGCGTCGGGATCGAGGCGGGCATACGTCCGAACGGCACCAACCGGCACTTCGGCGGACATCTTGTCCGTGCCGCCGAGCACAGGCAGCCGGTAGCCGCAGTTGAGGAAGCGGTACCACTCCAGGATGGACGGGTTGTCCAGGCTGGGCGCGAAGACCTGCATCTCGACGGCGTCGATCCGGCCGGTGACGATGTCGGTGGCGATCTCCGCGTAGGGCAGCGGGAAGTGCGCCGCGACGACGAGCCCGCCCTCGGCGTGGCAGCGGTCCGCCCAGTCGGCGAGCAGCTCCGTCAGCGCGCCGCCGATCCGCCCCTCAGGCGCGCCACCCGTGGCCATCGGGAGCACTGGCCGGCGGGCCCCGAGGAGACCGAGGTGGCCGAGCATGTTCGAGCGGTTCTCGGTTCCGACGATGACCCTGTGGCGGCTACCCGGATCGGACGACGAGCCCCACGGGAGATCGTTCACCGTCGTGTACTGGTCGCCCCATTGGGTGGCGAGGAGGTGGACGAACGCCACATCCTCAGCCGCGGCCTGGAGCAGTGCGGTGGAGGGTGAGATGAAATGGACGTGCGGATCGGCCGTCTGCCAACCCTCCGGGCGGAGATCGATCGGGCGCTCCAGCGGAATGCCCACGCGCCGCGTCGTGGGGTCCACGACCAGGGAAGTACGGACAGGCCGATGATCGAAACCCTTGACGACCTCGATCTCGACCGTCCCAGGCGGCAGGTCGATCTCGAAGGCTCCAGGGACATAGGCGTAGGTGTCTCCGCCGAGGATCAGATCCGCGCCGGAATCCTCGAAGATCCCCGGGTTGACTTCCTCGCGATGGCCCAGTGGAGGGAGGTAACGTCCGTCGGCTGCAACGAATCGGACCCTCGCCGGAACTGACTCGCCGCTCGACCCGTCGGTGACCGTCACCTCGACCCGGACGTCGCGCGGCGCCAGCGGCTGGATCGCGATCTTGCCATCCGGGCTGACTGCTCGCTCATCAAGGCGAGCGGCCGGCAGCTCCCAGTCTCCGAACCGCACGACGGCATCCGGCGCAACCGCGATGTCGACGAGGCTGCCGCGCCGGTCCGCGGCGGGCTGAGCGCTGCCCCGCCGGCCCGCGCGCCCCCATCCAATCGGAGTCTCGGGCTGGGTCTCCGCCAAGAGTGGCTCGAGCGGTCGCGAGGCGATCGCGATCCCCAGGTCCACGCTCGGAAGGCCCTCCCCAAACCCCTGGACGAGGATCTGGCGGCGCGGTCCGGCGCTGAGCGGGCTGGCCGAGCCGGCAAACAGCGTCACGCCGGCCACGACCACCGCCGTGCCCGGCCTCAGGTCGCCGAGCGGGGCGACGCGAAGCTCGGCGAGGTCGACCGAGCCGTCGATCGGGATCGCGTGCAGCCAGTACGTGACATCGTCGTTCGGCGTGGGCACGTGGTCGCCGACGCCGGTCTGGGCCGGGCCCCATGCTCCCGGCAGCATCGTCAGCGGCCCCGCCTGGCCGGCGGGCGCGTACCGCCCGGGTCCCTGGCGGGGATGCGGTCCTCGCCAATCGACGACCTCATCCGGAAGGTGACCGACGGCAGCGAACGGGAGGAAGCCCCAGCCGATGATCCCGTCGTTGATCTCGAACCGTCGTCTGACATCCAGGAGCTGGTTTCGGCCGTTCCTGCCGACAAGTTCGTAACGCGCGAGAACCTCGCCGGCCGGCACGACCCAGCCAACCGGCATGCCCGCCGGTCGAGTGCCGTCGGGTTCACGCCAGCTGTCGGAGAAGTGCGCGATGACCACGTGGCTGGCGGGCCCATGGCCGCGAAGGTTGATGGTCCGCTCACGATCGACCACGAGCCAGCGCCGTCCGAGCCGGCGCTCGCCAAGCCGGAATGGGATGCCCCGGAACACCTGATCGCCCTCCGGCAGGCGCCCGAGTGCCTCGCGGTAGATCGGATGAAGCTGATCAGCCAGTTCCGGATCGGAGGCGTTCCATGCGTCGGCCAGGGCCACCGGACTGGCCAGAGGACTTGCCGGGCCGGCAGATGCGTTCACGATCCGGCCTCCGATCTACTTGGTCCAGCCGGCCGATCCTACCGTCCTGCAATCGGTTGCGCAAGTAGGCAGCGACTACGCCACCCGCTATCCGTCTGAGAGGACCTTGGCCACACTCGCCGCGGCTGCCCGTGAGGGTCCGCCCACGGCCCCTGGCCTCTTCCGCCGGGCCTCGTTGACGGCGTTCTCAGGGCGATGCTAGCGTCCGTGCAACCGAATGCACCAGCCACCCATCGGCGGCTCGCAGGCGGCCAGGAGGTACTTGGTGGAACTCGGGCTTTACACGGATTCGGTCAAGAGCGAATCGTTCGAGGCGGCCCTCGACCTCGCCGCGCGGGTCGGCGCCACCGGCATCGAGATTGCCACCGGTGGGCAGTCGTCCGCACCGCATCTCCGGATCGGCGAATTGCTCGGGGATGCGAGCCGACGAGCAGCGTTCTCCCGGGCGTTCGCGGATCGCGGACTCCGGATCGCGGCCCTTAACTGCTCAGCCTGGCCCATGCACCCGGTGCACGGACAAGATCACGTGGCGCTCATCCGGGCCACATTCAGGTTGGCCGGTGAACTCGGAGTGACCAAGCTCGTGTCCATGTCCGGAAGCCCTGGCGACGGGCCGGCCGCGACGACCGTCAACTTCGCGTGGTACCCGTGGCCGTCCGACGCCGTGGCGCTGCTGGACCGGCAGTGGGACCAGGCGCTGGAGCTGTGGCGAGACCTGGCGCGGGACGCCAGGGCCCACGGCGTCAAGCAGATCGCGTTCGAGCTGCATCCGCTGCACCTCGTCTACAACGTGCCGACGCTGCTCCGGATGCGCGAGGCGATCGGGCCGATCATTGGCGCCAACGTGGATCCGTCGCACCTGTTCTGGCAGCAGATGGATCCACTCGCGGTCATCCGTGCTCTCGGTCCGGCCGTGAGTCACGTCCACCTGAAGGACACCGAGGTAGTCGCCGACCAGGTCGCCCTGGCCGGCGTCCTGGACCAGCGCCCGTTCGATGACGCGGCCAATCGGGCCTGGGTCTTCCGGACGGTCGGCAGCGTCCACGGTCGTGCCTTCTGGGCGGCCTTTGTCGCTGCGCTGCGTGAGGTCGGCTATGACGACGCCCTGGCTATTGAGAACGAGGATGCCAGCGTCACGCCGCAGGAGGGCGTGGAGCTCGGGGCCGCGTTCATGCGGCCCCTTCTCGGCGGCTGATCGCCGAGAAGGGCTGCCCTCCGTGGATCAGATCCCGGGCGGCAGGACCACCGGCGTGCGAACTCCACTCGCGGCCGACGCATAGAGCGCATCGATCACCGCGTTGACCCGGACGTCGTCGTCGAAGTCCGCGCGCCCACGCCGGCCCTCGCCGATCGCGGCGACATACTCAGCCCACATCGCGCATTCCTGCCCGAGCCAGCCGATCGACGTGCCGTCGGCGCCTCCAATCAGGAGCGCGGCCGCCCCCGGATGGCCTGGGTTGACCAGAACCCGCCAGCTCCGGATAGAGCGACCGGATGTTGGACAGGGCCGCGCTGCGAGCTCGAGCCATCGTCCCGGCGCCGATCATCGCGATGCGGAGATCCGGGAGCCGCTGGTGCGAGTTCATGGGACCTCCGGGGCTCCGGGGCAGGACGTGCACTCCCGAGCTGTTGACGTGCGCCTTCAGCCGATGCTACCTTCCTGCAATCGGTTGCGCACGAGCCCGGAGGTGTTGCAGGGAGGCCCCCGATGACGACGGTTCGACTGACGACTGGCCAGGCCGTCGTCCGGTTCATGGCCAGGCAGTACGTTGAGCGCGATGGCCGGCAGCAGCGCTTCATCGCGGGCGTGTGGGGCATCTTCGGGCACGGCAACGTGGCCGGCCTCGGGCAGGCGCTCGAGGAGCTTGGCGACGCCGAGGACATGCCGTACTACCGGCCCCAGAACGAGCAGGGGCAGGTCCACATCGCCGCCGCCTACGCGCGGCACCGGAACCGCCTCCAGACCTTCGCCTGCACGTCATCGATCGGTCCCGGCGCCACCAACATGATCACCGGCGCCGCGGCCGCGACCGTCAACCGCATCCCCGTCCTGCTCCTCCCGAGTGACTACTTTGCCAACCGGTCCTCGGATCCGGTGCTGCAGCAAGTCGAGCATCCGAGCGAGCACGATGTCAGCGCGAGCGACGCGTTCCGCCCCGTGTCCCGGTTCTTCGACCGCATCTCACGCCCGGATCAGTTGATCGCGAGCCTGCCCGAGGCCTTCCGCGTGCTGACCGACCCGGTCGAGACCGGCGCCGTGACCGTGTCACTGCCGGAGGACGTCCAGGGCGAGGCATTCGACTGGCCGGAGCGGTTCTTCGAGCGCCGGGTCTGGCGGGTGCGCCGGCCCGTCCCAGAGCCGTCGGTCGTCGCCGACGTCGTTCGGCTGATGATTCGGGCGAAGTCGCCCCTGATCATCACCGGGGGCGGGACCATCTACTCCGAGGCGACCCGCGAGCTCGACGCCTTCGCGTCGCGGTTCGGGATCCCGGTGGCCGAGACGCAGGCCGGGAAGGGTGCTCTCCCCTGGAACCATCCGATGACCGTCGGACCGATCGGCGCGAACGGCGGCACGGCGGCCAATCGCCTGGCACGCGAGGCGGACCTGGTCCTGTGCGTCGGCACCCGGATGGGCGACTTCGTCACCTCGTCGAGGACGACGTTCCAGAACGTCGACGTCACCTTCGTCGGGATCAATGTCACCCCCATGGACGCCCACAAGCTGCGAGCGATCCCGCTCGTCGCCGACGCTCGCGAGGGCCTCAGCGCGCTTCTGGCCGGCTCTGGCGGCCGCCGGCTACCAGGGGACATCGGCAGCCTACCGCGAGCGGATCGGCCGGCTCAAGACCGAGTGGGACGACATCGTGACGACCCTCCGGACGGGCGACGCCACGACCGGCGATCTCGGCCAGGCCGAGGTGATCGGCATGGTGAACGACGCCCTGGGCGGCAAGGCCACCGTCATCTGCGCCGCCGGGAGCCTGCCCGGCGACCTGCTCAAGCTGTGGCGCGCCGAGGACCCGAAGGCCTACCACGTCGAGTACGGCTACTCGTGCATGGGCTACGAGGTCGCGGCCGGGCTGGGCGTCGCACTCGCGGAACCCGGGCGCCGGGTGGCCGTGATCGTCGGTGACGGCTCGTACCTGATGATGAACTCGGAGATCGTGACCGCGGTCGCCGAGGGCCTGAAGTTCACGATCGTCCTCCTCGACAACCACGGCTTCGGGTGCATCACGGGCCTCGCGCGGTCGGTCGGCGTGCCCGACTTCGGGAACGACCTGCGCTTCCGCGACAAGGACCGCAACCGCCTGACCGGGCCGTACGTGCCGGTCGACTACCGCGGGCATGCAGAGTCGATGGGCGCACTGGCCATCTACGCCCGTACGGCGGGCGATCTGAAGGCTGCGCTCGCGGAGGCCGATCGGGCCGAGCGGGTCACGGTCATCGTCGTGCCCGTCGATCCCGAGCAGCGCGTGCCGGGCTTCGAGGGCTGGTGGGACGTACCGGCGGCCGAGGCCAGCGACCAGCCGGGGGTCCGGGCCGCGCGCCTTGGCTACGACCAGGCCCGCGCCCGGCAGCGGCTCGGGTGACGAAGGCAGGCGCGCCTTCTCCGTACGCCGATCTGGAGGACCGGGCGCGCTTCGGCCGGTGGCTCGTCATGAAGACCGTGACGGGGAGTGGAGCCGGCCACATCGGCGGACCGATGTCGGCGATGGAGCTCCTGGTCGCGCTCTACTTCCGGGTGCTGAACATCCGTGCCGAGGAGACCGACTGGGGCGACCGCGACCGGTTCATCCTGTCGAAGGGCCACTCGGCCGTCGGTCTGTACGCGGTGATGGCCCAACGCGGCTACTTCCCGATCGAGGAACTGGCCACGTTCGACAAGGGCGACTCGCGGCTGCAGGGCCACCCCGACATGACCCGCCTGCCGGGACTCGATGGGTCCACTGGATCGCTCGGACAGGGACTCGCGGTGGGAGTCGGGATCGCGCTCGGGGCGAAGCTCCGGGGTCGCGACTTCCGGACCTGGGTGATGCTCGGGGATGGCGAGTGCCAGGAGGGAATGGTCTGGGAATCCGCGCAGGTCGCGGCTCGCTATGGCCTCGGCAACCTCATCGCGATCGTCGATCACAACGGCCTCCAGCAGTACGGCTGGCCGCTCGGTGACGAGCCCCATGCTCGCGGCGACCGCAGTGAGCCGTTCCCGAGAGGCATGCTGCGCGGCATGTTCGAAGGATCGGGCTGGCGGGTGATCGAGATCGACGGCCACGACTTCGGGGCGATCATCGGCGCCTGCGCAGAGGCCGTCGAGGCAGCCGCGGGCAGCCGGCCGACGGCGATCCTGGCCCGGACGATCAAGGGCCGCGGGCTGTCCTTCACGGAGGGACGTTACGTCTGGCACGCTCGAGTCCCAACCGCCGACGAGCTGGAAGCCGCCCGCCTCGAGCTGGGCATCGATGCCTCCGGCCGGCCCGAATGAGACCGTTGCGCGAGATCTGGGGCGAGACGCTCGCCGAGCTCGGCGAGACGAATCCCGACATCCTCGTGCTCGACGGGGACCTGGCCACCTCGACCAAGGCGGACATCTTCGCCCGGCGTCACCCAGGGCGTTTCCTCCAGATGGGGATCGCCGAGCAGAACATGGTCGGGGTGGCGGCCGGCCTGGCGACGATGGGCTACATCCCCTGGCTGTCGTCGTTCGCCGTGTTCCTGACGCATCGCGCGCTCGACCAGGTCCGCCTCGTCGTGGCGCAGCCGCATGCGAACGTCAAGATCGGCGCCGGGTACGGAGGGCTGCTGACGGGCCTCACCGGGAAGACGCATCAGGACGTCCAGGACCTGGCGATCATGCGGGCGATGCCCGGCATGACCGTGCTCGCGCCGGGTGACGAGATCGAGTGTGCGGCGATGACCCGCTGGGCAACCGAGTCCGACGGCCCCGTCTACCTGCGCCTGACCAGGGATCCGGCGCCGGTGCTGTTCGACGTCGCGTACCGATTCACGCCGGGCCGCGTCCACCAGTTGCGCGACGGGAGCGACGTGCTGCTGATCTCGACGGGTCCCCAGACGTCGCGCTGCCTGGCAGCTGCCGTCCTGCTCGAGGCAACCGGGGTGTCTGCCGGCGTCCTGCATGTGCCGTCGATCAAGCCGGTCGATGTGCACGCCATCGTCGCGGCCGTTGGCCGTGCGAGCCTCGTGGTCACCGTCGAGGAACACTCCGTGATCGGGGGGCTCGGTGGGCTGATCGCCGAGATCCTGACAACATACCTGCCTAGGCGCCTCGTCCGGATCGGGCTCGAGGATTGCTGGGGCGAATCCGCACCCAACGACTTCCTGCTCGAGAAGCACGGGCTCGCGGCGGCCCGAGTGGCGGACAGAGTCAGAGCTCGAGATCCAGGACACGCCGACGAGGAGGAAGGCATGACGACGAAACCGCTCCGGCATCTTGTCTCGGCCGCCGGCCCGGGCACGCTGCTCGACATCACGCCCGAGTCGGTCGACTGGAAGTACATCTCCTCCAGCGTCGTGGCCCTCGCCCGGGGCGAGCGACATGAAGGGGATAGCGGGCCGAATGAGGTCGCCGTGGTCCCGCTCGCGGGGACCGCGCGGTTCGAGTTCGCCGGCCAGGACCACACCGTCTCGCGGCGCGACGTCTTCACGGACCTGCCCCACGTGGCGTACCTACCGCCGTGGACGGCGTATGCGATCACGGCGATCACGGCGTTCGAGTTCGCGACGGGCGGGGTGCCGGCGGAGGGGCGCTACCCGGCGCGGATGATCGCACCGGCCGAGCTGGCTACCGCCGTGCGCGGGGGCGCGAACGTCAGCCGGGGTGTGACCGGCACCCTCGATCTGAGCCTCCCCGCAGAACGGCTGATCGCGTACGAGATCCTGACCCCGAGCGGCAACTGGTCAAGCTTCCCGCCGCACCGCCATGACGGCATCGACGGGACCTCCTACCACGAAGAGACCTACTACTTCCGTCTCCAGCCACGCGAGGGGTTTGCGTTCATGCGGATCTACTCGCCGGAGCGGGACCTGGATCTGTCCTTCTGCGCCCGGGATGGCGACCTCATCCTCGTCCACGAGGGCTACCACACCGTGGCCACCGCGCCGGGGACCAACGCCTACTACCTCAACTTCCTCGGCGGCGACGTGCGTCCGGTGACGCAGAAGTTCGACCCGGCCTATATCTGGGTCGCGGAGGACTGGACGGGCCAGCCGGTTGCGACGGATGCTACCTTCCGCGCAATCGGTTGCGCATTCGGAGGGGCTGCACAGAATGCCGGGTCCAGGACTCGACCTGATCGGTGACGAGGAGCTCGCGGAGGTCACCGAGGTCATCCGCAGCCGCCACCTGAGCCGGTACGGCCCTGATGACGCATCCTTCCCGGCCAAGGTGCGCCGGTTCGAGGAGGAGGTCGCCGCGCGCGCGGGCGTGGCCCACGCGCTGGCGGTCAATGCCGGCACGAGCGGCCTGACGCTCGCCCTCCTGGGCCTGGGCGTGGGCCCCGGTGACGAGGTCATCGTGCCCGGGTTCACGTACGTGGCCACCTACTCGGCGGTCATCTACGCTCGCGCTCGCCCGGTCCTCGCGGAGGTGGACGAGACGCTCGACCTGGACCCGGCGGATGTCGAGCGGCGCATCACGCCTCGCACGCGGGCGATCATCGTCGTGCACATGCTGGGCAACCCGGCGCGCCTCGCGGAGCTCAAGGCGATCGCCGACCGCCACGGGGTCGCGCTCGTGGAGGATGCCGCGCAGGCGTTCGGGGCCACGTATCGGGGGGCGTGGGTGGGCGGCCACGGCGCGGCCGGCATCTACAGCTTCAACGAGTTCAAGACCATCACCTGCGGTGACGGCGGGATGCTGGTCACCAACGACGAGGCGCTCTACCGGCGCTGCTTCGCGATGCACGACCAGGGCCACAGCCCCGACCGCAAGGGGATCGAGATCGGCAAGCGGCCGATGCTGGGGCTCAACTTCCGGATGACGGAGCTGGAGGGTGCGGTGCTGCTTGCCCAGGTGCGCAAGCTGGACCGGATCCGGGCGCACCTGACCGCGCAACGTGACCTTGTGCGCTCGATCATCGGGGACGTGCCGGGGATCGGGTTCCGGACGCTGCCCGATCCCGACGGCGACCTCGCGACACACCTCGTGGTCCTCTTCCCCGATGCTGCGTCCGCCACGGCGATCACGAACGCGCTGGGCTCGAATACGCTCGCCCATTCGGGGTGGCACGTGTACAACCACATGGAGCACTTCCTGGAGGGTCGCACGATCACCGGTAGGGGCTGCCCGTTCGACTGCAGCAGCACGAACCCCGACGACTCCCGTTACCAGGCCGGGATGCTCCCCGTCACCGACGCCCTGCTGGCGCGCTCGATGAGCTTCGCGATCGGCGTCCTGGATCCGAACCTGGCGCCGTACGGCCTGCGGATGCGGGACGGGGCGGACGTCGCGCGCGAACGCGCCGAACGGTTCGTGGCCGTGGCACGCACCCACCTGGCCTGACCGGCGATCGGGGCGTCGGCGGTAGGGGGGACGGCCCGGCCCGCCGGGTGACGCTCGCCGACGTGGCGGAGCGGGCCGGCGTGTCGCGCGCCACCGCGTCACGTGCGCTGGCGGACGACCCGCGCATCAGCCCTCCCACGCGCGCGACCGTGCGTGCCGCGGCGGAGTCCCTGAGATACGTCCCGAACGCGGCCGCGCGCAGCCTGCGCGTCCGGCGCACCCGGACTCTGGGCCTGCTTCTCGCCGACCTGGGCGACCCGGTCCACGGCCAGATGGCAGCCGGGTTCGAGGTGGGGGCGGCCAGCCACGGGTACGGTCATCTTCGGCGGGGTCCAACGTGCCGGACCAGGAGCGGTGCGCCATCGACGTGTTCGTGGAACACGGCACGGATGGCATCGCGCTGGTGTCGAGCGTCCTGGACCCCGGGGAGGCCCGGGAGCGCGGGCGCGGGGCGGCCGCTGGTCATCGTCCAGCCGGACGGACCGGGCATCCTGCGGCTGCGGTCGAACCCGCCGGACGGGCTCATCCAGACCGATGATGCGGGCGGCGTCCAGGCAGCGACCCGGTACCTGCTCGCCGCCGGCCACCGGCGGATCGTCTACCCGGGCGCGGGCGGTCGGTCCACGAACACGGTGCGCCAGGAGTCCGTGCTCCAGGTCCTGCACGAGGCGGGCATCGAGTCGCCGCCCACGATCACCCTCGCCGAAGATGCATGGCGGGACCCTGACGCGGTCGCCGCGGCGCTGGGGACGGACCTGCCGGACGCCGTGATGTGCTACGACGACAAGCTCGCGCTCGCGCTCCTGGACGGTCTGCGGCCCCGCGGTATCCGGGTGCCGGGGGACGTCGCGGTGGTGGGTTTCGACGGCATCCCGTTCGCGGCGCTCGCCAACCCGCGGCTGACCACGGTCTCCACCCCCTCCAACGAACTGGGCTGGCTGGCCGCGCGCAGCCTGGTCCACGCGATCCGCGACGGGCGGCTGCCGCCGGGCCGGGTGCTGGCGACGGAACTGGTCGTGCGGGAGAGCGTGAGGTCCGTCCCGGGCAGTGTCGCCGCGGGGTCGCCGGCGCCCGCGGGCACGGCTAGAGTGGCGTCGTGAGCGACGCACTTCCCGCCATCGAGCTCGTGACTGCGACCAAGCGCTACGGCGACGCGGTCGCCCTCGACGCGGTGTCGCTGGCCATCGAGCGCGGGCGAGTTCTTCTGCCTTCTCGGACCGTCGGGCTGCGGCAAGACGACCACCCTCAACCTGATCGGCGGCTTCATCCCCCTCACGTCCGGCGAGCTGCGCATCGAGGGCCGGCGGGTCAACGACCTGCCGCCCCACAAGCGCAACGTCAACACCGTGTTCCAGAGCTACGCCCTGTTCCCGCACATGACGGTCACCGGGAACGTCGCGTTCGGGCTGCGCATGGAGGGCATGGGGACGGGAGACGATCGGCTCGCGTCGCGAGTACCTGGAGCTCGTCGGGCTGAGCGACTTGCCGACCGCTACCCGTCCCAGCTGTCCGGCGGTCAGCAGCAGCGCGTGGCGCTGGCGCGCGCCCTCGCCAAGCGACCAGCGGTGCTGCTCCTGGACGAGCCCCTGGGCGCCCTCGACCTCAAGCTGCGTCAGCAGATGCAGACTCGAGCTGGCGCGCATCCATCGCCAGGTCGGCACCACCTTCGTGTTCGTGACCCACGACCAGGAGGAGGCGCTCTCGATGGCGACCCGGATCGCCGTCATGTCGGGTGGCCGGGTCGTCCAGGTCGGGACCCCGCGCGAGATCTACTACCGGCCGGTGGACCGGTTCGTGGCCGACTTCATCGGCGAATCCAACTTCCTCGCCGGAGCGATCCGGCACGGGGGTGGCGACGTCCTTCGTGCTCGCTGGCGGGGAACGGATGCCCGCCCCGATCGCCCGTCGAGGGACCGGCGACCTTGATGGTCCGCCCCGAATCGCTTGCGATCGGGCCGCATCGAACGCGCGCCAGAGCCGGCGCTCTAGGGGCCGCATCCTGACGTGGCGTTCCTGGGCAACCACACACGGATCACGGTCGACACGGCGGCGGGCGCCCTCGTCGTGCATCGACTCCATGGAGGCGGCGCACAGGCTCATGATCCCGAAGGGCATGTCGACGAGGAGGTAGGCGTATGGTGGTCAACGACAGCGGCGATCGTCATGGCAGGATCGGAAGCGAGGACATAGGAATGGATCAAATGGCCAGGAACAGCAATCTCAGCCGGCGTCGCTTCTTGCAGGCGTCGGCGAGCCATGGGTCGCGTAGTGGCCTTTGGGGGCCTTGCGGCCGCATGCACCACCGGTGGCGGTGGCGGCAGCACCAACGGGCACCTTCAACTGGATGACCTGGAGCGATCACTACTACGACGAGCAGCTCGCCGCGATCGCCAAGGACCAGGAGATCAAGACCAGCATCACCGAGCTTGCCGACAACGCCGAGGGCTACACCAAGGTCAAGGAGGTCGGCGGCCAGCTCGACATGATCTCGGGTGACGCACTCTGGGTGCCGAAGTACTTCGAGGATGGTCTGATCGAGGCCTGGGACATCAACGAGCTCGAGGTCGCGAAGCAGCTGTACTCGATCGCCCGCGATTTCTCGATCTGGACAAAGCCCGAGGGCTACCTGGGCTATCCGTTCGGCTGGTCCCCGGTCCAGCTCTACTACAACCCGAAGTACGTCACGACGGCACCCGACTCCTGGGAGGTGCTGCTTGACCCGAAGTACAAGGGTCGCATCGTCGTCGAGAACCAGCCGGTCGAGATCGTGGCCTACATGGCCAAGTTCGCCGGCGCCAAGGATCCGTACAACATGACCGACGAGGAACTTGCGCAGGCGAAGGACCTGCTCACGCTCCTCAAGCCGAATCTCCTCAAGCTGACCCAGCAGAACACGGAGACGATCACCTCGCTCATCAATGAAGAGGCGTGGATCGCGACGGGTAACCTGGGAGCCGAGGAACGGGTCAAGGAGGGCGGCGGAGCCGAGATCAAGGGCTTCACCCCCAAGGAGGGGACCGTCGGCTGGATGGACGCGGAGATGCTCGTCAAGGGTGGCAAGAACAACAGCCTGCTCATGCCGTTCCTGGAGGTCGCCGAGCAGGCCGAGCACATCGCCGAGAACTTCATCCGGTACGGCCGGCCGCTGTTCAACGAGGCCGCCTACAAGCTGCTGGTGGACAAGGGCCACAAGGACCGCGCCGATCGCTTCCTCTACAACAAGCCCGAGACCGTCAACTCCATGACCCTCAAGGGCCCCGGGTCGTCGACCCAGGGGGCGATCGATGCCTTCAACGAGGTGTTCGGCGCCTAGTCGAAGTCAGACAACCTGCCCTCACCCATGAGCCAACCCTCGGGCGTGGGCCTGAAGGATGTGCCGCCGGTCCAGTCCGGGCCGGCGGCAACTTCGCGCGACTACGGGCGGCTCGCACCGGCCGTGCCGGGCGCGATCGCCCTGTTCCTCCTGTTCCTCGCCCCGATGGCGTTCATGCTGGTCTTCAGCTTCTGGCGGACGGACGTCGACTTCAACCTGGTTCCGGACTGGAACATCAACAACTACACGAAGTTCTTCACCGTCCCGACCTACCTGCGGACGTTCCTCAAGACGATGCTCATGGCGGCGGCCGTCACGGCAGCGGGACTGGTCGCGGCGGTGCCGTTCACCTACTTCCTCGTCCGGTACGTCAGCCGCCGACGGCAGCGGCTGGTCCTGCTGGCGGTCATCGTGCCCTTCTGGACGAGCTATCTCCTGCGCGTCTACGCATGGCAGGCGATCCTCGGAGAGAGGGGCGCGCTCAACCAGGCGCTCCAGGCGCTGGGCATCCTCGACGAGCCGTCGCGCCTGTTCGTCTACAACGACGTCGGGGTGTTCATCGTCCTCGTCTACGTCTACTTCCCGTTCGCCGCGCTGGCGCTCTATGCCGCCCTCGAGAAGTTCGACTTCAGCCAGTTGCACGCGGCCCAGGACCTCGGGGCCCGGCCAGACCAGGCCTTCCGGCACATCCTCGTCCCGCAGATCCGCTCCGGGATCATCACCGCCTGCATCTTCATGTTCATTCCGATCCTGGGTGAGTTCCTGACACCAACGCTTGTCGGCGGCGTGCAGGGCTCCCTGATCGCGAACCTCGTCGTGAACTTCTTCCGAGGCGCCCAGATCGCCCAGGGCGCGGCCTTCGCCATCATCATCGCCGTGTTCGTCACGGCCCTCCTGGTCGTCTTCCGCAAGTACCTGCGGATCGAGGACGTGGTGGCTCGTGGCTAAGCAGATCGATCCGCTCGAGACGATGCCGGTCAGCCCGTATGCCCGGCCCACGCGCTGGGTCCTGTGGCTCTGGGCGGTTGCCGTCCTCGTCTTCCTGTATCTGCCGATCGCGTTCCTCGTCCTGTTCTCGTTCAACGAGCCGCGTACCCCGGGCCTGCCGATCGTCAATCTCACGTTGCACTGGTACGAGGTGGCGGCCGGCAACAGCCTGCTCCTGGAGGCGGTCAAGAACTCGATCATCGTCGCGGCGGCCGTGGCCTTCCTGGCGACCCTGATCGGGACGATGGCCGCCTTCCCGCTCGTCCGCGGGCGGCATCCGGCACGCCGACGCCGTCCGGATCCTGGCCACGATGCCGATCATGCTGCCCGGCATCCTGCTCGGAATCGCGATGCTCATCTTCTTCCGGCGCGTCCTCGACCTCGAGCTGTCGCTCCTGACGGTGATCGCCGGCCACCTCGTGTTCACGACGCCCGTTCGTCGTCCTGATCGTCGCCGCGCGGCTCCAGGGCTTCGACCAGCGCCTCGAGTGGGCTGCGGCGGATCTCGGAGCCAGCCCACGGCAGGCGCTGCGCCACGTGATCCTGCCGCTCATCTCGCCGGCGATCGCGGCCGGCGCCCTCATCAGCGTCACCCTGTCGATCGACGAGTTCATCATCACGTTCTTCACCGTCGGACCGCAGATCACGCTGCCGCTGTACATCTACACCCAGATCAAGTTCGGGGTCACCCCCGAAGTCAATGCCGTCGCGACGGTGCTGCTGCTCGCGACGGTCGCCCTGCTCTTTGGCTTCGGCTTCGTCCTGCGGGCCGGGCGGCGGCTCTTGAAGGGAGGGGCGACGTGATGCGTGCGGCCGTCTTTCACGGGAACGGCGAACTGCGCCTCGAGGTCCGCCCCGAGCCGCGCATCGAGCACCCCGACGACGTCCTCATCGCCGTCGAGGCGTGCGGGATCTGCGGCAGCGACCTGCAGGTCCTCAACGTGCCTCCGGGTCATCCCGCGACGCCCGGCACGATCCTCGGGCACGAGTTCGTGGGGCGTGTGCAAGCCATCGGTGAGGCGGTCGCGAGCACGCGTGTCGGCGAACGGGTCGTCGTCGACCCTGATCCGAAGTGCAATGCCTGCACCTCCTGCCGCGCGGGCAGGCCGGCCAACTGCGAGAACATCCGCGCCCTCGGGGTCTACCGGGATGGTGCCCTTGCCGAACTCGTTATCGCGCCCGCGGCCGCCGTCTATCCGATCTCCGACGACGTCTCGCTCGAAATGGCGGCGCTCGTGGAACCGTTGGCCTGCGTCGTCAACGGAACCAACCGGGCGGCCGCGAGGCCCGGAGAATCCGTGGTTGTCATGGGCGCGGGCACCATCGGCTGCCTGTTCGCGGCCGTGTTCAAGGCCTCGGGGGCCGGACCGGTCATTGTGATCGAGCCGAACCCGGTCCGGGCCGCCGTCGCGCGAGCCGTGGCGGCCGACTTCGCCCTGACGCCGGAGGAATTCGCGGCCCGGCGCGCGGAGATCCTGCCCAGGGGCGCCGACATCGTGGTCGATGCCGTCGGCAGCGTCCTCAGCCAGGCGATCGAGGCCGCGGCGATGGGTGGGAGGATCATCGTGTTCGGGATGAACGGCGCGGCCCGTCCACCGATCCACCAGGTCGAGATCACCGAGAAGGGGCTGTCAATCCTCGGCTCTTACATCTCGAACTTCACGTTCCCGGCCGCGATCCGGCTGGTCGAGAGCGGCAGCCTCAACCTCGCGCCCATCGTGTCCGCCGTGCTGCCCTTGAGCGAGGTCCTCGACGGGGTCGCACGCCTGCGGTCCGGCGAGGCCACCAAGGTCGTCATCACGCCCTGACGGACGCGCCTCGCACGCACGTAGCCGAAGGTCAGGCCCCTTCGTAGATCTCGGGGTTCGCGATATGCGCGGCTCGTCCGCCGGCAAGCACGGCGGCCATGCCTGCGGACATTTCCTCGAAGATGCGACGTCTGGCTCTTCGTGACAGGCCGAGCACGTGCGGCGTGAGGACCACGGCCGGGTGCCGAAAGATCGGATGTCCACCGGGCGGCGGCGGCTCCGGTTCGTAGACATCGAGACCGACGCCGGCCAGGCGGCCATCGAGCAGCGCCGCGTGGACAGCGTCCAGATCCAGCAGGCCGCCTCGGCCGCAGTTGACGAGGACGGTGCCCGTCCGAACCCGCGCCAGCACGGCGGCATCGATGAGATGGGTCGTCTCGGTCGTGAGGGGGGCGTGGAGGCTGATCACGTCGGCGGTCTCGGCCAGCCGCTCGAGGTCGACCAGCTCGACACCCAGCCCGGCCGCCGTCGCCGGATCCCCATACGGGTCGTAGGCCACGACGCGCATGTTGAGGACCTGGCCCAGTTCGGCGAGCCTTCGTCCGATCCGGCCAAAGCCGACGATGCCGAGCGTCGCCCCCTCGAGGTCGCCCACATCGACCGATTCGCGCTCGGCCCAGCGACCCTCGCGTACCAGCTCGGTGAGCGGCCCGAGCCGCTTGACCAGGTGCAGGATGAGGGCCAGCGCCCCCTCCGCCACGGCGTTCGTGCCCGCGTTGGGAGTCACGACCACCGGGATGTGCCGCTCGCTCGCGCTGGCCAGATCGACGAGATCGACCCCGATCCCGCTCCGCCCGATGACTCGCAGGCGCGGTGCGGCGGTGATGAGCTGCCGGTCGACGACACTGCTCCCGCGGGCGATCAGGCCGATGGCCAACGGCAGGAATTCGGCGAGTGATGGCCGTCCGGGCCGCCTCGACGACGTCGCCGAACGGGCGCAACGGTCCGCCACGAGGGCATCGACCGGTCCGAGCGCCAGGATCGGGCCCTCGCTCGGTCATCGCCTGCTCACGGTCATCGCCTGCTCACGGTCATCGCCTGCTCACGGTCATCGCCTGCTCACGGTCATCGCCTGCTCACGGTCTCGAACTGGCCGCGTGCGCCCCCGCGAGGGCGGCCCTGAAGCTCTGCACGGTTCCCCTGGCCGCGGTCGCGAGTGACGTTGAGTCGGAGCCAACGGCCAGGAACGTGAAGCCCTCGTCGGCGTAGCGGACTGCCGCCTCGGCGCTTCCGGCGAGGATGCCGGCCGCCACGCCCGCTGCCTCCGCCGCGCGACTGACGCGACCCAGTGCCTCGCGGAATGTCGGGTGGTCCATCTGGCCCGGGATCCCAAGGGCATGGCTCAGGTCCCGAGGGCCCACGAACAGGACGTCGACTCCCGGGACGCGGGCGATCTCCTCGACCGACACAAGGGCGGCGAGCGTCTCGATCTGGATCGCCGCCACGATGAGGCTTCCACCGCGCTCGAGCATCTCCGGCGCAAGGCCGAACCCGCACGACCGGTTATAGGTGGCCACCCCCCGGTCCCCGTCAGGAGGATAGTGGAGGTGACGGACCGCGGTCGCGACCTCCTCGACGGACTCGAGACGCGGGAACATCACGCCCGAGGCACCCGCGTCGAGGACTCGGCCGGCCCTGATGCGGCTGTCGCTCTCGACGCGCACGAGTACCGGCACGTCGTGAGCCGCACCGGCAAGCAGCTGGCCGAGGAGGCCGTCCTCGCCGCGCCCGCCGTGCTCGAGGTCGACGAGGAGCCAGTCGAAATCCGCCAGGGCACACGCCTCAGCCGCGAGGACGCTGCCGAGATTGAGGAACGTGCCGATCAGCGGGCTCCGGCCGCGGACCCTGGCACGGATCGCAGGATGGGGACCCGGGCCGGTCATCAGCCGTGCCACCGCTGACCGGCGAGTCCTGCCTCGTACTCACGCCGCCGCTCCACCACGGCCGGCAGGCCTGAGACCTCGGCCGACGCGACATCCCACCACACGCCAGATGGCGGCAGGTTCATGTCCGGATCCGTCGGGACCACGATCACGCTCGGACCCGGATGGATCCGAGCTTCGTCCAGGGCGGCCCGGACGGCGTCCGGCGTTCCGGCCCTCGTCGCCCGCGCACCGAGGCCGGCGGCCAGGGCCACGAGATCCAGGTCGAGGTACTCGCCGTCCAGCGCGGCGCTGGCGAGCGGCCCGGTCCTCGTGCGGAACTCGTTCCCGAAGCCGGTGCCGTTGCGCATCAACTGGAGCCGTCGGATGACCTGGAAGCCGCGGTTCTCGGAGACCACCACGGTCACGTTGAGGCCCTCCTGCAGGGCCGTGACCAGCTCCGTCGGTTGCATGAGGAACGTCCCATCGCCGATCAGTGCCATCACCGCGCCGTCGGGCTGGGCCAGGCGGACCCCGAGGGTCGCCGGCAGCTCATAGCCCATGCACGAGTACCCGAACTCCAGGTGGCACGACCGGCCGCCGGTGGCGTCCCAGACCTTGAGCAGGTCGCCCGGTGGTCCGCCGGCAGCAGCCACGATTGTGTCGCCCGGCCGGGCCGCTTCCTGGAGGACCCCGATCAGCTGGCCCTGGGTCATCGGGGCCGCCCCGTCAAGCCGGTCCGGCCCCGGCGCGGCGAGAGCGGCGGCTCGAATCGGCAGCCAGTCGGATCTGGCCTCCCGAGCGCGCGACTCCCACGCAGGATGCGGCCGGACACCTGCGTCGCGAGCCGCAGCGCTCAGCGCCACCAGGGCACGGCGAGCGTCGGCGACGATCGGGACAGCGCCCTGCTTGCGCGCGTCGTGGTCGGTGACGTTGATCGAGGCGAATCGGACCTCGGGATTCGCGAAGATGGACTGGGAGGCGGTCGTGAAGTCCGTCAGGCGCGTGCCCACGTGAAGGACGAGATCGGCTTCGGCAGCCAGCGCGTTCGCCGCCGGATTGCCTTCCACGCCGATGCCGCCCATGCCCCACCAGGCATCGCTCGCGACGGCGCCCTTTCCGGCGAACGTCTCGGTGACGGGGATCCCGAACTCCGCGGCGAGCTCTGCCAGCGCCTCGGTGGCGTCGGCGTAGTGAACGCCACCGCCGGCCACGATCAGCGGGCGCTGGGCGCCGGCAAGCAGGCGCGCCACATCGGCCACGGCCTCGAGATCCGGGGCGGGGCGCGCGATGACCCAGTCCGCGGGCGTGAAGAACGCCGCCGGATAGTCGTGCGCCTCGGACTGGATGTCCTGGGGCAGGGCGATGACCACCGCGCCCATCTCCGCCGGGCTCGTCAGGACGCGCATCGCCTCGGGCAGCGCCGTGAGGATCTTGCTCCGGGCGGGTGATCCGGTCGAAGTAGCGAGCCACCGGTCGGAAGCAGTCGTTCACGCTGACGTCGCCGGCCGACGGGTTCTCCAGCTGTTGGAGGACGGGTCCCTGGCGCCGGGTCGCGTAGGTGTCGCCGGGCAGGAGGAGTACCGGCACGCGGTTGATCGTGGCGAGCGCGGCGCCGGTGATCATGTTCGTTGCCCCGGGCCCGACCGACGCGGTCACGGCTAGCAGGGCTCGTCGGCGCGACGCCTTGGCAATACGCGGTCGCAACGTGGACCAGGGACTGCTCGTTGCGGCCCTGGACATAGGGCATCTCCGCGCGGAACTCATCGAGGGCCTGGCCCAGCCCGGCGACGTTGCCATGGCCGAAGATGCCGAGCATTGCCGGCACGGAGCGCCGCCGTTCGCCGTCCGCGACGGTGTGCTGCTGGCCGAGGTATCGAACGATCGCCTGCGCGGTCGTCAGTCGGACCGTCGGGGACATGGGTTTGGGGACCCTCCTGTCAGCTCGCTCCATGAAGGATGATCGTCTTCGCTTCGGTCATCTCCTCGACCGCCGAGCGCGCGCCCTCCTTGCCGATTCCGCTGTTCTTGAGGCCGCCATAGGGCATGAGATCGGCCCGCCACAGCGGCGTCCAGTTGATGTGCACCATACCCGCGTCCACCTCCCGCGCGAAGCGCAGCGCGCTGGTCACATCCCGGGTGAAGACGCCTGCCCCGAGCCCATACGGACTGTCGTTGGCAAGTCGGATCGCGTCGTCGATTCCCGATGCCGGCGAGACGGCCACGGCAGGTCCGAACAGCTCGTCGCGGCTGAACGGGCTGGCCGGGTCCACGTCTGCCACCACCGCCGGCCTGAGCATCGTCCCCTCGCGCTCGCCGCCACACAACACGCGCGACCCGGAGGCCGCGCTCGCGTGGATCGCCAGTTCCACCCGCTGCGCCTCGACGTCACTGACCAGGACCCCGACCGTCGTCTGGGGATCGAGGGGATCACCGGTGCGGATCGCCTCAACGAGAGGCGTCAGGGCATCGAGGAAGTCGGGCATGACCGTCCGGTCCACCAGGACTCGCTGGACCGAGATGCAGACCTGACCGGCATTTACGTAGCCACCGATGGACACCGCTCGGGCCGCAAGCTCGATGTCCGCGTCCGGCAGGACGATGACGGGACAGCTTGCCCCGAGTTCGAGGGACAGGCGCTTCACGCCGGCAACCCGGGTGATGGCTTGTCCGGTCGCCGAGTTGCCGGTGAAACTGATCTTCCGCACCCGCGAATCGCTGCACAGCTGCGCCCCGAGGTCCGCCCCCGGGCCCGTGACGCAGGAGATCGCCTCGGGATCGAGGCCGGCGTCGAGCAGGATCTCGGTGAGCTTGAGCGCCGTCAGGGGCGTCTTGCGGGCCGGCTTGAGGATGACCGCGTTACCCGCCGCCAGCGCGGGGGCGATCTTGTGGAGGACGAGCAGCGAGGGGTAGTTGAACGGGGTGATGGCGACCACCACGCCGCACGGCTGTCGGAGCGTGAAACCGAGCCGACCCTGCCCTGCGCCGCGATGCGCGTCGAGCGGGAGGCTGTCGCCGTAGAGCTGGGCGCCCTCGAATGCAGCCAGACGAAACATGTCTCCGGCCCGGGAGGCTTCGCCGGTCGCCTCGGTGAGGAGCTTCCCCGACTCGAGTGAGATCGTCCGAGCCAGATCGTCGACCCGCTCGTCCGCGAGGTCGGCCGCACGCAGCAGGATCGCCTGACGATCGTAGGCGGCGGTGTGGCGCTGCCGGTCGGCCGCCCCGACCGCGGCCGCGAGCGCGCGATCCGCGTCCGCGCGAGACGCAACCGGCACCGTGTCGATCACGTCTCCGTTGAACGGATTCGTGACGTCCTCACGGACTGCGCCATCTGTCCACTCACCCGCGATGAGCATCCGCATGGTGTCGTCTCCGCGTACCCGGTGAATGGGCTCGGTCGTGCGTGATTGACCGTGCGCAACCGATTGCAGTAACCTAGCACGTGCCCAGTTGCCGCGTCAACGAGCACGCAGCCGTGCGGGACGCGACAGCTCGATGGCCACGTGAACGGAGGACTCGATGTCAAGCGCTCGGATGCGTGTCGCCGGGGCCCCGGTGTCGTTCGGGGTGGACGAGATCATGGTCGACGACGCCTGGATGCCTGGACCGGAGGACGTGCTTGATTGGCTCGTTGACATCGGCGTCGAGGGCACGGAACTCGGCCCGCCGGGCTACCTTGGCGACGCCGAGCAGCTTCGTCAGCGCCTGTCGTCCCGGGGGCTGGAGCTCGTGGGTTCCTTCCTGCCGCAGCATTTCAGCCGGAACGAGATGGCAGAGTCGGATCGAGCCTGGCTCGCCGACAGCCTGAGACTGGTCCGCGAGGGTTCGCCGGACGGGTCGCGGCCCCTGGCAATCTTGTCGGACCAGTTCGACGAGCCCGACCGGCGCGCGTTCTCCGGGCAGATCCCCGCTCACCCGGAGACATGGCTGTCGCCCAGCCGGTTCGAGGCCCTGATCGACAACCTCCATCGGGCCGCAGAACTCTGCCAATCGATGGGCTTCGACGTCGTCCTGCATCCCCACGCCGGGACCTATGTTGAATCGGCCGATGAGATTGCGCGCGTGATGGATCGCATCGACCCGTCGCTGCTCGGACTGTGCCTGGATACGGGTCACTTCCGGTTCGGCGGCGCGGATCCGACGCAGGCTGTGCATGACTATCACGAGATCATCCGCCACGTTCACATCAAGGACTGCACCACCAAGGTCATGGATGACGTGAAGGCCGAGGGGAAGGGCCTCGAGGAGGCGCTTCGTCGAGGCGTCTTCTGCCAGCTCGGCACGGGCGATTCGGGAATCGATTCGGTCATCGATGCCCTCCGCAGCCATGACTACTCCGGCTGGCTCGTCATTGAGCAGGACCAATACCTTCGAGCGGCGGACACGCCCGAATCCGTGGTCGCCGTCCAGCGTGCGAACCGCGAGTACCTCCGGGCCTTCGGGGTCTGACGCGCGAGGTCCACGGGACGACCTCGCGGGGACACCGCTGCGCGGCGGTCAACGATTGCGCGCCCGGGCGTCACACGAGCGCGAGGCGAAGCTCGCCCTCGCGTTACACTCACGGAGTCGGCCGAATGGCCGGCGACGAACCGGCGCGCCGCTCCGGCGCGCCACGCGTCCTGTCTGCCGGCGCCCAACCTGGACGCCTGACTCGGAGATTGGCGCGCCTCGGCCGGGTGATCCATCGTGATGCCGCGCTGATTTGTCAGCGCCGTGTAAAGGGATAGCGCCCTCGCGCTACACTCACGGAGTCGGCCGAATGGCCGGCGACGAACCGGCGCGCCGCTCCGGCGCGCCAGAGCACGGAGGCACGGAACCCTTGCCGAAGTCGTATGTTCGCCTGACTCAGCCCCTCGTCCGGGAGACGAAGGGCGGCGAGCTCCGTCCCGCAACCTGGGATGAGGCGCTCGACCGGACCGTCGCGGCGTTTCGGACTCTCGCGGCCCAGCGGGCCTCGAACGGGTCGGCGCCAATCGGGATCTTCAGTTGCAGCAAGTCGACCAACGAGGTCAACTTCGCGGCCCAGAAGTTCTCCCGGGCGGTCCTGGGCAGCAACAACATCGACAGCTGCAACCGCACCTGACACGCCCCTTCTGTCGCCGGTCTGGCGACCGTTTTCGGCGCTGGTGGCGGTACCAGCTCATATCGTGAGGTGGAGGAGACCGATCTGACCATCCTCTGGGGCAGCAATGCCCGAGAGACGCATCCGATCTTCTTCCATCACCTGCTGCGCGGCGTGAACAACGGCGCCCGGTTGTTCGCGGTCGATCCACGCCGGACCAGTTCGGCCCAATGGGCCGATGTGTGGCTCGGGCTGGACGTCGGCAGTGACATCGCGCTGGCCAATGCGGTCGGCCGGGAGATCATCCACGCTGGCTTGGCGAACATGAAGTTCATCGAGCGCGCGACGTCGGGCTTCGAGGCCTACCGCGACAAGGTCGAGTCCTACACCCTCGAATACGCGGAACGCGAGACCGGTGTCCCCGCGAACGCCATCCGTGAGCTCGCCCACGCATACGCGACTGCACCCCGGGCCCAACTCTGCTGGACGCTCGGCATCACCGAGCACCACAACGCCGTGGACAACGTCCTGGCGCTGATCTCGCTCGCTCTCCTGACCGGCCACGTCGGCCGGTTCGGCAGCGGCGTGCAGCCGCTGCGCGGCCAGAACAATGTGCAGGGGGGTGGCGATTCGGGCGCGCTTCCGGACCGCCTGCCGGGGTTCCAGTACGTCGAGAACGATGCCCTGCGGGCGAAGTTCGACGCCGCCTGGAGCGTGCGGGTCCCGCCGAAGCGGGGCTGGCACCTGTCCCAGATGTTCGACGCGATGGAGCGCGGCGAACTCAAGGCCGCCTATGTCATCGGCGAGAACCCCGTCCAGTCCGAAGCAGACCAGCATCGAACGAAGCGGCTCATGGGGTCGCTCGAGTTCATGGTGGTCCAGGACTTGTTCCTGACTGCGACCGCCGAGATCGCGGACGTCGTGCTGCCTGCGGCGGCCGCGTGGGCCGAGTCCGAGGGTACGGTCACCAACTCGGAACGGCGCGTGCAGCGGGTCCGCAAGGCGCTCGACCCGCCCGGCGAGGCGCGCGACGACCTGTGGATCATCTACGAGCTGGCTCGGCGGATGGGTCACGACTGGGGCGAAGCGTCGGCCGAGGCGGCGTGGAACGAGCTCCGGGCGCTGTCGCCGGCTCACGCCGGCATGTCCTACGCGCGTCTCGAGGCGCTCGGCGGAATCCAGTGGCCGTGCTGGGACGAAGAGCATCCCGGGGAGTTGTTCCTCCACTCGCGCCTGTGGGAGGACCCCATCGTGGGCGCTCGCGCCCCGTTTGTGCCGGTGGACCACGACCCCCCGATAGACCGCCTGGACGACGACTTCCCGATCCGCCTCACCACCGGCCGGCGCCTTGACAGCTACAACACCGGCGTCCAGTCGGGCGCCCTCAAGTCGCCGCTCCGGCGCGGCGAGACCCTCGACATGTCACCGGAGGATGCGGAGCGACTCGGACTCGGCGAGGGCGAGCACGTCCGGATCACGTCCCGGCGTGGCCAGGTCGAGGCACCAATCCGGATCGACACGGGGCTGCGGCCGGGTCTCACGTTCATGACCTTCCACTACCAGGACGACGTCGCAACGAACCTCCTCACGATCGATGCCACCGATCCGAAGTCGGGCACGGCCGAGTTCAAGGCCACCGCGATCCGGATCGAGAAGCTCGGGGAGCCGGTTCCCACGGGCTGACTCGCCCGCGGGCGGTGAGCTCAGGCCGGCCGCACGACCGGCAGGCCCAGGGCTCGGGCAGCGTTCGCGAGGCGGTCGTCATAGGTCACGAATGCGTCGACCTCGGGCATCAGGGCGATCGCCGAGGCGAGGTGAATCGCATCGAGCGTCTTGAGGGTCGCCGGGCCGATGACGCCGGCGGCGCGGGCGATCGACGTGTCCAGCTCGACCGTCTCGATCGACCCGAGGATCACCTCCAGGTGTGCCGAGTCGTGGGGTCGTCGAGCCACGGCTCGCCTCGTCTCGACGACGCCGACACGACTGGACACGACCCGCTCGCTCTCGACGTACCAGCGGCGCATCTCCACGGAGTCCGCCTCGTCGAGGATCAACTTCGCCAGTGCCGACGCGTCGACGTAGGCGAGGGCCGTCATCGCTCCTCCTCGTCGCGCATCTCGAGGATGATCTGGGACAGTGGCTTGCCGCCGGGGATCCGCGGAGCAGGCGGGATCCTCCGATGATCAAACGTCGCCGGTGTCACCCGGCCGTCGGCGATCATCTGGTCGAGGATCGAGAGCTTCACCGGCGGGTTCGGGGCCAGGCGCGCGACCGGCCGGCCGTGCTCGGTGACCTCGAAGGTCTCGCCCGCCTTCACGCGATCGAGGTACACGGACAGGTTCTGGCGCAATTCACGCACCCCGACCCGCGTTGGATGCGCTCCCGACTCGCCCATGTAGCACATGGTAGCACAAGTGGGCTTGCGTGCGATCTGTACCATCTTCCGCGTCCAGCAGGGAGGGAGCCACCAGTGGCGACAGCAGAGATCGCGGCCGCCCGGCCGGCGGGTGAGAGGGTTGCGCCGTACGCACCGAGCTGGCTGGACCGCCTCTATGACTGGCTCGTCGCCTTGCCCGGCCCGACCTGGCTCGCCTACGTAGTGCTCGGCACCTTGAGCGTGCTCGTCGCCAACTCCGCGCTGTGGCTCTCCGGCCTGCGGCCGTACGGCGACTTCGAGCCGGCACAGGTGGGCTGGGGAGCCGCGACCGTCCTGTTGTTGGCCGCATCACACCGCCTGAAGCTCGTCGCGGGGGCGGCGTTCGATGTCTTCCGTCCAGCGCTCGGGACAGGCGTTCCAGATGCCGATCAGGCCCGCTATGAACTCACCGTGATGCCGGGCCGGCCGATCCTCCTCCTCACCCTGTTCAGCATGGTGATCACGCCGGCGTACTACCTGGTGGATCCCGTGGCGTCCCAGGTTGTCGGTCTCACGCCGCTCGGCCTGGCCCCGCGCATCATCTCGGAGGGAGCCACCTCGGCGATCCTGCTGGGCATCCTCTACCAGGCGGTTCGGCAAATGCGGATCGTCGGCCGGCTCCACGACGCGGCGGACCGGATCGACCCGTTCCGACCGGGTCCGCTGTATGCCTTCTCGCGCCTCACCGCCCAGGTCGGGCTCGTGCTCATCGGCTTCAACGCGCTGGGGGTCGTGCTCAACCCGGCCATGTTCGCGTCTGCCTCTGCGATGGCGGTATTCCTCCCGTGGCTCGCCGGCTTCACGTTCTTCGCCATCGCCGTCTTCGTCGTGCCGCTGAGGGGAATGCATCGGCGCCTCGATGCGGAGAAGGAGCGCGTCACGGGCGCCGCCGATGGCCGGATGAGGGACCTCCTCGGCGAACTGAACGAGGCCATCGATGCTCGGTCGACCGACCGCGTGGAGGCGCTCGACCGGACGATCTCGGCGCTCCGCCACGAGCGTGAGATCCTCGCGAAGCTCCCAACGTGGCCGTGGTCCGGCGGCACGATCCGCGGGTTCGGATCCGCCTTGCTGTTGCCGATCGCCCTGTTTCTCGTCCAACGCTATCTCGGCGAGTTCCTCGGAGGCTGACGTTGAGTACGACCGTCAACGCGATCACGGCCGAGGCATCTGTTGTCCGTACGGCACCGTATGGACGCAGCTGGGTCAACGTCTTCAACGACTGGATCGAACGCCTCCCGGGTCCCACGTGGGTGGCCTACCTCGTCGCGATCGCCGCTGGCGTCGGCGCAACGTTCCTCCAGGACGTCGAGAGTCTCAGCAATCCCGATCTCACAGTCCTCGGGACCGGGTTGTACTACGGTGCCCTGCCGTTCGCGGTCCTCCTGCTCATCCGGAGCCTGGACCGGACGGCCACCCAGGCCCTTCACGAACTCCACGCGATCCTCGACATGGACGCCGAGGAGACGTCGGCGACCGCCTATCGCCTCACGGTCATCCCGGCTCGTGCCGCCGCCGGGTTGGTCGCGGTCGGGTTCGGCCTTGGGCCGCTCGGTTACCTCCTGGACCCGGTCGCGAGTGGAGTCGCAGGCCTCACCACCGGAGGTCTGATCGCGCGACTCGGCTGGGAGACGTTCATCACCTCGCTGTTCCTGGTGCTCGTCTATCACACGATCCGCCAGCTCCGGCTCGTGGACCGGATCCACGAGCGAATCTCGCGGATCGACCTGTTCGACCAGGGACCGCTCTACGGCTTCTCGCGCGTTACCTCGCGGACGGGGATCGGGCTGATCTTGCTCCTCGCTCCGGGGTTGCTGTTGATCCCGGCGGAGGCAGGCGTGACGTACCTCGCGATCACCTTCGTGTGGTACGCGCTCGCGGTCGCCATGGCAGCCGCTGCGTTCGTCCTCCCGCTGCGCCGCATGCACGATCGGATCGCGGCCACGAAGCGAGACCTGCAGGCCCAGATTGGACGACGGCTGACGCACACGCTCGACGAAATCCATGCGGCCGTCGACGCAAAGGATCTCCCGGCGATCGAGGCACGAAATCGGGCGCTGGCGACACTCATCGCCGAACGCGACCTCGTCAACAAGGTCCCGACCTGGCCGTGGAGTACTGGCGCCCTGACGGGATTCCTGTCCGCAGTCCTGCTGCCCGTCGGGCTGTGGATCGTGACGCGGACCCTCGAGCGATTCGTCTGAGGCATTGACGTGCGCCTGCCCGGGAGTAACGATTGGCCGGCCGCAAGCACAGTCGAAGACCAGGAGGACATGCGATGGCTCATTACCTCTTCCGCGCCCACTACACCCAGGCGGGCATCCAGGGAGTCCTGAAGGAAGGCGCCGCCAGCCGCCTCAAGGCCGTCTCCGAGCTTGTGGAGAGCGTCGGGGGTCGCGTTGAGGCAGCGTACTGGGCGTTCGGCGATGACGACTTCGTGATGATCGCCGAGCTGCCGAGCAACGCCGCAGCGGCGGCGGCCGCGACGAGGGTTTCGGCAAGCGGGGCCGTCGGCATTTCGACCACCGTCCTGCTCACGGCCGACGAGATCGACGAATCTCGCGGGCTCGGCGTCACCTACCGGCCGCCGGGCACCTAAGCAAGCCACCTACAACTCGGCTCCTCAGCCGATCCACCCGGGTGACGGTTTGACGACCGAGGACCGTACGTCGCATGGCGGCCCCGTGATGGCACGAGGGTCCCCGCCCGCCTGGAATGTGCGCCTACTCGCCTGGATCGAGGGCCTACCTGGTCCGGTTTGGCTGCCCTACGTGGGGCTACTGGCTGGATGGTCCCTCGTCGTGAACATCCTTTCGTGGGCGAGCGGCCATCGCGATCTGTTCGTGGTGGATTGGTGGCAAACGAGCATCCCGCTCATCGTCGTCTGCGCGATCGGGCTCATCCACGCGATCGGCCGCCGCGCCCGGTCGACCTTCGGTGCGTTTCGACCGATCCTTGACGCCCCCGACGCCGAAGCCCGGGATCTGGAAGAGGACCTCGTGGCGATTCCGGGTCGCCCCGCGACGGTCATCGCCATGACCACTGTTGCCATTACCACCACATCCTTCTTCGTCGAGCCCCTTGCGTTGGCGGCGGCGAGGGCGGAGGGGCTCGCCGGGGCGATGCTCGTCGTCGGCTGGACGAATTACGCCGTCGCGCAGGCAATCCTCGGCGTCCTGTTCTACAGCTTCGTCCACCGGCTGCGGCGCGTGAGCCGGCTTCAATCCAGGTCGACACGGATCGACCTGTTCGCCCCGTCACCGCTCTACGCCTTCTCGCGACTGACGGCCATGGCGGGGATCGGCCTCATCGGTTTAGCTTTTCTGTTGGCCGCTATCGTGTCAGTTGCGGCGCCACCGATCGGCTCGTTGGTCATCGCCTCGCCGGTCTTCGGCGGGTTCCTGTTCGTCGTCGTTGCGCTTGCGGTCGCGGCGTTCGTCCTGCCCCTCCGCGGCATGCAGGCCAAGATTGCCGACGAGAAGGAACGGCTTCAGCTTGCGGTGGATCGCCGCATCACCGAAGTCATCGCCCGGATCCATGCCGGGGTCGACCGAGACGACCTGTCGCGGGCAGCAGAGCTCCAGACGACGCTGGCGAGCCTCGGCGCCGAGCGGGAGATCATCGGGAAGCTGCGGACGTGGCCGTGGAGTACCGGCACGTTTCGCGGTTTCGTATCGGCGGTACTGCTTCCGGTCGGGCTGTGGATCCTGACCCGACTCCTTGAGCGATTCGTCTGAGGTGGCCGGCCAGCCCACAGAACACCGATCGAGCGTACCCTTGGGCAGTCGTCGCAATGTGCGACGGTGCTTCGCGTGGTCGACCTGCTTCTCGAACAGGCCGTGCGCCTGCAGATCGGTTCGAGAAGACAGAAGGGGTCAATGTGACCACAGGAAACGTCAAGAAGGTTGTTGCCGACCGCGGCTTTGGCTTCATCGCCGCCGAGGATGGCAAGGAGTACTTCTTCCATCGCGACTCACTCGTCGCACCGCTCAGCTTCGACCGCCTCAACGGCGGCGAGACGGTGACCTTCGACGTCCAGGCGAGCCCCAAGGGCCCGCGTGCGACGAACGTACAGGCGGCCGACCAAGCGTAACTGCCGCAATCGATGCCAGGACGGCCCCCGGTCTGACCGGGGGCCGTTTCGATTCTGGGCATGGCCTGGGGCAGGAACGCGCGGCGGTGGCAGCCCGAGGCTACACTCGCGGTAATGGATCTCCACGTGGTTGGGCCCCTGGCATCGCCGGCCGAGCGCGCCGCCGTGGATGTCATCCTCGGCCCGGCCGAGAGCGGCTGGGCGGGTGGCGCGCGGGACTCCGTGACGGACGGCCAGGTAGCGCGCGGTGGGCATGACGCGCGCAGTCGACGCGACCTCCTGTTGCCCGCCCTGCATGCGCTGCAGGACCGCGTGGGGCAGATCTCCCAGCCCGGCCTGAACTACGTCTGCCGGCGCCTCTCGGTTCCGCCGGCCGAGGCGTATGGCGTCGCGACGTTCTACACGCTCCTTTCCACGACGCCCAGGCCACCCGCGGTCGCCCACCTCTGTGATGACATCGCCTGCCGGCTTGCCGGCGCGGAAGCGATCTGCGGCGACCTCGAGCGGACCTTGGGCCCAGCGGGCGCTCCCGCCCGCGGTGCCACGATGACCTGGCTTCGGAGTCCCTGCCTGGGGCGCTGTGAACTGGCCCCGGCTGCGCTGGTCACGGTTGCCGGGTCAACCCCGACCCGCGAGGAGCTCGGTCCCGTTGACGCCGCACGTATTGTCGGGCGGCTCGAGACTGCGCTCGGTGAGTCCGGCCGCGGGATTACGGTCGCGGAGGGAGGATCGGCCGCAGTCGCCTCGGTTCCGCAGGCGGGGCGGCCGGAGCTCCAGCTCCTCGCCCGCATCGGCGTCGCGGATCCTGGATCCGTAGATGACTACCGTGCGCACGGTGGTTACCGCGCCCTGGCGAACGCGATGGCGATGGGGGCCGCGGCGACGATCCGCGAGGTCACGGACGCGAAGCTCGTTGGACGCGGGGGCGCGGCCTTCCCCACCGGGCGCAAGTGGACCGCCGTAGCGGCACAGCAGGCGCAGCCCCACTACGTCGTCTGCAACGCCGATGAATCCGAGCCGGGCACGTTCAAGGATCGCGTGCTCCTGGAGTCGGACCCGTTCTCGGTCCTCGAGGCCATGACGATCGAGGGCTTCGCGACGGGCGCCACACGCGGCTACCTCTATCTGCGCGGCGAGTACCCGCTGGCCGAGGCACGCCTGACCGCCGCCCTCGAGGCCGCCCGCACGGCGGGGTACCTCGGCGCCGATGTGGCCGGGTCCGGTTGGGCCTTCGACGTCGAGCTTCGCCGGGGCGCCGGCGCCTACATCTGTGGCGAGGAGACGGCGCTCTTTGAATCGATCGAGGGCAAGCGCGGCGAGCCCCGCAACAAGCCGCCTTTCCCTGTCGAGGTCGGGCTCTTCGGCAAGCCGACCGCGATCAACAACGTCGAGACGATGGTCAACGCCCTGCTGATCCTCGGAGCGGGCGATGGCGTGGGTGGTGGGGTGCGCTACGCCGCGACCGGCACGGAGGGTTCCACCGGCCCGAAGCTGTTCTGCCTTTCGGGCCACGTCGCCCGGCCGGGGGTGTACGAGGTTCCGTTCGGGACGACGATGCGGGAGCTGCTGGACCTGGGCGGTGGCGTTCCAGGTGGTCGCGCGATCAAGGCGATCCTGCTCGGTGGTGCCGCTGGAGTCTTCGTGGGTCCCGACGCCCTCGACGTGCCGCTCACGTTTGAAGGGACACGGGCAATCGGGGCAAGCCTGGGATCGGGTGTCGTGATGGTCTTCGACGAGACGGCCGACCTGGTCGGCACGCTCCGGCGGATCGCGGCCTTCTTCCGCGATGAGTCCTGCGGGCAGTGCGTGCCGTGCCGTGTCGGGACGGTCCGCCAGGAGGAGTTGCTGGCCCGCCTGGCCGACGGTGCGCTGGCCCACACCCGTGACGAGGAACTGGCGCTCCTTGGCGAGGTCAGCCGGGCCATGCGTGACGCCAGCATCTGCGGCCTCGGCCAGACCGCGAGCTCGGCGATCGAATCGGCGCTCCGCCAGCCGGCGATGGTGGGGCTGTGACCGAGCAGCATCGGCTGGCGCCGTACGTCATGCCGCCGGAACTGGCAGCGATCTTCACGATGCCCCCGGCACGTGCGTCGCGAACCCCGGCAGCTCCGCTCCCCGAGGTTCCCCCGCCCGTCACGGTCACGATCGACGGCATCGAGGTATCCGTGCCCGCCGGCTCGACGATCCTCGAGGCGGCCCGCGCGCAGGGCCTCGACCTGCCGACGCTGTGTTACCTCGAGAACCTCGCCCCGGTGAATGTGTGCCGGATCTGCGTGGTCGAGGTCAGCGGATCGCGGGTGCTCGTTCCTGCCTGCTCCCGCAAGGTCGAGCCCGGGATGGAGATCCAGACGGAGTCCGAGCGGGTGCAGCACTCCCGGAAGCTCGTCCTGGAGTTCCTCGGCTCATCGGTGGACCTTGCGCTTGCCGGGCAGCGCGAACCGGACGGAGACCTGGCGCGCTGGGCCGAGCGGTACGGGGCGGATGCGTCCCGGTTCGGGCCACCGGCCGAGCCCGCCGCGGCCGGCGTCCGTGATGCCCGCGGGCCCGGTCACCACCATCTGCCCTTCGGCAACGAGGCGGCCAGCGCGGCCACGATTGCCCAGCCCGTCAAGGTGGACAACGACCTCTATGTCCGCGACTACTCGAAGTGCATCCTGTGCTACAAGTGCGTCGAGGCCTGCGGCGAGGATGCCCAGAACACGTTCGCCATCGCGGTCGCGGGACGCGGCTTCGACGCGCGGATCTCCACCGAGTGGGCCACGCCGCTGCCCGACTCCGCCTGCGTGTACTGCGGCAATTGCATCGGGGTGTGCCCGACCGGCGCCCTGATGTTCAGATCGGAGCACGAGATGCGCGCCGAGGGAACGTGGGACGAGGCGGCGCAGGCAGTGACCGAGACCATCTGCCCGTACTGCGGCGTCGGCTGCGTCCTCGATCTGCATGTCCAGGACAACACGATCGTGAAGGTCTCATCGCCGATGGACTCGTCGGTGACCGAGGGACACCTCTGCATCAAGGGCCGCTTTGGGTTCGAGTTCACGAACGAGCGGCGGCGCTAGCCACGGTCTGCTCGCGGATGTGGCGGACGGTTGAATCCCGCCGATCGGGGGCCTTGCGGCACTGGCGTTCGAGTTCCGTGTGGGCGACGGTGCCGGCATGACCGGACTGGCGATGATCTGGTTGAGCACGATCGTGACGACCGCCACGACGGCGGTGCTGTTCGTGCTCCTGGCCCAGTGGTCGGCCGGCGGGGCCGCACCCTGGTCCATCGTGCCGGGACTGGTTCGTGGCATCCGGGAGTGGGGTCACCGCGAGGACGAGCTCGAGCCGTTCCGTTTCGTCTCGCCGATGGCGGAGATCCCCGAGGCGCCGATCGAGTTCGCGGCCCTCTCTCCTGGGCAGTTCGGGCCCAGCCGGCATGTCGCGCAACCCGGAACCGAGGACCGCGCTGCGCGGGATGCGCCCGCTGACGTCGAGATCGAAGAGCTCGGCAGCCGCCGGATCTAGCCTCGGGCCGCCAGCACGGCTAGCCGCGGGCGCGCTCGTTGCGCGCGGCAGCGTCGGCGATCTGCCGGATGCGCGTCGCGCGCGTCTCGGGTCGCCTCGCCAGGGCGACCCAGCCCAGCATCTGTTTGCGGGCGGACGGCGGAAACGCGGCGAAGTTCACTGCCGCGGGCGACCGCGCAGCGAGCGCTGCGGCAAGGTCCGCGGGGACGTCAAGCCGCTCGACGCTATCGAGGACCTCCCACGATCCATTCGCCTTGGCACGCTCAAGGGCAGAGAGACCCGCCGGCGCCATCCGGCCCTCGGCGATGAGTCGCTCGATGCGCGCCTTGTTCGTTGCGGCCCAGCCACTCCGTGGTTTCCGCGGCGCGAAGTACAGCTTGCCGCGGTCGTCGTCCACGCGACCGGCGGTGCTGTCAACCCACCCGAAGCAAAGCGCTTCCTCGATAGCCGCTTCGTAGTCGAGGCCCGGACGACCCGAGCGCCGCCGCCACGTCACCAGCCACACGCCGCTCGAGGTGGCGTGGTTCGCCTCCAGCCAGGCACGCCACGTGGCTCGATCATCGGCGTGGACAAGCGGCGCATCGTCGAGGGCTGACATGCTCCCGGGTCAGGCGCCCATCAGGTCCCGGAGGTCGATCCGCCCGTCGTGGGTGTAGACGTTGAAGCCGTCGCCGCGCAGGAACCCGACGAGCGTCACGCCGACCCGATCAGCCAGGCGGATGGCGAGATCCGACGGGGCCGACACGGCGCATACGATCGGGATTCCGGCGACGGCCGCCTTCTGCACGATCTCGAAGCTGACGCGCCCGGACAGCATGAGGATCCGGTCCCAGAGCGGCAGCTCGCGGGCGAGCACCCGCGACCCGATGAGCTTGTCCAGCGCGTTGTGTCGCCCGACATCCTCGCGGACGGCCACGAGTCGTCCATCCGTCTCGAACAAGCCCGCGGCATGGAGGCCGCCGGTTCGCTCGAACGCGGCCTGCGCTCCCGAGAGGCGCTCCGGCAGGGACAGGATCACGGACCGGGCGACCACCGGCAGGCCCTTTGGGAGCGGCTCGCACCGAACGGCGACATCCTCGATCGATGCCTTGCCGCAGATCCCGCACGAGGCCGTCGCGATGAAGTGGCGCTCCTCTCCCACAGCAGGGTCCATCTTGCGGGCGAGTCGCACCAGAACGGCGTCGTCCGGCTCGGCCATGAAGCCCGGATCGCCGACATCGACACCCAGGACCTCGTTCCCGTCGATCAGCCCCTCGGTCGTCAGGAAGCCGATCGCCAGCTCCTTCTCGTGGCCAGGCGTGCGCATCGTGACCGCCACATCCACGGGGCTCTGACGTGGGCCGGCGGCGCGGATCTGCAGAGGCTCCTCGCCGACCACGACGTCGTCACGGACCTCCAGGTCGGCGCCTCGAACAGCCACGACCTTCGTGTTGGTCAGGTGCCGCGAGGGCAGGGACGGATCGAGCGGTGTGGTCACCAGCCGAGTGTAGCCGGGAGTCTCGTCGGGGCCTGTTCCTGACTGCGGCAGGCCCCGAGCCCGTCCGCCGTCCGCCCGCGATCGGGTCTGGCTACGGCGCGGCGGTCGGCGCCGGCAGGCCCGCCACGACGAGGCGCCTCATATCCACGCCGGCGATACCCACGGGGACGTCATAGCCAGGCCACCATACGAGGAACCACCCGCTCCCGAGGGAACCGAGCGCCTCAGATTCATCCGGGAACCCGGCGATGAGCGTGACCGACAGCCTGCCCGCACGTCCGAGCGCGTACGTGCGTCCGGACGAGACGTCCTGGAGCGTCCCGTAGGCGAGGATCTCGATCTTCTCGTCCGCCGGCGGGGCGCCGAGAGTGCCGAGCGTGGAGATGTCGACAACCGACGCGCTGAGGTCGTCCGCGATGGCAACCCGGCAGTCCGCAGCGTGGTCCCCCTCGGCGAATACGAGCCAGGCGACGCCGGCGCCGCGGACGTCGGCGATGACGCGGGGGGCGGCGGCAACCGAAGCGGCGTCCAAGCCTGCATCTGTGAGCGCGGCCCGACAGACGGCATCGGCGGCAGCGACGGTGGCCTGCGTGGCCCCGATGTACAGGGGGCTCGGCGCCCAGGGCCCGAAGATCCGCGCCGTGTCATCCGACCCTACGGGCGGCTCGGTGATCACGGGATCCGGGCCGGTTGAGGCGCTGACGTTCGGCGGAAGATCGGTCGGGAGGCCCGAGGCGGTCGTGTCACCACAGGCGGCGAGAACGAATGTGACCGCCAGGACCGCGACGACGGAAGTCGTCGCACGGCCACGGCTCAAGCCAGTCTCTCCAGGTGGATCGCCGCCGCCTGGGGCCGCAGGCAATGCGTCGAGCTCATGGCCTCGGCGTAGGCGCCCGATGCCACGATCGCGACGATGTCGCCCTCGGTGACGGGCGGGAACGGGTAGTCCTCGGCGAACATGTCATGTCCCTCGTTGATGTGACCGGCGATTCCCACCGTCCACGTGCGATCCGCGAGCGGATCCCGGCACGGCACGATCTCCTGGAGGAAGCCGTAGATGAAGTAGCCGCAGTCGATGTTCCAGCCGGCATCGAGGCCGACGAAGCGGGCGCCGCCGTGATCCTCCACGCTGACGACCTCCGCAAGGACAATACCGGCGTCCCTCGCCAAATGATCACCGGGCTCACAGGCCACGGTCACGCCGAGGGGTCCAAGGTGTTTCGCGAGCACCGCAGCGTAGGCCCGCAGATCCACCGGGATCTCGTGCTCGCGTCCGGGCGCTCCCAGCCCGCCGCCCACGTTCACCTCCCGGATCGGGCAGCCCAGGTCCATGAGGCGGCGCGCCATCCGGACCGCCTCGGTCAGCGCGGCCTCGAACGCGGACAGGCCCTCGGCGAGCCAGCCTGAGCCCGCGTGGAAGTGGACCGTATCGATGGCCATCCCGTGACGAGCGGCCACCTCCACCGCCGCATCCAGGCGATCCCCGTAGATCCCGAATTTCGTGGGGCGGTCGCCGGAGTACTCCAGCCCGGCGTGGTAGCCCGCGCCGCGCTCAGGATTCACGCGGATGCCGATCGTCCGGCCGGGAGCACGTCGTCCCACGCGCTCGATCTGCGAGAACGCATCGAGGTTCAGGTGCAGCCCCTCGGCCGCCAGGATGACGTCGAGATCGCGCTCCGATACGTTCGTGCCGGTATAGCTGATCTCCTCAGCCAGGAAGCCGCACTCGAGGGCACGCGTCACCTCGCCCGGCGAACAGGCGTCGATGCCCACGCTCTCCGGCGAGCCGGGCGGGCCAAGACTCCGGAACGCGGCGAGGACCTCGGGGCTCGGGTTGGCTTTCATCGCGAAGCGGAGTCGATACGGGATCCCCGCCGTCGCGAGCGCGGCCTGGAATCGGCGCGCGTTCTCCCGATACCGTTCGAGGTCGTAGACGTAGAGCGGCGTGCCGAAATCCTGCGCGAGCGTCTCGGCGTCCCGACCCGCGATGCACAGACGGCCATCCTCGACGTCGAGGCCGGGCCGCACCCACCAGGCGGGAGCCCCGGGCTCGGTGCGTCCCGCGGCGTCGGTGCGGGCCACCGCCACCGGCGCCTTCACCGTCGCCGACCGATTCGGCCGAGGTGGGTGTCCTGGAAGGCGGTCGGGTACTTGAGGCCGTAACCGAACGCGCGATCCATCCCGATGTGGGCCACGAGGATGACGCCGGCGAGTGCCAGCCAGGGGATGCTCAGGGCCAGGCCCAGCCCGAGGACCAGACCGGCGGTCGCCCAGTTGTGGCCGACGTTGTACGCGATGGCCCCGGCGTGCGGCCCAAGGAGATAGCCGGCCATCGAGACATCCGGCGCCAGGAGCAGGACAACGAACCACGGCCACTCGCCGCCGAGTGCAACCCATGCCGCCGCGCCACCCGCGAACGCCGCGATTCCCTCGGCACGGAGCCAGCGCCGCACCCACGGCGTCGTGGCGTCAAGCACGGCGGCCGAGTGCTCAGCCACGAGCGATCGGCGCTTCGGCGGCGCCTGCGGTTCCTGCGGTTCGTGCGGTTCCTGCGGTTCCTGCGGTTCGTGCGGTTCCTGCAGACGGGGTCCGCCGAATCCAACGGTCGGGACCCTCTTCCACATCCACGGCGAGCGACTCCAGAAGGTGCCTCGATGCGGCGGCCACCTCCTCGATCGCTGCGTTGAACGCGGCCGCATTCCGGGCCGATGGCTCCCGGTAGCCGCTCACCTTGCGCACATACTGGCGCGCGGCTGCTTCGATCTCGCCGGTCGTCGCGGCCGTCTCCGGCCGCCTGAGGGTCTTGATGCTTCTGCACATGCGGGTACGGTACGGCTGATGGCCACGGTCCGCCACAGCTATGCGCCGCCGAACGAGCCGCCTCGTCGCGATTCCGCGCATCGCGCCCGCCGCCCGACCCCCCGATGGTGGCTGACACGAATCGCGCTCGCGATCGTCGCCGGCCTCGTGGTCGCCGTCGTCGGCGACCTCCTCCGCGGCGGCGTGACGGCGACGTGGCTGCGCTACGGCGGCGCACTGGGCTACGTCGCGCGCGGCGAGCGAGTGGAGGTTCAGCCGGGTCACGCCCTGTACATCGACTGCCGCGGCAGCGGCTCCCCGACCCTCGTGCTCGAAGCCGGGATGGGCTCCGACAGCGCGACCTGGAGCCCGGTCCATGACGAGCTGGCGGCAATCACCCGGACGTGCAGCTATGACCGGACCGGACGCGGGCGGAGCGACGCCGGCTCGGCCGGCGACCTGGCCGGGATGTCGCGCGAGCTCAGCGCGTTGCTCGCAGCAGCCGATGAGCATCCGCCGTATGTCATCGTCGGCCACTCGCTCGGGACCGTTGTCGCCCGCGTCCATGCGACCCTGGCCGCTCCGGACGTCGCGGGGCTCGTCCTCGTCGACGGCTTCGACCCGGACATCTTCGACGAGTACGTCCTGCCCATCCTCGGGCCGCTGCGAAGCGAGTACCTCGACCACACGGCCGGGCTCTGGGACCTCATCGCGTCGGTCGAGGGGATCGACGTGGACCGAAGCCGGGCACTATTGGCCGAGGCACGGGTGATGGGACTCCCGGTGGAGGTCGTCATCGCGCCCCGGATCGAGGGCCGGCTGGATGCCGTGACGAATGACCGGATCGCCGCATCGGTCGTTGCAGGGTATGAGCAGCTGTCGCCCGGCCGGGTGACGCTCACGCTCGCCTGGGGAGCAGGCCACATGGTCCAGTTCGACCGGCCAGACCTCGTCGTTCAGGCCGCCCGCCGAATCGTCGACGCGCTGCGCGGCTGACCGCGCGCTCAACCCGGACGTCAGTCCGGGGCTATCCTCCCCGCATGGACCGCTGGAAGACGATCGTTGAACCGTTCCGCATTCACTCGGTCGAGCCCGTCCGGCTGACCACCGTCGAGGAGCGCGGGCGCGCGCTCGAGGTCGCCGGCTACAACCTGTTCAACCTCCACGCCGACGATGTCATCATCGACCTCCTGACCGACAGCGGCACCGGTGCGATGTCGCGGGATCAGTGGGCCGCCATCCAGCACGGCGACGAGAGCTACGCGGGCTCACCGTCGTGGTTCGCGTTCCTCGACAGCGTGCAGACGTTGTTCCCGTTCAAGCACGTCGTCCCGACCCATCAGGGCCGTGCCGCCGAGAAGATCCTGTTCTCGGTCATCGGCGGGCCCGGCCTGGCGATCCCGAACAACACGCACTTCGACACGACGCGGGCGAACGTCGAGGCCACGGGCGCGGAGGCGGTTGATCTGGTCATCCCTGAAGGACGAGATCCGTCGGCGATCCATCCGTTCAAGGGCAACATGGACGTCGTCGCCCTCGATACCTTCCTTGCCGAGCGAAAGGGGCACGTCCCCGTCGTGTTCGTGACGATCACCAACAACTCGGGCGGCGGCCAGCCGGTCTCGCTCGAGAACCTGCGGGACGTCCGGGCGGTGTGCGATCGGCACGGCATCCCGCTGTTCCTGGACGGCTGTCGGTTCGCCGAGAACGCCTGGTTCATCAAGCTCCGCGAGCCGGGACAGGGTGAGCGTTCGATCCCGGACATCGTCCGCGAGATCGCCTCCCTCGCCGACGGCATGACGATGTCGGCGAAGAAGGACGGCCTCGCCAACATCGGCGGCTGGCTGGCGATGAACGACGACGCGCTGGCCGAGCGCTGCCGGAACCTGCTGATCCTGACCGAGGGTTTCCCGACCTACGGCGGGCTGGCGGGCCGGGACCTCGAGGCGATCGCCCAGGGTCTGCGCGAGGTGGTGGACGAGGACTACCTTCGCTACCGGATCCAGTCCACCGCGTACTTCGGTTCCGCGCTTGACGCTGCCGGCGTGCCGCTCGTCAAGCCGTTCGGTGGCCACGCGATCTACCTCGATGCCCGCGCGCTCCTGCCGCACATCCCGCCACTCGAGTACCCCGGCCAGGCACTCGCGGTCGCGCTCTACCGGGAGGGCGGCATCCGCGGCTGCGAGATCGGAACCGTGATGTTCGGGCAGCACCCGGACGGTTCGGAAACGGCGGCGGCGATGGATCTCGTGCGCCTGGCAATTCCGCGTCGAACGTACACCCAGAGCCACATCGACTACGCCATCGAGGTCGTCCGCTGGGTCGCCGAGCGAGCGGCGTCACTGCGCGGCTTCCGCATCGCCGACGCACCGTCCACCCTGCGGCACTTCACCGCGAGGTTTGAGCCGCTCTAGCAAACCGCGCGCTCATCCAGCCTCGCTGAGGAGCTGGCGGATCACCTGCTCGGAACCGTCGTAGTCGCCCTCGCCAAAGTGGGTATGGCGGATTCTCCCGTCGCGATCGATGAAGTAGAACGCGGGCCAATAGCGATTGTGATAGGCGTTCCACGTCGCGAATTGCGGGTCGAAGGCAACGGGATACCGGATCCCCGCCTTGGCCACGGCGTCGCGGACGTTGTCGATGTCTCGCTCGTGGGACAGCTCGGGCGTGTGGACGCCGAGCACGACGAACCCCGCGTCCGCATAGCGCTCTTCCCAGGCCTTCACGTAGGGCGCCACGTGGATGCAGTTGATGCAGCCGAAGGTCCAGAACTCGACGAGCACCACCTTGCCGCGGAGCGAGGCCATGGTCAGCGGGTCCGTGTTGATCCAGCCCGTGATCCCCTTCAGCTCAGGGGCCGGTCCAAGGTCCTCGAGGGCGATGTGGAGGGGTAGCGAACTCGCGATCGGTGCCGGGAGGCGGGCCTCGCTCGGCGTTCCGCCGATCATGGGCCCCTCGCCGATCGTAACTTCAGATGGATCGGTGCGGAGCAATTCGAGCTCCTCCTGGATGGCGGGCTGCTGTTCGATCGCGATCAGCGCTCCGCTCCAGCCGGGCGGCAACAGGCCGGCAAGCGCGTCTTCCACAGGGCGATCGAGGCCGGTCGTCACGAGCAACGCGGCCGCGAGCATCAGCGCACCGAATCCCCGGCGCAGCCGTCCCCGGGAGGCGAGGTCACGCATCGCCGCGGTTGCCCGACGACCCCATCCTGCAACGAGACCCATCGGTACAGCCGCACCGACGACATAGGCAAGCGCGATGAGGATGGTCTCGAGTCGCGGCCCAAGGACGGCGGCCGAGGCGATCACGCCGGCCATGATCGGACCCACGCAGGGCGCCCAGACGAGGCCGATCGCCCCGCCCAGAACGAGGCCGCCGAGCAACCCGTCACGGCGCCGAACTCCGACGAGGTGCGTGCCGATCGCTGCGAGCGGCGTCAGCCGCCGCTCAACCCACGCCTCCGCCCGGGGCGCAACAAGGCTCAGCCCGACCAGGCCCAGCACGATCCCCGATACGACCCGGAGCCCATCGGTCGTCAGCCCGGCCGCCGCAAGAGCCGAGGCGAGAATGACGGTGACGGCCACGAACGTGGCGCTGAAGCCCACGAGGACGCCGAGGGTCCGTCGCCTGCCGCCCGTGACGCCGGCTCCGAGGACGAGCGGTACGACCGGGAGCGCGCAGGGCGACAGGATCGTGAGTACTCCGGCGACGAAGGCGAAGACGAGCACGAGAAGCATTCACGGAGCGTGGGCTGATCCCATGACGGGCCAATGACTGGCCACCGATTTCCGGCTTCCGGCGCGCGCGACCTGTCCGGTACCGAGGCCTCCACCCGACGCGTTTACCATGCGGCGATGCCGCGCCGGACCATCCCGCTGCAAGGGCCGTTGGACCTGCGGCTCGTCCTGGGCCCGCACGTCCGGGGACGCGGCGATCCCACCGGCCGGCTGTCCGGGCTGTCGTTCGCTCGCGTCACGCGGACTCCGGACGGCCCCGCCACGGTGCTGCTGGAGCGTCGAAACGAGGTCGTCGAGGCGGAGGCATGGGGCGGGGGCGCCGACCGTGTCCTCGAGGACCTGCCGGCGCTTCTGGGGCTGGACGACGATCCGAACGGGTTCGATCCGTCCCTTCATCCCGTCGTGGCCGACCTGGCACGGCGCATGTCCGGCCTCCGCCTGGGCTGGACCGGCGCGATCTTCGAGGCGCTCCTGCCGGCGATCCTGGAGCAGAAGGTCACCGGTGCCGAGGCGACCACTGCATATCGCGGCCTGATCCGGCGATACGGGGAGGCGGCACCGGGTCCTCTGGCCGCTCGCCTGCGGCTGCGGCTCCAGCCGGCGCCGGAGATCCTCGCCGGACTCCCGTACTTCGCGTTTCATCCGTTCGGCGTTGAACAGCGCCGGGCGGAGCTCATCCGCCGGGTCGCGCGCGAATGCGGACGTATCGACGCACTGGCGGCACTCCCCGGGACCCGCGCCGAGGTTGGAGCGACGGTAGCGACCGCCCTCCAGCACTACCCGGGCATTGGCCCGTGGACCGCGGCGGAGGTCACCCTGAGATCGCTCGGCGACCCGGACGCGGTGAGCATCGGCGACTTCCACCTCCCGAACCTGGTCGCCTTCGCCCTCGCCGGGGAGCCGCGGGCCGACGACGCGCGGATGCTTGAACTCCTCGAGCCGTGGCGGGGTCATCGGGCGCGGGTCATCCGTCTCCTCGAGGCGAGCGGCATCGAGGCCCCGAGGTACGGCCCCCGCTACTCGCCAGCGGATCGGCGGGCGATATGACCGGGGAACCAGAACGGGCGAGACTCGTCTAGGGGCCATGCACAAGCGCGCATCGGTCATCCTCGCGCTCGCCTCGATCCTCGTGCTCGGCGCGTGCGGCGGCGGCGGGACAGGGGCTCCCGGGCCAACCGATCAGAGCCCAGATGGCCGGACCTTCCTCTCGACGACCGTCGAGGGCCAAACCCTTGTCAAGGGATCCACACTCCGTCTCTCGTTCGGAGACGGCCACGTGTCGGCGAATGCCGGCTGCAATTCGATGAGCGGCCGGTATCGGATCGATGAAGATCGCCTGGTCGTGGATACGCTCGCGACCACCGAGATGGCTTGTGACCCTCCGCTCATGGAGCAGGACCAGTGGGTGGCGGATCTGCTGGACGGCGCGACCATCACCCTCGACGGCGATACGCTCTCCCTCACCAAGGGCGTCATCCATGTCGTCCTGGTTGACCGCGAGGTCGTCGATCCCGATCGCCCGCTGCTCGAGACCCGGTGGGTCGTGGACGGCCTGATCTCGGGAGGTGCCGTGTCGAGCGTGCCGCTCGGCGTCACCGCGGCGCTCACCTTTTCGGACGGGCAGGTGGATGTGGAGGCCGGCTGCAACCGGGGCAGCGGCACGGTAGAGGTCACCAGCGCAACGCTCCGGTTCGGTCCGATAAGCCTGACGAAGATGGCCTGCGCCCCCGAGGTGATGGCACTCGAGCAGGCAGTGACGACCGTCCTGTCCGGGACGGTCGGGTACCAGATCGAGGCCGCCACCCTCACGCTCAATGCCGGCCCGGCCGGCCTGATGCTCCGCGCCGCCCCGTAACCGGCGCGGACGACGCCGCACTCCTCGGTTGGCACAAGGTGCCGCGGCCGTGCGCACCACCCGCGTGCGAGGGGCGCTCGTGGGCGATCGGGGTCAATCGGCCCTGATCCCCTTCAGGCGCTTCCTGCAGGTTGGCTATTGCCGAGGCGGAGTACCCCGGGCAGCCGCCCGGCGATAGCTCGGCCCTCGTATGCTTGATCTCGGCATGAGCCCGAACGCGCGCTTGTGGCGATGCGCGAGAGGTGCGGTGGAATGAAGTTCGTGGTCGCTCTCGACGGATCGCCTCAGGCGATCCTCGGGGCGCGCTGGGTGGCGAACCTGCCGCTCGGCGCCGCCGATGATGTCCTCGTCGCGTCGATCATCGAGCAGCCAGAGGTCCTGGGCGCCTGGGGGTATGTCCCGACGCCGGCAGTGGCCGGCGCCTACGCGGAGGCCTGGCAGCAATCGAAGCACGAAGCGCGCCGCGTGGTCGAGGCGGCGGCCGGCCTGTGCGCCGGGAGCGGGGCCACCGTCCGAAGGATCGTCCGAGAAGGGCACCCCATCAACGAGTTGACCGCGCTCGTCGGTGAAATCGGGGCTGACCTGGTCGTGGTCGGGCCACACGGTCGGGGTCGGCTCCAGTCGATCATGCTGGGCAGCGTGTCGCAGTCACTCCTGCACGCGATGCCGACGTCGATCCTCGTGGCCCGGGAGCCCGTGGGCGCGCCAGAGCGCGTCCTCCTGGCCTTCGATGGATCCCCACACAGCCTGTCCGCGGCGCGCTTCCTTGCCGGATTCCCGTTGCCGGCCGGCGCTCAGATCGACGTCCTCGGCGTCGTCGACGGAATGCAATCGCTGTACACCGAGCACGGTGCCGCGGACCTCAGGGACCTTGTCGCGCTCCAGCGACGCGGGGCGGCGGAGGTGATCCAGGAGGCCGTCGGGGTGCTGGAGGCAGCGGGGAGGACCGCGATGGCCACGATCCGGGACGGTGACCCGAAGCGGGAGATCCTGGCCGCCGTCCGGGAGCTCAAGAGCGACGTGATCGTGGTCGGCGCGCGGGGCACGGGCGGCTTCCTTGGCCTGCACCTCGGGAGCGTGTCACGGGCAGTCAGCAAGGCCGCGCCGTGCTCGGTGCTGGTCGTGGACCACCGTGCCGGTGCCGGGGATTAATAGGGTCCGTGACAATGAACGAGACCGTCGCGCCGCCGTTCAGGGTGATGCTCGCGACCGACGACTCGGAAGCCGCGCGGAACGCCGAGGCGTGGGTGTCCCGGCTGCGTTGGTCACGACCCTGTGTCGTCGACGTGCTGTGCGTCGCCGGCCAAGGCATTACTCGCCTCGGCTGGGGAATGCAGACGTACCGGACCGCTGTCAGTCAGGCAGTCGACCAGCTGCGCCAGAGCGAAGTGCTCGCGGCTGAACGGATCGCCAACGAGGTTGGTGAGCGACTCCAGGGCCACGGTCTCACCGTTCATGTCTGGGCGCGCCAGGGCGATCCGGCCGAGGAGATCCTGACGGCGATCGACGTCGAGCCATCGGACCTGGTCGTGTTCGGGCCGCGCGGCCGGTCGGGGCTCGCCCAACTGCTCCTCGGCAGCGTCTCGCGCCAGATCATTGCGGAGACGGCGCGGCCCGTCCTCGTCGCGCACCGCCCGGCCGACGACGATTGCAGCCTGCCCAGGCACGTGCTCTTCCTCGTGGACGGATCGCTAGCGGCCGAGACCGCGATCGACTGGGTCGTGGCGGCCGGCTGGGCTCGGGAAGCACAGGTCACGCTGCTCGGTCTCTTCGGCGTCGCTCCAGGCGTCGAGTCCGACGAGCCCGGGCTGGCGGCGCAGGTGACCGGGCTCCTGCGGGGCGACGTCATGGCCGCTCTCGATCGGCTCAGCGAGCGCCTCCGCGACGAGGCCGTCGCGGTGACGACCGAGCTTGAGCTCGGCCATCCCCTGGAGGGCACGCTGCGGGCAGCCGAGCGGCTCGCTCCAGATCTGATCGTCGCCGCCCGAGCGCCCCGACGGCGAGGCCAGGACCCGTTCGTCGAGAAAGTCGCCCGGTACGCGCCGACTTCGGTGCTCATCGTCCCTCCCCGCTGACGCCGACTTGGAGACCGGCCATTGGGCTCGCTAATGCTCTGGCAGTGGGTTGCCCTCTTCACGCTGACCGGCCTGCTCGTCGTCGTCGCCGGTACCTTGCTCGCGCGCGCGGGCGATGAGATCGCGACCCGGACGGGTCTCGGCGGCCTGCTGGTGGGAATGCTCCTGCTCGCCGGGGCCACCTCGCTCCCGGAGGTCGCGACGGACGTCAGCGCGGCGCTCGCGAACGCACCAGACCTGGCGGTCGGGGACCTGTTCGGGAGCAGCATGGCGAACATGGCGATCCTCGCGATCATCGATCTGATCCACCGCGGCCGGGTGTGGCCCGGCGTCGGCATCGGCCATGCCCGGCTGGCGGCGATCGCGATCGGTCTCACGTCGTTCGCCGTGCTCGCGATCCTCGCCCCGACCGGCGTGGCGATCGGCTGGGTGGGGATCGAAACGATCCTCATCGTCGTCGCGTACATCGCGGCGGCTGCCTGGATGCGGCGCTCCCGCGGAGAGGGCGGACGGACCGCGCGGCCAACCGGGGAGATCGTCGCCCCGACCGGCTGGGGGCGTGAGGCGGATGTGACGCACAGCCTGCACTACGAGGTCGGACGCTTCGCCTTCGCCGCCTTGATCATCCTCATCGCGGCCCCGCTGCTCGCTTTGTCGGGCAAGGGGATCGCCGACGAGACCGGGGTGGGCCAGACCTTCGTCGGGGCGCTCCTTCTCGCGGTGGCGACGTCGCTGCCCGAGCTCGTCGCGTCCGTCGTCGCCGTTCGGATCGGCGCCTACGACCTGGCCGTCGGCAACCTCTTCGGCAGCAATGCCTTCAACATGACGGTCCTGTTCGCCGCCGACGTTGCCTACCTTCCCGGTCCCATCCTCGCCGCGATTGCCCCCGCCCAGGTCATCGCCGGGATCGGCGCGATCCTGCTGATGGCCATCGCCCTCGCCGCCGTCGCTCACGGCACCCTGACGAGGATCCGTCGGCTCGAGCCCGATGCCGTGCTCGTCCTTGCGACGTATGTGTTCCTGCTCGGCGCACTCTGGAGGGCATCGACCTGACAACCCCGACCACCACCGCAGCCGTGACGGCGGCCCGGCCATGGACCCAGGAGCCTGCGCTCGTGGCGGAGGCGCTGGGCTCGAACACTGAGACGGGCCTCGATCCCGACGAGGCGGCCATGCGGCTTGCCCGCTTCGGTCCGAACGAGCTGCTCGAGCGCGACCGAAAGCCGACCTGGCGCCTGTTCGTCGAGCAGTTCACGAACACGATGATCATCGTGCTCATGATCGCCGCCGCCATCACCGCGGCCATCGGCGACCTCAAGGACACCGTCGTCATCATGGCGATTGTCGTGCTCAATGGGTTCATCGGGTTCATCCAGGAATTCCGGGCCGAGCGGGCGATGGCCGCCCTCAAGCAGATGACGAGCCCCACCGCCCGCGTCCTGCGTGGCGGCCAGGTCGAGGCCATCGTGGCAAGCGAACTCGTGCCCGGTGACGTCGTGGCAGCTGATCTACGGCTCATCGAGGCGATCGCGCTGCGCATCAACGAGGCGGCGCTGACCGGTGAATCGGAGCCTTCCTCGTGGGTCATCCGCCGTCGTACCGGACAGGCTCGCGTCGGTTAGCAGCGGGCCACGCTGCAGGACAGCGGCCCGACTTCGATCGGAATCGCAGGCCCGAGTCGGGCTCAGTCGGCGTCAAGCGCCTCGGCCATCGCGCGAAGGTGCGCCGGCGTGGAGCCGCAACAGGCGCCGATGATCGTGGCGCCGGCAGCGCGGATTTCTAGCGCGTAGTCGGCCATGACCGACGGTTCGGCCCGGTAGACCGCCTTCATGTCCACGAGCTCGGGCATCCCCGAGTTGGATTTGCCGACGAGGATGACATCGGGGGCCACGGCCCGCATCTTGGCCACGACCGGGATGAGCTCGTCCGGACCGTTCCCGCAGTTGCCGCCGATCGCGTTTGCCCCCCACTCGGCCAGCGCCAGGACCGCCCGCTCCGGCGGCACCCCCATCATCGTGTGGCCTCGGGTGTCGAAGGTCATCGTGGCGATGATCGGGATCTCCGGCGCGACGCGACGGACGCCGGTGATCGCGGCGTGGATCTCCTCGAGGTCGGACATCGTCTCGATCCAGATCACGTCCACCCCGCCGGCGACGAGGGCCCGCGCCTGCTCTGCGAACACATCGACCGCCTCGTCGAACTCGAGGAGCCCCATCGGGAACATGAGCGAACCGGTCGGCCCGATGTCGCCGGCGACGAGCGCGGACCCGCTCGCCGCATCGATCTCCGCACGCGCGAGGACGGCCGCCATCTGGTTGACCTCGCCGACGTGCCCCTCGTTGCCGTGGAGGCTCAGCCGGAGCCGGTTGCCACCGAACGTGTTGGTGAGGATGATCCGCGCCCCGGCGTCGAGGTAGGCACGGTGGATCTGCCGGACGATCGAGCCCTGGGGAAGGGCGAGGTTCCACATCTCGGGCGGGTCACCGAACTGGAGTCCGGCCGCGAAGAGCATGGTGCCCATCGCCCCGTCCGCAAGGACCGGTGCGCCGCTCCCGATGAGGGCCTCCCAGCGCGCCCGCTGGATGGCGGGCGGCACCGGGCCAGGGGCCGGGGCCTGACCGCGTTCCTGGTCCGTCACGATCGTGATCCCTCCGAGTGCTGGTCGCCGAAGCGTAGTGTGAACCACGGAATCCGTCGCGTGCGCTTGACCCTTGGCGGGCGAATCGCCACGATCCCGACACGATGCTGCTCGGTCTGGATCATCTCGTCGTCGCGGTACCGGACCCTGATGCCGCCGCCGCGGAGCTGGAGAGGGCCGTGGGCCTGGCCTGCACCGGCGGCGGCCGGCACCCGCTGTGGGGCACATACAACCGCCTGGCCTGGCTGGGCGATACGTACATCGAGCTCATCGGGCTGTTCGACCGATCGCTCGCGTCGAACGGGCCCGTATCCCGGGCGGTCGCGGCGGCTCTCGACGCAGGGCACCAGGGCCTTGTCACGTACGCGCTCGCGACTGACGGGGCGGGCGCGGAACTGGCGCGACTCCGGGCCGAGGGCTCGGACCTGGGCGAGATCGACGCACGCTCCCGGACCCGTCCGGACGGCGAGATCGTTCGGTGGCGGGCCGCCTTCCCGCCATCACTCGGACCGGCCGAGCCGCCGTTCATCCTGGAGCACGAGCCTGCCGGCGCCGAGTGGGGCGAGGAGGCGCGCGCAGCGCGGGCGTCGTTCGCCCACCCGATCGGCGGCCCGGCAAGGATTACCGCCGTCGAGCTACCCGTGCCGGATATCGAGGCTGCCGTGAACGCCTACTCTCGCTCGGTAGGCATCCAGTTCTCCGACATCGATCCAAGGAGCGCGCACGCGACCATCGGCTCGCAGGTCGTGCGCCTGCACCACGGCGCACCGCTCTGGAACCCGGCACTCGTCAACATCAGCGTCGGCGGCATCCGGGAGCTCGCACGGCGCGAGATCGATGCCGTCGGCGTCCGGTGGCGGATCCGGAGCTAGACCAGTCGCCACACCGAGGATCCCGCCGGGGCCAGGCGCGCTGGGCGTTACGCGGCCTCCTGCTTGCCGTCCCGGCCACGACCGAGCTCACCGCGAACCGCCGCCGCGCCGTTGACGGCCGACCAGGCGGTGACGGCATCGGCGAGGGCCACGGAACCGGGACGGACCGCGAGCCGGTCGTCCGAGCCGCGGATTCCGGCGCCGAGCTCGGCGAGCACGCCGCGATATGCGGGCTTTTCTCCGCCCAGCCGGCCGGTTGATGGATAGACGTCGAAGTAGCCGTCCGTACTGACGACGATGTTCGCGTCAGGCGACGAGAAGGGGGTTCGAGCCATGGTGTGGAATCCGATCCGTCGCGCGCTTCGGACCGGCGAATGAAAGCCCGGCGACCTGCGACTAGCCGACCCACGATCGGGCCTCGGGCCAATTCCGTCAAACGAGCGTTGGCTTGCGGGCGCCCCAGGCTCGTGTAGCCTGCCCTGCACGATGCCGAAGTTCGAGAAGTCGGCCCCGGAGCTGGTCGCCCAATTCGCCGCGGCGATGGAGCGGAACGCGGCACCCGACGTCACGCTGCGCCAGATGTTCGGCTACCCGTGCGCGTGGATCGGCGGGAACATGCTGACAGGCCTGTTCGCCGAGCAGTGGTGGGTCCGCCTCAGCGAACCTGATCGGGACGCGCTCCTGGCCGTGCCGGGTGCCCACCCCTTCGAGCCGATGCCCGGCCGCTCGATGGGCCGCTACGTGGTTCTGCCGCCCGATGTCGCGACGAATGACACCGACCTCGACGCGTGGCTGGCCAAGGCGATCGACTTCACCCGGACGATGCCGACAAAGAAGTAGCGGCGGCCAGGCGGGCGGGAGTCAGCCCGCCGAGGGCCTCGTCATCGACGCGGGGTCGATCGCGGCGTCGAACTCGGCCGCGCTGAGGTAGCCGAGCGCCAGCGTCGCCTCGCGGAGCGTCGTTCCCTCGTGATGGGCCTTCTTGGCGATCTCGGCCGCCTTGTCGTAGCCGATCGACGGGGCGAGGGCCGTCACCAGCATCAGTGAGTTGCCCACGTGTTCCTCGATGTGCGTGACGTCGGCCTCGAGGCCCTCGACGCAGAACTCGCGGAAGGAGCGGCAGCCATCCGTGAGCAAGTCGATCCCGTGGAGCAGGTCGTGGGCGATGATCGGCTTGAACACGTTGAGCTCGAAGTTGCCCTGTGAGCCGGCGATCGTGATCGCGGTGTCGTAGCCGAAGACCTGCACGCAGACCATCGTGAGCATCTCGGCCTGGGTCGGGTTCACCTTGCCGGGCATGATCGAGGAGCCGGGTTCGTTCTCGGGCAGCCGCAGCTCGCCGAGGCCGGCGCGCGGGCCGGATCCCAGCCAGCGGATGTCGTTGGCGATCTTCATCAGGCTCGTGGCCAGCGTCTTGAGGGCACCCGACGCGAAGACCGTCGCCTCCTGGCCGGCGAGCGCCTGGAACTTGTTCGGAGCAGAAACGAAGGGGAGGCTCGTCAGCTCGGCGATGCGGCTGGCCGCGCGGGCCCCGAACTCCGGATGGGCGTTCAGGCCGGTTCCTACGGCCGTGCCACCGAGCGCAATCTCGTACAGGCCGACCAGCGAGGCTTTCAGGCGGGCGATCCCGCCGTCCAGCTGCGCGACGTAGCCGCTGAATTCCTGTCCGAGGGTCAGTGGAACGGCATCCTGGAGATGCGTCCGGCCGATCTTGACGATCCCGTCAAACTCGGCGCGCTTCACGTCGAGGGCGTCGCGGAGCGCGCGGACGCTGGGGAGGAGGCCCTCGACGATCGCCATCGCCACGGCCATGTGGAGCGCCGTCGGGAAGGTGTCGTTGCTCGACTGGCTGCGGTTGACGTCGTCGTTCGGGTGGATGGGCTTCTTGCCTCCGCGAGTTCCGATCGCGATCTCGTTCGCACGGCCCGCGATCACCTCGTTGACGTTCATGTTCGACTGGGTGCCCGAGCCGGTCTGCCAGATCCGGAGCGGGAACTCAGCAGCCAGCGTGCCGCTGGCGACCTCATCCGCTGCCAGGACGATGAGCTCGCGCTTGTCTGCGGCCAGCAGACCGAGGTCGGCGTTGACCTCTGCCGCCGCGCGCTTGAGGATCCCGAACGCGCGGATGATTCCCGGCGGCATCGTGTCGTGGCTGATCGCAAAGTGATGCAGGCTGCGCTGGGTCTGTGCGCCCCAGTAGTGCTCAGCGGGGACCTCGATCGGGCCCATGGAATCGGACTCGGTCCGCGTGGCGCCGCTTGCGCTGCCGGCCTCGTGCTCGTTCACGTGATGAGTATGGCGCGGTCGCCGCGTGCATGCCGTCTGGTTCGAGAAATCGGGTATTGACCTTGGAGCGACTTCAAGGTCTAGCGTGGCGTCACGACCGACGAATCTGCCGGAGTTGGAATAGGAGATGCCACCGTGATCACCTATGCGTCAGAAGTGATCGTGAATCGTCCGCATGAGGCTGGTCGATCTCGAAGGGCACGTCGTGCCCTCGGGCCCAGCCATGGGCGGGACCGCAGCCGCCCGTCGCCAGGCGCTGGCGGTTCTCGACCTCGGCGGCCCCTGCTGTGATGCTGCGGCGGCGATCACGAGCGTCGCCGAGGGTGGCTGCGCCTGCTGCACGCCGGCCGACTGATCCGGGACACCCAAGCCCGAGCACGTCGAGAATGCCCGAATGCTCATGGGGTGAGCACTCGCCCACGGCGGAAGGGCAGCGAGGGCCTCGACGCCGATGGGTACGGCCGATTCCGCCGCGACGAGGCGTGGCGTGGCACCAGATGCTCTCCGAGTGAGCAATGTGGAGAGATCAGGCCGCGGCGGACCAGCCCGCATCTTCCAGTGCTCATGCGGCGAGCATTCGGGAAGTTCGCGCGCCCGATCGGACGGGTGGCGCGCGACAGACCGCACCTCAGACGACGCGGGCCTACCCGATGAGCTCGCCGCGCGCACAGCGCCCCAGACACGGACCAAGAGACATCGACCGCGGGCGGCGCGCCGCTGATCAGTTCCGTGAGCACCTTCCCGACGATCGGCGTGTGCTGGACCCTCGCGCAACGGACGAGGCGCCCAGCGCCGTCAGCCGGCGAGGCCCGCGCTGGTGAACGCCGAGTAGGACGGCTCGATGGCTGCAGCGAGCCCCTCGGTCCTCGCGCGGGCGCCCGCGCCCGCCTCGCCTTCGAGCCCGAACCACTTTGCGTCCGGCGTCTTCACGCCGTTGCCGGTGATCAGCGCCACCACCTCGTCGTCCGGACCGATAAGCCCGCGCCGCACTGCCTGCTCCAGGCCGGCCACGGTGACCCCGCCGGCGGTCTCCGCGAACAGCCCTTCGGTACGACCGAGCCGGCGGATCGACGCCGCAGTCGCCTCGTCCGGGACCGCCTCGATGGACCCGCCGGTCCGTCGAGCAAGCTCGAGCGCGTAGCGTCCGTCTGCGGGCGAGCCGATCGCGAGCGAGCGCACCAACGTGTCCGGAGCTCGAACGGGGCGGATCTCGTCCACGCCTTCCGCGAAGGCACGCGCGACCGGCGAGCACCCCGCTGGCTGCGCCCCGATGAACCGAACCGGCTTGTCCTCCACGAGCCCGGCCGCGACGAGGTCCTCGAACCCGCGAGCGACCTTGGTGAACAGTGAGCCCGAGGCGATCGGCGAGACGAGGACATCCGGGAGGCGCCAGCCCAGCTGCTCGGCGACTTCGAACGCGAGGGTCTTGCTTCCCTCCGAGTAGTACGGGCGGAGGTTCACGTTGACGAACGCCCAGCCCTCCTCGTCGGCGATCTCCAGGCTGAGCCGATTGATGTCGTCGTACGTGCCCTGGACCGGCACGACCGTGGCCCCGTAGCTGAGCGCGTGGTCGATCTTCGCGGGCTCCAGGTCCGCGGGCACGAACACGACCGCGCGCAGGCCGAGCGACGCGGCCGCCGCCGCCGTAGCGCCGGCGAGGTTTCCGGTCGAGGCACAGGCGAGCGTGTTGAAGCCGAACGTGACGGCCCTGGCGGCCGCCACCGCCACCACGCGATCCTTGAACGAAAGTGTGGGGTTGCGCGTGTCGTCCTTGAGATGGAGGCGGCCCGGCGCAAGACCGATCTCGGCGGCCAGGCGGTCCGCCCTGATGAGCGGCGTGGACCCCACGGCGAGCCCGCGCGTTGGCGCGGCTTCCACCGGCAGCAGTTCAAGGTAGCGCCAGATCCCTGGTCCCCGGGCCTCGATCTTCGCCCGGCTGACCTGGGCCCGCACCGCCTCCCGGTCGAGGACGACCTCGAGCGGGCCGAAGCATTGTGGACAGACGAAGCTGGGACCGGTGGGTTCGGGGCGCTGGCAGTTGCGGCATCGCAGGCCCAGGATCCGCGGGCGCCGGGTGGCATCGGTAGCCGAGGCGGCCGTAGCCGAAGCGGGCGCCACGGCGGCGACGGCGGCGACGGTAGCCGCAGCGGCCACGGCGGCCGAGGGCGCCGAGGGCGCCGGGTCGGATCCGACGCCGGGCTGGACCGGCGCGGCCATCATCGACCACGCCTGGTGGCGGGAGTCGGTGGTGCTCGTGTCGGTCGTCATGGCTGAACTCCTGGTCGATGGCACGCGACGCATGGGACGCGTTGTCGGCTGGCCTGCCTGACCGAGGAGTGGCCGGGAAGCAAGAAACCCTTCCTGCGAGGGAAGGGTATCGGGTGATCCCTATCTCGCAGGTGGTTGTCCTGCCCGGAATTGGCACCTTGCCGGCGTCACCGCCGGTAGGTTGTCGTGGCTTCCAAGGGCCGGTCCCTCCACCACTCTCGATAGGCTATTCAGTTGTGGCGCGGATCGTACCGGTGGACCCGCTGCCGCGTCAACCACAACGGCAGTCGTCGACGGAGTTGACGCCGCGGCGGCGGGACGGCCCGTCGTCCGGCACGGCCGGGACGAACCGCATAGCCTGTCGGAATGCGAAGACTCCTCCTCTGGATGGCCGGCAATCGCTGGCTGCGTGCTCGCCTGCCGAAGCTCTGGTTCGCCAAGCGGGCCGTTCGGCGGTTCATGCCCGGTGAGGACGCCGCCAGCGCCCTGGCGGCCGGGAGTCAGTTTCAGATCGAGGGGATCGGAACGCTCTATACCCGTCTCGGAGAGAACCTCACCCGGATCGAGGAGGCGGATGAGGTGGCGGCGCACTACGTCGGCGTCCTCGGCGAAATCCGCGCAGGCCGGCTTGACGGCGAGATCAGCGTCAAGCTGACCCAGCTGGGCTTCGATCTCGACGTCGAGCGGACGTTCGAACACGCCTCAGCGCTGGCGGCACAGGCCGCCGGATACGGCAAGAGCTTCTGGATCGATATGGAAGGCAGCGCCTACACGGAGGCGACGCTGTCCTTCTACGAACGCATGAAGGCAGACCACCCGAACACCGCCATCTGCCTCCAGGCGTACCTGAAGCGAACCGCGTCGGATATCCAGCGGCTCCTTCCGCTCAAACCGGAGATCCGGCTGGTCAAGGGTGCGTACGCCGAGCCGGCCTCGCTCGCCTACCAGGCCAGGCGTGATGTGGACGCGAACTACCTGGCGCTATCAGTCGCCATGCTCGACGCCGTCCGCGCCGGCAGTCGCGTCCGCATTGCCCTCGGCACGCACGATGTCGGCCTCATCGAGCGGGTGGCCGAGCACGCCGCCGCGATGGGGCTGCCGAAGACGGCGTTCGAGATCCAGATGCTGTACGGCATTCGCTCAGACCAGCAACGCCGGCTGAACCGCGAGGGTTTTCGCGTGAGCGCCCTCATTGCCTACGGCGAGGCCTGGTACCCGTGGTACATGCGCCGCCTGGCGGAGCGTCCCGCAAACGTCCTCTTCGCCCTTCGTCAGATCTTCGGGTAGGCCACGCGCTGAGCCAAGGACTCGGTCAACAACTCGGCGTCAAATCGGGACTGGAGTCGTTACCATCTGGAAACCACTCATCACCGTGCCAGATCTTGTAATCCAGCACGTCAGCCCAGCAGGATCCAGGAGTCAACGAACGATGAAGATTCGTGACGCCAAGCCCGAGGAACTTGCACCGAAGCCTCGGAAGTTGAGCCCACGCCAGTTGGCGATCCGGAAACGCGATCATGAAATCGTGAAACTCCTCAACGAAATCGGCGTGGGACCGATGTCGGCGATCAAGAAGATCGAGCTTGAGGAGGGCGAGAAACTGTTCACGATCCGCACCGCGGTTTCTCGGCAGATCAAGGCACACCCGGCCGACATCAACATGGGCGTTCGCGGTGGCGCGATCTACCTCAGCCGATCTCCGATCCCGGGTTCGCGTGGCGGGCGACCTCGCAGGAACGCCTGACCGGATCGTTTGACCTGGCCCCGCCAGAGGGCACCGGAACCTGGCTGCGATCCCGCGGGACGTTGTCTTCGGGTCTTCCCGGAGACTGATCGAGCTGGTTCATCACCACGGACCCAGCCACGCTCGGCCGGGCGGCGGAATCGACGGATTTCGTCCAGGGCCACGCTCACGCACGGTCAATCTGATGAACCACGCCGATCACGGCGGCCAGCGGTCGATAGCGGCGGCCAACGTCAGGCCCGGACCTCAGGCTGAGGGGTCATCCTCGAACAGCGGGAATCCCGCGGTGTGTCGATAGAACGGCCGCGGTTCCGGTGCCAGCGGCACACTTCCGGCGATCAGATCGGCAGCCTTCTCCGCGACCATCATCACGGGCGCGTAGATGTTCGCGTTCGTGACGTAGGGGAACACCGACGCGTCCACGACGCGGAGACCCGCGAGCCCGTTGACCCGCATGGTCAGCGGATCCACCACGGACATCGGGTCCGTGCCCATCCTTGCCGTACAGGACGGGTGGAGCGCGGTCTCACCATCCCGGGCCACCCAGTCGAGGATCTGCTCGTCCGTTTCCACGGACGGTCCGGGTGAAGTCTCTCCGCCGTTGAACCGGCCCATCGCCGGCTGGTTGAGGATGCCCCGGGCGACGTGGATCGCCTCCACCCATTCGCGCCGATCCTGGGCCGTCGAGAGGTAGTTGAACCGGAGCGCCGGATGGACGGTCGGGTCCGCGGTCGTGACCTTGACCGAGCCGCGGGCATCCGAGTACATCGGCCCCACGTGGACCTGGTAGCCGTGCCCGCTCGGCGGTGAGCTGCCGTCGTAGCGGATGGCCAGCGGCAGGAAGTGAAACATCAGGTTCGGGTACGCGACGTCTTCATTGCTCCTGGCGAAACCGCCGCCCTCGAAATGGTTCGTCGCACCCGGTCCGCGGCGGAAGAAGAGCCACTGGAACCCGATCCACGGCCGGCGCCACTTCTGGAGCGACGGCTGCATGGAGACCGGCTCCCTCGAGCGGTACTGGACGTACACCTCGAGGTGATCCTGGAGGTTCTCCCCCACCCCGGGTACGTCCGCGACGATGGGGATCCCGAGCGCGCCGAGCTCCGCGGCATTCCCGACGCCGGAAACCTGGAGGAGCTGTGGCGAGTTGATCGAGCCGCCGGCAAGGATCACCTCCCCGGCCGCCACGCGGCGGGTGGCTCCGGATCGTGTCCGATACTCGACGCCGACGGCGCGCGTCCCTTCGAACAGCACGCGGGTGACGAACGCCATCGTCCGGATGACGAGGTTGCGGCGCCGCATGACGGGATGGAGGTAGGCCCGGGACGCGGAGATCCGCCGCCCGCGCCGGATGTTCCGGTCGAACTTGGCGAAGCCCTCCTGCCGGTAGCCGTTGACATCGGCCGTCAGCGGATAACCCGCCTCCTGGACGGCCGCGAAGAACGCATCGAAGAGCGGGTTGGTCGCCGGGCCTCGTTCAAGCGGGAGTGGACCGCCGTGTCCCCGCCACGGATCGTCGGGGGCGGCCGCGAGCGTGTCCTCCATCCGTTTGAAGTAGGGCAGGCAGTGCGCGAAGTCCCAGGCGCCCATGCCCGGGTCGGCCGCCCAGCGCTCGTAGTCCAGCGGATTGCCACGCTGGAAGATCATCCCGTTGATCGATGACGAGCCGCCCAGGATCTTGCCGCGAGCGTGATAGACGCGACGGCCGTTCATGAACGGCTCGGGCTCCGACTCGTACTTCCAGTCGTAGAACCGGCTCCCGATCGGAAAGGCGAGCGCGGCCGGCATGTGAACGAAGACGTCGAACCGCCAGTCCGGCCGGCCGGCCTCAAGCACCAGGACGCGCGTCCCCGGATCCGCGCTCAGCCGGTTGGCAAGAACGCTGCCGGCAGAACCGCCGCCGACGATGACGTAGTCGAAGCGCTCGGTTGGCACCCCCGGATGCTACCTCGGCGGCCGCACGGGCGGAGGGTGTCGATGAGGAATCAGGTGCCGAGCGGCGCCACCGCGAACTGGACCGCGAACTGCTTGCACCAGATGACGACACTCGCCCCACCGCTGGAGTCCGCACCGGCGGGCAGGTCCATGTTGAAGTTGCCCTCGGTGGCCTTGAGCCGGCCCAGCTCGATGGCGGCGTCCGCGTAGCCGCCGGCATCCGGTGAGACGTAGACGTACAGGTCCGGTCCATTCCGAACCGAGAAGTTCTCGAACCGAACCGTCCACAGGCCCGGCGCGGTCTCGATCAGCGTGGCCGTGCCGCTCCCGAAGTGGAACTCGTCGGCGCCCGTGAAGGTGCCGGTCCGCGGGGCCGCGAGGACGGGAGCGGTGGGGCCAATGGACGGCACCACCGCGGAGGCGCTTGCCGCCGGCGTCGGGGCGCCGGTCGGAGCGGGCGTGGAATTGGCGGAAGGGGTCGGCGCGGGAGCGATGACCGAAGGCGCCGGTTCGTTCAGCGAGGTGCGGATGAACAGCGGCGAGCCGAGGTACCAGGCACTCGGAAGCCCGACCGCGAGCGCAAGAACCACAACCACGGCCGTCCGACCGGGATGGCGGCGCGCCGCGGCGAACCAGCCCCGACGGCGTGCGAACAGGATCAGCAGCACGGTCGCGGCCAGGGCGCCGATCGCGATCGGTACGCGGTTCGGGTACAGGCTGGTCGCGAAGAGGCGCTCGAGATCACCGATGAGGTTCATGGCTCACAGGGTGGCGGGCGTCCATGACTGTCCGATGACTGGACACTGGCGCGTCGATTGGCCTGGCTCGGCGCGGAACGCTCAGCCCGGCGCCGTCAGTTCGAGGCCGGCAGTCGGAACCAGAACGTGGTCCATGCCTCGTCCGAAGTGGCGCCGACGCGTCCACCGACGTCCTCCACGAGGCGCTTGACGATGGCGAGCCCGATGCCCGCGCCACCGCGCTGGCGATCCCGCGACTTCTCCACGCGGTAGAACCGCTCCCAGACCCGGGCAAGGTCGTCGGCCGGGATCGGTTCGCCTGAATTCGCCACTCGAACGACGACGCCCTCGGATGTGCGCGCCACCTCCACGCGGACACTCCCTCCGGACGGCGTGTAGCGCACCGCGTTCTGGAGGAGATTCGCCATGACCTGGGCAATCTCGTCCCCGCGCGCATTCACGACGAGGCCATCGGGGGAGTCCACTGCGAGAGCGATCGATCTTCGCGACAGGGCCGGCGAGGCGAGCTCCACCGCAGCCCTCACAAGGACGCCCACATCGACCGGCATCGGCTGGGGCCGCTCGCCCTCGGCGCCCGCCAGGATATCCAGGGACGCGGCGAGGCGACCAAGCCGGTCGACCTCCTCGCGGAGCGAGTCGAACGTGGCGGGATCGGGTGGGAGCACGCCGTCCCGCAGGGCTTCGAGATAGCCCTGCAGATTCGTGAGCGGCGTCCGAAGCTCGTGCGAGGCATTGACGACGAACTCGCGGCGCAGCATCTCCTGCTCCTCGAGGCGATCCGCCATCGTGTTGTAGGCAGTCGCGAGCGCCCGGACCTCGGTCGGACCATCCTCCGGGACGCGGGCCGTGAGATCGCCCGCAGCGACCCGTTCGGCGGCTCGAGCCACGCGCTGAATCGGCCGGGCGAGCATCCGCGCGAAGAAGACCGCCAGGACGATCGCGACGGCCGCCGCAATCGCAAGGGCGATCCCGAACACCACCGTGACGCTCGTGTCGAACATCTCGTGAGCGTGGTCCGCGGTTTCCCCGGCCGCCATCATGAGCTCGGCGAAGGACTCGGCTCCGACCCGCAGGACGCCGATCGCCACGACGGCCACCCCGATCGCGGCCACGAACAGGGCCGCGAGCGCGATCCGTACCGCGATACCGCCGCGGAGATTCACGATGCGCCGTCCAGCCGCTCGACCGGTCCCACGGCCCGATAGCCTGCGCCGCGCACGGTCGCGACGTAGCGCGGCGCGGCCGGATCGTCATCGAGCTTCTCGCGGAGGCGCTTCACGTAGACATCGATCGCCCGGTCGGTGACGTCGGCCTCGCTGATCCCGTGGATCGCGTCCAGGAGCTGGTCGCGACTGAGGATCCTGCCGTCCGCCGCGAGCAGCGCAGTGAGCAGCCGCAGCTCCAGGATGCTGAGCGCGACCGCCCGGCCCGCGATGCGCACCGTGTGTCGCGCGACATCCACCTCGAGATCGCCGGATCGGAAGCGGAGGTTTGACGTGAACGCGTCGGGTCCATCGCGCTCCGTCCGACGGAGGATGGTGCGGACGCGAGCGACCAGCTCGGCCGGCGAGAAGGGCTTCGGAAGATAGTCGTCCGCGCCCTCGCTGAGGCCCTGGATCCGGTCCCCGGTGGAGCCGCGCGCCGACAGGACGAGAATCGGGATGTCACCCATCGCCCGCGTCTGCCTGATGACCGCCATCCCGTCCACCTCGGGTAGCATCAGGTCCAGGACGACAAGCCGCGGCGAGTGCTCCTCGATCGCCCGCAGGGCGGCCCGACCGTCTCCCGCGGTGACGACCCGGAAGCGCTCACGCTCGAGATAGGTGCGGACGAGCGCAACGATCTTCGGATCGTCATCCACGACGAGGATGGGGGCCGGCTCGGGGCGTGGCATCAGGGCGATCATCGCTCCGCGCAGCCTGCGCGACAACCATGACGCTCGGGTGACGCACCGTCGCCGGCTCCAGGACGGGGCCGCGTCCAGGGCTGGGGCCGCGTCCAGGGGACGGCGCCGCGTCCAGGGGCTGGGGCCGCGTCCAGGGGCTGGGGCCGCGTCCAGGGACGATGAACGCGCAGCGTGCGGTACGACGGGCGCGGCGGGGCGGGCTGGCTGGGCTGAACGCTACAAGAGCACGACCGACTGAGTGAGGCTCATCAGCGACCGGCGGGTGCCGAACCTGCACGCCGGGCGAGCCGGCCGGCGCGCCGGCGACGCCTCGTCGGTCGTACCGCACGGCCGGCGTGCAGCCAGCCGGCGTGCAGCCAGCCGGCGTGCAGCCAGCCTATGTAGGGTCTGGATCGGCACTTCCGAGTCGGCCAGTCGGCCGAGTCAGCCTAGTCGGCCGAGTCGGCCGAGTGGCTCGGCTGACCCGGTGAGAGCCGCGTCAGGTGGTCACGGCCCAGGAACGTGTTCGCCCAGGCACTCGTGCGCCGGAGGGCGTTGTCCGGGATCGCCGGCGGACGGTCGAGCATCGTGACGTCCTCGCCGTACGGCTTGAGCCGATCGTAGGCACGGGCCCAGATGCAGGCGCGCCCGGGAATCTCGCACTCCCCGTCCCGGCTCCCGCCGCACGGGCCGTTGCGCTGGTTCTTGACGCACTGGCTCTCAGGGCACAGGTAGCCGATCTCGGGGAGCGAACAGTCCCCGCAGTCCCGGCAGTCGAAGAGCGGGATCTTGATCGCCTGTTCGGCCACGTGGAGGAGATGGCCGAGGTGCGCCCGCTCGGCGGCCGCGTACGCGCGGCCCGCCACCCGGAACCCACGGGACGCCGGGTCGAACGCGAGAGCGTGGACAGCGCGGTTGGTGCGGTACGCGAGCGGGATGCGACGCTTGCGCCCACGGACAGCGCGAGCCGCGGTGTTGAGACCGGTGCCCGGATCCGCGTCGTACAGGTAGAAGCTGCCCGGCATGCCCCAGGCATCCTCCCGGGCAAACACCCGCCAGTCGTCGGGTCCGTACGCGGCAGCTCGATCGAGCACCGCAGCGAAATCCGCGGACCGGCTCGTCCCGCCCAGGTACGCGCCGGCATACCCGAGGCCTCGCGCGATGGCCACCTGCCGGGCGGCGACCTCGAGGAAGAATGACTTGCCCTTGTCCGGGCTTGCGGCCTCTCGTTCGGCACGCTCCAGCAGCGGGTCCGGGATCTCGATCCCCGGGATCTCGCCGCTGTGGAAGATCCGGGCGCTGCCGCGGGTGAGCACGAACACGTTCGCGAGGAGTCGGAGCGGCAGTTCCTCGTCGGCGACGAACCGGACGAGCTCGTCGAACTTGCGCGGGTCGTAGCCGACCTGCGTGATCGCGAACCGGGCACCCACCCTCGCCTTGAAGGCGAGCTTCTGGTACTGGGGCACGAGGTCGTTCTCCGCCCGCTTGAACGGGTTCACGGCGGCGCCCAGGAAGAAGTCCGTCGGCGGGAGCTGCCCAGACGCGTGTCCGCGCATGGGCCCGAGGGCGTCGATGGACCGCGCGCCGTCGCGGGGGATCGGGCGGCCCACCACGTCGGCCGCGATCTCGCCCCGATTGAGCCGGTCGTACAGGCCGAGCAGGCTGACCGAATCGAGGTCGAACACCGGGCGCGCCACGCCGAGGTACCCCTCGGTCGGGTAGTCACCGGTCAGGACGAGCAGGTTCCGGACCCCGGTGCTCGCGAGACGCCAGCCCAGGCTGAGCAACTCATTCCGGTTCCGGTCCCGGCAGGCGACGTGGACGATCACGTCCCGGTCCGCCTCGGCGAGCTGCGTGGCGAGGACCTCGGGGCTCAGGACGGCATGGCCGCCGGCGCTGTCAGTGATGCTCAGCGCATTGAATCGACCGTCCTCACCGAGCTCGGAGGCCAGGGCCCGGACCTTCGAACCCGCGTCGTCGGCGAGCGCACCGCGCCACGGAACAAGCTCCGCGACGTACGCGAACCCGCCGGGCTCGAGCGCCTCGCGAAGCGGGAGTGGCGTTTCGCGGGGCGGGAGTGGCGCCTCGCGGGGCGGGAGCGATGTGGTCCCCATCACCCTTACACCGCGACCTTCGACTGGAGGAAGCCTTCCGCGTAGATCTCCTGGTTGAGCAGGATCCCCGCGGCACGCATCGCTTCCATGAGTTCCGTGTCATTCGGGTCGAGGATCGCCGCATCGAGCCCGTTGGCCATCGCCATGACCAGGTAGGTCCGGTTGATGAGGCTGCGAACGTTGGTCCCCTGGGAAACGTTGCTCAGGCCCACGATGAGATGCGGGGCGGGCTCGCACAGTGATCGGAAGATCGGCATCGCCTCGAGCGCCGCCGCGGACTGGTCCTGGGCCGCGCTGACCGGGAGCACGATCGGATCGAGGTACAGCCGCTCAGGAGAAATGCCTGCCTCGAGGGCCCGGGCCACGATCGTCAGGGCGATCTCGGCCCGTGCTGCGGCATTGCGCGGGATGCCGCGCTCATCGATCGTCAGCGCGATCAGCGCGGCGTCGTACTCGGCCGCCAGGGGAAGCATGGCGTCGAGCCTGTCCTTGGCACCCGAGGTCGAGTTGATGATGCAGCTCCCGCGGGCGGCGGCGAGGCCCGCCGCGATGACCGGCGGCTTCGGGCTGTCCAGGGAGAGCGGGACGTCAACCGCGTCCTGGACGGTTCGGACCAGCCAGGCCATCACCTCGGCCGGATCGCCCTCGGTGGGCCCGGTGTTGAGGTCCAGCGCGTTCGCGCCGGCGTTGACCTGGCGGCGGGCGAGGTCGGCGATCGCGCCCTCGTCACGCTCCTGGATCGCCCGGGCTACCGAGCGGAACATCCCATTGATGCGCTCACCGATGATGAACATCGCTCTCCCCTATGCCTCGACCGCCGTCGGGCTCAGCTCTTCGATCATTCGTTTCGTGGCAGCAAGGGCCTCGGGATGGACGAGGACGACGATGTCCGTTCCGGACTGGAGGAATGCGGCGGCCGTCGCCGCCTCCCAGGCCGGACCCCGGTTCGCCGCCACGCCCCAGCTGGGCATTGCGGATGCATCCAGCCGGGCCTCCTTGGCCTTCCAGGTTTCCTCGCCGACGATGTTCAGGACGGGCCGGGCAAGCATCTTGTCGCCCTGCAGTCCGGCCAGCCGAATCCGCTCCATGATCGAGTACTCGTACTCGAGGCCGTACCCGAGGGACGCGGTTCCAGGGTGCATGATGACCCGGTCGGCGGGCAGGCCCATGGCGGTGATGAGGATCGTCAGCTGCTTCTGGATGTTCACGTCGATCGGGCCCTCGGCCAGGATCGAGTGGCCATCTGCGAGGCACGCCACGACCAGCGTCTTGTAGTTCTCGGGGACCGCAACGCCCATCAGGCAGCGCTCGCCCCGGGTCGCCTCGGTCAACCGCGGCCAGATCTCGTTGTCCTTGTCGGGGTGGCCACAGCCGAGCACGATCAGGGGTACGTCGACGGCCTCGAGGACCGCCCGGACCGTGGCGGCGGCGGCATCCGCCGAGGCGTCGTTCACGTCGGGGTGCGGTCCGAAGAGGCGCAGACAGATGAGGTCGGCCCCGAATTCCTCGACACCTTTGCGTGCCCAGTCTGCCGGCGAATCGAGGACATCCGCGAGCGGCTGGCGCAGGTGCTCCGGCCAGTCGGGAGGCACGGCATCGAACACCTCGAGGGCCACGACCGGGCGATACGGGCTCGGTGCGTCGCCTGGCTGAAAGGGCAGCGCGCCGTGTCCGCCGACGGTGATCACCCTGCTCCGCGTCCCACCATCGGCGGCTGTCGCGCCGATGGTCGCGGTGCCGATCCTCCCCGGCCAAGTCTCATGGACCAACTCGACGGTCATCCGGTCACTCCTTGCGTTGATCGGGAACGGTGGGGTCGACAAGCCTGCGAGTGGCGAGCTCGGCGAGCGCGGTGACGGCCTCGGCGTCGAGGTATCCCTCCACCGAGGCGTCGAACACGACCGAGGCGCTTGGGGCGAAGTCAGCGTCGCCCGCCCACAGGATGTAGGCGATCGGGACACGCGGGAGCGCAGGCAGCCGGACCGCAGCATCACCAAGGGAGAGGGGCTCACCATCGAGCGCCTCACCGGCCGCCAGCAGTGCCTCCGGGTTCGGCCCGAAGGTGCGCAGCACGGGGCCCATGACCCGGCCCCGGAACGAGCCCATGTAGCCGGCACCGCCGGGCAGCTGTTCGAAAGACACCCACTCCCCCTCGAGGGTCCGGCCGGTCGACTCGAGGAGATAGAGCAGCAGGAGGATCGCAATCCCGATCTCGGCCGGCTGGCCGTCCGCCTCGAGGACGATCCCGTCGGGATAGCCGACGACATACTCGCGCCCGACGCACCGGAGCCCAATCCGCCGGTCAAGCAGCGGGCTGGCACCGCTGCGCCGGATGAGCTCGTCGAAGCTGTGGTCGACCAGTCGCGCCCGCAGGCGATCCAGGGCCGGCTGATAGACGCTCGTCCGCTCGCTCGATGGATCAGTCGTTCGTTCGTTCACCGGCCTGCTCCCTGCAACTCGACGGCCGCGAGCATCTGCTCGACCGCCTCGACCGCCGGGGCGTCGTCGGGCAGCTCGAGGAGCGGACGACCCTCCAGTTCAAAGGCGCCGACGAGTGGATCCTCGGGCACAAGGCCGACCACCCGGAGGCCGCCGTCCGCGATCGCCGCCGCCACCGGCCCCGGCAGATCCCCGACGCGGTTCACCACCAGCGCCGAGGACTTCACCGTCAGGTGGAGCTCGCCGATGAGTGCCCGGATGCGCAGGGCCGTCCGGATGCCGACGAGCGTCGGGTCGCTGACGACGAGCAGCAGATCGACGTCCCGGGTGGTCCGGCGGCTGAGGTGCTCCATGCCCGCCTCGTTGTCGATGACCACCGATCGATAGGCTCCCATGAGCTTGTCGAGGTGGTTGCGCAGGAGGTGGTTGGAGGCGCAATAGCACTCCGGGCCCTCCGGCCGTCCCATGGCCACCAGATCGACCCCCTGCCCCTCGGCCAGGCAGTCCTCCAGCTCGTACTCGAGATAGGTCGACTTGGGCATGTTGCCGGGCACCTCGCGCATGCCGTGCGAGGCGTCGATGACGTCGGAGATGGTCCGCGCCGGCCGCAGCCCGAGGGCGACGTCAAGGCTCGTGTTCGGGTCGGCGTCAACCGCCAGAACGGGGACCATGCCCGCACGGCGGAGCGACCGGACCACGAGCCCGGCGATGGTCGTCTTTCCGGTGCCGCCCTTGCCGGCGAGTGCGATGACGAAGGGCACGATCCTCAACCCTCCTCAACTGAACCCGAGCGTGGCGCAGGCGTTCGGGAACCGCGCCGCGTCGGTATGGGGGAAGAACATCGCCGAGACGTACTCCTCCATGAAGCCGGGGTCAACGCTCAGCTCCCGGTAGGTCATCTTCCGGGCGACCTCGATGGCGCGCCGCCGTGTGCCCTTGGCGAGCAGGCCCATCTTCGCGCCGGCAACCGAGCCGTTGCCGATGAACGTGACCCGCTCGAGCGGCACCTCGGGCAGGAGGCCGATCAGCATCGCCTTCTGGATGTCGAGGTAGGCGCCGAAACCGCCCGCGACGTAGATCCGCTCGATGTCGGACATCGACACGCCGATCCGGCGGGCGAGCAACGCGGCCCCGGCGTAGACGGCCCCCTTGGCACGCAGGAGGTTCTCGATGTCGGCGCCGCCGAGCGTGATGTCCCGGTCGATCCCGGTGGTCTCAGCGGCTGCCACGAGCACCTCGGGCCCGGCCGGACCCTCGCGTACCACCGGTGCCTCCGGATCGAGCCGTCCCGCGCGGTCCATGTACCCGGCGCGCAGCAGTTCGGCCAGCAGGTCGACGAGACCCGAGCCACAGATCCCGCGTGGCTTCACCGACCCGACCGTCTCGTAGCTCAGGCCGCCGGCCGGGGTCACCGCCACCCGCTGGATGGCACCGCCGGCCGCGCGCATGCCGGCCGAGATGCCGCCGCCCTCGAACGCCGGACCCGCCGAGCAGGCACAGCAGACGAGGAAGTCCCGGTTGCCGATGACGGTCTCGCCGTTCGTCCCAACGTCGATCAGCATCGACAGCTCCGGCGTCCTGTCCATGCTGCAGGCCACCACATCCGCCGTGATGTCGCCCCCGACCCAGCCGCTCACGCCGGGCATCACCGCGACCGTGGCCCTGGGGTGGACGCGCAGTCCGATCTGGCTCGCGTGGCAGGTGGGCGGCGCGGTCGCAACCGGGATGTACGGCTCGCGCCGGATCTCGGCCGGGGGCAGTCCCAGGAACAGGTGGATCATCGTCGTGTTGCCGGCACAGGCGACGGCCACGATCTCGTCACGTTCGATGTCGTGCCCGCGGGCCAGGCTGCCGACGAGGACGTTGATCTGGCCGACGATCGCCGTCCGCAATCGCTCAAGGCCACCGGGCTCGCCGGCGTGGATGATCCGGCTGATCACGTCGTCGCCGAACCTCACCTGGCGATTCACGGCTGCCGCGGCGCCCAGGGTCTGCCCATTGCCCAGGTCGACGAGGTGGGCGACGACGGTTGTCGTGCCGATGTCGACGGCCACGCCGAACGCCCTCGTTGGACCGCGGCCCGGCCGGATGTCGATGAGCTCGTGCCCGACGGTGGTCCTGGCGAGCACCGCGCTGACCTCCCAGCCCGCCTCGCGGAGCGCGACGGGCGCGGCCCGGAGCGCCTCGACCGAGACACTTACGTCGCGAAGGCCGTGCTGGCGCTGCAGCTCGCGAGCCAATCGCCCAGCGTCGCTCAGGCAGTCCTCGAGTGTCGGCGGGGGAAGGTCCAGCGGCAGCGCGAAGGCCAGCGGGCCGTCGGCGAACCGCTCAGCGGCGGACGACACCACTCGGGGCAGGTGGGCGACATCGACATCCTCGGGCGTCGACAGGAGCTGGTCCCAGCGCTCCATGCCGGTGAGGATCTGCTCGCCCTCGATCCGGGACGCCTCGGGGATCTGGATGCTGACGTCGCCCACGATTCGCGTCAGGCAGGCCAGCACGTCGCCCCCGATGCGGCCGCCACGCGCGTCGTCGGCCTCCACCTCGCCATTGGCAACGACGACCCGGCAGCGCTCGCAGATGCCCCGGCCCCCGCACACGCTGTCGAGGGGGACACCGGCCGCGAAGGCCGCGTCGAGCAGCGTTTCCCCGACCGTCGCGGCGACGACTTGCCCACCGGGCTCGAAGGTGACGCGTGGCCCGGCGACGACGGCCATGTTGCTCAGCCGGCGGCCGCGGACGCCAGCTCCTGCCAGCGCGTGCGGATGAAGGCCGGGATCCCGGCCGACTCGCGCGGCCCCACCACGATCTCCCAGCCGCTCAGTTCCTCGAGCTTGCCGCTCAACGCGGCGATCCCGCCGGGGATCACGGCGCGTCGGTGGCCGACCTTGTCGGCCACGTTCGAATCGGCGATCGCCTTGGCGATCGTCTCCGCGTTGAACTTGTCGGCCGCCCAGGCGGTCATGACCGACTGGCCCTCGGTGTTGACGACGACGAGCCAAGCGGCCGTCCTGGCGGCCTCCGTGTCGGCCTCAACGGTGAAGTACGTGAGCGAGAAGTTGGTGGTCACGAAGACCGGCGAGGACTCGTCCGGGGTGCCGATCGTATGCAGGCCGGCCTCGACCTGGATCGGCACCTGCGGGTCCGTGTAGATGTTCTGGCGCAGGGTGACGAGCGTGAGCGCCTGCCACGGCTCGAGCTCCTCGGTCACGACCAGGGCCGCGTACTTGCACAGGTAGGCCCCCGCCTCGGTGACCTGGTCGAGCTGGTCCGCAGCGGTCACGAAGGCCATCACCGGGTAGCCGACCGGCCGGAACTGCTTGCGCAGCGCGAGCCGCCGGATCTGGGTCAGATCCCGGAGCGTGGGTGTGAGACCCCGGGCGCCGCTGTCGATGACCAGGTCGGTCACGCCCAGTGCGGCGATCCCGCGGGTGAGCTCGGCCAGCTCGTTGAGATCCTTGCCTCGAACCGCGAGCGGGCACGCGTTTGCCTTGGCGACCGCGGCGATCGCCTCCCAGTCGTCCGTCGTCGCGGCGTACAGGAGCGGCCGGTGCTGGCCAATCCGGGACGCCGCGGCCCCCATGACCTCGGGCGAGGAGCTCATGAGCACCAGCCCGAGACCCAGCCCGGATGCGACCTCGGCCGCTGCCGCGAAGGCGTCGCCGTCGCCGTTGACGTCTTCGAGGGCTACGAGCTCGATGCCGACGGTCTGCCCGACGCGATCGAACTGCAGGGCGGCCACACGCTCGAAGGCGGCCCGCAGATCATCCGCGGAACGGTCCACCCGGATCCGGACGGCGATCGCGGTCGGGTGGTAGAACGTCTCCTCGTGCCGGAACAGGACGGTCTCCTTGCCCATCACGATGCACTTCTCGGCCGGCCCGATGCTGACCAGCCGGATCGGGGGCGAGGCGGCCCCGGCCAGCGTCGCCTTGGCGTCGTCGGTGGCGTACGGACAGGTGTCGATCGCCGCCTTCTTCGTGGCCAGCTGCATGGCGAAGGCGAGGCACGTGGGGACGCCGCATTCGCCGCAGTTGGTCTTCGGCAGGATCTTGTAGATATCCAGCGCGGTCAGCGGCATCGAGCCTGGTCTCCTCTAGATCATCGCGGGCATTGCCAGGGCGGGGTGCCCGACCCGCTCAAGGAACGCCTGCAGCTCATCGACGGTCGTGGCCACCGTTTCATCGGCGATCTTGTCGACGAAGCCCTCGTCGCCGAGCTCGATGGCACGGGCAACCAGCCGCTCCCTGAGCGTCTCCTTGAGCTCGCTCGGCATCCACACGAGCCGGAACAGGCCCCCATCGGCGGGAATGAACTTGGGGCTGGCCAGGTAGAGGCGGCCGACGCCCAGGAAGCCCGGCGTCTGGATCCCGCCGCCGACCAGGCCGGCCAGGGTGCTGAAGGTCATGCCCAGCGGCGTCATCCCGCTGTACTCGCGGGTGACCACGACCGCGCCGTTCACCTCGGGTGCGATACCCAGGATGCATTCAAAGCAGCCGCACGAGGTCATCGGCGACTCGATCATCGAGTACAGGCTGACCTCCTCGACGGTCTTGTTCGACGTGAGGTGGACGAACTTGTTGATGCCCTCGTACTTGCCGTACACGGGATCGAGGCATCGGCCCTTCTCGATCGGCTGGTTGGGCCCGGTCGGGTTGATCTCGTTGCTGACCTTCCCGTCCAGCCAGTTGTAGGCGCCGCACAGCCCCAGGCGTTGCGGGGAGATGACGCAGACGTGGTTGGGCGCGTAGGACTGGCACAGGGTGCAGGAGTAGAAGACCTCGACCGTCTCGTCGGTCATGCCGGCCACGCGAGCATCGCGCTCGTCCCAGACGACCTTCGCCTCGTCGATGATCCGGTTGACCTGGTCCGCCTCCGAGTAGATCGTCACGGCGACCTTGTCGACCAGCGCCGGGTACTCCTCGAGGTACTTGGCGTGGAGGATGACCCCGAGATCCCGCAGGCGGAAACCGGCGTCGAACGCCTCCTGGCTGACCCGGAGCCAGGGCATGTCCCGTTGCCCGATATGCATCACGCCCATCGCGCCGTTGACGAATCGATGGACCTGGCGCTCGAGGATCGGCTCGAACTCCTTCTGGAGCTTGCGGCCGGCGACCTCGATGAGGATGCCCAGCGGCATCACGCCGCCCATCGGGGCACTGTCCATGTCTGGCCCGATCACCTCGATCTTGCCGTCCTCGACCTCGTTCAGCTCCCGGCCGCGCAGGAATTCGAAGGCCGGCGCGAGCTTGCGCCCGAACTCGACCCGCAGCCGCTCCTGGCGGACGCGCTCACCCTCGAACGCGGCGCTGTATGAAACGGGGATCGGGATCTTGGTGATCTTCTGCTTCAGACCGCGCACCTCGACCGCCTGCGCCACGAGGCGATCGTGGGCCACGTTGCTGACGACGTGCTCGTAGGTGCAGATCCCGCTGGGCAGGATCTGCGGGATGTCGGTATCCGCGATGACCGGGAAGCCGAAGTTGATCGCGCCGGCGGCCGTGGCGTATTTCTCGTCGTTCACCTCGCCCAGGGCGAGCACGAACGCGAACACACGCTCCTTGTTGTAAAGCAGGATCTGGCGGGCCTTCGCGAGGTTGCCGGGGGCCAGCCCGCCGAAGGTCATCGCCGCCCGGGCCGCGAAGTTGAGGGCGTGCACCGTCGTGCTCGTCTCGCGGCCGTAGGGCACGAGGTACGTGTCCCAGCTCATCTCCACGCCTTCCTCGGCCAGCTGGTCGGCCATGCTCCGGCCGTCCGTGTTGCTGGACAGGAAGACGAGGATGTTGCGCTCCTGCAGCTCGCGCGCAAGGCGGACGGCCCCCTCGTTGGTCGGCATCGCGCCCACGCAGGCCGCGAATCCGGGCATGCGGCCATCGACGAGCTTGATGCCCTGGGTGCGCAGGATCGCGTCGTCGGTGAACCCGAGGTAGATCCCGTTGGACTGCGTGCCGTTGACGTAACGCAGCGCCTCGATGATCTCCTGGGAGATGAGGGTCGCGATCCCGGCATCGAGCGTGTCGCCCAGGTAGGGCAGCCACATCGCGTCGGTCGGGACGGGCGACAGGAAGTCGCGCGCGATCTGGAGGGGCTTCTGCGCCTCCTCGACCGTATTCACCTCGAGGCCGGTGAGCGCGAGGATCAACGGCAGATGGAAGGCCGTGTTCGGGAACTCGAGGCGCGCTCCGCCGCCCTTCGACTCGAGGGTCTCCGTCAGCCGGGCCTCGGCCTCCTCGACGTACGCGTGTGCTCCCCGGATGGCTGCGCTGGCAATGATCCGTGACATTGGTGCTGACCCTTTCCGCGGGTTGGCCTGGTGTCAGGCCGTGGCCTGGGCAACGGCCGGTTGCGTGTCGTGGAGCATCGGCCGCAGCTTCAGCGCCTCGCGCTTCCGATCGAGGTGGGCGACGATGAGATCAGCGGCCCGGGCGGGATCCTCCTCAAACGCGAACTTGCCGCCCACGAGCTCCTCGAGGTCCTCCGTCACGTACTTGGTGACGGCCTCGCTGCCGAGGATGTTGAGCGGCGATCCGAGCACCGTGAGGATCCCGGACGCGACGGCGTAGAACCCGATCGTGATTGCCTTCTCCGACCACCAGCCGGGTGCGGCCGCGGCAACCGGCAGCTCGGAGAAGTCCCGCCCGACCCCGCCCTCGCGCACCATCTCGATGCACACGGTGAGGATCCGGCTGTTGTCCACGCACGAGCCCATGTGGAGCACCGGCGGGATCCCGACGGCCTCGCAGATCTCGCGCAGGCCCGGGCCGGCGAACTCGAGCGCCGCCTCGGGCCGGAGCAGACCGGCCTTGCCGCAGGCGATGGCCGAGCAGCCCGTCTGGGCCACCAGGACATCCCGCTTCAGGAGCTCATAGACAAGCCCCAGGTGACCCTGGTCCTGGAGCTGCTTTGGGCTGTCGCAACCGACGACGCCGACGACGCCGCGGATACGCCCGGAGATGATCCCGTCGTTGAGCGGGCGGAAGCCGCCGCGATAGGTGCCGCCGAGCATGTGCGTGATCGACTCGGTGGTGAAACCCGCCACCACATCCATTTCTTCGTTCGGGATCGCCACCCGCGCCCTGTCGCGGCGGGTGAAGTTGGTGACCGCCCGGCCGACGATCTCACGTGCAGCCTCGGCCGCACGGTCTTCACTGAACTCCACGGACGTCGTGCCGGGGAACCTGGCCTTCTTCGAGGTCGAGATGATCTCGGTGTGGAAGCACGCGGCGACCTCGGACAGGCCGGGCATGACGCACTGGACGTCCACGAGCATCGCGTCGACGGCCCCGGTGATGATGGCCAGCTCCTGCTGGAGGAAGTTGCCGGCGACCGGGATCCCGCGCCGCATGAGCACTTCGTTGGCGGTGCAGCAGATGCCGGCCACGTTGATCCCGCTCGCACCCGCCTCTTGGGCCTGGGCGAGAAGGGTCGGATCGGCTGCGGCATCCACGATCCCTTCGGCAAGCATGGGCTCGTGGCCGTGCACGAGGATGTTCACCTGGTCGGGCTGCAGGACACCCAGGTTCATCCGCGCCCGGATGGGCTCGGGCGTGCCGAACAGGACGTCCTGGAGGTCCGTCGCGACCATCGAGCCGCCCCAGCCGTCGGCCAGGGCGCTCCGGATGCCGGACAGGACGAGGCTCCGGTAGTCCGTGTCCACACCCATGTTGGTGCGGTGCATCACGTCCACGATCTCTCGATCCACGCCTCGGGGCGTGACGTCGAGCGTGCGCCACATCTCCCGCTGCCGCGCCGGCGCTCGAGCGACGAACGCGAGGTCGGCCTCCTGCTGGCCAAACTGGGCGAGGCACGCCTCCGCGACGCCCTCGGCGATCTGGTTGACGGTTCGGCCCTCCTGCACCACGCCGAGCTCCACGGCCAGCGTGCGCAGCTTGGTCTCGTCCTTCACGCCGAACCCCGGTGCCTCGCCCCGCGCCGCCTGGAGCAGGAGGTGGGCCACCGATCGTCCGTGATCGGAGTGGGCGGCGGATCCGGCGGCCATGTCACGGGCCAGCCGGCGGGCGGCCACGGTGTCGATCGTCGCGCCGCATACGCCGACCTTGGGTCGCTTGCTGCCGGGCAGCCCCAGGTTGCACGGGCCGAGGTGGCAGACGGTGCAGCAGATGCCGAGTTCGCCCACCTTGCACTGTGTGCCCAGCGCCTCGTAGCGGTCCCAGATCGTGGTGATCCCCTCGGCCTTGGCTCGCTCGCGCATCTCCAGGCTGGCGGGGTCCGTCCGAACCTGCGCGGCCACGGTGTCGTTCACCGTCTCACCTCTCTCGGTCATGTCGATCCATCGGAGAAGCCGCGCGACGTCACGAGCACGCGACAACGCCTTGATCAGGATGCTGGGAGCCCGACGCAGTCATCGTCAAGGGTCAGTCGGCCCGTGGGGACGCAGGCCGGACCTCCCGCCTCACCGAGGCGGTGTTCCGAAAATGGGTCAGACGGCCCTTGACGGTAACGCGAGACTTCGTGCGCCATGAAGAGCCGGTTTGCTAATGGATCAGCCAGGAGACACGAATTGAGCTTGTCCGAGCCCAGCACCCAGTCACGGGAGGACATTGGGGCCAACGCGCGGGACTCCGGCGACCGGTCGCGCATCGTCGTCACGGGCAAGGGCGGCGTCGGCAAGACGACCCTGGCCGCGCTCCTCGCCCGCACCTTCGCCCGACGCGGGCAGACGGTCCTGGCCGTCGACGCCGACGCTCAGATGAACCTCGCCGTGGCGCTCGGGATGCCCCCGGCGGAGGCGAACTCCATCGTGCCGCTGATCGACAACGCCGACTACGTCGAGGAGAAGACAGGGGCGCGACCGGGCTCTGGCTGGGGCATGCTCCTGCGCCTGAACCCGCAGGCGGGTGACGCCGTCGAGCGCTTCTCCGTCCGGGCGCCGGACGACGTCCGGTTGCTGGTCATGGGTTCGCTCCACCAGGCCGCAGCCGGTTGCCTGTGCCCCGAGAACACCCTGCTGGCCGGGGCCATGGCGGCGGTCGCATTGCGACCCGATGAGCTCATCGTCATGGATACGCAGGCCGGCCTCGAGCACTTCGGGCGGGCGCTCGCTCGTGGATTCGGGCAGGCGCTGGTCGTGACTGATCCATCATTCAACGGCGTGTCGGTCGCAGTCCGCATTGCGGAGCTGGCGGCGGACCTCGGGATCCCCACGGTCCATCTCGTGGTCAACCGTGTCCGCGGTCCGAGCGATGTCAAGCGGGTCGAGGGCTACCTCGACGGGGCGGCCGCGGGTGCCGACGCGGCTTTCGCGAGCCGGCACTACCTGCCGGAGGACGAGCGGGTCTGGGATGCCGAACCGGCGGTGGACGGGCTTCTCGACGGGGCGGTCACACCGTTCGGTGCGGCGGTCGCGGATCTGGCGGATTCGCTCGCCCTGATCGCGCAGGAAGCGCCCTGAGCCAACTCGGTGGGATCGCGTCCCTGTGGGGCGGCGCCTCGGTCCCGGTGGTGGAGACGTTCAACGCGGTGTAGCCTCTCGATCTCAGGGATCGAGAGGAGCGTGGAGCACGACGAGCGCAGCGGAACAGGGTTCGCCCCGCGGACCTCGCGTCCGGCTGCTTCTCGTCGCTCTCCTCGTTGTCCTCGTTGCCGGCCTTGCTCTGGGGCTGTGGGCCGGCACGCGACCCAGGTCTCCGGAGCAACGCCTCGAGGCGGCCGGCGCACTTGTTGCCGGCGTCCATGTCTCGGCAGCCGTCGACGCCTCCTCGCTCGTCGCCACGCACGCGATCGCGGACTTCGGCATCGATGAGGGCATCCGGCGGGTGCGCGTTCGGATCGTGAGCGAGCTCCGGCTGTCCGTTCGCCTCGAGGCCGATCGCGACGTCGCCCTTGCCGTGCCGGCTCGCTTGTGCGTTGTGGGCCCCTATTCGGCTCCCGACGACGCCGGGTTGAGCAGCCCGTGCTGGGGGTCACCCGAGCTTGGGGAGATTCTTGCAGCGCAACTCGGGTCCGATGCGGCCGGGCATCCGATCCTCCTGGCGAACCGGCCGATCATCCTCGCCGCGAGCCTGGTCCGGGGCAACGAACGCTGCGATTACCCTCCCGGGGAGTGGCACGTGGAGGTTGTCCTGAACCCGTTGGTCGACGGCTCGCCCGCGGGTGACGCTTATCTCCCCTACGCCGCGTTTGACGTTCCGCTCGAGGAGCCCGGCGCGCCGCCTCTCGTCGAGGTGCGCCAGACCCGCTATTGCGGGCTTGCCTCGGCCGTCTACCGCGAGCAGGGTGAGCCCCCAGTCGCTTCCCCCTAGCTGTCCGGTTCCGGACGGCCAGGCGCCGGACGCCCCGCATCGGGCTGCAGCCCTGCCCGACTGCTAGGCTTGCCGGCGATGCGCAGTTTCGGGCTTCGGATGATCAGATTCGTGTCCGGCATCGGCGCGGTTGCGGGCGATTCCGTCGAGCTCAGGCTGCGCAAGGCTCTGCTCGTCACAGTGGCGCTGATGGTCCTCCCGGCAGCGGCCATCTGGGGCGCGTTGTACTGGGTCGCCGGGGAGAGGGTCGCGGCCCTGCTGCCGTGGGCCTACCTCGGCGGATCGCTGGCGAGCCTCGGAGCCTTCGGACTCACCGGGAGCTACGCGCTGCTGCGCCGGGCCCAACTGCTCCTGATCCTCGGCATTCCGTTCCTGCTGACGCTCTCCCTCGGGGGCCTGGCCGCCTCGGGTGGCGCGATCCTGTGGTCACTCCTCGCGGCGCTGGGCGCCGTCACGTTTGACAGTCCACGACGAGCCTGGCGATGGTTCCTGGCCTTCGCAGTTGCCCTGGCGGCCACGACACCCCTGGCTGCGCTCATTCGTCCGGTCGCCGCAACGCTCCCGGAAACGTTGCTCCTTGCCTTCCTGGCAATGAATATCGGGGCGGTCTCGCTGATCGCATTCGTCCTGCTGGCCGTATTCGCCCGCCAGCGCGAGGACGCCCAGCAGAAGGCGGACGGGCTTCTGCTCAACATCCTGCCCGCCGAGATCGCGGAGCTCCTGAAGGCGGACTCGCGCCAGATTGCTGAGCAATTCGACGACGCCAGCATCCTGTTCGCCGATGTCGTCGATTTCACGCCGCTGTCCGCACGCATGTCGCCATCGGAAGTCGTCGGCCTGCTCGACCGGCTGTTCACCGACTTCGACGAGCTGGTCGATCGGTATGACCTCGAGAAGATCAAGACGATCGGCGATGCCTACATGGTCGCGTCGGGGGTGCCGCGGCGTCGGCCGGACCATGCTCGGATCCTGGCCGAGATGGCCCTCGAGATGCGTGACGTAGTCGCAAACCACTCGCGCGATGACGGGCGCGCCCTGGAGCTGCGGATCGGGATCAACTCCGGACCGGTCGTGGCCGGTGTGATCGGGCGCCGCAAGTTCATCTACGACCTGTGGGGCGACGCCGTCAACACCGCCAGCCGGATGGAATCACACGGCGCGGCCGGCCAGATCCAGATCGGCGAGGCGACCTACGAACTGCTGAAGGACGACTTCGTGTGCGAGCCCCGTGGCCCGGTCGAAATCAAGGGCAAGGGCATCATCCAGACGTGGTACCTGATCGGGGCAAGGCGGGGCTCCTAGGCCTGGGTCGCCTGGGTCGAGCGCGAAACGGCGTCATGTCCATGACCGACGTTCAACGATCGCGGACCGTCCACGGAGGTTCAATCGGCCTCGTCCCTCCAGCAACCCGTTGGCGAGCCAAACCGTCGAATAGGGCGGGAGGCTCCTCACGGGTCAACCCGTCACACTGTCCGGCATGGCCGACAAGCCGCCGATCGCCCAGGACGCCGCCCCGGAGTCGACCAGCTTCGCGGATCTTGGCGTGGGCGAACCGCTCCTGACGACGCTCGCCGACCTCGGCTACGAGGAGCCCACGCCGATCCAGCGTGAGGCGATCCCGTTGCTCATGGCCGGGCGGGACCTCCTGGCACAGGCGCCAACCGGCACGGGCAAGACCGCGGCGTTCGCGCTGCCGGTCCTGGCGCATCTGGAAGCCGGTCGGGTTGCGGGAGGGCCGGCGTCCGCGCTCATCGTGGTGCCGACCCGCGAACTCGCCATGCAGGTCGCCGAGGCGTTCCAGACCTACGGCAAGGCGCTCGGTGCGCGGGTGGTACCGATCTACGGCGGCCAGCCGATCCATCAGCAACTGCGCGGCCTGAGCCGGGGTGTGGACATCGTCGTGGCCACGCCCGGCCGCGCGGTAGATCACCTGAAGCGCGGCAGCCTCAACCTGGACGCGGTTCGTGTTGTCGTCCTCGACGAGGCGGACGAGATGCTGGATATGGGCTTCGCCGAGGACCTGGACGCGATCCTCGCGGCGACGCCGGTCGCCCGACAGACCGCCCTCTTCTCCGCGACTATCTCGGCGACGATCGCGAAGATCGCCAGGCGTCACCTGCGCGAGCCCGCGCGGGTCAGCGTCCACGCAGAGCGCGGAACGCGTGCCGGCGTCTCCCAGGTTCGACAAACCGCCTACGTCGTGCGCCGGCCGGACAAGCTCGCGGCGCTGTGCCGGATCCTCGATGTCGAAGACCCGACCTCCGCCCTGGTCTTCGCCCGGACCCGCGGCGAAGTGGACGATCTGGCCGAGGCGCTGAGTGGCCGCGGCCACGACGCCGGGGCCCTGCACGGCGGCCTGATCCAGGAGTCCCGTGACCGGATGATGGGCCGCTTCCGTGACGGTTCACTGGATGTGCTCGTGGCCACGGATGTGGCCGCTCGCGGGCTGGATATCGAGCACGTGAGCCATGTCGTGAACTACGACGTGCCGTCGGACCCCGATCAGTACGTCCACCGCATCGGTCGGACCGGGCGGGCGGGCCGTGGCGGCGTGGCCATCACGCTCGTGGAACCACGAGAGCATCGACTCCTGCGCAACATCGAGGCGGCAACGCGCACGAAGCTGCTGATCGAGCGTCTGCCGACGGTCGCCGACCTGCGTGAGCGCCGGGTCGAGATCCTGCGCGGCAATCTCCGCGAGGCGCTACTCGCCGGGGACCACGATCGGCTCCGGGGCGTGGTCGAGCCCCTGACCGAGGAATTCGATCTCGTGGATATCGCCCTCGCCGCGGTGTCGCTCATCGAGGGCGCGCCGGGTACGGGCGCCGACGAGGTGGAACTCGCCCCGGCGTTCCTGCACGAGCCGTCGCCGCCGGGTCGCGCCGGTCCGGGAGCACGGGGTGGACCCGGCGGACGGCCTCGCCCAGGCGGCGGGCCCGGGGCAGGGGCCGGATTCGTGGGGCGCGGCGGGCCAGGCGGCGGGCCAGGCGGCGGCCCGGTCGGACGCGGTCCCATCCCTCGTGGGCCTCGCGCCCCCGGCGCGCCCCACCCCTCGGTTCCCGACGGGGGCTGGGTACAGCTCTGGGTGAGCGGCGGCCGTCGGGCCAGTCTGCGCCCGGGGGACCTCGTCGGCGCTATCGCGAACGAGGCAGGCGTGCCCGGCTCGGTGGTTGGGGCGATCCAGATCTTCGACGACTTCGCGCTCGTCGATGTCCAGGCCAGTGTCGTGGATAACGTCGCGGATGCGCTTCGACGCGCCAGGATCCGCGGTCAGGCAGTGCAGGTTCGCAGGGAGCGGCCGCCGCGCTGAGATCGCGTCGGGTTCCGGGCCGCGTGACTAGCGCACGATCTCCACGGGTCGCTGAAGTACCACGTTCCAGCCGATCAATTCGCAGCCGAGGTAGTGCGGCATCCGCTCGCCGGGCGTGCAATCCGGACAGCCCCAGCGAGTCAGGCCACCCTCGTCGGGCAGGAACGCCACGTCACACGTGTTCTCGGACGGGTCGCAGTTGCGGCCGTGGCACTCGTGGTCGCAGTGGACCCAGTGCTCGCAGGTACAGCTCGCCGACGGCGATGGAGGCCGCAGGACGCTGGACGGGAACGGACCTGACTCCTGCATCTGTTCTCCTTGCCGCGCCAGTAGTCCGCGGCAGGCTGGATGAAACCCTGGCCTCCAATTGTCGGTGCGCCGTCAAATGCCGGGACGCTGACGATTGCCTCTGGCTGTTCGCAGTGGCGCCCGGGTGCCGTGCTCAGAGGACGGCGCGCCCTCGGATCATCGCCGGATCCAGTTCGGTGGCTGCGACGATGTGGCGACGGCTGAGCAGGGCGAAGCCGTAGCGAGAGATGACCCTACGGTCCGCCAGCGATCTCGTCCGCACATCGGACATGGGAATCCACGCGGGATCACGCGATTCGATGAAGGCCGACACGACCGCTTCGGGGTTCAGATGAACCTCCCCTGTGAGCGTGTGGCCGGGCGTCACCACGATGAGATGGAAAGCTCGTTTCTCCTCGAACTCGAGCCCCATCGGCTCACGCTCGTCGACATCGGTCATCGCTCCGATGAGCGTCACTTCGTCGGGGTTCACCCAGATGTTGGGCGAGGTCACCTTCGTCGGGTCGCCGTTGCGCCGCAGGACGATGACATCGCGGAGCTGCATGAGCCCGTCGTGGTTGTTCACGAAGTCAGACAGCCGACTGTGGTAGCCGATGTTCACGGTTCCGGAGAGTCGGAGATGTTGACCGACGAGTTCGATGGGAAGCCCTTCCGCTCGCGCCGTCTGTGGCGGCAGCGCGACCGAACCGAAACCGAGGGCTTCGAGATGGGTCGCCGCATCTCCGTCGACGATTGCGCTGTCATCGTCGGTGTCGGTGCCGGAGCGCGGCTGTTCGATCACGGTACGTCTCCGTTGTCGATGTGCTCGCCAGCGTTGGGGAATTGCGTCCGGGAGGGCGAGCGATTCCGGCACGCAGCAGCAATCGCCTCGTGCCTTGCCGATTGTAGCGGGGCTCGCTGGACCGACCGGCACACGATCACGCTGTTCCTCTCACGGATCGCCTCAGGGCTGCCCTGACTCGGTCGGGGCAGCATCGTCGGGAGCCGCGATGGCGGCCGCCGGGGCGGCGGGAGCGCTGGTTCTCTGCGCCTGCGCAGCCCTTCGGGACGTTCGGCACCCGGCTGGGCACCGAACGGCCGATGCGCACGTAGGCGCGAAACGCCAACCTCGTGTCACAGCACAAGGGAGGACGGCGATGCTTGCGAATCCGACGACCACCCCGACGGGACCACTCCCCCTGTTGATGACATGGCTCGCCGAACACGCGATCGAGCACGAGGTCCACGAACACGCTCGGACGGTCACGGCGCGCGCCGCGGCGAATGCCGAAGGCGTGGACCCCAGGACCTTCGCCAAGGTCGTCGGCGTCAGGACCGACGACGACCGCACCTTCCTGCTCATCATTGATGCCACCGATCATGTCGATCTCATCAAGGCACGGCACGCGCTCCTCGCAAGCGACGTCCGGCTGCTGACCGAGGCGGACCTGGCCGCGCTGGCCCCGGATTGCGAGGTCGGCGCCATCCCGGCCGTGGGCGCCTTGTTCAACGTGCCGATGGTCGCCGATTACGCCATCCGCGAGGATCGCGACATCAGCTTCAACGCCGGCAGCCACCGGACCAGCGTGCGGGTGGATCGGGCGGCGTGGGAGCGAGCAACTGACGTCCGCTACGCCGACCTCGCCGCGGAGAGCGACACCCGACCGGCCTGGGCGCGATCGTGACGGCGCCGACCGGGGCGCGTCCGCCGGTCGACCCCGCCGCTCCCGATCAGCGCGGCGCACTCGCCTGGATCGACGCCCGCGAGGCGATCGTCGTCCGCTGGGCCGAGGATGCATCGTCCGTGGTCCGACTCGAGTCAGACGTGCCGGCTCATCGAAAGTCCACGAGGCACGTGCGCCATGGTCCGCCACTGCGCGGCGGCGGAGGCAGCACTCCGCTGACGACCGGGGAATCGCGTCGGCAGGAGTATCTGGTTCGGTTCGTCCAGGAGGTGGCCGAACGGCTCGCCGCGGACGATGACATCGTGATCATGGGCCACGGCACCGTTCACGAGAGACTCGCAACGTGTCTACGCGACATCGACGCAAAGAGCGGCCGAACCCGAACGATCAGCGTGCGGCGAGCAGGCCGCCTGACCGAGCCCCAGCTGGTCGCGGAACTGCGGGAGCACCTCGGGACGAGCGCTCGGAGGGGTCTTGTCGGGGGCTGACCGGCGCCGTCGATCCCGGAACATTCCCGAGAACGGGCTGATCGGCCCTTCCGGCCGACGTTCGATCGTCAGCAGACTCGGGGAACGTGCGGACGATCCGCAGCGTCCCATGCGAGACGGTCCAGGTTCAATGCGCTCACTACCTGACACGACTCACGATCGCCACGAGCAGATCGGGGCGCATGTTGATCGGCTCCCCGAGCTGGCCGAGATGATTGGCCGGGTGACTCCGGACGCGTTCTCGGCATCCTTCCAGGCAGAGTGCAGCTTCATCATCGGTCGGCTCGTGCCGCACATGGCGGCAATCGAGGGGACCCTGTACGGCCGCCTCGAGCAGGTCATGGACCGGCGCCACTCGATGGCGCCGATGCGGCGGGAGCACGAGCAACTGCGCGGATTGTTCGAGGCCCTGTGTGAGTACGGCGAGCTGGTGGCCGACGATCGCCTGAGCGAGACGGACCAGATCGGCCTTCGGCGGGTCCTGTATCGGCTCTACGCGATCCTGAAGGTCCACCTCGCCGAGGAGGAGCTCTATCTCGGCGTCCTGGAGCGGAACCTCTCGGTCGAGGAGAAGAACGCCCTGGCGCAGGGAATCGATCACGCCGGCGCCTGGCCGCTCTGAGCCGGCCCCGCTCAGGCTGGCTTCCGCGGCGCCGCGACCGCCTCGAGGTACCTGGCGTTGAACTCGCCGATCAGCCTGGCCCGCTCCTTCATGACCGCCGCCCAGGCATCGATCGCGGCGTATCCGGCATCGGTCAGCTCATAGTCACGACGCTGCGGACCGACCGGCTCGGCCGACCATGACGAGCTGACCTGACCGGATTCCTCGAGATCACGCAGGGTCCGATAGACCTGGCCGATGTCCACCACGCCGCTGGTGATCCCCATGTCCTCGAGCTGGGCGGTGATGGCATAGCCGTGGGCGCCGCCGCCAGCCAGGAGGACAAGCACGAACGGCTCCATCCAGCGGTGACGCCCGGCGACCGGAGCCCAGCCGCGATGGACCGGGACGCCGGCGTCATCACGGTCGGACGCGAGGCCGTCCCCTTCAACCATCCTCGCCTGTGGACCGATGCGGTTAACCAATCTGGTCAGCTCACAGTGAACGCAGTGACTCCGCTGTGGTCCAGCGCCGCCGCGAGCTTTCCGGCGCTCTCCGCAGACACACCATGCTCGATGATCCCGAGGTACAGCTCCTCCTCGGCGAGGTGCACCTTGAGCATCGCGTAGAGGCGGAAGATGACCCGGCGCAGGGCGACGGTCTCGCCCGTGTGGAGGGGCCCGGCGTCCAGCCGCTGTTGCAGGCGGACCAGCTCGGCGACCAGCTTGCGAATCTCGTCGTGCTCGCGCCGCATCGGTGTCATCGAGTGACGGTTCTGGAACATCCGCTCCAGCTCCGGGTAGAGGGCGCGCTCGGCCGCCTCCATGTGCGGCAGGAGCAGCCCGTTGAGGAACGCAGCCACGTCGTCGACACGCGGCCGAAGTTCGGCAACAGAAGCGACACCGAGCTGGTCGCCGACCAGGGGCATGGTGTCGACGTGGTGCATCAGCCGATCGTGGTGCTCGTGGGAGACCTGGGGCAGGCTCGCCGTCATGTCAACCTCCTTGCGCCGCGGCCGTCGGATGTCGACCACCAGATGCCCACGACGGCTACTGGGTGGACGCCACTATATGCTTCAGACGCTTATCAGTCACGAGCACCTAGTCACAGGATGTCGGGCCAGTCGGACTGACCCGATCGCAAGCGCTCATCCACTGACCCGCTTGTCGGTTAGCAAGGCGGGGTATTCTCTGCTTCACGGCAGCCGGCGAGGCGCATGGTGTCTCTCCTTGCTGCCACGGGCACGTGAAGATCAATCTGCGCTCGCGACGCAGGCCGGGGGAGGTCCACGGATGTCGCTCCACGAACGAGTCGTAAAGGCCCAACGCCCAGGCGACCGTGCCGTGGCCGAGATCCCGCCAGAGCAGCCCGTTCGTCCGAAGACGCCACTGAGCCCAACGCGCGCGGCGATGCTGGCCGAGATCCGCAGCCTTGTCCAGAAGGAAGTCATCGGCGCTTTCGAGACGCTCCTCGACATCTCCGATGGCGGTGACGTCCGCAACAGGATCGCCGGGATGATCGACGGGATCATCCTCAGGCACTCGTTCTCCGTGACGCGGGACGAGCGGAGTTTGCTGGTCGATGAGATGGTCCATGAGGTCGTGGGCCTTGGGCCGATCGAGCCACTCCTGCTTGATCCAACGATCACCGAGGTCATGGTCAATGGCCCGAAACAGGTCTACATCGAGCGGAAGGGGAAGATCGAGCGCGTCGATGTCGAGTTCCTGAACGACGATCACGTCCGGCGGATCATCGAGCGGATCATCGCCCCGCTGGGTCGGCGCATCGATGAGATGAGCCCGCGGGTTGATGCGCGCCTGCCGGATGGTTCGCGCGTGAACGCCATCATCGCGCCGCTGTCCCTGATCGGGCCCGTCATCACCATCCGTAAGTTCTCCTCGACACCCTTCACGGTCCGCGACCTGATCGGATTCGGTACGGCGTCGGAGGAGATGTTCGAGTTCCTGCGGTTCTGCGTCCTGGCCAGGCTCAACATCTTCGTGTCGGGGGGAACGGGCTCGGGCAAGACGACCTTCCTCAACGTCCTGTCATCGTTCATTCCCGAGGATGAGCGGATCGTGACCGTCGAAGACGCGGCCGAGCTCCAGCTCCGCCAGGAGCACGTCGTCACGCTGGAGGCACGGCCGCCCAACGCCGAGGGCGTCGGCGAGATCACGATCCGAGATCTCCTGCGCAATGCCCTGCACATGCGGCCCGACCGGATCATCGTCGGCGAGTGTCGATCGGCCGAAGCCCTCGACATGATCCAGGCCATGATGACCGGGCAGGACGGATCCCTGTCCACCGGTCACGCGAACACCACGAATGACATGCTTCGCCGTCTCGAGACCATGATCCTCATGTCCGGCTACGAGATGCCGCTACGGGCGATCCGCGAACAGATCTCGTCTGCAATCGACGTGATCGTCCATACGGCACGGCTCAAGGACGGTTCTCGCAAGATCGTCAACATCACCGAGGTCTACGGCATCGACGAGGACGAGATCCTCACCCAGGACATCTTCGAGTACGAGCAGACCGACGTCGTGGACGGCAAGGTCGTGGGCGAGCTCAAGCCGACGGGCATCCGGCCCACATTCATGAACGTGTTCAAGGCGGCCGGGCTCAACCTGCCGCCCGGGGATTTCGGCATTCCACCCGAGGACCCGTCGAAACCGGGCCCTCGTGGAAAGGCCCGGTTGATGATTGGCATGGCCGCAGATGCACCCGACGAATCCAACATCGTCGTTGGTCAGGGCCGGGCGGTCGTGGCCGGGGGCATGGTCTACGTCTCGTCCGTAGGTCCGATTGATCCCGAGTCTGGCCACGTCGTCAACGGTTTGGTCAAGGACCAGGCGCGCCAGTGCCTGAAGAACCTGAAGGCGAAGCTCGAGGCCACGGGGAGCTCGCTCGAGAAGGTGGTCTGGGCGAACTGGTCACTGCGCGACCCGAGTGAGTTCGACATGTTCAACGAGGAATGGGTCAAGTGGTTCCCGGGTGACCTGCCTGTCGGTCAGGGCACGCTGATGCCGGCGTCGCAACGCCGCGCGGGATTCCGTATTTCGATCGGTGTGATCGCCGAGGCGTAGTCGATCGATCGCTCAGGCCGGCTGCAGGATTCGATCCTCGACGGGCTCCGGTTCCATGCGACCGATCCTGGGTTCTCCGCTTGCGTCTCACGCGTGATACAGTGGGCCCCATGGCAGAGGTGACGATCAGGGAACTACGCAATCGTGGCGGCGAGGTCGTGGACCGCGTGGCGGCCGGAGAGCGCCTGACGGTGACCCGTGATGGTCGGCCGGTGGCGGAACTTCGACCGTATCGATCGACACCTTTGTCGGCCGCCGTCCTCCTTCGTCGGTGGCGCCGCCTCCCGAATCTTGATGCCGGCCGGCTGCGCGCTGAGCTCGACGCCCTCATCGATCCGCGCCCGTGACCCCGCATCCCACCGGCCTGCTCGACACCAGCACGGTGATCCTGCTGCCTCGCCTTCGTGATCCCGGTGCCTTGCCCGAAGCCCCGCTGATCTCTGCGATCACCCTCGCAGAGCTGTCGGTCGGTCCGCTCGTCGCCACGACCGAGACCGAACGTGCGAGCCGACTCGCTCATCTCCAGCAGGCCGAGGCGGATTTCGAGCCTCTGCCGTTTGACGCCGATGCGGCCCGCGCCTTCGGACAGGTCGCCGCCTCGATGCGGCGGGCCGGCCGCAAGACGTCGGCCCGAGCCTACGACGCGATGATCGCCGCGATCGCGATCGCCAATGCCCTGCCGCTGTACACCTGCAACCCAGACGACTTCATCGGCATCGAAGGCCTGGAGGTCGTCACCGTCGCGCACCCCGACGGGCGGGCGCCGGAGTAGTCACGCTGACTCGTACGCTCGAAGACAGGGACTGACCTCTCGCGCCACGGCGTTCGTGGCACTCATGGATGTGAGTCGCTGGCTCGGTCGCGAGTCTGGTCCCGCCGAAACTACTTCATCGGGTCGTGGGCCCGTCCAACCCGGCGAGGAACTCGGCCGGGGTCTGGATGGGCAGCCGGTCCGCGAGGACCGTCAGGTGACGATCACCCGAAACGAGGACGGCGCGTTCGGCTGCGGCCAGCGCAAGGAGGTAGTCGTCGTTCGGGTCCATCGAGCCGATGGATGGCGCACTCCCGGGATCCGCGGCCAGGACCGCGGCGCCGGCGATCCAGTTCACGAACGCGGCCCCTTCGGCGGCGGGGATGAGGCGAACCAGTTTCGGATACGCCAGGGCGCGCGTCAGCTCCGCCAGCAGCAAGGGCGACACGATGAGCTCAAAGGCGCCTGCCTGCCATGCAGCGAGGAGCCGGGCCGGGCTCCCGCGCCGCGACAGAATCGCCGCGATAAGGACGTTGACGTCGAGGATCGCCCGCACGTCGGCTGGGGCCGGTCAGCCGCGGGTGCGGTGCTGTGCCTCGACCGCGAGGGCAAGGGCGTCCGACTCATCGAGGTCGTTGGCCGCCCACAGCCGGTCGAGCAGCTCGAGCCCGAGGTCCCGGCGGAGCGCCTGCTCGATGACCTCGCTATCACCCTGGCCGAGGCGGGCCGCCCGGACCTTCACGGCACGAAGCACCTCGGGATCGATCGTCAGCGTCGTGCGCACCTTTGCCATCACCGCATCATAGCATCACGATGCAAGGTTGCCCGGCGCGCGACGGCTGGCCATGCGGGAGGGCGGACGGCTCCGGACCTCCACCCCGTTGCGGTAGGCGAGGGTGCCCCCGATGGTCAGGGCGTGACGATCGTGATATCCGAGGCCGCGGCTTGGACCTGGCCGGGGGCGCCGCTAGCGGCCGGCGCAGGGGCGGAGTCGGCCTCGGGGGTCCCGAGCTGGACAAGCACCATCTGGCCGCTGGCAAGGTCACCGCTCGACGCGCTCGCCTGAGTGTGAACGGCCGTTGCCGGGGAGAGCGGGATCACGATCTCGATTCCTTGGCCACCGTCCACGGCGTTCCCGATCCGCAGGGTCAGGCTGTCGCTTGTCACGGCAACGATCGTGCCTTCGAGGACCGAGGCACCTCGGAACCCTCCGCCCACGAAGCCGCCGCCCTGACCGTCCCCGAATCCCGGGGGAAACGATCCGCCACCCGGGAACTGTCCCCCACCCTGAAACTGACCGTTCCCGAATTGAGCACCCTGCGGAGTCGGGGCAGTCAGCCGACCGGTCGCGAATCCCACTCCGCCGAGGGCGACGACCCCGGCCAGTCCGAGGACCAAATTGACGACCCGCGAGTTGGACGCGCTCGGCTTCTTGCCCGGACTCGTCGGGAGCCGAGCGGCGATCGGCGTCGTACCTCCGGCCGCCTCCGTGGGACTGGGCTCGATGGATGCAGAGGATGGCGACCACGCGGGGTCGGTGGGACGCTCGGGTGTGGTCATGCGCGGGCTCCTTCTGTCACTGGAAGTGGAGTGCCTCGACCGGGTCGAGGCGAGACGCCTGGTGCGCGGGCCAGACGCCGAACACCACGCCGACCAGGACACTGAAGGCGAGCGCGGCGAGCACGGTCACCGGACTGAAGACGAACCCCCAGCCGGCAGCCGTACCGATGCCGAACGAAACGACGAGCCCGACGGCGATCCCGATCAGGCCACCGAGCACCGAGACGACGAGCGCCTCAATGAGGAACTGGAAGAGGATGTCGCGGTCCCTGGCACCGACGGCCTTGCGGATCCCGATCTCCCGGGTCCGCTCACGAACCGACACGACCATGATGTTCATGATCCCGATCCCGCCGACGATGAGGCTGATCGAGGCGATCCCGGCCAGCAGGACGGTCAGCAGGGTGGTCACGGAGCTGACCGTGCTCAGCAGCTGGGCCTGGTCGGTGATCGTGAAGTCGTCTGCGGCCGACGCGGCCAGGCCGTGACGTGAGCGCAGCTCCGAGGTGATCGCGGCCTGGACAACCGAGCTCGAGGCGGTCGACGCGACGCTGACCGCGATCGTCCTGACGCTCTTGCCGGCAACGAGGTGCTCGCGCGCCGTCGTGAGCGGGATGAGCGCTATGTCGTCCTGCGAGGTGATGCCACTCGATCCCTTCGGCTGGAGGATACCGATCAGCGTGTATGGCAGGCCCGCGATCTTGATCGTGCTTCCGATCGACGTGCCGTCAAGGCCGAGCGAATCGGCCGTCGTCGAGCCCAGGACGACGAGATCCAGGGCCTGGTCGATCGAGAGCTGCGTGAGGAACGCACCCTGCCAGATCTCGTAGGCTCGAACCGACGGGTACGAGGGCGTCGTGCCAACGACCGACGTCGTGACGTTCTGGCTCCCAGCGACGACGAGCGCGCTGGTCGATACCTCGGGCGCCACGGCGGCGACGTCGGGGAGCGCGGCAATGGAGGCCGCGTCATCCTGGGTCAAGGTCGTCGCCCCGCCGAGGGCGCCGCGCGTGAACCCGGTCGTAACCCGGCCAGGCGTGACCGTGAGGAGGTTGGTGCCGAGGCCGTTGAGGCGCGCCGTCACTCCGGCGGTGGCACCCTGGCCGACCGCCACGAGGGCGACGACGGAGGCGACGCCGATGATGACGCCAAGCATCGTGAGCGCCGACCGGAGGCGGCTCGCGCCGAGCCGGGAGAAGGCGAGGCGGACGAACTCGAACGCCGTCATACGATCACTCGGCCGTCGCGTACGTGGACCTGCCGGTCGGCGTGGCTGGCCACGTCGGCGTCATGGGTGATGAGGATGACCGTCCGCCCTGTCCGGTGGAGCTGCCGGAAGAGCGCGAGCACGTCCGCCCCTGACACGGTGTCGAGGTTGCCGGTTGGCTCGTCGGCGAGGATGATCGGCGGGTCGGTGACCAGCGCCCGGGCGATCCCGACGCGCTGCTGCTGGCCACCCGAGAGCTCGTTGGGGTGATGGTCGAGGCGGTCGCCGAGCCCCAGGCGCTCGAGGACCGCCTGCGCGCGGGCGAGCCGCTCACGCCGCCCGACGGCCTGGTACATGAGGGGCGTTGCGACGTTCTCGAGCGCGCTCGTCCGGGGAAGCAGGTCGTACGACTGGAAGACGAACCCGACGTTCCGGCCACGAACGGCGGCCAGGTCGTCACCGGTCAGCAGGGCCACGTCCTGTCCGCCGAGGCGGTACGTCCCCGTCGTCGGCCGATCCAGGCAGCCGATGAGGTTCATGAGCGTGGACTTTCCGGATCCCGATGGGCCGAGGACGGCCACGAACTCTCCGGCCTCGATCGTCAGGTCTACCTCCCGGAGTGCGACAACCTGCACGCGGCCCATGTCGTAGATCCGGCTCACGCCCTCGAGCTGAAGGAGCGGCGGAGCTGGCGGGGCGCCGACGATCACGGCTGGAAGCCGCCACCACCGACGAAGCCGCCACCACCCGGGAACCCGCCGCCGGTGGTGGTCGTGCCGGTCCGGGACGACGAGGTCCCGATCACGACGGTCTCACCAGCGCTGATGCCCGACTTGATCTCGGTCAGCGTGCGCGAGACGAGCCCGATCTCGACTTGCCGGGTCTCGGTTGCGCCGCCGGCGTCGACGACGCGGACCGTGGATGCCCCCGCCGATGAGGTGACGACGGCAGCGGTCGGCACGGCCACGACGCCCGTCGCCTGGGTGATCACGATCGTCACGTCGGCCGTCATCCCGACCGCAGCGTCGGCTCCAGCCTCGTCGAGCGCGACCGTGACCGGATAGGCGACGACGGTAGATTGCCCGCTGCTCGAGGCGACCGGCGAGATCGCGGTCACCCGACCGGTCGCGACCTGCCCGGTGGCCGTGATCGTGACACTCGCTGCCTGGCCAACCGCGATCTTCGGACGATCGGTCTCGGCCACGCTCGCGGTGACCTGGAACGTGGCCGTCTGGATCTGGATCGCGGTCCCGGACGGGGCAAGGGCACCCGGTTGGATGGCCACGCTCGTGACCAGCCCGCCGGCCGGAGCGGTGATCGTCGCCAGGTCGAGGGTGTGTTGCGCCGAGGCGACCGCCGCCTCAGCCTGGGTGAGGGATGCCCGATCGGAGGCGAGCTGAGCGTCGGTCGCACTCGCGACCCGCGTGGCGTACGTGTTTGACGCGCTGGTGAGGCCGAGCTGCGCCGAGGTCAGCTGGTTGGCGGCCTGCTGGTTCGCCGTCGCGTTCGATAGCTTCAGCGTGTCGAGCTGCTGCTGAGCCTGGGCCACGGCGGTCTGATCGGCCTCGATGAGGGAGCTTGCCGGCCCGGCCGCCTGGTCGGCGGTGAGCTTTGCTTGGGCCGTCGCCAGTGCCGCCTGCGCCTGGCTAAGCTTGAGGGCGTTCTGTTGGGCAGTCACCGCGGCTGCCGCGTTCGCGGCCTGGATCTGGAGGTTCAGGCTGTCAATCTGCCCCTGGTCCTGGGTAATCGCTGCCTGATCAGCGTCGATGACCGACTGGGCGGCCGGGATCGCGAGGTCGGCCGCGAGCTTCGCTTGGGCGGCTGTCAGGGTGGCCTGGAGCTGGCTCAGCTTGAGGGCGTTCTGCTGCGACGTGGCTGCCGCCTGGACATCCGAAGCGTGGATCTGCAAGTTCAGCGTGTCGAGCTGCTGCTGAGCCTGGGCCACGGCGGTCTGATCGGCCTCGATGAGGGAGCTTGCCGGCCCGGCCGCCTGGTCGGCGGTGAGCTTTGCTTGGGCCGTCGCCAGTGCCGCCTGCGCCTGGCTAAGCTTCAGGTCGTTCTGCGCTTTCGTGTTCGCCTGGCTCGACTTCGCTTGGCTAAGGCTCAGCTGGGCCTGTTCCACCTGGTCGTAGGCGGACGCCTTGTCGGCACCAGTGAGGCCGGCGGTGTCGGTGGCCAGCTTCGCCTGAGCGGTGGTGAGGTTGGCCTGGGCGAGAACGAGAGCCGCTGATGCGCTCGTGGTGTCGGCCGTTGCGAGCTTCTGCCCGGCGGAGACCTGGTCCCCGACGGCGACGGTAACGGTCTCGACCAGCCACGAGCTGCTCCCGCCGCTGCCCGAGGTTGACGCGGTCCCCGAGACGAGCTGCGGGTCGGACCCGAAGGCCAGCGCGTACGTTGCGCTTGCGCTGAGGGTCCCGCTCGCCGCGACGTCCTCGACGACGTCAGCCGTGGAGGCGACCCCGGTCAGCAGCTGCGTCGTGGTCGTCGTCGATCCAGGACGAAGCACGACCACGCCCACCGCGCCAAGCCCGACAACGAGCAGCCCAAGGGCTGCGATGATCCGCAGGCGCATCGACCGTCTCCTTCTGACCAGGACGATCAGGAGGATGCTCGCGGGTCGTGAGAGGACGCTGAGAGCAGGCCGAATCGACCAAACCTCGGCCCACGATCCGTCCCCAAGCGCCTGAAGCGACGGTCATCCCGCCGCCCCGCCGGACGCGCCACCGACCGTGAGGTCGGCGTGGTCGCAGCCGTGCTGGTGGCCGGATCGGATAAGGCTGCAGCGCATCGGCTGGGCCTGTCGCATTCGACCGTGAAGCACCGCTTGGCGAATTCGCGGTTCAAGGTGGGGGCGACGACGACGGCGCAGCTCGTTTGGATCCTCGCCCCGCGTCTGCCCGAGCCCGAGGGCGGGGCCGAAACGGACGAGTAGCGGTCTGGTAGACGGGACTGAACCCGCCGGTCCCACGCAGCAGATCGTGCTTCAGTCGCCGGTCGTGGTGGCGCTCGGGGCACCGCGTGAGGTCACACTGGCCGAGGGGGACGATCCACACGTGGTGACGCCGTCGTCAACCTTCGGGAGCAGTCGGTTTCCAAGGCCCCTCGATGACGTTCACCTGCGCCGTCTCGTCGCCAGATCTGCCCCTCGCCCGACAGAACATGCCAGAACTCGCTCACCGTGGCGTGAACGGTCGCGCAATTCACCTGACCTGGCGGGACGGTGGAGTGGATCATGCCGCCGGTCTCGCCTTCGATCAGGTGCCGGACCTCTGCCCCTGCAGGGGAGCGGGCATCGGGGGTGGAGGGGAACGGGCGGGTCTGCATGGAGAACCTCCGTGTGCTCCGAAGCACTATCCCACACGGAGGCCTGGGTAGCCCTCGGCCTTTGGGTGACATCCCCGCACGCTGGGAGATGCATCGGTAGGTCCGCCAGCCGACCTGAAGTCAACGCCGGTACGATGCCGCCCGTTCGACAATGCCGGAGGTGACCCGATGATCGACCCGCTCGTCGACCACATCGGCGACTACCGCGCGTTCACGGGGATGCAGCGCGACCGCCTCGCCGCGCGCGGCATCGACATCGCACCGCACGAGTGGAGCCACCTGGCGGTCCGCGTCCGCGAGTGGGACCAGTACGTCCACCTCTCGACCGGACCACGCTCGAGGCTCTGCGACATACCGCTCGGTTGCTCGACACGTCCCCCAAGTGGGGTCCCGCGTGCCGCGATGAGTCCTCCGGCGTCCGGCGGTCGTATCGTCAAAGCCGTAAGCGAGGAGGACTTCTGATGCGCAGCGTGATCTACTCAATGGGCGTCTCCCTTGACGGCTACATCGTCGGGCCGGACGGCGGCTTCGACTGGACGGCGCCCGACGAGGAGGTCTTTCGGTTCTGGATCAACGAGATACGAGGTGTCGGCGTCCACCTGATGGGACGACGGCTGTACGAGACGATGCTGTACTGGGAGACCGCCGACCAGGATCCATCGCTCGACGACTCAGAGATCGAGTGGGCCGCACTGTGGAAGCCGCTCCCGAAGCTGGTGTTCTCCACCACGCTGTCGGCGGTGCAGGGCAATGCCCGCCTGGTGTCCGGCGGCCTCGCGGAGGAGATCGAGCGGTTGCGAGCCGAGCCTGGGGAGGGCGATATCGCGGTCGGCGGCGCGACGCTCGCCGCCGAGGCGGCCGCGCTGGGTCTGATCGACGAATACCGGCCCATGGTCTATCCGGTGCTGGTTGGCGGTGGTATTCCGTACTTCCCCCGGCGCGAGCGCCGCATGGATCTCGAACTCGTCGAGACCCGCACCTTCAGCTCGAGCGTCGTCTACCTCCGCTACCGCGTGGCGCGCTAGCCGCTCGTCCAGCGCAGTACCGCATGTCGCGACTCAAGACATGGTCGGGGCGAGAGGCATAGCCCCGCCACCAACGAACTTCCGATCACGATGCGGCTCGCCGAGCCTCCAGAGCCGTGCGACCTGGTCCGCAGCGCGTGACGCGACGGTCGTCCCGCCGCCCCGCCGGACACGCCACCGACCGTGAGGTCGGCGTGGTCGCCGCGGTCCTCGTTGCCGGGTCGGAGAAGGCTGCTGCCCACCGCCTCGGCCTGTCGCACTCGACCGTGAAGCACCACCTGGCGAACGCACGGTCCAAGGTCGGAGCGGAGACCACGGCGCAGCTCGTGTGGATCCTGGCCCCGCGGCTGCCCGAACCCGACGGCAGAGCGCAGACGGACGACTAGTGGGTCTGCCCGACGGCGCTCGTCGGCGCTCAGGCGTCCTCGTCGACCTTCATCTGCTCAATCCACGCCCCGCGCGTCGGGACGACCGGGAGCAGAAAAGCGACGACCATGTAGACGAGGAAGAACAGACCGGCCGTGACGAGCCCCAGGGCGTAGAAGACCGTCCGGATCCAGTTGACGTCGATATCGGAGTACGCCGCGAGACCGGTGCAGACGCCGGCGATCTGCTGGCCCTCGCGGATCCGGTAGAGCCGGCGGCGGCGAGGCCGATCCGCGACGGCCGCTGTCGGCTGACCATCATCGGCGCCCACCGACCCGACCTCGCCAAGGACAACCGTGACGTCCTCGACGGTGACGATGCGATCGTCGGATCCGAGGCGATCCGCGAGCTTCGCCCCGATCGAGCGCTCGAGGTCGCTCATGACCTCAGCCTGGTCGGGGTCATCGGCGAGGCGCGATCGAGCATGGTCGAGGTACCTGTTGAGGGCGTCGTAGGCATCCTCGTGCAGGCGATACGGATTCGCGGAGCCGACCAGATCGATGTTGATCACCTTGCGCATGGCGTCCTATCTCCCCAGTTCTTCGATGAGGGCCGTGAGGGAGGCCCAGTACTCGCGGAACTCGCGCAACTGGGCCTGACCACTGCCGGTGAGCCGGTAGTACTTGCGCGGCGGACCCGCGGCCGACTCCTGCCACTCGTAGTCGAGCAGACCTTCTCGCCGCATCTTGCTCAGCAGGGGGTACAGGGTCCCCTCCTGGGTCGCGAAGTCGGTCGTGCTCAGGCGCCGGATGATGTCGGCCGCGTAGACCACGTCCGACGACACGACGCCGAGGATGAGGAACTCGAGCAGGCCCTTGCGCAGGGCGACGAGCTTGGCGGGGTCGATCATCATGCTACCTTTCCGCCACAAGGTAGCGTGACGGAACATCACTGTCAACTGGCGCCGCCGGCCGCGTCCTCGTTTATCGCCCGCACCGAGGGCATGGCCCAAACGGCCAACTAGAAACCGGAGCCACGCGATCGCCGAGGCCGTGTTCGAGCGGATCGACGTCATGGGAGTGACCGACTACACGTTCACGCTGACCGCCCAAGCGAAAGCCCGGGGATGGGACGCGGCCTTCGGGGCCGGCGTCGTCCGCGTGAAAGAAGGTCGATCTGGTCGGGGCGAGAGGATTTGAACCTCCGACCTCATCGTCCCGAACGATGCGCGCTACCAAGCTGCGCCACGCCCCGACCGCAATGCCCGTTCAACAGGGCCCGCGGATGATAGCAAGAGCCAACGATGTTGGGGCGGGAACCCCACGGTACGCCTGAGCTCGGCCACCAGCGCGGGCAACACCACGCGCTCGAAGGCAGCTCAACCGCGAGGGGCAGGGCATCGGCCTCAGCGAGGTCGTCGGAGGCCCGCAGCCCGTCGTGGTCACCCTTTCCGGTTGGCCTACTCGCGCTCGAATCCGAGCTGACTCAACGGTGCTGCGTCCATCTCACGCGCGTATCGATGCCCCGAGTACACGGCGGTGGCGATCGTTCCGGGAGCATCGCAGTCACCAATTCTCTGGATGTCGATGCGATCGGCAAGTGAGCGATACAACGCGTCTTCGGGAGCCCGGGAGGTGGTCATCACCACGCTTGCGGCAGCGATCTCGCGCATGCGTCCGGTGTAGACGCTCTCCAGCAGCGCCGAACCATCGTCGACTCGTGCCAGTGATGTGCCCGTGACGAGCACCACCTCCAACTCGAGCAGTCGCTTCTGGATGCGGTACTGCTCGTCCGTGTGTGTCGTCCAGGTCGACACCTCGTTGGCCGGCGTGACGAGCGTCACCTCGCATCCGGCCAGCCGGAGCGCCTCAGCGATCACGCCTCCCATGTAGTAGTGGTCGTCATCGAAGACCAGCACCGGTCCCGCGGGCCGCGCCCCGGCCATGATGTCATCGGGCGTGAGGACCGAGGGGCGCTCCCAGCCCGGTACGGGTTCGTCGAGGTGACGCCCGACACCATCACGGCGCCATCGGGAACCGGTCGCGATCGCGACGCGGTCCGCCCCGAACTCCAGGATCTGTTCTTCGTCGACCATGCTCCCGAGAGCGATCTCGACGTTGTCGAGCTTGGCGATCTGTCCGAGGCGCCAGTCCCTGACGCGAGCCCACTCGGCGAGCCCGGGCAGCGTCGATTCGAGTGACACGCGACCCCCGAGCTGGGTCCGGGCCTCTGCCAGCGTGACCCGGTAGCCGCGCCTGCCCAGCGCCACTGCGGCCTCCAGCCCCGAGGGGCCGCCGCCCACGATCAGCACGGAGGCATCGGAGCCCTTGACCGGAATCCGTTCGGGGTGCCAGCCCTTGCGCCACTCCTCGCCCATCGTGGGGTTCTGCGTGCATCGAATCGGGGCGCTCAGCTGATCGCCGGCGTAGCAAATGTTGCAGCCGATGCACTCGCGGATGTCATCGTCGCGGCCGTCGGCGATCTTCTGGGGCAGGAACGGATCGGCGATCGACGGGCGGGCGGCGCCGATGAGGTCGACGACACCCTGACGAACCAGGCGAAGCATCGTCTCGGGCGACGTGAACCGACCCACGCTGACCACCGGCCTCCGCGTCACCTGTCTGACCCACGACATCGTCGCTTCGAGCGCCGCCTCCTTGACGAACCTGGACGTGCCCATCTCGAGCGTGTAGTCGTGAACGGTGACGTCCCACAGGTCGGGAAGATCGGACAAGAGCTCGATCATCGCCCTCGGCTCGGCCGTGTCGTGATCGCCGTCGTCGCCGCCGGAGCTGGCGGAGAAGCGCACGGCTACCGCACAGGTGTCGCCGACGGCCTCCTTGGTCTCCTCGATCAGCTCCTTCAGCAGGCGCACCCGGTTCTCGAGCGAACCGCCGTACTCGTCGCTTCGCTGGTTGGAAGGCTGGAGGAACTCGTGGACCAGATACCGATGCGCTGCGTAGACGTAGACGATGTCGAACCCGGCTCGCTGGGCTCGTTTGGCCGCGTCGAGATGCCACTGCTTCAGCTGCTTGATGTCGAACTTGTCCATCGCCCGGGTCTGGACCGGGTCGTGGACCCCGGCCGGCCGCGAGATGACGCCAAGTGGAGTCTCTCGCGAGTAGTGATTGGCGCTCCTTGCACCGCCGTGCCACAACTCGACGCCGGCGAGCGCGCCATGTGCGTGGATCGCGTCGACGGTGAGTGCCATGGCCCGCACGTCGCGGTCGTCCCAGAGCGAGGCCGACGGGTATGGCTCATCGTCGGATGACGGGTGAATCGAGCAGTACTCGGTGCACACGGTGCCCCAGCCCCCCTCGGCCTTGACACCCCGCATCGCGGCAAGCGCCTGGGGGCGCCGATAGCCCATGCCCGTGCAATGCGGAACCTGGTAGAACCAATTCGGCGCCGTCACCGGGCCGATGCGAACGGGCTCGAAGAGGACATCGAAGCGGGGATCACGGGGCATTTTCGTCCTCCGTCGCGCGGCGGTGACTCACCGCCGCTCAGCGCCAGATCGCGTCGTACGGATGCTCGCCGACGATGAGCTTGCCTGCGGCGAACCGATCGAGATCGAAGGGCGTGATGTCCACCGTCGAGGGCCGGCCGTCGAGGATCCACTCGGCCATGGACGCCCCCATCGCGGGCGCCGTCTTGAACCCGGTTCCCGAGTGGCCGCAGTCCAGGAAGAACCCGTCGGGACCGGCTGGGCCGACGATCGGGCGCTGGTCCGGCGTGATCCCATCCTGGCCGTCGTGACCGGTCCGGAATGTGCCGTCGACCATCCACGGGATCCGCGCGCAGACACGATCCACCATCTGCTCAACCGTGGTCGGGCCGAGGCCTGGCATCGGATCGTCCGGCTCACCCCCGACCGTGCTGCCGATCTCCAGGCCGACAAGGAGCAGCTCGTGCCCCTCCAGACGGAAGTAGATCTCGCGGCTGTGATCGATGACGACCGGGAGGTTGCTCCCCCGCCCCTCCGGCAGCCCGAAGTACGCGGTGTCGTGACGCCAGGGCTTGATCGGGACGTCGAGGCCGACGCCGGCCGCGATCTCTCGCGCCCATGCCCCGGCCGCGTTGACGACGATCGGGGCCGCGAACCGTCCACGATCCGTCGTGACCCCCACGACGCGACCACCCTCGACGTCCACGGTTCGTGCCCGTGTCCCGACGAGCACCCGCGCGCCGAGCTTGCGCGCCGCGGCCAGGAACCCGGCGGCAGTGCCGGTCGGGTCCGCGTAGCCCGACAGCGGCTCGTGGGCGGCCACCTCGATGTCGTCGAGGACGGCGCCGGTCAGGATCTGGGCGGCCGTGTCGCGATCGACGACCTGTGTATTGATGCCGGCTGCCCGCTGGAGCTCCACGTTCGCCCGGAGTGCGGCCTCGTGACGCGGCGGGACGAGTTGCAGGAAGCCGGTCCGGACGAAGCCCGGATCGCCCTCGCCCACCATCTCGGGCCAGTTCGTGAAGTACGGGAAGGACGTCCAGGCGAGGCGCGCCTCGAGCAGGAGGTCGTAGTGCATCCGGACGAAACCCGAGGATCGGCCGGTTGCCCCCGCCGCGATCGCGGCGCGCTCCAGGACGATGACCCTGGTGCCGCGCCGGGCGAGGTGGAACGCGAGGCTGGCGCCCTGCACGCCGCCGCCGACGACGATGACGTCCGCGGTCTCGCTCATCGGTCGGGCCGCGGATGGGTGCCGGGGTTGGTGGTGCGCATGTCCGCAGGGTAGCGAGATCCGGGCCCGGTCACAGCGCGCACAAACGCGGCGGGCCCGTGAAGCCCGCCGCGTGGGGAGGCCCTGCGTGTCGGGCGAGCGCCCGCGGCTCGCCCCCGGTGATGCCTAGAACTGATCCAGGTAGCGCTCGACCTCCCAGTCGGAGACCTGCATTCGGTACTCGTCCCATTCGGCCCGCTTGGCCTCGACAAAGTGACCGTAGACATGGTCGCCGAGTGCCTCGCGGATGACCTCGTCCTTCTCGAGTTCGTCGAGCGCCTCGCCGAGCGTGCCGGGGAGTTCCTTGATCGCCTTGGAGGCGATCGTGGCCGCGTCCATCTCGAACAGCGACTCCTCGACCGGCGCGGCCAGGGTCAGGCCCTTCTCGACGCCATCGAGGCCGGCCGCGACCATCGCGGCGAAGGCCAGGTACGTGTTGGAGGACGGGTCCGGGCAGCGAACCTCGGCCCGAGTCCCCTCGATCGACCGGCCGGGCGAGATCATCGGGACGCGGATCAGCGCGGAACGGTTCGTCCGGCCCCAGGTGATGTAGGTCGGCGCCTCGTAGCCCGGAACCAGGCGCTTGTAGCTGTTCACGAGCGGAGCGAGGACCGCGCTCATGCCGCGGGCGTGGGCGAGGATCCCGGCCATGTACGACTTCGCGAGCTCGGACAGCCCGTACGGCGCATCCGGATCGGCGAAGGCATTCACGGAGTCGGCGATCGAGTAGAGGCTCTGGTGCGTGTGCATGCCCGACCCGTTGATGCCGAAGATCGGCTTCGGCATGAACGTCGCGTACAGGCCGTGCTGCTGGGCGATCGCCTTGAGGGTGAACTTGAAGGTGATCGCGTTATCGGCGGTCTGAAGCGCATCCGCGTACTCGAAGTCGATCTCGTGCTGGCCCGCGGCGACCTCGTGATGGGCGGCCTCGACGCGAATCCCGAATGCCTCGAGCGCGTCCACCATGTCCTGGCGAACCTCCTGGGCGAGATCCGTGGAGAAGTCGAAGTAGCCGGCCTGGTCGTGGGGAAGCGGCTCGATCGTTCCATCGGCGGCCCGGCGGAACAGGAAGAACTCCAGCTCCGGGCCCATGTTCACGATGTAGCCGAGCTTCCTGGCGCGCTCGACCTGGCGGCGGAGGACCCAGCGAGGATCGCCGACGAACGGCTCGCCGCGTGGCGTGAAGACGTCGCAGATCACGCGCGCCGTGCCGCGCGGACCCGTCCCGCGCTGCCACGGAATCTCCGCGAACGTGCGCATGTCCGGCATGAGGTACTGGTCGCTTTCGGCGATCCGCGTGAAGCCCTCGATGGACGAACCGTCGAACCACGTTCCGTGCTTGACCGAGCTCTCGATCTGGTGGATCGGGATCGTCACGGCCTTGACCGAACCGATGATGTCGGTGAACTGAAGCTGGACGAAGCGAATGCCCTTCGCCTTGGCTCCCTCGATGCGCTCGATGCCGTCAACGGCCTCGTACGGTGCGACCACCGATGCTCCTCCTTCAGGTTCCAGGCAGACCGTCTTGTGCGTGTCGCATGAAACTGCCCGATTGATGACTGATCCTGCAGATGCTAGCAGGCAGACACCCGGGCTAGAAGGGGTCCGTGGTCGCCGGATCACCCACGAAGTTAGTCATGTTGCACAAATCTGAGTGCGACAGCGAGCGGGAGCCGGATCTCCGGGTCCCCGAGACGCCAGCCGGTCAGCTCCTCGATCCGGCGGATCCGATAGGCCACCGTGTTCCTGTGTACACCGAGCGCGGCTGCTGCTTCGTTCACACCGCCATGGTCGAGCAGCGCGCGGAGAGTGGCGAGGTGCTCACGCCGGACGTCGGCGCGGCCGGCCAGGAGCGGCTCGAGGAGCGTCCGGGACAGGCGTTCGCCGTCCGACAGGTTGTGCAGCGCGCCCAACAGGCGGTAGATCGGCAGACGCACGGCACGGGCGACCTGGGGCGGTTCGGCCAGGGCCTCGGCGGCCTCCAACGTGGCCCGAGCCTCGCCCTCGGCGGCAGGCCGATCCGCGGCGCCCATGAACGCCCGCGACACCGACACCGTCCGGCCGAGGAAACCTGCCATCCGAGTCGCGAGCCCAAGGCCGTCCGGGTCCGGACCGCCGGGTGCATCGACTGCCAGGACCGCCCGGATCTCGAGCGAATCTGCGTCACCGCGCAGGGCGAGCCGGCGGGCCGGGGCCAGGAGCCGGAGCTCCCGGCGCACGCTCTCGCGACGATCGCGGGCGTCGGGCGCATCGTCCTCCCCGCCGGGTGTTCGTTGCCGGGCGAGCAGGACCACCCACGGAGGCCCGCCCGTCGGGAGTGCCTCGGCGCGGCGAGCCCGGTCGCCGGCGCGCCGGACGGCCTCATCGCGTGACAGCTCCAGGGCGAGCAGTCCGGCGACCCGCGTGACGCTGACCCGCTCGAGCTCGCCCACCGGCCGCTCACCGAGGAGCGCCAGGCTTCCAGCCGCTCCACCGGCCGCCGGGAGCGGCACGCGCAGGGCAACCGCATGGCGCGGCCGCGCGTGATAGCGGGACACGGCAGCGGCCGCGTCCGTGACCTCCGGCGGAGCGTGGACGGCCAGGATCTCTCCGCGCCGGCCCTCCAGCGCGACGGCACGGCCGAGGAACGTGGCCACTGCCCCGACGAGTGCCGGCGGCCCGCCGCCTTCGAGCGCCAGGGATTCCAACCGGCCCTCGAGGAGCGCCGCCTGGCGATCCAGCTCGGCTCCCTGCGTGACGAGGAACCCGATGAGGCTGCGCTCCAGATCGCCGGGGTCCGCCCGCGGGATGCGGAGTGCAGGCACATCTGCCGCCGCCAGCGCGGCCGCGAGCCCCTCGAGCAGATCCGCGGAGTCCTCGCCGGCCGAGCCGTCCGAGCCGTCCTCGGCCTCCACGAGCAGGAGGCCAGACACGCGAGCGCTGGCGCAGGCCTCGGCAAGCGAGCGCAACTCCTCGGCGCCCGGAGCGACGACCATCAGCGCCGAGGCGGGCACGATGGCCAGGTCTCCGGGCTCGAGGGCATCGAAGGCCGGGACGCGGGCACGCATGACCCGAACCCAGGTGATGGGCACGGACCGCCCGCCAGGCGCTCCGACGGCACGGGCGCCCGGCAGCATCGCGACGCCGAGCTCGGCCAGGTCCGTCATGACGCCCCGGCTCCAGTCGGAGCGGCCGTCCCGTCCGGCGACGGCGCACCGACTCCGGCGTCGCGTGCCGCCACGAGGTCGTCCACGAGTCGCCCGAACTCTCGATCGAAATCGACGTACCGGTCAGACCGGCCGACCATCGCGAAGACTCCGTCTGGCCCAAGGCGCGCCCAGATGCGCCGCCGCGGCATGTAGAACGTGATACCCAGCCCGAGGATCAGGCTCCCGAACGCGCCCCACACGATCCCCTGCCCCGGATCCCGCTTCGCGATGAGGAGTGAGTAGGCCCGGACCCCCTTCAGCGCGACCTTGAAGTCGAGCGCCTCGAACGCGGCGGATTCGCCGCTCGCGACCGCCAGCGGGAAACCGGATTGAACCTCGTTCGTGCCGTCGGGCTTGAGCCCCGTCACGACGTACGGCAGGACGATGAGCGTCCCGACGCCCTGCGAACTTCGGTCCAGGAGGAGCTGCAGTCCGACCGCCCGGCCCGGGACCGCGAGCGTTCCGAACGGCAGACCGCCGACGTCGTCGGTCAGCGGCACGGGCCCCGACCACAGGATGGCGTCGTCCAGGGCGCGGATCTCGACGTCGGGCGCCGGCCCGAATCCATTCTGGTGGAATGTGTAGCCGCCGGCCCGAAGCGGGTCGTTCACGCGAATCGACTTGCGCGCGAGGACCACCCCGTCCTGGTAGACGGACAGGTCCGTGACAAAGTCGGAGGCCTGCCCGGTTTCTGCCAGCCCCGGCGCCGAGAAGCCGTTGTTGCGCACGAGGAGCAGGCCCGGCGTTCCGATCTGCTGCACGGTCAGGGTGTCTCCGTCGGCCACCACGAGACCCTGTTCATCGCCGAATCGCGAGGTGACCGCTCCCGCGATGAGGAACAGGATCAGGCCAAGGTGGGTCAGGAGCGTCGCGAGCTTCACCCAGCGATGACGGTCCCCGTACAGGTACTGGTTGCCGTCCGCTTCCGACCCGCGAACGACGAAACGGTGCCGGCGGAGGATGCCCTGGATCGCCGGCACGGTAAGGCCGGCCGCAATCCCGACCCGGTCCGGGAGGCCCAGGTCGAAGAAGGCGTCCGGCTGGACGACCCGGATCTCGGCCGACTGGCGCCACAGGCGCGGCGTCCGGTCGATCGTGCACATGATGATCGAGAAGATGAGGACCAGGAGGCCGATCGAGAACCATGTGGAGGTGAACACGTGGAAGAGCTGCAACCGCTCCATCGCGTCGACGACACCGACCCCCAGCGCGGCGTCGTATCGGGCGTGGATCTCGGCCATCGCGGTCGCGTAGTCGCCGGCGGACCGGAAGGCGAACCCGGGCAGCTGGCGGATGGTCATACCGACCACCGCGAGCAGGGCCAGCACGATGATCTGGAGGACGGCGAAGTTCACCGACGTGAACAGCCGCCAGATCGCGAGCCAGGCAGCGTCCGCGAGCGAGGCGAGCGTGAGCGGACCGGGGCTTGCGGCCCTGCCCGGGTTCGATCCCGCCGACCGGCCGGCGGTCAGCGCGGACATGGTCGTCCGCCGATCAGCGCGTCGCCGGCGCGCTGGGCACGCCACGGGCGCCGGCGCCCGTGGCGAGAGATCGCGCCACGGCAAGTGCCCCCTCGAAGTCGGCCTCGAGGTCGGCGACGTCTTCCAGGCCCACGCTCACCCGCAGGAGCCCCGGCCTGATGCCGCTCTCGAGGAGTTCGGCCTCTGACAGCTGGCGCTGCGACGTCGACGGCGGGTGGACGACCATCGTGTGGACGCTCCCGAGCGAGGCGGTCCGTTCCGTCACGCTCAGCGCATCGATGATGGCCCCGCCGGCGGCGCGTCCGCCGGAAACCTCGAAGGCGAGCATTCCGCCGGCGACCCCGGGCCGGAACTGGCGGCCGACGACGTCGTGCTGCGGATGCGACGGAAGCCCCGGATACAGGACTCGTTCGACGTCGTCCCGACCCTCGAGCCAGGTTGCGAGGGCCAGCGCGTTGGAGGCATGCCGATCCATCCGCACGGCGAGCGTGAGGAGGCCGCGCAGGGCGAGGAAGGCCTCGATCGGTGCGAGCGTGGCACCCGTGTCCACCTGGACTCGGTGAACCCGGTCGACGAGGGCCTTCGGCCCGGCGACGACGCCGGCCATCAGGTCACTGTGTCCTCCGATGTACTTCGTGGCCGACTCGACCACGAGATCGGCACCGAAGGCCAGGGGCCGGCAGACGTACGTCGAGGCGAATGTGTTGTCGACGATGTACACGGCGCCCGCCCCGTGAGCGAGTTCGGCCAGTGCCGCGTGGTCGGAGATGAAGGTCGTGGGGTTTGCGGATGTCTCGGCGTACAGGAGGCGGGTCGGGTGCTCCGCGAGCGCGGCGGCCACCGCATCGTGGTCGGTCATGTCCACCAACGTGACGTCCACGCCGAACCGCCCGAAGTAGTCGAGCAGCTGGGCGCGCGTGGACCCGTAGGCGGCGAGCGGCGCGACCACGCGATCACCGGCCCGGAGCACCGCGGCACAGGCAGCGTGAATGGCGGCCATCCCGGAGGCGAGCGCGACGCCGGCCTCCGCACCCGCGAGCTCCGCGTACGCGTCGCCGAGCGCGGTCGTGGTGGGGTTGGACAGGCGGCTGTAGGAGAACCCGGCGCGCGAGTCCCCGACGACCGTCGCCAGTTCCTCAGCATCCAGCGAGGCAAACGTGGCCGTCTGGAAGATTGGGACGGACGTCGGTCGCTGGCGGACCTTCGGCGCGTGTGAGGCGGCGCGGATGGCCCGGGTGGAGAACCCGAGCTCGGAGGGTCGTTCCGCGGCGCCTCCGGGGTCCGCGGGATCGTTGGCGCTGGTCATCCCGGGATGCTACACCGGGCGGCTTCAGGCCCCGATGCTGGTGATGGTCGGGAGCGCGCTCACCGAGGCCGGACCTGCCACGCGGTTTCGGCCGGCACGTTTGGAGGCGTACATCGCCTGATCCGCGCTGATCATGAGCGCGTCGGCCGTCTGGCCGTCGCGGGGATAGGCCACGACTCCGATGGAGACCGTCGACGGCCGCCCCAGCCCGGGAACAACGGCGGCGGCAACTCTCAGGCGGATCTTCTCGGCGACGACCCAACCGCCGGTCGGATCCGTTTCGGGGAGGAGCGCCACGAACTCGTCGCCGCCATAGCGAGCGGCGACGTCAATCTGGCGAACGCTGGTCCGGACGGTCCCGGCAATCGCCCGAAGCGCCGCGTCACCCGTGTGATGGCCGTACCGGTCATTGATCGCCTTGAGCTCGTCGAGGTCCGCCATCAGCAGGCAGAAGCCTCGCCCGGAACGCGCACTCCGGGCCATCTCACGCTCCAGCGCCGCAAACCAGAACGTGCGGTTGAAGAGCCCGGTGAGCGGGTCCACGGCAGACAGGCGAATCGCCGCGTCCCGGGCTCGCCGCTGTTCCCGCCCGATCATCGAGCCGACGAAGGCGAGGAGCAGCAACGCCGTCAGGTTCGCCGCCACCGTCGCCAGCTGCGTCGGCGACGGCTGACCGCTGCCGATGGTCGCCGCGACGATGTAGCCGATCACCGCGCCGGCCGACAGGAGGAGCGTCGTGGTCGGCCGGACGACGAGTGCGGCGGCACCGACGATGAGCGGGAAGGTGAAGAAGAACGGGCTCCCGAACCCATCCGTCAGGAGGACGAGCAGCGTCGCAAAGGCCAGGGCAACGGTGCCCTCGAGGATCGAGCGGGCGGCGCCCAGGGCGTTGGCCGGCAGGATGTCGTGGACGATGAGCACGAACGCCGCGGCCAGCCCCAGGAGGATGTAGATCTCGCGCACCGTGGATGGCCACAGTCCGCTCGACCCGACGATGACGGCGGTCGCGAGGAGGAACACCCAGGACACGATCCGGACGATCCGGTCGTACGTCGCGGGTTGAGCGATCGGCCGTCCAACGAGCCCACCGATGAGTGTCCCGGGGTCAATCTGCTCGAGGTCGGGGGCGTTGGGATCGAGGTCTCCGTCTGAGACCGGGCGGGCCAGCCCTCGGAGGAGCGGCGGCAGGACGATCGCCGTCATGACCACGACATTGATGAGGATGGCGACGGCCACCACCAGCAGCGCCGTATCCGCGTCCATCGTCAGCGTGTCCCGAACTGGTAGGTCTGCTTGACCAGGCGGAGGTACGTGAAGGTCTCCGTATCTCGCACGCCCTCGATCGCCTGGAGACGCTCCGCCAGGAATCGCAGGAGCGCATCGTTGTCCTCGGACACGGTCTCGATGAGGATGTCGAATCGGCCGGCCGTGATGACCACGTAGTCCACCTCGGGCAGCTCCGCGAGGGCCTTGGCCACCGCGACCAGCCGGCCGGGCTGGCAGCGGATCCCGATCAGGGCCTGCTGGAAGCCGAGCTTGCCGGGGTCCGCAACCCCGACCACCTGGAGGATTCCGCGTTCGATCATGCGGTTCGTGCGCGCACGGACGGCGGCCTCGGACACGCCGAGGTCGGCGGCAATCTGGGTGTACGGACGGCGACCATCCGCCTGGAGGTGCTCGATGATCCGCTTGTCCAGCGGCGAGAGCTCATCCTGGCGTCGGGTCACGTTCCGACCGTTGGTCATCGTCTCCCTTTCGCGACGAACGCACCCTTGTGGGGCACCGATTCCTGCACGCCCCGACAGGCGGCGCCAGGACGCCTGCGCAGGTCAGACATGATCGAGGATCTCCAGGACCGGGGCGAACGCTTCAAGCGACGCCAGGGTGATCGGATCGAGGACGATCTGGACCTCGCCGATTCCCTCACGAGCATACGCCCTGAGCTCCTCCGCCAACACATCGACTGTCCCTGCAAGTGGCGTGGGTCCCGAATTCATGTTGCCTCCCTGCACCCTTCCCCGGCCGTTGGGGAGCCGCACGTGGACCGCGACGGTGCGCTCCACGGCGTCCGGATCCCGGCCAACTTCCCTGCAGATCCCGTCAACGAGCTCTCGGAGCGGCGGCACGCCTCCCGGGACGTTGCCCGTGTCGGCGAACCAGACGTTCCAGGCGTCGACGTGCGGGAGCGTGATCCGGAGCATCCGCTCGCCTCTGCTGCCGATCAGGAGGGGCGGGCCGCCCGGCCGCGCCGGGCGCGGCAGGAGCTCACAGTCGCGCGCCTGGAAGTACCGGCCGGCGAAGTCGATCTGGCCGTCGCGCAGCAGCGTTCGAATGATCGTGAACGCCTCCTCGAAGCGGTCGATCCGGTGGTCGAACGGAAAGCCGAACGCCCGAAACTCCGTCTCGTTCCAGCCGGCTCCAAGGCCGAGGACCAGCCGTCCTTCGGCCACTTCGTCCACCGTTGCCGCGAGCTTCGCGAGCATCGCGGGAGCGTGGAACGCGGTCGATGCGACAAGGGGCCCGAGCCGGATCCGGGACGTCGACGCGGCGATTGCCGAGAGGAGCGTCCAGACCTCCCACGGTCCACGGGTTGATCCGTCGGCGAAGCGGTACAGGAGATGGTCCCCCAACCACACGGTGTCGAAACCCAGCTCTTCGGCACGGCGGGCCATCGCCACGTACTCCGGCCAGCGGACCTCGCGTTCGACCTCGGGCAGCTGGACGCCCACCCGCAGCGGGCGGTGCGAGTTCACCGGTGGGACGTGCATGACGGGCATCGAACTCATCGCGTGCACCGTAGCAGGGGCTGCCGTCCGGTCAGATGAAGTGGTCGGGGCGGAGGGATTCGAACCCACGACCTCGTGCTCCCAAAGCACGCGCGCTGCCAAGCTGCGCCACGCCCCGATGATTCGTGCTCAGGAAGCGCATGTGCTTCCTGAGCGCCGCCCAGAAGACTAGCCTACTGCGCTCTTTGCCTCCGCCAGGGCGGCCAGGGGAAGGGCGCCGCGACTCGGCCAGTGCCCCTTGCCGCGAGGAGGCCCTCGGAGCTCCGAGCCTGCCCGCGCCTGAGCGGCCATCCGAGGGTTGCCTGGACCGCTCCCGCTGATTAACCCCTGAATGCCACGGCCACGAGCCCCTCATCCGAGACCGCGTGACCCATCTCGACCGCGGCGGAAGCGAGTTCACAACGAATGGCACTAGCCAGTGGACGTAGGCGCAATCAGAGTTGGCCCACGCGCGGAAGGCGAGGACGTTGGGCCCGAACAACGGCCGCCTGCATCGCGCCGAGCGACTGGCAAAGCCGAGTTACGCGGCCGAGCCTCCCCGAAGGCGAGAGGGCAGCCCTGAACCGCATCTGGCTCATTGGCCTTGTCGTCCTCCTCGGCCTTGTCGTCGCTTTGTCCGCATCGCTCGGCCTTGCCGCGCAGACCGCGGCGACCGACGCCGCCATGGCCACGTCGTTGCGAGGGAATGGGCTCATCGCGTCCACGCCCGGCCAGACCGAACGCGCGACGCTGCCGTCGTACGCGATTCTCGTTGGTGATTGGCACTTCAACCCCGCGACCGGGCACTGGTACGCGCAGGTCGAGGATTTGACCTGGTTTGAGGCCGAGGCATATGCGGTCCGCCTCGGCGGTCACCTTGTCACGATCAACGATCAGGCGGAGGAGAACTGGCTCGTGTCGACCTTCGGGATCGGCGACCAGTTCATCGGGTTCAACGACCTCGCCTCGGAAGGGACCTGGGTCTGGTCGAGTGGCGAGCCCGTCACGTACGTGCATTATCCGCCCGGTCAGCCGGCATCCGGCGAGCACGCCACCAGTTGGGAACCTGACCCGGACGGCAGCGGCGGCGTGTGGTGGGCAGACGTTTCGGCAGACGGTGTGTACCCCGCCCTCCTCGAGGTCCCGCGCGAGCCCGCGGGCTGGATCGCCGGCACGGTAACGGCGGACGGCTCGCCGGTGTCGGGAATCACGGTCGAGGCGCTCGTCCAGGACGCCGGGGGCCAGTGGGTGCTCGCTGGATCGGCCACGACCGACGAGTCAGGCGCCTTCGAGATCGGTGACCTCGTCCCCTCCGAGTACCGGATCGCCTTCCGGGGCGGCGCGGACTTCGCCGACCTCTACTGGGGAGGCGGGCGCTCCGCCGACTCCGCGACGACCGTGTCGCTGACGACCGGCGGGGTGGTCGAGAGCATCGACGGCGCCATGGTCCCGAGCGGCTACCGCGAGTCCGGGGGGCTCGTCTCAACGCTGTCCACCCACATCCCGACGCCCGCCGACGTGTCCACCGATCCGCCGGTCGTGGGTGCGAATCTCTTCCTCGCGGCCCTCGTGATGATCCTGTTCACGGCCGCCGGCGAGTTGCTCAACCGGACGCTCGCCGAGAACGAGGAGCTCCTGGTCCGGACGCTGCGCCCAGTGCGCAGCCTCGGCCGCCTGCGCGAGAGGGCGGACGCGGCACTCCGGCGGCGGATCCAGACGGGTCGGCTGCTCGACGCGCTGCGGCTGGCGGGGATCGCGGCGATCTACGGGCTCATCTTCTCGCTGCTGGACCGGACGTGGGACCCGCTCACCGCCAAGGGCCTGTGGCTCTTCCTCTCGATGGCGATTGCCGTCGGATTCGTCGGCATCGCCGACGACGTCGCCTGCTGGGTGCGCGCCCGCCGCTGGGGAGCAGCACCGGACCTGGACCTTCGCACCGGCAACCTCGTCCTCGCGCTGACGTCGACCGTGGCCTCCCGCCTCGTCGCCATCGTGCCTGGCATCATGATCGGGATGCCGGAGGCGCTCGAGGTCTCCGACGACCGGCTCGACGACCGGCACCGGGTTCAGCTCGCCGCGACCGGGCTCGGGACGCTCGTGGTCGTCGGCGGCGGGGCGTGGCTCCTCACGGCAGGAACCGCGGCCGCGCGCTCCGTGAGCCCTGACGGCGATCTGCCCGTACTCGTCGGCGGACTGGAGGCGCTCCTCCTGATCGTCTTTGCGGTCGCTGTTCAGAATCTGTTCGCCCAGTTCCTCGCGTTCCACGGCACGCCCGGCCGCGTTCTCCGAGAGAGGCACCGGGTGGCGTGGTTCCTCGGGCTGCTCGGCGTGACGTTCCTCTTCTGGCACACGCTGGTGAACCCGCGGGGTGACCTCGCAGCCGCGCTTCAATCGACGAACGTCCAGGCCTTCCTGGCGACCGCGGTCGGGTTCACGATATTCGCCACGGTGGTGTGGGCCGGCTTGCGCGTGGCCCGCCAGCGTGCGCCCCGAGCCAGGGGCGGCACCACGCCAGGCTAGGCTGAACAGCCACTGCCTTCTACTTCGGTCACGCTGACAATGCCCCGACCGCGCCGACGAGACGCCTGGGCCAACAGCCCGTGCTCACGAAGCGCACATTGATCGGTGCCCTCGCCGCTCGGCAGGTGGGTAATGCCTGACGATCAGGGCGGGGAAGAGAGCGGGCGGTCACTTCGACGCCCGCCAGCGGGAGTCCAATCGATTGATTCGTGGACTCGCGGCGCCTACACTCGCCACGCCAGAGCCCAAGCGTCGAGCGGGCCTCACCGCTCCACTGGCGCGGAGGAGCCGCGAATGGCCAAGGGGTGGAAGTGCGCCCGCTGTTCGACGCTGAACGGCGAGGCCGCGATCAACTGCTCGAATTGTCGGCTCATCCGGGGTGGCGTCGTGCCGGCCGGGCTGTATGCCGCGTCCCAGGTGGTCCCGACCGTGGGCGTGGGCGAAGCAGCCGAGGCGCCGGCGGACGTCCAGCAGGGCGGTGCGACGCCGGTCAAGCCTCCACTCTGGCGACGGATCCCGATTGGATGGCTCGTGACTGGGGTGATCGTGGTTGGCAGCGGCCTTGCAGGGCTGTATTTCAACGCGAGTCGCGGCTCGACCGGGGAGATCATCAAGGCGGGGGATCTTTCGGCCATCGATCTGCGCGTCGGCGATTGCTTCGACCTCAAGGACCCAGCCGCCGACGAGGTGGGCGACGTGACGGCGCGGCTGTGCACTGACGAGCACGAGTTCGAGGTGATCTTCGTCGGCTCGATGCCGGATGGAGAGTATCCGGCAGACGATGAGTTCGGGGCCTTCGTGGCTGACAATTGCGGACCGGCCTTCGACGCCTATGTCGGCAAGGTCTACGAGGAGTCAGAGTTGGACGTGTACTGGTTCTACCCTCTCAGCGACGGTTGGAGCGAGGGTGATCGATCCGTCCAGTGCGCTGCGTACCATCCCCTGGTCCACCGCCTGACCGAGTCAATAAGGGGCTCGAACCAGTAGGTGATCCCGCCCGCGATCGACGCCGGCTGGAGGGTCTCGCGGGCCGCCCTCGAATCGACCGCCGCCGGGCATGCCAGGCCCGACCCGCCCCGGCTTGCCGAGACCGGGCCTTCACCTCGTTGCCGCACGAGGTATGGTTTCATGGGCACGATTGGATCATCGCGTCCGGCGATCGAGCGAACCGTCCGCGCAACGACCGAGGACACGATGGACCACGATTCTGGCACCTTCTCCCATGTGAAGTTCCGCATGTGGCTGCGCCCGGACGGCATCGTCCATCTGGTCTGGGCCCCGCGGGTCACCATCGTTCTCGAGGACGCCGTCGCGGCGATCGAGGCGATGGCCCAGCTGACCGGCGGCCGACAGAGCCCCCTGCTGGTGGACGTGCACGAGGTGGGGCCGATGGATCGGCCCGCCCGCACCGAGTTCACGCGTCGGGGTGACCTGGTGTCTGCGGTCGCCCTGATCGTCAGTACCCCGTTGAGCCGATTGATGGGGAACTTCTTCCTCAGCGTGAGCAAGCCCGTGGCGCCGACCCGGCTGTTCGACGATGAGGCGGCCGCGCTTACCTGGCTCCTCGAATTCGTCGGCTGACGGGGATGGCTGATCCCGTGGACCTCGAACGGCGCCTGGCAGACGTCGTCGGGACCATCCAGGAGTTCGCCGAGCTCCACTTCGAGGCGCGCGCTCCGGTCGGCCCCGCCGGCGACATCGTCGATGCCGTCGCGGCCGGCGTGAACTTCCTGGGCGAGGAGCTCGACGCTTCGTTCAGGGAGATCGAGCGCCGGGTCGCCGATCGCACGGCCGAACTGGCGATCGCGACCCAGGACCTTTCCCGGCGAGCGCTCCATGACGAGCTGACCGGCCTGTCCAACCGTCCCGCCCTGTGGGAGCACCTGACCCACCGTCTGGCGCTGGCGAACCGGCGCGAGAGTTCCTTCGCGGTCCTGTTCCTTGACATCGACGACTTCAAGCTGGTCAACGACACCCTGGGCCATGCCACCGGGGATCGGCTTCTCATCGAGGTGGCAGGTCGGCTCGTCGGAGCGCTCCGGGCAGGCGACACCGTCGCCCGGGTCGGAGGCGATGAGTTCGTCATCCTGCTCGACGAGGTCGCGACTCCGGAGGCGGCGCTGTTCGTATCGCAGCGCCTCAACGAGGCGCTGCTGGTGCCGTACGACCTCGGGCACAGTCCGCGGCTGGTCACCGCCAGCATCGGCGTCGCGATTGGGCCCGGAGACTTCGACTCCGTCGACGAGCTGGTCGCCGCCGCCGATACCGCGATGTACGAGGCAAAACGGCACGGCGGCGGAGGCTATGTCCTGTACAGCGAGGACCTGCACGGGCGCCACGACCGCCGACCGCCAAGCGCGTAGTACGGTGGAAGCGGATCGGCGTGGTAGCCGGTCACGGGGCCCCGCGGGCACGCTGAGGCCTCACGCCGGTACGATCCTGTCACCGTCCTTGCGGTAGCTCTCCCGGCGAGGGTGTCACCACGCTCGCACCAAGGGAGCCTTCTCGTGACCGACCATCGCCCGGCCCGCCTCGTCGTCGTTGCCCTGTTGACCGCCCTCGCCGTCGGGGCCTGCGGCACCCCGTCCGCATCCGAGCGCGCGGGTGGCGCTTCCCCAGGCGGCGCTTCCGCAGCCGCCGCCTCCCCTGGCGTCGCCAGCCTCCCCCTGACGGTGAGCGTCGCCGAGGCCGCGGCGATGCGCGATGCGGGTGCGTTCGTCCTCGACGTCCGGGAGCCAGATGAGTGGGCCACGGGTCACATTGAAGGCGCGACGCTGATCCCGCTCAACGCCCTTGGTGCGCGCGTCGCGGAGGTCCCCCGTGACCGCGATGTCGTGGTCGTCTGTCGTTCCGGCAATCGGTCGGCGCAGGGCCGGGACATCCTGCTCGGCGCCGGCTACACGTTGGTGACCAGCATGGCCGGTGGGATGAACGACTGGGTGACAACCGGCCGGCCGGTTGTCACGGGACCCTGACGGACCCCACCAGAGCCCACCCAACCCAACTGGACCGCACTTGACGGCGCGTTGGGCTGGTAGACTCCCCGCGGACGGTAGTGCCCGACCGGCCGTGTGAACCGCTCAGGGAGCTCGAACGCACGTGCACGCACGTCGGGTGCGGCAGCCGGGTGATCATGCCCGCGCCGTCCGCCGCCCAACCAGGTCCGCCGGCCTCGATGGCCGCCGCCGTGCACCCACGCGCTCACGCGCCGACTCGGCAGCCTATGCACCCGGTGATCTCCGGCGCACCATCGCGGCCGCGGCGTCGGCAATGCTGCCCGGGCTGGGCCAGCTCATCAACGGCCGCCTCCGCCTCGCGAAGTGGCTGGCGGTGCCGATCCTCGTCCTCCTGGCGATCGCGGCCCTCCTCCTCGGCACGAACTCGCCGGCCCGCCTGATCGCCTCGATCGTCTCGCCCACGGCGATGAGCCTGCTGCTAGCGCTCAACCTGGTCATCCTGGGCTGGCGACTCGTTGCCGTGGCCCATGCCTTCTTCGACAGGCGATATGCGGGCCGGTCGGGTCGGGTCGGCGCCGCCGGCCTCGTCATCGTGCTCGTGGCCGTCGCGCTGCCGCACGGGATCGCCAACGCCTGGGGCTCCACGGCGCAGGCGGCCTTTGCGAACGTCTTCACCGCCCAGACGCAGTCCGGCCCCGGGTCGAATGTGGCGGCGACGAAACCGGGCCCCGGCAACGACGAGCGGCTGAACATCCTGATCGTCGGGATCGACCAGCTCCCGGGGCGAAGCGCGAACCTGACCGACACGATGATGGTCGCGTCGATTGACCCGGTCGGCGAGTCGGCGTCGATCGTCTCCATCCCGCGGGACCTCGTCCGCGTGCCGTTGGCGAACGGGAACCTGTTCGGCCCGAAGCTGAACTCGCTCATGGCGTACGGGGACAATCACCCCGAGATGTTCCCCGAGGGCGGAATGCGAGCCCTCGAAGAGGCGATCGGGGCGCTCCTCGGGATCCCGATCCACTACTACGCGAAGATGGACTTCTTCGGGTTCGTCAAGGTCATCGATGCAGCAGGCGGCATCGATGTCACCGTCGCCAAGGACTTCTACGACCCGAAGTACGACGGGTTCGGCGTGAATCCGCCGAAGGTCTACGGCTGGGGCCTCACGGCCGGCCGGCACCACCTCAACGGGTATGAGGCGCTCGCCTACTCACGCTCGCGCTACGCCCCCGGCGGCAGCGACTTCGTCCGCGCCGGCCATCAGCAGGAAGTGCTCGTGGCCCTTCGGCACAAGCTCACCTCGGACGGCAGCCTGTTCTGGAAGCTGCCGGCACTGCTCGAGGCGCTCGGGGATCTCGTGACCACCGATCTCCCGACGGACCGGCTGCCGGAACTGGCGGCGATCGTCGACGAGATGGGCTCCGGCGGCATCTACCGGGCCGTGCTGCAGCGGCCGCTGATCAAGACCGGCGGTATGGACGCCGTCTACGGCTCCGTCCAGGTCCCGGATATCCCCGCCATCCAGGAGGTCGCGCGGGGGCTCTTCCCGCCACCGGGCGAGACCCCGATCTCCTGGCCGGTTGCAGCGCCGGCCGCGCCTGCTGCGACTGCGCCCGCGCCTGCTGCGACTCCGCCCGGGACGTCGGCCGCTCCCTAGAACCCGAGGTCGCGGAGGACCGCCTCCATGCGCCGGGCGGCTTTCGCGCGATGCGAGATGGCGTGCTTCTCCGCGGCGGAATACGTGCCCAGCGTCCGCCCGCCGGGTGGCTCGCCGGACGGCTCGAAGATCGGGTCGTAGCCGAAGCCGCCCGTGCCGCTCGCCGTCGTCGCGATTCGGCCCCGGCAGGTGCCGCGTCGGAGGGTAAGGGGCACTCCGCCCCGGGGCCCGCGGGCCCCGGGCAGCGCGAGGGCGAGCACACAGACATAACGCGCGAGGCGACGCGCGGGCGGTAGGCCGTCGAGCGCGGCGAGCAGCTTCGCGTTGTTGCTCGCGTCCGTCGCGTCCGGCCCGGCGTATCGGCGGGTGAGGACCCCCGGTCCGCCGCCGAGCGCCTCGACCTCGATCCCTGAATCGTCGGCCAGCGACGGCAGCCCGGTCGCTTCGGCCGCGAAGCGGGCCTTGATCCGCGCGTTGGCCTCGAATGTCGGCCCGTCTTCGATCGGCTCGCCCGGGACGCCAAGATCGTCGAGCGACACCAGAACGCCGCGCTCCAGCTGGAGCAGCTCGGTCAGCTCTCGCAGCTTGTGCTCAGACCGGGTCGCGACCACGAGCCGCGGGCGCGTGGCTCCAGAAGCGGGCCCGGTCGCTGGATCGCGGCGAGCCACCATCGGCGCGCGGTCGGCGCGGATCAGCGCCGGACGGTGGCGAGTGCCGCGCCCTGGGCCTCGAACAGGTGCGCCAGGCCCACGTTCGCGAGGTCGAGCAGCGCATCCACCCGGGCCCGATCGAACGGTTGGCCCTCCGCGGTGCCTTGCAACTCCACGTACGTGCCGGCATCGGTGCCGACCACGTTGAAGTCCACCTCGGCGTGGGAATCCTCCGCGTAGTCGAGGTCGAGGATGGGGATGCCGTTGTTGACCCCGACCGAGACCGCCGCGACCTTGCCCACGATGAGCCGTTCCATGCCGTACGTCTTGAGCGCCGCGGCCAGGGCAACGTAGCCGCCGGTGATCGACGCGCAGCGGGTTCCGCCATCCGCCTGGAGGACGTCGCAGTCCACGGTGATGGTCCGCTCACCGAGCTTGCCGAGATCAACGACGCCCCGCAGCGAGCGCCCGATCAGGCGCTGGATCTCGTGGGTGCGCCCGCCCAGCCGGCCCTTCACGCTCTCGCGCTCTGAGCGTTCCGTCGTGGCCCGGGGCAGCATCGAGTACTCCGCCGTGACCCAGCCGGTGCCCTTCCCGCGCAGGTGGGGCGGCACGCGGTCCGAGATCGTGGCGGCGCACAGGACCTCCGTGTCCCCGACCCGGATGCGGCACGAGCCCTCGGCCCACTTCTGGACGTTGAGGGTGAAGCTGACCGGGCGAAGGTCGGCCGGGCCACGCCCGTCGGCCCGTACGGATGCCGGTCGATTGCCGATGCTCATCGCTGTCGCTCCTCCGCCTTGGCGGCATCCCATAACGTGTCGAGGGTATCGAAGTCCAGGTTGCGGATCGCTACCCCGCGCTCGGCGACCATACGCTCCACACGCCGAAAGCGGCCGCGGAACTTGTCGTTGGCGGCGCGCAGCGCCCCTTCCGTCTCGATCCCGAGCCTCCGCCCGACATTCACGATCACGAACAGCAGGTCCCCGAACTCCTCGTGCCGGCTTGCGGCATCGGGCGCGCCGGCCAGCTCGGCCAGCTCCTCGGCAACCTTGGCCAGGACGCCGTCGATGTCCGGCCAGTCATAGCCGATCGCGGCGGCTCGTTCCTGCATCTCCTGACCGGCGGCGAGGGCAGGCAGCGAGCGGCTGATGCCGTCGAGCGCGCCGCTGGCCGGCGCCTCGACGCCCTCGTCGCGGGCGAGGTCCGTGGCCGCGTCCCGCTCGTTCGCCTTGATTCGCTCCCACTGGCGGGTGACGTCGGCCGCGGTTGCGGCCGTTGCGTCCCCGAAGACGTGGGGGTGCCGGCGGACGATCTTCCGGGCGATCGAGGCCTGGACATCGGCCAGGTCGAAGACCCCGGCCTCCGCTGCCAGTTGCGCGTGGAGGATGACCTGGAGCAGGAGGTCGCCGAGCTCGTCGGCAAGTCCGGGGGTCGCTCCGGCCCCGAGCGCATCGTAGACCTCGTAGGTCTCCTCCAGCAGGTGCTTGCGGAGGGATTCGTGGGTCTGTTCTCGATCCCACGGGCACCCGTCGGGCCGCCGAAGTCGCTCGCTGATGTAGGGCATGCCCCACGGCCCGGCCGCGGCGAGCTCCGGCGCGATTGGCGGGAGATAGAGGGGCCCGCCCAGGTCCGCGGCCGTCAGCTGCGCGATGGTCGTTGCCTCGCCATGGATCGCGTGGACGACGTGAGCCGCGTGATACAGCCGGCGCAGAACGGCCAGTTGGTCGCGACCTTCGGGCCCGTGCCGGCCGGGGAGTGGCTCGACATCCCTCGGCACCGCTACTTCGAGCACGGATGCCGGCACGATCAGCACGGGCCGGGAGGCCTCCAGCGGCGTCGCCACGAGCGCCTCCGCCACGATGACCTGGAGGCCCGCCAACAGGTCCAGCCCCCAGCGGCTGCGCGCCTCCGCGACGAGCGCGTCGAGCACGCGGACCTACTGCGTCGAGGACGAGGCGTCGGTGGCGCGGGTGATCGTCGCCTCGGCCTTCTTGAGCGTGTACCAGTTGGTGAAGGCCGAGTTCTTGAAGGTCGCGATCTGGGCCTTTGTTGGCTCACGCACTTCTTCGGCGATCACCTTCCAGAGGTAGACGCCCTCGCCCTCGACGGACACGACGTCGGTCAGGCCACCCACCGCGGACGTGAAGATTGGTGCCCCCTTGAGGTCGCCCAGCTCGCCGTCCGCCACCCAGTCGATGTCACCGCCCGCGGCGGCCTCGGGGCCCTCGCCCTGGTCGCGCGCGATCTGGGCGAAGTCACCGCCCGCAAGGAGCTCGTCTCGAAGCTTGGTCAGCCAGGCGACCTCGCCGTCCCCATACGGGCGCATGTACTGCACGATGTGCCACCCGAACGCGCTCTTGAAGGGCGGCAGGAGCTGACCCGGCTGCAGGCCCGTGGCGAAGATCGCCTTGGCGAAGTCGTTATCGATCGGGCTCGTTGGGTCGTAGTACGGGAGCTTGCCACCGCTCGACGCTGCCGCGCCCTCGTCCGAGTTCTCGCGGGCCAGGGCGTCGAACCGCCGGGGATCGGCCACGATCAGGTCGTACACGCTCTTCGCCTCGTCTTCGGCGACCTTCCAGGCCGGGTCATCGGCCGGCAGCGATGCGGCGCCTCCAGGGTCGTCCTTGGGCGAGATGAGGATGTGCCGGACCTTGACACCGTCGGGCTGCGGCGTGTTGACGCTCAGGAAGATCTGCTGTACGTGGCGTTGTGCGGATGGCTTGGACAGATCGGCGACGACCTTGTCGTCGAGGGCTGTGCGAATGAGATCCCCCTTGATTGCCGCCCGATAGTCGGCGAGCTTGATCTCCGCGTCGTCCAGTCGGCTCTGAAAGGTCTCATCGACGGACGCCGGCGCCACCTCGGTGACGCGGCCGATCCGGAATACGCCGTCATCGCCGACGACCACGTCGGTGGGCTGATCTGGCTGGGCGGCGAAGACCGCGGCCATGAACGGCTCGTCGTAACCGCTGTCCAGCGGAAGCCAGCCGAAGTCCCCGGCCTGTGCGGCGGAGGCGGCCTCGGAGACGGAGTTCGCCACATCCTCCCAGGCCTTGCCGCCCTTGAGCTCCGCGAGCGCGGCCTCGGCCTTCGCCCTGGCCGCCGCCGTTTCCGCGTCGCCGGGCTTGCCGGTGAGTGGATCGTTGTCCGGGGTCACTTCGATGACCCAGACATGGCGCTGCTCATCGGTTGTCGCTTCGGACAGGAGCCGGGCGTCAATGTCCGCCTCGCTCACGGACACGCCGGCCTCGTCGGCAAGCTTCGCCTGCAGCTCGATGTCGATGAGCCGCTCGAGGGCGATCGAGCCGATGCTCTGCCGGCGCTGATCCAGGAACTGGAGCTGCTCCGATGCGGACGCCTCCGACAGGCGGCCGGCGGCCTGGAGCGTGCGGATTCGCGACTCCGTGTACTTGATCCGGAAGTCCTCGATCGCCGCGCGCGCCACCAGCTGGTCCCTTGTGATCGTGGTGCCGTTCACCGTGGCCACCGCGCCGAAGTGATCGTCGTAGAAGGAATACGCGGCGTAGCCCACCAGGAGCAGCACGGACAGTGCGATCACCAGGATGAACCCGACGTTTGTCAGGAAGGTGCGCCGATCTTCTGAATTCCAGCCGGAGCGGCCGGGGCCCTTGACGACAGGCTTTGCACGGAGAGTCATACGGGGGTCGTTTCCTGCAGATAGTCGGTGGCGCGCGCGACTGCCGACGCGCAGACGGGGCGCGTATCGTACCGCAACCTCTCAACGGCCCCGGATGCTGCGGTCCAGCAGCGCGAGATAGGCGACGGCGTCGTGCTCCCAGGCCATGTCGGCGACGAGCGCAGCAGCGCGCTCCACGGCCGCGTGACGGGCTGCCGGGTCATCCACCAGCCGCAGAACCTGCTCGGCGAGATCGTCGGGATCACCGGGAGCGTACGTCGCGACGGCGCCATCGGGAAACGTGTGCGTCACGAGCGGCAGCCGCGAGGCGACGGCGGCCCGACGCATCGCCGCGTACTCGAGGATCTTCGTGGACAGGCTCGAGTCGGTGAACGTGTCGCGACGCGTCGGCGCCAGGCCGATATCCGCACGCGCCATCGCCGCGGGCACGGCATCGAGCGCGATCCGGCCGTGGAACGTGACCCGAGGCTCGATCGCCAGTTCTGTCGCGAGCATCTCCAGGGCCGTACGCGAGTCACCGCGCCCGTAGATATCCAGGTGGACGTCGAGCGCCGGGCGGACCGCCCCGAGGCGCGCCACGGCGCGGATCGCGACATCCAGCTCGTAGGTGGGGGTCAGGGCACCGGCGTAGACCAGACGCAGCGTCCCGTCGGCCATGAACGGCCGCGCCTCGTGGGCCGCCGGGTTGAACCGGGCCAGCGCCGGCGTGTTCCGGACGACGCTGATGTGCCCCGGAGCCACGCCGAGCCCGATCAGGCGATCGCGGAGCGCGTCGTTCACGGTCAGGGCGTGGGTCGCCGCGCCGATCGAGAGCCGCTCGGCCAGGAGGAGCGAGCGATGGACGATGGGGTTGGCCGCTCGCGGGAATCGACTTCGAAAGAAATCCGGCATCGATTCGTGGAGATCCAGGATCACCGGCACGCCGGCGAGGCGGAGCGGCAGGGCCGCGAAGACCAGCCAATCCGGGAGCGTCGCCACCTGGACGAGCGCGTACCGCCGCCTCGGGTGGGAGCGGACGAGGGTGAGCGCCACCCGGACGAAGAACGCCAGGTACTCGCCCAGGTACGTCCCGAGCCCCGCGCCCTGGTGGCGCTGGACGTCGATGCGCCGGACCCGGACGCCGTCGACCTCGCCCTCGGGCGCGTCCTCCGGGCGCTTGAGGGCGATGACCTCCACGGGTCGGCCGGTGGCCAGGATCGCCTCGGCCTGACGGCGGACGCGCGGGTCCTCCTCGTAGTAGCTGTGGGTGACGAGGACGAGGGGGCGGGATCGGCGGGACGGGATCCCGCTCATGGCGCGCCCGACTCCCAGCGATCGGCCAGCCAGCCGAGTGTCCCGGGTGCGAGGAGGACACGCCCCTCGACGAGGAGCGGCTCGATCGTGTCGAGGTCATCGACATCCACGGGCAGCACCATCACCGGCGCGGACGCGGACGCGGACGAGGAACCAGGCGCGGACGCGGACGCGAACGCCGACCCCGTCGGCGAGAGCTCGCGAACCTGCCGGATCGCGTCGGCGACAGCCTGGGCTCGGGCCTGGGCGAAGAGCGCCGGCTGCGCGGCCCACAGCCGTCGGCGACGGATGGCCGCGAGCGGGTGCCGGAGCGTTCGCCACTTCCCCGGACTTCTCTTGGGCACATCGCCAAGCAGCGCGAGACGAGCCCGGAACTCCTCGCCGATGTCCACGTCTGCCCACAGCCTGACGTCGATCCGCGGAGATGGGTCGCCGGCCGGCCGGCCGGTCAGCGGGTTCACCGGCGCGGAGGTGACGACGGCGATCCGAGACGCCAGCCCGGGCGGGAGCGCAGGGATGCGGGCGAGGGCCGACGACCGGCGAAACCCGACGATGACGATGGGCAGGTCAATCCGATCGCCGGTCGCAACGTTCGGGCCACCGCTCCTCGCCGTCCCACCGAGGGCCTCGGGAGCGCCGAGGGCCTCGACGGCCCCGAGAGCCGCGAACCGGACGAGGAGATCGGCCGCGACCACCTCCGGCGCGTATCGCCCAACCACATGCGCCCTGAGCACGGCCGGATCGAAGGCGGCCCGGCGGTCGAGCGCCTCCGCCATCGCCTCCGCGAGTCCGGCCGGGGTGTGATCCCGGGCGACGGTCCCGCACCGACCATCCGGGCCGAGGATCTCCTCGACGCCACCGGACGGCGTCGCGGCGATCGGAAGGCCCATCGCGAGCGCTTCGGCGGCCACGACCCCGAACGTCTCCCAGGGGCTGGGGTGGACGAACAGGGTGGCGCGAGCCATCGCGTCGGCAACCCCGGACCGATCTGCCGGAGGCTCGAACTGGACGGCGGCCGCGATCCCCAGTTCGCCGGCAAGTGCCGCGAGGCGCTCTTCCTCTGCCTCGGAGGGGGCGCGGCCGATCAGCCGCAGGCGGAGCGCCGGCCGGTCCTGGTGCAGCAGGGCGAAGGCGTGCAGGAGCGTATCCGTGCCCTTGCTCTCCTTCCGCGTCCCGACCCACAGCAGCTCGTTGGGATCCCGCTCCGAGTCCGGCCGGATCCGGAACGTGTCGACGGGCAGGACGTTGGGCACGGCCTGGATCAGGTCGGCGTCCGGTCCGAGACGCGCCTCGATCTTTCCGGCGAGGGCGCGACTGACGGCGACCACCGCCCTGCCCGGCCCGGCCAGCCCCCGGTAGGCTGCGGCCGCGGCGGAATCCGCGAGCTTGGCGGGTGTCGTGCTGTCGTGCTCGCTGGTCAGCATGGGGACCCGGACTGCGTCCGCCAGCTCGCGCGCGGCGAGCCCGTCGGGCAGGCCGGTGTGGGCGTGGATCACGTCGAACGGCCACACCGCGTGGAGGGCGGTCCCGATCGGGACGAGGGCGGCGGCCTCCAGCGCAGCCAGCGCCAGCGGATCCCTGGTCGCGTCACCGCCCGCCGGCAGCGGCGCCGGGATTCGAAGGACCGGAACGCCCGCGGCACCCCGTCCAATCGGCGCGGCGAACGCGAGGCTCGCACCGATCGTGGCCGCCCAACGCTCGATCCGGGCGACGCGGGCGGCCCGATCCGGGCCATCGAGCCCCTCCACGTAGACCGGGTCCGGACAGACCACCGCGACCTGCGCGCCGGCCCCGGCCAACGCCGCAACCTGGTCCGCGACAAAGCTCCCGCGGCCGGGGACCTCGTGTGACGGGTACCAGCGCGCAACGACCAGGATCCTGAGGGGCATGCAGGGATTATCGTCGGGCGGCGTCCGAAGTCGATCCCATGCTACCGTTCGCCGCGATGTCAAGGCCGACTTCCGATCCCTCGGTGGTTCGAACCACCGCCGTCCGCCCCGGACCGATCGGACTTCTGGGTGTCGCCGTTGCCGACGTGTGGTCGCGCCGCCAGCTGATCCGCTACCTCGTCTCGGCGGACCTCAAGAAGAAGGGCCGGGACACCCTCTTCGGGAACATCTGGTGGATCCTGGATCCGCTCCTCCAGATGGCGGTCTACGTCGTCCTCGTGTCCATCATCTTCAAGCGGAGCGAAGAGGACTATGCGCTGTTCATCTTCGCCGCGATCCTCCCCTGGAAGTGGTTCTCGAGCGCCATCGGCGACGCGATCCTGTCCGTCAGCGGGCAGGACAAGCTGATCAAGCAGGTCCAGTTTCCCAAGCTCATCCTCCCCGTGGCCGCGATCCTGGCCGGCATCGTCCAGTTCGCGTTCGGGATGATTCCGCTGGGCGCCCTGCTCGTCCTGCTGTACCCGGATCGGATCAGCCTGGCGCTGCTCCTGATTCCGGTCGTCGCACTCGTGCAGCTCACCTTCACGCTGGCCCTGGGCATCCTGGCAGCCGCCCTGAACGTCTTCTTCAGGGACATCGGCAACCTGTCCCGACACGCCCTGCGGCTGTGGTTCTACCTGTCCCCGGCGCTGTACGGCGCGGCCGTCATCGACGAGATCGCCGGGTCCCACCAGTACATCGCGCAGGCGATCAAGATCAACCCGTTCTACGCGATCCTCAATGGCTACCGGTCCGTCATCTACTACGGAGAGGCACCCGACTGGGTGGCGCTCGGCAGCGTGCTCGGCCTGTCGATCGTCTTCCTGGTCGCGTCGGTGTGGTTCTTCAAGCGCGTCGAGCCGACATTCGCGAAGGTCCTGTGACAACGAAGCCCGCTCCGCTCACCGGCGAGCCCGACCTCCGCCCAGCCATCGACGTCCGCGGGCTCGGGGTCCGCTACAGCCTGCGCCTGACGCGGAAGAACACCCTCCGGAGTTCGTTGGCGCAACTCGTCCGACGCGATGGTGGCGGCGGCCACTTCTGGGCGCTGCGTGATGTCTCGTTCAACGTCGTCCACGGGGAATCGCTGGGCGTCATTGGTCCGAACGGAGCGGGGAAGTCCACCCTTCTCCAGTCACTGGCGGGGATCATCGCGCCGACCGAGGGCGACATCGCCATTCGTGGCCGGCTGTCCAGCCTCCTGACGCTGGGGGCGGGGTTCGATCAGGAGCTGTCCGGGCGGGAGAACATCCTGCTCGCCGGGGCGTTCCTCGGGATCGACGACGGCGAGATCCAGCGCCGGCTGGAGGACATCATCGCCTTCGCCGATATCGGCCAGTTCATCGATGCGGCGATCAAGACGTACTCGTCCGGGATGCGGGCGCGGCTCGGCTTCTCGATCGCGACCTCGGTTGACCCGGACATCCTGCTGCTGGACGAGGTCCTCGCGACGGGAGACCAGGTCTTCCGGGCCAAGTCCAAGGAGCGAGTGCTCCAACTGGCAAAGGGCGCCAAGGCGATCGTGCTGGTAACGCACGACATGCACTGGGTCACGGAATTCTGCAACCGGGCGATGCTCATCGAGCACGGGCGCGTGGTCGCCGAGGGCCAGCCAGCCGAGATCGTCCGGCTCCACGAGGCACGCTCGGAGGAGAAGCGGCGGAGCGTGGCGGCCCCGCCGGCCTGAGGTAGAGCGCGGCCGGCCCCGCCGGCCTGAGGTAGAGCGCGGCCGCCCCGCCGGCCTGAGGGGCCGATCCGTCAAAGGCGGACCGCAGTCGTCTGAGTGGCCGACGTCCTGGGCGGCCGATTCTCTGGCCAATGCTCGCCCGGGGAGCGCTGTGCGGGTTCACCGCCGGTTCTGAGCTCCTCAGAGGCCGTTCAGGGCGGGTCCGGCGCGCGGGTCACGTTCAAACGAGATGGCGACGACGCGGTTCGGCGCGGAACGACGCGGTTCGGCGCGGAACGACCCGCGTAGTGCTCCCGTGGCGGTCAATAGCCAGGATGACCGCGGGTCGGACCGCCTACCCGGCGCGGCTCACCATGGGCGTCCGGTCAATCGAGCGTATTCGGCAAGGAGCCGATTGAACTGCGACGGCCAATCGTAGCGGCCGGCGGCCGCCGCCCGGATTCGCGCCCGAGTCGCGTCACGGGCCGGGTGCGGGGGGTCCAGGAGGATGCGGATGCCCGCCGCGATCGAGGCGGGTCGCGTGGGATCAACGAGGACACCGGCATCGAGCTCGCGAACGATCGGGGCCATGCCGGGCAGGTCGCTCGCGACGACGGGCACGCCGGCCGCGAGTGCCTCGAACAGCTTGTTCGGGGTCGCCAGTCGGTGGTTGAGCGTGTGTCCCTGGATGGGAATCGCGATCACGTCGGCCGAGGCCACCCAGTCCAGCAGCTCGCCGGGGGGCACGGCCGGCAGGACGGAGACGCGAGCCGCGAGATCCGGACGGGCGGCGACGCGCGCACGCAGCGCCTCCTCGAGGCGCCCGTAACCGAGGAGTACCAGGTGTGCGCCGGGTACCTCGGCCATCGCATCCATGAGCTCGGTGATCCCGCGGCCGGGTGAGAAGCCACCGTGGTAGAGCACGATCGGCACGTCCGCGGGCAATCCAAGGGCGTCATGGAGGCGCCGGGGCCGACTCTCGTCGGTGGGTCGAATCACCGATGCGTTGAGGACGACGAGCGGACGCTCGCACTCCAGGCGATCGCCGAGGAGGTCCGCCAGCGCATCGTTGACCGTGACCACCCGGTCCGCGGATCTGGACCAGCGCCGTTCGAGGGCACCCGCGAGGCGTCGCAGCGGCGATGGGAGCCGCGCCAGGTTGCCGGCATCGGGGTAGAGGTCACGGGCGTCATAGATGAGCCTGCCGCCGAGGCGATCGCGCAATGCGATGCCGACCGGCAGGCCCATCAGGCCCATCGCGTGGATCACGTCGGGCGAGTCGGGCGCGATCGCGGCGACGGCCCCAGCGCGCTGGCTCGCGATGGCCTGGAGCTGGCGGATCTGTCGAAGCGGCGACCGAAGTCCGGCCGGGACCGCTCGTCCGGCGCGGCGGGTGCGATATCCGGATGGGTCCGTGGCGTCTGCGGCGAGCTCCGGACCGGGCCGGGCCAGCACGGTCACATCATGGCCTCGGACGGCGAGGCCGTCAGCGATCCGGTGGGCCCGCCCGTCGAACGCCCCGGTCGTTGGGAGAACGATGACGGCGCGCTGCGGGACTGGAGGCTCGGCCGTCAAGGCGAGGCCGTCAGGTCAGCGTAGAGCCCGACGAGGCGGGCCGACTCGGTCTCCCAGTTCCACCGATCATGCGCCGCTCGCAGGCAGCGCGCCCGGAGCGCCGCACGCTCGACCGGATCGGCCGTCACGATCGACAGGATTGCCCCGGCCAGCGCCGGCACGTCGTCCGGCGCAGCCACGACGCCGAGCGGCCCGGCAGGGTCCTCGCACACGATCCCGCGCATCTCCGGGAAGTCGCTCGCCACCACGGGGACACCGGCGGCCAGGCACTCAAAAAGCTTGTTCGGGGTCGACATCCGGTGGTTGATCGTCGATGCCTGGATCATCATGACGCCGACATCGGCCGACGCCACCCACGCGCCGAGCTCCTCCGGTGGAACGGCGGTCAAGACGTGGACCCGTCCCGGGGCCAGCGGGCCGGCGGCGAGCGCGAGGAGCTCCGCCCGAAGTCCGCCATAGCCCAGGAAGACCGCGTGGACCTGTTCGAGGCCGGGCTCGGCGACGGCTGCGGCAAGTTGCTCGAGGCCCCGGTGCCGCGAAAAGGCTCCGTGGTACAGGGCGATCGGCACGTCCCCCGGGATCCCGGTCGCGGCTCGAATGAGATCTGATCCATCGGCCGGCGCATCGCTCCGGGGCGCATCGCTCCGGGGCGCATCGCTCCGGGGCACATCGCTCCGCGGCGGACAGTTGTGGACGACAACCGTCCTGGCCGGGGCATAGCGGCGCCCGAGTTCGCCGGCAAGGCTCTCGTTCACCGTCACGAGCGCCGCGGAACGGCGCACCCAGCGCCGTTCCAGTCGCGCCATCAGGCCCCGGAGCCAGCCCGGCTGGTCCGCGTTCGCGCCCGATTCGAGGTAGATCTCGTGGCTGTCGTACACAACCTTCGCGGACCGGTGGGTGCCGGCGGCGGCGATCGCGGCGGCGAGGCCGGTCAGGTCATGGCCGTGATAGACGTCCGCCGGACCGGCTGCAGCGGCGGCCGATCGCGCCCAGGCGGTGATGACGAAGCGCCAGCGGACCAGCCATTCGACGGGCGACGGTCGCCGTGCGGGGGCGGACCGCGGCGGGGGCGGCTCGACCCCCTGTGAGATCGCAACGGCCGCCCGGTCCGCCGCCGTCCGGTTCCGGTACCGCGCCAGGAGGTAGAAGGGGCCACGCACCACGCTCAGCGGCGCCGAGGCGAGGACCGCGGCTCCGGCGACGCCGATGTCGAGGAGTCCACCCGGCATCCGCCCGAACCCGCGCCGCGCCCGAGTAGTCGCCCAGCCGGTGATCCGCCACGGATAGCGCAGCCAGAGCCGGAACAGCCGGTGACCCGGCGGAATCGGGACCCGCAGGATCACGAATCCGTCGCGCTCCTCGCGCTCGCCCACCGTTGACGCGGCATCCGTGGGTCGGGCGACGATCGTCACGTCGTGACCCGCGGCCGCCAGCGAACCCGCCTCGCGGAGCACGCGCGAATCGGTCCGGCAGTCGTTGAAGACGAACATCACGACGCGACTCACCGGGCGGGCACCTCGAGCGCCGCGACGATCGCTTCGGCCGCGCCGACGGTTCGCAGATCGAGGTTGGCGGCACGCTCGCGGGCAAGCGATGCAGCCCCGTCCATCGGAGCCAGCCTCGCCAGCTCGCCCGCGGCCTTCTCCCCGTCCAGGCCCACGATGACCATCCGTCCAGCGGATCCTCCGACGGCCTCGGCCCACTCGGTGGACTCGCGCAGGACGAGGCACGGAACGCGGAGCCAGGCGGCCTCGCGCTGGACGCCGCCCGAATCGGTGAGGACGGCGGCCGCGTGGAGTTGGAGCGCGAGCGATGTCCGATAGCTCTGCGGCTCAACGATCTCCACGTCCGGCCCGCACGAGATCCCCGCTCGCTCCAGCGCAACCCGCGTGCCCGGGTGGAGCGCCAGGATCACCGGCCGATCGGGCGAGGCCGCGCTCGCAAGGATCCCGGCCCAGGCGGACATCGCCGCAGGTTCCCGGTTCTCCTGCCGATGGACCGTGGCGAACAAGTAGGCGCCGGGGGCAAGCGACACGCCGAGCCGTTCCCCGATCCCCTCGAGCACCGACGGGTCCCGGACCTCGGCGCTCACCCGCGAAGCCAGGTCCTGCATCAGGTCACCGACGAGGGTTACGCCACGCGTGATCCCCTCGGCGCGCAGGTTCTCGACGGCCACCCGCGTTGGAGCGAGCAACAACGTCGCCAGATGGTCCGCGACGACGCGGTTGATCTCCTCCGGCATCCGTCGATCGAAGCTGCGGAGCCCAGCCTCGACGTGGGCGACGGGGATCCCGAGCTTGGTCGCGGCCAGTGCCCCGGCCAGCGTCGAGTTCGTGTCGCCATAGACGAGGACGGCGTCCGGCCGCTCCCCGACGAGGATCGGCTCCAGGCCCGTGAGCATCGCGGCGGTCTGCTCCGCGTGCGTCCCGCCCCCGAGGCCCAGCGAGTAGTCCGGACGCGCCAGCCCCAGTTCGGCGATGAACGCGCCGGCCATCGACTCGTCCCAATGCTGGCCCGTGTCGACGAAGACTTCGTCGTGACGCGCCCGGAGTGCAGGCTGGAGCGCGGCGGCCTTGATGAGCTGGGGTCGCGTCCCGACGACGCTGACGATCTTCACCCGGACAGCGTAGCCGGGTTCCCGGCGGGGGCGGCACGGACCCGTGCACCGGCCCTACTCGCGCGCGGGCACCCCGATGCCGCGGTACGCCACGCCGGCCGGCAACGGCAGCCCGGTCAGGCCGTTGCGGCCGTCGACCAGGATCGAAAGCTCCGGGAACCACGCCGGCTGAAGCTCCCGCCAGCGCGGGTCGCCCGTCTGGCTGACGATCGCGCGGACATCCGCCATCGAGCCCCACGCGTATGGCTCGGCGCCGAGGCCCCGTACTTCGTCATCCGACAGGAGCGGGTCGTGCGCGAGAACCTGCGCGCCGGCGGCACGGAGAGCCTCGATCAGCGGCAGCGCCCGTGAGTAGGCGAGTTCCTTGACCCCCTCGCGATACGTGAGCCCGAGCACGAGCACGGGCGCGCCGTCCAGCCCTCCAAGGGCAGCCCGAATCGCGTCGATTGCGATCTCGATCTGGGCATCGTTGACCTCGCGCGACCGGGCGACGAGCGTCAGCTCCGGCGCGCGCGACAGGAGGAAGTGCGGATAGACCGGGATGCAATGCCCCCCGACGCCGAGTCCGGGCTGGTGGATGTGCGAATACGGCTGGCTGTTCGCGGCCGCAATCACCTCTCGGATGTCGACGCCGACGCGGTCAGCGTACGCGGCGAATTCGTTGGCGAGGGCGATGTTCACGTCGCGGTAGGTGGTGTCGGCAAGCTTCGAGAACTCGGCCGCCTCGGCGGAGCTCATCGCCACGATCTCGGCGTCGAGGACGCTGTCGTAGAAAGCGCCGGCGCGATCGGTCGACGCCCGCCCGAGCCCGCCGACGAGCTTGGGGTACGAGGAAAGGTTGCGCAGCACGGCACCGGAGAAGAGCCGCTCCGGCGAGAACGCCACGAAGAAGTCCGCATCCGCCCGGAGACCGGATGCAGCCTCCAGCCGCGGTGCGAATCGCTCCCGCGTGTCCCCGACCGGCAGGGTGGTCTCGAAGATCACGAGGCTGCCAGCGTGCACGCCCGGCGCGATTGATGCCACGGCGGAGTCCATGTATCGATAGTCCGGCTGGTGGGCCGCGTCCAGCATCACCGGTACGATGAGCACCACGACGTCGGCCGCGCCTGCGGCCGCAGCCCCGTCCGTGGTGGCTCGGAGGAGGCCGGCGGCGTGGGCCGACGCCACCAGCTCTGCGACGCCCGGCTCCTCGCCGATGTGGGAACGGCCGTCGTTGATCGTCGCGACCACGGCCTCCTGGACGTCCACCGCGATGACGTCCCAGCCGTGGCCGGCGAACTGCGCGGCCAGGGGCAACCCCATCTTCCCGGCCCCGACCACGGCCACGGTGCCCGCGGTGCCCTGCTCTCCCCCCCAGGGCGAGACCCGGCGGGGCGGGAGTGCGTGCCGGCACTCGTTGACCGGCAGGACGATGGAGCCGCCGAGAAGGCTCGAGCCGGTGCTGGGTCGGTCGACGATGCTCATCCGGTCCGATCCCCGTTCTCAGGCCGTTCCGGATCGTGCGGCGAACCCGTTGAGCGTGATGACCTCGCGCCGAGACGCCGAGTCGAGCAACGCAATCGCGATGCCGACGGCCCACAGGCCGTCCTCCGCGTCAACCTCGGGCCGCCCGCCCTCGCGGACGACCCGCAGGAATGCGTCGTGCTCGAGCGCGAGGGGCTCGCCGGTGGGAACGGGCAGCTCCGTGACCTCGCCTTCGAACGTTGGTGCGTAGCCTCCGATCAGCCGCGGGTTCGTCGTGTCGGTGGCCTTGGTGAAGGTCAGGCGCTGGGTCAGGTAGTCGAGCTCGAACATCCCCTCCTCGCCGACCACGACCAACTGGCGCCGCTTGGCCGGGGTCAGCCAGTCCACGTCGAGCTGAGCGACAACCCCCGACGGGTAGTGGAGCAGCCCGAACAGGAGGTCCTCGTGTTCGGCGTGGATCCGCTGCGCGGTCTCGGCGTGGACCCGGACCGGCCGCTCGCCGGCGATCCAGGAACAGATGTCCACGTCGTGCGTCGCAAGGTCCACCGTGACCCCCACGTCCCGGATTCGGGCCGGGAAGGGTCCGGCCCGGCGCGAGGTGATGGCGAAGACGGTCGAGAGCCAGCCCTCACCGATCAGCCGGCCAAGCTCTCGAACCGCGGGGTTGAAGCGCTCGACGTGGCCGACCTGGACGGGGACGCCGGTGGCCCGGGACGCGGCGACGATCTTTCGTGCCTCGTCCACCGTCGGCGCGAGCGGCTTCTCCACGAGCACCGCGATCCCGCGTTCGATTGCGGCCAGGGCCAACGGCAGGTGGGACATGGTCGGTGAGGCGATGACGACGGCGTCCAGCTGGGCCTCGGCGATCATTGCGAGAGGATCGGCGAACCCGGCGGCGTCGGCCTGGCCGGTCGCGGCGGCGAGCGCAACGGCATCGGGGTCGGCAACGGCCACCAGCTGCGCGTTGGCCCGGCTCGCGATCACGCGGAGATGGTTCCGGCCCATCGATCCGAGGCCGGCCAGTCCGACCCTGACCTCACGGTCCCCGGCCGGGCGCCACGGGGAGGTCATGCCGGCGCGCCCACCCCGGCTCGAGTGAGGACGGCCGCCCGGACGACGGCGATCACCGTCGCCTGGTCCTCGGGCGTCATGCCCGGGTACATCGGCAGTGCGATTGTCCGCTCGGCAGCCCGATCCGTGATCGGCAGATCCGCCTGGAGGCCACGCTCCTGGATGTACGCCTGGCGATGAACGGGGATCGGGTAGTAGATGTCGGCCCCGACCCCGCCCTCACGGATCGCCGCGAGGATGGCATCCCGCTCACCGCCGACCTCGAGCGTGTACTGGTGGTAGACGTGCGTCCGGCCGTCCGGCACGGCCGGGGTGGTCACCGGGAGATCGGCAAATGCCGCGTCATAGCCGGCCGCGATCGCCTGGCGTCGCGCGGTGTTCCGCTCGAGCTTTGCGAGCTGGACGAGGCCGATCGCAGCATTGAGATCGGTCATTCGATAGTTGAAGCCGAGCGTCTCGAACTGGTACCTGGAGCGCATGCCCTGGTTCCGATAGAGCCGGAGCCGGTCGGCGAGCCCGTCGTCGTTCGTGGTGATGAAGCCGCCCTCGCCGGTCGTCATGTTCTTGGTCGCGTACAGGCTGAACGCCCCATGGCCGAAGCTGCCGGCCTTCCGCCCCCGGAACGTGGCGCCGTGCGCCTGGCAGGCGTCCTCGACGACGGCCAGACCGTGCCGATCCGCGATGGCCTCGATCATGTCCATATCCGCGACGAGACCGAACAGGTGAACCGGCACGATGGCCCGCGTGCGCGGCGTGATCGCCGCCTCGATCCGTTTCGCGTCGATCAGGTACGTGTCCGGCTCGATGTCGACGAAGACCGGCGTTGCCCCCGTCGACAGGATGGCGTTCGCGGTCGCGGCAAACGTGTGGGCGACCGTGATGACCTCGTCACCCGCCCCGATCCCGAGCTGATCGAAGATCGCCATCAGGGCGAGTGTTCCGTTGCCGACCGCGATGGTGTGCCGGACACCGCAGAACTCGGCCCAGGCGGCCTCCAGCTCCTTCACTCGTGGGCCCTGGGCGATGATGCCGGATCGGATGACCTCGGCCACGGCGTCGATTTCATCCTGACCAAGGTCCGGGCGTGCAATCGGAATCATGCGGGCACTCCGTGTTGTGGCCGGGGCGTCTCGCGGAGCGCCTCGGCTTCGGGGGCATATACGTAGGTACGCCCGCAGCTCGGACAGTGGAGCTCCGGGTGCGTCGAATAGTGGGGCGGCTCGGCCGCCGCCGGTGCTCCATCCGAATCCTGGAGCCGGACGCCGCAGGCACAGACCCAGCCGATCCGGCGAGCCGGGCTGCCGGCGACGAGAGCGTGAGACGGAACGTCGCGGGTGACCACAGCCCCGGCCCCGATGGTGGCAAACCTGCCGACTTCCGTGCCGGCCACCACCACCGCGCCGGCGCCGATGGACGATCCGTATCGGAGCAGGATCGGGCTCATCGTCCAATCCTCGGCCCGGGCGAGGTCGCCCGATGGCGTGACCGCGCGCGGATACCGGTCATTGGTGAGGATGGCGCCGGGACCGATGAAGACCCCATCCTCGACCGAGACGCCGTGGTAGATCAGGGCGCCGTTCTGGATCTTGACCCGGTCGCCGATCACGACACCCTCATCGATGAAGACGTCCCGGCCGATGACGCACTGGGCGCCAATCCGCGCACCCACCCGGACCTGCGCCCGATGCCAGATGCTCGTTTCCGGCCCGACGGCCACGTCGGGCTCCAGGTCGGCCGTCGGATGAACGCGCGCGGACGGGTCGATCACCCTCGATCCCTGCGGCGTCCGCGCCCGAACAGGCCGGCAAGGATCCCGAAGACGGCCCCGAAGGCGAGCGCCCCACGCCAGTCCAGGAGCACCTTCACATCGCCCGACACTCGCTGGGCGATGAGGAAGATGGCGGCCGAGGGCCGTTGGATCGTCACTTCCTGGGCGAGGAGGGTCCGGACGAAGGCTTGCTCCACGCGCACGCTCTGGGCCACGATCGTTGTGGCGGCGCCCTGGGAGACGCTGACCTCGCGGCCGAAGGCCACGCCGAGCGCACCCATCTCCACAGAGACGCGATCGGCCCTGGCGGCCCCGATTGCGCCTCGCGTCACAGCGACATCGGTTGCATCCACGCGACCCACGACACTCCGGTCCACCTCGACCGCATCGGCCTCGATCCAGGCGCCATCCTCCTCGATATCGGGCGGTGCCTCAGCGGGTGGCGCCTTGGCAGGGGGCGCCTCAGCAGGCGGTGCGGCCGGCCCACGGTCTGCCCGCTCGACGGGCAGAACGTCGGGAGCCGCAGTCGAATCAGGCTTGGTCCGTCGGCGCCTGGGCTTTGGGGCAGTCGGCGTGCCGTCCGGCTCGCTGGTAGTCATTTCGAAACCTCGTCGCTCATGAGGATCAGCAGGCTCCGCTATTCTGCGCCCGGCGCGTGTATCGAGCCAGCAATGGGGACACGATGACGGATCAGCCAGAAAAGAGCGGCGGACGATCCGTCGGGCCGGCGCTGACCGCGGCGCTCCTGGCATTCGGCCTCGTCGGCGGCGTGGCACTGGGCGCGTTGCTGTCCGGGTCGCTGGGTTCTGGCGCATCCTCCGGCGCGTCCAGCAGTCCCGGCAGCTCCGACAGCATCGTCTTCGCATCCAGGCCTCCCGCGACGCCCGCGGCCACACCGACCCCGACGCCCACGCCGGAGCCCACCCCCGTGCTGGTCCCGGCGCCCCTGACCGGCCTGCTGGTATCAGAGGCCGCGGCGCAGCGGCACCCGATCGCCGTCATGGTCGACGACCACCGCGACGCGCGCCCGCAGTCCGGGTTCAACGCCGCTGCCCAGGTCTGGCAGGCCCCGGCCGAAGGCGGAATCCCGCGCTACATGCTCGTCTTCCAGGACGCCCGTCCGGCCAGTGTCGGGCCAATTCGGAGCGCTCGCCAGTACTTCATCGAGTGGGCCGCTGAATGGACGGCGATGTACGCTCACGTCGGGGGGTCGCCCGAAGCCATGGCCACCCTGCGCTCAAGCGGCGCCGGCCAGCTGGTCTACAACGCCGATGGATTCCGGTTCGAGGGCACCGACATGTGGCGCGTCACGGAGCGGGCGGCACCCCACAACGTCTACACGGACGCCGATCACCTCGGTTCCATGGCCGCCAAGGTCGGTGCGGTTGACGGGCCCATCGAGCCGATCTGGGCGTTCGGCGACGCCGCCCCGGCCTTCGATCGTCCAACTGGGACAACGATCACCATCCACTATCCGTACGAGACCATCACCTACCGCTATCAGGCGGCCACGAACACGTACGCCCGGTTCATCGACGGGGCTGCGACGCCCCAGGTCGATGCTGCCGATGGTCTCCCGGTCAGCCCGACGAACGTGGTCATCCTCCGGATGCGGTTCGGGAAGCTCAATGACGGTCACCCGGAGAAGAAGCGGCTGGAGGCCGAGGACGTAGGCTCCGGGGAGGCGATCATCTCCACGAACGGTCGCGTCATCAGCGGAACGTGGGAGAAGGCCGCGGCGGACGCCCCGACGCTGTTGTTCGGACCGGACGGGCTGCCGATCACGCTGACCGCCGGCCAGACCTGGGTCCAGGTGATCGCGCTGTCCTATGCCTATGAGGTCGTCGAGGGCACGCCGCCCGACGCGGGGATCAGGGAACGCTGAGACGGAAGCGCCGACCCGGGTGACGCGGCATTAGCGCGTCAGGTAGCGGGTCCACCACGCCCGCCTCGGAATCGACCGGCGATTTCCTCTACCCGGAGCCGGACCACGACCAGGAGCGCCTCGCCGATGATCCGGCGGGACATCTTCGAGCGGCCCACGCGCCGGTCCCGGAAGGTGATCGGGACCTCGGCAACGCGGGCGCCGGCTCGTGACGCGCGATGCGTCATCTCGATCTGGAAGACATAGCCCCCGGCGTGGATCCCCGCAAACGGGATCTCCGCCAGGGTGGCGGCGCGCCACGCCTTGAACCCGCCCGTGAGATCGTGCGGCTGGAGCCCCAGCACGATCCGCGCGAACAGGCTTCCACCGCGCGAGACGAGCCGCCGGCCCGGGCCCCAGTCCTCGACCCGGCCGCCGCGCGCGTAGCGACTCCCGATGACGAGGTCCGCCTCACCGCCCGCCACCGGGGAGATCAGGACCGGCAGGACGGTGGGATCGTGGGACCAGTCCGCGTCCATCTGGACGACGCTGCTCGCACCGGCCTCCAGAGCGACCCGGAAGCCGTCCAGATACGCTCGGCCGAGGCCCTGCTTTCCGGGACGATGCTGGACCCGGATCCGTGGCTCGCGCGAGGCCAGATCGTCGGCGACGGCGCCCGTTCCGTCGGGCGAGTTGTCATCGACGACCAGGAGGGTCGCGCCCGGCAACGCACTGAGGATCGCTGCGGCAATGCCGGGCAGGTTCTCCGCTTCCTCGTAGGTCGGCAGGATGACCCACGTCCCGGCGCCCAGGGCATCGGCGGGATGAGGATCAGCGGCGCGGTCCCCGATGGTCATGGCATCGAGTCTATCGGGTACGCACACCAGACTACCGCCCGTTGCACGCAGGCATGGATACAGGGCGGACCCTGGAGCATCAGCCCCCGAAGAGCTGGAGCTGAATCCGGACGGCCTCGGAGACGGAGCTCGCCGAGCCCAGGAGCACGACCTTGGCCGGTCGGAGCCGGGTCAGCTCGGCGGCCGTGGCAGCCGGGATCGAGTTGGTCGAAACGAGGAGGACCGGCGCACCCTGGGACCCGGCCACGGCCGAGCCGGCGAGCGCATCCGGGAAGTCGAGTCCGGTTGCCACGTAGACGACCGGGACGCCCGGCGCGAACGTCGCAGCGCTGATCGCGGCCGCGGTCGCATACCGGTCACGACCGGCGAGGCGGGTGACCGTGCCCGAGGTGTAGGCGCCGAGGGTCGAGGCCACGGCGTCGCTCACGACGCCGGTGCCGCCGAGGATCACGATCCGCTGTGGCGCGAGCCGGGCCAGTTCGACCGCGGTGACCGTCGGGATCGAGTTGGTCGAAACGAGGAGGACCGGCCCGTCCTGGAATCCGGCCACAGCCGCGCCCGTCAGGGCATCCGGGAAGTTCAGGCCCGTCGCCACGTAGACCACGGGCACGCCCGGCCCATAGGTCGCGGCGCCGACGGCGGCCGCGGTGGCATACCTGTTCGGTCCGGCGAGGCGGGTGACCGTACCCGACGTGTACGCGCCCAGGGCCGATGCCACGGCATCGCTCACGACGCCGGTGCCGCCGAGGATCACGATCTGCTGAGGCTGGAGTCGCGCCAACTCCGCGGCCGTGGAGGCCGGGATGCTGTCCATCGAAACGAGGAGGATCGGACCGCCCTGGGGCCCGGCCACGGCCGAGCCGGCGAGGGCGTCGGGGAAGTCGAGTCCGGTGGCCACGTAGACGACCGGGACTCCCGGCGCAAACGTCGCGGCGCTGATCGCGGCCGTCGATGCGTACGAGTCTCCACCACCAACGCGGGTCACGGAAGACGGCGCCTGAAGGGCGCCGGGCGCCGGCTCGGTCGATGTCACCGGCGCGCCGATCACGGCCTCGGTCCGAAGGTCAGGGTTGCCAATGAGTGAGCGGTAGTAGCCTCCCGACGGGCTGTCCGGGTCCATGAGCGCGGAGTAGGCCGGGCTCCGGGCGGACTGGAAGGAGAACTCGTTGCCGTTGTAGTCGTACTGGTTCCGCCACAGATCTGCGATCGTCTGGTTGGTCGTGAACAGGTCGCGGATCATGCCGTTGATGCTTCCGTGGCCCTCGGCGATGATCGCCCGTGCCCCAGCCTTGAGGAAGCCCTGGCCGTAGTTGTCGACGCGCTCCATGGCAACACTGAGGGTCGGTTCCGCATACCCGGGTTCCGAGTTGCCGGATGCGTAGCACAGGTGATTGAGGAAGACGACCGCGTTCGGAGCGAGTGCGATCTCGTTGGCGATGTAGGGCTCGCCGTAGTACTTCGTGTTGTTGTCGCCGCTGTTCGCGGTGGCGTTGAGACCCAGCCCGTTCTTGGTCGTAAACGCTGGGTCATACGTGTACGGGCTCGGCCAGCCGTTGCCGTGACCGAGGTAGACCACGACACTCGCGCCCTGGAGCGCGGGCTTCACCGCGGCCCACGTGGCGTTCGGGCTGTACACCGTGACGACGTTCGAGGAGTACTTGATGGCTTCGGCGTAGGCGGAGTCAGCGATGCTGCGGTACTTCGAGGTGGACGAGTGCGTCGCCCCCACGATGATCACGACCTTCGCGGTGGACAGACCGTCGGGCCCAATGGTTGGGGATGTGGCCGCGACCGGGGCGGCCGTGATCAGACCGGCAACGAGGGCAAGCACCAGAGTACGGGCGATGTGACGCAAAGAGAGCTCCGATCGGACCCGTGCTCGGGCCTGGGATGATCTGGTGGTTCATCCTCGAGGGCACGAGGCCGGCTCTCAATGCCGCATGGGTACCGACGGCCATGGCCCCATCGTCTGCCGGCCGCGAGGGGTTCGGTGCGGGTGCGGCCGGTCCGGGGCATTCTGGTGGGGTAGGTCGACGGTGGGCGGGAGCACCGGGCGGCCGTGCTCGGAGGTCAGCGCGAGGGCGCGGGCGTCGCTCCAATGCACGGTTGCTCGCCTTGCGGAATCGTCCCGTCGTCGTTCGGCTGGCAGTTCGTCGGCTGCTCCTCCGGGGCCGGCAGGCCGCCCTGGTAATCGATGATGACGAGGACGAACTCGAGCTGACCGAGGGACGCCGCGGGCTCCAGGTACGCCGTCTGGACCACCTCGTTGGCGTCGCGCCGGACGTCGACCACCCGCCCGATGACGAGACCCTTGGGATACGGCGAGCGGATCCCGCCGGCGAGCTCGATGCCCGCGGTGACGACCTCCTCACCAAGACCGACCGACGCCGCGGCGTTGATGTTGCGCATGAGGAGGCTGCCCGGGAGCTGTCCGATGACCTCGCCCGTGGAGGCGCTGACGAGGAGCTGTCCAATGACGGTGGAGCCGGAGTCGCTGATCAGCTGGACCGTTGACGAGGTCGAGGCTGCCTCGACGACGCGCCCCACGAGCGCGCCGCCGCCGGCCACCACGACGTCGCCGACCGTGATGCCGTCGGCCGTGCCCCGATCCAGGGTGATCCGCTCCTGCACCTCCAGCGAGCCTCGGGCGATCACCGTCGCCGCCACGGTGTCGTACTCGAACCCATTGCGCAGCTGCAGGAGGCCGGTCAGGAGCTCGTTCTGGCGTCGGATCTCCTCGGCTTGCCGTGAACCCTGCCGGAGCCGCTCATTCTCGGCGCGCAGCGCCTCACTCTCGAGGCGGAGCTGATCGATCTCACCGACGGCCGCGGCGATGGAGCTGAGGTCGTGCCCAAAGCCATCCAGGGCGACCTGGACGGGCCGGAACGCGAAACTCAGTCCGCGCTGAAAGTCGCCGACGAGGGGGCTGGCCGAGGCGGCCATCATCACGAGGGTCGCCGCGAGAACCGCAACGTAGGCGATCACCCGTCGGCGGGCGGTCCGGCTGGCGAAGACGGCGCTCATCGGTGGGCCTCGGCTCGGTGGATGACGCTGGCGGGCGGCGTCGGGATCAGCGGGGCGGTCTGATGTAGGTCTCGGTCACGAGGACGCGCGCCATCGAGTCCATCTCCTGGAGCACGATGCCGGTGCCACGGGCCACGCAGGTCAGCGGATCGTCGGCAACGTGAACGGGCATCTGCGTGGCCTCGGCGACGCGTCGGTCGAGACCCGCGAGGAGCGCGCCGCCGCCGGCCAGCACGATCCCCTGGTCCATGATGTCCGCTACCAGCTCCGGCGGCGTCTCCTCGATCGTGTCGCGGATCGTGTCGACGATCTGGGCGACCGACGGCTCGATCGCTTCGCGGATCTGGTCCGCGCCGACCTCCACGCTGCGGGGGAGACCGGTCAGCAGGTCGCGACCACGAAGGTTGACCCGCTGCTGATCCCACTCACCGGGATAGGCCGAGCCGATCGCGATCTTGATGTCCTCCGCCGTCCGCTCGCCGAGCAGGAGGTTGTACTCGCGCCGCGCGAAGTTGACGATGTCCTGGTCCATCTCGTCCCCGCCGATCCGGATGGACCGGCTCACGACGATGCCGCCGAGGCTGATCACGGCGACTTCCGTCGTGCCGCCGCCGATATCCACGATGAGGCTGCCGGATGGCTCGCTCACGGGCAGCCCGGCGCCGATGGCGGCAGCCATCGGCTCCTCGATGAGCCGCGCCCAGCGCGCACCGGCGTTCAGCGCGGCGTCCTTCACGGCGCGCTTCTCCACCTCGGTGACGCCCGACGGGATGCCGATCAGCATCCGGGGGCGAGCGATCAGCCCGATCCGGTCGTGAACCCGGTCCACGAAGTACTTGATCATCTGCTCGGTGACGTCGAAGTCGCTGATGACGCCGTCGCGGAGCGGGCGTACGGCAATGATGTTGGCCGGAGTACGGCCAACCATCCGCTTGGCCTCGGCCCCGATCGCGAGGACCTTCTTGGTCCGGGCCTCGATGGCCACGACCGACGGTTCGCTGATCACGATCCCGCGATCGCGCACATGGACGAGCGTGTTCGCGGTGCCGAGATCGATGCCGATATCGCGGGAGAAGATGCCGAGAATGCGGTCGAGCATGCGAGAAATGAATCCTCTGCGGGTCGGAGGCGCGGGCCGTGGGACCGTGGGGCCCGGCCGAGCAGTATACGCGGCGCTTCCGCCGTTCCCGCCCGAGTGCGCGGCCGGGCCGAAACCGCGCCCTCAGGCGGCGCGGTCCGGTGGCATCCCCGGCCGGTCGAAGGCGATCCCACGGTCGCGCATCGAGACCCACGCATCGTGGCCGATCACGAGGTGGTCCAGGACGTTGATGTCGAGGAGCCGGCCTGCTGCCAGCGCCTCGGCCGTCAGGTGGAGGTCATCCGGTGAGGGCGTGGGGTCGCCGCTCGGGTGGTTGTGGACGAGGATGACGCCCGCTGCGGTGAGCCGGACCGCGTCCCGAAACAGCTCCCCAACCCGGACGACAGACGCGCTGAGGTTGCCCTGGTAGGCCGTCACGACGCGCTGGACGACGTTCTTCGTGTTGAGGATGACGACGCGCAACTCCTCACGTTCCAGGCGTCCCATCTGGAGCACCAGCCGGTCGGCGACATCCCGGGGCGATCGCACCGCCCAGCGGGCGGTCGGCCAGTCGGCGAGGAGTCGACGGCCGAGCTCGAACGCGGCCTGCAGCTGGCCGGCCCTCGCCACGCCGACGCCGGGCACCTCGACGAGCTCCAGGCCGGAGGCGCGGGCCAGGCCGGTCAGGCCGTCGAACCGCGCGATCGCGTCCTCGGCGAGGTCGACGGCGGAGCGCCCGCGCGCGCCTGCGCCCCACAGCAACGCGATGAGTTCCGAGGACGTGAGGCCGGCCGCGCCCCGGAGTTCCAGCCGCTCGCGGGGCCGCTCGGTTGCGGGCAGTTCGCGGAGCGTCCGGCCCTGCGGAAACGGGACCAGCGAGCTCGCATTGTCGCTGAGGCCTGCCGGCCCGTCTGCCATCGATCCGACTCCAGTTCCTGGTGGCTGCAGTGGCGCGGGCGTCCCCGGGGCCCGGACGACGGAAGCCCGCCGATTCCCCCCGCCATCCGGACCCGAGGACACTGCGGAGCCTATCCGGGGGCGCTCACCGTCCGGTCATCAGGCAATGCATCCCGACTCAATGGGTCGGGGATCAGCCGGCGAGCGACCGCTCGGCGATGATCAGCAGGAAGGCGTTGAACGTCGCGTGCAGTCCGATCGACGCCCACAGGGACCCGCGCCGGTCGTAGACCCAGCCAAGAACCAGGGCCACGGGCAGACGAGCGGCGGCCGCCACGACTGCGACGCCGAGCGCCGCGCCGAACGTATCGCCGGTCTGGTCGATCGCGTGGATCAGGGCGAACAGGACGGCCGAGCGCAGGATTGCGCGGCGCGCCCCGGTCATGTGCCGCCAGGCCGTCAGTGCGAAGCCGCGGAAGAACAGTTCTTCGTACGCCGGGGCGATGATCGCTGCCGTCAGGAGGTTGAGGACCAGGCCGCTCGATGAACCGGTCGGCGGGAGGGGCGAGACCGGTTGCTGGCCGACAACCGTCACGAGCGCCAGGACCACCACGCCCGTGACGACGACGACCGGTGCCGCGAGCATGGCTCCCCAGCCGAGCTCGCGCAGGGCCGACGTATCGGGGCGCCGGATGCCCATGTCGTGCCACGTCAGCGCGCCCGGCCCGACGACCAGGAGCCGCAGGATGGCGAGCACGACGATCCCCTGGATGGTCACCCCGAGGAGCGCCAGCGCGGGCCCGTCAACCTCCACCCCAAGGAGTTGCAGCGGCGTCACGACGACGACCGCCGCGAGATACCAACCGACGACGACTGCTCCGAACGTCAGGATCGGCGAGGGCCCCGCGTATGCAAGTCCGGCCCGACGCCGCTCGAGTGCCTGGGATCCACCGAGGAGCAGGAGGGCAACGAGGAGGATGGCGAGGCCGCCGACAAAGAGGACGATGCCGGGCAGGGACCGGCCACTCAACAGCCCGATGAATGCCGCAGATCCGCCCATGAGGGCGCCGACCCAGCCGGCGACGAACAGGCCTGGGGCCTGGCGACCATCGATCGTGAAGCGGAACAGCCCGGTCGGGACGCTCGCTTCCTCGGTGTGCGGCGTGAGCTCCGGCGGAGGGCCGGTCAAGACTCGGCGATGGGGTCGATCGGGCGCGTCCTGGCGGCCACGCGCGACGAACGGGCCGCGGTCCGGATGGCCTGCGGCACTTCACCGGCCGGCAGGGCCTCGGTCACGGTTCCGGTCACGGTCGCGCGCGCACTCGCAACGGCGTCGTGGCGCTCGAAATCGCGGCCGCACCATGCGCACAGGGACCAGTCCAGCCCCACGAGCTTTGAGCAGTTCGGGCAGACCCGGTTGAGGCGGGTCCGGCATGTGGGGCAGATGATCCAGCCGTCGTGGACCCGGCGATCGCAGGTCGGGCAGTGCCCGATCGCTTCCACCTCGGCGAGCATCGCCTCCTCGGCGAGATTGCGCTCGTAGATCTCGCCGATCCGCTCCTGCGGCCGGACGATCCGGTAGGCGAAGACGGCCAGCGGGAAGAGGACGGGCGTGAACACGATGATGAACGCCGCCGCGATGTACGGCGCGACCGGGTTCTCCGTCCGGAGCTGCATGTCCCGGAACGCCCAATAGGCCGCCGCCAGCCAGAGGATGACCCAGTAGATCGCGACAATCTGGAAGCCGAACCTGATGACCGGGTTGTCGAAGATGGAGCCGATCGCACTGCCGATCGTTCCGAGGATCTCTTCCATCCGCCGGGCGGGCGCCTCCGTGGGGGATTTGCGGTCATCGCGAGCGGGGTCGCTATGACCGGGGCAGTGTAGCAGCGCGCCTCCGGCCGACCGACCACGGGTGGAGGGAAGACCCGACGCGGCACGCTCGCATCGGACGGGGGAGCCGTCCCGGGCGTGACGTCAGGGCCGGTCTGCCTGCCCCTTGCGTGGTGCGACGGCGACCACGCCACCGGCGATCAGCACGAGCGCGGCGGCCGCACCCGCGATCGACCCGAACTCGGATCCGAAATCGCCGGCCACGTACGGCCACAGGACCCCGAGGAACATGGACCCGCTAATCAGGCCGAGGACGCCGGACCGAATCCAGGGCGGGACCCGGTTCGGCAGGATTGCCAGGACCGCCGTGACGACGAGCAGCCCGAGGATCGGCAGATGCGAGACGGAGGCCAGTCCCCAGCTGCTCGTGTAGTCCGCGATGCGCGGAGCCCACGGCAGCAGGAAGCTCACGGCGGCAACACCGCTGCCCACTGCCACCAGCCACTCAGCGAGCGAGCCCGGCGCGTCAAACGGCAGGTCGGCCAGCAACGAGGCGCGCCCGGGCTGGACGCGCGCAGGAGGCGGCGTGTCTGCTGGAGGCGCCGCGGTCGGGGCCGAGGGCGGCATCGGCGAGGAGCCGGCGAGCGGCATCTGTGGCGCCGCGGCCGCCTCGGACGCTTCGGGCGCCGGCCCGTCTCCGGCTGCCGCTGGTTCGTGCCCGTCCATCATTCCGGCGACCTCGTCCTGAGCGGGGACGGCGGGTTGGCTGGCCAGGGCGGGCGCTGCGACCGGGGCCCCGCAGGTCGGGCACGCGTCGTGATCCGCGGGCACCGGCCTTCCACACTCGCGACAGGGAACGGAGCCGGACATGAGCACCCCCGTGGTCGAACCCGCGATTGCCGGGGTCGCGACGCTCAGGGTGCCAGAACGACGAGCCGCGGGGAAGACCCCAGATTGGTCAAACCCGCTCCGGGTCGATGGCGCTGGTCGGTCGGCGGCGCCCGATCTCGAAGGTCCAGGCGGCGGCCCGCCAGGCGGCGGCGAGCGAGACGAGCCAGGCCGCCCCCAGCCAGGCTGCGGACAGGAGTGCAAACCCAACCCACTGCACCAGGACCAGCGCGTCCTCGCGCAGGACGATCCGGACGTGATCGAAGGCCGCCCAGACCGCGAGCCCGCCCACGAGGATGACCATCGTCAGCCCGGCGTTCGTCAGCACGAGCACCGCCAGCGCCGATGGGCGGAGGAGCGAGCCGGCCGCCCGGACCAGGGACCCGCGGACCCCGGCGCCCCACGCCAGGTGTCGAACGGCGAGGCCGCCACCGGCTTCCCCCGCGACCCACGCGACGACCAGGAGGCCGACGATCTCCGGGACTCTGAGGACGACCCGGAGCGCGACCGGGAGGTGCGGGTCACCGGGGTGGATGAGTTCGGCGTAGGCCGCGTCCACGAGCGGAGCGGCTCCCCAGGCGATGACCAGGACCGTGGGCAGATGGGCCAGCCAGCGCACGAGGAGTGCGGCCCACGGGTCGCCGGCCATGGGTCGTTCCCGATCTCGAAGCTCCTCGTCGGCGGCCACCTGGCGAACGAGGTCGAGGTCGAGGGCCGCGCCTGCCAGGCCCCCGATCGCCAGCCACAGGGCCAGCCCACCGACGATGGCTCCGACCAGGACGAGGAACGACGTTGACGGTCCGCCGAACACGAACCCGACGAGCGTGGGGCCGAGCGCGTTGGCGAGCCCGGCCGTCGTGGGTAGCTGGATCATGGGCAGGAACAGCAGGAGCAGGCCACCGCGCACGAGAAACGCTGCGCCGGCGAGCAGCCACCAGCGCGGATGAACCAGGACGGCGAACAACGACGCCCCGAGTGCGCCGCCTGCCGACATCCTCGCGGGGATACTCGGGCGGCTCAGCGCACGATTACGGCGTGGGGCCGGCGAGTGCTTCGAGCCGCGCCAGCGCCTGGCTGACGAACTCGATCTCGCGGCCGTAGGCCGCGAAGTCGCCGTTGCGGAGCGCCGCTTGGGCCGCCTCGAAGTGGGCGTTTGCGTAGGCGATGAGGCCCGGCACGTCGGCCGGGAGGTCGGCTCCGAACGTCGGGGCCGGCGTGCTGCCCGGAGATGCCGTGGGGCCGCTCGTCGGCGTGGGCGTGGGCGTGGGCGTCGGGCCGGGCTCGCCGTCGAGGAGCAGCTCGAGGGCCTCGGCCAGTGTCTCGCCCCAGACAACACTCGTCGGCGACGCCACCACGATCCGCTGGAACTCCGGGAACGACGAGGACGTGGACTGGAGGTAGACCGGCTGGAGGTAGATCAGGGTGTCCCCTACCGGCACGACGATGAGATTGCCCCGGACCACCTGGCTCCCGGACTGGTTCCAGAGCGTGATCTGGGCGGAGATGGTGGGATCCTGGTCGATCCGCGCCTCGATCTGCGCGGGCCCGAACACGGAGGTGTCCGTCCGGAAGCGATAGAACCGGACCCCGCCGTAGTTCTCCGGGTCATTGCGCGCCGCGACCCAGGCGATCATGTTGGGCCGGCCCACGGGGACCATGGGCTGGAGGAGAAGGAACTCGGGGTCCGGCTCGCCGGGCATCCGCATGATCACGTAGTACGCCTCGGAAGGGAGGCTCTGGTCGCTGGTCTTGCCCTCCGGGACGGTCCAGATGTCCTGGTTGCCGAAGAACGTCTCGGTGTTCGTGACGTGGTACCGGCCGAACACGGCGGCCTGGATGTTGAACAGGTCCTCGGGGACGCGAAGGTGGGCCCGGAGGTCGGCCGCCATATCCGACAGCGGGTGGAACAGGTTCGGGAAGACGCCGGCCCACGCCTGGACGATCGGGTCGGTGGGGTCGGCCAGGTAGAACGTCATCGTGCCGTCGTAGGCATCCATGACGACCTTGACGCTGTTCCGGATGTAGTTCAGGTCCAGGCCGGCGAGTCCGGAGGCCCGGAGGTCAGCCGGGTTGAAGGGCTGGGCGTTCGGGAACCGATTCGAGGTCGTGAACGCGTCCTGGATGTAGACGAGGCGGCCGTCACCGGTCACCACGACGTACGGATCCTTGTCGTACGACAGGAACGGGGCGATCAGCTCCAGGCGGGCCTGCAGCGCCCGGTGCATGAGAAGCTGGCTGTCCGAGGTGACCTGGTCGCTGATGAACAGGTTGAGATCGCGGAACCGGAGCGCATACAGCAGTCGTGACAGGGTGGTGTCCATCCGGATGCCCGTCGTGCCGGTCCAGCGCGTCTGGATGTCCGTTTCAGCACCTGCCGCGTTGTCGCCCTGCGGGTAGTCGAACTCGGACTGCCTGGCACCCACGATCACGTAGTCCGACAGGGACTCGCCGAAGTAGATCCGCGGCTCCGTCACGGCGGGCGCGTCGCCAGACGACACGGGCGGCAGGTCTTTCACCAGGAGGAGCGGCTGGCCCTCGTTCGTGACCTCGTTGACCGGGACCATGGCGATCCCGATCCCGTGGGTGTAGATGATTCGCTGATTGACCCAGCCACTCCCCGCGTCGGTCGCGGTCAGGTTCAGCTCGCGGGCGGACAGCATGACCTGCCGTTCCTTGCCGTCGATGCTGTAGCGGTCCGTGTCCACGTCGACGAAGTCGTAATAGCGGCGGACCGTCTGGAGCTGGTCCAGGGTGTCCCCGAGCGGACGGTAGTCCCACAGCCGGGCGTTGGCGAAGGTCGCCGATTCGGCGTCGATCTGCTCCTGCGTGAGCGGGGCGGATCCGTCGTAGCTGCGTTCCTCCCAGGCATCGAGGCCATACGAGCGTCGGGTCATCGCGATGTTGTTGGCGATGTACGGCTGCTCGAGGTTGTACTGGTCCGGGACCACGACGAGGCGCTGGATCACCTCCGGGTAGAGCCGTCCGACGAAGAGCGAGGCGAGGAACCACGTCGCGATCGTGACCCCCAGCGGCCAGGTCCACCGGGTGAACGCGGCGCCGACGAGGAACGCGGCGGCGAACGCCGAGAGCACCGTGAGCAGGTCGTAGGCGAAGAACTGGGCGTTCTGGTCCGTGTAGCTGACGCCGGTCGCGATACCGCGGGCCGAGTACACGAGCTCGTACTTGTCCAGCTGGTAGCCGAACGCCACGGACAAGAGGTACAGCCCGGCGAGGACGGCCAGGTGAACGCGTACGCCGGATGGCAAGGAGAACCCGGTCCGGGCCGCGCCGGCCAGGTAGCGACCTCCGGCCACGAGGAGCCCGCCCAGGACGAGCGCATTGAACACGGTCTGGATGGTCCGCAGGAATGGGAGGTCGAACAGGAACCACGAGACGTTCCGACCGAAGACCGGATCGACGCTGGACGCTCCGGCGGCGGCCTGGAATGGGACGCGGTTGAGCCACAGGAGCACGGTGTCCCAGGCGGACGCGGCCCCGCCACCAACGATCAGTGCGCCGAGGACGGACAATGCGGCGAGGGCGGCCGTCGCGGCCGGGGTGAGGTCGGGCAGCTCCAGGGGCTCGGCGTTGACGAGGACGGGCCGGGACATGCCGCCACGTTCCCGGGGATCGCCGACCGCCAGGCCCGCCTGGCCCAGGCGCTCGAAGAGCTCGCGAATGCTGCCCGGCTTTCCCTCGCTGGGCGGTGCGAGCCGGTTCGCCAGCCACAGGTTGCCGAGCAGGACGACGAGCGTGATCGCTGCGCCGCCGACGAACAGGGCGACCGACGCCCAGACACGTGTCCAGAAGATGCCGTCGAAGTCGACGCTGTCGTACCAGATCGCGTCGGTCCAGAACTCGATCGCGCCGGTCCCGAACAGGATGATGACGGTGAAGACCGCCACGACGAGCGCGATCCGGCCGTTAGGCGGATTCGGGCTGGACGCTGCGGGCCGGCGCGGCCGGACGGGCGGGCGGCCACCGGGGCCGCGATCGTCGGGGTCGGGCGGTGGTCGGAACTGATCGTCGCGGTCGTCCATGCCGGGGCAGTCTACCCCGAGATCGCTTCGGGCCTCGATTGGGGACGAGCCCGCCTCGGCACCGCGTGGGCCAGGACCGCGGGTCTTCAGCGCCGACCGAGGCCCTCGGCCGCACGCCGAAAGGCGGTCAGCACCTCGAGCGCGATCGCGTTGGGCGTCATCGTTGCCGCACGCGCCGGCTCCCAACGGAACCCGGCCCGGACCGCAACCGGGCAGCGCCACGGGCGCTCCTGGTCATCCGGCGGGACGAGCAGCCCGAGCCGAATCGACAGCCGCCCGGCATCCTCCAGGATGAGCCCCGACAGTCCGCCCGCGAGGGTTGCCCCAAGTCGGGCGAGCGGCAGGTCGGGGGGAGGGCCGGCTGCCGGCGCAAGGTCCCGGAAGCTGACGATCCCATCAGCGTCGCGCGCCCAGAGCACACCGAGCCACCACTCGTCGGGGCCGGTGGTGGGCCGGCTCATGCCAACCTGGAGCACACGGTCACCGAGGCGCAGCTCCTGTTCGCGAAGGTACGAGGGACCGGGGGGCGGGAGTCGCTCGGGCATGGCTGGAGGATAGCTGCGCGCGGCCGGCGCGCGGATCCGGGCTCGGCGCGTCAGGTGTCGGCGGGACCCTCGGGTTCGCGGGCCTTGTCCGGCTCGGTGTCCTGGGTTTCAGGCGCATCGGGCGCATCGGACCCAGTGGGCTCATCGGGCTCTGCCGGCGCATCCGACTCGCCGGGCTCGGCCGGCAGGGTGAGCCCGGCAGCTGCCAGCTCGGACATCAGCTCCGCCCGCCGGGCCTGTGCCTCCGCTTCGAGCGCGGCAATCTCGAGTCGGAGCATCTCGCTCCGCACCTCGGCGTCCGGCGGCGCGAGGGTCTCCGGAGGTGTCGGCGCCGCAGGAGCGACGTATTCGCCGGACAACCAGCCGATGAGCCCGCGTGACTTCTGGACCGGAGCGCGAGATCGCAGGATCGCCTCGTGATCCACGCGCGTCACGCCCGGAACCTCGTCCGCAGCGGCCTCATGGAGTGAGGCTCCGCACGACGGGCAGCTCGTCTCGTCGGCACTGGCCAACTCGGCCGAACACCAGGGGCATCGAGGGCTCGGGCCCGCGTCAGGCACCTTGTTGGATGGGACCTTCTTGGACATCGCGCTCACTGTAGCGCGCCGCGCAGCCCCAGGAATAGCCCAGAGGTCACCCCCGGAACCGCCAGCCCGGCTCTGCCCTTGCCATTTCCGCGAGGCCCGGGCACGCTGGCGGCGATGACCTACTCGATCGTCGCCCTGGACGAAGCAACCGGAGAGCTCGGCGTTGCCGTCCAGTCCCGCTGGCTCGCGGCAGGCGCCATCGTGTCCTGGGCACGGCCCGGCGTCGGCGCAATCGCGACGCAATCGTTCGTCGATGCCCGATATGGCTTTGCCGGGATCGACCTCCTCGCAGCCGGGCGGACACCCGAGCTCGCACTGGCAGAACTCCTGGCCGCGGACCCGGATCCCGGGGTGCGACAGGTCGGGATCGTCGACGCCACGGGGCGATCCGCGGCGCACACCGGTTCGGACTGCGTGGCGGCCGCCGGCCACCTGGTGGCGCCGGGCGTGACGGTCCAGGCCAACATGATGGAGCGGGAGACCGTCTGGCCCGCGATGCTCGCGGCGTACCGGGCGGCGGATGGAGACCTCGCGGATCGGCTGCTGGCTGCCCTGGGCGCCGCGGAGGCCGAGGGCGGCGATGTGCGCGGGCGTCAGTCTGCAGGCTTGCTCGTGGTTCCCGGATCGCCCGGCGCCCATCCCTGGGAGGTCCGGTTCGATGTCCGGGTTGACGACACGCGGACACCCCTGGACGAATTGGAGCGGCTCGTCGCGGTGTCCCGGGCGTACGAGGCCCTCGACGACGCGATCGAGGCACTCGCGGTTGGAGAGCCGAGCGCAGCTGCGGAGTTCGCCGAGCGCGCCGCTTCCCTCGCCCCGGATGACGACCAGATCCGGCTGTGGCAGGCACTGACGGTGTTCGACGCCGGCGATGAGACGCGAGGACGGAGCCTCTACCGATCCGTGCTGGCGATTGAGCCACGGGCCGGGGAGCACCTGAGGCGATTCGCCGCGGCCGGACAGCTGCCGGGGCGCGAGAGCCTCGTCGCCCGGCTCACCGAGGACCGCGGAGCCTGACCGCCGCGCGACCGCCTCAGGACGGCCGGGCTACTCCCATTCGATCGTGGCCGGCGGCTTGGAGCTGATGTCGTAGACGACGCGGTTGACGCCCGGAACCTCGTTGACGATCCGGGACGAGATCTTCCCAAGGACGTCGTAGGGCAGCTTCGCCCAGTCGGCCGTCATGCCGTCCTCGGATGTCACCGCCCGGATCGCGACGACATTGGCGTAGGTCCGTCCGTCGCCCATGACCCCGACGCTGCGAACCGGCGTCAGGATGGCGAAGCTCTGCCACACGCTGCGGTACAGGCCGGCCGCCTTGATCTCATCGATGACGATCCAGTCGGCGTCGCGCAGCGTATCGAGTCGCTCCGCGGTGACCTCGCCGATGATCCGGATCGCGAGCCCGGGGCCGGGGAATGGCTGGCGCTGGACCATGGCTTCGGGCAGGCCGAGCTCCGCCCCGACCAGGCGCACCTCGTCCTTGAACAGGTAGCGCAGCGGCTCGATGAGCTTGAACCGGAGATCCGCCGGGAGGCCGCCCACGTTGTGATGCGTCTTGATCTTCTGGGCGGTCTTCGTCTCCGACGTCGCGCTCTCGATGACATCCGGGTAGAGCGTCCCCTGGGTCAGGAAGTCGATCTGGCCGAGCTTGGCCGCCTCCTCCTCGAAGACCCGGATGAACTCGTCACCGATGATCTTGCGCTTCTGCTCCGGGTCGATGACGCCGGCCAGCCGAGCGAGAAACCGCTCGCGCGCATCGACCATGACCAGGCGCATGCCGAGGTGTTGCTCGAACGTCGCGCGCAGGAGCTCGGACTCCTTCTTGCGCATCAGCCCGTGGTCCACGTAGATGCAGGTCAGCCGATCACCCACGGCACGATGGACGAGCGCGGCGGCGACCGCCGAGTCCACGCCACCCGACAACGCGCAGATGACGAGGCCATCGGTGCGGACGGCCGCAGCATGTTCATCCACGCGACTCCGGATCTCGGCGACGGTCGAATCGATGAAGTTCGCGGGCGTCCACGACGCCCGGGCGCCGGCGATGCCGACGACGAAGTTGCGCAGGACGTCCCGGCCACGCGGGGTGTGCGCGACTTCCGGATGGAACTGGATCCCGTACAGGTTCCGGCTGTGATCCACGAGTCCGGCGAACGGCGAGGAACCCGAGTGGGCCGTGGAGTGGAAGCCCTCCGGCAGTCGAGTGATCGAGTCGCCGTGGCTCATCCACACGGGCTGGTCGCGATCGATGCCCGCGAAGAGCGGGTCGTCCGCGGTGATCGTGACGGTCGCCGGCCCGTATTCACGCTTGGAGGTCGGCAGCACGTCACCGCCCAACTCGAGCGCCATGAGTTGCGCGCCATAGCAGATCCCGAGGACCGGCAGGCGGCCGCTCCAGATCGCCGGATCCGGCTTCGGCGCATCCGCGTCGTAGACGGAGTTCGGGCCGCCGGACAGGATGATCGCGGTGGCTCCACGCGCCTCGATTTCCGCCAACGGCGTGTCGTGCGGAAGGAGCTCTGAATAAACGTTGAGTTCGCGCACGCGTCGTGCGATCAGCTGGGCGAACTGACTCCCGAAGTCGAGCACGACCACCGTTCCGTGGTCGGTGGAAGCCGGACGGTCTGTCGTGGCACGCTCCGGACCCGGCGCATTGAGCGCGGTCTCGAGGTAGACCTCGACCTCGGCGTCATCCGGGGCGAGGACGCGATGACCGGCATTTGCCGCCTCGCCGTGGACCGTCTTGCCCTTGTCCGTCACCCTCGACGATACCCTCCACCTGCCGCCCGCCCGGCGGTCCCGCCTCGATGGTCGGAGTGTACCGGGCCGGACGGCGCCAAGCGGGGGACTGGTCCCCGGAACGGCGGGGGCCGACCCTTGGTCAGCGGCGGCCGACCCCGGCTGGTGGGCGCGCGGCCGCGGGCCGCAGGTCCTCGCTGACGCCACCGAGCGGCCCGAGTCCGTTCATGATCGCGCCGGCGGCCCAGCCATCCAGGTATTGCGGGAAAGCGGGCGGGGGCAGGTCGCGGAGTTGCTTCCACGGCGTGTTCAGGCCGGACGTCCCGTACTCACGCACCGCGCGGACGCGATCCAGGTCGATGACGGCGGTGAGGAACTCCTCGCCGTCGCCACCTTCGGCGACGATGCCGCCCTCCGGATCCACGATGAGGCTCCTGCCGGTTCCGAAGACCGCACCGTAGTTCGGGTTCAGGATGTAGCACTGGTTGGCAATGGCATTGGCCCGGACAAGGATCGCCTCGAGCGGTCGGTCCGAGGTCGTCGTGAGGGTCGGCTGGAGGATCACCTCGGCGCCTCGCCAGGCCAGCGCGCGTGGGATCTCCGGAAACCACGCTTCGTAGCAGATCATGAGCCCGAAACGGCCGACGCCGGGGACGTCGAACGTCCCGAGGCTGCCCTCTCCCGGCCCCGGGTCGCTCGATTCGAACGGCTTCCAGGGCAGCAGCTTGCGATGCCGCGCGACCAGTTCGCCGCTCGGCGAGAACACGACCGCGGTGTTGTGGATGCGGTCCCCGGCGACCTCGAAGATCGAGCCGGCGACGATCCACTTCCCGACCTCGCGGGCCAGCTCCCCGATCTGGTCGGTCAGCGGCCCGGGTACCTCCGAGGCCACCGATCGGACGTAGCCGGCAGGGTAGTCCGTGTCCCATGACCCGATCGCGGAGAGATACAGCTCGGGGAACACATACAGATCGAGGTTGGGCGTTCGCGCGGCGAGGGTGCGTACCTCGCGAGCGAACTTGGCGAATGTGGCTGCAGGGTCGAGTACGACCGGGGCAACCTGGGCAGCGACGACGCCGATGGTGCGGCTCACGCGGTGACCTCCTCGAGTGGATCCATGACGTGGTCGGAGAAATGGCACGCGGTGGCGTGATCCGCGCCGGCCTGGATAAGGGCCGGCGAGGTGGATGTGCAGATCTCTGGACGGTCGAGCCGCTCCCTGAGCCAGCAGCGCGGATGAAAGGCACAGCCGCTCGCCAGGACCCCGGCCGGAGGCGGATCTCCCTGGGCGAGGGCAGACCCGGCCCCTCGATCGACCGACGGGGCGGCCGCCAGCAGCGCCCGCGTGTAGGGGTGGCGTGGAGCCCGGTAGAGGTCCTCGGTTGTGGCCTGCTCCACGATCTGGCCGAGGTACATCACGGCAACCCGGTCTGTGATGTGGCGGACCACGGACAGGTCGTGGGATACGAGCAGGTACGTCAGGCCGTGGCGCTCGCGCAGGTCGGTGAGCAGGTTCAGGATCTGGGCCTGGACGGAGACATCGAGCGACGAAGTGGGCTCGTCGAGCACGACGACACGAGGACGCAGCGCCAGCGCCCGGGCGATGGCCACTCGCTGGCACTGCCCACCGGACAGCTCATGGGGCCGACGACGGAGGTGGCCGCTGGCAAGGCCGACCTCCTCGAGGAGCGGCAGGACAACGGCATCCGTTACGGCCCGTCCCGGCTCATGCGTGCGAATCGGCTCGGCGACGATGTCGCGAACGGAGAGTCGCGGGTCAAGCGACCCGACCGGGTCCTGGAACACCACCTGCAGGTTGCGTCGCAGTCGGCGGCGCTCCTGGCCTGATGCCGCGATGAGATCGTGCCCGTCGAACTCGATCTGGCCCGCCGTCGGCGGGATCAACCCGAGCAGGCACCGGGCCAGCGTCGTCTTGCCGGATCCGGACTCACCCACGATGCCCATGACCTCACCATCCCGGACGTCGAAGCTGACGTCGGCGACCGCACGGATCGGCGGCTGGCCGCGCCGCGGCGACGCGAACTCCCGGGTCAGGTTCTGCACTCGCAGGATCGGCCGGGGGGAGCCAATCCCCGTGTCCAGGCGCTCGGCTGCCTGCGCGCCGCTCACAGGACCGCGCCCGCAGCGAGGTGACAGGCCACACGACGGCCGTTGGGCCCGGGCTGCCGCAGCTCGGGCCGGTCGACGCGACATCGATCGACGACGATCGGGCACCGATCCGCAAAGACGCAGCCGGTCACGCGCCCGGGGTCTGCCGGGACCGTCCCGGGGATCATCGTGAGCGCGGTGCCCCGCCGGTCCGGGCGCGGCACAGCCCCGATGAGACCCTCGGTATAGGGATGTCTCGGCGACCTGAGGAGCTCGATGGTGGGAGCCTCCTCGGCGACCCGACCCGCGTACAGGACGACGACTCGGTCTGTCACCGTACGCACGACCCCCAGGTCATGGGTCACGAACACGACACTGAAGCCGCGGTCCTCCTGGAGCCGGCGGAGCAGCTGCAGGACCTGTGCTCCGATCGTGACGTCGAGGGCCGTGGTCGGTTCGTCGGCGATGAGCAGGTCCGGTCCGCAGGCCAGGGCCATCGCAATCATCGCCCGCTGGAGCATCCCGCCGGACAGCTGATGCGGGTACGACCGCAGCACACGCTCCGTCTCCGGAAGCCCCACCGCGACCAGCGTCTCGCGCACGTGGTCACGTAGGTCGCGGCCACGGAGCCCGAGGTGCGTCCGGACCACCTGCTCGATCTGCGTGCCGATCGTGAACACGGGGTTCATGGCCGTGGTCGGGTTCTGGAAGACCATCGCGATGCGCCGGCCGCGGATCACGCGCAGCTCTGCCGACGACAGGTCATTCAGACGTGCCCCGTCGAAGACGATCTCGCCGCTCGCGATGGCCGCGCCCTTCGGGAGCAGCCCAAGCACGGACAGCCCGGTGAGGGTCTTGCCGCAACCTGTCTCGCCCACGAGCCCGACGACTTCGCCGCGACCCACCTCGAAGGAGATCCCGTCGAGCGGACGGGTCACGACGCCGCCCGCGCGGAACTCGACGGTCAGATCCCGGACGGAGAGGAGCGGGGCGGTCATCGCCGGTGCCTCGGGTCGAACCGGTCGCGCAGGCCGTCCCCGACGAGGTTGAAGGCGAGGACCGAAACGAAGATGGCCAGACCCGGGAACGTCGGGATCCACCACTGGTTCAGGATGACCGTCCGGCCCTCCGCGACCATCAGGCCCCAGTCCGCTTCGGGCGCCCGTGCCCCCAGCCCGATGAACGCGAGCGAGCCCGCGGCAAGGATCACGGTGCCGATGTCGATCGTGGCCTGGACGATGATCGGCGAGAGCGAGTTCGGGATGACGTGGCCGAAGATGATCCGGGCGTCCGACACCCCGATCGCCCGGGCAGCCTCGATGAACGGGCGCTCCCGAAGGGAAACGGCCGTCGCACGAGCGAGGCGGGTGTACCAGGGCCACCACGAGATCGCGAGTGCGAGCGCCGCGTGCTCCAGGCCCGGGCCCAGGGCGGCCACGATCGCCATCGCCAGCAGGAGCGGCGGAAAGGCCAGGGCGAGATCGGTGATTCGCATGATCACGGCGTCCAGCCGGCCGCGACGGTAGCCGGCGATGGCACCCAGCGGCACGCCGATGGCGATGGCCAGGCCGACCACGCCCATGGAGATCCCCATGGCGTTGCGGGTGCCGACGATGATCCGGCTCAGGACGTCCCGCCCCAGCTGATCCGTCCCGAGGAGATGGCCTGGGCCGGGCGGCAGCATCGCCTCGGGCACGTTCGTGGTGCCGATCCCCTGCTCTGGGTACGGCGCGGCAGCCGGTCCCAAGAGCGCGATGACGGCCAGTCCCGCGACCACGACCAGCCCGGCGAGGGCGAGCGGATCGGTCGGCAGGAGCGCCCGCCAACGGGCCATCAGGCGCACCGGATCGGCAGTGCCGGCAACGGTCATGTCAGTCGAACCCGCGGGTCGAGCCATGCCTGGCCGAGGTCCACGAGGAGGTTGATCAGCACGTAGCCGGCGGCCCCGAACAGGGTGATGCCCATGACCGCGGGGTAGTCGACGTTGAGCAGCGAACGGACCGCGAACGTGCCGAGGCCGGGCCAGTTGAAGACGATCTCCACGAAGAACGTCCCTGTCAGCGCATAGGCGAGGGTGAGTCCGATCACGGTCAGGACCGGGGGCATGGCGTTGCGCAGCCCGAGCCGGTAGACGACGAGTCGATCGCGCAGCCCGAATGCGCGCGCCGTCCGGATGTAGTCCTGGTCGAGGATCTCGAGCATCGCGCTCCTGGTCATCCGTGCGATGAGCCCCGTCGGATACGCAGCCAGGGTGACCGCCGGCAGCACGATGTGGCGAGCGGCATCGATGAAGGCGGTCGGATTCCCGCCCAACAGCGAGTCCACGAGGTAGAAGCCGGTCACCGGGACAATCGGTGCGATGAACCGCAGATCCGCGTCGGTACGCCCGGTGAGCGGCAGCAGGTCGAGCTGTCGGAAGAACACGATCTGGAGAAGCAGGGCGAGCCAGAACGCCGGCATCGAGACGCCGACGATCGAGGCGATCCGGACGACGAGGTCGGGGGCCCGGCCCTGCCATCGCGCCGACAGGACACCCAGCCCGATGCCGACGGGGATCGCGATGAGCATTGCCACGGCAATCAACTCCAGACTTGCCGGCAGACGTCCCACGAGCTCGCCGAGGACCGGCTGCTTGGTTCCGATCGAGGTGCCCAGGTCCCCGCTCAGGACCGCCCGGAGGTAGGTCAGGTATTGCACCGGCAGAGGCTGGTCCAGGCCGAGCTGCTGGGTCACGCGGGCGATGTCTTCAGGTCGAGCCCTGGGACCGATGTACAGCGCTGCGGCGTTCGAGGGAATGACGCGTGCGAGCACGAACGTCACCACCGAGAGGCCGAGCAGGACGAGCGCGGAGCCAGCGAGGCGTCGCGCGAGGAACCTGGCCATGGATGTGGCTCCGGTGCGGAACGGGCTGGGCTTCGCTCGCCGGCCGACGCCGGCGAGCGAAGATCCGCTGAAGCCTAGGTCAGGACGCTGGGTGCAGCGGGTAGAAGAACTGTGCGAACGGGTAGTTCAGGTTGTACTGGTACCCGGCGATGGTGTTCTTGAGGGGCATCACGAACTTCGTGTCGTAGAAGAACAGGCCGGGGGCCTGGTCCACGAGTCGCTTCATCGCCTCGACGTACTTCGCCAGGGCGGCGGCGCGATCGGTCGCGGTCAGGGCACCCGCGTCATCGACGAGCGTGTCGAACTCCGCGTCATTCCAGTAGCTGAGGTTGAAGAAGGGCGACTTGGAGCTGTGGAACAGGCTCCACAGGTTGTCCGATCCGGCGTCGCTGTAGGTCGGCCAGTAGAGGACCAGGAACATGTCCTGGCGCGCGGCGGCATCGCCCTTGGAGCGCTCCCACTGCTGGTTGAACTGCATCGGTGTGAGCGTGACGTCGACGCCGATCTTCGCGTAGGCATCCTTGATGAGCGGCGCGAACCGCCCCTCGTTCTGGTTCTCGGATGCGTACGTCAGCTCGAGCGAGAAGCCGCCACCGTCGTGGCCGGCATCCTTCAGGAGCTGCCTGGCCTTGTCGAGATCCTGGTGGTACTGCGGGACGTCCGCCGACCATGGGAAGACGCCGGCCGGAACCGGGCCGCGGGACTGGGTTCCGTAGCCCTGGGCCCCGATGGCGATGATGTCGTCGTAGGGAATCGCGTACGACAGCGCCTGGCGGACCATGACGTTGTCGAGCGGAGCCTTGTCGACATTGAAATAGCCAACGTAGTTGAAGAACGACGGCTCCTCGATGAACGTGAAGTCCGGGTTCGTCTTGTACTGGCCGATGTTCTCGAGCGGGATGGACAGGGCCATGTCGGCCTCGCCACCATCGAGCATCTGCTGCTGGACGACCGCCTCCGGGGTGATCGTCAGGAGGATCTTGTCGTAGTGCTGGACGTCGCTCCAGCCGCCCCAGTACGCGTCATAGCGAGTCAGGAGGACTTCCTTGTCCGCCGTGAATGACTCGATCGTGTACGGACCGCTGCCTCCGTCTACGCCCGTCTCGAAGTAGTTCTCGTCCGCGGCGACGGCATCGAGCGCCTTCGGGCTGACGATCCAGGCTCCGTACAGGGACGACGCAATGAGATCGGCCGCGGCCGCGTACTTGAGATGGAGGGTGACGGTGGTCGCGTCGGTTGCCTCGACCGTGTCGAGCGGCAACCAGATGAAGGACGCCCCGGCACGCTCCGCGGCGGCTTCAAACGAGCGCTTGACCGCCTCCGCGGTGACCGGCTCGCCGTCGTGGAAGGTCGCGCCGGAACGGAGCTTGAATGTCCAGGTCAGGCCGTCCGCGCTGGACGACCACGAGGTCGCGAGACCAGGGCTGAACTGGTCGGCCGCACCCGGTGGATTCACCCACAGGAGCGGTTCGTAGATGTTGGCCATGTACAGCGCTTCGGTCGAAAAGGACTTGATCGGATCCCAGGTCGTCACGTTGGCCGTCGTCGCGACCTTGAGAACCAGGGGTCCGCTTGGGGTCGCCGCGGGCGGGGCGTCGGTGGGTGCGCTGGTCGCCGTTGTTGAGGGCGCCGGGCTCGCCGAGGATCCGCACGCTGCGGCTACGAGGACCAAGATGCCGAAGAGGACGCCGAGACGTCGTGTCGTCCGAGACGCTCCCGGACCTGCCGTGGATCGATCCATCCGTCAACACCCTCGCACATGTGTACGGGCAGCCGAGTGGGGTTCGGCCTGCCCCTCGATGCGTGGCAGGTTGCGCGTTCGGTATCATTCCGTCCAATACTTGTTGCGTGCGTTTCCAATACCTTGGAGGCATCGCCTGTGGAACTGCGCGTGCTCCGCTACCTCCTGGCGATCGTGGACGAAGGCTCCATGACGCGCGCGGCCGCGACGGTGGGCGTCGCCCAACCCTCGTTGTCTCGACAGGTCAGGCAACTGGAAGCCGATCTCGGCTTGGCGCTGTTCGCTCGTGAGGCGGGTCGACTGCGCCTCACGGCGGCCGGCCAGCGCTTCATCCCGATGGCTCGCGAGCTGGTCGCGCGGGCGGATGCGGCCCGGGCACTCATGCACGGCCTCGCTGATGGCTCTGGCGTCCGATTGACCCTCGTTGCGCCGGAGACGACCGTCGCGGACGTCATCGCGCCGTTCCTGGCCACACAGGGCCCGGACGACCCCACGATCCTGGCCCGCGAATCACTCCCCGCGGACGTCTTCGGAGAGGTGCTGGCCGGGCGGGCGGATCTGGGGATCTCGTCGGGCCCTCCGCCCGCGGAGCTCGACTCGCGCTCTGTCGCACGCTTCCCGATCTACGCCTACGTCCCGCCCGGCCACGCGCTTGACGCCGGCTCAGCAGTCGAGCTGGCCGCCCTCGAGCCCTATCCGCTGATCCTGCTCGAGACGAGCCACGGCACGCGCCGCCTGTTCGATGTCTCCATCGCCGCCGAGGGGCTCAGCTACCGCCTGGCGTTTGAGGCACCCGTGCCCCAGGTTGCCCAGGCGCTTGCCGCCAGCGGCCGAGGGATCGCCATCGTCACCGACGATCCGCGCTATGAGTTGCGCCCGCTCCGGATCCTGGTCCGCGGCGAGGAACTCCAGATCCCGATGGTCGGCGCGTGGTCCGGTCGCCACTTCGCTGCCCCGGCCATAGAGCAGTGGGTCATTGCCCTGGCGGCATTCGCTTCGAATCGACCGACTCGCACGGAGGGCGCGAGGAACGAGGCGGGATAGCCACCGGTCAATCCTTGTTGCGCATTGCCTCGGCGGCCATGTCGAAGTACTGCAGGAGCCGCGCGGCGACGTGTGGCGGCGGATCCATGTAGCCGACGGCCGCGCGCATGTGGGTCAGCCAGCGATCCCGCGCGGCGGGATCGATCGCGAACGGCACGTGCCGGAGATACAGGCGCGGCTGTCCGCGTTCGTCGGAGTAGGTCGTGGGACCGCCCCAGTACTGGGCGAGGAAGAGGGCGAGCCGGCGGCGCGCACCCTTGAGGTCGGTCCGGTCCGGATAGAGCGCCAGGAGATCCGGGTCCAGCTCCACCCCCTCGTAGAAGCGGTCCACCAGGCCCTCGAAGAACGCCATCCCGCCGGCCTCCTCGAAGATGGACTTGCGGGCGGGGGTCCGATCGAGCTTCGGCCGGTATGGATCGGCGCCAATCTCGTCGGGACGCGCGGGGCGAACGGGCAACTGCTCGGGCATGTGCGTGATGGTAGCGCCGGGTCCGTCAGCGGTCGGCGGACATCAGCGGTCGGCGGACGGCGCACGGTCAGTCCGGCGCCCTCGTGGCCGCTACGGTCCGGTGATCGAGCGGTTGCCGTCCGCGTCGCGCTCGTAGTGGATCGATCCGTTCGACAGCGTCAGGTCCATCACGAACAAGCCGGCCTCATCATCGGCGGTCCCGGACCCGGTCAGGGGCAGGTTCGGCGTGAACGCGCAGGCCTCGAACGCGAGATCCACACCGACATCGGTCGGTGTGTAGGTAAGCGTGCCCCCGAAGTCGCAGCCGATCGGGAGCGGGTTCGCGTCCAGACGGTAAACGTAGTCGTCTGTCGCGAACACGTGGTCGTCGATCGACGACGCGATCGAGAGGCCGTCCGCGTAGTCGTCCGCGGCTGCCGCCGGGAGCGCCACGTACGGGTCCGCGATCTCGCCGTCGCAGACGGTGATCCGCGTCGCCGGCGGCCGGCCTGTTGCGAGGAAGTCCCCGATCACCAGGTCGGGGCAGTCGTTTCCCCAGCCGAAGATGACATGGGGCCCACCGGTCCGAACGAGGAAGTACGCGTTCGTGAGCCGCGCATAGATTCGCATCGCATTCGCGATCGGGGTGGCCGGGTCGATGTCGGAGGTCATGACGAAGGTTGGGTATGGCGGATCCGTGATCGGCGCAGGGCGCGCCGCGCTCGTCGGCTGGGCCGGCCAGTACAGGCATGGCAGGTCGCCGTAGTAGACGGACCCGAGTCGGAGGTCATTCACGCCGGCCGCCGCTCCGTCGGCCATCCAGGCGTTCAATCGCGCATTTGAGTCCCCGGCATCTGGCAGGAAGGCGTAATCCTGGCACTCGACCGCGTAGTACATCGCGTCCGAGTAGGTCGGATCGGGGATCGCCTCGAGCGAGTCCGGGTCGATGACGATCGCGTCGTAGGCGAGGCGGGCGAGTGGGACGTAGTTCTCGCGCGACGCGGCAGCGATCGCGCGCTGGAGGAGCTCGCGCCCGGTTTCCGAGTATACGTAGCCGGAGGCGGCAGTCTCGAGGTCGGTCAGCGTGAGTGCCCGGGTCTCGGTCGTGCCGTCGGCCATCGGGAAGGCGAAGTCGATCGGATCGGCCAGCAAACGGGCCGCAAGCGCGTCGTAGACGTCGAGCGCGTCTCCGCCCTTGACGTCGCTCGCGCAGGCCTCGTCCACGGTGCAGGCGTCGAGGGTCTTGACAAGGGCATCGTTGAACGCTCGGGCGGATTCCTCGTAGTAGGCGAGGGCATCGACGGTCAGGTCCACGGGCCCATCGAGGAAGAGGGCGGCCACGTGTTCCGGATAGGCAGCCGCGTAGGCCTGCACGTACTGCGTCCCGTAGCTCTCGCCGTAGAGGGCCAGTTGATCCTCGCCGAGGTACTGGCGAACGGCCTCGAGGTCCTGGATCGCCTGGCGCGTTGCGTAGAACGGGAGGTCTGCCTCGTCCGCACCTGATTCAGCCATGCAGCCGGTGACGAACGACTTCGCAGCCGTGCCGACGGCCGCCGCCTGTGAGGGATCCGTGGCGCGCTCGGTGCCGACGTAGTAGGCCGCCGCCGCGGCGGGGCACTGGATCGGCTGGGACAACCCCACGCCGCGCTGGTCCAGGAAGACGATGTCGTAATGCTCGGGGACCGACGCCGGGTAGTAGTCCGTGTATCCGTCCGCCGAGGCGATCCCAGAGGAACCGGGACCACCGGTGATCGTCACGAACGTCCCGAGGCGGGTCCCGCTTGCCTCCTGGATCGCGTACGTCACCTCCCATCGAGGACCACCGGCCGCGAAGTGATCGCGCGCCACGGAGAGCGTTACGCAGGTGAACCGGCTCTCCGGACAGGGCTCCTCGGAAACGAACGTCCCGCCCGTGTCCACCGCGGGCCCGGGCGGACCGACGGTGGGCGTCGGAGCGGCCGATAGCCCGGCGCTGGCAGCCGGCAGCGCCGGCGAATACGTCCAGGTGGGGCCGCCGCTCGGGGTGCAGCCCGCGACGACGAGAAGAAGGAGCAGCCCGGTTCCGGCGGCAGCGCATCGTCGCGCGATCGGGAGTGCAATCGTCTGACCGGGGATGGTGATCATTGAGCAACGATAGCGCGGAGCCTGAAGGCGGGCCCGCGACCCAGCCGCTCGGCGGGGGTGCCGTAGCGAAGGATCAGCCCGGCGACGGCCCGGCCGGCCTCCCCGCGATCGAGCGGTTCAGCGATCGCGTCCCAGGCGCGATCGCCGACCGTCAGGCGACAGTACGGATCCGCCTCGAGGTTTCGCGCCCAGTCGGCGTCCGGGTCGCCGGCTGCGACGAGCAGGCTCCCTTCCGGCTCCTCGACGAATCCGACGGCAACCTTGAGTGCCGCTCCGCTGACGCGGCCTCGCGTCTCCAGCAGGACGACTCGGCCCCAATCGGCGAGCTGCTCACCGAGATCGTCCGTGGGCCGTGGGTCGCCGGGCATGGGGTCATCATGCGCCAGCGGCGTCGCCTGCCGGGCTCGATCACGGATGCCGCGACTGCTGTGGGCCTCCACGCGACTGCTGTCGGCCGCCCGCGCGGGGCGGTGGATATCGCCGCCCAAGCGCCGGCCGATTGAACGCCTGGCGTTCCCTGTGACCGGGGGAAGCCGGCCGCAGCGTCGATGCGGAACGCTGAGCGAGCAGCGTTGCCCGATCCCGAGCCGAGCAGGTCGATCTGGCTCGCCTGGCGTTCGGAGACGACCGATGGCGCAGGCCCGGCGGTCGTACCGCTCGCTGAGCGTTCGACGGGCCACGGGCCGGCGGTAGCCGACGCGGTGCAGGCCGGCAGTGGACGACGCGGCGGCCGTGCCGCGCGCTAAGCGTTCACGGGCGAGCCGGCCGGCGGTAGCCGACGCGGTGCAGGCCGGCAGTGGCCGACGCGGTGCGAGCTCAGCGGGCCTTCTGTTGCCAGGACTTGCCCTCGGTCGCGACCGAGGGCGCGTAGACGATGTCGACCGCCTGCATCTCGCGGAGCGTCCGGGCTCCCAGCGCCGCCATCGATTGGCGGAGCGCGCCCATGAGGTTCTGCGAACCGTCCGTGACGGTCGCCGGCCCGAACAGGATCTTCTCGAGTGAACCTACCGTCCCCACCCTGATCCGCGTGCCGCGTGGCAGGACCGGCGATGGAGCCGCCATGCCCCAGTTCACGCCGCGACCGGGCGCCTCCTCGGCGCGGGCCAGCGGGCTGCCAAGCATCACGACATCGGCACCGGCGGCGATGGCCTTGGCAACCTCACCACCGCGCCGCATTCCCCCATCCGCGACAACCGGGACATATCGGCCGGTCCGGTCGAGGTAGGCGTCGCGCGCCCCGGCGACGTCGGCAATTGCGGTGACCTGGGGCACGCCGATACCGAGCACCTCGCGGGTCGTGCAGGCTGCGCCCGGGCCCACGCCCACGAACACGGCTGCGGCTCCCTGTTCCATGAGCAGGAACGCGGCCTCGGCGTTGGTGGTGTTGCCGACGGCCACGGGAATCGGCATGAACTTCGTGAACTCGGCGAGCGACAGCGGGTCGTACCCGGACGCGAGGTGGCGCGCCGAGGACACCTGCGACTGGACGAGGAACAAGTCCGCGCCATGCTCGGCGCAGAACGGGCCCCACTTCCGGGCGGCGCCCGGCGTCGCCGATACCGCGGCCCGGGAGCCGGCGGCGCGGATCTCCTCGAGCCGCTGCGCAACGAGCTCCTCGCGGATCGGTGGTTCGTACGCCTCGGAGAGCACGCGCTGGACCTGGTCGTCCGGGGCGGTGGCGATTCGCTCGAGGACCTCCGCCGGGTCGGTGTAGCGGGTCTGGACGCCTTCGAGATTGAGGATCGCAAGGCCACCGAGCGATGCCAACGCGCCGGCGAATGACGGATCGACTACGGCGTCCATCGCCGACGCCAGGACGGGGATCGCCAGGTCGACGCCGCAGAACGTCTGGGCCAGCTCGACATCGCTCGGCTCGATCGTGCTCGTGCCGGGCGCCAGGGAGACATCCTCGAAGCCGTAGGTCGCGCGAATCGCGTCCATCCGTGAGCGGAACGCGGGGAGCGGTTGCGAACTGGCGGCGCCACGCTGGTCGATCATTCGGGGCACCTCCTGACGCTCGCCGGCTGGGTGCCGGGAAGTCTACCAGCGACCCGTCGTCGTATCGGCGCGGACGGGAAATGTCCGAGCGCGCAGGGGATCAGTCCGGGCTCGGAGGCCGGAACGCTTCCGCCTTGCCTGCGTGCGCGATAAGCCACTCCACGAAGTCGATCGCTCGCTCGTAGGCGGGCCAGGTCACGAGCGCCCGGGCCTCGTCCGATGACAGCCAGCGGGCGTCGTCGTGCTCGTCAGAGATGACCACCTCCGCCCCGGGCCGGACCCTGGCGGCGAAGACCGCCTCGCACAGCAGCACATCCAGCGAGTCGTGGTGAAACCAGTTGACGATGTCCGTGTCGAAGATAGCTTCGAGGTCGGACGTTCCGAGGCCGGACTCCTCGGCCACCTCGCGCAGCGCACCATCGAGAATCCGCTCGCCCGCCTCGAGCTTGCCGGTAACGCACTGCCACATGCCCGCGTACATGCGATCGGCCGCACGCCGGATCAGCAGGAATTCCGGATCGCCGCGCGTGTCGAGGCGGAACAACCAGCAGGCGACGAGGTCCGGACGCGCGCTCATGGGGCGGTCACGGCACGCTCACGGGCACGCTTACGGGCGCGCCCACGGGCGCGACTTCGTCCCCGAACTGCGCGGCGATCCTATGGAGCTGTTCCAGATGCATCAGGTCGTGGACGGCCGCGAACAGCAACCACTCCCCGCAGCGCAGACGGCCCACGAGCGGGTGCTCCAGCGGGCAGGGATCCTTCTCGTGACCCGCGATCATCCGCGCCGCGCGCTCGACGATCCGCTGGCTCGCCCCGATTCGCCGCACGAGGGCCGCCCGATCGAGCCCGCGTGCCCCGGCGATACCCGGCACGACTGCGGGCGCGTCTTGCGGAAAGCGACCGGAGGCGGCCAGCGCGCCGGCCATGGACAGGCCGGCCCGCGCATCTGCGTCGTGCCCGATCGCCTCGGCGACGTTCCAGTCGCCCTCGCCCCCTGGAGCGGAGAATGCAGGTTCGGGCAGCGTCTCGACAACGGCCGTCAGCGCCCCGGCGATCGCGGCAAGCTGGCAAGCAATGCGCTCGGTGGTGCCGATCCCCGCCCGCCGACGAACCTCGCGTCGAACCGAAATGAACCGGCCGGCCTCAATCCCGCGGAACGCGGCGACAGCGTCGGGAGCTCCCGCTTCAAGGTCGTCGAGCCACATGCCGGGGATCATAAGCCGCCCGTAGCGCTGTCGACCGCCGCAGGCCCCAAGCATGCTTCGTGGCGTTCGGCCGGCACCCTCCGGAGCGCGGAGCGTGCGGTCTGACCTGCTGGCAGACGCCTGAACGCGCGGCGTGCGGTACGACCGACGGGATTGACGGGACCGTCGATGTCGAACGCTACCCGTTCAAACTCGACCTCACAGGGGCAGGGCGGGTCCTCCAGCGTCATCGTGGAACGCCACGCGTTCCGAATCATCTGGTGAAGGACGGGCACCCCCGGATCCGCGGTCGCACCGCTCTCTGGGCGTTCAGAGAACCGGCCACGGGGCCGTAGCCGGCGGACTTGGCGCGCCACGGAACCCGGCCGTAGCGCTGGCCCTACCGTCGGCCGTCCGCCATCTTCATGGCGTCCGGCCTGCCCCGGAGCCGCCACGTCGCGAGGACGCCAACCAGCGGCCCGAGCGCCAGGGAGCCGAACGCGACGCGCCAGCCCGTCCCATCGCCCGGGTCGAGCGCCCCCAAGGAACGCGCGCGAACCTGGCTGGGACGCCTGCATCGCGGATCAGGCCATGTCGCGAGTTCGGCTACAGCCGCTCGAACCGCTCCACGGGGAGCACGAAGACCGTCGCCCCGCCCACCTCGACCTCGAGCGGGTAGGGCATGAAGAACTCGCCGGGCTCCATGATCGGCGGCATCGGGTTGACGACCTGCGTCCTGGAGGTGCAGTTGGTCCGCACGATCTCGAGGACCGCCTCGACCCGATCTTCATCGGCTCCGACCATCACGGTCGCGTTGGACTGCTTGAGGAAGCCGCCGGAGGACTGGAGGCGCGTGGCGCGGTACTCAGCCTCCAGCAGGGCATCGACGAGCGCCCCGGCGTCCTCGTTGTGGACGATCGCCACGATGAGCTTCATGGCGCGAGTATAGGCAGGCTGTCACCCATGCCACCCGATGTGAACGTGGTTTGGCGCGGTGTACGATGCGGCCCATCCCCTATCGCGTCCCATGCCGCCACTCGATCCCATTCGGCCGCCCAGGCCGAGCGCCACCGCCTGGAGTTTCCCGTGACCGACCGAGACAAGACCAACGCGTCGTCGGACGCAATCCTCGCCGGCGCGATCGCGACGGTCGCCCGATCCTCCAGCGAGGATCAGGCGCTGGCAGCCCTCCTTGCCTCAGCCGTGCTGTCCGCCGGCGCAGCCCGCGGGGCTGTCGTGCTGTGGGACGGCGAGCGGGAGCGCCTGGCGCTCGCGGCATCAGTCGGGTTCTCGGACGAGGATGCCGCCGCGTTCGCATCGGCCGTGGCATCAAATGTCGATCACCCGGTTGCGCGCACCGCGCACATCCAGACCGTCAACCTGGGAGTGGAAAGCGCCGACGGCGCCGACGGCGACGGAGACGGCGACGGCGACGGCGCGACGATCGTGACCGCATCCTGGCCGCTGCGCGTCACGACCGATGGCCTCGAGGTGCCGCTCGGCGCCATGTCCGTGAGCCGCCCGGCGCCATGGACCGTGAGTCAGCCCGAGGCGGCGATCCTCGCGGCGTTCGCGGATCTCGTCGCGATCACCGTCGATCGCGCCCGCCTGTTCGCGGCCGCGCAGGAACGGACTGACTGGCACGAGCGAATGGCGCACACGGATGCGCTCACCGGCCTCGCCAACGCCCGAACCCTGTCGCGCGTCCTGGAGCTCGAGGTCGCCCGGGCAAGCCGACAGGGCACCGATCTGTCCGTCGCCCTGTTCGATGTCGACGGCCTTGCCGGGACGAACGCCCTGGGCGGCCCCGCCGCGGGTGACGACATCCTGCGTGAGGTCGCTGCGATCCTCGCCGAATCGGTACGGCTCGTGGACACGGTAGCCCGCTGGGGTGGTGACGAGTTCCTCGTCGTGGCACCCGGCTCGGCCGGTATGACCGTGGCCCGGCGGGTCCTGGATGCGATCGCAGCAAGGCCGGCGGCCGGTGCCCGGGTGATCTCCGTCTCGGCCGGCGTCGCCAGGTTCCCCTCCGACGGCGCCACGTCCGACGAGCTCGTGGCGGCGGCCGAGGGCGCGCTTCGGGCAGCCAAGGCGACGGGCCAGGGCGCGCTCGCGGAGGCCGGCGCAGCCTGAGATCGGCCGCCCACCGGGGCGGCGGCGCCTACCCGGATCGGGCCCTGCAGCAGCCTCAGCTTCAGGGCAGGACCTCGACGGCGGACGCGACCACCGCATCGAACACGGCGTCCGCATCGCGGTCCGCATCGATGATCACCCAGCGATCCGGCTCGCGGGCCGCCATCTCGAGGAACCCGGCCCGAACCCGCTGATGGAAGGCGACGTCGAACGCCGCCTCGAACCGGGTGTGGCTGTCCGGGGACTTCCGCCCCAGGCCGGCCTCGGCCGGCAGGTCCAGCAGGATGGTGCGGTCCGGTACGAGGCCGTCGGTCGCGATCGTGATGATCCGGCGGAGCGTGTCGAGATCCACGCCCCGGCCGTAGCCCTGGTAGGCCAGGGTCGAGTCCGCATATCGGGCGCAGACGACGATGCGACCAGCGGCCAGGGCCGGCCGGATCACGGTCGCCACATGCTGGGCGCGGGCGGCGTTGAACAAGAGGGCATCGGCGATCGGATTGATCGGCGCTCCGTCCGTCGCCATGAGGACCTCGCGGATCTGGTCGCCGAGCGGGGTGCCTCCCGGTTCGCGGGTCAGCAGGACGTCATAGCCTCGATCGGCGAGGGCGTCCCCGAGACGCTGGGCCTGCAGGGTCTTTCCGGAGCCGTCGGGCCCCTCGATCGTGATGAATCGGCCCGGAGATCGATCGGGGAGGGTCACCCGGCGAGTGTAGCGGAGACCCACTCGGGCACCGCGATACGGCGCCGCGATACGGCCCCGGGGATATATCGCAATACGTCGTTCTCCTGAGGTTCGACCCGCGCGCGACCGTGCTAGGCTCCCGGCCCGACATGCGAGACCTGACTGACCGCGCGCTCAACACCGCCAACGGCCTGGGCGCCGGCTACGCCGACGTGCGCATCGTTCGCCGGCGCGAGGAGTCGATCGGCATCAAGTCCGGCCGGCTCGAGGGCGTCGCATCCGGTGAGACCGAAGGCTTCGGGGTCCGAGTCCTGGTCGACGGCGCGTGGGGCTTCGCCTCGTCGCATCAGCTCGATCTCGGGGAAGCGGATCGGGTGGCCGCACTCGCCGTTCGGATCGCTCGCGCATCGGCGACCGCCCTGCGCACACCGGTCACACTCGACGATCGACCGCCCGCCATCGGACGGTACGAGACGCCGGTCCAGGAGGATCCGTTCACGATCCCGATCGAGCGCAAGATCGGACAACTCCTGGAGGCCGATCGAGCTGCGGGAGCAGTTCGCGGCGTCAGCTTCACCGAGTCGTCGTATGGAGCGCAACGCGAGGAGAAGACCTTCGCCGCGTCGGATGGCAGCTACACCGAGCAGGCCATCACGCACGTCGGTGCTGCCGTCGAAGCGAACGCCATCGAGGGTGACGAGCACCAGCGGCGCAGCTATCCCGACGCGGGCGGCGGTTGGGCCGCGGCAGGCTACGAGTACATCCGTGGCCTGGATCTGGCGGGCAACGCGGAGCGCTATGCCGACGAGGCCGTCCAGCTCCTCACGGCGCCCCAGTGTCCGTCCGGATCGAAGACGATCGTCCTTGATCCGAGCCAGCTGTATATGCAGGTCCACGAAAGCTGCGGCCACCCGACCGAACTCGATCGCGTCTATCGAACCGAGGCCTCGTACGCGGGCACGAGCTTCCTCACCACCGACAAGCTCGACGAGGGATTCCGATACGGCTCCGACCTCGTGACGATCGTCGCGGACGCCACGGCACCGGGTGGCATGGGCACCTTCGGCTGGGATGACGAGGGCGTGGCCGCGCAATCCGTGCCGCTCATCCAGAACGGAATCCTGGCCGGCTACCTGACGTCGCGCGAGACGGCCCCGCGGATCGGGCGGGCGTCCGGGGGCGCCATGCGCGCCGATGGCTGGAACCGGATCCCGTTGATCCGGATGACCAACATCAACCTGCTGCCCGTGGACGGGATGAGCCTCGACGACATCGTGGAGGACACGGACAACGGGCTGTACCTCGATACCAACCGGAGCTGGTCCATCGACGACCGTCGCCTCAACTTCCAGTTCGCCACGGAGATCGCCTACGAGATCAAGGGCGGCAAGCGCGGCCGGATGTTCAAGAACCCGACCTACACGGGGATCACCTACGAGTTCTGGCGCTCCTGCGACGCCGTCGGGGATGCGAGCAGCTACGTGATGCTCGGCACGCCGAACTGCGGCAAGGGCGAACCGAGCCAAGGGGCGCACGTCGGCCACGGTGTCTCCGGGGCCCGATTCCGAAACGTCCAAGTGGGGGTCGGGAAGTGGTGAGGCAGGGCGACCGGTCCGACGCACCGTCGATCGCGGAGGCGGTCCTGGGGCAGGCACTCCGGGCGGGGGCAACGGAAGCCGAGGTCCTCGTCATGTCCGACGACCAGCAACTGACCCGGTTCGCCAACAGCGAGATCCACCAGAACGTGGCCGAGACGAGTGTCTCGGTCAATCTCCGGTTCGTCCTTGGACGCCGGATTGCGACCGCTTCAACGGGCCGGACCGATAAGGCCGGACTGGCCGCAGTGGTCCATCGGGCGTCCGCCATCGCTCGAACCTGCGAGGAGCTGGCCGACTGGGCGGGACTCCCCGAGCCGGATCCGGCCGGTCCGTCGAGCGGACTCGCCGCTGCCTATGCCGCCTCCACGGCCGACGCGACGCCCGAGCTGCGGGCCGAAGGCGCACGTGCCGTCATCGCCGCCGCCGACGATCAGGGAGTCCTGGCCTACGGGTCCTTCTCGACCGGCCGCGAGGCGATTGCCGTCGCCAATTCCGCGGGCATCCGGTCGTACGAGGAGCGGACCGCCGCGCAGCTCCTGACGGTCCACATGTCCCCCGACGGCGGCACCGGCTATGCCGAACGGGCCGCCACGGATGTGACCAACATCGATCCCGAAGGCATCGGTCGCGAGGCCGCGGCGAGGGCGAAGGCCACCGACAACGCGATCTCGATGCCGGCCGGCGACTACCCCGTGGTCCTCGAACCGTACGCGGTCGTGGATATCCTCGACATGCTCGGGTACGTGGGCTTCTCAGGCCTCGCGGTGGAGGAGGGTCGCTCGTTCTCAGAGCCGGGCCGCCGCGTCGGATCGGACCTCGTGACGATCATCGACGACGGTGCGAACCCCTCGGGCCTGCCGATGACCTTCGACTACGAGGGCGTCCGCAAGGAGCGGGTCGTGCTCATTGAGAACGGCATCTGCCGCGACGTCGTGTACGACGCCCAGACCGCGGCCCGGGCCGGCCGACGCTCGACCGGGCACGGCCTGCCGGCGCCGAATCCGTACGGACCGTTCCCGCTGAACATGGTCATGTCACACGGCTCGACGCCGCGCGAGGAGCTGGTCAAGGGCCTCGAGCGCGGCCTCCTGGTCACGCGCTTCCACTACACCAACCCGGTCCATCCGAAGCTGGCGATCATCACCGGGATGACCCGTGACGGGACGTTCCTGATCGAGAACGGTGAGATCGTGGCGCCGGTGAAGAACCTGCGCTTCACGCAAAGCTACCTGGACGCCCTGGCCCGCGTCTCGGCGGTCGGGCGCGATCTCCGGACCTTGCGCGGCTCATTCGGCGCCGTCGTGGTGCCGGCCCTCCGGATCGACGCCTGGTCATTCACGGGGACGACGGAGCACTGACTCTCCGGGGTTGCCTTCTACCATGCGATGGTAGACTTCTACCATGAGCCTCAACATCAAGAACCCCGAGACGTATCGACTGGTCAAGGAACTCGCCGATGAGACCGGCCAGTCCATGACCGCGGCCGTGACCGAGGCGGTCAGGGAGAGGCTCGATCGGGTTCGGGCCGAGCAGGGAGTCGATCACGACGCCCGCGTCCAGCGGATCCTCGACATCGCGGCCGCTATGCGTGAGCGCGCGCCGGCCGGGTACTTCGATCAGGACTTCGATGAGCTGATGTACGACGAGAAGGGTCTCCCGAAGTGATCATCGACTCATCCGCCATCGTGGCCGTGCTCCGTGGCGAGCAGGGCGCGAAGGCCTATGCGGCCATGATCGAGTCGGCTCCGATCGCCCGGATTTCGGCTGGAACCTATGTCGAGCTCGGGGTCGTCATTGACGGTTTCGGCGATCCGGTGATGTCCGGCTCGCTCGATCCATTCCTCGCATCGATGGCCGTCGTGGTGGAGTCGCTGACGGCCCCGCAGGCGCGGATCGCACGCGCCGCGTATCAGCGCTTCGGACGGGGCAGCGGCCATCCCGCGCGACTCAACATGGGAGACTGCTTCTCCTACGCCCTCGCGCGCGACCTCGACGAACCACTCCTGTTCAAGGGCGACGACTTCAAGCTCACGGACATCGAAGTCGTTATCGAGCCGATCAAGGAGAGGCGGCTCAGCGAGATCGTCGCCGGCTACGGGTCCGCCTCTCCGTAGCGCTCGACCGGTCGGCACGCTCCGCTGATCTCCCTCCTCTGACCCCCCCCTCCTCGGATCGCCATCTGAACGCCCGGCGTGCGGTAGGACGGACCTCGCCCGACCAACCCGCCAGACTGAACGCCACGCGTTCCGGGGAGACACAACCACGGTCAATTGCGCTCGTCTTGAACGCTGGCCGTTCCGAATCACCGGCGCGACGCCGCCGTGGGCCTGCCGTCGGTCGCACCGCTCCCTGGGCGTTCGACGCCGCGAGACGGCGACCGGGCGGGGCCGTGCGGCCTGCCCACGAAGGCTCGTAACGAACCCGTAGCGGGACCGCCCGATCGTCTGGACATGAACAGCCCAAAGCGTCTCCTGATGATCGTCGCGCTGGTCGCGGCATGCGCGTCGCCGACGTCGACGGCGACCCCGGCGCCCTCCGGCGTCGTCCCCACGTCAACGCCTCCCGCCGGCCCCCGTCCAATCCTCATTGACACCGACCTTGCCGCGGACGACATCCTCGCGATCCTGGTTCTCCTTCGGGACCCAGCGGTCGAGGTGCTCGCGATCTCGGTCGCCGGTACCGGTGAGGTCCGGTGTGAGGCCGGAACGCGGAACGTGCGTCTTCTTCTGGCTGCGTTCGGCCTCATGGACATCCCGGTCGGGTGCGGACGCCCGACGCATGGTCCGAACGGGCACGAGTTTCCGACCGAGTGGCGCGACGGCGCGGACGCGTTCTACGGGCTCGAGCTGCCGCCACCCGGCGTGATCAGCGGCGACATCCCAGCCGCGGTCCTCATCGCCGACACGGTTGGGGCGAGCCCTGAGCCGTTGACCGTCGTGGTGCTCGGGCCATGGACGAACCTCGCCGACGCCTTCGCCGCGGACCCCACCCTCGTATCGAAGATCGCCGGGATCCACGCGATGGCCGGGGCGATCGATGTGCCTGGAAACATCGAATTCGATGGCGTGACGGCGGCCGACGGCGTCGAATGGAATGTTGGAGCCGACCCGGATGCCTTTGCCGCGGTCCTGGCGCTCGACATCCCCGTCACCATCGTCCCACTCGATGCGACGAACGACGTGCCGGTCCCGGATGACATCGCGACACAGCTGGCGGCCGACCATGGGGCGGCCGGTGCAGACATCGCCTACGAGCTCTATCTGCGTAACCCATACCTCAGCGCGCCCGGCAACTTCTGGTGGGACACGCTTGCGGCGCTCGCGCTCACATCCCCCGATCTCGTCACCTGGGCGGAGGCGACCGTCTCGGTCACGCCAACCGGAACGCAGGCCGGCCGGATCGTGCGGGCGGCGAGTGGCCGGCCGATCACCTTCGCCAGCGCGGCGGACCAGGATCGCACGATCGAGGCGGCGCTGGCGGCGCTTCGCCGCGGTACTCCGCGCCCCCAGCCGTTCACGATTGCGGGGACGCTCTCGGTCCGCTGGGACGGAACGAACTGCACGATTGAGGGCACGCCGCCGGCCTCGGCCGGCCCGGTGCTCGTCCGGCTCACGAACGACTCGGTTGCCGACGTCGGGTTGCTGGGAGCCGGGGTCATCGCGCCGAAAACCTGGGCTGACGCCCTCGCCTTCATCGCTGACGCAGACTTCTCCGACCCGAACCAGACGACCCCGGACTGGGCGGTGCCGCTGGAGGGCGGCGGCTTCGCGGCGGCAGGCCAGAGCGTGACCAGCCTCGGGACCCTGCCTGCGGCTGAGGTCGGCGTCCTCTGCGCGACCGGCGAGTGGCCGGACTTCACGATGGTGGATGGCGGATCGTTCTTCGTCGGCAACTGACGCCGCTACCAGGCGACCAGCTTCCAGATCTCGGGCTCCAGCTCGCCGGGCCGGCCGCCCACCTCGGCGAACAGCGTGACCGCGCGCTTGAGGTGCGCCATCGCCTCGTCCGGGCGGCCGGCGGCATGGAGCTGGTCCGCGAGGTTGTTCTCGACTGCCGCCTCGAGGTGCCGTTCGCCGGTCCGCCGGCACGCCTCGAGCGCGCCCTCGAGCAGGGCGATCGCCGCGGGATGATCGCCCGCCGCGGCCTCCACGAGGGCGAGCGCGTTGCGGGCGGCGACCGCGGCGCCGGCGTCCGGGTCCGCCTCCGCAAGCGCCAGGCTTCGCCCCAGCGACGCCCGCGCCCCGTCGAGATCTCCCCGCTCGCGCGCGACGAGCCCGAGCATCCGGTAGGCAGCACCGGCACCCGTGGCATCGCCGGCCCGCTCGGCGAGGGAGAGGGCGCCCGATGCCGATGCGGCCGCCCGTTCCAGCTCTCCTGCGCGGTGCGCCACGACCGCGCGTTCCACCAGCGCGCGAACCAGGAGGTCTGCTTCGGCGTCGCTGGAACGCCGTTCGAGGGCCTCGATCGCGGCATCCAGGTGGCTTGCGGCTGTGACGAGGTCCCCCCGCCGGGCGTGGACGCGGCCGAGCCGGAGCTCCACCGCCGGCAGCGCATCGTTGGGGGCGACGGCGGCAGACGCCTCCAGGGCGGCGATCGCGCCGACGTAGTCGCCCTGCACGGTCCGGATCTCGCCGAGGGCGAGCTGGATTCCGGCGATATCCTGGTGGCCCAGCGCCAGCGCTGTTTCGAGGTGGGCCGCGGCCTCTCTGTTTGCATATAGCGCTCGCGCCCGGAGGCCCGCATCCCGGAATGCCTCCGCGGCCGCCTCGTCGCGACCGGCGGCGCGTTCGTGCATGGCAATCTGGACGAGCCGGCCGGGGTCGTCGCGGTTGCCGCCCTCCGCGCGCAGCAGGTCCGCCGTGCGGCGATGGAGGAGCCTTCGACGAGCCAGGCTCGTCGACTCGTAGGCAGCGTCTCGAAGCTTCGCGTGGGCGAAGTCGAAGGCGGCGCCCGGCCAATCCTCGAGCTCCCGCACGATCCCCCGGCGCACGAGCTCTTCGAGGGCCGTGATCGTCTCGTCTTCGGATCGCCCGCTCGCCCCGCGGACCACGTGCAGGTCGAACGATCGCCCGATGACGGCGGCGGCGGAGAGCACCTGGGTCGCTGTCTCGCCCACGGTCGCGAGCCGCTCCCGGAGGAGCGTCCGGACGCTCCTCGCTGGCCCCTCGGCACTGCTGGTCCCGGCGGCGAGGGCTTCCACCAGGTAGAGCGGCAACCCCTCCGACTCCGCCAGCAGCGCATCCACCCCGAGCTCGGGGGATCCGGCTGAGACCGCCGCGGCGACGAGGCGCTCCACATCGGGGCGGTCCAGGCGACGGAGGGTCACCCCGAGCGCCCCGGGCAACGCTTCGATCGTGGATGCAAACGAGGTCCCCATTTCGTCCAGGTCCTCGGGTCGCAACGTGAGCAGCAGGAGGAGCGAGCGTCCCGCGAGGCGGCGGGCGAGCCAGACCAGCGCCTCCCGCGAGGCGTCGTCGGCCCATTGGAGATCCTCCACGGCGATGAGCCCCGGGACCGGGCCGGCCACCAGCGCGGCGAGCCCGGTCGCGATGGCCTCGAGGAGCCGGGCCCGTGCGGCGGGCTGATCGCCGGCGGTCCAGCCAACGGGTGTGTGGGTGCTGTCGCGCGGCAGCGTCTCCGGGAGCGCCACGAGCCGCTCAAGCTCGGCGCGCGTTGCCATCGGCAGGCGCTCCAGTCGCGCGGCGGCGTCCTCACGCGCGAGGCCGAGGCGCAGCAGCTCGATGATCGGGCCGTAGGCGATCCCGGCCTCGGACGCGAACGCCCGGGCCACCAGGCTTTGCCCCCCGGCCGCGCCGACCGCGTTGGCGACCGCCTCGACAAGCCGCGACTTGCCGATCCCGGCCTCGCCGGTGACCACGGCGACCCGTCCATCAACGGACGCCGACCGGTGGGCGCCCAGGACGAACGCAACCTCCGCGTCCCGGCCGACGTGGGGCAACCGACCCGGAGTGGTCACCGCGAGCGGCTGCGGCGGCACGAACTGGGTCGGCCGCGCGAACGGGACCGCCGCGACGGGCCCCTGATCCGGCGCCTCACGGGCATCGCGGATCGCCTCGTACAGCTCAGTGGTCTCGGCGAGCGGCGCGACACCGAGCTCCCGCTCCAGGACGGCGACGCAGGCCCGGTACCGGCGGATCGCGCCACCCCGGTCACCCGCACGTCCAAGCAGCGCCATGAGCCGTCGCTGGGCGGGCTCGTCCAGCGGGTCGAGGTCCACCCGCCGCGAGGCAGCTTCGACCGCGGCGCTGATGTCTCCCCCGGACTCGGCGGCGGCGGCGAGCCGGTCGAGGACGTCGGCAACGGCGCGCTCGACGGCGACCGCCCGGGTCGCCCGCCAGTCGTCGAAGGCCGGGCTGTCCCGGAGCGTAAACCCGGCTAGGAAGGACCCGCGAGCGAGCTCTGCCGCCCCACGCAGCGTCGCGACATCGGGAGCCCGGCTGGCCGCCTCGAGCTCGGCCAGGTCGATCCACGTGGTGCCACGGTCCAGGGCCGCGGACGCCCGATCCACTTGGAGCCAGCGGTCGCCGAGTGCCGCCCGGAGGACGGACAAGGTGCGCCGCAGCGCACCCCTTGCGGACTCGTCGTCGGCCTCCGGCCAGAGCATGGCGGCGAGCTCCTCGCGGGCGTACGTCCGGCCGTCGACCGCGAGCAGCGCGAGGATGGCGAGAGCCTTCCTGGTGTCCACCATCAGGGGCACCCCGTCCACGAGCACCTCGAGCGGCCCGAGGACGCGGATCTCGAGTGCGGAACGGGGCGTCAAGGAGGCCATCGCGCGTAACGGTACCCGCTCGCCCATCAATCCCGTAACGTTCCGCGAACGGTGAACTGCCACCCTCCCGGAATGACACGCGTCCCGCACCGGATCCTCTTCCAGCCGCTGCGGCGTCTGGTCCAGGCACCGATCGATCGTCGCTTCAATCGCGCGCCGGTTGACGCCGAGCGGACGCTGGCGTCGTTCGGCGATCGCGTCCGCGATGAGGTCGACTTGGCCAACCTGCGCGGTACCGTGCTGGTGACGGCAGGTGAGGCGGTGAGGCCGGCGGCGGCCGGGCTGTGGCTTCGAGGAGCGGCGGAATGAGCGGCGCCGGGCGCCTGTCGATCGCAGGTCCGTGGCTCGTCGCCGTCGCCCTGTTCGTCGCGGTCATCGTCACCGGGGCCGGCGCCATGTCCGACAAGTCGCTACTGGACCTGCCGACACTGGCCTTCCTCGCCGTGACGGCGTCGTGGGGCCTGGTGCAGGCGACCGTGGGCGCGCTGATCGCGCTCCGGCGCCCCGACAACCGAATCGGACGCCTTCTTCAGGTCAGCGGCCCGTTGGTCATCTCCGTCTTCCTCGGCTTCGTGCTGTCGGCGATCAGGACGGTGACGCACGGCGGGGACGATCTCGTCGCCTCGGTCGCAGGCTGGTGGGCGTCCATGACTATCTTCCTGGCAATCTTCCTCGCGTTTCCGCTCGTTGGCATCCTCTATCCAGATGGCCGCCTGCCGGGTCCACGTTGGCGCCTGCCGATCCTGATCATTGCGCTCGTCCAGGGCGCGGCGGCAATGCTCTTCGCGGTCAAGACGGGTCCGGTCGAACCCAGCCTCCCGGACAACCCATTCGGAATCGTGGCGGTCCCACCAGGCGTACTCGCTGCCGTCGGCTTCGTCGGGATCCTCCTGCTCGTCTTGGCGATGGCCCTCGCCGTGGCCGCGATGACGGTCCGGTGGCGACGAGGCAGCCTCGCCGAGCGGTCGCAGCTCAAGTGGCTGTTCGCGGCACTCGTCGTGGCCGGCATCCTGTTTCCGCTGACGTTCGGGGCCTCTTCCCCCGACGAGTCCCCTGGCTTCCTTGCCACGCTCAGCGTCGGGAGTGCCGTCCTGATCCCGGTTGCGATCGGGATCGCGGTCCTGCGCTATCGGCTGTACGAGATCGACCGGATCTTGTCACGCACGATTGGCTGGGCGGTCGTGACCGGCGTGCTGGTGGCGGTATTCGGGGGCGCGGTGGTCGCCCTCCAGGCGGTCCTCGCCGGCATCACCCAGGGTCAGACGCTCGCGGTGGCCGCGTCCACGCTCGTCGCGTTCGCGTTCTTCCAGCCCATGCGACGGCGAGTCCAGTCGGTCGTGGACCGGCGCTTCGACCGTGCCCGCTACGACGCGCAGCGCACGGTCGATGCCTTCGCTCGGCGACTTCGCGATGAGACGGACATGGAGAAGGTCACGAACGATCTCTCGGGAACCGCCAGCTCGACGGTTGCCCCGGCCTCCCTGACGATCTGGCTTCGACCAGGGAGCGGCGGCGAATGACGCGGAGCCGCCTGGCCTGGGGAATCGCGGCGCTGGACATCCTGGCCTTCCTGGTCGTCCGCACCTTCGACCCGTCCGGCGACGTCAGCGCCATCGTCATCTTCGGGATCGGGATCGGCTCGTTTGCGGCAGTCGGAGCGCTCCTGACCACTCGGCTCCCGGCGAACCCGATCGGCGTCCTCCTGCTCGCCGCTGGGACGCTGCTGAGCGCGGCCATGATCGTCGGGACCTACGCCGACCTCGGCGCGCTCCAGGTGCCGGCGTGGCCGTGGTCCGGCCCGGCTCGGCTCGTGCAGGGCACCCTGTTTGTCTACCCCTTCATGATCGCCCTCATCGGCGTCCCGCTCGTGTTTCCGGACGGGCGCCTGCCAACGCGTCGCTTTCGATGGGTGGTCTGGATCACGATCGCCGACATGGTGGCGTGGACCCTTGGTTCGATCCTGGGAGCGCCGCTCCAGGACGCCTCCGCGGCGGAGATTCCCGGAAGTGCGGCCGTCGATCCCCTGGTCGGCGCTCTCCAGGCGTTCTTCCTCGTTGGGGCGATCGTCAGCTTCGGCGCCGGCGCGGTCGCCATCTCGCTGCGCTTCCGGCGCGGCGATCCGGTCCAGCGCCAGCAGGTCAAATGGCTCGTCGCAGTCGTCGGCGTGGGGGCCATCGTCCTTCCGTTGTCGTTCGTGCCAATTGCCGATGGCAACTCCGAGCTGGCCCTCGTCTTCAGCAGCGTCACGATCCTCACGCTCTTCGCCCTCCCGATCGTGATCGGGATCGCCATCCTCCGCTATCGGCTCTTCGAGATCGACCGGATCATCAGCCGCACGATCGGCTGGGCGCTCGTGACGGGCCTCCTCGTCACAATCTTTGCAGGGGCGGTCGTCGCCCTCCAGGGCCTCCTGGCCGGCGTCACCCAGGGCCAGACGCTGGCCGTGGCTGCATCCACGCTCGCGGCCTTCGCGCTCTTCCAGCCAGTCCGTCGCCGCGTCCAGTCGGCGGTGGATCGTCGCTTCGACCGGGCCCGGTACGACGCGCAGCGGACCGTCGACGCGTTCGCCGAGCAGGTGCGGAATGAGGTTGACCTAGCCCGCCTCGGTACCGCGCTCGTCGCCACTACCGATGATGCCGTCCGGCCAGTCAGCACGACGGTCTGGCTGCGGGCCGGGACGGACGGGGCGCCATGACGCCGCGGTTCGGCGGCGCGCGAATCGCCGGGACCGGCCTCCTGCTCGCGAGCTTCGTGGCGGGTACCGTCGTCGCCGCGGTGGCCGGGAGCGCGCTGGTCGTCTACGTCCCCTACGCCACGGTCGGCGCGATCCTGGTTCACCGACGGCCGGGCAACATCATCGGCTGGCTGCTCTTCACGATCGCCTGGGGGTTCGCGTTGGCCTGGCTGCCGGTCCATGCGGCCGCCGGGGAGCTCGAGACGCTCACCGCGCCGCCGCGTGTGCTCGCCATCGCGTGGTTCAAGTCGGCATGGAGCTTGCCGCTGCAGTTCGCGCTGATCAGTGTGCTCGCGATCGTCTTCCCGAGCGGCCGCCTGCCTGATGGCCGCCGGCGGCGGCCTTCCATCGTCCTGCTGGCCACCATGGGCGCGATCACGATCGTCGCTGCGCTCCTTCCCGTGATCCAGGTGCTGCCGGAAGGCTACGAGGAGATGGTCGGGATGCCGAACCCGGTCGTGCGGTTGCCCGAACGGGTGCTTGGCTTGGAGCTCGCCCAGTTTCCGGCCGGCGCGTTGATGTTCGCGCTGCTCATCGGGTCAATCGGGGCGATGCTCACGCGCTTTCGGCGAGCGAGCGGGGTCGAGCGCTTGCAGCTGCGCTGGCTGGTGACTGGGCTCGCCGCGGTCGGGGTCGCCGTGCCGCTCGGGCTGGTCCTCTTCGGCGTGTTCGGGTCCACCGACATCGGGGGTCTGGCGTGGGTTCCCGCGATCGTCGCCTTCACCCTGCCTCCGATCGCAATCGGGATCGCCGTGCTCCGGTATCGGTTGTACGAGATCGATCGTATCGTCAGCCGCACGATCGGTTGGGCGACCGTGACGGGCACGCTCGTCGCCGTGTTCGCCGGAGCCGTCGTGGCCCTTCAGTCGCTCCTGGCAGGCGTCACCCAGGGCCAGACGCTCGCCGTTGCCTCCTCCACGCTCGTCGCGTTCGCCCTGTTCCAGCCGCTTCGCCGGCGCGTGCAGCGGGTAGTCGACCACCGGTTCGACCGGGCCCGCTACGACGGGGAGCGCATCGCCGCCGCCTTCGCTGAACAACTCCGCCAGGAGGTCGACCTTGGCCGCGTAAGCGCGGAGCTCACCGCGGCGGCGAACGTGACCGTCCGTCCACAGACCGCATCGGTGTGGCTCCGCGGAGGGCGGGCGTGATGCGCCGGGCGGTCGCGGTCGCCGTCTGGGTGGCCACGGCGCTGATGGATGCGATCATGTTGTGGGTCCTGAGCGTCGGCGGCTTCCTCGATCAGATGGCGACGGGGGAAGCCACGAGAACCGGGGCCGACTTCGCCTTCGCGTACGCCGCTGTTGGAGCGATCGTCGCCGTGACGCTGTCCTACGCGACGATCGGGATGCTCCTGGCGGCGCGCGCCGGCGCAGGCCGGATCGGGACAGTGCTGCTGGCGGGCGGGCTGACGTTCGCGGCAGTTCCGTTCGGCTACGTGGTGGGTGGGTCGCTCGTGCTGCGGGCGCCACTCGATCCACTCGCGAACGCCGTGCTCCTTGTCGGCCCGGCTTCCATCGCGGCCGGGTACTCGCTGATCCTGCCGGTGGTCGCACTGATCTTCCCGGACGGTACCCTTCCGTCGCCTCGCTGGAGCTGGCCCGTCCGAGGAGCGGCCGCTCTCCTCGCAACCTTCACGGCGATCACGATCCTGCGCCCCGGCGAGATCGCGGACACGCCGTCGAGCAACCCGTTCGGCGTCGGCATGATGCCGGCTGCGGTCGGCGATGTCGCCGACGCGCTCGGTGGCCTCGGGATCGTCGCCGTCTCGCTCCTCGGGGTCGCGGCCGTCATCGTCCGATACCGGCGCGGCTCCTTCCTCGAACGTCAGCAGCTCCGCTGGTTCGTCGCAGCGGTCCTGCTCGCAGCGGTCCCGCTTGCGATCTCCCCGCAGAGTGGCCCTGGGGGACCGATCTGGGTCCTCATCGCCGCCTTCGGCCTCCTGCTCGTGCCGGTCTCCGTATGGATCGCCGTGACTCGTTACGGCCTGTACGAGATTGACCGGCTCATCAGCCGCGGTCTGTCGTGGGCGCTGCTGAGCGCGCTGCTGGTCGCGGTCTACGCCGGCGCGATCCTCGTCCTCCAGAACGCCCTCGGCGGCGTGACGCAGGGGGAGACCCTGTCGGTCGCCGCATCCACGCTGGTCGCGGCAGCGCTCTTCCAGCCGCTCCGGGTCCGCGTCCAGCGGGCGATGGATCACCGGTTCGACCGGGCGCGGTACGACGGCGAACGAGCGGCCGCGGCGTTCGCCGAGCGTCTGCGCGCCGAGATCGACCTCGACACGCTCTCCGCGGAGGTGCGGCGGGTCGCGGGCGAGACGGTCCGGCCCGCTTCGTCCGCGCTTTGGGTGCGAATCGTCCCGGATTCCCATGAAACGGCCAGTTCGTAACGATGTCCGAACGCAGGTCCGGGAGGATGACACCGATGACCGCACTAACCCGCCCCATCCGCCGCCTCCTCGGCCGGTCCGCGCCCGACCAGTCGCCGGTCGCCGGTTTGCCCGAGCCCGAACCCGGGGTCGCGCCCGCCCCCGTCGCGGAGCAGCCGGGCGTCGCGATCGACATCCCCGAGACGGACCCGCTGTTCGCCTACTTGCAGGCCGCGCCCGGACCGGTGGACCTCTCGCGCCTGGAACTCGCCTCGCCGGCGCTCGAGCAGCTCCGCACGTCCGGGGTCGCGCTCGTCGTCCCGCTGGTGACCCAGGGCGAGCTCATCGGGACTCTCAACCTGGGTCCACGCCTCTCCGAGCAGGACTACTCATCCGACGACAAGCGCCTCCTCGCCACGCTCGCCGCCCAGGCCGCGCCCGCGATCCGCGTCGCCCAGCTGGTCCGGGAGCAGGCCAACGAAGCCGCGGAGCGCGAGCGCTACGCGCAGGAGCTCAAGATCGCCCAGCTCATCCAGCAGCAATTCCTGCCCCATGAGCTCCCGAACCTGCCGGAGTGGCAGATCGCGGCTTACTACGGGCCGGCGCGCGTGGTCGGTGGCGACTTCTACGACTTCATCGACCTGGGAGAGGGGCGCATCGGCCTGGTCGTCGGCGACGTGACTGACAAGGGCGTCCCGGCTGCGCTCGTCATGGCTCGAACGCACTCGATCCTCAGGGCCGAGGCGCCTCGACTGATCGCGCCGGGCGCCGTCCTGGCCCGGGCGAACGACCTCCTCTCGGCCGAAATGCCCGAGAAGATGTTTGTCACGTGCCTGTACATGGTCCTGGAGCCTGCGACCGGCCACGTCGTCTTCGCCAACGCCGGCCACAACCTGCCCTACGTCCGGACCGCTGACGGGGTGATCGAGTTCCGGGCCACCGGAATGCCGCTCGGCCTGCTCCCTGGCCTGACGTATGAGGAGAAGGAGGCTGACATCGGGCCCGGCGACAGCGTCCTGCTCTACTCGGACGGGATCATCGAGGCCCACGATCCGGACGGCGACATGTACGGGTTTCCGCGGCTCATGGCGGACATGGCCTCGGATCTGGCCGGGACCGAGCTCCTCGACGAGCTGTTGGACCGGCTCCATGCCTTCACGGGCCATGGATGGGAGCAGGAGGACGACATCACGATGGTCGCCTTGCGCCGATCCCCGGGCGCAGGATCGGCCGCGGACGGCGAGGCGACGGCCGAGGTGCCAGCTGCCGCGGCTCCGGCTATCGCGGCGGAGGTCCTCGCGGAGTTCGAGCTTCCCGGCGCGTATGGCAACGAGCGGGTCGCCATGGATCGCGTCGCCGAAATCGTCGAGCCGGTGGGCCTGGAGCCTGCGCGGCTGGAACGCCTGAAGACTGCCGTCAGCGAGACGGCGATGAATGCGATCGAGTACGGCTCGGTGGGCAATGCGGAGGTGCCCGTACGGATTCGTGTTGAGCGGCACCCAACGAGTCTGCAGGTCAGGATCGCCGACGCGGGCCTCGGCGGCGCCGTGCCGGATCTGGCGGAGGCCGAGCTTCCCGACCTCGACGCCAAGCTGGCCGGCCTGCAGAAGCCGCGCGGCTGGGGCCTCTTTCTCATCCAGCAGATGGTCGACCGGGTCGAGATCGTCCGCGAGGGCGAACGACAGACGGTCGTTCTCACACTCGAGCTCGGAGGTTCCGGCAAATGACCAGCCCACTTGCCGCCGAGGTCCGCCCCGAAGCGGACGGCGCGCGGATCATCCTCACCGGCCGGATCGACCGGGACGGGGACGACGCGATGACCGGCGCCTACGCGGAAGCCCGCACAACCGGCACCGGTCCCATCGTCCTCGACTTTGCCGCCACTGGCTACATCAACAGCACCGGCATCGCCCTGATCGTGCGGCTTCTCGCCGAGGCACGCCGCGATGGCCGGCCCGTCCAGGCACATGGCCTGACCGAGCACTACCGCGAGATCTTCCGGATCACCCGCCTTTCCGACTTCATGACACTCGACGACCCGATGAGTGACACACCAGCCAGCGATGGAGGCACGAAATGACGGACGGCACGCGAGCCGAGATTCGATCAACGACCCGGGCCGACACGAGCCTCATGCGGATCGAAGGCGAGATCACCTCGGGCAGCGAGAAGCCGCTCATGGATGCCTTCGGCCGCGCTGTCGACGCCGGCGCGCGCACGGTCATCCTCGACTTCGGCGGCCTCGACTACATGAACAGCGGCGGAATCGGGCTGCTGGTGACCCTGCTCGTCAGGGCCCAGCGCCAGAACAAGCGGCTGATGGCCATCGGGCTCAACGAGCACTACCTCCAGATCTTCTCCCTGACTCGCCTCGACGAGGCGATCGGAATCCACGACACCGAGGCCGCCGCGATCGCGGCGGCCGGCTGACCGTCCCGCAGCAAGGCCAGGAGGCCCGACATGACCGCCAACGAACCTCGTTCACACCGCGACGGCAATTCGTGGGCGCGCCCGGTCGATCGCCTGACCACGACGGCGACTGGTGCCGGCACAGACACCGTGACCGGGAAGCGCGTCGCCGGTCCGATCCAGGGCTTCGGCCAGATGTGGCAGAAGACGTTCAGCGTGCGGCTCGAGGGTGTCGACAAGAGCCCGGAGCAGCTCGTCGCCCACTGGAAGGAGCGCTTCCCGACCTTCTGGCCCAAGGGTGCGACCTTCTATACGCCGCTGGCAGGGATCGCCCCCGGCGAAGTGGCGCTCCTCGAGGTGCCGCCGCTGCCCGGGTCTCCGATCAAGATGTCGACCGGCGTCATGGTCATTTACGCTGATGAGCAGTCCTTTGCCTTCATGACTCCGGAGGGCCACGCGCTTTCAGCATGGATCACGTTCTCGGGCTTTCGCGATGGCGAGACGACGGTCGCCCAGGTGCAGGCGCTCGAACGAACGAGCGACCCGTTCATCGAGCTGAGCTACATCTTCGGCGCGAACCGGATGAACGATCGATTCTGGGAGCAGACGCTCGAGAACCTGGCGCGCTCCGTCGGCGTGGTCACGCCGGATGTCCGGTCCGAGAAGATCTGCGTCGATCGACGCCGCCAGTGGCGCTACGTCCGCAACCTGCGCCACAGCGCGGCCGTGAACATGGCTGTCGCGACGCTGACGGCGCCGGTGCGCTGGCTACGTCGGCGCGGGACTCGCCCCACCTGAGCTGTCGGCTGGCAGCTCCGCCTGGTCCCGCCACGTGACGGCTCGCCTGTTCGATGCCGTCATCGTCGGCGCAGGACCGAACGGTCTCGCGGCAGCCATCGAGCTGGCGCGAGCTGGGTTGCGGGTCCGGATCTACGAGGCCGAGGCAACCGCGGGCGGCGGCACACGCTCGGCCGAGTTGACGCTGCCCGGGTTCATTCATGACCCGTGCTCGACCGCGCATCCGCTCGGCGTTGCCTCGCCGTTCTTCGCGACACTCGATCTCGGGCAGCGCGGCCTGGAGTGGGTGCATCCTCCCGCCCCCGTGGCGCACATGCTCGCCCCGGACCACGCGGTCGTGCTCGAGCGGTCTCTTGATGACACTGCCGCCGGGCTCGGTCGGGACGGCGCGGCCTGGCGTCGGCTCTTCGGGCCACTTCTGCACGATGTGGACCGTCTGCTTCCGGCACTGCTGGGCCCGATCGTCCGCCCGCCACGCCACCCGATCGCCCTGGCCCGTTTCGGCGTGCCGGCACTGCTGCCGGCGAGTCTCCTCGGGCGCATCGCCTTCCGCGAGCCGGCCGCCCGCGCCCTGTTCGCGGGGCTCGCCGCCCACTCCATGGTCGCGCTGGAACGACCGCTGACCGCCTCGTTCGGGCTCGTGATCGGGATGCTGGCCCATGCCGTCGGCTGGCCATTCGCTCGGGGCGGCAGCGGGCAGATTGCCGCGGCCCTGATCGCGGAGGCCGAGAGCCTGGGCGTCGAGATCCAGCTGAATACCCGGGTTGAGTCGCTGGCCGAGCTGCCCGCCGCCCGGGCGGTCCTGCTGGACGTCACGCCGCGCCAGGTCCTGCAGATCGCCGGCGATCGCCTGCCGCCGGCGTACCGCCGCAGCATGGAGCGATTCCGCTACGGACCCGGGGTCTTCAAGGTCGATTGGGCGTTGGACGGGCCGATCCCCTGGGGTGACGCGGCAGCAGGGCGTGCCGGGACGGTACATCTCGGCGGTGCCGTGGGCGAAGTCTTGGAGTCCGAGCGCTCCGTGGCCGCCGGTCGCCACGCCGAGCGACCCTTTGTCCTGGTGGTGCAGGCGAGTTTGTTCGACCCGACGCGCGCGCCGGCGGGCAAGCACACCGCCTGGGCGTATTGCCACGTCCCCAATGGATCGGACCTCGACATGACGGCGGTCATCGAGGCACAGGTCGAGCGCTTCGCCCCAGGCTTCCGCGACCTAATCCTGGCGCGGGCCACGAAGAACGCGGCCGAGATGGAGGCGTACGACGCGAACTACGTCGGCGGTGACATCAACGGCGGGATCCAGGACTGGCGCCAACTGATCTTCCGGCCCGACGTGCGCTGGGACCCGTACCGGACCCCGGTCGAGGGGCTGTACCTGTGCTCCTCGTCCACCCCGCCCGGCGGCGGCGTCCACGGCATGTGCGGGTTCCACGCGGCTCACTCCGCACTTCGCTGGATGGGGCGGCGGCCGCCGGCGTAACGACGGCCCCAGGCACGGCCCGCCCAGGCACGGCCCGCCCCAGGCACGGCCCGCCCAGGCACGGCCCGCCCCAGGCACGGCCCGCCCCAGGCACGGCCGGCTGCCGGCCTGAACGCCTGGCGTGCGGTACGCCCGACCAAGAGATCCAAATCGTCGAGCCTGAACGCTGCGCGTGCTACGTCGATGCATTCGAACGCCGCCATGTCGGTTTGGAACGCTCGGCGAGCGGAATCGACGCGGTCGGGGGCCGTCGGGCCGGGCCGTCGGTCGCACCGCTCGTTGGGCGTTCAGGTCGCGGGAGGGTGCTGGGCCTGCCCCGGGGGCAGCTGCCGCGCATGCCGCGGTTGGCGGCGTGATCAGCGCGTAAGCCCGGGGTATGCGTGCCGGCGCACCATCCACCGATGGCTACTCGAGAGGACCATGCAAACGAAGGGCGGGGCAATGCCCGGTCGATACACGGGACGATGGGTCAGGAGGTTCGCGGCGCCCGATTGGCGGGTGGCCTGAGCCAGCTCGTGGCGGGCGGAGCAGTCGGCATGTCCCACGCCCAGTTCGGCCGCATCGAACGCGGCGAGCTTCGCGAACTCACGGTCGATCAGCTCAGCCGAGCCTGCGCCGCGGTTGGCCTCAGGCTCGTGGTTCGCGCCTACCCCGACGGCGACCCGGTCCGCGACGCCGCGCAGCTCGCCCTGCTGGAACGATTCCGCGCCCGCCTCCCGCGCGACACACCCTGGCGCACCGAGGTGCCGCTCCCCGTCGCCGGCGATCGTCGGGCCTGGGACGGCGTCGCGACCCTCCGCGATGGGGCGCTCGGAGTGGAGGCCGAGACTCGCCTCCGGGACATCCAGGCCCTCGGCCGCCGCCTCGGCCTGAAGATGCGCGACGGCAGCCTTGAACGAATGGTGCTCGTCGTGTCCGATACGCGATCGAGCCGCCGAGTCCTGGAGATTCATCGGGACGCGCTGCGTTCGTTGCTGCCGCTTGACGGACGCGACGTCTTCCGTGCGCTGCGCTCCGGCCACTTGCCCGAGGCGTCCGGGCTCGTCCTCCTGTGACCCTCGTCCTGCCTCCCCGCCACGCGACGCTGCTCTGACCCGCCCCTGAACGCCCGGCGTGCGGTATGACCGACGTCGACCGGCCGTCCCGTCAGTCTGCACGCCACGCGTTCAATGGTGCCGCCAAGCGGGCCGACGGTGCTTGGCTGGAACGCCCGGCGTGCCGGATGACCGGCGCGACGCCGGCCCCGGGCCTGTCGTCGGTCGTACCGCTCTGTGGGCGTTCACCGCTCTGTGGGCGTTCAGCGCGCCCCGTCAGCGCGCCCCGAGGACGGGGCGCCTACCGCCAGACCCCCTTGGCTGTCTCGGGATAGAGCCGCACGCGTCGGTACGGTTCGCGGCCGCGTGACCGGGAGACGAGGTTGGCCCGCTCGGCCATCTGGTGCTGGAGGCGCCGGATGTACGCGCTCTGCGGTGACAGCTCCACCGGTTCCGCGCGCTGGAGGACGATCCCGATCGCGTCCTCCGTTTCGCGCATCGCGGCGTCCCGCGGATCGAGTTCCAGGGCGAAGATCGAGGTCAACGAGGCCTGCATCTGGGGGATCGTGTTGTTCTTGAGCACGTAGATCGGGAGCGCCCGCTCCTCCGCCTCCCGGACCTGCGGGGTCTTCTGCCGGTATTCGGTTCGGACCGTCATGACCACGTCGGCTTCGTCCACATCGAGGGCGATGACCACCGGCAGCTGGAGCTCACGGATCGCCTGCTCGAGACGCTTGCGGCTGATCCCCTGGGGCAGGACGCGGAGCGTCGGGAGGCCCTCGGCCGAGGAAAGCCGCAGTGTGCCGTCGTCATCGAAGGTCGCGCCGAAGGCGTCATCGGCTGCGACGGGCGCGGAGCCGTTCGCGCCGGCCTCGGGAGCGAGATCCGCCGCGTTCACCGGCGCCGTTCCCTCATCCGATTTAAGCGCATCGATCGCCTTTGTGGCCGAGGCGCGCCACTGCATCTGGCGAGAAACCTCGCGCGCCTCGCGGGCGCGTGTCTCCACGGTCGGCGCGCTGCCGCGCTCGAGCGGTCCGCGGTCGGCGATCTCGCCGGCGATGAACGGCGCCTCGGCCGAGCTTCGGATGACTGGGCCACCATCGCCGCGCTCGCCCGACGGCGCGCCGCCGGATGGCACGCCCCGCGTCGGCCGCCACGAACCCGACGCGCCGGGGCGGAACCCGGCCCGTGTGCCCGCCCGCTCCCCGCCCGAAACGGGACCGCCACCGTAGCCGCCGCCGCCGTAGCCACCGCCACCGTAGCCTCCGCCGCCGTATCCACCACGACCGGACCGGTACGACGGCTCGCCGCGCCAACCAGGCTCCATGCGCCACGGGGAGCCACTCCCGACGAGCCCGGAGAAGCGGTCCGTCACGCCGGCATCTCGCGGCGACGGCTTCGGCCGTGACTGCGATCGGTGGACGCCCTCGTCGTCCCGCCAGCGCTGCTCGGGGTTGATCGGATCGCCCCGGAGCAGGGCGTCGACCGTATCGGAGACGTCGCCGTGGACCAGCACCCGCTCTCGATCCTGGATCTCGATGATGACATCGAACGTCGGCGGGGCCTTGCGCTCGAGCACGCTCTTCTGCGTGCGGCGCCGCCGGGCCTCGTCATCGCCCAGGGTCACGCTCTGGATGCCGCCGATGAGGTCGGACAGCGTGGGGTTGAGCATCAGGTTGTCGAGGTTGTTGCCGTGCGCCGTCCCGATGAGCTGGACGCCGCGCTCGGCGATGGTGCGCGCCGCCTGCGACTCCAGCTCAGTCCCGATCTCGTCGATCACGATGACCTGGGGCATGTGGTTCTCGACGGCCTCGATCATCACCTCGTGCTGCACGGATGGCGTCCGGACCTGCATCCGACGGGCCTTCCCGATGGCCGGGTGCGGGATGTCCCCGTCGCCCGCGATCTCGTTCGAGGTGTCCACGACCACGACCCGCTTGCCGAAGTCATCGGCCAGGACCCGGGCGGCCTCCCGCAGCATGGTCGTCTTGCCGATGCCCGGCCGGCCCATGATCAGGATGGACTTCCCGCTCTCCACGAAGTCCGCGATGATCTCGATCGTGCCGTACACGGCCCGCCCGATGCGGCAGGTCAGGCCCACGATCTTCCCGTTCCGGTTCCGGATCGCGCTGATCCGGTGGAGCGTCCGCTCGATCCCGGCCCGGTTGTCGTCCCCGAACGTTCCGATGTGGTCGACGACGTGGGCGATATCCGCTTCGGTGATCTCGCGCTCGAGGAGCGTCACCTCCGCGTCGGGGAACCGTGCCTCCGGCCGACGGCCGAGGTCCAGGACCACCTCGATCACGGCCTCCTGGTCGGGCAGGGCGTGGATGGCGGCCACGATCTCCGGGGGCAGCGCCGCCAGGAGCGCATCGATGTCGTCGATCGTCTCTCGCCGTTCGGGTCGGACCTCGGGAGCTCGAACCTCAGGAGCCACGTGTGACCTCCCATGGGCGCACGCCGGCCGGCACGAGTGCCGGTTCGGCGACGCGGACGAGGGTTTCCTTGATGAGCAGCGTGACGATGGAGATCGTCGTGAAGCCCGCGTCCTCCAGCCTGCGGTCAATCGGTGCTTCGTAGGTTCGCACGGGCGCGATCACGCCGTGGTCTCCGATCCGCTCCCCGCTCTTCGCGGTGCGCGCCCGAATGTCTCCGAGCCCGAAGTCGATGAGCTCGCCGAGATCCGCCTCGGGCCGGCCCATCACCCGCAGGTAGTGGGGCTGATCCTCCCGGGCGACACCCAGCTGGATGAACCCGTCCAGGGCCACGCCGTCGGTGGCGTCGAGCACGTAGCCTTCGACGTCGGCGAAGCGGAGGATCGGCGCGAGGCTGCTCCGGGGCACCCGTACCTGGGATCCCTGACGCTCCCAGTCCGGGATCCGGAGGTCCTCCAGCCGACGGACCGGAGCCGGGGTCACCGTCGCGTACAGCTGCATCAGGGCGATCGCGTCTCTCGGGGTAGCGGCGCGGATCCTGGCGGCGGCCGCGCGTTCCTCGGACCAGGGTTCGGGCAACGGCGCCGCGGCGTCTCGATGCAGGACCCGCTCTTCGCCATACCGTGCGAAGCCGGCCTGCATGAACAGCTCGACGTTGCCACCCTCGTCGGTGCACGCGACGTGGAAGCGCGCCGCGCCTCGCTTCTGGCCCTCGCGCAGGACCTGCTGGACGAGCCGGAACCGGATGTCGCCGGCACCCGCCCCGGCCAGGCCGGTCAACCCGTCGAGTTCCACGATCGTCCAGTCGTCGCGGTGGCTCTCCCGCTCCACGCGGACCAGGCCCGCGACCCGTCGATCCTCCTCGTACACGAACAGGAGGTCGTTCGGCCGGAAGGCACCCAGCGGCAGCCGGAACAGGCTGAAGACGCCGATCCGCGGCCCGCTGACGGGCAGACCGAGCGACCGGCCGCCCGCAGCATCGTCCTCGCACAGCCGGGACAGCTCGCCCAGCGCGGCCAGGTCCGTCAGGCGCGCTGCACGGACCTTGCCCGTCGAGCGTCCGGCACGTGGCAGCGTCATCGGGCCAGCCCGGTCCGGCGCGTCGGGTGGTGCCGGCGCCCCGATCCCTCGCCCGGGTCGTTGTGCTCGGCGGCCATCGTCGCGACGAGGCGATGGAAGCGAGTCTCCCCCGCGAGCTCGGGGTGGAACGCGGTGGCCACGACGTTGCGCTCCCGGACGGCTGCGATCCGTCCGTCGTCGAGGCGGGCGAGGATGTCCACGCCGGGTCCGACTCGCTCGACGATCGGGGCGCGGATGAACACCGCGTGGACGGGCTGATCGCCCAGGACCGGCACCTGACAGGTCCATCTCGAAGGAATCGAGCTGCCGTCCGAAGGCGTTCCGCCGGACATCGACATCGAGCAGCGGGAAGACTGGCTTCGTCGCCATCGGCGATGTCGCGAGACAGCAGGATCATCCCGGCGCATGTTCCGAAGAGCGGCGCGCCCGAACGGGCCAGTTCCAGGATCGGCTCACGCAGACCCCACCGGTGAATCAGGCGACGCTGGGCCGTGGATTCCCCGCCGGGCAGGATCAGCCCGCTGAGATCCTCGAGCTCGGACGGCAGGCGTACCTCGACACCCTCGACGCCGATGGCATCGAGGATCGCCATGTGCTCGGCGAACGCCCCCTGGACGGCGAGGACCCCGATCTTCATCGGTCGCACCCCGCCGTCACCGGCGTGGCGGCCTACCAACCCCGGCTGGCCAGCCGATCCGACTCGGCGAGCTGTTCCATCGCGATGCCCCGCATCGGGGCGCCGAGGCCCCTGCTGACCTCGGCCAGGATCTTCGGATCGTCGAAATGCGTGGTCGCCTGGACGATGGCGTTCGCCATGCGCGCCGGATCCTCGCTCTTGAAGATCCCGGAACCGACGAACACGCCCTCCGCGCCGAGCTGCATGACGAGGGCCGCATCGGCCGGCGTGGAAATGCCACCGGCGACGAAGTTCACCACCGGCAGCTTGCCGTCATGCGCGACCTGCTTGACCAGCTCGTAGGGTGCCTGCAACTCCTTGGCCGCGACGAACAGCTCGTCCTCGCGCATGCCCTGGAGACGGCGGATCTGGGCCAGGACATCGCGCAGCTGGTGAACGGCCTCGACCACGTTGCCGGTCCCCGCTTCCCCCTTGGTCCGCATCATGGCCGCGCCTTCGTTGATCCGGCGGAGCGCCTCGCCGAGGTTCCGGCAGCCGCACACGAAGGGGACCTTGAAGGCGTGCTTGTCGATGTGGTTGGCCTGGTCGGCCGGCGTCAGGACCTCGGACTCGTCGATGTAGTCGACCCCGAGGGCCTCCAGGATCTGGGCCTCGACGAAGTGGCCGATCCGGGCCTTCGCCATCACGGGGATGGTGACGGCATCCATGATCCCCTGGATCATCTCCGGGTCCGACATGCGGGCGACGCCGCCCGCGGTGCGGATATCCGAGGGCACACGCTCGAGGGCCATTACCGCGACAGCGCCCGCGTCCTCGGCGATCCGGGCGTGCTCGGCCGTGACGACGTCCATGATGACGCCGCCCTTGAGCATCTGGGCAAGGCCCTTCTTGGTCGCCCAGGTGGACGTTTCGACGGTCATATTGGGACTGCTTTCCTCAAGGTCCGCTGCGGGTCCGCCGGTCCGCCAGCCCCGGGGTCCTCGCCCGTTCGGGCCGGGCCGGGTCGCCGCAGCGCGGCGCGATTATCGCATGGGCGCGTCGTGGCTCCGAATCGGGATCAGCGGCTGACGGTGCGGACCACTCCGGACATCAGCTTCGTGGCCCGGCGCGCAGCCTTCGGCGAGAGGTGGCTGACGGCCTCCACGAGGTCGAGGACGTCGTCGTCGGGGAGGGCGTCGAGCAACGTCACGAGGCGGAGGACGGTGTCATCCGGAACCTCGCCCAGCAGGCGGAGCGCTCGCTCCAGCTCGCGTGGCTCGAGGCGCGGCACGAGCCCGACCGCACGGTCGAACAGCCGCACGAAGACCAGGAACGTGGTGACCCACTCGCGAAGGGCCGCAACGTCCCGGTCATCCGGGCTCGCCGCGACGGCCACGGCGACTTCCCTGGCCGTCGTCTCGAGGACCTCGAGGATCGGATCACCTTCGCGGATCTTCCGCTCGGCGACGACTCTGCCGAACCACTTCCACGGATCGCCGATCGCCTGGTACGCGGCTCCGGCCGGTCCCCGCCGGCCGACTCGTCGTGGCTCGGAGACCCGCTCCACGAGACCCCAGGCCTCCGCATCGGCAAGCGCGAGGCTGGCGGCGCGGTGGGACAGGTTGAGCGCCTCGCGGACCTCGCGCTCGGTGAGCGCTGCCTGGCGGGTCATCAGGTAGGCATGGACCCGGGCGATCGCCGGAGCAACGCCCCACGCCGCACCCATCTCGCCCCAGGCGTTGGCCAGGCGCAGGCGGATAGCCTCCGCCGCAGGCGATCCCGCGTCAGAAACATGCACCTTGACAGTAGCGTGTTCTTGGGTCATAACTTGCTAGGTGACCGTAGCACAAAGGATCGGCCGCATGGCGTCCCCGGCGAACCCTCAGCCGTCGAATGCTCCCCGTTCCCGTGCGCTCCACGTCGGCGCGGACACCCGCCCATGACCCGCGTGGTGATCGGCGGAGGTTCCGGCCTGATCGGGCGAGCGCTGACGACGGCGCTGCTCCGCGACGGCATCGAGGTCGATGTCCTGACCCGCAGCTTAGCGCGCCGCACTCGGCACATGCCCCCAGGCGCCCGGGTCCAGCACTGGGATCCCGGCGATCCTGCGCGAATCGCTGAGCTCGCACACGCCATCGACGGCGCCTCCGCGGTCGTCAATCTGAGCGGTGCGCCCATCGGTCCGCTGCCTTGGACCGCGGGGCGGCGTCGCGCCATCGTCGACAGCCGCGTGGTTCCAACGAGGCAACTCGTGGAGGCTATGGCCCTCCTCGAGCCGTCGGCCCGCCCGGGCGTCCTCGTCTCCGCGCTGGGGATCGACGGCTACACCGGCCTCGACACCGATCCCGCGACCGAGGCCACGGATACGAGCGCGACCACCGGCTTCCTCGCCAATCTCGAGCGTCCGTGGGCATCCGCGGCCCTCGGCGCAGAGGCGCTGGGTGTCCGCGTGGTCCTGATCCGGACGGCGTTCGTGCTCGCCCGGCAGAGCAGCCTGCTGCCGCTCCTCGCCTTGCCGGTTCGGCTGGGCCTGGGCGGTCGATACGGAAGCGGTCGGCAATGGTTCAGCTGGATCCACCTGGACGATCTCGTGGCCGCGTACCGGCTCGCGATTGCCGGCAGCGGGGTCTCTGGCTTCGTGATCGCGGCGAGCCCGGAGCCCTGCCGGCAACGCGACCTTGCTGCAGCCCTGGCACGCGTCCTCCACCGGCCGAACTGGTTCCCTGTTCCGGGCTGGCTCCTGCACCTGGTCCTCCGCGAGGAGGCGACGCTGCTCCTGGGTTCGCGGCGGGTCGTTCCCGCGCGACTGGTCGAGGCGGGCTTCAGGTTCGCCCATCCCGATCTCGAGGCCGCCCTCAGCGACGTGCTGGGTCCGACCCGCCGGGCAAAGTGACAGGACCCGAACGCACGCGGCGAGCCGGTGCCGCTTCGAGCTGGATTGCCGGCGCGGTGCTCGGGGCACTGGGCGGACTGCTGGTCCTCATCTTCCCAATCCTCGGGGCGATCCTGATGGCGGCGGCCGTCGTCGTCGTTGTGCGGACCGGCAGGATGCTGCCTGGATTGGGTGGCCTCCTGATCGGGATCCGCCGTTCGCGCGGCTGACTCACTGGAGCGAGCGGGCGGCGCGAGGGCGGCGAGCGGGCGGGCGGCGGGAGGGCCGACCCGCGTGCGAGACGCCCTACACTCCCGGAGTGCCCGTCCTGCACAGCCGTCTCGACCCCGCCCGGACCCCGCCAGCCCCGATGCGACCGCCAATGCCGACACGATGCGCGCGCTCGTGGCGGACCTGCGAGCCCGAACGGCCGCGAGCGAAGACCGCGGGCGCCGGCGGAGCCCTTCGCGGCCATGATTGAGTAGATCGGATTGCGACTTCCGTCATAACGAACAGTGCGGGTCATTGAGGCCGGGCTGGTGATGGAGAGGGTATGAGGCGCGATCTCGTCGAGGCGGCAGCCCGCGGAGACCACGAGGCCTTCGAGGTCCTCGCGACTTCCGCCGGTGATCGCCTGTACGCGGTCGCTCGCCTGATCCTTCGGACGACGGACCTGGCGGAGGACGCAGTGCAGGAAGCGCTCGTTCGCGCGTGGCGACAGCTTCCCTCGCTGCGCGATCCCGACAAGTTCGACGCCTGGCTCCATCGCCTGGTGGTCAACGCGTGTGCCGATCAGGGTCGCCAGCTGCGGCGCTGGTCGCAGCAGGTGCGAACCCTCCCGCTCGACGCGTCGATCAGCGACGACACCGGTTCCGTCGCCGATCGGGAACAGCTCGAGCGGGGCTTCAGCCGGCTGAAGCCCGATCAGCGGGCCGTGGTTGTCCTCCACTACTACAGCGGGTTCTCGGCAGCCGAGATCGCCGGGATTCTCGGCATCCCCGAAGGGACCGCCCGGTCACGACTTCATTACTCGACTGCGGCGATGCGGGCGGCGCTCGAAGCCGACGCGCGGCAGCCGGCAGTCGCCCAGGACAGGACAGCGTGATGGCCATGAACGAGCGGTTTGACGAGACGATCAGCCGGTGGCTGGAGCAGACGGCTCCCCCACGGCTACCCGAGCGAGTCCTCGAAGCCACCTTCGAGCGGACGCGGCGGACCACGCAGCACGTGGGCTGGCGAGCACTCCTGGGGAACCGGCACGTGCCACGATTCGCACCTGCGCTCGGCGGTGCCGCCGTCGTCGTGGTGGCTGCCGCCCTCGCGCTCAACTTCTATGTCAATCAGTCGGCCGTCGGCGAGCCGGTCTCCCCCGACGATCCCCGCAGCCCCTTCCTGGGCGCCTGGATCAGTACCACCGATGCCGACGGCGGCACCCAGACGATGACCATCCGAGCCTCCGAAGACGAGGCCGTCGAGATCGTGGTGAACGACGACATCGCAACGGTGTGCTCGGGCACCCCCTCGACGATGACCGGCACCGGCCGGATCGAGGGCGGCACGCAGCTCGTCATCCCCGCGCCGGTGTACACGTGCGACGACGGGAGCGAGGCCGAGACCGTGAGCGGCCCCCCGCTCCACGAGGTGCTCCGCGATTGGTCCTTGTTCCTCGGCCCTCTGACCGACACCCTCTCGGACGGGGCCGGCGGCCTGTGGCTGCGGGAGGGCGCGGAGCCGCCGACGATCTCGGGAGGCATGTGGCCGCAGACGACCCTCGAGGAGGTCCGCCAGGCCCAGGAGCGCGCGGACGCCGGCGACCCCGACTACACGTGGCAGGTCGATCCGCAATTGTTCATCGACGACTCGTGGATCGGGGAAGGTGGCCAGATCGAACTCGTCGACCGGTTCCTCCGTGAGGTTCTGGGCTGGGAGGCGTACACGTTGAATCCCTTTGAAGGGATGGGTCGCGACGGTGTTTATGACGTCTTCTACGACCAGCGTTACCTGCGGTGTGCGCCGGTTGGCACGAACCCGCTGTACCCGCCCGGCCCTGAGCCGGAGTGGGGCGAGCTGTGCGCGCCGACGCTCGACGACCTCCGCTACGAGTCGGTGAGCCTCGACCTCGCCCAGCTCGTCCGCCAAGACCGTGACGGGATCTGGGTGGTGAACCGGTGGAGGCTTACGGCGCCGTTCGCACAAGCCGACCCGGCGGCCGTCGAGGCACAGGCCACGGAGCGCCTGGAGGAGTTCCTCGCCGCACGCATCGCCGGCAGCGGCGCGGAGGGCCACGTACAGGTCGACTCCTCCGTAGACGTTCCGCTCCTCTACGCCACCACCTCGGGTGCCCCGTACGAGCGATACGAGATCGAGCGCGTGGACGGGCCGGAGTGGCCCTACGGCCGCATGACCTTCTCGGCCCGGCTGTTCGCGGACGGCGACGCGACGGTGGTCGAGCAGGAGATCCGTTGGCTGCAGAGTGGCGGGTTGTGGCTGAATGCCAATTCAACGACCCAGAATGGTCAGCCGACCGTCCTGTCGTACGCCTCCCGCGACGGTGAGGTCTCAGCTTCTACGCCGAGTACCTGGAGGGCGTATTGGCCCGGGAAGGACGCTGACGGACTCGCCTCGGACGTGTGGTTCGGGATGCTGTCGGCGCCTGTCCCGGATCGCGACGGCGACGGGTACACCATCGGACTCGTCGACCCAGTCGCCTACGACGCGTGGTGCGCAGCGAACGGCGGGTCCCCACTGCTCTTGGCGCCGGCCGATGCAGCTGCGATAGCGGAGCAGGTCATCGCCGATCCCGACTTCGAAACGACAGCGCCGGTGGCCGCCCGCATCGGTGGCCTCGAGGCCGTGTCGATCGACGTCGCCCTTGCCCCCGGCGGCAGGGCTTGCGGGATAGGGATGATTGATATCAGCCGCTGGATCCACGCGCTTTGGGATCCGGAGGCGCGCCTACGTCTCTACCTCGTCGACCTCCCGCAGGGCATGTCGGTGCAGACCCTGGCGATCACGGTCGTGGCGCCCGAGGAGCGCTTCGAGGAGTTCATTGCCGAGACCGCACCGATTATCGAGTCGATCGAGTTCCACCCCGGCTGAGAGCACAAGAGCGGCCAACGAAGCTCGGCACCCGGAAGAAGGGCGGCCTGATCACCAGGATGGCGGCGGGCGCGGCCCAGTTCCAGTCGATCCAGCGCCTCGGGTCGCAGGCTTCTCGCGCCGGTGACCCAGCACTTTCCGAAGCTCGGCTTCGAGTCTTCTCGACTGCCGGCGATCAAGATTGAGCAAATCCGGGACTCCGATTCTCATACTGGCTGACAGGTCAGAGGGAGGCAAATGGACCCGGAGCTCATCGGTCGCGCGAAGCGGGGGGACAAGGAAGCGTTCACGACGCTCGTCCTGACCTTCGGTGACCGACTGTACGCAGTCGCCTACCGGATCCTTCGGGACACGGGCAGGGCCGAGGACGCGGTCCAGCAGGCATTCCTGACGGCTTGGCGCGAGCTGCGGCGACTGCGCGATGACGATCGCATCGAGGCGTGGCTGTATCGGCTGCTCGTGAACGCGTGCTTCGCGGAGGCTCGTCACACGCGCCGCTGGCAGCCCGGGTTGCGGCTCATCACCGACCCGGACCTCGGCCCGGCCAGCGACGACATGCAGGCCGGCGTGGCGCACCGCGATGAGCTCGAGCGAGCGTTCCGCTGGCTGTCGGCCGAACAGCGGGCCGTCCTGGTGATGCACCACTACCTCGGACTGTCCGGCGCTGAAATCGCCGACGCGCTCGGCCTGTCGCCCGGAACGGTCCGATCACGGCTCCATTACGCAAGACAGCAAATGCGCGCGGCCATCGAGGCCGATTCGCGACTCGCCGCGGTGGGAGACATGGCATGAACAGCGAAACGCAAGCAGACCGAGTCCTGGAGAGCTGGTTGGCGGCGGGCCCGACCAAGCTGTCCGATCGATCCGTCGCTGCAATCGTCGACCAACTCGACAACGTCAAGCAGCGGAGGTTGTTCTCGCTCCCGGGACTCCGGCGCGGATTCCCCGTTGACTGGCTCGCACCTGCGCTCGGCGGTGCCGCCGTCGTCGTGGTGGCCGCCGCCCTGGCACTGAATCTGTATCCGAATCTGTCCGGCGTGGGTGAGCAGGCGACGCCGTCGCCGACCGCGGCGGCGTCGCCCCTGGAGCCGGAGGTCACTGAGCTCCTGAACGGCTTCCTTGAGGCCCGCATCGCCGGTGAGGGGGCGGAGCAGTACCTGCATAGCCTTCTGAGCCCTTTCCCGGACAACCCCTCGGAGCACATCCCGCTCCTCTACGCAACGAGCTCGGGAGATCCCTACGAGCGGGCCGAGTTCGAGCCACTCACTGGCATCGAGTGGCCGTACGGCTTCAGAGCATTCATGGTTCGGCTGTTCGCCGGGGACACGGTGGTCGAACAGCTCTTCTTCATGCCTCACGACGACCCTGAGTACTTTCCAGCCGACGGTCGCCTCGGGCTCGAGTATGAGCCACATGGCTTTGCAACCGACATCGCGCCAACGACCGAGAACGGCCAGCCCGTGGCCGTGTCCTACAGCTACTTCGAGGGCGCGGTGACCGTGCGCGCCGCCCACCCGTGGGTCTTCTACAGCGACTGGCCCGGAGGCCGCCTGATCCCGGAGGGCCCGGGCGTGCGGCCGACAACCGACGGCGGGGAACGCAGTGACTGGGATGAGTTCTGGCTGATGGCCGACCCCGCGCTGCTCACGGCGGATTGTCAGCCAGGCCCGGGTCCAGTAGACGCCGCGGCACTGGCCGAGAGCATCCGGTCCCAGCCCGACCTCGGCGCGACCGCTCCGGTCGTGGTGAACGTTGGAGGGGCCCAAGCCCTGATGACGGACGTGGCGCTCGCCGCCGAAGCGACTGTGTGCGCACCCGCGACCAGCGGGGGTGACCCGCTCCTGAACGCTCTCCTCCGCCCCGTCTTCGACATGTACGGTGAGGTCGCCTTCTTCTTCAACGAGGTCGCAACGGGCCACGCGACGGGGGAGCGGATGCGGCTCTACCTGTTCGACGTGCCCGAGGGGTCGTCCATGCGCATTCTGGCCTTGGCGGTCGTTGCGCCCGAGTCGCGCTTCGAGAGGGCGGTGCAGGCAGCGGCGTCGGTCGTCGAGTCCGTCGAATTCCGCACGAGGTGAGGCCGACCGGATCGAGGAAGAGGAAGCAGGGGTGAGAACTCCGTTCGGACGGGTCTCGGCCTGGCCGTGACGCAGCCGCCTATCATCAAGCCATGCCCGTCCTGCGCAGCCGCCTCGACCCCGCCAGCCCCGATGCGACCGCCAATGCAGGCACGATGCGGGCGCTCGTGGCGGACCTCCGGGCCCGAACGGCAGGGGTCAGCGCTCGAGGAGCTGGCGGCGACGACCGGTCCATCGCGCGGCATCGCGAGCGCGGCAAACTCCCGGTCCGCGAGCGGATCGATCGAATCCTCGACCCCAGTGCGCCGTTCCTGGAGTTGAGCGCGCTCGCCGCGAACGGGATGTACGAGGATGAGGCGCCGAGCGCCGGGATCGTCACGGGCCTCGGCCGGATCGAGGGGACCCTCTGCGTCATCGTCGCCAACGACGCCACGGTCAAGGGCGGCACGTACTACCCGATGACCGTCAAGAAGCACCTCCGGGCCCAGGAGATCGCGCTCGAGAACCGCCTCCCGTGCGTCTACCTCGTGGACAGCGGCGGCGCGTTCCTGCCGCTCCAGGCTGACGTCTTCCCGGATCGCGAGCACTTCGGCCGGATCTTCTACAACCAGGCCCGGATGTCGTCCGAGGGGATCCCGCAGGTGGCGCTCGTCATGGGCTCGTCCACGGCCGGCGGCGCGTACGTCCCGGCGATGTCCGATGAGACCGTCATCGTCCGGGGAACCGGCACGATCTTCCTCGGTGGGCCGCCGCTCGTGAAGGCCGCCACGGGCGAGGACGTCGATGCGGAAACCCTCGGCGGAGCCGACGTGCACGCTCGATTGTCTGGTGTCGCCGACCACGAGGCGCTCGACGACGAACACGCCCTCGCCCTCGGCCGATCCATCGTCCGGCATCTCGAGCGGAAGGCCCCGGCTACGCCCTGGGACCGGCGCGAGGCGGTGGCTCCGGTGGTCGACCCGGAGGGCCGCGGCGGCGCTCACCTGTATGCTGCCATCCCGGCCGATGCCCGGCGCGCGGTCCCGGTTCGCGAGTTGATCGCCCGCCTCGTCGATGGGTCGAGCTTCCACGAGTTCAAGCCGCTCTACGGCGAGACGCTCGTCACCGGCTTCGCCCACCTCGACGGATGGCCGGTGGCGATCCTCGCCAATGACGGGATCCTGTTCAGCCAGTCCGCGCTCAAGGGCGCGCACTTCATCGAGCTGGCCTGCCAGCGCCGCATCCCGCTGGTCTTCCTCCAGAACATCACCGGCTTCATGGTCGGCCGCGAGTACGAGGCCGGCGGGATCGCCAAGGACGGGGCGAAGCTGGTCACCGCGGTCGCTTCCGCCGCTGTGCCGAAGCTCACGGTCCTCATCGGCGGGAGCTTCGGTGCGGGCAACTACGCCATGGCCGGACGGGCCTATTCGCCGCGCTTCCTGTGGTCCTGGCCCAACGCGCGGATCAGCGTGATGGGCGGGGCACAGGCCGCCCGCGTGCTGTCCACCGTGCGCGAGGCCTCGCTCCCCGGCGGCGCCTGGCCGTCCGATGCCGAGCGAGACGCCTTCGAGGGACCGATCTTCGACGCCTACGAGCGCGAGGGGAACCCGTACTTCGCCACGGCCCGACTCTGGGACGACGGGGTCATCGACCCGCTCGACACGCGACGCGTCCTCTCGATGGGCATCGAGGCCGCCGTCAACGCGCCGATCCCGGACACGAAGTTCGGCGTCTTCCGGATGTAACGGTTCGCTCACCGGGCGCAGGCGGCTGAACGCGGGGCTCGCGGGGCGGCGGGGCTCGCGGGGCGGCGGCTCGCGGGGCGGACGCAGCCGGGCGGCGATGGAGTCTCGCCCGCTGAACGCCGGGCGAGCGGTACGACCGACGAGTCGCGGGCCATCCGCCGGTTCGCTCGCCGGGCGAGCCGTTTCGACCGACCGAGCCCCAAGCTGCTCTCGGACCGTTCGGCCTGAGCCATCCGCCTGCCCCCACCCGTCGTACCGCACGCTGGCCGTTCAGCACCCCGCACTCCAGGCAAGGGCCCGGGCGCAGCCTCGCTCCCCCGTGTCGATACACTCTCCGCCATGCCCGACCCTAATCCCTCAGCGCTCGGCCGGGTCGTCTCCGTCAACGTGTCCCCCGGCGGGGTTCCCAAGCTGCCCGTGGCCTCGGCGTGGATCGGCCGGCTCGGCCTCGACACCGATGCCCACACGGAGCCCGAACCGACCCATGGCGGCCCGGACCAGGCGGTCTGCCTCTACGCGCTTGAGGCGATCGAGCGGGTGGCCGCGGACGGGCACCAGGCGTTCCCGGGCGCGTACGGCGAGAACCTGACCGTCGAGGGCCTGGATTGGGCGAGCCTCCGTGCCGGGGACGTCCTGGCGATCGGGGAGGACGGCCTTGCGCTCGAGCTGACCAAGCAGGCCGGGCCGTGCCAGACGATCGCCCACTGGTTCGTCGAGCGCGGGATCGCCCGGATCTCGCCCAAGGTCCATCCGGAGGACGCGCGTTGGTACGCCCGGGTCCTCGTCGAGGGCCGGGTTGAGCCGGGGGCTTCGGTCATCGTGGACCGGGCGTCCGAGATTGTGGACGGGGCGCGCCAGACCACGTCGGAGTCACGCCCCGGCGCTTGAGCCACCCGGCGCTTGAGCCGTCCGGCGTCGGCTGCACGGACACGCCGCGCATGAGCGGGAGACGCAAGGTCGCTGAACCCGCGCTCTGGGCCACGAGGATGTTCCTATTCGTGCGGGCGCACGCTCGGCGCGGACCCGGGACAGCCTCGCTGGTTGCGTTTCGGCGCCTGAAGGCAGGCTTCGCGGGCAGCCTTGTGCGTGCGGCGTCCATGCAGCCGCCATGAGGCAGCTCTAGGCCGCCTTGGCGGGGCGGGGCGTCGCGGGGCGTCGCGGGGCGGCTCGCGGGGCGGCTCGCGGGGCGGGGCCAGGCGGGGCCAGGCGGGGCAGGGCAGGCGCCGCCGCCCTGAACGTCCGCCCAGGACGTCCGACCGGCGGCCGCCGCGCAGCTCAGCCGGCCGCGCCCTCGCGCATCCCCCAGGGCGATCCGTACTCCACCAGCAGGTCGAGGAACGGAACCGCGTCGAACGCCTCCGGGCCCAGCACGCCGGCGCCGGACCAGGTCCCGCGGGCAAGCAACTCCAGCGCCGCGACCGGATTGACCGCGGTCTGCCAGACCACGGCCTGCGATCCGTACTCCCGCATCGACCAGTCGTTGTCGACCACGTGATAGAGGTAGACCTCGCGCGGGTTGCCGTCCTTTCCTCGTCCCGTGACCCACGTCCCGGCGCACGTCTTGCCGTGCATCCGGTCGCCGAGGGTAGCCGGGTCGGGCAGGCACGCGGCGACGACATCGCGCGGCGAGACCTCCACCCCACCCACGCGGACCTTCGCCACACGATCCAGGCCCAGCATGTGGAGCGTCTTGAGCACGCCGATGAACTCGTCCCCGAGGCCGTACTTGAAGGTCACCCGCTTTGCCTTCACCCAGCGCGGGACGAGGAGCACCTCCTCGTGCTCCACGTTGACGCACTCAACAGGCCCGATACCTTCGGGGAACTCGAAGACTTCGGGCTCGCTGAACGGCGGCGTCGTGAACCAGCCGCGGCCGTCCTCCCAGACCACCGGCGGGTTGAGGCACTCCTCGATCGTGGTCCAGATGGAGAACGAAGGGGCGAAGTCGTAGCCATCGACGACGAGATTCGCGCCGTCGCGGATACCGATCTCATCGATCTCGGAGAAGAGGTGGTCCGCCGCATACCGGGCGAAGATGTCGGACAGGCCCGGCTCAACCCCGATCCCCACCAGCGCCAGTCGGCCCGCGGCCTCCCACGCCGGCGCCTGGGCGAACTGCTCGTCACCGAGCTTCAGTCCGGTCTGCGCGTGTGGCTGCTCGGGGTGGGGTCGCGACAGGGACATGGCCATGTCCAGGTAGTGGGCGTTGGCCGCGGCACAGCCGTTGAAGATCGGCATGACGAAGCGCGGGTCGACGGCATTCAGGACGTGGGTGATCCGGTGCTCGCGGATCAGGGCGGCAACCTCGTCCGCGCTCGATGCATCCACCCGTGCCGCCGAGACACGAGGGTCCGCCGCGCGGGCGACGACTGTCTCCGCCCGCGAGACGTCGTAGTCCGCCACCACGATGTGGTCGAAGAAGGAGCGTCGGAGGGCGGTCGGGACGAACGCGCTGCCGACGCCGCCGGCGCCGATGACGAGGATTCGCATGGGAACGAGTTCCTCCATGGACCGTGATATGTGAGAGCCGGTGGCTCGGGGAGGCGCGACTAGTGTGCCTCGTCTGGCTGATTCGCAGCAAACGAGTCCCGCAGGGCGGACTCCGCGGGCCGGGCTCCGTGGGCCGGGCTCCGCGGGATGGCCCGTCCCGTACGATGCGCGCGATGGGAACCGCCGTCCGTCTCTCTCGCTCGGGGCCCGGCGATGTCGTCGCCCGGGTGACGCTGTCCCGACCGGAAGCCCACAACGCCTTCGACGCGTCGGTCATCGCGGAACTCGCCGGCACGTTCTCCGCGCTCGCTCGTGAGGCCCCGACCACGCTCCGTGCCGTCGTCCTGGCCGGCGATGGCCCGACGTTCTGCGCCGGTGCCGACATCGCCTGGATGCGCGCCGCAATGCAGCTCGACGTCGAGGGCAATGAGCAGGACGCGATGGCGATGGCCGACATGTTCGAGACCATCGACACCTGCCCGGTCCCGGTGATCGCACGCGTGCAGGGCGCCGCACTCGGGGGCGGGATGGGTCTGTGTGCCGTGGCCGATCTCGTAATCGCGGAGTCCGGGGCGCGGTTCGGGTTCACGGAAACGCGCCTGGGCATCCTGCCGGCGGTGATCGCCCCGTTCGTCATCGCCAAGATCGGCGAGTCGAACGCGCGGGCGCTCTTCCCGGGCGGGCGACGGTTCGACGCGACGCGCGCCCAGCGGATCGGGCTGGTTCACGAGATCGTCGAGGGCGAGGCCGCGCTCGACGCTGCCGTCGACACGGCGATCGCGGACATCCTTGCCGCCGGCCCGACGGCCGCGCGCGCCGCCAAGTCGATCGTCCGCGAGGTCCGCGGCCTCAGCCACGGGTCCTCGAAATGGCACACGGCCCGGGTCATCGCTCGCCACCGCACCAGCCCCGAGGCCCAGGAGGGCTTCCGGGCGTTCACCGAGAAGCAGCGGCCGGGCTGGGCGCCGCAGGACGAGGATTGAGCGCGGATCAGCCCGTCTGACTGGCTTCCGGAGCATCCGCCTCGACGAACACGGCGACATCCCTCAGAGGCTTCCGCGTAAGGTCCGGAACCTCCGCGTCGCCGGCCGGATAGCCGACCGGCAGCAGGACGAACGGTCTCTCGTTCGCCGGTCGCCCGAGGATTTCGCGCAGGAAGCCCATCGGCGACGGCGTGTGCGTGAGCGTGGCAAGGCCCATCCGGTGGATGGCGTCGATGAACATCCCACACGCGATTCCGACGCTCTCGCGAGCGTAGTAGTGCTTCCTCGGGCTCCCGTCCGGGAAGGACCCGTGGGTCTGCTCGAAGAGCACGACGATCCAGGGCACGACCTCGAGGAAGTCCTTGTGCCAGTCCGTTCCGAGTGGCGCAAGGGCACCGACCCACTCCGGCGACAAGCGGCCGCCCTCGTAGTTCTTGCGCTCTTCGGCCTCCGCAGCGAGCCGGATCCTGTGCTTGATCTCGGGATCGCCGACAGCCACGAAGGTCCACGGTTGCTGGTGCGCGCCCGACGGCGCGGTGGACGCCGCCTGGATCGCAAGTTCGATGGCCCGGCGCGGCACCGGCTCTGAGGAGAACGCGCGGACGCTCCGCCGGGTGTCGGCCTCGCGGAAGTTGGCCTCGGCCCGGGCAAGGACTTCGTCCACGGGCACATGCGGCGGTCGATACGGAACGAAGCGGGGCATCGGCCCATTCTACGTGCGACAATCGCGACACGATGGCGCCCGATGAGCTGAGCCCGAGCCAGGCCGCGCGACGCATCGGAACGACGACCCGGAGCGTCCAGCGCTGGATTGCCGCCGGATCCCTCCCGGGCCGGCGCGTCGGAGGCCGCTGGCGTGTCGCGTCTGACGCGTTAGACGCGTTCATGGCCGGCAGCGCGCCGGGCGGGGGGTCCGGCGACGCGCTCCATGACTCCGCCGCCGAGCCGATCATCCGACCGATCCGACACGTCTTCATCGCCAACCGCGGCGAAATCGCCCGGCGGATCAGCCGAACCTGCGAGCGCCTGGGCATCCGGGTGACCGTGCCGGCGACGGTCGGCCCCGATGCCATCGATCTCCTCGACATCGAGGCGGTCGTCGGTGCGGCGCGCGGAACGGGAGCCGACGCCCTCCACCCCGGGTTCGGCTTCCTGGCCGAGTCCGCGGCGTTCGCCGAGGCGGTCGCGGCCGCGGGCCTCCGCTGGATCGGACCGCCGGCCGACGCCATCCGTGCCATGGGCGACAAGGCGGCCGCCCGGAACCTGGCCCGAACGCTGGGGATCCCGGTCGTGCCGGGCTACGACGGCGCGGACCAGTCGGACGCAGCGCTCGCGACCGCGGCGACGACGATCGGATACCCGATCATCGTGAAGCCCGCGGCGGGCGGCGGCGGCAAGGGGATGCGAATCGTTCGCGAAGCCGGCGCGCTGCCCGATGCGCTCGCCTCGGCCCGGCGCGAGGCGCTGGTGGCGTTCGACGATGACCGGCTCATCCTTGAACGGCTCGTGGAAGGGCCACGCCACGTGGAGATCCAGGTGCTGTTCGATGAGCGAGGACAGGGCGTTCACCTTGGTGAACGTGACTGCTCCATCCAGCGGCGGCATCAGAAGATCCTCGAGGAGACACCGTCCCCCGCCGTCGATGAGGCACTCCGGGCGCGTCTCGGGGCGAGCGCCATGGCCCTCGCAGGAGCGGTCGGGTACGTCGGTGCGGGCACGTGCGAGTTCCTCCTGACCGACCGCGGCGAGGCCTTCTTCCTGGAGATGAACACGCGACTCCAGGTGGAGCACCCCGTCACGGAGCTCGTCACGGGCCGCGATCTCGTGGCCGACCAGATCCGGATCGCCGCCGGAGAGGCGCTCGGAATCACCCAGCCCGAAGTGGAGGCTGTGCGAGCCGCTGGAGGCCATGCCATCGAGGCCCGGCTGTATGCGGAGGATGCCGAGCAGGGCTTCCTGCCCGCCACAGGACACGTGGCGCGGCTCGATTGGCCGGCCGGCGAGGGCATTCGTGTGGACAGCGGGATCGATGCGGGGGAGGACGTCACCGGTCGGTTCGACCCGATGCTCGCCAAGGTCATCGCCTCCGGCCGTGATCGTGACGAGGCCCTCGGCCGCCTGGCGTCCGCGCTCGATCGGACCGTGGTCCTGGGCCTGACCACGAACCTCCGCTTCCTCCGATGGCTCGTGTGCGAGCCTGCGATCCGTACCGGGCAGGCACGGATCGACACGCTGGATGGGATCTGGCCGCCCGACGACTGGGCGGACCGAACCACGATTCCCGACTCGGCCTGGGCGGCAGCGGCCGCGGCCCTCGCTGCGGACGGCTGGCGCCTCAATGGGCCGGCACGTGTCCGCCTGGCCGCGGACGACGGATCCGAGCGCGTCGTCGAGCTGGGCGCGGAGCCGGAGGCCCTCGGCGCCGACGCTCACGCCATCGCAGTCGTCGGCGGCACGGCCCACGTCGATATCGGTGGCCGAAGCGTCGCCATCCGGCTGGCGCCGCCACCGGATGTGGATCGAGCGGCCCTGGCGGCAATCTCCCACCACGCCGGCGGGTCGGTCGAGATCAGCGCGCCGATGCCCGGCAGCGTCCTCGGGGTGCATGTCGCGCCGGGCGCGATGGTCGACGCGGGCGACCCGATCGTCACCCTCGAGGCGATGAAGATGGAACACCTGGTGGTCGCACCGATCACCGGGACCGTCGCTGACGTGCGCGTGCGCCGCACGGACCAGGTGACACGCGGCCAGCCGCTCGCGGTCGTCGAACCGGCGGGGTACCCTCTGGCTGCCCAGCACGACCCCTGATATCGGAGCCCGATCCCGCGATGGCCACAGCCCACGAGCCCACCGAGGCCGCCACGCTCCCGGATGACCGGGACGCACTGCTCGTTCTCCACCGCGCGGCCCGCGGCCGCCGCGATGCCGCCCCGCTCCTGAGCGAGGAGCGCGCCGCGGCGACCGAGGAGATCGCCCTCATCGAGGTCCATATCGCCCGCATCGAGCGAGCGATGGACCCGCCGCTCGTCTGACGCCGGAACGGCGCAGCGCGACCGGATCGCGAGACCAGCCCGACCGATGGCCGACCACGTTCGCATCTACGAGGTCGGACCACGCGACGGTCTCCAGAACGAGGCGACCCACGTCCCGCTGGAGGCGAAGCTCCACTACATCGAACTGCTCGTGGCGGCCGGCCTGCGCGAGATCGAGGCCACGAGTTTCGTCTCTCCCCGCGCGATTCCGCAGCTGGCGGACGCTGACGAACTCCTCCCGCGGCTCCCGGTCGCGGAGGGTCTCCGCTACCCGGTCCTGGTCCCGAACATCCGTGGCATGGAGCGCGCGGAGGCCGCCGGAGCGCGGGCCCTGGCCGTGTTCACCGCGACCACTGACGCCTTCACCGAGCGCAACATCGGGATGACCGTGGACGAGTCGCTGGCGGCCTTCGGGCCGGTGCTCGCGCGGGCCGCCGACCTCGGCTGGTGGCGGCGCGGCTACGTCTCCACCGCGTTCGGCTGTCCGTATACCGGGGCGGTGGCCCCGATTCGAGCCGTGGAAGTGGCGCTCCGCCTCCTGGATCTCGGCGCGGATGAGGTCTGCTTCGGTGACACGATCGGTGTCGCGGTCCCGGGGCAGGTCGCCGCCCTGACGGGTGCGACCGTGGCGGCGGGCGTTCCGGCGGACCGGATCGCGTTCCACTTCCACGACACCCGCGGGACGGCGCTTGCCAACGTCGCCGCCGGGCTGGACGCCGGGGTGAGGTGCTTCGATTCGGCGGCGGGCGGGACCGGTGGCTGCCCATATGCCCCGGGCGCTGCGGGCAATCTTGCAACCGAGGACCTCGTGTACTTCCTCGACGCATCGGGCTGGGAGCATGGGGCGGATCTTGGCGGCGTCCTGGCGGCCGCGCGGTTCGCGGCCGAGGTCCTCGGCCGGCCACTCGCGACGAAGGTCGGCCAGGCGGGCGGCTGGGACCTGGTCACGGGCCAGCCCGTGGCCAGAGCATGACCGGCACTCCATTGCTAGCATCGCGCCAATGAACGGCATCGTGCTGGTCCTGAATCAGGATTACGAGCCGCTGAACGTCACGAACCTGCCGCGGGCGTTCAAGCTCGTGTTCGGCGCGAGAGCCGAGGTCCTCGAGTACGACCACCAGATGATCCGGACCGTGCGCGAGGTCTTTCGCGCGCCATCGGTCATCCGTCTCCAGCACCGCGTTCGCCGACCTCGACCCCGGGTCAAGCTCACCCGTCGTGAGGTGTTCAGCCGGGACCGGCACACCTGTCAGTACTGTGGCCACACCGCGCACGACCTGACCCTGGATCACGTGATCCCGCGTCACCGGGGCGGCACCCACACCTGGGAGAACCTTGTGGCCGCGTGCAAGGCGTGCAACCATCGGAAGGGCAGCAAGACGCTCGACGAGGCCCGGCTGCGACTGGTCCGTCCGCCGTTCGAGCCACGCAGCGACCTTTACTCGCTGTTCACTCCCTATCTTGCCGACGAGCGGAACGAGGCCTGGCGGACGTACCTGTTCCTCGGCCGGAACTGACCGGCTCGGACCCGGTGAGGGACATCCGACCCCCGGACACCGTTCTCGCCATCCTTGGGCGCCTGTGGGCCTCCGGTCATGCCGGCTACGTGGTGGGGGGCTCGCTCCGGGACGTCATCCTCGGGCGTGAGCCGGCCGACTGGGACATGGCGACCGACGCGCGGCCGGACCGGCTCCTGGAGCTCTTCCCCGGAGCCGCCTACGAGAACCAATTCGGCACGGTCGCGGTCCGCGACGGGGGCGAGCTGCACGAGATCACGACCTTCCGGTCCGACCATGACTACGCGGACTTTCGACGGCCCCACCGCGTGGAGTTCGGGGATCGGATCGAGGACGACCTGGCGCGGCGAGACTTCACGGTCAATGCGATGGCCTGGGGCGCGGACGGACCGGCGGACGACGCCATGCCGACCCCGGTGCTCGTGGATCCCCACGCCGGACTCGTGGACATCAAGGCCCGGACACTGCGGGCAGTCGGAGACCCGAGGGCAAGGTTCGAGGAGGACGCCCTCCGGATGGTCCGCGCCACCCGCCTTGCCGCGACACTCGACTTCGGGATCGAGGCTGGAACCCTGGCCGCGATCCAGGCTCGATCGTCCCTCGTTGCCCATCTGTCCGGCGAACGCCTGGCCGCCGAGCTGGACAAGTTGCTCTCGGCCGAGCGTCCCTCCGTCGGGCTCCGGCTCATGGCGGCGACGGGAATCCTCGCCGTCCTGTCGCCCGAGCTCGCCGCCCAGCGCGGGATTCCGCAGGACAAGATCGCCGGCGACGACCTTTGGGACCACACGGTGCGGACGGTCGATGCCGTCCCGCGGGACCGGCCAGTCGTGCGACTCGCCGCGCTGCTCCACGACATCGGAAAGCCGGCCACGATGGCCGAGGGCCACTTCCTCGGCCACGACACCGTAGGCGCGGAACTGGCCGCGGCGTTCCTGGCGCGGCTTCGTGCGCCGCGGGCCGTTGCAGACCGTGTGGTCCTCCTGGTCCGGCATCACATGTTCGCGTACGACCCTGCCTGGGGCGATTCGGGCGTCCGCCGCTTCATTCGCAGGATCGGCCGCGACGCGCTGGAGTCGCTGTTCGACCTGCGCGAGGCGGACAACGAGGGGAGCGGCGAGCCTCGCAGCGAGCACGGCCTGGACGAGTTGCGGGCACGCGTCGCCGAGCAGCTCGTCGGTCCGATGGTCCTGGAGCGGGGCGACCTGGCCATCGACGGAAGTGACCTGATCAAGGAGCTGGGGCTGACGGAAGGGCCGGTCCTGGGCCGAATCCTCGACGAATTGCTGGACCGCGCGATCGCGGACCCGGACATCAACGATCCCCCGACGCTCCTGCTCATGGCGCAGGCGATGCTGACGGAGGACCGATGATCGAGCTGCTCCTGGTCGCCGAGCAGCTGCTTGCCGAGGGGGATGCCGACCGCGCGGAGCACCTGTTCGCGCAGGTCGCCGAGGCGGATCCACGCAACGCGATTGCCGTCGTCGGGCTCGCACAGGTCGCGCAGGCGCGCGGGGACGCGACCGGAGCGATCCGCCTGGCGACGCGCGCCCTGGAGATCGACCCGGAGGAGGCCGCTGCGCGACGGCTCCTGGCCGAACTTGAGCCCGTCGCGGCACCAGAGGCTGAAGCGACTCCCGAGCCCGAGCAGGTGGCGCCGGCGCCCGAACCGGCGCCCGAACCGGAGCCCGAGCCCGCATCCGAACCGGCACCCGAGCTCGTCCCGGCACCCGAACTGCCACCCACCGCCGTCCGTAGGTCCTGGCTGGACCGGCTTCTCGGGTTTCTCCGCCGACGCTGACCCACCCAGACCCGCAGCGCCTCCGGCGCCGACCCCGCCAGGCACGCCACCGGTCACCGTGTGGTCGATCGTGACGCTCCGGGCGTCATTTGCGGCTCTTTGGGCGCCTCAACCGCACCCAGGACAAACTGGACGGGCCCGCCTGAGCACGGGATGAAGTAAGCCGAGCCCGATTGGGACATCAGCGCCCGCCAGATGGCCACGGCACTCGGCAATTGGCCCGGGAAGGCCCGGATCTGACGCTGGCAGCGTCATCTGGTGCCGCGTGGTCCCCGGGGACCACTCGGCCGTGCCGGCCGCCGGTTCGGCCGGGCCCGTCGCGCAGCCGGCGGGCCCGCCGCGTACGCTGCGCGTATGCGGGTTCTCGTCACCGGCGGCGCCGGGTATGTCGGGTCAGTCTCTGTCGAGCGTCTCCTCGCGGACGGGCATGACGTGACCGCCCTCGACGACGTGTCCACGGGACATGCCGCTGCCGTGGTGCCGGGCGCTCGACTCGTTCAGGGCTCCTTCGGCGACCGCGACAAGGTCGCAGCGCTCCTCCGGGACGACCGCATCGACGCCGTCCTTCACTGTGCGGCGAAGTCACTCGTCGGGGAGTCGATGCGCGAGCCCGCCCTGTACTACCGCCACAACGTGGTGGGCGGTGTCGCCCTGCTCGATGCGATGCGGGACGCCCGTGTCGATCGGATCGTCTTCTCGTCAACCGCCGCCGTCTACGGCGTCCCGGAGTCGACCCCGATCCCCGAGGACGCACCGCTCCGGCCGATCAACCCGTACGGCGAGACCAAACGCACCTTCGAGGGAGCGATGGCCTGGTACGGGTCCGCCCATGGGCTGCGCAGCGTGAGCCTTCGCTACTTCAACGTCGCCGGAGCGACCGAGGCGAACGGCGAGATCCATGATCCGGAGACGCATCTCATTCCGAACCTCCTCACCGCGCTCGGAGGGGGTTCCCCTGTCACGCTCTTCGGCGAGGACTACCCGACCCCCGACGGCACGCCGATCCGGGACTACATCCACGTGGTTGACCTCGCCGACGCGCACCTTGCAGCGCTCGAGGCCACGGTTCCGGGCGACCCGCGGACGGACACCGCGCTCGTGTGCAACCTGGGGAGCGGCGGCGGGTTCAGCGTCCGCGAGGTCCTCGCGGCGACGGAGCGGGTGGTCGGCCGGCCCGTGCCCCACACCATCGGACCGCGACGCGCCGGGGATCCGCCGGTGCTCGTGGCCGCGATCGACCGCGCGGCCGAGGTTCTCGGCTGGCGGCCGGCGAGCTCGACGCTGGACGAGATGATCGGCTCGGCCTGGGCGTGGCGGCAGGCCCACCCGGCCGGGTATGGGGACGGCGGCTCGTAGCCCGCCCGTGAGCCCTGACGTGACGACGCCGACGAATCCCGCCGGTCACGGGAGCTCTGTATTCCCGACGCTCTTCTCGCCGCTCCGAATCGGTTCCGTGACCCTGCGCAACCGGATCTTCTCGTCCGGCCACGACACCGTCATGGCGGACCAGGGCCGCGTCTCGGACCAGCTCATCGCGTACCAGGAGGCTCGCGCGGCGGGCGGCGTCGGACTCATCGTCATCCAGGTCGGCGCGGTCCACCCGACTGCGGAGTACACCGCCCACGCCCTGGCCCTCCACGACGACAGCTCCATCGAGGGCTATGCCCGTCTGGCCGAGGCCATCCATCGCCACGGCTGCCCGGTCTTCGCCCAGATCTTCCACGGCGGCCGGGAGATCATGGACTCGCTGGACGGCTCGCTCCCGGTTGCAGTGGCGCCGTCGGCCGTCCCGACCGAGCGGTTCCACGTCATGCCCAGGGCAATGCCGCTCAGCCTGATCGAGGAGGTGGTGGCCGGCTACGCCGCGGCAGCGCGCCGCGTGCAGGCGGCCGGCCTGGACGGGGTGGAGATTGTCGCCAGCCACGGCTACCTGCCCGCCCAGTTCCTCAATCCTCGTTTCAACGTGCGGACGGATCGCTACGGGGGCTCGCTCGAGAACCGGTTGCGTTTCCTGCGCGATGTCATCGCCGCGGTTCGGGCCGAGGTCGGCCGAGACTTCGTGGTTGGCCTCCGGATCTCGATCGTCGAGATGGAGCCCGCGGGGATCACCCAGGACGAGTCGCTCGAGGCGCTGCGCGAGCTGGACCAGGACGAATCGCTCGATTACGTCAGCGTGGTCGCCGGCAGTTCGGCGACACTCACCAGCTCGGACCACATCGTGCCGCCGATGACGATGCCGAACGCGTACACAGCGCCGCTCGCCGCGCTCGCGAAAGGGGTCGTCCGGGTCCCGGTCCTGGTCGCCGGCCGCGTGAACCAGCCCCAGGAGGCGGAGCGGATCGTCGAGTCCGGCCAGGCGGACGCGGTGGCGATGACCCGGGCGCTCATCTCGGACCCGCTCCTGCCCGCCAAGGCCATGACCGGCCGAGCCGAGGAGATCCGGGCGTGCATCGGCTGTAACCAGGCGTGCATCGGCCACTTCCATGCCGGGTACCCGATCTCGTGCATCCAGTACCCGGAGAGCGGCCGCGAGGTTCGCTACGGGCGGGTCGCCGCGGCCCAGGTTCCGCGCACCGTCCTCGTCGTCGGGGGCGGACCGGGGGGCCTGAAAGCCGCAGCCGTCGCGGCGGCGCGCGGCCACCGAGTCACCCTCGTCGAGGCGGCTCGCCGCGTGGGCGGGCAAGTGCTCCTCGCGCAGCGCCTGCCGGATCGCGCCGAGTTCGGCGGCCTGATCACGAACCTGGCCGCCGAGGCGGAGCGCTCCGGCGCCCGGATCGTCACCGGTACGCCGGTCGATCTTGGGTACGTGGACCGCGAGCGACCGGACGTCATCATCCTCGCGACGGGAGCCCGGCCACGGCGCCCGCAGCTCGAGCTCAGCCCGACCGCCACCGTGCTGGACGCGTGGGAGGTTATCGGCGGCGCACCGGTCCCGGACGGCCGGATCGTTGTCGCCGACTGGCGCTGTGACTGGGTGGGCCTCGGCGTGGCCATCCAGCTGGGGCGAGCCGGGCACCCGGTGGTCCTCGGCTCGACCGGCACGATCGCCGGCCAGCGGATCCAGCAGTACGTTCGCGACGCGATGATCACTGCCGCGGAACGAGCGCGAGTCGAGCGGATCCCGCTCGTCCGGATCTTCGGGTACGACGGCTCGGCCGTCTTCTTCCAGCATGTCCTGACGGAGGAGGCGGTGGTCGTCGAGGACGTCGCCGGACTCGTCCTCGCCCTCGGCCACGAGCCGGTGGACGAGCTCCACCAGGCGCTGCTCGACTACCCCGGCGAGGTCCACGCGATCGGGGACTGCCTCGCGCCGCGGACGGCCGAGGAGGCAGTCCTCGAGGGCCTCCGGGTCGCGAGCGCGATCTGAGACGGCGCGCATGCCGGCACGGCTGGGCCGACCGCGGCAACGCCTCAGCGCGGCTCCAGCGGTGATGCCGCTGGCGCGAGGCGGTCTGGAGGAGGCGTGGCTCCCCCATCGACATCCCCGGAGCCAGCCCACTCGTCTGATACGGGCCGGATGAGCCAGGCTCCGATGAGCATCGTCACGAGCAGGCTGAGCACCGCCACCTGGTACGCGCCGTTGCCGAGCGCATCGAACGTCCAGAGCAGGATCAGCCCGTACAGCATCTGGCCGACGACCTGCGAACCCTTGCCCACAAGCCCGTACAGGCCGAAGAACTCGCCGAGCCGCGCCGGCGGCGACAGGCGGAGCATGAACACGCGATCCGCGACCTGGACACCGCCGAGGCCACTGCCGAGAATCGCGCCGGCGATGAGGAAGAGCGCGATCCCCACCACACCGCCGATGCCGATCGAGATGCCGCCGAGGACGAGACCCACCGCCCAAGACCAGAGGACCGCCATCAGCGTCCGCTTCGGGCCCCAGCGATCGACGAGGCGGCCCCAGCCGAAACTCGCGACCACGGCGACAACGGTCAGGCCCAGCAGCACGAGGTTCGCAACGGTCGCGGTCATGCCCATCGCGTGGACGGTGACCACGCTCATGACCACGATGACGGTGTTGACCGCATCCGAGTAGAAGAACCGGCCGAGCAGGAACCGGCCCAGGCCGGGTACGCCCCGCGCATGCTCGATGGTCAAGAAGAGCTGTCCGAATGAGCCCGTCACCTCGCCCCGGGTCAGCTTCTCCCCGGTCGCCGTCTCCTTGACGAAGACGAAGATCGGGATCGCGAAGAACGCGAACATGACCGCAGACAGACGGAACCGATCTTCTACGGGGACATCGAGGAAGAAGATCGTCAGGCCCACCGCGATCGTGCCCATGTAGCCCACAGCCACACCGATCCCCGACAGGGTGCCCCTGGTCTGGGGCTTGCTCACCGTCCGCAGCGTTGCGTCGTAGTAGATGAGCGACGCCTGGTAGGCGAAGTTCGCGACGATGAACAGGACGAGGCCGCCCGTGGCACCGACATCGGCGATGAACGCGGTCGTGCCGACGCAGAGCACCGTGAATACCAGGAGGAATGGCAGACGCTGCCCGCCCCGGTCCGAGAGGGCGCCCAGGATCGGTGACACGATCGCGTTGAGGCCGACGCTCACGACGATCGCCACGCTCAGCAGGAAGTTGCCGTCCCGCTCGCCGAACTGCCCGGAATCCGTGAGCCACAGCCCGATCGCTCCCGACACGACGGCGAAGCTGAAGATCGTGTTCGCGAAGTCGTACATCGCCCAGGCGGCAGGAACACGAGCCTTGCCGGACGGGGTGAGCGCGGCGAGACGCTGCATCGGGTGGAGTCTCCCCAGATCGTTGGGCCGATCGGGACGCCGGCGATCGATTCGGCCGGAGCGTCCGCCTGGGCGGATGATAGCCGCGCGGTCGTGGCTGGGAGCGGAGGAATTGACGACGCGGGCGTCTCCACCTTTGACGATCGCTGATCGACGTTGGGCTGATCGACGTCGTTCATCAATTCGGGCCCGTGCACGCTCGGCCAAGCCTCCGAATCGGCAGAGACTGCGCGCGGCCACGTGCGTACGCAGCGAATCTGATGAGCCACATCGATCACGGCGGAGAAATCGCCGGCTCGGGGGATCGCGCTAGGATGCCGTTATGAGCACGCCACCGAGCAGTATCCGGCCCGCCGACCTGAAGCTCATGCCGTTTGGGCGGACGAGTTTCCGGAGCGTCAAGAACGGGATCTGGGAGCCGCTGTGGGGCGGCAAGCGCGTCCTCGTCCATGTCTTCGGGTCGGAGATCGGTATCCGCGACGAACTCGGCGAGTCACTTGACGGGTTCGATGAACTGCGCGACGCGATCCGCGACGCAGCACAGGCGGATGAGCTTGTCCTGGACGGGCACCTGCTGCCGGCCCCGCTGCGCGACACCACAGGAGCCGAGGCGGTGATCGGCCTTGATGCCCTGCCGACGGCCGGGCAGATGGGTCGCCAATTCCTGATGGGCAGCGGCGGCACCGAGCGGCGGGAGAAGATCGAGGCGGCGCAGGCGCGCCGGGTCGCGCTGCCATCCACGTCGCCGACCGCGTTCGTGGCGATCGATCTCCTGTGGCTGGATGGCCAGTCGATCATCGACGTCCCACTCGCGGAGCGGAAGCGCCTGCTGGAGAGCGTCCTGCGCGAGGGTGATGTTGTTCGGCGGACGGTCGCGGTCCGAGCCCCGGTCGAAGCCTGGTATGGGCAGTGGCGCGCCCTGGGATTCAGGGAAGTGGCCGTCAAGGACGCGAACAGCCGGTACACACCGGGAACTCCGGGCGACGAGTGGGCGATCGTACTCATCCCGCGGCGCTGACCGGCATCTGCTGACCGGCATCTGCTGGCCGGCGGGCGCCGACCGGCAGATGCTGAGCGGAGCCTCACGGCCCGGGCCACGCACCCCGGCGGGCGTTGGCGCCGGGCCACCGCAGCCTCCCGGATGGTAGGGTGGTCATATGCCCGAATCCCTGCTCACGCCGGCGATCCGCGAGGAGATCGCCCGGCTCGACCGTGCAGACATCATGGTCGGGATCCCGAGCTTCAAGAACGCGGCGACCATCGGCTATGTCGTCCATGCGGCGCAGGCCGGACTGGTCCAGTACTTCCCGGATCTGCGGCCCGTCGTGGTCAACTCGGATGCCGGATCGCCCGATGGAACCCAGCGCGTGGTGGTCGAGACCGAGCCGCCGGACTACATCGAGGAGATCCTCCTCGTGCGGCCCACGAACAAGCTGGCGCGGGTTTCGCTGACCTATCCCGAGATAGACGGCGTGGGCGGCAAGGGAGCGGCGCTGCGGACCATCTTCGAGATCGCGGATGCACTTCAGGTCCAGGCCCTCGTCGTCGTCGACTCGGATCTGCGATCCATCCTGCCCGAGTGGGTCGAGCTGCTGGCCGGGCCCATCCTCAAGGGCGGCTATGACTACGTCGCCCCGCTCTACTCCCGCTACAAGTACGACGGCACGATCACCAACACCGTTACCTACCCGCTGACCCGGGCCCTGTACGGCCATCGGATCCGGCAACCCATCGGCGGCGACTTCGGGGTCAGCGGCGACCTCGTCCGGCACTACCTGGCGGCCGAGGACTGGACCGACGACATCAGCAAGTTCGGGATCGACATCTGGATGACGACGACCGCCCTCGCCGGTGGTTTCGCGATCTGTCAGACCCGTCTCGGATCCAAGGTCCACGACCCGAAGGATCCCGGCTCCGACCTCGGGCCGATGTTCCGGCAGGTGGTCGGGACGATCCTTCGCCTCGCCGTCCGCTACGCCGATCGCTGGGAAGGGATCCGCGGCAGCCACGACGTGCCGGCCTACGGGTTCGAGCGGCTGGCCGATCCGCCGCCGCTCGACGTGAATACCGTACGGCTCCTGTCCGAGTTCCACGGTGGCTCGCTGACCCTCGCCGACGGGTGGCGCGGGATGTTCGCCCCGGCCAACGTCGAGTCCATCCTGGAACTGGCCGAAGAGGCCGGGCAGATGGCCGAGGCCGCGCGCAAGGCGCTGGACATGGATGCGCCCGGCGCCGCGACGCCGACAACCGCCGAGATGGCCGCCGCGCTTGCCGGCTTCCACTTCCCGGACGACCTCTGGGCCCGGACGGTGTACGACATGGTCGTCGCCGCCCGCGAGGATCCCGACGGCGTGGATCGAATGGTGGCCTCGTTCGTGCCGGTCTACTTCGGGCGCGTCGCCAGCTTCATCATCGAGAACCGCGACCTGACCACGGATCAGGCGGAGGAGCGGGTGATGCGCCAGGCGCGCGAGTTCGAGCTCCTGAAGCCGTATCTCGTCGATGCCTGGAAGCAGGCCGAGGCTTGAGCACCCTGCCACTCCCGGCACGAATCCTCATCCCCGTCGCCAACCCGGCGACGGCCGAGGAGCTGATCGGCCTCGGGGCGGACCTGCTGGATCCGCGGACGGGTGAGCTCACCGCCCTCGGCATCGTCGAGGTCCCCGAGGGCATGGCCCTGTCCGACGGCGCGACGCGCGCGCGCCATGCCCGTCGCCTGCTCCAGCGGGTCCTCGACTTCGCGCCGGAGGGGACGCAGATCCATCCGATCGTCCGGATTGGCCGGCACGCCGCCGAGGGGATCGTGGAGGCCGCGGCCGAACTGGATGCGGACCTCCTCGTCTTCGGCTGGGGCGGCAAGACACCCTCGGCCCGGGATGGATTCAGCGTCCCGTTCTCGTCGACCATCGATGAGGTCGTGCGGGACGCGCCGTGCGACATTGCCGTGGTCAAGCAACGCGGAGCCCGCGAGATCAAGCGGATCATCGTCCCCGTCAGAGGCGGCCCGCATGCCGAGCTGGCGATGCGCTTCGCCGACGCAATCGCCCAACGCCACGACGCAGTCCTGGTCGTCCTGCACCTCGTGCCGCCGGGGATCACCCTTGCCGTTCGCGCCCAGGCGGAGCGCGCGCTCCAGGCGTTCGTCCGCCAGAACGCCACCGCGGCCACGGAGACGGTGGTTCGGGAGGCCGCCAACGTCCGGAACGCGATCGTGAAGGAGGCGGACCGAGCGGACCTCGTGGTCATGGGCGCCGCCGCTGCCCAGACCTCGGGCGAGACCTCGACCCACCTGTTCGGCGCGATGCCGGAGGCGGTAGCCACGCGCTCGAAATCCACCGTCATCGTGGTCAAGACCCGCGAGACAATCGGTCGCCAGACCTTCGAGCAACTCGCGACGCGGGCCGAGACGCTCGCGGCCGCCGATCGGGCGGCCGAGGAGGCGCGCGCCGTCCCCACCCACGTGGATCGCTGGTTCGGTGAGTCGAACTTCCATCACAGCGAGTTCGCCGACCTGCGGCGCCTCATGCAGCTCAAGGAGAAGCAGGGACTCACGGTCAGCCTGGTCCTGCCGACGCTCGACGAAGAGGACACGATCGGGCCGATCGTCCGCCGGGCGATCCGGGACATGGTCGGGCGCGTTCCGCTCCTGGACGAGATCCTCGTGATCGATTCGGCCTCGACGGATCGAACCCGCGAGATCGCCGAAGCCGAGGGGGCGCGCGTGGTGCAGCATCCCGATGTGCTGGCCCGCTACGGGTCATTCCAGGGCAAGGGCGAGGCGCTCTGGAAGTCCCTCCACGAGACCACCGGCGACCTCATCGTATGGGCCGACACGGATGTCAAGAACTGGCATCCCAGGATGGTCTACGGGACCCTCGGCCCGCTCCTCCACGAACCGCGCCTCCAGTACGTCAAGGGCTACTACCAGCGCCCGATCGTGGAGGATGGGGTGCTGCGCGAAGGTGGCGGAGGGCGCGTCACCGAGCTCGTTGCCCGACCGCTCATCAACCTCTTCTTCCCGGAGTTGTCGGGCTTCATCCAGCCGCTCGCCGGCGAATACGCGGGCCGTCGCTCGCTCCTGGAACAGCTGCCCTTCTTCACCGGCTACGCCGTGGAAATCGGCCACCTCATCGACATCGCCGAGCGGGTGGGGATCGAGGGCCTGGGCCAGGTGGACCTGGACCGGCGCGTGCATCGGAACCAGGAACTCGAGGGCCTGTCCCGGATGAGCTTCGTGATCCTCCAGGCGGTCATGAAGCGGCTCGAGGAGCGTCGCAAGGCGCGCCTCTTCGCCGAGCTCGGCTCAACGATGAAGCTGCCGCGCTCTGGGCGGGGCAAGCTCTCCCTCGAGGTCATCGAGCTGGCCGACATGGAACGGCCGCCGATGATCCGCATCCCCGAGTACCTCGAGCGCCGGAGTGAACTGGGGCAGCAGGTGCTGTCGAGCACATGAGCGTCCGAGGCGAATGAGCGTGTCGTGCGAACCCGGTCGGTCGCGTTGAGGGCGCCAATAGCGCCCCCACCGTCAAATCCCGGTCTTGCTGGCCCCGAGAAGCCACGCTGTCACCGCTTCCGGGCCCCCGGCGGCGCATCTCACGCACGGTGGCTGATCGACGATCGCCTGAATCGTCTCGCCGGCCCTGCCGCCCGCGTCGCCGGCATGGTTTCCCGGCGCCTCGGGGCCGCCCATAGCCCCGAATTGACGCTCCCAGCGGAATCGCGGGCCTGATCGTGCCGGGGCGAGACGTTATGCACGCTCGGCACCGTGACGACGGTTCGTTTGCCGTCCTCATCGCGCCCGACTCGTTCAAGGGCTCGCTCACGTCAGTGCGGGTCGCCGAGGCCATCGCCGAGGGCTGGCGCCGCGTCCGGCCCGCCGATTCCATCACGCTGGCGCCCCTCGCCGACGGCGGTGAGGGCACGCTCGAGGCGATCGCCGCGACCGGCACGTGGGCGTGGCAGGAGGTTGGGGCGACCGACCCCATCGGACGGCCCGTCCGTGCGCGCTGGCTGCGGTCCGACGACGGCGCGCGGGGGTGCGTGGAGCTGGCGAGTGCCTCGGGCCTGTCCCGACTGGCGCAGGGCGAGCGGGATCCGTTCGGAGCGTCAACGCGGGGGACCGGCGAGTGTCTTCGGGCCGTCCTGGACGCCGGGATCGGTCACATCGTCCTCGGGATCGGCGGCAGTGCCACGACGGACGGCGGCCGGGGGATTCTCGAGGCCCTCGGGGCGGTGATCCGGGACCTGGCGGACGGCGGCTTCGAGATCGAGCTCTCCGGGCTGGACCCGCGCCTGGCCGCGACGGAACTGAGAATCGCGTGCGACGTCACGAACCCACTCCTCGGCGAGCGCGGCGCGGCCGCGACCTACGGGCCGCAGAAGGGCGCCGATCCCGACGCCGTTGCGGCGCTCGATGCCCGGCTCGCGCGCTGGGCCGACGCCCTCGAGGATGCCACGCGCCACCGAGAGCGGGACACGGCCGGGGCCGGGGCGGCGGGCGGCACGGCCTTCGGGCTGCTCTGCCTCGCCGATCGGTTCCGGCTCCTGGAGCTGGTGCCCGGCGTGGATCTCGTCGTGGAGGAAATCGGGCTGGAATCCATGCTGGCCGCGACCGACCTCGTCATCACCGGCGAAGGCCGGATCGACGCGCAGACCGCGTTCGGCAAGACGGCCCTGGGGGTCGCCCGGCTGGCCCAGGCGGCGGGCGTTCAATGCGTCGCGCTGGGCGGTGGCGTGGAGCCCGAGGGCGTCGAGGCGCTGACGCGCTTCGGGGCCACGGTCGTGCCCGTCTGGGAGCAGCCCGTGCCGGTGACGGTCGCGATGGCGGCCGGCGCCGCGCCGCTGATCGAGTGCGCGGAGAGGATCGCGCGGGTCTTCCGTTGAAGAAGCGCAAGCGCCGCACGCCGGACCCGGTCAAGGCCTGGGTTCGCCGGCTCGAGCGAGTGCGGCCCAACCTCGTCCGTGACGTTCTCGACGGACTGGCCTCGATCCACGGGCACCCCACCTGGGAGCGCCGCCTGGACCCGACGAGCGAGCTGATCCTCACGATCCTCACCCAGAACAGCGCCGACACGAATGCCGAGAAGGCATTCGAGGCGCTCCGCGCCGCCTATCCGTCCGGACTGGCGGAGGAACGGCACGTCCCCGGTCCCGGCTGGGGCGGCGAGGGCCTGGCCGACGGAGCCCCGCCGGACTGGGATGCCGTGGAGCGTGCGCCGGTCCAGGAGTTGGTCGATGTCATTCGGCCCGGCGGCCTGGCCAATCAGAAGGCCCCGCGGCTCCAGGCGACGCTGCGAACGATCCGCGAGGCACGCGGTGACTACGCACTCGAATTCCTCGGGGACATGGCGCCGCTGGAGGCGCGCGCCTGGCTGACCGCGATCGACGGGATCGGCAGGAAGACCGCGTCCGTGCTCCTGATGTTCTCGTTCGGGATGCCGCTCATGGCCGTGGATCGCCACGTCGAACGCGTCTCGCACCGGGTCGGGCTCATCCCGCCGAAGGCGAGCGCGGACGATGCCCACGAGTTCTTCCTGGCGCTCCTCCAACCGGCGGAGATGTTCGAGACGCACGTGAACCTCATCCGGCACGGCCGGGTCATCTGCCATGCCCGCAATCCCAAGCACGACATCTGCCCGCTCCGCGCCCGCTGCCGCTTCGTGGACCCGAAGGCGCCCTGAACGCGCTTTCCTTTCGAACCTCGGCCGGATCGCGGTCATCCTGGCTAAGGCCCGCCCCGCGAGCACTGTGCGGATCGCCGGCGCCGGAACAGCCTTCGCGGAACCTTGATCGTTCCGATTCCCCGCCCAAGCCTAGGTCGCCGAACGTGGTCGGTTCTCCTGCCAGGCGCGGCCGGCTCTTCGCGGAAGGTCCGGCCCTCCAGAACCCGCGGAGTGCTCCCGACGCGAGCATTGGGCAGGAAGTTCGGGTGGGCCCGGGGCACCAAGATCGGGCCAACCGCCGCCTATACTCGGGCCATGTTGATCGGCGGTCGGTGGGGCGAGAGCGCGCTGGCGCCGCGGATCCTGCTCGTGGACGACGACCCAAACCTGCTCGTCCTGCTTGCCGACCAGCTCAGGGACGACGGCTTCGAGGTCCAGACCGCACGCGACGGCGATGAGGCGCTCCGACGCCTCCGCAGCGGATGGCCGGACCTCCTGATCGTCGACATGATGATGCCCCGCATGGACGGCCTGACCCTGGCACGCGAGATCAAGGCGCAGGCGGACCTCCCGATCATCGTCCTGTCGGCGATCGACACCGCGGACTCCAAGGCCGATCTCCTCGAGGAGGTCGCGGAGGACTACGTCACGAAGCCGTACCACTACCCCGAGCTGCGGGCCCGGATCACCCGCGTCCTGCGGCGGCTCGGCGACAAGGTGCCCAGGCGTGCGCTCGTGCTTGGCCCGGACCTCACGCTGGAGCTCCATCAACGTACGGCCATCGTCCGCGGGGAGTCGGTCCAGCTCACGCCCACGGAGTCGCGACTCCTGTACGCGCTTGCGGCGAATCTCGGCCTGACCGTGACCACCGATACGCTTCTGGATCGCGGCTGGGCGGACACCGAGAACGCGGATCCGTCCTACGTCTGGGTGACGATGCGGCGCCTCCGCCAGAAGATCGAGCCAGAGCCGAACCACCCGGTTCACCTCGTCACGATCCGCGGGATCGGCTATCGGCTGGTCCAGCTGGACGCCGGCACGGCAAACGAGGGTGACGCCAGCGCCGAGGGTGGCGCGGCCAACGACGCCGGCCCGGCCGCCGATGACGGCCCGGCCGATGACGAGGGCGCGGGGTGAGCGGCGGGGCCCCCGGACCACAGCGCCTGGGTCCCGGCATCTCCTTCCGGGCGAGGCTCACGGCCGGCCTCATCGCCGGAGCGGTCGTCCCGCTCGCCGGATTTGGTGCCGTGCTACTGGCAGCGGAGTTCGTCAGGAATGGCGGGATCGACTCCACCCTCGGTGGCCTCGTGGTCTTCGCCCTGGCCATCGCGTTCATCGTGGCCGTTCTCTTTGCCTACGCCCTGGCCGGCAGCCTGACCGCGCCGCTGCGCGCCATCTCCCAAGCTGTGGAACGGGTATCGGCCGGCGATCTCTCGACCCGCGTTGAGGTAGCCGGCGAAGATGAGCTGGCCCGACTGGTCGAAAGCCACAATCGGCTCGCGGCACACCTGCAGCGGCGCAACGAGGAGCTCGGCCGGATCCTCCTCGCGATCGGTGAGACCTCGCCGCGGGATGGCCTGCCTCGACTGGTCGCGCACGCGACCGCGAGCGCGCGAGCCGCGTTCGCAATGATCGACGTCTCGATCCATCTCGGTGATCCCGAGGACGTGGCGGTCGAGGAGGTCATCCCCGGCGAGTCGCGACCCGTCCGTGCTGTCCTGGCACTGCCGGACGAACGGGTCGGGGTGCTCACGGGCCACCTGCCGGCCACCCGATCCTGGGACTCCGCCGATCAGGACCTCCTGGAGCTGTACGCGAGCGAGGTCGCCGTCGCGATCCGGAACGCCGAGCTGTTCGAGCAGGTCCAGCAGCAGACCCAGCGTCTCGTGGAGCTGGATGCGGCGAAGGACGACTTCCTGCGCGGGATCAGCCACAACCTCCAGACGCCGCTGACGAGCATCCGGGCCTACGCCGAGCAGCTTGCCGGGGAACGCACGGACCCTCGTCTCTCGATCATCACCGAGCAGTCCGAGCGCCTGTCACGCATGGTTCGCCAGCTCCTTGCCGTCTCGCGGCTGGAGGCCGGCACGCTCCGCCCGCGGCAGGAAGTGCTTGCGCTCGCGCCGCGCGTGCGCAAGGCGTGGGAGGCCCTGGGTGCGAGCGACGTGGCGTTCGACGTCACCGACGAGGCGCCGGGCTGGCTGGCCGTGGCCGACCCCGATCAGCTGGACCAGGTCCTTTGGGCGGTCCTGGACAACGCCGTGAAGTACGGGCGAGGGGCGCCGGTCGGCGCGGTGATCAAGCCGGACGAGGCCGGCGGCGGCCTGGTCCTGACGATCATGGATAGGGGCGCGGGCGTTCCCGACGAGATGCGTCCAGGCCTGTTCGAGCGGTACTCGCGAGGGACGGCGTCCGATCACCCGGAGGGAACCGGGATCGGCCTCTACGTATCGCGCGAACTCTGCCGGGCCATGGGCGGCTCGCTGGACCTGGAGCTCGCCAGCGACGAGCCGGGCGCGGCCTTCACGATCACGCTGCCGGCGGAGCCGTCAGCAGCGGGCGAGGCCTAGCGGGAGGTCAGGCTCAGGGGTCGTGCCCCGGACCAGCCGGCTCGAGCCGGACGCGGCCAGATGATGTGTCGCGGATCGATGCCAATAATCAGACCGGCAGAGATGCCGAGCACGGGGCCCATCAGGTCCGGCAAGCCAACGAGCGCCGAGACAATGGAGCCGAGATACCACGTCGAGAGCATCCAGAGGAAGGCGGCGGCGATTCGTTTCATGGGCCCAATCCTGAGGCAGCGACCACCAGCTTCCAACCCACCCTTTCGTACCGGATTGCGGATACCCACGTGGGCGGAAAGTCCTGTGCAAGGTTCAACCGCGAAGCGTCCGATGCCCGAGCTCAAGGATCTTCCCATCGTGACCCGACCATAGTTGCCCTACGTTGGCGACACCTGGCGCCACAAGTTGTGCTTCTTGGGGAGCGCGGCTTCTTCACCGTCCTGCGGGCCAGTCGGCGCCCGTCGGGTCGCTGCAGTGCGGGTCGGTCTGGTGCGGTCCGGGCCGGAAACCGGGACCAAGGAGTGACTCCGGCGACCCATCCGGGCCATGCGCGCAAGCACCACCGCAAGCCATCGTGCAAGGCAGTGACGCCAGCCTTCTGGATGTCCACCTCACGACCGAGGCAAGACGACCACGATGGGTCTTCGAGCACTCCTTCGCCGCCGCAGCCCGAGCGACGCCGAGATGCGAGCGCATCCGTCTCGCCGCGCGAGCGCGGGTCAGTCGTTGGTCGAATTGGCACTCCTGGTTCCGATCCTCTTCGTGCTGGTCCTCGGTGCAGTCGACCTCGGCCGCATCTTCTACTCCCAGATCACGATCACGAACGCCGCGCGCGCCGGCGCCTTTGAAGCCGGCTACGCGCCGACCGCCTTCATCGCGGGTACACCATGTTCGAGTGCGAACCTGACGACCAACCGGGTGATGTGCGCCGTCACGGGTGAGACAGCCGGCTCGGCGATCGTCGTCACACCGGCTGATGTGAGCGTGGCGTGCTCACCAACCTGCGTGGACGGGGCGACGCCCGCGAACGTCGTGTCCGTGAGTGTCACGGGCAGGTTCAGCCTCATCACTCCGATGTTGGCAATCTTCACGGGCGGCATGGATGTGACGCTCAACTCGGTGGCCAGGGCCGATATCGTTCGGTCCGTTGCCAGTCCCGCAGCATCATCGTCGCCATCACCCACGCCCGGCCCCACCCCCACACCGACTCCGACCCCATCTGGGACGCCGAGTCCGACGCCGAGTCCGACGCCCAGTCCAACCCCCGCCCCGACCTGCGCCCCGCCGATCGCGAGCTTCACGTATTCGCAACAGAACAAGAACAAGCCGGTGGACTTTACCAGCACCTCCACGCCGACGAGCGGCGCCTGCGCGATCAGCAATTGGCTCTGGGAGTACGGCGACGGCAGTTCCGATGCCGGGAACCTGCCGACAACGAGTCATAGCTATGCCCTGAAGGGCCATGCGTACAGCACTCAACTCACCATCACGAGCCCCTCCGGCATCTACGTCCTCGTCACGGGAACGGTCACGACGAAGTCATGACCGCCCGGACGACGCCGGCTGCGCACGGACAACGAGGCCAGGCGCTGGTCGAGTTTTCGCTCACGATCCTGATCTTCCTGACGATGATGCTGGCGATCTTTGACCTCGGGCGAGGCATCTACACCTACAACGGGCTGTCCCAGGCGGCGCGAGAGATCGCGAGATCCACGATCGTCCATCCAGGTGTCGTGCTTGGCCAGAGCACCGAATCCGTGGCGACGATCGCGACCCAGCGACACCTGGTCTCCGAGATCAACTCCGTCCTTCTGAGCTGCGTTGACGTCCTCGGGACGGACACCGGACTCAGCCCGTGTCCATCAGGCAGCTACGTCCGCGTCCAGGTGTCCGCAACGTACAACCCAGTCTCACTGCTCGGACTGACCGGCCCCATCCAGCTCCAGTCAAGAAGCACCATGGTCATCCCATGACCGGGAGGAATCCTGTGAACCGATGTGGCACTGATCCCAAACCCGCCGAACGTGGGCAACTCCTGGTCATCTTCGCCGTCGCCCTTACTGCGATGATCGCGATGGTTGGGCTCGTCATAGATGGTGGCGGTACCTACGCGCAGCGCCGATTCCAGCAGAATGGTGCCGATCTTGCCGCCTTGGCCGGAGCCAACGCCTACATGAACAGCTACTTCGCGGACCAGAACATCAGCACCGCGACGGCGGCGGCGACGACGGCCGCGACCACGTCGGCAACCCGGAACGGCTATACGACCGGCGGGTCCGGAGCGCAGGTCACGGTGTCCGTGGTGCTGCTTGCGTCGGGCGTGGAGGTCACCGTCGACATCGGCAAGCCGCATGACAATGCCTTCGCGCGAGTCATCCCGGGGCAGGAGCAGTGGCCCGTCTCGGTCACCGCGTCGGCCGTGTCGGGCCTCGTGGATACGGCAGTCGGTGCGGGCCCCTGGTTGATGAACATCAACGCGTTCAATGGAGACGGGACACCCAAGTACACGGATGCGAACCCGCAGGACTTTGGCGAGGCCAACGGCGACTATCCCGTTAGCGCACTCGACATCGCCTGGACCGATTTCAACGGGAACAACAACGTCAACACCTCCGAGGTGAGGGGCATCATTGACGGCAGCAATATCGTGACCGCAACGTTCGGGTTCGACCAGTACCTGGGTCAGCACAACCAAGGCAACCACACGGCCCTCTACTCGGACGTGGACCAATACCTCTCCGGAAAGGAAGTACCCATCCCAATCGTCGGGCTGGGTCCGTGCGCCGCACCACAGCAAGCGCACCCCGACGGCTGCTTCAAGGGCTGGGCGAAGTTTTTCGTGATCAGTGCCCAGGGCGGCAGCAGCAAGACCATCACGGGGTACTTCACTTCGGACTTCGTGGGCCAGCCACTGAGCGTCGGTGCCTGCACGCCTCAGGTCGTGACGTGTGGGGCGATCAACCCGAACAGCCCGCTGAAGGGCTACGTCATTCGGCTCACCAACTAGGAACGACGGGTAGGTCCTGGACGATCGGGAAGCCGCGCCTCCGGGCGCGGCTTCTTCGTGTCACTCGTCAGATCGAGCCCATAACCGCATCCGGTAGGCGCCGGGCCGACGGTTCGCGAGGGCCGGGATCTGCCGCCGCACGGCGGCCACGCGATCCGTCTCGATCACCGCGTGGACGATCGACTCCCGGTCCGGCGCCTGGGCGACGACGATCCCCCATGGGTCGATAACCATCGAGTGACCGTACGCGGGGTGACCGGGCGGGCCGCCGATCTGAGAAGGCGCGATGACCCATGCGCCGTTCTCGATGGCGCGCGCGCGCAGGAGGACCTCCCAGTGATCGCGGCCGGTTCGCTCCGTGAAGTTCGAGGGCACTGCGAGGATTTCGGCACCCTGCAGGGCGAGCGTACGATACAGCTCCGGAAATCGGAGGTCGTAGCAGATCGTCATGCCGAGCTGGGCACCCGCCACCTCGGCCACCACGGGCTCATCGCCGCCCGTGACGCGGGCGCTCTCCTGGTCAATAGGGCCGCGCTCGACGTCGACATCGAACAGGTGGATCTTCCGGTAGCGCGCCACGATCTCCCCGTCAGGCCCGATCAGCGTGGAGGTGTTGTACGGCCGCTGTGGGTCCGTTGACGTCTCGGCCAGGCTCCCGGCGAGGATCCAGCACCCGTGCCGGCGGGCGACATCCGCGAACGGCTCGGTGAACGGCCCCGGGATGGGGCGGGCGGAGGCGCGGTAGCCGTCATCCGGCCCGCGGTACTGGAGGTACTCGGGCAGGGCGACCAGGTGCGCGCCGGCGCTCGCGGCCGCATCTGCCAGCTCGGCGGCACGCGCGACGTTCGCCTCCGGGTCCGAGCCGGCGTCGGTCTGGATCAGGGCGACGGGCAGGTCCACGAGCCCATGGTAGCGAGGCGCTGCGAGGCGAAGCGGCGGGCTGCGACTCCGCGTCAACGGGGCGCGGCCTGGTCGGGGGCCGTGAACGGGACGCGGCCTCTACGGGGGGCGACCTGGGCGGGGCGCATGAACGCGCAGCGTGCGGTACGACCGCTGGCCGGCGCCACAAGTGCACGTTGAACGCTCCGCGAGCAGCATTGACGCTGCGGACCGGTCCGGCGACCGGTTTCGGGCAGACCTGCTCGCCGGGCGAGCGAATCGGCGCCGAGACGGCGCCTCCGCCGGTCGTACCGCTCGCCCGGCGTTCAACCCGTCGGGGTGGGCAGTCAATCCGCTGCGGGGAGGGCACTCGGAGAGCGGAGCCGCCCGCTTTGCGGCCGGTCAGCGTTGCGTGAGCACCTTCGCCGGTTCGGCCCGGACCTCGAAGTGCGACACGTGGGCGAGGGCCTCGTCCACCGTGCGGCGCACCGTCACGACCGCCGCGGGATAGCCCGCCGCTCGGACCAGTGCCTGGAGGCGGGTCGCCGCCGCGGTGGGCTCCGCGTCATCCGCCCCGTGCTGGATCTGTGCCCAGGCGGTCTCGACCGCCTCTCGGAACGGGATGTCGTCCCATCCAATGACCTTGAGCTCGACGCGGTGTTCCAGCATGGCGACACCTCCACACTGATCCTACGTCCAGGCACCGGCCGCCGACGACGGCCCTCCATCCCCATGCTGTGGGCCGACCGGCCCGATCCGTGGGGCTCCGTCCGAGCGGCTCCCGAGGGCGTTGGCTGGCCCTCCCGCAGCCCGAGGGCGTTGGCTGGCCCTCCCGCAGCCCGAGGGCGTTGGCTGGCCCTCCCGCGGTCCAGGGCGTTCTGCCAGTAAGAACCAATGGCGGAATTGCCGCCTGGGGCGAGGGTCAGGCGATCGGTCAGCCGAGTTCGCAGCGACGCGACGGGGTCGCCGGACGGCCTTCCGCTAAGGGCTCACGTGCCGTTTGTCCTGCCACGAAGAACGCCGGGCCGCCGAGGGGTTCGGTGAGCGTCGCCGATCCAGACCGCGCCGCCCCTCGCGTACGATCCCGTCGTGACCCTCCCCACCCCACTCCCCAGCGCCCGCCGCGTGACTCGCCTCTCGCTGCCCCTGATCGGCGCCTTCGTCGTCGGCGCGATCGCGTATGGCGGCCTGTACACGTTCCCCGCCCTGTCCGTGGCGTTCGCCGAGGAGTTCGGGATCAGCCGGACCCTGGCGGTCACGCCGTGGACGATGTTCCTGCTCGTGACGGCGATCTCGAGCCCTCTCCTGGGCCGTGCCTACGACGAGTTCGCCGATCGGGACCTGCTGACCGCGTCGATGGTCCTGATCGCCGCCGGCTGGCTCGGGGTCTACCTGGCCCCGGATATCTCGATCGTCATCCTCGCCTACGCCGCGTTCCATGCCCTCGGGCTGCAGCTGGCGTTCATCGGGACGACGACGGCCATCGCCCGCCGCTACGCGGGCATGTCCGGGCTGGCGCTCGGGATCACCTACGCGGGCCCGGGGATCGGCGTGGCGGTTGCGCTGCCGGTCGCGGCCGGGCTGATCCAGTCGGCAGGCTGGCGCGAGGTGTCGCTCGCCTTCCTCGGGGCATCGCTGGTCGGGGTTGTGTTCGTGTGGATGATGACCGCAGGCCCGGCCATCCTCGTCCCGGTTCGGCGCCCGGCCGGCACGACGCGAGACCAGGAGGCCGAGTTCGCCGCGCGGGCATCCGGCCTCCACGAAACCGCCGCCCCAGGCGCCGTCTCGGCGGGCTTCGAGCCGCTTCCGGCGGGCAGCGGGGCGTCGGCGACGGTCCACACCGGTATTCACCGGGCCCTCCGGACGCGGCGGTTCTGGGCCCTGTTCATCGGTGCCGTGGCCATCGGTGTCTTCGACGAGGGTGTGCTCCAGGCGTTCCTGCCCCACGCGGTGCGGTCCGGTTTCGGCGCGGGCTTCGCGGCAAGCGCCCTGGGCGCGCAGGCGCTGGCCTACGTGGCCGGCCAGGTGATCGGGGGCTACCTGTCCGACCGGCTCGGTCGTCGCGGTGTCGGCCTAGTGGCCGCGGCGGTCATCGGCGGCGGCGTGCTGCTGGCCTTCGGCGCCTCCGCCGCGCTCCCGGCGGTCGCGCTCATCGGAATCCTCGCCCATGGGTTCGGCTCCGGAGCCACGATCGCCGTCCGCTCGGCTGCGCTGTCGGACGTCTTCGGCGGCCCCAACTTCGGGACGATCTTCGGGTTGCTCGCGGTCGCGTACCCGGTCGGCGGCACGGTCGCCGTCTACGCGGGCGCGCTGTCGGTCGATCGCCTCGGGACATACGCGCCCCTGGTCGCGCTGGTCATGGTCGCGCTCGTGGTCTGGGCCGTCGCGCTCTGGATCGCCGGGCCGCGCCGACGCGATCTCCGTGGCGCGCGGACGACCCCGGCGACTGCCCCTGCCGGCCCTGTGGGCCCGACCGCCTGACCGGACGGAACGGGACGCCGCACCGGGGACGCCTCAATACACCTGATCGTGCCTGCCAAGGTTCACGAGGAAAGCCTCATCGCCGTTCCAGCGGATCAGGACGCGCAGATCGCCGTCGACGCTGAAGGCCCAGTAGGCCTCGAGGTCGCCCTTCAGCTTGTGCGTCCGCAGGAGCGGATCCAGCGGGTCGGCTGCGAAGCGACGGAGCGCGGCACGCAGCATCGAAGCCTGCGGTTCCCGGAGCTTCCGCGCCCTGCGAAGGAAGCGGCTCGAGGCCGTGAACCGCAAGTCAGCCGCGGAGCTCGTCGAGCAGCTGTTCGACGTCGTCGAAGCGTGGCGCCTCGCCGGCCAGATACTCAGCCTCTGCTTCGCGGACTTCGCCCAGGAATACCGTCCGGCGAAGCGCGCTGAGCTCGGCCTGATCGCGCTCGTATTGCTCGGGACTGACGATGTACGCCGCCTTCCGCGAGCGCTGCAGCACGACGGTCGGTTCGTCGCCCGTCTGGACCTCGTGGATGACGTCGGCCACGTGCTGCCGCAGGTCACTGATCGGAATACTCCTCATGGTACGGTCAAGTGTACGAATGACCATACGTATGTCAAGGCGGGCGACGGCGGCGACGGCGGCGGGCGATAGGCGAGCCCCTCCCGGAACGTTTCGGCCCTCTGTCCTGTACTCACGGATAGAGCCACCCGCCGCGGCCGGCGATCGATCCGCAATGCAGTACGAGGGACAGCCACGTGCCCTACTCCAACCCCTCGGACATCGACACCACGTCCCGGGAGATCCATCGCGTCGTGCTTGACCTCGCGGACTCTCTCGACGAGGAGCAGCTCCAGTGGCGCCCGTCTGGGTACGCCACCTCGATCGGGTTCCATCTCTGGCTCACGCTGCCGCCCGGGAAGACGGAACGCTGGCCCACATGAGGCGGTCTTGCGCGGATCATGAAGCGTTCGTCGCGCTCCTGGACGAGCGCCACCCGCCCGGCGTCGCCTGGGCGGCCTTCGCACGGCTCGCCGACCTGTAGCCGAGACGCACCCTCCGGAGGACTCCGTACAGGGAACATCGCCTATACTCGCCCCCGCGCCGACATAGCTCAGCGGTAGAGCAGCTGTTTCGTAAACAGCAGGTCCTCGGTTCAAATCCGAGTGTCGGCTCCAGCGATCATCGATGACGAGGCGGGCCTTCGAGCTCGCCTCGTTCTGTGTCCTCTCGTCTCGGCAAGGCGTCAGTCTGCTCCTTGACTTTGACGGCTTACGCCACTACGGTTCGCTAAAGCGTCAGAACAACGAGGGCAATTGACGAGTCGTGACGTGGATCGAGCGTCGCTGGGAGGGTGATCCTGGAGCGATGGGCGGCCGGAAGGCGCGCCAGCCCTTCACCTATCGCGCTTTTGTGCCCGACCCGATCGCCGCGATCCAGCCTGCCGTCAGCTTCGAAACGGCCGGGCTGATCAATGAGGCCGAGCTCGCGGTCGGTCTACTGAATGCCGACGAGCGAGTGCGCGGCCTCGAAGCCATCGGCGCGCTGCTCCTGCGGTCGGAGGCCATTGCGTCGAGCCGCATCGAAGGGATCGAGCTCAGCCAGCGGAACCTGGCGCGCGCGGTCATCGACCCGCGAGCGGCCAAGGGGACCGCCAAGGCCGTCGCCGCCAACGTGGTGGCGATGGAGCAGGCCGTCGGCATCGGGGACGGCGAGCGCGAACTCACGGTGGACAATGTCCTGGCCATCCATCGGACACTCATGGTCCATGAACCCCCACGGGTCATGCCTGGCGCGTTCCGCCGCGAGCAGAACTGGATCGGCGGGCGGCTGCTGAACCCGTCAGACGCGCGCTACGTGCCGCCGCCCGAAGACGAGGTCGCGCCCCTGATAGCCGATCTCGTCAAGTTCATGAACCGCGACGACCTCCCGGCCGTGGCCCAGGCAGCGATCGCCCACGCCCAGTTCGAGACGATCCACCCGTTCGTCGACGGCAACGGCCGCGTCGGGCGGTGTCTGATCCACGTGATTCTGCGTCGTCGGGGCGTAGCTCCAACGTTTGTCCCACCGGTCTCGATCGTGCTCGCCGCAAGGGCGAATCTCTACGTCGACGGTCTGATCAGTTTCCGCGAGGGGCGGATCGACGCCTGGTGCGCCTCGTTCGCATTGGCGTGCGGCAAGGCCGCCACGCTGTCGGTTGACCTGGCCTCGCAGGTTGCCGAACTCGAGGCAGCGTGGTTCCAGCGGGCCGGACGCCCACGGCGCGACTCCGCGGCGGCCCGCATCATCCCGGTGCTCCCGGCCCAGCCGATCACATCGGCCGCGACGATGCGCGCCGCGATCGGCGCTCGACACCAACGGGCGCTGGAGGGCCTGAAGGTCCTGGCCGCCGCCGGCGTCCTGCGCCAGATCAGTGAAGGCGACTACGACCGGCAATACGCCGCCGACGAGCTGTTCGATCTGGTCGAGGCCTATGAGGATCGGGTGGCATCAAGCTGACCCAACTCGCCTTGAACGAGATGGCGCTCGTAGATCAGCAGGCTGTGCTCAAGAAGAAGCCGCAGCCGCGTGCCGCACGGTGCCGCAAAGCGCCCGTTTCGTCGTACTCGGAGGGACGGCGCGCCGAGACTACAGGCCCAGATGCAGGCGCAGGGCCTCGTCGAGATCCAGCAGGATCGAGGCGGGAACGACGCCCAGCCGTCCGCCCAGTCGCTCCAGGGCGATCGATCGGATCTGCTCGGCCTGTGCCTTGGAGTCGCGATCCAGGCCCGTCCGTGCGGCCGGCAGCAGGACCTGGAACGGGTGGACGCGCTCGACCTTGGATGTGATCGGGACAACGGTGATCACACCACGACCGAGTCGGGCGGCCGTCGCGTTGGCCGCGTCATTGCTCACGATGATTGCCGGCCGCCGCTTGTTGGACTCGGAGCCGCGGGCAGGATCGAGGTCAACCGAATGGATGTCGCCGCGCCGGATCACGACCCGAGTCCGTCGCCGGTCGTCGATTCCCAGGGGCCACCCTCGTCATTCGAGGCCCATTCTCGCCACGCCAATTCGTAGGCACCGCCGAGCTCCCCGGTGCGGAGCAACCTCACGGCTCGGTGGACGGCCGCAGACCGCGACTCCAGTCCCTGCTCCCTGGCGTACTCGTCGAGAAACTGGACGTCCTCGCCGGGCAGGCTCACGCTGACTTTCATACCGCGAATACTACCATGGTAGGCAAGTGGTAGCAACGGCGCACCCGACCGGAGCAATGCCCCGCACCCACTACCCTTGACGCATGGCCCACGAATTCATCTACACCGCGTACAAGCTCGCCCGGCACTACCCTCCCGATCGAACCGTGCTGGAGAACATCTCGATCTCGTTCTATCCGGGCGCGAAGATCGGGGTCATCGGGCCGAACGGCGCCGGAAAGTCGAGCCTGCTTCGGATCATGGCCGGACTCGACGACGACTTCGTCGGTGAGGCTCGGCTCACGCCCGGGTTCAGTGTTGGGTATCTGAGCCAGGAGCCGGCGCTCGACCCGAGCAAGGACGTCAAGGGCAACGTCATGGACGGCGTGGCCGAGGTCCAGGCGCTCATCGACCAGTACAACGCGGTCATGGCCCGCTGGGCCGAACCGGACGCCGACTATGAGGCCATCGGCGCCGCCCAGGCGGCCCTCGAGGACAAGATCAACGCCGCCGACGCGTGGAACCTGGAACGCAACGTGGACATCGCCATGGATGCCCTTCGTTGTCCGCCCGACGATGCGGACGTCACGACCCTGTCCGGCGGCGAGAAGCGACGCGTCGCCCTGTGCCGGCTCCTGCTTCGCCACCCTGACCTGCTGTTGCTGGACGAACCAACAAACCACCTCGACGCCGAGTCGGTCTACTGGCTGGAGCGGTTCCTGCAGGAGTACGCGGGCACGGTGGTTGCCATCACCCACGACCGCTACTTCCTGGACAACGTCGCCCAGTGGATCCTGGAGCTGGACCGGGGTCGAGGGATCCCGTTCCAGGGCAACTACTCGAGCTGGCTGGAGCAGAAGCTCGCGCGCCTGGCCGGCGAGGAGCGCACCAGCGTTGCCCGACAGCGGACGCTGGCCCGGGAGCTCGAGTGGGTGCGCCTGGCGCCGAGGGCCCGGCAGGCCAAGGGCAAGGCTCGGCTCGGCGCCTACGAGAAGCTGCTCGCGGAGGCCCAGACGGACAGGAACAACGAGCGGGAGCTCGAGATCGCGATCTCGCCCGGTCCTCGCCTCGGCGACACCGTCATCGAGGTCAAGGACCTGCGCAAGGCCTTCGGCGAGGTGCTGCTCATCGATGGACCTGACCTTCTCGCTGCCCAGGGCCGGCATCGTCGGGATCATCGGCGCCAATGGGGCCGGCAAGACCACCCTGTTCCGGATGATCCTCGGCCAGGAACAGCCCGACCACGGGAGCATCCAGATCGGCGACACCGTCCAGCTCAGCTACGTCGATCAGAGCCGGGACGATCTCCGGGCGGACAAGACAGTCTACGAGGAGATAGCGGGCGGCGATGAGTTCGTCAAGGTCGGCAACCGCGAGATCCCCGCTCGGGCCTACGTCTCAAGCTTCAACTTCAAGGGCATCGATCAGCAGAAGATCGTGGGCAAGCTGTCCGGTGGCGAACGGAACCGTGTCCACCTGGCCAAGCTGCTACGTTCCGGGGGCAACGTCCTGCTGCTGGACGAACCCACGAACGATCTCGACGTGGACACGCTCCGGGCGCTCGAAGCTGGTCTCGAGGCGTTCCCGGGCTGCGTGGTCGTGATCAGCCACGATCGCTGGTTCCTGGACCGGATCGCCACCCACGTGCTGGCCTTCGAGGGCGACAGCCAGGTGCGCTGGTTCGAGGGCAACTTCACGGAGTACGAGGAATTCCGCCACCGGGAGCTCGGTGCGGCCGCCGATCAGCCCCACCGAATCAGGTACAAGCGCCTCACCCAATGACGATCCCGGCGGTGCTCCCCAAGCCCGCGTCCGGTCAGGCGAACGGATCCAGGACCTCGATGCGCGGGAAGCGACGGAAGTCGCGGTCGCGGGTCAGGATCGTACGAACCTCGTTGTCGAGCATCAGGGTCACGAGGTGCGCATCGGGCACGACGTTGCCGGACGGGAGGGCATCGTGGGCCACGTCCCGGAACGACCGCCAGAACGCATCGGTCTCGCCGGTCGTTCGTACGTGTGGCCGGGCGAGGAGCTCCTCGATGTTACCGACCGCCTCGACGATCGAGAGCGGACGAGCGAACACGGCCGGATGCGTCGCGATCCGGAGATAGGCCATGACGGTCGGCCAGAACAGATAGGCGATCTCGGGCCCGGCGGCGAGCTGCCCGACGACGTCCCGCGCCCGGGCATGCACGGGGCTCGATTCGTCGGACGCGTAGAGCAGGACGTTCGCGTCGAGCGTGTAGCTCACGAGCCCCCCATTGCGCGCCGCACGGCCTCCGGGTCATCGAGGTCGATGAGGGCGCCCATCGGGCGCGAGGACCAGGCCAGCGGCGGAGGCGGCTCGGTTGGAGCCTCCCGCTCCAGTGCAGCGCTCAGGACTTCCGACGCGAGTCGTCCGAGGCTCTTGCCCTCCAGCCGCGCTCGCCGCTTCAGCTCACGGAGGAGCGTGGGGTCGAGGTCAATGGTGGTGCGCATGATGCGTGATGCTATCGCACATGGCATCAGATGTCATGTAGCCTTTGCGACGGTGAACGGGTGGCGCCCTCGTTGCCCTGAAGCTATGCCGGTCGCGTTCCGGTGGCGGCGGGTAGTCCAGCGAGCCGCCACTCCGGAAAGCCGTCCTCCAGACGACGGGCCCGTCGTCCGGCACGGCGGAGGAGCGCCACGGCCTGCGGCGCGAGCGCGCAGTAGGGCCCTCGGCAGTAGGCGACGATCTCGACGGCCGGCGGCAGTCCGGCAAGGCGGACCTCGATCTCGGCGAGGGGAAGCGAGATGGCACCGGCGATGTGACCGGCCTCGTATTCCTCGGCCGGCCGGACATCGACGACGACCGCGTCTCCCGAGCGGATCCGCTCCAGCAGCTCCTCGCGGCTCACGGCCTCGACCGGCTCGCCGAGATAGGCGCGCGCCGCCCGGTCCGCGTCGGCAATCCGCCGGGTGGTCACGGACCGAACCACTGCGAGCAACTCGTAGATATCGTCTCCGGCCAGTCGGTAGAGGATCCGGTTCCCTTCCCTCCTCGATGCAACGAGGCCGGCCTGGCGCATCGTCTTGAGGTGTGCCGACGCCAGGCCGACCGAGATCGCCGCCCGCGAAGCGAGGACCTCGACGCTCCGCTCGCCCTGGGCGAGGAGGTCGAGAATCTCGACCCGGTGCGGGTTCGCCAGGGCACGGCCGATCCGGGCGAACTGCGTGTGCAGCTCATCCTTGGCCGCGCGATCGCGGGCGATCTTGTCCGTTGCTTCCACTCTCACTGTGGACGCCTCCGGTTCCGTGGCAGTACTCCGTCGTCCTGCTATTCTAACGTTCCTTGGAATACCTGCCGGGTGGAAATCGGATCATGAACACCCTCATCATCCTCAACGATCCCGCCTACGGCAACGAACGGACGTACAACGGGCTGCGCCTGGCCCTCTCGCTCGCCAAGACCGAGGATGTCGAGCTCCGGGTCTTCCTGATGGGCGACTCGGTCACGGCGGCCAAGCCAGGGCAGAAGACGCCGGAGGGCTACTACAGCCTCGAACGAATGCTCAAGAGCCTCGCGGCAAAGCAGATCCCCATCGGGACGTGCGGCACGTGCCTCGACGCCCGAGGGATGGCCGATGAGCCTCTCGTCGAGGGCTCCAAACGCTCATCGATAGCCGAGCTGACGGCCTGGACGATCTGGGCCGGGAAAGTGATCACGTTCTGATGGCATCACGGACAGTCCTCGTCCTAGGCGGCGGCGTCGGGGGTCTCGTCACCGCCAACGAGCTCCGCCGGCGGCTCGATCCGGCCGATCGGGTCGTCGTCATCGAGCGTGAGCGACGGCACTTGTTCCAGCCCTCGCTCCTCTGGCTGATGGTTGGCCGCCGTCGGCGCGACCAGATCGAGCGGCCACTCCGCGAGCTCCTCGTTCCGGGCGTCGAACTTGTCGAGGCCGAGGTCAACGCGATCGACCCGTCCGCCCGACGGGTCGAGACAACGGCCGGGGTCTTCACGGGCGACGCGCTCGTGGTGGCGCTCGGGGCAGAACCCGACCGTGGCGCCGTTCCCGGCTACCAGGACGCTGCGCTCGACTTCTTCTCGCCGGACGGGGCCGCGGCCTGCGCGCGGGCGCTCGACACGTTCCGGGGCGGCCGTGTCGCCGTTGTGGTTGCAGCCCTCCCCTACAAGTGCCCCGCCGCGCCGTACGAGGCGGCCCTGCTGCTCGACGATGCGTTGCGCAGCCGGGGTATCCGCGGAAATTCGGAGATCGATGTCTACAGCCCGGAGCCGGCGCCGATGCCGGTAGCAGGTCCTGCGATGGGCGCGTCCGTGGTCGGCCTCCTGGAGGCGAAGGGAATCCGCTTTCATCCGGGGAACCGCGTCGAGCGCTTCGAGCCCGGCAGCCGTGAAGTCGTCCTCGCCGACGGCAGCCGCGTTGGGTACGACCTCCTCGCCGGCGTTCCGCCGCATCGTGCCCCGGGCGTGGTCCGCGAGTCCCCTCTTGCCGGCGCGACCGGCTGGATCCCGGTCGACCGTGCGACCCTCGAAACGCGCCACGAACGCGTCCACGCGATCGGAGACGCAACGACGATCACGCTCGCGAACGGGAAGCCGCTGCCACGGGCCGGAGTCTTTGCCCATGGCGAGGGCCTCGTCGTCGCCCGCCGGATCGCCGCGACGTTCGCCGGCCACCAGGCCGCCGATGCCTTCGACGGCGTCGGCTACTGCTGGGTCGAGGCCGGGGCGGGACGCGCCGCGTTCGCCGTCGGCGAGTTCTTCAGCGAGCCGGACCCGACGCTGGCCCTGCGTGCGCCTGGGCGCATGTGGCACGCCGGCAAGGTGCTCTTCGAGCGCTCGTGGATCGGCGGCCGCCTGGAGCGACGGCTGGCCCGCGCGGGTCTGGTCCTCGGCAGCCGCCTCTTCGGGGTGAAGGCGACGATCTGAGTGACGCCCCAGCGCCAGGAGAGCAGGCCCGCCATGCCTGACCACCGCATGCCCCCTGCCGCGGCAGGCCGGACGATCGATGCGGCCGCGCGAGTCCTCAAGTGGCTGGGTGCGATCCTCGCCGCCATCGCACTTGGGTCGGCACTCGCCGGTATCCAGCGCGGCCATCGGCGCCCCGCGACTCCAATTCAAGGCCTTGGGTCTGCGGTGGGCACGCCGGTCGCGCTCTCAGCATCGACGATCGGCTTCATTGGCGCGAGCGTGATGCTGTGGCGCCGCCTGCCGATCGCGCTCGGGCCGTGGGCCCGGGGTCTGTCGGCGGGAGCGGGAGGCCTCGCGATGTTTCTCGGCCTCGGCCTCTACCTGAGGTGCATGGCCGCCCTGGGACCTGCGTACAACGTCTCGTCGACACTCGGGGCGCGGCTGTATCGCGGCCAGAGGCTGGTGACGTCTGGGCCCTATGCCGTCGTGCGCCACCCGATGTACGTCGGGCTGATGTTCGTGGCGGTCGGGGGGCTCCTGCTGTACCGGACCTGGGCGACGCTGGCCTTCGTGGCTCTGCTGCCCGTGTTGGTGGTCCGCGCCCGGCGCGAGGAAGCGGCTCTAGCCGGTCAGTTCAAGGACGCCTGGGTCGAATACTGCGACGACGTACCGGCGTGGATCCCGCGACATCAGTGATCGCCATCGCGGCGGCGAATGCGGGCGCTCAGTTCTCGACAGACTCGACCCTCGGTGGGAAAGGGTTCGCCAGGCCCTCGACGACCTCGACGTTCGCGATCGTCAGGAGGATCGACGGCGGCGCGAGCACCTTCCAGGATCGGCTCCCGCCACCGAGCACGATCCGCTTCCGCTGCATGACCGCCGCGTCCACCCAGAGCGGCAGGCCGGCCGGGAGCCCAAAGGCCGTCACCCCGCCGATCTCGTGGCCGGTCAGCGCCCGTGTCTCGTCGGGGGCGGCGAACGACGCCTTGCGGGTCCCCAGCTTCTCCTTGACGACGCGATTGACGTCGAGGCGGTGGGTGGCGAGAACGACGCACGCGGCATAGACCGGCGGATTCGATTTTCCGACGACGAGGATCGTGTTCGCGCTCTCCTCCAGTGCGAAGCCATAGGCGGCGCAGAACGCCGCGGTGTCCGCGAGCGCGGGGTCGCAGGCGAAGAGCTCGTACTCACCACGGCCCGCAAGGGCGGCCTCGAGAACGACCCGTTCGGTGTCGACATCCATGACGCCGAACGGTAGCGGAGCGGCCGTCGATCCGCCTCATCCTTCGGTCCGTCTCATGATCTCCTCAGGAAGGACCCTCATGGTGACGTCATCAGGCGCTCCACCCGGCTGGTGTGGCGCAGGCATCCAGGACACGGAGATCACATCAATGACAGAGTCACAGACGACCCCGACCGTGGCTGTGGCCACGAAGCGGACACCGATTGCCAGGATCGGGCTCCTCGGGGCTGCGGCGGCAGCGCTCGTGGCCGTGGGCCTGCTCGCGGCGGCGGCGACCGCCGCACCGAGCGGCACCATTGCCGCCAACACGACGGGTTCGACCTCGGCAGGGATTGACCTGCCCGCCGGTGCCCCGTTCGGCGGGCCGTTGGGCGGCCCGATGGGTGGCCGGTTCGGCGGGATGCACGGCTTCGGCGGCATCAATATCACCGCGATCTCCGGATCGAACGTCTCCCTGAAGACGGCGGACGGCTGGACGCGCACCGTCGCGATCGCCGGCGACACGACCCTCGAGAAGGCGGGCGCGACAATCGCGCTGACCGACCTCAAGGTCGGCGATCAGGTCCAGATCCGGCAGACCCGGCTGGACGACGGCTCCTTCAAGGTGACCGAGCTCCACGTCCTCCTGCCACGGGCGGGCGGCAAGGTGACCGCCGTGACCGGATCCACGATCACCGTCGAGAGGCCTGACGGCACCACCACGACGATCAAGGTCACCGCGGGCACGACCTACCAGGTCGGCACGAACGAAGACGCGGCACTCAGTGACATCAAGGTCGACATGCATCTCATGGCCGTCGGGACCGAGAGTGCGGACGGCTCCTTCACAGCCACCGCGGTTCGGGCCGTGGACCCGGCCAACCTGCCGGGCCGCGGCGGCCATGGGCCCTGGGACGGCCAGGGACATGGTCCGTGGGGCAACGGATCCGGGTCGAGCTCGAACGGGGCCGCGGGCTAGCAGCGAATCCGCACTTCGTGAGGCCGGCCCGAACAGCCGGCCACGCTTCCTCCTCCAACGCCGACGGTCGGGCGGGTCTACTGCCCGGCCGTTTGCGTACCCACCGTGAGAGCGCACGGTTGCCGTCGCGTTCATGACCGACGCATCGCTCACGCTGCCTCGGCTTCGATAACAGCGGCAAGCTCCCGGTCCGACGGTTCGATGAGGACCGTTCCGCGCGGGGTCACGACCACCGGGATCGCGCGGCAGCCGGCGTCGTCGAGGAGCAGCTGCGAGGCCGGATTCGCCTGCAGATCGACATACAAGTACGGCACGCCGACTCGGTCGAGAAAGCGCGTCGTCCGGTGGCAATCGCCGCACCAGCCGGCACCGTACACGGTCAGCAGTTCGGGGATCGGCAGGGTTGGGGTCAAGGTGAGTCTCCCGGATGGCGGGCTCAGCAACTCGCTCCCGCCAAGAGTGGACCAATTCCCGCATCGCCGTCCGTGAGGCGGACCACAAGGAGAGTCGGTCGTGCCCGGCGGTGCGAGTGCGCCAGGCGCTCGCGTGGGTCCACAGTTCAGCTGCGGCCGCGGGCTTCCTCTCGGGCGCTGCCGCGGGACGCGACAACGAATCGCCACGACGGAACGCCAGTGTTGAGAGCGTATCTTCTCTCCCATGAAGGCGGAGCCGGAAATCCTGGTGATCGCAGGCCGTGAAGTCACGATCACGAACCCTGCCAAGGTCTTCTTCGCCGAGGCCGGGGTCACGAAGCTGGATCTCGTCCGGTACTACCTCGCCGTGGCCGACGGAGCGCTGCGCGGCGTCCGAGGCCGCCCGATGGCGTTGAAGCGGTTCGTCAACGGGGCCGCGGCCGAGGCGTTCTTCCAGAAGCGGGCTCCCGACAACCGGCCGGACTGGCTGCGGGTGGCGACGCTCTCGTTCCCGTCGGGACGGACGGCCGACGAGATCGTCGTGGACGATGCCGCAGGTCTCGCGTGGATCGTGAATCTCGGCTGCATCGATCTCAACCCACACCCGGTCCGGGCCGACGATACGGACCATCCGGACGAACTCCGCGTGGACCTTGATCCCGTTCCCGGCATCGAGTGGGCGCAGATCCGGGATGTCGCCATGGTCACCAAGGAGGCGCTCGAAGCCGTCGGGCTGGTCGGCTGGCCGAAGACCTCCGGCTCCCGGGGCATTCACATCAACGTCCGGATCGAGCGAAAGTGGGGATACCCGGAAGTGCGCCGCGCCGCACTTGCCCTGGCGCGAGATGTGGAGCGACGCGCGCCTGGGATCGCCACCTCCAAGTGGTGGAAGGAGGAGCGCCACGGCGTGTTCCTCGACTACAACCAGAACGCCAAGGATCGGACCGTCGCGTCCGCCTACTCCGTTCGGCCTTTGCCCGATGCACGTGTGTCCACACCATTGACCTGGGATGAGCTCCCGACCTGCGAGGCCGAGGCCTTCACGGTTGACACCGTCCCGGCGCGATTCGCGGCGATAGGTGATCCGGGTGCCGGCATCGACGATGCCGCTGGATCCCTCGAAGCGCTGCTCGAACTCACGCGGCGGGACGAGGCAACGGGCCTGGGCGACGCGCCGTGGCCACCGAACTACCGCAAGCAGGAGGGCGAACCCCCGCGCGTCCAGCCGTCCCGACAGCGGCGCGCGGCCGCCGACTACGACTCGCCGGACGCCGAGGCACAGCGCCAGAAGTCGAGAGCAGCAATGGAGAAGCGATTCGGCGCTGAACTGGAGCGACGCACCGCATCGAAAGGCGCCGGCCCCGTGACCACGCCGACGCCCACCGGTCGGCGAAAGTCGTCGGTCCCGGTGATCGAGATCTCACGCGCGAAGTCAAAGGAAGCGGCTCTGGCCGGCCTGGAGCGTTGGAAGGAGCGCTGGCCGGCGGCGGCCGGGGCGCTGGAGCCCGCCGACGTGCTGGTCGATGGGATGCGAGGCCGGTCCTCGCTCTGGTATCGGGTCCGAGTCAACCTCATCCACGTTCCAGAGCCGGCCCGACCACCACAGGAGGCCCTGGATCCCGACTACGACCCGTGGGCCGGATACGAATGGCCGGATCGTGCCGGACAGGCGGCGCGGGCGCCTCGCCGACGGTCAGAAAGTGCCTGACTGGCGGCTTCGTATGACCGGTTTCGGGCTCCGCGGGCGACCTCCTGCTGAGATGCCTGTCGGGGTAATACGAAGGCGTGGATCTGGCTGACCGATGGCACCCGCGGCGTTCGTATGACCGCGAGGGGCATCGCGTGGAGAGCGAGCACGGCGCGCGCGGGAACTGGGCATCAGGCACCCCGGGACGTAGCACCCATTGCGGCCACGCGCCGCAGCAGGGTCTCGAGCTGACGGCGCCGTTTGACCAGCATTGTGGGAGGCAGGGCAGCTGGCAGCCAAGCGGCTGCCGGGGTCCGAGCACCGGCCGCAACCAGCGGCAGCACCGCGACGAGGATCGTCGGTGAGTTCAGCCAGACCGTCGGGAGCGACAGGCAGACGCCGACCGGGAGCACCCAGCGACGGTCGGTCGCGGCCCCCCAGGCGATTAGCGCGGCCGCGACGAACAGCCGAAAACCGAGGGGGAGCGGCAGGAACCACAGGCCGCCGCCCAGCTTCGGAAACTCCATGCGAAGAAGCATTGCCAGCCAGTCTGCCCAACCACGGGAGTCGATAAGCGCGGAGAGCGCCACGATCGCGAGTGTCGCGCCGAGGGCGATCCAGAGCGACCGCCACTCACCTCGAACCAGAAACCAGACGAGGCCGACCCCCGGTGTGATCTTGGTGAGGATCGGGAAGGCCCAGACCGCGGGCCAGCGCAGCCCGATGACGGCAACGAGCGCAAACAGCAGGTCCAGCTGGCCGAGTGCAACGCTCAAGAATACCGGCGGGAGGAGGACGACAAGAACCGCGTATCGGCCGGCAAGCCAGGCGAGCGGTGCCGCGACCAGGGCCGTCCACAGACCCGCGAAGACCGGCCACGAGAGGGCGGTGAGCGGGGCGATCAGTTGGGCGAAGGCCGGCGAATACAGGTAGGCGCCGGTGTTGCCCTGAAGCGCCGCTGCGTAGGCCAGCCCGTCGCGGGTCGTCCAGTACGCGTACAGGTCGTACGCCGGCATCGCCCACGGGTCGACGCCCAGGAGGCGCAGGCCGGCGAAGACGGCGACGACCACGATGAACGACGGGATCGCGAGGCGGCGAAGGTCGAGATGGTCGGTCTGCGCTCTCATTGCGTCTCCACCAACCTGACGCCGAGAACGTCCTCCTGTTGCGCGGGCTACGAGGCGCCGAAGATTCGAGCGATCTCGAAGGCCGCGGTCTCCTCCAACTGGTCGTATGTACATTCGGCCGGCGGCTTGTCCGGACGCCAGCGCTTGAAGGTCGTGGCATGCCGAAATCGCGAACCCTGGAGATGATCGTAGGCAACCTCGACCACTCGCTCGGTCCTGAGCGGCTCCCATGACAGGTCCTTGCCGCGGTTCCAGCGCGAGGTTGCGCCGGGCAACCGCTGCCCGGACGCGTCGGCGCCGCCGTATCCCGCCCACTGGGCCCACTCCCTCCACGGATGCTCGTCGAGTGCCCCGTCCCGGAGCGGCTGGAGTTCGTCGAGGAGCGAGGCACGCCGGTCCCAGGTGAACGACGACGTGATCCCGACGTGATGGAGCGTGCCCTCGTCATCGAACAGCCCGAGGAGCAGCGAGCCCACGTGTGTTCCCGGCCCGTTCTTGTGCCATCGGAAGCCGGCCACCACGCAGTCCGCCGTGCGCTGGTGCTTGATCTTCAGCATCGCACGCTTGCCCGGCTGGTACGACGCGTCGAGGCGTTTCGCGACCACGCCGTCGAGGCCGGCGCCCTCGAACCGCTCGAACCACTCGGCCGCCAGCGCCCGATCCCGCGTTGCCGGCGTGAGGTGGACGGGCGGCGCGGCATCCGCGAGCGCCGCCTCGAGGCGCACCCGACGCTCGCCCTGCGGCACGGCGCGCAGATCCTCGTCGCCGAGCGCCAGCAGGTCCCAGGCCACGAAGGAGGCGGGCGACCCCTCGGCGAGCATCTTCACGCGCGATGCCGCGGGGTGTATCCGCAACAGAAGCGCCTCGAAGTCGAGCGCACCGTCGCGCGAGATCACGACCTCACCATCGACGACGCAGCGATCGGGCAACGCCGCACAGAGCGGCCCGCCAAGTTCCGGGAAATAGCGATCCAGTGGCTTCAGATCCCGCGACTGGATCAGCATCTCGTTGCCGTCCCGAAAGACAATGGCGCGGAAGCCGTCCCACTTCGGTTCGTACAACCAGCCGTCGCCCTCCGGAAGCCCGTCCGAGGCCTTCGCCAGCATCGGCTCCACGGGCGGCGCGAACGGCAAACGTTCGAAGATCACGGTCCGAGTGTATGTGGCGAGCCATGCGCCCGCCGCGTCAGCCCCAGGAAGAACGGCCGGGCCCGGACTAATCCTGGCCCGGCCGTGTCATGGGGTCAGCGGGCAATGACGACAGTCGCCTTTGCGTGCGTCGCAACGTGCTCGGAGACGCTCCCCTGGAGCACCCGGCTCATCAGGTTCAGGCTGCGGGACCCGACGACGACCGTGTCGAACCCGCCATCCTCGGCCACACGCTCGATCGTGACCGCCGGATCGCCGGCCGGCTCGATCAGTTCGGCCTCGATGCCCTTGTCGCGCAGCATCCGCCGCGCCTCGATGAGCTCCTGGGCGTGCAGACTCGCATCGTCCCAGGGCTCGATGGGAAACCGCCCCGGGCGGGTCGGGACGACGCTTACAACGGCAATGCTGGCACCCGTGAGGCGGGCCAGTTCGGCGGCGGTGTTCAACGCGCGCTGGGCGGGCTCACCGCCATCGTAGGCAACAAGGATCTTCTTCATGACGGCTTCTCCTTTCGCTTGCGACGGGCCGACCGAGGCCGCCTCGCGCACGATCAGGTTCTCTCACCGCGCGCGCTACGTCATCGGCCGTCAGGCCTTGTCGGAAGGGCCGAATCACCCCCTCGCGCCGCGTACGATGTGTGGATGAGTGAGGACCAGTCCGCACGCTACGATCGGATTGCCGAGGGGTACGCTGCTCACTGGGCGCCGGTCATCCGGCCGGCTGCGATCCGATTGCTCGACGACCTGGGCCCACTCCTGCCGGCCGGCACGCCGCATCTGCTCGACGTCGGGACGGGCACGGGAGCCCTGGCCATCGAGGCGCTCCAGCGCTGGCCATCCGCGCGTGTGACGGGCATCGACGCATCGTCGGAAATGGTCCGCTGGGCGATCGGGGAGGCCGAACGGCGCCTCCCGGAGAGCGTGGGACCGCGCTTCTCCACCGCCGTCGCGTTCGCCGACCGGCTGCCCTTCCCCGACGCGACGTTCGATCTCGGGATGTCGTCCTTCGTGCTTCAGCTCGTGCACAACCGCGCCGCGGCGCTCCGCGAGGCGCGGCGCGTGCTTCGGCCGGGGGCGCCGTTCGGTTACGTCACGTGGCTGCGCGAGGACGGTGACATCGACCCGCCGGACCGGGTCCTCGACGAGGTCCTCGATGAGTTCGGCTTCGATCCGCCCGAGCCGGATTCGCACTCCGGGGACGCGGCGAGCGCACGCGCGGCAGCTGACGGACTCCGGCGGGCGGGCTTCCGCGATGTGCGTGCCCGCGCGGATGTCCTCGCCCACCGCTGGACGGCGCGCGGCTACGTCGACTTCATCGAGCACTTCTCCGAGGAAACCCTGTTCGACGAACTCGCGCATGGGGAGCGCCGCGCGCTACGTCGCCGGCTCCTGGAGCGTCTCGGCGAGCTCCGTCCGGAGGAGCTCAGGCTTCGGCTGCCGGTCGTCTACGTGACGGGCCGGGCGTTCGGCTGAGGCTGGTCAGCCCTCGGACGAGCCGGCGCCAGCCTCGGACGAACCGGCGCCAGCCCCTGCGCTCGGGGCGGTCTCCGCGGCCGCGGCGCCCTCGGCACCTTCGGCGCCCTCCTCGAGACCGAGCTCGGCGACCGGGGCAATCTCCTCCTCGACCCGCGGCGGGGCGACCCGCGCGATGATCTCTTCGGGATCGGTCAACAGCGTGACATCGCCCGGGATCGTGACGTCGCGGAGGCGCACCACGTCGTCGAACGTGGCGAGACCCGTGATGTCGTAGGCGAGCGACTGCGGCAGATGGTCCGGCAGCGCCTTGACACGGACGTGCTCGATCGGATGGAGCAGCGTGCCGCCGTGGAGCTTGACGGCCTCCGACTCACCGGTCGCGACAAGCGGCACATCCACGGTCATCTCTTCGGTCATCCGGACCAGGAACAGGTCCGCGTGGAGGGGTCGCCGGGTGACCACGTGGAGCTGGACGCCGTGCACGAGGACCGGACGCGACTTCTTGCCGTCGATCGACAGATCCACGAGAGCATTGGCGCTCGTCTTGCGGCGCAGCACCTCGAACGCGTGGGCGTCAACGGAGACGTTGGCCGACTCGACGCCGTTGCCGAAGACGACCGCGGGGAGCTGGCCTGCCCTGCGGAGGTGGTTGACGGCCTTGCCGGTGACGTCGCGGTGCGTGGCGGCGAGGGAGGGTCGGGCTGTGGACATGGGGGGGCGATACCTCTGATCGTGGATGCGTCACGGTACCACGAGGACCCGGTTGCGGCCCGCACGGGGGGCCCGGTGTAGGATCGCGCCGATGTCGAGCACCATCCTGATCGTCGAAGACGAGCACGCAGTCGCCCGCGGGATCGAGTACGCGCTCCAGCAGGAGGGCTATACGGTGGCGCTCGCCCGGTCCGGCGAGGAGGGCCTCGAGCTCGCGGTCGGGCAGGCTCCGGATCTCGTGATCCTCGACGTCCGCCTGCCGGGCATCGACGGCTTCGAGGTCCTCCGGCGCCTCCGGGCGGCCGGGTCGAGATCCCCGGTCCTCATGCTCACCGCCCGGGATGACGAGGTCGACAAGGTCATCGGCCTGGAGCTGGGCGCGGACGACTACGTGACGAAGCCGTTCGGGCTGCGGGAGCTGCTGAGCCGGGTCAAGGCCCTCCTTCGACGCGCCTACGGCGATCTCGCGGACGCGAGCGGTGGGCGCGTCATCCGCCACGACGATCTCGTCATCGATCTCGAGCGCCGGCGGGTCCAGCGCGGTGCTCGCCGGATCAGCCTGACGCCCACGGAGTTCGAGATCCTCCGCCACCTGGCCAGCCGGCCCGGCCGGGTGTACACCCGCGGCGAGCTGCTCGAACTCCTGCGCGACTACGAAGCGCTGGACCAGGACGAGAAGACGATCAACGTCCACGTCAGCCACCTCCGCGACAAGATCGAGGACGACCCGACCCATCCGGTCTTCGTCCTGACCATCCGGGGTGTCGGCTACGCCTTCGTCGATCGCTGACATGCCGAACGGCGGCGGCCTGAACCGGTTCGTCCCGCACACGTTTCAGGGTCGCCTGACGCTCGCGTTTGTGGCGATCCTTGCCCTCACCCTGAGTCTCGTCACGGTCGGCGTGCTGAATCGGCTGGGCGACTATTTCGACCAGCAGCAGCGCGAGGACCTGACCGCCCGATCCCTGGGCGTGGCCCAGTACGTCACCCTGGTCGCCGAGAGCGCGAGCACCATCCGGCCGGTGGTGAGCCTGGACAACGTCGTCGATCCGGGGGTCGTGGTCCAGCTCACCCGGAGCACGCAGGAGCGGATCCTGGCCGACCGGCTGGGCAAGGCGGATGTCCGGATCCGGCTCGGGATCATCGTGAATCGCCAGTTCACGCCCGCCTCCAATGGCGAGTTCACCGCCCTCCTCGAGGCCGCCGCGCCGGTGGGCCAGACGCGTGAGCCGATCACCAGCGACACCATCTACTACACGGTGACCGGCACGTTCGTGCCGTACGTGGTCGAGGTCACGCTGTCCAACCCGTTCACATACCGGGCGACGGCTCTTGCAACGACAACCGGCTTGCTGGCCGTCATCGGCATCCTCGCGCTCGCGATCTCCATCGCTGCCGGAGCCGCCATGGCCAGTCGGATCACCGTTCCGCTTCGCCGGCTGACGGAAGCGAGCCGGGGCCTCGCGGAGGGAGATCTGGCGCGGCGGGTCCCGGACGATCCCGCCCAGTGGGGCTCACGCGAGTTCCTGGAGCTGGCCGTCCAGTTCAACACGATGGCCGACCAGGTCCAGGAGAGCGTCGAGATCATCCGCCACGACCGGGACCGCGGCCGTGACTTCCTGGCCGATGTGTCGCACGAGCTGCGGACCCCGATTGCGGCGCTCCGGACCTTCAACGAGCTCCTGCGCGAGCGGGCCGGCGAGGACCCGACGGCACGGGCCGAGTTCATCGAGGCCAGTGGTGTCCAGCTGGAACGCCTGGACTGGCTGGCCCAGAACCTGCTGGAGCTGTCGAAGCTCGACTCCGGCCTCGTCCTCCTGGATCTCCGGCCCGATGACGTCCGGGCGACCGTCGAGCAGGCGGTCGAACAGGCCGACGCGGCCGCCCGACGTCGTGGCGTCGACCTGGCCGTGCATCTCCCCGAGCATCCGCTCCGGATCCGACACGACCCGGTGCGGGTCGGCCAGGTCGTCTCGAACCTGGTCGGCAACGCGATCAAGTTCACGCCGCGCGGCGGACACATCGGTGTTGCGGTCGCCCCCATCGAGAACGGCGTCAAGATCGTCGTCACGGACACCGGTGTCGGGATCGGCCCCGAGGAACTGCCCCGCATCTTCGAACGGTTCTACCGGGGGACGGGCGCCAGCGAGGCACGCGGGAGCGGGAGCGGCCTGGGCCTGGCAATCGTCCGCAGCATCGTGGAGATGCACGGTGGCACCGTCAGCGTCGAGAGCCAGTTGAACGTCGGGTCCACGTTCACGGTGGTCCTGCCCCGCGACCCTCGACACGTGGATGGAGCAGCTCATGGCGATCTCGCCGGCGCCGAGCCCTTCGTGACGGAAACTTCATCGTCCGCCGGCCTGAAGGTGAACCCGGACGCGGCAGGATAGCTGCGCCTACCATCTCAGGATGCTCCCGCAGCACGGGTCGCATCCACTCCCCGAACCTGCAAGCGAGTCTGCCGCATGACCACATCCAACGACCCGATGGAGCAGCCGATCGACCCGATGCCCGTGGGCCCAGCGCCGGCCGATGCGCCGACGACGGTGTTCATCTCCGGGCATCCGCCGCGGCGAACCGGTTTCGGCGCCATCCTGGCCGCGTCTGTCCTGTCCGCGGTACTCGCCAGCGGCGGGACGATTCTCGCCCTCAAGGTCAGCGGCGCCCTCGATGGCACCGACCCGGCGCTGGCCGGAACGCCCGCGACGACGGTCGGCGGCCGGCTCCCAATTACCATCAACGAGTCGTCCGCGGTCATTGACGCGGCTGCGAAGACCGGCCCGGCCGTCGTTCGGATCCTCGTCTCAGGGACGACGACAGACCAATTCGGGGGATCGATCCCGGAGCAGGGCGTGGGGTCGGGCATCATCTTCGATGAGCGGGGCTGGATCCTGACCAACCGGCACGTGGTCACCGCTGGCAGCGGCCAGACGGCCGACTCGGTCACCGTCGAAGTGAAGGACGGACACCAGTACCAGGGCAGCGTGTACGGCATCGACACGCTGACCGACCTCGCGATCGTGAAGATCGAGGCATCCGGGCTGACGGCCGCGGCGATCGGGTCGTCGGCAGACCTGCAAGTGGGCCAGCTCGCGATCGCTATCGGAAGCCCGCTCGGGACGTACTCGAATTCGGTGACATCCGGGATCATCTCCGCGACCGGCCGCTCGGTCACCGTTCAGAGCGGCGACCGTCTGAACAACCTCATCCAGACCGACGCGGCGATCAACCCCGGCAACAGCGGCGGTCCGCTGCTCGACGCGATCGGCGACGTCATCGGCGTCAACACGGCGGTCGCCACCGACTCCAACGGGATCGGGTTCGCGATCCCGATTGACCTCGCCCGCCCGATCATGCAGCAGGCGCTGGCCGGCCGGGAGCTGTCCCGGCCCTACATCGGCGTCCGCTACGAGACGATCACGCCCCAGCTCCAGGCGGAGGGCAACCTCCCCCTCGACCATGGGGCGCTCGTGAGCCGGGCCAGGAACGGCACCGGGGAGACACTCGACGCCGTCGTGTCGGGTGGACCCGCCGAGAAGGCCGGTGTCCGAGAGGGCGACATCATTGTCGCGGTCGATGGGCGCGATATCGACGCGGAGCATCCACTGGATCTCGTCCTGGCCGGCTTCGCCCCGGGGCAGGCGGTGGACCTCACGATCGTCCGCGGGTCATCGACGATGACGCTCCCGGTCACGCTCGGAACACGCCCCGCCGGCCTGTAGGTCGCGGTCGAACCGACGATCGATCGCAACGACGAGCGGCCGCTACGACGAGCGGCGTCGGCGGACCTGGACTCCGGCATAGGCCAGCGGGCCGCCGAGCAGCACGTGCGGCTTGCGCACGCGGACCTCGACCTCCTCGAGGGCCGGGAAGTCGGTGAGCAGTTCGTGGGCGATCGCCTCGGCCAGCGCCTCGATGAGGTTGAAGGTCGTCGATTCGACGATCGTCCGTACGGTCTCGTAGACCCGCCCATAGTCGAGCGTCCGTTCGAGATCGTCCTCGAGCCCGGCGGGCTGGAGGTCGACGAAGAGCTCGACGTCCACCTCGAAGCGTTGGGCGGTCTCCTTTTCACGCTCGTGGACGCCGTGACGCGCCTGGAAGACCATGTCGGCGAGGACGATGCGATCGGGCATCAGGCGCCCTCCTCCGGCCAGGTGCCGCGGACAACCGCGTCGGCCATGCGAGCGGCGCGGCAGTTCTCGCGCACGTCGTGGACGCGAATGATGTCGACGCCCGCCGCGATCGCCAGCGCCGTTGTTGCGAGCGTCGCCTCGAGGCGCTGATCCACGGGCAGGTCGAGGACACGGCCGAGGGTCGACTTGCGCGACGTCCCGAGCAGGATCGGCCGGCCGAGGATCGCGAGACTCGGGAGTTCACGCAGCACCGCGAGATTGTGCTCGGCGGTCTTCCCGAACCCGAAACCCGGGTCAATGATGATGTCCTCCCAGCTCACCCCCGCGTGAAGCGCCCGTTCCACGGCCCGTTGCAGATCGGCCACGATCTCCGGGATCAGCGTCGTGTAGCGCGCCTCGGCTCGGTTGTGCATGAGGACGATCGGCACGTGGCGCTCGGCGGCGATGCGCGCCATGGTGTCATCGGGGCTCACGCCCCACACGTCGTTGACGAGGTCCGCACCGGCTTCCAGCGCGGCCAGCGCGACGGCGGGCTTGGTCGTGTCCACGGACAGCGGCATGTCCGGCAGCGCGGCACGAATGGCCCGGATGGCGGGGATGACGCGGACCAGCTCCTCGGCCTCGTCGACGGCGGTGTGGCCGGGCCGAGTGGACTCGCCGCCGATGTCGAGCAGATCCGCGCCCGCCTCGGCCATCGCGATCGCCAGCGTCACGGCTGAGGCTGTGGGCGCGGCCGCCGGGTCGTCCGCCGACGCGTCCGCCGAGCCGCCGCCCCGGCCGGCAAGGAAGCCGTCGCCGGAGAACGAATCCGGGGTCGCGTTAAGGATGCCCATGACGTACGTCCGCGTGCCCCAGACGAAGGTGCGCGAGCCGATTCGCGTGCGGCCCAGGCCCATCGGCAGCCCACCACCGATGTCTGCTCGGGATGCCAGTACCGTCCCGTCCTCGGGGATGGGGCGGCGGTCACGATCCGGAGCGGTCATGCGGGCGAGTCCTCGGGATCACGCAGACGGGGATCATCGACAAGCCGGCGTCGCGCGTCGCCGACAAGGTACAGCGACCCGGCAACGACGATCGGACCCGCTGCCGTCGACAGGGCCGCATCGAGTGCGGCGCCCGGATCATCGATGGCACTGACCTGGAGGGCGGGCGCGAGTACCCGCCAGCGAGCTGCAAGGTCAGCAGCGGGAAGGGCCCGGGCCACCCCCACCGACGTGCAGATGACGCTGGAGCCGCGGACGGCATCGGCGCCGAGAAGTGCCGTGATCACGCCGTCGACGTCCTTGTCGGCCATGATCCCCACGACCAGCGTGAGCGGCGGCGGGGTCGGCGTATCGCCGCCGGTCAGCGTCGGCCGCAGATCGTCCAATGCGGTGGCCAGCACCGCCGACGCCGCGGGGTTGTGCGCGCCGTCGAGCAGGACGTCGCGGTCGCTGGCTCGGACCAGCTCGAGGCGACCCGGCCACGTGGCATCCGCGTAGCCGCGCCGCCGGGCCTCCGGATCAACGTCTGCGATCCCGGCCGCGGCGAGGGCATCCAGCGTCGCGTCGGCCACCGCGACGTTCGCCGCCTGGTGGCGACCGCGCAGCGCGATCCGCGTGGGGCCGAGTACCGGCAGTTCCACCTCGAGACCATCGCGATCCAAGGCGAGCAGGCGCGGCGGCGCGACTTCGCGGAGGGGAACGGTGAGACGCCGTGCGCGACGGCGGATCACGTCGAGGGCCGCGCCGTGGGCGCCCGTCACCGCGGCATCGCCCCGTTCGATGATCGCGGCCTTCTCCCGCGCAATCTGTTCGATCGTGTCGCCGAGGTAGGCCATGTGGTCGAGGGCGACGTTCGTGATCACAGCGACACCGCCGTCCCAGGCATGCGTGGCGTCGAGACGCCCGCCGAGACCCACCTCCACGAGCGCAACGCCGACACTGGATTCGGCGAACCAGCGGAAGATCAGCGCGGTCAGGAGCTCGAACTCGGTCGGTTGTCCGTGGCGGCGGGCCACCCGATCCGCGGCCGGGAGCACCTCCCGGACGAGTCGAGCGAAGGCCGCCGGCTCGATCAGCTCGCCGCCGATGGTCAGCCGCTCGCGGTACGAAACGAGGTGGGGCTTTGGCGTCTCGCCGGCGCGGATGCCCGCGGCCCGAAGCGCGCTCCCGGCCAGGGCCAGCACACTGCCCTTGCCGTTCGTCCCGGCGACCAGGGCACCGCGGAACGTCAGCTGCGGGTCGCCAAGCTCGCGTAGCAGGGCGCGTGTCCGCCCCAGGCCCAGCCGGACACCGAAGCGCCCGCGGGCTTCGAGGGCGCGGACCGCCTGGTGGTAGTCACTGCCGACGGGCATCAATGGGCGGAGAGGTCTTCCTCGTAGAAGACGCACTGGTTGAAGCGCGGCGACAGGCAGACGTCGTTGACGTACCCCCCCTCCAGATGGACGCCGCCGCGCAGCTGGCAGCGCGAGGTCGTTGCGTCCTGCCGGACGAGCGCCTTCAGGAGGTGGGGGGCGTGGATCGGGATCGCTCCACGCTGGCCGGTCAGGTAGAAGTGCGAACAGACGTTTCGTCGGAGGTTCGGCAGGCCGAAGGCCCGAGCACGGGCGAAGTCGGCAAGCGGCCGCTGCGTGGCTCCAGTCCGGCCCGCGCCAATCCGTCCGGCGCCAGTCCGTCCGGCGCCAGTCCGTCCCGCGCCAGTCTGTCCGGCGCCAGGTGCCGCGCCAGTGCGTCCCGCGCCGGCCGAGGGGTCGCTCGTTCGCCCCGGACCCATGGCCATGCCGGGTCCGGCGAGGGCCGCTACGGTCGGCACGCGGGCAATCGGGCCGAGGCCGAAGGCGGGCCGTCCATCGGACCGCTGGGTCGGGCGTCCCGAGCGCGCGTCGAGACCGGTCGGGCGTCCCGAGCGCGAATCGCGTTCCTCCAAGCGGTCCTCCAGCGGGCTCTCAGGCCGGGCCTTCCGACACGGACCGCACCAGCGTACACCGCAGCGCAGCCCTGACGCCGGGCCCGGGTCCGATCCGTGCGACCATACGCACCGATGCCGACCCGCCGCGGTAGCCGTTCGTCCCATGTTCGGCCCCGTCCCCCGAGCACGGGCCGCCCCACGCCCCAACGCGTCCGCGTGCCTGCACCCGACGCCTACCGCCTGAAGAAGGCTCGCGGCCTCGAGCGGCGTCGGCGCGGCCTCCCGCTCCCGGCGCGACTGCTGCTCATCGTTGCGCTGGCCGCCCTCGGGGGCGTCGTGTTCGTGACCGCCACGGGCGGCCTCGGAAAGCTGGTCGGGGCGCTCGGGTCGTCGCTGTCCGGCTTTGTCGACCAGATCACGGAGACCCCGCAGCCGTCGTCGACACCCCTGATCGTGGCGGATGCCCCCGTGATCCAGTCACCGACCGAGCCGTACACGAACCAGGCAGGCGCCGACCTCCAGGTCACGGTTCCCGAGGTCATGGTCGGCAATCCGGCAGCACGGGTCCGGATCTACCTGGCCCTCGAGGGCCAGGAGCCGACGCCCGTCGCGGAGGTCCCGATGGGCGGGACCATCAAGCTCATCGTCCCGGTTCAGCTCATGCCCGGCCGCAACGACTTCCACGCCACGATCGTGGAGAACGAGGTCGAGTCGGAGGCGTCACCCATCGTGACCTTCATCATGGACACGGAGCCGCCGGAGTTCGTGCTCACGTCCCCGCAGGACGGCGAAACGATCAACCACGGGTCGGTGACCCTCCAGGGCACCACCCAGCCCCGAACGACGCTGCTGCTCCAGAACCCCGAGACCGGGACGTCGATCTCGGGCCAGGCCGGCTCCGATGGGACCTTTGCGCTCGAGATCCTCCTGAAGCCCGGCCCGAATACCGTCACGCTCAGCGGGACTGACCCGGCCGGGAACATCGGACAACTGAGCCTCGCCGTGGTCCGTGGGAACGGTGAGCTCACCTCCGCGCTGTCGGCCTCGGCCTCCCGGATCACCATCAGCTCATTGCCCGTCTCGCTGCAGCTGGGCGTCCTCGTGCTGGACCCGGACGGCCAGCCCGTGAGCGGCGCCACACTCACGTTCACGCTGACGGTGCCGGGGATCCCGCCGATCGCCAAGGACGCAGTCTCGGGCAGTGACGGACGAGCGACCTTCACGACCACGCTGCCCGCCGGCGTCACGGAGGGTGCAGGTCTCGCGACGGTCCTCGTGGCCACGACCGACTTCGGGTCCACGTCGGCGCAGAAGACGATCACCATCGTCCCCTGACGGGTTCGGGCAGAGTCGTGGCTGAGCCTCGACCGAGCCCCGGCTGGGCGCCGCGCCGAAATGAGTCGACGGCGCCGCCCATCGCAGCTACCATGCGCCCATGTCGATGTGGCGGTGCCCCCACTGCGGCACTCCCCAGGCGGAGACGGCCCGCTGCTGGGTCTGTCACCGATCTTCGACCACCTGTTCGACCTGTCGACACTTCCGGCGCAGCGTCGCGGCGCAGCTTGGCTATTGCGGGCTTGATCGGAAGCGCCTGCCGCTGGCCGGGAGCGAGCTCCGAGGATGCTGGGAGGCGGGCCCGACCCGGCCCATCGAGGTGACCCCAGCCGAGACCGCTGGCGCGCTGGCGCGTCCGGACCCCGTCCGCCTCCGGGACTTCATCCCCGTATCGCTGTCGCGCGATCAGGCCCAGACTGTCGCCTCGGCACCGCCGCCGACCAGTTCGATGCCTGACCCGCCCGATACGAACTACGCCCGGGCGGATCGAGTTCACCCTGTTCGCCGACCGCGATCTCTGACCAGCGCGGCTACGGGCAGGACCCGGGCTTCAACTCCACGGCAGTGAAGCTGATCGCAGAGTCCGGCGGGGCCATCGTTGCGGCCGACGGATTCTGGTCGGCGACGAACCATGCGTTGTCCGGGTTGACCGGGAACGTGGCTCCGATGTTGAACCCATCGAGGCCGATCTGCGTCTTCGCCGCGCCGACGGTCAGGCACACGTAGTTGCCCACCGCGATCGGGGTGGGCGTTGGCACGGGCGTTGGCGCGGGCGTTGGCCCTGGCGTGATATCAGGGGTTGGCGATGGGGTCGGGGAAGGTGAGGGTTCCAGCGACGGTGAGGACGAGGGCGAGGGTTCGGGGCCCGTGGACACGACGTAGTTGACGGCCAGGCCCTGGGTGACGAGGACGCCGGGTCCGGGATCCTGGCTGATGACGGATCCAATCGGAATGAAGGCGTCGAACGCTTCGGTCCGTGCCCCAATCGTCAACTCCGCGGCCGCGATCAGGTTGACGGCCTCCGACTCAACCCTGCCCCGGAGGTCGGGAACGGCGGCCGTCTGCGTGCCGAGCGCCAGGGTCAGCTTGATCGTGCTGCCCTCGTCGATCGAGGAGCCCTCGGCCGGATCCTGCGCCAGGACGGTCCCGTCGGGCTGGTCGCTGGGCTCGAATGCTGCCCGTGAGACCTTCAGCTTGGCGTCCTCGGCCGCGGTCTGGGCCGCCTCATAGGTCATGCCGACGAGATTGGGCACCGTGACCTGCTGCGGCCCCACGGTCGGCGCGGTGTTGAGGAGGCGGAACAGCAGGAAGGCGGCGAGACCGAGGATCACGATCGCCAGCAGCCCGGACACCCAGAGCCACGGGCTCGTGCCACCGTCGTCGCGGTCCGGACCGTCGGGTTCCTCGTCGGGATAGCGGCGGCCCGCTCCGACGGGCCTCGGGCGCGGTCGATCTTCGATGTCAGCGTAGGCATCCGGCGCGTACGGGATCCGGGCGCCGGGATTCGGTTGGGCCGTGCCCGCGAGCGTCGCGTCGGTGGTCGAGGCGCTCGGCGCTGGTGGCGGGGGGCCGGCGGCTGGTCCCTTCGTCGAGCCGCCCGCGGCGGCAGTGCCCACCGCGGCAGTGCTGCCGGCAGCCCCGGGGTCGGCGGCCGCGCCGACCGTCCCGGCCGGGTGCTCGGCGAGGAACCTGTCGAGGGCGTCGGCCATCGCCTCTGCCGAAGCAAACCGATCGTCCGGGCTCGTGGCCATCGCCTTCCTGGTGATTGCCTCGAGAATCGGCGGGATCCCGGCCCGGACGGACGACGGGTTCGGGACCGGGCCCGTCAGCCGGGCGGTCGCGATCGCCGCCGCAGAATCGCCTTCCCACGGGCGACGGCCGGTGAGCAACTCGTACAGGACGATGCCGAGGCTGTAGATGTCCGACGCGGGCGTGGCAATCTCGCCCCGCGCCTGCTCCGGACTGAAGTAGTGCACGGAGCCGAGCGTCGTCCCCGGCAGGGTGAGCGTGGCCTCAGCCAGGGCGCGCGCGATCCCGAAGTCCGTGACCTTGACCCGGCCCTCCCGGGTGACAAGCGCGTTGCTGGGCTTGATGTCGCGATGGACGAACCCGCTGGCGTGGGCGGCGGCGACGGCGCGGGCGATCTGCGAGGTCAGGCGGGCCGCCTGGCGCGGGGGCAGGGCGCCGCTCCGCCGCACGATCGAGCCGAGGTCCTCGCCGTCGACCAGCTCCATGATGATGTAGGGACCCGCCTTGTCCGTGCCGTAGTCGTAGACCGCGACGACGCCGGGGTGATTGAGCGAGGCCGCCGATTGCGCCTCCTGGCGGAACCGGGCGAAGAAGTCGGGGTCCTTGCCGTACTCGGGGCGGAGCAGCTTGGCGGCCACATCGCGCTCGAGCTGCGCATCGCGGGCGCGATAGATCGTCGCCATCCCGCCCTGCCCGAGCAGCTCGATGAGTCGATATCGGCCGCCGAGGATGGTGCCGATGTCCGCCAAGAGTTCCTCCGAACTGCGTCGCTCGCCGCGATCCTGCTCCGCGATCGTGCGCCGCGATTGACCGCGCGGATCGTAGCGTACGACGGCGCGCCGTCCGCGACGGTGACGACCGGTGCTAGGGCTCGAGGCTCCGAAGGTGAGCGCGCAGCTCCTCGCCAAGCTCGGGCCGGGCGAGGGCGAGCTCAATGGTCGCCTTCAGCCAGCCCATCGTGGTACCCGCGTCGTAGCGGATGCCCTCGAATTCGTACGCGTACACGGACTGCTCCACCATGAGCGCCTCGATCGCATCGGTGAGCTGGATCTCCCCGCCTGAGCCACGCTGGGTCTGCTCCAGCTTCTCGAAGATCTTGGGCGTCAGGACGTAGCGACCGATGATCGCGAGGTTGGATGGAGCGGTCCCGGCCGCCGGCTTCTCCACGACGCGGGTCATCAGGTGCAGGCGCGGGTCCCGGGCGCCCTCGGGTGGCGTCGTACCGACGATCCCGTAGCGGGATGTCTCCTCGGGCGGGACTTCCGCCACGGCGAGGACGGATCCGTGTGTCTGCTGGTAGATGTGGATCAGCTGACCGATCGCGGGCCGATCGGCGATCACGACGTCGTCCGGCAGCAGCACGGCAAACGGCTCGTGGCCGATCAGGTCCTTGGCCATGAGGACCGCGTGACCAAGGCCCAGTTGCTCCTTCTGGCGGACATACGCGATCTGGGCGAGATCGCTGATGTGGCGCACCTGGCGGAGCTTCTCGATCTCTCCCTTTTCCTCGAGGAGATGCTCCAGCTCGAACGACAGGTCGAAGTGGTCCTCGATCGCCCGCTTCTGGCTGGACGTGACGATGATGACCTGCTCGATGCCGGCGGCGACCGCCTCCTCGACGGCGTACTGGATGATCGGCTTGTCGACGAGCGGCAGCATTTCCTTCGGCTGCGCCTTCGTCGCGGGGAGGAACCGGGTGCCCCAGCCCGCCGCTGGAAACACCGCTTTTCGGACGCGCATGACACCCCTTGGGCGGTTGATGGGCAGAGTCCGAGGATACCACCGGACCCGCCGCGGACCCGCCGGGAACCTCCGGCTGCCCAGGACTCCCCGGCTGTCAGTGCCCGGGTTTCGGCGCGGGTTTCGGCCGTGACGCAGGCCGCGACCTTCGGCCGCGAAGACCCCGCCCGTGACGCGACCTTCGGCCGCGAAGACCCCGCCCGTGACGCTGCCAGCGTCAGATCGCGGGTTTCGCGGGCGATCTCGGGGCCAGGGCGCTGTCCGGGGCCGTGGGTCACGCTGGGCACGGCTGGCGACATCGAGATCCGCGCGCTCAGAGCGACCCGTCCGAGCACGGGCACGCTCGGTGCGTGCTCGGACACGCTCGATCCGAGCCTCGGGGAGCCCACTGCCAAGCGCCGCGCGCCCGCCGTCGAGGCCCCCGGTGGGCCGGGAACTCCAGACATGACGCTGCCAGCGTCATGTCGGGGGCGTGCCGACCGTGGGACTCGGCGCTCCCTCGGGTAACGCCGGCCTGGCGGCCTCGAGAGTGCCCCTCCAGGAGGCGGAGGCGGCGCGGAGGCGGAGGCGGCGCGGCGGCGCGGCGGCTCATGCCTTCCAGTGCATCGGGAAGATCCGGCCAGAGCGTGGATCGATCCAGGCGATCGCCGATTCGGCCGGTGGCTCGGACCCGTCAAAGATCGCACGCGCCCAAGCCGTCGACGACCCGGGGTCCGCTCGGCGTCAGGCGGTGAGCTGCTCCGTGAACTCGCGGACCGCGGCGGCAAAGGCCTCCGGCCGATCCAGCGGGGAGAGGTGGGTCGTCCATTTGAATACCCGCCGCGAGACGTTCGGCACGTCGCGCAGGAACGTCCGCTCGCCCAGTCGGAAGACGAAGTCCAGGTCACCGTTGATCACCAGAATCGGGCCTCCGTACGCGCGCAGACGCTCGCGAAACGGGATCCCCGGCAGGGTCCGGACGGCGGTGGCACCACCTCGGGACCAGTAGCCGCTGGCCACCAGGGGCTCGGCGATCTCGGGTGGGTAGCGGTGCCGGAAGAACCACGTGTTGATCGCATCGAATGGTCGCCTTGGCGCTGTGCCGAGCACCCAGGCAAAGAATCGGAAGGCCGCGGCCACGGGCCCCGACGGTTCGGCGGTGGAGCCCGCGAGCACGAGGCCCCGGACGAGCTCAGGCGTTCGAGCTGCCACGGTCAGGGCGACGTATCCGCCGAGCGAGTGGCCGACGAGAACGGCCGGGGCGCCGCCTGCATCCTCGATGGACGCATGCACGACATCGGCGGCCGCGTTCAGCGTGAACGCGGTCTCGGCGAGCGCACCGTGCCCAGGCAGGTCGACGCTCACGCAACGGTAGGTGTTGGCCAGCCGGCCGACCACCGCGCGCCACAGCGTTCGCGTCACCCGGGTCCCGTGGATGAACACGATCAGGGGGCCATCGGGCGGACCGGCGACCTCGTGAGCCTCCCCGGTCATGACATCGCCGTCCCGGGTGCCTCGGTCTCGGTTGCCTCGACGCCGGGCGCCGGCGAGTCCGTCATAGGGATGTCGTCCGGCTCCGGCTCGGCCGCCGGCTGGATGGACAGCTCGGCGGGATGGGCTCGCTGGATGAGCACGGCTGCGGCCAGGATCGCGGCGCCGCCGGCAGCCTGGATGGGCCCGATCCCCTCGCTCAGGAAGAGAGCGGCCAGCATGACCCCCACGAGCGGCTCGATCAGCATGAGAATGCCCGCTCGAACCGGACCGACCGCCCGGATCCCGGCCAGGAACAGGAAGGAGGGAATTGCGGCAGCAAAGAGCCCGCCGAAGAGCAGGAGGCCCAGGAGCCCGGGGCTGGACAGGGGCGAGGTGAGCGTCGAGAGGCCGTCCTGCCCGATCGCGAGCAGCGCGGCAATCCCGGCCGAGACGGCCAGGATCACACCCATCGCCTGGTCGGTCGGGACCTCTCGATAACCGTGCCGACTCACCAGGACAAAGACGGCCTGGCTCGCGGCAGCCGACAGGGCCAGCCCCACGCCGACCAGGTCCAGGGCGCCGGTTGGCCCACCGCTCGGCCCACCCACCACCACAGCGACCATCCCCGCGAGCGCCACGAGGAGCGCCGCGACCCGGGGCCTGTCCATCGGCTCCCACCCGAGCAGTGCGGATGCTCCAGCGACGAGTGCCGGGTAGACGTAGAAGCAGAGCAGCACGATGGCCACCGGGACGCGGGCGAACGCGAGGAACATCGCAGTGTTGAGCGTGGCGCCCATGAGCGCCGCCACGGCGAGCGAGGTTCGGCCGCGCGCATCCAGGGAGCGCCAGCCCACGAGCCTGCCGCCGTGCCTGAGCCTCCAGACCACGAACGCCCCTGTCGCGAGCGCGCCCACGCCGGCTCGCCAGGTGACGAAACCGAACGGGGTCAATCCCAGTCCGTACACGGTCCGAGCCAGCACACCGAGCATTCCGAACAGGCTGGCCGCCACGACGACCGTCAGGCTCCCGAGCAGCGGCCTCCGTTGTTCGTCCACCGCGTCATGGTACGGGGACGCTCAGGTCCGGCCGGCGCCTCTCAGGTTCGGTCGGCCTCCGCTCAGGAATGGCCGGCGCCGCGCTCACGCCGAGCCACGCCCAGGCGGATGCCCGTGAAGGGAACGCGAAACTCGCGGAAGACCTCGATCGAAATGAGGAAGCCGGCGAGGAGGAATGCGACGGCGACGAGCTTGGCAATGGCGAACGGCGCGGTGATGCCGAAGCGATTGAGGCTGTCGCCGGCTGATGCCACGAATGCCCCGATGGCGATGAGCAGGGTTGCCGGCACGCGACTGTGGAGCTCCCCGGCCAGCAGCGCCCGTAGCGCGCCCGGCAGCGACGCGAAGAAGTTCACGGTGAGTGCGACCGGCGCGATCAGCAGGTTGAACAGGAATTGGTCACCCGTCTGCTCGGAATCCAGCGAGTACGCGAGCACGCGGCGCTTGGGCATGAAAACATAGGTCGAGAACAGGGCACCGAACAGCAGGGCGAGGCCGCCGGTGACGTTGAGGAACGGCGTCAGGAGTCGAAGGGAGCCGGGGAACAGGGCGGCGGTCGGCTGGCCGGTGGCCGGGTCCAGGGCGAATCCCGGCGCCGGCAGCGTGGTCGTGACCATGAGGATCACGGACAGGACTGTGGCGCCGAGGACGCCGAGCGCCGCGATGCGCGGCCAGCGCTCGTTCTGGAAGTACGTCTCGACCGCAACCGTGAGGCCGAGGATCGCAGCGCCGATGAAGTAGATGATCGGGCTGGCGCCGGCACCCGGATAGTCGAACTTGCTCTGGGTCAGGAACGAGAACAGACCGCCGAGGAAGAGCATGAGCGCGAACGCGTACCCGAACCGCGTCCGGTTCAGCAGGAAGGCCGTCCCGAGGCCCAGCCAGCCCGCCGTCCAGACGGCCCCGGTGAGATACCACGTCCGGTAGAGGGTCTCGTTCCAGCCGGCGGCCGCGGCGATCGCCTCACACCCCGCGGCAATCCCGAAGAACGCCATCCCGACTGCCCAGATCAGCTGGAATGTCTGGCGGCGCTCCCGCCATTGGTCCAGCAGCGCTGCCGCGAACCCGAGCGCCAGGATGGCCGTCAGGGTGGGAATGAAGGCGTCCATCAGCTGTCTCCAGGGTGGGGGTGGGCCGTATCGGAAGCGGCGTGGGTCGTGACGAGGTGCAGGAGCAACCGATCCAGCAACGCGACGGCCTGCTGAAAGAGTTCGGCGAGTTGCGTAGCACTGAGCGCGCGACGGCGTCCGAGGGCGCCGATCTCATCGAGGAACGGCTGGCGCGCGCGCAGGTAGATAGCCACGACCTCGGACGGGGTGGTGCTCGCCTCCCTGAGTCGGCGGGCAGTCACTCCGATCAGGTCCAGCGCCTCGCGCTCCCAGCGCTCGCGGTCCTGGGATCGGGTGGCGTCCAGGTAGGCGAGGAGCACGGCCACGAGGCGCCGGCCCTCGCTGCGGAGCGCGGATCGCGCGTCCGTCTTGAGGCGCTCAAGGGCGGGTGGCGCAACGTCCGATCGGTAGGAGCGGACATAGGCGCGGGTGACGCGGCCGGGCGTTGCCCCGAGGGTCGCGAGAGGACGCCTGACCGCCCGACGGCCGGCAGCGAGTTGCGCGAGGTCCGCCTGGCTGAACCGGCGGTGCCCGCCCGGTGTGGCATAGGCGCGGACGCGGCCGTCGTCCGCCCAGCGGCGCAGCGTGTCCGGGTCCACGCCCATCAGGCGACTGGCCGGACCGAGCGATAGCCAGTCTGCCGGTGCCTCGATTTCGTGCGCGACCTGCCGAGGCATCGGTTCCGGAGTCCTCCGCGCCTGTGCCCCCGATTGCGCCCGGGATTGGGCGCGAATCTGGGCAAATCTGGTATCAGGTCCGCGACACGGACCGGCGGAGAATAAGCACGGCCGGGGCCGGTGTCAACGGCCAAGTGCCGCCGGAGATTCGCTGGGCCGGAGGTTCGCCGGGCCGGATCGTTCGCCGGGCCGGATCGGCCCCGGATCCCGCGCTGGCTTGGACTGACAGTCCGTGATTTCGCGCGTTCCTGCCGGGATATGGACTCCCAGTCCGGAAGACGACATAACGTGTCCGAATTCGGGCCGATTCTCGTCGCAAAGCGGACTGGTGGACACGAATCGAGCTTGCCGCGTCCGATTCATGGACTGGCAGTCCGGTGGGGACCTAGGGGGCGGGGCGTTCGAGCGCCGTACGGGGGAGGGCGCCGAGCGCCGCGATGTCCGGGTCAGGCCGGGACGAACTCGTGATCGTCGCGGTGGAGGCCGTCGCACAGGCCCCAACGCGGGTCGTCGCCAGGGATGGGGATCGGCCGCATGATCTCCCGGACCTCGCCGCGCCGGCAGAAGAGCCAGCCCCGCCCGCCCATCCAGGCGCGCACGTGCGCGGGATCTCGATGGAACTCGAATGGGCCCGGGTTCAGCACGGGCCGGCCGGCCCACGAAACGGGCGTCTCGGCAGCCACTGCGTCGAGGATGTTGACCCGCCACGGGGTTCCGTCGATGACATCGAGGCAGCCGTCGCAGCGCACGGCGACGTTGTCATGGACCACGGTCGGGATCCGGATTCCCATGATTTCCATCGGCCGGATCCTACCATGCAACCCACCCGCCGCCGCGCTCGGGGGCCCGCCAGCGACACCGGATGGGGTGGTGCCCCCAAGGGGATTCGAACCCCTGATCTCCACCTTGAAAGGGTGGCGTCCTAGGCCTCTAGACGATGGGGGCCGGGAGCCGACGGAGTGTACCAGAGGCCTCACGCGCCCCAGACGAGGGCCAGGACCAGGGCCCCGGAAAAGCAGCCCAGGGCGAGCATCCCGGCGATCCCGCCGAGCAGCGCGAAGAGCACCGTCTGGCCCTGCGAATTCGCCTGCCACGCCTGCCACATCCGGATGGCGCCGCCGACCGACAACGCGACGAATACAAGGCCGAGGACGGCGACGCCGGACGTGACCATGGGGATCTGCGAAGAGTCCTCGACCCTCAGGATCGCCCAGCTGATATACCCGAGGGAGCCCAGAAAGACGATCGCGAGGACGGTTCGGATCGGAGTGATCCGGACCGGGCCCAGGTGCATCCCGGACCGCCCGCGGGAGCCGTCGCGACGGCGCGGGCTCACGTGTGAACCTTCGGTGACACGGGGCGGCCTCGGAGCCATCGCCGGCAGGGTACAGCCTTGGACGTCGGTCAGCCCACGGGGCGGATGTGGCCGCCCCGCGGCCGGTGATAGATCGCGACGTTGTACGACAGGCGGGGCCGCTTGAGCGTCGCGGCAACGTCGCGGCCGATCTCGCCGAAGGCGGCCTCGAGGAAGGCCGCTGTCTCGTCCTGACTCGGAAACGTCCAGAAGCAATGCAGCACGCGAACGCGGAAGCCGCCGGTCAGGAATGGCCCGGTTCGATGGCTCCAGGCGCCGTACTCAAGCCGCTCCGACTGGAGACGCGACACATCGTCGCGGCCGTAGTCGTGGACGACGAGCAGGTTGCCATCGGGCCGAAGGACGCGATCCACCTCCGCGAGCTCAGCCGGGTCGACCCCCCGGAAGCCGCTCCAGAGGCTAGTCACGACATCCATGGACGCGTCCGGGAGGTCGGACTGAAATGGAGCTGCTTCAGCGCTGTGGACGACCCGCGCACCAAGCTCGGCGAGCCCCGTAGCAACCTTCGAACCGGCCCCGTCGACGAGCAGCACATCACGGCCGGCGACGGGTCCGAGCGCCTCGAGTCCGCGGAGGATCTTCCCCTCGACATCGAGTGCGGACGCCAGCCGACCGGCAAGATCGGGCGCGAGCAGGAACGGCAGTTCGGACATGGAGCACGGAGTATAGGTCCGGACTCTCCGGACACGGCCCGCGCCGCAGGCACGTGCCATCTCCTCGCTTCGGGCAGAATTGCGGCGTGACGATCAAGCTCCGCGGCATGCCCTGGGCGATCCGCCTGTTCCTCGGCTACGCCCTCCTGGTGCTCGCGGGGATCGGGGTGTCGCTCCCGTATGTCGTGGACCTGGCGATCTCGGCGCCGGTCAGCCTGGTGGGGATCGTGGTCATGGTCCTCCTCGCGTACACGATCTTCACCACGACGCTCGTCCTTCAACGGAAGGCGGCCGGGCGACCGCTGGCCCTGGGGCTTGCGTCGCTGACGATCCCGCCCCTGATCTGGGCCGCCGTGCTGGGCCTGTGGCCGGTGGCCGTCTTCTTCCTTGCGCTCGCAGCGCTGCTCTTCCGGGGCCTGCGCAGCTCGACCGTCAGGGCCTGGCTCGCCGAGCCCTGACGTACCTCTCGTGCGCGCGACCCGGCTCGGCACGCTACCCTCTGCACTTGCGCCCGGGGACCGGCACGTCCGCCGAACCGCGGGCCCGCCGCTGACCAACTCATGACGAGGCCCCTGTGAACATCGGAAACCGACGCACGCCGCCGAATCGCCCTGGGAGCCGTGCACTCCGCGCCAAGCCCCAGACCTCCTTCCTGACCCGCAACCGGGGCCGCCTGCTGGGAGGCCTTGCGGTGGTCGCCGTGATCGGCATGGCCGGCATCGCCTACCTGAGCGCCACGTCGCCGGCCTACGCCTGTGCCGCGCAGTGGTCCCCCGCCCCAACGGCATCGCCCGCGCCGGACGCGTCCCAGCGCCTGGGCTACGTCCAGACGGATGTCGGGAACACGCACACCTCCCTGGGTGCGTTCGTCAAGTACGCACTCTGCCCGCCCGCCTCCGGGAGCCACTACAACGCGCAGACAGAGGGTCCGGTTCGCCCCGGTGTCTATGGCCCGGATGATCAGGCGACCCCGCAGGGCTGGATCCACAATCTGGAGCACGGCGGCCTGGTGCTGCTGTACCGGTGCGCTGGGTCCGACACCGCCTGCTCGGAGGACGGCCAGGAAGCCCTGCGCCAGTTCAACGCCTCCTTCCCGAACAGCCCCGTGTGCAACCTGCCGGCGGGCGCGAACGGGCCGGTGATGGCGAGGTTCGACCAGATGAACTGGCCCTACGCGGCGCTGCTGTGGGGCCTCGTCCTGCCGATGGACTCGCTGGACACGGCCCAGGTCACGGCGTTCTTCGCCCAGCAGGGCGAACGAACGAACCCGGAGCCACTGTGCCCACGGCCGACGGACGCGCCGCCTCCGACCGAGGCCCCCAGCCCGACCCCCGGTCCGACCTGAGCCGGACGACCAGATGCGCCTGTACGCCTTCCTCGCCGATGACGGTCCCGCCGTCGGGGTCCTGACCGAGGAAGACCGGGTCGTCCGCCTGCGTAGGGTGCAGGGAGGCCTGGACCTGGCACTCGCCGAGGAGCGCCTGCCCGCACTGCTGGTCGAGGCGAGGCGGGCGATGACGAGCACCGGGGCAAGGCCCGGTACCAAGGCCGGCCCAAAGGGCGGAGCGAGGTCCGGCTCGAAGGCCGGCGGTCGCGCTGCCGGCGGTCGCGCTGCCGGCGGTCGCGCTGCCGGCTTCGCGCGCGCCGACCTCGAGCCCCTGCCCGCGGTGGAGTTCCCGGGCAAGATCGTGTGCGTCGGGCTGAACTACGCCGATCACGTGGCCGAAGGCGGGCGCGCCGCGCCGGAGCGACCGCTCCTGTTCGCGAAGTTCGGCAATACCGTCATCGGCGACGGAGAGCCGATCATTCGGCCGGAGGGGACGCACGCCCTGGACCTGGAGGCCGAGCTGGGCGTCGTGATCGGCCGGCAGGCGCGCCGCGTGACGGCGGCGGACGCCCCCGCGTACATCGCCGGGTACATCGTGGTCAACGACGTCAGCGCCCGAGACTGGCAGGGCAACCCGCAGGCCCTCCGCGAGGGCGAGAAGGGTGACGGCCAGTGGTTGCGCGCCAAGGGTTCAGACACGTTCCTGCCGGTTGGCCCGGTCTTCACGACGCCGGATGCCCTTGATCCCGCGACCGGCGTCCGTATTCGCAGCTGGCGGATCCCCGGCCACGGCAAGGAGACCGGGACGCCCATCCTGATGCAGGACGCCACGACGGCGGGCATGCTGTGGACTGTCCCGCAGCTCATCGAGTACATCAGCCGCCAGATCACCCTGGAACCGGGTGACATCATCGCCACCGGCACGCCGGCGGGGGTCGGCGTGTTCCGCGACCCGCCGGTCTTCCTGGAGCCGGGCGATCGAGTCCGCTGCCAGGTGGACGGGATCGGAACGGTGGACAATCCTGTCATCGACTGGTCCGACGCTCCCCCGGACGCGGCCGACGACATCGACTGAGGGCCGGCACCAGACCGGCCGTCAAAGCAACGCGAGGAGACGCGAGGAGACGCGGTCATGCGGGCACTCGTGAAGACCCAGGCCGGCCCCGGGCTCAACCTGCTGGAAGTCCCGGAGCCCGAGATCGGGATCAACGACGTCCTCGTCCGGGTCCGAAAGACCGGGATCTGCGGTACGGACCTGCACATCGAATCGTGGGACCCGTGGGCGGCGAAGACGATCCATCCGCCGCTCATCGCCGGCCACGAGTTCGTCGGCGAGGTGGTCCGGGTCGGCAGCAACGTGACCGGCTTCCAGCCGGGTGACCTCGTGAGCGGCGAGGGGCACGTCGTCTGCGGTCGATGCCGCCACTGCCTCGCCGGGCGGCGCCACCTGTGCGCGAACACGATCGGGCTGGGGGTGGGCCGCGACGGGGCCTTTGCAGAGTACGTGGCGCTCCCGATGGCCAACATCTGGCACCACTGGCCGGGCGTGAACGAGGAGGTCGCGGCGATCTTCGATCCGTTCGGCAACGCGGTCCACACCGCGCTCGCCTTCCCGATCCTGGGCGAGGATGTCCTCGTCTCGGGGGCCGGCCCGATCGGGCTCATGGCGACCGCCGTCGCGCGCCATGCCGGCGCCCGCTACATCGTGGTCTCCGAGCCGAACGCGTTCCGCCGCGAGCTCGCCGCCCGCATGGGCGCGACGGCGGTCGTCGACCCCCGGGAGCGGGATCTGCACGACGTCCAGGCGGAGCTGGGGATGGTCGAGGGCTTCGATGTGGCCATGGAGATGTCGGGCAATGCCGTCGCCCTGCGGACCGCGATCTCGAACATGGCCCACGGCGGCGGGATCGCCATCCTCGGCATCCCGACGGCCGAGATTTCGATCGATGTCAACGAGATCGTGTTCAAGATGCTCACCCTGCGCGGCATCTACGGCCGGGAGATGTACGAGACCTGGTACAAGATGACGGTGATGCTCCAGTCCGGGCTGGATATCACGCCCGCGATCACCCACCGGTTCTCGTACCGTGACCATGAGGCGGCATTCGCGGCCGCCCGATCCGGCGAATCGGGCAAGGTCATCATGGACTGGGCCGACTGATGCGCGGCCCTGCGAGAGGCTCGATCCCATGACCACATCCGCCCGCCCCGATCCGTTCGCCTTCCTCGGCGAGGAGCTCGCGGAGCTGCACGCGAAGCATCTCTACCGCCCACTCCGGGTCATGTCCTCCGAGCAGGGCCCGGTCGCGATCGTCGACGGGCGCGAGGTCATCAGCCTGTCCTCGAACGACTACCTGGGCCTGACCCACCATCCCCGGCTCAAGGCGGCGGCCGTCGAGGCGGTTCGCGAGTACGGCGTCGGTTCGGGCGCCGTCCGGACGATCGCCGGGACGATGACGCTTCACGAGGCGCTCGAGACCGAGCTCGCGGCGTTCAAGGGCACGGAGGCGGTGCTCACCTTCCAGAGCGGCTTCAGCGCCAATACCGGCGTCATCCCGACGATCACCGGCGAGGCCGATCTCATCGTCTCGGATGCCCTCAACCACGCCTCGATCATCGACGGGATGCGCCTGTCCAAGGCGCCCCGGAAGATCTATGCGCACGCCGACGTCATGGGCCTCGAATCGGTCCTGCGTGAAGCCACGGAACAGGGCCGGCCCGGCGGCGCCGGTCCGTATCGCTTGATCCTGGTGGTCACGGACGGCGTGTTCTCGATGGACGGCGACATCGCGCCGTTGCCCGGCATCGTCGACGTCGCCGAGCAATACGGCGCCGCCGTCCTGGTGGACGATGCCCACGCGTCGGGGGTCCTGGGCCGGAACGGCCGCGGGACCGTGGACCACTTCGGGCTTCACGGGCGTGTCGCGATCCAGGTCGGCACGTTGTCCAAGGCCGTGGGTGTCCTCGGCGGCTACGTCGCCGGCTCCCAGGACCTGCGGGACATCCTCGTCCAGCGGGCGCGCCCGTTCCTGTTCTCCACGTCCCACCCACCCGCCGTCGCGGCCGCGTGTCGCGAGGCGATCCAGGTCATGGAGGAGGAGACCTGGCGGATCGACCGCCTGTGGGCGAGCACGCGCCGGTTCAAGGCGGAGCTGGCGCGGCTGGGCTTCGACACCGGGCGCTCCGAGACGCCGATCACGCCGATCATCCTGGGCGACTCGGAGGCGGCCATCCGGTTCTCGGCCGAGTTGTTCGAGGCTGGCGTGTTCGCGACCTCGGTCGTCTTCCCGACGGTGTCGCTCGACCAGGCGCGGCTGCGCACGATCGTCACCGCCGCGCTCACGGATGAGCATCTCGATCGAGCCCTCGAGGCGTTTGCCTCGGTCGGTCGGCGGCTCGGGCTGATCGCCGGGTGATCGAACCGAGGACGGACGGGCCGGACGCGGACCCGCAGGCGCGCGATCTGCCGCTCGATGCCCACCTCCACACCGATCAGTCGCCGGACAGCAACGTCCCCGTGGACGTCTACGCTGCCCTCGCGCTGGCGCGCGGCATCCCGGAGATCGCGATCACCGATCACGTCGACTTCGATGCGCGCGACCCGGGCTACGACTACGTGACCTTTGCCGAACGCGAGCGGACGGTCCGGGCGGCAGCGGAACGCTGGGCGCCCCGCGGCGTGCTCATCCGGTTCGGGGCGGAGCTGACCTTCCACCGCTCCTGGGAGGCCGATCTCCGCGACCACCTCCGGCGCCATCGATACGACTACATGATCGGGTCGGTCCACGACTGGCCGGATTCGCCGTACACCCCGAGCCGGATCGGGACGTGGGCTTCGGGCCGCCCCATCGACGAGGTGGTCGCGCCGTACTTCGAGGAGATCGTGGCGGCTGCCCGGTCCGGCCTGTTCGACACGATCGGGCATCTCGATGTGGTGAAGCGGTACCTGCATCCGCACGTGGTGCCGGCGGACCTGGCCGCGCGTCCGGAACTGCTGGATGCTGCCCTCGCGGCTGTGGCGGAATCCGGGGCGGCCCTGGAGGTGAATACGAGCGGACTCCGCCAGCGGGCCGGCGAGACGTATCCCGCGCCGTGGGCCGTGATGCGCTACCGCGAGCTCGGAGGACTGCGCGTGGTGGCCGGCTCGGACGGGCACCGGGCGGACTGGTTCGCCTGGGGCCTGGAGGCCGGATACCGTGCGCTCGCCGAGGCGGGCTTCACGTCGCTTGCCTTCCGTCGCGGCGAGGAGCCGGTCCAGGTGGAGCTCCCCGCGCGGATGCGGGTTCCGCGCGTCGCCGCGGCGTCCGACTGACCAACCGCGTTTCCGTCTGAATGGCCGCGACGGTCGGGCACAAACAGACGGGGCGCACTCAGAGAGTGCGCCCCGTCCAGGTCTCGGGGACCCTTGGATCGGGTCCCGGGAGGCTGTCTCGCCTAGCGGCGGCGGACCTCCTCCCGGCGAGGCCGGCGGGCCTTGGAGGCAAACTGCCCCGCGACCAGACCGATCCCGGCGAGGACGAGCAGGGTGAGCATCAGGCCGAAGCCTGTACCGCTCGAGGCCTGATCGCCATTAATGCCACTGTCTGTCGGCGGCAGGGTGATCCCCGGCCGATCAGTCGCGGCGAGGACTTCCTGTGTCGGCGAAGGTGCAACCGTGGGCACCTGCGTCGGAGGAGCCGTCGGGGTCGGTGTCGGTGTCGGCTTCGGTTCCTCCGTCGACGTGGGTCGGCGGTAGGTGACCGTCTCCGAGTCCTGGTTCGAGTTGACCGGGACCTGGTTGAACTGGCCGTGGCCGGTCGCGGTGTTCGTGACGGAGCCAGCCGCAACATCGCCCGCAGTGGTCAGGTACGACGCGGTACAGGTAATGAAGGCACCCGGGGCGAGGGTCGCCGGCTGCGGGCAACTCTCGTCGCTCGACTTGTTGTCGACGATAGCGAACGGCGGGTAGAGGGTGACGTTTCCGCTGTTCGTCAGCTTGTAGCTGTAGCTGATCAGGACGTTGGCGCTCGAGTACGTCGACGGCGTGGCCGTCTTGAGGAGCGTGAGACCGGGGTTCTGGATAGCGCGGGCGGTCTCCGAGTCCTCGTTCGAGTCCACCGGGGCCCCGGCAGCGGTGTTGGCGTGGCCGGTGGCCAGGTTGACTACCGAGCCGGCGTTGAGGTCGGCCTGGGTGATCGTGTGCGACGCGGTGCAGGTGATGAAGGCACGCCGGGGCGAGGGTCGCCGGCTGCGGGCAGTCTCGTCGGTCGACTTGTTGTCGATCGACGGTGAACGGCGGGTAGAGGGTGCACGTTCCCGCTGTTCGTGAGCTTGTAGCTGTAGTTGATGACGTCGCCGACGCTGTCGTACGGGGCACCAGACGTGATCGTCTTCGTCGATCGTGAGGCCGGGTCGCACAGCTGATCCGCTCACGGCTGGCGAAGAGCCGCCGCCAAGGCCGGAGCAGTCGGCGGTGACGACGTAGTCGGCCGCATCGAAGTCGAGCCGCTGTAGGCGGGTTCGGGGCCTGATCACCGACTTGAAGAATTGCCCAGTCGGAGTCCCAAGTACGTGGCGACAGTCCCGACTCCGGTGCCGAAGCTGGTGGGACGGGCTTCCCTTCGTCGTAGCGCAGGATGAACGATCTGGCGGCCGGGATCCTGGTTGCTTCGTTCGCGGCCGATCGCGGCTGGCCGTCGGTCATGAGGACCGAACGGCGTGGTGCCGCCGTGAGTCGAGACCGTGTTGGTCAGCGTGTGAACCCCGCGGACCAGTTCGTGAAGCCGCCGAGGCGGCCGTCGTGGTACTGGGTAGGCCGCGTGGTTGCTCACGGAGAGGAGGTCGCGAAGCACGACCCGCGATGCTGGCTGCGTTGACCGTTGACGCGCACCGTTGACGTCGCAGGCTCGGACTGACGAAGCGATGGACGGCCAGCGGCCTCGAGCGTGCGTCAAGAAGGCGCTGACCGCAGTCCGAGCCCGTGCGATTTCGCCGCCATCGCTGGAACCGGACGCATCCAGGATGATGAGCTCGACGTCGAGCGGCACCGAGCCGCAGGTCCGTCGACCGCTGGCGGACCGAACCGGGCGCGCCCGCCGCATAGGCGAACTGCAACAGCATGGACAACGCAAAGAGCGCGGCCCAGGCGAGGGTCAAACCTCGGCGCGTGGTCGCGCTCAGATGCACGCTGAATCCCCGAGATGTCATGTGATGCCTCCCTTGAACCGAAGCGACGATGTCGGAACCTCGCCTTGGAACGCTGTCCGGCGCCGATCTGGCGCCTGACCTATAGCCTCGGACGGCCGCGATACGCGGCACATCGATGAGTGCAACCGGATGGTACGTCCAGCCGGACTTACTAAGGTACTTGCCCTATTGACACTTGACTAGCCCTAACCCCACCCAATTTCTCCCAGCCGACCACGTCAGAGCCACCGAAACTGGTGCTCCGGCGCACCAAAGTACCAGGACGATCGGTCATCCCCGGTACCGGTACGATGACGGACCGCCACCGGAGCAGGAGCAAACCCGTTGACCCCTTCGACTTCGCAGCCCCGCAACACGACGCCCGTGCGGGCGCTCGTGCGCGCGTCCGTCGCCCGTGCGTGGGCGGCGGCGGTCGCCGCCGGGACCCTGCCGGACCTGCCGGAGGGCGTGTCGGCACCGCCGGTCGACGTCGAGCGGCCGGCGAACGCCGAACACGGGGACTTCGCCACGAACCTGGCGCTCCGACTGGCTCGACCGCTCAAGATGGCGCCGGCCGCGATCGCCACGGCCCTCGCCGGCGCCGTGGAAACTGGCCCCGGCCAGCCGGTCGCGGCCGCCACCGTCGCCGGCCCGGGCTTCATCAACCTCCGCCTCGCCGACACCACGCTTGAAGAGGTTCTGGGCACCGTCCGCACGGAACCGGCGGGCTGGGGTCGCGTGCCGGTGGCCGGAGACCCGCCGCACGTCAATGTGGAGTTCGTGTCGGCGAATCCGACCGGGCCACTGACGGTGGGGAACGCGCGCGGAGCATTCGTCGGTGACCTGCTCTGCCGCGTCCTCGAGGCCGGCGGCCAGCAGGTGACGCGCGAGTACTACTTCAATGACTCGGGCGCCCAGGTCGATCACCTCGGAGCGTCGGTCATCGCCGTCCGCGACGGGACGCCGATCCCCGAGGACGGCTATCACGGGGACTACGTCGCGGATCTCGCGCGGGCACTCCCCGATGAGCTGCTGCGGGACGCCATCGCGCGAGGCGAGGTCCCGGCGGTCGCTGTCGGGCGGTGGGCCTCGGAGCTGATCCGGGCCGGGATCGAGGCGACGCTCGCGAATCTGGGCGTCCACTTCGATGTCTGGAAGACCGAGGGCAGCCTCCACACCGAGGGCTGGGTCGAGCGAGCCGTCGAGCGGCTTCGCGGAGCCGGTCATCTGTACGAGCAGGACGGCGCGCTCTGGTTCCGGTCCACGACCTTCGGCGACGACAAGGACCGTGTGGTCATTCGATCCAGCGGCGAGCCGACGTATTTCGCCTCCGATATCGGCTACGTGACCGAGAAGCTCAGCCGCGGGTTCGACCACCTGATCTACATCTGGGGCGCGGACCATCACGGAACGGTCGCCCGCGTTCGAAACGCCGCCGAGGCGATGGGCTTCGACAAGGCCGCCGTGGAGATGATCCTCACGGGCTGGGTCCGGTTCGTGCGGGACGGGGTCGAGGTCTCGATGTCCAAGCGGGCGGGCACGTTCGTGTCGCTGGACGAGCTCCTGGCCGAGATCGGCCCGGACGCCGCTCGCTGGTTCTTCGCGTCGCGGGGCGCCAACGTCAACATCGACTTCGACATCGAGCTCGCGAAGAAGCAGTCGAGCGAGAACCCGGTCTACTACGTGCAGTACGCCCATGCCCGCATCGCCTCGATCCTGCGCAAGGCGTCCGAGGCCGGCCTGGCGGCCGCCACCGACCTCAGCGGCACGCTCGTCGGCGGCCCGGAGGGCATCCTCGCCCGGATCGTGGTCCGCTACCCCGAGGTCGTCGAGGATGCGGCCGCGGCCCAGGAAACGCAGGGCATCACGACGTACGCCACGGAGCTGGCGACCGCATTCCACGCCTTCTACCGGGACGCGAAGGTGGTCGATGTCGCCGATCCCGTGCGCTCCGCCGGCCGACTCGCGCTCGTGGACGCCACGCGGATCACGCTGGCGAACGCGCTGGGGCTGCTGGGGATCTCGGCGCCGGACGCGATGTAGGGCGCGCCGGCGCGGGACACGGAACGGGTCAGCCGCGGGCGAGCTCGTCTACGATCGCCTGGAGGTCGAGGCCCGTCCCGTCCCCGCCCGACCGAATCCCCAGCACGACCCGCGTCCCCGACGCGGCCACGACCGCGTCCAGCCCCAGGCCCGCAATCGCGCTCCTGGCCGCCGTTTCGTACTCCCCGGCATCCGGGATCGTGTCCCACGTCGTGATCCACACCAACGTGGTCATACCGCCGGGACCGTCGATGAGCGCCAGCCGGTCGCCGCCCCATCCCTCGGCTGCGACGCGCGCAACGTCCCCTGCCAGCGCCGCCCTGCCGCAGCCACACGCGAATCTGGAGCTCGCCCAGACGTGTCCCGGGCGACGATCGACGAACCGGCACCGAATCGCCCTGGGAGGTTGGCCGGGATCGACACAAGGATGGGCTCGTCGTTCAGGTATGCGGCGGGATGCATGATCTGCTCCGTGGACGCGGGCAGCCGCTCAAACGCCGCATCCACGGCCGCCGATCCGCCGCGCGCCCGGAGATCGGCGACGAACGTCGCGCCGGCCTGGTACGTGAAGAGGGAGGTTTCGAGCAGGATCGGCGGCATCCGCGTGAGGATCTCGAGGAGCGCCGGGTCGGACGCCTCGGCCGCCACCTGACCGAGCTCCTCCGCGCTCAGGTTGGCGATCATCCAGGCCGTCTGGGCGCTCGTGGCGTCGCCTTCGACGAGCGACAGGATCGCCAGTGCGCGGTCCGAGTCCTCGGCCAGCTTGTCCAGCCCCAGGCCGTTCAGGCCGAAGTGGCTATCCTGGAGCTCATGGGCGAATTCGTGAGCGTATGTCAGGCGCTCCGTCGGTCCTAGACCGCCGTCGTGGCTGACGATGAACAGCTCCTTCTTCGTCGGGTCGTAGTAGCCGATGACCTGGCTGCCCTGCAGCTCGAGGTACAGATCGCGTAGCGAATCGCCCGGCTCCAGCAAGCCCAGCGCCTTGTAGACCCGCTCGGTTGCGGCGATCTGTTCGGGCGGGTTGTCCTCGTCGAACTCCTCGAGCAGGTTCCTCATGACGGTCTCCTGATCGATGACGGTGGGCTCGACCCGGTCGGGGCTGTCGAGTCCGCGAATCTCGGAGACCTGGGCCGCGATCTCGCGATAGATCGCTGCGTCGTCGGACGGCGAGGCCACGGTGGGGCTCGCGGTCGGGTTCGGACTCGGGGCCGCCGGCGAGCACGCCGCGATGACGAGGGAGGCGGACACGAGGAGCAGGAATGCCGTCCGACTCGCGGTCTTCCGCACCCCGCGCGTTGGGGCACCGGGGTGGCGCATCTGGTTCAGTTCGCCCGTCATCGAGCTCGATGCTACCGCGCTCCCGGGGTCCGGCCGAATGTCCCTTTCTTAATCGACTGCTCGCTCGTGCCTAAACCCGCGGCCCCTAACGTTCTCCTCGGACCGAACCCTCGAGGTTCCATCCTCCCTCCCTCCGACCGGGGGCGCCAATTGGGCAGGCGTCTCCGGTCTTTCCTCTTCCCGGGGGCGATTGCACAGCTCGGGAGAGGCCGGGCCCGACGGTGTGCTCGGTCAGAGACCTCCACCCCATTCGGCGTGCCTGGCTCCGCGACATGTTCTTCCGTGGAGAACCGATCCCGTGAATCGGCACCCCCGGGAGGGGCGCGAGCCTGAGGTCGAGACCGATCCCGGGCTCGCCGCTGGACGGCGAGGCGTGACCCGCCATGAGGCTCCGCCAGCCCGTCGCAGCCACCCGTTTCCGCCGCGCCCGGGCCGGTTTGGGCTCGCCTCCCGCCCCGGCGCGTGAGCGGCCGACCACCGGGCGCTCGAGCCGGCGCCGGGCCGGCGCCGGGCCGCCACCTTGGGCCACCAATTCGCGCCCTTTGGTCTCCCCAGCGCAACACGAGAGCCCGGGGCGCGGCCCGGGTACTCCCGGTCGCTGTGCGCCCACGGATGAGTCAGAAGAGCCCCTCTTCCCGAAGATCGTGATGGCACGGCTCGGCCGGCAATTGCCGGTGCACTTCCCGCGAACGCGGCGTGAAGCGCCGTATGTCAGAATCGATCGCGATGGAGATCTCCTGGTACGGGCGGACCTGTATCCGCCTGCGCGGCCGTGACGCGGTCGTCGTCGCGGACGCGTATCCCGTCGTCGTGGGCCCAACGGGCCGCGGCGTGACCGGGGACGTCGTCACCTACAGCCACCCCGATGACGAGCCACTGCCGAAGGCCAAGGGCAAGCGGTCGCGGGATGGCAGCACGGTGATCCCCGGCAGCCTCGAGGAGGCCTTCGTCCTCGACGGACCCGGCGAGTACGAGATCAAGGACGTCCTCATCACCGGCGTTCGGACCTACCGGGACGACCAGCGGGGCGCCGAACGTGGCCGTCAGACGGCGTTCGTCGTGGAGCTGGACGGCCTGCACACGATCCACCTCGGTGACATCGGCCACCTCCTGACCGAGGAGAAGCTCGGCGACATCGGCAGCGTGGACATCGCGTGCGTGCCGATCGGTGGTGCACTCTCCGCGACGAAGGCGGCCGAGCTCGTGGCCCAGCTCGATCCCAAGCTCGTCGTGGCCATGCCGGTCTGTCCGGACGAGGCGGACTGCGCCGAGGCGGTCTCGAGGTTCTTCCACGAAATGGGCGGCACGCCCGCCCCTCAGCCGAAGCTGTCGGTCACGATCTCGACGCTCCCGCAGGAAGTCACCGCGATCATCCTGGAGTCGCGCGGCAAGATATAGCCTCGATCAGACCGAGGCTCGTCGCGCCGGCGCGGCCGATCAGACCGAGGCCCGGTCCACGACGATACGTCCGCGCTTCACGACGGCCCGTACGAGGTCTGCCGCCGGCCAGTAGGGCAGCTGGCGATGCGTGGGAACACGCCAGAGGACGAGGTCGGCGGCCTTGCCGGCCTCGATCGAACCGATCTCATCGCCCTGGCCCAGCGCGTGCGCGGCGTTGATCGTCACGGCTGTGAGTGCCTCCGACGGGGTCATCTTCAGCTCCAGGCACGCGACCGTCAGGACGTGGAGCAGGCTCGGGGTGGGCGACGTACCCGGGTTGAAATCCGTTGCAAGGGCGACCGGAACGCCGCGCTCGATGAGTGTCCGCGCGGGCGCAAAGTCGTCGTGCATGAGGAACCACGTGGTCGCCGGGAGCAGCGTCGCCACGACCGGCTGTCCCATGACGGCGGCGCGCGCAAGGGCATCGATCCCTTCGGGCGACGGGGCGGCGAGATGGTCCGCGGACAACGCCCCGATCTCGGCGGCCAGCTCGGCGCCCCCACTCGGTGCGATCTCGTCGGCGTGCAAGCGAGGCAGCATGCCGTAGCGCCCGGCGGCCTCGAGGATGCGGCGCGACTGGTCGGGCGAGAACACGCCGCGCTCACAGAACACATCCGCGAAGCGGGCCCGGCCCTGGGCCGCGACACCGGGCAGCTGCTCCTCGATGCAGTGCCGGATGTAGGCCTCGGTGCCGTCCGGCCGGGACCGGTACTCCGCGGGCACGGCGTGCGCCCCGAGCCAGGTCGGCAGGACATCCACGGGTCCGGCGGCGCCCAGCCGGTGTGCCACGTCGAGCAAGCGCAGCTCGGTCGCCAGGTCCAGGCCGTAACCGGATTTCGCCTCGACCGTCGTCGTGCCGTGATTGAGCATCTCGCCGAGCCAGCGCCGACCGTGCTCCTCGAGTGCTTCCGTGCTGGCGGCGCGGGTGGCAGCGACCGTGGACAGGATCCCGCCGCCCTTCGCCAGGATCTCCAGGTAGTCGGCACCGCGCTGGCGGAGGACCAGCTCGCCCTCCCGGGAACCGGCGAACAACAGGTGCGTGTGCGGATCCACGAGGCCCGGGGTGATCGTGCCGCCGGCGGCGTCCAGCCGTGCGAATCGGGCCAGGGGATAGCCACCGCCCTCGAGGACGCGGAGCATGTCGGCACGCGGCCCGACGGCGAGAATCCGGCCCTCCCAGCACGCCACGACGGGCGCATCGTCGCCATACGGATCGCCTGAGGCTGTGAGGAGTTCCGGATCGTCCTGCCCGTTCCCGCGCCGAATCCCGCCGGCCAGGGTCGCCACCTCGGCCGCCCCCTCCACGAGGAGGCCCGGCAGGCCCTCGGCCGCCCGGCCGCCCTGGATGACGCGAAACCCGGTCACGCGCAACCCCGCGCGGGGCTCGACGGGGCGATGCGCTCGCCCCTCGCCGCGCCGCGACCCGCGCAGTTCAACTCGCGGCCCCGCGCGCCGCGACCCGCGGCGTTCGCGGCGGCGTTCAACTCGCAGCCCCGCGCGCCGCGGCGAGGCGCAACTCCAGGGCCATCGCCGGATCGGCGTCCCGAAGCCGGAGGAACCCTGCTGCGGCCGCGAACCTGCGCTCCACGGGCTCCTCCACATCGGAACCCGCGTGGGCCGCGACATCCAGGAACGCGGCCAGCGGCGCCAGCCCGATCAACTCCGACTCGCGCAACGTGACGCCATCCTCGGCCGCGACCGCACGGACCTCGTCCCAGACGCGCCACATCGGCGTCGTAGTGAAGTCCAGCAGGTTCATCGAGACCTGGGCGCAACCCAGCTCCTCGATCATGAATCCGTTCGCCTGTACGGCGGGCAGCCCGCCACCCGACTCACGGACCCGCCGCGCGATCCGCTTGGCCAGCTCCACGTCCGCCAATTCGAGGTTGATGTTCCAGGCGATGAGGAACGGCCGCGCGCCCACGGCCACGGCACCGGCGCGCGGGTGCGTCCTTGTCGGCCCGAAGTCCGGCTCGCGCCCGTTCTGCCCGATCTCGTCGCGCAGGCCCTCGTAGCCGCCGCGCCGGACGTCCGCCAGTCGAACGCGATCGGGGCGCACGGCGGCGCGTGCGTACAGGTAGACGGGGATCTCGAATCGCTCGGCGACCCGCTGGCCGAAGGACCGCGCAAGCCCGATCGCATCATCGATCGTCGCGTCCCCGAGCGGCACGAACGGGATGACGTCAACGGCGCCGATGCGCGGATGCTCACCGGTGTGCTGCTCCATGTCTATGTCGCGGATGGCGACCTCGACGGTGGCCTCGAGCGCCCTGGTGACGGCTTCCGCCTCGCCGGCCAGCGTCAGGACGGAACGGTTGTGCGATGGATCGCTCGTCCGGTCGAGGAGATGGACGCCGGGCGTCCCCGCGACGGCGTCCGCGAGCGCATCGACGACTTCCGGCCGTCGGCCCTCGGAGTAGTTCGGGACGGATTCGACGAGGGGCACGCCGCTAGACTACCGACCCATGACCACGCCCGTGACCCGGCCGGTCGGCCCTCGCAGCCTTCTGCGGCACCCGGACTTCCTGAAGCTGTGGACCGCGGAGACGATCAGTGTGTTCGGGACACAGATCACGCTGCTCGCCCTGCCGATCGTGGCGGCCACGACCCTCAACGTCTCGCCGTTCGAATTCGGCCTCCTCGCGACGATCGAATTCCTGCCGTTCATCCTCCTGAGCCTGCCCGCCGGCGTGTGGGTGGACCGCCTGCGGCGTCGGCCGATCCTCATCGTCGGGGACCTGGGCCGCGCGATCAGCCTGCTGTCCATTCCCATCGCGTTCGCCCTCGATGGGTTGACGATCTGGCAGCTGTATGTCGTCGGCTTCATCAATGGCTGCCTGACCGTCTTCTTCGATGTCGCATACCAGAGCTACCTGCCCTCGATCGTGGAGCCGGACCAGCTCGTCGAGGGAAACTCGAAGCTCGAGATCACGCGATCGGCCTCGCAGATCGCGGGGCCGAGCCTCGCCGGCATCCTCATCGGGATATTGCGGGCTCCGTTCGCGATCCTCCTCGATGCCGTGAGCTTCCTCGTCTCGGCCGCGTTCGTGTTCTGGATCCGCCGCCCGGAGCCGCCGATCGTGCCTCACGATGTGGCGACCGGCCCTAAGCCCTCGATGCGGAAGGAGATCGCAGTCGGCCTCCGCTACGTGGTCGGCCACCGATGGCTGCGCTCGATCGCCGCGACGACGGGCCTGTCGAACCTCTTCTTCAACGGCGCCGGCGCGATCCTGATCCTCTTCCTGGTCCGTGACCGCGCCTTCACGGCCCAGCTCATCGGCTTCGCCTTCTCGATCGGGTCTGTCGGCGTCCTTCTCGCTGCGCTCGTGACGACCCGCCTGACGAACCGACTGGGCGTAGGGCGGATGCTGGTCCTGACCTCGATGGGCTTCAGCGTTTCGCTCCTCCCGGTCGCGCTGGCCCCCGACGCCATTCTGTTCGGAGCTCTGGCGCTCTCGGGATTCCTGGGTGGCTTCTGCGGCGTCGCCTGGAACATCAACCAGGTCAGCCTTCGCCAGGCGATCACACCGCAGCGGATGCAGGGCAAGATGAACGCGACGATGCGGTTCATCGTGTGGGGCACGATCCCGGTAGGCTCGATCATGGGTGGATTCCTCGGCGGCATCATCGGGCTCCACAACACGATCTGGGTCGGAGCCATCGGCGGACTCTTCGCGTTCATTCCGGTCACGCTCTCATCCGTCCGCGAGATCGTGGAGATGCCGAAGCCGGCGCCGGACGGTCGCCGGCGCCGGAGGGCCCCGCGGGCGGACCGGTCTATGCCGAGGCTGGGGACGCGTGAGGGCGTAGTCACCGGCCAGGCCGCTGGGCTCGGCGCAGCCCGCCCGCCGGGCTCGGCGCGGCGCACCGCGGCCCACCGGGCTCGGCGCGGCCCACCGGGCTCGGCGCGGCGCGACGATCGAGCTCGGGCGGTCACGTTGCGTGTGACGCAAACAACTTCGCGCCGCGGGAGGACTGGTCGGGCGATCTCGTCGGTTCCTTGCGTCCAATGCAACGTATCCATGAAGCCCGGGGCTATCCATGAAGCCCCGGGCCGGCGGAGCTCGGAGTGGCCCACGATCGAGCCTTCCTTTGCGTCCCTCGCAAGGGAAACACGCGAACGACGCCGGAATCCGGAGTTGTTTGCGCGTGGCGCAACGCCGGGATCGACTATTGCGTCCGGTGCAACAAGTCGCCCGGAATCCCCCGGGGATCGCCCGGGATCCCCCCGGGATCGCCCGGAAGTCCCGGCGGGTTAGGCCCGCCCGCCATCGGCACGTGGACGCCGCGCTCGCGGGCGACCTCGATCGCGCGGTCGTAGCCCGCGTCGACGTGGCGCAGGACGCCCATCGCCGGATCCGTCGTGAGAACCCGCTCCAGCTTCAGGGCTGCCAGGTCCGTGCCGTCGGCCACCACGACCATCCCCGCGTGCTGCGAATACCCGATCCCGGTGCCACCACCGTGGTGGATCGAGACCCACGTGGCACCGGCCGCGGTGTTCACGAGGGCGTTGAGGAGCGGCCAGTCCGCGACGGCATCGGACCCGTCGAGCATCGCCTCCGTCTCGCGGTTCGGTGACGCGACGGACCCAGAGTCGAGGTGGTCCCGCCCGATGACGATCGGCGCGGAGACCTCGCCGGTGCGGACGAGCTCGTTGAAGGCCAGCCCTGCCCGGGAACGCTCGCCGTAGCCGAGCCAGCAGATCCGGGCCGGCAGGCCCTGGAACGGGACGCGCTCCTCGGCCATCTCGATCCAGCGGCGCAGCCCCGCGTCCTCCGGGAACAGCTCCAGGATCGCGCGGTCCGTCCGCAGGATGTCCGCCGGATCCCCGGACAGCGCCGCCCAGCGGAAGGGGCCGCGGCCTTCGCAGAACTGCGGCCGGATGAACGCCGGCACGAAGCCCGGATAGTCGAACGCGTTCGCCACGCCGCCCTCGACCGCCTGCGCCCGCAGGTTGTTGCCGTAGTCGAAGACGATGGCACCCGCCTCCTGGAACGCAAGCATCGCCCGAACGTGGTCGGCCATGGCCCGGATGGAGCGCTTCACGTACTCGGCCGGCTGGGTCTCGCGGAGCAGCACCGCGTCAGCGAGCGAGATCTCCGCCGGCACGTAGCCGGCGAGCGCGTCGTGGGCCGAGGTCTGATCCGTGACGACATCGAAGCGCTCGCCCGCCTTCGCCCATGCCGGCTCGATCTCGGCCGCGTTGCCGACGAGCGCGATGGACTTCGCCTCACCGGCCGCCGCCCACGCACGGGCGCTCGCGAGCGCCTCGGAAGGGTCGTGCGTGAGCGCGTCCACGTAGCCGATCTCCAGGCGTCGCCGCGCGCGATGCTCGTCGACCTCGATCGCCAGGCAGACGCCCTCGTTCATCGTCACCGCCAGCGGCTGCGCTCCGCCCATCCCGCCGAGACCGGCGGTCAACGTCACCCGGCCTCGCAGCGTCCCGCCGAAGTGCTGGCGCGCGAGCTCGGCAAACGTCTCGTATGTCCCTTGGAGGATGCCCTGGGTCCCGATGTAGATCCACGACCCGGCGGTCATCTGGCCGTACATCATCAGGCCCTGCCGTTCGAGATCCCGGAAGACGTCCCAGGTCGCCCACTTCCCGACGAGGTTGGAATTCGCGATGAGGACGCGCGGGGCCCACTCGTTCGTCCGCAGCACGCCGACGGGCTTGCCGCTCTGGACGAGGAGCGTCTCGTCGTCGGCCAGGCTTTGAAGTTCGCGGACGATGGCATCAAACGCGGCCCATGAGCGCGCCGCGCGCCCGGTTCCCCCGTAGACGACGAGGTGATCGGGATCCTCGGCGACTTCGGGGTCCAGGTTGTTCATGAGCATCCGGAGGACCGCCTCCTGCTGCCAGCCGCGGCAGGAGATCTCAGTACCTCGCGGGGCACGGACCGGTCGTGGGCCCGGGACGGGCGGGTCGGTCAAGTCGGTCATGTGGTCATCCTAGTCAACCCGCACGTCGCTCATGAGCATGCTCGCCGAGGCGCCGCTCCCCGACCTCGGACGCCGAGATGAGGATCCCCTGCGCGTCCAGCCAGGCGTGGTACGTGCGACACGCCGCCGTGCATGTCCCCGTGTACACCGTTCGACCTCCAAGCTGCGCCTCCGCGGTGTCGGCGACACCCCCAGCCTGCTCGCACGCACCCTCGTCGTAGGCGACTCGCCAGTCGCCGAAGGCCGCCTCGCTCATCGCGCCGGGCAGGAGTCGAACGACCAGGGAGTAGACGAATTCACCGCTGCTCCCGTCGATGGCGATCGCCGCCACGATCGCCGAGCCAAAGGACGCCAGTTCGGGGTCGGCGAGCGCTTCCGCCTCTGCCTCGGGAGCCTCGAGCAACGGGAGGCCATCGACGCTGGCGGGCAGGAAGGCGAGGAGCGCCGGGTCGATGACGACAGTGGACGGGGCACCGGTCGACGCGGCCGGCGTCGCTCCGGCGGTGGGCGAGGGCGTGGAGGCGGCGGCCGATTCGGCGGTGGGCGTCGACGTCGATGTCGTGCTGCAGCCGGCGATCAGGAGAAGCGCGCCGGCGAGGGCCGGCAGCCAGACGCCGCGCGTGCCTCCCGATCACAGCTCCCGCCGCATCACCGGGAAGCGCTCGTCCTCGACGGCAGCCGCGAATCCACAGTCGAGCCAGAAGTCGGCCGTGGCCGCGCTCGTGCCGTCCTCGCGGATGCCGGGCTCCGGGTAGGTCTCGACGGCCGCGAATCCACGCCCGGCCAGGTCGTCGCAGATCGCGCCGACCAGCCGGCGGGCAAGGCCGGCGCCGCGAGCCGCCGGGGTCGCGGCAATGCAGGTGATCACGGCGGGCAGCGGCGTCGCCGGCAGGCGCGGGTAGAGCTCGCGAACCCGCTGGGCCCGCGGATACGCGGACAGCGGCCCGAACTGCGCGTAGACGGCCGGCCGGCCATCGAGCTCGAGGACCTTGGCGTACGTCCCGAACACCCGGAGGCCACGCCCCAGCAGCTGGAGCTTGCGGGGCTGGTCCGCGCCGATCAGCGGGCCCCGTCTCGCGCTGGGGCGCGAAGGGGTTGTCCGCCGGCTCGCCGTCGTCGTCGCTGCCGAAGGGATCGAATGACGGGCGCGACCCGCCCGACGCGAACGGGTTGAAGGCCGGCCCGGACGAGGCCGGGGCGAACGGGTTTGGTGCGGGACCCGGCTTCGGAGCCGGGGCCGGGGCGGCGGAGCGGTCCCACCAGGACAGGCGGGCGGCCTTGGAGCCGCGATCGGCGTCTTCCCAGTAGTCACAGCTCCGGTGGTCGAAGCCGGGATCGGCGCAGGGCGGGATCCGGGCGAAGCCATCCGCGTCCCGGATGTCGTGGATCTGAATGTCGGCCATGTGGCCCCGAGCCTACGCGCCGAGCGCCGCGCCTGACGGCCCGGCGAGATCCGCGAGTGCGCCACTCCGGATGAGCGCGACCGCGGCCGCGAGATCGTGTCCCGGCTCGCGATCGGCGTCCACGTGGCGGGATACCTCGCGCACCAGCGCATGCGCCTCGCCCACGCCCGCGCCCGGCGCGACCCCGGGGAGTGCCGCCAGTCGAAGGTCGAGGGCCTGTGCGGCGCACAGGAGTTCGATCGCGAGGATCTGCTCAACGTGGGCCAGCACGGTCCTCGCGTGCCGGCCGGCGATCGGGCCCATCGACACGTGGTCCTCCTGGTTCGCGCTGGTCGGGATCGAATCGGCCGTCGCGGGATGAACCAGGACCTTGTTCTCGGATGCGAGGGCAGCCGCGGTGTACTGGAGGATCATCAGCCCGGAATCGAGGCCGGAGTCCGGGGCGAGGAAGGCCGGCAGGCCGCCGTTCAACCGTGGATCGAGAAGGAGCGCCGTCCGGCGCTCGCTGATCGCGCCCAGCTCGGAAATGGCCAGCTTCGCGAAGTCGAGGGCCAGCGCAATCGGCTCGCCGTGGAAGTTGCCGCCCGAGATCACGAGGCCACCGCCCGTCGCCAGCGCCGAGGCATCGGCGACGCCACCGCCCGGGAAGACGAGCGGATTGTCCGTGGCCGCGTTCAGCTCCACGTCGAGGACCCGGAGGAGGTAGTCCAGCGCGTCCCGGACCGCACCGTGGACCTGCGGGATGCACCGGATCGAGTACGGGTCCTGGATCTTGTGATGCGAGGCGTGATGCGAGGCCTGGAGTCCGGAGCCCCGCAGGAGGCGCCGCAACTCCGCCGCGACGGCGACCTGGCCCGGATGCGGGCGTGCGAGCTGATACGCCGCCGAGAACGCTACGTCCGTCCCGAGCAATGCCTCGACGGTCATCGCCGACACCGTGCTGGCGGTCCGGACCAGCCGTTCGGCATCCGCAAGGAGCAGCGCGCCGAGCGCGGACATCAGCTGGGTGCCGTTGAGGAGGGCGAGTCCCTCCTTCGGACCGAGGGTCAGCGGCTCCAGGCCGGCTTCGCGCAGGGCGATCAGCGCGGGCACGACCTGGCCGTTGAACTCGACCTGGCCGCGGCCGATGAGCGGCAGCGCGAGGTGCGCCAGCGGCGCCAGGTCGCCAGACGCGCCGACGGATCCCTGGGCCGGCACGACCGGATGGATGCCGAGGCGCAGGAAGTCGAGGAGCCGGTCCACGACCTCGGGCCGTGCGCCCGAATGGCCGAGCGCGATGGTGTTGGCACGCAGGAGGAGCATGGCTCGGACGACGTCCCGCGGCAGTGGTTCTCCGACGCCCGCCGCGTGGCTCATCAGGAGGTTCTCCTGGAGCCGCTCCACGTCGGCCGCGGCGATGGTCCGGTCCGCCAGCGCACCGAATCCGGTCGTCACGCCGTAGACAACGGCACCTTCCGCCACGAGCCGTTCGATGACGTCGCGGGCCTCCTGGACGCGGGCCCGGGCGTGAACGTCGAGGACCGCCTGGGCCCCGTGACGGGCAACCGCCTCGACATCGGCGACCGTGAGGTCGGCGCCGGTCAGGACGATCGGGTCGTCGCCGACCGGAGCGATCGAACGCTGCGGCACGAAGTGAGGGTCGGTCACGCCCGCAGGATAGTCGGCTATGCTGCCGACCGTGTTCGAGTTCCTCGACGGCCCCGTCCGCCAGCTCGTGACCCAGGTCTACGAAGCGGTGGGGTACCTGGGTGTTGCGATCTGGGTCGCCATCGAGAGCGTGATCGTGCCCATCCCGTCCGAGCTGATCCTTCCGTTCGCGGGCTTCCTGGTCGGCGAGGGTGTTGCGATCGAGCCGCTGACCGGCGCACCGTGGAACCTGGCCCTGGTCGTCCTTGCCGGCACGGCAGGTGCCACGGTCGGCGGCCTGATCGCCTATGCCATCGGGTTGTGGGGCGGGCGCCCCGTCCTGGAGCGCTGGGGCCGGATCCTCGGGATCAGTGCGGCCGATCTCGACCGGACCGAGGCGTTCTTCATCCGATACGGTGTCGCCGCGAGCTTCTTCGGCCGGATGGTCCCCGTCGTGCGCTCACTCGTCTCGTTCGGCGCCGGGATCGGGCGGATGCCCCTCGTCCGGTTCACCATTTTCACGTTCCTCGGGTCCCTGCCGTGGACGCTCCTGCTCGTGGTTGTCGGCGTTCAGCTCGGGGAGAACTGGCTTGCGGTCGGGGCGACGCTCAAGCAGTTTGAGCTCGCAATTGTCGGCATTCTCGCCATCGTGGTCGCCGCGTTCCTGTGGATCCGCGTCGCCCGACCTCGCCTCCGCGGGAGCGTGTAACCCGCTCACGCCATCGCGGGTCAGCGAGCGCGTTCCTCGGGCGCGGGTCTGGCGCGGAACGCGCGCCAGAGCATCAGGTCGTAGACGATCTTCAGGCCGCCCGCGAGCAGGAACGGGAGGGCCGCGAAACCGGCGCTGGCCACCAGTGGCGCCGACAGGGCCGGGGAAATCGCGGCACCCGTCGTCCTGGCGATCCCTGTCACCCCGGCGGCCGCGGAACGCTCGCCCGGCTCCACCACCGCCATGACATACGACTGCCGGGTTGGGACATCCATCTGGCTCAGGGTGTAGCGCAGCAGGAGGACGCCGATCGCCAGGGGCAAGCTGGGCATCAACGGGACCAGGATGAGCAGCACGTTCGAAGGCAGGTGGGTGAAGACCATCGTGTTCACGAGACCGATCCGGCCGGCGATCCGTGAGGCGGACAGCGAGGAGACCGCGGCCAGGAGGTTCGCGGCGAAGAAGATCGAGCCAAGAACGGCCGGCTCGACGCCGAACTTGAGGTGGAACCAGTACGCCATCAGGCTCTGCGGAACGAACCCACCGGCGAACGCATCGAGGGCGAACAGGGCCGACAGCCGGGCGACGATCCCTTTCGACCGCCCGAGACCCAGGCGCCGCTTGATCCCGTCATCCGCAGTCGGCGCAACCGGCGCCTCCACGCCCGGACCCACCCGGGCGAAGACAGCGGCCATCGCCAGACCTACCACGGCGTAGCCGATGACGATCCCGCGATAGGCATCGACCGCCTCAAAGCCGGCCCCGAGCAGCGCCTGGCTGATGAGCCCCGCGGCGAGCGCCCCAACGGCGGTCGCGACGTAGCCGGCGAGGTTGTACCAGGCGAACGTGGGCGTACGGCGAGCGTCCGGTGTCGCCTGGCTGAGCGCGGCCTGTTCGACCGCCAGGAACGGCCCGACCTCGTTGCCGGTCGGGCTGATCACCCCGAGTGTCGCGGCGATGATCAGCAATGGAACCCAGCTCGTGGCCGCGAAGACGGCCCCGGCCCCCACCATGAGGAGCGAACCGGCGACGAGCACGCGACGCCGCCCGATCCGGTCCGCATTCGTGGTCAACCACAACGAGATCAGGGTGTCCCCGATCAGGGTCAGGGTCAGGACGATCCCGATCGTCAGGGCGTCCAGGCCCAGCGCGGCGAGATACAGGACGAGGACGACGGCCAGGAAGCCGTATCCGAACATGCGGAGCACGCGCGTCGCGAACAGGAGCCGGCCGTCACGCGCAAGACCGCGGAGGCTCCCCACCAGCCCGTCATCGATCTGTGGCGGCGACATGGGCTGGCGCATTCCGCAAGTCTAGGGCCCGACGTGTACGATCCGGCGCGGAGGTAGCCGCCCAAGATGACCAGCGCGACCGACGAACCCCAGGATCCCGCGCCCCTGGAGACCACCGATCCCCACGAGAGCGACGCGATGGTGGACCCGCACGGCGCAGATGACCATGGCGAGAGCCACGGGCATGACGACCACGCGCACGATGAGGGTGACGCGCTGGGCTCCGTGGACCTCCGCGCCTGGGGCGCCGGGGCACTTGGCATCGTCGGCGGCCTCATCGTCGCCGCGATCCTCGCCGTGGGAGCCGGCTGGCTGGGCTGACCCAATCCAGCCAATCGGCGTCGGCGGCCGACCGGCCTTGCCGGCGCGGCTAGCCGCGGACCAGAGCGAAGCTAGAACAGGCCGACGATCTCACCGTTCGTGTCGATGTCGATGTTCTCCCCGCCCGGCCGCGACGGGAGTCCGGGCATCGTGCGCATCTCGCCTGCGAGCGGGGTGATGAACCCGGCGCCGGCGGACAGCCGAACCTCGCGGATCGGGATGCGGAAGCCGCTCGGCCGGCCCTTGAGGGACGCATCCGCGCTCAGCGAATACTGCGTCTTGGCCATGCAGATCGGCAGGTGCCCGAACCCGAGCGCCTCGTACTGGGCGAGCTGCTTCCGCGCCGCCGGCAGGTAGTCCACGCCGTCCGCGCCGTAGATCTTCGTGGCGATCGCCTCGATCTTCTCCGTCAGCGGCGCTTCGTCGGGGTACAGGAGCTGGAAGTCCGGGGCGCCTTCCTCGGCGGCGGCCCACACGGCCGCGGCCAGGTCCGTGGCTCCGGCTCCACCCTCTGCCCAGTTGTTCGCCACGACCGCGTCGCGGGCTCCGGCCTCCAGTGAGACCTGGCGGATGGCGGCTACCTCGGCCGGCGTATCCGTCGGGAACGCGTTGATCGCCACGACGACCGGCACGTTGAACAGCCGGACGTTCTCGATCTGCTTGGCGAGGTTGGCCGCGCCGCGGGTCACGGCCTCGACGTTCTCCTGCTGGAGAGCGGGATCGAGCGGCTTGCCGGCCACGATCTTGCCGACGCCGCCGTGCATCTTGAGGGCGCGAATCGTGGCCACCATGACGGCCGCGTCCGGGCGCAGGCCAGAGGCCCGGCACTTGATGTTGAAGAACTTCTCGGCGCCCATGTCTGCGCCGAAGCCGGCCTCGGTGCACACGATGTCATTCGTGACCAGCGCGATCCGGTCGGCCAGGATCGAGTTGTTGCCGTGGGCGATGTTGGCGAACGGGCCGCAGTGGACGAAGGCCGGCCCACCTTCCAGCGTCTGCAGGAGGTTCGGCTTGATCGCGTCCGTGAGGAGCACCGCCATCGAGCCGGCAACCTTGAGGTCGTCCGCGGTGATGGCCTTGCCGTCACGCGTCGTGGCCAGGACCATTCGGCCGAGGCGCGCCCTGAGGTCGGTGAGGTCGCGCGCGAGCGCGAGCACGGCCATGACCTCCGAGGCCACGGTGATCACGAACTCCGCTTCGCGCGGGTGGCCGTTGTCACGGCCTCCGAGCCCCACGACCACCTTCCGGAGTGCCCGATCACTGATGTCCACGACGCGCGGCCAGAGCACGCTCAGGGCATCAATGCCAAGCACGTTGCCATGGTGGATGTGGTTATCCACAAACGCCGCGCCGAGGTTGTGGGCCGCGCCGATCGCGTGGACATCGCCGGTCAGGTGGAGGTTGAAGTCCTCCATCGGGATCACCTGGCTGTACCCGCCACCGGCGGCGCCGCCCTTGATCCCGAAGACCGGGCCGAGGCTCGGCTGGCGGATGCATACCGCCGCCTTCCGGCCGATCTTGTTCAGGCCCTGGACGAGACCCACGACCGTGGTGCTCTTGCCCTCGCCGAGCGGCGTCGGGCTGATCGCGGTGACCAGGACGTACTTCCCGCGCGGCCGTTCGGACTCCAGCCGCTCGATGGCCTCGAGACGGATCTTCGCCTTCGTGAAACCGTACGGCTCCACCTCGTCATCCCGCAGGCCCAGGTCGTGGGCGATATCCATGATCGGCCGCGGTGTGACGGACCGGGCGATCTCAAGGTCGGACGGGAAGCTCATGGGGTCTCCCTCTGACAGCAGGTTGGGCTGTCGGTTCAGCAGTTGTGGCGGTCGGTCAGTTCGTCGGCTCCGAGCGTTTCGCGGCCTGCCGCTGGGCTGCGCGAACGAGATGGGCGAGGAGCAGCGCGTTGGTCAGGGGGCCGATCCCGCCGGGCACGGGCGTGATCGCCGCGGCCACCTCGCGGGCGGACGCGAAGTCCACATCACCCACGAGATGCCCGTCGACGACGTTGATTCCGACGTCGATGACCACGACGCCCGGCTTCAGCATTGACCCGGTCACGAGCCCGGGGTGGCCGGCCGCGACGACCACGATGTCGGCGCGCCGCGTGTGGGCGGCCAGGTCGCGCGTCTTCGAATGGCAGACGGTCACCGTGGCGCCGGACTTGACCAGCATGGAGGCCACGGGCATGCCGACCACCGCCGATCGGCCGACGACCACGACCTCGGCGCCCTCGATCGGGACGCCGGACCGCTCCAGCGCCTCCAGCGCCGCATGAGCGGTCGCCGGCACGAAGCCCTCGAAGCCCAGTCGCAGGAGGCCCGCGTTCAGCGGATGAATGCCGTCGATGTCCTTGGCCGGGTCGATGGCGTCGATTACGGTGCGGATCCTGATCCCGGTCGGGAGCGGCATCTGGACGATGATGCCGGCCACGACCGGATCGGCGCTGAGCACCCCGATCGCGGCCCCGAGCTCGCGAGCCTGGGTCTCGACGTCATCACCGGGCACATCCACGAGCCGGCCCTCGATGCCAACGGCCGCGCATGCCTTGAGGATCCGCTCCAGGTAGACCATCGAGGGGGCCGACCGACCACACACGACAACAGCGAGCACGGGGGCATGACCATTCGCCTCCGTGAACTCAGCCACGTCCCGAGCCACACCGGCCCGGATCTCATCCGCGATCGGGGCGCCCTCGATCAGGCGGGCACTGGTCTGGACCGTCATCTCATGCTCGGCTCACCGGCGGACGGGATTCGCCGCTCGCCACCACGGCGTGGGTCGAGGCCGCGAGCGCGGCGATGGCGGCGAGGAGGTCATCGACGCGGGCGGAGGTCTCCGCGGCCCAAGGTTCATCACCGACCGATGGGAGGTTGACCCGGACGTTGGCGGCGGCGCCTCGTGCCGCGGCCTCCGCAAGAAGCGCGGCCACGTGGAGGTCCGACGAAGCATTGACGTTGCTGCGACCGGAGAGCATCTCCGCGTCGGCCACGACATCCAGGCACGCCTCCATGCAACGGAGTGGCACTTCCGCGGCCACGCGAGCCGCAGAGCGTATCGCGGCCTTGCGGTCCGCCTGCTCCTCCTCGGTCTCGCGGGGGAGCTTGAGCGCCGCGGAGAAGACCGTGAACGCGGCCGCGTCCTCGTCAGCGATCCGCAGCAATCGGTCCGCGAGCTCCTGCCCGTCGGCCTTCGCGCGAGCGTGCGACGCCGCATGGTCCGCGTACTTCGGGCGATCCTGGGAAAGCGAGGCCACCATCGCGACCAGCCCCGCGCCCAGGCTGGCAACGATGGCCGAGGCACTCCCTCCACCCGGCACCGGCTCGGCAGACGCGAGACGGTTGACGAACTCGTCGAGGGTCAGATCCCGAAATCGGTCGGGGCTGTCATGCACAGCACCGATTGTAGGCTTCCGCCCTGAAGGCGTCCGCCGCCCCTGGCGCCGGCCCCGGCCCTGGCGCCGGCGCCGTGAGGAGCCTGCGTGTGGCCGGACACGGGGCGAGCGCGATACCGGTCGCACCCGCCCCGCCTCCGACGAGCCCGGCGATCGGGAGGAGCCGATGCCGGGGGGTATCGCCCGAGCCGCTGGGAGGAGAGGCCGGGCGTTGGAAGATGAAGAGCGGACCGCCGGCCGGGCGCTCAGCGCGCCGGCAGGAGGGACTCAGGCAGCTCGCACGCCCTCGTCCAGCCCCTCGATCGCCCAGCGCCGGGTCCGGTGCCGATACGACAGCGTGAGGCGGGCGATCGGCGTGTCCACCTCGAAGATGGTTCGCGGACCGACGACCACGGGGAACGCGGACGTCTCGTCACGGACGCGGACGACTTCCGTCACGCGCAGGCGCCTCGAGTTCCAGGTGATCTCGCGAGGTCGACCGTCAAACCAGTCAGCCCGTACCTGCACGTTGACCGGCTCGACTCGGATCATGGCCACGGATGGCTCCTTCCCGGGGGCGGGACATGCTTGACGCTCAGTCGGCCGGGCACTGGACGAGCAGAACGGGTGTTCGATATGGTCGGAGACTAGACCGAACACCTGTTCGATGTCAAGTCCTTTTCTCCGATGCGCACACCATCGTCTGGGGCCGTGCCATCTAGGTTGTCACGCCGAAACGGGGCCATCGGGCAAGCCCTCGATATCGTTTGCCGGCGCGTCGATGTCAGGGTCGAGATCCGCGTCCTCATCGTCCGTTGGCGGCGTCTCGACGACGGGCCGCTTCCGGCCCGTCCGCGCCACATCGGCCGCGTGATCGCCGCGGCGCTCCGCGGCCGTCCCGTGGTCCCGCTCGAACGGCGCTGGGAGGCCGGTTCGGAGGAGCCGCGCCCGGGTGACGGCTCGCGGGCCGAACCGGCGCCGCAGCTCGTCCGCCGCCTCGGTTGCCCGGCGCTGCCGCGGATCGTCCGCCTCGAACAGGCTCAGTTGCTCCCGCTCGCCCAGGCCGGATGCCGTCACCCCCAGCAGGCGGATGCGCTTGCCGCGCGTCTCCGGGCGGGCGAGCTCCACGGCGGTGCGCCAGATCGGATCGGTGAGATCGGTCGGCTCCACGAGGGTTCGCTGGCGGGTCACCGTCCGGAATGCCGTGTCGCGGACCTTGACGGTCACCGTCCCGGCCTTCACGCCGGCCGCTCGCAGGCGACCCGACACGCCTTCGGCCATGGCCAGGAGCGTCCGCTCGAGGACCTCGGGGTCTGACGTGTCGACGTCGAACGTGTGCTCGTGGCCGATCGACTTCGCGGAATCCGGATCCTCCACGGGGTCCGCGTCCAATCCGTGCGCCCGATCCACGAGGGTGGCTCCGTGCTTCCCGAACCGCCGCACCAGCGAGGCTCGATCCATGGCCGCGAGGTCCCCGATCGTCGTGACACCGAAGTCCCGCAGCGCGGCCGCGGTCTTCTCACCGACGCCCCACAGGCGCGAGATCGGGAGCGGGGCGAGGAAGGCCGCCTCCTCGCCGGGCGGAACGACCACGAGCCCATCCGGCTTGCGAAGGTCCGAGGCGATCTTCGCGACGAGCTTGGTCGAGGCGACGCCGACCGAAGCGGTCAGTCGGAGCTCGGCCCGGATTGCCTCCCTGATCCGCCGTGCGATCGTTGGGCCGTCACCGAACAGCGCGCGTGACGCGGTCACGTCGAGGAACGCCTCGTCGATCGAGACCGGCTCGACCAGCGGCGTGAACCGCCGGAGGATCGCCATGACCTCCCGGCTCACCCGCTGGTAGGTGGCGCCGTCCACGGGCACGAAGATGCAATCCGGACACAGCCGCTTCGCCGTCCGGATCGGCATCGCGGAGTGGATGCCGAACTTGCGGGCCTCGTACGAGGCCGCACTCACGACCCCGCGGTCATTCGTGCCGCCCATTCCCACGGCCACCGGCCGGCCGCGAAGCTCGGGATGGTCACGCTGCTCGACCGCGGCGAAGAACGCGTCGAGGTCAACGTGGAGGATCGTGCGAAGCGCCGGATCAGCGGTCACATGGGCGATTGTCGCGCCGGCGAGTGACAACGTCGTGGCACGGGCGACTGCGGCCACGGGCGCGCCATGCTCCGGGCCTCGCGAGCCGGCCGTCTGCTCGAGGCCTCAGGCATCCTGCTCCGTCGGCTCGAGGCCTCCGGCATCCCGCTCGTCGGCCCGAGGCCCAGGCATCCTGCTCGTCTGAACGCCCGTCGTGCGGTACGACCGCGGGCGACGAACCGCACCGTCAAGCTGAACGCCGCGCGTTCCGAGACGACGCGACCCCGGTCCATGACGTCGACCTGGAACGCTCAGCGTGCCGGATCAACGAGGTGACGCCGCCCCAGGGTTTGCCGTCGGTCCCACCGCTCTCTAGGCGTTCAGCGCCTTCGGCGTTCAGCGCCTTCGGGCGTCAGCGCCTTCGGGCGTTCAGCGCCTTCGGGCGTTCGCGCCAGCGCGGCGTTCAGCGCCTTCTGTCCGCGCCCCCCACCGGCGATCGGGCTGGTTCATCAGGATGCGTTGCATGACGCGTGGCCTGCGCGGAAGTCCGAGAGTTCCGCTCACTCGGCCGAGCGTGGCTGAGCCCGGTTTGATGAGCGAGGTCGATCAGCGCACGGAGTCGCGACCAGCAAGCGTCCGCGCCAGGCTGCAGGCTGCCAGCCGCAGCGCCGAGGCGCCGCGCCCGCCGGATCTACCCCTTGGGCTCGACGATGATCGTGACCTCGGGCGTCATGCCCGACGCGACCTTGATCGCAACCTTGTACGTGCCCAGGGACTTGAGCGGCTCGTCCAGCTCGATCTTGTGCTTGTCAACGGTGATGCCGCGGCGCCCCAGGGCATCGGCGATGTCCTTGGTCGTGATCGAGCCGTAGAGCTTGCCGCCATCGCCGACCTTGACACCCATCGTGAGCGTGGTCGAGGCGATCCGGGTGGCCGCGATCTCGGCCTCCTCGCGCTCCCGGTTTCGCTTTTCCTCTCGGGACGCGATGTCGTGCTGCCAGGCGCGGTAGGCGCCACCCGCCGCGGGCACCGCGAGTTGCTGCTTGATGAGGAAGTTCGTGGCGTACCCGTCAGCCACGGTCTTCATCTCGCCCGACTTGCCGAGCTTGTCGACGTCCTTCGTCAGGATGACCTTCACGCGTTCGATTCCTCCCTGGTGATCCAGGCCCGAAGTCTGGGGCCGAGACCGGTTTGCTGCAATGCTTCCGCCGCCGCCTGGGCCAGCCCGGGCAGGCGCCGCGCGGCGCGACGGATGGGGCCCGGCAGAAATCGCCGGATCCGTGCGATGTCCTCGTCGAAGGCGACCCGCTCGATGCCCAGTTCAGCGAGCTTCTCGTCGATCACGTCCTCATCGATGCCGTCGAGGAAGACATCGATCGCGATCGCCACGACCACGAGGTCGTCCAGCCCGCCGAGCACCGGGACTTCGTCCGGGATGAGATCCCGCCCGAGGAGGACATAGCCGAGGCCGGCGGCGAGTGCCGCCTTTCGTGCTGCCGGCGTCCGACCATCGAGGACAAGTGCCCAGATCAGGCGAGCGTAGAGCGGCGCGCGAGTCGCGAGCGGGAGTAGTGCGAGCATCCCTAGCGCGCGCCGGACGCCGCCGCCGGTGCTCCGTCCGGATGATCGCCGGCCCTTCCCGGCCGAACCCTCGCGCTGTTGCCGAACCATGCGCCGATGCGCCTCCAGGATCGATGTCGTGGCCGCGTCGCCAGGACGTGCGTCGGGCGCCCGCGGGGAAGCGCGAGTCTACCAGCCCGATCCGCGAACCCCGTCCGGACGCGATCGCCGCGGTGCCCGCGTGCGGGCCCTTGACTCTTGACATCGAACGTTCGTTCGGTATGATGCTTGCAGCTATCCCAGGAGGTACGAGTGACCAGGCACGACGCAGATCGCAAGCTGAAGATCCTGCACCACATCGCCGGAACCCTTCGTGCGCGCGGTTATCCGCCGTCCGTTCGTGAGATCGCGCTCGCCGTCGGACTCAGCTCCACATCCGCGGTTCATCACCACCTCCAGATCCTGGAGAAGGACGGCTACCTGGAGCGCGGCGCCGCCCAGTCGCGGGCCATCCGTCTCACGCCCACCGCGGCCATCTCGCTCGGTCTCTCAAGCGAGCTCGTCCCGCAGGCCACGGCGGCAGACGCTCATGTCGTCCCGATCATCGGTGAGATCGCCGCCGGCGGGCCGATCGAGGCCTATCAGGACGCCTCGGAGACGATGGCCGTGCCGGAGATCCTCGCACCCAGCGGGGACGCGTACGTCCTCAAGGTCCGCGGCGATTCCATGATCGACGCCCACATTGCGGACGGCGACTTCGTCCTCATCCGCCCGCAGAACACCGCCCGCAACGGTGACATCGTGGTTGCGCAGGTGGAGGAGAACGCGGTCACCCTGAAGACCTTCTTCCGGGAGAAGGACCGGGTCCGCCTCCAGCCGGCCAACCAGAGCTATCCCGCGCAGTTCTATCCCGATGTCCGGATCCAGGGCAAGCTCATCGGGGTCATCCGGAAGCTGGATTGAGCAATGGCCAGGCGATGCTCGCCCGGCGGTTCGCCGGGTCCGTCCCGATCTCCACACGCCGTCCACATCGCGTGGTCGCGAGTCCACGACCGCGCGCAAGACTCTCCAGAACCCCGGGGATAACCCTATTTCGCCCCGTGGCCCCGTCGATGACACTGAGCTGACCAGCACCCGACCGTCGTGAGGCCATGATCGATCGCCTGCCACCCCAAAGCCTCGAGGCCGAGCAGTCCGTGCTCGGTGCGATCCTCATTGATCGGGAAACGATCATCGAGGTCGCCGAATTCCTGCGGCCCGAGGACTTCTACCGCCAGGCCCACGGGACGGTCTATCGGGCCATGCTCGACCTCTTCGAGCGCCGCGAACCGGTGGACATTGTCACGGTCTCGGAAACGCTGGAGCGCAAGGGAGAACTCGAGGGCATCGGCGGCCGGAGCTACCTGTCCACCCTGTCGAACCAAACCCCAACCGCCGTCCATGCAGTCCAGTACGCCCGGATCGTCGAGCGCAAAGGGGTCCTGCGCAACCTCATCGGGGCGGCCGGCAAGATCGCGGGTATTGGGTACGAGGACCCGGCCGAGATCCAGGAGGCCATCGACCGCGCCGAGTCGGAGCTGTTCCAGGTCTCGAACCGGCGGATCACCGTGGGCTTCAGCCAGCTCAAGGACCTCCTCCACTCGGCCTACGATCGGCTGGACTACCTCCACGCTCATCGCGGCGAACTGAGCGGCATCACCTCGGGCTTCGCGGATCTCGACGCGCTGACCGCCGGCTTCCAGAAGAGCGACCTCATCGTCGTGGCGGCTCGGCCGTCGGTCGGCAAGACCAGCCTGGCGCTCAACATCGCCGAGTACGCCGCGGTCCGGGAGCGCAAGAGCGTCGGCGTCTTCAGCCTCGAGATGAGCAAGGAACAGCTCGTCCTCCGGCTCCTGTCGAGCGTCGCCAACATCGACTCGAGGCGCCTCCGCAGCGGCTTCCTCGAGGAGATGGACTTCGCCCGGATCGCACCCGCCATGAATGACCTGTCCGAGGCGCCCGTTTACATCGACGACACCCCGAACATCACGTCCATGGAGCTCCGAACGAAGGCGCGCCGGCTTCAGGCGGAGGCCGGGCTGGACCTCGTGATCGTGGATTACCTCCAGCTCATGCAGGCAACCACCACGAACCGTGACGCGAACCGCGTCCAGGAGGTCAGCGAGATCTCTCGAGGGCTGAAGGCGCTCGCCCGCGAGCTGGCGGTCCCCGTCATCGCCCTGTCGCAGCTGTCGCGACAGCCGGAGATGCGCGAATCGAAGGAGCCGCGCCTATCCGATCTCCGCGAGTCGGGCGCGATCGAGCAGGATGCCGACCTCGTGGTCTTCCTCTGGCGCGACAAGGACAAGGCCGGCGAAGAGGGCGATCAGGACGGCGAGGTCATCAACGTCAAGCTCGCCAAGCATCGCAACGGACCCACGGGAGAGATCCAGCTCTGGTTCAAGAAGAGCCAGACGCGCTTCCAGTCATACGCCGGCCAGCGCTACGCCGAGGTCTGACCCGGCGAGGGACCGCGGGGACCGCGGTGGACGTCAGAAGGACTCGTCCGGGAGGATCGGCCGAAGCGCGAGAGCATAGGTCTTGCCGTCCGGGCCGGCGAGCCGAAGCTCAACGAAGCCACCCTCGATTCCGGTCAACCCGAGCGCATCCACCTGCGCCGCCGTCAGGGTCCGGATCGGGAATTGCGGCGCGTCCGGGCCCACCGGCTGGATGAAGTCGGCCGGCGTCAGGTCGGGCCACGGCCAGGGTTGGGTCTGCTGGAACTCGCCCTCGGTGAGTACGCCACGCCAGCGGTCGGGAACCCACGCGGTCTCGCTCTCGACCCACGAGGCGAAGCTCCGGACCCTCTCACCGAGCACAGCCATCTTCCTGAGGATCTCCACATCCGGACTGTCCGGGTTGTCGAACCCGAGTGCCTCGACCGACACGGTCTTCGTGAGGCCGCCGGCGTTGAAGGTGAAGATCGCGGTCGGGATGTCCGCGACATTGCCGGGGCTGTAGTGACCCTCGGCGGCACCGAGGCCGCCGTCCTCCAGCGCGAATTGCAGGAAGGCCTGGATCTGCGGCTCGGAAAGCCTGCCGCTCAGGTACGGGTCGAGCGGAAAGAGATTCGCGGTCGACGGGCCGGCCGACGGAGCCGGAGCCGCGTTCGCGTCGCGGAAGAGCACGGTACCGTCGCCATAGAGCGTGAACTGCGGCGCCTGGGTGGCGAAGAATCCCATCGGGACGAAGCCTCCCCCCTCCTCGAAGCGGAGGATCACGTCCGTCGCGCCCGACGCGTGCTCGAGAAGCGTGCCGTCGGTCGGGGGCGTGCTCGTCGGCGACGGTGACTCCGATGGTGAGCCCGAGGCCCAGCCTGCCCCGCCGCCGCAGGCGGCGACCACGACGAGGGCGGTCAGGAGGGCCCCAAGGAGGGCACCAGCGCGGGCGATGGATCGTGGGGTCGGCGGTTTGACAGTCATGCGCCACCCGACGCTCGGCCTCGCGGTCGGGTTCCCAGCCAACGGCGCGCACCGTGTTGGGCCTGTCCCGCCGGACCCACCCGCCGTAGACTGGAGGTCGTCCCAGGAACAGCCAGATGAGGAGGATCCCATGGGCGTCATCATCATCCGGGAGATGGTCGGCACGAGTCCGAATTCGTGGAGTGACGCGGCACGCCAGGCGGTCGCGACGGCCTCTCGGACCGTCCGCAACATCAAGTCCGTCGAGGTCGTGAAGTCGACCGCCCTCATCGAGGACGGCGAGATCGTCGAGTACCTCGTGGACCTCAAGATCGGGTTCGAATACGAGGACTGAGTCGCGCCGATGGCGCAGCTAATCGCGCGGTGAGCGCCGCCCGCCACCATGCGGGCCATGCCGGAAATTGACACGTGGTTGCGCCCCTCCGTATCGTTCGCGCCTGCCGAGTCCCGGGCTGACGAGCGGGGCCCTCAACACGCCGGGCCCGCCGGGCACGCCGGCCGAGTCGGCGTTCCGATGGGACCCGGTAGACCGGCGATCGTCGCGCCGATGCTTGGTGTCGTTGCGCCGATGCACGGTGCGGGAGGGCTTCTCGGCCAGGTGTCCGACTATCCGGTCCAGATCGAGAAGGTCCAGGCTCCGCCGCTGCGCGACGAAACCCTGGCCCGGGACAGGCTGCTCGACTGGCTCCACGTCAAGATCCATCGACGGGCGGTCCTGGTGCTGGCCGAGGCCGGCTACGGGAAGACGACGCTGCTCGCCGACTTCACGCGACGGACCCGCGTGCGCGTCTCCTGGTATCGGCTGGACCGTGGAGATCGAGACTGGCTCGGCTTCATCGCCCACCTCGTGGCCGCGTTTCGCATCCATCAGCCGGACTTCGCGCCCGTCACCCAGTCCATGATTCGCGAGGCAAGCGCGGCAAACCCATCACGCGACGCGGTGCTCGACACGTTCATCCGGGAGCTCGGGAGCCTGCCGGCCGAGCCTGCCTCGCTCGTGCTTGACGACTTCCACCTCGTCGATGACTCGCAGGAGTCGCGCGTCGTCGTTCGCGAGCTGCTGGCGCGCGCGCCGGAGCGTCTGACCTTCGTCCTGATCAGCCGGACGACCCCATCACTGCCGTTCGCGCGGCTGCGCGCACTCGGTGAGGTGGTCGAGCTCAGGACATCGGATCTGCGTTTTGCGCCCGACGAGACGGAGCGGCTCTTCCGGGAGACCTATTCGCTGAACCTGGAGCCGGCGGTCGTTGCCGAGCTGTCCCGGAGAACCGAGGGCTGGGCCGCCTCGCTCCAGCTGGTCCGTGCCGCGATTCGAGATCGGAACCAGTCCGAGATCCGGGCCTTCGTCCGGTCGCTGAGCGGGGCCGAGGGAGACCTCTACGACTACCTCGCCGAAGAGGTGGTCGGCGAGCTGTCCGGTGACATGCAGCAGTTCCTGATGCGGACGTCCCTGCTCGAGGTCATCGAACCCGCCCTCGGCAGCGTCGCCGGCGGGGTGCTACCGGAAGAGACGCGGCGGTCGATCGCGGAAGGTGAGCTCCTCGGCCTGTTCAGTCGAATCGGCCCGAACACGCGTGATCAGGTCCGTGCCCACCCGCTCGTTCGCGACTTTCTGCTGGCGAGGCTACGGCGGTCGGTCGGAGCCGAGGCGGTCATCCAGATTCATCGTGCGGTCGCCGTCGCGGCCGAAGCCATTGACTGGCGGATCGCCGGCCACCACTACCTGGAGGCGGGCGATCTGGACGATGCCCGTCGAGTACTTGCCTCCGCGATCGACACGATTCTCGCAACCGGCGCCTACGCCGCCGCCGAGGAGCTCGTCACCGCCCTCCCCGTCACCGATCACCCCGACCCAAACGTCCTCGTTGTCCTGTCGCGCCTCGCCCAGCAACGGGGCCAATTGGATCTGGGTCGAGACCTCGCGGAAGATGCGCACGAGGCAGACCCGAATAGCGCCGCGGCAGCCCTCAATTTCCAATCGGCACTCATGAATGCCGGCGACATAGAGGGCTCGCTCCGCGTAGCTGCCATGGTCGAAGATCGAAAGGACTGGCACTCGGCGTCCTCGATCGCCCGAGCTACACGGCTCCTTCTGGAGACATCGCAGCGGGGGCGGCTCATGGATGCCATGGCCGCACTTGAGACAGTTGTGCGCGAATTCGAGAGTCTCGGCGACACCCATTACCTAGGCGTCGCATACCTCAGTCTCGGGTACCTGCACTACGCGCGAGCCGAGGCTGAGGAGTCTCTTCGGTGCGCAGAGGAGTCAATTGCGCACCTCTCGGCGACGTCGGCAGGAAATGAGCTCGTCTCCGCTCGCCTGCTGCGAGGGATCGCTCTTGCGCACGCTGGCCGCCTCGAAGAGGCACGAGCCGAGGCCAAGCAAGCCGGCGAGAAGGCAACCCCCAGCCAAGGACTCGAGGTCGCTCTTGAATCCGCCACCATCGAGGTTCTATATGGGGATCCTCGAGAGGCCGTCTCGATGCTTCTTCCGCACGACCATCTCATCGACCCGGATAGGGACGTTGGGGAGCAGGCCGCGGTTGTGTCGGCACTCGCTCTTCTCGGTCAGGGTCGAGTCGCTGAGGCGGGCGAACTCATCTCTCATCTGCGATATGGCCAATCGCGGAGCACGGTAGCCATGGACGCAATGCGGCTCTATACACGTGCCGTGCATGCGATCCTGAGCGGTTCTCCAGATGCGAGGAGCCGGGCCATGGAGGCGCGTGATGTCGCCACGAGTCAGGGCGCCGGACTCTGGGCAATGGCGGCTTCGATCGCGTGCGCGGCCGACACCCCGGGCGAATTCGGCCAGCTGGTCGAGATCCTCGCGACAACCGATCCGGCGATCCTGTCCCTGGCCGCAGACGTGATCGGGGCGCGCTGGGACAACCTCACGCCGCTGGGGCACGTAGAGGTCAGGAAGGAAGCAGCGCGCAGACCAGAACGCTGGAGGCTCGTCCTACGCCACGCTCTGGACACAGCGAGTCAGAACGGACGGCTCGCGGCCGCAAGCCTTCTGGACGAGATCGGGACGGCCGAAGACGTGCCGAAGCTCAGACGCATTGCCCGGGAGTTCAAAGGCGCAGGAGGTCCTCGCGAGCTTGGTCGAGGCTTGGCCCGCCGGTTGGCATTGCCCGTTTGGATCGACGACCTTGGGCGCGTTGAGATACGCGTAGGTGGTCGACCGATCGACGGGTCGCTGGTCCGACGCAAGGTCCTCGCGCTGCTGTGCTTCCTGATGTCGCGACCGAACATGTCTGCGACGAGGGAAGAGGTCCTTGAGGCCCTGTGGCCGGACCTTGAGCCAAGCACGGCCCTCAACTCTCTCAACCAGACGGTGTACTTCCTTCGACGAGTCTTTGAGCCTGGGTTTCAAGAGGAGACGTCGCCTGCCTATCTAGGCCAAGATGGCGAACTCGTCTGGCTGGACGGGGGTCTCATCAACTCTCAAAGCCGAGAGTGCCGGGCCATACTCCGTTCGCTCCCCAGAGTCGCCGATCCTGAGCAGGTGCTGCATCTGGCAACGCTCTACACAGGGCGCTTCGCGATCGATTTCATGTATGAGGACTGGGCTGCTGACTATCGAGATGCCCTGCATGCCGCATACCTGCGGGTGATTGAGGCGGCGATCCGGTCCGATCTGGATACTGGTCACTACGACCGAGGAATCCAGATCGCCCAACTCGCCACCGAGGTCGAGCCCGCGGCAGATGAACTTCAAGTGTCCCTGCTGCGTCTCTTTCGAATGGCCGGTTCGATGGCCGCGGCGGCCGAGCAGTACGAGCACTACGCTCAGGCACAGAGGGAACTGGGTGTTGAGCCGGAGCCGTTCGATCGAATCTAGAGCCCGTGCGGCGCCGCGCTTGGGGGCGATAGGTAGACATCCGTATTGACCGGTGCAGTCCGGGGTACCTATAGTCCGCCCACTTCGTAGTACGTTGGTACTAGGAAGACAAGTTAAGACGCTCGGACGCGCTGAAGCCACACCTGAAATGGGCACTTAGGGTGAGGCGGAGCGAGTAGTGCAACCGACCGACCATGTGTCAGGTCGGTTTTCGTGTCCTTGGGGCACGAAGGCCGCAAAGGAGGAACGAGCGTGCAGCCGGATCAGAGCATCAAGGGTTTCTAGGAGTCGACCATGAAGGCACGACTTCTACGCCTGGCAATCACCTTCAGCACCGTGGCCGCGATGGCCATCGCAGGAGGCGCTTCGATCAAGGGGTTCTAGAGTACGTGAGCACTATTCCGGGGAGCCGTCGCAGACACTTGCTCTCCCGCGGATAGCGGGTAACGTACAAGGCAATCGTGCCGAAATCCCTGAAGCTCTTCATCGCAACACTCGTGGCAGGTAGTGCAGTTGCACTGCTGGCCACGAGTTTTGTGTTTCCAATTGACGCCCGGATCGCACTCGACCTCGATACAAACGCCGGATCGACACTGCTCGAGCAAGTGGCAGGGGTTGTGTTCTGGATCCTGGCAACGCTGCTCGCGTCCGCGCTTCCAGTCCAGATGCCGGGCGGCTTTCTGATCACCGTTTCGATCGCCCCGATAATCGCTGCAACCACAATCGGGGGCCCGTTCGTCGGCGCGCTCGTGGCACTGATTGGAACGACTGAGCGGAGGGAGCTGCGGGGTGAGGTTCCCTGGTATGGCTCTCTGGCCAATCACGCCGGACTCGTCATGCCCGCCGTCGCATGCGGCTTGGTTATCGAGGCGGTCCGTACCTCAGGTGGATCTCAGCTCGGCGTTGACCTGTTCGCGACAGTTCTGGGCGCATTCGCCTACTTCCTGCTCAACCTCGGGATTGTCTCAATCGTGGTCGCGCTTCGAACTGGGACCTCCACGAAGCAACTTCTCGGAGAAGCCTCAAAGGGCTTTGCCACCACGCTGCTCGCGCTGGCGCCACTCGGGTGGCTGATGGCGCAGATGTACCAGACGTCCTGGTGGACCACGTTGCTGTTCGCGTTGCCGCTGTACACGACGCGCGTGGCGTACCACCGGTTCGTCGAGATGCGCGACATGTTCACGCAGACGATCGGGGCGCTTGCGGAGGCCGTGGACAAGCGGGATCCGTTCACGAGCAAGCACAGCCAGAACGTTCGGATGATCAGCGTGGACATCGGCCGGGAGATGCGGGTGAGCGCCGGGGACCTCGAGGCTCTCGAGTGGGGCGGCCTGCTCCACGATGTGGGGAAGATCGGCGTGCCGGACAACATCCTGCTCAAGCAGGAGCGACTGACCCGCGAGGAGCGGATGGTCATGAACGCGCACCCGGTCCTCGGTGCCGAGATCATCGCGCCCGTCACCAGGCTGGCGCCCGAGCTTCCGATCATTCGGCACCACCACGAGTGGTACAACGGCTCGGGCTATCCCGATCGCCTGATGGGCGACGAGATCCCGCGCCTGGCCCGGGTCCTCCACGTGGCCGACGCCTTCGAGGCGATGACGGCCGCACGTCCGTACCGGATGACACCGCTGACCAACGAGCAGGCGCTCGCCGAGCTCCGGAAGTTCGCCGGCGTGCAGTTCGACCCGGAGGTCGTCGATGCCTTCGTGCGGACGCATTGGGCCAACGAGGTCCGCGATCCCGGGCGCAAGATCGAGCCTCGCCCGATCCCCCTTCTCGCGCAGCACGCCGCTCGGGCGGCGCAGCCGGCGTTTGACGGCCCTGCGCCGGGTTCCCCGGCATCGGATCACGCCTGAACCGAGTGGGCCGATGGTCGGCGCCGCGCGGAGCGCCGGTTGGAAACCGCAGAATGACCGCGTGACCTTCCCTAGCGAGCTTCCCTTGCGCCAGCCCGCCCCCGCCCCTGATGCGCCGATGATCTTCTCGTGCTGATCGGCGGCATCGCGCTCGGCCTGGTGCTGGGATTCCTGGCCGGCGGCCGTGTCGACAACCTCCTGTCGGTCCGCCTTCGGCTGGTCCAACTCACGTTCCTCGGGCTGTTCCTGCGGGTCGCTACGCAGATCGCCATCGAGCAGGGCAACGCGCCGATCGACGCCCTCCGGTTGCCGCTCTTCGTGGCGGCGTTCGGGCTGATCCTCGCGGGCCTGTGGGCGAATCGCGATCAGCCGGGCATGAGCCTTGCCTTCGTGGGCGTGCTCCTGAACACGATTGCCGTGGCGATGAACGCCGGGTACATGCCGGTCTGGCAGCCCGCCTACGAAGCCGCCGGTTTCGGCGCGGGTTCCGACCTCGGGCCGTTCCACGTGATCCTGTCGGGCACCGCCTCGGCCGAGTTCCTGCTCCGGGCCGGCCCACTCGGCGACATCCTCCCGATTCCTCTGCCGTTCATCCGGAACGTCGCGAGCATCGGCGACCTGTTCCTGGGAGTGGGCCTCGCGTTCTTCCTGTTCGCCAGCACGGTGCGGACGCACATCGAGCTCAATGAGGCGAGCCAGAAGGCGATCCGCCGGCGCTTGATGTCCATCGCCCCATCGCGCGCCGAACCAGCCCTGGCAACGGCGGTGGCCGCGACCACTCGCGGTTTCGGGAGCACGACCACGCTGGGCGGGCCCGTCGCGCCGACCATCCCCGTACCGCCGATTGCCCCGCTCCTGGAGCGCGTCCGGCGCCATCCCTACGTTCGATTGGCCCTGGACGGCTCCTTCTCCGCGCTGTGGACGGGCCAGCTGGTCTCGCTCGTCGGGGATCGGATCCACCAGGTGGCGCTCGCCTTCGTCGTCCTGTACGCGACGGGTTCACCGGTGGCCCTGGGCATCGTGTTCTTCGTGGCCACGATCCCGAACCTCCTGTTCGGCGCGATCGCCGGCACGTTCGTCGACCGCTGGGATCACCGCGAGGTGATGATCGTGTCCGACCTCCTGCGGGCAGCGCTCGTCCTCCTCATTCCGATCGCGGCGGTCACCAACCTCATCCTTGTCTACCCGCTCGTGTTCCTCATCTCGACGATCTCCGTGTTCTTCCGCCCGGCCAGGGGCGCGCTCCTGCCTCGGCTCGTCGCAACGGAGGACCTGACAACGGCGAACTCGGCGATGTGGATCGCGGAGACGTTTGCCGATATCGGGGGCTACGCGGTCGCGGGCCTGTTCGTGGCGCTCCTCGGACCCCAACTCCCGCTGGCGTTCTGGGCCGATGCCGTCACATACATCGGCTCGGCCATCCTCATCGCGTCGATCTCGGTCTCACCAATCCAGCGGGTCAAGGATGCGGTCGGCGAAGCCGGTTCCGGCTTCCTGGCCGAGCTCCGGGCCGGCTGGCGGTTCCTGCGCAGCGAAGCGACGCTCTTCGCGAACACGATGCAGGCGATGGTCGCGCAGTTCATGCTCGGGATCTTCATCACGCTCATGCCCGTCTATGCCGAGCAGAACGTCGGCGGCGCGCCGGTCGCCGCAACCGCCGTCTACGGATTCCTCGAGGGCGGGGTTGGTGCGGGCAACCTCATCGGCGGGTTCGTGATCGGGCTCATCGGGTCGCGCATCGCGCTGGGCCGGATGGTCATCATCGGCTACGCGTTCACCGGCGCCTGCGTCGCGGGCCTGGCGCTCACCGGCAACTTCGCGGCGGCGATGGCCCTCACCTTCGGAGCCGGGGTCGGAAACCTGGCCTTCGTCATTCCCAGCCAGACGCTCGTCCAGACCCGGACCCCACCCGAGCTCATGGGGCGCCTGCTCGGGCTCCGATTCACGATGGTCTTCGGGTCCATGGCCATCGCGACTGGGGTCGGCGGCTTCCTCGGCGCGGCCATCGGGGTACCCGAAACGCTGGGCCTGTTCGGACTCGTGACGGCCGCGGCAGGCCTGGTCGGGCTGCTCGTTCCGGCGGTCCGGGACGCCTAGGGTGCGGGCTTCGCGTACACTGCCCGCGGCTCGCCCAGTGGGGCGGGCGACCCTTGAGGAGACCGTGAAGCCGCGATGAGCGAGCGACCGAACGACACCCCAGACGACCAGGCGGACGACCTGGCCGAAGCCTCCGAGCCTGAAGCCGAAGCCGAGGCGGGCGCGGTCGGCGAGGCAGACGCTCCGCTCGGCGAGTCGGAGACGGACGCGGGTTCCGAGGCGGACTTCGGCGACGCCGAGGCGGGAGTCGAGGGGGCCGTCGAGGAGGGTGAGAGCCCGGTCGCGGAGGCCGTCGACGACGCTCCGGCTGCCCCCCGGCTGCGGCCGAGCGAGCGGCGCGCACTCAAGCACGCCGAACACTCCCAGCTCACGATCGATCCGGCGCTCCGGATCAAGGATCGCGCCTCGGCAATCTTCGTCCTCGTGACCCTGCTCGTCTTCGGGGCGATCCTGTTCAACGGGCTCGTGCTGGGCACGGGTGGCTTGCTGACACCGCTGCCGACGCTTGCTCCGCTACCGACTCCCACGGTGACCGCCGCACCAAGCGCGACGCCGGCGCCGTCGGTGACGCCCGCTCCCTGAGGCCTCCCGCCGCCAACGGACCGGGCGTATCGTCGGTGCATGCCGAAATCGACTGACGAGCCGGCAGCCAAGGCGCGTCGCGAGATGGTCACGCACCAATTGCGCGGCCGCGGCATTCGCGACGAACGCGTCCTGGCGGCCATGGCCGAGGTGCCGCGCGAGGCGTTCCTGGATCCCGACGCCCGGGCCTCCGCGTATCGCGACGCCGCGCTCCCGATCGCGAATGGCCAGACCATGAGCCAGCCGTTCGTCGTCGCTCGGATGACCGAGCTCCTCGAGGTAGCGCCCGGGGATCGGATCCTGGAGATCGGGACCGGGTCCGGCTATCAGGCGGCGATCCTCGCCCGGCTCGGCGCACGCGTTCACTCGATCGAACGGCACAAACGTCTGGCCGACACCGCCAGGGAGCGGCTGGCCGGGCAGGGATTCGCGGGCATCGAGGTCGTGGTTGGCGATGGCAGCCTCGGGGACCCGGACGGCGCGCCCTGGGACGGGATCATCGTCACCGCGGCCGCCCCGGTCGTGCCGCCGTCATTGCCGCGCCAGCTGGCGATCGGCGCCCGGCTCGTCATCCCGGTCGGCTCGCGCTGGTCGCAGGAGCTCCTTGCGATCGAGCGCCGTGGCCGGGACGACTGGTTCACCGAGACGGACGGCGCGGTGGTCTTCGTGCCGCTGCTGGGTGAGGAGGGATTCGCGATCTCCGGAGATCAGCGGGCCGACGAACCACGCTGATCGATCGGTATACTCCCCGAGCCATGACCCACGTCTTCATCGCCCCGCATCCGGATGACGTCGCGCTCTCGTGCGGCGGCCTCATCGCGAGCCTCCGCGAGCTCGGTCAGAACGTCGCGATCCTGACCGTCTTCTCGGGCAGCGGCAGCGACAATTCGCTGACCGGCTACCAGCGCGAGGCCCTGGGCTTCGGTTCGAAGGCCCTCTGGCCGAACACCGAGGCGTTCAATCGAGCCTCGATCCGGGCGGATGTACCGAGCGACGATCCCTCCGCGGCTCCGCCGTGGGCCGCGACATCGGACCGGCTGGATGCGACCCAGGAGGACGCTGATGCCGCCGCGAAGCGGTTCTGGCAGCGCTCCTCGTGGTATCGCCGCGCCAGCATCCGCAACAAGCCGCTGGCCGGGCAGGCCCTCATGGACGAACTCTCGACACAGGGCGCGGTCATGACCGAGGGGGTCATGGAGGCCGCCGCCGCGGGCGAGCTCATGGCTCGTCGACGGCTCGAGGACGAGCGCTTCGCGTACTTCGCCGAGGCGGCCGTGGTGTTCCTCGATCTCCCGGATGCGGTCTTCCGGGGCTACGAGGGCGACGATGAGCTGCTCGGGGAGCCGCGCCCCGATGACACGGCACCGATGGACAGGATCCGGAGTGAGATCGTGCGCCTGGAGCCGCAGGCCGTGTACGTGCCGCTGGGCGTGGGCAACCACGTCGATCACCAGCTCTGCCGGGCGGTCGGGATCGATCTCCTGGCCGAGGGGCGACGCTGGGTGATGCCCGGCCCCGAGTGGGCCGGCAAGGTCGTCTTCTACGAGGACTTCCCGTATTCCTGGTGGGGCGGCTTCGACCACCTGGACCAGTTGCCGCCCGACGCGCTGTCCGGCCTGGGCTCAGATGTCATCCTGGCGCCGGAGTACGCGACCATCGCCGACCAGCTGGAGCGGAAGATCCGCGGCATCTCGCTCTATGAGAGCCAGATGGATCGACTCTTCGGGGGCGCGGCCGAGATGGCCGCAACCGTCAGGTCATACGGCGCGAAGATGGCCGAGCTGGGCGGCACCGGCGGGGCCGCGGAACGGTACTGGCGCTCTCTCCGAGCCTGACGGCCGGCCCGAGCGCCCGCTTCGGGCGGCGCGAGTGGCTGGCGCTCGCCCTCGGGCTTGCGGCCTTCCTGGGGATCCGGGCGATCCTCCTGCCGTTGCCCGGGCTGGCCGGTGACGTCAACGACTTCCTGGCCTGGGCGCGTGCCATCAGCGCCAACGGGCTCGGCACCGCGTACGACGAGCCGATCTCCTTCCCGCCCGTCCTGCCCTGGATCTGGTGGTCCCTGGGGTCCCTGGCCCCAGGCCTCCTGAACCCGGCTCCGAACGACCCCGTCGCGCTGGCGCTGATCAAGCTGCCCGCTACGCTGGCGGACCTGGGCATCGCGGCAATCGTGGGCTGGAGCCTCCGCGATCGGCCGGGCTGGGCGGTGGCGGCGACGCTTGCGGTCTTGCTCCACCCGGCGATCTTCTACGTGTCGGCCTGGTGGGCACAGTTCGAGTCTGTCTACGTCCTGCCGATGCTCGTTGCGTGGGTGCTCGCCATGCGCGGCCGACCCGGTTGGGCCGCGGTCGCGATCGCGGTCAGTCTCATGGCCAAGCCCCAGGCGCTGCCCCTTGCGATCCCGTTCGCGGCATGGTTCCTCGCCACCAGCGGCTGGCGGGGCACGGCACGCGCGGCGGTCATCGGGGCGGTCACGATCGTCGTGCTGTGGATGCCGTTCCTCGCCGCGGGAGGCCCGGGCAGGTACCTCGGGAACCTCGCGGACTACTCCGCCCAGTTCGCGGTTCTGTCGCTGCGGGCGTGGAATCCCTGGTGGATCCTGCAATCGCTCACCGGGGGCGGTGACTTCGTCGCCGACGGGTCGGCGGTCTTCGGACCGGTCACGTTCCGCTGGCTCGGGATTGCGATCGCCGGCCTTCTGGAGGCGCTCGTCTTCCTGTGGGTCCTGCGGCGGCCCACTGCGTCCGGGCTCGCGTGGGGGCTGGCCGCAGCCGGTCTCGTCGCCTTCGTCGGCCTGACGACGATGCACGAGCGCTACGCGTACCCGGCGCTCATCTTCCTGGTGGTGCTGTTCCCGGATCGTCGGGCCGTGGCACTCTGGGTGGCGTTGGGGATCATCTACACGCTGAACCTCGTTGCGGCGGTTCCGCCGACGCCCGAGGTTGGCGCCGCTCTTCCCGCGGACGGCTGGCTCGGGATCGCCGGCTCGACGGCGATGACGGCGATGGCGGTGTCGACGCTGTGGGGCCTCAGGAGGCCGGTCCCCGATCGTCTGGAATCCAACCCCTGATCCACGCCTCGGCTACCCGTGGCGCCGGGGGCGGCGGCTGAGTCGTCCACGGAAGGCGACCGCGTACCAGTGCAGATAGTGCGGAAGCCACTTGCGGAGCTTGAAGTTCGACTGGCCGGCGGTTCGGTCGCGCCAGATCGTGGGTACTTCGGCGACACGCCGACCGGCGAGCGTCGCCTTCACGGTGAGCTCGAGGGCGAGCTCGAAGCCCGCCGCGCTCTCGATACGCACGCTGTCGAGGAAGCGCCGGCGGTAGAGCTTGAAGTTGTTCGTCGGGTCGTGCGTCGGGACACCGGCGAACCAGTGGAGCGTCAGTCCGGCGATCCTGCTCATCAGCCGCTTGAGGAGCGGCCCGCCGACCTGGCCACCGCCCCGCATGTAGCGGAGCGAGACGTCGCGCTCCGCGTCGCGGGAAGCCGCCACGACGTCTGCGCCTTCACGGGCGTGCGTCACCATCGAGTCGACGACCGTCGGCTCATCGGAGCCATCCGCCATCGAGATGACGATGAACTCGCCGCGAGCGTCTGCGATCCCGGCCTTCATGGCATTGAGCACGCCGCGACCGAGGTCGTTGCGGAGCCCGCGCACGGCCGGCAAGTCGAGAGCGAGCCGCTCGACGACGGGCCGGGTCGTGTCGCCGTCGAAGTCCCAGACGACGATGAGCTCGAGGGGCGAATCGCGGGAGGGATGCGATCCCGGCCTTCATGGCATTGAGCACGCCGCGACCGAGGTCGTTGCGGAGCCCGCGCACGGCCGGCAAGTCGAGAGCGAGCCGCTCGACGACGGGCCGGGTCGTGTCGCCGTCGAAATCCCAGACCACGATGAGCTCGTGGGGCGCCGCAATCGCGGCGTCGAGGGCACGCAGCACAGGCTCCACGGCCTCACCCTCGTTGTAGACCGGCAGGACGACTGAGAGCTCCACCTCGGGCGTCACAGGCGCCCGGCCTCGAGCTCCACCTCGGGAGGTCCCCGCCAACGTCACAGGCGCCCGGCCTCGAGCTCCTCCCGGATCCACGAGCACCACCTCGTCGAGCATCGTGTCGAGCGAGGTCGTGGCCTCGAAGCCGAGGATCTCGCGAGCCTTCCGCACGTCCGGTACCCGGAGCTGGACGTCGTGCTCGAACGGCGGGTCGGAGACGACGCGGAACTCACGGTCCGGTCCGTGGACCGTCGCCCAGATGCGCTCGGCAAGCTCGAGAACCGTCGTGGAGGTCGCGGTCGAGAGGTTGAAGTCCTCGTTGAGCGCGGCCGGCGACTCCATCGCCAGACGGATCCCGTGAGCGAGGTCCCCGCCGTAGGTGTAGTGCCGGATCTGGTTGCCCTCGCCCAGGATGTGGAGCGGATCCTGGCCCTTGAGGACCTTGAGCACGAGATCCGGGACCACATGGCTGAGGGCGAGCTTGACGTTGCCCGACATGATGTCGGTGTCCCGGAGCGCGCGCCGCTCCCCGATACCGACGCAGTTGAACGGGCGGACGATCGTGTACGGGAGCTCGTACTGCTCCCAGGCACCCTTCGCAAAGTACTCGGACGCGAGCTTCTGGAAGCCGTACGTCGAGACCGGCGGGGGCGAGGTCAACTGAGCGCCCTCCGGGGTCGGGAAGACCTCGGCCGATTCGTACACCATCGATGAGCTTATGACGACGATGCGTTCGAGGTGCCCGTCGCGATGCGCGGCAAGGGCGGCGTCGAACGTCGACGCCAGGATCCGCTCGTTCTCGGCCAGCAGGTCGTACGCGAACTCGTGGAAGTAGCTGATCCCGCCGATCATCGCCGCCGCGGCCACGACCTGGTCGCAGTCTCCGGCGAGGTCGCGCACGAGCGCGACGTCCTTCGCGTCGCCCTCGACGAAGCGGTAGCGCGGGTGATCGTCGTACGACTTCGCCAGGCGGCCGTACTTGGAGAAGTCGTCCAGGCCCACAACATCGTGGCCCGCCGCGAGCAGCTCAGGGACGAGATAGCCGTTGATGAAGCCGGCAGCGCCGGTGACGAGGACCCTCACAGCCGGATGCCGCCGCCCATTGCTCCCCAGATGTCGATGACATCCCGGCTGCCGACGTCGAGCGACCGATACACGACGTGCGGCGCACCGAGGATGAGGATCTCGCTCCGGGCGAGGAGTTCGGGAAGCGGGATGAGCCGGTTATCGTGGACGTATGGATCGGTCGCCAACACTTCGGCCCCGGCCCAGATGAGGAGCTTGCGGAGCTTGTAGGACAAGGAGGCGCGCGGGTCATCGGACTCGGCCTTGAAGGCCATCCCGAGGATGCCGATCCGTCGGCCGGTCAGATCTCCGTAGTGTCCGCGCAGCCGCTGGGCGATGAACGCGGGCATGCCCTCGTTGACCTGCATCGCCGCCTGGCCCATCGGGAAGTGGTCCGAGGTGAAGGCCGAGAGCTGCATCGTGTCCTTGAACAGGCAGGGCCCGGCCGCGAAGCCGGGGCCGGGCAGGTCGGCCGCGCGCGGATAGTCCTCGCGAACGGCTCGGAGGACGTTCGTGTAGTCCACCCCGGCCTGCTCGGCAATCATCAGGAACTGGTTCGCGACGGCGAACTTCATGTATCGCCAGGTATTCGTGAAGAGCTTCGCGAGCTCGGCCTCGCGGGTCGTGGTCCGGACGATCGTCGCGGTGAGGCGACCGAAGAGCGCGGCGGCTCGATCGCCGGCCGCCTCCTCGTCAGCGCCGACGATCTGGGGCAGGGACCGGAGCTCCTCGATCGCATGGCCCTCGGCGATCCGCTCCGGGCAGAACGCCACCTGGACCTCACAACCGCGCTCACGGAAGCGGTCCTTCACATACGCCGTGGTACTCGGATACACCGTGCTCCTGAGCACGATCAGGGCCCCCGGCTGGAGATACGGCGCGATGTCGTCGGCGCTTCGCTCGAAGACGGTCATGGACGGACCCAGGAACTCGTCCACCGGCGTGCCGATCACCACGATGACGACATCCGTGCGGGCAACCATCGCCGGATCGGACCCGAACTGAAGCCGCCCGGTGGGCAACATGCGCGCCAGGAGATCATCGGCGCCGTTCTCCATGAACGGCATCTCGCCGGCGGCAAGGCGCTCGAGCTTGGCCTCGTCAAGATCGAGGATCCCGACCCGGAGGCCGCTGTCCGCGAGCACCAGGGACAGGGGCAGGCCGACGTGGCCCCCGCCGCCGAGGACGACGACGTCGAGATTCGAGTTGGAATCGTTCGCGGTCACGGGTCTGAGGATACCGGTCCGCGCGGCGGGTTCGTCATCGATCCGCACGGATCCACATCGTGCCCGTGTCGTCGGTGTGGACAAGCCGCCAGTCGGAGGTGACCGCGAGCGCCTGGGCGAGCGGTGACGTCGCAGCCCCTTCGGTGATGACAATCGTCGCATCCGTGCTGTCCAGGATTGCTGGCCAGCCCGCGCCAGCCGAGGCTACGACGTCGCCATCCGCCCAGACCGCCGGCGGGAACAGCTCGATCCGGGAGTCGAACGCGTAGGACGGCGCCGGGACGGCGAATTCAAGCCAGGAGCCCCAGACCTGCGGGTTCCAGACGCGATCCGCGGTGGTCGCGACTGCCCGCAAGGCGGCCGTGATGCCTGGACGGCGCGTACGAGAGGGCTCCGGAGGGCGCACCGAGGTCCCGGTCCACCGGGCGCCAGCAGGGCAGGAGCACGATCCCGGCCAGGATGAGGACCATCGCGACAGCACTGTTGAGCCGCCGCGGACGACCGCGGGGCATGGGCTTGACCTCAGCTGACCTGCCCATGGCAACCAGGGATGCCACCGATACCGCTGCAACCATCGACCACCAGGGAATGCCACGGCCGGTCGCGGCCCCGAGCGCGGCAAATGCCGCGAGAGCCAGGAGTGCCGGCCACGGCAACGCGCCCCGGCGGCGCACATGAACCACGGCCGCCAGAGCCACGAGGACCACGCTCCCCCAGAAGAGGATGCCCGGGCCGCTGCTCAGCGTTGGGGCCTGCCACTCGCTGATGCGGGCCGTGACCTCACGGTTCGTGGCGAGTCCCAGCGCGTACCCCCACGCGCCGATCCCGAACGGCGTGACGAGCGTCGCGGCGCTGGTGGCGGCGGCGAAGCCGAGGGTCCGTCCCGCCCGAGGTAAGCGATCGTGAAGATCCTCCAGGCAGGCGAACCCGACGAGGACGGGGGCCAGGATGAAGCTGCCATGCATGTTGGCCCAGACGGCCGCGAGCGCCGGGACAATCCACAGCCACGCTGGCCTCTCCCGTCGCCCGGCCAGGACTGCCAGCGCCAGCGCGAAGAGCGCCATTCCGAACAACTGCGGACGGAGCGCGAGGGCCGGGGCCATGACCACGAACGCGGCGAGGGTCAGAAGCGCGGCCGTCCTCTGCCGCATGCCCGGCGCCCGGCGTCGGATCGCCAGCAGGATCAGCCAGCTGATCGCTCCGACGAGTGCTGCACGGAGGACCGCGAGCCCCGTCCAGCCTGCGCCGGCGAACACGGCGGACAGGACGGCTTGGGCGCCCCATTGCTGATCCAGCCACGGTCGCCCCGCGGCGGTGAAGGTCCAGGTGTCGGTCGCGGGAATCCCCCTGCCGGCCAGGATGTCCGCGCCGGCGCGGAGCTGGTAGGCCAGATCAACCGTGGGCAACGTCGCGAGGAGCGCAGCGACCACGGGGAGAGCGACCGCGAGAAAGGTCCAGAGCTCGGGCAGCGTCGGGCGGGCGAGGCGATTGATCAAGGTCCGGCGGGTTGGATGCGGGGCTACGGTCACCGCGCCATCCTAGGGGCGACGCCCAACGGACACAGGGGCCCGAAGGTCCTGGACGAGATGCCGTCCTACGAGCCAGTGTGCGGGTCGTCGAGCCCGTGCTACACTGAACCCGTGTAGCACGGGAGAGGTGCGATCATGGCGAACCTGACCATCGCGATTGATGAGCAGCTGTTGAGAAGGGCTCGCGTTCGCGCTCTCGAAGACGGGACCTCCGTCAACGCGCTGCTGCGAACGTACCTCGAGCGCTACGCCGGGGTCGGGGAGGCGGACGCGACCCTGAGCAGGTTTGCACGGCTCGCCCGGCAGAGCGTGGCGACCAGCGGCGCCGGCGGTCGCACCTGGGCGCGCGAGGAGCTCCATGACCGAACCGATCTTCGTTGACACGAATGTCTGGGTCTACGCGGTCGATGCCGCGGACCCAGTCAAGCGCGAGCTGGCCCTGGCGGCGATCGCTCCATCACGTGGTCGCGATCTCGTCGTCTCGACACAGGTCCTGACAGAATTCTATGCGGTCGTTACCCGCAAGCTCGCCGTGCCGGTGCCCATGGACGATGCCGAGGCGATGGTCCGTCAACTCGCTGCTTTGCCGGTTGTCGCCATCGACGCTTCGCTTGTCGTCTCGGCGATCGCCGCGAGCCGGGAATGGCAGCTCTCGATCTGGGACGCACTGATCCTGCGAGCCGCCGAGACCGCCGGATGCCAACGTGTCCTCAGCGAGGACCTGGCCGATGGCACGACGTACGGCTCGGTGGTGGTCGAGAACCCCTTCGCGAACTAGACCGCGACCTCGCGGACGCCGAGGACCGCCTCGTCGTAGATCGTCTCGACCGTCCGGGCCATGAGCTCGACGCAGAAGCGCTCGTGGACGAGATCGTGACCGGCGCGGCCCAGGGTGTCGGCCAGCGGGTGGTCCGTCAGGAGCCGGAGGATGGCATCGGCCAGGGCGCCGGCATCGTGCGGGGGCACGAGCAGGCCGGTCTTGCCGTCCTCGATCATCTCGGGGATCCCGCCCACGTTGGACGCGACCACCGGGCGCGACAGCGCCATCGCCTCGAGGATCGTCAGGCCCTGGGCCTCGCGATACGAGGGCAGGACGGCGACATCGAGCGACTTCGTGACCGCCGGGACATCGTCCCGCCGGCCGGTGAAGATGACGGACTGCTCGAGGCCGAGCTCGCGCACCTGCTCCCCGAGCGCCTCACAGCGGCTCCCCTCCCCGATGATCAGGAGGCTGGCATCCGGAAACGCGGCGAGGACCTGGGGCCAGGCCTCGATGAGCGTCGGGATGGCCCTTCTCGGGCTCAAGACGCGCCACGACACCGACCATCGGGCCTTCGGGCGGCAGCCCGTACTCCTCCCGGAGCGTGCAGCAGGGCAGGAGGTTGTCGTACCGCTCCAGGTCGATGCCGTTGTGGATCAGGCTGACCGGCGCCCCAACGCGGCCCTCGTCCTCGATCTTGCGCACGATCGACGAGGAGACGGCGATGAGGTGGTCCATCCGGGGCGTGAGGCGTCGAACCAGGATCCGGTCCTCCTCCGAGCGGATCCGTGACGAGTGCACCGTCCCCACCACGTACGGGCGGGGCAGCCCCGTCTCGGCGACCCGCAGGGCGGCCTGCGTTCCGATCACCTCGGCGTGGTACATGTGGTTGTGGATGACGTCGGCACCGATTGCGGCGAGATGCGCGGCCACCGACTCCACGGCATCCGCGTCATCCGCGGCCTCGATGACACACACGGAAATGCCCGCGTCCTCGAGTCGCCGGATCGCACTGCCGGGGGTCAGCGAGCAGACGGACACGTCATAGCGCTCCCGGTCGATCCGGGTCACGAGGTTCTGGACGTGCTCCTGGGCACCGCCGTTGGTGCCGGTGGCCAGCAGCTCCACGACCCGGATCCGGCCACGGCCGCCGGGCAGCGGCAACCGCGTGACCGGCTGATAGCAGGGATCGTCTGGGAGCGGCGGGGCCATCAGGACACCTCGCGCCGAACGAGCAGCCGCTGGATCGGCTCATCCACCGCGCCCCATTCGTACTTGTACGGCTCGCCGCCGCGCAGGAAGTCCATCGAGTGCTGGCCCCGCTCCATCGCGCGCCTCGCAAAGCGCTCCACCATTACGACCCCGGGCGAGAGCTCCCGCGCCTCGGGGTCCACGCCGGCGTTGTAGTAGAAGACACGCTCCGGCGTCTCGAAATGTACGCCCGCAGCGATTCTTCGGCTGCCGACCGTCAGGAAGCTCAGTCGCAGCGGCCCGTCCGTCCCGAACAGCTCGAACAGTCGCCTGAAGTGGACCCGGCTCTGGTCACCGCCCTCGTTCGGCGGGAAGAGGCCGTCCTCGCCCCAGCGCGCCTGGTGGAGCTCGATGAAGGCCTCGAGGTCAGTGAGCGGGTCGGTCGACTCCGTCAACGCGACCTCGCCGACCGCCTCGGCACGGCGGACCTTGCGCCGGATCTCGTGGCGCTCCTTCTTGTCGAGCGTCGCGAGGTAGTCATCGATCGTGCCGCCAGCGGGTAGGGCGGCCACGGGGCAGACGTCCTCGCGCTCCAGGTTGAGCGTCCAGCCCGCGTCCATCTCGACGCGCCGGAACGCTGCGGCCAGGGCATCCGCGGCCGGGTCCCCGCAGCGGAGGCGACGGAGGTCCACGGCGTCCCAATCGGCGGGGCTGCCCTCGGAGCCCGTCGCGCGTCGGCGCAGGTCCGCGACCAGCGCGTCCGCAACGGCCGGGAGGTCCGCCGGCGCGGCCAGGATCGTCGCGTAGTCGGCGTGGTACGAGGCGCCGAAGAAGATCGCGGTTGCCGTGGGCGGGACGGGTGTCAGCGCCGTCTCGGCACCGTGCCGGAGGGTCGTGTGACGTGCTGCGTCGGCCGGCTCCACCTCATGGCGGTGCATGAGCGGGATGATCGCCACGGGATCCGCGCCGGGCCCGGCGGCCGGGTCGAGGACGACGAATGTCTCCTCGTGCGCGTTTTCCGCATATGCGTCCCACCACGCGCGATGAAAGGCCCAGGCGGAGAACGGCGTGGCCCACGGCGTCAGCGCGGCGAGGCGGTCCCAGGTGGAGCGCTCGATGTCGTCAATCGACCGGCGTTCGATGGTCAGACGGGAGGCCGTGCCGGCTGAGGGTGCGCCGGCACGACTGCGGGAATCGGTATGGGATTCCAGACAGGCAGGCTCCGTATCGAGGGACATCAGGATCACGATCCGAGCATAGCACCGGATTCGGCAGATGCTTGCGCAGGCAACGTCCTTGGGGATCCTGCCCAGCCCTCCCGAACCACGACGAGCAGCGTCACCCAATAGGCAAGCGGGTAGATGATCGGCGGAATCGCTCCGACGAAGATGATCGAGGTCGCGAGCGGGATGACCGCCGTCCAGCGGCGCCCGCGGGACACGAGCCACGCCACCGGGATCAGGAGGACCAGCGCGTAGTGATCCCACAGGATCGGTGACACGAGCTGGGTGGCCACGACGACTGCCATGTACGAAGAGACCGGTGAGCACCGGAACATCGCGACGAGCACGATCACCGCCACGAGTGCCCAGTTCGCGATCTGGATCGCCCAGGCGAGCCCCTGGCCCAGCCCGGCTTCAAAGGCGAGACGGCCGGGGGTCATGTTGTGGGGTGTGTCAATCGGGCGGCTGACACGGGCGAGCAGCGTGGCCTGGTCCACCCACGAGGAGGGACCCGCGACGAGCGTGGCGATGAGCGCGAGGACACCCAGGACCGCGAGGCCCGCGACCACGGCCCGGCGCCGGCCCGTGACCAGGGCCCAGGCGAAGATGAGCGCGGGCTGGATCTTGATCGCCGTGCCAACCGCCGTCGCGGCGCCCAGGCGCCACGGCCGATCCATCCAGCGCCAGCCGATCGCGAACGTGACGAGGAGAATCGGGCCGACCTGGCCCAGCTTGATCGCGTAGACGAGCGGCCAGGAGACCCCGCCGAGCAGGAGGACCAGCCAGCGCGTCCGCGTATCGACGGGGAGAATCGCAACGGCCAGCGCGAACGTCGCCACGAGAACCGTCGTCCAGATCCAGGCCGCCAGCGTGGGATCCAGCAGCGCCAGCGGGGCGGCAAAGAGGACGAACGGCGGCGGGTAGTAGAACAGCCCGAAGGCACCGGTGTAGTCGAACGACTGGTCGTAGAGCACGCCGCCATCGAAGAAGCGCCGGACCGCGAGGTCATAGGACAGGAAGTCGAAGCCGAGCGTGCCGGCGGACGCGGACGAGAGTGACGCGGCCGCCACGACGGCGATGAGGGCGACGACGGCGACGACCGGCAGGGCCGCCGCCAGGAGCCGGTCCCGGTTCACGACCAGCGCCGGACGCGGCGATGCAGGAACGGGATCCGGAACAGGTCCCAGGCCACGCGGAGAGCGAGTCGGGGCCCTGGGTGCATCCGCGAGCCGCGACGATCCTCCCAGCGGATCGGCACGATTGCCACCCGGTAGCCCAGGCGGCGCACGAGGTGGATGAGCTCGACGTCGAACACGATCGAGGTGATCACCTGGCGGCCGAACACCTCGCGCGCGGCGGCCAGCCGGAAGCCCTTGAACCCGCACTGCGTGTCCTGGACGGGCCCGACCACCCAGATTGAGGCGAGTGCGTGGAAGATCCGGCCGAGGGCTCGGCGGTACCTCGGTTGCGAGGCGCGCATGTCCGAGCCGTCCGGCTGGATCCGGCTGCCGAGCGCGACATCCGCGCTCCGGAGAGCTTCGATGAGTGCGGGGAGCTGATCAGGAGGCGTCGCCATGTCGGCGTCGGCGAAGATCACGACGTCGCCGGCCGCTGCCAGCATCCCTGCCCGGACGGCCGCGCCCTTGCCACCGTGGGGGACTCGGAGCAGTTCAAGGCGGATTGGCGCGTCCTCGGGGAGTGATGCCTCGGGGCGGTCCAGGACCAGGTTCGCGGTCTGATCCGTGCTCCCGTCATCGACCACGAGGACGCGAATGCGGGGCGAGAGGTGCGCGTCGGCCGGCGGCGCGGCGAGGTACCCGAACAACTCGTCCAGTGCCGGCCCGATCCGCTCCGCCTCGTTGTAGGCCGGCAGGACCAGGGTCAGGCTCGGGAATGGCTGCGTCGGAGGCGCCGGGATCGAGGGCGAAGTCATCTCGGGGCAGTCTAGCCGGGTAACGTCGGCCCTCGACCACCCAATCGTCCCGCCCGTCCCGATCGTCCACGCTCGCCCGGGCGTTCTGCTGGCGAGAACCAACAGCCGAATTCGCGACCCCGACACCTGGACAGGCGGCGGCGCGGTCGAAGCTCGGTGCCACGAGCGAGCGTCACGGGCCGCCGAATCACGTTCAGCGCCGACCCGATCGGCCGACTTCTCGGGGCATTCGGCCGGGTGGGACTGGCGCGCCGGGAAGGCCAGCCTGAAATTCGCCCGTTTGTTCCGCTGGGAAGAACGCCGGGCGGTTGGGGCGTGTGGCGGCTCCTCGTCGTCGCCTCAGTCCATCGGGCCCGCCTGTCCGAGCGGCTCGTCGGGCTCGAGCAGGACCTTGGCCGCGAGATCAACGTCACCGCCTCCGAGGAGCTCGACGTCGGGCGACGCACGCCTCACGCGCCCAGCAGGGCGGCCGGCACCACCGCGATGCCGTCCTGGCGTCGGTACGCCTGACGTCCAGTGGTCACGACGATGGCATCGAGGAGCCGGTCGCCCAGCCTGTGTCGAAGCCACAGCAGGTGCTTGACGTGCTGATCGGACACCGTCTGTGTCAGTTTCACTTCGATCGCGAGGACGCGTTGGTCGGTCCCCTCGACGATCAGGTCGATCTCGTGATCGCCGCCCTTGTCCCGGAAGTGGAAGACGCGCCCCTCCGCCGCTTGAGCGTAGGTGCGCACGTCGTGGGTGACCTGAGCCTCGAACAGGGCACCGAAGAGCGTTGCGTGGCGAGCGTTGAGTGCGCCCGCGGGCGCGCCTTCGAGGAGCGAATCCATGGTCGTCCGCCGTAGTCGAGCTGCCAGCCCTGGGTCGACCAGTTGGTGTTTGGCGGCCAGGGTCAGCCGAACAAGCTCGCTGCCCGCCGGTCTCCAGGCAGGAACAGGCTCCACGACCCACATGGCCTCCAATGCGTCGACGTACCTCATGGACGTCGTCCTGGCTGGCCGCTCCGAGCGCCCTGCGGCCGCCGCGTCGCGGATCTTCTCGAACGACGTGGTCGTCGAGATCGCCGCGGCATAGGCCTGCATCCACCGGCGCAAGGCTGTCGGGTTCCGGAGCGGCGGGCCCACTGACACGAAGTCGCGCTCCACGATCTGTTCCAGGTAACCGTCCAATTCGGCACGCGCGGACCGCTCAGACAGACCGCGAAGGCCAGGAAAGCCCGATCCGAGGATCTCGTGGGCGTACCGCTCGAGACTCACGTCTGTCTCACCGTCCAGGGGGCCCTTCGCGCCACTCAGAAGGTGCCGGAGGCTGACGGTCGATGCGGCGACGCCGCGCTCGGCCAGCGTCATCGGGCGCATGTGAAGAGAGACGATGCGCCCGGCGCCGGTGTGCGTTGGCGGATTCCTGGGCGAGGCTGAGCCAGTCAGGAGGAACCGGCCGGGAGCCCGGTCCGCATCGACCGCGCGACGGACGAGGTCCCAACTCTCGGGCATTACCTGCCACTCGTCGATGAGGATCGGCGGGTCACCCCGCGTCAGACGGTCCGGATCAGCCAGAGCGATGTCGCGGATCTCGGGCCGGTCGAGACGATAGACCGTGGCTGCCCGCGCGAGCGCGGTCTCCGTCTTGCCGGTGCCTCGCGCGCCCTGCAGCGCGATTGCTGCGACACCGGGCATCAGCTCGTCGATCTCGTTGTCCACCACGCGTCGAACGTACTTGGCCATGACGGTCCTCATGATCCGGTGGCACGATCTTACGATACAATCCGTCGGCCGTCTACAATACTATCGGTCGGCGTTCCATACTCCAATTGGGCAGGGTGTGTAGCTCGGGCCGTCAACAGGGCGTCAAGGCACCCAGTACCCGCCGAAGGCCAGGATTGCGAGTGTCGTGAACAACCCGGCCGACATCAGCGGCCAGTACGTTCTGGCGAAGAACCCGCGGCGATTTGCCAGGATCCAGGCGTACGGGAAGGCGAGCATCGTGACCCGTCCGACCGCCTCGAGAGAGCCGCTGGCCATCTCCGCAGCGATGTACAGGACCGGGATCAACACGTACTCGATCCTCATCCGATCGCGCCGCGTGAAGACCAACAGGAAGACCGTCGCACACAGCGTGACGAGCAGCGCGACCTGGTAGAGGCTGATCGACGCCGCGATCGTCGAGCCCGGACTCGAACCGCCAACGCCCAGGCGTCCCCAGGCCCCCTGGGCGTCGAGGTAGGCCGTGGCACTCCCGGTGATCGCGCCGACGTACGCGAGGAACCCGAGGGCGGCCGCCGGCCCCAGGAGCAGCCAGGCCAGCGACGGGCGGGGCCTCCAGCCATCTTGCCGGAGCAGGACAATCGCGAGCGGAAGGACGAGGACGATCCCCTGGAACCGGCACAGGCAGGCCAGGGCCAGGAGGAGACCGGCGACCGGCCGGCGACTCTTCTCGGCGGCCAGGAACGCCCCGATCGAGAGCGCAAGGAAGACGCTGTCCGTGTACGCCATCGCATACGCCCACGCGAACGGGTAGATCGCCATGAGGGCCGCCGCCATCGACGCGCGGCGGCGGCCGAGGTACGGCTCCCCGAGGCGACCGAGGAGTCCCAGCGAGATCAGCGCGGCGACGTTCGCCACGAGCACGGAGACAAGCCCCGAAAACGCCGGCCAAGGCAGGGAGAGGACCCAGACCAGGGCCGGGAAGAGCGGCAGAAACGCGACATCGCTGTAGGCCCCGGAGACGGGCGCGGCATGGTAGCCATCCCGCACGATCCCGAGGTAGTACCAGCCATCCCAGCTGGTGAGGCTCCGGAGGATCGGTGCCCCGTCCCCGCTGGTTAGCGCGGGATTGCGGATGATGAGCCCCTCGGCGATGACCGCGGCCAGGACGACCAGCAGACGCGACACGACGAATGCCCACACGATCCGGCGATCCAGGCCGAGCGCCACGAAGGCAGCGCGGAAACGATAGCGCGCAGACGGCAGTGGAACGGTGAGAGGCGCAGATGACATCCCGGCAGTCTACCCAGGAGCGTGGGGCCCCAACGATGGCCGTGAGGTCCTATGCCTCCCATCCCTCGGTACCCTCGCCTTCCCCCGTCCGGGGTGGCTACACTCGGGCCCGATGCGAGTCGCCTTCCTGACGCAGTACTACCCACCGGAGCGCGGAGCGCCCCAGACGCGACTGCGCGAAACCATCGCCGGCCTCCGCGCGCTTGGCGTTGAGGCGACGGTCATCACGTGCCCACCTCACTACCCGGGCGGCACCATCCTTGACGGGCGGCCGGCGTGGCGACCACGCACGAACGTCATCGATGGAGTCCGCGTTCATCGCCTGCCGATGATCCCACGCCCCAACCGCGGAGTCCTCGACCGAATCATCGACCACGGTTCGTTCGCGATTGTCGCGGCCTTGGCAGCGCCGATCATTCGCGGCTGCGACGTTTTCGTCGTCGAGTCTCCGCCGCTTTTCCTCGGGGCCACTGCGGCCTTTCTCCGTGCGATCACGGGCCGCCCATACGTATTCCATGTCGCCGATCCGTGGCCCGACTTCCCGATTGCGGCAGGCGCGCTACGCGGCCGCCTGCCGATCCGCGCGGCCCTGTGGCTGGAGGAACTTGCGTATCGAGGGGCGTCGGTCGTCACGACGGTGACCCCACCCCTGGTCGAGCGATTGAGCCGAAAGCCCGGAGCCCGGGGGAAGGTGCATGTCGTCCCGAATTCGGTGGACCTTGACCGGTTTCACCCCGAGATCACGCCCGAGGCTGCGCGGGCCAGGCTCGGCTGGGATCAGGAGCCGACGCTCGTCTACAGCGGCACGGTGGGCCTAGCGCAGGGTTTGGGAACGCTTCTCGACGCCGCTGTTCTCGTTCGGGACCTCAATGTGCGAATCAAGATCGTCGGCGACGGCCTCGAGGCAGCGGGCCTGACTCGTCGCGCGGCGGAGGAGCGCCTCACCCAGGTCGAGTTCCTGCCCGCGGTTGATGCGGCGATGGTACCGACCGTCCTGGCCGCGGCAGACGCGGTCCTGGTTCTGCTGAAGCGGGGCCCGCTGTTCGAGGAGTCCCTCCCGACCAAGCTCGTCGAGGGTCTCGCCGCGGGGAGGCCGATCATCATCTCGGCCGACGGCTACCCCGCTGAGTTGGTCCGCAAGGCCCATACGGGAATCACAGCTGCGGCGGGAGAATCCCGTGCCGTTGGCGTCCGCGATCAGACGGATGGCTCGCGATGATCCCGACTCCCGAGGCCGGATGGGCGCGGCTGGGCGAGCCCTTGCGGAATCGACGTTCGGCAGGGACTTGGCCGTGCGCAGTCTGAACCACCTCCTCGGCGAGATCGCGGCCGGCCGATGACATCGGATCCCCCCGGATGAGTGGCGAGAGAAGGCTACCCTCGGCTCGGTGGACATCGCCGTGATAGACGACCCTGCGACGGTCGCACCCGGATTCCGCCACCTGACGCGCCAGAGCCTGATCTTCGGGCTGGGAGCGCTCACCGGCAAGGCGACCGGGCTCGTCCTGCTTCCCATCTTCACCCGCGTCCTGTCACCTGACGACTACGGGCGCCTGGACGTGCTCTGGTCCCTCGGCAGTGGGATGGCTGGCGTACTGCTCCTCGGCCTTGATGCTGCAGCCGTCCGACTCTACTTCGACCAGCCTGATGTCCGCGGTCGTGGTCGCCTCCTTGCGACGTGGGCCGTTCTGCTCGGCGCGATCGCTGCCGTGGCGACCATCGCACTCCTCGCAACTGGCCCGACGATCGGCGGGCTTCTGTTCGGGTCGGCGAGTGCCGCGGGAGCCGGTCTGGTCCTGGCCTTGGTCGTCCCCGCGGCATTGGTGAATCACTACGCCCTTACCGGGTTGCGGACGACCGGACAGCCCGCCGCCTATGCCGCCTTCACCGTGGCCACCTTCGCGGTCTATGCGATCGGGATCCTTGCCCTCCTAGGGCTCGGCCAAGCCTCTGTTCGGACCATCATGGTGGCCTGGGGAGCCACGCTGACCCTCACCGGTGTCGGTGGAGTCCTTCGGCTGCGAAATCGTCTCCACGGCGGCACGTCACGGCGCCTTGCCGTCGGCCTGCTCAAGTATGGATTGCCGCTGGCCCCGATTCTTGCGGTCACACTCGGGTCGGACTTCATCCATCGCACGATCCTCCTGGCGGCGGCCGGGCCGGCCGAGGTCGCCCGTCTCACCGTAGCCATCCGATTCGCGTCTGTCGTCACGCTCGCGATCGTGAGCTTCCAGCTTGCGTGGCAGCCTCGCGTCTACGCGATCGGCACGAGCCAACTCGCACTGAGCCGCATTGCGATCGACAGCCGCAGGTTCGTGTTCGGAGTGACGGCCGTCGCGCTCATCGTGGCGATCGCCTCTCCTATCGTCGTGCCGATCATCGCCGGCGAGAGCTACAGGTCGTCGCTCCCGGCGATGAGCTGGTGTCTCGTGGCTGCCGTGCTGGCGGGTGTCTACGCGGTCGTGTGCACCGCGAGCTCGATCGCGAAGCGGCCGGCCGATCTGACCGCGTCGGCCGTCGTGGGGGTTGGCGTTGCCATCGGGGCGAACCTGGTGCTGGCACCCACATTCGGCAGCGCCGGCACCGGCGCCTCACTGGCGATCGGTCAGCTCGGCGCGGTGATCGCCATCGCGACCGTTGGGCGTCGTCGACTCCCGATACCATTTCCGCATGCGCGGATAGGGATCCTGGTCGCGTTGACTTCGATCGCGATCGTCATCGTTGCGCTGCCAGGCACCGACGGCTGGGTACGTCTTCTCGCGGTCACCGCCGCTGCTGGCGCCCTCGCAATCGACCCGACGACGCGGGAGATCCTGCGCGTGGCTCACACACACGGAAGATCCGGCGGGCGACCTCGCTATTGATGCGAGGCCACCGGACAGCGCATCTCGCCGCGCATACGACCAGAGGCACCCGGCGATAGGGGCGAAGCCAGCTCGATCATGCACAGGGGTCAGACCACGGAAGCGCATCCATGCGCCGCCGGTGTTCCGTGAGGTCGAACCGGGCCGCAGTTGCGGCGACTTCCTCAGGATCGTAGTCGGGAACACGCGCCAGGGCGCCCGCATAATCGCCGTCCCCGACAAGCGTCCCGTTCAATCCTTCGATGACGACATCGCGAAGCCCGCCAACCGAGGCCGCGACGACCCAGCGCCCCGATGCGATTGCTTCGGCGGCAACCAAGCCGAACGGCTCCAATCGTGACGGTACGAGGACGACGTCGTGCTCGGCGATCTCGGCCGGGATGTCAGCTGGATCGATAACTCGGATTCCTGGGCCCGCGAGCGTGTCGGCCAACTTGTGGGCGATCTCAGGTCCCTTGTGGGGCATCGAGCCGCCAAGATAGAGGACACGGTGTTCAGACGGACGCGCCGTCGGCCGGAAGCGTCCCAGGTCGACGCCGGGCGGGATGACAATCGCAGTCCGGCCCAGGCGGCTCACGAGAGCAGCCGTGTCGGGTGAATTCGTGGCGACCGCCGCTGCGCCGCGCACGACGAGCCTGGCCAACCCCTGGTACAGCGGGTTTTCCAACGCCGTCTCGCGGACGTCGGCACCGTGCGCGTATACGACGAGCGGGATCCTCCGCAGTCGTGCTGCGAGAAGACCGACAAGGCCGGCCGGGAACAGCGGGTGAGCCTCGACGACATCGAACGGACCGCGTGCGGAAAGGGCGCGCAAGGTCAGGAGGAGATAGCGGAGCAGCATCGGGCCCCGGTAGGTCGTCGGCGCGATCACGCGGATGGCCGGATCATCCCCGACGCGGTCGCGAACGAATGTACCGGCGCTCGGGGCATCCACCGTCGGCCAAAGGCCGGTCACGAGGAGTCTCATCGCCTGTTCCGACTCTGGCGTATCAATCCAAGCACATAGACCTCCGGACGGCGATTTGGCCCGCTTCGACGCGGCAATACTTACGCGCCCATCGGCCGCGAGGCATCACCGAACCCAGACCATAGCGGTCGCCGTATTGTTGGTCCATGAGTGACGCGGACGACATCCGCCGTACGTATGCCCGACGGGAGACCGCAATCGACCCGGAGCGATATTCGCTCCGCCATGCGGCCAACACCCACGCCCGGCTGGAGCGTGAACGCGTCCTTCGATCTGCCCTCTCGAGGCGAGGGCTTTCAGAGTTGGCATCGCTGGAGATCCTGGAGGTTGGTTGCGGATCTGGCGGCGAGCTCGAATGGCTGATCGGCTTGGGTGCCGAGCCAAGCCATGTCCACGGGATCGACCTTCGGCCCGATGCGGTCGCGACCGCGCGAACGCGCGTTCCCGGCGCAGCGATCGTGACCGGTGACGCGACGGCCCTTCCCTACCCCGATGCCTCTTTCGACCTCGTCTACCAGGCGACGGCCCTTTCCTCGATGCCTTCCCCGTCGATGCGCAGCCGGGTTGCCGCGGAGATGCGGCGCGTGGCTAGACCCGGAGGCGTCATCGTCAGCTATGACTTCGCCTGGAATCCCCTCAACCGCGACACCGTCGGGATCCCATCCGCGGAGTTGCGCCGTCTGTTTCCAGGACTTGCGATTGAGATCCACCGGGTCACGCTCGCGCCCCCGATCGGACGGTGGCTGGGTCGCCGCTCACTGAACCTGCTGCGTCTGTTTGCGGCAATCGCGTGGCTCAGGTCGCATCGCCTCGCCGTCTTCGACGTGCCGGCCTGACCGCATGCCGGTCCTCCTGCAGCGATGCATCGCCGCGGTTGCCCTGGCGGCGCTCTCGCCCGCCCTGGCCATCCTGGCGCTTGCCGTGAAGATGAAGTCGGACGGGCCGACACTCCATCGCGCCGTCCGTGTCAGGCCGGGTGGCACCTTCACGCTCCTGAAGCTTCGGACTATGCGGGTCGGGTCAACTGATGTTGGTCCAGCCGTGACCGCGGCGGGTGACCCAAGGGTCACTGCGCTCGGACGGTGGCTGCGTGCCACCAAGCTCGACGAGCTGCCCCAGCTCTGGAACGTGGTCCGGGGCGAGATGCTCCTCGTGGGCCCGCGCCCTGAGGACCCACGATTCGTGGACCTCCTGGACCCGGTCCATCGCCTGGTCTTCTCGGCTCTACCGGGGATCACCGGCCCGACGGCTCTCGCCTACCGGGACGAGGAACAACTCCTCGCGGATGCCGCCCGTGACGTGGCCGCGGCGGCGGGCCGTGGCGTCGCGACGACCGAGGACGTTGACACGGCCTACAGGACCCGGATCCTCCCACCGAAGCTCGCGATGGATGCCGAGTACCTCCGGACGCGGTCCTTCCCCGGAGATCTCGTGGTCCTGGGCAGGACCATCGGGCAGGTGCTCAGGGGCACCGCGCGAGAGTAGAGTCGGCGCCATGCCCGATCTGACCCGCGTTCGTGGGCGACACCTGTTCGTCGCCGATCTTGCGATCGTCGCGCTCGCGATCGTCGGCGCGATGGTGCTGCGGTTCAATTCGTTCCGCCTGGATCGGTCCGTCTTCCTCTACCTGCCGGCCGCACTCATCCCGTTGCTGATCCGGCCGGCCGTAAACGTGGGGGCGGGCCTCTACGCGCGGGCTTGGGCGTATGCCAGCATCGCGGAGCTCGCCCGCATCGTGGGCGCCGCACTAATCGGGAGCGGCATCATCGTCGCGGTCTTCTACCTCGTCCTCGTTCCCCTCGGCGTTCGGGGTACGGTGACGGAGGTTGGACGCTTCCCGCGCAGCTTCTTCGCCTTGGAGGGCCTCCTCTCCCTGGTCGGATTCGGGGCCGCCCGGTATCTCATCCGCGCATCGACGGAATGGCGCGGCTGGCGTCCCGCGATGAGAAGCGGCGCCGACGCTGGGGGCCCGGGCGGCCAGGCGGGCCGGGTTCCAACCCTTGTCTATGGGGCCGGCGACATCGGGGCGACCGTCCTGCGGACGATCGCAGCTGCGCCCGACGGCTTGGGCATGCGTGTTGTCGGACTCGTCGACGACGACCCCCGCAAGCGCAACCAGGTGCTTCGCGGCGTGAAGGTCGTCGGATCTATCGATGAGCTCGGTGACATCGTCGGCGTCCTAGGCGCCCGGCGGCTGCTCATCGCGATTCCGACGGCGCGGGGCGATGTCGTCAGGCGTGCGGTCGAAGCCGCGACGGATCTGGGCCTGGAGACGCGGACGGTTCCGACCCTGGACGATCTGGTGTCCGGACGGCTGGACACCGCCGCGATCCGCGAGGTCCGGGTCGAGGACCTCCTGCGGCGGGAACCGGTCGTCATCGATGAAGCGGGCCTCAAAGACCTGGTGGCAGGCCAAACCGTCCTCGTCACCGGGGCTGGCGGGTCCATCGGATCCGAGCTAGCGCGCCAGGTGTTCGACCTGGATCCGGCCCGCCTTGTCCTCCTTGACCGAGCTGAGGGACCGCTCTACGACATCGAGCGCGAACTCACCCTCCTGGCCGACCGCGATTCAGGGACCGGAGCCCGCGGTGGCCGGGTTCGTGCCGAGCTCATCACCCGGCTGGCGAACGTCGCCAGCCTGGACACGATGCGGTCAATCGTCCGGGCCGATCGACCAGTCCTGGTCCTGCATGCCGCGGCGTACAAGCACGTCCCGATGATGGAGCACCACCCCGCCGACGCCCTGTACACGAACATCGGCGGGACCCTCGCCGCCGTCCGGGCCTCGATTGAGGCGGGAGTCGAGCGGTTCGTTCTCGTCTCCACCGACAAGGCCGTCGAGCCGACCTCGGTCATGGGCGCGACGAAGCGCCTTGCCGAGATCGCCGTCGCCGATGGCGCGCGCACCAGCGGCCAGCGCTATGTCTCCGTGCAATTCGGCAACGTCCTGGGTTCGTCCGGGAGTGTCGTCCCGCTCCTGCAGCGGCAGCTCCGCGAGGGCGTCCCCCTGACGATCACGCATCCGGACATGACGCGGTACTTCATGACGATTCCCGAAGCGTCGCGCCTCATCCTGGAAGCGGCATTGATCGGCGAACCGGGTGATCTGTTCGTGCTCGATATGGGCGAGCCGGTGCAAATCGTGGACCTGGCCCGGGATGTCGCCCGACTGGCTGGGCGGGATCCCGACTCGGTTCCCATCCGGTTCATCGGCCTGCGACCCGGCGAGAAGCTCAGCGAGTCCCTTTTCTATGCGTCGGAGAGGATCGAGAACACCCGGCATCCGAAGGTGCTCCGCGTCAGGACCGAGGGACCACATGGCGACGTGGAGACTCAGCTCGACAACCTGGTTGCGATCGGCGCCAGGGGCGACCACGAGGCCGCTCGAGCCGCCCTCCGATCGGCCCTCGCCGACCTCTCGGCCGTGCCGGAGCCTGTTGGCTCATGACCGACGAATTCATTCCCTTCCACCGGCCAAGTATCGGTACGGCGGAGCAGTCGGCGGTCTCCGACGTGCTCGCCTCCGGATGGCTCACGACCGGGTCGCAGGCCGCGGCATTCGAGGCTGCCTTCGCCCGGTTCATTGGAGCCGAGCACGCTGTCGCGCTGAACAGCGCGACAGCAGCACTGCATCTGGCGTTCGAGGGGCTCCGCGTCGCCGAGGGGGACGAGGTCATCGTCCCGACGTACACGTTCGCGGCATCCGCCGAGACGGTGCTCTACGTCCGTGCCCGGCCGGTACTCGTCGACGTACACCCGGAGACCCTCAACGTAGATCCTGACGCCATAGCGAGCGCCATCAGTCCGAGGACCCGTGCCATCGAGGTTGTCCACGTCGCAGGGCTGCCGGCGGATCTCGCCCGGATCCTACGAATCGCTGGGGATCTCCCGGTGATCGAGGACGCAGCCCACGCCTTCCCGTCTCGGATGACCGCGTTCCATGGCCGGTTCGCCGGCACGGTTGGAACGGCCGGGGCGTTCAGTTTCTATGCCACGAAGACCATCACGACCGGCGAGGGCGGGATGCTCGCGACGAACGACATCTCGCTGGCCGATCGTGCGCGCTCGATGCGCCTGCACGGCATCAGTCGTGATGCCTGGCGCCGATACACCGCATCGGGCAGCTGGTACTACGAGATCGAGGACGCCGGCTTCAAGGACAACCTCACCGACCTCGCGGCCGCGCTTGGATTGGTGCAGCTCGGTCGAGCCGACGAGCTCCGGTCGGCGCGAGCAGTCCTCGCCGAACGGTACCTGGCCGGGCTCTCCGAATTGGCCCGCGCCGGATTCGTCCGATTGCCGCCCGCCGGCACCGGCGACGAGCACGCCTGGCACCTCTTCGTGATCCGTCTCGGGCCTGAGGCTCGACGGCGGGACACAGTCGACGAAACCTTGCCGGGAGTGGCCGGTCTGCCCCTCCCGCTCCGACTGACCGCGTCCAGACGCGCGCGGACGATCGATGCCCTGCGCGCATCTTCGATCGGGGCGAGCGTTCATTTCATCCCGCTCCACCTTCACCCGTTGTACCGGCGAATGGGGTACCGGGCGGGCCAGTTCCCGGGCGCGGAGGCAGCCTATGCGGGCGCTGTCAGCCTGCCGATCTGGCCGGGGCTGACCAATTCCCAGCAAGACCGAGTGATCGACGCCGTGAGCCGCGCCGTCGAATAGGGCAGCGGCCGCCGGTCAGGGCACGCCCTCGATGGTCAGCATCCCGGCAACGTACGGTCGAGCCGGGCCCAGGCGTGAGTCCGAGGCGTTGGGCCATCGTGGCAGGCGGACGATGAGTGCGGGATCCGCAGCCCCGTCCACGACAATTCGGTAGTCCGGCGACGGGACGTTGAACAGCGCCGCAATGGACAAGGTTTGGGCATCGGCGGATAGCTCGGCTATATCCGAGATCAGACCGATCCGGTTGGCACACGCGAGGACAATCGAGTCCGCGGGCGCAAGCATCAGCAGGGACCGTGCAGCGTCACCATCCGTGTGGACGCCCGCCTCGGCCCCCCGAAGAGTGGTCAGGCAAGACCGTTCCGGTCCATCAGCCAGCATCGCCAGCCATCGGTCGGCGGCGGAGGAGCGTCCGGCCCGGATGGCCCAGTACGCCCCTTCACCGGCCGACCGCCTTCCAAGCACGCTGATCGCCTCGTCTCGTGCTCGATCCCAGAGTCCATCGTCGAACAGGTCGGGTGGCTGCGCAGCGGGGAGCAATCCGGGAATGGCCAGGAACGTGGCCGCCAGCAAGCCTTCCGTGCCCGTGTCGTCCCCGACACGCCACAACACCGCAGCCGCATTGACGGCAGCCGTGGCGTCGTACCGGCCACGAGATGCCACCGCTCGGGCTTTGGTCACGGCAAGATCGGTATCACCTCGCGCGTACGCGAGTGATGCAATCGACGCGTCGATGAACGCGTACGGCTCGTCATCCGCCGCGCGCTGGAGAGAGGAAATCGCCGCCGCGTTGTCGCCGACCTGCGACAGGGCGATGGCGTGACCGACGCGGTAAGGCGCTCGATCGTCCAGCAGGATCGCGGTGCTGTATGCGTCGCGCGCGGCTTCAGGATCTCCCGCAGTCAAGCGATCTGCGCCAAGTTGGCCCGCGACCATCCCGACATCGATGGGCACCATGACTGCGGCGCCGGCCAGGACTACCGCGAGCGCCACAACGGGACGCCGACGAGCCGTCGATCCCGACTTCGCGGGGTCGGGGTCGGCATCGGGAGGCGGATCCAACCGGGCAACAAGCATGAGGGTCAGAAGGACGACCGCCGGGATGTGCCACATCGGGTCCACCAGCGAGTGCACACCGACGGCGAGCAGGGAGCCGGCCACGAGCATCCGCTGGAACCGCTCGTCGGCGTTCGGCGCTGCGCCGATGGACCGCCACGCCATGCGTCCGATCCCGATGACAAGCCACGTGCCGGCGACCAGGCCCGCAAGCCCGAGCTCGACGGCAAGCACTGCCAAGCTCGAATGCGGCGTGTATAGGACTGCGTAGCTGGCGTCGGAAATGGCGCTTGCCGCTCGCAACGCGGGCCATGATCCTGGGCCGCCGCCCAGGATCATGTTGGCTCGGAAGATATCGGCCGCCGAGCCCCAAAGCTCGAAGCGTCCCGCATCGCCCGACATCAGCCTCGGCAGGACGAGGGGCGCCACTGCCACTAGCGCAACGAGGACGACACCGCCGCCAAGGATCGCCGTACGGATTCTGCTGCGTCCTGCCTGTCCGCCGCTCCCGTGTCCGCCACGCCACTGGTGCAGAAGCGGAACCGCGACCAGAAGGAGGCCGAGCACGGTGCCGACCCAAGCGCCGCGGGATGAGGTAACAAGCAAGGCGAACGCCCCAGCGATCAGGAGGCCAGCCGCGAACGTGGCGCTTCGCCAGCGACGCCAGGCGATCCATGCTCCGACTGGAACCAGGAGCTCCAGGTACACGGCCACCGCATTGGCGGTCCCGACGGTCAGCCCAACATCACCCGGCCGGAGTGGCGGCACACCAAGGCCGACGACGGACCACCAACCGATCCATTGGGCACTGACTTGGACGAGGTAGGCCGCAACAAACACAGTCGTCGTGACCACCACGAGCCAATCGAAACGCCGGCCCAGCCATTCACTCCACACGATTTCGCGGACCACGAGGTACCCCGGCAGGGTGAGAAGCAGCAGCGCGCCTGCCTCCCGAATGGGCCCAACGTCGATCCTGAGGGCCGCGGAGACGACGACGGTGCCGGCATAGGCGAGGCCGGGCGCGACCAGTTCGGACTGAATCGCTCGGTGGGCCCGGATCGATCCCGCCAGCCAGGCGATGGTCGCGATCCCCACGACGACCTGCGTCAGGATCCGTGCCTGAGGAGATGCAAGGTAGTTGGAGGCTCCGCTGAAGAACACGAGGTCCACGTAGGCGAGGGCGATCGCGGCCCAGACCAGGACCCGACTCATGACGCCAGCCGTGGCCGCGGCGACCTGTGGCAGGTCCGCAGCGACCAGGATCGATCAATGAGACGAGGAGCGGGGAGGTGGACGAGCAGGAGGCGGGACTCGTAAGCCGACCGGATCACCCTCACAGGATACGGTGGCGTGCTGGCCGCAAGCGCTCGACCGCGGGGATCGCGGCGAGGAGCGAGAGTCCCGACAGCCACAGAACCGGTAACGCGAGGGCCGCGCCGGCCGGGACCGTCCACGCCCGGTCCGTCCTCGCGCCCCACGCCACCAGGGCCGCGGCCAGGGGCAGGCGGACGATGAGCGGGACCTCGACGTAGAACTGCTGCGCCGGTCCCCCCGCGACCGGGAGCAGCGCGTCCGAGATCCACTCGCTCCAGAGCCGGCCATCGATCGTCAGCGAGACGGCCACGAGGACTGCGGTGACACCCAAGGCGATCACAAGCTGCCGCCACTCCCGGCGGACGAGGAACCAGACGAGCCCAACGCCGGGCGTGAGTTTCGTGATCAACACGAATGCCCAGGTCGCCGGGTAGCGAAACCCAAGGGCGATCGCCGCCGCGATCAGCAGGTGCACGTTGCCGTGATACAGCTCGATCGCAACCGGCGGAAAGGCCAGCACGAGGAGCGCATGTCGCCACCCGAGCCACATCGCTGTCCCTGCGAGGATCGCTGTCCACAGCCACCAGAAGGCAGGCCAGGTGAACAGGGCGACCGGCGCAAATAGTCGGGCCGCGATCGGTGTGTAGGTGAACGCCCCAAGTTCGCCCGCCACGTGACCGTACGGGTGCACGAGATCCACAGACCAGTACGCATACGCATCGAACCCAACGGTCCCTGACACGGGCGCCACCACCACGAGCAGGTACGCGGCGAACAGCAGGCCGGCGATCGCAAGTCCGTCCCGGACGGCGCGGCGTTGGCTCATGCCCGGCGCCCCCGTTCGCTGATCGGCATTCGCGGATAGTACGGCCCGCCAGGCTGCCATGGCCCAACCGACCCGCGCCGGATGCTACGCTGCCAAACCGTGCGGACCCCCATCGCGCTGTTCGTGCTCGCACTCCTCGTCCGCCTCGCGTTGATCGCGATCTACCCGGACGCGGCGTACCCGGATTCGTACTACTACGTGGACGTTGCGCGGGCAATCGCGGCGGGCCACGGCCTCAACGTGGACTTCATCTGGATCTTCGCCGAGGTCGGCAACCGGATCCCCGACGTCCCGACGCTGCCCGTCCCGGCCAACGCGCACTGGCTGCCGCTGGCCAGCCTGGTCCAGGTGCCGTTCATCGCAGCGCTCGGTCCCACGGCCGTGGCGTCGGCGCTGCCCCTGGCGATCATCGGCTCGCTCGCCGCCCCCCTGACCTGGGGGATTGCCCGCGACGCCCGCGCGACGCCGCTGGTGGCCGTGACCGCGGGCGTCCTCTCGGCGGTCCCCGCGGCGGCGACGGTGTTCATGGCCCAGCCCGAGAACTTCGCGATTATGCATCCGCTCGTGGCAGCGGCAATCTGGTGCACCGCCCGCGGGCTCAAGGGCGACGGGCGGGCGTACGCATTCGCGGGCCTTCTGGCCGGCCTTGCCTCCCTCGGACGGAACGATGGCGTCTTCCTCGGCGCGGCGATCGGGCTGGTCTGGTTCGCCGATCGCATTCGCTGGCTGCGCGGCCGGCGCGGCAGCGGGAGCTGGGTCCACGTGGAAGATCGGCGCCCGATCTCGTTCGCCGCGGCCGTCGGCTGCCTGGGGCTCTTCCTCCTGGTCATGGGTCCGTGGTGGGCCCGCCAGCTCGCGGTCTTCGGATCGATCTCACCGACCAGCTCCAGCGGCGCGGCGCTGTGGATCCGGACGATCAGCGAATGGAACTCGATTACCGTGCAGCCGAGCCTCGGGCAATTCCTGGACCAGGGGCTCGGGACGATCGTCGCGAGCCGGTTGGATGGGCTGTCATCCGCGATCGGTAACTTCGTCGTGGTCATCGGCTCGGTCGTCCTCATCCCGTTCATGCTGATCGGGGCGATCGGACGGGCACGTTCGCGCGATTTCAGCCCGTGGTTCGCGTACACGGGCGTCGTCTTCCTGACCGCGACGCTGCTCTACCCACTCCACGTGCCGGGCGGCGCGTTCATCCACTCCGCGATCGGGCTTGCCCCGCACGCCGCGATCCTGTCCATGGAGGGCGTGCTCGTCCTCGTCGGCTGGATCGCGAGCAGACGGCGGTCCTGGGATGAGCGGACCGCGAGCGGGTTCTTCGCCTGGGGGGTCGTGCTGCTGGTCGTCGTGACGTCGGTCGTCTTCGGCCGCCCGGTCCAGGAGCGCTGGGACGAGACCCGCCAGCCCCGGATCGCGCTGGCGGCAGAGCTGGACCGCCTGGGGGTGCCGGCCACGGATCGGCTGCTGTCGATCGATGCCGCCGGGTTCAAGTACTGGACGGGCCGGCCCGGGGTCGTGACCCCGGACGACCCGATTGAGACGATCGAGGCGGTCGCGCGCGCGTACGAGATCCGCTGGCTGATCCTCGAACGTGACGATGCCGCGCAGGCGCTCGGCCCAGTGCTGACCGGAGACGTGGATCCCGCGTGGATCGGGCCGGCGGCCTTCAGCGTGCCGGATCGTGCCGGCGCGCTGCCGCGCCTGGTGCTCTATCCGGTCTGCACGACGACGAGCGACTCGCGCTGCGAGGCCGGCGGGTGACCCGACGCGAGGCGTGGCTGTCCGTGGCGGTCGTGGCGGTCGTCGCGGTCGCGGTTCGCGTCTGGGCGGCGACGCTCATCACCTTCCCCCGGCCGGAGGACACGGCCTACTACGTGGGCGTCGCCCATAACCTCGTCACTGGCCGCGGCCTCGTCACGGACGCGATCTGGAGCTTCGGCACACCGCCACTCACGTTCCCGCGCCCCGCGTTCGAGGTGTGGCTGCCGCTCCCGTCCTTCCTCGCCGCGATCCCCATGGTGGTTCTTGGCGCCACGTTCGCGGTCGCCCAGTGGTCGTCCATCGCCGTGGGCGCCCTCGTGGCCGTGCTCGCCTGGCGGCTGGCCGCAGATGTGGCTGCGGAGCGATCGATGCCTCCGGGCCGTGCCCGGACGTTGGCGCTGGGCACCGGACTCACCGCGGCCGTATTCCTGCCCCTGGTCCTCCACTCGGTCCTGCCCAATTCGACGATGCCGTTCGCGGCCCTCATCCTCGCGGTATGCCTGCTCGCCGCGCGGATCGCGCGGGACCCCCGCGGGGCGCGGTTCGCGGACCCACGCGCGTTCGCCCTGGGCGTGCTTCTCGGGCTGGCGGCGCTGACCCGTAACGAGGCCGCCTGGTTGGCGCTCGGCTGGCTGATCGTGTCCCGCGGCATCGCACAGAGATCGGGGGCGGGTGCGCGCGGGTGGTTGCGGCTGGTCATGGGCGCGGCCGTGCCCGCGATGATCGTGTTCGCGCCATGGGCCGTGCGCAACTGGGTCGTGTTCGGGAGCCCTCTTCCGGGACAGGCGCTGACGAACGCGCTCTCGCTCAACGGGGCTGACATCTTCGCCTGGAGCGACCCACCGACCCTCGAGCGCTACCTGTCCGCGGGCCTCCCGACCCTGGCCGGTCTCCGGTGGACAGGGTTCCTCCACAACGTCGCGAGCGTGCTCCTGCTGCCGGGGATCCCGATCGCCGCGATCGGGCTCGCGGCGCTCCCCTGGACGACCCTCGGCACGTCGCTTCGCCTGCTGACGACCTTCTCCGTCCTGACGTTCGTGGCGACCACGCTGTTCTTCCCGGTCGCCACGACGTGGGGCACGTTCCTCCACGCGTCGGCGGCCGTGCAGGTCCTGCTGGTCCTGTCCGCGCTCCTGGCCCTGGACGGCCTCATCGTCGCAGTCGGTCGGCGCCGCGGCTGGACCCGTCCCGTGGCCTGGCTGGGCCCGGCCCTGGGGATCACCGCAGGCGCGCTGTTCACGGCGACGTTCCTGCCCGGGTTCGGGCGGGACGGCGACGCCACGCGGGACGAGTACGCGGCACTCCCGGCCGCGCTGGCGGCCGCCGGCGTTCCGATCGCTCCGGGCGCGGGCCCGGTCATCACGCGCTTCCCGATCTGGCTGTCCGAGGCGACCGGCGTCCGAGCCCTGGCCCTGCCCGACGAGCCGCCCGCGGCGGTCCTGGACCTCGCGCGGGCATTCCCAGGCACGAGGCTGGTCATCACTGCGGCCGACACGGACGGAGTCTGGCCGGAGATTGCCGGCACGGATCCGATCGGGATCCAGTGCTTCGAGCCGGTCTCGCTGGCCTCCAGCGGCACCGCCGCCCTGGACGACGTCGCCGTCTTCAGGATCACGTGCCCGTGAGGGTGCTTGCGGCCGCGGCTGTCCGAGACGAGCCGGTCGCGCCCGTATACTCGCCGGGCATGGACGGCGACCACCCGCTCCCCGCGACGGAGATTCAGAACCGGATCGTGGAGGCCCAGGAGGCCGAACGGATGCGCCTCGCCCGGGAGATCCACGATGGCCCGGCCCAGGCGCTCTCGAACGCCATCTTCCAGGTGGAGATCGTGGAGCACCAGCTCGGCCGGGATCCCGTCCTGGCCGCGGTCGAGCTCCGGCACCTGCGCGACGTCCTGCGCCGCGAGCTGGGAGACGTGCGGGCCTTCATCAGCGAACTCCGCCCGCCGATCCTCGCCGACCGGGGTCTGGCCGGGGCCATCCGGGACACCGCCGAGCAGGTCGGCGGGCTCCTGGGCGTTCCGATCAGCGTGACCGTGGACCCCGCGATCGACGATCTCCCCGACACCATCGAAACGGTCGTCCTGCGGATCATCCAGGAGGCGCTCCAGAACGTGCGGCGCCACGCTCAGGCCGCCCGGGTCTCCATCCAGGCAGCCCGCGAAGATGGTGACTGGGTCGTCGAGATCCGGGATGATGGGCGCGGATTCGATGTCGGCACGTCGGCAAACCGGGGGGGCCGGAGCTTCGGCCTGCAATTCATGCGCGAGCGTGCCGACTTGATCGGTGCGCGATTCGAAGTACGATCGCGGCCGGACGGCGGTACGGTTGTGCGGATCGTGATCCCAGGGGGAACAGAGGAGACCAGATGAGCGCGATGGAGTACAGCGGACCGGAACGGCGCCGGCGGCCCGGCGAGGAGCGGACGCGGATCCTCATCGTCGACGACCACGTCCTGTTCCGCGTCGGCATTGCCCAGATCCTCTCGAAGGAGGAGGGCCTGGAGGTCGTCGGCGAGGCCGAGGACGCGCGGAGTGCGATGGACGCGGCCCTCGACACCTCGCCCAACATCATCCTCATGGACCTCTCCCTGCCCTCACCCGGCGGGATCGAGACGACCCAGAAGATCAAGCGCGAACTGCCGGCCGTCTCGATCATCGTCCTGGCCGTCCAGGAGGACGAGGACGCCCTGTTCGACGCGATCAAGGCCGGCGCTGCGGCGTTCATCCTCAAGGACATCAGCCCGGATGACCTCGTGAACATCATTCGGCGCGTGTCCAACGGCGAGTACCTGATCAACGACAAGGTCTTCTCGCAGCCGTCCGTGGCGACGAGGGTCCTCAAGGAATTCCGGGAGCTGGCCGCCTACGGCCAGAGCGAGGTCCCGATCTTCGCGCCGCTCTCCCCGCGCGAGGTCCAGATCCTCGACAACATCGCCCAGGGCATGACCAACAAGCAGGTCGCCTACACGCTGTCGATCAGCGAGCAGACGGTCAAGAACCACATGAGCTCGATCCTCCGGAAGCTGTCCGTGAACGACCGGACCCAGGCCGTCGTCTACGCGATGCGCCAGGGCTGGATCAAGATGCCGGAGGACTGAGCCGTCCTCCCCGTCCCTCGAATCTCTCGCGCATGACCGACGCATCCGAGCTCGCCGACCAGCTGGAGGCCGAGGCCGCCCAGGTGGACCTCGAAGCCGAGGAGATCGATCGCCTCGCCATGCAGGCGAAGACCGAGGCGGGTCACCAGGCGACCAAACGCGCCGCCGCGGCCGACAAGCTGGCCAAACTCGGCGACTCCGCGACGGCGAAGGAGATCCAGGACCTTGCGAACCAGGTCGTGACCCTTACGCGTCGCTCGGCCCTCATGGACGCCCAGCTCGAGATCCTGGAGGGCAAGCAACGGTCCAGCGTACGGCTCCAGGAGTCGATCAGGCAGGCGGCCGGGCGCGTCCGCGCACTTGCCGATGGCTCGAAGACGGAAGCGGAGACGACGAGCGGGGCGGCGGACGAGGCGGTCATCCCACCCGCGATTTCCCGGCTGGTCCTGACCGCGCAGGAGGATCTGCGGCGCGAGATTGCCCGGGCGATGCACGACGGGCCTGCCCAGAGCCTGACGAATATTGTCCTCCAGGCGGAGATCGTGGAACGCCTGGTGCAACGGGACCCGGCGCTTGCGGCGAAGGAGGTCGGACAGCTCGTGGCGATGGTCCAACACACGCTCGAGGCCACGAAGACCTTCATCTTCGATGTCCGCCCGATGGTCCTCGATGATCTGGGTCTGGTGCCGACGCTGCGTCGCTCCGTGCGGGACCGTGGCCGCCGGGCAGGCGTCCCGGTGGAATTCGAGTCGATCGGCGTGGATCGCCGTCTCCCGGTCGAGCTTGAGAGTGGCCTGTTCCGGATCCTTGACGAGGTCCTCGCCGCCTACCTTGTCGCCGGCCCGGATCGCGCGTCCCTGGGGCTGGACTGGAGCGACGTTCTGACCATGACGGTTCGGGCCGAACGGGCGCCGCGAACCGTGCCGGCCCTGGACATCCCGGAGGGCGGCGACGCCCTGCCCCCGGCGCTCGCATCGATGGTCGCCGATCGGCGGGCCCAACACAAGGAAGCGGAGGAGGCTGCTCAGGCCGCGGCCAAGGTCCGCCTGCCCGCCCAACTACTGCGCGAGCTCACGCAGCGGGCCACGACGCTCGGGCTGATGCTCGAGATCCTCGAGGACGGCGGCTGCCTCCGCCTCTCCACGCCGGTCCCGGGCGACGCCCCTGACGCAACTGCCCGGGACCTCCCCGGCTGACGGACCGATTGGTCGTTTCCGGGGAGTACTGGGACCATTGGTGCCCTTGACAGGTTCGGCCCGCGCCTCATACGTTGATTGCCGCCTCCGGACCGCCGGAGAGCCCAGACAGGAAAGGGGGTGCCCACACAATGTCGTTCTTCTCTGCTCTTATCGCTTCGTTCCGCAATGAAGAGGAGGGCCAGGGTCTCGCGGAGTACGCGCTGATTCTCGCCCTGATCGCGATCGTCGCGATCGTCGCCCTGATCTTCCTCGGTGGAGAGATCAGCAAGATCCTCAGCACGGTCGGCAAGTCCGTCTAGGCGGTACCCCACTTCGTCTGTGCTCCGAACCGCCGGGCCCATCCGGGCCGGCGGTTCGTTGTCACAGGCCCGGTAATCCACTACCAGGGCCGAAGGGAGGTGAACGCACATGCTTCCTGATTTCATCGAACGGGCCGTGTCCATCGTCCGAGGAGACGAGGACGGACAGGGCCTCGCGGAATACGCACTCATTCTTGCGCTTATCGCTATCGTCGCCATCGTCGCCCTGATCTTCCTCGGCAGCCAGATCAGCAGCAAGCTGAGCATCGTCGGGAACGCGCTCTGACGGTTCCACTCATACGGTGGCAGATTCAACAGCCCGCCCTCCGGACGGGCTGTTTCCGTCCCCGCGCCGTGCCGGCATGAACCTTGCAAGTCACCTTGCGCCACGCGCGACATCCTGCCGGAACCTACCAATAGTCCTAGCCCATTGGTATAGTCGCGCGACATCCGGGCGGTGCTAGAGTGGTGCCACCTGTCACACCGTCCGCCTTGGGGAGGCTCCTCACTTGAAGCGCTCGAATCGACTCATCCTGCTCATCGGCGTGTTCCTGGCCGCTCTTGCATTCGTCTTCGTGGTCATCCTGCTCGGCCCCGGCGGCGGCGGGGGCGGCGGCGTGGGTGGCGCAAGTGCGCCGCCCGCCAAGATCGCAACCGTCGTGGCCGCAAAGGACATCGCCCTCGGGGTGACCGTCACGGCGGACATGCTGACGACCATCGAGCTGGCGCCTGACCTGCGTCTTCCCGGCGCGTACGGAGACAAATCCCAGGTGAATGGGATCGCGCGAGCAACCGTTACGAAGGGCTCCCAGATCACGAGCCTCCTCTTCGTCGAGGCCGCCGGTGCCAACCTCGAAGTTCCGGCCGGGTACACGGGTCTCGCCATCCTGGTGGACCAGGTATCCGGTGTGGGGACGCTCATCAAGACGGGCGACTACGTTGACATCGTCGCGAGCATCAGTCCCACCTTCCCGCTGAACACGTTCCTGGAGGGCGCGACGGCAGTCAGCCCGATTGACGCGCCCGCTTACGACCCGACCAGCGTCAAGGTGCTGATCCAGGGGGTCCAGGTCATCTCCACGCTGCTTCCGCCGCCACCCACCACGGAGACCGGGGCGGCCTCGCCCGCGCCCGACTCCGCGCCCGGAGGAACGTCCCTCAACGGTCAGCAGGAGATCGTGATCCTGGCGGTCACCCCGCAGCAGGCCGAGGTTCTCAAGTTCGCCCAGCTGGATGGGAACATCAGCGTCATGCTCCGGTCGCCGAAGGACTTCGTCGACGAGAACGGCGACCCGGTGATCCCGGAGACCGTGACGACAACCGGCATCATCCTCAAGACGCTGATCGACGATTGGGGCGTACTGCCCCCGGTCGTGATCGTCATCCCGGAACCGACCGCCGTCCCCTGACGCGCCGGCCCACAGCGAGAACCTGAACCTGCCATGAGCGACCGCATCAAGGTCCTGATCGTCGACGACATCTCGGAGACGCGCGATCATCTCTCGAAGCTTCTCGGCTTCGAGGCGGATATCGACGTCGTGGGTGTCGCTGCGTCCGGGGCGGAGGCGATCGAGCAGGCGGTGGCGCTCGTGCCGGATGTCGTCCTCATGGACATCAACATGCCGGATATGGACGGCATCGCGGCGACCGAGCAGCTCGCCGTGAAGTGCCCTACAGCAGCCGTCGTGATGATGTCCGTCCAGGGTGAGGCGGACTACCTCCGCCGGTCCATGCTGGCCGGCGCACGCGAGTTCCTGGTCAAGCCGTTCAGCTCGGATGAGCTGAATACCTCGATCCGACAGGTGTGGGCGCGGGAGCGCGACAAGCAGAGCCGGATCGTGGCGCCCATCGTCGCTCCCGGGGCACACACCACGGCGAGTGGCGAGGCGGGCACCGTGGTCGCGGTCTTCAGCCCGAAGGGCGGCGTCGGTCGGACGACCATCGCCGTCAATCTCGCAGTCGCCGCGGCATCGCTCGGCGGGAAGCGCGTCGCCCTCATGGACGCCTCGTTCCAGTTCGGGGACGTCGGGGTCCTCCTGAACCTCAACCCGAAGAACAAGTCCATTGCGGACCTCGTACCCGAGCTCGATGCCGGTGACCTGGAGTCCATCGACACATTCGTCATCGAGCACTCATCGGGCGTCCGGGTCCTCCTGGCTCCAGCCTCCCCGGAGCAGGCAGAGCAGGTGACCGCGTCGCACGCCAAGCGTGTCCTCGAACGACTGCGCGCCGACCACGACCTGGTCGTGGTGGACTGCCCGGCGGCCTTCAATGACACGACACTCGCCATCCTCGACGAGGCGGACCTCATCCTCACGCTGCTCAGCCTGGAGATCACGAGCGTCAAGAACATGCGCCTCTTCCTCGAGGTGTCGGAACAGCTGGGGTATCGTGCGGACAAGCTCCGCCTCGTCCTCAACCGTGCCGACTCCACGCTCGGCATCCGTGTTGCGGATGTGGAGCACTCCATCGGACGGAAGGTTGATCACACGATCGTGAGCGACGGACGGAGCGTGGTCTACGCGCTCAACCGCGGCGTGCCGTTCTTCCTCAGCAATCGCGAGGCGCAGGTCTCGCAGGACATCCTCCGCCTGGCGACCGCGGTCACCGACGCAGGTGGCCCGGCCGCAGCGGCGGTCGACAAGACGAATGGGCAAGGCGGCGGCCAAGAAGTCGCTGTTCGCCTGGCGATGAAACACCTGCACATGCACACGCGGCCCTCGGGGCCGATGAAGGGGGGGTGGCAATGTCCCTGCTGAAGCGAATCGAAAGCGCTCGACCGGCCCAGGAGCCCGCCGGCGGATCCAACCTGCCGGTCCCCGCGGGCCCGCCGGGCGGAGCCACGGCGCCACCCACGGCTCCGACCTCGCAGCGGCTCACGTCCCAGGCGCCGGTCCGCGAGTCCTTCCGGGATGTCAAGTTCCGGATCCAGAGCCGCGTTATCCAGGACCTGGATCCCAAGCTGGACCTGTCGAATCAGATCGAGGTTCGCCGCCAGATCGAGGAGATCTTCGGCAAGGTCATCGACGAGGAGGGCCTGGCCCTCACGCGCGCCGAGCGCGTCCGCATGCTCGAGCAGATCACCGACGAGATCATCGGCCTCGGTCCGCTGGAGCCGCTCCTGCGTGACGAGTCCGTCACAGAAATCATGGTCAACGGACCTCGCCAGATCTACATCGAGCGTGCCGGCAAGCTGGAGCTGACGAACGTCGTCTTCCAGAACGACGACCACGTGATGCGGATCATCGATCGGATCATTGCCCCGATCGGCCGCCGCGTGGACGAGTCGTCGCCCATGGTCGACGCCCGCCTCACCGACGGCTCCCGCGTCAACGCAATCATTCCGCCCCTGTCGCTCGTCGGTCCCGTCGTGACGATCCGGAAGTTCGCGGCCACCCCCTTCACCGTGGACGACCTGATTCGTTTCGGCACCGCGACCCCGGAGATGTTCGAGTTCCTCCGCGCCTGCGTTGAGGCTCGCCTCAACGGCTTCGTGTCCGGCGGCACCGGCTCCGGCAAGACCACGACCCTGAACGTCCTGTCGTCGTTCATCCCGAACGATGAGCGGATCGTCACGATCGAGGACGCGGCCGAGCTCCAGCTCCGCCAGGAGCACGTGGTGACCCTCGAGTCGCGCCCGCCGAACATCGAGGGCAAGGGCGCCATTCCGATCCGCGAGCTCGTCCGAAACGCGCTCCGGATGCGGCCCGACCGGATCGTGGTCGGGGAGTGTCGTGGTGGCGAGGCCCTGGACATGCTCCAGGCCATGAACACCGGCCACGACGGCTCGCTGTCCACCGGCCACGCCAACACCCCTCGAGACATGCTGTCGCGCCTGGAGACGATGGTCCTCATGGCCGGCGTGGACCTCCCGGTCCGCGCCATCCGCGAGCAGATCGCTTCTGCGGTGGACCTGATCGTCCACCAGTCACGCCTGAAGGACGGGACCCGGCGGATCACGCACATCACCGAGGTCCAGGGCATGGAAGGTGATGTCATCGTCATGCAGGACGTCTTCGTGTTCGAGCAGACGGGCGTCGTGGACGGCAAGATCCAGGGCCGCCTGAAGCCAACGGGAATCCGACCCAAGTTCGTCGAGCGCTTCGAAGCGCAGGGTATCCATCTGCCGCAAGCCGTCTTCGGGATCTAGGCGCAGGGGCAGAGGACTCACCCGATGACCAACGTCACCCTCATCGTCGCGGCCATCGCTGCGGTGGCAATCCTCCTGATCGCCGTCGGCATCGCGTCGGCCGGCAGCGGGTCGGGGGTGGCCGCACGCCTGCAGCGCTACACCGCCGGGGCTTCCGAGAAGGAGAAGGCCAAGCCCGAGGGCCTCGCCGAGCTACTCGCCCAGAGCACGGCCCTCGCCTCGCTCAACAAGGCCGTCGAGCAGCGCGATTTCGGGGCCAACCTGTCCCGTGAGCTCGCCCGCGCGGACCTCAAGCTCAAGGTCTCGGAGTACCTCGGGATCTGGGCCGGGACGACCGTCGGGACGCCGGTGGTGCTCTTCATCCTCGGCTTCGTCATGCCGTCCCTTCAGAGCCCGATCGTGCTGTTGGGCGGCCTTGTGCTCGGCTTCATGGCCCCGCGGATCTGGCTCGGCCGGCGCAAGTCGGGGCGCCTCGGCACGTTCAACAAGCAGCTCCCGGACACGATCACCCTGATCGCCAACGCGCTCCGCGCCGGATCTTCGTTCCTCCAGGCCATCGAGCTGGTTGTTCGCGAGTCCCGACCGCCGATCTCGACGGAGTTCAGCCGGGTGATCCGGGAGGTCAACCTCGGGCTCCCGTTCGACCAGGCGATGGAGAACATGGTTCGCCGCCTCCGGTCCGAGGACTTCGAATTGATGGCCACGGCCATCAACATCCAGCACTCCGTCGGCGGAAACCTCGCCGAGATCCTCGACTCGATCGCGTACACGATCCGCGAGCGCGTCCGGATCAAGGGCGAGATCCGCACGCTCACCGCGCAGCAGCGCCTGTCCGGCTATGTCGTGGGCGGCCTGCCGTTTGGCCTCGCGATGTTCATCTACCTCGCGGCCCCGACCTTCTTCGATCCGATGTTCGACGACAAGGTCGCGGTCGCTGGTCTGCCCGCCGGCATCATCATCCTCGGTGCCGGCGTGCTGATGATGATGTTGGGCTTCGTCGCGATCCGCAAGATCGTGGACATCGAGGTCTAGACCATGCCCATCCTTCCGATCGTCATCGCCGTGATCGCCGCGGCTGCCGTCCTCTTGATCGTCTACGGGCTCGTCGGCACGGCGCCGGTGGACCCGGTCCAGGCGCGGCTCACGCAACTGGGCTCGATGCAGGCAAGGAACCTCGAGGAGCTGGAGCTCCAGCAGCCGTTCTTCGACCGGACTATCAAGCCACTGACCGCACGCCTGTCGGGTAGCGTTGCGCGAATCACCTCGTCAAACTTCAGCGAGCGAACCGAGAAGCGCCTCGCCCTCGCCGGCAACCCCGGGGACATGCGAACGGGAGACTGGCTCGGCATCAAGGCGATCGGCGCCGTGGTCGGGGCGGCCATCCTGTTCCTGCTCTTCGGCGTCCTGTCCGGGAACATCCTGAACGGGATCATCTTCGCCGTGCTGGGTCTCGGGATTGGCTACATCGTTCCGGAGTTCTGGCTGAGCGGGCGTGTCAAGAAGCGGCAGAAGCTGATCCTGATTCAGATCCCGGACGCCCTCGACCTCCTGACGATCTCCGTCCGTGCCGGCCTCGGCTTCGATGCCGCATTGGGCAAGGTCGTCGAGAAGATGAAGGGCCCCCTCGTCGACGAGTTCCGGCGGGCTCTCGCCGAGGTCCGCGTCGGCAAGGTCCGGCGTGACGCCCTGCGTGACATCATCTCGCGGACCGAGGTCCAACCCCTCACGAACTTCATCGGCGCCATCATCCAGGCCGAACAACTCGGCGTGTCGATCTCCAAGGTGCTCCAGATCCAGTCCGAGCAGCTCCGGATCGAGCGCCGCCAGCGAGCCGAGGAAATGGCCGCCAAGGCCCCGATCAAGATGCTCTTCCCGTTGGTGGGGTGCATCTTTCCCGCGCTGTTCATCGTGATCCTGGGCCCGGCCATCATCCTCATCATCGGGAACCTGGGGAACACCTAGGCTCACGTGGCCGCTCGCGTGGCCGCCCGGAACCTGACCCGCGGCACTGTCCTCGCCGACCGCGTGGAGATCGCCGCGTCCCTGTGGGCCAGGTTCATGGGTCTGATGGGCCGAGCCGCGCTCACGCCGGGCGACGGACTGTGGCTGACCGGCACGAATGGCATCCACATGTTGTTCATGCGATTCGCGATCGATGCGGTCTTCCTCGGCCGGCCCGGACCGGACGGCGATCGGGTCGTCCTCGCAGCGCGCCGTGCTCTGCGGCCGTGGATGGGGCTCGTGCCGCTGGTCCGTGGCGCGGACGGCTGCCTGGAGTTGCCGGCAGGCACGATTGAGGAGACCGGGACAGTCAAGGGCGACATGGTTCGGATGGAGTGACCGGCGGATGACCGACGGATGACCGGGGGATAGCCGGCAGAAGATCGGCGGGTGGCCGGCGGATGGGCCGTCCCGGGCATGCTGGGGCGATGCCGGTCCTCGATGGCGTCGCACGCAACGTCGGGTCGCTGGCCGGCCGGCTGTTGGATCTCGCCCTGCCCGCGCTCTGCGCCGGCTGCGGACGCGAGGGTGATCCGCTCTGCGCGGAATGCGTCACGTCCCTCGATGTCCGTTCGGAAGCGCCGCCAGGCGTTGCGATCGGCCTTCCCGGGGAGATCCCGGCGCCGCTCGCGCAGGTTGAGTGGTGTGCCGCGTTCACGGGCATCAACCGCCGGGCGCTCCACCGGCTGAAGTACTCGGGCGACCGCCGGATCGCCGAGCCGTTGGGCAGCGCTGTCGCCCGGCGCTGGGCACACGCCGGCGTGGGCGGGGACGTCCTGGTACCGGTGCCCGCGTCCCGGGATCGCGTTCGGGAGCGCGGCTATGACCAGGCTGCGATCATCGCATCCGTTGCCGGTGCACGGCTGGGCCTCCCCGTGCACGCCGATCTCCTCGAGCGCAGCCGGTTCACAGTGGCCCAGTTCGACCTCGACCGCGCAGCCCGGGCAGGCAACGTGACGGGTGCGTTCCGCCTGCGGCCGGGGATGCTCCTGCCACGCGGCTCCGGGCCCGCCGGGGCGCCCTGGATCGTGCTCGTGGACGACGTCCTGACCACCGGCAGCACGCTCGCGGCCTGCGCAGCGGTCCTGCTGGAGGCCGGCGCTCTGGCAGTCTCGGCGATCACGGTCGCGCGCGAACGCTGACCGGTCTGGGTCCTGGTTGTCGGGGTTGCCCGGGTCCGTTCGGCCCGGATGGCCCTCCGGGCGGAAGGGGGCCCAGGGCTATACTCGACCTCGGGTGCGGGCAGGGCTCGCCCCTCCTCGCACCCGGCGCGCCCACGACCGCGCACGAACCGTGCCGAATTCGGGAGGTCAGCGGTGAAGACGATCGTCAAGGGCAAGAATCTCGATGTTCGCGAGAGCGACCGCGCCTACGCGGAACGCAAGATGGCCAGACTCGAGCGGCTCCTCGATGACCGGAGTGACGCGCTCGTGGAGCTCTCGCTGGAGCGCCATCGAAGCAGCGCCGACTCCCACATCGTCGACGTCACCTTGATGATCAACGGCCAGACGCTGCACGGCCGCGCCGCGGCTGCGACCCACCGCGCGGGTATCGACGACGTCATCGACAAGATCGAGCGACGCGCGGTCGATTTCAAGGAGAAGCCGCGCCTGCGCGCTCGCCCCGACGAGGAGAAGGCGATCCTCTCGCGGATCGCCGACGGGACGTCCGATGGCGCCAGGACGCGCACGATCGTCAAGGTCAAGCGCTTCGACATCGAGCCGATGTTCGAGGAGGACGCCGCGACCAGGATGGATGAGCTGGGCCACGACTTCTTCGTGTTCGTCGACGCCGAGACCGAGCGAGTGGCCGTCCTGTACCGGCGTCGGGATGGGGACCTCGGGCTGATCGAGCCGGTCGTGGGCGGTCAGTACACGACCGGCCGGGCGCGCGCAGCCGGGACCGAACAGGCCGGTTAGGGGTCGACTCCCTCGGGCGGGGAGGCGCCTTCGGGCGGGGAGGCGCGTTCGGGCGGAACGGCGTCCCGGATCGGGACCGCACGTCGGTACTCCATCCGGGCACGGTGCACGAAGCCGAGATCCACCAGGGCACGCCGAATGGTCGCGACATCGGGATACCAGAGCGCGAGGCGCATGTTGAGGTCGCGTTCCGGCACGAGTTCCTCCGGATCGGGCAGGACCTGGTCAATCAGATAGCGGTAGATCACGAGCTTCTTGCGCTCGCGTGCCGGGATCGCCGCGAGCCGGCCATCCCGGATGAAGGCGCTGAGAACGTGCGCCTCGAAGGCCAGGTCGTCCCGTTTCCAGGCCGCGGGTGAGGCAGCGGGCGGCGCTGCATCGGGCACGTCCGATGTGGCTGACATGCGGCGCATCGTACGATGTCGCCGTGCTTCCCCGGGACCGTCGGATCGACACGCACCTGCCCTCGGTGATCGGGTGATCCCAGCGACCGCGTGGGTGGCGGCCCGCGTGGGCTCAGTTCCGGGGCGGCGGTGACGGCTCCACGCCGATCCGCCGGGCGGAGTGGGCAGGCGGGCCGCCCGGACGGCCGGCCGGACCGCGTCCACGGCCCCGTGGGCCGTCCGGCAGGCACGCCTGTCGTCCCGGATGAGCTCCAGGTGAAGCGCCGGGCGGTGATCCAGTCCGGGGGCCCGGACGATTCGCGCCTCGGGCGCCTCCTCGGCGCCGGCCGCCGGGGAGCCTTGGCGTTCTACGCGCGGGACCGTCTGGTCCTCGCCGCGTTGCTTGCCGTCGCAGCCGCGATCCGCCTTGCCGGTCTGCCCGGCCGCGGCGACTTCGACGGCGACCAGGGCCACGACATGCTGACCCTTCTCCGGTTCGTGCGCGACGGGCAGATTCCGCTCCTCGGCCCGCCGACCTCGATCGGGGACTTCCACCACGGCGCCGCCTACTACTTCCTGCTCGCGCCGGCTGCCTGGCTCTCCGGGTCGGACCCGGTTGCCGTCCTCGGTGCGATCGCCGCGCTCGGGACCGCGGCCGTCGGCGTGACGTGGTGGCTGGCACGGGCCGTCGGCGGCCCCGCAGCAGGCTTGATCGCCGGCCTTCTCCTGGCAGTGTCCCCGGCCGCGGTCGAGCAGTCGACGTTCCTGTGGAACCCAAACCCGATCCCGTTCTTCGCGGTCGTCTCACTCGCAGCCGCATGGCACGCGCGAGCCACGGGCCGCGCGCGCTGGTGGGCGGTTGCCGTTGCGAGTGCGGGCATGGTGCTCCAGCTCCATGTGCTTGGAATCGTCTTCCTGCCGCCGATCCTTGCTCTCGGCGTGGCGGAGTCGATGCGAGCGTCACGGGCCGGGGACGCGGACCGTGCCCGCCGCGCCGTCGCCGGCATGGCCGCCGGCCTGATGGTCATTGTCCTACTGTTCGTGCCGCTGCTCGTGCACGAGCTCCGGTCCGGCTTCGAGGAGACCGGCCGGTTCATCGCGTTCTTCTCCGGGCGAGCCGGCGGGGGCTCGGCCAGCACGCTCGATCCAGTGGAGCGCCTGGTGTTCACAGGATTCCGGATCGTGGGCTGGCCCCTGGTGGGCCTGGTGACGTCCGCGCCGTTCGCCGCCATCGTGTCCGTGAGCGGAGCCTTCGTGCTCGGCCTGTGGCTCATGGTCGCCGGGCGTGGCGAGGACCGCGCGATCGCGCGCTGGCTGGGCCTGACCATTGCCTGGAGCACCGTCGCCCTCGCAGTCCTGGCGCCATCGCTCCAGACCGTCGTCGAGGGGCTGCCGAACGATCACTACCATGCCTTCCTGGACCCGGCGGTCATCATCCTTGTCGCGCTCGCGCTCCGGGCCCTGGGTTCGGGATCCGGGCTCCAGGTCACGGCGGACCGTGCGGCGAGAGTCGTTGTCGCAGGGGTGGTGGTGGCCCTGGTGGGAGTCGCCATCGGGCGCTGGCCGCCACTCACCCAGGCGAATGGCGGCTGGCCGAACGCTCGCGATGCGGGCGCGCGCATCGCGGCGCTCGTCCCGGGCGGATCCTTCGATGTCCGCGGGCTCCCGATCTTCAAGACCGCGGAGGGCGTGGGCTACCCGATCATTGCGGCCGGCGGGATCGCGGTGATGTCCACGAACGTCGAGACTGCGACGCGGACGATCGCGGCCGGTGCCACGCTCGTCGTCGTGTGCGATCGGCTGTTCGAGTCCGTGATCGGCGATCCATGCGGCGGCCCGGCAGAGTCCCGCTTCCTCGGACGCGTCCCTGGTCTCGGCACGGGATCCGACGCGCCGGTGCTCATCGACCGCTTCGACGCATCCCCCCGGACCTCGGTCTCCGTCTACCGGCCATAACCGGGAGTCGCGGGCGCGGCCCCTGATCGGGCGGAGGCGCGCGATCGAACTGGTTCATGAGAATCGCCTCGTCCGAGCGTGGCCAAACGCGACTTCTTTCGATTCCGGCGCCTGGCCGAGCGTGGATAGGCACGGAATGATGAACCACAGCGATCGCCTCCAGAAGGCGGCCGGCAGCGGCCGCGAGGCCCCTCACGCGGGAATCGCGAACGCCGGCGCCCCGAACGCCGGCGTTCGCTATCCCCGAGACCCGGACGTGGAGGGCGATCCGGGCCAGTGCGTTGTATTCGGTTCAGTACCGCTCGGAGTCTCGTCCCGCTGGTCGAGTGAGGGTTGGGGTTCTGGTGGCATGTGTTGCGCCGCCGACGCGCGGTGCGTTTCCGGCGGCGGGAGCGGGGCGCGGCCCGTAGCCGATCGGACGTTGGCCGACCCTGTCGGGCAGGGGCCGCGGACCATAGCCGAGCGGGCGGGTACCGGTGGCGGCGGCCACGGGCTCAGGCTCCGGGCGCGAAGTGCGCGCGGGCTGGCTGCGGGGCGCCGCGACCGCGCCAACCGCACGGCCGTTCGAGCCGCCGTCGGTCTGGTCGGCCGCGTGAAAGACACGCCCGAACCGGCGCGTCCGGACGGCGAGGTAGTACTCCATGATCTGACGGACCTGCGCCTCACCCAGCGCGTCGTCGGCGCGGAGCGCGTACTCCACGCGAGCGGTCGGGTTCTGGGATCCGCTGGTCACGAGGCCCAGGTACTGCGCCGTGTCCGCGTCCTCGCGGATCTCGCGCAGCCCGCGGGCCAACTTGGTGGCCGTGCCGAGCGACGGCATGCGGTCACCCCGGATGAGGCGGGAGATCGTGGAATGGTCGACTCCGGACTGCTGGGCGAGCTGTCGCTGGGACATCTTCTTCGCCTTGAGCTGTGCTCGAAGCCATTCATTGAAGGCTCGACCGGTCTGGTTGATCATCTCGTGGTTCCGGACGCTCCGTTCGGATTCCCCGCGCCTTTGCGCGATGCCACGACTATCGGCTCACGAACACGCCGGCCCTATCACCCGTTCGTACCTCGACCGCCCGGCGCCCCGCGAGAAGGGCTGGTCGAGTCAGGTGCGGACGGATCGGGTCTCGTGCGGTCCGCGGTACCGGGACCGTCAGGTCGAGACTGCGACTCCAGCGCCGCGGCGCTTCCCCGAGATCGCGTAGGCGATCGTCCCGAGCACGATGATGGTCAGGACGGAGATCGTTCGATCGACGACCGTGATCGCCAGTGCCTCCGTCTGTGGAACGCCATAGACGAGCGTCAGGAGCCCGACCACCGCACCTTCCACGAAGCCGAGCCCGGCCGGCGTGATCGGGATCGCGGTCAGCAATGATGCCGAGAGCGCGATGAAGAAGGCGCCGCTGATCCCGAGGTGCACGTCAGACAGGCCGAGCGCCTGGACGACGAGGTACAGGCGGGTTGCCTCCGTCGCCCAGATGAGCCCGGTCAGGATCACCAGGCCGGGCAGGGCGCGCAGGCCGACCGACGCGAAGACGCCCTCTTCGAAGCGATCGTAGAACTCCACGATCCGATGCGGCACGGGCAGGGCAACCATGATCCGGCGCCCGAAGTTGCGCATCGTGAGCAGGCCGGCCGCGAGCGCGATGACGATGACCACGCCGATCGCGAACACCACCTGGACCTCGCCGGGCAGGCCGGACCGGAACGAGACCCAACCTGCGGCCAGGCCCAGGACCACGATGGCGAACAGGTCGAGGATGCGCTCCACGAAGACCGTTCCGAAGGTCCGCGACAGCGAGACCGGACTGTTGATCTTCAGGAGGTACGCCCGATAGACGTCACCGAGCTTGGCCGGCACGAGGCAGTTCACGAGCCAGGACAGGAAGATGATCTCGGTGCCATCGCGGACGCGGAGCGGGAAGCCGGTCCGCCGGACGAGCAACGTCCAGCGCAGGCCACGGAGCGGGAAGCCAAGGTAGAACACCGTGAATGCCAGCAGGAGCATCGGCCCATCGGCGCCGAGGATCTTGTCGGGCAGCTCGTCCAGTCGGAAGCCGGGCAGGCTCCGGACGAACAGGGCAAGCAGGGCCAGCGGCAAGACGATCGAGATGATCGTGCGCGGCTGGCGGAGGCGGCGGACGAGGGAGAGCTGGTCGGCAGTTACCTCGGGCTCGGTGTCCGGGGCGTCGCGGTCGTCGATGCCCATATCGCCGTCGGCGGCGCTCATGTCGTGGTCCCCGGGTGCACCCGCCCGCGGCCGCGGGCGCGGTTCAGTGCCTTGGCCAGCGGCGTGAGGAGGCGGACGTAGGCGGACGCGCGGCCAGTGATGAGTTCGGGCCCGGCAGCCAGCGCCGCGCGAAGTCCGTCCGGCGTGGACGGCGAGCCAAGGACAACGGTATAGGCGACGCCGACCTCCAGCGCGGTGTGCGCGTCAGACACCGCGACCCCGGGCACTCCGGCCGCCAGTGCCAGCTCCGCGGCCCGTGCATTCCCGTCGCCGACCATCAGGCGGGCGTTCCATGACTCCACCCAGTCCACGCTCGCGGCCAGGCCCTCGAGACTGCGGGGCGTCTCGCCCCGGGCCAGGGAGCCGCGGAAGCGGTCGAAGGGGTGCGGGATCCCCACCAGGCCGCCCTGCTCCCGCACGGCCGCGATCGTGTCCGACGCGGACATCCCGGGCGGGACCGCGGTGGTCAGGAAGACCGCGATGAGATCACCGTCGCGCGTGCGGATCTCCTCCCCCACCAGCACGGTCAGGCCGTCGGGCGCGGCGTCGCGCGCCGCGAGGGCGCCATCGATCCGGTCGTGGTCGGTGATCGCCAAGTGGGTCAGGCCGTGGCGGGCGGCGGCGGCCACGACGGCGCGGGGCGAGGCCAGCGAATCAAAGCTCGCTGAGGTGTGGCAGTGGAGGTCGATGAACGACCGGGCTTCGCTCACCGGCCGGCTCGCGCGTCTAGAACGACTGGACGAGCGACTTCTTGAAGAAGCCGTAGTGCTTGAGCGCCTCGCCGGTCCCCAGGGCCACGCAGTTGAGCGGGTTCTCCGCGACGTGGCATGGGACGCCGGTCACCTGCGTCAGCAGCTTGTCGATGTTCCGGAGGAGCGCACCGCCGCCGGACATGACCATGCCCTTGTCGATGATGTCCGAGGACAGCTCCGGCGGGGTCTGCTCCAGGACGCGCCGGACCGCGGCGACGAGCTGCTGGAGCGGCACCTCGATGGCCTCCATGACCTCCGATGAGGTGATCGGAATCGTGCGGGGCAGACCGGCGATCAGGTCCCGGCCGCGGACCTCCATGGACAGTTCGCGCTCCAGCGGGAGCGCCGTGCCGATGGTGATCTTGACCTCTTCCGCGGTCCGCTCGCCGATCATCAGGTTGTACTTCTTGCGGATGTACGACGCGATGTGCTCGTCAAACTTGTTGCCGCCGACGCGCAGCGACGTCGAGACCACGATGCCGCCGAGGGCGATGACCGCGATCTCGCTCGTCCCGCCGCCGATGTCGATGATCATGTTGCCGGACGGGCCGCTGATCGGAACGTTGGCCCCGATGGCCGCAGCCAGGGGCTCCTCGATCAGGAAGGCCTCCTTGGCCCCGGCTTTCAGCGCCGCGTCGCGGACGGCCCGCTTCTCGACCGACGTCACGCCCGCCGGGACGCTGATCATGACCTCGGGCCGGCTGAACATGAACTTGCCCTGGGTCGCCTTGTTGATGAAGAAGCGGAGCATTGCCTCGGTGATGACGTAGTCGGCGATGACCCCGTCCTTCATCGGGCGGATCGCGGTGATGTTGCCGGGCGTCCGGCCGATCATCTCGCGGGCCTCTTCACCCACGGCCCGGATGCGGTTGTCGTCATCAACCGCCACCACGGACGGCTCCTGGATGACGATGCCCCGGCCCTCGACATGGACGAGGACGTTGGCGGTACCGAGGTCGATGCCGATCTTCATGTGGGTGTGCCGGGATCCCCTTCCTGGACGCGCTCAATCCTGGCGCCGAGACCCAGGAACTTCGCTTCGATGTTCTCATACCCACGCCGGACATGGTGGCCGCCGTGAATGACGGACGTCCCGCTGGCGGCGAGGGCCGCCAGGATGAGCGACGCCCCGGCTCGCAGGTCGGAGATCTCGACGTCGGCGCCGACCAGCTGCGCCGGACCATCGATGATCGCGTGGTGCGCGTCGGGCAACTCCACGACGGCACCCATCTTGCGCAGTTCGATCAACCACTCCAGCCGATCCTCGAAGATCGCCTCGTGGACCGACGATCGGCCCGCGGCCTGGGTCAGCAGGACGCTCGTCGGCGGCTGCAGGTCCGTGGCCAGACCCGGGTACGGCGCCGTCTCGATGTCGATCGGCCGGTACTGGCCCGGGCCGACGCTGGTCGCGTCGACCGTGAGGGTGTCGGTTCCGCAGTCCACCGCCACGCCCATCCGCCCGAGGACCTCGACGAGCGCGTCGAGATGATCACAGCGAGCGCGTTCCAGGGTGACCTTGCCGCCGGTCATCGCCGCGGCGATGGCGAACGTGCCCGCCTCGATCCGGTCCGGAACCACCTCGTGGTCGGCGCCTCGAAGGCGCTTCTTGCCGTGGATCTCGATCGTGTCCGGGGCCGTCCGCTCGACATCCGCACCCATCTTCACGAGGAACGCGATGAGATCGTCCACCTCGGGCTCCTGGGCGGCAGGACGGATGACCGTGTGTCCGTCGGCGAGAGTGGCGGCGAGCATCGCGTTCTCCGTGCTCATGACCGACACGAAGGGGAAGACCACCTCGGCGCCACGGAGCCGGCCCGGCGCCTTCGCGTAGTAGTAGCCGTAGCGGTAGTCGATGTCCGCGCCCAGCGCCCGCATGGCGTCCACGTGCATGTCCACGGGCCGGCGTCCGATCCGGTCCCCGCCGGGGTTGCTGATGATCGCCTCGCCGAAGCGCGTCAGGAGCGGGCCCAGGAGCATGAAGCTCGCCCGCATCTTGGCCGCCGCCTCCAGGGGCACGAACAGCCAGTCAACGTCGCCCGCCGAGATCTCGTAGGTGTTCGGAGCCGGATGGTCCACCACGACCCCCAGGTCGCGGAGCGTCTCGGCCATGGCCAGGACGTCCTCGATCTCGGGCACGTTGGTGAACCGGCAACGTTCGCCGGTCAGGACCGCGGCCGCCAGGAGCTTGAGGGCGGCGTTCTTCGCGCCGGCCACCTGGACGGTTCCGCGCAGCGGCGCACCGCCGGTCACATGAAACGCTTCCCGGGTCACGGGCTGCGGAACGTACTCCCAGTGAAACGGTCGGGGATCGGCCACGTGGGGTTACCCGCGGCGGCGGGGCCCCTCCCGGTGACGGCGCTCGGCAACGCGCTGGCGCAGGAGCGCGACCTGGAGAGCGGCACGGGCCGCCGCGAGGTCGGCGCCCTCGTGGAAGCCGACCTCGAGGGCCCGTTCGGCTTCCTTGCGCGCCTCCTCGGCCTTCTCGAGGTCGATCTCGGCGGCCATGTCGGCCATCTCGGCCATCACGACGACCTTGTCCGGTCTGACCTGGAGGAAGCCGCCCGCAATCGCGAAGGTTTCCGTCTCCGCGCCTTTCCGGATCCGCAGCTCACCCACGCCGAGCGTGGACACGAGCGGAGCGTGGTGCGGCAGGACCCCGAGCTCGCCCTCGCTGCCCGGCAGGACCACGGCGTCCACAGTGTCGCTGTAGGCGAGCTTCTCGGGCGTGACGATCTCGAGCAGGAGGGGCATCTGATCAGCCTTCGAGCTTGGCCGCGTTCGCGCGCACGTCGTCGATGGTGCCGGCCAGGAAGAAGGCCTGCTCGGGCAACGTGTCAACCTTGCCGTCGAGGATCTCCTTGAACGACGCGATCGTGTCCTTGATCGTGACGTACACGCCTGGCCGGCCGGTGAAGACCTCGCCGACGAAGAACGGCTGGCTCATGAACCGCTGGAGGCGTCGCGCTCGCGACACGGTGGACTTGTCGTCCTCCGAGAGCTCGTCCACGCCGAGGATGGCGATGATCTGCTCGAGGTCCTGGTAGCGCTGGAGGACGCGCTGCGTCTCGCGCGCCACGTCGTAGTGCTCCTGGCCCACCACCAGCGGGTCGAGGACCCGGGAGGTGGAGGTGAGTGGATCCACGGCCGGGTAGATCCCGAGCTCGGCGATGCTCCGCTCCAGGCGGATCGTGGAGTCGAGATGACCGAACGTGGTGGCGGGCGCGGGGTCCGTGTAGTCGTCGGCCGGGACGAAGACGGCCTGGAGGGACGTGATCGAGCCCTTCTTGGTGGACGTGATCCGTTCCTGGAGGGCGGCCATCTCGGTGGCCAGGTTCGGCTGGTAGCCCACCGCGGACGGCATCCGGCCGAGGAGCGCGGACACTTCGGAGCCCGCCTGGGTGAACCGGAAGATGTTGTCGATGAACAGGAGGACGTCGCGGCCCTCCTCATCACGGAAGAACTCAGCCATGGTCAGGGCCGTCAGCCCCACGCGGAGGCGGGCGCCGGGCGGCTCGTTCATCTGGCCGAACACGAAGGCCGTCTTGGCAATGACGCCCGACTCGGTCATCTCGTGGATGAGGTCGTTGCCCTCGCGAGATCGCTCGCCGACGCCGCCGAACACGGACACGCCCGCGTGCTCCTGGGCGACGTTCCGGATCAGCTCCTGGATGATGACGGTCTTGCCCACGCCGGCACCACCGAAGATGCCGATCTTGCCGCCCTTGCGGAACGGGCAGATCAGGTCGATGACCTTGAGGCCGGTCTCGAACACCTCGACTTCCGTCGACTGCTCGTCGAACGCCGGCGCCGAGCGGTGGATCGGCAGGGACTTCGGGGCGCTGACGCTGCCCTTGCCGTCGATGGGCTTGCCCAGGACGTCGAACACCCGCCCGAGGGTCGCCTCGCCGACCGGAACACTGATCGGGCCGCCGGTGTCCCGGGCAGCCCCGCCGCGGGGCAGGCCGTCCGTGGTGGTCATCGCGACAGACCGGACCCAGTTGTTGCCGAGGTGCTGCTGCACCTCGCACACCAGCGGATCCTGGCCCTCTCGCTCCAGCTCGACGGCGTTGTAGATCGCCGGGAGCTGGCCGGGCGGGAACACGATGTCGACGACGGCCCCGGTGATCTGGATCACCCGGCCGGTCGCGGGAGCGGTGGCGGTCGCCATGTTTCTTGTGGCCTCCTGGTGCGTGCCGTCAGTGCGCCTGGGCGCCGGTCGCGATCTCGATCATCTCGCGGGTGATGTTGGCCTGGCGGACCTTGTTGTAGGCAAGGGTGTAATCCGCGATCAGGTCGTCTGCGTTCTCGGTGGCGTTCTTCATCGCGACCATGCGCGATGATTCCTCGGACGCCTTCGCCTCCAGGACCGCCTGGAACAGCCGGGTGGCGACGTAGCGCGGGAGCAACTGCTCCAGCACGGCGCCGGGATCCGGCTCGAAGATGAACTGGTTGCCGGGGATGCCAACGGCCGTGTCCTCCGCCGGCGAGATGGGCAGGAGCGCCTCGACCGTCGGTCGCTGGACCAGCGTGGACACGAAGCGCGGGTAAACGAGGTCGATCCGGCCGAGCTCGCCACTCACGTACCCATCGGTGACGAGGCGAGCGAGCGGGATGATGTCGGCGAATGTCGGCCGATCGCCGAAGCCGGCGAAATGCGCATCGAGCGGCACTCGGGCGCGGCGCATGGCGTCGCGGCCCTTCCTTCCCACGCTGACGACCGCGAGATCCCCCTCGTGCTCGGTGATGGCGCGGGCGGCGAAGCGGATGGTGTTCGTGTTCAGGGGTCCGGCCAGGCCACGGTCCGAGGTGATCAGGACGAGCAGCCGCTTGCCCTCCGTGCGCGTGGCCAAGAGCGGGTGCTCGTCGGTGCCGAGGACCGCGGCGAGGTCTGCGAGGACCTCGTCGATCTTCTCCGAGTACGGCCGGGCCGCCAGGGTGGAATCCTGCGCCCGCTTCAGCTTGGACGCGGCCACGAACTGCATGGCCCGGGTGATCTGCTTGATCCGCCCGACGTCACGGATGCGGCGTCTGATATCGCGCTGACTGGCCACGGTCAGGCCTGCTCCTCGTTGCTCACATCGGGCTCGGGCTCGGGCTCGGGCTCGGGCTCGGCTTGAGCCTCGGCCGACGTTTCGGCCGGAGCCTCGGCCGACGTTTCGGCCGGCGCCTCGGCGGTGGCCTTTGAAGGCTTGGCACGCGGCTCCATCTCGAAGACCTTGACGCGGAAGGCCTCGATGGCCTCGTCGAGGCCGGTGATCAGTTCGTCCGTGAGCGTCTTGCCCTTGCCGAGGTCCTGGAGAATTGAGGGACGCTCGGTCTCGAGGAAGCGGTAGAACTGCGTTTCGAAGTCCTTCACGCGCGGGGTCGGAACGTCGTCGAGCCGCCCGGTCGTGGCGGCGTACAGGATCGCGACCTGGTTCTCGACGGCCATCGGCTGGTACTGAGGCTGCTTGACGACCTCGGACAGCTTCTCGCCCCGGGTCAGCTGGTCGCGGGTGGCCTTGTCCAGGTCGGACGCGAACTGTGCGAACGCGGCCAGGGAGCGGTACTGCGCGAGATCCAGCTTCAGCGGCGCCGCGACCTTCTTCATCGCCTTGGTCTGGGCCGCCGAGCCCACGCGGCTCACGGAGATGCCGATGTTCAGGGCGGGGCGCTGACCCGCGTTGAACAAGTCCGTCTCCAGGAAGATCTGCCCATCCGTGATCGAGATCACGTTCGTGGGGATGTACGCGGACACATCGCCGGCCTGCGTCTCGATGATCGGCAGGGCGGTGATTGAGCCACCACCGTGCTCCTCGCTCATCCGCGCGGCTCGCTCGAGGAGCCGGCTGTGGAGATAGAACACGTCGCCCGGGTAGGCCTCGCGGCCCGGTGGGCGGCGGAGGAGGAGGGACATCTCGCGGTAGGCCCAGGCGTGCTTGCTGAGGTCGTCGTAGACGCACAGGGCGTCCTTCACGAGCTCGCCCTCGATCTCGACCCCGGCCTCCATGACCTCCTCGGCCATTGCCACGCCGGCGTACGGCGCGAGGAACTGGAGGGGAGCGGCATCCTCCGCCCCGGCCACGACCACGATCGTGTGGCCCAACGCGCCGTGCTTCTCGAGGATCGCCACGGTGTTCGCGACCGTCGACAGCTTCTGGCCGATGGCCACGTAGATGCAGACCAGGCCCTTGCCCTTCTGGTTGATGATCGTGTCGATGGCGATCGCGGTCTTGCCTGTCTGGCGGTCGCCGATGATCAGCTCGCGCTGTCCGCGGCCGATCGGGATCAGGGCATCGATGGCCTTGATCCCGGTCTGGACCGGCGTGTCGACCGACTTCCGGACGATGACACCCGGGGCGATGCGCTCAACGGGGCGGGTCTTCGTCGATTCGATCGGGCCCTTGTCGTCCAGGGGACGCCCGAGCGGGTCCACGACACGACCGATGAGACCCTGTCCGACGGGCACTTCCACGACGCGGCCCGTCGTCTTGACCGTGTCGCCTTCCTTGATGAACCGGGAGTCGCCGAGGATGACCGCACCGACGGTCTCTTCCTCCAGGTTCAGGGCCATGCCCATCACGCCATCGGGGAACTCGAGGAGCTCGGACGAGAGGGCGCCCTCCAGGCCATAGACCTGGGCAATGCCGTCGCCGACCTCAACGACCGTGCCGACATTGCGGGTCTCGGTTCCCTCGTCGAACGAATCGATCGCCGACTTGATGATGCTGATGATCTCGTCCGAGCGAATGGCCATCGGTTCTCCGTTTCGGGCGCCATTGGCCCGCTTGTGCCCCGCCGAAGCGGGACGGGTGGGTCTCTAGCGCGAACCCGCCACGAGCCGCTCCCGAAGCCGCTCCAGGCGGCCACGGACGCTCGCGTCGAGCAATTGATCGCCGACCTTGACCGTGAGCCCGCCGATGAGCGCCGGGTCCAGCTCCGTGCGGAGGCTGATGCCGGAGCCGGTCATCGTCCGGAGGCGGGCGCCGATGGCGTCAGTCTCTGCGGCGGTGAGCGGTGCTGCGCTCGTGACGACGGCCTCCACGACCCCATTGCGACGATTGAGGAGGCGAGTGAACTCCGCGGCGACCGCGGGCAGGCTCCCGAACCGGCCCCGCCGCGCCAGCAGTCGGGCGAGGCTGAGAGGTCCGGGTGCCAGGTGGCCTTCGAACAGCCGGTTCACGGTGGCTTCCCGGTCCGCGTGGGGGATCGCGGGGTTGTCCATGTACCGCCCGAACTTCTCGTCCGTGGCAACTCCGGCCACCAGGCCAAGGCCGTCGGCCCACGCGTCGAACGCGTCGTCACGCTCGGCCAGCTCAAAGGCTGCCTCGGCGTAGCGTCGCGCGGCGGTCGTTGATCGTGCCATCAGTTCCGGGCATCCCCGGCCGGCGCGGCGAGGAACTCCTCGACGAGGCGGCGCTGGCGGGCATCGGTCATGGTCTCGCCGACGAGCCGGCCGGCCGCGGCGAGCGCGAGATCGGCAACCTCGGCCCTGAGGTCGGCGAGTGCGCGGTGCTTCTCCGCCTCGATTTCCGAGGTGGCACGGACACGCATCCGCTCCAGCTCCTCGCGCGTCGCGGCGATATCCGCGTCGCGCGTCTCCTGGGCCACCTTCTGGGCGCGGGCCAGGATTTCATTCGACTCACGACGGGCCTCGGCCAGCGTGGCTCGTCGCTCCTGATCCGCACTCTCACGATCGAGGCGCGCCTGCTCCGCGTCCTTGAGACCCCGCTCGATCCGCTCTCGTCGCCCCGACAGCATGGCGCTGATCGGCTTGAACGCAAGCGTCCAGACGAGGAACAGGAAGAACAGGAAGTTGGCGGCCGAGACGATGATCCAGAATCCGTTGATCACCAGGCCGGGACCTTCCTCGGACTGGAGGGCGGTTGCCCCTTGAGCGATCCCGCCAGTGAGGGCAAACAGATCCACGGGTTGGGCTCCGGTTCCGCTGCTGCTAGGCGATGAAGATCGTCAGGATGCCGACGACGACGGCGAGCACGCCGAGGCCTTCCGCGAACGCCGCGAGGATGATCGCGAGGCCGCGGATCTGTCCGGCAGCATCCGGGTTGCGCCCGATCGCGCTGCTCGACATGCCGGCAAGGATGCCGATGCCGATGCCGGGGCCGATGACGCCCAGGGCCGCCAGGCCCGCTCCGATGTTTTCCATGCTGGGTCTAACCCTCCAGGTCCGGGCTTGGGCCCGGGTGCATTGGGACCGTGGTCAGTGACTCGGGGCCGGGCTTGAAGCGACCGTCCCCTCGATCACGGGCCCGTGATCGGGCTCGTGCTCGTCTGTATGGTGCCCCTCGATCGCCGCGAGGGTGAACATGAGCGTCAGCACGCTGAAGATCAGCGCCTGGACCGCGTTGAGCAGGACCTCAAGGCCCACGAGGGCGACGGGGATGATCGCAATGGTCAGGGCGGTCATGACGCCAAGCGCCACCTCGCCTCCGAAAATGTTGCCAAAGAGTCGCATCGACAGTGTGAGTGGTTTGACGAACTCCAGGAGGAGCTCCATCAAGCCCACGAACATCGCGATGAACCCGGCGCCAACGCCGTTCCGAAACTCGCCGAACGGCAGGAACTTCCCGAGGTAGCCGCGAAAGCCCAGTGCTCGGAACCCCTGGGCCTGGAAGAACGTGAAGCTGACCAGCGCGAGCCCGATCGTGACGTTCACGTCGCTCGTCGGCGCGCGCAGGATCACCAGCTTGCCGACCGGCGGGATCAGGCCGCTCCAGTTCGAGAACAGGATGTACAGGAAGAACGCGGCGAACAGCGGGACGTAGCGGGCGGCGGCCGGGCCGCCCAGCGAGACCGCGAAGTCGTGCAAGGATTCGTACGCGAACTCCACGACGTTCTGGGCGCGACCGGGGATGTCGCGCATGACCCGGGTCGCGAGGATCATCACGCTCAGGACGATCGCGATGACGATCCATTGGGTCAGAATCGAGGACGTGATGCTGGGGTGGAACTGCACGATGCCCGAGCTGGCCACATCGGGCGCCAGGTCCCAGATCACGTGCGGGGCAGGCAGCTCCAGATTGGCGCCGATGCCGTCCGCGGGGAATTTGAACGCACCGCTCTCCCCCGGGGACGGCGGCACGAAGATGGCCGCGAGGACGTCCAGGACGATCACGGCCCCGAGCGCGGTGAGGATCCGGTTCCTATTCGACTTGGGGGCGACCGCCTCGGCCGTCCGCTCGTTCGTCAACGCTCGCTCCACACACAGGAGCGCGGCACCGGCCGCGCTCGTCGAGGTTCGATTTTCGCGCTCGCCGCGCTACGCGTGATCGTCCATCCCGGCGAGGAACCGGCTGATCAGCAGCCAGACCGCCCGGGCCCCGACCCCCATCCCGACGAACAGGCCGATCAGGACAAAGACGGGGATGGTCCCCAGATTCGTGTCCGCCCAGTAGCCGACACCCACGCCCACCAGGGTCGTCACGAGCAGGACGAACCCGATTTCCGAGAAGAGGGCGAGATAGGCCACACCGCGGCCCGGCTCGATCAATGACGCCCTGGCAAAGCCGCCGGAGTATACCAGAGGCCCTCCGCGACTCGCCACGCGAAGGTTGCGGAACGGTTGCGCGTTGAGGGCACCAGGCGTGATTGCCGTCGACCCGTCGGCCTTGAACTCAGGGGGCGGCGCTGGGCGGATCGCTGGGCGGATCGCTGGGCGGATCGCTGGGCGGATCGCTGGGCGGATCGCTGGGCGGATCGCTGGGCGGATCGCTGGGCGGATCGCTGGGCGGATCGCTGGGCGGATCGCTGGGCGGATCGCTGGGCGGATCGCTGGGCGGATCGCTGGGCGGATCGCTGGGCGGATCGCTGGGCGGTGGTGGCGGTGGTGGTGGTGGTGGTGGCGCCGGGCTCGGGCTGGGGCTTGGGCTCGGGGTCGGCATCGGGCTGGGTCTCGGGTTGGGGCGTCGGGCTGAGCGTTGGTGCGGACTGGGCTGGACTCCACGAAGACTTAGGCGTTGGCCTGGGCGGGGCCGCAGGCCGTCGCGTTGCCTCCGGCGGGGCGGTGACACTCGGAATCGGAGTCGGCGTTGCCTCGATCCCGGCGATGAGCCCCGGGTCGATCACGGGCCCAAACGTCACCTGGGCAGACGATCCTGACGGACCAGCGACGGCGTCGGCGTCGGTAGCCTCAGGCGCATTGACGTCGGCGGGGGACGCGACCTCAGCAACAGTTCCACTGTGGAGCATGAATTGGGAAGCAAGGATGATCCCGATAGCACCGAACAGGAGCGCGGACACATCTCGCCATAACACGAGCCGACGGGTTCCACCGCTCACGACAGGGCGCCTACGCGGCGTCGAGAGCCGCACACGGCGGGAGCTTGGCCGCTGAGCGCTCGCCGTGGACCTCTGGGTGGCGTCGGCGGCTGGCTCCCGATTCTCCTCCGCCGGTGTCGGCTGGGGCGGTTCGTCGGACGCCCCAATCCGCCAGCGGATGTCCTCGTAGGACATGACCGGAAGGGTCTCGTTCGAAACCCGACGTCGGCCGCGCCACGGGTTCACTCGAGGTTCTCCGCTTCGTACGTGTCCGGCTCCAGGGCCTCCCTCGGCTCGCGCGTGAGGAGGAACAGGACGACGCCGAACGCCACGAGTGCCCCGAGGAACGCGTAGATCTGGGCCGCGGTCGATGCGAGGAGCGACATTACGCCAAGACTCGCGCAGATCGCGTAGATCAGCAAGACCGTTCCTCGATGGCTCAGGCCCAGGTCCAGCAGTCGATGGTGAATGTGCCCGCGATCGGGTGTGAACGGCGACCGTCCGGCGAGGAGCCGGCGGACGATGACCCAGAACGTGTCGATGATCGGGACACCAAGCACCAGGAGTGCCACGACGACCTTGGCCGAGCCCAGGATCGCGAGCACCGCGAGCGTATACCCGACGAACATCACGCCGGCGGTTCCCTGGAAGATCGAGGCCGGCTGGAAGTTGAAGCGGAGGAAGCCCAGCAGCGCCCCGGCAAGGACGAGGCACAGGACGGCCACGTACGGCTGGTTGACCTGAATGGTCAGGCTCAGGATTCCAAGCGTCACAGACGCGATCAGGGCGATGCCTGTTGACAGGCCGTCCAGGCCGTCGATGAAGTTGATGCTGTTGAGCATCCCCACGATCCAGATGATCGTGAACGCAACGCCGAAGGGGATGCCGAACGAGATCAGGCCGGGACCGAACGGATTGCTCACGAACTTGACGCCGACCCCGAGCATCACCGCCGTCGCCGCCAGGGCGAGCTGGCCGAGGAGCTGCCAGCGAGCGCGCAGGTTGAAGAGGTCGTCAATGGCGCCGATCAACGCGGCGAGGGCTCCGCCCCCGAACAGCGCCGCGAGTTCACGAGCGGAGATGCCCACGGGCGCCGGCATGGGGCCGATCTCGGCCCTCATGAGCGTCAGCCCCCCGGCAACGCCGAGGAAGGCCAGCACGACCGAGATCCCACCGCCCCGCGGCACCGGGCTCGTGTTGACCCGCCGATGGTTCGGGGCGTCCACGATGCCCCGCCGCCCGACCAACAGCTGGATCCCCGGGGTCAGCGCGAGGGCGATGATGGCCGACACGACGAATGCCGAAATCAGGAGCGGCAGCAGGTCGGCAGCTCCGCTGACGAAGGTCATTCGACCTCGTCGGGAAGGCCCGGGACCGGGAAGCGCTGCACCATCCCGGCTACCTCGGCGGACAGGGCCGTGCGCGCACGTTCATCGTCCCGCTGCTCGATCGCCTGTGTGATCAGCCGCGCGATCGTCCGCATCTCGTCCGGCCCGAAGCCACGCGTGGTCGTGGCCGGGGTCCCGACACGAATGCCGGAGCTCGTGTTGGGCGGCAGCGGGTCGAACGGGATTGCGTTCTTGTTCACGGTGATCCCGATCTCGTCCAGGAGATGCTCCGCATCCATGCCCGTGACCCCGAGCGGGGTCACGTCCACGAGCATGAGGTGGTTGTCCGTCCCGCCGGACACGACCCGCGCCCCGCGATCCGCCAGGGCCGCCGCGAGGATCGCCGCGTTCTCCACGGTCCGGCGCTGGTCCCGCCGGAAGTCGTCGCTCGCCGCAAGGAGCAGCGCGACCGCCTTGGCCGCGATGACGTGCATCAGCGGTCCACCCTGAACGCCCGGGAAGACCGTCTTGTCGACTCGGGTGGCGAGCGTGGACTTGACCATGGGGAAGTCGGCCGGATCCACGGAATCGGGCAGATTGAATCGGCTGAAGATGAGGCCGCCGCGCGGCCCGCGGAGGGTCTTGTGGGTGGTCGTCGTGACGAGGTCCGCGTGCGGGAACGGGCTTGGATGGAGGCCCGCCGCGACAAGCCCGGCGATGTGGGCCATGTCGACGAACAGGAGGGCCCCGACCTCGTGGGCGATCGCGGCCATGCGCTCGAAGTCGAACATGCGCGGGTAGGCCGAGGCCCCGGCCACGACGACCTTCGGTCGGACTTCCCGAGCCGTCGCCTCGAGGGCGTCGTAGTCGATCCGGCCGGTCGATTCCTCGACACCGTAGGCGTGGACCTCGTACATCCGGCCGGAGAAGTTGACGGGGGAGCCGTGCGTGAGGTGCCCACCGTGCGCCAGGTTCATGCCGAGGATGCGATCACCGGGCCGGAGCACGCTGAAATAGGCGGCCATGTTGGCCTGCGCACCCGAGTGGGGCTGGACGTTGACGTGCTCCGCTCCGGGGAAGAGGGCCAGAGCGCGCTGCTGGGCAAGGACCTCGGCGATGTCGACGTACTCGCAGCCACCGTAGTAGCGCTTGCCGGGCAACCCCTCCGCGTACTTGTTGGTGAGCCAGGAACCCTGGGCTTCCATCACCGCGGCGAACGTGTAGTTCTCGCTGGCGATGAGCTCGATCTTGTCGCGCTGGCGACGTCGTTCCTGGACCATCGCGGCCCACAGCTCGGGATCCACCTCAGCGAGCGAAGCCCAGCCGAGGGGATGGTCGTCTGCGACCGTCATCGTGACCAGCCCTCCTTCGTGGCCGCGCGGCGCCATTCGCACAGCCGCTTCGCGCCCCGGGATCGGGAAGCGCCCGGCGACCGCTCGTGCCGCGGGGCTATCCTCCCACACTCGCGGAACGACTCACGAACGGTCGGTGTGCGGTCCGATCGAGAGGGCCTCGAGGATGCGGGCGCTCCCCAGGGCTCCCTCGCGGAGGACGGCCGGCGGCGCGACCGTGCAGTCCACGACCGTCGAGGGCACGGCGCCACGGGCGAGCCCGCCGTCGAGGACGAGGTCAACGTCCGCCCCGAGCTGCGCGAGGACGGTCTCGGCATCGAGCGCGTCCGGCGCGCCGCTTCGGTTCGCCGACGTGGTGGGGAGCGGCCCGATTGCCCCGGCGATTGCCCGGACACAGGGGTGGTCGGGGACCCGGAGTCCCACCGTTGACGACCCGCCGGTGAGGGCCTCGGGAAGGGCCACGGCGGGGTCGCGCGGCAGGACGAGCGTCAGGGGGCCGGGCCAGAAGGCCGCGGCCAGAAGATCCGCGTCCGCGTTCAGCTGGGCGATGGCCCTCGCCTGGGCGGCATCGGCAAGGAGCAGCGCGATGCCCTTCTCGGGCGCCCGATGTTTCACGTGGAACAGGCGCTCGATGCCGTCGGGCGTCGTCAGGGCGACTGCGATGCCGTAGACCGTGTCGGTCGGCAGCGCGACGATCCCGCCGGCTCGCAGGACCTCGATCGCAACGGCGCGGCCGGCCTCGTCGTCGGGGAGCACTCGTGGCCGACCCACCGTGGTCACGCTGCTCACGAGCCGGCCCGCCGGTCGGGGACCGTCGCAACCGGCGCCGAGCTCGCGGCCACGTCCTCGCGAGCAACCGACGCAGCGTCCGCCATCGTCCGCGCCGCCGCGGCTGCGTCCCGTACGCCGGACAGTGCCAGCCGCTCGATCACCTGGGCGGCGCCCTCCTCGGCCAGCGGCGGCGCGACGTACCGAGCCACGTTCAAGACCTCCTGGGGTGCGCTCGGCATCGAGGTTCCGTGGCCCACGGCCGCCAGCATCTCCAGGTCGTTCAGCTGATCCCCGATCGCCAACACGCTGCCGAGCGGAACACCGGCCCGGCGAGCGAGCCAGCGCACGGCCTGGCCCTTACTGACGCCCGGTGCGACGAACTCGAGGAAGCGCGGGTGGGCCACGGTGACGTCCGCGTCGCCGAGGAACTCCGTCCGGGCCCGGTCGAGAAGTGAGATCGGCAGTCCGGGCGGGCCGACGGCAACGATCTTCGTGACTGGGCGCTGGATCCACTCGACGAGGTCCTCGGCCCGGGTGGCACGGGTTCCGAGGAAGGCGGAATAGTCGTCCACCCGTGGGTCGTCGGCGCGGACGATGAGGCGCTCGAGATGGTTCACGTGAGGGTCCAGGCCGCGCTCCCGACTCCAGGCCACGGCGCGGCGGGCCAGCGCGGGGGCCAGTGGCCGGTGGCGGAGCAGTCGTCCGGCCCGATCCACGCTGCGCGGCATCTCCCTGATCAGCGCTCCCTGGTAGCCGATCACCGGTTCCGTGAGCGCAAGGGTCTCTGCGAACCGGATGGCCGAGAACGTCATGCGGCCGGTCACCAGGGACACCCGGATCCCGCGATGGACCGCTCGGCGGATGGTCGTCACCGTTCGATCTCCAAGCACGAGGTCGTCATCCACGAGCGTCCCGTCGATATCGAGGGCGATCAGGCGGATCGGGAGCTCCGGCGCGACGGACCGGGGAACGAACGGTGCGGCTGCCACGGTCAGCGCTCCACCCGGGCGATGCGCGGCAGCCCGGCGAGATCGCGCTCCACGGTGCAGGCCCATCGCCCGGGAAGTTCAGCCACGACGGACACGATGCTCGAGCCTTGGTCTGCCCCGATCTCCAGCAACGCGACGCCCCCCTGGGCGAGGACCTCGGGCAGGTGATCGAGCAGGCGCCGGATGACGGCCAAACCATCCGGTCCGCCGTCGAGCGCGTGGCGCGGCTCGAAGCTGACGGGCGCAGGCAGGTCGTCAAGCATCGCCGTGGCGACGTAAGGGAGGTTCGCCAGGATCACGTCAAAGGGTTGCTCCGGGAGCGGGATGAGGTCCGCCTGGGCAAACCGGATCCGGTCCCCAAGAGCATGCCCGACCGCGTTCTCCTTCGCGAGATCCAGTGCGTCGGGGTCATCGTCCACGGCCAGGATGTCCACTTCATCGAGCATTCGGCGCGATGACAACCGAACTGCGAGCGCGATCGCGACGGCGCCGCTCCCCGTCCCGACATCCACCACGCGGATCGGCGCCGCCCCGGCGAGGCGCGGCGCAAGCGTCAGGCGGCGCCCGATCTCCACCTCGGCCAGCTCCACGAGCTGTTCCGTTTCCGGGCGCGGAACAAGGGCTCGCCGGTCCGTGGCGAAGGCAAGGCCGAGGAACTCCCGAACCCCGCGGACGTAGGCGACCGGCTCGCCCGCCTCACGCCGCGCGATCGCCTCATTGAACCGCGCGGCCGCGGCGTCTCCCACCGTCGCCTCTGGATACGCGAGGACCCCCGTCCGGTCGATGCCCAGCACGTTGGCCAGGAGGACCTCGGCGTCCAGCCGTGGAGTCTCTACCCCGGCGACGCGCAGCTGCTCAACTGCGTCGCGGAGGAGCGCGTCGATGGTGGCCACGGTCGGCGGGTCAGCCGCTGGAAGAATCGGCTTCGACGAACGCGGCGAGCTGCTCCGCCTGGTCGGTCGTGATGAGCGTGTCGATGAGCCGGTCCAGCTCACCGTCCATGACCCGGGGCAGGTTGGACAGGTCCATGTTCACGCGGTGATCGGTCACCCGGTCCTGGGGGAAGTTGTAGGTCCGGATCTTGTCCGCCCGATCGCCCGACCCGATCATGGACCGGCGAGCCACGGAGTCGGCCTCGCGCTGCCGACGCCGTTCCGCATCCTGAAGTCGTGCCCGCAAGACGGCCATTGCCTTCGCCTTGTTCTTGTGCTGGCTCTTCTCATCCTGGATCTCGACGACGAGGCCGGTTGGCAGGTGCGTGATCCGGACGGCCGAATCGGTCGTGTTGACCGACTGCCCACCCGGCCCCGATGAGCGCTTGACGTCGATGCGGAGGTCCCGGTCCTCATCGATCTGGATCTCGTTCTCCTCGACCTCGGGCAGGACGACGACGGTCGCGGTCGACGTGTGGAGTCGCCCGGACGATTCGGTCGCCGGGACGCGCTGGACGCGATGGGTCCCGCCCTCGAACTTCAGGCGTGAGTAGGCACCGTCCCCGGCGATCTCGACGATCGCCTCCTTCACACCTCCGATCCCCGTCTCGTGGAGACTCATGACCTCGGGCTTCAGGCTGTGCCGCTCGGCGTACCGGAGATACATGCGGAGCAGCTCCGCGGCGAAGAGCGCGGCCTCCTCGCCCCCGGCCCCGGCCCGGATCTCCAGGATCACGTTGCCGTCATCGGCCGGATCGCGCGGCAGGAGGAGCACCTTGAGCTCCTCGATCAGTCGCGTCTCATCCGTCTCCAGTCGGTCGACCTCGTCGCGAGCCATCGTCCGGAGCTCTTCATCCGCCTCCGCGTCCCGCATCTCCCGGGCGCCAGCGAGCTCGGTACGTGTGTCCACGAGCCGCCGATAGGCCTCGACAACCGGCTCGAGACGGGCGAGTTCGCGGCCCAGGCGACGGATCGCGTCGATGTCGGCGCTCGTCTCCGGCAGTGCGAGCTGGGCCTGGACATCGTCGTACTGGAGGGCGACCTCAGCGAGTTTGGCGTCGAGCGCGCTCATGCCGTTGCGACGGCGGGGCTCACTGGATCAAGGGGTGCGCGGTCGGGCTCCTCTGAGCCTGCCGGGACCAGTTCACCGTCGGCCTGGAGGGCCTGCTGCATGGATACGATCGCAACCTCGATCTGATCGTCGGACGGCTGCTTGGTGGTGATCATCTGAACCAGGATCCCGGGCCACATGATCACCCGAACGATCGGTTTGGCTCGGTTCCGGGCGCCAAAGCGGAGGATCTCGTAGCCGAGCGCCGCGAGCACCGGGATGAGGAGGACCCTGCTCGCAATCATGACCAGCGGGTCCTGCCTCCCGACCAGGCTGAAGGCAACGATCGAAAGGGCGATGAGGATGACCAGGAACTCTGTGCCGCAGCGTGAGTGAGCGGTTGGGTGGCGGCGGACGTTGGCGGTCGTGAGCGGGAGCCCGGATTCGAGGGCATGGATCGTCATGTGCTCGGCGCCGTGGTACTGGAAGACGCGCCGGATGTCAGGAGCACGGGAGATCAGGGCGAGATAGCCGATGAAGATCGCCACGCGAACCAGGCCTTCTACGAGGTGTTGGACGAACCCCTGCTCGATCTTCGCGGTCGTGACACTCGCGATGAGGAGCGGGAGCAGGAAGAACAGCCCGATCCCGAGGATCGCCGTGATCCCGAGCATCAGGGCGATCGACCCGCGGCCCAGTTCGGCGCCGTCCTCCTCCGCCTGGATATTCGCGCTGCGAATCAGCCAGCGGGTGCCCACGACGAGCGTCTCGTACAGGACGATGAGTCCCCGGGCCAGCGGTGCCGTGGCGAATCGCCATCGGTGGGGTCCGCTCGTCAGGGGCTCCGATGCCCACACGATGCGCCCATCCGGATGCCGGAAGGCGACGGCGATCGCGTTGCGACCGCGCATGAGGACGCCCTCGATCAGGGCCTGGCCGCCGTAGCTGAATCGTGCCATCCGGGAAGTCTAGCGGCGGGGCGCGAGAATCACGACGGCGGGCCCGATCGGGCCCGCCGCGGCGGTTCGTCGAAGGGAAGCCGAGCGTTCAGCCGGCGCGTACCTGTCGATCGAGGCGCTTCTGGAAGCGCTCGACCTGGCCGGCCGTGTCGATGATCGTTTGCTTGCCCGTGAAGAACGGGTGGCAGTTCCCGCAGACATCGACACGGAGCTCGGCTCGCGTGGAGCCGACCGTCCATTCGGTCCCGCACGATCCGCAATGGACCTTGGCGTCCTGGTACTTGGGATGAATCTCGCTCTTCACTGATGCTCTCCTGGGTGCCGTCCGCACAGGGTCGCGATGCCCTGCCGGTGGTCGCCGCTCCGGCGTGTCTCGGTCAGGCCTCGGCCGCGACCGCCGGGCCGGCCTCGACGGGGATGACCCGAACGCGCTTCTTCTCCTTGGTGGCGTACTCGAACTTCACCTTGCCGGGGATCGTGGCGAAGACGGTGTAGTCATGGCCGAGGCCGGTGCCCCTGCCAGCGAGGAACGTCATGCCACGCTGGCGGACGATGATCGCCCCCGCCGGGACGAGCTGACCATCGCCGGCCTTGATGCCGAGCCGCTGACCTACGCTGTCGCGGCCGTTCTTCGACGTGCCGCCGGCCTTCTTGTGGGCCATCTCGACTACTCGTCCTTCTTCGCTGTGCGGCTGCGCTTGGGCTTCTCGGCCGGGCCCCCGGGCTCCGTCGACGTTGCCTTCGCTGCCTTGGGCTTCGTGGTCTTGGCAGTCCCGGAGGCTGCCTTCGCGGGCTTGGCTGCCTTGGCGGCGGTCTTGTCGGCCGCCTCCGCGGGCTTCGCTGCCTTGGTGGCGGTCTTGTCGGCCGCGGTTGCCTTCGGGGCAGGCGGCGCCAGCTTCGCGGCAAGCACTGCGTCCGCCTCGGCCTGGCGTTTCGCACCTTCCTCGAGCCGCTGGCGCTCCGTGCGCTTGGCCTCGACAGCCTTGGCGACGTCTGCCGCCGCGCTCCGGCCGCCCAGCACGATATCGCTGATCCGGAGGACCGTCAGCTCCTGCCGATGGCCCTTCTTGACCCGGCGCCGTGCCTTTGGACGGTACTTGAAGTTGATGAGCTTCTCGCCGCGGGTCTGCCGGACGACTTCGGCCGCAACCGAAGCGTTCTGGACGAGCGGACGACCGATTTCGGCCGTGTCGCCATCCGCGACCAGGAGCACGCGATCGAGCGTGATGGCATCTCCCGGGGCAACCTCCAGGAGTTCGACTTCAAGCTCGGTGCCGACCTCGACGCGGTACTGCTTCCCGCCGGTCTCGATGACTGCGTACATGGATCCTCTGCGGACGTGGCTGGTGGTCGCGCGGTTGAAGTGACCGCGGCCTGGGAGACAGGGATAGGCACCTCGACTTGATCGAGGCGCGAAAGCGGAGTGTACGTCGAGCCTCCGCGAGCGTCAATCGTGCCCTGCGCACGTGTGTCGGAGGACAGCGATTCTGTCCGAGCTAAGGGGACAGCGACTTTGTCACTCCCAGGCGGCCAGCGACGATCGTGCTCTGGGCGCCATCGTGCTCTGGGCGGCCCGGCCCGCTTGACCTAGACCGCGACGGCTGCATGGTCACCTGGAGCAGAGACCGATCGCCTACCGGCCCTCGGCGCGCGCGGATCGTAGCGCCAGCATCGCTCGAGCACGATCCGGGCGTGGCTCGAGCACGATCCGGGCGTGGCTCGAGCACGATCCGGGCGTGGCTCGAGCACGATCCGGGCGTGGCTCGAGCACGATCCGGGCGTGGCTCAAACTGACGGCGGCTAGAGGGCGGCGCCTGTGCTCCGGCCGTCCATGCAGTCGACGCGGCGGTAGACAAGTCCTTCGCCTGGCCTCGCCGGTCGCAAGGCCCCGCCTCGCCGGTCGCAAGGCCCCGCCCGGCCGGTCGTTGCGCGGCGGCGGGTGGAGTGGGCCGCCCAGCCACCGCGAGGACAGCCACGCAGCACGCGGACGCCTGGCCCCGACTGAAGCCGCGGGCCCTACGCCTCACCGGACAGCAGAAGTCGCTCTCGGGTGATCGATTGTGCCGCCAGAGGCACGCCGGCGAGCTCCGACAGTGCTGCGAGCACCTCCTCCGGGCGCCCAACGCCCCGCTCCGGGTCGAATCGGGTGCGGATCCGGAGTTGGACGGCCGGGGCCGGCACGGGCGCGCCGTGGGGCGCGCCGTGGGGCGTGGTGTCAGCCGGGGCCGGAACGGCCGCGCCGTCGGCCTCGCCCGGTTGCACTTCGATGCCCGCGACGAGCGGCCGGAGGTCGTACGGAATGGACCGGTCCCCCTTCTCCCGCTTACGGGGCAGTGCAGCAGCGGCGAGAAGGCGTCGAGCAGCGTCCATGAGCGCCGCTCCGTCGGGCATCGCTCCATCGACGAGCGTCACGCTCATGCGATAGTCGGCCGCAGCCACCTGCCCCGACAGTGCCGGCGCCCCGAGCCAGACGTCGTGCACCTCGATGAGCTCGTGGCCGGTCGGCAGTGACGCGACGAGACGCTCCCGGACCTCGGCCACCGATCGGCGCTCGACGAGGAACAGGTCCAGGAGCTCGCGCTCTGCGGGCATGCCGACCGTGAGCGATGCGCCGAAGACGAGCCGAGGCCGTGGCACCGCGAGATCCAGCCCCGCGATGGGGAGGCCGCTTGAGATCAGCGCGGTCTCCCACGCGGCGTTCTGGTCACGCTGCGGAAGCGGCGGCGCGTCGGGCCGACGCCGGTACGCCAGCCGCCACCGCTGACTGGGCTCGGCCGGCTGAGCGCTGAGGGGATCCATCGCTCTGATAGTCTGCCGGAACGATGGCAACGACCGCCCGTCGCTTCCCTCCGGTGTCCCCTCGCGTCACCCTGCTTGCGGGCGCGGCGGTCCTGCTGGGCGTCACGCTGTATGCCGGCCGCGCGGCGCTCGGCCCATTCGTCGTCGGGCTGCTGCTGGTCTACCTGCTCGCACCGCCGGTTGATTGGCTGGCCCGCCTGAGGGTGCCTCGCTCCATCGCGATCCTCCTCGTCTACATCGCGGCGATCGGCCTGGTGGTCGAGGGGCTCAACCTGATGCTCCAGCCGCTCGTGGACCAGGTCCGGCAGTTCACGAGCGATCTTCCCGGCCTCGCGGACCGCCTGCGGGCCCAGATGGAGGACATCGGGGCCGTCTATCGGGGCCTCGAACTGCCGCCGGCGATCCGCCAGGCGATCGACGAGTGGCTTGCGAAGCTCGCCGAGGGGGACATCGGCTTCGATCCCGCGGTCCTGCTTCCGGTCCTCCAGGCGACGACCGCGCTCGTGGCCACGTTCCTGACCTTCTTCATCGTCCCGGTCTGGGGGTTCTTCCTGCTCAAGGATCGGCCGGCCCTCGTCCGCTCCTTCGAGGCGTCGATCCCTCCGGAGTGGCTACCGGACGTCGAAGCGGTCCTGGCAATCGTCACTCGCGTGTTCGGCTCGTGGGTCCGTGGACAGGTCCTGCTGGGGCTTACCGTCGGGATCGCCACGTTCGCCGGCCTTCTGATCCTCGGGGAGACCGTAGATCCGATCTTCTCCCGGTTCGCGATCCTGCTCGCCGTTATCGCGGGCGTCCTCGAGCTGCTGCCGATCATCGGCCCGATCATCGCGGCGGTGCCGGCGATCCTGCTGGCCGCGACGGCCGGCCTCGATGCCGTCGGCGCAGCATTCGTCCTCTACTTCGGCATTCAACAGGTGGAGAACAACCTGCTCGTGCCGAAGATCCAGGGCAACGCCACCAACCTCCATCCGAGTGCCGTGATGCTCGCCCTGGTTGTGGGAGCCACGATCGGTGGACTGCTCGGGGCGATCCTTGCCCTGCCGGTGACGGCGGCGGCGCGGGATGTCTACCGCTACCTGTTCGCGCGCCTGAGCGTTGCCGCAGAGGCGCCGGCAGCGGAAGAGGCGCCGGCAGCGGACGCGCCTGGTGCGCCACCGCTGCTGGACGCGTCAAGCACGCCCGACCCGAGCCCGGAAACGAGTGTCGCCCTGCCCGCCGAGACGGACTGATCCCAGCGGAAATGCCGGGCATCAGCCCAGGTAGCGCACCCACATGTAGGCCGTCGCGATCGCCAATGACTCGAAGGTGACCAGGGCGCCATACGGGAGGAACGCCCGGAAGGTGATCCTCTGGCCGGCTCGAGCCGCCATGTTGGCCACCACTACGTTGGCGGAGGCGCCGATGATCGTGAGGTTGCCGCCGAAGCAGGCGCCGAGCGCGAGCGCCCACCAGAGAGGCTCGATCAGCAGTCCGTCGGCGCCGAGGCTCTCCACGACCGGGATCATCGTGGCCGTGTACGGGATGTTGTCCACGATCCCGGAGGCGATCCCGCTCAGCCACAGCAGACCGAGCGTCGTCACCGCCTGATTACCGGCCGTCAGGTCGAAGACCCAAGCCGCGAGCTCGTCGATGATCCCGACGTGGACGATGCCCTCGACCAGGATGAAAAGGCCCACGAAGAAGAACAGCGTCGGCCACTCGACCTCACGGTAGACCGCTTCCGGGTCGATTCGCGACACCAGCATCAGGATGGTCGCGCCGAGCATGGCGATCGTCGCGGGCTCATAGCCGAGCGGGCCGTGGAGCAGGAAGCCGACCAGGGTGGCGCCGATGACCAGCAGGCTCCGGCGCAGGAGTACCGCGTCTGCGATTACTTCCCGCTCGTCGAGGGCCAGCGCGGCCTCGCGCGCGTCCTGATCCACGCTCATTACACCGCCGTACAGGCCGCGGAGGGTGATGAGGAAGACGACGAACACGAGGAGCGCAACCGGGCCCATGTTCGCGAGGAAGGCGACGAAGTCGAGGCCTGAGGCAGAGCCGATGAGGATGTTCGGCGGATCGCCGATCAGGGTGGACGTCCCGCCGATGTTCGAAGCGAGGATCTCGCTGACAAGGAACGGGATTGGGGACACGCCGAGGATCGAGGCGATCGAGAGGGTGACCGGCGCGATGAGCACGACGGTGGTGACGTTGTCCAGGAGCGCGGACAGGACCGCGGTGATCAAGCTGAGCACGATCAGGATCCGGAACGGATGGCCCTGGGAGACCTTGATGGACCGGATGGCGACCCACTGGAAGAACCCGGTCCGCCGGAGAATGCCGGCCATGACCATCATCCCGGCGAGCAGGAAGATCACGTTGAAGTCGACGGCCAGGAACGCGTCGTGCTGGTCGATGACGTTGAGCACGATCATTGCGAGGCCGCCGAGGAGCGCCGCAATCGTCTTGTTCATGACATCGGACGCGATCACCGCGTAGGTGACCAGGAAGACGACGGCGGCGATCGTGACGTCCATCGCCGTCAGGAGGTCCGGTCGGAGCCGGCACTCTCCGTGCGATGGTCCTCGGCCAGGCCTCTGTCGTCGAGCGCCTGAACGTAGGCGAGGGCGAGTTCGAGCAGATCGAGGTACCCGGTCGGGCGCCCGTCGGCGTCAACGATGTACAAGCCCGCGAGGTGCCGATGATGCATCACACGGAAAGCGTCCCCGATCGTGTCCGACAACACCGTCGTGGCCGGCGCGAGCATGATGTCGGCCGCGACCCGGTCTTCCAGGCTGTGGCTGAACTGGGTCGCGGTCTCCGCATCGGCGACATCCACGAGAAGCGCCTCGGGCACGACGCGCGCGATGATGCTGTCGGCGACCCTCGCGACCGGGATCACGCCGGCGAGCCGGCCGGCCTCGTCCACCACGCCGATCAACCGTGTCGCCGATTGACGCGCCACCATCCGGACGACGTCGCGAAGATCCGCGCCGAGGGGCACGAGGAGCGGGCCGATCTCCAGGAGAGCCTGGCATTCGGCAACGCTGGTCTGCCGAGCCAAACGAGGGCGGCTGCTCATTCCGGTCGAACGCTCATCGATGGAAGAGTCTACGGGTGTCGCGGAGCAGCTGATCTCGAGAGCCACCCCTCCGGACATATCGGCTCCAGAATGACCTCACCATTCGGCTCGCCCTTGCCGGATGTTGATGCTTTCGAGGATCCCCAGGCCCGCTGCGATGCTGATGAGAGATGCGCCACCGTGGGTGATGAACGGGAGCGGGATTCCGGTGATCGGCATGATCCCGATCACCATCCCGACGTTCACGAACAGCTGGAACACCAGCATCGAGCCCAGACCGGCCGCGAACATCGTCCCGAACGGGTCCCGTGACCTCCAGCCGCCCACGAGGACGCGCCAGATCAAGGCCAGGAAGAGCCCGATGACGACCATGCCGCCGATGAATCCGAGCTCCTCCGCGAGGATCGCGAAGACGAAGTCGGTCGTCTGGACGGGCAGGAAGTCGAGCTGGTTCTGGGTTCCGTTCGTCAGTCCCTTGCCGAACCAGCCGCCGGAGCCGACCGCGATCTGTGACTGGTACAGCTGGTAGCCCGCGCCACGCACGTCGGACAGAGGATCGATGAATGAGGTGAGGCGCTCCTTCTGGTAGTCGCGGAGGACATACGTCCAGATGAAGGGCAGTGCGGCCAGGACCGCGAACGTGATCGCGCCGAGCCAGCGCAGGCTGGCTCCACTCATGAACAGCATCCCCACAACGATCGCCGCGAAGACCAACGAAGTGCCAAGGTCCGGCTGAATCAGGACAAGGATCAACGGTGGACCGGCGAGCAGGCAGGCGCCCACGATGCTCCGCAGGGAGTCCATCCGGCCCTGCCGCGTCGCGAGGTAGTTCGCGAGAATCACGATCATCAGGATCTTTGCCAGCTCGGAGAACTGGAACTGGAGGCCTCCCACGCTGACCCAGCGCGATGCGCCACCGACACCCGAGCCGATCGCGAGTGTGAGACCGAGCAGGCCAAGCTGAACTGCATACAGCGGCCAGGCGAGGGTCTTGAGCCACCGGTAGTCGAACGCGCACGCCAGCACGAACACAATCAGGGCAATCGAGGTCCAGAGCAGGCCGCGCAGGAAGACTGAACCCGTGAGGAGCGGGGCCTCGCCTCCGGCGACCGTGTTGCTGTAGGCCATGGCCAGCCCGAAGCACGTCAGCAGCACCGCGTACGTGGCCAGCTGGACGTCGAAGGCGCGCCAGACGACCGCAACGGATCGGGAGGCCCAATCGGCCAGTCTGGCCGGCCGCGTGTCGATGGCGCTCATCGTGTCGCTCAGTTCGACTGGTAGAAGTTGCCACGCTCGAGAAGGTCGAAGTTCCGGTAATCCTTCTCGATCCCGTAGTGCAACTGCAGGAAGTACTTGACGATCTCGGTCGCAACATTGCCCTTCGTCCCGGAGTCGTACGCGAAGGCAAGCACGGCGAGTTCGGAGTCTGTTCGGGCCACCGCCTTCATGCCGGTCGGGTCCTTGGGGCTGATGGCCGGGTCCTTGGGGACGAACGCCACGAACCAGGAGTGGAAGGGGAGCCGCCCCTCGGCGTCGCGTGTACCGAACTCGGCCGTGCCCGACTTGCCGGCCACGACGATCGGCAGGTCCACGAGGTTGTAGGTGTGCCGCACAAGGACGACCTCGCGGGCCGCCTGCCGCATCGTCTCGAGAACGGACGGGTCCACGTCGAGCTGCCGGATCACGTCCGGCTCGAAGGGACGGACGATCCTGCCCGTCGCGTCCTTGACGTAGCGGACCACCTGGGGCCGATGGAGGGTCCCGCCGTTCGCGAGTGCGGCGTAGGCGTTGATGAGCTGGATCGGCGTCGCGACGTCGTAGCCCTGCCCGATCCCCGCCTGGTAGACCTCACCCGGGTAGATCTCCGTGCCGAGCGTGTCGAGCTTCCATTGGTTCGTCGGGACCGTGCCCTTGACCTCCCCGGGCAGGTCGACGCCGGTCCTGGCTCCGAACCCGTACTGACCGGCCCAATAGGCGAGCCGGTCAATGCCGAGCATCCCGGCGACCTGAAAGAAGTAGGTGTCGCTGGAGTGGGCGAACCCGCACAGGATGTTGCACAGACCAAAGCCCCGCTGGTTCCAGTCATAGAACTTCGTGTCCCCCAGGGTCAGGTAGGGCTGCGTCAAGAGTTCCGTGTTCCTGCGGATCTTGCCGTCGGCCAAGCCGCCGGTCCCGGTGACGAGTTTGTACGTGGATCCGGGCGGGAAGTTCTCGGCGATCGCGCGATTCGTCAGTGGCTTGTCCGGGTTGTCCAGGAGCGCCTGGTAGTCGGCCGTGCTGATTCCGTGAGCGAACAGGTTGTCGTCATACGTCGGCAGGCTGACCATCGCGAGGATTTCGCCTGTCTGTGGATTCATGACGATCACGACACCACGCTTCAGTCCGGCTTCGGTCATGCCCCACAGCAGTGCCTGCTCCGCGTAGCGCTGATCCTGGAGATCGATGGTCAGGTCCAGGGAGTTGCCGGCAACTGGCTCACTGACGGTCTGCAGGACCTGGAGCTTGCGGCCAGATGCGTCCTTCTCGACGCGCTGGATGCCGTACGTGCCACGCAGTTCTTCCTCGTAGGTGGCCTCGACTCCGGCCTTGCCCAGGAGGTCATCCGACAGGTAGCCAGCGGCCCGGAGCGTCTCGAGTTGGATCGCGTTGATCGGCGCCGTGTAGCCCACGACCTGGGAGAGGAGGGGTCCGGTGGCGTACTCACGCCGGGATTCGACGACGATCTCCACGCCCGGCAGATCCAGGCGCGATTCGGAGATGAAGTTCGCTACGTTCCCGTTGACGTCCGACGCGATCCGCACCAGGTCGAACCTGGACCCCGGGTTGGCGTCGATCGCGACATTGATCTCGGCGGGATCGATGTCCAGGAGCGAGGCGAGCCGTCGAACGACGTCGGCGCGGCGATCTTCGGGGAGATCGGCGGGGCGGATCTTGACCGCGTAGGACGGGACATTCACGGCGAGCGGCGTCCCGTTGCGGTCGTAGATCACGCCACGAGTGGACGGCACAGCCTGCTCCACGGACCGATTGGTCTCGGCGAGCGTGGCGAAGCGTCCACTGGCGGAGACCTGGAGCATGAACAGACGCAAGCTGAGAATCGACGCGAGCAGAACGACGACGAGGCCGAAGACGAGGAACCGGATCGGTGATCGGCCAGGACGTGCCGGACGCTCTCCAGGCGCGATCGTGTCGGCGCTCACCAGTCCACCCGCTCTTCGGGCCGATAGCGATCACGGATCGAGAGGATCAGCGGCCCGAACAGCAGCCCGAGCACGGCGTCGTACGTCGCGCCGGGCATGAACGTAGCGACGGGGTCGGCGACAGTCACGGGTGGATCAAGTGCGGTTACCAGCGCGAAGAGGATCATCGAATACAGGATGCTCACGATTGGAACGGCGATGACGGGAGCGAGCGGCCGGATTCGGATGAACGTCCGGGCGATCAGCAGAGAGGCACCGATCGAGATCACGAGCGAAAACGCTGAGGCCCCAAGAGGCCGCGACGCCAGGCTGTCGAGCATCACGCCGCCGATGATCGCCCAGACGAGACCGGCCTCGAGGCCGAACGCAATCGCCCAGATGGCACCGAACACGAGGACCGGATGGGGATGGGCGTCTCCGATCCGCAGATACGGAACGAGGCTCAACTCGATCAGGGCGGCGGCCGTCGCTCCGATCGCGGCGATTATCTGGGTCATCAGGCGAGGTCGATCCTCGGCGTGCCGGCCAGGGGTCGAAGCGGAACTGGAACTCCGAGCACCAGGAACGGACGGCCGGGCCGCGTCCGCATCGAAGTATCCCACGGGTGCTCCGGAGGGGCAATTGCCGGACCGGCCTCGGCGCCGTGGTGCTCGCGCTTGAATCGGGGGCGTGGCGATCGTCGGCCGCCACTGGTTCAGGCCAGGGTTGCCGTACACGCCATGTTTCACGTGAAACATCAGTTGAGTGGCCGGTGATTGATGACGAATTGCCCGCGAAGCAGGGACCGCGATGATCTGAGACCGCGATGATCTGAGATGGATGATCCATGCGGTCTCCGCTGCGCCTCATCGACCGCGCCGGTTCCTGTGCGTTCCCGCGAGGTGGTGGAGGGGGGAGGAAATGGTAGAATCTGTGCTTGTGAACCACCTTCGGATGAGGACCTAGTGGGTCGGACGATCGCCTGCACCAATCAGAAGGGCGGCGTCGGCAAGACCACCACGGTCGTGAATCTCGCGAGCTATCTCGCGATCGCCGGAGATCGGGTTCTCGTGATCGATCTGGACCCGCAGGGCAATGCCACGAGCGGGCTCGGGATCGACCGCGCCGGCGGAGCTTCCGTGTACGAGGCCGTCGTGGACGACACGGCCCTGGCAGACCTGATCGTGGAGAGTTCGATCGCCGGTCTCGAAGTCGTCCCGTCATCGATCGCCCTCGCCGGAGCCGAGGTGGAGCTCGCCCCACTGGAGCAGCGTGAGCGCCGGCTGGCCCGCCTGCTCTCGCCGGTGCGTGACCAGTACGACCACATCCTCATCGACTGCCCTCCATCGCTCGGACTGTTGACAGTCAATGCGCTGACGGCGGCCGACGTGACGCTCATCCCGATCCAGTGCGAGTACTACGCCCTCGAGGGGCTATCCCAGCTGCTCGCGACCGTCACGCTCGTGCGGGATCACCTGAACCCACGTCTCGAGATCGACGGCGCGGTCCTCACGATGTTCGACGCGCGGACCAATCTCGCCGTGGAGGTTGCGGCTGAGGTACGCGCTCACCTTGGCGATCTGGTCTATCAGTCGGTCATCCCGCGGAATGTGCGCCTGTCCGAAGCGCCGAGCCACGGCATGCCGATCCACGCCTACGCGCCCGGGTCCCGTGGCGCCGCCGCCTATCGGGCCCTCGCCCACGAGTTCCGTGCGCGTGCGGCCCGTCAGGTCGATCCCGCGGTCCTGGTGGCGTGATGACGGGACGACCAGACCGACCGCAGGGCCTCGGGCGCGGCCTTGCCGCGCTCATTCCGCAGCGATCGCCGCAGGCGTCCGGATCCATCGAGATCCCGATCGATCGGATCCGAGCCAATCCCCGACAGCCACGCCTCCGAATGGACGACGCCGCTCTCCTGACGCTTGCGGCGAGTATCCGCCAGCACGGCGTGATCCAACCCATCCTCGTGACCGAGACCATCGACGGCTACCAGCTGGTGGCTGGCGAGCGTCGGGTCCGTGCGGCCCGAGCAGCGGGCCTGGAGAGGATCCCGGCGGTCGTCCGCCAGCTTGCCGACCGGGAGCAGCTCGAGCTGGCCCTGGTGGAGAATCTCCAGCGGGAGGACCTTGATCCGCTCGAATCAGCGCGGGCGTACCGCCAACTCATCGACGAGTTCGGGTTCTCGCAGGAGGATCTCGCAGAGCGAGTCGGACGAGCCCGCTCCACGGTGACGAACACGCTCCGACTCCTCGACCTCCATGAGACCGTGCAGACGGCGGTCGCGGACGGCATCATCAGCGAGGGCCACGGCCGGGCAATCGGTGGGCTCGCGATCGAGCATCAGCCCAAGGTGCTCAGCTCGGTCGTCAGCCAGGACCTGTCGGTGCGCCAGGCCGAGGAGCTCGTCCGTCGGCTGCGCGAACCACGCGAAGCCCGACCATCCGCTTCCAAGGTCCCGGATCCGGAGCTCGAGCGTGTTGAGGAGGACCTGCGTCGCGCGCTCGGGACGAAGGTCCGGCTCGCGCGTTCGCGCCGGGGCGGCCGAATCGTCATCGACTACTACACGGACGAAGAGCTCGGGCGCCTGTACGAGCGCCTGATGGGAGGAAGCGCGTGACGGAACCGACAGTCCGATCCAGGGGCGCCGCGGCGGGCGGGACGACCCGCCGGAAGAAGGCGGCCGGGTCGGACTACACGGCCGCCAGCATCCAGGTTCTGGAGGGCCTGGAGGCCGTGCGGCGGCGGCCGGGCATGTACATCGGGTCGACCGACGCCCGGGGCCTTCACCACCTGGTCTGGGAGGTTGTCGACAACTCGATCGACGAGGCCATGGCCGGGCAGGCCACCACGATCCGGGTCACGATCCAGTCGGACGGGACGGTCGAAGTCATCGACGACGGTCGTGGCGTACCGGTCGGCAAGCACTCGACGGGCAAGGACGCGCTCGAGGTCGTTCACACCGTCCTCCATGCCGGTGGCAAGTTCGGTGGCGGCGGATACAAGGTGTCCGGCGGCCTCCACGGCGTGGGCGTCAGCGTGGTGAACGCGCTATCCGATCACCTCCGCGTTGAATCGGCCCGTGATGGGTCCATCTGGGCCCAGGAGTACGTCCGCGGCAAACCGACCGGCGCCGTGAAGAAGATCGGTCCACAAGGCAGCCGGCGCGGTACGCGGACGGTCTTCCACGCCGATCCCGAGATGTTCGAGACCATCGAGTACTCGTTCGACACGGTCTCCCAGCGGCTGCGCGAATCGGCCTATCTCACGAAGGGCGTCTGGATCACGCTCGTGGACGAGCGGATCGACCGCGAGCGATCGTTCTACTTCGAGGGCGGCCTCCAGTCGTTCGTCCGCCATCTCAACCGGAACAAGGAAGCCCTCCACGCCCGTCCGATCTACGTCGAGCGACGCGAAGGATCAACCGCCGTCGAGGTTGCGCTCCAGTACAACGACACCTACACGGAGAACGTGCTCGCGTTCGCCAACAACATCAACACGGTGGACGGCGGCACGCACATCACCGGTTTCCGGGCCGCCCTGACGAGTTCGCTCAACGACTGGGCGCGCAAGGCCGGCATGCTCAAGGATGCCGACTCGAATCTGTCCGGCGATGACGTCCGCGAGGGCCTCACGGCCGTGATCAGCGTCAAGCTCACTGATCCACAATTCGAGGGCCAGACGAAGGCGAAGCTCGGCAACGCCGAGGTCAAGGGCCAGGTTCAGACGGCCGTGACGGACAGCCTGATCCAGCACCTCGAGGAGAACCCGGCCGACGGGCGACGGATCATCGAGAAGTGCCTGACCTCGGCGCGCGCCCGAGAGGCCGCGCGAAAGGCGCGCGACCTGGTCATCAGGAAGGGCGTCCTCGATGGACTGTCACTTCCGGGCAAGCTGGCCGACTGCCAGGAGCGCGATCCCTCGAAGAGCGAGTTGTTCATCGTTGAGGGTGACTCGGCGGGTGGCTCGGCCAAGCAGGGCCGCGATCGGCGCTTCCAGGCCATCCTGCCTCTTCGCGGGAAGGTCCTGAACGTCGAGAAGGCGCGCTTGGACAAGATCGTCGCGAGCGAGAATGTCAGGCCGCTGATCATCGCGCTCGGTGCCGGGATCGAGGGGATCGGCGACAGCTTCGACCTCGCGAAGCTCCGCTACCACCGGGTCATCATCATGACCGACGCGGATGTCGATGGCGCCCACATCCGGACCCTGCTGTTGACGCTGTTCTTCCGGCACATGCCCCAGATCATCGAGGCGGGCTACCTCTACATCGCCCAGCCTCCGTTGTATCGCGTGTCGACCGGAAAGGTCACGAAGTACGCCCAGTCCGAGCGTGATCGGGACCGCCTCGTCAAGGAGTTCAACGTCAAGAACCTGTCTGTCCAGCGCTTCAAGGGTCTGGGCGAGATGAACGCGGACCAGCTCTGGGAGACGACCATGAATCCGGAGACCCGGATTCTGCTGCGCGCCGAGATCGAGGACGCCGCCGAGGCCGACGGGATATTCACGATGCTGATGGGCGAGAAGGTCGCACCACGCAAGGACTTCATCAAGAGCGAGGCCAGAAAGGTCCGGAACCTTGACATCTGAGGCTCGGCCGACGACCGAGATGAGCGGTCGATGGTTCACCTTCGAGCCGCACCACTGCTTCGCTTGTGGTGAGCTGAATGAGCACGGCCTGCACCTGGTCCTCCACACGGATGCGTCCGGTTGCTGGACCGAGGTCACGCTGGATGCCGCGTTCCAGGGCTGGGAGGCCGTGGCCCACGGCGGGATCCTGTGCACGATCCTCGATGAGGTCATGGCCTGGGCGGTGATCGGGCAGGACACCTGGGGGGTCACGGCGCGGATGACCGTCGACTTCAAGCGGCCCGCGTCGGTCGGGCGCCCGTTGCGGGCAGAGGGCACCGTGACCGAGGCCGGCCGTCGATTGATGCGCACGCAGGGCCGGATCGTGGATCTCGCCAGCGGCGACGTGCTTGCGACCAGCACGGGAACGTACGTGGCGGCCCCGCCGGAGCGCCTGGCCGAGCTCAAGGCGCGCTATCGGCTCCGCCCCGCCGATGACCGCTCCGATGCACCCGCACAGGTGGATGGGTGATCGTGATGTCCGCGGCCCCGGCAGCCCGCGACATCCACGGGAGTGCGAGTCCGACTACCCAGCGTGCCCGGGAATTCGTCGCCGCCCATCTCACCCGGGCCGAATCGCTCGGGCGCGAGCTCGGGCAACACATCCAGGATCCGGCGGTGTTCGTGGCCGAGCTCAGGGCAGCGTTCGTAGAGCTCGCGGATCCCGTGTACCTCGCCGGTCAGCAGTTCGTTGCACCGGGCATCGGGCTGACCCACGGCGTCCGGAGTCCGCTCCAGGGCGCGCTCGGACGCGGCTTCCGGGCGGCCACACGGCGCGACTCGCCAGCCGTCCTCCTGCACGTCGCCGATCGCCTCCTGCGCGAGCCCGCACTCGAAGCGCGTTGGTTCGCCATCGGGATCCTGGACAGAACGCTCCAACCGGAGCCTGAACGAACGTGGCAGTTGCTGCGACGAGCAGGGCGAGACGCCGGCGACTGGATCACCGTCGACAACCTCGCCGGGTCCGTCGGGAAGGGCATCCTCGCCGAACCGTACCGTTGGGCGGAACTCGAGCAGCTCGCCCTCGCGCCATCCTGCTGGGAACGTCGACTGGTCGGCTCTGCGATCGCCACGATCCCGTTCGTGAACCGGACGGCCGGGCGCACACCGGAGGTCGCGGCTCGGGCCCTGACCCTGCTCGGCCTCCTGATCGGCGATTCCGAGCCGGATGTCCAGAAGGCGCTGTCGTGGGCCTACCGATCGATGGCGATCGTTGACCGCAGCGCGACGACCACGGCCCTCGACATCGAGGCCCGGCGCGCCGCCCGTGACGGCGACGGGCACCGGGCCTGGGTCATCCGCGACGCGCTCTCCAAGCTCGAACCGTCGGACGCCGCCCGGATCCGCGCGACGCTGGACGGGGTCCGGCGCCGCCCTGGCGCGCCATCGACCTCCACCGCGGCCGAGATGGCCGCGCGATTCGCCGACCTGAGCGCCGGCCGGCCCCTCCCCGAACCACCACTGACCTGATCGAAGGAGCCCTCCACCCGTGACAGACGACATCGGCTCCATCAAGAGCATCCGCATCGAGGACGAGATGCGTGTCTCGTACCTCGACTACGCGATGAGCGTCATCGTGGCGCGCGCGCTGCCGGATGTCCGCGACGGCCTGAAGCCCGTTCATCGCCGGATCCTGTACACGATGGGCGAGATGGGGCTGTCGTCCACGAGCTCGTTCAGAAAGTGCGCCGCGATCGTCGGCGAGGTCATGGGCAAGTACCACCCGCACGGCGACGTGGCGCTCTACGACGCTCTCGTCCGGCTGGCCCAGGGCTTCTCGATGCGCTACCCGCTCATCGACGGGCAGGGCAACTTCGGATCGGTCGACGGCGATGCCGCCGCGGCGATGCGCTATACGGAGGCTCGCCTCACCGCCATTGCCTCGGAGATGCTGGCCGACATCGACAAGGAGACGGTCGACTACGCGGACAACTACGACGGGACGCAAAAGGAACCGACGGTCCTCCCGGCGAAGCTCCCGAACCTCCTGATCAACGGCAGCTCTGGCATCGCCGTCGGCATGGCCACGAACATCCCGCCACACCACCTGGGCGAGATCGTGGATGCCACCGTTGCCCTCATCGAGGACCCGGGGATCACGTCCGACGGCCTGTGCGCCTACGTGACCGGGCCGGACTTCCCGACCGGGGGCACGATCTTCCGCTACGAGCGCCAGCGCAACCTCATCACGGGCGAGTGGGAGACGGTTGACGCAATCCGCCAGATGTATGCCCACGGGCGAGGCCGGGTCGTCATGCGGGCGCAGGTCGCCTTCGAGGAGGTCCGCGGCGACCGGATGGCGATCATCGTGACCGAACTGCCCTACCAGGTGAACAAAGCGAGCCTGCTCGAGAAGATGGCGGACCTGGTCAAGGACAAGAAGATCGACGGCATCTCCGACCTGCGCGACGAGTCGGACCGCGATGGCATGCGGATCTACATCGAGATCAAGCGCGACGCCAACCCGCACAAGGTCCTGAACAACCTGTTCAAGCACACCTCGATGCAGATGGCGTTCAACATGAACATGCTGGCGCTGGTGGACGGGCAGCCCCAGACGCTGCCCCTGAAGTCGGTCCTCCAGCACCACGTCGACCATCGCCGGGAGATCGTCCGGCGGCGCACCGAGTTCGATCTCGGCAAGGCCCGGGATCGCGCCCACATCCTGGAGGGCCTCAAGAAGGCGCTCGACAACCTCGACGCGGTCATCAAGACGATCCGCGAATCGGCCGATACGGATGTCGCGCGAACGAATCTGCAGGTTCGGTTCGAGCTCAGTGAGCGCCAGGCCCAAGCGATCCTCGACATGCGGCTGGCCCGCCTGGCCGCCCTCGAACGAAAGAAGATCGAGGACGAATACCTGCAGGTGATCCAGCTCATCGCCGAGCTGGAGGACATCCTCGCGAACCCAGCCCGGGTGCTGGCGATCATCAAGGACGAGCTCGCCGACATCAAGAAGCGCTATGCCGGAGAGCGCAAGACGAGGGTCCAGGAAGACTCCTCCCGCGAGCTCACCGACGAGGACCTCATCGCGGATGAGGACGTCGTGATCACGATCAGCGGCCGCGGCTATATCAAGCGGCAGCCCGTCGATACCTACCGGCGCCAGGGGCGCGGCGGGAAGGGGATCATCGGGCACGTCACGCGCGAAGAGGACGCGGTCAAGCACCTGCTCGTCGCGAACACGCACGACTGGGCGCTGTTTTTCACGAACCGCGGCCGCGTCTTCTCGGCCAAGGTCCACTCCATCCCGGACGCGAGCCGGCAGGCCAAGGGCATGCCGATCATCAATCTGCCGGGCGTCCAGGTGGAGGCCGGCGAGGTGCCCATGGCGACGATCACGTTGCCGACCTTCGCACCGGGCAGCTACCTCGTCCTGGCGTCCACGAACGGGAAGATCAAGAAGACCCCGCTGGAGCAGTTCGAGCGGGTCCGGTCCACCGGTATCCGCGCGATCACCCTGGACGACGCCGACGAGCTCGCCTGGGTCAACGTCTCGTCAGGGCAGGACGACGTGATCATCGCCACGGCCCAGGGGATGCTCGCCCGGTTCGAGGAGAGCGAGGTCCGGGCGATGGGCCGCGACGCGGCCGGTGTCATCGGCATCCGGTTGCTCAAGAAGGCCGGCGATCGGGTCGTTTCGATGAGCGTGGTCCAGCCAGGGGCAGATCTCCTGGTCCTGACCGAAACCGGCTACGGCAAGCGCGTACCGCTGTCGGAGTTCCGACTCAAGCACCGCGGCGGGCAGGGCGTCCGCCTGATCGCGCTCGAGGGGCGCAAGACCGGCGTGGTCGCGGCGGTCCAGCAGGTCACGGAGCTGGACGAGGAGCTGGTGCTCATCTCCGCGCACGGGCAGGTCGTTCGAACGGAACTCGGGTCCATTAACCGCTACTCGTCCGGAGCGCGGGGCGTGATCGTCATGCGCCTGAACGAGGGGGATCGCGTCGTCGGAATCTCGGCCTTCCGGCCGGGGTTGGCAGAAGGCCGCGACACCGGCGACAATGGCGACCCGGGAGCGGGCGGCGCGGGCGACCGCGGCGACAGCTCTCCGGAACGCGGCGCCTGAGCGGCGCGTTCCGGCCCGGCGAGCGGAAGGAGCCCTCGGTGTACGCGGACCAGTTCGAGATCTACCACGGCAACTCGAACCCGGACCTCGCCCGCAAGATCTCACGCTACCTCGGCGCGGAGACCGGGCGCCTCGACGTCTTCCAGTTCGCCAACGAGAACATCTTCGTCAAGATCCTGGACAACGTCCGGGAGAAGGACGTGTTCATCGTCCAGCCCACGTGCCGGCCGGTCAACGACTCGATCATGGAACTCCTGATCATGATCGATGCCTTCAAGCGGGCCAGCGCCGGACGTATCACCGCGGTGGTCCCGTACTACGGCTACGGACGGTCGGACAAGAAGGACCAGCCCCGCGTGCCGATCACGGCCCGCCTGGTCGCGGACATGATCACGGTCGCGGGCGCAGACCGGATGCTCACGATGGACCTTCACCAGGGCCAGATCCAGGGCTTCTTCAACATCCCGGTGGATGAGCTCACCGCGGTCCACATCCTGTCCAACTACTTCAAGCACAAGCACCTCGAAGACCTCGTCGTGGTCACGGACCTCGGCTTCGCGAAGCGCGCCCGGACGTTCGCCGAACTCCTGGAGGCTCCGCTGGCGATCATCGAGAAGCGCCGGGTGGGCAACCTGGATCGCGCCGAGCTGATGAACGTCATCGGTGAGGTGCGTGGCAAGCGGGCGATCATCGTGGACGACGAGATCGACACCGCCGGGACGCTGGCGGAAACGGTGGGTGCCCTCGAGCGCGAGGGCGTGACCGAGATCTACGCGTGTGCCACCCACGGCATCCTGTCCGACCCCGCGATCGAGCGGATCGCCGAGTCCTCGCTCCGCGAGGTCGTCCTCACGGACACCGTGCCGCTGCCACCGGCCAAACGGATCCCGCAGATCACCACCCTCTCGATCGCGCCGCTCATCGGCGAGGCGATCAAGCGCATCCATCGCGGCGAGTCCGTCGGTGCACTGTTCAGCAGCGAGGTCGAGTTCACACAGGAGATGCTCCTGTGGGAGGACGGCGTCGCGAAGAAGCTCGATATTCGGAACGAGCCGGACCACGGACCGGGCCATGCCGAGGCGCTCGACGCGGCGATGCTCGCCGCCGGCAAATCAGGAGAACGATGAGCCTTCAGCTTCACCGACCGGACGGCAAGGGCGGCCTGGAGCCGCGCCTGGTTGTCGAGCGCGACTGGCGCCGCCAGCTCCGATCGCGGCGCTGGGGTGCCGCGCTCGGGAAGGGCCGCCTGCCGGCACTCGCCAACACGGAGATGAATCCGACGTCGATCGGACGGTCGGTCGCGTTCTGGCTCTTCCTGGCAGCCGCGACATTCGGCGTCCTCGTCGTCGGATACGGCACCGGGTTCTGGTCGCTCGCCGGCTGAGCCGGGCGGACCGCTCAGGGTCGAATCCAGGGCACCTCGGCTAGACTGCATCGGCCATGCTGGGATTCCTGTCCCGCTTCGTCGACTCGAACGACCGAGAGCTGAAGCGGATTCAACCATTCGTCGACGCCGCCAACGAACTCGAGGCCGAGATCCAGGCCCTCTCCGACGAGGAGATCCGGGCTCGGTTCGCTGAGATCCGCGAGGAAGTGGCCGAGTCCGCCGTGCCCGACGAGCCGTCGGATGACGAGCGTCACCACCCCGACCTCGAGCGCCGCCGCGATCTCGTCAAGGCACGTCGCAAGCGCGAGAACGATCGCATCCAGGCAGCCCTCGACAGTGTCCTGTCCGAGGTCTTTGCGATGGGCCGCGAGGCAATGCGCCGGACGCTCGGGATGCGCCAGTACGACGTCCAGCTCCTTGGCGGCGTCGTCCTGCACCAGGGGAAGATCGCCGAAATGAAGACCGGCGAGGGCAAGACGTTCCTCCCGACCTTTGCGGCGGCCCTCAACGCCATGGCCGGGCGGGGCGCCCACATCGTGACCGTCAACGACTACCTCGCCCGCAGAGACCCACAGTGGATGGGCCCCGTCTTCCACTTCCTGGGCCTGAGCGTCGGGATGATCACGCACGACGCGTCGTTCGTCTTTGAGCCCGGATACCCCACCAACGACGAGCGGCTCATCAACCTCCGGCCCGTGACGCGTCGCGAGGCGTACGCAGCCGACATCACGTACGGGACCAACAACGAGTTTGGGTTCGACTACCTCCGCGACAACATGGTCACGGAGCTGGATCAGCGGGTCCAGCGCGAGCGGTACTTCGCGATCGTGGACGAGGTCGACAACATCCTCATCGACGAGGCCCGGACACCGCTCATCATCAGCGGCCAGGCCGAGGAGTCGGGCGACCTGTACTACCAGTTCGCGCGCCTCGTGCCGCGCCTCGACCCCCGCCCCGAGGGCGAGGACGAGGAGGGCGGCGACTACTTCATCGATCTCAAGGACCGTGCTGTCTCGCCAACGGAAGCGGGCGTCAGCAAGATCGAGAAGCTGCTCGGAGTCGACAACCTGTTCGACGCCGACCCACGGCTCGCACGTCACTTCGAGCAGGCGCTCCGGGCTCACGCGCTCTACAAGCGCGATCGCGACTACATCGTCAAGGACGGCGAGATCGTCATCGTCGACGAGTTCACCGGTCGGCAGATGCCCGGTCGGCGCTGGAGCGAGGGTCTCCACCAGGCGATCGAGGCCAAGGAGGGCCTGCGCGTCCAGCGCGAGTCCGTGACGCTCGCCACGATCACCTTCCAGAACTACTTCCGCCTGTACGACAAGTTGTCGGGCATGACCGGCACGGCGATGACGGAGGCCGAGGAGTTCCACAAGATCTACAAGCTCGAGGTCGTGGCCGTCCCGACCAATCGGCCGATGATCCGGGAGGACGAGACCGACCTGGTCTATCGGAACACGGACGGGAAGTTCCGGGCGGTGATCGAGGAGATCGCCGAGATGCAGGAGGCCGGCCGGCCCGTCCTCGTGGGCACGGTGTCCGTGGAGACGTCGGAGCGCCTGGGCGAGATGCTCGGCCGACGTGGGATCAAGCACGAGGTCCTGAACGCGAAGTTCCACGAGCGGGAGTCCGGGATCGTGGCCCAGGCCGGCCGGACCGGCGCGGTGACCATCGCCACGAACATGGCCGGGCGCGGCACGGATATCCAGCTTGGCGGCAACCCGGCGGGTCTCGCCTCGGACCTGCTCCACCAGCGCGGCCTGAACCCGGCCGAGGTGGACAAGGCAACCTACGACGAGGCCTTTGCCGAGGCCAAGACCACCTGTGACGAGGACCACGAGCGGGTGGTCACGGCCGGCGGGCTCCACATCATCGGCACGGAGCGCCACGACAGCCGCCGGATCGACAACCAGCTCCGCGGCCGCGCCGGGCGCCAGGGCGACCCAGGTTCTTCGCGCTTCTACCTGTCGCTCGAAGACGACCTCATGAAGCGGTTTGCGAGCGAGCGGGTCACGTCGATCATGGAGCGCCTGGGCCTCGATGAGGACACGTACATCGAATCCGGGATCGTGGGCAAGACGATCGAGAGTGCCCAGTCCCGAGTCGAGGGCTTCAACTTCGACCTGCGCAAGCGAGTCGTCGAGTTCGACGATGTCATCAACCTGCAGCGCGAGACGATCTACGCCGAGCGCGACAAGGTCCTCCGCAACGAGGACCTGACGGACACGGTCCGTGCCTTCCTCGATGAGGAGATGGATGCCCTGTGCGACGCCCATCTCGCCGGGCCCACCGAGCAGTGGGGGATGGAAAGCCTGATGGAGGCCCTCAAGCGGATGGGGATCGGTCCCGACGAGGTCAGCGAGGACGAGCTGTGGGACCTGCACACGAGCGAGGCCATCGCGGCCCACCTCCGCGACATCGTCCACGACAAGCTCGACGCCCGCGAGGCCGAGGTGGGCGAGGAATGGTCCATGGTCGAGCGATTCGTCCTGCTCCGGACGATCGATTCGCTGTGGGTCGAGCACCTGACCGAGGTGGACGACATGCGCCGGGGCATCGGGCTCCGCGGCTACGCCCAGCAGGACCCGCTCAACGAGTTCCGGAAAGAGGCTTTCCAGCTGTACGAGGAGCTCGGCGGCTTCATCCGCCACCAGGTCGCGAGCACGATCTTCCGGGTCACGATCACTCATCAGCCGGCGGCGCCGGCGGGCGGCGCCTTCCCGATGCAGGGACCGGGGCAGGGCGCCCGGTCCGTGGGCGCCGGGGCCGGGATCGCCGGGTCGATCACGGCCGGGGCACGCGCCACGGGTGGAGCGGCCGGCTCGACGACGGGCCCGGCTGTGGGCTCGGCCGTCCCTGCGGGAGGATCCATCGCCGGCTTGCCAGGCACGCGGCCATCCATCCCGGGACCGGGCCAGCAGGCCCGACCCGGACACACGCCGACCGGCGCGAAGATCGGCCGGAACGATGCGTGCTGGTGCGGGTCCGGCATCAAGTACAAGAAGTGCCACGGCCGCTGACGCGGTCGAGCGCGTGAGCGCGAGTTCGGGGGCCAGATGTCTCACGTTGCCCGCCTTGCCTTCGCCGCCCTCGGCGCGATGGTGTTCGTCGTCGGCTGGGCCGGCTTCCGGATCCAGGAACAGGGCGAATTGGACGAACGGCGGCCGGCCGACGCGATCGTGGTCCTGGGTGCGGCCCAATACAACGGCCGACCGTCGCCCGTCCTCGAGGCGCGCGTCCGCCACGCCGTGGACCTCTTCGACGCCGGGGTGGCGCCGCTGCTGATCGTGACCGGAGGCAAGGCATCCGGAGACCGGACCACCGAAGCCTCGGCCGCGCGCGCCTGGGCGGTCGCCCACGGCGTCCCGGCCGCCGCCATCCTGAGCGAGGACCAGGGCCGCACCACCCTCGAGTCACTCGAGGCGGTGAGCGCGATCCTGCGCGGGCGCGACCTCCGCTCGGCCGTGTTCGTCAGCGACCGAACCCACATGCTCAGGATCCTGCGAGTGGCCACGGACCAGGGCATCACCGCCTGGGGCTCACCCACCAAGACGAGCCCGGCCGATGCGGATCTCGGGGCCCGGCTGGATGCCACCGTTCACGAGCTGGGGGCCCTGGCGGTCTACTTTGTCGGCGGCGGGCACATCGTCATCGAGGACCAGCAGTCGCCTTCGCCCTGATTCCCGACCCAATCTTGGGCGCCGGAACCCGGATATCTGACGGATTTCGCATGTTTGCCTCTTGGCGATCCGTGCGTTCGCACCTATACTCGGCAGAACTTCCCCGCATCGGGACCGCCCCGCCCACCCGACAGCCCCCCGTCGCCCCGCCCGCCGTGCCCATGGTGTGTTGAGAGAGGGATTTGTGAAGCAGGCCGAGGAAGCGAGTTTCGTTGACCTGATCGCCTGCGAGCGGGACTGTCGGAACTGCAGCTACGCCGCCGCGCTCGACTGTGATGGCAACTGCGGCGTCTGTCCCCACAATGGCTACTGTCCCTGCGTGAACCCCGTCGTCGCACGGAGCAAGTCGGCCCTCCGACTCATCGAGCTCCGTCCGATCCTGCTCCAGGATCTCCAGGTCCGTAACTGATGGATGTCGCGTCCATCCGCGACCTGGCGGAGCGGATCCGGTCGACGTCGGGGCGTCTTTGACCTCGGGGCCAAGGAGTCTCGCCTCGCGTCGCTCGACGCCCGCGGCAGCGAACCCGGGTTCTGGGAGGACCAGCGCGCCGCGCAGGCCATCCTCCGCGAGGCCGAGGGCCTGCGGGACGAGATCAACCTCTGGCGGGGCATCGAGAAGCGCGTAGACGACGTCCTCGAGCTCCTGACATTGCTCGAGGACACGCCCGACGCCGAGATCGAGGCAGAGATCGAGCGCGAGGCCGACGACCTCCGCACGTTCTTCGGGCGTGAGCGGACCTTGCTGCTCTTCTCCGGCGAGTACGACGCGAAGAACGCGGTGCTCACGATCTCGGCCGGCGCGGGCGGCACCGAGGCGACCGATTGGGCGGAGATGCTCCTGCGGATGTATCTGCGTTGGGCCGAACGACACCGCTTCAAGACGACAGTCGTCGATCTGACGGAGGGCGAGCAGGCCGGGATCAAGAGCGCGACGGTCACCGTGACCGGGCGATTCGCGTATGGCTGGCTGCGCGCGGAGCGAGGGGTCCATCGCCTGGTCCGGATCAGCCCCTACGACGCCCAGAAGCGGCGCCAGACGACCTTCGCCCTCGTCGAGATCATGCCCGAGGCAGACGACGACGTGGCGATCGAGCTGAACTGGGATGAGATCCGGGTGGACACGTTCCGCTCGTCAGGCGCCGGCGGCCAGCACGTCCAGAAGACCGAATCCGCGATCCGGCTCACCCATCTGCCGACCAACATCGTGGTCACCTGCCAGAACGAACGATCGGCCACCCAGAACCGCGAGCTCGCCGTTCGGGTCCTGAAGTCCCGCCTCCTGGAGTTGCAGCTGGAGGAGCGCGAGGCGGAGCTGCGCAAGCTCCGCGGCGAGCACGTCACGGCGGGCTGGGGAAACCAGATCCGGAGCTACGTCCTCCACCCGTACCAGATGGTCAAGGACCTGCGAACGGAGCACGAGACGTCGAACACGGGTGCCGTCCTGGACGGCGACCTCGACGAATTCATGCAGGCGGAGCTCGAACGGCTGGCCACGGGCCGCCCGCCGTCGGCCGATGCCGATGCCGACGGCGACGCCGACGGGCCTGCGTGACCCCCCTCGAGGGGATCGGCCTTCGACCGGCAACGGAGGCGGACCTGCCCGCCTGCGAGGAAACGTGGCGTGACGGGCTGAACGACTATCTTCTCCCGCTCGGCCAGATGGAGATTCCCCCGGACAATCCGGCACTCCGGCAGCTCCACGCACACATGCTGGGCTCGGACCCGGACCTGTACTGGGTCGCCACGCGTCCCGACGATGAGTCGGGCGAGGACCGGGTCATCGGGTTCGCGTCGGCGGTTCGCCGCGGCTCGGTCTGGTTCCTGTCCATGCTCTTTGTTCGTCCCGGGGAGCAGCGCGCCGGGCTCGGCAAGGCGCTCCTGGGCCGGGTCCTGCCACGGCCCGGCGACGATGCCGCGCTCGTGGTCGCGACGGACGCGGCGCAGCCGATCTCCAATGCCCTGTATGCGTCGCACGGGATGGTGCCGCGGATGCCGATGTTCAACCTCGTCGGCCGGCCCACGCGTACCGACGCGCTGCCGCCGCTCCCGGGCGGTGTCGTTCCCGTCCGGTTCGACGGTTCGGCCCCCGCGGAACGTGACCACGTTCTCGATGCTGAGCTGGCGGAGCTCGACCGGGCGGTCCTCGGGTTCGACCACGTCGAGGACCACGCGTTTCTTCGGCGGCAGGGGCGGATCGGGTTTGGCTACCGCGACGGCGCGGGCAACCTCCGCGGCTACGGCTACACATCCGAGCTGGGCCGCATGGGGCCGATCGCCGTCCGGGACGGGGACCTCCAGGCCCCGGTCGTCGCGAACCTGCTGGACGCGGTCATACCGCGCGGCGCGTCGGCGATCTGGGTGCCCGGTCACGCCGGCCCCACGCTGGAGATGCTCCTGCAGGCCGGGCTCCGGATCGAGGGCTTTCCCGTTCTGATGTGCTGGTCACGGCCCTTTGCCGACTTTGCGCGCTACCTGCCCGCGTCTCCCGGGCTCCTCTAGCGGCTGCCGGGTGGCCGGCGGTTGCCGCCCTTTGCGGGGCGGTGGTAGCCTCAGCCCCGACGTGGCTCCCTCCGACGTGCCCCGGGCCCGGAGTCTCGCGATGTCGCGCCGATCTCCGAACCATCGGCGCGCAGCAGCGCGGAGCCGATCTTGACCACGACAGCACCGGGCACCCAACCATCGGCCTCGCGTGACGCTGAGCCGCCGCTTCGTGCAACCGATGGCGCGACCGGCAGGGCCGATCTGTCACGCGCCGCCGGACGCCAGCCCGTCCTCGTCCTCAACGACGTGACGAAGCGCTACCCGAACGGGCGCGAGGCTCTGCGCGACGTGGACCTGGTCATCCCCGAGGGCGATTTCGTCTTCCTCGTGGGTCCCAGTGGCGCGGGCAAGTCGACCTTGATGAAGCTCATCATCCGCGACGAGCTGGCGACGCAGGGCGAGGTCTTCTTCGACGGCGACGACCTCGCGCGCCTGCCCCGGCGCAAGGTGCCGCGCGTCCGACGCAAGATCGGAGCGGTCTTCCAGGACTTCAAGCTCCTGCCCTCGAAGACCGCCCGCGAGAACATCGCGTTTGCGCTCGAGGTCACCGGGACCCCGCGCCGGAGGATCAGGCCGGCCGTGGATCGAGCACTCCAGCTCGTGGGCCTGAATGAGCAGGCGGAGCAGTTCCCCCGGCAGCTGTCCGGGGGTGAGCAGCAGCGGACGGCCATCGCCCGGGCCCTGGTCCATGACCCTCGCCTGGTCATCGCCGACGAGCCGACCGGCAACCTGGATCCGCTGATCAGCTGGGAGATCCTGCAGCTGCTCCTGCGGATCAACCAGCTCGGGGTGACCGTGCTCATGGCCACCCATAACGCCGATGTCGTCACGGCGCTGCGCAAGCGCGTCGTCGCGCTCGAGGAGGGCCGGATCATTCGCGACGAGATCGGTGGCCGGTACCACCGGCCGGGCTGACCCGAATGCTTCGCTTCCTCGTCTTCAGCCTCGTGCGCGCCTGGCAGGGCTTCTGGCGGAACGGCGCGATGAGCCTCGCCGCGACGGCGACGATGACCCTCATGCTGCTGCTCCTGTCCGGCTTCTTCATCGTCCAGAACGGGCTCCTGGCCGGGCTCCAGTTCGTGGAGCAGAAGGTCGAAGTGGTGGCCGATCTCCGATCGGCCGTAACGGACCCGGAAGTCGAGGACCTCCGCCTGCGGATCGGGGCGCTGCCCGAGGTCCGCGAGGTCGTGTACGTGTCCCGCGAGGAGGCCCTCCAGCGCTTCCGGGACGCCCGTGCGGCCCAGGGCGAGGAGGACCTCACCAAGTACCTCGACGCGAACCCGCTGCACGCCAGCCTCGAGGTCAAGCTCCGCGACCCCGGCGCGTTCTCCGCGGTGACCGACGCGCTCCGCGCCGATCCCCTGGTCGAGCGGGTGAAGAACATCACGGATCTCGTCAGCCGGGTCCTGGCGGTCACCGAGTTCCTGCGCACGGCCGGGATCGTCATCCTCGCGGTGATCGCCGCGATCGTCCTGTTCATCATCATCAACACGATCCGCCTGGCGGTCGTGGCGCGGGCCGAGGAAATCGAGGTCATGCGCCTCGTCGGCGCGTCGGACGCGTTCATTCGGTGGCCGTTCGTATTCGAGGGTGCCCTGATCGGGCTCCTCGGTGCCGCCATCACGCTCGGCGCGATCGCGGCCGTAGCGGACCCGTTGAGCGCCTTCATGTTCGAGTTCTTCCGCGTCCTGCCGATCCGGGTCGGGGCCATCGCGCGCGATGTCGCGGTCCTGGTGATCGGGTCGGGCGTTGGGCTGGGGGTACTCGGAGCGTTCGTGTCCGTGCGGACATACCTGATCCGATAGCGAGGCATCCATGAAGCGCTGGCAAAGGCTCCGTTCGGTTTCCGCCACGATTCGTCCACGCCCCGTACGCCGGACGTAGGATCGGCGGGGGCCGTGTAGGCTTCCCGAACCGAATCCGGGTGTGCGCCTGCCGGCGTCCCCGATCGCCCGCGATCCATCGCGCTGAGGAACCGTTGCAGATGCTGTCCGATACTCCACCTCCGGCCGACGACAATCCCCCGAACCCGGCGGGCGACACTCCCGACCTGACCGAGGCCGCTGTGGCGGATCCGGTCGCCCCGCCGTTGCCGCCGTCTCCCCTGGCGCCCGAGAACTTCCCGGGTCCTGCCGCGCGGCCGGTCAGTCGCGGGACGGGGGGCGCCCTGATCCTCGGCATCGCGGTTGTCCTCGTCGCGATCCTCAGCGGCGGGGCCCTATTCGCCTCCGGCTACCTCCTCGGCCAGCGCCAGATGGCCCAGCCGGGCACCCCGGCAGCCGACGAGGCCGCGTTCCAGCCCTTCTGGGACGTGTATGCGGCCATCCGGGATCGCTACGTGCTGGGACCCGTTGACCAGAAGGCCCTCATCGAGGGTGCGATCAAGGGCATGGTCGGAGCGGTCGGCGACCCGTATTCCACGTACCTGACCTCGGAGGAGTTCCGAAACAGTCTCCAGGACATCTCGGGCGAATTCGAGGGCATCGGGGCCGAGATCGGCACCGTGAACGCGGCAGGCGAGACCGTTGACTGCGCGATCTTCGGGCCAGACTGCCGGCTCGTCATCGTCGCGCCGCTCGACGGTTCCCCGGCCCTGCGGGCCGGCCTCAAGCCCGGTGATGTGGTCGCGAGAGTGGACGGTTCCACGCTCGACGGCCTGACCCCGGATCAGGCCAGAGACAGGATCCGCGGCAAGAAGGGGACGGTGGTGGTCCTGTCGATCGAGCGCCAGAGTGTCGCCCCGTTCGATGTCGCGATCACGCGCGATGTCGTCCGCCAGCGTGAACTCATCACGAAGGACCTCGCGGACGCAACCATCGCGTACATCCGCCTGACGGGGTTTTCGGACAACGGCGCGACCGCCTTCGTCGACGCCGTGAAGGCCGCGCTCGACAAGGGGCAGACCGCGATCATCGTTGACCTCAGGGGGAACCCGGGCGGCTTCGTGACTGCCGCTCGGACGGTAGCCAGCGCGTTCATCGAGGACGGGCCGGTCTTCTGGGAGGAGGACGCCCAGGGGAGCCTCTCGCCGACCGAGTCGCTCGGCGAGGGCGTGGCCACGGATCCAGAGATCCGGGTGGTCGTTCTCATCGACCGGGGCAGCGCATCCGCCAGCGAGATCGTGGCGGGGGCCCTCCAGGACACCGGACGGGCGACCCTCATCGGCGAGACGTCGTACGGCAAGGGCACGGTCCAGACGTGGATCGAACTCGACGATGACAACGGCGGCGTGAAGCTCACGGTCGCGAAGTGGCTCACCGCCGACAAGCGCTGGATCCACAAGGTTGGCCTGGTCCCGGATATCGTCGTCGAGGTCCCGGCGGACACGCCTCCCGGGAGCGACCCGGTGCTGGACCGGGCGATCGACTATCTGTCCGGTTCGGCGGCGCTGCCCGGGGTGCTCCAGCGAGCCGCCTAGCGAGTACAGGCGGTTGCCATGGCGGTTCGCATCCAGTACGGTACCCGCGAACGAAAGGAGGTGATGTGCAGTGTCAGAACACAGTCGCTGCACCACCTCGCCGGAGATGGCCGTCTAGCCGGTCTTCCGAGCGGGTGGAAGCTGCAGACGAACGCCGGCCCTCACGGGCCGGCGTTCGTGCGTCCCGAGGCCCATCATCATGTGAGCGACTCCGCGGCCTCGGCCGGCGCGTCGTCGTCATCGATCCCTCAGTGCCACGTCCGTGGAGGACGTGATGCTCGCTCGACAGGAGTGACCAACCGATGGGCGAACGCACCATCGCCCAGAACCGACGGGCCCGCCACGAGTTCTCGATCGAGGACACCGTGGAGGCGGGCATCGCCCTGTTCGGGACAGAGATCAAGAGCATCCGCGCCGGCAAGGTCAACCTGTCCGACGCGTTCGCACGCATCGATCGCGGGGAGGCCTGGCTGATCGGGGCGCACATCGCGCCGTGGGAGAGCGCCAGCCGGTTCAACCACGAGGCGAAGCGCGAGCGAAAGCTGCTGCTGCACCGCTCGGAGATCGACCAGCTGCTGGGCAAGACCAAGGCGAAGGGCCTCACACTCGTCCCGCTTCGCCTGTACATCACCGGTCGCGGGAGGGCGAAGCTTGAACTGGGCCTCGGGAGGGGCAAGCAGCTCCACGACAAGCGTCGGGACATCGCTGAGCGGGACGCCCGCCGACAGATGGAGCGAGACGTCGCCGAAACGCGGCGCGGCCGGTAGGAGATCCCATGCGACTGTCTCGCACGATCCAGGCGGTGGATGCCCACGCAGCGGGCGAACCCGGACGCGTGATCGTGGACGGAGTGCTCGATGTCCCGGGCGCTTCGATGTTCGAGAAGATGACCTGGCTCCGCGACAACGGCGACGACCTGCGCAGGCTCATGCTTCGCGAGCCCCGCGGCTACCCGGCCGCCAACTGCAACCTGATCCTCCCGGCCACCCGACCGGAGGCTGCGGCGGGCTACGTGATCATGGAGCAGGTCGAGTACCCCGGCATGTCCGGGACAAACACGATCTGCGTGGCGACGGTGCTCCTGGAGACAGGCATGGTCCCGCTGGTCGAGCCCGTGACGGAGCTCGTCCTGGAAGCGCCGGCCGGCCTGATCCGGCTTCGCTGCGAGTGCCGGGACGGAAAGGTCCGGAGCGTCACCTTCCGGAACGTGCCAGCCTTCGCGACGCACCTCGACGCGGTGGTGGAGGTCCCGACGCTCGGGACTGTGGTGGTAGATGTGGCCTATGGGGGCATGTTCTACGTCATCGCCGACGCGGAATGTTTCGGCCTGCGACTGACCCCCGACGAGGGCCGCGATATCACCCGGATCACGGAGCTGATCAAGGCCGCAGCGGCCGAACAGCTGCCGGTGGCCCATCCCGAGCAGCCGGGCTTCGCGGGGATCACCATCGGGCAGCTCTCCGGGCCACCGCACGACCCGGCAAACTCGCGCCGAAACGTCGTGACCGTATCGACCGGCAAGCTCGACTTCGAGCGGCCTTCCACCTGGACCGGCGCAATCGATCGATCCCCGTGCGGGACGGGCACGTCCGCGAAGATGGCCGTCCTCCACGCCAGGGGCCAGCTCGGGCTCGGCGAGCCGTTCCGTCACGAGGGCATTCTCGGCACGACCTTCACGGGACACCTCGTCGAGGAGACAGACGTCGGGCCGTTCCGAGCGGTCGTGCCCACCATCACGGGGTCGGCCTGGATCACGGGCTTTGCGACCTACGTGGTCGACCCCGACGATCCATTCCCCGACGGCTACACGGTCGGCGACATCTGGTAGTGGGCACGGCGGGGACGGCGTGCGGTGCGGGGACGGCGTGCGGTGCGGGGACGGCGTGCCCGGTCCGGCGTGCCCGGTCCGGCGTGCCCGGTCCGGCGTGCCACGCGCGGCGTGCCCGGTACAGCGTGCCACGGGCCGCCGCCGGCGGGGCATGCGGGGTATGGCGCCCGGCCCAGGTGGGCTGAACGCCCGGCGTTCGGTACGACCCCGGGCGTCGCGGTGAGCGGTCGGCTGGACCGCCAACCGATCCAGGGCGACGCGTGCCCAGCTCGCTGGGTCGGTCTGGAACGCTCGACGGTCCAGTTCACACTGGGAACGACTCGGGCGACCCGGGCGCCGGTCGCACCGCTCGCTGAGCGTTCACCGGCCAGCTAACGGCCGGCGCTGCGGCCCCGCAGCCGGTTGGCCGATCGCGCAACCTCGGCTAGACTTCTGGCCGGACGCAAGCGAGCGTTCGGACCCGTGGGGATGCGTGGTTTCGACAGGGTTTGGCTGACAGTGAACGCGAGCCGAGGTGCCGTCAGGCCTCGTTAAACAGGCGGCAAAACGAAGTAACTGCCAACAAGCAGTCGACTCTCGCCCTCGCCGCTTAGGCGGTAAGGTGAGCGTGGAAGCGACCTCAGTCCCGTGGGTCGTGGAAGCGTCATTCAGCGGGGCTGCAGCCCGGATGAGCGTCGCGTAGTCCGGGAGCAAGCTCGATCTAGAGACACGTGACTGGACCAACCGGGAGAGTGCCGATCCCCGCCCGGATGGTTGACGAAAACGATCGGACACGCTCGTAGTGGTTGCTGCCGAAGGGCTCTGGACGGGGAGTTCGACTCTCCCCCATCTCCACCATTCCCACGCCTGGCCTGCCTGGCCTGCCTGGCCTGCCTGGCCTGCCTGGCCTGCCTGGCCTGCCTGGCCTGCCTGGCCTGCCTGGCCTACGTCGCCTCGCCGGCGAGCCCGAGCCCGAGCCCGCGACGGGCCCAATCCTCCGCGAGCAGGACGAAGCGCCACTCGTCGCGCAGGGCACCGTGCTCGTCCGAGCCGTGCGCAGGGAGCAGGGCCTCCCGGACGAACCCGAGCCGGTCCAGCACGCGACCTGAACGCTCATTCGAGGCGAGCACCAACGCCACGACTTGCTCGAGCATCATCCGCCCGAACGCGAACTCCAGGATCGCGAGGAGCGCCTCGTGCATGTATCCCCGACCCCACGCACCCGGCTCGAGGTCATACCCGAGTTCCGCCTCGGGGCGGGCCCGTCAACCCACTTGTAGAGCCCGGCCGAACCAACGAGCCTCGGGTCCTCGCGGGTCGCGATTCCCCACCGAAACCCGCTCCGGGCCTTGAACAGGTCCAGCACGTAGGCACGGAGTTCGGACGCGGCGGCCGCGAGATCGGACGGCGCGGGGAATCCGGTACCCGTGACGATCTCGGGGCGCGAGAAGTGTTCGAGATACCAGGGGGCGTCGGCGGCCGTCAGCTCGCGCAGGACGAGCCGCTCGGTGAAGAGCTCGGGAAAGGTCGGGAAAGTGCTGACTCGGTCCACGGTTGCGGTCTCTCGGGCGTCGTGGCGATGATAGGCGCGGCACGTCGGCCGTGGCCGCGGCCCGCGTATCCTTCCTGAGTGGCCGTCCTCTCCAAGTCTCCCGACACGCCGCTGGCCGCACTCGACCGTGCCGGCTATCGGCTGACAGGCCCGCGGCGGGCCGTGTCCGAGCTGATCGCGGCGCGGAACGGACACTTCACGGCGGCCGATCTCGTGGGCGACGCGACGGTTCGGCGCCTCGATCTCGGGCGGGCAACAATCTTCCGGACCCTCGACGTCCTCGAGTCGGTCGGCGCGATCGAGCGGATCGACCTGCCATCGGGGGACCACGCCTACATCGCCTGTGAGCCCGCCGCGCATCACCATCACGTGGTCTGTGGCCGATGCGGACGAGCGGCCGACGTCGACGATGCGGGTCTGGCGGGCGTGGTCAGCCGGATCGCCGCGGACAGCGGCTACCAGATCGACGACCACCGCCTGGAGTTGTTCGGGCTGTGCCCGGGCTGCCAGGCCGAAAGAGGGCCAAGAACGAGCGCCTGACGCGTCCGCCGAGAGCGCCCCCTCGCCCGGGCGTGAGCGATCGTGCTCGGTCGGTCAGGGAGTCGGGGTCGGGGTCGGGGTCGGCACAATGCCGATCTGGAGGATCCCGGTGATCCGTGCGTAGTGGGAGTAGTACGTCTCCTGGTGGATCACGGCCCCGGCCGAATCCGTGACGGTCCGGGTTACCCAGACGTCCTTGCCGTCCACCGGATACTCGATCCGCTCCTTGACCCCGGGCGGAAGGTCCGTCGTGTTCACGGTCGTGTCGGTGGCGGGCCGGATGTTCTTGACGATCGGCGTCGAGAAGTCCACGCCTCGGCCTGTCGGCACGGACCACAGCACGAACTTGACGTAGCCCTTGCTCCCGACCTTCCAGCCGGTTCCGCGGATGAGGATCGGGTTGTCCGTGTCGTTTCGGAAGGACATCGTCTGGACGGACCCGGAGCTGCTCTGGAAGACCGTCGCGTCCAGCCCGAGCGGGTACCGATCGATGTAGTAGTAATGGTTCCGCCGGGCGCCCATTTCAAGACCCGCGCGGAGAGCGGCATTGAAAAGCGTCGTGGATGTCGAGCAGATTCCGCCGGCGAGGGCGCCCTGCGGCTCGGTCTTGCCGTTGATGATGGCCCCGCCATCCTTGTAGCCGTTCTCCCGCGTCACCGGACCGATCGCCTCCCAGAAGTCGAACCACTGACCCGGCAGGACAACCTGGCCGTCGATCTCGCGGGCCGGGATCCAGATGTTTACGCCGCCGCCGTTCTTGATCCCGATCGGGAAGTATGTCGTCCACTCGGAGATCGGCTTCATGAGCGGCGCGGTCTGGGTGGCCTCGGCGGTCGTCAGTTCCGGCTCCACCGTGATCGTGGCGATGGCCACGCGCGAGACACTGAGGCCTGCGACGCGCTGCTCGATGAGCCTGGCCAGCGAGGCAATGGTCGCGGGAACGTCCAGCGCTCGACCGTTCTTCGCGTCCGCTACGCCGACGACCTCCTGGTTGTCGGCGAACAGGAATTTCGCGTCGACCGGGGCGACGGCAACGTCATCGGCGATCAGGTTGAGAGCCGATTCGAGGCCTTCCTGCGCGACCACCGGGCCGTACCCGCCGTCGGCCATCGCTGCAAAGGAGATCCAGCCCCGGAGCTCGGTGCCGGAGATCGTCCGGGTCTCAGCGCCGTCCAGGAGGTCGATGTCAACGGCGATCCGATCCGCGGCGTCCCTGGCGGCCGCGGCCTCGTCGGTGGTCACGCCCGGCTCGACGACCGTGGTCGGCAGGTCCACCCGAACCAGGGGCGGTGCGTCTGCGTCGGCCAGGAGCGTCATCGCGGCCTCGAGGGCCGCATCGATGTCAGATTGGCGGCCGTCGATGCCGGGCGTCAGCACGAAGCCGGCGTCGCCGACCATCACGCTGGCGTCGCTCGGCGTCAGGTCGATGGCGGCGGCCAGCGCAGCGACCTCGAAGCGCACCGCGGCGCGCTCGAGGGTAACGATCGGGCCGACCTGGGCGCCACGAGCGTAGATCCGGACGTTCGAGGCGATCCGCTCGAGGACGGGGCCGCCGCGGCCGATCTCCACGGCTCGGGCCACGACCGCGTCGAAGTCCACGCGCCGACCGAGATCCTCGTACGTGACCCTGCGCTCTGTGCCCGCACCACTCAGGACGAGCTCACCGGCCTCGAGCGACTTGAAGGCTTCGCGCAGCCGAGCGCTGGCTGCGGCCGGCGTGAGGCCGGACAGGTCGACGGATCCAGCGTGGACGCCGGGCAGGATTCGTCCGGTATTGGCGGACTCGTACGCAGCGAGGGCACCGGCCGAGATCGTGAGCACGGCCAGCAACCCGAACGTGAAGGCGATCATGAACCGGGTCACGACTCGCCGTGAGCGGATTGGACCCGGTGAGGCGGCGCCGGGCGCCGGAGCCTCGATCTCTGGAGGAGGCGGCACCTCCTCCGGTACCGGCTCGTCATGAACCGGGGTTTCGGGAGCCGTGGCTTCGGGAGCAGCGACTTCGGGAGCAGCGACTTCCGGGACCACGGCCTCCGGGACCGCGGCTTCAGGAGCCGTGGCCTCCGGGTCTGTGCCGGGTTCCAGCTGTTCGTCCATGCGTTCGATCATCCCCGCGAAGTGGCCGAGCCCCTGCCAACCAGCCCGGGCAGCCCCAAGGTGACGGGATGACGCGGACCGCCCGGGAAGCGTGACGGATGCGTCATCCTAACCGCTCCGCCCAAACGGCCCTGCCCCGGCAGTCCTTGGTCAGCCCGCGCGCGGCAGGACGATGATCCGGCGGTTCGGTTCCTCGCCGATCGACTGGGTCGCGACATCGGGGTGATTTCGGAGCGCCAGGTGGACCCAGCGACGCTCAAGGGCGGGCATCGGCTCCAGCTGGAGCATCTTTCCGGTCTCGATGACCCGCTGCGCCGCACGATCGGCGATCTCCCGGAGCTGGCGCTCGCGGCGGCCCCGGTAGTCCTCAACGTCCACGAGGATTCGGGTCCAGGCGCCCATCTCGCGCGAGAGCATGAGATTGACGATGTGCTGGAGCGCACTGAGTCGCTCGCCCTTGCGGCCGATGAGTGCGCCCAGGGCTTCTCGTTCGTCGCCCTCGCCGGTAACGTTGAGCCGGCTGGTCTCGGAGGCCTCCACGCTGACGGTGACGTCGAAGCCCATGTGGCCAAGCAGCTTCTCGAGGATCACCTTGCCGGCGGCGAGCGCCTCAGGCGACGCCTCGGCGGCCTCCAGCTCGGCGCGCTCGGCGGCGATGGATCCGCGGAGTGCGTTTACCTCGGCCGTCTCGTGGTCCGTGAGCTCCGGCCCGCGACGCGGGCCTCGATCGGCACGATCATCGCGGCGCGCTCGGCCGCCTCGGTCATCGCGGCGAGGCCCCCGGTCGCGGTCCCGATCGGAGCGCGGTCGATCACCTCGATCACCGCGTTCGCCCTGACCCTCGCGGGCGGGCGGAGGGGCCGGGGCTTCAGTGGGTCCGGGCTCGCGGCGCGGGCCGCGGTCATCGGAGTGTGGTCGATCGCCTCGGTCGTCTCGGCGAGGCCCACGATCGCGGTCCCGGTCGGGGGGCCGCCGGTCACCGTGGTCCTCCCGGGCGGGCGGCGGCAGAGGTCGCGCGGCCGCGGCATCCCGCTTGGGAGCCGCACCGCCGAGCTCGGATCGCGGCGCCGCCAGGATCCGGGCGGGTTCCGCACCCATCCCCAGAACACCGCGGCTGCCGGGCGTCAGGATCTCGAAGTCGAGATCGTCCAGGCCCGCTGTGAACGCCTCGCGAGCGAGGCGCAGCGCCTCCTCGACGGTCTTGCCGGTGAACTCACGGTAGGCACTCATGACGTCTGGGTCCTCAGGTTCATCGTCGTCTCCCTCGTCGGCCCTGTCGGCCGCGCTGGCGGACGGTTGCCGCCGCAGACGCGGACCGGTCGAGCCTCGACCGCTCGGTTGTTGGTTTGGCGGGTGTTCCCGCATCGCGCAGGGTATTCGGCGCCGTGGGTGCGGCGACCGGGAAGCGCGGCTCATGTCCCACGGCGAAGCCGGGGGTCCAGCCGAAGATCGGGAACATCCCACCCCAGCCCATGATGAGGTACTGCTGGACGATGGAGAAGACCGTCGAGACGATCCAGTACAGGAACAGGCCGGCCGGCAGGATGCTGCCGTAGATCAGCGAGATGAACGGCAGGAAGATGGCCATCTGGCGCTGCATCTTGACGTTCTGGTCGTCCGCGGTCGCGGCGTTCGGTGCCGGCATCATCATGCGTGACGCAACCAGCTGCACGAGCGACGAGATCACGGCCAGGATGCTCAGGCCGGAGAAGAGCGAGCCGGCCGTCCCGATGAAGACCTCCGGGACGCCCCAATCAACCCCGAAGGCGACCGGGTTGAGGCACGGGTTGAGGACGTGGCCGAGAGGCCCGAAGACCGGGGCGGCATCGCAGCCGAGGTCAAGGATCCGGAAGCCGAAGAGATCCAGCATCTTCTGTGGGTTGTAGTTCTGGAGCCCCTGGCTGAAGACCGAGTAGAGAGGGATCAGGAGTAGCATCTGCAGGAACGCCGGGAGGCAGCCTGTGGGCGAGACGCCGCGCTCCTTGTACAGGGAGGCCGTTGCCTGCTGGATCTTCATCCGGTCGCCCTTGAAGCGGCGCTGGATCTCCTTGACTTCGGGCCCGATCAGCTGCATCCGTCGCGTCGAGACGATCTGGCGGCGGAAGATCGGGATGAGGACAATCTTGATCAGGATGGTCATGAGGACGATGGCCACGGCGATGTTGCCGGTCGCCCGGTCGAACAGCGTCAGGGTGATGAAGAAGACCTGAAAGATCGGGGTGAACAGCCAGGCGAGCAGGCCGAGCGGATTGTCCGGCTGGGCCGGACTGAGCGCGATACCGGCCGGCGGCGTCTCCGTTGGTGGAGCGGTCACGCCTGGGGCCAGACTGGGCGATTCGCCAGGGGCGCAGGCGGCAACAAGGAGCACCACGAGCGCGATGCCGAGCGCCGGGGCGAAGCGGGTCAGCCGCATGGGGAGGGTCAATTCATGGTCCTTCGCTCAGCGGACGGGGTCGTAGCCGCCGGGATTGCCGGGATGACAGCTCGCGATCCGGCGAGCCCCCATCCAGCCGCCCCGGAGGAGGCCGTAACGTTCGATCGCCTGCTCCGTGTAGCGCGAGCAGGAGGGTTCGTACCGGCATGATGACGGGAGCCATGCGAACAGGAATCGGTACAGGTGGATCAACCCGATGCCGATACGCTTCACCTGTTGCTCCCTTCCAGGACGCCGCCGCGAGCAAGTTGTCCTCGGAGCGTCTTGACCAGTGTCTCGTAGTCGGCGCCAACAAGCGCCGGCCTGGCGACGAGGAGAACGTCCCAGCCCGGCTGGATGGACGGCCCCAGAGCCCTCAGTGCCTCGCGAATGCGTCGCCTGACGCGGTTTCGTACGACGGCCGAGCCGAGGACTCGACCGGTCGCCATGCCGAACCTTGTCGTCTCGAGGTCGGTCCGCAGGATCCGGGCCGCAAGGAGTGGGTGGGACCGCATGGTCCCACGCTCCTGGAGGGCCGCGAAGTCCTGGGGGCGGGAGAGCATTCCGAGGCGCGACCGAAGTTGGGCGCGCTCGTCCGTCAGGCCGTCAGGCGCTTCCGGCCGCGAACGCGACGCGCGGCCAGAATCCGGCGGCCGCCCGCGGTCCTCATCCGGGCGCGGAAACCGTGTTCCTTGGCGCGATGTCGCTTCTTGGGCTGGTAGGTCTGCTTCATCGGGACTGCGCGGGATCCTCTCCATCAGGCCTCGGGGCTTTCGTGGTCTGTCATGACCCCTAGAGGCACATAAACGCGCCGAGCGCCCATCGGCGCATGGCGCGTTCGTCGTCCGAGGGATGATAGGACGGCCCCGGAAGGAGTGTCAAACATCGGTGGACCTGGCTGCGCGGGCGCCCGCGCGAGGACCGGTCCCTCCGGCCGACCTGGTCCGGCTCGAGGTGACCGGGCAGGCAGCATACTCGCTGGGTTGGGTCTGCGCTCAGGCCATGAGGCGATACTCCCATGGAGTATCGCGGATTCGCCTTGCGGGCCCCCGGGTGCGGTGCTATCTTTCGAAACCCTCGCCACCTCGGCCGCTCGTTTCGCGGTCCGGGTGAAGGGACCGGATCTGGCCGGGAGGCCGGCTTCCGACGACTCGGCATTACCCCCCAGCGGCGCTCCGATCTGGCCTCCTGAGGCGTGTCTCGGACGCCCGTCCATCGCAACCACCAACAGAGAGCCGTCATCGACGAATGGATGCGAAGCAGGTCTGGCGCGCTGCCCTTGGGGAACTTCAGGTTTCGCTCTCACCGGCGAACTTCGAAACCTGGCTCCGCGACACGACGCTCGTCGATGTCGCCGACAACCTGTTCCGCATCGCCGTGCCCAACGGGTTCGCGAAGGATTGGCTGGAAAGCCGCTACCGCTCCCTGATCTCCCAGACCCTGGCCCGCATCGTGGGCTACAGCGTCCAGGTCGAGTTCGTGGTCGGAACCGCCCCGGATGTGGCCTCCGAGGAGGATGGGCCTGCCGCGCCGGTTCTCCCGGAACGCCCGGTCGCCACTCCCAGCTCGCAGCACGTCCGCGTGGAGGCTACCCGCATCGGCGGCGAGGGCGGCGCGACGAACCTCAACCCGCGCTACACGTTCGGCAACTTCATCGTGGGCTCCGCCAACCGTCTCGCCCACGCGGCTTCGCTGTCCGTGGCAGAGCGCCCGGGCCACGCCTACAACCCGCTATTCCTTTACGGCGGGGTAGGCCTGGGCAAGACACACCTGATGCATGCCATCGGCAACCAGGTCATGGCGAAGTTTCCTCGGAAGCGCGTCGTCTACGCGACCTCCGAGAAGTTCACCAACGAGTTCATCACGTCGATCCAGCAGGGCAAGATCGACGACTTCCGGGCGCGCTACCGGCGGATCGACCTCCTTCTCATCGACGACATCCAGTTCATCGCGGACAAGGAACGGACCCAGGAGGAGTTCTTCCACACGTTCAACACGATCCACGAGGACGGCAAGCAGATCGTCCTGAGCTCGGACCGGCCACCGAAGGGGATCCTCACGCTTGAGGAACGGCTCCGGAGCCGGTTCGAGTGGGGCCTGATCGCCGACCTGACCGCCCCGGACCTCGAGACCCGGATCGCGATCCTCCGGGCGAAGGCCGAGGAGGGCGCGGTCCCGATCACCTCGGATGTCATGGAATTCATCGCCCGCAAGGTTGTGAGCAATATCCGCGAGCTCGAGGGTGCCCTCAACCGGATCGTGGCCTATGCCTCGATGGGCGCGATGCCGATCTCGATCGAGCTGGCGCAGGCGGTTCTGTCGAACGTCCTGTACAACCCCAAGAAGCGCCAGATCACGCCCGAGCGGATCGTCAAGGCGGTGTCCGACTACTACGGCGTGGGGCTGGACGCGCTCAAGGGCCAGAAGCGCGACAAGGCGATCGTCATGCCGCGCCAGATCGCCATGTTCCTGATGCGCGCGGAGACGGACGTCTCCCTGCTCCGGATCGGGGCGGAACTCGGCGGGCGAGACCACTCGACCGTGCTCCACGCCTGCGACAAGATCACCCGTGAGACTGGGGCCAATGACGAGCTCCGGCGCGAGATCTCGGCCGTCAGGGAGTTGATCTACTCCGAGTGATCGGGCTCCGGCCTGATGCGCCCCCGTTATCCGCCTCCCGGTCCGCGGCGCTGCCCTGCGCTCGTCTGTGGACAGGCCGGCGCGGTCCCGTGGAGAATCCCGCCCCCGGCGTTGGCTGCGGCCGCCGCCGCGCGGATGGACTGGCCAGCAACGTGGACGGAATCGCCCAGCTCACCGACGTCGAGTTTCGTCATCCACAGTCGAGCCGGGCGAACGCCGGAGGTACGCACCTTCTGGACGGCGGAATCCACCCACCTCGCCGGGTTGCGCACGGGACCGTTGATCGGGGCGGAGCGTAGCCGTCCACCGCGTCCACACCATGATGATGACGGTGACGGTCTTCGGAGAATGAGGGAAGATACACACTCGAGGAATTGTCCCGGGGCGGGGTTGGCCGCGCGGCCCGTGACACCAGCTCGCGCGACCCAAAGGAGGCGCCCGGCGAGCGCTGCCTCCGCCCACCAGAACCGACGCACCAGTACCATCTGGATTGCTCGTCAACGCACCCGCTGTGGAGTGGACTCGACGTGAAGCTCTCGGTCATGCAGGAGAACCTGGCGCGCGGCCTGTCCGTGGTCAGTCGCGCCGTCTCGACGCGCAGCACACTGCCCGTCCTCGCCAACGTCCTGCTTCGGACCGAGGACGCCGGCCTGAAGCTCACGGCGACGAATCTTGAGATCGGCATCACCTACTGGGTTCCGGGCAAGATCGAGTCGGATGGGGCGACCACGGTTCCGGCCAAGCTCCTGACCGACCTGGTCAACTCGCTTCAGGGCGGCGACCGGATCGACCTTGAGCTCGGCGCGGGGGAAACTCTCGACCTCCGATGCGGACGGTTCGAGTCACACCTGAAGGGCATCGATGCCGAGGAGTTCCCGGCAATCCAGACGACCGGCGAGCGGCCGACGACGCGGATCGCCCAGAATGTCCTCCGCCAGGCCCTCGCAGAGACCGCCTTCGCCGCCGCCACCGATGAGGCTCGGCCGATCCTGACGGGCGTGCTGTGTCGGTTCGAGGGCGAAACACTGACGCTGGCTGCTGCCGACAACTACCGGATCGCGGTCAAGACCATCCCGGTCCTCGATTCCGTGGCCGACACGAGCGTGGTCGTGCCGGCTCGCGCCCTGAGTGAGTTGATGCGGGTCCTCGCCGACAGCGACGCGCCGGTTGAGATCGTTCTCGCCCAGGCCCGCAACCAGATCCTGTTCCATCTCGAGGGCGTCGATCTGGTCAGCCGGCTCATCGACGGGCAGTTCCCGAACTACCAGTCGGTGATGCCGCAGGCGCACACAACGCGGGCCATCCTCGACCGCGAGGAGCTGCTGCGCGCGGTCCGGCCGGCGGCCCTCATCGCCCACGAGTCGGCGAACATCGTCAAGCTCCAGATCGGCGTCAACGACGAGGCGGGAATCACCGTCTCCGCGAACGCCGAGATCGGCGATCACGTCGGCCAGGTGGAAGCGAGCGTCGAGGGCGACGGCACGACGATCGCCTTCAATGCGAAGTACCTCGCGGATGTGCTCACCAACGTCAACGCCGAACAGTTCGCCCTCGAGCTCCAGGGGCCGCTGGCGCCCGGTGTCTTCAAGCCGATCGGCGACGACCAGTATGTCCACGTTGTCATGCCCGTCCGCACGACCTCCTAGAGGCCGCCACGCTCACGTCGATCCGGCTGGCCGACCTGCGCGGGTACAGCGCGCTCGAAGCCAGCTTCGGGGCGGGGCCTCAACTCCTGTGGGGCCCCAACGCAGCCGGCAAGACCAGCCTGCTCGAGGCCATCGTCCTGCTCGCCTGGGGCCACTCGCACCGCACGACGACGGACGCCGAGCTGATTCGCTGGGGCGCGGACGTCGCACGCGTCGAGGGCGTCGCGGGGGCCGAGACGCTGGAGGTGGCCCTGGTCCGGGCCGGCAGTGCCACGGCCAGCAGCGGCGGCCGCAAGCGGATCCTCGTTAACGGCGTACCGCGCCGACCGTCGTCCCTGGCCGGAGCCCTGCGGGTTGTCGTCTTCGCGCCGGAGGAGATGCTTCTCATCGCCGGCTCTCCGACGCTCCGGCGGACGGCCCTGGACCGGATCGCGGCCGGCCGGTTCCCGGCCTACGGCCCCGCGCTGTCGACCTACGCGCGCGCCCTCCAGCAGCGCAACGGCCTGCTCCGTGCCATCCGGGAGGAGACCGCCGACCGCTCGGAGCTCCGGTACTGGGACAAGCCGTTCCTCGATGCCGGGGGCGAGGTCGTAGCCACGCGCCTGCTCGTCCTCGACGAGCTCGCCGGTCCGCTCGCGTCCGCGCACGCGGAGATCGCCCCGGACGAGGCGGCCCAGGCGGCCCTGGGCCTGCGATACGAGACCAACGCCTCGATCCGAGCGGGAGAAGCTCCGCGTGACGCGCTCGAGCGCCGCCTGGAGGAGACAGCCGAGAAGGAAGCCTGGAACGGAACTACGCTCGTTGGTCCCCATCGCGACGACCTCGCCTTCGTGCTGGACGACCGCGACCTGGCCGGCTTCGCATCGCGAGGCCAACAGCGGACGGCCATCCTGGCCTTCAAGCTCGCGGAGCTGGACCTCTTCACGGCGCTGGATAGCCGGACGCCGCTCCTCCTGCTCGACGACGTCTTCTCCGAGCTGGATCCCGAACGCCGGTCCCACCTGGTTCGGCGGATCGCCGCCCTGCCCCAGGCGTTCGTGACCACAACGACCCTGCACGACCTGGATCCTGCGCTGCTGGCCATCGCCGACACGTGGCGGGTGGCTGCAGCCGGCGGCCAGACTGCCGGCGCGGCCGGCGGCGACGGCTCCGTGCCGGGCGCGACACTCCACGGACCGACTCGGGCGACGCCCTCATGAGCGACGAACCGGAACGCCGGCGCCGTGGGCCCATGCTTCGCATCGGCGACCTGATCCCGGCCGCGGCTTCGCAACTGGGCCTGGCCGACGAGCTTCGGCGGGCGCGCGCCGTGGCGACCTTTGACGCGATCGTGGCCGAGCAGGCCCCGGCGGCCCACGGGGCCTGCCGCGCCATTCGCGTGGAGGGTGACGTGCTCGTCGTCGAGGCGGACGCCCCGATCGTGGCCCAGGAACTGCACCTGCACAGCCGGCAGCTGGTCGCCGCGTTCCGGACGGCGCCGGCCGGCGCGCCCATCTCCGAGCTTCGCGTCACCGTTCGAGGGCGCAAACCGTCTCGGGGAGGCTGACCCCCGCGGCTCTCGTGCGATAATCCCGCCCCGGCCACCGCCCAGACCCTGGCAGAGGCTCGTATGGCCCCCCGGTTCCAGATGAAGCTCGGCGTTCTCGCCGATCAAGAGCGCCTCCCCGACTCGCCCGACACGGTCGTCGTCGTCGAGCCGACGGTCGGATCGCGCGCCCGCTCGAAGGGTCAGCTCTACCTGCTCGTGACCTCGATGGTCCCGGGCGCCAGAGCCCGGGAGGCCACCCGGCTTGTGGCCGAGGTGATCCGGCACGAGTACTACTACGACGAGTCGGCGGGGATCCGGGTCTGTCTGATCAAGGCCATCCTCGCGGCGAACAAGCGGCTGACCCATGCTCGAGAGCGATCCGCGCTCGCCGCGCTCGCCGGAGCCGGCGCCGGGTCCGGCACGGTGGGGTCCGGCACGGTGGGCTCCGCCCCGATCGGCGTCGCCATCATCGTCGTGCGCGACCATGAGCTGTACGTTGCCACTGTGGGCCCCGCCGAGGCGTACCTGAGCCGCGGGGCGCGGCTGAGCACACTTCCAGACCCCCACCGGGATCGCGGCCTCCCTGCGGTCGACCTGGAGCCCGATGTCTGGCGCGGCGAGATCGGGGTCGGCGACCAGCTCGCCCTCGTCTCGCCGAACGTCATGTCGCGGCTCGGCCCGGACGCGCTCAAGGACGCGCTCGTCACCCTCCATCCGCAACCGGCGATCGAACACCTTCATCACCGGTTCACCGAGGCCGGGGGAGCGGGGAGCGACGGTGCGCTCGTGCTGGAGGTCGCCGAGATCGCAGCCGTGAAGTCGGGCCGGACACTGGTCGCGGTCAAGCCGCCCGAGCCTCTCGCGGGAGCGCCGGACCGCTCGCCGATCCCCCTCGCGGATACCGTCAGTGGTGGCGTGGCCGCGGCCCAGGCCGGCGCCCGACGAGCGCGGATGGCCGCCGGCGGTGCGCTGGGACGAATCATCGGCCGGGTACAGGACGCCATGCCGGCACGGGCGCCGGCGGCACGCCGGATCACACCGATGGGCGCCCGTCGAGAGACGCAGCGACGCGCCGCGGTCGCGGTGCTCGCCCTCGTCGTCGTAGCAGGGTCGCTCGGGATCGGCGTCTCCCTCCTGGGTGGCCGTGAGTCGCCCGCTGCGGTCGTTGCCTCGGCGGAGGCTGGCCAGCTGGCGCTCGAGCAGGCCCGCCAGAACCTGGACCGAGTGTTCGGGCTTGGCGTCGACCTCGTCGGCAACGATCCGAAGACCGCAGAGCAGCTCCTGGCCGACACGCTCGTCCAGCTCGATCGCGCACAGACCGCCGGGATCAGGGTGGCGACGATCGCCCCGCTCCGTGTCCAGGCCGTGGCCGGCCTGGACAAGCTGTACGGCGTGGTCGAGGTCGCACCGATCGACCTGTTCACGTTCCCGGTCGATGCGGCCGCCGACCTGACGAGTCTCGTTCGTGGGCCCGACGGGGCGCCCTACATCCTCGACGCGGGGAGCGCCACGGTCTACCGGATCGATCTCGCCGAGCGGACGGCCGTCGCGATCTTCCGGGATGGCACCAAGGCCGCCGGTTCGACCGAGGCCGTCCCGCATCTCATGACCGCGGGCGGGCCCGACCTCCTGATCCTCGACACGAAGAACGTCCTGTGGCGCTGGCGACCGGCCGACGACACGGGCAAGGGCACAACGACGAAGGTCAAGGTCACCGGCGCCGCCGAATGGGGCGACGATCTCCTGGCCGTCGGGACGTTCCTGCGCGATGCAAACGCCGGCCTGTACAACTTCTACATCGTCGATCCCTCCGAGCAGGAGATCCTCGCCTACGCACCGGCCGCGGACGGGAGCGGATTCCCGGCAGCGCCCTCGAAGCGATTGACCACGCCCCGTCCGGTCGACGGGGTGACGAGCCTGTACATCGACGGCGACATCTGGATCACCGACAGCGGCGCCATCCGGCGCGTGGTGAGCGGCACGACCGAGGGCTGGCAGGCCGCGCCTCTCCCGGACACGAGCCTCCGCGCCGCGCCGTCGTTCACCTCGGTAACGTCTGGATCAGACCGACGCGCCGGGCGGCTCTACGGCTACGATCCATCGAACTCCCGGGTCGTCGCGTTCGTCAAGCCCAGCGGCGCATATCTCGAGCAGTACCGTCTGGACGTCGGCAGCAAGCTCTGGGCGGACGCGCGCGGCTGGTACGTGGAGCCGGGGGTCGCCGACGCGCCGGATGTGATCGTGTGGATCACGGCGACGGGCCTGCACCGCGCCGTCCTGGAGCCTGCTACCAGCGCACCGGGGGCCTCGGGCTCGCCGGGGGCCTCGGGCTCGCCGGGCGCGGCCTCCCCCTCCACGGGCACGTCTGCGGCACCGTGACCGGTGTGATCGGCCCGCTCGGCCGGTAGCCGCGCCCGCCACCGACCCGTGACGCCGGGATGATCCCGCTCCGCGACGCGAACCCGACGCGACGCCTGCCTATGGTGACCCTTGCGCTCATCGGGCTGTGCCTGGCCGTCTTCTGGGTGGAGCTCGCTGTTTCCGGCGGCCCGGAAGGCGCCGCCGCCCTCGACCGGCTCTTCCGTCAATGGGGCGCCCTGCCGAACCGTATCGCCGACGCGCTCAACGGGACCGGAGACCCGTCGCCGCCGCCGCCGGCGTCCTCGGCAGCCTCTTCCTTCACGCCGGCTGGACGCATCTGCTGGGCAACATGCTGTTCCTGTGGATCTTCGGCAACAACATCGAGGATCGCCTTGGGCGGTTGCCGTTCCTGGTCTTCTACCTGGCGTCGGGCGCGATCGCGGCGCTGGCGCAGGTCTGGATCGATCCCACGTCCGACGTGCCGCTCGTCGGGGCCTCGGGCGCCATCGCGGCGACGCTCGGGGCGTACATCGTCCTGTACCCGTCCGCCCGGATCACCACACTCGTCTTCCTCGGGGTCTTCGTCCAGCTCGTGCGGGTGCCCGCCCTCATCATCCTCGGGCTGTGGTTCGGCCTGCAGCTCCTGGACGGCGTGGCCAGCCTGGGGGGAGCCACCGCCCGGGGTGGCGTGGCCTTCTTCGCGCACATCGGCGGGTTCGTGGCCGGGACGCTCGTGGGCGTGCTGGTGCGGAGCCTCGGGCGTCCGCCGGCAGCGGGTCGTGGATAATCCCCCCATGGGCCGGCTCGTCGAGATGGTGGTGGAGAGCGTCCGCGTCCACATGCTCTCCAACCGCCACGTCGTCATCCTCAAGGACGCGGAGCGCGAGCGCTACCTCCCGATCTGGATCGGGGCGTGGGAAGCGAGTGCCATCGCGATGAAGCTCCAGGGCCTGTCCGCCGAGCGCCCACTCACGCATGACCTGTTTGCCGCGGCCCTGATCGGCCTCGGTGTTCGGCTCGACCGGATCGTCATCGGCGAGCTCGCCGATGAGACATACCACGCCCGCCTCTTCCTCGAGCACAACGGGCAGATCCTCGAGCTCGACGCCCGACCGTCCGACTGCGTCGCCCTGGCCGTCCGGTTCGACACCCGGATCCTGGTCGCGGACGAGGTGCTCGACCAGGCCGCCCTGGAGGCCGACCCGGGAGACCCGGAGGAGATCGGACAGTCCGGCGAGGCCGGAACAACTCGGTCATCTCGCGGCATCGTGGATCGTGACTACCGGCGTGAGGTGCCCCTGGAATCGCTGGGCGAGGACGTCGTCGACGAACGGCTCGACATGTTCCGTGACTTCATCAACTCGCTGGACAAGGAGTCCGGTCCGGGCGACTCGGGCGGCCGCAGCTCGGCCTGACCCGGGCGGCCGCAGCTCGGCCTGAACCGGCCGGCCGCGCCGAACCCGCAGACGAATTCTCGACGAGGGCGGCCCGACCTCAGCCCTTCGGCAGAATCGGCTGCCCGCGCCCGAGCGCGCGGCCCGGCGCCGCCCACAGGCGCAGGCGCAGCTGCCAGAAGTCACGCATCGCGCGGAACACGACCTCGGGCTTCGCGCCGGTCGCCGACCCGGCCGTCCGGGCATAGTGCGGGACGCCGACCTCCGTGACCCGACGTCCGGACGCACGCAGTTTGATGAGGAGCTCGGCCGAGAAGAAGGCCCCGCCCGACTCCACGTTGACGTCGGTGAGGGCACCTCGCCGAAAGAGCTTGCAGGCACAGTCCACATCGGTGATCCGGAGACCGAAGAAGATCCGGTTGGCGAGCCGGTAGGCCTTCGCGTAGAGCCTCCGGACGAGCGGATCCGCGCGCTTGATCCGGTAGCCGACGACGACATCGGACGCGCCGGCCTGATACTGCGCGATGAGGCGACCGAGGTCGGCGACCCGGAACTGGCGGTCCCCGTCGGTGAATGCCAGCAGGTCGTGGCGCGCGGCAGCAAAGCCGGATCGGAGCGCCGCCCCGTAGCCGAGATTCTTCGAGTGATGGACGACACGCACTCGCGAATTGGCCGCGGCCAGCTCGTCGGCGATCTGCGGTGTCGAGTCCCGTGACCCGTCGTCGACGATCACCACCTCAAACGTCTCAGCGAGGTCGGGAAGCGTCGCGAGTGCCTCCTCGACGAGCTCACGCAGGTTGGCCGCCTCGTTGTGCGCCGGGAAGAAATAGGACAGCGCCGGAACACGGGTCGAGCCGTTCATCCGTCGGACCCTCGCCGGCCGAGGACGCGGTAGACATCGCCGGCGAACTCGCCGGCGAGCGGCTCCAGGTCATACAGCGCGCGGACGAGACCGAGGTCGTAGTCATTCGCGCGAATCACGTAGACGGGGCGGCTGCCGAGGAACCGGGCGATCACGTCCGTCGCTTCTCCGTAGTCAAGATCCAGGCGCGTCCGATCGTCGATGATCGTGAGGTCCGGCCGCAGGCCGTCCACGTATCGTGCGTACCAGAGCACGGTGGATGTGCTCCACCAACTCACGACCACGGCGTCGGCCTCGATCTCTGCCAGCGCCGCGGTGACCCACCGGCGCGCAGCCGTATCGTGACTCAGGTCGGCCTGCTGCGCGCGGAGCGAGAAGTCGGCCGCGGTCGGCACCAGGAGCGCCAGGGCAATCACCCCGGCGACGAACGCTCGGACCGTCGCCCCACCGGGGCCGCCCGGGAGCGCCGATCCGGACCCTGCGGGGGTGGTCCCGGCTTCGCCGTGAGCGTCGCCGGCCGGCTCGCCCGCGCCGACCGCTCCACCGAGCTGCTCGACGATCATCGCGGCGAAGACGGCCAGCCACGTCCACGCCCACAGGGAGGGCCCCAGGTAGTAGCGGCTGATGTCGGCATTCGAATACGAGGCGTTGAAGGCCAGGGTGATCACCATCGCGGAGCCGGTCAGCAGCGCGTAGCGCCAGTTGCGGAGCGTGGTCGCCAGTAGGCCGACGGGGATGAGCGGCGCGAGGATCCCGAATTGGGCGACTGCCAGGCCAGACAGCTCGCCGACCTTCCGCGGCAGCTCGCCGAGCGGGTCGTTGAGCGAACCGCGGAACTGTTCGGCCAGGGCGACGTACCAGAACCCGTCCCAGGTGTCGGGCGCGGCGTATACAAGCGGAGCGCGGAACGGCCCGGCCCGGAGCGGCAGCTCCAGGTAGACCGCCACGAGTGCGCCGATGAGCGCGAGCGCGCACACGGCAACGAACCGCGGCCGGACGAGGATGCGGGGCTGGACGCTCAGGACATACAGACCCACCGGGAGCGCCAGGAGCAGCGTGAGCGAATGGTTGCCCACCGAAAGCCCGAAGACGACGGCTGCGCCGACCAGCCAGCGATCGGCCGTCGCCTCGCGGGCGCGAAGCGCCCCCTCCCAGCGGACGAGGAGGACAAGCAGGATGGCCACCAGGGCCAGATGCAGGGTGTGTGGGTCAGCGTGGGTCGCGAGCCGCCAGGTGTATGGGGCCAGGGCCACCCCCAGGCCGGCCGCCATTGCGACCGGCAGGACGCCCGTCAGCCGGGCGACGAGGCGGACGGTCAGCGCGGCCGCAACGGCCACGCACAACAGCGACAGGACGTTGATCCGGAACGCCTCCTCTCCGAGCGGGGCGAGGAGCAGGTTCGCGACGAACCCGAGCAGGACGTACGTCGGGTAGCCGGTCGGGTGGGCGGTGCCCATGATCGGCAGGACCGTCTGGAATTCGGCCGTGTCCCAGAAGCCGACATCCGGCATGAGGCCCGGCCCGATGACCAGGATGACGATCACTGCCACCGCGAGCGGTGGCAGCACCCAGACCAACCGACGCCCGGCGCCGAAGCGATACCGACGGCCCGCCGAACCGAGCGTCACCATCCGAGCAGGTTGCCCCAGGTCACGCCCCAGAAGTTGATCGCCACGGACAGGCCCACGAGCCACGCGCGAGCAGACCGACACCGCCCCGCCGCGCCATCCCGAGCGCGACGAGCGGGAGCGCGAACACCACGAAGTCGTTGCTGAACCGGTAGCCGAACTGGACCCAGCCCTGGCTGAAGTGCATGAGGTTCACGAACGCGATCGCGAACACGGCGAGGGCCGAGCCGGCAACGAGCCTGGACCGGCCCATCCGGCGAAGGGCGGGCAGCGCGAGCAGGTACGCCGGGCTGGTCAGAATCAGGCTCATGCCGATGTCGCGCGGGAGCGCGATCGGGCATGCGGGGTCGAACAGGCCACGGACGGCGCCCGGATCCGTGCACAGGAGGCTGCCTCCACCGAGACCCGCGGGCACCTGGCCGGGCAGGATCGCCGGCGTCGAGAGCAGCATGACACCGAGGTTCTGGGGCACGTAGCGCAGGTCCTCCAGGCTCCACGCAGGGTTGTAGCCGAGTGCCGCGTAGCCGTTTGCCTCGAGCATGTACAGGTACTCGTAGCCCGGATGGAAGAGCTGGCCCGTGGTCACGACGTTGTAGGCGAGAAGCAGGCCGACCGGGATGATCGCGCCAAGGCCGGCGGAGACCGCGCGCCGGGCCAGCGAGCCGCCGCTGCCAACGAACATGAAGAACGGGGCCCCGAAGACCATCGTCAGTCGCGCGGTGCAGGCGAGGCCGAACAGCAGGCCGGCTGCGAACTGGCGGCGATCGACAAGTGTGCCGGGGCTGCCGACGCCTGCTCGCAGCTCCCCCAGCGCGCCACGGACCGCGCCGCTGAGCACCCAGGTCAGCCGCTCCCCCGGCTCTCCGGGGTCCATTCTCGCGGCGGCGCCCCCCGCCGTCGCGGGCTCGGCATCCTCGACGAACGAGCGGTCTCCGCCGAGCGCGATGCCCACCGCGAGGAGCGCCGGGACGAGGGCCACGACATGGGCGAAGAACCACGTGGTTCCGAACCCGGCCGCGTACCAGGCCACGGTGCCGAAACCGAAGAAGATCGTCACCGTCAGGCGCACCGGCTGTCCGACGGGCAGGCGACCCATCGCCCACCAGCAGAGCCCCACGTTGATCGCCCCGAGGACCACCGAGACGGCCCGCTCATCTGTGGCGAGCCCGAAGATCGCGACGATCGGCAGGAGGAAGATCGCGGGCAGCGGCGGGAACGGAAGGAGTCCGAAACCCGTCAGGTTGCCTCCGGCATCACGGACCGGGAGGACATCCTGAAAGAAGTCATTGCCCGGGACCGGCCAGGTGATGGCGGCCCGACCGTCGAGAAACGCGAGCGCTTGCCACACGAAGTGGTTGTAGTAACGGACGGATCCGGGGAGCCAGTAGGCCGCAAGTGCAACGGCCACGAGGGCGGCCCCGATGAGCGCCGACGGCAGGAGGTCGAGCCAGTGCAGATCGGATCGGGCAGTGCCGGTCGCGGCAGGACCCTGTGCTACGCTGCCCCCCACCTCATCGCTCGTCCAGGAGGCCGATCCGGTTGACAGGCCCCGTGTCGGGTGAGCCCGTTCGGGGTGGGATCGCGACGCGCGCCGGGACGCGAGACGACCTCGGCGGCATCCTCATCCTCCTTGCGCTGGGCCTCACCTTCCGCGTCATCATTGCATACCTCCTGCCGGGTTCCGGCTTCGCGAACGACATTGGTGCGTTCCAATACTGGGCGTCGAATCTCGCGTCGCAGGGTCTCCATGGCTTCTACGACCGGGACTTCTTCCATGACTACACGCCCGGGTACCTGTACGTCCTGTGGCTGGTCGGCATCGTCGGCCAGGTGGCGGGTGGTGTCGGCGACCTGATCAAGGTGGCGCCGATCCTCGCGGACCTCGCGCTCGCCTATCTGGTCTGGTCGATGACACTCGAACTCGGGGCCTCCAGGAAGGCCGCCCGGATGGGCGCCCTCATCGTCGTCATCAACCCGATCACCTGGTTCGACAGCGTGGTCTGGGCCCAGGTTGATTCTTTCGGGCTGGTCTTCCTGTTGCTCGGCCTCCGCGAGCTGTGGCGGGATCGGCCGGAGCGCGCCGCGATGTTCACGGTGCTCGGGGCCATCATCAAGCCGCAGCTCGGGATCCTCATCCCGATCGTTGCCGCGGTGACGATCCGCCGGGCCCTGCGGCCCGCGGGAGCGTACGGGGATGATGAGGCGCCGCCTCCGCGGCGTTCGACAATGGGCTGGGAGGCTCGGACCAAAGGCCCGATCCGCATCGTCTCCACCGGTCTCGTCGGCCTCGCAGTCGCGATTGCCCTGTCGCTGCCGTTCGGACTATCGCTGCCCGGGCTCGTTGAGCAGATCTTCAAGACGGCCGGTGGCTACCCGTACCTGTCGGTGAACGCGTGGAACCCATGGGCGCTCGTGACGTTCGACGGCAGCGGCATCGCCAGCAATTCGGCCTGGGTCTGCGACATGATCACGCCGGCGTGCGGACGGGCGTTCTCGTTCGGGCCGATCCCGGCCGTGATCGTGGGCACCGTGCTGACGCTGGCGGTCTTCGTCGCGGTCAGCGTGGTCGTGGCCCGCCGGCCGGATCGCCAGACGATCCTCGTGGGCGTGGTCGTCCTGGCCCTGGCCTTCTTCGTCGTCCCGACGCGGGTACATGAGCGCTACCTGTTCCCGTTGGTCGCGCTCGGGGCGATCCTCGCGGCGGTCTCGGTCCGCTGGGCGGTTGCCTACCTGTTTTCTGCGCTGGCCACCTTCGTCAACATGTACTTCGTCCTGACGACGCTGTACCCGAGCAACCCCAGCATCGACGACTGGCTGGGGATCGGGCCCACGCTCGGCTCGTTCCCGGTCGTCGCCCTGGCGGCGGCAGTCCAGGGAGTGGTCTTCCTGTATGCGTTGACCGAGCTCCGTGCCTCCGCGACGCGACGACTGGCCTCCGAGATCGGTGCAGTCGACATGGACGACGCGGACGACGACGTGGAAGAGGATGCGGAAGACGCGGAGGCCTTCCTCGCGACGCCCGGTGTTCCCGGACCCCCGGAGTCCACACATCCGATCCCGGCCGGGGCGGCGCGACAGTCCGCAGGCGTGCAGCCCGCAGCGGTGATGTCCGCGGGCGTGATGCCCGCAGCCGATCTCGTCTCTGCCCGCGTCGAGCCTGCGCCGGCAGTGGTCAGCGCGGAGCGGCCCGCGTGGGACGCGCGGCCGTCGTCCGGCGAAGTCGGGCTGTTTGGCTGGCTGCGGCATCGCATCCATGAGCGCCCGATCCGCTTCGATCGGAGCGGCACGCACCGTGGGGAGACGGGCGGCCGGATCGATCGCTTCGACTTCTGGATGATGGCCGTTCTTGCGGTCACGCTCCTGACCGTCCGGGTGTGGCGGCTCGGCGAGCCGTACCAGATGCACTTCGACGAGGTCTACCACCCGCGGACGGCGATCGAGTTCCTGCAGGCCTGGCGGTACGGCCTCTCCCACGACATCTACGAGTGGACCCACCCGCACCTCGCCAAGTACGCGATGGCCGGCGGAATCGTCGCCTGGGGAAACGATCGGACCACCGCCACGAGCGACCTCGGCGCGCCCGTCATCGCCGCCGCCATCGAGCCCCGCTGGGATGAGACCGTCTCGTCGACGCGCGCCACGGGCGATCGGCTGTGGATCGTCACGGGCGAGGCGCTCCGTGCCTACGACCTGGCCACGCGCGAGCTTGCCGTCAACGTGACGATCCCTGGCGCTCACGCGCTGGCGATCGACCGAACGGCCCACCGCGTCCTCGTCGGCACGAGCGCCGGGGAGATCCTGGCCGTCGACACGGCGGCGCTCGACACGGCGCGTCAGGACGGATCGGTACTTGCGGACGGTTCCGTCAGCGCGCGGCCGTTCCTCACCGTCGACTCGCCGATCAGGTTCCTCCACGTGACCTCGGACGGGGCGACGGTCGTGGCCGCCGTCCTGGATGCGGCGGGACAGCAGGACCCGGCCTTCTGGACCGTGATCGTCATCGACGCCGCGTCCGCCACGGAGGTGGGCCGCGTCGAGGTCGGACACGTGGCGGGCGTCGCCGATGCCGGTACCGGGGCGGTCGCCCTCGCCACGCCCGAGGGCGTCGCCTTCCTCGACGTTGCCGGCGCCTCGATCTCGAGCACCGTCGCGCTACCGGGTCCGGCACTTGGCCTCGCCCTCACCACGAGCCTGGACAAGGATCGCCTGTACGTGACCGTCCAGGCTCCGGATGGGCCCATGGTTTCGACCGTGACGGCCCCAGGAGTGGGCGAGACCCCCGCTCTCGACACATCCTTCCGGCTGCCAGGCACCAGCGCGAGCTGGGTCGGCTACGACCTGGCAAGCCAGATGGTCCACGTCCTCGGCACGCGTCCGGGAACCGGCGAGCCCACGGTCTACGTCATCGAGCCGCACTCGAACGGGGTCTACGCCGACGCCGCACTTCCGTTTGCGCCCACGGCCCTTGTTCTGGACGAGAACCAGCGCTACCCGTCGTCCGATCGCGAGCAGCTCCTCGCGTTCGGGGCGGACGGCGTGAGCGCGTCCGTGGATGTTGGACAGCACGCTTTCGCGTGGCGGCTGCCGGGCGTCCTCGCCGGCGTCGCGATGGCGGTGCTGCTCTACCTGCTGGCGCGCCTGTTGTTCCGTCGTCGCGAGGTCGCGGTGCTGCTCGCCTTCCTCGTCGCCGTCGACGGCATGCTGTTCGCACAGAGCCGGATCGGAATGAACGACTCGTACGTGGGCCTGGGCATCGTGGCCGCGTACCTGTTGTTCGCGTCCATCTGGCGGTCCGGCGGATCCCGGCGGCACTGGCTGGCCTTCTGGCTGGTCATGCCCCTGATCGGCATCTCCCTGGGTCTCGCGCTCGCCGCGAAGTGGGTCGCGGTCTACGCCATCGGGGCGCTCGGGATCCTGGTCCTCGTCCGGAGCGCGCTCGGGCGCGTCCTGCTGATCGGGGGCCTGATCCTGGCCACGACGGCCCTCGGCTATCTCGCGCTGTCCGTGCCGCCCGGCCAGACCGGGGGCAACTTCCTGTTCATGGGCATGATGATCGGGCTCACGCTGGTGGCCGTCGCCGCGAACGTCCTGCACCCGATCGCCTGGACGGATGAGGAGGAGCGGCTCCTCGTCCGCGGACCGGCCGCGCTGGGCGTCGTGGTGTTCGCGGGCGCGCTTGCGATCGGAGCTGCCGACGCGCAGCTCGTCCTTGGGCCCGTGGCGGCGACCGTTCAGGAAGTCGCCTTTGCCCTCATCGTCCTCAGCGCCGTCGTGTACACGATCGTGGCGATCGTCGGCCGCTGGGGGTTCGGACCGCGAGCGCTCGCACCCGCGGACGATGATCCGGCGCGGCTCCTGCCTCGGGCCGACCCGGCGCCCAATGGTTGGCTGAGACCCGGGGCCGTGATGGGCCTCCCGATGGCCTGGACGCTCGTGTGTCTGATCGCAATCCCCCTGGCGCTGTACGTCGTCTCGTACGTCCCCTGGGCGTACGTGGAGGACCACCGGATCCTGACGAACTGGCCGACGGGCCACCAGGGACAGACGCTCTGGGACCTGACCGAGCAGATGTACCGCTACCACAACAACTTGAGTTCGGCGCACGCTGCGTCGTCGCCGTGGTGGGCCTGGGCGTTCGACCTCAAGCCGGTCTGGTTCTACCAGGAAGGGTTTGCCGGAGGCACGGCAGCGGCGATCTATGACGCAGGCAATCTCGTCGCCTGGTGGTTCGCCGTCCCGGCGATGGCCTTCGCGGCCTGGCAGGCGTTCGTCCGGCGGAGCCCTGCCCTGGCGCTGGTCGCGATCGGGTTCGCGGTCCAGTGGCTGGGCTGGTCGCGCATCGATCGGGCTGCCTTCCAGTACCACTACTACACGAGCCTGCCGTTCCTGTTCCTGGCCCTCGCCTATTTCCTCGCCGAGCTGTGGCACGGGGCATCACGCCGAACGTGGCTGATCGTCCGCCTGGCCGGCGCGGCCGCTGTCCTCGCGCCGACAACGCTCTGGCTCCTGCACCGGCCGCTGTGCGCTCTCGTTGGTGTGGAGGCCGACTCGCGGGCCTGCCCCACGCTCATCCCGGACTTCCTGCTGAGCGGGCGCGCGGCGGCCATCGCGCTGGTCGTGGGCGTCGGGGTCCTGCTCCTGGTCAGGCTCCTGCTGGCGCTTGCCGACGAGGACTCCCTCGAGATCAACGGGCTCCGAACGCGGTTCCGGAACGCGGCGCTGGCGGCCGTCGGGGTCAGCCTGGGGTTTGTCGTCGCGTCTACCTTCTTCGACGACACCCCGCTCGTGACCTCCACGAACATCCCGGTGGAGCCGATCGCGCTCGTCGTGACCCTCGCGCTCCTGCCACTGGCGGCGTTCGTTGCGACGGCTCGCGATGCCCGGCGATTCGTGGCCGGGCTCATCGTGGCCATGGCCGGCTGGTTCGTGCTGTGGTATCCGAACATCGCCGCGCTGCCGCTCCCGCAGGCGCTCTCGAACGCCTATCAGGGCCTGCTGCCGACGTACGTCTACCCGTTCCAGTTCCCGGTCAGCACGGTCGACCGGAGCGTCGCAGGTCCCAGTCTGCTGGGCCTCCAACCGGCACTGCTCCTGATTGCGCTGGCGGGGGTGGCGGTGATCATCGGCTACGCGGCCTGGGTCTGGCGGATTGCCCTGGCGGAGCAGGCGCACCTGGAATCGATCGCGCCGGAGGACGACCGCCCGCCTCTCCCGGGCTCCTCTAGCTTGAACAGTCTCCAAGTACTCGCGATACCCGGGCACGTTGTTGACCCGGGATCCCACTGGGCCTATGCGTGGATCACAGCTGGGCCAATTCCTCGGGCCCGGCGACGGGGCGTGCCGCCGCCGGCACCTCGGCGCGGAAGCCCGGCGGCAGCGCTCCCTGCGCTGCGAGCCGCCGGATCACGAACCCGTAGTAGTCCTCCACCTTGCCGGTCACGCGCTCCCAGCTGAATTCGGCGGCGCGCTCCACGCCCGAGGCGGCCATCTCCGTGCGGAGATCGTCGTTCGCGATCAGGCGCCCGATGGCCGAGGCCAGGGCCTTCGGGTTGCGTGGCGGGACCAGCAGCGCGTCACGATCGCGTCGAACCACGTTCTTGTAGCCGTGAATGTCGCTGCACACGATCGCCGTCCCGGCCGCCATCGCCTCGAGCAGGACGATGCCGAACAATTCGCGCCCGGTGGCCGGCGACACGTAGACGTCGGCCGTCTTGAACAGCGAATCACGCTCCTCGTCCGAGACCCGTCCGAGGAACTCCACGCCCCCCATGCGGCGGGTCATGATGTAGCGCCGAGCCTCGCGTTCCTGGGGCCCACCGCCCACGATGAGGAGGCGGCACTGACAGCCGGTCTTGCGCAGGATTCGGTAGGCCTTCAGGAGATCGAGCAGGCCCTTCCGTGACTCGAACCTGCCGACGAACAGGATGTTGCGAGTCCCGTCCTGCCAGCGGGCGATTGGAACCGCGCGCGCAAACCGGGCGATATCGACGCCGTTCGGAATGACCTTGTAGTCGCCTGGAAAGAATCGGTCGATGAAGTGCCGGGCGGCGCCCGACACCGCGATCCGTCCATGCAGCCGCGCTGCGTACGAGCCCATGATCTTGGAGCCGAACTCGTACGCGGGCGAGAACCCGCCGTACGCATGGAACGTGGCGATGTTCACGCTCGTCGACAGCCGGAGGACGATGGGCGACAGGAATGGCACAAACGGCTCGTGGAAGTGGAGGAGATCGAACTCCTCTCGCTCCAGGACGTCGCGGATCTGGGACAGGTATCGCGGCGAGATGGTAATCGTCCCGACGGAGCCGTTGGCGGGCATCGAGAAGCCCTTCCCGATCCGGACCACGTCGCCCTCGGATGCCCGCTGGAGCCCGTGGGAACTGGTGATGATCCGGACATCGTGCCCGCGCAGGCGGAGATTCTCGTACAGGTACCGGACGTGCTGGTTGACGCCACCCGGAAGCGGATAGACGTACGGCGTCACGAGTCCGATCTTCATGCGTCCGTCCCGGTCGTCGATGGGCCGTGGGTCGCCGGGTAGCCAAGATCTCGTCCGGTGCCGTCCCGGCGAATCCGTCCCTCCAGGTTTGCGCGGGCGTCCCGCCCGTACTTGCGGAGTTGCTGCTGGAACGTCCCGAGCTGTGCCGTTGTGCCGTGGAAGGTCCCGTGATGACGCGTCGTCCGAGCAAGAATTGCCGCGCGGAGGTCCGCGCCGGTCTGGCCCGGGAAGGTCGTGTAGCCCGATCCAATGGCCTCCAGGGCGTGAGCGTCGGAGTTCCCGACCTTGGCCAGACCGAGTTCGTCGGCGAACCGGACGACACGGCCGTGCCAGGGTCGCCCGAGCGTGGTGGGATTGAACGCCTCGATGCCGTCCGGCCGGAAGCGCGGCTCGTCCTCGAGAAGACGCCGCAGGACGAAGCCCTGGGCGCACAGCGGATACGGCACCAGCGGGTGGGCGGGGATGGCCAGGCCACCCTGATCATGGATGGCCGCGATCGTGCTCCGCAGGGAGCGCAGCGGCTTGACCGTCTCCTCGATCCACAGGGCGAGCAGGTGCCCACCGAGCGTCGTGACCTCCTCGCCGATGACCACCTCCACGCGCCCGCCGCGCTCGAGCGCAATGCTCCGCGCGGCTCGTGCCGCATCGATCCGCTCGTGGTCCGTGATCGCGATGACATCGAGGTCGAGATACTGCTCGACATGGTCGAGGATCTCCAGTACCCCGGCCGTCCCGTCCGAAGCCAGGGTATGGATGTGGAGGTCCGCCCGACCCAGCCGCTCGGTCATCGCGGAGCCTCGGGCTCCAGGCGGCCCGTACCCGTCCGCGCCTCCGGATCAAGATCCGGCCAGACCGGCGCGAAGGCCGACCACCACTGCTCCGGGGCCTCGGCGATCGACTCCTCCATCGCGGCCGCGACACTGGTCATGGCCGCCGTCAGGCGATCCCGGCGCGACCCTTCGACAGGGATCTCGACCCGGCGAAGCTGGCCGCGGTACCGACCGCCGCGAGCCCGTCGGACGGCAGCCACCCAGATCGGGAGTCCATGTTGGATGGCCAGCAGGCCGGGACCCATCGGCAGGGGCGCGATCGCGCCGAAGAACGGGACCTCAACCGTGCCCCCGGCGACGTTCCGATCCGCAACCATGCCCACGACGCCGCCCTTGTCGAGAGCCTCGGTCAGCGCCCGGCGTGCGTCGCGAAGGGTCACGATGTTGACCCCGACCGAGGCCCGCGAGGACGCAATCCAGGCCTGCATCGCGGGATCTCCCAGGGTCTCCATCGGAGCGGTGACGTTGCGGCCGGTTCGGTTGACGGCGAACAGCGCGGGGAACTCGACAGCCCCGAAGTGCATGGACACGAAGACCATGGGCCCCGGCACGCCGAACGCCAGTTCCACGGTATCCGGCGTCTCGACGATGAGTCGCCGCTCCAGGTCCGCGGCACTCCGGCCTGGCAGCCGCGCCATGTCCAGGTAGTAGCGGACGGCGTGCCGGAAGGCCGACCGGACCACCCGTTCGAGGGCGTGGTCATCCGTCGCTGCCGCGCGGATCTGGTCGCCGCCGAGGCCCCGGGCCACGAGGTGCTCCGCCACGCGCCGGAGGTTGCGCCGGGCGCGAGCGGCGCGTCCGGGCGCGGCTCGATACCAGAGGTCGCCGACGATGTCGCCGAGCGCGTCGACGGGCGCCTCGGGGAGGGCGATCAGGAGGCGTGCGGCGGCCGCGATGAGTCGGGCCCGAAGGCGCTGCCAGGGCGTGGCGCGCGACGCCGGCCTCGTTCCCGTCTCGATCGGATGCGTCACGCGGGCCTCGGTGCTCGCTCGTTTGCGAGCATCGCGGCAGCACGCCCGGCGAGGGCCTCGCGCTCGGCCGGATCCGCCGGCCACATCGGCTTGAAGGAGTACCACTGCTCCGGCGCGGGCCCGATCGCGGCGGCCAAGGCGTCCGCCATCAGCTGGGTCGCCCGCTGGAGCTCGGCGGGATCCGACGAGGCGACCTCGATCGGATCCGCCCAGGCGATCGAGAAGGTCCGTCCGTCCGGGTTGCGCAGGATCGTGATCGGGAGGATCCGTGAGCCGGTCTTCGCGGCCAGCGTTGCCGGCCCTGCCGGAAGGGTCGTCCAGGCGTCGAACAACTTGACCGGGATGCCGTCCTCGCGGTAGCCCCAGTCGATGAGGAGCGCGAGCATCTCGCGACGCCGAAGCACCGAGTAGATCTCGCGGAGATTCCGCCACGGGATGATGTGGACCCCCCACTGCTCGCGGGTCCGGCTGAATTCCTCGAAGAGACCCGGGTACGACGAGTCATCCGCGACCACGTTGATCGGCCAGCCTCGGGAGGCGACGCCGGCCGCCACGGCCTCCGCGTTGCCCATGTGGCCCAGGCTGAATATCAGGCCACCCTCCGAGGCCTCCCAGATCTCGTGGACCCGGTCGAGGTCCGCGCCTGCCACGAGCTGGTCCGCGTGCTCTCGGGCAAGTTGCGGGAGACGCGCCAGCTCCACAACGTAGCGGCCGTACGCCGCGTAGGCATGGAGCGCGGTGCGCCACACACGCGGGTTGCCGGGTGCCAGCGCCCAGAACGTGCCCGAAGTTGGCATTCGACCAGCGCCGCTTCGTCGGCCAGAGCAGGTACGAGAGCTGCGCCCCCCGGGCCATCAGAAGGCGCGGAATCGCCGGCGGCAGGTGCGAGATGACCCAGGCGAACGCCTTGTAACCCGCAACCACCAGCCGCTCAAAGACGGGCGAACCCGACTCGAGCCGCCTGTGCGGCGCCTCGAGCCGGCGCTCCCGGTCCGTCACTTCGCCGCGGCGGCGACCTTCGCCTTCGACCCGGCGAGCTTGCGAAGGGTTCGCTTCTGGGGCGCTTCGGTCCCGACGAGCGTCTCGTTGTCCTCGCCGCGGATGAACGCCTCGACCCGGTTGAACGCGATGTCGTCGTGGATCTGCTGCGGGGGGCTCTTCATGAAGTAGCTCGACGGGGCGACGAGGGTGCCCTTGAGGCCGCGATCCAGGCCCAGCTTCAGGCAGCGGATCGCATCGGTGATGACGCCGGCGCTGTTGGGGCTGTCCCAGACCTCGAGCTTGAGCTCGGCGTTGAGCGGGACGTCGCCGAAGGTGGTGCCCTCCATCCGGATGTAGCACCACTTGCGATCCAGCAGCCACGGGACGTGGTCGCTCGGGCCGACGTGGACGTCGTCCGGATCCATCTCGTAGTCGAGCATGGAGGTGACCGCGTTCGTCTTGCTGATCTTCTTGGACTCGAGGCGCTCGCGCTCGAGCATGTTCAGGAAGTCCGTGTTCCCGCCGAAGTTCAGCTGATAGGTCCGGTCGAGGCGGACGCCGCGATCCATGAACAGGCGGGTCATGACCCGGTGGCTGATCGTGGCGCCGACCTGGCTCTTGATGTCGTCGCCGATGACCGGCAGGCCGCGATCCGCAAAGCGGCGCTGCCAGTACGGCTCACGGCCGATGAAGACGGGAATGGCATTGACGAACGCGACACCTGCTGCGAGGGCCTGCTCCGCGTACCACTTCGTCGCTTCCTCGCTCCCGACCGGGAGGTAGGAGACCATCACGTCGACTTCGCGCCCCTTGAGGATCCCGACGATGTCGGCCGTCGGGCCGGGCGCCTTCTCGATGATCTGGCTGAGGTACTTGCCGAGGCCGTCATGGGTCATCCCGCGCTCGACCTTGACGCCCATGTTCGCGACCTGCTGGAAGACGAACGTGTTGTTCGGCTTCACGTAGATCGCCTCGGAGAGGTCCTTGCCGACCTTGTTCTTGTCGATATCGAAGGCCGCCACGAACTCGATGTCCTTGACGTGATACCCGCCGAGCTCGACATGCATCAGGCCCGGGACGAAGTCGTCCTTCTTCGCGTTCTCGTAGTAGTAGCGGCCCTGGACAAGGCTGCTGGCGCAGTTCCCGACGCCGACGATGGCGACCCGGATCTTGCCGTCCTTGCGCTTCGCGCCGGCCCAGGTTCCCTCGTGGGTCCCGCTCTTGCCGTTCTTGCCGTTGGTGGTGCTCACTGCGTGCTCCTGACTTCTCGATGGGCCTGGATGGGTGGTGGTCGCTGGATGGGTGGCTGGTGAAGGTGGTCGTGGCGCTCCGTCAGCCCTCCCGAGCCTGGGCGCGGACGTGCAGGATGCGCTGGATGGTGGTGATCGTGGCGAGGATCGCGATGAGGCCGAGCGAGGCCGCGATCAGCGATGCCGGCGCCGTGGTAGACGTCCGGCGCACCGTCCAGAATCCGCGAGTGTGCGGGATCGCGGGAAGCCCGGGCCGAACGCCCCGCGACGCCGACGACGATCAGCCCGATGGTGAGGATCGCGAGCCGGACCTCGCGCGGCGCGAGGCCGACGTTCGCCATCCCGTGCCCGGCGTGAAGCCGAGGCTCTCCGACTTGGCCCGGACGTAGCTGACCATCGACCGCTGCGGCCAGGGCCGCCGCCGCGAGGACCGCCCCGAGCGCCGAAGTCCGGCGGCGACGCAGCCCCAGGCGATGCCCGACGTAGACGACGCCCTCGCCCCAGCGGTCGAAGACCGAGTCGTAGAAGGCTCCGAGCTTGCTGACCCGGCCCGTCGACGCGCGCGAGCGCGCCGTCGAAGAGGTCGAACACGCCGCCGAAGAGCACGAGCAGGCCGGCGGCGAGCCACTGCTGGCCGGCCGCCGCGAACGCCGCGACGACGGCGATCGCGAACCCGATGAACGTCAAGTGATTGGGCGTGAGGCCGAGTCGCCCAAGGCTGCGGGCGACCGGCTCGGCGAGACCCCGGACGCGGGCGCGCAGGCCCGGCGGATACGAGGGAGCCGGTCACGACGCCGCGCTCCGAGACTGCCCGGCCGCGAGCCCGAGCACGCGACGCTCGTAGGTCGCGAAGCGGTCCCAGGCCTCGGGCAGGAGCCGGGTCACGGTCTCGCGGCCGGCGCGGCGCGTCTCCACGAGTCCCGCAAGGCGGAGCTTGCCCAGATGCCATGACACGAGTGGCTGACTCAGCCCCACGTGGTCGATGAGTTCGCTGACCGTCGCCTCGCCTTGCGCCAGGCGACGCACGATCCGGAGCCGGTTGACGTCGGCGAGGGCCTTGTGAATCAGGCGCACGGCGCGCAGGTCGTCCGGCTGGTCCACGACCGCGGCGATGGTGGAGCGGATGCGGGCGGGGGAGGGGCTCAGGGAATTGCTCCGGGCTGACGTTGGCGGAGCGACACGATCGTACGCGAACGGGTCGGATCAATGGTGGTTTATATCAATATGCATTGATGCTGCGGGGCGTGTCAAGAGGGAACTCGAGGAGTCGGCAGCTCGCGACAGGAGGATCGTCTGGCGGGACGGCCCGAGAATCCGTGCCATTCGGCCCGCGCCCCATCCGAGGGTCGCCGATACCGTACCCAACAGGTACGCGTTTTCGTGCCCACCCAGGGCCATGGTTGGGCGGCCAATCCATCTCGTTGCGTCCCAGGAGGAAGGGTCCATGCGGTTCCTGACTGGTAGGACCGGTCTCGCAGTGGTTCTGATCGTCGCGCTTGTCGGCGGCGTGGTCATCGGGCGTCTGTCCGGCGGGCTCGGCGGCGGCGGGTCCCTCGCCAGCATCGCCGACTCACGCGGGCTGACCGTGGCCGAGGCGGAAGGGGCGCTCAAGGCGTTCACCGCGCCCGGCAAGTACGACGACTACATCATCGTCTCGTCCGGCGGCCACTCGGGCAACCTGCACCTGGTGGGCGTCCCGTCGATGCGGCTCCTGAAGACCATCCCGGTCTTCACACCGGAGTCCTGGTCCGGCTACGGCCAGGGTGCCGACTGGAGCGAGACGATTCTCGACGAGGGATCCAGCGACAAGCAGGCCGCGGAACTCAAGTGGGGCGATACCCATCATCCGGGCCTCTCGGAAACCGATGGCGCGTACGACGGCCGCTGGGTCTATATCAACGATCGCGCCAACGGCCGGCTCGGGATGGTCGACCTGTCCGACTTCAAGACGAAGCAGATCATCGACATTCCGAACATCCAGACCTCTCACGGCGGCGTGTTCGTGACGCCGAACACGGACTACGTCCACATCTCGAGCATGACCCCGATGCCGACGACCCCGAACGGCTACGCCTCACTCGACGACTACGAGACGTCGTATCGCGGCTACTCCACCTGGCTGAAGATCGACCAGCAGACCGGCAAGGGCGTGATCGCGGATAGCTTCCAGATCGAGCTCCCGCCCTACACCCAGGACCTGGCCGACGCCGGCAAGCTGGCCAGCGACGGGTTCGGGTTCATCAACAGCTACAACAGCGAGATGGCAGTCGGTGGCGTTCTCGAGGGCGGCGAGCCGCTCGAGAAGGGCGCCAGCCAGCGCGACTTCGACTACCTCCACATCATCGACTGGAAGAAGGCGGCCGAGGTCGCCGCGGCGGGCAAGACCGAGCTCCGCAACGGCATCCGGGTCATCCCGCTCCAGACGGCGATCGACGAAGGCCTGCTCTACTTCGCGCCGGAGCCGCGCAGCCCGCACGGCGTGGATGTCAGCCCCGACGGCAACTACATCACGGTCGGCGGCAAGCTCGACCCGCACGTGACGATCTACGAGATCGGCATGATCAAGGACGCGATCGCCAACAAGGACTTCGACGGCACCGACCCATACGGCGTGCCGATCCTCAAGTTCGACTCGGTGGTCGCCGGTCAGGTCGAAGTCGGCCTTGGCCCGCTCCACACCCAGTACGACGGCAAGGGCTACGGCTTCATCAGCCTGTTCCTGGACAGCGCCGTCGCCAAGTTCTCGCTCGGCGAGAAGGCGGGCATCAAGAAGGAGGACTCCTTCAAGCTGGTCGACACGATCAAGGTCAACTACAACGTCGGTCACATCGCCACGACCGAGGGCGACACCGTCGCCGCCGACGGCAAGTACCTGGTGTCGCTCAACAAGTGGTCGATCGACCGGTTCCCGGTGATCGGCACGCTCAAGCCCCAGAACTTCCAGCTGATCGATCTCTCGGGTCCGAAGATGCAGCTGCTGGCGGACATGCCGATCGGGTTCGGCGAGCCGCACTACGTCCAGATCATCAAGACCAGCAGGCTCGTGAATGCGATTGACATCTACGAGCCCGGCACAGATCCACTGACCTTCGCGAAGTCGGCCGTTGCCACGGCGGCAGGCGAGCAGCGCGTCGAACGTGACGCAGACGGCGTTCATGTCTACATGACCGCGATGCGCAGCCACTTCTCGCCGGACATCATCCGGGTGAAGAAGGGCGATCATGTCATGATCCACGTGACGAACATCGAGCAGACCCCGGACGCGACGCACGGCTTCGCGATCCCCGGCTACAACATCCAGGCCAGCCTGGACCCGGGCGAGGTCGTTACGCTCGAGTTCGACGCAGACAAGACGGGCTCGTTCGCCTTCTACTGCACCGAGTTCTGCTCGGCGCTCCATCTCGAGATGCAGGGTTGGCTCCTGGTCGAGCCCTGACACACCGACAGCTGGCCGGCCGCGAGCGTCAGCTCGCGGCCGCCACCAACCCCCGGGCGTCGGCCTGACGCCGACGCCCCGAAGCAATGGAGACACGAATGAAACTGGCCACCCGGGCCATCCTGGTGCTGGCACTCGCCGGCGCCCTTGCCGCTTGCGGCGGCAGCGCGGCCTCACCAAGCGATACCGTCGTGGACGCGACCCTTGTCGGAACCGAATTCGCCTTCGATCCGAATGCGATTGAGGTCGCCTCGGGCTCGAAGTTGAAGATCACGCTGGAGAACAAGGGCACGCTCGAGCACGATTTTACGATCGACAGCCTCAACATCAAGCTGCTCGCGCCAATCGGGCAGTCGCCATCGTTCACGACCGATGCGCTTGCCGCCGGGACCTATGAGTTCTACTGCTCGATTCCCGGCCACAAGGAAGCGGGAATGACGGGCACGCTCACGGTGAAGTGACCGACCGATGACCGCGTCCTCGGCTGTGACCAGGCCTGGCGAGCGGACCGCGGGCCGCTCCTCGGGACGCGGCTGGCCGAGCTCGCAGCTTCTGGCGCCCGTCATCGCCCTGCTCGGGACGGGCCTCCTGATCCTCGCTGGGACACTCCCGATCTGGGGCACCACGCTCCAGGCGCCGCAGTACCCGAAGGGCCTCGCCCTGTGGTTTTTCGGGGGCCGGACGGAGGGACCGGTCGGCGAGGTCAACGGCCTCAATCACTACATCGGGATGCGCCCTGTTGACCTCTCGCTCGTCCCGGAGCTCGGGCTGTGGCCGCTCGCGATCGTCGGCTGTGCGGCGATGCTTGCGTGGGCCGTGTTCGTTCCGGGCCGGCTCGGCCGGCTCGCCGTCGCCGGGCTGTTCCTGGTGCCGCTCGTGGTCCTGGCCGACATCCAGCGCTGGCTGCTGATCTTCGGCTCTGAACTGGACCGGGAGTCGGCACTTCGTCTCGATCCGTTCGTGCCCTGGGTCGTGGGCCCGTCCACGGTCTGGAACTTCACGGTCTGGACCTACCCCGGCCCGGCCCTGGGGCTGTTCTGGGTGGTTGCCGTCCTGGCCCTGATCGCCCGGCGCGCGACCCTGCCGGCGATTCGTGCCCGACTCATCGTCTCGACGACGGTCCTCGTCGTGGCCGCACTCGGGACGGTCCTGATCGTCGTCCCTGCCGTCCGGCCACCGGAAGACGTCCAGACCACCGGCGGCGCACCGCCCGCCGGGCCGGTGGACCTCGTCCGCCTCGTCGAGGCGGCACCGGCCGGCGCGACGATCGTCGTGCCGGCCGGTTCGTATCAGGTCCACCTCATCATTGAGCGACCCCTCACCCTGGTCGCGGACGGTGACGTGCTGCTCGACGGCGGCGGCCGCGGAACCATCGTCACGATCAGCGCCGACGACGTCACGCTGCGAGGCTTTCGGATTGCACACACGGGCGGCCAGGTCGAGGAAGCCGCGGCCGTGAAGACCGTCGAGGCGAGCCGGGTCACCATCGAGGGCAACACGATCGAGGATTTCTTCACGGGGATCTCGGTCAACGGAGGGAGCGAGGTTCGGCTCATCGACAACGAGCTGGCCGGTTCGGGCCAGGTCGTCCACGACGCCGGGCATGCGACCGCCGGCACGGGGGCTGGCCGGGACCCGGTCGCGGGCAGCGGGAGCACGGCCGCCGTGGACCCGCATGCCGGGCACGGGATGGGCGACGGACCGTCCGGCCAGGGAGACGGCATCAGCATCTGGTCGACGACCGGGACTCTCGTTCGCGGGAACCGGATCCACGACGCGCGAGATGCGATCTACCTGAACTACGCCGACGAGGTCCTGATCGACTCGAACGTCATCGACCGGAGTCGCTACGCCGTGCATGCGATGTTCGGTCGATCCGTGACGGTGTTCGGCAACACATCCCGGCGGAACGTGTCCGGGCTCGTGTTCATGTACACATCCGAGATCCTTGCCGGGCGAAACCTCCTGACGGGCTCCCGATCCGCCGGGACCGGCTACGGGATCGTGCTCAAGGATGTCTCTGGAGTCCGCCTGGCGGAAAACGTTGTGTCTCAAAACCGCGTCGGGCTCCAGGCGGAGGGTACGGTCCACCACGACTCGGCCGAGGCCCTCATCGTGCGCAACAGGTTCGCCGGCAACGATGTCGGCGTCGCGCTCATGGCGACGGCCGACCTGGCCTTCGCCGCGAACGACTTTGACGCCAACCTGACCCAGGTCCTCGCTCTCGAGGTGGGCGTCGAGCGCCATAACGACTGGGCCAACGGCGGGACCGGCAACACGTGGAGCGACTACGCCGGCTTCGATCTCACCGGCGACGGCGTGGGAGACGTTCCCTATACGACGGGTGGTGCAGGGGAAGTGCTCATCGCCGCCGACCCGGCGCTCGCTGCCTTCCGCACCAGTCCAGCGCTCACGATCCTCGACACCGCTCGCGCGGTGTGGGAAAGCGCGCGCGAGCCGGTCGTCAGCGATGCGTTTCCGCGACTGGTCGCCGTCGCAGCCGTCGAGAGCGGCACGGCTGCCCCGGAGCCGGCCGTGCCGGCCGGTGGGGGCGCCCACGCCGGACACGGGGCGACTGCCGCGACCGTGGGTGCGCTGGATCCGGGCGACGGATCAGCCCTGGACGAAGGGCTCGTCAGCGCAGCCTGGCGGGCCCTCGGCGGCGCACTGCTCACCATCGCAGTCCTCGCGGCTGCGGCCGCTCGTGGCGACCTGTCAGTCCAGCGTCGGCCCAGGAGGCCGACCCGGCTGGTGGCCGGCGGATGACTCAGCCTGCGTCCCGCCTCGTCGTGCGTGGTCTCGGCAAGCGCTACGGTGATCAGGTGGCGCTCGAGGACCTGGACCTCGACCTGCCCGGCTCCACGCTCCTTGCCGTTGTCGGGGCGAACGGGGCCGGGAAGTCGACGTTCCTGGGCTCCCTGGCGGGCATCCTCCGTCACGACGGCACGGCCTCGCTCGACGGCCGTCAGATTCGCCCAGGGGACCGTCGGATCACCTACCTGCCACAGGGACTGCGGCTCCCGGCGGCGGCGACGGTGGCCGACGTCCTCGGCCTCCTCCGGGCGCTCGCCGGCGGGAGGCCGGACCGCGTTCCTCCACCGGAGGGTTTCGTGCCGGAGGGGTCCCGGCGGATCGGTGAGCTCTCCGGAGGTCAGGCGCAGCGTGTCGCGCTCGTGGGTACGCTCATGGGTGCGCCCGATCTCGTGCTCCTCGACGAGCCGCTGGCGAACCTGGACGACGAGGCCCGGGCGATTGCGACCGGCCTGTTCCGGGCCCACCGTGACGCCGGCGCCATGGTCCTCGTGGCCAGTCCGGCTGCCCGGGACGTTCTCGCGACGGCCGACCTCGCGGGCCGGATCGACGACGGCCGGCTTGCCGCACTCGGGCCGGCCTCGGCCCTGCTGGCGAGTCTGGGGCACAGCCTCGCGTCTGAGGGCGCGGCATGATGGCGCTCGCCGCATTCCAGGCCCGGGTTCTCTTCCGTGGTCGTGCCACGATCGCCGCCGCCGCGGTCTTCGCGGTCGCCGTGGGACTCGCGACGGTGCTCGGCTTGGGATCCTTCCGCCAGGTGGGCCTCGGATCCGTCGGCCCGGCCGCAGCCGCGATCGTCAATCTCGCGATCCTGCTGCCCACAGCCCAGGCCATCCTTCTCGGCGCCCTCGCGCTCACGGGCGACCGCGAGCATGGTTTCGCCGCGATGCTCCGTGCCCGCGGTATCGGGCCTGGGGGGCTCGTCCTGACGACGTGGTGGTCGGTCACGGCGGCCGCGTGGCTCTCCCTCGGCGCCGGATTCGGGCTGGCCGCACTGGTCATCGCCGGCACTGTGCCACTCGAGGACCTGCCCACGTTCGCGGCGCTGTTCGGAGTGATGCTGGTCGTGGCCGCCGCCGCCGCGGCGATCGGCGTCCTCGTGGGCGCGCTCGCGGCGACTCGTCTGCAGGCCGCCCTCGGCGCGGTCGCCGTGTGGTTCACGCTCGCAATCGGGGTCGACCTCGTCGTGCTGGGGCTCGGTGCGTTCATCCATTTCGGCGAGGCCGCGATCCTCGGAGCCGCCGCCGTCGACCCGCTGACCTCAGGTCGGTTGGCCGCGCTTCTCCTGCTCGATGCCGAGGGCGGCGTGCTCGGGCCGACCGGCCAGTTCCTCGTGTCGCGGCTCGGCAGTCCCGGTGCGGCGCTGGCGCTCATCGGCGTCGTCGCCGCGTGGGTCGCGGTTCCGATCAGCGCGGCCATTCGGATCACGGATCTCCGCGACAGCTGAGCCGGTATGCCGCCGGCCACGGTTGCGCGAGGGCATCCCGGGTGACGATGCGGTCGACGCGCGCCCTACACTCGCGTTGATGGACCGTCGGTCTTCGTTCGTTCTGCTCGCCGCGCTCGGCGCCGGGGTGTTCCTGTCCGGTCTCGAGCTGATGATCACGGCGGTTGCCCTGCCCTCGATCGTCACCGATCTGGCGAGCTGGACGGAGCTCCGGCTGGCGTCCTGGATCATCAACGGGTACCTCCTGGCGTACGTCATCACGATGCCGCTGGCCGGCCGGCTCGCCGACCAGTGGGGCGCTCGCCGGCTGTTCCTGGGTGGCCTCGTGCTGTTCACCCTCGGGTCGGCCCTCGCGGGTCGGGCATCATCGCTGGAGGAGTTGATCGCCGCACGGGTGGTCCAGGCCGTCGGCGGAGGGATCCTCGTGCCGGTCGGGACGGCGGCGGCGTCGCACCTGTTCGGTGGCCACGAGCGCCCCCGCGCCCTGGGGGTCATCGGCGGGCTGACCTTCCTGGGGATGGCCGCAGGGCCGTTCGTGGGGGCCTGGATCATCAGTGGCTTCCATCCCGCGGCAGCGCTCGAGGGAGCGGGGCTGGTAGACGGGCCACTTCATGACGCCCTCGCGGCCCCGTGGCGCTACGTCTTCTACATCAACGTTCCGATCGGGATCGCGGCGCTGGCCCTTGCCTGGGCCGCCTCCGCCGGCTGGGAAACCGAACGAGAGCGGGGTTCCGTGGATCTCGGTGGCGCCTTCGCGTTCTCCGTGGGGATCGCGCTCATCGTCCTGGCCACGACGCTCGCCGGGAGCGAGGAGATCGCCGGCAGCACGACCAACCAGGCTCTCGTCCTCGGTCTCGCCGGTGCGGCGGGCTTCGTCGCCGTGACTGTCGCGGCCTGGCTCGGGGCGCGGCATCCCCGGGCATTCCTCGACACCCGGCTCTTCCGTCACCGGGAGTTCACCTCGGCAGCGCTGGTCTCACTCCTGACCGGGTACGGATTCGCCACGGCGATCGTTGGTGGCGCGGTCTTCGTCGACCGCGTCCTGTACGGCGGCCCGGATGTCCAGCGGATCGCACTCGGTGCGCTCGCCGCCGCGACGGCGATCGGCGCCCTTGGCTCCGGACTCCTGATCCGGGGGCTCGGGCTCCGAACCGTAACCGTGGCCGGGCTTGTCCTGAGCGTCGCGGCGCTGGTCCGGGTATCCGCCTGGACTCCTGCGACCGGGATCGACGAGGTCGCCGGTCTCATGGCGCTCTTCGGCCTGGGGTTTGGGCTGACAGTCACGACGCGTTCCACGGCCGCCATCGACGCCGTGGGCAGGGCTGCGTTCGGCGCGGCCTCGGCGACCGTCACGGTCGCCCGGATGCTGGGGATGGCGATCGGGCTCGCGGCGCTCACGGCATTCGGCTCGACGACCATCGACCGGCTGTACGACCAGGTCTATGCCACGCCCGACGCGTACAAGTCATTCATCCCCGAGGCGCTTCGGGGCCGCGAGCTCCAGGACGGCCTCGTGGTTCAGGCCCTGGAGCGATGGGCCTCCGACGAGGCCTCCCGCATCCTCGTCGGGATCTTCCTGGTCGCGGCGGCGGTCACCGCGCTGGCCTTCCTCCCGGCGTTGATGTTCGGGCGGCGGCGTATCCTCGCGGCGGCCACGGTGCCGGACGAACCGGCACCCGGGACCGAACCTGGAGCGGCCGCGTGATCACAGAAGCGGGACGAGGCGAGCAAGGCGGCCGGATCTCCGTGGCCGCCTTCCGGGACGGCACCGTCCGTGAGCTCTTCGACGGCGCAGCGCTCAAGGAGCTCGAGGGCGGTCTACTGCGCGGTGCTGGAGAACGGCCGACCGGCTCCGTCTGGATCGATCTGGCGTCACCGACCCCCGCCCAGGTAGACCGCGTGGCCGAACTCCTGGGTCTCCACCCGCTCATCGCCGAGGACATCGTCGAGGGCAACCAACGCTCCAAGATCGAGGCGACGGACGGGCTCGTGCACATCGTCCTGTTCTTCCTCGAATACGGCGACGAGGTGCGATCGCACGAAGTCGACCTCGTGCTCGGCGACGGTTTTCTCCTCAGCTCGCACCCGGCCTCCTGGGATCCCCGAGTCGCTGGCCACTTTCGAGCGGGCCTCGCACCGATCATGCGATCCGGTGCGGATCACCTGCTGTGGGCCCTCTGTGACTCGATCGTCGATGCCTACTTCCCGTTCGCCGACCGGGTCGAGGACGCGATCGACCAGCTCCAGGACGACGTCATCGAGCGGACCGACCGGTCCACGCTCACCCGTGTCTTCGCCCTGAAGCGGGAATTGATCGCCGTCCGGCGCGCCATCTCGCCGGTTCGGGAGGTTCTCAATCAACTCACCAACCGTGACCTCGCGCTGATCGACCCGGAGGAGATCGTCTACTTCCGCGACATCTACGACCACGTGATCCGGCTCACCGACGAGCTTGACACCGACCGCGAGCTCGTCACCGCGACGCTCGACGTGTACCTGTCGCAGGTGAACAACAACCTGTCGGCGATCATGAAACGGCTGACCGGCGTGACCGTCATCCTCGCCGGCATCGGGGCGATCGCGGGGATCTTCGGGATGAGCGAGGCGGGCCTTGCCTTCAGTGGTGGGGAGGCGGCCGGGTTCTGGGCTGTAGCGATCGCGACTGTGGCGCTCTCCGCGCTCGCGGCGCTGGTCCTGCGCCGCCTCGGCTGGATCTGACCGCCGCGCGAAGCGCGGGCCCCGGTGGCCCTCGGCCCGGCGAGTTTCCGTCAGCCGCAGACCCGCGGCTTGGCGTCCGGATGGGCCGCGGCGTGATCGGCCGGACCGGAACTCAGGAACTGGGCCACCACCTGGGTCTTGGGGATCGTGCCCTTGGGGCCCTCGGAGGTCTGCAACCAGACCTGGTCCGTGTCGGCGGCGATCGCGTCGTCGAGATCGAGCTGGTGGCGTCGAACCTCGGTGATCTCGTACAGGAAGAGCTGGTCGTCGCTGGTGTAGACCTCGACGACCAGCCCGAGCATCGATGTGCCGTTGTCCGTGGTCGAGGCGGTCAGGATCGGCAGGAACATGCCGGTACGGGCATGGGCGTAGAGATAGGTCGCGCGCCCGAAGCCGGGCTGGCCGAGCTCCTGGATGTACATCGCGACATCGCACAGCGGGTAGGCAGTCGTGCTCGGCGGACGGACCACCGGCAGGTCGATGCCCAGGCCCGCCACGACCACGCGCGTCGCGACCCGATCGGCGGGTGCCGTCGGCTCCGGGGAGGCCGTCGGGGCGCCCGAGGGTGCCGGCGTGACGGTAGGGACGGGTGAAGCGGGGACCGGCGTCGGCGGGAGGGTGACGATCACTGGGGCCTGGGAAGGCTCCGGGCCTGCCTCCACCGGTGTCGTATACGTCAGGAGGCCGGCCGTGAGGAGCGCCACGCCCAGCGCGGACAGGACCGCGGGCACGAAGCGCGAGCGCAGGCGGAGGGCGAACTCGTCCACGACCGAAGGCTAGCAGCGCGATCTGCCACCCGCCTCTGATCGGTTGTACTGGTACTCTCGCGCCGATGGGACCTCGCGCAACGGTGCTCAGCGGGCTGGTTGCAGGGGCCGTCGTGGCCCTCGCGCTCGTTGTCGGCGCGGTCCTGCTCATCCCTGAGCCCACCGGCGTCAGCGTCGCGACGCCGAGCCCGACCACGTCCCCGGCGCCTCCGAGCGAGAATGCCAGCGGGACCCCCGGTGGCTCGCCCAGTTCACAGCCGTCCGTCCGCGCAACCATCGGGACCACGGGGTTCCACGTCGGCGAGCCCGCGCCGGCGCTCGACGTTCCGCAGCTCGGCGGTGGCCAGATCAACCTCGCCAGCCTCAAGGGCCGGCCCGTCTGGGTCAACTTCATGCAGACCATCTGTCCACTCTGCGTCGACGAGTTTCCTCTCATGAGCGGATTCGCTGTCCGCTACGCTGATTCAGGCCTGGTCGTGATCGCCGTCGACGTCCGCGAGGACGAGGGCACAGTGGCCGCCTTCGTCCGGTCGCTCAACGCGCAGTTCCCGGTCGGCCTGGACACCACCGGTGCCGCGGCAGCAGCCTGGGATGCCGTGGCGCTGCCGATCCACTTCTGGATTGACCGGGACGGGATCATCCGCGCCGGCGCCCTGGGCGGCATCGGGCCGGACGTGATGGCCACGAACCTGGGCACGATCCTGCCCGGGGTATCCGTAACGCCCTAGATGTCATAGCCCCCGCTCCAGGAGCGGGCCCCCGGAATGCGGGCCCCCGGAGCTACCCGATCACGCGGGCGGCCGCCCCCACGATGTCGAGGAGCGGGCCCGGGAACAGGCCGAAGACCACCGTGAGGATGGTCGTGATGACCAGGCCGGTCCACAGCAGGCGGCCGTGCGGGAGAGCCGGTCGCTCCGTCGCAGGATCGCGCATGAACATGTAGACGACGACCCGGAGGTAGTAGAACGCGGCGGCCGCGGCGTTGAGCACGGCCACCACCGCGAGGACCCCGAGCACCCCGGTTCCGGCCTGGCTCGCCTGGACGGCCGCCAGGATGACGTAGGCCTTGGCAAAGAAGCCGGCTGTCGGCGGGATGCCGGTGAGCGACAGCAGGAAGAGCGTCATGAGGATGGCCAGGATCGGCTCACGCCGGCCGAGGCCGGCGAACGTGTCCAGGTTCGAGGTCACACCGGCACGCTTCTGGAGAGCCGAGATCACGGCGAAGGCGCCGAGATTCATGACCGAGTAGGCGGCGCCGTAATACAGGAGGCCTTCGAGGCCCTCGAGACGTCCGGCCGCGAACGCGGCAAGCCCCACCAGCATGTACCCGGTATGGGCGATCGAGCTGTACGCGAGCATCCGCTTGACGTTGGTCTGCGTCAGCGCGACGAGGTTGCCGAGCGTCATGGTCAGGACTGCGAGGACGACGACGACCGGCAGCCAGTCAGCCTTGAGCGGCCCGAGTGCCTCCACGAAGAGCCGCAGGATCAGCGCGAACGCCCCGACCTTCGGGCCGACGCTCAGGTAGCCGGTGACGGGTGTCGGCGAGCCCTGGTATGCATCAGGCGTCCAGTAGTGGAAGGGGACCGCGGCGATCTTGAACGCCACGCCGGTCGTCATGAACGCGAGTCCGAGGGCCAGGCCCGCGGTCAGCCCGCCGCCCGCGGTCATGGCCGTGAGTGATTCCGCGACTTCCGCGATGCGCGTGGTCCCGGTGAGGCCCCACACGAAGGCCAACCCGAACAGGAAGATCGCCGAGCTGAACGACCCGAGGAGGAAGTACTTGATCGCGCCCTCGGTCGAGTAGCCGTCGCTCTTGTGGTAGCCGGCCAGCAGGTAGCCCGGCAGGACCATCAGCTCGAGCCCGATGAACAGGACGAGCAGATCGGCCGAGGCCGCGATGAGCATCGCGCCGGTCATCGCGAACAGCAGGACGGCCGCGAACTCGGCCATCGGCAGCCTCCGCGCGGCGAGGTAGTCCGGCGCGACCAGGAGGGTGATCGCCACGATTCCAACGAACACGACGTCGAGGAACGTGGTCAGCTCGTCGACCCGGTACGCGCCGCCGAATGCGGTGGCGGGCGTGGATCCGGTGACGATCGTGAGCGCGCCGACGACCGCCAGGCCACCGAGCGCCACCAGGGTCACCGGCCCGCGTCGGCCGGGCGCCACGATGTCGACGGCGATCACCCCGGCCGCCACGAGGACGGCCGCGGCGAACGGGGCGATCGTGAAGAGATCCTGGAAGGTCATCGGCTGGCGCTCACGACGCGCCCGAGGAGGCCAGCGCCCGACGGACTGCGGGCAACGTCGCGATCCGGATGACGATCACCGCGGCAATTGCTCCGAGGGCCGCCGCCACGAACACCGGGTCGATCGCGATAGCGCTGCCGGTGCCGACGTCGGCCAGCGAACGGGTGACCGATCCATCAATGATGTCGAGCAGGATGCCCGGGAACAGCCCGAACGCCACCACGAGCGCGCCCAGCGGTGCAAGCGTCAGGATCTCGACCGAGCCGATATCCGAGAGATGACTGCCGAGCCCGGCGAGGAATGCCGACAGCTCGCCGGTCGCCACTCGCTGGAACATCCAGAGCAGGTAGGCCGCGCCGAGGATCATCACGAACGCAGCCACCGCGGCGGCGAGTGGGCTGACCGCGAACGTGCCGACCAGGGCGAGGAACTCACCGACGAACCCGGACAGCCCCGGCAGGCCCGCCGAGGCAAAGACGAAGAAGCCGAAGATCGCCACGTAGACCGGCATCCGCGCCGCCAGGCCGCCCATCTTGGCGATCGTCCGGTCATGAGTGCGCTCATAGATGACGCCGACGAGGAGGAACAGCGCGCCCGTGATCAGGCCGTGGTTGACCATCTGGAGGATCGCGCCCTCCATCCCCTGGGGCTGGAAGATGAAGATCCCGAGGGTCACGAAGCCCATGTGGCTGACCGATGAGTAGGCCACGAGCTTCTTGAGATCCGGCTGCACGAGCGCCACGATCGCGCCGTAGATGATCGCGATGAGGCTGAGCAGGATGATCGCCGGGGCGTACGTGTGAGCCGCGTCCGGGTAGAACGACAGGGCGAACCGGATGAAGCCGTAGCCGCCCAGCTTCAGGAGCACGCCGGCCAGGATGACCGAGCCGGCCGTGGGCGCCTCCACGTGGGCGTCGGGCAGCCAGGTGTGGAACGGGAACATCGGGACCTTGATCGCGAAGGCCAGGAAGAACGCCCCGAAGGCCAGCAACTGGAGTGTGGGATCGAAACCCCCGCCGCTCGTCGCAAACGCCCGCAGCGCCTCGAAATCGAACGCGCCGGTCCAGTCGCCGCCGTGCGCTGCCTGGAAGGCGAACGCGGTCGCCAGGATCGCCACCAGCATGAGCAGGGACCCGACGAGCGTGTACAGGACGAACTTGATCGTGGCGTAGATCCGGTCCGCTCCACCCCAGATCCCGATGATCAGGTACATCGGGACGAGGACGATCTCCCAGAAGATGTAGAACAGGAACATGTCGAGGGCCAGGAACACGCCGAGCATCCCGACCTCGAGGATCAGGAATGACGCCATGTACGACTTGATCCGGGTCTGGATGGGCCGGAAGCTCGCGAGGATGCTGACCCAGGACAGGGTGGTCGTCAGGACCACCATGAGGAGCGACAGACCGTCGACGCCGAGCTTGTATTCGATCCCGAACATGGGGATCCAGGACAGCTCCTCCGTGAACTGGAAGAGCCCCCCTCGTCCGGCCGAGAATCCGACCACCAGCAGGAGCGAGGCGACCCAGGTGAGAAGCGCCGCTCCGAGCGCCACCGGCCGGGCCACGGACGCCGGCAGCAGCGCCACCAGCAGGGCGCCGACGAGCGGCAGGAAGACGATGATCGACAGGATCGGGAAGCCGTCCATCGTCAACCGCCCACCATCAGGGCATACGAGGCGACCATGACGATGAGTCCGATCGCGATGCCCAGCGCGTAGTTCTGCACGCGTCCGGTCTGGACCCGGGCCAGCCCGCCGCCGCTCATCCGGGTGACCGTGCCGATGCCGTTGACGATGCCGTCGACGACGTTCGCGTCGAACCACCACAGGAACGCCGCGACCCGCCCGCCGATGACGATGAACAGGAGGTGGTTGAGCTCGTCGAACCACCACTTGTTGAGCGAGGCGCGGTACAGGAACGGCACCCGGGCGCTGAGCGCCTGGACTCGTTTCGGCTCGCCGCTCCGGCGAAGCCCGCCGATCTCCACGCCGAACAGCCGCCAGGCGGCGAGCATGCCGCCGACCGCGACGGCCACGCTGATCAGGATCAGGACACCGTCGATCCCGAAGATCGCGAACTCGGCCTCGTGGTGGCCGAGGATCTCGAGCCCGTGCTCATAGACCGGCTCCAGCCAGCCGGCGAGGAGTCCGGGACCGTGCTGTCCGAAGAGCGGACCAAGGGGCGGGCCCGGCCAGGCCAGGAACAGGCCCAGGACCAACGACGGGATGGCCAGGAGCCAGAGTGGGAGCGTCATCACCCGCGGTGACTCGTGGACCTTCGGCTCGACCTCCGCGTCCACGCGGCTCTCGCCCCAGAACGTCAGCCCGATGAGCCGGAACATGTAGAACGCGGTCATGATCGCAACGATCACGCCGATCGCCCAGACCCAGGCGAAGCCGAGCTTGAATGCCTCCCCGAGGATCTCGTCCTTGGAGAAGAAGCCGGCCAGGGGTGGGATCCCGGCGATCGCGATGGAGCCGATCAGCATCGTCCAGTACGTGTGCGGGATCTTCTTCGCGAGACCACCCATCCTGCGCATGTCCTGCTCCTCGTGGACGGCATGGATCACGGATCCCGAGCCGAGGAAGAGCAGGCCCTTGAAGAAGCCGTGGGTCATGAGATGGAAGATCGCCGCGGTCCACGCGCCCACGCCAAGCGCCGCGAACATGTAGCCCAGCTGGGACAGCGTCGAATAGGCCAGCACGCGCTTGATGTCGGTCTGGGTCATCGCGATCGATGCGGCCAGGAGCGCGGTGAAGATGCCGATCCCGGCCACGACCACCATCGCCTCGGGGGCGCTGGCGAAGATCGGGTTGGCGCGGGCGACGAGATAGACCCCGGCATTGACCATCGTCGCGGCGTGGATCAGGGCCGACACCGGAGTCGGACCCTCCATCGCGTCCGGCAGCCAGACGTGGAGCGGGAACTGGGCGCTCTTGCCCATCGCGCCGGCGAAGATCAGGAGTGCCACGACGGCGACCGGGATCGGAAATGCCGCGAGGGTGTTGCTCGTGAGGACGTCGATCGACTCCCGGATGTTCAGCGTCCCCGTGTTCACGAAGATGGCCATGATCCCGAGCGCGAAGCCCACGTCGCCGACTCGGTTGACGATGAACGCCTTCTTGCTTGCCAGTGCCGCCGAGTTCCTGCGGTACCAGAACCCGATGAGGAGGTAGCTGCACAGGCCCACGAGCTCCCAGGCGACGAAGACCGTCAGCCAGCTGTCCCCCAGGACCAGCAGGAGCATCGAGAACATGAACAGGTTGAGGTAGGCGAAGAACCGCCAGTAGCCGGGGTCGTGGCGCATGTATCCGATCGAGTAGATGTGCACGAGGAGGCCGATCGTTGTGACCACGATGAGCAGGCAGGCGGTCAGGTTGTCGACGAAGAAGGCGGCCTCGATGTGGAAGGCCCCGGCGGGGATCCAGTCCCACAGCAACACCGCGTAGCCACCCTCGCCGAACGGCTCGCTGCCGGTCAGGGCGGTGAACACGACGACCATCGCGATCGCCCACGACAGGCCCACCGCGGCGACCGGGACGATATGGGCGAGATTGCCCAATCGCCGCCCGACGACGGCCGTGAACAGGAACCCACCCATGGGCAGCGCCGCGATGAGTGGGATCAGCGTGTCCATGTTCATCGGCGCATCGCGTCGTACTCGTCGACGAGCGGTGTCTTCTGGTTCCGATAGATCGCGACGATGATCGCGAGACCAACGGTGGCCTCGGCCGCGGCGACGGCGATGACCATCAGGGCAATGATCGAGCCGGCGGCCTGGAGACCGGGGATGAACGCGCCGAAGGCGACGATCGCGAGGTTGACCGCGTTCAGCATCAGCTCGATGGACATGAGCATGCTGATCGCGTTGCGGCGAGCCAGGAACCCGAACGTGCCGATCGCGAACAGCACGCCGGCCAGGAGCAGATACGCGTCCAGCGAGTTGGCGAGGCCCATCAGCCGGGGTCCTCCTCACGCTTGGCGATGAACACGCCGCCGATCACCGCCGCGAGGAGGAGGACGCTGACGACCTCGAACGGGAGCACGTAGTCATCGAACAGGACCCGGGCGAGCGCGTCGGTGGCGAGCCGGGTGCGTTCCGCGACCTCGCCCCAGTCGGTCGCGCTCACGCCGAGCGTGATGAGGACGGCGAGGATCACGGCCGCAACCGCGGCCGGCGCCGCCTGTGCATGGAACACGAGCCGCGCGGGTCCGGCCTTCGACTGGGTGAGCATGATGGCGAACAGGATCAGGACGCTGATCGCACCGATGTACACGATCACCTGGGCCGCCGCGATGAGCGGTGCCCCCACCACCACGTAGATGCCGGCCAGGGCCAGGAACGCGACGATCATCGCAAGGCCGCACCGGATGATGTCCCGCATGGTCACCACGAGAAGCGCCGACACGAGCATGAGCGTCCCGAGCGCCACGAACAGCGCGTCATCCACGGACCCGCCGCCGAGCACGAAGACGAGGAGCGCCGGCGTCGTGATGACCGCTCCGGCGATCGCCGCCCCGAGAAGGTTGAGCCAGCCTCGCATGTGTCGGCTACTTCGTGTGGGCGTGCGCGCCGCCGGCGCCGCCCTGATCGTGGCCGGCGCCGAGGAGGGCGTGGCCGTTGCCGTTGCCGTTGCCGCTTGCGGCAGCGATGGATCCAGGCAGGACGGGCAGGAGCCTCGCCCGGTCCACGAACCGGCCCTCCTCCACGGCCCGCTGGAGCCAGTCCCGCTCGCGGTGGATGTAGGAAACCTCGGTTTCGCGGTCGATCGAGGCCAGCGCCATGAGGTCGATCATGGGCTCCGCCCGGCTCGTATGCGCAAGCTCGAACTCGCCGCCGTCGCGGAGCGCGTCATACGGACAGGCATCGACGCAGATCCCGCACAGGATGCAGCGGCTCTCGTCCACCTCGTACTTCTGGAGGATCCGTGGCTTGGGCATGAGGGCCCCCGTGGGGCAGGTCTCCGCGCATCGCCCGCACGACACGCACGGGGTGTCGTTGAGGCTCATATCCAGCGGGGTCGTGACGAGCGTGTCGAAGCCGATCCGCATGAAGTCGTAGCAGGCCGCGCCGACGACCTCGGCGCACACGTTGGCGCAGCGGCCGCAGTCGATGCAGCGGGACGGTTCGCGCAGGATGAACGCGTGGCTGTCATCCCGGATGTAGTCGTGGTTGACCCCGGTGAACCGGTTCTCGGTCACGCTCCGATAGCCGGCGCCCTGGTGGTACTGCGGCTCAAGCGTCTTGAGCGTCGTGCCGTACTCGACCCCGAGCCGGCGCAGATCGCAGAACCCGATCGCCTCGCAGGTGCACTGGAGGCAGCGGGTCGACTCCGCCACGGCCTCCGTGGCGGAGTAAGGGATCTCGTACTCGACGTAGCTCGTGTTCCGGATTTCGGGCTCGAGCGCCTTCATCCGGTAGCGTGGCTCCTTGACCTCGGCCGTGAACGGGACGATGGACAGGAACTCGGGCTGTGGCTCGGCCAGCGTCTGGCGGGTCTTGATCGCGGACAGGTCGTGGCCGCGCAGGTAGGCATCCACCGCGTACGCGGCGCGCCGGCCCTCGGCGATGGCCTGGACGACCGTGGCCGCGCCGATCCGGACGTCACCGGTGGCAAACACGCCGGGCCGGCTCGTCTCGAACGTGACCGCGTCCGCCTGGAGGCGTCGATTCTTCGTGACGCTGGGCCCGCTGGAGCCGGGCCCGATCCAGGTCAGGTCCGGTCCCTGCCCGATGGCCAGCAGGACCCGATCGCACGGGATGACGAACTCGGTGCCGGGGGCCGGCTCGGGCCGGCGTCGGCCCGAGGCATCCGGCTCACCGAGCGCCATGCGGATGAACTCGACGCCGGTGACGTTGCCAGCGTCATCGGCGAGAACGCGAGTCGGTCCGGCCTGGAAGATGGCCGTGACGCCCTCCTCGATCGCCTCGTGGACCTCGCCGGCTGCCGGCATGTCCTTCATGTCACGGCGGTAGACGAGGGTGACGTCCTTCGCCCCCTGGCGGATGGACGTACGGGTGCAGTCCATGGACGTGAATCCGCCGCCGACGACCACGACGCGCTTTCCGGCGTGATCCGGATAGGGCAGGCCGAGCGTGGCCGTCCGGAGGTATTCGAGGCCGTCCAGCACCTCGGCTGCGTCCTCGCCCGGCACGCCGAGCTTGTTGGTGTCATAGCAGCCGATGGCGATCACGACCCCATCGAAGCCCTGGAACTGGAGATCATCCAGCGTGAAGTCGCGGCCCAGTGCCTGGTTGCAGACCATCTTGCCGCCGAGGCGGGTCACGGACTCGTACTCGGCCTCGAGGACCTCGACCTTCGGCAGGCGGTACTGCGGGATGCCGTAGCGAAGCATGCCGCCCGGGGCGGGGTCGCGTTCGAAGATCGTCACGTCGTGGCCGCTGATGAGCAGGTAGTAGGCGGCGGCCATGCCTGCGGGCCCGGAGCCGATGACCGCGACCTTCCGCCCCGTCTTGGGCTGGAGCTCGAACGGGACCGGTGGGTCGATCCCGTCGTCGAGCATCTGCTTGATGACCTGATCGCCGGCGTAGCGGTGGCTGTCCCGGATGGCGATGGCCTCGTCCACCTCGTCCCGGCGGCAGTGGTCCTCGCACGGGGCGGGACACACGCGTCCGAGCACGGACGGGAACGGGATGGTCCGCTTGAAGACGCGCGTCGATTCGCGCCAGTTGCCCTCGGCGTTCTGCTTCAGGAAGCCCGGGATGTCGATGTGGCTTGGGCACTTGTTCTGGCAGGGCGGCAGGCAGTACGCGTTGTGGTCCGAGAAGATCAGCTCCAGGTTCGTCCGGCGGAGCCGGCGCAGCTCCTCCGTCTGGGTCTGGACCTTCATCCCCTCCTCGGCCGCCCGCGAGCAGCTGATAGGCGGGTACTCCTCGCCCTCGACTTCCACGACGCACATCCGGCACGCTCCGAAGCCCGGCAGCTTCGGTTCGTAGCACAGCGTCGGGATCTCGATCCCGTTGTCCCGGCAGACCTCCAGGATCGTCTGGCCCTCCAGGCCCTCGACGACGCGTCCATCCACCTCGATCCGGATGGCCGGCGTGGACTGCGGGCGCTGCGGCGACTGCGTGGTGAGCAGCCGTTCGGCCAGCGTGTCCTCGCGCGGCACGATCGTGTCGAGCACGGCCGGCGTGTCCGGTCTGTTGTCCGGGCGCGTGATCAGGTCAGCCAAGATCTGGGCCTCGGTGCGTCGCGCTCGCGGCCATCGCGATCGGATGGCACACGCCCGCGGGGCAGGAGCCGCGCTCGAGATGCTCGTCGAGCTCCGCTCGGAAGTATCGCATCCCGCTCACCAGCGGGAGCGTTGTCAGGCGCTCGTGGTCACACAGCGCGGAGCCCACGATATCCGCCGCCAGGTCCGTGATGAGATCCAGGTCCCCGGCCCGCGATGTGCCCGCCGCCAGGCGGTCGCCGATCTCGGACAGCCGACGCGTCCCGATCCGGCACGGGATGGTCTTCCCGCACGCCTCGTCGGCGCAGAAGCGAGTCAGGACGCGGGCCAGGTCCACGATGCAGGCACGGTCATCGGCGACGATCACCGAACCCGAGCCCACGTGGGCTCCCGCGGCCCGCAGGGCGTCGAAGGTGTACGGGACGTCGAGAGCGTCGGGCGGCAGGATTCCGCCCGAGGGGCCGCCCACGAGGACCGCCTTGAGCGAGCGGCCCGCCGGCATGGACCCGGCGAGGGCAGCGACATCGCGCAGCCGCGTGCCCATCGGGATCTCGGCGATGCCGGACGTCTCCGGTCCACGGACCTGGACGAGGATCGTCCCCGGGCACTCGGCCGGGCCGATCTTTGCGAAGGCGTCCGCACCGTTGACGATGATCCACGGGATCGCGGCCAGGGTCTGGACGTTGTGGACGACCGTGGGCAGGCCGCGCAGGCCGCGGGTGGCCGGATGCGGCGGGCGCTGCTCGGGCTGGCCGCGCTTGCCCTCCAGGGCCTTGAGCAGGATCGTCTCCTCGCCCAGGAGGTAAGCACCCTGGACCGTGCGGACGGTGACATCCAGGTGATGCCCCGGCCCAAGCGCGTCGGGCCCTACGAAGCCGGCGTCCTGCGCCGCCGCCAGCACTGTCTCGAGCGTCCGGATGGTCGCGCTTGCGTCGGCGCGGACGGCGATGATCGCCTCGTTTGCGCCGATCGCGAAGGCCGTGATCGCCAGGCCCTCGATCACCGCGTACGGGTTGCGCTCCAGCAGGGCCTGATCCGTGCTCGTGGATGGATCCGACCCGTAGCCGTTGGCCACGACGATGCGCGCAGCCGCCGGCGTTTCACCGGCGGCGCGCCACTTGTCCGCAGCCGGATAGCCGGCTCCGCCGCGGCCCCGCAGCCCGGATTGCCCGACCTCGACCGTGGTGCCGGTGGCGCCGAGGTCACGCAGGGCCTTGCGCAGGCCGGCGAAGGCGCCCGCCGCGGTCGCGGCGTCCAGGTCCGTGGGGTCCGCGGCCGCCGTTCGCGGGAGCAGGATCGCGGGCCAGTCCTTCCGGCCGGCGAGCATCGTCACGTCGGTCATGCGTCGCCGCCCGGCCGGCCGGTGAGTGAGGCGCCCAGGCCGGCGAGGTACTCGGTCTCAGCCGGGCGGCGGGCCGCGATTGCGGCTGCCTGGGTGGTGCCGGTCGGCGGCTCGAACCTGAGATGCCCGTAGAACGAGGCCGTGCCGTAGATCAGGGCATACCCGGCGCCAGTTGCCTGGCTGATTGCTTTGAGAGCGCCGACCGGGAGATAGCCGTATTCGGCCTGCGTCGCCTCCAGGATCGCGAGGAGATGCGCCGGGTCGTGATCGAAACCCTCGAGGATCCCCTCCAGCGGCCCAACATCGACGCCCTCGAAGTGGTCATAGGCGGGATCCGGCACGGGCCGCCCCGAGCGCCGCAGCGCGGACTCTTCGCGGCGCTCGCCGTACGTCTCCGCCGCGCCCCAGTGGACGTGGAAGCGGCCCTTGGTGTCCATGCCGCCCATGTCAATGCACTCGATGGGGCAGGCCTGGGCGCACTGGAAGCACGTCTCGCACTTCAGGCTGCCGTACTCGTCGTACAGGAGCTGGAGGCGGCCGCGGAACTTGGGCGGAACGTCGGCCGGGACCTCCGGGTAGCGAATTGTCGCTCTCGGCTCGAAGAATCGCCGCAGGGTCAGGGCCATGCCGCGGGCGATGCCGAGGCCCGGAATGAAGCTCATCGACCGGTCCTCACGAGCCCACCACCACGACCGCCGCGGCGGTCACGAACAGGTTGAGCAGGGCGGCCGGCAGGAGCCACTTCCAGGCGAACCCCATCAGTTGATCGATCCGGACCCGTGGCAGCGTGCCGCGCATCCACACGAACAGGAACACGAACGCGAAGGTCTTGGCCATGAACCACACGAGGCCGGCGACCCAGTCGAAGCTCACGAAGGCCCAGGCGAAGACCAGCCCGCCGGCCAGGACGTTGAACAGCACGAACCCGATGATCAGGGCGACCCACCAGCGCATGGAGCTCCGGATCAGATAGAACGGCGCCGCAAGCACGAGCGTCGCGATGACCGGGACGAGCGCGATGAGGAACAGGAGCGGGATCCCGAGCCCGCCCGGATCGAGCGCGATCGCCAGTTCCGGGAACGGGAACGGCGCGTTCCAGCCGCCCAGGAAGAGGACGACGGTCAGGGCCGACAGGACGAACACGTTCACGTACTCGGCGAAGAAGAAGAACCCGAAGCGCATGCCCGAGTACTCGGTCGCGAAGCCGGCCACGATCTCCTGGTCCGCCTCGGGCATGTCGAACGGGGTCCGGTTGCCCTCGGCCGTCGCGGCGATGAAGAAGATCAGGAACCCGAGGGGCTGTCGGAACACGTACCAGTCGCTGAACCAGCCGGACTGCTGCTGGACGATCTGGTTGAGGCTCATGGTGCCGGCCAGGATGAGCAGGCCCACGACGGACAAGGTCAGCGGGATTTCGTAGCTGATGATCTGGGCCGCGGACCGGAGTCCGCCCAGGAGCGAGTACTTGTTGAAGCTGGACCAGCCGCCCATCAGCAGGCCCACCACGCCGAGCCCGCCCACCGCGAAGAAGTAGAGCAGGCCCAGGTTGAAGTCCTGGCCGTACAGGCCCGGGGCAAAGGGCAGGACGAGCAGGCCCATGACCGCCGCGCCGTAGGTGACCACCGGGGCCCAGGTGAAGACCACGGGGTCCGCATGCGTCGGGGTGAAGTCCTCCTTGATGAGCACCTTCAGGCCGTGGACGACGGACAGGGCCGAGCCCCACGGACCGACCCGGTCCGGTCCCGACGCGGAGGTTCATCCGGGCGATCACCTTCATCTCGAGGTAGATGTTCAGGAAGGCGATCGGAATCGTGATCACGATGATGACCGTCGCCGCGATTGCGAACCGGACGATCCCCAGGTTCGCCTGCACGATGTCCGTGACGGCGCCCCCGAAGAGCACGATCGCGAGGATCAGGGCCGTGGTCGCCGCCACGAGCAGCGGCAGGAGCGTGAAGACCACCTTGCCCGGCAGCGTCAGGCGGCCCCACGCACGTCCGACCGTCGTCACTTGTCGATCCCGCCCATGACCGGATCAAGGGAGGCATTGATCGCCATGAAGTCGGCGATCAGCCCGCCCGGCGCCAGCAGCCCGAAGGCCTGCAGGTGGAGGAAGCTCGGGTCGTGGATGCGGAAGCGGAACGGCTGGTCCGTCCCGTCGCTCACGGCGTAGATCCCGTACTCGCCCCTCGGCCCTTCCACGGCCGCAAAGGCGCGGCCGGGCCGCGGTCGGAGCAGTCGTGGGAGCTTGGCCATGACCGGGCCGTCCGGCATCTGGTGGAGGCACTGATCGATGATCCGGAGGCTCTGCTTGATCTCCTCGATCCTGATCAGGTAGCGCGCGAGCGCATCACCCTCCGTCCGGGTCGGGACGTCGAAGTCGATCTCCGGGTAGACGCTGTACGGGTGGGCGCGCCGGAAGTCGAGCGGAACGCCCGATGCCCGCAGGTTCGGCCCCGTCCAGCACATCTGCAGGGCGGTCCGCGCGTCCATGACGCCGACGCCGCGGTTTCGCCGGACGAAGATCTCGTTCTCGTTGAGGAGACCGAGGTTCGCGTCGATCTGCTCCGTCGCCCGGCTCATCCAGTCGCCCAGCCGGCTCATGAAGTCGTGGTTGACGTCGCCGTTCACCCCGCCGATCCGGAAGTAGTTGAAGAGCATCCGCTGGCCGGTGATCGAGGCGAGCATTTCGACGATCTCGTCGCGCTCGATGAAGCTGTACAGGATCGGCGTGATCCCGCCCAGATCGAGGGCATGGAACCCGAGCGCGAGGGCGTGGCTCGAGATCCGGTTCAGCTCTCCGGTCAGGACCCGGATGTACTCCGCGCGGCGCGGAACCTGGACGTCGAGCAGCTTCTCGTAGGCCATCACGGCCGGCCATTCGCAGAACAGCGAGGCGATGTACTCGAGCGGGTCCATGTAGGCGATGGTCTGGTGGAAGTCGGCGTTCTCGCACAGCTTCTCGACGCCGCGGTGGAGGTAGCCCAGGACCGGATCCAGATCCACGATCCGCTCGCCGTCCAGTTTCAGGACGACCCGCAGGACGCCGTGCGTGGCCGGGTGGTGCGGCCCAAGGTTGAGGAGCATCTGACCGTCGCCGAGGTTGTAGAACTCAGCTTCACGCTCGGTTCCCGGCGGGTGCGCCGGCACAGGCTCGAAGACGCCGATTTCCTCGTCCAGGAGCACGCGCGGATCGTCCGCCGACGGATGCGTGCCGGGTGGGGTGGTCGTGGTCATCCGGGTGCCTGCCTAGGCCTTCGCTCGGCGGATCGTGCCCGTCGGCGCGTTGCGCGGCTCATGGCCGCGCTCCATGTGCCGGACGCCGGCTCCAGGCGAGCGTGCTGCATCGTCGGGGAGATAGAAGTCCTTCCGGAGTGGGAAGCTCGCGTAGTCGTGCGGCATGAAGATCCGCCGAAGGTCGCGGTTCCCCTCGAACACGATCCCGAACATGTCATACGCCTCGCGCTCCATCCACTCGGCGCCCTTCCACAGGAAGGTGATGGACGGCGCGCGCGGGTCCTCGCGCGAGAGGTCATCGGCGACGATCCGGAGCCAGTCGGAGGTCGTCTCGGCCCACAGGTGGTAGACGACCTGCATGTGCTCCCCGGTGTCCACGCCGGCCAGGTCCGCCAGCAGCTCGAACCGGAACTCGGACTCGTCGTGGAGGGCGCGCATGACATCCTGCACGTCCCGAACGGCGATCCGCATCTCGGTCTCGTCGTGACGCTGCCGGATGGGGCCGGTGGCGATGTCGCCGAACCTCGCCTCCAGGCGGGCCTTCAGGGCTCGATCCACGTCACACTCCCGCGGGGACCGTGGGGCCCACGGCCCGCTCCGGCCAATGGCCGCGGCGGTCCTTGACGAGCTGCTGGAGCTTCATCATCGCGTAGATGAGCCCCTCGGGACGAGGCGGACAGCCGGGCACATAGACGTCCACGGGCATGAGCCGGTCGATGCCCTCGACGGTGCTGTAACTGCGCTTGTAGCGACCGCCGGAACACGTGCAGTCGCCCATGGCCACGCACCACTTCGGTTCGGGCATCTGCTCCCACAGCCGGACGAGCGGGCCGGCCATCTTGGTCGTGAGGGTGCCCGCCACGATCAGCACGTCCGCCTGCCGCGGCGAGGCCCGGAACGGGAACATGCCCCAGCGGTCCATGTCGTTCTTCGGAGTCGCCGCGCTCATCATCTCGATCGCGCAGCAGGCCAGGCCCGAGAGCAGCGGCCACAGGCTGTTTGCCCGGAGCAGGTCGAGGACGTAGTCCGCCTTGGTCGGGATGACCTCGAGCACCCCAGACCAGCGCGCATCATCCCGGGTGGCAATCCCGCTGGCCTCGACCTCCGCGAGGTGCGTGATGTCGCTCGCCCGTCCGCCGTCATAGGCCGTCGGATCGGCCGCCGACCAGAGTTCGTTGCGGACGATGATCGGGCCGGCCAGGGCGGTGCTGCCCGGCACAACGAGCGCAGTGGATGACGCGGCGTCGCCGGCCGAGGCGGTCTCGATGGCCTCACCGCCGTTGCCGGTGCCCACCTCCGCCTCGAGGCCGTCCGCCTTCATCGCCATGTGAGGACGCCCTTTCGCCAGGCATAGGCAAGGCCCACGAGCAGGATGGCCACGAAGATCAGCATGCTCACGAACCCGCCCAGGAGCAGGTCCTGGAAGACGATCGCCCAGAGGTAGATGAACACGACCTCGATATCGAAGGCGACGAAGAGCAGGGCGTAGATGTAGAACGCCAGCCCGAACCGGCCGTGGGTGTCGCCCATCGTGTTGATCCCGGATTCGTAGGGCAGCCCCTTGTGGATGTCACCGCGATTGCGATGGGACAGGAGCCATGCCGCGCCAAACGTCAGGAACGTGAACGACGTGGCCGCGATGGCGAACCCGACGATGTACCAGATCCCGGTCAACCGATCCTCACTCCGAGCAGCGTCCGGCGACGGGCGACACTCGCTTCTGGGCGGCCACGGCCTGGGTGGGACGACCCTCGAGGGCGATCGCACAAGACCGTACGAGCACGGCCGGTGCCCGCGGGCATTCTAGCAAGGGGCACCCGGACAGGCAGGGGCCATTGGGCCCGGGTCGGGGATCAGGAGACGGAGTGGCCGGCGGGCGATTCAGGCCCGGCGCGGGAGGCGATAGGCGAGGCCGCGCAGGGGCGTCTCGGTGGGCAGTCCCCGCCCGAAGGCAAGGACGACAAACCGCCCGGTCGCCCCTGGATCGAGCATCCGCATGAGCGCGGACCGCGCGACGAGATAGTCCTCCAGCCGGGTCTCCGGATCGCCCTGGAGACCGACGAGGAGGTCGCCGACGCCGAGTCCGGCCAGGAACTCCGCCTGCGTTGTCGTCCCGAGGTGATCCAGCCCGGCCGCAGCCGTCGCGCGCTCAACCGCGGTGAGATCCACGTGAGCCGTGAGGTCCTGCCGGCCGACGTTCACGTACGGGTCGTCGTGGACGCGGTGATGGAGGTAGGCGCGCAGCAGGCTGCCGCGGTCCGGGTCGTACAGCGCGCGAGCGGGATGGCCGTAGTCGATGAGCAGCAGGAGCCCTCGGGCCAGCCCGCCCGCCGCGGCCGCGACCCACGGATCGAGCTCCAGGCAGACCTCGGCCCGCTGGCCGGGCACGAGGCGGATCCCCTCCTCGTCCAGGCGGGCACCGAGTCCAGGGGTTGAGGGTTCCCCGCCGACCGTTGTCAGGGCCCCCTGCCCGTCGAGCGTGACGTACAGCTCGCGGAGCGTCCCGTCGTCGTCCGCCGTGACTCGATGGACCGGCAGGGCATCGAGGACCTCGTTGCCGATGACGGCGCCGTCGATGGGACCACCGTCGTCCGGCTCGAAGGTGTCGGCGGCGCCGAGGTTCCCGAGTCGCTCACGGAGCTGGTGCTCACGATCTGGTGCGCGCTCGGCGATCCGATAGCGGAGGGCGCCCCTGAGTGGCGAGTCCGAGCGGAGAAGGCCCTCCACGATGCCGGCCGCCAGGGCACCCGATCCCGCCCCATGCTCACGGACCACGAACCGCGCCGGGCGGCCGAGGCGATCCCACACCTCCTCGAGCTGGCGGGCGATCGTCCAGCCGAAGATCGGGTGGGACTCGGGCGCCGTCAGGAAGTCCGACGCCCTGCCCGGCCCGCGTCGTCCGGTCGCGTAGTAGCCCAGGTCGGGGTGGTACAGCGCGAGTTCCATGAACCTGGCGAAGGTCATCGGGCCGGCCGATTGGATCTCCGAGCGGATCACTTGGAGCAGGGCGGGCTCGTGTCCCGGGTCCGGCTGCGGTTGGAGGTCTGGGGGCCTGCGCAGGCCAAGCTCCGGACCGAGGGTCATCGGCGGCGCGCCTGCAATAGCAGACGGAGGCCCGGCCCCACGAGCGTGTGCCCGCCGAGGAGGATCGGGATTGCCGCCGCCGAGGCCGCCTCCGTCAGCGCCTTCAACCACGGGTCCCGGACCTGCTCGTGGAGGAGGAGATCGCTCGCGAAACGATCCTCTGCCGGCGGCCAGCCGGGCTCATCCGGTCCAAGCCGATGGGCGAGGAGCACCCGCGTATCGATCACGGCGGCGTCCGCCAGCTCCGCGAGGATCCGCCCGAACGCCGCGGGACGATCGCGGTCGAGGAGGAGACCGAGCGTCGAGCGGGCCGGGCGCTGGCCTTGCACCGCGGTCCGCATCCCACGCTCCTCGATGAGAACCCGGGTCCGGCTGGCCGTGTGCGCCTCGAGCCAGCGCACGGTATCCGACGACGTCCGGCCCGCGACGAGAATCTCCGCTCGAGGATCGGCCGTGCAGGTCCGGAGGCGCATAGCGGCATCGCGGACCCGCTCGAGGGACGGATCATCCGGCTTGGCCAGGCCGGCGACGAGGAGATCGATCGGGCTGTCGAGATCCACATGGAGCCGCCACCGGCTCTGTAAGTCCCGAACCTCGACGCCGCGCTCGGCAAGCCAGCGCGGGAGTCCGTTGTCGGCGGTGAGGCCTCCGAGGTCGGGGAGCTCCGCCAGCGCCACCTTCGACGGGATGGCCAGGATGTCGCTCGAGTACCGGTTGTTCGAGAGGACGTGACCGGCGCCGCTCGCCGCCGTGACGAACGCCCGCCGGTCGGCTGCGGTGGCCAGGGGAACGCTCCCGGACCCGAGGACGATGATCCCGGCACCGGCATCAAGGGCCGCCAGGCGCCGAAGCCGCGTCCCGAATGGCGCGCCGCCCGCCCGCGTCTCGATGATCCGTGAGATCGCGCCCGCCGCCTCGAAGCCCCGGGCCTGGCGCGTCGCGTTCGCGGCTCGTGCCGCGGCGAATGCCGTCTCGAGCGGTCCCGCGCTCGCATCCGGCACGGCATGGAGGATGATGGCGACGACTTGGGTCACACCGTGAGTCTAGCGAGGGAAGTGCCGATGTCCATGCGTCGCGTGCGGGCGTACGTTGGGCTCGGCGCGAATCTCGGCGATGCGTCGGCGACGCTGGCTGCCGGGATCCATGCCCTCGGCGCGCTCCCGGGGGTTCGCTTGCGGGGCGTTTCGCGCCTGTATGCCACCCGGCCGGTCGGCATCGTGGATCAGCCGGACTTCCGCAACGCGGTCGTCGCCCTGGATGTGCCCGCTGGGCCGGACCCGGCAACCGGTGCGGTCTCCCTGCTCGTGGCGCTGAAGAAGCTTGAGCGCGAGTTCGGGCGACAGGACCGCGGACACTGGGGTCCGCGCGAGCTGGACCTTGACCTCCTGATCCTCGGACGCGCCGTTCTGTCACTGGACCGCCCGCCCGAGGGCCTGTCGCTCGACCCCGGCAAGGCGGATCGCCTTCTGGTCGTACCCCATCCCGAGGCCCACGAGCGACTGTTCGTGCTCGCGCCGCTGAGCGATCTGGCCGCAGGTCTCGTTCCGCCCGGCTGGAGTGAAACCGTCGCCACGGCACGCCGTCGACGCGAGGGGATCGACGGTCCCGATGCCGTCCGCGCGATCGCGCGCTGGGGCGGCGACGGCTGGGGCGGCGACGGCTGGGCCGCGTACGGGCTAGCGTCGGGCTAGCGTCGGGCTGGCTGTGATCGACCAATACGTCGTTGGCACCGCCGCTGTCGCGGAGCCCCGTGCTCCGGCCGCGGCACCGATTCTCGCGGCTCGCGCTCACTCATAGGGTAGGCTGGGGCGGTACGGAGCCGACGCCCGTCATCTCTGCATCCCACGCGCCCGCGCACGAGAACGATCCATGCCGAAGCCGCCGAGGCCCCTCGCCGCTCCGGCGTTCGCCCTGGCGTTGCTCCTCGCGTCGGCTCCCCTGACCCTCATCGCGCCACGCCCGGCGTCTGCCGCACTTGTCAGCGCCTACACCTCGACCAGTCGCGAGCCGATCGCGCCCGGCGTCCAGTACGACCAGGGGCGGATCGTGACGAGCGCCGGCAGCCAGGCCGTCAACATCGTCGAGGTCGACGCGTCCAACCCGGCCATCTCGTTTGAGTCCTCGCTCTCGAACGGGCGCGTTGCAGGACTCGAGCGGACCACGACACAGGCAGTGAATCGCTCGTCCGAGGGCCACCGCGTGGTCGCCGCGATCAACGGCGACGTCTGGGCCGGCACCGCCAACTTCATGCAGCAGGCACCCAATGGCCTCCACGTGGAGTCCGGGGAGCTGGTGACCACCGCGCTGGGCGCGCGACCGACGTTCGGCGTCGGGGCGGACGGTCGCCCGATGCTCGGCTCGCCAAGCGTCAGGGTCACGCTGGGGACGAGCCTTGGCATGCAATTCGTGATCCACCGGGTCAACCAGCTTCGAAGGCCGGCTGAGGTCGTCCTCTATACCCCTCGCTTCGGCGGCGCGACGAGCACCGCGGCGACGGGGATCGACATCGTGGTCGGCGGGCTCGCACTGCCGCTGCGGATCTCGGGGTCGTGGACAGGGTTCGTGGCCACGGTCCGGCCGGCCGAGGGCGGCTGGCCGATCGATCCCGGAACGGTGATCCTCACGGTGCCGGCGACCTCGTCACTCGCCGCCCTCGTGCCCGGCGAGCCGGTCACGCTCACGACATCCGTGACTGCGGGCTGGGAGTCGATCCTGCACGCCGTCGGGGGGCGCGAGTGGATCTTGCGCGACGGCGCGACGAATATCTCTCCTCGCCCGGCAAGCGCGGACCAGCTCCACGCCCGCAGCGCCGTCGGTCTGACCGCCGATGGCCGTTTGATCCTGGCCACGGTGGACGGCGGGCGATCGGGCTGGAGCGTTGGCATGCGCCTCCCCGAGCTCGCCGAGCTGATGCTGTCGCGGGGAGCGGCCAACGCGATCAACCTCGATGGGGGTGGCTCGACCGCGCTCGCAATCCGCCTGGCTGGCACGAGCGGGCCGGTACTCGCCAACCGGCCCTCGGGCGCCTCGGAGCGAGGCGTCACCAACAGCATCCAGGTCATCAGCAACGTGCCCACCGGGCCGATCTCGGCGCTCGTCGTCCAGCCCGGAACCGTGAGCCTGTATCGGAACGGCAGCGCGCAGTTCACGTTCAAGGCGGTGGATGCCGGCTACAACGCCGTCCCGCTGACGGCGGGCCAGGTCAACTGGTCGGTGACGGCGCCGATCGGGACGGTCGATGTGGCCGGCCGGTTCGTGGCCACGGCTCCGGGGACCGGGCAGGTCGTCGCGACCGCGAGCGGCGTCACGGGCGCGGCGTCGATCACGGTGCTCGACGACACGACGGCGCCCGTCGCCACGCCGCCGCGGGTCAGCCTGCCGGTCAACATCGCGATCGGAACCGGGATCACCCTCTCGATCGACTGGGAGGCCGCCGCGGAGAGCGGATCCGGCGTCGTCTCGTACGAGCTCCAGCGGAGCGTGAACGGCAAGGCCTGGACGACGATGCCGAAGGCCTCGGCGACCGCGCGAAGCGCAACCCTGACAATGCCTCGCGACCGCACCTACCAGTTCCAGGTCCGTGCCGTCGACCTCGCCGGAAACGTCGGTGCGTGGACGACGGGGGAGGCCTTCCGGCTCGCCGTCGTCCAGGAGACGAGCAAGGCCCTGACCTTCGCCGCAGGCACCTGGAGCCGGGCGATCTCGAAGTGGTCGGACGATGGAGCGGCGCGGACCACCCGGACCACGGGAGCGATCGCCCGGTTCACGTTCACCGGGATTGCAGTTGGCTGGGTGGCCGCCGTAAGCTCGCTCCGCGGCGCCGCGGGCGTGTCCATCGACGGCGTCTCCGCCGGTACCGTCAACACCTACCGCTCGACCTCGGCCGCCCGGCAGGTCGTCTTCAGCCGCTCCTGGCCGACCTCGGCGAAGCGCACGCTCGAGATCCGCACGGCCGGAACGCCGGGCCACCCTCGGGTGGATGTGGACGCGTTCGTCGTTCTCACGCCGGTCGCCGGCGCGACGCCGCCCCCTTCGTGACCGCCCGCCTCCGCACCGCCTCCGCACCGCCCAGCCCGGCACCGACGCCCCGGCCCACCGGATGACGACGTCATCCTCCAGGTTGTCCCGCTCCATGATTGACCCGCCGCTACCCATCGCGACGACCGCCCGGACCAAGGCCGGCTCGGGAATCGCTGGGGTGCCTCCCGACTGGGTCGTTGCAGCCCGTGCAAACAACTTCGGGGCTGGGCCGTGCCGAAGCTCGAATGGCGTTGACTCCTTGCGTCGGCTGCAACGATTTCCCTCTCGTCCGCTGTGGGAGGACTGATGCTGCAACGATCACGTCAAAATGTTGCATCGGATGCAACGTATCCGCGCCACAGGACGCCGATGCACGAGTTGTTTGCATCTGATGCAACGCGGCGCCGCCGATTTGCGTGGGACGCAACGAACGTGGCCAAACGGGGCCCGACGACCCGTCAATCGGTCAAGGTGCGCCGTTCGAAGCGCAAGCCCGCGCCTACAGCCGGACGCTTGGCGGCCGCTCGCGATCGAACATGTGGACAGTGTCAACGAAGCGGACCGTCTTGGTCTGGTAGGCCATGACGAGCGAGTGTGTTCGCGCCCCGCCGCCGAAGAACCGGACCGACTCGAGCAGGTCGCCGCTCGTGACGCCGGTCGCGGCGAACACGAGGTTGTCGCCCGAGGCGAGGTCGGCCGTGTGATAGACCTTTGATTCGTCGCCGTGGCCCATCTTCCGGCCTCGTTCGCGCTCCTCCTCGCTCCGGTAGCGGAAGCGGGCCTGGATCTCGCCACCGAGGCAGCGCAGCGCCGCGGCGGTGATCACGCCCTCCGGGGCGCCGCCGAGGCCCATCACCGCATGGACGCCGGTGCCGGAGACGGCGCAGCTGATCGCCGCGGACAGGTCCCCGTCGGAGATGAGCTTGATCCGGGCACCGGTCGCCCGGACCTCGGCGATCAGGGCATCGTGCCGGGGCCGCTCGAGGATGATGATGGTGATATCGCCCGGCTTTCGGCGCAGGGCCTCCGCAATCCGATGGACGTTCTCGGTCGGTGACTTCGTGATGTCCACGTGGCCCGCCGCGAGCGGGCCCACGCACAGCTTCTCGAGGTAGGTGTCCGGGGCGTGGACCAGCCCGCCCCGCTCGGATGCCGCAAGGACCGTGATCGCACCCGCCGATCCGGTCGCGACGAGGTTCGTCCCTTCCAGGGGATCGACCGCGATGTCGATTTCCGGCGCCGATCCGTCGGTCCCGGCGGCGCCGACCCGCTCGCCGATGTAGAGCATCGGCGCCTCGTCGCGCTCACCCTCGCCGATGACGATGGTGCCGGCCATCTCGATCTCGTCCATGGCCGCCCGCATGGCCTCGGTGGCGAGCCGGTCTGCCTCCGTGCGATCGCCGCGGCCCATGAGCCGGGCGGACGCGATCGCGGCCGCCTCGGTGACGCGAACCATCTCGAGCGCGAGCAGCTGTTCCATGGGGTCCTCCCGTGGTGGGGCGGCCTGTCGGCCGATGGTCAGTGTCGGAAGTGGCGCCGTCCGGTGAAGACCATCGCCAGGTGGTGGCGATCGGCGACCTCGATGGCCATCTCGTCCCGGATGGATCCGCCGGGCTGGATGATGGCGGTGACTCCGGCCTGAGCCGCCTGCTGGATGCCGTCGGGGAAGGGGAAGTAGGCGTCACTGGCCATGACGCTCAGGCGGGCGCGGTCGCCGGCACGGCGGAGCGCGATCTCCACCGCCACCTGCCGGCTGGCCTGTCCGGCTCCGATCCCCACCGTTGCGCCGTTCTTGGCCAGCACGATGGCATTCGAGCGGACGTGCCGGACGGCACGCCAGGCGAACAGCAGGTCGGTCAGTTCCTCGAGCGTGGGCCGCCGCTTGGTGACGACCTGGAGCTGGCTTCGGTCGAGGCCCAGCGTGTCCAGGGTCTGGACGAGGAGGCCGCCCGCGACGCGCTTGAAGTCGAGGTTCGCGATGCCGTAATCACGCATCCCATCGGCTGGATCGGGCGGAATGGCAAGGATCTCCAGGCCGGCCTTCTGGCGGAGAATTCCGAGCGCCGCCCGATCGAAGCCCGGCGCAACGACCGCCTCGTACGAGTTCTGGGCGATGGCCCGCGCAGTTGGCCCATCGAGCTCGCGGTTGACCCCGACGATGCCACCGAACGAGGCGACCGGGTCCGTCTCGAGTGCTCGTCGGTAAGCCTCCACGAGGTCGTCTGCCGAGGCGACCCCGACCGGGTCCGTGTGCTTCGCAATTGCGACCGTGGGAGCCGTGAAATCACTGGCCGTCCGATACGCCGCGTCCAGGTCCAGCAGGTTGTTGAACGATGGGCGCTCCCCGTGAAGTTGGGCGCTGTCCGCGAGCGTGCCCGAGCGGTGGGTCGTCTCGCGGTAGAACGCGGCGGACTGGTGCGGGTTCTCGCCATAGCGGAGGTCGGCGACCTTCTCGAGCACCATCGCGAGGCGACTCGGAAAGGTCGTCCCGGAGATCTGATGGAGGTAGGCGGCGATCTCGGCGTGGTACGCGGCCACGATCCCGAAGGCCTCGGCGGCCAGCCGAGCGCGGAACTCGGGGCTGACGAGGCCCCGTTCCCGGAGCTCGGCGATGACCTGTGGGTAGTGGTCCGAGCTGGCGATCGCCGCCACGCCGGCCGCATTCCGCGCCGCCGCCCCGAGGAGGGCGGCCCCGCCGACGTCGATCATCTCGATCGCCTGCTCGATCCCGACCAGGCTCCGTCCAATCTCGGCGCCGAACGGCTTCACGTTCACGACGACGAGATCGATGGTGGCGAGGCCCTGTTCTGCAAGTTCGGCCAGTTGCTCCGGCTTGTCGCGACGCGCCAGGATCCCCGCGTAGACCGCCGGATGGAACGTCTTGACCTGGCCACCGAGAAGCGCGGGGATACCGGTCAGGTCGGAGATCGGCGCGACCTCGACGCCGTCGGCCGCGAGGTGCTCGCGGGTGCCGTCGGTCGCGTAGAGCTCGACATCCAGGGACTGCAGATCGCGAGCAAAGGCGGTGATGCCGTCGCGCGTGGCGACTGACAGCAGGGCTCGCAAACGTCGTCCTCCATCCGCCAACCTACCGGTCGCTCGTCCGGGGCCGAGTATACCCGCGGGTCATGGCATACTCCACGCTCGGCAGTCCGGGACGGCCCGGCGCAGTCGGACCAAGTGGAGAACCCGTGACGCTCCTTCCCTGGCAGTACCTTTGGCTGCCGTTCTCGCGAGAACTCTTCCCCGACCTGTACGACGCGACCTGGATCTCCTCATTGGTCCTGCTCGCGGTCCTGATCGTCCTGTACAACGTCCGGACACGGGCGTTGCATCGCCACCGCCTGTACACGGACATGTGGGAGTGGCTGCTTTGGACGGGCCTCATCACGTTCCTGCTCCTGGCCATGAGTGCCGTGTTCCTGTTCGTTTTCGCGGTCGTCCTCGTGATCGAGATCGCCGGTTTGGGCACGCTGGCCTGGGTGCGGTTCCGTCGGTATCCGCCGCGCTTCGCCGCCTACGAGCAGCAACTCGCGCGGCAGCGCTACCTCAGCCGCCAGAAGGCGGCGCGTCCCGAGGCCACCATCCGCTCGCGGGGTTCGCGGCGCCGCCGGCGCTGAGCCGGCCACGACGCGCCGCGGACGGTCAGGTCCGGACGGGCGACGGATGCCGATCGAGGTCCGCCGGTTCGGGGTGGGCTTTCGCCGACCGGAGGGTCCGGCGGGCACACACGGACTGACCGGTCAGGTCATCCACTCCGATGCGCGCGGGCTGATCTCGGAGCTGGCCTTCACCCGCGGCGGTGCGATCGCACCGCACGACAACCCCAACACCACGTGGTTCTGTGTGATCGAGGGTGGCGGCTGGGTCCTCGTGGGCGACGAGCGGTCGCGCGTCGCGGCCGGCGAGGCGGTTCTCTGGCCGGCCAACGTCACGCATGCCGCGTGGACGGACCAGGTGGAGATGCGCGCCATCGTCGTGGAGTTCGCCGGCGCGGACGACGCGGCCATGAGCGCGGTCCTGGAGGGCGCGGCCCGACGCCTGGGGCCGGGCGAGACCGGCGGCGCGGCGCGCGCTGATGGAGCCCTTGCGGAGCGCCCGCCGGATCCCGAGCGCCACGACCGGACGGCCGGGGAGCCACTGTGATCCGGTCCGATCTCGGGCACTGACGAGCGCCACCCCTCGCGCCACGCGACGTCCGGCCCTCGACGGCGCGCTGCCCGCGACGGGACAGGATGTTCCCGAATGCTCACCGGGATGGCGCTAGCCGGAGTGGGGTCGTTGTCGGGGCTGCCTCAGCCCGAATTCAGCCCGGAATCGGACTGGATTGCTGCCATGTGCTCGCCCGGATGGCATCCGACAATGATCAAGGCTCGATCAGACGCCCAATCCTGCCGAGTCCTCCCGCAGTGCCACGGGGGTGAGCATTCGGGAGGATATTGGCCGCCAATGAGGCGGAACCTGCCCGAGCGACGAAGCGGCGCCAGTTGGGCACTTGTCACTCAGCCCTGACCGACGATCGCCCCCAGCTGGCCGAGGATGCGGGCCGTCGCGCCCCACACGCGGAGGCCGTTCGTGGGGTAGGCGCCGAACCGGAGCGGAAAGCCGCGGATCTCCGTCTCGACAAGCTCGATCGGGGCGTCCGGGAGGAAGGCGGCCAGCGGCACTCGAACGATGGCCTCCACCTCGTCCGGGGAGGGCGTCAGATCGGGACGGCGCGATGCGATTGCCAGGACCGGGGTCACACGGTAATCCGAGATGGGGATCCAGAACGTCTCCAGCTCCCCGATGACGCGGACGCCCGCGGCCACGGGATCCAGGCCGACTTCCTCGCCGGCCTCACGGAGGGCGGCGGCCGCCGCGATCGAGATCCCCTTCTTCCAACCGCCCCCCGGGCAGGGCGACATCACCCGCGTGGTGGCCGCCGCGATCGACGCGCCGGATGAGGATCACCTCCGCTTCCGCGTCCCGCGTGTCTGAGGACGGCGCAATGAGGACGAGCACCGCCGCCGGCCGCGCCGTCTCCGGCCCGAACAGAATCGCCGGCGTGCGTCGCTCCCCGGTGTCCAGCCGCTCCGGCATGAGCGCGGGCGGCGGAACCGGCATCTCCGCCGGGAGAGACGCGAGGCGGGCCGCGGCCTCGGCGTGCCTCAGTTGACGAGGTCCTCTCCGTCCCGCTTCCGCGGCGACGTCTCGGGCAGGTCCAGCACGGAGGCGTGGCCACGTCCACGCCGGGAGCCCGTGCCTGACGCGCCGTCGGGTACGCTCCCCGAACCGCGCGCATCCCGCCGCTCCGCGGCATCGGCGACGACCGTCGCGCCCTCCGAGGTGAACACGATCGTCGAGCCGACCGGGTCGGCATCGGCGGTCACCCGATCACCCGGCCTGAAGCGGCCCTCGATGAGCGCCCGCGCGAGCGGGTTCTCGACGAGGCGCTGGATCGTGCGCTTGAGTGGCCGCGCTCCGAATGCCGGGTCATGCCCTTCGCGAGCGATGAGCGCCCGCGCCGCCGGCGTCAGCTCGAGCGCCAGATCCTGGCCTGCCAGCCGGCGTCCGAGGTCGGCCAGGAGCAGGTCAACGATCGCCACGAGGTTCGCATCCGTGAGCGCGTGGAACACGATCACCTCGTCCACGCGGTTGAGAAACTCCGGCCGGAACTGGAGGCGGAGCGCATCCGTCACGTCCCGCTTCATCGCCTCGTATGCGTCGGCGTCCTCCGCCCGGCCTGCGTACGACGTGATGACCGTGGACCCGACGTTGCTGGTCATGATCACGACGGTGTTCTTGAAGTCGACCGTTCGGCCCTGACCGTCGGTCAGGCGGCCGTCGTCCAGGACCTGGAGCAGGACGTTGAACACGTCGGGGTGCGCCTTTTCGATCTCGTCGAGGAGAAGGACCTGGTACGGCCGGCGCCGGACGGCCTCGGTCAGCTGGCCGCCCTCGTCGTAGCCGACGTACCCGGGCGGCGCGCCGACGAGCCGTGAGACCGTGAACTTCTCCATGTACTCGCTCATGTCGATCCGGACCATGGCGGCCTCGTCATCGAACAGGAACGCCGCCAGCGCCCGGGCCAGCTCGGTCTTGCCGACACCAGTGGGGCCCAGGAACAGGAATGAGCCGATCGGCCGGCGCGGGTCCTTGAGCCCCGCGCGTGCCCGCCGGACGGCGTCCGAGACCGCGGCGATGGCCTCGTCCTGGCCGACGACACGCTCGTGGAGCCCCTCTTCCATGTGGATGAGCTTGGCCGTCTCGCCCTCGAGGAGCTTCGAGACGGGGATGCCCGTCCACGCCCCGACGATCTCGGCGATGTCGTCGGCCGTGACCTCCTCCTTGAGCAGGGCGCCGGGGCCCTGGAGCGCGGCCAGCGCCGCCTCCTGACCCACGAGGCGCTCCTGGAGCTCGCGCTGGGTGCCGTACTTCAGTTCCGCGGCACGCTCGTAGTCCGTCTCGCGCTCGGCCTGCTCGATCCGGACGGCAAGGCTCTCCTGCTCGGTCTTCGTGGCCCGAATCGCGGCGATCGCGGCTTTCTCCGCCTCCCAGCGCTGCTTCATCGCGCCGGCCTCCTCGCCGATCTCGCCGAGCTCCCGCTCGAGGGCCTCGAGGCGCGCCTTCGACGCGTCGTCGGTCTCCTTGCGCAACGCCTCACGCTCGATCTCCAGCTGGATCCGGCGTCGCTCGAGCTCGTCCAGCTCGATCGGCATCGAATCGATCTCCATCCGGAGTCGGGAGGCCGACTCGTCCATGAGGTCGATCGCCTTGTCCGGCAGGAACCGCTCGGTGATGTAGCGGTCGGACAGGGTCGCCGCCGCGACGAGCGCGGAATCGGTGATCCGCACGCCGTGATGGACTTCGTAGCGCTCGCGCAGGCCGCGCAGGATCGAGATCGTCTCCTCGACCGTCGGCTGGTCCACGAGGACGGGCTGGAAGCGCCGCTCCAGCGCGGCGTCCTTCTCGATGTGCTTCCGGTACTCGTCCAGGGTCGTGGCGCCGATGGTGTGGAGCTCACCCCGGGCGAGCATCGGCTTGAGCAGGTTGGAGGCATCCATCGCGCCTTCGGCCGCGCCCGCGCCGACGACCGTGTGGAGCTCGTCGATGAACAGGATGACCGTGCCCTCGGCGTCCTTGATCTCCTTGAGGACGGCCTTCAGGCGCTCCTCGAACTCACCCCGGAACTTGGCGCCGGCGATGATGGCGCCGAGGTCGAGCGAGACGACGCGCTTGTCCTTGAGGGTCTCGGGCACGTCGCCCCGGACGATCCGCTGGGCAAGGCCCTCGGCGATCGCCGTCTTGCCGACGCCCGGCTCGCCGATCAGGACCGGATTGTTCTTGGTCCGGCGCGACAGGACCTGCATGACCCGGCGGATCTCCTCGTCCCGCCCGATCACGGGGTCGAGCTTGCCCGCCCGGGCCTCCGCGGTGAGATCGCGGCCGTACTTCTCGAGGGCCTGGTACGTGCTCTCCGGGTTCTGGGAGGTGACGCGCTGACCGCCGCGGACCGACGCGAGGGCTCCGAGGATCGCCTCGCGGTTCGCGCCGTGCCCATCGAGGAGCTTCTGGCCCTCGCCGCCGACCTCGGCCGCGCCAAGCAGGAGATGCTCCGTTGAGGTGTATTCGTCGCCAAGCCGGCGAGCCTCTTCCTGGGCCCGGTCCACCACCCGCTTGGCGCGCGGATCCAGGGCCAGGGAGCCGCCCTGGACCTTGGCCCGCCTGGCGAGGATCGACGCGAGCTCACCCCGGAACCCGGGCAGGTCCACGCCGAGCCGGCGAAGCGTCTCCGCGGGCACGCCGTCATCTGGTTCGATGAGCGCGCTGAGCAGGTGCTCCGCGTCCAGGATTGGGCTCTGGAGCCGTTCGGCGAGCTGCTGCGCGGCGAGGATGGCCTCCTGGGCCTTCTGGGTGAAGCGATCGAGTTGCATGGCTGATGTCGGTCCTGTGTCTCGTGCTGACGCGGTCAGCGCCGGGGGTCGGGTTGATTGGCCAGGTCGAGGAACTGCGTGGCAGCCTCGAAGGCCTCGTCGGTCAGATGGGTTGGCAGGATCACCCGGATCCGGACATAGAGATCGCCCTGGCCGTCGCCCTTCAGGCGGGGCATGCCCTGACCGGTGAGGCGGAAGGATTTGCCGCCCTGTGTGCCCGCGGGCAGCGTCAGGAGGACCCTCCCCTTCAGGGTCGACACGGCCACCTCTGCGCCGAGCAGCGCCTCCCGCAGGGTCACCGACAGCTCGCGCTCAAGGTCTGCCCCGCGGCGCGTGAAGATGGTATGCGGGAGCACCTTGATGACGACCACCAGGTCGCGGCCCTGCGGACCCTTGCCCGTCAGCTGGACCCGGCTCCCGGTGTCAACGCCGCGCGGGATCTTCACCTCGAGGCGACGTCCCCCGACGTCCACGATGCGCGTCGCGCCGTGGAACGCTTCCTCGAGGGTGATGTCCGCGATCGCCTCGGCCGGCGCCATGGCCGCTGCTCTTGCTGCCCCGCTCCCGAACATCATCTCGAAGAAGTCGCTGAAGCCGCCACCGCCCGAGCCCCCCCGACTGCCGGACCCGCCCGCCCCGGTCGTGTGGAACTCGTAGCGAATGTTGCCGCCGCCCGGCGCCCCGAACCCGGCGTAGCGCTCGAATGCCCCGCCCGGCCCGAACGGGTCCGCGGTGGCGCCTGCTCCACCCCCCTTCCCGGCGTTTGCCTTGGCGGCGCGTGCGTACGCTTCCCAGTCCTTCCCGAAGCGATCGTACTTGGCCCGCTTGTCGGGATCGGACAGGACCGCATTCGCCTCGTTGACGTCCTTGAACCGCTTCTCGGCAACCTTGTCGCCCGGCTTCTTGTCCGGGTGGTGCTCGCGGGCGAGCTTCCGGAAGGCCTTCTTGATGTCGGCCCCGGTCGCGGTCCGCGGCACGCCCAGGATCTGGTAGTAGTCCTGAACATCCATGGTCAGGTCCGCCAGACCGGACGACGCCCCGGGGTCGTGCCCTGAGGCGTCATGTGGCCCGTCACCTGGTTCGAGTCTGGCGTCGTCAGACGACGACGGCCGGCTGATCCGCCGGCGGGAAGCCCGGGCGTCGAACGGACTCCGGGCCGCGCTGGCCGCCTGAACCCGGCGTGGAGCTGGCCGGCGCGACGAGCGGCTTCGGGCGACGCCGGAGGGCCGATTCGAGCACCTGGTCCATCGAATCCACGAGGACGAGCTTGATCGACTTGCGGATCTCGTCGGGGATATCCCGGAGGTCCTTTTCATTCTTCTTGGGCAGGATGACCATCCGCGCCCCGGACAGATGGGCGGCCAGGATCTTGCTCTTCAGCCCGCCGATCGGGAGGACGCGACCGCGAAGGGTGATCTCCCCGGTCATGGCCACGTCCTTGCGGACGGGGATGCCGGTGAAGGCGGAGATCATGGCGGTGGCCATCGTGATCCCGGCGGACGGCCCGTCCTTGGGGATTGCCCCCGCCGGGACATGGATGTGGAGCGTCTGCTTCTCGAACGCCTCGCGCTTGATTCCCAGCGCGTCCGCGTGGGTCCGAATCCAGGACAGGCCGGCCCGGGCCGACTCTCGCATCACCTCGCCGAGCTGGCCGGTGAGGATGAAGTCCTCCTTGCCCTCCATTCGCGTGACCTCGATGGCCACGATGTCGCCCCCGACCTCGGTCACCACGAGACCCGTTGCCGAGCCGACCTGGTCCTCCGGCTCAAGCTCGCCGTACTCGAACCGGGGCGGCCCAAGGAAGTCGACGAGCTTCTTGCGGTCGACCACGGTCTTCCGCTTGCGACCCTCGGCCACGCTCCGGGCGACCTTGCGCATCACGTTCGCGAGCTCGCGCTCGAGATTGCGGACGCCGGCCTCCTTGGTGTAGGCCTGAACGAGCTCGGTTACCGCCTCGTCGGTGATCTCGATCCGGCCGCCCTTCAGGCCATGGTTCTCGATCTGCTTTGGGACCAGGAACCGCTTGCCGATCTCGATCTTCTCCTGCTGGGTGTAGCCCGGGAGGTGGATGATCTCCATCCGGTCGCGGAGGGCGGCCGGGATTGGATCCGCGAGGTTGCCGGTGGCGATGAACAGGACCTTGCTGAGGTCGAACGGAACCTCGAGGTAGTTGTCCTGGAACGTGTTGTTCTGCTCGGGATCGAGGACCTCGAGGAGAGCGGACGACGGGTCTCCCCGGAAGTCCATCCCGATCTTGTCGATCTCATCGAGCATGAACACCGGGTTGCTGGTGCCCGCGGTCTTGAGGTTCTGGATGATCCGGCCCGGCAGGGCCCCGATGTAGGTTCGCCGGTGGCCGCGGATCTCCGCCTCGTCGTGGATTCCGCCCAGGCTCATCCGGACGAACTTCCGACCCATCGCGCGGGCAACGCTCTTGCCCAGCGAGGTCTTGCCGACACCGGGCGGGCCGATGAGCGCGAGGATGGGGCTCTTGATCGTGTCGGCGAGCGACCGGACCGCGAGGTACTCGAGGATCCGTTCCTTGACCTTCTCGAGGCCGTAGTGGTCCTCGTCGAGGATCTGGGCGGCTTCCTTGATGTCGTAGCGGTCGTCCGTCGTGACGTTCCAGGGCAGGCTGATGAGCCAGTCCACGTAGGTCCGGATGACGCCGACCTCCGGGGAGGCGGACGGGATCCGGCTCATCCGGTCGATCTCCTTGATCGCCCTGGCCTGGACCTCGTCCGGCATGCCGGAGGCCTCGACCTTCTCACGCAGCTCATTGACGTCGGCCTGCTGCGGGTCGTCCTCGCCGAGTTCGCGCTGGATGGCCTTCAGCTGCTCGCGCAGGATGTACTCGCGCTGGGTCTTGTCCATCTCGGACTTGACTTCGGACTGGATCTTGCCCTTGAGCTCGAGGATCTCGATCTGGTGGGCGAGGAACGTCGAGACGAGCTTGAGGCGGGCGACGATGTCGACCGTCTCGAGGAGCTCCTGGCGCTGTTCGGTGGTCATGTCCGGGCTGTACGCCGTCATGTCCGCGAGGAGGCCCGGCTCGGTGATGTTCCGGGCCGCGACGGCGGCCTCGGGCGGCACCGGTGCGCCGGCCTGGACATACTGCTCAACCTGGCTCTGGACCGAGCGCATGAGCGCCTGGAGCTCGACATTGGACGGCGCGCTGTCTGGAAGCTCCTCGACGCGGGCACGGAGATACGGATCGGCCTGCGAGAAGCCATGGAGGCGGATGCGCACCTGGCCCTGGACGATGGCCCGGACCGTGCCGTCCTGGAGCTGGACCACCTGGGCGATCTTCGCCAGGGTGCCCACCTCGTACAGCTCGGATGGCTCAGAGATGTCCTCCTGGTCCGCTCGACGCTGGGTCACCAGAGCGATCGCGCTGCCGGACTCGACCGCGGCGTTGAGCGCGGCGACGCTCTTGTCGCGCCCGACCTGGAGGGGCACGATCATCTCGGGAAAGATGACGGTTTCCCGAAGGGCGACGAGCGGGAGGTCATGGTTCTTCGATTCGGTCCGCTCGGCGGCCGGCTTGGACGGTCGCTTGGCCATCGGGTTCTCCTGTCTGGTCGGTACCGGCGCTCCGGTGCGCAGGCGGGACGGGGTTGGAAGCGGGAGCCGACGATCGGCCCCCGCCTCGGTCAGGCGGTCAGGCGGTTGAGGCGGTTGAGGCGGCTGGTTCGGGTGGGGCGTCCGTCGCGCCCGCGGGCGCGGCTTCGGCCTCAGCGACTCCCTCGTCGTAGAGCCGCTCGAGGATCCGGGTCCCCAGGCGCTCCTCGAGCGCGAACAGGATCCTGACCCCGGCGAGGTTGACGCCGAGGTTCTGGGTGAGATGGCGGATCCAGGTGACCCGCCGGATGTCGTTCTCGGAGTAGAGCCGGATGTTCGTCGGGGTCCGTGCGGGACAGACCAGGCCGGCGTCCTCGTAGATCCGGAGCGTCCTCGGGTGGACGCTGACGATGCTCGCCGCCACGCTGATGACGTAGACCGGTCGCCCCGGATCGCGGGGATCCGTTCGGCGGATGGTCACGCGCACGGGCCCCGTCGACTCCCGCTCAGGACTTCTTGGCTTCGGCCGGGATCTCGGCCGTTCGCTGGCTGTTCGCATCGGTCACCGGCGAGATCCGGATCTGGCGCGGCTTGACCTGCTCGGCCTTCGGGATCCTGAGGGTCAGGATGCCGTCTTCGAACGTGGCGGTCGCCCTGTCCGCCTCGAGGCCGTCCGGCAGCGTGATCGACCGGCTGAAGCTGCCGCGGCGAATCTCCTGGACGAGGTAGCTGGCCTCTTCGGCGCGCCGCTCGTCGGCGGTCTTGCCGGTGATCGTCAGCGTGCCGTTCTCGACCATGATCTCGACATCCTCTGGCTTGATGCCGGGCAGCGAGGCCTCGACCGTGAGCTCGTCGGCGGTCGTCGTGACGTCCAGCCGGAGCGCCGGTCCGTCAACCAGCCCCGGGGTCCAGCGGAACGGGCGAAACACATCGTCGTCAAAGAGTCGGTCAACGGCGTGGCGAAGAGTCATGAGCTCGCCCAGCGGCGATGCTCGGCGCACGATTGTCATTGGTGGCACCTCCTGTGTTCCAGTACTGCCCTGCCCGAACGCGATGGTGTCGTCGCTCCGAGCGCCGGCCCACCCTGGACCGGACGCCACAGATACTAGAAACCTGACAACGTTGTTGTCAAGACTTTGCTTGGTTGCGTTTTCTTGATTCTTCCAGTCGAGGTCGCCGGTGGTGGCTCAGGCGCTGGGCGAAACTGCGTCGTCCAGGGCGCCGATGAGCTGTTCGTGCAGCAGATCCGAGCACTCGTTGGGGCCGATAGCGATGACCTTGTCGCCGGCGCGGAACGAGGTGTCCGGGAGCAGTGGTAACGCCACGCCGTCCCGAACGATCGCGAAGAGCGAGCAGCCCGCCGGCATCGTCAGGTCGCTCGCCGCACGCCCGATCGCCGGAGAGCCGACCTGGAGGTGCGCCTCGATGATCTCGAGCTCGCCCTCGCCGAGGGTTGCCAGGTGGAGCAACTCGTGGACGGGGATGTCCTGCTCGATCGAGCCCAGGATCATCCGCGTCGGGCTGATGATCTCGTCCACCCCGAGGTGCCGGAAGAGATCCTCGTTCTTCGGGTTGTTCACGCGAGCGATCGTGCGGGGCACATCGAAATGGTGCTTGGCCATCTGGCAGATGACGAGGTTGTCCTCGTCATCGCCGGTCACGGCGGCCACGATGTCCGCGCGGGCACAACCAGCCTCGCCGAGGTACTTGCCCTCGCAGCCGTCATGCGGCACGACGACGGACCCGATCTCGTCCGCAATCTGGTCAGCCCGACCGCGGTCCTTCTCCATGAGCACCACCTCGTGGCTGCTCTCGATGAGCTCCTTGGCGAGGTAGTAACCGACCTTCCCGCCACCGACGACGAGTACGAACATGGCTCAGGCCTCCCGGTCGGGCGCGCCGGCGCCGATGGTGTCCACGAGCGGCGCGTGCGTGTCGCCGCCGTGATGGGTCCCGGTCGGGGCGATCACGCCGGGAAGACCGAGGGATCCAAGCCCGAGATAGTCGCTGATCGCGTCCGCCAGCATCGTCGTCCGGCACAGGGTCGCGATCCCGAGCTCCGCGTACGCCGCCGCCCGGACCGGGTCGTTGATCTTGGCCACGACCTTCCTGATCCCCAGATTCTCCAGGGCGACCTGGGCGGCCATGACGTTGCGGTTGTCGCCCTCCGTAAGGGCCAGGAATATGTCCGCGTCGTCGGCTCCGACCCTGCGAAGCGTGTCCTCGTCTGTGCCATCGCCGCGGACGGCGCTGCCGCGGAATTCGGCCGGCAGGCGATCGAAGGCGCGCGTTGAGAGATCGAGCACGACGACCTGGTGGCCGGCGGCGTCATACGCCTCCGCGAGAACCGCTCCCACGCGACCGGCTCCGACGATGACGATCTTCACGGTGCCTCCTCGACGATGGGCTCGCGCACCACCCACACGGCGCACGGCGCGTTCTTCAGGACGTACGGAATGGTCCGGCCGATGGCGAAGTCGCCACCGAAGCGCTTGCGGTACGGCAGGCCCAGGACCAGCAGGTCCGCGGACCGCTCGATGGCTTCGTCCACAAGGGCTGCGCCCACGTCGCGAGCCTGGAGCAGGACGGGCTCGAGACGCATCTTGGATCTCTCTGCGGTCACCTCGGCCGTATCGAGAATCCGCTGCGCTTCCTCCGATCTCCCGGCGACGTCGGCGTCCAGGGGCTGCGACCAGCCAACCTCCACGACGTGAACTGCCACGAGCTCCGCCCGCGAGGGTCGCGCGAGCTCGGACACCATTTGTACGATTCGGGCATCGCCGGCGTCTCCGGCGAGGGCGATGATCGCCCGTTGGAAGACGGATTGTGGACTTACAGACACGGGTCTGGCCGACCTTCTGGGGCTATGGCAGGGACAACAACGGGCCCCGCTCGATTCCGGGCCCATCACGGGCCATCGCGCCGGTCACGATACCACCGGGACGACCGTCACCGGCTCGCGCAGATCAGTGGTCGCGGCGGTACGGGACGTCGGCGATGACGGTGTGCTCGCGTCCGACGATGGCCGCCTTGAGCCGTTTCGCCGTCTGGTTGTACAGCAGCCGATCCCACCAGTGCTTGGCCACGTACTCGGGCAGGACCACGATGGTGACCGGTGCCTCCCGGTCCGGTGGCCAGGCCGCGGCGAGGACATCGAGGTACGCGATGATGGGCCCGACGATCGCGCGGTAGGGCGACTCGACGATCACGAGCGGCACGCCTGGCAGCTGCCGTTCCCAGCGCTTCCGCATTTCCTCCGCCTCGTCGGGGTCGACGGTGACGTACACCGCTCGAACATCCGACGCGATCGTCCGGGCAAATGTCACCGCCTGGACGACAGTCCGGTTGATCCCGTTCACGGGAACGACCACCCGCTGCTCCCGATGTGGGCCGGCGAAGACGGCGTCCTCCTGGACATGCAATTCGAATGTCTGGCCCTCGTACTGGCGTCGGATGAAGAGCATGAGCGCCACGAGGAATCCGACGAGCGCCAGGACCAGCAGTGAATCCGGTGCCTTCACGACCGCGACGACCACGGCCACGATCCCCGTCAGGGTGCACCCGAACGCGTTGATCGCGAGTCGGCGCTGCCAGCCCGGTGGCTGCTCTCGCAGCCAATGTTTGATCATGCCGGCCTGGCTGATCGTGAAGTCGATGAACACGCCCACCGCGTAGAGCGGGATGAGCCGGTGGGTCTCGCCGTTGAAGATGACGATCAGCAGGGAGGCGACCAGGGCGAGCACGATGATCCCGTAGGAGAAGGCGAGGCGATCGCCGCGCAGCCCGAACTGCCGCGGCATGTGCGAGTCACCGGCCAGAATCGCGAGCAGTCGCGGGAAGGCGTTGAAGCTCGTGTTCGCCGCCAGGAACAGGAGGAGCGCGGTGAATGACTGGAAGAGGAGGAATGGGACGGTGCCGTCGCCGTAGATCCGCCGCGCAACCTGGCTGATCACGGTCTGCTGTTCGGGCAGGCTCACGTGGGTGATCCCGAAGTTCACCGCCAGGAACGTGATCCCGATGAACAGGATCCCGAGCAGGACGGCCATTGCCGAGAGGGTCGTCGCCGCGTTCTTCGATTCCGGTGGCTGGAACGCCGGGACGCCCGTGGCAATGGCCTCGGTTCCCGTCAGGGCAACCGCGCCGGCGGCGAACGCCCGGAGCAGCAGCAGGACGCCCACCTGCTGCGGGATCTGGCCGGCCTGGGCGATGACCTCGGCTGAGTACTCCGCGTGTTCGCCGCCGATGACGATCCGGAACGTCCCGATCGCGATCATCAGCAGTGCGGAGCCGAGGAAGAGGTACGTCGGGACGGCGAAGATGTTGCCGGCTTCCCGGAGGCCGCGCAGGTTGCCGATCGTGATCAGCGTGATGGCGAGGACGCCGATGAGCACCCGATGGTCGATCAGCTCCGGAACGGCCGACGTAATCTGCTCGACGGCAGAGGTCGTGGAGACGGCCACGGTCATCACGTAGTCGATGAGCAGAGCCGACGCGGCGATGAGCGATGCATTCCGACCGAAGTTGCGCTTCGACACGGAATACGAGCCACCGCCGTTGGGATACGCCAGACAGACCTGCCGGTAGCTGAACGCCACCACGATGAGGAGGACCGCGATCGCGATGGCCACCTCGAGACCCAGGGCCAGGGCCGCCGCGCCTCCCAGGATCAGGACGCGCAGGACCTCCTCAGTTGCGTAGGCGGACGAGGAGATCGCGTCCGAACTGAAGATCGCGAGCGCCTTCTTCTTGGACAGCCGCTCTCCGATCTCCTCCTCGGACGCGAGCGGGCGCCCCAGGAGCACCCGTCGAACCGCGGCCATGGCCTTGCCCACGCCGGTCGTGGGTGCGCTCGCCGCGGCCTTCGCGGTCATCGTGCCCTTGCCGCTCCAGCGGAAGTACGCCGCGTGCGGGCGCTCCACCCGGATGCGACGATCCCCGAGCTTGCGTCCTCGGAGAGGCTGGCGGCCGCCGATCACCGGTCTTGTCGGCTCAGAGCCCGACGGCCAGCCGGGCCGCGAGGCTTTCCGGCAAGCCGACGGCCCGCATCGCTGCCTGGACGGTACCGATGTCGTACGGGGCTCGGTGCCAGGCGATCGTGTCCTCGTCCGTGTCGAAGATGAGGTAGGACGCCTGCGGGTCGCCGTCGCGGGGCTGGCCCACGCTGCCGGGGTTCACGAGCGCTCGACGCCCGCGGAGCTCCAGGACGGACCCGTGACCGGGGCTGACGACTTCAATCACGCCGTCCTCCTCGAGCCAGGCCATCGGCAGGTGCGTGTGCCCGTGGAGCCCGATCCGCGTCGGCAGGACGGCGAAGTTGGCACGGGCAACGGGCATGGATGTGACGTACTCCCACGTCGGGTCACGCGGACTCCCATGGATGAGCGTGGCATCGCCCTCGGTCATCGACGCGGGCAGGGCGGCGAGCCAGCCGCGCGTTGCCTGGGTGATCGTGGCCCGGGTCCACTCCATCGCTCGCCGGGCGTCTGGGTTGAACCACTGGATCTCCGGGCCGCCCGCGGCCGCCGCGTCGTGGTTGCCCTGAACGCCGACCGCGCCGAGATCCCGCAGGCGCTGGACCACGGCGTCCGGTTCGGGCCCGTAACCGACGACGTCACCGAGCTGCCAGATCCCGTCCACGGGGCCGGCTGCCCCGATGACCGCCTCCAGGGCGGGCAGGTTTGCGTGGACATCCGAAACAACCGCGAAACGCATCGGTCGCCAGCGTAGCAGGGCCTCGACTTACCATGGCTGCCGGATGCGCGCCGCCCGGTCGCGCGGATACCCGGGCGGGCTCGCGCCGACCTTGCGCACCACCACGACACCGTGGCCCGCCAGACCGGCCGCGCCGACGAGCTCGTCGGGATGGGGATGCCAGGTCGGGGCCGATCCGCCGATGGCACGCGCGGCGCGACCGGCCCCCGCCAGCTCGGCGCCGAGCTCGCCGCGCTTCCAGGCCACGAGGCGGCCACCCGGCGCGAGCAGCGGCAGGGCGAGCTCCACGAGATCGGCCAGCGCCCCGACCGCGCGTGCCAGGATGACGTCCCAGTGTCCCGGCGCGAGCGTCTCGGCCCGGACGCTCGCGACCGTGATCCTGTCGGCCAATCCCGTCGCCAGGGCCGCCGCTTCGAGGAACGCCGCCTTCTTGCCGATGGAATCGACGAGCGTCACGCGGCTGGAGGTCAGGACGGCAGCCATGGGGATCCCCGGAAAACCGCCGCCACTGCCGAGATCCAGCAGGGTGGCGTGGGGGCCGCTTCGGATGACCGGGACGGCGCCCAGGCTGTCCGCGACGTGGAGCCGGGCGATCGCGCCCGGCTCGGTGATTGCGGTCAGGTTGATCGCGGCGTTCCACGCAAGCAGGAGGCGCACGTGATCGTCAATCGAAGCCCGCGCCTGCCCGCCGACGTCGACTCCAAGCGTCGCCAGTGCCGCGATCACGGGGTCGAGGGCAGCCACGTACGCGGCCGGCACCCCGGGCAGTTCATCGACGCGCGTCGGGAGCGACTCTCGCTGGTGGTTCAGGCGTCCCTCCCCTGGTTGGGGCGGTCGGCCGCCACGGAGAGCCGCCCCCGACGGCGACGTTCGTTTCGCAGCCGCAGCCCCGGTCTTGCGCATTGCGGTTGGTTCGCGGCCGGGTTTCCCCGGGCCCCTCAGGCAGCGCGCTCCCCGGTGCCGTCCGGTGCGGATGCCCGACGCTAGAAGCCCGCGAGGGCCGCGTCAACGGGGTTATCCACGACATCCCGCGATCGCGTCCGGGTGGCGGTGGATAAGTCCGGGCAGGGAGCGCCCGGCACGGGCTCAGCCCTTGCCGGCGCCCCGGATCGGTCGGCCGAGCGTGCGCCGGACAACGTCCACGACCTCCTCCACGTAGCGGTCGGCGTCGCCGTGCGTGGCGGCGGTCCGGACGCAGCCCTGGACGTGGTCCTCGAGGACGAGGATGGCCAGCGAATCGACCGCTGCACGGAGCGCGGAGGTCTGCTGGAGGATATCCACGCAGTACTCCTCGCGCTCGATCATCCGGGCGATCCCGCGGACCTGGCCTTCGATGCGGGCGAGGCGCCTGACGAGCTGCGCCTTGTCCTTGGAATAGCTGTGGCGGAAGGTGTCCGGCGTGGCTCCGTGGCCGCCCGTGTGGCCCGTGTGGCCCTGTGGTGTGGGCATTGGTCTTCGTGCAACTCCCTTGAGGCCGTCGGGGATCGGGTGGACCTGTCAGAGCGATGATACCCCCTGGGGGTATCGAGATCAAGACGGCACGGTTCTCGTCACTGTGGGGACCGACCCGCTACACTCCGCGTGGATGGATCCTCGCGACCACCTGCGCGCGCTCCTGGACGGAATGGCATGCACCGTCTGCCACGAGCCCGTCCCCGCTGAGCGGATCCGGCTCCTCGCCCGCCGGGAAGATCTGACCTTTGTCCAGATCCAATGCGATCGCTGCGGCAGCACCGCGCTCGGCTTCCTCGGCAACTCGCCGATGTCCGGTGCGGCGGCGGAGGCGTCAGAGTCCGATTCGGGAGCAGAGGCGTCCGAGTCCGATTCGGCGGCTGCTCCAATCAGCGCCAATGAAGTCCTCGAGATGCACGAATTCCTGACTGGCTGGAACGGTGATGCCAGGAGCCTCATTGCCGGTGATGCCGAGCGCGCCGCGTTCAACGACGATGGGCCACGGCCCGGTCGATGACGGCCCGCGCTTCGGTGAATTTGCCCGAGATCGACGGAACGGCGACCCCGGCGACCGCCGCCCCGCCCGCGGCGCCGGCCACGACCGCCGTCGACGAGAACGGCCAGACGGGGCCCGTGTTCGCCCACGCGAGCGAGGCGGAGATGGCCCGGATCCTCGACTTCTACGCCGTCCGGTGGGAGTACGAACCTCAGACCTTCCCGATCCTCTGGAACCTGGACGGAGCCGTCGTCGAGAGCTTCTCACCCGACTTCTATCTCCCGGAACTGGATCTGTACCTGGAGATGACCACGCTGAAGCAGCGCCTGGTGCGCAAGAAGAACCGCAAGCTGCGACGCCTGCGTGAGCTGTATCCGGACATCCGGATCAAGCTCTTCTATGCGCGCGACTTCCGCGCGATGATGCTCAAGTACGGCCGCCTCGCACTCGCGGACTCCCTGTCCGGGTCGCTCGGTCAGGTGGTCTCCGAGCGGCTCCGAGCCGACGCGCTGTTGCCTCTGCCAATCCCCCTGCCCGCGTCCGTCGTCCGGCCGGCGACGGGTGAGAAACGCCGCCGCCGGCCGAAGACTGAGCAGGAGGCGTACGTCGACCGATGAGGACACCCACCGATCTCATGGCCGATATCGGGGAGGTGCTCCTCGATGAGGAACGGATCCAGGCGCGCATCCGCGAACTCGGCGCGCAGATCAGTGCCGACTACGCCGGCCGCCGCATCACGTTGGTGAGCGTGCTCAAGGGCTCACTTCCGTTCATGGCCGATCTCATGCGCTCGATCACCCTCCCGCTTCGGATCGACCTCATGGAAGTCAGTTCGTACGGCGGCGCCACGACCGAGTCCTCGGGGCTGGTACGCATCCTCAAGGACCTCTCGACGAGCATCGAGGGTGAGGAGGTCCTCATCTGCGAGGACATCATCGATACGGGCCTGACCCTGAACTACCTCATCCGCTATCTCAAGGGGAAGCGGCCGACCTCCCTGCGAATCTGCACCTTGCTGGACAAGCCGGCTCGCCGGCTCGTGGAGATCCCGGTGGATTACACGGGCTTCACGATCCCCGACCAGTTCGTGGTCGGATACGGCCTCGATTACGACGAGCTGTATCGAAACCTCCGGTTCGTGGGCGTCCTCAAGCCCGAGGTCTACGCGGCGCCAGAATGAGCTCGCATCGACGCCCGGTGGGCCGGGCCCGGATCCTCGCTGCCCTGGGAGCCCTGGTCATCCTGGTCGGATGCGTGCTTCCGTGGTGGACGGTCGGCGGCGCCGACGGCCTGCCCCAGCTGGGCGGGAATGCCTTCGACGGGATGGGCATCCTGGTCTTCGTCGTGGCCCTCGCGACGATCGCGTTCGTCACGCTGCCGTACGCGATGGACCGGCCGGTGGGCGCCGATCGCTGGCCGGCCTACGCACTGCTGGCCGGGCTGGGTTGGCTCGCCTTCGTCCTCCGCCTGCTCGACCTGGCCGTGCTGCGCGTGTTCTCGTTCCGCGAACCCGCGGAAGTGTTCACGAATGGCCCGGGCCTGTGGGTCGCCGGCGTCGGGCTGGCGATGCTGGCGCGGGCCGCCTTCGACATCCAGCGCGAGCCGGACATCCGCTGACTCCGCTGGATCAGGTGATCCCGAGGTAGGCCTTCTGAACGTTCGGGTCCTCGCGCAGCGAGGCCGCCTGGTCGCTCATGACGATCGAGCCTGTCTCGAGCACGTAACCCCGGTCTGCGATCTGGAGGGCCATCCGGGCGTTCTGTTCCACCAGCAGGATCGTGGTCCCGGCTTCGTGGAGTCGGCTGATCGTCTGAAAGATCGAGTCGACGAGCACGGGCGCGAGGCCCATGGACGGCTCGTCGAGGAGCAGGATCCGTGGATTGCTCATGAGCCCCCGGGCCATCGCCAGCATCTGCTGCTCACCGCCGCTCAGCGTCCCGGCGACCTGGCTGCGTCGCTCCTTGAGGCGCGGGAACATGGCATAGGAGCGCTCGATCCCGGCCCGGATCTCGGCCGCGTCGGTCACGGTGTACGCGCCCATCTTGAGGTTCTCGTCCACGGTGAGGCGGGCGAACATCCGCCGGCCCTCCGGGACCTGGACGACTCCGCGCATGACGATCTGGTGCGGCGGTACGTGGGTGATGTCCTCTCCCGCAAGCCGGACGTGGCCGGACCTGGCCCGCACGATCCCGCTGATGGAGTTGAGCGTCGTCGTCTTCCCGGCGCCATTGCCCCCGATCAGGGTCACGATCTCGCCCTCGTCAACCGTCAGGCTGACCCCCTTGAGGGCATGGATGCTGCCGTAGTAGGTGTTGAGGTTCTCGATCTCGAGAATCGGCATCGGCGTCAGGCTCCGCTCGCCGGCTGGGCGTCCATCGCGTCCTGGACGTGCCCAGGGACGTCCGCCGCCCCGCCGCTGCCGAGATAGGCCTCGATGACCTTCGGGTTGGTCTGGATCTCCCGCGCCGTCCCCTCGGCGATCTTCTCGCCGTAGTCGAGCACGGCGATCCGCTCGGAGATGCCCATGACGACTCGCATCTGGTGCTCAATGAGGAGGATCGTGATGCCGAGTTCGTCGCGCAGGGATCGGATGAAGTCCGTCATCCGGGCCGTCTCGGCCGGGTTCATGCCCGCGGTCGGTTCGTCGAGCAGGAGGAGCCTCGGCTTGGTCGCGAGGGCCCGCCCGATCTCGAGGCGCCGCTGGTAGCCATACGGCAGCTTGTCGGCCATCGCGTCCCCCTCGCCTGCGAGCCCAACGAACTGGAGCAGTCGTCGAGCCTCATCGACGGCCGCCGCTTCCTCCGTCCGGACGCCGGCGTTGTTGGCGATGGCCCCGATCCAGCTGGCGTGGAGCTGGTGGTGCTGGCCGACGAGGATGTTCTCCAACGCGGTCATCTTCGCGAACAGCCGGATGTTCTGGTACGTCCGGGCGATGCCGAGGTGGGCGATCTGATCACGACGAAGGCCGTGGATCGGCTTCCCGCCAAACAGGATCTTCCCCTCCTCGGGGTGGTAGAAGCCGGCGATGCAGTTAAAGAACGTGGTCTTGCCCGCGCCGTTGGGGCCGATCACGCTGACGATTGAGCCCTCATCGATCGAGAAGTCAAGTGCGCGGACGGCGCTCAGGCCGCCGAACCGCTTGGTGACTTGCACCGCCTCAAGCAATGGCATGTCGACTAGCCTGCCGTTCCGGGCGACAGTTCGGTGGCCGGACCCACGTCCTCGGCCGGCCCATCACCGTTCTCGTCGGGCTTGGGAACGTGCAACTCTCGCTGGACGACCCGGGACGGCAGCAGGCCCTCGGGCCGGAACAGCATCATCGCGATGAGCGCGATGCCATAGAACAGGAAGCGGTAATCGGAGAACTCGCGGAAGAGCTCGGGCACGCCGATCAGGAAGACGGCCCCGACGACGACGCCGGGGATGCTGCCCATGCCGCCCACGATGATCAGGGCGGCGACGTTGATCGACACGAAGAGCGTGACGCTGCTGGCAAAGATCGAGCCCAGGAGTCCAGCGAAGATGGCGCCGCCCAGGCCTGCGAACGCGGCGCCGAGCATGTACGCGAGGAGCTTGGTCTGCACCAGATTGATCCCCAGCGCCTCCGCGACATCCTCGTCCTCCCGGATGGCGATCCACGCCCGTCCGAGCCGGGACGCACGTAGTCTGATTGCCACAAACGCGACGACGAGCGCGGCGACCAGACCGATGTAGTAGATCTGTATGGGTCCCGCGAGAAGGTGATCCGGGGGGACCTCAACGGGCTTCGGGATGTTGATGATCCCGCGGGGCCCGCCAAGGAGTCCCTTCAGCAGGTCAGAACCGGCGAGGATCCTGATGATCTCGCCGAACCCAAGGGTTGCGATGGCCAGGTAGTCGCCACGGATCCCGAGGATGGGCAGCCCGAAGAAGGCGCCAAACGCCATGGCCAGGAGCACCGCGAACGGGACGGCCGCCCAGAACGGCCACAGGGCGATCCCGTACTCGGCGGTCGAGGTCAGCAGTCCCACCGTATACGCACCGACTGCGAAGAAGGCCACAAAGCCGAGGTCGAGGAGACCGGCCAGGCCCAGCGTGATGTTGAGGCCGAGGCCCATCAGGACGTACAGGACGACCACTGCGACGACCTGCGCAAAGAACGGTCCGATGCCGTGCGGAAGCCACAGGACGAGCAGGAGCAGGGCCACCAGGGCCGCCGGCGTGAGCGCTCGCTTCCTCGCCGGCGGGAGCGCTGCCAGGCGTGACCGAAGGCTGATCCGCCGCCGCAGGAGTCGACCGACGACGGCGGCCACGACCATGAAGATGGCGCCAGGGAGCGTCAGGCCGTTGTCGGAGAGCAGGAAACGGCCCAGCGCGGCAGTGACCGTGCTGGCCAGCAGCGGCGGGCGCAGCAGCCCCGCGAACAGTCCGATCAGGAGCAGCGCCAGCAGGGCCGCCGACGTCGGTTGCCGGATGTCGGACCGCGCCGTCAGCAGCAGCCCGGTCGCACCGCCGACGACCGCCAGGACGACGATCGGGACCCATGCGCCCCCGACGCCGAGGCCGAGCGTCAGGACATCGGTCGTGCCGGGCGAGGCGCGAAGGAACATCGCCCGCAGGTTCACGACCTCCGAGACCACCACCAGCACGGCTGGGAATGCTCCGGTCACCGCTCCGGCCAGGATACCGGCCGCCGCCGCCCGGGCTCGATTGAGGGATTGTCCCCGGATGGTCATGTAGGCTGCCCCGACACCCGCCAGCACCATCGACGTCTGGCCGAGGGTGATGACGCCTGCCACCAGGGCGCGCGCGTCGAAGACCTCGACCATCCCGACCAGGCAGACGTACAGGGCAACCGCCCCACCGAGGAGCCCAATGCGGAGGGCACGCCGCCAGTCCACGGCGACTTCGGACACGGCAGTCTGGTTCGTCATGCCCGCTGCCCGCTGATCCTCTCGCCGAGGATCCCGGATGGCCGGAACACGAGGACGAGGACGAGCAGCGTGAAGGCGATCACGTCCTTCAGCTGATTGGGCGAGGGCACGTTGAGACCGTCCAGGAAGAGCGTCGGCCCGATGGCCTCCACCTGTCCGAGGAACAGGCCGCCGAGCATGGCGCCGGGCACGTTGCCGATGCCCCCGAGAACGGCCGCCGTGAAGGCCTTGATCCCGGGTACGAACCCGGTGAAGAAGAAGACCTGCCGGAACAGCAGGGCATAGAGCACGCCCGCGGCCCCGGCCATGGCGGCGCCGACGGCGAAGGTGGTGACGATGGCCCGATTGACGTCGATGCCCATCAGCTGGGCGGTGCTCTTGTCCTCGGACACCGCGCGGATGGCTGTACCCATCCTCGTTCGCATCACGAACAGGTACAGGCCGGTCATCATCACGACCGCAGAAACGACGACGAGGACGTCAACCCAGCGCAGCCGCAGGAAGTCGATCGGCACCCGCTGCGCGAGCACGGACACGTCGGGGTACACGTAGAAGCCCGACCCGAAAAACCCGCGGAAGGTGTACTGCAGGAAGAACGACGCGCCGATGGCGCTGATGAGCGGGACCAGCCGGGGGGCATTGCGCAGTGGCCGGTACGCGATCCGCTCAACCAGGAGCGCGAGGACGGTCGAGAAGGCCGCGGCCACCACGATCATCACGGCGACGGCGAACAGGGCAGGCAGCGGGCCTTGATCGAGGAATCCGGCCGAAGCGAACAGTGTCGCCACGAAGTAGCCGGCAAAGGCGCCGCCCATGAAGATCTCGCCGTGCGCGAAGTTGATCATCCGCAGGATGCCGTAGACCATCGTGTAGCCCAGGGCGATCAACGCGTAGATGCTGCCGGTCGAGAGTCCGCTGACGATCAGGGACGACCAGGTCTCCCACGAGTACTTTCCGCTGGACAGCGTCAGAAACGAACCGACGACAACCAGGAGGATGACGGCGATTCGGAACGACCACAGGAAGGCCGCGATCGCAAATTCGGTAATCTGGTCAACGGCGCTGGCGCGCATCGGCTGCCCCAGTGCGGGTGGTGGACGGGTTCACTCGATCTGAATTCGCTTGTTGAATAGGCCGGGCGGCGAGGCCCGGCCTATTCCTTGCCGGCCAGAACCCCGGAGGGATCCTGACCGGCGCGAGTGGACAGTGTTACGCGACTACTAGGGCCAGACCGGTGCTTCCGGAGGCCACTCGCCGCCGGTCTCACGAGCCGAGATCTGGTACATCGCGATGAGCGGTGCGCCGCAGTCGCCGGAGGCGCTGCAGGTCAGGATGCCGGTGATGCCCGCGTGGTCCTTCGTGGCAAAGATCGCGTCACGGAGGGCACCCTTGCCGATGTAGAGCGTTCCGTCGCTGCCCTTGACGGCGACCTTCTCGATCGCCGCGAACAGGATGTTCGCCGCGTCATAGGCATGAGCGTGGAAGGCGGAGATCGGCTTCTTGCCGACCTTGGCCTCGTACTTGGTGACGAAGTCGGCGTAGCCGGCCTGGAAGGCCGAGAAGTTCGGGCTGGACAGGTAGCCGCCTTCAGCCGCTGAGCCAGCGGCCTTGATGAAGTCGCCGGTGAACATGCCGTCGGAGCCGATCATGACGACGTCCTCGAGCCCGGGGACTTCGGTGTGCTGGGCCCACAGGAAGCCGCCCTCAGCCACGAACACGGGGTCGTAGATGAGTTCCGGCTTCGCCGCCGCGACCTTGGTCAGGACGGGCTTCATGTCCGTCTGGCCCTTCGAGACGGCCTCCTGGATGACGATCTCGCCGCCAAGAGCGGTGAACTCGTCCGCGAAGACCTGCTGGAGTGCCTCCGCGTAGGCGCTGCCGTCGTGGATCGTGGCAGCCTTGGTGAGCTTGAGCTCGTTGTACACGAACTCCGCCACGGCCTTGCCCTGGAAGGCATCGCTGTGGGCGGTTCGCGTGTAGCCGGCGAAGGTCGCGTCACGATCGGGCGCCGTGAGGGCGGGCCGCGTGTTGGACGGCGAGATCGTCGTCAGCCCGGCATTGGTAATGGCGGCGATTCCGCCGACCGCCTCGTCCGAGCAGCTGGAGCCGATCAGACCGACGATGGTGTTGTCGGAGGCCATCTTCTGGGCCGCCGCCGCGCCACCGTCGACGGTGCACAGCGCGTCCTCGGTGGTGAGGTTGATGTCGAAACCAAGGAGCTTGCCGCCCTTGTCATCGACGGCGATCTGGACGCCGTACAGGGCGTCCTCTCCGAGCGATGCGTCGGCGCCCGAAAGGACGCCCCAGTCCACGATGTGGATCTTCTCCCCGGACGGGATGGTGATGACCCCGAGCGGGTCAGACGGTGGGGTGGAGCCGGCCGCGCCGCACGCGGACAGCACGATCGCCGCCGTTGCCGCGAGTGCCCCAAACCTGGTGAGCTTCATGCATTCTCCTCCTCGAATTCGATCGCCCGGGATCTCCCGAAGCGACCACTCGGTCGGCCTACCCACGTACTTTGCCCGAGCCGTTGTCTCGTGCTTCCCTCCCGGCGCCCAATCTGAATGGTGCGTGGCGGTTGGGGACACAGGGCGGTTCGGGCAGCGCGCTGGTTGCCGCCGAAGCGATGACGTATGATAGGCGCCGGCGCACCGATTGCAACACTGGTTGCTGCGACCCGGGACGGTTCATCGAGCGACTTTCGCTCGCGGCCCGTGCGGTCTGCGGCACCGGAGGGCCTCCGGCCGAACCCGGTCGGGGCTGTTGGATCAAGGTGACGCCACCCGATCGAGGTACCAGCGGCGGCGTGGATTACACGGTCCGAGCAGCTCGAATCACGGATGTCGACCGGTTCGTCGCACTCAGCGGCGGGCAGATCGTTGGCCGTGGGTCCGGCACGGCGCTTGACGCCGCGGACATGCTCCGTCAGCTGGTCTACCTCCCCCACGCGAGCATCCTTGTCGCGGAACGGCGACGGGAGATCGTGGGCGGCGCGGTTCTCGCGATCCGTCCCTCGGTCAGATCCGGCGGCTACGTCGGCACGATCGATCTCCTGGCCGTCGCCCCCGATGTCGATGCGGACGCGGTGACCGAGCTCCTCCTGGTGGAGGCGCTCCGATCGGCATCAAACAAGGGCTGCGCGTCAATTGAGGCGGCGCGGCCGGACGATCCCATCGAGCGGGCCCGATGGGAACAGCGCGGATTCACCGAACTTGGCCCGCACATGGGATGCGTGCTGGCGCCGGCCGGAGCCGGTAGCCGCAGGTCCCGATGATCGTGGCGCCCCACCCGGTTCACGGGCCGGAGCGTCCCAAGGAATAGGAGACCCAGTGGGCAAGAATGTCGCCGTCTTCGTGGACGTGGCGAACGTCTTTTATGCGGCCAAGGCGGCCGGCGTGGACATCGATTACGTCACGTTGCTGAAGTCGGTCACGGCCGGCCGGGATCTGGTGCGCGCATACGCGTACACGGGCCTGGACCCGGACAACGAGAACCAGCGGAACTTCCACGACTTCCTGCGCCGAAGCGGCTACAAGGTTGTCAGCAAGGACATCCGCAAGTACGGCGACGGCAAAGTCAAGGCGAACCTGGATATCGAGCTCGTGGTCGACATGATGAAGACCGCCCGGAACCTGGATATCGCGATCGTGGTGTCCGGCGACGGTGATTTCGCACCGGCCATTCGTGCCGTGCAGGAGCAGGGCGTCAGGGTCGAGGTCCTGAGCTTCCGCGGCAACACCTCGTCGGATCTCATGGATGTCGCCGACCTGTTCACGGATATCGCCCAGATCGCCAAGGTCGAGAAGGGCTCGTCACGATCGGGTCGCCGCGTCGCGAGTGACGACGACGACCTGTCGATGACCGAGGTGCCCGACAAGCAGAGCGAGGGAACCGGTCGAGGTCGAGGCCGCGGTCGCGGCCGTGCCCGGCCGGACGAGGTCGAGCCGCTGGCTGCCGAGCCGGCTGCCGCGCCGCGGGGACGCGGTCGCGCCCGAACCTCCGCCGCGCCCGACAGCGCGCTCGTTGCGCTCCCGGCGAGCGGGATGTCGCTCGTGGCGCTTCCGGGCGAGAAGCTGTCGAAGGCCAAGGCCGCGCCAGTTGCCGCCGCTGCCAACGAGGCAGCGGACGATGCGGAACAGCCGGAAGAGCTCGGGACCGACGAACGGACAGTCGGGGCCGGCGTCGATGAGGCGCCTCGCCGCCGCCGCCGCCGGGGCGGTCGTGGACGTGGTCGTGGCCGAGGCCGCGAGGATGGCGTCGCCGATGGTGAGGGCCCCTCGGAGGCGCCCGAAGGCGAAGACTCGGACCGGGAGGAAGCGCCGGCAGCGCTGCCCGCCATGCCCGCGGCGCCCGCCCGACGAGCCGCCCACGCGTTCGGGTCCGTGTGGGACTCGCAGATCGGGATGCCCACGTCGGCGGCTGGTGCTGGAGCTCCGACGAGCTCCGGTTCTGACATGGACGAGGAGGACCTGGACGAGCCCCCGATCCCCGAGTACCTCATCGCCGAGCGTCGTCAGCGTGACGGTCGCGGCGGAGGGATGAGCGGTCGCGGTGGCGGTGGCCGAAGCGGCTACTCGTCGGCCGTGGACCGGGAACGTTACGGCGGCGGGCGCTCGGGCCCGACCGGTGGATCGGGTGCTCCCGGCCGGCCATCGCGGTACGCGGAACCCGCACCGCGGGGCGGTGGCGGTGGCGGTGGTGGCCGTGAGCCGGATCGCTTCCGTGGAGATCGCCCGGCGCCACGCTCGGCACCGCGCCCCGTCGGGCGAACCGGCACCTCGGATGAACCGTGGAGCGAAGTTCCGCCGGAGATCGAGGCCATGCTTCGGGCACAACTCGGAGGCCGCGCGGCCGCGCGGCCGCCGGAGGCCAGGCCCGAGGCAGCCGCGAGCCCGGCCGCAGCTTCGGACGCCCCCAAGGCAGCACCGAAGCGTCGGACGACCCGGAAGCCGGCGACGACGACGACGGCGCCGGAAGCTGCCGTTGCCGCGGAACCGGCGATTGAGGCAGCGGCCCCGAAGCCGCGGGCGACGCGGAAGCCGGTCGCGAAGGCGAAGACACCGGCGCCGGAGGCCCCTGTTGCCGAGGCCGCACCCAGGAAGCGGACGACCCGGAAGGCGGCGGTGACGTCCGAGGCGGCCGCGCCGACCGCGGCCAAGCCGGCGCCCAAGCGTCGAGTGACGCGCAAGGCGGCCGAGCCGGCCGGCTGACGCTCCGTGACGGACGGCCTGCGGACACGGGGACAGCCGGTCGCCGTGGCCGCGATCCGGGCGATGCTCGGATCCGGCCTTCCGCACGCCCTTCTGCTAACCGGACCGGCCGGCGTCGGCAAGACGACGTTGGCCCTGGATCTCGCCGCCGCGCTCCTGTGCCAGGGCGAGGCCGGCCTCGCCCGTCCATGCCGTGCGTGCCGAGGCTGCCGGATGGTGGAGCACGGCAACCATCCGGATCTCCATCGGCTCGCGCCGGTCGGGGCCGGGGGCTCCATCCCGATCGGCGGTCGAGATGAGCGGGGCGTGCGCGATCTTGTCGGCGATCTGGCGCTGATGCCGGTCGAGGCCGGCAATCGCGTGGCAATCATCGAGGCTGCCCACCGGATGACAGAGGACGCCCAGTCGGCCTTCCTCAAAACGCTCGAGGAGCCGCCTGCGCGGACGACGATCATCCTGTGCGCCGACGACGAGGAGCGCATCCTACCCACCATCCGCTCGCGCTGCGCCCGGGTGCGGCTCGGGCCGATGGGCCCACGCGACGTCGAAGTGGTCCTCGCCGAACAGGGCGTGGCCGACGCCCCGACGGCGGCCCGCCTGGCACGGATCACCAACGGGCGTCCTGGACACGCGATCGCCTATGCGCGGGCACCCGAGGCCGTCGTCCTGAGGAGCGAGGTCGCCCGCACGCTGCTCGACCTGCTGAGTGCGGGGATCACGGCGCGGCTCACCGGGATCAGGGAGCTCGGGACCCGATCCGTCGAACTCGTTCGGGCCCTCGACGCCGGCGCTGCGCGCGCGGCGGCCACGGCGGGCATCGATGGGGCAGGTCCGTCCAGTCGTGGACGAGGGCGCGGGTCGCGAACGGCCACTCGAGGCGCGCCCACCACGCTCGGCGCGGCTGCTCAGCCTGCGGATCCGACCGCAGGAGTCCCCGGGGACACAGCCGACGAAGACGCCGAGACATCGCCCGGCGACCGGCCCGCCCGGCTCCCGGCCTCGGAGCGCCGGCGCGGGGCACTGGCGCTGTTGGAGATCTGGCGCGCCGTGGCCCGGGACGTGGGCCTGGTGGTCGCCGGTGATCGCGGCACGGTTCGTGACCCGGATCTCCTGGACGACATCGTGCCGGCCGCCGCGATGCTGGACACGGCGGCCGTCGGCTCCGCCCTCCGCCGCCTGGATGTGGCCGCGGAACGATTGGAAGGCAACGTCAGTCCGGAGCTGGTCCTGGACGTCCTGGCGCTGCACTGGGCTCCGTCGAGCGGCGCATGACCACGAGCCGACTCGACGCCACCATCGTGGGCATTGTCCAGGGCGTCGGCTTCCGGGTCTTCGCTCTCGGCATCGCGCAGAAGCTTGGCTTGACGGGTTGGGTCGCCAACGTCCGGGCGGGGGCCGTCCGCTGCGTGGCCGAGGGCGACCGCGCCTCCCTGGAGCGCCTGCTCGAAGAGCTGCGGCGCGGCCCGGCCGCGTCGATCGTCGACGAGGTCCGCGAGGTCTGGATGCCCGCAACCGGCGAATTCGGTGGGTTCTCGGTTCGCTCCGGCTGGCACGCCGGAGACTGACCGGCCGACGCGGGCGGTCTACGGCAGCCCGGTGACCAGACCTCCGTCGATGAGCGTGAAGGTCCCCGTCTGGTATCCGGCCTGCACCGAGCAGAGGTACGCCACGTAGCTCGCGAACTCCGCGGGGTCACCGTAGCGGCCCACCGGGATCGCTGCCAGGTGTCCGGCCCTGACCTCCTCGACGGTCTTGCCGGTCCGCTCCGCCGTCGCCCGGTCCAGCTGCTCGATCCGGGCGGTCGCGTGGCGACCGGGATGCGCCCCGTTGACGGTGACCCCGTCGGCGGCCACGGCCCGCGATGTCGTCTTCAGCCACGCCGCGAGGGCACTGCGCCCGGCATTGGAGTAGACCAGTTCGTCGACCGGCTGGCGTACCGCGTACGACCCCACGGCGACGATTCGGCCCCAGCCGCGCGCCCGCATGCCGGGCAGGAGGGCCGTCGCAAGCTCGATCGGGGAGATCGCGAGGAGCTGGAAGGCCCGACGCCACGCCTCGGGGTCCGTGGCGGTGACCTCCACCGGTGGCGGTCCGCCGGCGTTGAGCACGAGGATGTCCACGCCGCCCATCGCCTCGAGAGCACGAGCGGCAAGCGCCGCCGGTGCCGCCGGGTCCGTGAAGTCCGCAGGCAGGGCCGTAACCTCGACGCCGTGCCGCGCCCGGAGGTCCGCTGCAAGCTCGTCGAGCGCATCGGCTCGGCGCGACGTGAGCGCGAGGACACAGCCCTCGGCGGCCAGTTGCCGAGCGACAGCGCGACCGAGGCCGCTCGACGCCCCGCCCACCAGGGCTCGCCGTCCGCGAATTCCGAGATCCATCCGGGCTCCACCTCCCATATCGCCTCGTCGGCGGGATCCGAGCGTAATCCAACGGCCGAATGCCGTCCCGGTACCGGGACGAGTTGGCTATTCCCGCGTGGGAATTTCGGGTGGATGCTTCCGAGCGTGGAAGGTATCTCCGTCGCTCACGGGCTGCCCGAGCTGTATCGCCTCGTCCTCGAGCGGGTTGCATCCCTGGAGCACACCGGCCGTCGCGACGAGGCGCAGCTCATTCGGCGTGCCGCCATCGACGCGTACTCGCGGCCCTGGAACGACGCTGCGGTACAGAGAATGAGCTCCCTCCAGGCACGCGCCGAGCGCGTCCTCGACGGCATCGAGCGTCCGCGGGAGGCCCGCCCGTCCCGCCCGCCCCGGCCGGCACGTCCGGCGCTTCCCACGTCGCGCACCGCCTGAGCCTGCGACCCGGCGCCATCCGGGTACGCTGTCGTCGTGACCCCGATTCCGGCGCTCGTCGAGCGCATCGTCTCCGCCTTGGGCGGACTCGTCGAGCTGGGCGAGACGATCGAGGACGAATGGACCTATGTCCACGATCTCGAGACGGTCTGGGTAGCCCGGCTGCGGGCGGTAGGGGCGGAGCGATCCGCCTCGGCCGCGGGACCCGATGTAGAGCCGGCGATCGACTGGCTGATCGACGAGGCCGGGCGCATCTCAGACCCCCACCGCGCAATCGACTGGCTGTCCACGCTGCCGCAGGCCACGCTCGTCGCGCTCGGGGAGGTGGCTTGGTGAGGTTCCAGGACGCGGCGAAGGATGCCCGGGCTGTCGTCTACGCGGGGATCCAGGCGGACCCACTCGTCGCGCAGGCGGCGGAACTCCTCGCCGACGCCTCGCCCGCCCAGCGCGTCCTCGCACGGGCGGTCATGAACGGGGAGACCGAGGACGCCGCCGGTTGGCGAACCGCGTTCCCCACGTTGTTCGGAGCCTCGGCTGCCGCAGGGGGCTCGCTGGAGCGGGATCGTTCCGAGGCCATCCTCGCCGCATCGCTCGCGGTTGCCGGGCGAGGGGACCAGGTCCGCAGCCAGTTCCGCGGCGCGATCGTCGAGGCCGTTACCGAGCGGCTCCTGGCCCGTCGCGTGCCCGGTTCAACGCTGCGGAGGGAGCGCCGGATCCTGTTCGACGGCGTGCCCGCCGAGATCCATCCGTACGACGTGACCGTGGAGGCTCCGGGCGCGGCCGAGGCCTACGACTGCAAGTGGGGTGCGCGCGGCATCTCCGCGGATGTGCTCCATCAGCTCGACGACGCGCGCTCGCACGCGGCCGCCGAGGGCGTGCGGCTGCTCCCGGTCCTCGTGATCTTCGATGCGCGCCGGTCGTGCGAGGTCCGGCTTGCCCGCCAGACGGCGCCCAGGACCGGCACGCGCCTGGTGACGATCGAAACCCTGGACCGCCTGGCCGGCCGGCGGTCTGAGGCCGCGTCGTGACGAGGGATTCCGATCTGGTGGGACGCCCGGATCGACCGGTCGAGGGCGCCGACAACGGATTCGCCACGGGCTATCGGGTCCGCTTCGACGAGGCCGGCGCCGACGGCCGGATCCGTACCTCCGCGCTCCTCCGGTATGCCTCGGATATCGCCTGGCGCCACTCCGAGGACCTCGGCTTCGACCGGACCTGGTACACCGAGCGCGGCCGCTGGTGGGTGGTGCGTGCCATCGACCTCGAGGTGCTCGCGCCGATCACGATGGGCACCACGCTCCGCCTCGCGACCGCGGTGATCGGCCATCGGCGGATCTGGGCCCGGCGCCGCGGCGAGTTCCGGCTCCCGGACGGAACGCTCGCGGCGTTGGCCGTCGCGGACTGGGTGATCGTTGACGAGCGCGGCCGGATTCTCCGCATCCCGGGTGACTTCGGCGATGCCTTTCCGAACCCCGAGCTGAACGGCGAGATCACTCGGGTCACGATGCCATCGACTCCATCGGCTCACTCCGACGCGGCGTGGCTCTCCATCCACGTGCGGCCGCAGGATCTGGACCCCATGGGCCACGTGAACAACGCGGTCTATCTGGACTGGATTGAGGAGGCGATCGTCTCGGCCGGCGACCAGGACGCCACGACGGTTGTGCCCCGCACGATCGCCATCGAGTATGCGGCCTCCGCAGAGCTGGGAGACGCACTCGAAGCGATCACCTGGCACGAAGACGGCGCCTGGTGGGTGCGCCTGACACGTGTCGGCGACGGCGCGGTGCTCGTCCGGGCGCGCGTCTCCGCCTGAGGCCGCGCACGGAATCGTTCCGCCGGAGATGACCCTCTCCGTCAACGCCCGGTCATGATCCGCGTCGGGATCGTCGGATCCGGATTCGTCAGCGCCCATCACGTTGACGTGGTGCGCCGCGGCGGGCTCGGTGATGTCATTGCGATGGCGGGCGTCGTTCCCGCCCGGACCGAGGCGCGAACCCTGGCCCTGGGAATGGGCCGACCCGTCGCTCGACGTCATCCACATCTGCACGCCCAACGTGACCCACGCGAAGCTGGCGGCTGCTGCACTCGGCGCCGACAAGCACGTCGTGGTCGAAAAGCCCCTCGCCCTGAATTCGGACGAGGCCCGGCACCTCGTCGCGCTGGGGCGGGCAGCGAACGCGCGGGCTGTGGGTGCTCACTAGCCCCTCAGGGCGAGCAGAAGAATTCTTGGGAGCCGGCGCAGGGAGCGGTCTCCCTCGAACGCCACGAGTCGCGCGGCGAGCCCCAGGGCGGTCCGGTGGCTGGCGAACCAGACGGGCTTGGGCCAGGCTCGGAACGGTGCCCGGACCACGGTCTTCTCGACCCTCGAGAACATCAGTGGGTTGTGGACGAACCCGGTCCCGGACTGGATGTCCCGGCGGGTGTGGCCGGGAAATGCCCCCCACGGCGTGGTCCCGAGGCCGTAGCCGATCGACGACCAGTGGTTGAGTGAGATCGTGCCGTACCGGAGGCCGCCGATCGCTCGCTCCAGGGCGGCCGCGATCGAGGGCTCGCGGGCCGAGCGGGGGTCCACGATCACCGTGACGTTCAGCGAACCCCACAGCGTGTCGTTCGCAAACGACGTGGCCCGGTCGAGGAAGGCGGCCGCATCCGGGGCGTCGATCGAGGTCTCGGCAACGACGCTGCAGAACGCCTCCACCCGGAAACACGAATCATCCGTCGCGGACGGGTCCAGTCCCGGGATCAGGAGCCAGGGGAGCTGGCCGTCGGCCGGCGCTCCGATCGGCTCGGCAGTCGGATGGTCGGCCTGGAAGGCCGCAAACCGCGCTGCAGCACCAGGGTAGAAGGCGTCCCGCGGTGCCGCGGCCGCGAGGCGGCGGCGGATCCCGTCCAGGAGGGCCTCGCGCTGCGGCCATCCGGCGTGGGTGACGATCGCCCGGGCGGTCGTGCAGTTGAAGCCGGCGTTGTTGGTCAACATCGTCGCGATGTTGTCCGCTTGGTACGCGAGATCGGCGCGGGACCAGCGGCCGGGCACCACGATGATCGGGGTGACGTTCCCGAGTTCGGCGCTGAAGGGCTTGTGGAGGATCGGCTCGTCCCGGAGCTTTCGGCCATGGCCGTCCGCGCCGGCACCGAAGACGATCGCCTCATAGGTCCGGTCGGCACCCGTGATGTGGAGCTCGTCCACTCCCTCGTGATGGCAGAGATAGCCGCCCTGGACCGCGTCCCCGTGGACGATCCGCACGAACCCACGGCGAACGAGCGGTGCCAGGGCGATCTCATAGACGGCGACCAGGTGAGCGGTCACGGGATGGGTCTTGAGGATGACGACCCGGTTCTCGACGAAGAGCTTGTGGATGACATCCAGCGGCCCGATTGACGACACGTTGCCCGCTCCGAGCACGAGGCAGACACCACCGGCATCCGGCGCCGCGTAGACGCGCGCCATGGTGGCTGGAACATCGGCGGCCGAGACGCCCGGCTCCATCCAGACCTCGGCGGTCACGCCGAGCCAGGTGAGCCGGTCAATCAGGTCCACGGGCATCACCTGTGCCGTGACGCGACCGTCGGGCCGGGTCCGGACATCGCCCGGGATACTGGGCCTGCCGGACTTCGCGATCTGGCGCAGGGCGTCGCGGTGCAGGCGAACCGAACGCAGATACAGGTACGGTCCGGCGATGGTCTCCTCGGCGGCCAGCGGGCTGTCCGGAGCAAGACCCTCCGCGCGGGCCGAGAGCTCGATCCAGTCCGGCGTGGCGACAACCCCCGCCGCGAGGAGCTCATCCAGGATCTCCACGCGCTCTGCGGGCGGGACCGCAATCCACGCCGCAGCCGACGCTCGCAGCTCGGCGACCGCGGTGTCGAGCCTATCGCGTTCGGTGGGCGCAGGTACCGGAAGACGCGGAATGAACGGGACGGGATCGGCAGACACGCCCGCGACGCCGGCCGGCCGGGTGATCACCTCGCTCGTGGAGCCGTCAGTCTGCGGGGCATCCGCGCATGGTACCGGGCCCCTGGATGATGAGCCGGGTGTGCCCAAGCGGAGGTTCGGCCAGTTCGATCGGGGCGAGATAGACTGGCCACAGGCCGCGCATTGTCCACGGGGTGTAGCGGATGGCGACGTCGGATTACCTGAAGGATGCGCGGATCGCCGTCGTAGGGGCCGGCGCGATCGGGACCACTCTCAGCTACCGGCTGGCGCAGGCGGGCGCGCAGGTGACGACGGTCGAGCGCCGCTTCCCGGGCTCGGGCACGACCGGCAACACCTTCGCCTACATCAACGGGGAGGACAAACCGCCCCGGGCCTACCACCGGTTGAACGTGCTCTCCATCCGGGACCAGGAGGATCTCGCCGACGAGATCGGGGGCGACTGGGTGCACGTCACGGGTTCCTTGCATTGGGCCGATGCGCGCGACGGCGCGCGCGCGACCGCCCTCGGGCACGTCATGCGCCGGCTCCTCGACTGGGGGATGCGCGTCGACCGCTTCAGTCCTGAGCAGGCGATGCGCGATCTCGAACCGGATACCTGGATCGACCCGGATTCCGTCGCCACGGTCTTCCTCGTCGACCGCGCCGGGTGGTTGGACCCCGTGGCCATGGCCCACGGGACCATGAGCGCCGCCGTCGAGCGGTATGGGGCGCAGCTCGTGCGGGGGGAGGTGGTGGCGCTGCGCACCCGGGCGGGCATGGTGGACACGGTTGTGCTGGACGATGGGCGGGAGCTCGGGGTCGATGTCGTCGTGAACGCCGCCGGGCCGGACGCCGCACGGCTCGCGACGCTCGCCGGCGTCGGGCTGCCGCTGGAGCGGACGCCGGGCCTGCTCATCGTCAGCGCGCCGGCGCCGGTCCGCCTGCGGCATGTCGTCCAGGCGCCGGGCGTCAACCTCCGGCCGGACGGCGGGGCCCGACTGATGATCCAGCGCGAGACCCTCGACAGCCATGCCGTTGAAGAATCTCCGCTCGCCATCGACGACCCGCTGGTCCATGAGGGCATGGAGCGCGCCCGCGCCGTCGTGCCGGCTCTCGCACACGTCGAGGTCGAGGCCGTGCGCCTGGGCGTGCGACCGATACCGAAGGACGGCCTGCCTCTCGTCGGCTTCGACGCGTCCGTCGCCAACCTCTATCACGTCGTGACGCACAGCGGCATCACCCTGGCGGCGCGGCTGGCACTGCTCGTGACCGAGGAACTCACCGGCGGTGACACCGCGCTCCTCGAAGCGTACCGCCCGACCCGCTTCGCCCCGGGCGGCGGGTCCTCGCCGATGCCGCAGGCATCAGGCTCGTCCGACTAGCCGCCCGGACGGCCGGCTCTGGGCGCCACCGCGCTGTTTCAGCGCGCCATCGGCTGTGTGGGTGCCGCGCCAACGTGCGATATTGCGCACGTTCGCGTGCGTCCATGCTCGGTGATCCGGGTAGACCTCGCGCCCGTCCCGGCGTCAGGCCTCCCGATCCACCATCGAAAACCGGAGGAGGAGAAATGAGAAACAGCCTGCGGGTCACGGCCTTCGCGTCGATTGCCGTGCTCTTGATGGCGGCCTGCGGTTCGGGCGCCAGCCCAACCCCAGCCCCGACCGCCGCACCGGGCAGTCAGGCGCCAGCCACTGAGGCGCCCGCCGCCCCGACCGTCAACCCGGACTCGCTGCTCGGCAAGGTCATCGCGTCCGGCAAGCTCCGGGTCGCGACGGACCCGAACTACGCCCCGTTCTCTTTCCTTGACGTGGCGACGGGCGAGTACGTGGGCTACGACAACGCCACGGCCATCGAGGTGGCCAAGCGCCTGAGCGTCGAGGTCGGCAAGGAGATCGCGGTCCAGTGGGAGACCCCCAACTGGGACCTGATCACCGCCGGCAGCTGGGGCGGCCGCTGGGACATCTCGATCGGCTCAATGAGCGTCACCAAGACGCGTGAGAAGGTCGTCGACTTCGCCGACCCGTACTTCTATGACTTCGGCATGGTCGCCGTGCCCACGGACTCCCCGGTCCAGACCGTCGCCGAGCTCGCCGGCAAGGAGTTCTGCGTCGGCGCGTCCACCACCTACGAGCAGTGGCTGACCGGCACGCTCGAGATCGTCGATCCGAACATGATGGCCGTCCCGCCGGACGTGAAGGTCACGACCCTGCCCACCGACAACGAGTGTGTCCAGGCGGTCGCCGCCGGGCGCCCGTTCGACGCCCTCGCGGCCAACCAGAACAGCCTCGCCAACGCCGTGAGGGAGGGCGCGCCCATTCGGCTCCTGGAGAACTCCGTGACATTCACGGTCTCCGTGTCGCCCGCGCTCGACAAGAGCGGCCCGCCGACCGCGGAGATGCTCGTTGTCCTGAACAAGATCCTGGCCGACATGCATGCCGACGGCACGCTGTCGAGGATCAGCATCGAACACCTCGGTCACGACGCCACCAAGCTGCCGTAGCGATAACGACCTGGGGCCCCGCCACCAGATCGTTGGCGGGGCCCGATGCATCGTCCACCTGTTGCCGGCGCAACACGACCCCGGAGGTTGGCACGACCATGAGGAGCGACCCATGACCCAGGCGGCGCGGGTCCAGCCGAACCTGGGCGTCATGATCCGGGACGCGGAGCGGCGACGCGCGTCCATCTGGCGGGCGCAGTTCCTGGTCACCTGGCTGCTGGTCGTGATCGGCCTCGTCGCCTTCTTCCTGATCACGGTCAAGTGGGACGCCGGGTTCCTCACCCGGGTGATCCCGTTCATCGTCGGCGGCGCCGGGATGACCGTGTTCGTGGCACTCGTCTCGATCTCGCTGGCGACCATCCTCGCGGCGGTCGGGGCGCTGTCTCGACTGGCGAGCAACCCCATGGCGAACGGGGTCGCCAGCTTCTACGTTTCGCTGTTCCGGGGCACGCCGCTGCTGCTCCAGATCTACTTCATCTTCCTGGCCCTGCCCCAGGCCGGCATCGTCCTGGACGCCATCGCGTGCGGCATCATCGCCCTCAGCCTCAACTACGGCGCCTACATGACGGAGATCTTCCGGGCAGGCATCCAGGCGGTACCCCACGGCCAGACCGAGGCGGCCGAATCGTTGGGCATGGACGGCCGCATGACCTTCACCCGCATCGTGGCCCCGCAGGCGTTCCGCATTGTCACGCCGGCGATCGGCAACGACTTCATCGCCATGATCAAGGACTCCTCGCTGGTGTCCGCGATCGGGGTGCACGAACTGCTCTGGAACGCCCAGGCGGCGGGGCGGCCCACCTACCAGTCGATGCAGACGCTGTTCGTGGCCGCGGCCGTGTACTGGGTGATGACGATCGCCTTCTCCTACTTCCAGGGCAAGCTCGAGCGCCGGATGGCCACTGGCGACCGCGCCAAGGGCGATGTCCGATGAGCGGCTCCGGCCAACGCGCCGCCCGTCAGTACCTGCACGAGGTCCATCCCGCCGAGACCCCCGGCGCGTTGGTCAAGGCAAATGCAGAGCCGGTCCTGCGGGCGACCGAGGTCGAGAAGTACTTCGGCGCCAACCACGTGCTCAAGGGCTGCTCGATGACCGTCTACCCGGGCGAGACGATCACGATCCTCGGCCGGTCTGGTTCGGGCAAGAGCACGTTCCTGCGCTGCCTCAACTTCCTCGAGGAGCCCAGCGCGGGTGCCGTGGACATCGACGGGATCCGCGTGGTTGCGGATCCGCTCGCACCGCGCACGAAGGCGACCCGCGAGCAGATCCGTCTCCTACGGCTCCAGGCCGGCATGGTGTTCCAGGAGTTCAACCTGTTCCCGCACCTGTCCGTGATCGGCAACCTTGTCGAGGCGCCCATCCACGCCAAGAAGATGGCCAAGGCGGAGGCCATCGAGATCGGCGAGTCCTACCTCGAGAAGGTGGGCCTGATCGACAAGCGGGACGAGTTCCCGTCGCGGCTGTCCGGCGGCCAGCGGCAGCGCGTGGCGATTGCCCGCGCTTTGACCATGCAGCCCAAGATCATGCTGTTCGATGAGCCCACGAGTGCCCTGGACCCGTCGCTCGTCGGCGAGGTCCTCAAGGTCATGGAGAGCCTCGCCCACGAGGGCAGGACGATGATCGTGGTGACCCACGAGATGTCGTTCGCCAAGGAGGCGGCGGACCGCGTGTACTTCATGGACGAGGGCGAGTTCGTGGAGATCGGCCCGTCGGAGCAGGTGCTCGCAAATCCGCGCGACGAGCGCACACGGGGTTTCCTGCAGCGCTTCCTGGCCGTCTGACGTCGGTGGCCCGGGCTGGTCAGCCCTCGGTGTCGATCACCCGCATGACCGCGTTGATGAGCGCCAGGTGGGTGAACGCCTGCGGGAAGTTCCCGAGGTGGCGGCCGGTCTCCGGGTCGATCTCCTCGCCGTACAGGTGCAGCGGGCTGGCATGGGCCAGGAGGTTCTCGCACAGTCGCCGCGCCCGTGCCGTCTCGCCAGTCTCCACCAGCGCGGAGACCAGCCAGAACGAGCAGATCACGAACGCACCCTCATCGCCGCTCAGCCCGTCGTCCGTTTCGCCAACCTTGTAGCGACGAACGAGACCGTCAACGGCGAGCTCCCGCGACACCGCCTGAACGGTCTTGCGAACCCGTCCGTCGGTGCCCGACAGGAAGCCGACGAGAGGGATGAGAAGAGCCGACGCATCGAGCGCCGTGCTGCCGTAGGCCTGGGTGAAGACCCCGCGCTCGTCCACCCCGTTGGCGCACACGTCCTCGTGGATCTCGTCCGCGCCTGCCTGCCAGCGGGCCGCCAGCTCTTCGTCGTCGCGCAGTCGCGCCAGCCGAGCACCACGATCGGCCGCCACCCAGCACATGACCTTGGACGAGGTGAAGTGCTGCGGTTCGCCGCGGACCTCCCAGATCCCGCGGTCCGGCTCGCGCCACTGCTCGAGGGCCGCCTCAACCTGGCGCGCAATCACCGGCCAGAGCCGGTCATCGAGCTGGTCCCGGGTCTTTGCATGGAGGTGGACGGCGTCCAACAGTGAACCCCACACGTCGTGCTGGCTGTGGCGGAACGCACCGTTGCCGATCCGCACCGGGCGCGAGCCCTCGTAGCCGTGGAGGTGATCCAGGGTGGATTCCGTCAGTTCTCGTTCTCCGCCGATGCCGTACATGACCTGGAGATCGCCGTCGGCGGTCACGACGTCCGCCAGGAAGCTGAAGTAGTCGGCCGCCTCCCAGTCCAGGCCCAGCGTGTTCAGTGCCCATAGGGCGTACGTGGAGTCCCGAATCCACGAGTAGCGGTAGTCCCAGTTGCGCTCGCCCCCCGGGTCCTCGGGGAGCGATGTCGTCGCCGCGGCCACGACCGCGCCGGTCGGCGCGTAGGTCAGGCCCTTGAGGGTCAGCGCCGACCGCTCAAGGTACGGCCGCCAGCGATGGTCGGGGAGGTGCGCACGCGCCAGCCAGTGCTGCCAGTGATGGGCCGTCCAGACGAGGCGGCGCTTGGCGTCCTCGGCGTCCCTTGGCGGGGGTTCCGGGCCCCATGACAGGGCGCAGAAGCGGACTTCGCCCTCCTTGATCAGCGTGTGGCCGATGGCACGCGGGCCCTCGAATCCCAGGTTGAGATCCGACGTCAGGGTCAGTCGGACGTCGCTGCCCTCGGCGCTGTAGACCCCTTCGCGGTATCCCTGTCCGACGTACTCCCACGAGCCGTGGAGGCGCCCGTAGTCCAGCACGGGTTCGCAGTCGAGGGCGAGCTGGACCTCACCGGTCACGCAGCGCACGGTCCGCAGCAGCACGTGCTCCGCGTCGTAGTCCGTGGGGGGTCGACGGTGGGTCTTCGATCGGTCGCGGTCATGGTGCCAGGGGCCCATCAGGAGCACGTCGCGCACGATGACCCAGCCGGTCGGCGTGCTCCAGCTCGTCTCGTTGATCATCGTTCCGGGCAGATAGCGCCGGGCCGCGGGCACCCGCATGTCGGCCGGCCCGAGGCGGAATACGCCGGAATCGCGGTCCAGCATCGCCCCGAAGATGCTCGGCGAATCCATGCGGGGGACAGACATCCACTCGACGTTGCCGTCGGGCGCGATCAGCGCTGTGACTTCCCCATCGGACAGGAAGGCATAGTCGGAGATCGGCGGGAACGGTGAGCGGCCCTCGGACCGTGACCCGTTGCGGGTGCTTCGGTCGCGGGCCGTTCCATTCTTCGCTCGGCCGGCCGTTGGATCGAGCCTGTTCATGGGGTCGTACCCTCCCATGTCTCGGCCGAGTCTCGCACCTGAACCCAGACCGCGCTACCGGACGATGGTCCGGGCGCCATGCCGTGTTCGTGGCGCCCGGCTACCCGCCGCAGTCGCTGACCGCCCGCATCGAAACGTCGATATGGAGTTGAGCGTGCCCTCCGTACTCGAGCACCGTCGCCAGCTCCGTTGCGGCCAGCGTCAGGGTCGCCCACCCGACGACCCGTTGCGGATGGCTCGGCAGCGCAGGAAACGTGTTGTTCGATGGGGCCCAGGCCGCGATCGCCGACTCAAGGATTGACCATCGCGTGGCCGGGTCGGTCCAGCTGCCACCCAGGACATCCCGCTCGACACACGGCCCCGCCGCGGCCGTTGCGAGCCCGGGTTCGCCGGCAAGACCCGGCAGGAGACCGATCGCGCTGACTCCATCGACCGTCCCGCTCTGATCCGCGTCACCGTACGAGGGGCCGTGCGGGCCGACCACCAGATTCCGGGCCTCCTCAGCAGAGCGCCACGCCGTGACGAGATCGGACGCCGACCGCCAGCGGTTGACGGCATCCTCGATGGCGCTCAGGCGCGCCTCCAGCAGGCTCGGGTCCGCCGACGCGGTCGATCCGGCCGGGCTCGCGGCAACCGACGAGAGGCCGGTCGACCCGCAGCCGACGACGGCGAACGCGACGAGTGCCATCGCGGCGATGGAGATCGATCTGCGCCGTGAGGGTGCGCGGCTGACCATTCAGGACCCTCGTTCGTTGAACAGACCTTCGGGAATGCCCGCGGTCGGCCAGCCCCGCGGTCGGCCAGCGTGGCCGCGTACCCGCAGGCCTCATCCTCCGCGTCGCCGATGTCGGGTTCGTGACAGCCAGACGAAGCTCAACTTGGGATCGTCGCCGAAGGGAGGTGAGGCTGGCGGACTCCCTTCGACTGTTTCCGGCACGATCCACACGGCTACGTTCTTCCGCCGTAACAATGCCGTCACCCGACCTGCATCGTCCTAGCACATGGGCAATCGCGACAACCAGTGCGTCAGGAAGCCTGAGCGAGGCCCGAGCTTTGCGCGGAGTTCGGCTGCCGATGCGCCGATCACCCGCGAGGCTGGCTCGACCCTCGCCGGCAACCGTCGAGGACCAAACGCGCAATCGAGTCCAGCGTCGGGTGGCTGTTCGAATGACGTCAATCGGTGTACGGTGGAGCCGGACGGAGGTGTCGCATGTCTGATGGACACGACCCGGCCGAGGCGATCGGCCAGGTGACCCACTACTTCAGCCATCTCTCGGTCGCCGGGGTCCTCTTGAGCGCGCCGCTCACCGTGGGCGACAAGATCCATATTCGCGGTCACACCACCGACTTCGTCCAGAACGTCGGGTCGATGGAGGTCGAGCACGCGAAGGTCGATCGGGCCGGCCCTGGGGACGACGTTGCCCTCGAGGTCGACGACCACGTCCGGGAACACGATCTGATCTTCCGCGAGGCGTAGGTCCCGCCGGCGCGTCAGGTCCGGCGCCGGCCCCGATCCGGGGCAGACCTGCCCGACGCGATGGAACGATCGCTGACGGGTCTCCTCGATACCCGGCCGACCGCGGCGTGCCAGACTTGAGCGGCGATGCGCGCGCTCGCCGGGATGGGGCTTCTCTCCGCCGCCGTGCTGCTTTCGCAGGTGGCGCTGATCCGGGTCTTCTCGATCGCGCAGTTCTACCACTTCGCCTTCCTGGTGATCAGCCTCGCCCTCCTCGGCTTCGGGGCGAGCGGCTCCCTCCTTGCGCTCTGGCCGCGGCTGCGCGGCCCCGCGTGGTGGCCCTGGTACGCGCTCGGCTTCGGGCTCGCCACCCCACTCGCCTACCTCCTCGTCAACGCGCTTCCCTTCGATTCCTACGCGATCGCCTGGGACCCGACCCAGCTCGCCCTCCTGGTGGTCAACCTGCTGGTGCTGGCGGTCCCGTTCGTCTTCGCCGGCGCGCTGGTCGGGGCGATGCTGAGCGGCGACCCCGGACGGGCGGGACGGATCTATGCCGCGAACCTCGCCGGGTCGGCGGTCGGCGCCGTGGTCGCACCGCTGGCGCTCTCCTGGCCCGGCAGCGAGCGCGCCGTCCTGCTGTGTGCCGTCCTCGGGGCGGGTGCCGCCTTGATCCTTGCCGGAGCGGCACGCCGGGCGACCGGATCAGCGACGGCCGTCGTCGTCGCGGCGCTTGCGCTCCTCGCCGTCTTCCCGCCGCAGTTCGAGCTCCAGCTCTCGCCCTACAAGCGGCTCAGCCAGACGCGTCTCGACCCCGCCGCGACGATCATCGCCACTCGCCAGGACGCCACGGCGCGCCTCGACATCGTGGAGAGCTCGACCATTCACTCGGCACCGGGCCTCAGCCTTGGCTACCTGGGTGATCTGCCGGCGCAGGCCGGCCTGGTCATCGACGGCGACGCCCTGCTGCCCGTCCCGGAGCACGGTCCCGCCACGGACACGCTTGCGCGATCGGTGCCGGTCGCCGTCGCCCACGCGATCCGGCCGGGGGGCCGCGTCCTCCTGCTCGGTTCGGGCGGCGGCATCGACGCCTGGGCGGCGCTGGAGAGCGGCGCCACCGAGGTCACGATCGTCGAGCCGAACCGCCTCGTCCACGATGCGCTCGCTGGCGATCTGCGGGCCTGGTCGGGGCTGGCCGACGATCCGCGCGTCCGACTCGAGCACGAGCAGCTGCGCACCTTCGCGCAGCGGACCGACGAGCGGTTCGACCTGGTCGAGCTGACGCTCGTCGACAACTACCGGCCGGTCTCGTCGGGCGCCTTCACCCTCACCGAGAACTACACGCTGACGGTCGAGGCGGTCCGGAGCTACCTGGGCCTGTGCGATCGCGACGGGATTCTCGTCCTGACCCGCTGGATCCAGTCACCGCCGAGCGAGCTGCTGCGGACACTCGGGCTCGCCGTTGAGGCGCTCGACGGCCGGCCACCGCTCGAGCACGTCGTCGCCTTCCGCTCCTTCCAGACGGTCACGTTCATCATCAAACCGGCGCCGTTCACGCCCGATGAAGCGGCGCGGCTGCTGGAGGCGATCGACCGCCTCCGCTACGACCTGGTCCTCGCGCCGACGATCCCACCCGAGATGCTGAACCGCTACGCCCGCCTGGAGCGTCCGATCGACCACGAACTGGCGGTCGCGCTCGCGACGGCATCCGATCGCCCAGCCTTCTACGCGGCCTACGACTTCGATATCAGTCCGCCGACCGACGATCGGCCCTTCTTCTTCCACTTCTTCCGCTGGGAGCAGACGTCTGAGGTCCTCGAGAACCTCGGCCGGCGCTGGCAGCCGTTCGGGGGGAGCGGCTACCTCGCCCTCGTCGCGCTGCTCGTCTTTGCCGCGGCAGCGGCCGCGATCTTCGTCGTCGCCCCGCTCGCGTTTCGCTCGGGGGTCCGCGCGGCGTTCCGGCGCGCGGGTGCCCGGCGCGCCGTCCGAATGCTCGGCTACTTCACGGCTATCGGTCTCGGCTACCTCTTCGTCGAGGTGGCGCTGATCCAGCGCTTCATCCTGGTGCTCGGCCATCCGACGCTCGCCCTGGCGGGCGTCGTCGGGGCGCTCCTCCTCGCCTCAGGCGTCGGCAGCTGGCTCTCGCCGCGCATCCCCTGGCGCGGCGCCATCGTCGCGCTGGCGCTGCTGCTCGCCCTCTACCCCTGGCTGACCGGGCTCGTCACGCCGGCACTGCTGGCGGCTCCGCTCGCCCTGCGTCTCGTCGCGGTCGTCGCGCTGATCGCCCCAGTCGGGCTCCTGATGGGCGTGCCCTTCGCGCGAGGGATCGGCGCGCTGGGCGACGCCGACGCCCTCGTCCCATGGGCCTGGGCGGCCAACGGGAGCGCCTCGGTCGTCAGTGCGGTGGCGGCGGCGATGCTCGCGCTCTCGTTCGGCTTCACGCCGGTCCTCGTCGGCGCAGGCGCGCTCTACCTGGTCGCCGCCGCCCTCAGCCTTCCTCGCGCGTCAACGGCACGAACCTGACATCGAGAACCCGCTCCATGGCCACTTCGTCGCCCTGGCGAGTGACCAGCCAGAGGACCTGCACGTCGCCCACCGGCCCGATCGGGATGACCAGCCGGCCGCCGTCCGGGTCGAGCTGGGCGACGAGCGTCGGCGGCAGGTGGTCTGGCGCGGCGGTCACGATGATCGCGTCGTAGGGGGCATGCTCCTTCCAGCCGAAGTAGCCGTCGCGGCGGTCGATCCGGACGTCCCCATAGCCGAGCCGATCGAGGACGACGCGGGCGATCCCCGCCAGGTCGGGGATGATCTCGACCGAGAAGACATTGGGCGTCAGCTCCGCCAGGATCGCCGCCTGGTATCCCGAGCCGGTCCCGATCTCGAGGACCCGGTCCCCTTCGTCGAGCTGGAGCAGCTCGGTCATCATCGCCACCAGCGAGGGCTGCGAGATCGTCTGGCCGTAGCCGATCGGCAGCGGGTGGTCCGCGTAGGCGTCGCCGAGCCACCGGGTCGGTATGAAGCTGTGGCGCGGCACGGCGCGCATGGCGGCGATGACGCGCTCGTCGGTGACGCGCGGCGTGACGTTGCTGTCGACCAGCTTGTCGCGCCGACGGCGCATCTCGTCGCTGTCGGCGAAGTCGCGGTCGACGCTGGCGGGAATGGGGAAGGACAGGGGCTCCGACGGCGAGGACGTTGGCGCGCCGCCGGTCGCTGCGGGCGTGACCGTCGCGGCGGGCATGCCGCCGGTCGGCGGTGTGTCGGTCGCTCTCCCGCTTGGTGCCGTGGCCGTCGGTGGCGTCACGGGAACCGAAGTTCCGTCCGGGCGGGGGCTTGGGCTCGCTGCTGAACCGCAGCCCACAGTCGTGAGCACCAACGCGATGACGACTGCCACCAGCTTCATCGGGTCGCCTCCGCCGCTAGCGTAGACCCATGGCGGCGAGGGCGCCGACACCGCCGGGGGCTACTCCTCCCGGTCGGGCGGCCAGGTCCCCATGACCTGACGGAGGATCGCGAATTCGCCGAGGTGATAGGCGTTGTGGTCACCAACCAGGCGCACCTCGCGGAGGATGGTATGCCCCGGGGTGTTCGGGATCGTTGCCAGCAGGTCCGTGGCCGGGTCGGCCACGAGTTCGCGGAGTGCCGCGGCATCTGACCGAAATCCCTCGACCGTCAGCGCGAACTGCTCGGGAGTCGCAGTGGCGTCGCGCGTCGGCCAGTACTCCTCCGGCCAGTTGGGCGCGAGGTAGGAGCGATCCCGGATGTAGTCGAGAATGTCGCGCTGGGCGATCCGGATGTGCTCGAGCAAATGCCAGGGCGTGTAGGGCACGTTGGGCGGCAGCCGGTTGATGGCGTCGTCCGGAAAGTCTGCAACAGCGGCGTCGAACGGCATGTGGGCACCGCGCCCGTCGATGAGCGCGATGAGTTGCCCGCGCAGGATGTCAGTCGTGGCCATCTCATTCCTCGGTCTGCCGGGCTCGTCGGTTGCCGTACTGCAACGTAACGGTTTGGGCGAGTTCGCAGGGTGGAGGGATATGATTCACTCAAGACGTCCCCTCCGGACCGGCCGGCGATTGGCCAGGACGAGGTTGGCGAGGGATTGACAATGAGCGACCAGGAGCTGCACGTGCCACCCGGGGCCGAGCTCGAGCGCACGGTCCGCATGGTCCGGCGTCTCAACGCCCCACCCGATCGGGTGTATCGCGCGTGGGCCGACCCTGAAGAGCTGGCGCGCTGGTTCCCCGAGCGGATCGATGGCGGGCTCGCGGTCGGGGCACGCTCCACGCTCGTCTGGCCTGACCGCCGTGTGTGGTGGGACGTCATCGAGGCGAGTCCGAGCCGCTCCTTCGTCTTCCGCTGGCCGTGGCTCCCGGACGAGGGTTTGATCACGACGGTCCGGGTCACGATTGTCCCGGTTGGCTACGGCAGCCGCCTCGAGCTCCTCGACGGTCCGTTCCCGCTCGACCATCCGGGGGCGCTCGACGCCTGGGCTGAGGCGCTCGAGGGTTGGGGCGAGGCGCTGGCGATGCTTCGCGCTCAGCTCGACTTCAGCGTAGACATCCGGCCGCGGGGGTAGTTCGCCACCGACGTGCCATGAAGTCGCCCGGCGCCGCGAGCCATCCGCGGCGCCACGCAGGAAAGGACGCAGCCGCGTGACCGTCATCATCGAAGCCGAGCGTCTCACCAAGAGCTACGGGTCCCACCGCGGCATCGTGGACGTGGACCTTGCCGTGCAGGAGGGGGAGATCTTCGGGTTCCTCGGCCCCAACGGCGCCGGCAAGACGACGACGATCCGGACGTTCCTCGATCTCATTCACCCGACCTCCGGAGTCGTCCGCGTGTTCGGCATCGAGTCGTCGGTCGACCCGGTGGCGATCCACCGGCGGATCGGCTACATCCCCGGCGAGTTCACGCTGTACGACCGCCTGACGGGCGGCCAGACCATCGAGTACTTCGCCAACCTCCGGGGCGGCGTCGATCCCACCTACCGGGCCGGTCTCATCGAACGTCTCGACCTCGACCCGTCGCGCAAGTTCCGGGAGTACTCGAAGGGCAACAAGCAGAAGGTCGGCATCGTGATCGCGCTCCAGCACCGGCCGGACCTGCTCGTCCTCGACGAGCCCACCTCGGGGCTCGACCCGCTGGTCCAGGCATCCTTCTTCGAGCTCGTCCACGAGGCGAGGGCAGAGGGCCGGACCACGTTCCTGTCGAGCCACATCCTGTCCGAGGTCGAGAAGACCTGCGGTCGGGTCGCGATCATCCGCGATGGACGGATCGTGCAGACGGACACGGTCGACGCCCTGCGGGACCTCGCCCATCACCAGGTGGAGCTGCGCTTCACCGACACGGTGCCGATGGCGGCATTCGCGGGCCTGCCCGGCGTCAGCGACGTCGTCGCCGATGACCACGTCCTGCGCCTGCGCGTCACCGGAGCGATCACTCCCGTCGTCCGGGCGGCCGCGCAATACGACCTGCTCGACTTCGTCAGCCGCGAACCGAGCCTCGAAGAAACGTTCCTCGCGCAGTACGGCCAGCAGGCCGTCGAGGTGAGCGACCATGACAGCTAGCGCCGGAACGCCGCCGCTGGCGGCCCCGCTCTCGCACATCCCGCTGCTCAGCCGGTTCTACGGCTTCGGCAGCATCTACGGCAAGACGATTCGCGACTCCAGGCTCGCGTTCATCATCGCGGTCGGCGTCCTGGTCGGCATGATGATTGCGGCCGGCGCGGCCATGCAGGACGTCTTTCCGACGGCCCAGTCGCGGACCGAGGTTGACAAGCTGATCGAGAGCATCCCCGCATCGATGTCCGGCCTGTTCGGGAACCCGGTGAGGGTCGGCACACTCCCGGGCGTTGTCAACTGGAAGTACGGACCGTTCTTCGCCCTTGGTGCCGGACTGTGGTCCATCCTCGCCCTGTCCTCGACGCTCGCCGGCGAGGCTCGCCGCGGCAGCCTCGACTTCGTGGCCGCGGCCCCCTTCGGAAAGCGGCGGATCGCGCTCGAGAAGCTGACCGCCCACCTGACCTTGGTGGGGCTCTCGATGGCGATCCTCGCGGTCGCCGCGTGGGGGACGGCCGAGGTCTTCGGCGACGCCGCCCTGGGCGACGCGATCCCGGCTGAGGCTGCCATCGGCTTCGCGCTTTGGGTCGGGCTGCTGGCGTTGTTCCACGGTGGCCTCGCGTTCGCACTGGCGCCGCTGCTCGGCCGTGCCGGCGCCGCGGGCGTCGCCGGTGGTGTGCTGCTCGTGGGCTGGGTATCCAACGGATATGAGGCTCTCGACATCGTGGCGACGGTCAGCCCCTTCCACTGGACGGCGGGCCAGGCGGCCATCGTCGGTGTGTACGACTGGCCCTCGCTCATCCTGACTGCGGTCGTATCGGCCGTCCTGTTCGCGCTCGGGGTGGAGCTGTTTGCGCGCCGCGATCTCGGCGTGACGCTCGGACTGTCCGTCCCGGGTCTCCCGGCCACACTGCTGGGCGTTGGTGGCCCCACGGGCCGCGCCTTCGCCGACCAGGTCCCGCGTGCGCTGGCCTGGGGCATCGGGCTGGGGCTGTTCGGGCTCATGCTCACGTCCCTTGTCGGGTCGCTGGCCGGCCAGATGGCGAGCCAGCCCACGTACCAGGAGCTGTTCCGCAACCTGTTCCCGGGCTACGACATCACGACCGCAGGCGGTTTCCTCCAGCTCTACGCCCAGATGCTGTTCATCGTCGCCGGGTACGCCGGCGCGACGTTCGTGGCCAAGTGGGCCTCCGACGAGCGCGACGGGCGCCTGGAGATGCTCCTGGCGACGCCGCTGGCCAGGGCTCGCTGGGTCATCGCGGGCGGCGTCAGTGGCTTCGGCGCGGTCGTCGTCATGAGCGTGCTGCTCGCGATCGGGATCGGGGTCGGTGCCGCTTCCTCGGGTGTCGAGGCCGGTGGCGCGATGGCGGGTTCGGTTGCGCTCGGGATCTACGCGCTGGCAGTGGTCGGCGTCGGCATTGCCGTGGGGGGCCTGTGGCGGACGTCACTCGCCGCCGAGATCGCGGCGGTCCTGGTGACCGCCACGTTCCTCATCGACCTGCTCGCACCGCCGCTGAAGCTGCCCGACTGGTTCCACCGGCTCGCCCTGTCGGCGAACCTGGGCCAGCCCATGGTCGGCGACTGGAACCTCGTGGGGATCGCGGCCTGTCTCGTGATCGCCGTCGGCGGCGTGCTCCTGGGCGCCTGGGGATTTGCACGAAGAGACGTGTCCGGATAGTCCGCACGACTAGTCGGCGGTGGGGAGGTCACCCTCGGGCGCGAGTCCCGTCGGGCCGGTTCCCGCGGGGCTCGAGACCTCGGGAAAGCGGATCGTCAGCTCGTACGTACCAGCGACGAGCCGGCTTTCGAGGGCCGGACTGGCCCGGTGCAGGACCCGCAGCATCCCCACGTTGTCAGCCAGCACCGACGCGGTGAAGCCGCCGATGCCTTGCTCCATGGCGGCCTCGGTGATCGCGGCCATGAGGTTGGTCCCGATACCCCGGCCCTGCCAATCATCGCGGACGACGAAGGCGACCTCGGCGAGGTTCGTCCGGCGGTCGAGATCGTACCTGGCGACAGCCACGATCGGCTGATCCTCGCCCTTGTCGGGCGTCACGACGAGGACCATCTGGTGCTCGTAATCGGTCCTGAGGAACTCCTGCAGGCGGGTATGGGGCATGGTTCGCAGGGTCTGGAAGAAGCGGTGGTAGACCGTCTCCTCACTGAGCCCGTAGAACATCTCGCGCAGCGACGGCTCGTCCGTCATCCGGATCGGCCGGATGAACACCGAGCTCCCGTCCTTCAGCTTGACCCAGCGCTCGAGGCGATCCGGGTAGACCGGCATCGAGAACTCGGGCTCGAGCTGGTCGGCGTAGACGAGGTGGCGGGCCTTCGCTTCGGCCAGGAGCCACGGCCGAAACCTCGGGTGCGCTATTGAGATCAGCGCCAGCGCCCGCTCGCGCATCGTCTTGCCGTGGAGGTAGGCGACGCCGTACTCGGTCACGATGTAGTGGACGTCGCCGCGGCTGGTCACGACGCCTGCGCCCGGCTTGAGGATCGGCACAATTCGCGAGATCGTGCCGTCCTCGGCCATCGAGGGCAGGGCGATGATCGGCTTGCCGCCCTTCGATCGGGCGGCGCCGCGGGTGAAGTCGACCTGCCCGCCGATGCCCGAGTAGAAGAGCTCGCCGAGCGAGTCGGCGCAGACCTGGCCCGTCAGGTCCACCTCGATCGCCGAGTTGATCGACGTCATCTTCTCGTTCTGGGCGATCACGAATGGGTCGTTCGTGTACTCGGTGGGATGGAACTCGACGATCGGATTGTCGTCGATGAAGTCGTACAAGGCCTTCGAGCCAAGGACGAAGCTGGCCACCATCTTGCCCCGGTGGAGCGTCTTGCGGGCGTTCGTGACGACGCCCGCGTCGATGAGCGGCAGGACGCCGTCAGAGAACATCTCGGTGTGAATGCCGAGGTCGTGATGGTCGCCCAGGTGGCGCAGGACCGCGTCCGGGATCTGGCCGATGCCCAGCTGGAGGGTGGCCCCGTCCTCGACGAGGTCCGCGATGTGGCGGCCGATCTGGAGGGCGAGCTGGCTCTCCTCGCCCTGTGGCGCCTCGAGGATCGGCTCGTCGCTGGCGACGAGTGCGGCGAGGTCGCGGACGTGGATGAAGCAGTCGCCGAGCGCCCGCGGCGCCTGGCTGTTGACCTCGGCGATAACGACCTTCGCACTCTCGGCGGCGGATTTGACGATGTCGGTGGAAACGCCGTACGAACAGTAGCCGTGGTCATCCGGCTCGGACACCTGGATGAGGGCGACGTCGATGATCGTGCGACCGGTCCGGAAGAGGGCCGGTATCTCGGACAGGAAGATCGCCGTGTAGTCGGCCCGGCCCTCGGCCACTGCCGCCCGCGTGTTGGTGCCGATGAAGAAAGCGTTGTGGCGGAAGCGCCCGTCGAAGCGCGGCTCCGCATAGGGGGCCACGCCCAGGGTCATGATGTGGACGATCTCGGCGTCGTCGAGGTTCTCGCGTGCCGCGAGCGCCCGAACGAGCGATTGCGGTTCTCCTGCTCCGCTGCCGATGAACACGCGCGAGCCGTGCCGGATCCGACGGACGGCCTGGACGGGGGTCTCCACCTTGTCCGCATAGCGCTGCTGCCAGTCGGCCTTGTGAGGCGTGGTCACCATCTCCTGCTGACTGTACGGCGTGGGCGCCGGCTCGCATTGGATCAACCGGCCCGGAATCGCAGGACCTGCGACCCGCCTCGACGGCGTCGCTATCTCAGGGGCCGAATCGTCGGGCACGCCGCGGTAGGTGCGGATGGGCCGGGAGCGTCGCCGTCAGCCGCCGATCCGGACGATCCAGCGACCGCGAGCGCGACCCGCCAGGATGCCGTCGAGCGCGGGCTCCAGTGAGTCGAGGGTCACCTCGGTGATCGCATCGCCCAGGGCACGCGGTCGCAGGTCACTTGCCAGGCGGTCCCAGATCCGCCGCCGTTCGGCGATCGGTACGCCCACTGAATCGATCCCGAGCAGGCCGACGCCGCGCAGGATGAACGGCAGGACCGTGGTCGCGAACGGGACTCCGCCGGTGTTCCCGCTGGCCGCCACGGCGCCGCCGTAGCGGAGCGTCCGCAGGAGGTAGGGCATGGTCGCCCCGCCGACGCTGTCGATCGCGGCTGCCCAGCGCTCGGATTCGAGCGGCCGGGCGCTCTCGGTGGTCACCTCTCCGCGCGAGACAATCCCTGCCGCCCCGAGCGCGAGGAGCTCGTCGTGAGCCTCCGCCTTGCCGGTCGACGCCCAGGCCTCGTAGCCGCGCTCGACGAGGATCGCCAGCGCGGTCCGGCCCACCCCTCCCGTGGCGCCGGTCACCAGGACCGGCCCGCGGTCGGGGGTCAGGCCGCGCGCCTCGAGCGCGACCACGGACATGCCGGCCGTGAAGCCGGCGGTCCCGATCACCATCGCGTCGCGTGCGCTGAGGCCAACCGGCAGCGGCACGACCCAACCCGCCGGGACCCGCTCGTACTCGGTGAAGCCACCGTGCCGGGCGACACCGAGCTCGTAGCCGTGGGCGATCACCTCGTCCCCGACCACGATCGTCGGGTCGTCGCTGGCCACGACGGTGCCGGCCAGGTCGATCCCCGGGATGAGCGGGCTGATCCGGGCGACCTTGCCGTTCGGAATCGTGGCCAGGCCGTCCTTGTAGTTGACGCTTGACCAGGCGGTCCGGATCGTGACCTCGCCGGGCGGCAGGTCGTCTGGCCCGAGCTCGCGGACGGCGCGCTCGACCCGATCGTCGAACTTCTCGGCGACGAAGGCGCGGAATCGGGCGGGCAGGGCGGTCATCGAGACGCCCCCGGGGTGGGGGTGGCCTTCCGGGAGTGCTCCTTCGGGATCACGGTCGTGCCGATCGCCCGGCAGGTCACGATCGGCTCGGCCAGCACGTCTGCCGCCGAGGGTCCCAGGTCGTAGCGGCTGGCGATCACCTTGCGTGCCTCGAAGCTGACCGTCCGGCTGGTCCGTCCGATCCGGGTGACCGTGCCGGTCACCTCGAGGAAGTCACCCGCGTAGACCGGGGCCAGGAACTCGATCTCCTGGTAGCCGACGAACAGGCCCTCGTCGCCGTCGGTGATGACGGCGATCTCGGTGATGACGTCGCCGAACAGGGCGAGCGTCCGCGCTCCGGCAACGAGGTTGCCACCGTAGTGGGCGTCCTCCTGGCCCATCCTGACGCGGAGCGTGCTGCTGATCGGCGCGTGCGACTCGCTCATCTGTTCATCACCTCTCTGCTGGCTCGCTCGAGGGCCGGCTCGGCGGTCGGCCACCCGCTCCCGAGGTCGGCCGGCGGGGCGTCTGCCCGGACGACCAGGGCGTCGACGGCCACGGTCCGGTCGCGGCCGACCAGGATCGGATTGAGGTCCACTTCGGCGATCTCCGGGTGGTCGTCGCCGAGCGCCGCAAGACCGACGATCGCAGCCACGACGCCATCATCGGGGATTGCCCCGCCGCGGGCTGTTCGGAGCATCCGTCCGACGATCGTGTCGTCGAGCATCCGGCGGGCCTCGTCGGGACCGATCCGGCCGATCCGGACGGCGACCTGGTCAAAGTGCTCGGCCCAGATCCCGCCGAGGCCCACCAGGACCGCCACCCCGAACTGATCGTCGCGCCGGAAGCCGGCGATGACCTCGAGCTCAGCCCGGACGTGCTCAGCGACGAGGAACGTGACTGCGAAGCCCGGCCCGGGCAGCGTTCGCGGAGATCGCCGCCGCGGCCCGCCGGACCTCGTCCGCGGATCCCAGCCCGACCCGCACCAGTCCCAGCTCGGTCTTGTGACTGACCCCGCCGGCCACACCCTTGAGGACGACCGGGTAGCCGATCCGCTCCGCGACCTCGACCGTCGCGTCGACGTCCGGCGCGGTGGCCAGGCGTGGAGTCGGGATGCCGTAGCGATTGACGATCGCCAGCGAGGCGTACTCGTCGAGCGGCCCGGACGCAGCCAGCTCCGGGAGCGCGATCGGCGGGCCGCTGGCAGCGACCCGTCCGTCGCCCGCCCACTCGGTCCGTCTGGCCACCTTGGCCAGGGCGTCCAGCGCGGTCCACGCGCCGCGCAGGAGCGGGATCCGCTCGATCAGGCAGTAGTTGAGCAGCTCCGGACTCGGATCCTGGCTCGAGGGCGAGAGGAAGACCGGCGTCTTCTTCGTCCGCGACGCCTCGCCGGACAGGTACGAGGCCAGGTCGCGCCCGAGCTGGAGCTCGTACGAGCCGCAGGTCGTCTGCTGGTCGAGGCTCACGATGAGCAGGTCGCCGGGCTCGTCGGCCAGCACCTTGAGGGCCCGTGGGTAGATCGCCTTGTAGTCGTCCGTGCCCCACGGATCCATCGGGTTGCGGGCATGGAAGTTCGGCCAGGTCGCGGTGAGCTCGGCGGCGCCCGCCTCGGACAGCGGGGGCAGCTCGATTCCCGACGTCCTCGGCCAGGTCCGACAGCAGGTTCGCCTCGCCCCCGGAGTTCGTGACGATGTGGGCCCGGCGGCCCATCCTCGTCCGGCCTGCGCCGAAGATCTCGCCGATGGTGGTCAGCTCGTCGAGATCGGCGCACAGGATCGCGCCGGCCTGTCTGAGCGCGGCCGCGCCGACCCGGGCGTTGCCGGCCAGCTTCCCGGAATGGGCGACGATCCCGGCCTGGGCTGCCGACGACCGACCGACCTTGCACACCGCCAGCGGCTTGCCGGCCTCGGCCAGCGCTCGGGCGGCGGCCAGGAAGCCGGTCGGATCGCCGAACCCCTCGACGAAGGCGAGGACGGCGTCCGTCCGCTCGTCGGAGGCGAAGAAGGCCAGGTACTCGGCCAGGCCGGTGCCTGCCTCCGAGCCGCACGAGACGATGGTCGAGAGCGGGACGCGGCCGCCGTTGTTGACGAAGGCCTCAACGATCGCGCCACTCTGGGCGACGACGCCGACCCGTCCCCGCCGGACGTGCATCGGGACGGTCCCGATGTACGGGGCGGCTCCGGTCACGAGGTCGACGAAGCCCATGCAGTTGGTGCCGACGACCGCGATCCCCCGCTCCGACGCGAGCGTCCGCAGCTCGGCCGCGAGCTCGAGCGCGGCCGGACCGGAGTCCGTGTAGCCTGCTCCGGGGATCACGAAGCTTCGCGCACCGACCGCCACGCCTTCCCGGACGGCCTCGAGGATCCGGTCCGTCCCCAGTTGGACGAGGACGACATCCGGTGCCTCCGGCAGGTCCGAGAGCGACGGCGCGGCGGCCAGGCCGCCGATCTCCGCGTACTTCGGATTGACGGGATAGAGGCGGCCCTGATAGCCCAGTGCGCGGCTGTTCTCCAGCGCGACCCGCCCCACGAACGAGCGCGGGCTCGCCCCAACGATGGCGATGGAGCGCGGCCGGAGGATCGGAGCCAGGTCCATGGCACGTCCAAGCGTACGTGGCCGCGCCGGCAGAGGAAAGCCCTCGTTCCTGCACGCGATGTGGGCTGAGCGCGCGAGGGCAGGCATCCATGGCGCGACGCGGGTTCGGCCGCGCTCGAGACCTACGCGTCTGGCCGGCCGAACACCTGCTCCGCGACCGTGGCGCCGGCCCACTCGGCCCACTCGGCCCACTCAGCGGGGCCGGGATCGGTGCCGTCGTGGCGATCGTCGTCCTCCAGTGGCTGCTGATCACCGGGGCGATGGCAGGCCTCGCGCAGAGTGGCTGCGGTAAGCCACCACGGGCCGCTATGATGCCGTCGTTCGCAGATGAAGGTCGACGCCAGATGAAGGTCGACGCCAGCATCGTCACCAGCCAACCGATCGAGGCCGTCTGGGCGTACATGACCGACTTCGCTAACGCGACGGTCGTCAACCCCGCCCTCGAAGCGCAGGCATAGCCGCACGGGCGGCCGGTGATGTCCCAGCGAGCCTTCGATCCGTCGCCGGCCATCGTCGAGGAAGCACGGGCGTGGAACTCCATCGCCGATGGCTGGCACGCCTGGATCCCGAGGATGCGTGAGTGGTATTCGCCAGCGACCGAGCTCATGCTCGACCTCGCGCATCTAACGGTCGGAAGCCGGGTCCTCGACATCGCCGCAGGGGACTGCGATCAATCCATCGCGGCGGCAGGGCGGGTCGGTCCGGATGGCCGCGTGCTGGCTGTCGATGTAGCCGAGGATCTGCTCGAGATCGGTGCCCGGTCCGCCCGCGAAGCCGGCATTCGCAATATCGAGACCCGGGTGATGGACGGGGGCGACCTCGATCTCCCGGACGCGTCGTTCGATGCGGTCATCTGTCGGTTCGCGTTGATGTACCTGCCCGATCCGGTCAACGCCCTCCGCGGCATGAATCGAGTCCTGCGTGGCGACGGACGGGTCTCCGTCGTCGTCTACGGGGTCAACGGGAGTCCGGAATTCATGGTCGCACTCTCGGCCGTTCGTCGACAGCTGGGCCTTCCCCAGCCACCACCCCGGGCGGACGGACTGGGAGAGCCGGCGGTCCTGGCTGCGACGCTGACCGCAGGCGGTTTCGGCGACGTCGAGATCCATGCCCTTACCCTGCCGATCCGGATGGCATCGGCGGACGACTGCGTCCACTACCTCCAGGCCACGTCTCCCACGGTGAAGGAACTGACCGCGCCGCTACCCGAGGACGAGCGGCAGCAGGTCTGGGATGAAGTGCGAGCCGCCCTGTCCGTGTTCGTGAGCGACGGGGGCTTCGAGGTCGAGCACAAGGTCCTGGTGGCTGCTGCTAGCACAGCGACTTCCGGCTGACCGCGGCAGCCTACGCGCACGGCATGACGCCGGCGCTGCCGGAAGAGGATGTCGTGGCGCGCCCCGTGGCGAGGCGGCTGGCGTGAGAGAACGGGCTCGGGCCGGTCGATCTCCCGGTGGGACCGCCACGGACGGCGAGCTCGCGGTAGTCGTCGCTGTCGTCGTCGCCGGGTCGGAGAAGGCGGCCGCCCACCGCCTCGGCCTATCGCACTCGACCGTGAAGCACCACCTGGCGAACGCCCGGTCCAAGGTCGGGGCGGTGACGACGGCGCAGCTCGTGTGGATCCTCGGCCCGCGGCTGCTCGAGCCCGAGGGCGAAGCCGAGACGACGAGCCGCGATCCGGCTGACGAGGTCGAGGCGCCTACTCGGACTGCATCAGCGGTCTATGTGCAACGACGAGGCCATCGCGTCCCCTGAACGCGTCCCCGCCCCGCGTCGCCAGCTCGTGTATCCGACGGCGGCCGCCGTGGCGAACAGGAAGCCGACCATACCGGGGAAGCTGGCCTCCGGCCCGAAGCCTCCACCGGCCAGCAGCGGTGGGGCCGTCGTGTCGACGTGCGTCCGCAGCAGCCCGGGGAGCTCCAGTCCACTCACCGGCAAGCCGTAGATCGGGCCGAGGGCGAAGTTCCAGCCGACGTGGATGCCGATCGGCAGCCACAGCGCCGCGGACCGGACGTATGCGACGAGCAGGCAGGAACCCGCGACGAGCACCCCGACGACCGCGAGCGGCGACGCACCCGGGTTGAGAGCATGGGGCACCGCGAACGCGAGGATCGAAACCGCTGCTGCCACCGGACGTCCGACGACAACTCGAGCGAGGCCGAATAGCGCACCCCGGTAGAGGACTTCCTCGAACACGCCGACCGCGGCGAAGAACACGCCAGCTGCGAAGACGCTGGCGAAGTCGATGCGCAGGCCACCGATCACGGTCCAGCCGCCGGCGAGCCCGATGAGAAGCGGAACCGCGGCCGCGACGATCCCGATGACTAGGCCCGCGCCGACGTCGAGGCCGGTCCCGCTGCCGCGGACGAGCCCGACGTCGACGAACGTCGGCCGATGCCACGTGCGAGCCAGGAGCGCGAGCCCCAGGATGATCCCACTCGCCGCAACGGATTCGATCCAGGCCCGGTTGGCGACGCCCGGCTCACGCACTGTCTCCGGGAGGAGGGAGCCGGTCAGCAGCAGCAGGCCGACCGATAGCAGCGCGGTCTGGACGAGCCACGCTGCCATGCCGGCGAGTGCAGCTGTTCGCCGCCCCCGCCGCCGGACCCACCCCGCCGATGCCCGCAACAGCCAAGTGTCGACAGCGAGAATGGCGGCAAACCCCGCGAGGAGAAGGACCGGTAGCACGTTCGCGGCTGGCCTCCGCAAGCTCCGCGGGATGGGTTCGAATGTATGCTGCCACCGGACGCCATGACGCGCACTGCCAATCGGTGGGTGAGCGGCAAGCACCACTTGGTGAACGCGCGGTCCAAGGTCGGGCGGTGACGACGGCGCAGCTCGTGTGGATCCTGGCCCCGCGGCTGCCCGAGCCCGAGGCTGGGTCCCAATCGGACTCGAATCCCGGCACAACGTGTACCTGAGACCGGTCCCGGGTCAAATCCGCAGCGTGCCGTCGACAATGGCGTCGCGTGCCGCACTACCGCTTCCGGCTTGGCGCTCCTCGAGCGCTGCGACCAGCGTGTGGTACAGCTAGAGAAGCATGCGCGCCTATCCCGCGAGGGCCTCATCGAACAGTCGGAGCTGCTCACCGGCGGCGAGGAGGGCCATCAGCTCGGGGACGTGAAGCGGCAACGCGTTCAGTTGGTCCGTCGGTGCATACCATCTCCCTCGAGTGACACCGCGGGGTTCGAGCCAGCCCGCTCGCGCCAATCGACCAAGTTCAGCCCGAGCGGCCGGCATGGAACGATTGGTCATGGCGGCCAGCATCGGGGTGCGCAGTCGGCCAACTCGCGCGGCGAGCAGTGTCGACGCCCATTCCAGTGGCTCGCCGGCATCAGCCAGCGCCGCGACGAGGATTCCGATGTCCGTCGGCAGGGCGTCGAGGATTCGGTTCCGCGCCTCCAAGCGGTCGAGGGAGATGCGGGTGTAGTAGTCCAGCCACTCGGTGACCGGATGGTTGTCCGGGTCGTAACTCGGACCGAGTGTCGTACGGAGCGCATCGATGTACTCGTCACGGTTCCGTCGGAGGTAGGCCTCGATGCTGATGAGCTCAGGCGATTGGACGCCATCGCGGACGAGCTCCATCGCGGCAAGGATCCGTGCCGTTCGGCCGTTGCCATCGTTGAAGGGGTGGATCGCGATGACGTTCAGGTGCAGGAGCGCCGATCGCACCAGGGGCGGCGTCCGGTCGATGCGCCTCAGCCACGCGACGAGTTCAGCCATGAGGGCCTGGACCATCAGCGGGCTCGGCCCGCTGAAGATTCCTACGTAGACATCCTCGCCCGGCCCGCGGTAGTTACCGTGTGTGTCGCGCGGCAGGCCTTCCATGACGGTTGCGTTGATGAGATGGATCACCTCGTGCGACCAGGCGAAACCAGGGCGCCCGGCGGCGTCGCGAGCGAGGTTCAGCGCACGGTTGTAGTTCACCACCTCGCGGATGTGATCCGCGCTCGCCTCAACCGCCGCGCCGGCCAGCACCTCCTCAACCTGCCCGGGGGCCAGAGGGTTGCCTTCTATGCCCGTGCTGCCTGAGATCGCGGCGTCGCGGGCCGCTGGCCAAACGGCGAGCATGCGCCAACTGCCGGGTCGAAGGTCGGCATCGCGACGGGCGGCGTTCTCCCACCGCTCGAGCCGTTCCCGAAGCGCCAGGTTTGGCCTGTAGGTCAGATGGAGAATCATTCGCTTGATACACGAGCGGTTTCTATCGGAACGATGATAGAACTAATTCGCTCGCTACACAAGCGGTTCATGGCGCGCCCGACAGGATTCGAACCTGCGACCTTCGGCTCCGGAGGCCGACGCTCTATCCACTGAGCTACAGGCGCGCGATCGCGCGGCGGGGACGCGCGCGGAGGGGAAGGATAGCACCGGCAATTCGCCGGGCTCCGTGGCCCGCAGGCCGGAAAAGATCGGAGCGGCTCCCGAAGGAGCCGCTCCGTTGCTGTCCCGGTGACATTCCGCCGAAGCGGATGCTTCCCACGCGTCAAGGGCATCTATCACGTCGGCTTGACCGACTACCCTGACCCAACCTACCCATGACCTTGCCGCTGAGGCAGCGGACTGCGCGAACGCAGTGCCTGCAGGAGTCTATACGATCGGCCGCGCGATTCCAACCCTTTTCGACGCGCCCTCGGTGTAAATTCCTTAACCATTCTCACCGGACGCGGCGGGGCGGGGTAACGGCACCCGGCCTGGGCCGGGTCACGACTCCGGATTCAGTCCTCGTGGATCGTGACCGAGGTCATGGCGACGGGTGAATCGGGCAGGTCGCGGGCATTGCGCGGCGCGGCAACGATCTGGTCCACGACTTCCATGCCCTTCGTGACCATGCCGAAGAGCGTGTAGCTCCTGGGCAACTTCCCGGTCAGGTCCTGGTGGCAGATGAAGAACTGGCTACCGTTGGTATTCGGGCCGGCATTCGCCATGGCCAGTGAACCGCGCGCGTAATCACCCTTGAAGGGCTCGTCCGCGAACTTGTAGCCGGGGCCGCCGGTCCCGACCCGGCCGGCATCGAACGAGGCCTTCTTGCCGTACTGGCCGTCTCCGGCCTGGGCGACGAAGCCGGGGATGACACGGTGGAAGACGACGTCGTCGTAGAAGCCCTTCCTGGCGAGCTCGACGAAGTTGCCGGCCGCCTTGGGGACGTCCGTCGTGTAGAGCTGGATCTCGATGTCGCCGAGGTCGGTGGCAATCGTTGCCCGGGTCATGGCGCCTCCTTGTCTGGCTGCGGTCAGGGGTTGGAGACCGTGACGGAGTCCATCACGATCGGGTTGGTGGGGAGTTCGGCGTCGGCGGCGGCGGCGATGGCATCGACGGCGTCCATGCCATCGGCCACCTCGCCGAAGATCGCGTACGTGTTGTAGCTCGCGAGCGTTCCTTCGGCGGAGTCCGCCAGAACGATGAAGAACTGGGAACCCTGCGAATTCGGTGCGGCGCTGCGCGCCATGGCCAGCGTGCCGCGGTGGTACGTGGCCGTGACCAGCTCGTCCTGGATCGTGTAGCCCGGACCGCCGCTGCCGGTCCCGGTCGGGTCGCCGCCCTGGATGACGAACCCGGGCACGACCCGATGGAAGACCACGCCGTTGTAGTAGCCGCAGGCAGCGAGGGCGACGAAGTTCCCGGCCGCGATCGGCGACAGCCCGCCGTCGATCTTGAGCGTGATCGCGCCCTTCGAGGTGTTGAGCGTCACAGTCCGCGTCTCGCCTGCCGCGAGCGGTGCGGGTTGGCTCGTGGGGCACGTGCCAGCGGCCGTCGTCGGAGCGGCTGACGGCCCGATCGTTGGCAGCGGTGCTGCCCCCGTGGAGCAGGCGCCAACGACGAGCGCGAGGGCGACGGCGAGCACGCGTGCTGCGCGGGCCTGTGGGCGAGGGATCATGCGGCGGCCTCCAGGGCGGCGGTGTAATCGATGGCCCCGGACAGGAGCGCTTCTCCGAGGATGATGCCCGCGATACCGGTATCGCGCAGGCGGCGGATGCCGTCGAGGTCCCGGATCCCGCCGGCCACCACGATCTCCACGCCCACCGACGCCCGCAGCGCGACGAGCAGATCGAGCTCGGCGGTACCCCCACCGTGTCCGAGGACGAGGCGGGCGACGCCCTGGCCCACGAGCTCGTCGGCCAGCTCGCGAAGCGTCGGCGCACTTGCTCGCCGCCACGGGAATGCGGCCAGCCGGTCTGCCCGCGCATCGAGGCCCACGGCCAGCCAGTCCCCGGCCACGGCAAGGCACTCCCGCAGGGCGTTCCGATCGTCCGCCACGGTCATCCCCGTCAGGACGCGCGTGGCGCCGGCGGCGAACGCGAGGCGGATCCCGTCCGCCGTGTCAACGCCGCCGGCAAGCTGGAGCGGCGTCGCAATCCGTGCCGCCACGGCCCCCACGACCTCGAGGTTCACCGGCGCACCGGCGCGCGCACCGTCGAAATCGACCAGGTGGATGAGCGGCGCCCCGAGCCCCACGAAGTGCTCGGCGATCCGATCCGGCCGGTCCGTGGGCGCCCCGATCCCGCTCGACACGCCCGGCCAGAACACCGTCCGGGACCGCCCGCGCTCCAGGTCAATGGCCGGGATGACCTGCACGCTGCCGGCCGTCAGGGACGCGCGGCGGCGCGATCGACCGAGATCGTCAGGCCGCCGGCCGCGGGTCGGCCCTCTCCGGCAAGGAGTCGCCGATGGAAGCTGATCGGCAGCGAGCCATTCGTGAGCAGCGTGTCGTGGAAGTCGCGCAGGCGAAACGACGCACCGCGCCGGCGTCGCTCGTCCTCGCGAAGGCCGAGGATGAGGACCTTGCCGAGCAGGTAGGAAAGCGGGTACGTCGGCGAACCCGTGTAGCGGCGGACCTCCGCCAGCGCGTGCGGCCGCTCGAACCTGGTGTGCTCCACGAGGAAGTCCGTCGCCTCCTCGACGCTCATCTCGCCGCGGTGCATCCGGACGTCGAGGATGATCCGGCAGGCCCGCCAGATGGCATCCGTGGCGAGGGCGAGGCGGAAGGCCGGTCCGTCGTCGAAGCCCTCCTCGCGCATCATCTGCTCGCTGTACATTCCCCAGCCCTCGACGAACTCGGGGCCGTCCGCGAACAGGCGGGTAAGGGACGGGTGGCGGCCGCCCACCGCGAGCTGGAGATGGTGGCCCGGGTAGGCCTCGTGAATGCTGGTGTTGCTGATCGAGGCGCGGTAGTGCTCGCGGATCGCCGCCGGATCGCCGTCCACGGACGGCGTGACGATGTACGTTCCGACCGGGTCCGGATCGAACGGCGCCGGCGCGAAATACGCGGCAAAGGGCATCACCTTGTGCAGGTACTGCGGGGTCGGGGTGACGACCACGCGCTCGTCCGGCGGAACCGTCACGAGGTCGTGGTCGATGAGGTGCTGGCGGGCACGCCGCATCGCGACGCGGTACTCGTCCAGCGCCGCTTCGAACGTCGGCGGGTGGTCTGACTTGACCCGCTCCACGACGTCGAGCTCGGGACCGTCCGGATCCAGCTCGCGGGCCGCCGCGGCCCGGTCCGCGTGGTTGATCTCCAGCTGCTCCCAGCCGATCGCGAGAATCCCGTCCGCGTCCAGGCCGTCGAACGCGCGAAGACGGACGAGTTCGTCGTACCGCGCCCGACCGAGGGCCCACTCGTCCGTGCCGTGATGGAGGCTGCGTGCCACCCAGACGACATGGTCCTCGATGGCCGCAACCGCGCCGTCGGCCGCCCGGCGCAGGCGGGCCACAAGCGTCGCCGGCAAGGACAGTGCCTCGGCTGCCGCGACGATCTCCTCGAAGAAGGTCGGGATATCCCGCCCGGCGGCGATCTCGAGCTCCTGCCAGAGCCGAACCTGCGGGCCCGAGGCGCGGGTCCGGTGCTCGGCCAGGTGGCCCGGCGCGCCCTCGAGACGGCCCGCCAGCGCGGCGAACCGCTCGGCCGGGCTGCCGAAGTCGCGGGTGAGGAGCGGGAAGAGCGCATCACCGAGGGCATCGACACCCGAGGTGTGCCGCTCCCAGCGCCGCACGACGTCGACATCGAAGATCGCCCGGCGGAGGTTGTGGATCTCAAGGTCACGCTCGAACCGCGCGAACGCGCTGAGCGACGCGGGATCGATGGCCTCGACCGCGGCCAGGTGGCGCCGGTCTTCCTCGAGGTCGCCGAGCACGCGCTCCCGTCCGGCGTCCGGCAGCCGATCGTCCCAGGCATGGATCCCGAGGTACGTCGCGAAGACGGGATCCGCCTCGACGATCCGCCGGAATCGCGCCTCAACGAGGTCGTAGAAGGCCTCATCGCCCGGGCCGCGATCCGGGGCAGGCGCGGGCCGCGGCAGCGTGACGCCGCCGAACGTGGCTCGGCTCACGGGAACGTGGCTCGGCTCACGCCGGAGAACCTGCGCTCGTGGCGGTCGTGGCCGGTGTCGCTTCGCGGAGCGCCGCGCCGATGATCTCGATCGCGCGGTCGATCTCGACCGATCCGATGCCGTAGTGCGTGGCCGCTCTGACCTGGTCATGTGGGTACCAGTCCAGGAGCAGGCCGCGCCGTTCGGCGGCCGCGAGGAACGTCGACCGATCTCCCGGAACCCGGAACAGGACGAAGTTGGTCAAGACGCGACCCGGATCCAGCGGTCCGTCGTCAACCTGGGCGATGTCGCCCGGGGAGCGGACGCCGGTCATCTCCGCGAGTGCCTCAGCAAGGCGCCGGGCGTTGGCATGGTCCTCGGCCAGCCGCTCGATCATGCCGGCCGGCCCATCGCGCAGGGCGATCAGGCCCGCCGCCGCGAGGATGCCCGCCTGGCGCATGCCGCCGCCGAGGAGCTTGCGCGCGCGCCGCGCCTTCCAGATGAAGGCAGCGTCGCCCACGACGACGCTGCCGACCGGACAGGCGAGGCCCTTGGACAGGCAGAACGTGACGGAGTCCGCCGGGGCCGCCAGTTCCCTGCCGGACACGCCGAGCGCGACTGCAGCGTTCCACAGGCGCGCGCCGTCGATGTGGAGCGGGACACCCGGCCTCGTGGGCGATCCCGGCGACCTCGGCCGTGTACGCGACGGAGAGCGGCCTGCCCATCGAGTGGGCGTGGGTGTTCTCGATGACCACGAGGCCGGTGATCGGCTGGTGCGGATCGCTGGCGTCCCGGAACGCGTCCCGGATCTCGTCCGGGTCCAGGGTCCCGTCGGCGCGCTCGCGAAGCGCACGGACCGACGCGCCCGACGACGACCGCATGGCCGGCCGCTTCGTCGAGGACGACATGGGTCTGGTACCCGGCAATCGTCTCCTGCCCGCGGGCGAGGTGCGCCATCTGCGCGACGAGGTTGCCCTGCGTGCCCGAGGTGACGAAGAGCCCGGCTTCCTTGCCCAGGAGTTCGGCGGCCCGCTCCTCGAGGGCCCGGACCGTGGGGTCGTCACCGAAGACGTCGTCGCCGACCTCCGCATCCGCCATCGCGCGGCGCATCTCCGGGGTGGGCTTCGTGACGGTGTCGGAACGGAGATCGATCAGGTCCATGGGCGTCGGCAGGATACCGCGGGACGGCCCTGTCCGAGTCCGCGCGCCCGGTGTACGGTCTCCGCGTGGATCGTCAGGAGCGCACGGAGGGCGCCGAGACCGATCTCGACCGCCTGCCGCCCGACACGGGGTATCGAGCCCGAGCTCGCCTCGGCCGGACGGGCGTGCGCCGGGTCCAACTCGCGATCGCGGCGATCGTCGCCGTCGTCGGCGCGGGCATCGTGTTCTCGATCGGCGGGTTCGGCGAGGCGGGTCCCTCGGCGTCACCCGGGCATGTGGCACGGACCGCGAGTCCGTCCCCGGCCCGAACTCTGGTCCCCGCGACGCCGACACCCAGGCCGTTGCCGGCCTTCGAGATCCTGGGCTCGCCGCCTCCCACCCGACCGGTTCCCCTCAGCGCCGGCGGGCTTCGCTGGCTCGATCCGGTGACCGGGGAGTTCGTCGGCGACGCCGGGCCCGCTGACGGTGGCGAGTCGACCCTGACATTCGTCGATTCAGTCGGCCGCGCGGTCCAGCTTTGCACCTCGAACGAGATGGATGGCGCGTCGGTCACGACGGATGTCACGCTCTGCACGTTCGACGAGAACGGCACGGAGGTCGGTCGCGATCCGGTCACGACGCTGACAGCCAACGTGCCTGTCGTCACGACCGATGTCCCTGGCGCCCGGGCTCAGGTCCGTCCAGCTTGACGCGACCGTGACGCGCGACGGCCGGTGGCTGTGGCTGGCCTCGGCGGTTCGTAGGGCGGCGGCCTGGACCGTGGACCTGTGGAGAATCGACCTGCGAACCAGGACCCTGGACGGCAGCCGGGAAGTGCGCCGATCCCGATCGCCGGGGCCGGACTGAACCTCCCGACCCAGGGTGGCTGGATGGCGAGTCCCTCCACGTCGATCTGGCCTGTCGTCCGGGCGTCGCCCAACGGCTCACAGCTCTCGGTGACCCTGACGGCGATCACCTCCCTCACCTCGGAGACCGGCCTCATCCAGCAGGAGCGGCTGGTGCTCGATTCGGCGCTCGATCCCACGTCGCCGATCATGGTGGCGCTCCCCGTCGGCCGAGCGAGCGATCTTGCGTGCGACCCTTCCTCGGCGGCCTTTGCGACCGAACGACACTATCTCTCGATCTGCGGCCATCCCGGAGGCCAACGGTGACTTCCAGCCGTTCGTGCGGATCGAGAACCCGGACGACTTGACCCGGGACGTGGCGATCGGCCCGCTGCATTCGGGCTGCGGACGGCATGATCCGCGACGCATCGTGGCTTCTCGATACACGGCGGGGAGTCCTGTATCGATGGTCTCCGGTCCGCCTGACGGTGTCGAGGCTAGACGTCGAGACCCGCGCCGGCACCACGGTGGTCCTGGATACGCAGGCTGGTCCAGGCGGAGCGGATTGGCCGACCCCGGGTGTCGACGATGGGCTGACGGCGTGGTCGCACCTCGACCAGGCCAGCGACCAGAGCCCTGGGCCCCAACTCGCCGGCTCGGCGGATGGGCGAGTCCTCTACGCACTCGGGCTCGCGGACGCTCCCGCGTCCGATCGGGTCCTTGTGTGGGTGCTTGACGCCGAGAGCCTCTCAGTCATCGACCGCTGGGATCCCCCCGGTCCTGTCGAGCAGCTTGCATTGGCGCCCGGCGGGGGTCCGCTCATCGAGATCTCTCCACCCACACGTCCGGATCCATCTCTGGGTTGGACGACTGCGCTCTGGTTCGTGGACCAGCACACCGGCGATCCGCTCGAGGTCCTCGGGCAGCTTCGGGGTCCCGGCGGAGCCTGGCCGACGCTGATCCAGCCGAGCGTTCAAGCCTTCGCCGGATTCTGACAAGGGCATCCGGTACTGTTATCCTCCGCAATCGCCGCGGACCCGTGGTGTAGCGGCCCAACATGCCAGCCTGTCACGCTGGAGATCGCCGGTTCGAATCCGGTCGGGTCCGCCATCAGCTCGCATACACCTTGCGCCCCGTCCGCCCGCCCGGACGGGGCGCCTTTCTGTCCGGGGTACCCTGCGACCGTGCTCCGTCGAGTGATCGCCCTCCTTGCCGCGCTGGCTCTGGTGCTGGGCGCGTGCACGTCCGACTCCACGACGGCTTCGCCGACCGCGGTCGCTGCCGCCGTGGCCACGGCGCCGACCACACCGTCACCCACGCCGACCCTCGCCCCGACGCCGACGCCCGAACCAACACCGACGGTCGTGCTCCGCGCGCTCGTTCCGGTCACTGGTTTCCGGGCGGCCTGGTCCGAAACCTCGGCCGAGGAGATCGCCGCGGTCCTGGCCGGAACCTCAAAGCGCTACACGGCCATCGAGGTGGTCGGGGAGCAGCTGGCTGAGGTGTCCGCGGCGCTGAGACTGGGCCCGGATCCCGTGGACCCGGCGCGCCTCCTCGTTGTTCCGGATGTCGCGACCGTTCGGGCCGACCTGGCGGCACACCGGGATCGACTCGCCTTCCTCCTCGTCGACGACGTCGACCCGAGCGTCCGGGCGCTCGGCTGGGAGGGCGTCACGCTGTTCGGCGGCGATCGCGTGTCGACGCTCGCCGAGTGGCCGCTCCAGGCGGCCTTCACCTACCCGGCAGGAACGGCCCCGGCTCCACCTCCACTGATCTACGATCCGGCCTCGGCGTGGACCCTCGTGGCCGGCGGCGACATCCTCCTGGACCGCGGCGTCGCGAAGACCATCAAGACCGACGGCAAGGGCGTGAACTTCCCGTTCGACGGTGGCACGGCGACGATCACCTCGCGCTATTGCTGCTCCTCCTTCGGGTGGGAGCTTCCGAGGGTCGAGCGGACCGGTGATGCCGGTGCGGTCCGGGCCTTGCTCCAGAGCGCCGACCTCGCGATCGCCAACTTCGAGAACCCGGCCCCGGACGCCTTCCGGTTCCACGCCTCGGGCACGGTCTTCACCGCCGATCCGGCGCTGATCGAGGGCCTCGCCAACGCCGGGATCGACTGGGTCTCGCTCGCGAACAACCACATCCGCGATGCTGGCGCGCGCGGAATCACCGACACGATCGGCTCCCTCGACCGGTGGGGGATTGCCCACTCGGGTGCCGGGTCCGGCACGATCGCGGCCCACCAGGCCGCGATCCTCGAGGCCGGCGGGATCGAGGTCGCCCTCCTCGGCTACGACACGATCGCCCCGTCCTACTGGACGGACACCGAGGACCGCGTCGGCTCGGCGGGGATGACCGAGGCGGCCCTCAAGGCCGACGTCGCGGCCGCCCGTGCCGCCGGCGCGGACCTCGTCATCGTCTTCCCGCATTGGGGGGTCGAGTACACGACGAGGATCTCGGCCCAGCAGACGCGGCTCGGGCACGCCGCCATTGACGCCGGCGCCGACATGGTCATCGGCAATCACCCCCACTGGGCCGGTGCGCTCGAGATCTACGCGGGGAAGCCGATCTGGTACGCGCTCGGCAACTTCGTGTTCGACCAGACCTGGTCCGAGCCGACGATGGAGGGGATCACCCTGGAGCTGACGTTCGACGCCAGTCGTCTCGTGCAGGTCAACATGCGGCCGCACCTTATCCTCGACAAGGCGCAGCCGAACTTCATGGATCCTGCCGGTAGCGGGGCCGTCGTGATGAGCCAGGTATTCGCTGCTTCAAAGGGCCTGCTGGACTGGTAGAGCGCCGTCCACCGGCTCGGGCTGTTCATCCGGCCGGAGGCTCACGCAAGCGTGGCCACCGCCCGCTCGAGATCCCGTCGGTGGACGACGCGGGCCACGAGGAAGCGCACATCTGCGTCGCCGGCCTCGTCGGGCTCCGTCGCTCGGTACAAGACGCGGTAGTCGCCGACCCGCAGCCGATGCCACGGCGCGGATCCGGCCGACGGCTTGACATCGAGGCTGGTTTCCGCCTCCGCCAGGCCCTCGAGCGCCTGGCGCAGGCGAGCCAGCGCTTCGCCTCGGCCAATTCGGCGCATATCGCGCTCGGCGCGCCGAGACAGGACGATGCCGCTCATCGTGCCCGATCAGTCGCGATCGAGCTCGGCGAATACCTCAGTGGCGGGCCGCGCGCGTCCCGCCCGCAGGTCGGCGTCCGCGTCGCGCATTGAGCGCGCGAACTCCGGCGCGCGGGCCAGCACGAAGTCCTCCAGTTCGTCGGGATCGAGCGCCACCATGGCCGTCACTGGCCGTCCGTGGCGGGTAATGATCGCTGGCCGGCCGGTGCGGATCACCTCGTCGACCACCTGGCTCGGGCGCCGGCCCAGGTCGCGGATACTGATCGTTGTCATCGGTCCACTCTCATTCACAATGTACGTATAAGTGTCGTACATCGTGCGTCGAAGCACAAGTGCCGCCCCGTGGATCGGCGTGCCCGCCGCGCGGCGATCAATCCAACCCGGCGAAGATGTCCGTTTCCGGGGTCGTCGGTGGGATGCGTGACTCGCGGAGGATGTAGGCCTCTCTTCCCCAGAACTCGCGCCAGGCGTCCTGCCCGAAGCGCAGGAGCGTGCTTTCGGGGCTCATCTGGGACACGTGGCGCCAGATCGCGGCCCACTTGCGGTCGAGCACATCGGCGATGTCGATCCAGGTCGTGATCGACTCGTCCGGTACCAGCATTCTCGCCATCTGCTCGTTCCAGATGGCGAGCTCCTCCGGTGAGGCATCCTTCGGCTCTGTCCAGAAGCTTGACTCGCCGGCCGCCTCCATGAGGTCCCGAAGCCCGTTCCGGACCGACGCCGGGATCGCCTGCTCATAGAGCTTCAGCGGCGCCCAGGGAGCCAGGCCGCCGTCGGCCTCGGCCGGGCCGAAACCGCCGTGCTCGGGCGCGAGCTGCTCGGCGTACCAGGCCGGGTCCCCGGCGCGGGCGAACGCGCGGACCGCGACGTCATGGGTCCTGATGTGGTCCGGATGGCCGTATCCGCCGAAGTCGTTGTAGGTCGTCATGACGTCCGGCCGATACTGGCGGACGAGCCAGGTGAGTCGTCGCGCGGCCTCATCGAGGTTCGCCTGCCAGAAGCAGCGTGGATCCATGTTGCCGGCCCGGCCCATCATGTCCGAGTCGCGGTAGCCGAGGTTCTCCCACTCGGTGACGCCGAGCTCGCCCATGGCGGCCTCGAGTTCGGCGGCCCGGATCTCACCGAGCCGCCGATGGTTCTCGGGCGTGTTCATTTCCTCGACCACGATCTCGCCGAGCTCGCCGCGCGTGCAGGTCACGAGGACCACGCGGTGACCGGCGGACACGGACTTGGCCATGAGGCCACCGGTGCCGATGGTCTCGTCGTCGGGATGGGCGTGGACGGTCATGAGGGTGTGCGGACGCCGGTCTGTCATGGTCGTGCCATCCTACGGCGGAATTCAAGCGGGCTTGCCGGGCGTCACGGTTGCGTCACCGTCGAGACCCAGACTGGGCGACCATCAGGTCCCGCTGCGAGAGATCCATGTACCGAAGATCCAGCCATTCGCGCCGCTCCTGGCGCCCACTCCTGACTGCCGCAACCGCGCTCCTCTTCACGCTGGCCGCATGCTCCAGCGCGGGTGGCGCGTCGCCTGGTCAAAGCGCGCCTGCTGGTACTGCGGCGGCACCGGCGTCACCCGCGAGTTCCGCGCCAACCTCCGCGCCACCGTCCGCGCCCGGCGACCCTGCCGGCAGTGCCCCCGCGGAGACCCCGGCCGGTGTCGTCCTCAACCAGGCCTGGGCGACGGAGGAGCTGACCGACGTTCGAGACGGCGAGTCCTTCCGGATCGCCGATCTCGTGGCGGAGGGCCACGTCGTGTTCATCGAGCCGATGGCGATCTGGTGCTCCAACTGCCGCACCCAGCAGCGCGATGCCGTCAAGGCCCTGGCCGTCCTGGATCCCGGACGCGTCACCTGGATCGGCGTGGATGTCGATGCGTCCGAGAAGGCCGGCGACCTCGCCAACTACAGCCTGAAGCTCGGGTTCGATTGGCCCTACGTTGTTGCCTCGACCGACCTGGCCCGGGCCCTCGCCGCCGAGTTCGGGGATCAGGTCCTCTCCCCGCCGTCCACGCCGATCATCGTGGTCGGGACGGACGGCACCGTGACCCTGACCGAGTTCGGCCACAAGAGCGTGGACCGGATCCTGGAACTCGCCGCGGCTCACGGGGCCTGAGCGGGCCCGCGATCCCGGCAGCGGGTATCGGATGTTCGACCAGCTGACCGCGGCGCTCGCCGGTTTCGGGCCGGTGGGCCTGGGTCTCGCCAGCGCGGCCTCGCCCTGCCTCCTGCCGCTGTACCCGGGATTCGTCGCCTACCTGGCGGCAAACAGCCGCGCCCTCGAGGGCCGACGCGGGACCGGCCTGCTCGGCCTGATCGTGCTGGGCGGCGTGCTGACGATGATGACCCTGATCGCCATCGTCCTGGTCATCGTGGCAGTCCCCACCAGCCGCCTGCTGGCCGTGGCGACACCGGTCATCGACGGGCTCTTGATCCTCCTGGGCGTCCTGCTGATCGCCGGACGGAACCCGTTCGAGCGCCTCCCGGGCGCCACCGTCCCGATCGTGTCCAACCCGTACGGCCGGGCGTACCTGTACGGGATCTTCCTCGGGCCGATCGCGCTGCCGTGCGCCGGGCCGTTCCTCATCTCGCTGCTCGGGATCAGTCTCGGCGTGGCCGATGCGGCCGGGAAGATCGGCACCTTCCTGCTGTTCGGGCTCGGGTTCGGGCTGCCCCTCGTTGCGCTGTCCTTCCTGACCGGCCTTCGGGCCCAGACGGTCGTGCGCTGGATCGTTCGCCAGCACCGCCGGATCGAGGTCGTCGCCGGGGTGCTGCTGGTGGTGGTCGCCATCGCCGATCTCATCGACAAGTGGGAGTCGATCACGCTCACGCTCGGCCTCGGCTGAGCCGGCAGGCATCCCGAGGACGTCGGCCGGCCGTACCATCGCGGCCATGACCGGTGATTCAGCCTCGCCCCGAGGGCCGCTGCACGGCATCCGCGTGGTCGATCTCTCGACCGTCCTCGCGGGGCCGTACTGCACGATGCTCCTGGCCGACCTCGGCGCGGATGTCGTCAAGGTGGAGCCGCCCGAAGGCGACGCGACGCGTGGCTGGGGGCCGCCCTGGGTGGGCGACCCGGCTGCCGGGACGCGGACTGCCGCCTACTTCCTGTCCGTGAACCGCAACAAGCGGAGCCTCCGGCTCGACCTCCGGACGGACGCCGGCCGCGAGGTCGTGCGGCGGCTGATCGCTCGCGGTGACGTCCTCGTGGAAAACTTCCGTGCCGGTGGGTTCGCCCGACTTGGCTTCTCCGAGGCCGTGCTGGCGGACCTGAACCCGGACCTCGTTCACCTCGCGATCGGTGGCTACGGGATCAGCGGGCCGGATGCAGCCAAACCGGGTTATGACTTCATCATCCAGGCGACCGCCGGCCTCATGTCGATCACGGGCGAGCCGGACGGCCGGCCGACGAAGGTCGGCGTGGCGATCAGCGATGTCGTGACCGGGCTGTTCGGCGCTATTTCCGTGCTGGCGGGGCTGCTGGCGAAGCCCCGCGCCGGTGGGCAGCGGGTGGACGTGTCGATCCTCCAGAGCACACTCGCGGTGCTCGCGAACCAGGCCCAGAACGCGTTCGTGACGGGGCGGGCGCCCGGTCGCCGCGGGAACGCCCATCCGAACATCGTGCCGTACGAGACGTTCCGGACGTCCGACGGGGAGATCGCCGTGGGCATCGGCAGTGAGCGCCAGTGGCCGCGGTTCTGCGCGGCGCTCGGGGTTCCGGCGCTGGCGACGGATCCGCGCTTCGTCACGAATGGCGATCGCGTGGAACGGCGTACGGATCTCATTCCGCTGCTCGCCGCGCGCCTGGCGACCGGGACCTCGGCCGAGTGGCTGGCCCTCCTCGATGGGGCGGACGTCCCGGCCGGGCCGCTCCTCGATGTCCTCGAGGCGTTCGACACGCCGCAGGCCCGGGCGGTCGACGCCCGCGTGCCGATGACGCACCCGGCCCTCGGGGCCGTGGACCAGGTTCGCAGCCCGTTCGATTTCTCGGTCACGCCGACATCCATCAGGACCCCGCCGCCGCTCCTCGGGGAGCACTCGGACGAGATCCTGTCGGAACTGGGTTACGAGGCGGCCGCGATCGCGGGGCTTCGAGCGGCGGGGATCCTTTAGCCTCGCGGGGATACTCGGGGCGCCCCCTTCAGGCTCCGGCCTTCCGCGAGTCCCTGTCTGACGTCATGGGAGGTAGGTGAACTGATCTCCGCTGACGACCGGCGATGAACCTCCGGGAGTCGTTACGACGATATCGACTGTCGTGTTCGCCGACCCAGCGACCCCCGTCGCGGTGATACTCGTATCGCTGTTCACGGTGAACGTCGTGGCTGGGTTCGATCCGAACCGGACAACCGTCGTGCCTGTGAAGAATTGGCCGGTGATCGTGATTGTGACGGGGCTTCCGGTCGCCGAGGTAGGGCTAACACCCGTCACGATCGGTGCGGGATGCAACGAGATGAGACGCGAGTGCGGGTCGAGGAGCTGAATGGCGATCTGACGGAAGACGTCCGGCAGACCGCTGGCGTCGACGACGTTGAAGAAGTACTTCTTCGGAGGGGTTGCTGACAGGTCGTCCGGCGTCGCCAGCATCTTCATCAGATTCGGGTCGACAATGTTCGAGTTGAGAGTGTTGGGGGGGGAAGTGACCGCGCCGATCGGGAGGCTCGGGGGGGTCGTGCCGATCATGATGGAGTACGCGATGTCCGCCGACCCGAGGTAGGACGTGATCTCCGTCTGGGTCGGCCGTTCGTTGCCGGCGGCAATCGTCGCGGGCTGGCTGTTCGGGCCCAAATCGGGGTTCGGGCGCCCGTCCGAGAGCAGGATGAGGACGCGCTTGACTGTGCCCCCAACGGCGTTACGCGCGTTCGTCGTGAGATCCGCGGCGCCGGTAGACATGCCCGTCTGGAGCGGGGTCTTCCCGGCGGCGCTCAGCCCGTTGATAAGCCCGCTGACGCCAGCCGCGTCCAGCGACCAGCCACCCAGGGCGGTCGCCGCGGTCGGGCTGGTGTACTCACCGCTGAATCGCGTGATCCCAACGCGGTGGCCGGTCGCGCCGATGCCGCCATTGTTGTTGAGGTCCGTTACCAGCTGATTCGCTGCAAGCCGCGCCCAGTAGATGCGCGTCTGGCCGTTGCTGATGTTCGACTGCATGCTGCCCGAGGTGTCCATCACGAGCTCGACGTCGAACTCCGGCGGCAACTCCCCGCAGAGGCCTTTGCAGGCAGCCGATTGAACCGCCCCGGTCTCGCCGCTATTCACGCCGACGACACGGCCGAACGAATATGGCGTGGTGACGTTGCCTTCGACGACGACGACGTTGCACCTGTCGCCGAGATCAGGCCTGCAATCGGAGCTCCGCGTCCTTCCGGCTCCGATGAAGTCGCCGAGGTCCAGACTCGGCCCCACGGCCTGGCTCGGGTTGCAGTCGAGTGGGATGAACTTGGCGATGTCAGCGGCGTCGAATGCCCCAGGGTTGCCAGCCTCCGTGCCGATCAGGCACCGATAGGTGATCTGGTAGTCGCTGGGGTTCGACAACCCTGGATATGTCGCCTGGACGGTCTGGTCGACGAGAGTGTTGACCTTCGCGGCTTCGCCGCTCTGCGATCCGTCGACGGGCATCAGCGTGCCGCCCGCGAGCGCGCCCGCGTCCATCGCGTTGACGAGGCTCTGGCGGTCATTGCGGAGCAGCCCGAGGTCGATGACGATCGACGCCGCCACGAGGATCAGGACCAGGACCAGCGTGAACAGCACGAGCATCTGGCCGCCCTGGCGGCCGTCGCCTTCCATGGCAAGCTGGGTGCCGATTCCCCCGCCGCGCTTCACGGCAAGCACGCTTCGCAACGACGCCTTCATTCGAGCACCATCTGGACGGTCGACGTGAGATCAAACGTCTGGCCGAAGAGCAGCGGAAAGAATGCCTTGTAGGTGTGCGTTACGGTGACCTTGACCGAATCACCGGACGCCGCGAGGGGGGATCCGCTGAAGGAGCACGCGCTGCTGTTGGGTTGAACGCATTCGGTCACCGTGGTCAGGGTGACGCCCTGTGCGACACCGCCCACGGTGGACGACACTCGGGCCGGGATGTTCGCGATCAACACCGCGTCGTTCTTGATGGCATCCGAGAGGACTACGTGGGCGCCCTCTCGGGCCGCGTTGATCACGGTCATCCGGGAGTAGAGCATGAAGCCGAAATCGAGGATGCCCGCGAGGATCAGCATGAACACGGGGAAGATCAGGGCGAACTCAACGAGGGCCTGTCCGCGCCGTTCCCGGCGCGAGCGGCGCCTGACCGTGGTGTGTGCCGCGCCTGATCTGCCTCGAAGGAACCCTGCGATCAACCTGAACCTCACCTGGTCTTGATGGCCGCCGGCTCACCCTGATTGCGCAACGGTTTCTCGATGCGTCAGACCCGATGCCGCGCACCTTCGAGACGGTACGAAAGTCCCCGGCGGGCGAGTACGAATGCCGATGTCGACGGAACGTAATCGCGCCACCTTGCAGCGAACCTTGCAGCAGCCAACCAGATGGTGCGTTGACGCGCCACCCCACGCAATCCGGCGGTCCGGTCCCCCATGGAAGCGCCAGGGACCCACGCGCCCACCTTCCCCGCGTGTCGCATGCTGGTATTTCACCGGGCCACACGGCGCAGGTCCGTGCGGCTAATGTCAGGCTGGAACCTCAGGCAGAAGGGGACTGGGATGAAGGGGGTCGAGATCAAGGCGGTGCTCGATGGGGAGCCTGAGTTCGTTGCCGATGCGGTCGAGCATCTCTCCGGCTGCCTCGGGGCCGCCCATCCGACGGTCGTGGCCGGTCGCCGGATCATGGCCTCCCTGGATGCCATTCCGGACGGCGCCGTGCTGGTGACGGAGCAATCGCTGGCCGCGGCGCTCCAGCGTGCATTTCCCCTCCGCCGGAACACGGCGACGGGACTGGGCCTGTCCGCCGCCGTCATCCTGGCCGCTCTCCGGACTGAGCCGTAAGGGGTCCCTGGCGTCGCCGCCGCCTTCGCGTGCAGGACTGCACCGGTCATGCCGGATCGCGCGAGGCCCGCTGCTAGACTCGGGTGACTATCCGACACCAGGAGACCCCACCACGATGACCGACACCCGCGAGCGCTGGGCGCTCATCCTCGGCGCCTCGTCCGGCATGGGCGAAGCCACGTCCCGCGCGCTCGCCAAGGCCGGCTACAACATCTGCGGCATCCATCTCGACTTTCGAGCCTCGCTGCAGCGTGTCGAAGAGCTCAAGGCCGATCTCGCCGCTGAGGGGCGGGAGGTCCTGTTCATCAACATGAACGCGGCCGACGATGAGAAGCGCGGCGCCGCGCTCGACGCGCTCGAGGCCCGTTTCGCCGATGCGAAAGCGGCCGGGCGCGAGCCGTACGTTCGTGTCGTCATGCACTCGCTGGCCTTCGGCAGCCTGGTCCCGTTCCTGGCCGACGATCCGAAGGAGGCGGTCGACCGCAAGAAGATGGAGATGACCCAGGACGTCATGGCCAACAGCCTCGTCTATTGGGTCCAGGACCTGTATCGGCGGCGGCTCATCGGCCAGGGCTCGAAGATCTACGCGATGACGTCGGAGGGGTCCACCCGGGTCGTGCCCTCGTACGGGGTCGTGTCGTCGGCCAAGGCTGCGCTCGAGAGCCACATCCGGCAGCTGGCGATGGAGCTGGCTCGCAAGGGCACCGGCGCCACGGCGAACTCGATTCGGGCGGGCGTGACGATCACCCCGGCGCTCCTCAAGATCCCTGAATCGCAGGAGATGATCGACCTCACGATGAAGCGCAACCCGACCGGTCGAATGACGACGCCGCAGGATGTCGCGAATGCCATCGTGACGCTCTCGGGCGAGGGCACGGACTTCATCAACGGCGACATCATCAGCGTGGACGGCGGGGAGTTCGTCACGGCGTAGGTCCGCGACGCCACGGGCTCGACCGGCGCCCGGTGCCGGACCGCGACTGGGGCCGCACCGGGGCCTGGCCCGGTCAGCCCTCGCCGCTCACCCAGATCGTCCGTTGACGGGCCGCCGGCGTCATCTCGAATCGTCCGTCCTCGGTCGCCCACCAGGCCGTGAGGCCGCGTCGGCGCGCCGCGTCGGCAATCCCGCGGACGCCCTCCAGGAACAGCGCCTTCGACCAGACCTCGGCCCAGGCCGGATCCGCCCCGGCCACCGTGACCGCGAGGAGGCCATCCCCTCCCGGCTCGCCGGTTCGCGGGTCGATGAGGTGATGCACGAGCCCCGTGCTCGTCGGCCATCGGAGCTGGCTGGTCGATGACGTCGCGACCGCTCCGGAGCCGAGGACCGTGAGGACTGCCAGCGGGTCCGACCCGTCCGCCTGATCCTCGATGCCCACCTTCCAGGGCCCACCTTGTGGCGCCGACCCACCCGCGACGATGTCGCCGCCGGCGTCGATGAGGAATCCGGCTGCCCGACCATCGAGACCGGCCGCGACGCGATGTGCCGCCCACCGGAGCGCCAACCCCTTGCCGATCCCGCCGAGGTCTACCGGCACGGGCAGGGCCACCGGGCCACGCCGGCCGTCGCGAATAAGGATCCGCTCACGACCAGAAACTGCCGGCGATATCTGTGCCTCGGCCCCCTCGCCGCCCTGCGGCACGCCGGCGTACCCGATCCGTTCCAGGGCGGCGATGACCCTGGGGTCGAACCGGCCGCCGGTTAAGCGGTGGGCGCGGTCTGCTGCCACGAGCGCGCGAACGAGCGTCCGAGAGATGCCCGCGACCGGGTTTGGCGCACGCCGGTTCAGGGACGTCAGCTCGCTGTCCTCGCGAAACCTCGACATGACGCGATCCACCTCGCCAAACATCGTCAAGACCTCTGACCAGGCGGCGTCCGCGAGCGCGTTCGATGCGGAGGCGGCCGAGGCAGCGCGCGGCCCGGTCCTGCCGACGGCGAGCGTGAGCCGGAGGGGAGACCCCAGAGCGCGCCCGGAGCGCTCGACCGAGGTCAAGCCCCCGCCGATGTCCAATGTGGCCGTCCCCGGTGGCGGCGCACCCGGTGCCATCGCACCCGACACTGGTGCGCCGGTCGCGATCACGGCTTGCCGGACGCGGAGGTCGTGGCGTTCGTCACCGGCGCCGGAGCCGGGGCGGTCACACGAGGGGCGGCCGGCACGAAGACCGGGGCCGGCACGAAGACCGCCGCGGGCGCTGCCGCGACTGGCGCCCCTGCGGCCGCCGGGGTTGCCGAGCGTGGCGCGGGCGCGGCCGCCCGGCCGGCCGAGGTAACAGGCGCCCCGGTCACGGGCGGGGCGATGGCGACGACCGGAATGCGAACGTTGGCCGGCAGCGATTCCGCGGTCAAGCCAGCCTCTGCCACGGCGGCGTTGAGTTCCGCGAGCCGTGCCGCGAGTTCCTGGAAGCCAGACCCCGTTGCCGTGTACGTGCTCGCTGCCGCGTCGTAGGCGGCGCGCGCGTCGGCGAGCCTGGCATCCAGCAGATCATGGCGCGTGGCGAGGGACCCGATGGCAGCAGCCATCGGATCCCGCTCCAAGCGAAGCGCCGATTCACTGCTTGCCTGAAGGCCCGACATCGCTGCCAGCGTGAGCGCATAGGCACCCGCCGAGATGCCGAAGAAGACGCCGACGTGGGCGGGCAGCGAGCTGGCGCATGGGCGGCTTTCAGTCGTCATCGTGGGGCTCCGGGGTGCCGTGGGGCTCCGGGGTCTTGGTCGGGCGCGGGGTGGCGGTTGGCCGCGGAGTGGCGGTGACCGGAGCCGGGACGGTGACGACGGTGACCGGCGCCGCCGTCGGATCCGGCGCGGAGGGAGCGGCCCCCGAGGTCGGTGCGACGGGCAAGGTCCCGGCCGCAGCCGCTCGTGCCGCAGCGATTCTCGCCTCGGCCACCCGGGCCGCGGACGCCATGGCGGCTTCCAGCTTGGCCAGCTTCGCCTGCGCGGCCGCCAACTCCTCTCGAAGCGATACGGCGGCGGTCGTGTCGTTCGTCACCTGGCCGTTCGCTGCTTCGAGAGCGGCCGCCAGGTCACCGGCCGCACCCGCGATCGCCTGCAGCTCCCCTTCGAGGGCCGCCGAACGTTCCTGTTCTGCCGCCAGGGCCGCCTCGAGCGACTGGAGCGACGCAGGTGGAAGTTGCAGCGGGGCCGAGGCCGCTGTCCAGGCGGCGGCGGCATTGATCGAGACCCCGCCGATCACGAGGGCTCCGACGACGCCGATCACGACAAGGCCGCGGCGGACAAGGATGGGAAGACTCATGAACTCACCTCAGGAAGTGATGTGGAGAACGTCGGGCGGCCCGCCCGGGATACCCAGTAGCGGTACGCGGCAGCCAGCAGGACGAGGACCAAGGAACCGCCGTACACGCCGGCCATTGGTACGGAATCAGTCCCCGACAGGACACTGTGAATCCACGACAGGACGAGGATGCCGAGGCTCAGGCGATGGAGCTGCAGCCACAGGCCCCGTGGCAACGCCCTCGTGTATCGCGCCGTGAGGCCGGTGATCAGGAGTGCATACAGGGCGATCACGCCGAGCGCAACCGGCACCGAGCGGTAGGCGGAGAGGCCCGGCACGAGCGCTCCGCCGATGCCAACGCCGGCATATGGGTCGAGGACGATCGTCACGATATGCATCACGAGGAAGGCGATGACGAAGACCCAGATGTTGTTGTGCCACGGGTAGAAGAGGCGTGACAGCTTCCATGTCGTCTTGTTCGTGGGGTGGCTCAGTACGAGGCCCAGCACCACCTGGAGGGTCAGCAGGCCCAGGGTCAGAAACCCAGCCGCCCTGGCGGCGAGCCAGACTCGGAGATCGGCCTGGTGCTGCGAGGTGGCCGGGACCACCTGATCGGTGGCGTAGACGGCGACGAGCCCCATGACGGCGGCGAGCAGCACGAAGGTGCGGCCGGACATTCGACCGGCGGCTCCAACGGGTCGGGATCCCGGCCGTGCCGATCCGGCACCTGGTCGCGCAGCAGCGCGCGCGGTTTCAACGGTCATAGACGCTATCCCCCGGCGATCGATGTGTTCGCAACGTCTGATGCACAGGATGGCCGCGGGGTTTCACGTTGCGGGCATGACCTTCGATCGGGCGGGCTGACTCGATGGTCCCGGGTGGACGGGCCCTTCGGCTCTTTGGCCGACGCCTCCCCGACCCGGATGCTAGGGTCCGATCGGCGTCTGGCCGATCCTTTTCTACTGACACGAAGGTGCCCCCGCGTGAGACAGCGACCCAAGCCGCCCCTGCCGTACCAGACCCGCCGCGAGCGCCGGACCCAGGAGCGGCTCGATCGCCAGCCCAGCGATCGACTCCGAACCGGGCGCTCTTCGGCATCACGACCCGTCTGGCAGTCGCCGTTCGCCCTGATCACGGTCGCGGCCCTCGCGGTCGCCCTCGCCGTGATCCTGCTCAACCAGAAGCCGGCGCCGTCCCCGACGGGCCAGCTCATCACGCCGCCCCTCGTCTACTCCGCGGACATCTTGAACGGCGAGAGCCTCGGGCAAGCTGACGCGCCGGTGGTCATGACGGTCTACGCCGACTTCCAGTGCCCTGTCTGCGGACGCCTGGTCCGGGAACAGTTCGGCAGCCTCAGGACCGAGTTCGTGGACCCCGGCATCCTCCGGATCGAGTCACGTGACATCGCCATCCTCGGCGGGGGTGGTCGAGATGAGTCGCTGGAGCTGGCCACCGGCGCGAGCTGTGCCAACAAGCAGGGCCGCTACTGGGCGTACCACGACTACATCTACTGGAACCAGCAGGGCGAGAATCGGGGCGACTACACGGAGGCCTTCTTGAGGTCGATCGCGACAGCGTCCGGAGTGGATATCGCCGCGTGGGACAGCTGCATGGCCGGTGACGATGCGCGCAACGCCGTGATGGAGGTCTCGTTGGCCGCCCTTCGGGCAGGGATCAACCAGACACCATCCATCTCGCTCAATGGCGAGGACCCGATCCCGGGTCTGCCCGACGCGACGGCCCTGGCGGCGGCCATCCGATCCCTCGCCGCAGACGCCGGCGCCTCGGCCTCTCCCACCCCGTGATGCGCCGGGCAGCGGTCCGCCCGATCTTCGGGATTCACCCCGGCCTCATCCTCGCGGTCCTCGACATCATCGGACTCGCGATCGCGGCCTACCTGTCCATCGTCGAGCTCGCGGGTGGGGTGCCAGTGTGCGGGCCACTGAAGGGCTGCGAAACGGTCGCCCAGAGTGAATACAGCCGGATCGCCGGCGTGCCGGTCGCCGTCTACGGCGTGGGCCTGTCGCTGATCCTGCTGACCCTGGCAATCGCCTGGTGGCGAACCAACCTGTACGCGCTCCTGCTGGCGCACTACGGCCTGTCGCTTGCGGGCGTCATCTTCGAGATCTACTTCATCTACCTGCAGATCGCGGTCATCCGTGCGGTCTGCGTGTGGTGCACGACCTACGGCCTGTCGCTCATTCTCCGGTTCGTCATCGCCCTCGTCGTCTGGTTCAGGCAACCGAGGTCAGCGCCCGACACGGGCTAGAGCTGCCGCCGCCTGATCCACGCCGCGCGCGCCGCCTGCAGGTCGGTTCCACCTGGCTCCTGGGAGGGATCCCTCAGGTTCCCGCCTTTCGGGCGGCGACCACGAGGAGCACGAGCGTTGAGCCGACGCCGATCGCCGCGCAGGTGAGGCCGAGTCCGACGAGGAAGCTGCCGAGCGCACCGTCACTACCACCCGCGCCGCCTGTGGCGGACCCGAGGGTCAGACCCGCCGCGGGGCCGAATCCGAGTGTGACCAGGGCCGCGCCGGCATTCAGGATCCCGACGCGCGCCGTGGCCGCGCTGCCGAGGACCCGGCGCTGGCCGGCGTGTCGCAGTGCATCCCCGGGCCCGATCGCCGGCAGGAGGTGGGTCATCGCGCCGATGAGGATCTGGGCCACGCCGCCGATCACGAGCGGCCCCAGGAGGATGGTCAGGGACCACGCCACCGGTTGCGCGCCGAGCACCAGGACGCGCGCTGCAGCCACGGCCAGGCCGAACCCGAACCAGGCCTGACCCGCCAGGAGCGCCCAGGCCGTGGCGCGATGCCAGCCGAATTCCGTGGTCCATCGACCGCGGTCAGGGTCACTGTTGATCACGACGCCGTGAGCCGCGATGCCGAGCGCCCCACCCAGGACAGCCGCGGCGCCGGCCCGTGCCACGATATCCAGGCCGGTGGCGTAGCCCGTCGCGATGAGCGGCGCCCCAAGCGCGATCCCCACGATCGCCAGTCGCGACGCAAGACGCGGTCGAAGCCGCGTGCCGACCACGGTCGGGGCGAGGTGGGCCAGCGTCGCGACGATCACGAGCCCGGCGAACCCGACGAGGTTCAGCCACGCGTGGGCGGGCTTCAGGCCGGCCCAGGCCCCACCGACCGTGGGATTGCCGGCAACGACCAACGTCGCGATCGCCGCCCCGACGGCAACGTTGATGAGCGCAATCGCGTAGGCGCGCTCGAGGATCATTCGTCGCGGACCGAGTGCTCCTCGGAGCGGTGCGAGGGCGGCCACGGCGACGAGCGCGATCCCGGCGATGAAGGACCCGCCTGTCAGCGCTGTCGGCAGCACCTGCCCGCGGGCGTGCCCGTAGACCGTCATCACGGACAGGGCCCCGATGGCCACGAGCGCGATGCCGCCGATCCGGATGGCCGGCCGCACAGGCGGTGCGACCACGAGGGCGGTCGTGAAGAACGGGAGCACTGCAGCAATGGCCGTCGCGGCGGCGCCGGCGAGCACGAGATGGACCGGTAGCCACGTGCCCAGACGGATCGCGGCCGGGAGCAGGATGGACGCCGCGGCAAGCCCCAGGAAGACCACGGTGACGATCAGTCCGCCGAACGTGATCCGCCGGTCTGCCGACCGGGAGATCCCGATGCCCGGCCGACCCGAAGGTCCGAGTACGGGGAGCACTCGATTGGGTGGTTCCCGGCCCGCGCCGGCGGGACCGGGAACCGGATCGACGTTCAGTTCAGCGGGTCGCCGTCACCGGCCTGGAGCAGGCCGAGGGCGCCGCGCCCGACGAAATTGAACGCGTGGGTGACGATGGGGTAGAGGCCGTCCTCCTTCGCCGAGAGCTCGATGATCGCGCCCTGGGCCGGGGAGAGATCGACGGCCTGCGAACCGTACAGCCCCGGGTTGTTCCGCAGGAGCTGGATCCCTTCCTTGATGACCGTGTCGAAGATCGTGCCCACGATGTGGAACGAGCTGTCGATGCTCGGACCCGTGTCGAGGAGGAAGATCCGGACGCGGCCGTTGGTCGGGACCTTGATCGGGTTGTCCAGGTACTGGTTTGCGACGCCGTTGAAGACGACGAAGTCCGGGGCCGGAGCGCCGGACGCGGCCTTCTCGAGGCTCGTGATCTCACCCTGCGGTCCCAGGTACCACTCGCTCTGGACGAGGGCGATCTCGGTGTCCACCGGCTCGAAGCCGCCCTGCGGCTCCACGATGACCATGCCGTACATGCCGTTGGCGATGTGGTGGAGGGCCGGCGACGTGCCGCAGTGGTACATCCACACGCCGGCGTAATCCGCAGTCCACTCGTAGAGCTTCTCCTCACCCGGCTTGATCGAGGTCATCTCGTCATTCCAGGCGACCTGGCTGGCGTGGAAATCGACGCTGTGGGGCAGCTGATTCGTCGCCGGGTTCTTGAGGTGGATCCTGATGGTGTCGCCCAGATGGACCCGGATCACCGGCCCGGGCACCGTCCCGTTGGTGGCCGTCGTCCCGAACGTCCAGACGGCCTGCACGAAGCCGTCCGCGACGGTCATGAGCTTCTCCTGGATGAACAGGTCGATGTCGTGGACGGTGCCGTCGAGGACCTTGGGGGCCTCGGCCGGGTAGAGGGTGTACTTCGGCGCGTTGGGATCAGCCTGTACGGTCGTGGCCGGGGCTGGGCCGCCGTGGTCGTCGCCGCCACCCGCGGTCGAGCCCTCGACATTGATCGAGCCCTTCATGCCCGCATCGGCGTGGCCGGGAATCGAGCAGATGAAGGTGACGCCGGCGTCCGGGATATCGACGGTGACGGTCTTGGACTCACCCGGGTTGGCGAGCGCCGTTGTCCCGTCGCCGAACGTGATGTCGTGCGGGAGTGCACCGGTGTTGGCGAACTTGATCTCGTACCTGCCCGCCTTCGGGACGGACAAGTCCGCCGGCTCGAAGGCAAGGTCGATGGCGTCGACCTCGAGCGTTCCGAGGACGTCGCCGCCCGTCGTTGGTCCCTGCGAGGCAGCCGGGTTCGCGGCAGCGCCGCCCGGCCCGCCCGGGGTGTAGGTCCACATCGGCATGTGGCCCGCTGGTGCGCACGCCGCCGCGACTACCGCGACAACCGCGAAGAACCCGATGAACCTGGAACGCTGCATGTCTTCTGACTCCCGGGTCGTCCGAGACCCCGTGCGCCAACGGCGTGCCGATCAGTCGGCGAAACGCGTACCGAGGCGATATGAATTGTGGTCAAGCCGTGGCCCGTCACGATAGGCCGTTCGGCCCGTCCTTGCGTGCCGCCTGTCCGGACTCCGGCCGTCCCTGGCCCGGAGAGGAGGGGGACCCGTCGCTAGCGAGCGGCCGCGACCGCGCTGCTGGCGCCACTGCGGCCGACGCCGGCGCCGGCCGAGCTGGAAGCGAGGTCGGCCAGTTTCGCGCTCGCAAGTTCGCGCCGCATCGCATCCGTTGCCGCGCTGAACGTGTCGTGGACCACGCAGGTCCCGTCAATGCGGCACGGGCCGCCCCGCAGGACGCACCGAACGGGCTCGCCGCGTTCCTCCACGGCATCCACGATACGGAGCAGGTCGATCTCGCCGGCGGGTTGTGCCAGGTGGTAGCCGCCGCCTCGGCCCGCCGTCCCGATGACGATCCCCGCACGCACGAGATCCGTCAGCACATGTGGCAGGAACCGGCTCGGGATGTCCATGTACTCGGCGATCCTGCGGGCGCTCACCGGGCGGCCGTTATCCAGGAGCGCGATGGCGAGTCCTGCTCGCACCGCATAGTCGCCGCGCCGGCTCAGCTCGAGTCTCACTGCCCGATCCTCGGAGCGGAGCCCGCCGGCCCGGAAGGGCCGAACGGCCCGTCGACAGGGCCACCGAGCCTGTCGGCGCCGGCTTCCCGCGCGAAGGGTCATGGGGCCGCCCGCGCATAGCCGGTCAGTTCAACGTACGCCTCGCCGGTCAGCGGAACGCCGTTCCGGGTGGCGGACACGACCTGCGAGCCCTCCCAGTAGACGACGCCCGTGGTCGCGCGGGTGTCCAGCTCCTGGTCCGCGATCGTCGGCCGAAGGTGGACGATGAGCCCATCGTCGGGTACCTGGAGCGTCCATCCGGCCGGGTAGGTCGCGCCGGTCCTGTCGCTCGTCCAGGTTCGATCGTTCTCAGGTTCGACGACGAGGTCCGCCGCGCGCAGATGCCGGGACGTCCCGCCGGCATCCACGAGCGTGCCGTATACGAGCGGATACGTTCCATCGGCCGCCCGCACGAGCGAGATCGTCAGGTCCGTCCCGTCGTCGAGGTTCACCGCGAACCAGTCCCAGCCGCCTCCGCCGACCGAGATGAAGTCGCCCCACTGGTGGTCGAACCAGGCGTCGCCGGTCACCCGTAGCCCGGCGCCGTCCAGGGCCAGCGTCCCGGTGACATCCATCCGCGTCCGGGAGTAGTAGTACGAGCTGCCGGCGAGACCGAAGTCGATCCAGCCGCTGCCGCCGTGGAGCGTCGGCGGCTTCGTGGCGGTCAGCGCCAGATCGAGGCCGAACCCGCCGCCCGCTGCCGCGGCCTCGTCCGGGGAGAGTGCCGCGCGGATGCTGTCCGAGCCCCCGGCGCCGGTGAGCACCCAGGGGGTCGGCGCAGCACCCGCCGGAGTCGCGGGGTTGGCCGGAGTCGCGGGGTTCGCCGGGCCGAAGCTCGTGATCCCGAGCCCGAAGCCGACCGGGCTCCCGTCGGGCCCGATCGGACTCGCGTCCACCACCCGCCCGATCTGCGCCCGCTGCGCGTACAGGAAGCGCCCGCCGGCCTCATCCGTGAGTGCGAGATGGGACGCCCAGGTAACCGGCGCAGCGCCGCGTTCGGCGCGGAAGATCACCGCCTCGAAGCCGAATCGGCGTCCGTCCTCGGCCACGAGGTGGCCCGTGTAGTACCACCACTCGGTCAGGCGGTCGTGCGGGCCGTCGTCGCGCGGGAAGACGACCGGCTGGGGGTCGGGGAGGGTCGACGGTCGCGGCGTCGCCAAGGCCGGCGGTGCCGTCCTCGCCGGCGGGTTCGCCAGGATCGGGCCGGAACACCCCGTTGCCAGCACCACCACCAGACTCAGCAGCACCCCGGCCCGGATTCGGGGCCGGGTGGCGCCGCCTCCCACTCCCCTCATGGCCGTACCTCGTGCTCGGCGATGTCGGGCAGGCGCCGCTCGATCCAGCGCGGCATCCACCAGTTCCAGCGGCCGAGAAGGCGCATCGTGGCCGGGACGAGGAGCGCGCGGACCACTGTGGCATCGAGGGCCACGGCAATCGCGATTCCCAGCCCGAGCGCCTTGATGAGCACGATGTCGGCGAAGGCGAACGAGCCTGCCACGACGACCACGATGAGCGCCGCCGAGGTCACGATCCGCCCGCTCCGCTCCAGGCCGTGGGCCACGGCCGCCCGGTTGTTCCCGGTTCGATCCCAGGCCTCGCGCATCCGCGTGAGCAGGAAGACCTCGTAGTCCATGGAAAGCCCGAACAGGACGCAGAACAGGATCACCGGCTGCGTGGTCTCGACGAACCCGAGCGGCCGCGTCCCGAGGAGCGCAGAGAGGTTGCCGTCCTGGAAGATCCACACGAGCGCGCCGAAGGATGCCGCAATCGAGAGCGTGTTCATGAGCAGCGCCTTGAGCGGCAACAGGACGGACCGGAGGAGCACGAGCAGGACGACGTACGTGCTCACGAGGATGAACAGCGCCGTCCTCGGGAACTCCGCGGCGATACCCGCCACCACATCCTCGACGTCGGCAGCTCCGCCACCGACGAGGACGGTCAGCCCCGCCGGCGGGCCGAGCGATCCGTTGCCGGCTCGAAGGTCCCGGACGAGGTCGCGGCCGGGTTGCTCGTTCGGACCATAGGGCGTCGTGATCGTGATGGCGGTCAGGTCACCGCGCGTCGAGGCGGCCAGCGCCTCCTGGACGAACCGGTCCGGCGGGCCCGCCGGGCTGCCATACAGGAGCTGGTATTGGAGGAGCGTCAGTCGCGGGTCCACGTCCACCAGGCTGTCGACGCGAGCGACCCGTGAATCCGCGGCCAGGGCCCGCGAGTAGGCGTGGAGGCGTGCCAGGTTGTCCGGGGTCGTCGCCGCGCCCTCCGTGCGGACGGCGAGCACGATCGGGGCGAACGGGCCGGGCCCGAACGCATCGGTCAGGCGCTCGAAGGCCTGTCGTGACGGCACGCTGTCCGGGAGGATCGTGGCGTCCGGAGCATTGAAGCGAACGTGGAGGAACGGAGCACCGAGAAGCAGCAGCAGGCCCAGCGTCGGGATGAGGACGGCGATCGGCCGGTCCATCACCCGGTTGGCCAGGCGTGCCCACGGCCCGTGCACGCCGGTCGTCGCCTTGACGGGGCGGACGCGCAGCCGATCGATGCGCGGTCCCGCGATCGTGAGAAGGGCCGGCAGCAGGGTCAGCGCCGCGAGGACGGCGAACCCGACCACGATCGCCCCGGCGATCCCTACGGATCTCAGGATCATGAATTCGAACAGGACCAGGCCAAGAAGGCCCAGGAGGACGGTCAGCCCGGAGAAGAAGACAGCGCGCCCCGCGGTCGCCATCGTCGCCCCGACAGCTTCGGGCACGGCCTCCCGGGTCCCGCCCCGAGCGGCCAGCTCCTCGCGGAATCGGCTGGTCATGAGCAGGGAATAGTCCACCCCCAGGCCGAGGCCCAGCAGCGTCGCGAGGTTCAGCACGAAGATGCTCATCGGGGTCGCCGATGCAGTCAGGAAGATCGCCGCGAGCGCGATCACGACCGCCGCGCCACCGATCGCCAGCGGCAGGGCCGCCGCCACCAGGGACCCGAAGACCAGCAGGAGCGCGAGACTCGCCAGCGGCAGGGAGATCAGCTCGCTCCGCTGCAGGTCAGACTCCGATACCTCCTGGACATCGCCGTAGAACGCCGGTCCGCCGGCCAGCCCAACCTCCAGCTCGGGCGGGTGCACCAACGCCGCACGAATGCCGGGCAGCGCGAGCGGCGAGTCATCCGCGGGCAGATCCAGGAAGACGACGTCATAGGCCGTGTGCCCGTCCGCTGAGACCTGGTTGGTGGCCAGCTCGTGCGAGGCGATGCCGAGCACGTGGGGAGCACCCGGGACGTCAGCGATGGCCCGCCTGGCGGCGGCATCGAAGCCCGGCTCGCCGGCCCGGAGCGTCGGCGAGTAGAAGACGACCGCCACGGCTGCCTCGGGCAGGCCGAGCTCCCGGTGGAGCAGTTGCTTCGAGCGGGCCGACTCGAGGTCCTGGCGGATGAAGCCGCCGGCTCGCAGGGCGTCGCCCGCCCTCGTGGCCAGCGGAACGGCTGCGACGAGCAGCTACCACCCACGCCGCTACGACCCACCAGCGTCGCCGGGCCGCCCATCGCCCGAGCCGCTCGAACCCCGTCACCGGCAATCGGCGGCTGTCGGGGCCGGCCGGGCTGTCGGGGCCGGCCGGGCCGGCGTCACGGGCGCGCGCAGGCGGCGGATCGCGGACGGGGGATGGAGCATCGCGGAGGGCATCGTAGCCCCGGCCTCGCGTGCTAGCATTCCGCCCGTCGCCTGCCATTCAATCGAGGCCACGACGTGGAGCTCTTCACCCTCGCATTCACGCACCCCGTCGAGTTCGCAGGATCCGTCTCGGTGGTCGCCCTGATGATCTTCATCTTTGCGCGCGCCGCGATGTCGGCCGAGGGCGGCGCATCCTGGACCCGCCGGATCACCGGCCCGAACGGGAAGTTCCTGTTCGGCCTCCTGTTCGTCGGGTGGGCGGTCGTGTTCGGGGTCGGGTTGCAGCTGGTTCCACACCAGGGCGCCAACTCGCCCTACGGTGGCATCGGGCTCATCGCCATGTTCACCGGCTTCTTCGTGATGATGGGCTTCATCTGGAGCGTGATCGGCGAGTAGCGCCGCGGCCCGCGCGCGCCGTCGGTCGCGGCCGCGCCCCTCCAGCAATCGCGCGCGGTCAGCCGCGGCCGCAGCGTTTCAGCCGCGGTCAGCCGCGCTTTCGGACGACCCAGGCTTCCTCGGACGGCCACTTCCGGGCCCAATCGGCGGTGACGTGCGCGTACTGGGGGTTATCGACGGCGTCGGCCGGCGCCTGGATCTCCACGAGCCGTTCGATCTCGAAGCCGTTCTCCCGTAGGAGGCGGATCCACTCGCCATGGGCCAGGTGAAACTCGACCGACGTGTCATCGGGCCACGAATGGCGGTACATGCCGAAGAGCGGTCGCTGGAGCACCTCCTTTGCCGGATCGTCGGCTTCGTATTCCTCGATCGCGAGGTGGAGGATCACCCCGTTTGTCAGGAAGACGAGCCGTCCGCCCGGTTTCAGGATCCGGGATGCCTCTGGCACCCAGGAATACGGGTCGGCCCACAGGCAGGCGCCGTACTCGCTGATCGCAAAGTCGAAGCTGGCATTGGCGAACGGCGTGGCCTCCGCGTTTCCGAGGTGGAGCGGGAAGTCCAGGCCGAACTCCGCCTGGAACCGGCGAGCGTTCTCGAGTTGGGCGGGCGAATTGTCGATGCCCACGGGCCGTGCACCGCGTCGAGCAAGCCAGGCGGAGACATAGCCTGTTCCGCATCCGAGCTCGATCGTGTCCTTGCCCTTGAGGTCGTCGGGCAGGAGGCGCAGTTCGGTTTCGGGCACGCCCCAGGTTCCCCACGACGGCTCCGCGGACGCCCAGGCCCGGCGTCCGGGCTCCAGGTACTCCAGAGCATAGAGATCCCATGCCTCGCGGTTGGCGGCGACGTGCTCGGGGAGTGCCTCGGTCATTCGCCTGATCGTACCGGATGGCCCGGATCGTCTCGGACCGGCTCGGCTCGGACCGGCTCGGACCGGCTCGGACCGGCCCGGACCGGCTCGGACCGGCCCGGACCGACCAGCGACGTCCCGTTCCGCGCCAGAACCCATCGCTGCCTGCCTGAACGCCGGGCGTGCGTTACGACGGCCCAGGAGATCCGGATCGTCCAACCTGAACGATGCGCGTGCCACATCGACGCACTTGAACACCGCCACGTCGGCTTGGAACGCTCAGCGGTCAAGATCACCCGGTCGACACGCGAGCGTAACGGCCCGTCGGTCGTACCGCTCTGTGGGCGTTCGGGCCGCGGGGGGGACGCGGGAGGGGGCCGCGGGAGGGCGCGCGGGGGGGGACGCGCGGCCGACCCGCCGACCCGTCGACCCCCTGTCCTGCCGACGAGGCCGTTCTGCTGCCAGCAACAAAGCGGGCAATTCGACGGCCATGTGCCCGGCGCGCAGACCCCGATCGCGTCGAGGGTGCGTGGCCCGTGCGGAGGAGAGCGCGCCGGACCGACCTTGCCGCACGATGCCGCTCGTTGCCGCTCGTCAATATCGGCATCTGTTGCCGTGCACAGAACACGCAACGTGCAGGAGTATCAGGCTGGACCAGGATGGACCCTCGGGTTATCATTCGGCACTATCCAGACTGCATAGACTTTATGCGTCGGGATCGAGGACCCCGAGGGGCGGATCGCTCGGTCCATCATCGTCCCGGCCGCCGTTCCGAGGAGACCAGCATGGACGCCGACGAGATCAAGGCCGCCGCTACCCACCGGGCCGCCGTGGTCGCCGAGACTCCGTGGGTCAATCCTCGCGATCCCGCCCTTGCCCTCGGCCCGGACGGTCGGCCCGCGGTCAGCCGCCGCGCGCCGATCTGGGCCGACGTGCCGGACGAGAAGTGGAACGACTGGCGCTGGCAGCTCAGCAATCGGATCAACACGCTCGAGGAGGTCGGACGCGTCCTCAACCTGACCGAGGAGGAGCGCGATGGCCTGTCCGCCACGGACAAGTTCCGGGTGGACATCACGCCCTACTTCGCGAGCCTGATCGATCCCGACGACCCGAACGACCCGATCCGCCTCCAGGTCATTCCCATCGGCCGGGAGCGCGAGGCGTTCACCGCGATGATGGAGGACTCCCTCGCCGAGGACCGCCATTCGCCGGTTCCGGGTCTCGTCCATCGCTACCCGGATCGCGTACTCATGCTGGTCACGACCCAGTGCGCGAGCTACTGCCGGTACTGCACCCGGAGCCGGATCGTCGGCGACGCCACGCAGAACTTCAACAGCAAGGACCACGAGGCGCAGCTGGACTACCTGCGCCGCACGCCGCAGGTGCGCGATGTCCTGATCTCCGGCGGTGACGGCCTGACCCTGGCCCCCAAGCTGTTCGAGAAGATCCTCCGCGGCCTCCGCGAGATCCCGCACATCGAAATCATCCGGATCGGGAGTCGGGTGCCGGTCTTCCTGCCCCAGCGGATCGACGACGAGCTGTGCGCGATGCTCGAGAAGTACCACCCGCTCTGGATCAACCTCCACTTCAATCACCCGAACGAGATCACGCCCGAGGTCAGTCGGGCCATGGACAAGCTGACCAAAGCGGGCCTCCCGGTCGGCAACCAGAGCGTGCTGTTGGCCGGCGTCAATGACTGTGTGCATATCCAGCGATCACTCGTCCACAAGCTCGTCGAGAACCGGATCCGGCCGTACTACCTCTACCAGTGCGACCTCGTGGAGGGCAGCGGCCACTTCCGGACGCCGGTCGGCAAGGGCCTCGAGATCATGGAGGGCCTGCGCGGTCACACCTCGGGCTATGCGGTGCCGACGTATGTGATCGATGCCCCAGGCGGCGGCGGCAAGATCCCGGTCATGCCGAACTACCTCATCAGCTACTCGGACCACAAGGTCGTGCTCCGGAACTACGAGGGCTACATCACGACCTACGAGGAGCCCGACACGTACAAGAAGCACGACTCGGCGTCGTGCACGTATTGCCAGCACGAACGGCCCGAGCCGGGCCAGTCGGGCGTCCTCGGCCTGCTCCAGGGTGAGCGAATGTGGATCGAACCGCGGGGCTTCGAGGAAGTCCACGCTCGCGGCAACACGGAGGCGCACCGTCTCCAGGACCCGTCCAAGTGGGTGCCCGTTCGGGGTCGGGGCGATCGAGGGCAAGGCGGGTGCGCCGCGCCAGGTGCTCGAGGCCGGAGCGGGGAAGGGGTCCGCGGCGGCCCCGGACACGGACCCAGCCGCGCAGGCGCCGGAGTACGGTCCCGGTGAGGAGCCGCGTCCTCGCGAAGGCGAGCCGACCGCGTCAGCGCACGGAGAATTGCTCTAACGACACCCCGGAGGTCTCCTCACTCGTGACCCGGCCTGAGCCGCTGCCGATATTCCTGGCGGGTGACGATGAGCCGTCGGCGCGCCTCCGCGAGTTTGCCTTCGGCGCCCTGGTCGCCCGGCCTGCACCCGTTGATCCTGACCTGCTTGCGAGGCTCAGCGGGCTGGACCGCGACGCGGTCGAGGCCTCCCTTCGCCGGCTGGTCGAGGCCGGGCGGATCGATCGCGACGCATCCGGTGGTGTCCTGGGCGCGGCTGGATTGACGATCGCAGACGGTCCGCATGGGCTGAAGCTCGGCGACCACCAATACCGAACCTGGTGCGCCTTCGATGCAATCGGGATCCCCGCAGCGCTGGGCACGGACGCCCGGATCGAGACCGCGTGTGCCGTTTGTGGACGGGCGATCGAGATCGAAATGATCGAGGGCCGGGCACCCGTGGCGAATCCGGCCCGGCTATGGCTCTCCGACGGGGGCGCCGACATGCGGGCAGACTTCTGCACACCAACGGTCCTGCTCTGCTCCGAGTCGCATGCCCGCGAGTGGGCCGATCGACAGGGTGGTCGCGGCCAGGCCCTCGATCTCGTGAGGGCCGCGGCCGAGGGAGACCGTAGCTGGTGCTCGGCGGCCGACGTCGCCCTGGCCATGCGCTAGGGGGCCGGGACCGTCCGACGCTGGTAGGGTGAGCCAAGTCCACCGGGATTCCCGTCAGCTCATGATCCCCACCTGACGATGTGACAGATGCACGACTTCGGCGTCTCAATTCCGTGGAGTTCGCGCGCGCCACCAAGCCAGACGCCGAACCCTCGTGCGAGACATCTCTGATGCAAAGTGGTCGTCAAGCCGGGCAGGCGCATAGGCCAGGGGTTGATGAGTGAGCGCCAGAAACCGTCGCCTCGGTCTTGTCCTCCTGATCGCCGTCCTGTTCTCAGCATGTGGTTCGGCTGCGCCCATGCCCTCGTCGCCCACCAGGTCGCCCACCATGTCGCCGACCGTATCGTCAACGGCGTCTGCAGCCACACCGACTCTGTCGGCCGAGCCCATCGACCCACTGCTGAACGCGGTCGTCGTGAGCGTCACGGACCGGCTGCGGGTCCGTTCGGAACCGCGGGTCAGCGACGACTCGATCATGTACGAGCCCGTGCTCCCGCTCGGCACCGAATTGACCGTCCTCGATGGACCGGTCAGCGCTTCGGGCTATGTCTGGTACAAGGTTGCTCCGGTCGCATTCGTCGGGCTCGAGGGTCCCGGCTACGGCTGGGTCGCGGTGGCTGGTACTGACGGCGAGCCGTGGATTGCTTTCCCTGTTACACCCCGCCCGACTCCTGCCGAAACTGCGGGGCCGATCAGCTTCAGTGCGATCTCAGCCGGCCGGTTCCACACGTGTGCCATCACGAACGCCGGTGGGGTCAAGTGCTGGGGATACAACGACTCCGGCCAGCTTGGCAACGGCACCACGATCGACAGCTATGTCCCGGGTGACGTCTCCGGCCTCGGGAGCGGGATCAGCGCGATCGCCACGGGTGGCTCGCACAGGTGCGCGCTATCGACCGGGGGCGGTGTCAAGTGTTGGGGGTCCAATGAGTTCGGTCAGCTCGGGGACGGCTCCACGACGACGAGCCTCGTCCCGGTTGACGTCTCGGGCCTCGCGAGCGGGGTCAGCGCAATCGCCGCGGGCAATGGCCACACTTGTGCGCTCACGACCGGCGGTGCGGTCAAGTGCTGGGGCGCCAACCAGCTTGGCCCCGGCACGACCACCCCGTTAGACGTCACAGCCCTGGGGACTGGCGTCAGGGCCATTGCCGCTGGCGGGTACCGCACCTGTGCGGTCACGGTTGTCGGAGGAGTCACGTGCTGGGGTACCAGCGCGCTCGATATCCCAGGAGACGTGCCGGGGCTCTCGAACGGCGTTCTGGCGGTCGCAGTTGGGCAGTCGGTCTCGGCCGTATATCCATTTGCCTGCGCGCTAACTGGCGCGGGCGGGATCAAGTGCTGGGGTTACAACGGCGTCGGCCAGCTTGGGAATGGCACGACGACCGACAGTGACACACCCGTCGACGTCGCCGGACTAGCGCAAGGGGTAGCGGGAGTTGCGGCGGGTTATCTGCACACGTGCGCCCTCATGAGCACCGGCGGCGTCAAGTGCTGGGGCCGCAACTTCGAGGGTCAGCTAGGCGATGGCACGAACATCGATCGCAGCACGCCGGTCGACGTCGTCGGTGTCACGGGCGGCATTGTCGCAGTCTCGGCGGGCGTCCACGACAGCTGTGCGCTGTCTAGCACCGGCGGCGTCAAGTGCTGGGGACGCAATGAGTGGGGCCAGCTTGGTGACGGCACCAGAGGTACTCGGAACAGGCCGGTCGACGTGGCCTTCGTCATTCAGCAGACGCTCGTCTTGCGGGCCTCCAGGCCGGCCGGCACGGTCAGATCGGGGCACACCATCACATTCACGGCGACCGTTCGCCCGTTCCGACCGCCCGGCACGCACCCGACCGTGCGCTTCGTCGTGTACCGCCTTGTCGACGGCGTCTGGCGCCTGACCGCTGAGCACGACGTGGCCGCCGACCCGGCGGATAACGATCGGGCGAAGTTCACCTGGGCCTTCTCGGAGGTTGGTTCACAGTGGTACATCCGCGCGCGGGTACTCGGGGACGGCGTCAACGCCACGAGCGCCTGGAGTGTGCTCTTCCGCTACAGGGTGACATGAGCGAGCGTCACCCAACACCACGGTTTCATAGTGGGTATCGACCTCCACGTCCCCCGTCGTATCGCCTGCCACGGGGACTCTGTTTGCCGAGCCCCTCGACGCACTGCTGAACGCCGTCGTCGTGACCGCGCCTCTGGCTACTCGTGGTACATGGTCGCGCCGGTCTCGTTCGTGGGGCTCGAGGGCTCAGGTTACGGTTGGGTCCGGTCGCCGACAGCCGTAGGTCAGGCTTCGTTCGGGCATCACAGAGCGCGTGTACCGTGGGGGGTCGAGGTGTCCTGGCGGGCGATCCGACGGTCGCATGTTCCAGACGGATCCCTCGGAGCCCATCGGCCAAAACCTCCTGGGCTCGCACCTTGGCCGTCAGCGGATCGTCAGCTCGCGAGAAGTTGTCAGGTTGATGCTCTCGGCCGCCATCGCCGACTGAATGACCGCTGGCTCCCACGTGTACGTGCCGGCGGTCACGATCCGGGCGAAGTAGCGCATGTTGACCGTCGGCAAAGCCGTCTCGGCCTGCGTCCGGTCCTTGGTCGACGGCCAGACGCAGAACGAGACCCGCTGTCCCTCGATCCGGTGCGGCGAGATGTATGAGGTCGTCGGTGCGCTCGAGTCCGAGTACCAGTCCCGGTAGTAGTCCATCGGGACGAGGCCGGACGGGACGAGGTCGGTCACCTCGTAGCAGCCGGCCACGACCTGTGGGCCGAATGTCGCGGTCAGCCGGACCTCGACCATCGCGTCGCCCGGGACCGTCGGGAACGGCAGGTACGTTCGAACGAGCTCAAGGTTCGGATCGCGCGTCAGGGACTCCGGTCGCACCGGCGCCTGCCATGAGGTCGCCAGGCCAACCTTGCCCAGGAGCGGCTCCAGAGTGAGGGTCCGGCGCTGGGACTCGACCAGACGAAGGGAGAAGCTCTCGCCCGGCTCGAGGTCGACGACCGTTCGCTTGCCGTCGATGGTGTAGGCGAACCGCCCGGGGTCCGATGGCGTGCGCTCGAGCATCCGAGTGATGAACGCGGCCTGCTGGAGGCTGTGCAGCTCGTCGACGGCCGGGTTCGCATCGACGTACCCCTCGGCATCGTTGGCGAGCGGATCGCCGAGCTCCGCGGCGAGCAGCGCGAGCAGCGACGTCGCCTCGACGGTGTCGTCCAATGACTCGCCGACCCGCAGGCGGATCCACGGCCCTCGCCGCTCTCCGTGGGTCGATAGCAGGTCGCGCTCGATGGCCAGCGCCGTCGCGCCGTCACCGAGCGAGGCGAGGCCGAGGCCCACGTAGAGCCGCTCGCGGATCGTCAGCGCCGGATCCGCCGCGAAGGTCTGCAGCTCGGTGAGGACGGGCTCGCCCAGGGGGGCCAGGCCTGCATAGGCAAGCACCCGCTGCTCCCGGGTCGATGCCGTGTCGTCGACCGCCCGGTAGTAGAGAGCCCGGCCAGCTCATCGCGGTTGAACCGGTCTCCGGCGAGCAGGGCGACGCGGGCCGTCAAGCCGAGGTCCGTCGAGGAGTATGGGAGGAGCGCGATGCCCGAACTCTGGTAGCGGCCGGGATCGAACGCCGACGAAGGCAGCGTATCCGGATCGACGGCGAACTTGTCGATGAGCATGTCGCGCGCCATCGCGGCGGCCAGCGCCTGGTCGACCCTCGGTCCGCCCGACCAGACCAGCCCCTGGATAACCGGCACGTAGCGGCCACGGCTGGCATCGGAGAATGTGTACGTCGTGAAGCCGCGGCCCCCTTCAGGGACCGCGCCTGCGGTCAGGACCGCATACGTCGTCCGGGTCTCGACGAGCCGCGATTCGACGACCGTGAAGCGGCGGGTGAGCCTGTCCGCGCCCGCGCCCGCGCCACTGCCGCTCGAGGCAGCGATTGTGATCGCGTGCTCGCCGACCGACAGCTTCGGCAGCGGCACCGCGACGTCCTCGAAGGCCGTGCCGCGGATCGTTGTCTTCGCCAGCCCGAGCGACGCCGACGTCACGGTGAATGCCACCGGGTCGCCCTCGCTCAGTCCGGAACCGTACGCGCGGACGCGGATGATCGGTTGATCCGTGACGAGATACTCCGGCGCCAGCGTGGCCTCGACGAAGAAGGGCAGGCCGACGGGAACCAGGATGAACCCGGATCCCGCTTCCGGCACGGCAGTCATCGCGTCCGCGCTGACATGCCACGAGGTCAGGTCGTCCGAGAGCTTGAACGACACCCGAGCGCGACCCTGCGCGTTCGTCGTCACCTGTGTAAACAGGAGCGAATCCACGAACACCGACCTGTCGCCGCCGCCGCCGGACGTGTCGGCGCCGCCGCCGTCGCTGGGCAGCGGGTGCGATGCATGCGACCAAAGCATCCAGGTTCCGACCGACCAGTACAGGCCCCAGAGCGGATTCTCGTCGTAGGCCGCCCCGATGGCATAGAGCTTCTCGTCCACAGCCCGCAATACGACCGAGGCGGACACGGGTCGCCCGTCGCGGTTGGTCGTCTTGACGTCGAGCGTGACGGTCTCGCCCGGTGCGTATCGCTCTCGATCGGTCGTCAGCGCGACCGTCAGTTCGCGCTCCGCCGTGTCGAACGAGGCGTTGAACGAGCCGATCGGGACCATCGCCTCGCCGGTGAACCGCACACCCATGACCGCCAGGTTCGGGACGTCCGCGGCCGTGAAGCGTGCCTCGAGTACCGGTGTCCCGCTGACGACAACGTCACGCAGGCCGCGCTGGGCGGTGTAGAACAGGTAGCGGTTCGGGCCACCGGAGGGAAGGTCGCCGCGACCGTCGCGCGCCGCGAGGCAGAGGGGATCGCCGATGGCAAGGCTGGCCGATCCCGATCCACGCTCATTCTCGGGGCCGCAGCGTACGCACGAGCGAGGCCTGCGACCAGGTGTAGATGTCCGGAATCTCCCATGGGACGCTTGCATAGACCCCCAGCCGGGTTGTCCGACCTTGCGGATCGGTTGTCGAGAGCGTGACCGAGTAGTTGTGATCGGCGTTAGCAGGAACACTGAGGCGGAAGGTGCCGTCCGGCCCGGTCGTCAGGGTCTGCGCGCCTCGCGCCACCTCGTCGATCCGGTACTCGTACTTGTCGATGACCTGTTTGGCGATGAAGTCGTAGATCTGACGGGTCCGCTCGCGGACCGGCACGAGCTCGATGACCTCCGCCGTCACCCGCGCCCCGGCGACCGCCGCGCCGTTCGGGTCGACCGAGTCCTCCGATTGGGCGTCCCAGGCCTGCTCGAGCCGCTCGACGGCGACCTCGTGGAGCGAACCGGTCACGGTGACGTTACCGCTCTCGACCGTGCCCTCGCCGTCCAGCCGGACGCTCGCCGGGAACACGCGCAGGCACGTGTAGCCGCTGATCTCGCCCTCCTCGCCCTGGGTCGGCTGGGCGGAGGGGCACGACGAATCCTCGTACCATCCATTGTTGCTCGTTTTCGCCGTCGCGCTGGCGGTGGCGACGCCGGTGCGGCCGGTCGTGATCGTCTGCTCGCCGAACAGGTTCGCCGTGAGGCGCACACCGGGCACCGCCGTCCCGTCGTAGAAGGTCGCCCGGGCGGACAGGGTGACCCGGTCCCCGGCGAGCAGGACGTGCCGGTCGGTCTCGACCGCAAGCTGGTAGGCGGGCTTGCGGATCTGCGCGATGCTGAACCAGCTGCCGGCGATCTGGTCGCTACCCGACCAGAGCTGGAGGCTGTACGAGCCGTAGGGGAGGTCGCTGAGCTCGATGCTCTCGGAGAACGCGCCCGTCGCGTCCGGGCGAACGTCTACCGTCGAGATCGGGGGAGGATCATCGGTCCGGCCATAGCCCCAGTCGGACATGAGCCGCAGCTCGAGGTCCCTGGGCACCCGACCCGTGTCTCGCTCGCGAACGAACCCCCAGATGTTGACGGTGTCGGTCTGCCGGTAGGTCTGCCGGTCGAGGGCCATGAAGCTCCAGACGCGGTCGTGCACGTTCTCCGGGTCGCCCCAGCTCACCTGGCCGGACAGACCGACCGGGATCAGCAGCGAGCGGCCGCCGCTCGCGCGAACCGCGAGAAACGGCCGGTCGCCGGGGCTGTCGGGGTTCGTCGTCGCACCCCGGATCGCCGACGGCGTGGTGACGACGAGCAGTCCGTCCGAATCCGTCGGGCCGATCGCACCGCCGCCGAGCATCTCGACGGTCGCTCCCTCGAGCGGGCCGCCGGACGAGATGTCGTTCGCCCAGACGAGGAGCCGATCCGTCGCAGCGGCGACGTAGGCCGCAATGTCCGTGACCTGGAGCACCATCTGCCCCCCGGGGCCAATCGGTTGCGGTCCCTGGACGACATACCAGCCTCGCTCGAGGGGCGCCGGGAAGCGGAACCACGAACCGCCCCAATCGGTCTCGCTCCTCGGCTCCGCATCGAACGACAGGACGCGCGCGAGGCCGGTCGTCGAGATCGTCGGCCTGGACCAGATCGTCCAGTCCGGTGGCTCGATCAGCGTTCGGATCCCGTCGATGCCGGCTCGCTCCGAGGTGAGGCGATAGACCGTCACCGGGAACGGTCGCTCCCGCAGCGCCAGCTGCTCCTCGTTCGTCGGAGCCGTGGCCGAGATCCCGACCGACACGATCGGCGGATCGCCCGGGCGCCACTCCATCGTGGTGCTGAGCTGGTAGGAGACCGACGGTTGCGATGCACCAGCCGGCGGCGCTTGCGGCGCCGTCTCGAAACGGACGACGACATTCTCCTCGAGCGCCAAGCTGGAGCCCTCGACACGGACGCCGCGGGCCAGGGTCACCGTGTACAGGGTCGCCCACGTCAGGCGCTCCGGGACGAACACGAACGTTCTGCCGTGCTGCTCGAAGCGTCCCTTCACCGCCGGTTCGATCGAGAAACGAGACGCTGCGTCGACGGTGCCGTCCTGGTCGAACGTGAACTCGATCCCGCTGGTCACCGGCACGCCGGTCGCCCCGTTGTAGGGCAGGGTCGTGACAACGCGGAGCGGCGACTGCGCCTGGAACGCCCACGAGCCGGCGATGGTGCCGTCGGGCGCGCGGAGCGTGAAGCGGTAGAGCCGGCCGGGGATTAGCGAGTCGGTCGGCCGGAGGGTGGCAGTCCGATCAACGGGGCCGGCACTGATGGCAAAGTCGACCGCCGGCGTCACCTCGATGGCGCGCGCGAGCGCCTGCGGGTCGTCGGCGCCGATGCTGGCAAGGGTGAAGGTAGTGTCGGCCGCCACGCCGGAGCGAGTGAACTTCGTGGCGGTCAGCGTGGCGACAGGCTGCATCGCAGGAACCGCAAGTTCGCCCCACGACTCCGTGGCGTCGAGAGTGCCGGCGGGCGTCGGCGAGGTCAGCCCGGTCGTCGGGTTCCGGGACGAGGACGGTGGCGGGCTCAGGCTCGCTCGGTGGTCCTGCCGACCAGACGGCGACGGCGACGAGGACCACCGCGAGACCGACTCCCCCGGCGGCGAACAGGACGGCTCTCCGCCGCCGGTCGATTGCACTCCGTAGTCCCGCTCCCAATCCGTTCATGGCCGCGCGCTCAGCTCCAGGCTTTGGCGCCGCCGCCTTCGACACATGCAGGCCTGCGTGTCGGCGGTCGTCTGTGACCATTGAGACGCTTATCGACGCGCCGTGTCACACGGGGTCCGTGACCGTGCCGCGCCACGCTGCAACGACCCTCGAACCGACCAAACCTGTCCGGCGCTGGTAGGGTGAGCCAAGGCCACGGGGAGCCCGTCAACTCGAGGAGCAGGATCGATGATCGTGTGCGTGCCCGTGACGGCGGCCGGGGAGATCGACCCGCGCTGGGGCCGGGCTGCGCGCGTCGCCGTCGCTGACGTGCAGACGGGGGCATCTCCAGCTGGAAGGAATTCGAGGTCGGCTGGGACGCGCTGCACGACATGGGTTCCGAAGGCGGCCACCACGCTCGTGTTGCCCGGTTCCTGCTGGAGCACGGCACGGAGGTCGTCGTCGCTGACCACATGGGCGACCCGATGCTCCACATGCTCGCCGAGATGGGCGTGGAGGTGCGGCTCGGGGCCAGCGGCGATGCGCGTGCCGCCGTCCTGGCGGCCGCTCAGGGGCGTGCGGCCCCCCGCCGGCTCGGATTGAACTGAGAGCCGTGGCGGGTCAGACGTCTGCCGCTGAGCCGCTCGCGCCGGGCAGTCTCGCCGCGCTTCGATCCACGCTCGATGGGCGGTTCTGGTTCGTCGCGGCGCTCGCGACCGTCGGATCGCTCCTGCTGCTCGGGGTGCCGACGGCCGTCATTCCCAATCCGTTCTTCATTCGGATGACGCCGACCGAGACGTTCAACGTGATCGTGTGGCTCGCGTCGGCACCGCTGATGGGCCTCCTGGTCGCCACCTACGTCCGTCCGCCGCGGCATTCCATGTCCCATCGCCCGTGATGACGCCGGCGCGGGGCGAACGACACTCGGTTCTGTGGCGGCGTTCTTCGCGATCGGATGTCCCATCTGCAACAAGCTGGTCGTCGCCGCCCTGGGCGTGAGCGGGGCACTCTCGATCTTCGCACCGCTGCAACCCCTGATCGGCGCCGCATCTGTGGCCCTTCTGGCGGCCACCCTGGTCTGGCGACTGCGCGCTCGCGCACGTCGATGCCCACGCTGTGCGGGCTGACGAACCGAAGATGACGAGATGAAGGAGAACGCGATGTCCGCGAGCTATACGTTCGGGGCCACGGTGGCCCAGCCGATCGATGACCTGCGAGTTCGGGTGGAGGCCGCGCTCAAGGACGAAGGCTTTGGGGTCCTCACCGAGATCGATGTGGCGGCCACCCTCAAGGCCAAGCTCGGCCTCGAGCGTCCGCCCTACCTCATCCTGGGAGCCTGCAATCCCAGCCTCGCCAGCCGGGCTCTCGACATCGATCCCTCGATCGGCGCGGTCCTGCCCTGCAACGTCGTCCTGCGTCAGTCCGACGACCCATCGGAAACGACCATCGAGATCATGGATCCCGTTGCGGCGCTCGGGATCACCGGCTCCGCGGGCGTCGCGCCAATCGCCGCCGAGGCCGCAGATCGCCTGCGGCGGGTCCTCGACGCGATCACGGCCGCGCGCCAGTGACCGAGCCGCAGAGGCCGAACCCGAACCATCTCGGTGAGCTCCGTCCAGTGCTTGCCGGCATGCCCGAGCCGGACCTCGCGCCGCCGGTCGTCGCGGAGTCCGGGGACCCGTTCACCGCGCTCCGGGTGGTCCACCTGATGGCCCGGATCCCGCGCGGGACGCCGGTGGCCCTCGGCGCGATCGTCGATCGCCTGAACGCGACCCACCTCGACTGGCTGTTTCCCGAGCGCGTCGTCGCCGACGCGATCCTTCAGCTGCAGGCGAACTGGATCGCCGACTACCGGAGCACGAGCGGCATCGTCATCGAGGATGGCGAACTCGGGACCGTCGTGACGATCGAGGACTCGGCGCGCGTCGATCCGTGGATCGTGCGCCAGGCACAACGGCAGGCCGCGGAGTGCCGCGAGATCCTCCTCGATTTCAGCCGCCGCGAGCGGACCACCGGACACGACTGACGGCGTCGGACACGGCGTCCGAACACGGCGTCGAACACGGCCCCCGACGCGACGCCCACTATCATCGCGGCGTGACCCCGCACCGACCGCCCCGCAGCCCGGGCGACGACCCTTCCGCCCGGCGTCCGCTGCCTCCGACTGCCGGAGCTCGATGCCGTGGCGCCGATGGACGCCGCCGAGCGGCTCCGCGACCTCCCGGGGCTCGCGCTCCTGGAGTCCGCGCGGCCCGGCCGGAACGCGCGCTGGACGTACCTGACCGCCGATCCGGTTGCGGTCCTCGAGGCGCCCGCCGACGGCGCGGACGTCTTCGCGACGGCCAGGCGCGTCCTGCGAGCGCCTCACGCCGGATCCGGTCACGCGACCCCGATGCGCCGCGGTTCATGGGCGGTCTCGTCGGCTACCTCGCCTACGACCTGGGGCGGCGGCTCGAGACCCTGCCGGTCACCGCGCTCGCCGACCAGGAATTGCCGCTGCTCCGGCTCGCGCTCCACGACTGGGCCCTCGCCTGGGATCGACGGACCGGCCGCGCATGGCTCGCCGGGCGGGCCCTCGACGAACGGATTGCGCGGCTTGACCGGCGCCTCGCCGAGATCCGCGAGCGCCTGCGGCACCCGCAATCCGCGACGCGGGTGGCGACGACGGAACCGCCGGCCGCGTTCGAATTCCGGTCCGGCCTGGATCGCGCCGCGTTCGAGGCCGGCGTTGAGGAGGTCCGCCAGGAGATCGCCCGGGGCGAGATCTACCAGGCGAACCTGACCCGACGCCTGGAAACGCCGTTCCGCGGTGATCCCTGGCCGCTGTTCCGCCGGCTCCGCACCGGCGACCCGGCCCTGTTCGCCGCGTTCCTCGACCTCGGACCTAGCCCGGTAACCGGGGCCCCCCGGGCCATCCTGTCCGCATCGCCCGAGCCGTTCCTGTCCGTGACGAGCGACGGCCGGGTCGCCACGGATCCCATCAAGGGCACGCGCCCGCGTGGTCGCGATCGGACGGAGGACCGGGCACTCGCCCGCGAGCTCCTGCTGTCCGGCAAGGACCGGGCCGAGAACGTGATGATCGTGGATGTCGTGCGCAACGACCTCGGGCGCGTCTGCCTGCCCGGGACGGTCCGCGTCCCCCGCCTTTGTCGGCTGGAGCGGACTGCCGCGGTCCAGCACCTCGTGTCAACGGTCACCGGCCGCCTCGCACCGGGCATGGATGCCTTCCACCTCCTCGCTGCGTCGTTCCCGGGCGGCAGCATCACGGGCGCGCCGAAGATCCGGGCGATGGAGCTCCTCGAAGGCATGGAGCCGGTCCGGCGCGGGCCGTACACCGGGGCCGCGGGCTGGATCGGTGCCGACGGCGCGATGCAGACGAGCATCCTGATCCGCACGTTCGTCGCCGATGGCGCCCGCCTCACGCTCCACGTCGGCGGAGGGATCACCTGGCGGAGCGACCCGGCCGAGGAGTGGGAGGAGACCGTCGCCAAGGCCCGCGGGCCGCTGTCCGCGATCGGCGGGCGCGAGGTCTCCCCGTGACCGCCACGCGACACCGCGGCACGTCTGGGTGGACGGCCGGTTGCTTCCCGCCGACGGCCCGCACCTGTCCGCCTTCGACCGCGGGTTCCAGCTCGGTGACGGGATCTTCGAGACGCTCCGATCGCGAGCCGGGCACGTGGCCGAGCTCGCCGAACACCTCGCGCGCCTCCGCCGTTCGGCCGACGGCCTGGAGATCTCACTCCCCGACGATGCGGACGCCCGCATCGAGGCCGGCATCGCCGAGCTCCTGGAGGCCGAGGGCCGCGCCGGCCCGGGCGACGACGCATCCATCCGAATCACCGTCTCCCGCGGGACGTTCATGGGCCGCGGGCTGCTGCCGCCGGCCGACGACGCCGTCGCGACGATCGTCATCCAGGCGTGGGCCATCCCGCCGCCGCCGCCCGGACACCTGACGGATGGGCTCCACCTGGTCGCGAGCACGATCCGGCGCGACCCTGAGAACCCGCTCGGCGCGCTGAAGACCACGAGCCGCGTCGACTTCGTCCACGCTCGGCTCGAGGCGCGCCGCGCCGGCGCAGACGACGCGCTCTTCCTGACGCTCGACGGCCATCTGTCCGAGGCGACGTCGGCCAACATCGTCCTCGTGCGTGGGGACGAACTCGCCACGCCGGCGCTCGCCTGCGCGATTCTCCCGGGCACGACGCGGAGCTGGATCCTGGGCTGGGCAGAGCGGGCAGGCCTCCGGACGGTCGAGGACTGGCTGACGACGCGGGATCTCGCGGAGGCGGACGAGGCGTTCATCTGCTCGAGCGTCGCGGGGGTCCTGCCGGTGACGCGCTTCGAGGGCCGCCCGATCGGGACCGGGCGGCCAGGGCCCGTGACCATGCGGGTCCGGGCAGACCGCGAGGCGTTCATCCGCGGGGAGGCCGGCGAGTGACCCGGGACGAGCTGATCACACGGACCACCCAGCTCATCGACGAGGGCGTGCGCCTGCAGGCGAACCCGTCGCTCGACGCCCTGCGGACGTGGCTCCAGCTCTCGGACGATCTCCTGTCGAGGGCCTGGGGGAGCATGGACCGCTATCACCTCTCGTGGCTCCAGGTCGGCCGACCGAAATCGATCGTCCGGGGCCGGCCGATGCTCGACGACGAAGAAGTGGCCTACGTGCGAGAGGTCGCCGCGGCAAAGACGGCGGTCCTCCGAATGAGCCTGGACGCGGCCGACCGCAAGCGCATGCCGTTCGTCGGGGAGACGACGGGAACGACGGGATCGGCGGCGGGACCAACGGGCTCGACGGCGGGATGACGGATCGCGTTCCCGCCGTCGGCGGCACCCGGACCGTGCCCGCCCCAGATCCAATTGCCCGCGACTACCTGCTGCTCGCCCTCCGGCTGGACCAGCATCGGCCCGGGCTCGTTGATGCGTACTACGGCCCCGCGGACCTGAAGGCCGCGGCGGACATGGAGTCCCTCCGCCCGCCCGCCCGACTCACCGAGGACGCAGCTGGCCCTCCTGGAGCGCCTGCCCGCGGAGGTCGAGGATCCTGGGCGGCGGGAGTTCCTGCGCGCCCAGCTCGCTGCGCTCGAGGCCCAGGCGCGCGAGACGGCAGGCGAGGAGATCCCGTACGAGGCGCTCGTCGCGCGCTACTTCGACCATGTCATGCCGCGCATCGATGACGCGATCTTCCGGGCGGCCGGGGCAGACCTTGCGGACCCTGCTGCCCGGCGACGGCCCACTCCACGAGCGGCTCGCCGCCTGGGACGCGGCCCTGACGATCCATCCGGAGCGCGTGCCCGCGGCCTCGGACCACCTGGCCACCATCTTCCGTGCCCGCGCCGACGAGCTGTTCGGCCTGCCGGACGGGGAGAGCGCCCGGATCTCGATGGTCCGGGATCGGCCATGGTCCGGCTACAACTGGTACGAGGGCGGCCGGCGGTCACGGGTCGAGATCAACCTGGATCTCCCGGTCAGGGTCGGCGACCTGATCCACACCGTCGCCCATGAGACCTACCCCGGCCACCACCTCGAGGCGGCAACGAAGGAAGCCCGGCTGGTCGACGGCCAGGGCAGGGCCGAGCTGACGCTCCTCTCCATCAACACCCCGGAGTGCCTCCTGCACGAGGGGCTGGCCGACCTCGGCTACCGGTTCGCCGTGGCGCCGGCCGATGAGGCCGCGCTCATCGAGGAAGTCATCCACGCGGCCGGCCTGCCGCTCGCGGCCGACGCGCTCGCGGCGCACGACATCGCGGCGGCGCAGGTCGCGATCGGTCGGGCGCGACGCGTGCTTCGCGGGATCAGGGGCAACGCCGCGCTACTCCGGCATTCCGAGGGCCGCTCGCACGCGGACGTCGCCGACTACCTCATGAGCGTCGGCCTGATGACCGGCGATCGAGCGGAGAAGTCGCTCTCGTTCATCGAGCATCCGCTCTGGCGCACGTACGTGTTCGTCTACCGCGAGGGCGAGCAGCTCCTCGCCCGCTGGCTCGACAGTGTTTCTGAGGCGGACCGGGCGACGCGATTCGGGCGGCTCCTCGCGGAGGCACGATCGCCATCGTCGATCGTCGCCGAGCTCGTCAGACCTTCCTGAGGAACCGGGCGCGGTCCTCCGTGCCGAAGTCGTAGCCCTCGAAGGCCGGGATTCCGTAGAGGGCGCGAGACCCTGGGCCGGTGTCTGGCTCGAAGCCGAGCGCGGCCAGGAAATGGAGCGCTCGCCGGTTGTCCGGCCACGCGAGTGCTTCGACGGTCGAGCCGCCCGCAGCCCGCAGATCCTCGACGAAGTGCTCGACGAGGGCGCGCCCGATCCCGAGACGGCGATGGTTCGGATCGACGCCCACGGCCTGGATGACGCCGACGCCCGGATCCCCGGGGGACACGAAGCCCACGAGGAACCCGACGACGCGTGGTTGGCCGTCCTGGACCATCGGGGCCGTCCGTCTCGGCCAGCCAGGACGTGCCGGCAAAGTGCCGGAACCACAGTCTCGGCAGGAGCCCGTGAAGGACGCGGCCGTCCCACCAGTCATCGACGACGGCCGCGATGCCCGGGTAATCCGCCTCCACGGGACGGCGAAATCGAATCCCCGCGGGTGTGCCGGATTGCCCGTTCATGCGCGCCAGCGGATGGGGCCGTTGGCGGCTCCCCACGCGGCGGCGAGGACCGCGACCAGCGCCTGGGCGGGAAGCCCGAGCCCGAACGTCGTCCACAGGTAGGACAGTGGGTCCATGACCCCGCCCTCGGCGCGCGCAACGATCCATACGCCGAGCCCGGCGAGGACGATCATGCCCGCCGCGATGGCGACGGCCAGGCGCTCGGCGTCGGGTCGGCTCAGGGGCGCAGGGCCGATCCCAGCTGCTCCCGCAGTCGGACTCCCGCGCGAGACCGTTCCCGGGACCGCAGCCGAGGCGATGAGCACGCCGATTGACGCTCCCCCGAGGCCACTGACCACGAACGTGCCGGCCGTGGCCAGGAAGAGGCCGAGGATCACGGTCAGGCCGGCGGCGCCCACGAGCGCAACGAGCAGCGCGGCCACGAGTGGGCGACGGGGCATCCGAGGCCGGCTTTGCGCCGCCGCTGCGGCCGCCGTGCCGCCCACGCGCACTGATGGATTCGCGTATCGATCCGAGGGCGGATGGTCGAGGACAGGGGCACGCGCGCGTTCGGTCGGGCGCGCCGGCTCGCCCGGTTCGCGGCGGCGCGGCTCGGGTGGCTCGGGCGGCGACTCGGCCGTGGGTGGACTCACTTGGTCATCGTACGGGAGCCATTCGGCCGGTGACGTGGGCCGCACCGGAGCGCTAGACTTCGGCCTCGTGAGCCACCCTTCGCTCGGTCTCCCGCCCCGCGACCTGACGGCCGGTCATTCCGCCGACGCGGCCGCGATCCGCACTGCCGCGACACGCCTCGCGACGCGCGCCCTCGAGCGGGCGATCGACGCCGATCCTGAGTTCCGTGGTCGCTACAGCGACCTCGCCCTGCGCGAGCTTCTGGCAGACACCGCGGCCCTTGCCGATCGGCTGGCGACCGCCGTGGCGAGTGCCGATCCGTCGGTCATGGGCGGGCTCGCGGAGAACCTCGCACCCCGCTATCGGAAGCGCCGCGTCCCCATGGACGACGTGATCGCCCTGTGCGAGGGATTGCGCGTCGGGGCGGTGACTGCCGCCTCTCCGGTCGCGATCCCGGCCATCGACGCGGCCATCGATGCGGCCGTCGCCGCGCTGCGCTGGCATCGCCGTCTGGGCGGTGATGCTCGAAAGCGGAACGCGTTCATCGCCTTCATCTACAAGGGAGCTTGAGGATGACGATCAAGTGGGTCCAGCAGGACCCGCTCGTCATGAACGGCGAGCCGTTCTGCTACGGATCTCGCCTGACCGTCCGCCAACTCCTGGAGCTGCGTCGAAACGGGTACGGTCTGACCGAGCTCATCAAGGATCACCCCGAGCTGAAGCGGATGGGGATCGCCGCGGCATACACCTACGCCGCCGCGCACCGGGATCGATATCCGGAGTTCTTCGAGCCGGACGGATCCCTGGCCGGGCCCGGCTACACGGACGCCGAGGCGGCAGACCTGCCCGAGGAGTACCGCGCACCCGGCATCGTGGTGAAGTCCCGCTAGCTCGCTGGCTTCGACGCAAGGGCCGTCGCGGGACGGCACGCCAAGCGACTTGGTGGTGCTGCCACCGCCCCGGCACGGTGTCCGCGCGATGCGTGCGCCGCCCTGGGTTGTTGACGCGCGTTCGTCGCCGGGATTGAACCTTGTACCGTGAAACCGTGACTTGGAAACCGATGGCGCTGTCCATCGAGACCGAGCGGCTGACCCTCCGGCTCCGCGACGAGCGCGACGCCGCCTGGTACCGCGAACTGGTCGGCGAACGTGGGGAGGAGATGCCGACGCTCGAAGAGGCGACGGCGCGCCTCGCGCGATTCCGGGATCTCACGACTGAGGTCGGGATCGGTGCTCTCGCGATCTGTCGTCGCGCGGAAGGCGACGCGATCGGCTACTGCGCGCTCATCGTGGGGCGTTGCAGCCTGGATGAACCGGAGATCGCCTACGAGTTGCTTCGGCGGTTCCACGGGCACGGCTATGCCACGGAAGCGGCACAAGCTCTCGTGGCTGCAGCAGCTGCGACTGGTCGACGCCGGCTCTGGTCGACCGTGGGGTCATGGAATACGGCGTCATTGCGGGTCCTCGAGAAGATCGGGTTCCACCGGGACCACAGCGTCACGGATGATCGCGGCGATATCGTCTACATGGTCCGCGATCTCTAGAGCGACGTCCTGGATGGACCTCCATCCTCGCGGCCTCGGCTCGGAGCGGGCCGGATCGCAATCGTCAAGGGCTCCGGGCGACGCCAGTCAAATGGACCTGTTCTTGCGTCCGGATACGATCAACGAAGTCCGCCGAGCGGGTGACATTCCCGAACACCAAGCGAGCTCGGGCGACGCCGCCACTTCGGGCGGGCGTGGCCCCAACCCGGTCGGCCGCGGCGAAGGCTTCCGGCCGCGAGGACCCGGCCCGTGACGCTGCCACCGTCAAATCCGGGGTTTCGTAGGGGATCTCGGGGCCAGGGCACGCTCCGGAGGCCCGGTCGCGCTCAGAGCGGCCGGTCCACATCGAGATCCGAGCACTCCGAGTCGCGCGTTCGAGCACGGGCACGCTCGCTCCGAGCACGGGCACGCGCGGTGCGCGCTTGGCGAGCCCGCCGACGAGCGCCGCGCTGCCCCCGTCCAGTCCCCCAATGGGTCGGAAACTCCAGAAATGACGCTGCCAGCGCCATGCCGGGGCAGGGCCGCAGGCCGGGGCAGGGCCGCAGGCCGGCACGCCAATCGACCATACGAGATGGCATCCGCGATCAGCTCGAATTGGTGACGCTGGCCTCCGTCACCGCTCTCGAGGTCCGCCAGGCGACCATCGAGACCGCCAGGATCACGACTGCCGCGCCGATCCACTGGCGCCCGTCGAATCGCTCGCCGAGCAGGGAGCCCGCTGCGATCCCGAAGACCGGGATCAGGTAGAACGAGACGGCCGCGATCGACGCCGGGACGTGTCGAAGGCCGTAGAGATAGAAGAAGTAGGCGAGCCCGTAGTAGATGAGGCCTGAGGCTGCGACGCTCAGGGCGCCCTCTACCGACAATGAGGTCGGCCAGACACGACCGCCGAGCAGCGCGACGCCGAGGAGGACGAGCACGGCGAAGACGAGCGCATACGCCTGCTGGACCACGACGACCTGGATGGTCGAGCCCGCCGTCGAGAGCCACCGCCGAGTCACGACGGAGTAGACGGCACATGACCCGACCCCCGCGAGCGTCAGAAGGACGCCGAGCACGTGACCACCTCCGCCCGGGCCCACAGGACAAGGGTCATGCCGGCGATCGCGACGGCGGACAGAAGGACGACCGCTCGACCCACGCGCTCCGAGAGGAACAGTGCAGCGAGGACCAGGATCATCAGAGGTTCCACGGCCCACAGGAGCACAGACAGGCTCGCCGTGATCTGCACGAGCCCGAGCAGGCTGAGCGCGTAGGCAAGCCCCGGGTTCAGGAGGCCGAGCCGCCCAAGGAGGGCGGGCACGGACCCGGCGCGGAGGTGTTCCCCGCGCCAGCGCATGATCAGTGCGAGGCTCACGAGACTCACCGCGAGCTGAATCGGCAGCAGGGTGAGCGGTGGGAACTCGAGGACGGCGCGCTTGCTAATGGCGGTCCCGATGCCCCACGAAGCGGCGGCGAGGATCAGCGAAAGGGCGACCCGGCGGGGTACAGACAGGCCGGACATGGCGGTACTCCATGCGAAAGCAGGCGAGATCGAGCGTGAGGGCTGGTCACGCCAGTCACGTCGTCGTCGCAGCATGAGTAGCCAGGAACCCGCCGCCTGACGTGCAGTCGCGGTCCGATATGGATCACGGATCGAGTATGAGGCGTCTCGTATGCGAAACTCGTCGCGTGGCTCTGTTTCGCTATGACCCGGCCATCATCGAGCGCTTCCCGGCGGTCGTCGGTGGCGTCATCCATGCGACCGGCGTCCACAACGACCCGACGTCGCCCCTGCTCGCCGCATCCTTCCACGACGAGTCACTCGCGGTCCTGACGAGGATCGGCGAGACGCCCCTGAGCGAGCTGCCCGCGCTGGCGGCCTGGCGCAGGGTCTTCCGCAGTTTCGGTGTCGATCCGACGCAGTACCGCTCGGCGGCCGAGGCACTCCTGCGACGCCTGACGAAGCAGGGCGAACTGCCGTCCATCGGGACCCTCGTGGATCTCGCGAACCTCGTGAGCATCCGCTACGCGCTACCCGTCGCGGTCTTCGACCTGCGCGGGATCTCGGGCGGCACGACCGTCCGATTCGCCCGGGGTGACGAGCCTTGGGCCGACCTCGGCGCCAGCCAGACCGAGCACCCGGAACCCGGCGAGGTGATCTTCGCCGACGCGGCCGATGTCGTGAGCGCCCGGCGCTGGTGCTGGCGGCAGAGCGTTGGGAGCGCCGCGCGGGAGGACACGACCGAGATCCTTGTCACAGTCGAGGGCCATCACGAAACCGCCGGGCAGGACGTCACGGCGGCGCTCACCGATTTGGAGACACTCCTGGTCACATACGCGGCGCCGGCCACGTTGCGAAGTGCCGTTCTAGGCGCCACGGACTCGACATTCGAGTAGGTCCACGCTCGAACGCGAAACGGTCTCCTGCTCCCGGGCTCAAGAGCACGGAGCACGCCCGGGTCGTGCGTGATCCAGCGCCGTTGGCGACCGGCCCGGCGGGCGTAGCGCGATCTGGTGATACGCTCTCGCTTCATATCGGAGCGCCCTACCCCTGCCATGACCGACGCCGTAGACAACGCCACCCCCGTCGAAACCGCCGCCGAGACCCCCGCCGCGAGTGCGGCTCGGCGACCACGCCGACGCGACCCCCGCCCCCGTGTTCGACGCGGAGCGCCGGGCGACCGAGCTCGCCATTCTTGACGCGCTTCGGGCCGTCGTGGACCCTGAGATCGGGATGAACGTCGTCGAGCTTGCGCTCATAAAGCAGGTGATCCTGGGCAAGGACGAGACCGAGGTCAAGATGATCCTGACCACACCGTTCTGCCCGTATGCCGGCTCGATGATCGCGCAGGTCAAGGAGCAGGCAGAGTCCGTCGTTGACCACCCCGTCAAGGTGACCCTGCTGGCGGAGCGGTGGGATCCCCGCGACGCCGGCCTGATGTGGTGAGCGGGCGCTCAACCCTCGACTCCGCCATTGCCACCACCCGTGGTGACGATGGCACGACCGGTCTGCTGTTCGGCGGCGATCGGATCGACAAGGACGACCCGCGGACCGAGGCCTACGGCACGATCGACGAAGCCGTCGCGGCACTCGGGCTCGCCCGGGCCAATCTCGGGGTCAAGCGCCGGATCGGCACGCTGTCACCGACCCTCGGCGGGCTGGGCGACCTGATCCTCCGATTCCAGCGCGAGCTGTTCGTGGTCGGCGCGGAGCTCGCGACGAACCCCGCCGCCTGGGATCGCCTGGAGGACGGCCGGACGCGCGTCTCGGCGGCCATGCTCGCCGACGTTGAGCGGGTCCTCGTAGAGGCCGAGGCGTCGATCACGCTTCCGACCGAGTTTGTCGTGCCCGGGGAGACGATCACGAGCGCAGCCCTCGAGCTCGCCCGAACGATCCTCCGACGCGCCGAGCGCCGCGCGGTGGGTCTGGCCCGCGATGGCCTCGTGCCAGGGCCATACCTGATCCCGTACCTGAACCGGCTCGCGGACCTCGTGTGGGTCCTCGCGCGGGCCGCCGAAGCGGCTGAATCGCGAACGGCGACGCCCGCCCGGGTTGCGCGGGCCGCACGAGCCCAGAAGACCGAACCGACAGGAGACAAGCAGTGAGCTTCCCGACCACATCGACCACATCGACGACCCAGGCAGGGCTCCGCCCGTCCCCGGCGATCGGGGCCGCGCTCCTCAGTCAGGCGTTCCTGTGGATGTTCGCCGGGCTGCTCCTCACGGCCGGCGTCGCCTACGTCGTGGGGACGAACGACGCGGTCCTGGCCCGTGTCGGAGACCTCTTGCTCCCGATCTTCTTCGGCCAGCTCGCGCTCGTGTGGGCGATCGGGCTGGGCATTCGCAAGATGAGCGCCACCCTTGCCCTCGGCCTGTTCTTCGTCTACGCGACGACACTCGGCTTCACGATGGCGGTCATCGTCTCGCTCTACACGGGCGAATCGGTCACGACCGCGTTCCTGTCGGCGTCCGCGATGTTCGGTGCCGCGGGGCTCTACGGCGTCGTTACGAAGCGGTCCCTGGCCGGGCTCCGGGGGACGCTGATGATGGGCGTGATCGGACTCATCGTCGCCTCGCTCATTAGCGTGTTCTTCCCGAGCGGAGCACTCAGCTGGCTGATCTCATTGGTCGGCGTCGTCATCTTCACCGCGCTCACCGCGTACGACACCCAGCGGATCGCGTCGGGAGCGCTGGTGGTCCAGACCGGGTCTGTCGAGAAGGCTGCGGTCCTGGGCGCCCTCTCGCTCTACCTCGACTTCGTCAACCTGTTCCTGTTCCTGCTCCGGCTGCTCGGCACCCGCCGCTGAGCCACCCTCTCGACGAGGAAGTCGGTCGCCCCCTCGGGAGCAACGGGCCGCGACCATCGGTGGCCCTGGCCGAGGTCGCAGCCCATGTCCCGAAGCCGCTGCGCCTGACTCGGCGTCTCGATGCCCTCGGCCACGACCGTGATGCCCAGGCCATGGGCGAGTGAGAGCACGGCCTGAACGATCGCGACGTTCGGGTCGCCCTCGCCCAGCTCGGTCACGAACGAGCGATCGACCTTGATCGCGTCGAGCGGCAGGTGGCGGAGATACGACAGCGACGAGTAGCCCGTGCCGAAGTCGTCGAGCACCAGGCGGACGCCGAGGGCGCGAAGGTCCGTGAGGGCGCGCAGGCTGATCTCTGACCGGTCCATGACCGCGGTCTCCGTGATCTCCAGCTCGAGCGCCGACGGCTCGAGACCGGTCTCGAGGAGGATCGCCTCGATCGACTCAACCAGGCCGGGATCGGCGAACTGGCGCGGCGAGAGGTTGACGCTCACCACGAGCCGCTCGCTCGGCCACTCGTCGCGCCACGCGCGGGCCTGACGGCAAGCTTTCTCGAGCACGATCGCCCCCAGCGGAATGACCAGGTTCGTCTCTTCCGCCAGGGGGATGAAGGCCATCGGCTCGACCAGACCACGCACGGGATGTTGCCACCTGACGAGTGCCTCGAAGCCGACGATGCGCTCCGTCCGGAGATCGATGATCGGCTGGTAGTGGATCACGAGCTCGTCCCGCACGATGGCCAGTCGCAGGTCCGCCTCCAGGTCAACCCGCTCCAGCGCCACGTGGCCACGCAGAGGATCGAAACGGGCCACCCGTGCCGTGGGGTCCCCCTTGGCCTGGATGAGCGCGACCTGGGCCTCCCGGAGCAGGTCCCCGGCGCTCGCGCTGCCCGGCGTCCCGACGACGAAACCCAGCCTTGCCGAGACGAACCAATGACGGCCATCGACCTCGACCGGGACGCTCAACGCGTCCAGGACCTGGCCGGCGACGGCTGCGGCGCGATCCTCGTCCGCGGGGCACAGGAGGATCCCGAACTCGTCGCCGCCGAGCCGGGCCACGACATCCGTCTCGCTGAGCACCGATCCGATCCGCCGTCCGACTTCGGCCAGGACGCGGTCCCCTGCCTCGTGCCCGAGGCTCTCGTTGATGACCTTGAACCGATCCAAGTCGAGGAGCAGGATCGAGACGGTCGCCGGTGCGCTGTCTTGCTGGTCGTTGTGGCGCAGCGTCCGCTCGATCGATGCGAGGAGATGCTCGCGCGTCGGCAGCCCGGTCACCGGATCGGTCGGGCGGCTGAGCGCGGCTTCCTGGAGCCGGGCGTTTTCGAGTCCGATCGAGGCCAGCTGCGCGAACCGGCTAACCGTGCCGATCTCGACCTCACTCCACGCTCGCCCGGTTGTTTCGGACGACAATCCGATCACCCCGACGACGCGGCCCTGCGAGGTGAGAGGGACGCCAAGGACTGCCCCAATCCCCCTTCCGGCGAAAGCGGGCAGGTGGCCGGCAAACGCGTCGTAGTCGCCCACGGCGAAGGGACGACCGGTCCGATGGACCACGCCTGCGACACCCGTGCCGATGGGCATCGTGTAGCCCCGGTAGGCGTCGTACAGCCCGAGGCCTGCGCGCATCTCTAATCGCGTTCCGTTCGGCTGGAGCAGGTAGAGATAGGCATGCTCGGTCCCGAGCAACCGCGCTGCGCGGGCGAGAATGATCTCGAGGAAATCGGCTGAGCCTTCCCCGGCCAGAAGAGCGACGGCCGCCTCGTCCAGCGCATCCACGAATGGGTCCTGGCCCCGCCCACGGAGGCGCGTACCCTTGGCCACGTACAGGGCCGTGTCCGCGGTCTCCATCAGCGCGTCCTTGGTCGCCCCATCGTCCGGGTAGCAGGCGATGCCGACGCTGATGGTGACCACTGGTCCCGAGCCCGGATCGCGAGTGCCTTGAACGGCCGCACGGATCCGGTCCGCGACTTCCTCGGCGCGTTCCCGGCCTACGTCGGGGAGGAGGACCGCGAACTCGTCGCCACCGTATCGATAGACCCGGTCGCTGTTCCGCGTGGATGCCTCGATGGCCCGCGCGACGTCGGCCAGGAGGATGTCGCCGGCCGGATGGCCGAGGGTGTCGTTGTACGCCTTGAACCGGTCGAGATCCATCATCAGGACGGCGAGTGGCTGAGCACCGGCTTCCTCGATCGCAGCGCTGAACTCACGCTGGAACGAGCCGTGGTTTCGAAGGCCGGTCAGCGCGTCTCGCTCTGCCTGGACCCTGACCTCGCCGTGCGCCTCGGCGTTTCGCAGGGCGACGGTCGCCTGGGCAGCGAAGAGCTTGGTCAGCTCGAACTCGTTCTCCGAGAAGTGGGCATCCACCTCGCCGATTCGGGCGATGTTCAGCGTGCCGAGGACCTCGCCCTGGGCGATGAGCGGGACCACGATGAGCGACTCCGGCTCCACCGGCGTTCCGGGGATCTGGACCGAGCGCGGATCGTTGATGGCGTCGTTGACGAGGACGGCCTCGGCATGCTCCACCGCCCATCCCGTGATCCCCGTCCCGAGCGGCGCCTCGTAATCGAGGATGGCCTCTGCGAAACGGTCACGGGAGATGACCGGACGGCGGATCTGGCGCTCGTGATCGACACGGTAGATCGTGAGTGCGTCGTAGCTCACGACCGCCTTGAGCGAGTCGGCGATCAGCTCCAGGACGCCCGACGCGTCGAGCGTGGACATCAGCCGTTCGTTGACCGCCAGGAGCTGGCGCTGGCTCGCCAGCTGGTGTTCCATCTCGCCCTGCTGGTAATGGAGTTGCTCGAGGCGCTCGGCATTGACCATGGCCTGCGCCGCATACCCGGCGAAGATCTCGAGCATCGCCTGATCGTCCGGGCCGAACTGCGCTACCCCGAGACGAGACAGGACGATGACGCCGCGGACCGTTCCCTCGAACGACATCGGGACGACGAGCATCGATTCGGGGCCCTCAAGGCGACCCACCACGACGCTCCGATGGTCCGCATGAGCGTCGGCCACGATGAGCGCCTCGCCGTGGGCGGCAACCCAGCCCGTCAGCCCTGTGCCAACGGGAACACGGAGCATGTCCGGGGTTGGCTCCGTCGTGCCCATGAACGTGCCCTGGAAGGCGACGGGCTCGCACATCGCCGTCGGCTGGTCGACTTGGTAGATGCGGATCGTGTCGAAGGTGATGAGCGAGCTGGCCTCGGCGACGATCGCCTCGCCGATCATCTTCACGTCGGTGAGGCCGTTCAGGCGGGTCCCGAGATCCTGGACTGCCCGCAGGCGTGCAGCGAGGGACTGGACGGATTCGACCAGGCGAGCGTTGCCGACGGCCGTGGCGATGGTGTCGGCGAAGCTGCCTGCCAGCGAGACTTCGTCGGGCTCCCACTCGTACGGGCGGTCGTGGTACAGCGCGATGAGACCCAGTGGTTCACCGCGGAAGACGATCGGGACAAAGCAGGCCGTGACGATCCCGAGCCGGCGGTACAGCTTTTGGAACCTGGGATCGATGTCGGGATGCGTCGTCTCGACGATGCGGATGGTTCCGGCCCGCAGCGCTCGGCATCCCGCGATGTCGGTTTCCGGCGACAGCTTCCGGAGGACGGCGATCGCCTCCTCGGGGATGTTCCGCGCAGCCACGATGTCGAGCGGTTGCCCCCGCTCGATGTGCCACAGGCCGATGGCCGCCCGGTCTGCATGGAAGATCCGCAAGGAGTCCTCGACGACTTCGTCGAACAGGGTCGCGGGGTCCTGGGTGCTGGAGACGTCGGCCGCCAGCCGGCGCAGGATGTTCCCACCGGCGGCCATGTCATGCGGGTCGCCCGGCAGCGCGGTCGCCTTCGCAGGCGCAGTCGCCTTCGGCACCTTGAGCGGCGCCTTGTCCGGATCACCTCGTGCGGCGAGTGCCATGCGGCTCGGGCTACCTCGGGTCGGTCGTGACGGGTCAGGATCGCGCGTGAGAACCGGTGGTGCGCGCGCGCACTGGCCCGCACCGCCCCAATGTAGGCGGCAACCGAACCGGCAGGAATAGGAAGGGAGTACGGGTCCAGTTGCGGCAGGCGGCGCCCGAACGGCCGTGACGAAGCCCTCGGACGACCGTCAGGCGAGGCTCAGGCGGGAGTCGGGAGGAGGTCCTCGATCGAGTCGATGACGACGTCCGCGAGGGCCTGGAGCGTCCGGCGATCCCCGACGCCGGTCAGGACGCCCACCACGACGCCGGCGCCGGCGGCTCGGCCCATCCGCAGATCGGCCGGCGAATCGCCGATGACCGCCGCACGGTGCACTGGGACGTCCACCGTGCGACACAGCCAGGCCACCGCGTGGGGTTCGGGCTTCACCGGCCGGCCGTCGTCGGCACACGCGACGGCCTCCACGAGGTCGGCCACGCCGAGATGGGCGAGTGTCCGCTCTGTCGGCTCCCGGTCGTCGCTCGTCGCCACAGCGATCCGCGTTCCCGCGGCTCGGAGCGCCGTGAACAGCACCCGCAGATCCGTGACCGGACGCGCGAGCGTCACCGGATCCGGGCTGTGCCAGGCCTGCCGGACGATCCGCTCCGCCTCGCTCCGGGAGATCCGCTCGTCCACGAGGGCCTCAACCAGGGCCGACCTGAGCCGGGCCATCGGTGTCGCCGCGAGCGCTCCATGGGGCAGTACGAGTCCCGTCATCGGATCAACGCCCATCGTTCGGTAGACGATCTCGTCCAGGCGGGCGCCGTGGGCGCCGGCAAGCTCATCGGCGAGTGCGCCAACCCAATCGCTCCACATGACGTGGAATTCGATGAGCGTGCCGTCCTTGTCGAAGATGGCCAGCTCCATGCCGGCGAGTGGGTGCCCGGGCCGAAGCATGTTCGTGATCCGTCCGGCGGTGGACCCGCCGCTCACGCCTCCGCGGCGAGCAGGTCCGGGCCGGCGACGGGCACGGATTCGAGGACGAGGGGACCCTCAGCCGGGAAGGAGATCGTGATGGACTCCTGGAGCTGCGGGAGGACGAGGGTCGGCTCGTTGAAGACATCCAGGGTCACGACGACGCCGTCCGCGATCCGGATCCGCATCCGTACGATGGACCCCAGGAAGCTCACGTCCGCGACGGTGCCGCGCAGGACGTTGGAGCCCTCAGGCCCGGTGCCCAGCATGACCATCTCCGGCCGGAGGGCCAGGCTGATGGTCTCGCCGGCGCGCGCCTCGACCGGTCGCGAGATCCGGAATTCCTGGCCGCCGACGCTCAGCCGACCCGCGCCCGCATCCACGACGGCCGCGGGCAGGACATTGAGCGTGCCGACGAACGAGGCTACGAAGCCGGTCGTCGGGAAGTTGTAGACCTCGAACGGCGTTCCGATCTGCTCGATCCGGCCTTCGCTCATCACGACAATCCGATCGGACAGCGAGAGAGCCTCCTCCTGGTCGTGGGTCACGTAGACCGTCGTGATGCCCAACTGGCGCTGGATCGCGCGGATCTCCTGGCGGAGCGAGACGCGGATCTTGGCATCGAGGGCGGACAGCGGCTCGTCCAGCAGGAGCACCTCGGGCTCGAAGGCGAGGGCGCGCGCGAGGGCAACGCGCTGCTGCTGGCCGCCCGATAGCTGGTAGGGGTAGCGCGGCCCCATGGTGCCGAGGTGGACGAGCTCGAGGAGCTCGCCGACCCGCTTCTTGATCTGATCCGACGGCCGCTTTCGGACCTTGAGCCCGAAGCCCACGTTATCGGCGACGTTCATGTTCGGGAAGAGCGCGTAGGACTGGAACACCATCCCGACGTTCCGGCGGTTGGGCGGCCGGTGCGTGATGTCGCCGCCGTCAAGCATGATCGTTCCTGCGGTGGGGATCTCGAAACCGGCGATCATCCGGAGCGTCGTCGTCTTGCCACAACCCGACGGTCCGAGGAAGCTGACGAATTCACCCTTTTCTGCCGCGAGGTTGAAGTCCTCGACGGCAGCGACGGACCCGAAGTGCTTCTGGATGCCGGTCAGTTCAAGGAAGCTCATCGGGCGGTCTTCTCCTGGCTCAGCGGGCGCCGACAACGGTGACCCGGTCGCGGCTGCCGCGGCCGATGAGGGCGATGACGATCATGGCCAGCCATGTCAGCCCAAAGCTGATCAACGACACGGCCGCGGGTTCGAAGGCCTTGTTCTGCCCCAGAAGCGAGAGGTAGACCCCGAACTGATTGTTGCGGGCCAGGAAGCTGGCAATGGTGTATTCGCCGACGACGATGGCGAAGGTCAGGAACGCCCCAGAAAGCAGGGCGGTCCGGAGGTTCGGCAGGATGACCCGGACGATGATCCGGGGCCAGCCGGCCCCCAGGCTCTGGGCCGCTTCCGTGAGACTGCGAACATCGATCGAGGCGAGCCCCGTGTCCACGGCCCGGTACATGTACGGGAACGACAGCACGACGTACGCCATGACGAGCAGCGCGTCCGATCCGAACTCGGTCGCCGTGAACACGAACGGCTTGGCGCTGTACACGCGGATGATCCCGAACACCAGGATGACCGCGGGAATGATGAACGGCATGAGGGTCACGAATTCCACCGCGGTGCGCAGCTGCGGGACCTTGAGGCGGACCCAGAACGCGGTCGGGACGATGATCGCCAGCGAGGCGAAGATGGTGATGATCGCCACCGTGAACGAGTACAGCAGGCTGCCCGAGAACTTCGGGTCGGCCAGGACGTTCTCGTAGGCCAGCGTCATCGGTGTCGGGCGGAGCGAGAATGCGAAGGTTGCGATGAGCGGCACGATGAAGTAGACGATCCCGGCCAGGAGGATCACCCACGCCACGAGCGAGCCAGGCCGGCGTCCGCCGCCCTTCATGAGCGCAGCCACCGTTCCGAGCGCCGCTGCAGCCACGTGTAGGCCACGATCACCACCGACATGACGATGACCATGCCCATGGCCATCGCGTAGCCCAGGCCCGGGTTATGAAGCACATCGCCGCGGATCTGTCGGCCGATGGCGATCGTCGCGATCTCGATGGTGCCACCGGTGAGCTGGAACGCGGTCGCCTGGGCCCCGAATGAGTTCCCGAACAGCAGGATCATCGTGCCCAGGATCGATGGAGTCAGGATCGGCAGGGCCACGTGGCGCCAGTACTGGAAGGCCGATGCACCCAGGTTCTCGGACGCCTCGCGCCACTCCCGGCGAAGGCCATCGAGGGCGGGCGCGATGATCAGGATCATCAGCGGGAACTGGAAGTAGAAGTACACGATCTCGATGCCGGTCTTGCTGTAGATCGTGAACCCGAGATCCTGGCGCAGGCTCAACCCGAACGTGTCGAACAGGAACTTCGTGACCAACCCGAGATTGCCGAGGGTGAACACGAAGGCGAGGGCGAGCGGAACGCCCGCGAAGTTCGAGGCGACGCCGGAGAACGTCATGACGGCGGACCGGATCCAGGATGGCAGGCCGCCCATGATCACGGCCCACGCGAGCAGGAAGCCGAAGAACCCGCCGCCGACCGCGGTCACGAGGCTGATCTCGATGCTGTTCCTGAACGCGACCGGGATGGTGCCCGAGCTGAGGTCCGCGTAGTTCTGGAGGGTGAGGTTGCCGGCCGTGTCCTGGAAGCTGCCGATGACCAGGAAGCCGAGCGGCAGGGCCAGGGCGGCGAACGCAAAGAGGAAGAACGGCACGACGCCGACCCACGAGAACGTGGGTCGGCGTCGCACGCGTATCGAGAGCGCGGTCACGGCCGGGGGCCGGACATCGGGCTCAGTCTTGGTCGCTGGTTACTGGACCACCGCGCCGACGACGTTCGGCCACTCGGTGGTGATGAGCGCCTTGGCAGCGTTGAGCTGATCAAGGCTCGGGAAGACGGCGCCGGCGACATCCGGCAGCTTGGCGAGTGCCTCGGCCGGGACCGCGTTGGTGGCGATGAGGTTCTCGTACCGGATCGGGTGGCAGTAACCATCCAGCCAGAGGTTCTGGCCCTCGTCGCTGTACAGGTACTCCATCCAGAGCTTGGCGGCATTCGGATGCGGGGCGTAGGCGCTGATCGCCTGGACGTACACGCCCGCGAACCGGCCGGACGCCGGAACCACAACCTCGATCGCCGGGCCGCCGGAGGCGGCCGACGCGTCGCGGTTGGACAGTGCGTTGTAGGTCCAGCGGACCGTGATCGGGGTCTCGCCCGAGGCGATGGTGCCGGGCTTCGCGATGACCGGCACGAAGTTGCCGGCGTCGTTGAGCTGCTTGAAGAAGTCGAGACCCTTCGACGCGTCGTCGAGCGAGCCGCCGTTGGCGAGCGACGCCGCAAAGACGGTCTGGATGGCCTGGTTGGATGCCAGCGGGTCGCCAGGAAGGGCGATCGAGTTCGCGTATTCCGGCTTGAGCAGGTCGGCCCAGTCCTTCGGGACGTTGGACACGACGGCCGTGTTCACTTCGAACGACAGCACGCCGTAGTAGTCGCCGTACCAGTAGCCGTCGGCGTCCTTGGCGTCGTCGGGGATCGAATCCCAGGTCGCGACCTTGTAAGGCTGGATGAGGCCTTCAGCCTTGGCCGACGGGCCGAACGCCAGCCCGACGTCGATGACGTCCGGAGCCTGCGGGCCGGGGTTGTCCTTGTTGGCCTTGATGGCTTCGATCTCGTCGCCGGAGCCGGCGAGCGGATCGAGCTCGTTGACCTCGAGGCCGTACTTGGCCTTGAAGCCTTCGATGACTCCCCCGTAGTTGCACCAGTCGTGCGGGAGCGCGATGGTGGAGAGGGTGCCCTCGGCCTTGGCGGCATCGACAAGGGTCTGCATCGGATCGACCGGAGCCTCGGTCGCGGCCGTCGATGGCGCGTCTGTGGGTGCTGTGGTCGCCGGTGCCTGAGATGCGCCACCGCCACAGGCGGCAACGACGATCGCTAGGATCGCCCCGCCGACAATGAGGCGAGGCAGCGTGCGGGTTCTGGTCAAGTTCTCCTCCAATACTCGGAGCACGGCCGGGTGCCGAGCCCTCCAATGCGATGGCTGGTCACCGGACTCGCCCGCCAGTGCGGGGTGCCGCGAACGCCGAAGCTGGCTTCAGGAGTTCGGGGGCAACGCCGCGAGGTCGGGGAGCGTCCAGCCCCGGGCCATCGTCGGCGCCCATCTTGGCCGTGCGAGGCGCGGAGCGTCAAGCGTTCGCGCCCGATTCTGTGGATAACCCGGGAATCAACGAGCCGCCGGCGGGGCGACCCGCCGGCGGCTCGAGGTCAGGCGATGGATACGGCAGGGCCTACGGGAGCCACTTCTCCCAGGTGGCCTTGTTGTCGTCGACCCACTTCTTGGCGGCCGCTTCGGCCGTCATCCCCTGGTTGGTGATGTAGTCGGCGACGAGGTTCTGATCTGCGTTCGTCCAGTTGAAGTTCTTCACGAGGGTCGCGGCGTCGCCGCCCTCGTTGTTGAACTTCGTGCTGATGACCTTGTTGAGGGTGTAGGAGGGGTAGTCGCACGCGACCTTCTCCAGGTCGTCGGCGCATCCCTCCGTGTACTCGGGGAGCTTGATCTGGACCATCTTCACCTGGGCGTGGATCCAGTGCGGGTCCCACCAGTAGAGCAGCAGCGGCTTCTTCTGGGCGTCCGACTGCTTGATGGCCTCAACGGTCGCGTTCTCGCTGCCGGTGAAGATGACCGTGAAGTTGAGGCCCAGGTTCGTCGCCAGCGCCTCGTCGTACTGGACGTAGGACGGGTCCGTGCCCAGGAACTGGCCCTTGTCGCCGGACTCGGACGTCTTGAACAGGTCCGCGTACTTGTTGAGGTTCTTCCAGTCGGTGATGTCCGGATACTCGTCCACCATCCAGCCTGGGACGTACCAGCCGATGATCCCGATGTTGCCGGTGTCCCCACCGAACATGGCGACCTTCTTCTCGTCGATGTAGATCTTCTCGAGATCCGGGTGGCCCCAGTTCTCCATGATCACGTCCACCTCGCCGGACTCGAAGCCCTGCCAGGAGACATCTTCCTTGAGGTCCTTCTGGACGACCGTGTACCCGAGCTCCGTCTCGAGGAGGTAGGCCACCACGGCGGCGTCTGCCGTGTACCCGACCCACGGGTTGAGGGCGATGTTGACGGTGCCCTTGCTCTCGGTCCCCGAGCTCCCGCAGGCGGCGAACGCGAGCGCGACGACCATCGCGCCTGCCCCCAGCCGTCCGATTCTGCTCTTCTTGCTCACTGTGTCCCTCCGCTATTGCGCCGTCGACTCATGATCCACGGCGCGAGTCTCAACCGGTTGGCCGACCGGCGTATGGTGCGCTCCTCGCCCCCGGCGTGCCAAGCCCAGTCATCATGCCGCGCGCCGTTGCACGCCGGTCGCGCTCTCGGACCGGGTGCCGGCTCCCTGCGTGATCCGGTCGAGCATGATTCCGAGCAGAACGATCGCGAAACCCGCGGCCAGGCCCTCCCCGAAGAAGTCGCGCCGGGCAAACCCGGCAACCACGTCGTAGCCGAGCGCGCCACCACCCACGAGACCGCCGACGACGACCATCGCCAGGACCAGGATGATCCCCTGGTTGGCGGCCACCAGGAGTGCCGGCCGGGCAAGCGGCAGCTCCACCTTGGCGAGGAGCTGGCCCGGCGTGGCCCCGGCCGCGATCGCCGCTTCGCGAACGGTGACCGGGACGGTCCGGACGCCGATCTCCACGAGCCGGATGACCGGTGGGACGGCATAGATGAGCGCAGCCACGATGGCGGTGAACCGGGTTGGCCCAAACAGGGCGACCGCCGGCAGCAGGTAGACGAACGCCGGCATCGTCTGCGCTGCGTCGAGGAGTGGTCGGAGCACGGCCGAGAACCGGTCACTCCGGGCGGACATGATCCCGAGGATCAGGCCGATCACGAGGGTGATGGCGGTGGCGACCAGGACCGCGGTCAGGGTCGCCATGCTGTGCTCCCACATCTCCAGGCCCACGATGAGAATCAGGCAGACCGCGGCGACCGCGGCCGGCCTCGGCCCGCTGACCAGGACAGCGGTGCTGACGATCACCGCGCCGACGAGCCACCACGGTGCCGAGGTCAGGACTCCCTGGATCGGGTTGATCAGCCCGTACGTGGTGACGTTCTTCATCCACTCCGTCACGTCGTACATGTTGAGGGCGACCCAGCGGACCGCGTCGTTGATCGGGACGCGGAAGGAGAAGTGCAGCTCGGACGGGAACCTGCCCCCGCCCAGGAACAGGGTCCCCGCCACGACGGCCGCGATGCAGATGCCGGCTGCAAGGATGGCCACCGATCGCCCCGAGAGGCCCCCGATGGTCACCTGCCCGCCGGGGCGGGCTGGGTCCATTCGCTCGCTTGCCCGGGACGTCAGCCGGTCCAGCATGATCGCCATGATCACGATCGCCAGGCCGGCATCGAAGGCCAGTCCGACGTCGTTGCTCTGGAGGGCCTTGATGATGTTCTTGCCGAGTCCCGGGGCGTCGACCAGGGCGGTGATGACCACCATCGAGAGGGCCATCATGATCGTCTGGTTGATCCCCAGGATGATCGTCCGGCGGGCCATCGGGAGCTGGACCTTGGCCAGCAGCTGACGGCTCGTGGAACCGAGCGATGTCGCCGCCTCCACCGATGCCGTCGGGACCCCCCGAATGCCGAGCGCCGTGATCCGGATCGCGGGCGGGACGGCGTAGATCATGGTCACGATCGCCGCGGTCGCCGGGCCGATCAGGAAGAACAGCGCGAACGGCGCCAGATAGGCGAACGTCGGCATGATCTGCATCACGTCGAGCACCGGCCGGATCGCGTTCAGGAATCGGTCCGATCGGCCGGCCAGGATCCCGAGCGGGATGCCGATCGCCAAGGAGATGACGACGGCCGCGAGGGTGAGCGCAAGGGTATCGACGCTTCGCTCCCAGAGGCCCAGCACGCCGAACGACAGGAAGCCCGTCGCCATCAAGCCAGCCATGCGCCATCCGCCGACGAAGAAACCGAGAACGCCGCCGATCGTCGTGAGCCCGGCCCAAGAGAGGCCGTGGAGCAGGGCCATGAAGACGTCGAAGATCGAGGTGATGACGAGCCGGATCCCGCTGACCGTCACGACCAGGATGATGTTCGTGTTGCGATTCGCGTCGATCCATTCCCGGATGTCGTTGATCCGGGCGAAGGTCCCGGCGTCGTTGTCGTGCGGGAGCGTGTACTGACCGGCGAAGGCCACGTAGAGCGCAGTCGCCGCGGCCCCGATGAGGAGCGCCCAGGCAAGGCGCGGGAGTGGCGGAACAAGGCGACCGGCCGCGGCGGCCGCGGCGCTCATCTCAGGATTCCTCGGTACCGGCGACGGCCGTGAGGATCTGGATCCGGTCAACGACGCCGAGCAGCCGGCCGCCCTCCGTCACGCGGATGGGCTTCTCGGTCGAGATGGCGATCGGCACCGCGGCCTGGATGATCGTGTCTGACGAGAGCTCCGGTCCGTCGGACGGATCATCGGGGCGGAGGTCGCGCATGATCCAGCGAAGGGTCAGCACGGTGGCTCGCGACACGTCGCGGACGAAATCGGCAACGTACTGGTCCGCGGGCGCCCCGACGAGGTCGGCCGGCCGGCCGGCCTGGACGATCTGCCCGTCACGCATGATCACGATGTGGTCACCGAGCTTGAGTGCCTCGGCGAGATCGTGCGTGATGAACACCATCGTCTTGCCCACTTCGTGATGAAGCCGGATGACCTCACTCTGCATGTCCCGGCGGATGAGCGGGTCGAGCGCGCTGAACGGCTCGTCGAAGAACATGACCTCGGGGTCAACGGCCAGCGCGCGAGCCAGGCCCACTCGCTGCTGCTGCCCGCCGGACAGCTGGTCCGGATAGCTCTCGAGGTGGGCCGTCAGGCCCACGAGGTCGCACATCTCGCGAGCCCGCGCTCGGCGCTCATCGCGTGGCTCCCCGCGCAGCTCCAAGCCGAACGCGACGTTGTCGATCACGCGCCGGTGCGGGAGCAGCCCGAAGTGCTGGAAGACCATCGAGAACCGGCGCCGACGGAGCTCTCGAAGGCGCTTCTCGTCCGCTGCCCGGATGTCCTCACCGTCAAGCAGCACTTCGCCGAGCGACGGCTCGATGAGCCGGGTCAGGCATCGGACGAGGGTGGACTTCCCACTGCCCGACAGGCCCATGACCACGAACACCTCGCCCGGCTGGACATCGAACGAGACGTCGCGGACGGCGATGGTGGAGCCGGTCTTGAGCCGGAACTCAGCACTCGACAGCTCGAGCAGGGGAGACCCGGCGATCTTCGGCTCTGCGGGTCCGAAGATCTTCCACAGTCCGCGGACGGCGATGGTCGCCTGGTCTGCGTTGCCGCCGTCGGTCTGCATGGTCTGCACGCGTTCCACCCTCGGCACGCCGCGGGACGCCCTCGGTGCGGGAGCGCCGGCCCGACCGGGTGAGGATCGGCCAACGCACACTCGTGCGTCAAGCCGGAACACGCCTGAACTCCGAATCTGGAGGGCGCTTGCCCCTATCCGCGCATCCGCGCTCCCTCGCGGTCGTACAGCGGAGCGTCCACGACCGTGGCGCCGCGCCGCTCGCCCAGGATCTCGACCTCGAGGCGCGTCCCCGGCACCCCGAGAGGGACGGGCAGGTATGAGAGCCCGATCGTGGTGCCGACCGCATGCCCCGGATGGGCGGCACGCAGGTAGCCGACCAACTCATCGTTTGACAGCACCGGCTCACCACCGCGGGGGAAGAGCGAATCCCCGGGGTCGAGATCGATCGTCAGGCAGGTGAGCGTCTGGGCGATCCCCGTCTCTCGCTGCCGGAGGAGCGCATCGCGTCCGATGAAGTCGCCCTTGTCGAAGCGGACGAACCGCTCCAGCCCGGCCTCGAGTGGCGTCCACTGGGACGTGATGTCTACGCCCCACAGCCGGTAGCCCTTCTCGAGCCGAAGCGAATCGAGGGCCCGATAGCCGATGTCCGCCAGCCCGGCGGCCAGGCCCGTCTCCGTGAGCAGATCGTAGAGACCTCGCGAGTGCTCGATCGGATGGTGGAGCTCCCAGCCGAGCTCGCCCGTGTAGGTGACCCGCAGGGCACGGACCGGGACGGAGCCCACGACGATGTCCTGCGCCCCCATGAACGGGAAAGCCCGGTTCGTGAGGTCGGCGTCGGTGAGCGGACCCAGCACCTCGCGGGAGCGCGGACCCGCCAGCATGAGAACGCCCCAGCTGTCCGTCACGTTCTCGACGACCACGCTGCCGTCGGATGGCGCATGGCGCTCGATCCAGTCAAGGTCGTGGGTCTCCGTCGCCGCGGCGGTGATGACGTAGAACCGGTCCTCCGCGAGGCGCGTGATCGTGACGTCGCACTCGATGCCGCCCCGAGGCGTCAGCATCTGCGCCAGGGCAGCCCGCCCGACCTGTGGCAACCGGTTCGCGCAGAGCCGGTCCAGGAGCCTCTCGGCGCCCGGTCCGCGGACCTCGTACTTGGCGAAGCTCGTCATGTCGAGCAGGCCGGCCCGCTCCCGAACCGCACGGCACTCCTCGATCTCATAGGGCAGCCAGCCCGGGACGCGGTACGTGGGCTCGTCGTCGCGAGGCTGGCCGGGTGGCACGAACCACATCGGGCGCTCCCAGCCGTTGCGGGACCCGAATACGGCGCCGCGTGCCGCCAGACGTTCGTACAGTGGGTCCGTCTTGAGGGGGCGCCCCGCCGGCAGCTCCTCGAACGGGTACGGGATCGCGTACTCGCGCTCGTAGACCTCGCTCGCACGGGAGATGACGAACGGAAGGACGGCGGCATGCGGTCCGAAGCGGCGGACGTCGAGCTCCCACATGTCCTCGGCCGGCTCGCCCTCCACGATCCACTCGGCCGCGTTCCGCCCCGCGCCGCCCGCCTGAACGATCCCGTAGCTGAAGCCGGTGAGGACGAAGAAGTTGCGCATCCCCGGAACCCAGCCCATCAGGGCGTTCCCGTCGGGCGTGTAGCTCGTCGGTCCGCACAGGAGCTGCTTCAGGCCGACGGTGTCGAGAGCCGGGATGCGGGACCGGGCAAGGCTCACAACATCCTCGACCTGGTCGAAGTCCGGGGCGAGGAGCTGCTGGCCGAAGTCGGGCGGGATGCCCTCGGCGGACCAGGGCTTCGGGTTCCGTTCGTACGGCCCGACGATGAGGCCGTGGGCCTCCTCCCGGACGTAGAACGAGGCCTCGACGTCCCGGACGACGGGCATCTCGCGGTGGGACGGCACGAGGTCGGGGATCGCGTCCGTGACGAGGTATTGGTGTTCCATGGGCACGATGGGGAGATCCACCCCGGCCAGCTTCCCGATGTCGCGGCCCCACATCCCGCCGGCATTGACGACGATCTCCGCCCGTACGGTCCCGGCGTCGGTCACGACGTCCCACTCGCCGTTCGGCAGCTGCTGGAGGGCGCGGACCGGCGTGTGGCGCTGGATCTCCGCGCCGAGGTCGCGGGCTCCCCTGGCCATCGCCTGCGTGACGCTCGATGGGTCCACGTACCCGTCGGTCGGGGTCCAGGCACCGGCGAGGACGTTGTCGAGCGACATGATCGGGCAGAGCCGGCCGATCTCCTCCGGACCGATGATCTCGAACGGGAGGCCCGCGATCCGGGCGAGGCCCCGTTGGTCACGGTAGTGATCCAGGCGCTCCGGGACGGTCGCGAGGCGGATGCTGCCGACCTCGCGGAAGTCGACGCTCTGGCCGGTCTCGGCCTCGAGCTGCTTGTAGAACTCGACGCCGTACATGAGGAGCCGCGTGATGTTCAGGCTGGCGCTGAACTGCGTGCACAGCCCGGCCGCGTGCCACGTGGAGCCGGCCGTCAGCTCGTTCTTCTCGAGAAGAAGCGTGTCTCGCCAGCCAAGCTTCGCGAGGTGGTAGAGGAGGCTGCACCCGACAACACCGCCGCCGATGACAACCACCCGTGCCTGTGTCCGCACGCGCGTTCCTCCCGAGCGCTGTCATTGAGTCTGGCTTGGGCGCTCTCTCATGCTTCCGATGCCAGCCCCGGTCAAACGATACGATTTGGCGGCACGCCCCGCGCGGGTAGAGAGAACTTGGAGAGGACGGGACCCACATGGCATCGCTGCCGGAGCGCGCAAAGGTCGTCATCGTCGGTGCCGGGATCGTCGGCAACAGCATGGCCTACCACCTGGCCAAGCTCGGCTGGCGGGACATCGTCCTGCTGGAGAAGGGCACGCTTCCGAACCCCGGCGGCTCCACCGGCCACGCCTCCAACTTCATCTTCCTGACCGACCACAACAAGGAGATGGCCGCGTTCACGCTGGACAGCGCCCTCCAGTACCGCGAGCTCGGCGTGTACCACGAGTGCGGCGGCATCGAGGTTGCGCGGACGCCGGAACGGATGGAGGAGCTGAAGCGCCGGATGGCGTCCTCGAAGTCGTGGGGCGTCGACGGCGTCCGCCTGCTCACCCCGGCCGAGGTCAAGACCATGGTCCCGTTCATCAACGAGACGATCATCCTCGGCGGCTTCTACACCCCGGGTGTCGGCGTCGTGGACTCGCTCCAGGCCGGCACGCTCATGCGCCAGGCGGCGCAGGAGATGGGCGCCCTGACGATCGGGGCCGGGGTCGAGGTCACCGGCGTGGACACCGAGAACGGCCGGGTCACCCGCGTCCGCACGGACCAGGGAGACATCGACACCGAGGTCGTGGTCATCGCCTGCGGCATCTGGAGCCCGCGCATCGCGAAGATGGCCGGTGCGTCCATCCCGCTCACGCCGGCGGTCCACCAGATGATCGACATCGGGCCCGTCCCGATGTTCGCCAACGCCCGGACAGAGGTGGACTACCCGATCGTCCGCGACATGGACACGAACATGTACGAGCGGCAGCACGGCAATGGCTTCGAGGTCGGCTCATACGCGCATCGGACCATCCTCATGGACCCGGACGACATCCCGTCCATCGAGGCCTCGGCGCTCTCGCCGACGATGCTCCCATTCACCCAGGACGACTTCGATCCGCAGCTCGAAGACGCGCTCGAGCTCTTCCCGTCCATCGTCGGTGACGAGTCGGTCGGGGTGAAGCTGGCGATCAACGGGCTGCTGTCGCTGACGCCGGACGGCAACCCGATCATCGGCGAGACACCGGAGGTCAAGAACCTCTGGTCGGTCGCGGCGATCTGGATCAAGGAAGCGCCCGGGATCGCCAAGTGCGTCGCCGAGTGGATGACCCACGGCACGCCGGAGATCGATCCGCACGGATCCGATATCGCGCGGTTCTACGATCACCACAAGACTTGGCAGCACATCCGTGCCCGCGCCACCGAGGGTTTCAACAAGACCTACGGCATCGTCCACCCCATGGAGCAGTGGGAGAGCAACCGCCCGATCCGGCGGTCGCCGGCCGCCGTCCGACACGCGGAGCTCGGGGCGGTGGCCTTCGAGGCGGCCGGCTGGGAGCGGCCCTTCTGGTACGCGAGCAACGAGCCGCTCCTCGCCGAGTACGGCGACCGGGTGATGCCGCGCGCCGCGGAGTGGGATGCCCGATGGTGGAGCCCGATCATCAACGCCGAGCACCTCGCGATGCGTGACCGGGCCGGCCTGGTGGACCTGTCCGCGTTCGCGATCTTCGATGTGACGGGGCCGGGCGCCCTCGCAGCGCTGGAGCGGCTGTGCGTCAACAAGGTCGACGTGCGGCCGGGCAAGACCGTCTACACGCCGCTCCTCAACGAGGCCGGCGGGATCCTCGCCGACCTGACGATCATGCGACTGGCCCACGACCACTTCCGGGTCGTGACCGGCGGCGGCATGGGCATGCGGGACAGGAAGATCTTCGTGGACGGCCTCCCGGCCGACGGGTCCGCCCAGCTGTTCGATCTGACGAGCGCGATGACCACCTTCGGGCTGTGGGGTCCGCGGGCGCGAGACATCCTTTGCGGCCGTGACGGACGCGGATGTCAGCCACGCCGGCTTCCCGTTCCTCACCAGCAAGACCGTGGACATCGATGGCGTCCGGACGCTCGCCTCGCGGATCAGCTACGTCGGGGAGCTCGGCTGGGAGATCTACGTCCCGATGGAGCAGGGGCTCCGGGTCTGGGATGCGCTCTGGAAGGCCGGCCAGCCGCACGGCACGGTTCCCGTCGGGATCGGCACGTACGCGGTCACTGCGCGGCTGGAGAAGGGCTATCGCGCCCACGGCGCCGAACTGGAATTGGACTTCAACCTCGTCGAGGCGGGCATGGCCCGGCCCTCGGTCAAGGACGCCGGACTTCGTGGGCAAGGCGGCCTACGAGAAGCAGCGGGCCGAGGCGTCCGGTCGCGATCCTGTGCACGCTGACGGTGGACGACCCGACCTCGTCGACCGGGGTCAAGCGGTACATGCTGGGCCGCGAGCCGATCCTCACGCCCGATGGGCGCTCGATCCTCGACGCGAAGGGGCGCCGGTCGTACGTGACGTCGGCCGGCTCCGGACCGTCGGTCGGGAAGCACCTCCTGATGACCTACCTGCCGCCGGAGTTCGCGACGGTCGGCACGAAGCTCGTCGTCGAGTACTTCGGCGAGCACTACCCGGTGACGGTGGCGATCGCCGGCGCGACGCCGCTGTTCGATCCCGACAACGCGCGGATTCGAGCGTAGGCGGCCGCGCGTGAGGGTCCTCGTCTGCGTCAAGCGCGTGCCCCAGACCGGCGGCCGAATCGTCCTGACCGCCGATGGCCAGGAGATCGACACGAAGTTCCTGGGCTTCACGATCAGCCCGCACGAGGAGTGCGGCGTCGAGGAGGCGGTCCGGATCATCGAGGCCGGAGGCGGCGAATCGACCGTGCTGACGCTGGGTCCTGCGTCGGCCGAGGAACAGCTCCGGGATGCGATGGCGCTCGGGATCGACCGGGCCGTGCTCCTCGAGACGGACGGTTCCGAGTGGGATCCGGTCTCGACGGCGGCCGCTATCGCCGACGCGATCCGGGCGCAGGAGGCGGCCGGCGATCCCTTCGATCTCGTGATCTTCGGCAACGAGTCGGCAGACAGCGGCGGGTTCCAGGTCGGGATCCGGGTCGCCGTCGCGCTCGGCCGTCCGGTGGTCAGCGGGCTCAAGGGCCTGACGATCGGAGCTGGCTCGGTCACGGCTCGACGCGAGGCTGTCGGGGGTGGCTGGGAGACGTACGAGCTACCCCTCCCCGCGGTCGTCGGCGTGAAGGAGGGGATCAACCTCCCGCGCTATCCGTCTGTCCCGGGACGCCTTCGGGCGAAGAAGAAGGAGGTCGAGCGGATCTCCCTGGGCGCGGCCAGCGCCGGGCCCGCTGCTGCGGCCGGTACGCCCGTCGGCCCGACGAAGGTTCTGCTCAGGCTCCCGGAGGAGGAGCGCTCACAGGCGGAGATCCTGGGGCGCGGCGTCGAGGCCGTCCCCGCGGTCGTCGATCTGCTCCAGCGGCTCGGGGTCGTGGCGCGATGAGCGGCCCGATCCTGGTCTTCGTGGAGCTCGGGTCCGGTGACGCCGCAGGTGGAGCGGATCGCGTCTCCCTCGAAACACTGGCCTTCGCGCGGTCGCTTGGCGAGGGACTCGGCGGGACGGTCGTGGAGGCCCTCCTCTTCGGGGCCAATGCGGCCGGCGTCGCCGCGGGCCTCGGCGCGCACGGTGCCGTCACGGCCCACGCGGTGTCGGACGCAGCGATCGCGGGTGCGTATGCGCCGGCGGCCTGGGGCGCGGCCCTGGCGGAGCTCGCCGGGGCACGCGGGGCGGTAGCCGTGATCGGGCCTGGGACGGATCCGGGAGCCGAGGTCCTGGCGCATGCCGCCGCCCGGCTCGGGATGCCGCTCGCAGCCAATGTCATTGCCGCCACCCCGGGTGTTTCGTGGTCCATCGCCCGGCAGCGCTGGGCGGGCAGCCTGCTCGAGGATGCGGTCCTCGATGCGCCGATTCGATGCCTGACCGTCGCCCCACATGCAGTCGCGGTGGATGCCCGGGCCGGATCGGCCGCGACATCGGTCGTGCCCTTCGCGCCGTCCATCAATCCGGCCGATCTCGTCGTCCGCGTCACTGGCCACGAGCCCCCCTCGAAGGGTTCCATCTCCCTCACCGATGCCAAGGTCGTCGTGGGTGGCGGACGGGGCGTCGGGTCGGCGGCCGCGTTCTCCGAGCTCGAGGAGCTCGCCGAGCTCCTCGGCGCGGCAGTCGGGGTTTCGCGGGTCGTCACGAGCAACGGCTGGCGACCCCACAGCCAGCAGGTCGGCCAGACGGGCCAGCGGATCGCCCCCGATCTGTACATCGCGTGCGGCATCAGCGGCGCAATCCAGCACATCGTCGGCTGCAAGTCCGCCAAGCGGATCCTCGCGATCAACACGGACGCCGAGTCACCGATCATGGGCATCGCCGACTACGCCGTCATCGGCGATCTCCACCTGGTCGTGCCCGCGATCTCTGCGGAGATCCGGCGCCGTGGATAGCGCCGTCGAGGCCGAGGTCCGGGCATTCAATCGGGTGTTCGAAGCGGCGCTGGCCGCTCAGGACGTCGAGGGACTGGTCGCCCTGTACACGGACGATGCCCGCCTCATGTTTGCGGGCCAACCGGTAATCCGGGGACGAACGGCTGTCGAGGACACCATGCGATCCTGGGTCTCGGCGGGCCCGGTGACCGTTCGATTCGAGACCGACGAGGTCATCGAGGACGGTTCGCTCGTGATCGACATCGGAACAGCGGTCGGGCCCACCAGTCGCAGCAAGTACGTCGTGCTTCATCGGCGCCAGGCGGACGGCAGCCTCCGGATCTCCATCGACTTCGCGAGCAGCGACGGAACGCCGGCAGCGACTTCGTAGTCGGCGCCCCGTTGTGGCCGCCGAAGCCGTGAGCCGCAACGGCGGGCAGACAATGGCGATTGAGCGTCGTGCGACAGGACGCCAAGCGAACATGAACACGTGTCTCGTGAGCCGATCGGTGGGCTACTCTCCGACTGCGGCCGTCGGTGTCCGTGGTCATGAGATACAGCCAGTTTCGAGAACGTCAAGCACCAGGAGGAACGGCCATGCGGCAGTCCACGCGCCCAGCTCTTGTGCTTGGACCCGGTGAGGGTCGCTCCATCGACCTGGGCAACTTCGCCATGGTGGTGAAGGCCTCCGGGGACGACACCGGAGCGGGGTTCACGCTGCTCGAGGCGGCCGAGCCTGCCGGTTTCGGCCCGCCGATGCACATCCACCAGGACGCTGCCGAGGCCTTCTACGTCCTGACCGGCGAGTACAACATCTTCCTGGAGGACCGCGAGTTCGTGTGCCCGGCGGGATCGTTCAGCTACATTCCGGCCGGACTGCGCCACGGCTTCCGGGTCGGGAGCGTCCCGAGCCGGAAGCTCAACCTGTACACCCCGGCCGCCATGGTCGGCTACTTCGACGAGCTGCGTGCCTCGATCGCATCCGGCGAGGCGGACGGCGCGCGGCTCGACGAGATTTCCAGGCGGTACGCGATGGAGGTCACCGGGCCCGTGCCCGAGGGCTACTTCTAGCGCCGGCGAGCGCTTCGGCCGGGACGGTTCGGCAATCTCCAGACGACTCGTATGACCGGAATCAGGCGCTCCAGTGGGTCCTTCGTTCGTGATGACCGTCGTGGTCATACGAACGAGTCGAGCCGCCTCGTATTACCGCGAGGGTCATCGCGAGAACGGGGAAGCGAGGGACAGCCGAATCCGGACATATGAGTGGCGGCGACCAGGGCCGTTCATGTCCCGCCTTGCAGCCCAACCCCGTGTTGCGATCGCAGCTCGCGGAGGCGATGTGCTAGCCTATGCGCATAGTAACGCACACTTGGAGTGCACGATGGCTCTGGCACGTACGAACCTGACACTCCCCGAGGAGCTCATCCGCGAGGTCGATGTGATCGCCGGGCCCCGCGGCCGGAGCCGCTACGTCGCTGAGGCCGTGGCCCAGCGGGTCAAGCGCGATCGGCTCCGGGGCGCGATCGAGGCCTCCTTCGGATCGCTCGTCCCGAAGGGCGGACGCCCGATGACCCGGGAGGAAGTCAGCGCCCTGGTCGAGGAGCTGCGGTCTGAGGTCAGCGATTGACGTGCGCTACCTCCTGGACTCGACGCTGCTCATCGACCACGGGAACGGTGACCAAGCCGCCATCGAGCTGCTGGACCGCCTGGTCGAGGAGGGCCACGACCTCTACACCTGCGACGTGGTCACCTGCGAGGCCTTGTCCCGGGGCGAGGCGGATGACCTTCGCCACATCTGCGGCGCTGCTCGACGCCCTCGAATATGTCTCGACCACTCCGGCCGCCGCCCGACTGGCGGCGGCCGCGCGGCGTGAGCGACACGCGGCGGGAGGCAAGCAGGCGCTCGGGGACGCGCTGATCGCCGGGATCGCGGCCGATCTCGACGCGACCGTCGTGACCGGAACCGCCGCGACCTCGCACGACCCGGATGCGAACGCTCTCCTACTGAGCCCCCGCGCGATCAAGCGCCCCTGGCCGAGCGGACAACGCAGCGGGAACATGGCGAGGGCGATGCCGACGAGGGCCCACAGCACGGCGGTCGAAGTCGCCGGTCACGTCGCGCACGAGCCCAGGGCAACCGGCGCGAGGCCGACGAGATCAGGTAGCCGACCATGAGCATGAGCGCCGTCAGCGAGGCGGCCTCGGACGGCTCCCGGGCGACGTCGACGGGGAGCGTCAGGACCAGCGGGAAGAACGCCCCGATCCCGAATCCCAGCAGCCCGGCGGCACCGAACGCCACGACTGAACCTGAACCCTCGCCCGGGGTGAGCGCGATGGCCAGGCTCCCGATGACGGCCAGGATCGCGGCGCCTGTCATCTGCCCTCGCCGCGTCCCGAGTCGATCGGCAAAGATCGGCACCGAGAGGCTCGCGAGCAGGCCGATCCCGTTGAAGAAGGCGATGAGGCCGGCCGCCTGGCCGGCGGTCCAGCCGCGCTCGATGTAGGCGCTCGCGAGCCACGTGATGGAGCCATAGAACAGCGTCGACTGGGACGCGAAGACGACCCCGAGAAGCCACGCCGACGGCCGGCGCCAGGGAAGGCGCGGCAGTCTCGGTCGCGAACGGGTCCTGGCATCGGGCCGCAGGAGCACGAGCCAGGCCACGAACGAGATCGCGGCCGCCGATGCCACGACGGCGAACGCCGGGCGCCAGCCGCCCAGTCCGTCGGACAGGGGCACGACCGCGGCCGCTGCAATCGAACCGCCGATGATCATCCCGGCGACGTACGCGCCGGTGCCCGCGGCCGGGTGACGCGGCGTCCGACCGCGGACGGTCATGGACAGGATCGGCCCAACGAGGGCCATCCCGATCCCCATACCGACCGTCGCGAGCAGGACGGTCGACGTCTCCGGAGCGATCGCGCGAGTGAGGCCGAACATCCCGATCAGGGCAACGCAGACGGCCACCCCGAGCCGTGGCCCGATCGAGCCCGCGACGACCGGGCCAAACGGCGCGAGCAGGCCCATGCACAGCACGGGGATCGTGCCGAGCAGTCCGGCAACCGCGTGGGTCATGCCGAGGTCGGCCTGCAGCTCGCCGACGATCGGCGCGATGACGAGGATCGGGGTGCGCAACGCGAGCCCGACCAGTACGAATGCGGCGAGCACCCGTCCGAGCGCGAACCGGATCGGTGGTCACGCCGCGCCGCCCCGAAGTCGCGTCCCGATCCACGCCGCCGCCACGGCGCCGCGCCGCCACGGCAATCGGCTGCGCCGCTGCCTTCGTGCGGGAACCGATAGGTCGGGCCGTGCACGTGCAGGGCCGCAACGATCTCCCCATCCGGGCCGGCGATGGGTGCCGCGACCGACGTGATCCCGTCGGCGAACTCGTCGCGCACCCAGGCGTGTCCCTCGCGCCGCACGTCCCGCAGTCGCTCGAGGAGCGCCGCCGCGTTCGTGAGCGTGGCCGGCGTGAACTCCTCGAGCGGTTCGGCCAGGAATCGGGCGAGCGCGGATGGCGACAAGTGGGCGAGGAAGACCTGGCCCGACGAGACCGCATGCATCGGAATCCGGGAGCCGGTCCAGTCGCGAACCTGGACCGGGTTGGGTGAGTCCACCTGGTCGATGTAGTGGACGGTTCGACCGTCGGGCACCGACAGGCCTGCCGCCTCGCCGATCTCGTCCGCGAGCCGCACCAGGGTCGGGTGGGCGATCGCGACAAGGCCCCGAGCGTCGTGATGGCCGGAGGCCAGGATCGCGAGCCGGGGACCAAGGCGGTAGCGCGTCTCTCCGGGCACCTGCTCCACGGCGCCCTCCCGCTCGAGCGAGGCCAGCATCCGGGCGGCGGTGGACTTCGGGAGGCCGACGCGGCCGGCGATATCGGTGACGCCCGGCCGGGCCATCGCCGAGCGCGGCAAGCACGGCAAAGGCTCGTTCGATGCTCTGGACTCTGGACATCGGACCACCCATCGGCTAGCCTGTCGGTCGGTTGTTCCATCATACGGCATCGTTCCACGATGTGGAACCGTGACGGAACACGACGCTCACGATGTACAGGAGCCAGGACAACCCGATGGCGCAGGACGGTTACCAGGACATCGACCTCGACGGCCTCGCGGACGGCGAGCTGGTCGAGCAGATGCACAACGACCTCTATGACGGCATGGCCGCCGAGATCACCCAGGGCACGAACATCCTGCTGGGTCGCGGCTGGACACCTGACCGGGTCCTCAACGACGCACTCGTGGAGGGCATGCGGATCGTCGGCATCGATTTCCGCGACGGGATCCTGTTCGTGCCCGAGGTCCTGCTGGCCGCCAATGCGATGAAGGCGGGGATGGCCATCCTGCGCCCGCTGCTCGCGGAGACCGGCTCCAAGCCCATCGGCAAGGTCGTCATCGGGACGGTCAAGGGCGACATCCACGACATCGGCAAGAACCTCGTGGCGATGATGCTCGAGGGCGCCGGCTTCGAGGTCTTCGACCTCGGCATCAACACGGACGCCGAGAAGTTCATCGCGGCCCTGGAACTCCACAAGCCGGACATCCTCGGGATGTCCGCCCTCCTCACGACCACGATGCCGTACATGAAGGTCGTCATCGAGGAGCTCAAGAAGCGCGGCATGCGGGACGACTACATCGTGCTCGTCGGTGGCGCGCCGCTGAACGAGGAGTTCGGCAAGGCCGTGGGCGCCGACGCCTATTGCCGCGATGCCGCAGTCGCCTCGGAGACGGCCCGCACGCTTGTCCAGCAGCGCCGTGCGCAGGTCGCCTGAGGCGGTTTCCGCACCCGGCGGCCGGCCCCTCGTCATCGGGTGTGGGGCACTCGCCCGCGAGCTGGTGGCGTTGACGCGTCGGGCCGGGCTTCCCACAGGTGGACCTGACCTGCCTGCCGGCCACGCTCCATAACCGGCCCGAGCGGATCCCCGAAGCAGTGCGCGCCCGCATTCGCCGTGCCCGCGCCGCCGGCCGCGACCAGCTGTTCGTTGCGTACGCGGACTGCGGGACCGGCGGGCTGCTGGACCGCGTCCTCGAGGAAGAGGGCGTCGCCCGACTCGAGGGCGCCCACTGCTACGAGGTCTACGCGGGCCGAGCGGCGTTTGCCGCACTCGCCGAGGAGGAGCCCGGAACCTTCTACCTGACCGACTTCCTCGCCCGCAACTTCGACCGGCTCGTGATCCGCGGCCTGGGCCTGGATCGGCATCCGGAGTTGCTCGAGCAGTACTTCGGGAACTACACGCGCGTCGTCTACCTCGCCCAGACGGACGATCGCGGCCCTGACCGACGCTCGGCGCGTCGCGGCGCGCGGCGGTTGGGGCTCCGCTTCGAACGTCGCTTCGTCGGGTACGGCGACCTCGGGGCCCGGCCGTGGCGGCCGTGGCGGCCGTGGCCGGGTCTGCCGGGTCCCGCCCCGGGGCGTTTGCATCCAGTGCAAACAACTCCGGGTCCATGCCGGCGGCGGGCGCCGATTCGGTCGATTTCGTGCAGCCCACGCAAGGAATCGACCTGCCACTGGCTCAGGCGGCCTCCGCGTTGCGTCCGACGCAAAGGAATCGCCGCCGCGCGACCGCCGAGCGGAGTTGCTTGCGTACCGTGCAACGCGACGACGGATCTTTGCGTCCGGCGCAACGAACCGGACGTGCGCGCGCGCTTCGTCGCGCGGGGGCCGCCTGATGCCGGCCACGCTGACCGTGATCTGGTGGCGAGATATCCCGGCCCAGGTCGTCGCCAGGGACGGGCGACAGGTACACAAGGTCGTGCTGCACCCCCGATTCCAGGTGGCGATCGATCGAGCCGCGATGCAGGCAGGCAAGCGCGCGGCCGGTGACTACATCGAGGAATGGCGCCGTGTGGAAAGGCCGTGCGGTGATGACCTTGAGACCGTGGCAAGGGATGAGGCCGCTCGCCTGGAAGGCCACCACACCCGCGCGGTCCTGGCCAGGCTGATTGCCGCCGGCGGCGTGGACATCGACAAGACCCCTCCTGAGGACGAACCCGCATGACCCACACCCTCGTCTCGTCGGCCACGCGGGAGGTCATCCTCGGGTTCGATCGGCCGTTCGTCCTCATCGGCGAGCGGATCAACCCGACCGGCCGGAAGCTCCTGGCCGAGGAGATGCGTAGCGGCGACTTCAGCAGGGTCGAGCGGGACGCGCTGGCGCAGGTCGAGGCTGGCGCCCACATGCTCGATGTCAACGCCGGCATCCCGCTGGCGGACGAGCCGGCGATCCTGGCCTGGACGGTCCAGCTGGTGCAGTCGCTCGTGGATGTCCCGCTGTCCATCGATTCGTCGATCATCGAGGCGCTCGAGGCGGGTCTCGCCGTCTATCGCGGCAAGGCGCTCGTAAACAGCGTGACCGGCGAGGAGGAACGCATGGAGCGCGTCCTGCCGCTCATCCGGAAGTACGGCGCGGCCGTCGTCGCGATCTCGAATGACGATTCCGGGATCAGCGAGGACCCGGACGTCCGGTTCGCCGTCGCGAAGCGGATCGTGGAGCGGGCGGCCGACCACGGGATCCCGCGCAGCGACATCGTGGTTGACCCGTTGGTCATGCCGATCGGCGCGATGCGCACTGCGGGGCAGCAGGTTTTCCGGCTCGTGCGGCGGCTCCACGAGGAACTCGGCGTCAACACGACATGCGGGGCGTCGAACGTGAGCTTCGGCCTGCCGAACCGGGAGGGGGTCAACGCCGCGTTCCTGCCGATGGCCATCGCGTCCGGCCTGACCTCCGCGATCACCAACCCGCTCTCGGACGGGGTCAGGGCCGCGATCATGGCCGCCGACGTGCTGATGGGCAACGACCCCGACGCCGGGCGCTGGATCCGGGTCAACCGTCCGCCCACCCCCGAGGCCGGGATGGGCAGCGGGCCGGACGGAACCGCCGGCATCGGTGAGCGCGGACGCCGCGTCAACCGCCGAGCGCTCGCCCCGGCCGGCGGAGGGTGGGCCACCGGCGGCGGTCTCGGGCGGCGGTTCGGCCACCGGCGGCGGTTCTGCCGGGGGTTCTGCCGGGCGGCGCAGCGTCGTGACCAACGGAGCGGATCCGCTCGTCATCTTCACGCCGTCCGGACGGCGCGGCCGCTTCGCGGACGGAACGACGGTCCTCGATGCCGCCCGCGCCCTCGGCGTGGATCTCGATTCCGTCTGCGGCGGGCGCGGGCTGTGCGGCCGCTGCCAGGTCCGGCCCGCCGAGGGCGAGTTCCCGAAGCACGGGATCACGTCCAGCGGTACGCATCTCTCCGCCGTCCGGCGCGGATGAGGCCGAGTTCGATCGACTGCGCGGACTGGCCGCAGACCGGCGCCTCGGTTGCCGGGCCGCGATCCACGGCGACGTGCTCCTGGACGTGCCGCCGGAGAGCCAGGTCCACCGGCAGGTCGTCCGCAAGGGCGTCCCCGTTCGCGATTTCGTCATCGATCCCGTCGTGCGGCTGTTCGAGGTGGACGTTGAGCGGCCCACCCTGGAGACACCCGGCGGCGACCTTGCGCGCCTCTTCGCCGCGCTCCTGCGCGAGTGGGGTGTCGATGGCCTGACCGCCGACCTCGAGGTGATTCGGGCGCTCCAGCCGGCCCTCGAGGCGGGCTCGTACCGCGTCACCGTCGCGGTCCACGACGGCCACCACGTCACCGGGATCTGGCCGGGGCTTCACGATCGCGCGCTCGGCGTGGCCATCGACGTCGGGCTCAACGACGATCGCCGGCCACCTCGCCGATCTCGCGGATGGCGCCGTCCTCGCGTCCGACGGCGTGATGAACCCGCAGATCCGGTTCGGCGAGGACCTCATGAGCCGCGTCTCGTACGCGATGCTGCATGACGGCGGAGCGGCAGAGATGACCCGCGCCGTCCGCGACGCGCTGGCGTCGCTCGTGACGGGCCTCGCCGAACGCGCCGAGGTGGACCCCGCCGACATCCTGGAGGTCACGCTGGTCGGGAACCCGATCATGCATCACCTCGTGCTGGGCATCGATCCCGTGCCCCTGGGCACGGCGCCATTCGCGCTGGCCACGGACGGCGCGGTCCGGACGACGGCCGTCGAGCTGGAGCTGCCCGTCCACCCGGGCGCTCGCGCGTACCTGCTGCCGTGCATCGCCGGCCACGTGGGCGCCGACGCGGCAGGCGTGATCCTGTCCCAGACGCCGTACCTGCGGGACGAGATCACGCTGCTCGTGGATGTCGGCACGAACGCCGAGATCGTGCTCGGGAGCCGGGCCCGACTGCTCGCGGCCTCGCTCGCCCACCGGGCCGGCCTTCGAGGGCGCGCAGATCAGCTGTGGCCAGCGAGCCGCTCCGGGCGCCATCGAGCGCGTGCGGATCGATCGCGAGACGCTCGAGCCGCGGTTCCGGGTCATCGGCTCGAGCCGCTGGTCGGACGAGACGGGGTTCGCGGCGTCGACCCGGCGGACCGGGATCACCGGCGTCTGCGGGTCGGGAATCGTGGAGGTCATCGCCGAGCTGTTCCTCGCCGGCGTCATCACCGCGGACGGCACGATCGACGGGTCGGCCGCCGCGCGAGAGCCCGCGCGTCGTGCCGGACGGGCGGACGTTCTCGTACGTGCTCCAGGAGGGATCGGCCCCGGGACCGGCGAGGGCCGCTAGCTCCCCGCGCCTCGACGATCACCCAGAACGACGTCCGCGCGATCCAGCTGGCGAAGGCTGCCCTGTACGCGGGCGCCCGGCTGCTGATGGACCACCTCGGCGTCGAGACCGTGGACCGCGTGGAGCTGGCGGGTGCGTTCGGCAGCCAGATCGATCCGCTCCATGCGCTGGTGCTCGGGCCTGGTCCCCGACGCGCCGCTGGACCGCGTGGGCCCGGCGGGCAACGCGGCCGGAACGGGTGCCCTCATCGCCCTGCTGTCCGGCGAGGCGCGTCGCGGAGATCGAGGCGCGTGGTCCGGACGGTCGAGAAGATCGAGACGGCCGTCGAGCCGCGCTTCCAGGAGCACTTCGTGGACGCCATGGCCCTCCCGCATCGCAGCGCGCCGATGCCCTTCCTGGCCGCGGCGGTCCAGCTCCCGCCGCGACTGGGCGCCGGCTCGGCGGAACGACGGCGAGGCAGGGTCGGCGGGCTCGGGGCGGTTCGCAGCATGGTCGACGAGTGAATGGCGACGCGCGGCCCACGGCCGCGGCAACGGAGGAACGCTGATGCACGAGGGTCCACGTCATCGAACCGGCGGTCGCGCCGGCCGCGATGGCAGCCCGGCTCGCCGCGCACGTCGAGTCCGCGCCGTACCTGACCCGCGCCCTCGAAGCCGTTCGAGGTGCTCAGCGACGAGGGACTCGCGCGCTCGAGCACAACGCCGACACGATCCTCGAGGAAGTCGGCATCGAGTTCCGGGGCGACACGGACGCGCTCCGGCTCCTGCGGGACGCCGGCGCCGACGTCACCGGCGAGCTCGTCCGCTTCCCGCGCGGCATGTGTCGGTCGATCGTCCAGGCCTCCGCCCCACGCATCTTCACCCAGCACGCCCGGAACCCCGAGCGGACCGTCCAGATCGGCGATCCGTACACGGTGCTTGCCCCGAACTACGGCTCGCCGTTCGTGCGGGATCTCGACAACGGGCGCCGCTACGGGACGATCGAGGACTTCCGGAACTTCGTGAAGCTCACCTACATGAGCCCGAACCTCCACCACTCCGGGCGGCACGGTCTGCGAGCCGGTGGACGTGCCGGTCAACAAGCGCCACCTCGACATGGTCTATTCGCACATCAAGCTACTCGGACAAGCCGTTCATGGGCTCAGTTACCCACCCGATCGAGGGCCGAGGACACCGTCGAGCTGGCGAAGATCGCCTTCTCGGGGTTCGGGCCGGACTACCTCGACGACCACACCGTCGTCCTGAGCCTGATCAACGCGAATTCGCCGCTGGTCTGGGACTCGACGATGCTCGGCGCCGCGCGCGTCTACGCGAGCAGCAACCAGGCGACCCTCATCACCCCGTTCATCCTCGCCGGGGCGATGTCGCCGGTGACGGTCGCCGGAACCGCCGCACAGACGCTGGCCGAGTCGCTCGCCGGCATGACCTTCGTCCAGCTGACCCGGCCCGGGGCTCCGGTGGTCCTGGGCTCGTTCGCGTCATCGATCTCTATGCAATCCGGCGCACCGACGTTCGGGACGCCGGAGCCGGCCCTCGTCCTGTACACGATGGCCGCCCTTGCTCGTCGACTTGGAGTCCCATTCCGGTCAGGCGGAAACCTGTGCGCGTCGAAAATCGCGGACGCGCAGGCCGCCTATGAGAGTGCCGCGACGTTCCAGCCAACGATCCTCGCCGGGGTCAACTTCGTGCTCCACGCCGCCGGCTGGCTCGAAGGCGGGCTTGCGATCGGCTATGAGAAGTTCATCCTCGATGCCGACCAGTGCGGGATGGCCGCGGTCTTCGTGAATGGCGTGGACATGTCCGAGAACGGTCAGGCCATCGAGGCGATCAAGGAGAACGGGCCGGGCCTGCACTTCCTCGGCAACAGCCATACCCTCGCGAACTTCGAGACGGCCTTCTACCGATCGCCGATCGCGGACAACAACTCGTACGAGCAATGGCTCGAGGACGGCGGCCTCGATGCCGCCCAGCGTGCCAACAGGATCTGGAAGCAGATGCTCAACGAGTACGAGGCGCCGCCGATCGACCCCGGCGTGGACGAGGCGCTCGGGGAATTCATCGCGAAGCGCAAGGCCTCGTACCCGGATTCCGAGGTCTAGCCCGTGGACTTCCTCAAGCGGCTTGCCGGTCGCGCAGCCTCGGGCCCGGGCATGGATTCGAGCGCTCGTGAGGCGCTGGCGGGCGTCCTCGCGAATCCGACCTTCGAGCTGATACCGCTCAAGAACGTCCACGATCAGGCCGCATTCCTGCCGACCGGTGCCACGGTGTCGGTCACCGCGTCGCCGGCCAAGGGCATCGAGGCGACCCTGGACCTGGCCGAAGCGCTCCAGGCCCGCGGCCTTCACGCCATCCCGCACCTGTCGGCGCGCATGATTCGTGACCGCAGCCATCTCGGCGAGGTTCTCGCCCGGCTCAAGGGCGCCGGGATCGACCGCGCATTCGTGGTCGGCGGCGATGCCGAAGAGCCCGGGGACTTCGCCGACGGCCTATCACTGTTGCGGGCCATGGCCGAGCTGGGAGGCGCGCCCAGCGAGATCGGCGTCCCCTGCTATCCGCAGGGTCATGCCGTGATCCCGCAGCCGGCCCTCCTGCAGGCGCTGCGCGACAAGGCGGCCTTCGCCTCCTACATGACCACGCAACTGTGCTTCGATCCCGTCGCGATTCGCGTGTTCATCGCCGGTCGGCGCGCCGATGGCATCACGCTCCCGGTCAAGATCGGCATCCCGGGCGTCGCCGAGATCCCGAAGCTGCTGTCGATCAGCGCCCGGATCGGCGTCAAGGACACGAGCCGGTTCCTGTCCAAGAACGTCCGATTCGTGAGCGAACTCGTGACGTCGGGAGGGATCTACCGACCCACCGGGTTGCTGGAGAAACTGGCCCCGCTCCTCGCGGACCCCAAGGCCGACGTGATCGACCTCCACGTGTACACGTTCAACCAGGTGGAATTCGACGGAGCGCTGGCGCCGGGACTACCTGGTGGCGATGCACGCCACGTGACCCCGTCGCAGGAGAACGTCTGCCGGCGCCTTGCCGCCACGCCCGCCCGCCTCGAGGAGGCGGCCGCGGCCCTCGGCCTAGCCGACCCATCCACGCCGCCCGCTCCTGGGGAGTGGTCTGCGCAGGACATCACCCTCCATCTCGCCGCGGTCGAAGTCGGCGTGTGGCACGTCCGGCTCGACGCGCTCGGGACCGAGACGTTTCCCGAGTGGCCATGGGTCGAGCCCGATCGGTGGCCGCTTCCCGAGGGCGAATCGTTCGAGGCGGCCGTGGCGATTTTCGCGGCGCACCGCACCGCGACGCTCGGCCGGCTGCAGGCGCTCGACCAGGAGGGTTGGGCCCGGCGCGGACGCCACACGACGTTCGGCGTGCTCGACGTCGGGGCGTTGATGGAGATCGCCCTGGACCACGACGAGGAGCACGTCGCGCAGATCAGCGGCGCGTAGTCGCTCGTCCGCGCTCCCGACGTCGCCGGCGAGTCCCGAACCGGACCCAGACAAGGACGACGAGGATGATTGAGGCCCCGCACGGGAGGAGCCAGCCCATGCCGCCGGGATCGAACGGGCCGGCGACGAGCGGCTGATCGCCGTCGGTCGGCGTGAACCGGACCACGGCAGGGCGTGGTCCCGGGCAAGGAGTGCCTCGTCGTCGAGCCCGTGGACGTCGCCCACGATCGCGTTGCCGATGAGTCCGAAGCTCGCGATGAGGGCGCGGTAGGCCGCCACCCACTCGACCGGGTCGGAGACCGGCTCGGCCCGGCCGTGGAATCGCCGGGTGCGGGAGGATGACCTCCACGTTCGGTTCGGCCAGCAGGTTCTGGAACCAGGGCGTCGGCTCGCCGTATCCGGCGACGCATAGACACACCCGTTCCTGATGACATAGCCGAGCGGGGCCTCCCGCAGCAGACCGGTCCGCCGACCGCGCGTCCGCAGGAGCATCAGGTGGCCGGTGAACGGGTTGGCGATGAGCCATCCGAAGCCGCTTCGGAGAAGTGGCGCCATGAAGCCGCCATTCAACACGAGGAAGCCACGCTGCAGCGGCCGCAGCAGTCGCGTCATGAGCGGCCCGTACGGGAGCGGAGCGGCGGCGCCTGGCTCGGCGGCAATCGGCTCGGCGATGGCAGTCATGCCCAGGATCGTGCGGGTTTCGAGCCGCCCCGACCAGTGTCGAAGGTCCCGGATTCCCGACGACCCACCATTCGGGCCGCCGCGAACGATCAGGCCCGGATGCGCTCGTTCCCGGGGTCGTACGGGGCCCGGAAGGATGCGCCGGCCGCGAAGCGCTCGTTGGCGATCTCGATCTCGTAGCGACCCGCGGCCAGCCAATCGGCGGTGACCGGCCCGTCCTCCCGCCGCACGTAGCCGAGCCCGACGGATCGGCCGACCGTGTGCCCGAACATCGCCGAGCTGATCCGACCGACGAGCTCACCGTCCCGCCAGATCGGCTCGTTGTGGTAGAGCAGCGGCTCCGGGTCGTCCAGCGTGAACACGGCGAGTCGCCGGCGCGAGCCCCGCCTCGCGCTGGCGCAGGAGCGCCTCGCGCCCGAGGAAGCCGCCCGGCTTGTCCCACGCCGCGGTGAAACCGAGGCCGGCCTCGAGCAGGCTGTCCTCGTCGGTCATGTCGTGGCCCCAGTGCCGGTAGGCCTTCTCGATCCGGAGCGAGTTCGAGGCGCGTGGTAGCCGGCGTGGCGAAGGCCGAAGCCGTCGCCGGCCGCGACGATCGTGTCGTAGACGTGGGTCGCGACGTCGGTCGGGATGTACAGCTCCCAGCCGAGCTCGCCGACGTACGTGATGCGCGACGCGCGGACGAGCGCGAAGCCCAGGTCGATCTCGCGCGAGGTCCCGAACGGAAAGGCGGCATTGGACAGGTCGGCGTCGGTGAGCGTGGCGAGCAGCTCGCGGGAGCGCGGCCCCATGACCGCTCAGCACGGCGTAGCCGGACGTCACGTCGGTCGCAACCAGGTGGGCGTCGGCCGGAACCCGACGGCGCAGCCAGTCGAGATCGCGAACGATGGATGTCCCCGAGGTCACCACGAGGAACGAACCCCCGTCGAGACGGGTGACCGTGACATCCGACTCGATCCCGCCACGCTCGTTGAGCCACTGGGTGTAGACGATCCGGCCCGGCTCGACGGCGATGTCGCCGTGCACAGCGCGTTGAGCGCGCCCTCGGCGTCGCGCCCCTGGACCAGGAACTTGGCGAACGAGGTCTGGTCGAAGATGCCGACGCCCTCACGTACGGCCCGGTGCTCCTCGGCCGAGTGACGGGAACCAGTTCTGGCGGCCGTAGGCTGTACTCGTAGCGCGGCTCGACGCCGTGCCGGCGCATACCAGTTCGCCCGCTCCCAGCCGGCGAGTTCGCCGAAGCAGGCGCCGCGCGCGGCGACGCGATCGTGGAACGGCGTCCGCCGCACGCCGCGCGCGGTCTCGACCTGGCGGAACGGCCAGTGCATGTCGTAGAGCAGCCCGAGCGTCTCGGTCGTCCGGTCGTGCAGGTAGCGCCGGTTGCCCTGGAACGGCATGAACCGCCGGATGTCGACTTCCCAGAGGTCCATCGGCGGATGGCCGTCGACGATCCAGTCGGCGACGACGCGGCCCGGCGCCGCCGCCGGACTGGAAGCCGACCGAGTTGAAGCCGGCCGCGACGAAGTAGCCGTCCAGCTCGGGCGCTTCGCCGAGGATGTAGCGGTCGTCGGGCGTGAAGCTCTCCGGACCGTTGAAGAAGAGCTGGATGCCGAGATCCCGGAGGAGCGGGACACGCCGCGCGGCCATCTCGAGATACGGGGCGAGGTGGTCCCAGTCCTCGGGCAGCGTCACGAACGCCGCGTCGTCGGGGATCCCGTGCGTCGCCCACGGCTTCGCGCCCGGTTCGAAGAAGCCGACCATGAGCTTGCCGGTGTCCTCGCGGAAGTAGGCGGTGTCGTCCGGGGAGCGCAGCACCGGCAGGTCCGTGGCGAGGCCGGGGACAGGCTCCGTGACGACGTAGAAGTGCTCCGCGGCATGGAGCGGGATCGTCACCTCGGACCTGAGGCCAAGCTCGCGGGCCCACATCCCGGTGCAGTTGACGACCACCTCGGCGGCGATGTCGCCCCGTTCCGTGGAGACGCCCGTGACCCGGCCATCGCGCCGGGTGACGCCCGTTACGGCGGTGTGCTCGACGATGCGCGCCCCGCCCAGCCTGGCTGCCGCTGCGAGCGCCTGGGTCACATCGGTGGGATTGGCGATCCCGTCGCCGGGCAGGAACGCCGCCCCGACAACCTCCGACGGATCCAGGAGCGGCCACATCGCGGCCGCTTCCTTGCCACTGATGGGTTGAACCTCGAAGCCGCACACGCGGGCCATCGAGATCTGGCGCTTGACCTCGGTCCAGCGCTCCTCGGTGGTTGCGAGCAGGATCGATCCGGTCCTGCGGAAGCCCGTGCCCAGGCCGGTCAGCCGCTCAAGCTCGGGGAAGAGCTCGGCGCTGTACTTGGCCAGCATGCTCATGTTGTAGGTGGCACGGAGCTGGGTGACGAGGCCGGCCGCGTGCCACGTCGTGCCCGAGGTGAGCTGCTTGCGCTCGACCAGGACGACGTCGCGCCAGCCGCGCTTCGTGAGGTGATAGGCGACGCTGCAGCCCACGATCCCGCCGCCGATGACGACGACCTGTGCCTGATCCGGAACTGCCCGGCCAGCGTTCTCGATCAAGGTGACCTCCGTCCTGTCTCGAGATCAGGGTACCGATTTCTTCCGCTGGCGTAGGCTTGGCCGCCGAACGAACAAGCGAGGCCGTCGAGGCCCGCTCTTCATGCCGGAGGACCCGATGCCGACCGTCACCGAGATCTCGAGCCGCTACATCGACGAGGTCGCGGCGCTGGACCCAGCGCGGGCCGAGCGCTGGGGCGTCGCGTCGGACCCGACGCGGCTCACGGACTACTCGCCGGAAGGTTATGGGGCGCTCCGCGCGCTCCTCCAGCGGACCCTGGACGCGCTGTCGGCTGCGGAGCCGCCGCGCGATGAGGCGGAACGGCTCGGCGCCGGGTTCCTGGCCGACTGGATCGGTGGCGAGATGGGCGTCATCGATGCCGGCGAGCGCGAGCGAGGCCTGAGCAACATCGTTGGGGCGCCGGCGAGCATCCGGTCCGTGTTCGACCTCATGGACCATGCGACGCCCGAAGGCTGGGTGAACATCGCCGCGCGCCTCCGCGCCGTGCCGGCCGCGATGGACGGCTACCGCGCGACGCTGGAACTCGGGCTCGCCAACCGTCGCCCGGCCGCTCGCCGGCAGGCGCTCGTGGTGGCCGAACAGTGCGCGACCTGGGCCGGCAACGGTGACGGTGGCTGGTTCGGCGGGTTCGTCACGGGTGCCGCGGACGCCGGCGTCGATGCCGGGCTCCAAGCGGAGCTCCACGCCGCCGCCCGCGGTGCCGGCAACGCCTACGGCGTCCTGTCCACCTGGCTCCGAGACAACTACGCCCCGCAGGCCAGCGAGGCGGATGCGTCCGGAGACGAGCGTTACCAGGCATGGGCGCGCTTCCTGCTCGGCACGGACCTCGACCTCGACCAGGCCTACGCCTGGGGCTGGGAGGAGCTCGCTCGACTCGAAGCGGAGAAGGCGAAGGAGTGCGCCAAGATCCTGCCCGGCGCCTCGTTCCTCGAGGTCCGGGAGCTGCTGATCACGGATCCGGAGCGGTCCGTCCACGGCGTCGCTGCATACCGCGACTGGCTCCAATCCGTCACCGATGAGGCGATCGACGGCCTCGACGGTCGCGAATTCGACATCCACTCCTCGATCCGTCGCTGCGACGTCCGCATTCCGCCGGAGGGAAGCGCCGCCGCGGCCTACTACACATCACCCTCGGAGGACCTGTCCCGGCCGGGCCAGACCTGGTTCCCGACGGTCGGTCGGACCCGGTTCCCCATGTGGGACGAGGTCAGCACCGTCTACCACGAGGCCGTCCCCGGCCATCATCTGCAGGGCGCGACCATCCGCCTCGTGCCGCTGACCCGGGCCCAGAAGCTCGGGTTCGTGTCCGCCCACGGGGAGGGCTGGGCGCTGTACTCCGAGCGGCTCATGGACGAGCTCGGCTGGTTCCGTACGCCGGACACGCGCCTCGGATTCCTGTGTGCCCACGCATTCCGGGCCGCGCGCGTCGTAGCGGATATCGGTCTTCACACGGGCCGTCCCATCCCCGCGGCGGGGGCCGCGCTCTTCCCGGGCTGGTCCGGCCAGGCCGGCACCGCGTGGACCTACGCGGCCGCGATCGATTTCATCGTCCGGGCCGGCGGGATGGACCACGACAAGGCCGAGAGCGAGGTCCTCCGCTACCTGTCGTGGCCGTCACAGGCCACCGCCTACAAACTGGGCGAACGGACATGGCTCGCCGGTCGCGACGCGGCGAAGTCCGCCGCGGCGGCCGACGGCAGGGAGTTCGATCGCAAACTCTGGCATGCTCGCGCACTGGCGCTGGGCCCGCTCGGTCTGCGGCGGCTCGGCGCCGAGCTGGCCCGGATCTCAGGAGGAACGTTCGATGACCATGACCGCCGCCGAGCAGGGCGCGCTGCTTGACCAGTATCGGTCCGCCCTGGCCGACCTCGACGACGCCCTTGCCGGCGCCACGGACGCGGATCTCGACCGGCCGCAGGCGTCCGGCGCCTGGACGGCCCGCCAGATCGTGCATCACCTGGCCGACAGCGAGTCGATGGCCTACATCCGGCTCCGCCGGCTGATCGCCGAAGATGACCCGGTCATTCACGGCTACGACGAGCCCGAGTGGGCGCGCCGGCTCCACTACGACCGGCCGATTGCGGCGTCCCGGGCCGTTGTAACGGCCGTCCGCGAGGCGAGCCTGGAGCTCCTCGAGTCGCTGACCCCGGATGAGTGGGCACGTACCGGGACGCACTCCGAGTCCGGTTCGTATTCAGTCGCGCAGTGGCTGGAGATCTATGCCGGGCACACGCACGACCACGCCGACCAGATCCGCCGAGCTCGCCGCGGCGAAGGATAGCGCATCGCGCCTCGACTCGGAGCCACGGGGCTGCCAAGATGGAGCGGTCCCATGGCCCTGCCAGTCGGTCCCGCGGTCGCGTTCCTTTTCACCGATATCGAAGGCTCGACCAAGTCCGAGCGTTCCGTCGGCTCTGCCGCGTGGGCTTCGATCGTTGCGCGTCACGACGCACTACTGCGCGAGGCCATCGAGCACAGCGACGGCGTAGTCGTCAAGACCGAGGGCGACGCTTTCTTCGCGGCCTTCGGGGCGCCGGATGCTGCGATACATGCGGCCGTGGCCGCCCAACGTGCCGTCGGCGCAGAGCCCTGGGACGGTGGCCTCGCCATCCGGGTACGGATGGGCCTTCACCTTGGCGAGGGGCGCCTCCGCCCGGGACGACCCGGAGAGCCGGAGGACTACGTCGGAATTGACGTGAACTACGCCGCTCGGATCGCGGCAGCGGGCAACGGCGGACAAATCGTTCTCTCCGATGCGTTGGTTGCGGCACTCCCCGGCGACCTCGGCACGCTCTCCGGGCTGGGAGACGCGGAGCTTGTGGGCGAGGGGCCGCGCACCGTCAAGGACTTCGATGAACCCGTGCCGCTACACCGACTCGTCGTCCCGGGTGTCGCGGACGATCCTCGTCCGCTTCGGACGACAGATGCGCCATCGAATCTCCCCGGCGAAGTCACAGCCCTGGTCGGTCGGGAAGCTGAAATCGTCGCTCTCCGTGACGCGCTCGCCGACAGTCGGATCGTGACGCTCACGGGTCCCGGCGGGAGCGGCAAGACGAGGCTCGCCCTCGGGCTTGCCCGTGATATCCGGGATCGCTTCCCACACGGCACCTGGTTCATCGATCTGGCGGCGGTCCGTGACGCCGGCCTCATCGAATCGACGATCGCGTCTGCGCTCAGCGTTCGCGAGTCCCAGGACGTCACCGTCGGCGACGCACTGCGAGCCTACCTGCGGGACCGGACCGCGCTCCTCGTCCTGGACAACCTCGAGCAGCTCCTGCCGGACGGCGCTGAAGTCGTTGCGCGACTGGTCCGTGCGGCACCGATACTCCGAACCATTGTCACCAGTCGCGAGTTGTTACGGGTCGCCGGCGAGCGCGGCTATCCCGTGCCGCCTCTGGATGTCGAGTCCGGCGTGGCGCTGTTCGTCGATCGAGCAAGGGCCCTCCGCTCCGACATCGTTCTCGGAGAGGACGCCATGGTCGCGATCCGAGCCATCGCCGAGCGCCTGGGCGGGCTGCCTCTGGCCATCGAACTCGCCGCAGCGAGAGTCAGGGTCCTGACACCGGCCCAGATCCTCAACCGATTGGGCCGAAGTCTTGACCTGGGTGGCGGCGGACGCGACCTGCCCGAGCGCCAGCGGACGTTGCGCGGCGCGATCGCCTGGAGCCACGATCTTCTGAGCGCAGAGGAGCGTCTCCTGTTCGCCAGGCTTGGGGTCTTTGCCGGTGGATGCACTACTGAGGGCGCCTATCTCGTTGCGGATCCCGACGGGGACCTCGGTATTGACGTCGCCACGGGGCTCGAATCGCTTGCGGACAAGAGCCTCGTCCGCATCGAGCTCGGCGATGAGGCCGCGGGAACACCGATTCCGGAAACCAGGTTCAGCCTCCACCCGCTCCTGCGCGAATTCGCGCTCGAGCGTCTCGAAGCGATGGGGGAACGTGCCGCCAGCGAGGCGCAGTTCGCCGCGGTGTGCGTCTCGATCGCGGAGGCGAGTGGCAGTGCAATCCTCGACCAGTCCGGCGATCTGACTGTCGCTCGCCTTGATCACGAGGATCACAACCTGCGTGCCGCGATCGATTGGTCCATTGCCAACGACCAGCCGGACATCGGGATCCGGATCATCGGACCGATCTGGCGCTGGTTCCAGCAGCGAGGCCGGCTTCGCGAGGCGCGAGACCTGCTCGCCACTCTTCTGGCCCAGGAACCGCATGGGGACGTTCGAGCACGCATCGCAGCCCTGTCGGCAGCGGGTGGACTCGCCTACTGGATGAACGATTTCGCCACCGCACGGGTGGCCTACGAGGAGCGTCTCGAACTTGCAGTCACGCTCGACGAGCCGGTCCTGGCGGCGGATGCCCACTACGACATCGGCTTCCTGGCGATGGCCAATCAGGACATCGAGTACTTGCGGGAGCATGAGCAGATTGCCCTGGACCTGTATCTCGCAGCGGGTCGTGAAGACGGCGCGATCCGAGCCCGACAGGGCCTGGTGCTGGCCGTCTTTCTGGCCGGAGATTACGAGACGGCGCGGGATCTTGAGTCGGAGAACCTGGCCGCCTTCCAGCGAATCGGTTCGCAGTTCCAGATCGCGGACAGCACGACCCTGCTGGCCGCGATCAGTTGGAGGCTGGGCGACACCGGGGGGTCGTGGGCGCGAACGATTGGGACACTGAGCTTCTTCTCCACCGTCGACAACGCTTCCGGGCTTGCCCGTGGCCTCGGGATGGCGGCGATCCTGCTTCTGTCGAGCGGCAACGCCGAACTCGGCGCACGCGCGACCGGCGCGACCTATCGGCTGGTCCGCGACAAGGGAGTAATGCTGGCTCCCGTCGCCGTCCTCCATCTGCCCGATCCGGCGGATCTGGCTATCGAGCGATTCGGGGAGGAGGGCGCCGCCAAGCTCATGGCCGACGGCGCCTCAACCCCGATCGCCGACATCGTCAACGAGGTACTCGCGGCAAGCGTTGGCCGCGACTGACCCCTGAGCGCGGCCCCGCGGCCCCAGCGCTCTCGTCGAAGATGACGAGATCGGAGTGGTTCATCGGGGCGGTTGCGAGGGCCTGGCCGGGCGGCCGGGCGCCCAGGAAGGCCATCATGCCGGGCACGCGCTGGAGGACGTACGAGAAATCCTCAGCGCCCATGATCGGCGCGTCCATCTCGATCGTGGCCGCCGGCCCCAGGGTCTGGGCGCGGACCTGCTGCGCCGGGTCGACGGTGGTCACCGTGGCGCCCCACGGGCGTCGTGGGCGACCGTCAGGACGACATTCCCGGTCTTCTGCCCGGTCTCGACGTACCTGGTCGCCTCGATCACCTGCTCCAGCGGGTACCGACGATCGATGATCGCCCGGTACTTCCCGGCTTCGATGAGCTCCTTGAGGAAGAGGACATCCTCCTTCGAGTACCGCGTGATGCCGAGCGCCACCCGCTTCATCCCGATCCACCTGGCCAGCGGGGCCAGAAACAGGTTGCGCAGTCCGTCTGTCCCGATGTAGATCCCGCCCGGCTTCAGTGAACCTCGGCACCGCCAGAACGAGAGCTTGCCGACCGCGTCGAGGATGATCTCGTACGTCTCGCTGCTCTTCGTGAAGTCGGCCTTCGTGTAGTCGATGACCCGGTTGGCTCCGAGCGATCGCACGAGCTCGAGGTTCTTCGTGCTGCACACGGCGGTGACGTCGAGGCCGTAGTACCTGGCCAGCTGCACGGCCGCCGTTCCGACGGATCCCGAGGCGCCGTAGATGAGGATGCTCCGGCCCTCTCGCAGGTCTGCCTTCCGCAGACAGGCCAGGGCCAGCGCCGCTCCGTCGCAGACGGCAGCAGCCTCTTCGAAACTCAGGCCGGTCGGCATGTGGGCCAGCGGAGCGGTCTCCCGTATGCAGGCGAACTCAGCATGGGCGGCGAAGCCCTTGACGCCGAACACGCGGTCACCAGCCTTGAACTCGGTGACGGCCGCGCCGACGGCCTCGACCTCACCAGCCAGCTCAAAGCCGAGGATCTTCCGCTTCGGCCGGAGGAGGCCGGTGAAGAAGCGGCTGATGACGTAGTCGGCGCTGCGGAGCCCGCAGTCTGTCCGGGTGACCGTCGTGGCGTGGATGCGGACGAGGACCTCATCGTCCCCGGGTGCCGGTCGCTCGACCTCCTCGAGCCGCAGGACCTCCGGACCCCCGTACCGGTCGTGGACCACCGCTCGCATCGTCTGCTCCTGTGCTGGCCTCGGTTCCTCAGACGGCAAGGACTATCTTTCCTCGGGCATGTCCGTCTCCCAGGTACCGGAACGCGGCGGCGGTCTCGGCCAGCTCGTACCGCCGGTCGATGACCGGCACCACCGTTCGAGCCGCCAGAAGGTCGGCCAGGATCGCCATGTCCGGCTTGTTGAATCTCGCGATGAAGAAGACGACCTTCTGGCTGCTCCGGAACGCCCCCAGCTTGACCTTGGCGATGTGGCCCAGCGGTCCGAATGTGCGGTTGCCCTTCGGGGCGCCAACGAGGACGAGGGTTGCCTGCCGGTTGAGGACGCGCCGGCAGGCCGACCAGGGCCTGCTCCCCGCGATATCGAGCATCAGGTCGTAGCGCCGATCAGTCCGGGTGAAGTCCTCCTGCGTGTAGTCGATCACGTGATCGGCGCCGATGGATCGCACGAGGTCGACGTTCCCCGTGCTGCAGACGCCGGTCACCTCGGCTCCGAACGCCTTGGCAATCTGCACCGCGAACGTGCCCACGCCGCCCGACGCGCCGTTGATCAGGACCTTCTGCCCCGGCTGGACCTGCCCCTTGTCGCGCAGGCCCTGAAGCGCGGTGAGCGCCGCCACCGGCACGGCCGCCGCCTCCTCGAAGGTCACGCCTGCCGGCACGGGGACGATGGCTCGGCTCTCGCGAACGCAGACGTACTCGGCAAAGGCCCCGTCTCTCCCGCCGAACACCTCGTCGCCAGCCCGAAACTGCGAGACGTCCTTGCCGACGGCTTCCACCGTCCCCGCAAAGTCGGTCCCGAGCCCGTGCTCCTTCGGCCTGAGCAGGCCCATCGCGGTTCGTCCGACGAACGGCGTGCCCGTCAGCGCATACCAGTCCGCCCGGTTCACGGAAGCGGCGTGGACTCGCACGAGCACGCCATCGTCGGTGAGCGCCGGCACCTCGACCTCCTGGAGTTCCAGGACGTCGGGCGAGCCGTACCTGTCCCGGACGACCGCTCTCATCGCGCGGCGCCGTCGCTGATCGCCAGGACGACGTTCCCGGTCTTCTGCCAGGTCTCCACGTACCGGTGGGCCTCGGCTGCCTGTTCGAGCGGGTAGATCCGGTCGATGACCGACCGGTACCTGCCGGCCTCGATGAGCTCCTTGAGGTAGACGATGTCGTCCTTGTGCGTCCGGGCGATGCCGAACTTCACCCGTTTCGAGCCGACCCACCGCGTCGCGATGGCCATCAGGACGGTCTCGAGCATGAACGGCCCGAGGTCGGTGGGCGCGTAGATCCCGCCCGGCTCGAGGGATCGTCGGGCCCGCATGAACGTGAACTTCCCGACGGCATCGATGATCGCGTCGTACCGCTGGCCGTTCTTCGTGAAGTCCTCCCGGGTGTAGTCGACGACCTCGTCCGCGCCGAGCGACCGCACGAGATCGACGTTCTTCGCGGTGCACACCGCGGTCACGTGGGCGCCGAGGTGCCTGGCCAGCTGCACCGCCGCCGTGCCGCAGGCACCGGACGCGCCGTAGATGACGATCCGGTGCCCCTCACGGACGTCCGCGCCGCGCAGTGCCGCAAGTGCCTGGGTCCCTCCGTCACTGACCGCGGCGGCTCCTTCGTAGCTCATCCCGTCGGGGATGTGCGCCAACGGGGCCGACTCCCGAAGGCAGATGAACTCGGCGTGGGCACCGAAGCCCGGCGTGCTGCCGAAGACGTGGTCACCGACCTTGAACTCGGTCACGGCCGCGCCGACGTCCTCCACCTCCCCCGCGAACTCGACACCCAGCGTTCGCCACCTCGGCCGGCGGAGACCGGCGAAGAAGCGCCAGAAGAACGGATGTGCCGCGCGGGCGTGGGTGTCCGTCTGGGTGACCGTCGAAGCGTGGATCCGGACGAGGACCTGGTCCTCCCCGGGTACGGGCCGCTCGACGTCCTCGATGCGGAGAACATCCGGAGACCCGTACCGGTCCTGGACGACAGCTTTCACGGAGTCACGTCCCGTCCCGTCGGCCCGCAGGAAATCGATGGATCGGCCCGCCGCGGGTCCAGGATCGGCCCGCCTGATAGAGCTCCGCGGGCCTGCCGCCGGCCGGGCCGGGTCGGGCTCGACGTCCCGTCGGGATCACCCAGCCGTTCTCCGCCACGACGCTCCGCCGGAAGTTGGCGGCGTCGAGCTGCACCTCCCAGACGGCCTCGTACACGGCCCGGAGCTCGGCCAAGGTGAAGGTCGGTCCGACGAATGCCGTGGCGATCCCCGTGACCTCGAGCTCGACGCGCACGCGCTCGACCGCATCGCGGGCGATCCGCAGGTGATCGAACGCCAGCTCGAGCTTCCCGTTGAGCACGTCGGACACCGGGAAGAGAGCGGCATCCGCGGCATCCGTGCCCGCGACGATCGCCCCCACGTCGCGCAGCACCGCGAGGTAGCCGACCGTCACCACGTTCATCCGAGGGTCGCGCTCGGGATCGCCGTACGCACCGAACTGGGTGAGCAGGCTCGCGGCATCGACGCCGGTCTCCTCGACCAGCTCCCGCTTCGCTGCCCCGTCGAGCGTCTCAGTGGGACGCTTGAAGCCACCCGGGATCGCCCACATCCCCTCGAACGGCGCCTCACCACGACGCACGAGCAGGACGTGGAGCGTGCCCTCGGACATGGTCAGGATCACGACATCCACCGTCACCGCGAACGCCGGGAAACGGGAGGGATCGTAGGCTGGCGACGTGTCCTCGCGGCCTGTTCTGGTCGTCATGACTCTTACGCTACCTCGCAGGTTCAGGTCTTGTCAACCAAAACCTCGTAGGTCGCGCTAGATCGCCCCGAGGTGCCTGAGGGCAACCGCCGCGTGCGTGGCGGCGCCGAGCGCCATCGCGGCCTCGTCGAAGACGACGAGATCGGAGTGGTTCATCGGGGCGGTCGCGAGGTCCTGGCCGGGCGGCCGGGCGCCCAGGAAGGCCATCATGCCGGGCACGCGCTGGAGGACGTACGAGAAATCCTCAGCGCCCATGATCGGCGCGTCCATCTCGATCGTGGCCGCCGGCCCGGCGAGGTCGGCGGAGACCGACCGGACAAGGTCGGTGAAGTCTCGATCGTTGACTGTCACCGGGAAGCCGGGATCGATGAGGACGTCGATCTCCGCCCCATGCGCGGTGCCGATCCCGGCGGCCACCTGCCGGATCCGGCCGTGGACATCGGATCGGACGGTCTCCGACAGCGTCCTCAAGGTCCCCTCCAGCTCGGCGGCGTCGGGGATGATGTTGTTGGTAGTTCCGGCCGTCACTCGCGCGATCGTGAGCACGGCGGGATCAAGCGCGTCGACCGTCCGGGTGACCATGAGCTGGAGCGCCAGGATCAGTTCCGCCGCCACCGTGATCGGGTCGAGGGCGAGGAACGGCGCCGAGGCGTGCCCGCCGCGCCCACGCACCGTGAAGGCCAGCCGATCTGCGGCCGCGAGCAGCGGTCCGTGGCGAAGGTTCAGCGTTCCGGTCGGATAGCGCGTTGAGATGTGGATGGCGAAGGCCGCCGCGCCAGGGGTTCCCTCGATCCCATCGAGGAGCCCATCCTCGATCATGACGCGGGCCCCGTGATGCCCCTCTTCGCCCGGCTGGAACATCAGCACGGCGCGCCCGGCGAAGCTGTCCCGGCGGTCGAGCAGGAGTCGCGCACCGCCGAGGAGCATGGCAACGTGGGTGTCGTGCCCGCAGGCATGCATCACGCCGGGATGCTCGGACGCGAAGTCGAGGCCGGTGTGCTCGGTGAGGGGCAGGGCATCCATGTCGCCGCGGAGGACGATCGTGCGGTCTGCACCGGGCCCGGTCCCCGTTCCCTGGATGACCGCCGTCACCGACGTCGTCGATCGCCCGAGAACGGGTTCGAGGCCGAGGCGCCGGACCTCGTCGACAACGATTGCCTGGGTCTTCGGGATCTGCAGCCCGATCTCCGGCACGCGATGGAGCCGGCGGCGGACATCGATGACCGAGGGGAGGAGGTCCTCCGCATCAGAGCGCAGTGCCAGAGGCTGTACGTCGTTTCCCATCGGTCGAGTCTAACCTCGGCCGCCGGTTGACGGCCGATTGACACAGGTAGTAGTTAGAACCGTCCGAAGTTGCCGCGGGCGCTGAGGTGTACGGGATCTTGCGGACGCACGGGCATGTTGTCCGGAACTCGGTCCAAGCGCTTGAGGCACGGGTTACCCTGCGACGGTGTCCAAGAGCGCTAGGGGACGTTGACGATGACGACGGACGTGGTGTTGCCGCTGACCGCGACCCGCGTCGACCCGAGCACGCGCCAGTCGGCGTCCGGGACGCCGATAGGTGCTGCACCTCCCAGGTCATCGCGGGCAGGCTCGGAATGAGGGAGCTGCCGTCGGTGTAGTGCCGTAGGCGACCCCACCATCCGGCTCCGCCCCAATCTCGCCGATCGCGTTGATGAGAAGGTCGAAAACCGAGGCACCGCTAGCACTGACTACGCGCCCCCGCAGCGCACCCCTCGGGAGCAGCGCGACCGATGTTGCGATCTGCGACGAGGTTCAGCATCGTGCCCGCGCTCAAGTGCTCGCGGATACGGTAGCCATCGAATGGGTCCGACGCGAGGAACACGAGTTCCACCTGGTTCCCGGGCACGTCGGTTGCCACGGATTCCAGGGCGATCCCGTTGGCTTCGAGCCACGAGGCGTCGGCATTGATGCGCTCATGGAGCGCTTCGAGCATCGCCTGAGAGAATGCCACTCGCCGCACGGTCGAGTTCGCCTCCGGATGAAGCTGCTGGGCCAGGGTCGCGATGTGGGTCGCCGGATCATCGGTGACGAGTACCACCACCTGACCACCGTGCCTTGGTCGATGTAGGACCCGCCGTACACATCAACGTGCTTCCGCCCATACGCCTGCACGACCGGGACGACCGCATTGGCATTTCGGGCGCGTCCCTCGAGGTCGGCGACTTCGGCCGGCAACAGTCGTACACCGAATTCTCGTGCGGAAGCAGCGGATCGTGTTCAACTGCTGATACCCACGCAGGGTCACTTCGGAGCCGAACTGATGGCGGAACGCCAGCGCGGCGGTCATCACCTCAGCGGAGATCGATGGAGGACCCGTTGACCTGTGATGGTGCCAACGGGGCACAACCCCACGCGGTGAGGATGGCTGCAACCGCGACGAGCGACCGGGCAAGCCGTCGAGCGGGACCCGGGAGTCCGAGAGCCGACCACGAATGTCGCATTTGCCGACTCCGTTACACCATATTGGTCCATGCTATCCGCGACCGGGCTGTACCACAAGGAACCAAACGACGATGTGGCGACGCCCGGACTCGCGACACTCGGGAGCGTCCTATGCGGCTGCGGGCTGCGGCTCCTCTGAAACTCCCGGTCAGCTGAACGCCCCTCGCTGTCCCTACACAGCATGGACGTCAGATACTTTTCGCGCCATGATCTATAACGATCAGGAAGTAGACGTTATCCGAGTCCTGCGCGGCAGAGTTCCAGCCACGCTCACTATTCGGAATATCGGTGGGACCGTTGGCGACACCACCTTCGAGTTGATCGGGCTCGAATCGCTCAAGACTGGTCAGGAGTATCTGGTCTTCCTCGAAGGAGTGGCTACGCCGACCGAAACGGGGACCGAATGGGCTCTGTCGTTCGTAGCTCAAGAGCGCGGCGTGTTCTGGAAGACCGGGCTGGGTTCGCGAAGCCAGATGGTCTGAGCGTCGCCGTGGAGACGTTCAACGAGGCAGATGAGTGAGTTGAGTCAGGGTCCAGAAAGGGCCTGAATTGTCCATAGTGTCGTCGACGGCTTCGGCGGCGACGCTGCCGCGGGCCCGCGACAAGTTGGGGCGACGATGCGCTTTCGAAGGCGGTATGTGGCACTGATCCTCGGGACCGTCCTTGCGGCCGGAGGCGTCGCACTGTTGTTGTCGGATCAATTTGGCAGCCAGGTCGCGACCGCCAAGGTCGGTGGTCTGGAGTACGTCGTCGCCGGAGCCCGAGGCCTTGATGTGCCGGCGGGGCTGGTCTCAGAGTACGGGAGCGCGGCAAGCATCAAGACGAATATCGACGTGGAAGGAACAGACGTCTATTCGATCGATGGGATTGACCCGGCGCTCGTTCTCCTGATGAAGCTCCAGCCAGGAGCCCGCGACGATGCCGGTCTCTTGGGCGACTACGCTGTCCTAATCCGAGGATCCGGGTTCGCTCAGCTTTGCCCTTACTTCGACGTGCCCAGCGAAGCAGCACCGACTGTCTGCAAGTAACCGCCCCTGACCCATTTCGGTTTCCGGAGATCCGCCCGCGGCAACGTCGAGCGTACTATCTGCTACCCGTCACGGGCGGGACAGCCGCCGACCGAAGCCTGATCGAGCGCGCGCCGCAACTTCGAACTGCCGCTATCTACTACCCCCGAGCCCGATTGACGCCCCCGCGGCCTCGCGCCTAGACTAATCCCGACCTTTCTGGTCGGATATACGCGGCGGACGCCACGCGCCTGGCCGACCACGACGCATCGAGGATCCACACCCTGAGCACGCGACCTGTCTTCCATGGCTCCGGCGCCGTGTCCTTCAGCACGAAGGGCGAGTACGGCGTGCGACTGATGGTCCAGCTCGGGCGGCATTTCGGAACTGGGCCGGCGAGCCTGGCCGAGATCGCGGCCGAGGAAGACCTCCCGCGCGCCTACCTCGAACAGCTGGCCATGGGCCTCCGCGACGCGGGACTGGTCGTATCGACGCGTGGCGCCCACGGCGGCTATGAGCTGGGACGCCCGCCTTCGGATATCCGGATGAGCGAGGTTCTCCGGGCACTCGAAGGCCCGATTGCGCCGATGATCTGCGCGTCGGACGATCCCGAGCACGCGACCATGTGCGACCGAACGTCGAACTGCACCGTGAACATCCTCTGGGTCCGCGTTCGGGACGCTATCGCCGGCGCGCTCGAAGGGATGACCCTCGCCGACCTCGTGCCGCTCCGGTTGCCGCCGCTGGAAGTTGAAACTGCCACCAACCACCCCACCTACAAGGGAGCCGTGACCCGCTCGTGACCACCGACAACGCCGACCGCACACTCCGCATCAAGGGCCTCCGCGTCGCTCCGGCGGCCAAGCCGGACCACGAGATCCTCCAGGGCATCGACCTCGAGGTCGGTCCCGGCGAGGTCCACGCGATCATGGGCCCGAACGGCTCCGGCAAGACCACGCTCGCCTATGCGTTCGATGGGCCACCCCGCCTATGTGATCAACAGCGGCGAAGTCACGTGGCAGGGGCGCGACATCCTCGCCCTGTCGGCCGACAAGCGCAGCCGCCTCGGCATGTTCCTCGCCTTCCAGTACCCGACCGCCGTTCCCGGCCTGAGCGTGGCGAGCTTCATCCGGAGCGCCCTGAATGCCAAGCTCCAGGGCATCGACAAGAACCCGGACATCGACCCGACCGATGCGATCAAGGGCGGCGTCTCGATGCTCGAATTCCGCCGCAAGATGCGCGAGAAGCTGGCCCTCCTGAAGATGGACGAGGCGTTCGTGTCCCGCTACGTCAACGACGGATTCTCGGGCGGCGAGAAGAAGCGCCTCGAGATGCTCCAGATGGCGATGCTCGAGCCGCAGCTGGCGATCCTCGATGAGACCGATTCGGGCCTGGACATCGATGCCCTGCGGATCGTCGCCGAGGGCGTCAACGCGATGCTCAACCCGGATCTCGGCATCCTCCTGATCACCCACTACCAGCGCCTGCTCAACCACATCAAGCCGGACGTCGTCCACGTCCTGGCGCAGGGCCGGATCGTGACCTCGGGCGGGCGCGACCTCGCCCTCCGGCTCGAGGACGAGGGCTACGGCCCGATCCTCCGCGAGAATGGCCTCGATGCCGGCGTTTCCGACGACGCGCTGCGGCTCGACGAGCCGGCCGTGCTGGCCCACTGAGGTCACGACCAACGATGACGCTGACCAGCGAACCGATGCCCGCCGTCCCGGGAGCGGCTGACCCGCGAATCCGCGACGGCCGGCTGGTCCCGGAGGTGATCCGGGACGACTTCCCGATTCTCGGGACGGTCACGTCGCACGGAAAGCCGCTCGTCTACCTCGACTCCGCATCCACCAGCCAGAAGCCGCGGGCCGTGATCGACGCGATGGACACCTACTACCGCGAATACAACGCCAACGTGCACCGCGGCATCTACGAGATCGGGGAGCGATCCACCGCTGCGTATGAGGCGGCCCGAGCGAGCGTCGCGCGCTTCATCAACGCCCCGGATCCGCACGAGATCGTCTTCACCCGGAACGCGACCGAGGCGATCAACCTCGTCGCCTACTCGTGGGGCCGTCGGAACATCAATCGCGGCGACGTCATCGTCCTGACCGAGATGGAGCACCACGCGAACCTCGTCCCGTGGCAACTCCTGGTCCAGGAGAAGGACGCAGATCTCGAGTTCATCCCGATCACCGATGACGGCCTCCTCCGGCTCGACGTCTTCGAGGTCCTGCTCAAGCTCAAGCCGAAGCTCGTCGCATTCACCCACGTGAGCAACACGCTCGGGACCATCAACCCGGTCGCCGATATGACCCGGCTGGCGCACGATGCCGGCGCGCTCGTTCTGGTCGATGGCGCCCAGGCCGTGCCCCACGTCCCGGTGGACGTCCAGGCGATCGACGCCGATTTCTACGTCTTCTCCGGCCACAAGATGCTGGCCCCCACCGGCTCCGGTGCGCTCTGGGGGCGTCGCTCGCTCCTCGAGGCCATGCCGCCGTTCCTGTCCGGCGGCGAGATGATCCGCGAGGTCCACCTCCGACGGTCCGAGTTCAACGAGATCCCCTGGAAGTTCGAGGCAGGGACGCCCGATATCGCGGCCGAGATCGGCCTCGGGGCCGCGGCAGACTACCTCGCCGCGCTGGGCATGGGACGCGTCCGCGAGCACGAGCGAGAGCTCGTCGGCTACGCCCTGGTCCAGCTCATGACCCAGCACCCGGACCTCGATCTGTACGGCCCGCTCGACGCCGGCCTGCGCGGCGGAGTCGTCCCGTTCAACATCCCGGGCGTCCATCCGCATGACGTGGCGCAGGTGCTGGATCGGACCGGCGTCGCCGTTCGAGCCGGTCACCATTGCACGATGCCGCTCCACGAGCGATTGGACCTCGCGGCGACCGCACGGGCCAGCTTCAACGTTTACACCACCCGCGCCGACATCGACGCGCTCGTCGCCGGCATCACCGAGGTGAAGCGCGTCTTCGGCCTCGGGCAGACCGACTGACCGGCGCTACACTCCAGATTCCGTACACTCCGATTCCGATGGACGACCTGTATCGCGACTACATCCTCGAGCACTACCGGCGCCCCCACAACTTCGGGGTGCTGGAGGATGCGAACGCCTCCCACGAGGGCGCGAACCCGCTGTGTGGCGATCGGATCACGCTCCAGCTCCGGCTGGCTGACGGTCAGGTCGCGGGTGTCGGGTTCACCGGCCGCGGGTGCGCGATCAGCCAGGCGTCGGCCTCGCTCCTCACCGACGAGGTCAAGGGCAAGTCGGTGATCGATGCCGCGGCGCTCACGTCCCAGGATGTCCTGGATCTTCTCGGGATCGACATCTCGCCCGCGCGCCTCAAGTGCGCCCTGCTCAGCCTGGAGACACTCCAGCAGGCGCTGGCCGATGCCATCGGCTCGGCTGGGGACGGGCAGCCCGCATGATCACCGACGGGCAGTCAGCGTGACCACCCTCGATGCCACCGCGCCCGGCCATCGACGAATGCCGGGCCGCTGCGGGTGTATGCAGCCGGCCTGATCGCCGGCAGCCCGCGATCGCGTCCATCGCCGTCGCCCATCTCGCCCATTCGCCCCGTCGCCATCGCGCGGCTCGCCCGTCGTCCTTGGAGCACCACCAGCCAAATGCCAGACCCCAGAACCGTCTCGGATCTCCTTCGCGAAGCCAGAGCCGACATTCCCGAGATCAGCCCGGGGGACGTCGACGCCCTCAGGACGTCGCCGACCCCACCCGCCATCGTCGATGTGCGTGAGCTCGGCGAGTGGGACCAGGGCTACATCCCCGGTTCGATCCACATCGCTCGGAGCTACCTGGAGCAGGCCATCGAGTCCGAGATCCCGGATCGGGGCCCAGCAGGTGATCCTGTACTGCTCCGGGACGGTCCGCTCCTACCTCGCCGGTCGGGCGCTGCGGGACATGGGCTATGGCCGGATCGCCGTGATGGCCGGGGGCTTCCACGGCTGGAAGAGCCAAGGGGCCTGCCCTGGAACATGTCGGCGATCCTCTCGGATTTCCAGAAGCAACGCTACAGCCGTCACTTCCTGCTGCCCCAGGTGGGCGGAAGGGCCAGCGCAAGCTCCTGCGCTCGAAGGTGCTGCTGATCGGCGCCGGGGGCCTCGGTCAGCCCAGCGCCGTCTACCTCGCCGCGGCGGGCGTCGGCACCATCGGCATGATGGACTTCGACGTGGTGGACGTCTCGAACCTCCAGCGCCAGATCCTCCACACCACCGACCGATCGGACGGCCCAAGGTCGAGTCGGGCACCGAGACGATCCGGGCGCTGAACCCGGACGTGAACGTCATCCGCCGCGCGATGCTCGATCGCGAACAACGTGATGGACTCATCGAGGACTACGACGTGGTGGTCGACGGCTCCGACAACTTCGACACGCGCTACCTCGTCAACGACGCCTGCTACCTCGCGGGCAAGACCAACGTCGCGGCGTCGATCTTCCAGTTCGAGGGCCAGCTCACCGTGCTCGCCCCATCCAGGGCCCGTGCTACCGCTGCCTCTACCCGACGCCCCCGCCGCCCGGCCTCGCCCCCGGCTGCCCGTCGCCGGCGTCCTGGGCGTCGTCCCCGGCGATCATCGGCATGCTGCAGGCCACCGAGGCTCTCAAGGTGCTGCTCGGCATCGGCGACCCTCGCCGGCGCTCCTCCTGTTCGATGCCCTCGAAGCCGAATTCACGGAGCTGACCCTGCGCCGGGACCCGACCTGCCCGGTCTGCTCGGATGCGGCTCGCGCGGCCCGCGACGCGCGGCGAAGCACCCATTCTTTCGGCATTCCCGACCGATGCGCCATTCGTCCTCGGCGGTGCCGGGTTCGGGGGTTCGCTCGACGCACCCCAGAGGCTTGAGCATGAGTACGGTCTTCATTCCCGCGGTATTGCGACCTTCGGTGGCCGGTGCCAAATCACTCGAGCTCGCCGGCTCCACGGTCGGCGAACTCGTGCATGCCCTGCTCGAACGGCATCCGGGCCTCGGAGGTCAGCTCCTGACCCCGGATGGCGAACTCAATCGGTTCGTCAATGTGTACGTGAACGGACAGGATGTCCGCTATCTCGAGGTCTCGCCACGCCCGTGGCCGATCGCGATGAAGTCCGGCTCCTCCCGGCGATGGCAGGCGGCTGAGGTGGCGGCGCTGCGAGCGCCGGGAACGTCAGGCACGAGCGGCACGGTCGTGAACCCGCCCCAACGCGGACCTGCGCACGAGCAGGCCCACACCGACCTCGCGCCGCACGGCGGGCGCTACGAGAACATCCTCGACGCGATCGGTCATACACCGCTCGTCGCGATTCCCCCGATGTCACCGAACCCGGCTGTCCACATCTACGCCAAGCTCGAGTTCCTGAACCCGAGCGGATCGGTCAAGGATCGGCCGCGCGGGCACTGATCGAGGACCTGGAGGCCCGCGGGGCGCTCGCCCCGGACTCGATCATCCTCGAGCCGACGTCCGGCAATACCGGGATCGCGCTGGCGATGATCGCCCGTCGGAAGGGCTATCGGGTCGCCCTGGTGATGCCCGACAACGTAACCCAGGAGCGGCGCCAGATGGCCGCCCTGTTCGGGGCGGAGGTCATCGACTCGCCCGGACGCCTCGGATCCAACGGCGCCATCGCGCTGGCCAAGGAACTGGTTGCCCGGGATGCCCGCTTCGTGATGCCCTACCAGTACGGGAACGAGGCCAACCCGCGGGCGCACGAGGAGACGACAGGCCCCGAGATCCTCGCGGATTGCCCGGAGGTCGATGTCGTGGTCGCGGGACTCGGGACCGGCGGCACGCTGATGGGCGTCGCCCGGTTCATGGGGGTCGCGCCAAGCCCGGCGTCCGGGTCATCGCGGCCGAGCCGCTCCCCGGCGAGGCCGTCCAGGGGCTCCGCTCGCTGGATGAGGGCTTCGTGCCCGAGATCCTCGACCCGACCCTCCTCGATGCCAAGTACCTCGTCTCGAATGGGGACGCGATCGCGGCCGTGCGCGACCTCATCGGCCTCGAGGGGATCTTCGCGGGGCCATCGTCCGGCGCCGTTCTCGTGGCCGCCGCACGGGTCGCTCGTGACATGACCGCCGGGACGATCGTCGCGATCCTGCCCGATGGCGGCTGGAAGTATCTGTCGGTCGGCACCTACGCGCGGGACCTGGACGACATGGAGTCCGATCTCGAAGGCGGCCGTGACCAGGGTTCGGTCGATTGCCCGCGACCGCGAACGGATCGTGGATGAAGGCTCCGTAGAAGCCGTCGTGGCGGGCGTGGAATTCGAAGTAGAAGCGCAGCGAATGGGCGATAAAACCGCAGGAGTGGGTTCGTGGCAACCGTGCCGACGGGGAGCATCGGCGCCGCAGTCAACTCGAGAGCGGCCGCATCGGCCGACTCCGCGCCGGCGCGACGGGCCAGCCGCGTCAAATCGGCCGGCAGCAGGCGGGCCAGCTCGGTCACATCGAGCCCCATCCCAAGCGGCCGGGACACCGACGGGTCCGCGACCAGCGCGGCCGCCCATGCCCCAGGCACGCCTTCGCGGCATCTGGATCCACATAGACGTTCCACTCCGCCGTCGGCGTCGTGTTGCCAGGCACTCGGGAAGGCGCCAGCCATGAAGGTCCAGCCGGCCAGGAGCGCGGGCAGACGCGGTTCCCGCTCGAGCGCGAGCGCCAGGTTCGTCATCGGCCCAAGCGTGATGAGATGCAATGTGCCCGGCCGCCGACGTGCGGCGTTCACGATCAGGTCCGCGGCATCTTGCGCCTCGAGCGCGCGAGTCGGGGCCGGAAGCTCGGCATGGCCGATACCGTGCGGGCCGTGCGTCTCCTCCGTGGTTCGAGCGGCTTGACCAAGGGACGCTCCGCGCCGAGCGCCACCGGCACCTCGCCGCGACCGGCGAGCTCGAGCAGGGCCCTCGTGTTGTCCGCGACCGCGCGGCCCGGGGACGTTTCCGGCGACGCACGCGATCGCCTCGAGGTCGATCTCCGGGGAGGCGCAGGCATACAGGATCGCGAGGCTGTCGTCGATGCCGGTATCCACGTCGAGGATCACGCGGAGGCGGTCGGTCATGGCCGAAATGCTACGGCCCGGGCAGAGATTGCAGCGGGCTGCGCGAGAATGGGCGGACCGCCCCTACACTTCCACCCCGTGACCGATCCTCCGGGCGATCGCCCCGACCTCCCGATCCTGCCGTACGAGCGCCGCGTGGCGCATGTCTCGGCATGGGATCCAAGGACGGTCGAAGTTGCCGCCGGGATCAGCTCGATGGTCCAGCGGCGCCGACCGGACCTTGCCGTGGAGCACATCGGGAGCACGGCGGTTCCCGGCCTGCCCGGCAAGGGGATCGTGGACCTCTCGATCGAGGTGGAGCCCGGCGAGATCCCCGGGATCGTGGACTTGCTGTACGGGCTGGGATTCCAGCCGCAGCCCGGGCCGGATCCCTGGCCGGCATCCCGCCCAATGCTCGTGGGTGCCGTGGCCTTGGGTGGTGATGAGTTCCGGATCCACTTCCACGTCCAGCCGACCGGCGGCGACTTCCGCCGGGACATCGCCTTTCGGGACGCCCTCCGCAACGATCCCGAGCTGACGCGCCAGTACACGGAGCTCAAGACAGCGATTACCGGCGGGAGCGCCATCGATGGCTACAGGTATACGCACTCCAAGACGACCTGGATCCTCGGGGTCTACAAGGCCCTCGGCTTTCGGGCCCCTGCCATCCTGCCGCCGGCGACGATCGGGATCCTGGGCGGAGGCCAGCTGGGCCGGATGATCGCGCTCGCCGCCCGCGAACTGGGATACCGGATCGCGGTCCTGGACCCGGATCCCCACTGTCCGGCTGCTGCGGTGGCGGACCGGATGGAGGTGGGTCGGTACGACGACATCGAGGCCGGCCGGCGCCTCGCAGCCGGTTGTGCCGTGGTCACGTACGAGCTCGAGCACGTCTCGCTCGACGTGGTGCAGGCACTCGACGACGGGACGATCCCGATCCGGCCCGGGCCGTACGCGCTGAAGCTCACCCAGGATCGGCTCGCCGAGCGGCGCTTCCTCGAGTCCAACGGCGCGGCGGTCGCGCCGTGGCGCGATATCGGATCGTCGGACGACCTCCACGCCGGCGTGGCTGAGCTCGGCATGCCGCTCAGGCTCAAGGCCTCGATCGGCGGCTACGACGGGCGAAGCCAGCTGCGGATCGCGGAGACTGGTGACCTGCCGGCTGCCGAGGCCATGGTTGGGCGGGAGCTTGCAGCGGGGCGACCGGCGCTCCTGGAGCGCGAGCTCGCCTTCGAAGCGGAGCTCTCGGTCGATCGTGGCGCGAGGCGTCGACGGCGTATCACGCGGGTTCCCCGTGGCCCGGAACGTCCACGACGGCGGGATCCTCATCGAATCATCCGCGCCCGCGGCGATCCCGGCCGAAGTGACGGACGAGGCGATCGCCCTTGCCACCGACCTCGCCACCGGAATGGGGATGGTGGGGCTCCTGACCGCCGAGCTGTTCCTCATGCCCGACGGCTCTCTGGTCGTGAACGAGCTGGCGCCGCGCGTCCACAACAGCGGCCACTGGACGATGGAGGCCGCGGCCACGAGCCAGTTCGAGCAGCACGTCCGGGCAATCTGCGGCCTGGCCCTGGGCTCCACCGAGACTGCACGCGGGTGGTGCCGCCGACCGTCAACCTCCTCGGCACGGGCCCGGATCGCGAGGCCCGGATCGTGGGTGTCGGGGCCGCGCTCGAGGTGGCCGATGTCCACGTCCACGTGTACGACAAGCGCCGCGTGTTCGAGCGACGGAAGATGGGTCATGTCACGGCGATCGCCGACGGGCCTGGAGCGGCGCTCGCGGCGGCCCGCGAGGCCGCCGGTCGGATCCGCTGGGCAGGCGATTCGCAGGAGGTGGAGTGATGAGTGATCGAGGGCCGATCGTCGGGGTCGTGGGCGGAAGCCGCTCTGACTTCCCGATCCTCGAGAAGGCGACCGCGCTCCTCGAGATGCTCGATGTCCCGTGCGAGCTGCGCGTCGTCTCCGCCCATCGGAGCCCGGACCACCTGTTCCGGTACGCGGAGACGGCCGCCGGGCGGGGGATCAGGGTGATCGTCGCCGGGGCGGGCGGCGCCGCCCATCTCCCGGGAATGCTCGCCTCGAAGACGACGCTGCCGGTGATCGGCGTACCCATCCCCACCCAGCATCTTGGTGGGCTCGATTCGCTGCTGTCGATCGTCCAGATGCCGCGCGGCATTCCCGTTGCGGCCGTCGCGATCGGCAATGCGGAGAATGCCGCGCTCCTGGCGATCGAGATCCTCGCACTGTCCGACCCGGCACTCACCGAGCGTCTCGAGGCGTACCGGGCCGACCAGACCCGGATGGTCATGGATGACCCGTCCAACGCGGGCGTCTGAACGTCCGCAGCGTGGCGGCCGCCGCATGATCCGGCCTCGATGACGATCTCCGGGGATCCGACCGACGGCCCCGGCGAGGGCACCGGCGGCGGCGCCAGCAGTAGCCCCGGCGAGGGCACCGGCGGCGGCGCCAGCAGCAGCCCCGGCGAGGGCACCGGCGGCGGCGCCAGCAGCAGCCCCGGCGAGGGCCGTGGTGAGGGTCGGGCCGACGGCCTGGGCTTCCGGCCCGATATCGAGGGCCTGCGTGGCATCGCGGTCCTCCTGGTCGTCCTGTTCCACGCGGGCCTCCCGATTCCCGGCGGCTTCATCGGTGTGGACGTCTTCTTCGTCATTAGCGGATTCCTCATCACCGGCCTGCTCGTCCGGGAGCACGAACGAACCGGCCGGGTCACGCTGAGCAACTTCTACGCGCGGCGGATCCGCCGCCTCCTCCCGGCCGCGGCCGTGGTCGTCCTTGTCACCCTCGCGGGGGCCTTCGCATTCATCGGCCTGCTCGACCGGCCGAGCGTCATGACCGACGGCGCGGCAGCGGCGCTCTCGGTCTCGAACATCCGGTTCGCGCTCGCCGAGGGCAGCTACTTCACCGCGATCGGCCAGCCCTCGCCCTTCCTTCATTTCTGGTCGCTGTCCGTGGAGGAGCAGTTCTACCTCGTCTGGCCGGCGCTCCTCCTGTTCGTGGCGCGCGGCCGCCGGCGCTGGGTCGGAGCGGTCCTGGTGGCCGTGCTGGCCGGGTCCTTCGCAGCAAACCTGTACCTCACGGAAACGTCCATCTCGTGGGCGTTCTATTCGCTCCCGACCCGCGCCTGGCAGCTCGCGCTCGGCGGGCTGCTCGCCGTGGCCGGGACGTCGCCCGATCGACTGCCTCGAATGGTCGCCGCCCTGGCCGGCCTCGCCGGCTGGGCCGCTCTTGCCGGTCTCGTGGCCGCGGCCATGCTCATCGGCGAGCGGACGCCCTACCCGGGGATGGTGGCGCTTGCGCCCGCGGTCGCGGCGGCCGTTCTCATCGCGTCCGGCACCGTGCGTTGGGGGGCCGGCCTGATCCTGTCCAGCACCCCGATCCGGTTTCTCGGGCGGATCAGCTACTCGCTCTACCTGTGGCACTGGCCGATCCTTGTGCTGGTCCCGCTCGCCGTGGGCACGTCGCTCTCGGTCGAGGCTCGCTCGGCGCTCGCGCTCGCCGCCGTGGCTGTCGCCTGGGCCAGCTGGCGGTTCGTGGAGGAGCCGTTCCATCACGGCAGGATCTCGGCCATCCTCGTCCCGCGGCGAGCGATCGCGACCGGGCTCGCGTCGATCGTGGTCGTGGTCCTCGTGTCGACCGGACTGGAGATCAGGACCACGCGGGCGATCGACGAGATCGCGCTCGCCACGGCCGCGCCGACGCCGGCGGCCACGAGTTCTCCCGCCCCGACACCGAGCGCCACGCCGCTCGCTTCGTCCGGAGCCTCCATCGTCCCGGCCACATCGGAGCCAGGGTTGACGCCGGAGCCCACCCCGACGCTTGCGCCGCTGTTGACCTGGCAGGACATCCCGGATGTCTCGCCGCCGGATCCCATCCCGTTGACGGCCGGCGTCCGGCCGGCCCTCGCCGACGCCCGGACAGACACGGAAGCGCTCTATCGAGACCGCTGCGCGTCCCAGCTGGACGACCCGCACCCGAAGGACTGCGTGTACGGGGACGAGGCCGGCACGTTGACGGTCGCACTCATCGGCGACTCCCACGCCGGCGCGTGGTTCCCCGCCGTCGAGGCTTTCGCACTCGAACGTGGCTGGCGCCTGGTGCCGTACGTGAAGCTGTCGTGCCCGTTCCTCGACATGAAGGTCGAGCACCTGGATACCTCGCTCGAATACACGGAATGCGAGGCGTGGCGGGAGGAGCTGTTCACGGTGCTTGCACAGCGGCCCCCGGACCTGACGATCGTCGCCATGAGCCACCGGGGGATCTTCCCGCTCCTGGCCGCGGACAAGACTGTCGACCGCCAGGCGGAGGCGATCGCGCGGGCGGTCGGCCGCGTCCCGGGCCGGGTCTTCATCATGATCGACACGCCGCGAACCAGCGTGGACATCCCGGGCTGCGTGGCCGAGCACGTCTCAGACGTGCGCCCGTGCGCGATCTCGCGAGCGGTGGGATTCACGAGCCTGTTCGGAGCCCGCGAGGCAAAGGCCGCCGCGCAGTCCGGCGCCGGGATCATCGACCTGATCCCGTCGGTCTGTCCGGCGATGGCCTGCCAGGTCGTGCGGGACGGGATGCTCCTGTACCGGGACAACCACCATCTGACCGCCACATTCAGTCGGTCGCTCGCGCCGGCCCTTGATGCTGCGCTCTCGCGGTACTTGCCGGACGTGATGCCGTAAGCGGCGCTCGAGCGGGCCCGTCGTAAACTCGGCCGATGGATGACCAGCGCTGGGAACCGGGGATGCCAGTCCTTGAACGGCAAGAGGTGCCCGCCGCGGCGGACCGGACCGGACTCGAGGGTCCGCGCTCGATCCCCGAGATCGCGCCGACCCCTCTCCAGAAGCACTACATCAACCTGTCCGCGATCGCGCTCGTCGCCGGGGCCGTCGCGATCACGGCGCTCGAGACCGGGTCCACGCTCGGAAGCCCGCTCGTCAAGCTGTGCATCCTGGTCGGTGCGCCGATCCTCATCCTGACCACGGCGGATGCCGCGCTCCGAATCTGGCGTTCAGCCTGGGCGTGGATGCCGGTCAACCGGAACCGGGGGCTGTTCCGGCTCGCCTGGCTCGTGGCCGCCGGACTCGGGATCCTGGTCTTCGCGGCCGCCGCGGTCCTGGCCCTCATCGCATGAACGGTCCTGGCCGCGGCGTCGATCGCGGCCCCGATCGCAGCGTCGATCGCGGCGTCGATCGCGGCCCCGACGCACGGTCGACGGACATCGCTTCAGGCCGGGGCGTCCCTCCCTGGATCGCGGCGTCGCTGAACTACTGCGCGCGATGCGGGGCGGAGCTGCGATTCGGCATGGTCGAGGGCGAGGACCGGGACCGATCCAGCTGCTCCGGATGCGGGCACGTCGTGTACGTCAACCCTCGGCTCGTCGTGACGGCGCTCCCCGTCACCGATGACGGGCGGATCATCCTGCTCCGCCGAGGCATCGAGCCCGGACTCGGCGCGTGGGCCCAGCCGGGCGGCTTTCTCGAGGTCGATGAGACCGTCTCCGAAGCGGCGGTGCGCGAGACGCTCGAGGAGACGGGGCTCATCGTGCAGCCCGAAGCGATCGTGGGCCTCTACACACGGCTCGAAGCCGCGGTCGTCGTCCTCGTGTTCGAGGCCCGTGTCGTCGGCGGGACGGCCACGACAACTCCCGAGGCAATGGAGATCGGGACCTTTGCGCCCGATGCAATCCCCTGGGGCGGGTTGGCGTTCAAGACCACGTACTGGGCGCTCGTCGACTGGCTGGCCAAGCGCCACCCGCATCTCGTGGCACCGGACCTCCAGTTCGGCCGCTGATCTCGAGCGGCGGCCCGGCCCGGGCCTGAGAAGCTACGGGCTCAGGTCGGGGACCGTTAGCGGTACGCGGAGCGCCGAAGGTTGGAGGTGATGGCCGCCAGCTCGGGCCCCGAGACGCCCATCCGCTGCAGGGCATGGCGGGCAAGCTCGATCGCCGACTCGGTCTCCGGGTCCGCGAGGTGATCAACGCCGGTCGCCCGCAGGTCTCGGGACTGGTGGATGCCGCCGGGCCGAGACGCCCATCCGCTGCAGGGCGTGGCGGGCAAGCTCGATCGCCGACTCGGTCTCCGGGTCCGCGAGGTGATCAACGCCGGTCGCCCGCAGGTCTCGGGACTGGTGGAGCCGCGCGCCCGAGAGGCGATCATGAGATGCGAGTTGAGATGGCGCGCGCGCTCTGCCACGAGGTGCGCGGTCAGCGGATCGCCGATGGCAATGACGAGGACCACGGCTCGGTCCAGGCCGGCCCGCTGGAGGATCTCGGGGCGAGCCGCGTCCCCGTACAGCGTCTCGGCTCCCATCGCCGCGACTTCGTCCAGCCGGACCCGGTCGCGATCGATGACCAGGCAGGAGAAGGACCGGGCCTGCACCGCCCGGACAACGATGCGCCCCACGCGTCCGGAGCCGGCCACCACGATCCGCCGTCGCGGCGGCGCCGAGGCCTCCACCGTCCCTGGATCATCGCCAGGTCCATGCTGAGGTCCGACAGTTCGAGCAGCCCACCGATCCGTCGCGCGGTGCTCGAGACGGGCCGCCACCTCGTCAGCCAGACGGCGTGCCGGACCGGTCATGACGATGCTTGCGATGGTCGTTGCCAGGATGACGTTGTAGGTGGCGGCGTCGATGAGACCGAGCCGGTTCGAATCGGCGGCGATGATCAGGCTGAACTCGCCGACCTGCGCGATTGATGCGCCCAGCAGGATCGCCGAGCGAGTTGGAAGGCCGAACAGCCGCGCCAGCGCCGTTGACAGCAGGCCCTTGCCGAGGACGGCGACCACGGTCAGCACGAGGACCAGGGGCGCCTGCGCCACGAGCGCGCCCGGATCGACGAGCATCCCGACGGCCACGAAGAAGAGGACCGCGAACAGGTCCCGGAACGGGATGACCTCGGCCGCCGCCTGGTAGGACAGGTCCGACTCCGACACGAGGACGCCCGCCACGAAGGCGCCGAGCGCCAGCGACAGCCCGAAGACCGCGCTCGACACGAACGCCGTGAGGAGCGCCGTTGATACGACCGCAAGGAGGAACAGTTCGGGCGAACCGAGCCGGGCGACCACCGCGAAGGCGATCGGCAGCAGGCGCGTCCCGACCACGAACGCGATCAGCAGAAACAGCGCGCCCTTGCCCAGCGCCAGGAGGATCGGGGCGGCCGACAGTTCGTCCGCGGCGAGCGGCGGGAGCGCGACGATGAACACGATCGTCGCGACGTCCTGGACGATCATCCAGCCGATGGCATTCCGGCCGTGAATGCTGTCCAGCTCCCCCCGGGCGTCGAGCGTCTTGGCCACCACGAGCGTGGACGAGATCGCGACCACGGCCCCGACGACGAGGGCAGCGCGTGGCTCGAGACCCACCAGGATACCCAGCCCGGCCGCACTGATGATCGTGATCAGGATCTGGGCCAGCGCCGCTCCCAGGGCCACCTTCCGGACGGCGTACAGCTCGCGTAGCGAGAACTCAACGCCGAGTGCGAAGACGAGGAGCACCACCCCGACTTCGGCGAGAACGGAGATGCGTCCCACATCCCCGCTAATCCCCGGCGTGAACGGGCTGATCGCGACGCCCGCAAGCAGGTACCCGACGAGCGGCGGCTGACCGAGGCGCCGCACGATGGCGCCGCCGACGAGGGCGGCGGCCGTCGCGACGCCGACGTCGAGAATGAACGCGAGTGTCTCACTCACGTTGGCGGCCGGACCGGCGAGCGATTGGGCACGCTCCATTATCCCCGCCGGGGAGCGAGCCCCCGCTCGAGAGGTTAGAAGTAGTTCACCGTGATGCCGCCGTCGATGACCATCGAGGCACCGTTCGTCCAGCGCGATTCGTCGCTCGCGAGGTAGATCCCCATCGCCACGATCTCCTCTGGCTTGCCGAAGCGACCAGTCGGATTGCGGTTGAGCCGGATCCGCTTGGCGTCCTCGTCCTTGACCAGCCAGTCCATGAGCAGTGGTGTCTCCACCGGCCCGGGGCAGATGGCGTTGGTCCGGACGCCCTTCGGCGCGAACTGGACGGCCAGCGACTTCGTCAGGGCAAGGACGGCACCCTTGGACGCCGTGTACGCGTCCTGCGGGTTGGAGCAACCCAGGATCGCCACGAAGCTGGAGATGTTGATGATCGAGCCTGAGCCCTGCTCGACCATCACCGGAATGGCGTACTTGCAGCCCAGGAACACGCCCCGGACGTTGACGGCCATGACTCGATCCCAGTCGTCGACGGAGGTGTCGATGACGGAGTGATCGGCCTCCGGCATGATCCCCGCGTTGTTGTAGAGGACATCCACGCGCCCGTAGGTCGAGACGGCGTGGTCGACCATGCCCTTGGCGCTCGCCTCGTCCGCAACGTTCGTCTTGACGAAGGTCGCCTCGCCGCCGGCCTCGCGGACCAGGCGGACGGTCTCCTCGCCGGCCGCGTCGTTGAACTCGGCGACGACGACCTTGGCGCCCTCCGCGGCGAACATCAGCGAGGCCACCCGGCCCATACCGGACCCACCGCCCGTGATGATGGAAACCTTGTCCTTGAGCCGCATGTTCACCGTTCTCCTCAGGCTGGCGAGGGCCGTGCGGGACGGCAGACCCCCTGGTTCATGGTCGTCGTCCGCATCCTAGCGGTGCGCGAAGTCAGCTGTTGCCGACAAGTCTGGCGACTTCCGCGGCCGCATCGGTGACCCGGAAGGGCAGAACTCGCATGTCCCCACTACCCGCCTTCGTCGCGGCCGGGCCGCCCAGCAAGGCAAGCAGTTCCGGTCTGACCCGCGCGAGCGCATCAACGACCTGACGAGCCGCCGGGATATCGGCCGACATCGGCACGCCCACCACCGCGACTTCTACGCGGGTGTTGGCAGTCGCGGGTATCCACGATGCGATCGGAACGTCGGCGCCGAGGTACAGCACATTCGCGCGTCGGCGGCGCAGGGCAATCGCGAACGCGAGGAGACCGATCTCGTGGCGACTGCCCGGCGGGAGGCCAACGAGCACCGACCGCCCGGCCCCGGCGAATCCGCCCTGATCGAAGAGCGCGGCGAGGCGCCGGTGCACCGCCGCGCTTGCGAGGTGCTCGCACGCCACATCGATCCGGGCCTCGGCCCAGGCGTCCCCGACCGCCGCAAGGGCACGGAGCACGACGTCGTCGATCACCGATTCGTAGGACCCGCGCGCGAACATGTCGTCGAGCGCGCGCTCCAGCCCCGCTGCGTCGTAGGCAGCCGCTGCAACAACGAGCGCCTCGGAATCCGGAGCGGCCGGAAGACCGGGTGCCGCGCGAATCGCCGCGATCTCCGCGTCCGGCGCCTTGATCACCGTCTCGGCGGCCTGCGACGCTGCCCATCCGGCATCAACGAGTTCGCGCATCGCCCGAAGACGGGCGATCGCGACGTCGTCATACAGGCGATACCCGCCCGCGGTGCGGGCCGGATTGACGACGCCGTAGCGCCGCTCCCACGCACGCAGGAGTGAGACGCCCACGCCGCTTCGAATCGCGGCCTGCTTGATCGTGTACATCGTTTGTCGAGTCTATCACTCAGTCGATGCGCTTCGCAAACCCTTGACAAGCATCGCCAGAGTGGGCTAATGTCTGCACAGACCCTATACAGAGGGTAGACAACTTGATCGCCCACAAGGGCAGAGGAGAGAAACCAGTCATGAGCAGGAAGATGTCTCGTTTCGCAGCGCTGTTCGCTGCCACCGCCACCGTTCTCGCACTCGCGGGGCCGGCTGCCGCTGCGGCCGGGGACGCGTCCGTTCGCGTTCTCCACGCCTCGCCAGACGCCCCAGCGGTGGATGTCTATGTCAACGGTGCCAAGGTTGGCGCCCCGCTGACCGGACTCGAGTTCGGCGATCTCTCGACCTACGTCGCGCTGCCGGCCGGGTCGTACGACTTCAAGGTCTGCGCCAGCGCCGACGCCTCGATCTGCCCGATCGTCGCGAATGGCGTTGCCCTGACCGCCGGAACCCACTACACGATCGCGGCCACGAACGTCCTCGCCTCCATCGAGGCGCAGATCATCACCGACGCCCCGGCGCCGGTGGCCGACATGACGCAGGTTCGCGTCGTGCACTTCTCGGCCGATACGCCCGCCGTCGACGTCCTGACCCAGGACGGCTCGGCCAAGGTCGTGGCCAATCTGGCCTATCCGAACGCGACGGGCTACTTGACCCTGACGCCGGGCTCCTATGACCTGAAGGTCTGCGCAAGTGCCGACAACACGGTCTGCCCGCTCGATCCGGGCGCTCTCGCCCTTGAGGTGGGACGGTCCTACAGCGTGTTCGCGATCGGCTCCCTGACCGGCTCCTCCCTCACGGCAGCCGTTGGTGTTGACGCCGTGGCCGCGCCCGAGACCGACACCCTCGAAGCCTCGGCGAACGTCGTGTCGACCTCGTCGCTGGCGCTGCTTCTCATCGGTGCGGGCATCGTCTCCCTCCTGGGCGCGGCCCGGCTCGTTACCCGTCGAGTCGAGCGCTAGTCGCCCGACCCGACACGCATCCTGCCGGCGACGCACGTTCGCTCGGGCAGTCCGGGGGCGCCCCTTCCTCCAGGGGCGCCCCCATAATTCCTCGCACGAGGTCGCCCGCAATGACGACGAATACGCTCACCGAGCTGAGGTACCCATGACTTCGACCATGACTTCGACCATGACTCCCACCATGACTGCCCCGCCCATACCCGCCGATCGCGCCCGATCGCTGTCCCGTTGGAATCGCACGCTGAGCCTCCTTCACGGGTTGCAGTTCGTGGCCATGATCGCGATTGCGAGCACCGTGGCCGTCTTCGCGCCATTCGTTCCGACGGTCAAGCCGATCCTCGAGAACGGCACCTTCGTCGGTATCGAACAGACCCAGGTTCAGCTCTTCTCCATGCCCCTTGCCTGGTTCATCGCCTCGTTTCTGGCGATGAGTGCGATCGCCCACGCGATTGCCGGGTGGCCGCTGCGTGCCCGGTATGAGGGCTGGCTGGCCCGTGGCATGAACCCGCTTCGCTGGGTGGAGTACTCGTTCAGCAGCACGGTGATGATCGTCGCGATCGCGTATCTCTCGTACATTCGTGAGGTTCCCGCCCTCGTCGCCATCGCCGGCGCCAACATCGCGATGATCCTGTTCGGCTGGAGCATGGAAGCGGCCAACGAAGGTCGCCGAGACCGGCCCGACTGGAAGCACTACATCTTCGGCTGCATCGCCGGCATCGCTCCATGGATCGGGATCTTCTCGATCCTGCTCGCCTACGGCGCACAGGCGGATCTGCCGACCGACGCCGGCATCCCTGCCTTCGTCTACGTCATCGTCGGCACGCTGTTCGTGACGTTCAATATCTTCGCGATCACGATGGTCCTCCAGTACCGACGCATCGGCCCCTGGCGGGACTACCTCGTGGGCGAGAAGACCTACATGGTCATGAGCCTCGTGGCCAAGTCCCTCCTGGCCTGGCAGGTCTTCAGCGGCACGCTCCGCCCGGGCGGCTGACCGGGGCTGCGCAGCGCGAGAGCGCCACGCTGGCGCCACATGCTGTCGCCACACATTGTCGCCACACGGCGTCGCCGCGCCTCTCGGCCGCGCCTCTCGGCCGCGCCTCTCGTATGCCCAGGTCCGAACGTCCGCACACGGGCGGTCGCCGCGATGACCCTCGCGGTCATACGAACATGGCGGCGGCGCGCCGGCGTGCGCACGGCGAGGGGCCGCAGGCGCGAACGCGCTCTGCTCCGACGAGGCTGAACGCGCTCCGTATTACCCCGACGCGCATCCCAAGGAAGAGCAGCCAGCACACGCCCAGAATTGGGCATACAAAGGCTCGTCAGGTTCGGGTCTCCCCGTGGATTGGCCGCTATTCCCGGCTCCCTCGCGCAGGCGATGTCATCCACTGGCCGTCCTTGCGAGCCACGAGACAGAGGCCGGTGCGTTCACCCGCCCGCCAGCCGGCCTCGGCCGGGACCGCGGCGAATGATCCGTAGATCGAGGCGCCCGCGGGCGCTCCCACGTACCCGACGAACTCGGCATCGCACTTCGCCTGGACAATGGCGCGAAGGGAGGCGCGGACGTTCCCTGACGTAGAGATGGACAGGTCTGCCAACGGGACGATCGCCGAAACCTCGTGACCGTGCGAACCGTCGCACGGCGCGCGCTCGGCACCGCCGGCCATGACGATCGCCTCCACCGCACTCGGCTCCCCGATCGGGCGCGCGTCCGGACCGATCAGGTTGGCGTCTAGCGTTCGCGCAAAGAGGCAGTCGCCAACGGCCAGGTCCGGCGGCCGGGTCGGACGCTGAGGCGCGAGGATCTGCAGCAGCCAGCCTCCGACGACGATGAGGACCACCGCAGCGATGAGCGGGTGCGACCGGAACCAGCCGAGGAGGTCGCCGAGCTGCTCGGCCAGGGACGCCCGCTGGTATCGGTCCCTCTCCCGCATCGTCGGCCGTCCCTGGGCCGTCGGCGCCGCTCCCCATGAAGGCGGGGCGCCGGGGAACCTGGGTCAGCTCCGCTCGAGGTAGCGCTCGCGCTCCCAGTCGTGGACGACCGAATCGTAGGTCTCCTGCTCAACGCGCGCGGCGTTGAGGTAGTGGTCCACGACGTCCTGGCCGAAGATCTCGACCGCGGCCTCTGACTTCTCGAGCGCCTGGATCGCTTCCCACAGCGCGCGGGGCATCCGCTCGACGCCCTTGGCGATGTAGCCGTTGCCCTTGAACTCGGGCACGAGATCGATCCCGTGCTCCATCCCGTAGAGGCCGGCACCGATCGCCGCCGCGTACGTGAGGTAGGCATTCATGTCGCCGCCCGGGAAGCGGTTCTCGACGTGAAGCGACGGCCCGTGACCGACGAGCCGGAAGCCTGTCGTCCGGTTGTCGCGGCCCCAGACCACGTTGACCGGCGCCCAGGACAGCGACGCATAGCGCTTGTAGCTGTTGATGAACGGGGCAATGAACGGGGCTAGCTCGCGAGAGAATTGCATCATCCCCGCCACGAACTGACTGAACTTGCGGCTGATCCCGTAGGGCAGCTCGTCCGCCTCGTTGTGAGTCAGCGGCTTCTTGCCGTCGACATCCCAGATGCTCATGTGGAGGTGGCCCGACGACCCCGTCCAGGTGTGGTCCGGCTTGGCCATGAAGGTGATGCCCCAGCCGTTGAGGTAGGCGATCTCCTTCGCGCCGTGCTTGAACAGGACGCTCCGGTCGGCCGATTCGAGGACGTGGTCGTAACGGATGTTGACCTCGTGCTGGCCCGGAGCCGCCTCGCCCTTCGAGAACTCGATCGGGATCCGCGCGGCGGTCATCTGGTTTCGAAGCAGCCGGTGCAGCGGCTCGGCCTTGGTCGCCTGGAGGAGGTGGTAGTCCTCGTTGTAGTTCCCGAAGCGCGTCGGGATCCCGAACCCGTTGTCCGCGATCGTGTCCCACGAGTCCTTGAGCACGTAGTACTCGAATTCCGAGCCGGCCTTGACGGTGATGCCCGCCCTGGCCGCGCGCTCCACCTGGCGCTTGAGGATCGTCCGCGGCGACACCGGGATCTCGGCGTGCGTCTCCTCATCGACCGTGTCGGACAGGACGAGAGCCGTCTTCTCCAGCCACGGAAGAACCCGCAGGCTGTCCCAGACGGGGGAGGCGACCCAGTCGCCGTAACCCGACTCCCAGTTCATGAGGGCGAAGCCCTCGGGCGTGTTCATCTCCATGTCCGTACCCAGGAGGTACGTGCAGAAGTGGGCGCCATGATCGATGACGCCGCTGAGGAACGCCTCGCCCTGGACGCGCTTGCCCATCAGGCGGCCCTGCATGTCCGTGAAGGCCACGACGATCGTGTCGATCTGGCCGTCCCTGACCATCTTCTCCAACTCGGCGAGGCGCGGGTGCTTGTCGTGATGTCCGTCGCTGCTCATCGAACCTCTCTCAGGGACGCGTTTGGGGAATCAGGAGGGCCGGCCGGCGGTGCCGGCCGGCCCTCCACGTTGCCGGTCTGATTGACGCTGCCTAGGAGCTGATCTCCTCGGCGGCGTGCTCGAACTCCAACTCGATCTCGGTCAGGGCTGCCTCAGCGCCCATGGCATGCGGGCCCTTGAAGCGGCTCTTCGCCCAGGCGAAGTAGTAGACCACGAGCAGGGCGACCACGATGAGCATGAACGTGATCGAGATGTTGCCCGAGGTCGGGAAGCTGAACAGGACCATCAGGACGAGGACCCAGAAGACCGCGATCATCGCGATCGGCCGCGACCAGCGGCCCAGGCTCCACACGCGGTGGTTGAGCCATTCCTTCGTGGCCAGGCCGAGGTAGATGGTGATCCCGTACGCGGCGTACAGGAAGATCGTGCTGATGGCCGTGACGATGACGATGGCCGTGCCACCGCCGGCCATGAAGGCCACGACGGACAGGACGAACGCACCGACGACCATCGCAGCGAGCGAATTCGCGGGCGTTCGGTATCTGTGGGAGACCTTCTTGAGCCAGCCCGAGGCCGGCATGCCGTCGTCACGGGCGAACGCGTAGAGCATTCGTCCGGCCGAGGCGACCGAGGACAGGCCGCAGAAGCTCATGGCGATCGCGATCGCGCCGCCGAAGAGTCCGCCGAGGCCGGCCCCCAGGTTCTCGGTGAGGATGTAGTTCACTGCAGCGTTGTCGCCGAAGTAGTACTGGCTGTACTTCGAGGCATCGTCGAGCTGGCCGAACAGCGGAGACAGGTCGGGCAGGTGCAGCGTCAGCGACAACAGGAAGATGAACCCGACGACCGCCGAGACGGCGACCGACAGGAACAGCCCCCACGCGCTCGCGACGCGCGCACCGACGGTCTCTTCGGCCACGTGCGCCGAGGCGTCGTAGCCCGTGTATGTCCAGTTGGCGAGCAGAAGGGAGAAGAAGAACGCCACGAAGACCGGGGTGTACGTGCTTGCTGCGCCCATGGGCAGCAGGAAGAACGGTGTCGATGTGTCGGGATCGACCCCGGCCCACGGCGGGATCCGGATCTCCCATGACCCGAGCGTGTCCATTGGCTGGATGGCAAACAGCGTCAGGCCCGAGTCCACCTCGGTGCTCTTGGTGCCGAGGATGAACAGGGAACCCGCGATCAGGGCGACGAAGACGATGTGCCACCAGACGCTGATCTGGTTGAGCAGGGCCACGATGCGGATGCCCACGATATTCAGCACGAGCTGGCCGAGCATCAGGACCGCCATCGTCAGCAGCTGACCGGAGATCACGAGTGTGTCTCCGACCACGAGGACCTCGGTCGTGTTCTGAAACGCGCCGCCCGTCAGCGGCCCGACGATCGTCTGGTTGAGGAAGAACGCCGCGGCGAAGTTGATGCCGGCTACGATCGCGAACTGGCCGATCAGGTTGAGCCAGGCGGTCCACCAGCCCCAGTCCTTGTTCTTCATCTTGGAGGCCCAGTAGTAGAGGCCGCCGGCTGTGGGGTAGGCCGAGGCGATCTCCGCCATGGAGGCCGCAATCGTGAGCACGAAGACGGTGACGAGCGGCCAGCCGATGAGCACCGCGGCGGTGCCCGCCCAGGCGAGGCCGTAGTCGTACAGGATGACCGCACCGGTCAGAATCGAGATGATCGAGAAGCTGATCGCGAAGTTGCTGAACCCGCCCATCGTGCGGAACAGCTCCTGCGCATACCCGAGCTGGTGCAGGTCCTTGATGTCCTGCTTGATGACATCTTCGCGGGATCGACCTTGCATGGGACCTCCTCGCATTTGGGCGGTCCGGCCTCCCGCCGGACTCAGCCCACCCTCCGGGTCATTCGTGCTGCCGGCCAGGCCTTTTGGGCGGCCCGGATCGGCGCTCGCTGGACGTTGCGCGACTATACGCGTGCGCCCGGACCCTATGGAAGCGTTTTTTGCACGACCCGACGATCATCCGGCGCCTGCGATGCGCGCCGTCGGAGGCCGAAGCCTCAGTAGAGCATCGTGGTCCCGTCGGGGAAGGCGAAGTCAAACACCCCGGGCGCGAGGATTGCGTCGGGCTCCAGCGAGGTCACGACCGCCTCGCGAGTGACTTCGCCGCCGATCGATTCGATCAGGCGGGTGATGATTCCGTCGGCGCGATCCACGACCACCTGGATGTGGAAGTCCGCCCGATCCGCCACCCGCTCGACCGTTCGCGGGTGCTCGCACTCGATGACGATCGCCTCACGGCCGGCCACGACATCCGTCCCGGAGATCCATGCTCGGCCGGTCGACAGGACGTTCTGGCAGTACCCGGCCGGGTGGACGAAGAGCTCGGGGAGCGTCTCGAGGGGAAGCGGCGTCACCGGTTCGTAGACGCGGGCGCTGCCGGGGAACCTGGCGTCCAGGCCTCGAGGGCGGTTGCGGACCGGTCGCGACGTGCCGAGGGCATGCGTCCCGGAATACGTCTGAATCGTTTCGCCATCGCTGATCCAGAGTTCGAAGTTCCCGGCGGTGCCGCGGCCGGCCTCCGTGGTCGTCACCCGGGCGTGGCCGGGATGCTGCACGGATACATCCATCGCCACCAGCTGTTCGCCGCGGCCGCCGATCGTTCGCTCCTCGATCCGCATGCGAAGGGTCTGGAAGCGCAGCTCCGCATCCCGCATGAACTCGAACAGCTGGTCCAAGGTGGGCAGCTCGCTGGGAAGCGTCACGATCGCCGGGACGCGGCGGCCAGCCGACGCGGGCACGAGAGCGGCGCGGTCCCAGAGTCGAGTGGCCATCGCCGGCGATTGTACCGGTCGGCTCACCCCTTGACAGTGTCCGCCGCGTGGGCTATATATCGTGGTGCGATATAACGCGGCCGGTAATAGCCCGCCGTCGCGTCGCCGCGGAGGAGAGCGTCCCATGCCTGGTCGGTCACGAATCGGAGTTGTCCTCGTGGGTGCCCTCCTGGCGCTCGCGGTACCGGCCGCCGTCGCCGGCGGCGGAGGCGGAGCGCTCCATGCATCCGCGGAACTGAAGAATGTTGGCGGAGAGGTTGTCGGCTGGGCGCGCTTCACCGAGGACGCCAACGGGATCCTGCATGTGAATGTCCATGTACGCGGCCTCACCCGAGGCCTTCACGGGACCCACATTCACGCGGTCGCGAGCTGTGGCTCGGCCTTCGCCGACGCGAAGGGCCACCACTCGCTGGTCGGCCAAGTGCACGGGCTGGACGATCCGCCGGGTGCCCACGCTGGCGATCTGCCGAATCTCGTGGTGAACGGGGCAGGCATTGGCCATCTCAACGCGACGAGCGATCGTGCAACGCTGTCGGCCGGAGCCGTCACCGTCTTCGATGCCGACGGCAGCGCGCTCATCATCCACACCGGCGAGGATGATCAGGAGGGCACCAGCGCGAGCGGGAACAGCGGCGGCCGGGTCGCCTGCGGCATCATCGTCCCCGGCTGAACGTTCATCCGATGATGGGACGGTTCGCCGAGCCGGCACTGTGGATCCTCGTCGCGCTGCGGCGCGGCCCGGCGAGGTCCGCGGCACTATTCGACGCGGTCCGTGGGCTCGACGGCCCGGTCGGGCCGGCCAGCTTCCTCGGCGCACTCGCCAGACTCGAGCACCGCCAGCTCGTCGAGCGGGCGCCCGCCGTCGAGCCGGCGCCCGCCGTGGAGCCGGCGATGTATCGTCTGACGAACTACGCGCCGGCGCCGTCCCCATGAACCGATCGCTCGGTCCGTGTCCGGTATCTGGGCCAGCAGAGGTGAGCACGTGAACAGGGGATTGACCGAGTTCGGGCGGTTCGCGGAGCCGACGCTGTACATCCTCGTCTCGCTCAGCGACGGGCCGAAGCACGGCTACGCGATCATGACCGACGTCGAGGCGGTGACCGGCGAGCCCCTGGGTCCCGGCACCCTCTATGGCGCCCTGGCGCGCCTGGAGCGGCGCGGCATGATCGAGGCGCTGGAACCGGAAGACCGGCGCCGGCCGTACAAGCTGACTGCCCTCGGTGCGACGACGCTCCGAATACAGCTCGAGGGTCTCGCCGGCTTCACAAGGCTGGGGCTCGCCCGGTTGGGAGGGAACGCGCGATGAGCAGTCTCCTGCGTCTGTACCCGCAGGCCTGGCGGGCCCGCTACGGCCCGGAGTTGGAGGACCTTGTTGCGCATCGACCCCTTGGCCTCAGCGGGTCGATCGACCTGGTCCGGGGTGCCCTGGATGCCCATCGCCACCCCGAACTCGTGGATCCGACGGCACCCGGTCCGGCAACAGGATTGCCCGGCGTCTCGCCCCGGCGCCTCGCCGACCTGCGTATCGCCCGGCGCCTGGGTCTGGCTGCCTGGGTCGGTGCCGTGGCCTGGATCGCCGGCTGGGTGATCGCGATGAACGGGCCGATCGTGACTGACGCCCACGGGACGTACCGAGAAGGCGGCGCCGGGCTTCCGTTCATCCTGCTGGCGATGGTGCTCCTCGCGGCCGGCCTCATCGGGCAGATGATCCGCATGCCGAATCGTGCCCGCGTCGCCCGTGGCGGAGCACTCGTTGCGATCGTCACAGGGCCGGTCTGGGGCCTGGGGCCCTGGATCCTGCCGCTCGGACTCGCTGCCCTGGTCGGCCTGGTGGCGCTCGCCGCCGGGGCCTGGTGGTCCAGCCAGTGGGGGTGGCGCGCGGCAACGGCGGCGACGGCCTCGGCGGGCAGTGTCGTCGCGATCTTCGTCGGAGTCTTCCTTCTCGGAAGCGGGACTCGAATGGAGGGCTTCAACGCGATGTTCCTCGGAAGCATCGCGCTCACCATGATCTGGCTCGTCATCGGCGCCACGCTTCTGCGGCTTCCGGCCCTCGCGGATCCGGACGGTGGCGCGGACGGCCTCGTTGGGGAGGTCGTCAGCGCCTGAGGCGGACGCCGACGACGTCCCGAAGCGATGACAAATCCAGCCCGTTTCAGGATCGAGGCGACCATCCCGATTTCGCTGCCGGCGGTTTGGGACCCATTTCGAGGCGATCGACGGCGGCACACGGGTGACGGTCGAGATCGAGTACGTCCGGCCGTGGGGCATCCTGGGGCGGCTCTTCGAGCCTGTCATGCACGCGATGCTGCGGAGGACGATGGCGGCGAACGCCCGCGCCATTGCTGCCCTCCTTCGCGCCGAAACCGGCCTCTCCTGAGCCCGCGCTGACCTCGAGGTTCCGGCCCGACTCGACTTCGAGCCGCCTCCCGTAGACTCGCGGGGATGGAGTTCAACGGCGACCGATTTCGGCAGGTGATGGGCCGGTTCGCGACGGGTGTGACGGTTGTCACGACCCTCGCGGACGGACGGCCCCAGGGGATTACCGTCAACGCGCTGTCCAGCGTCTCGCTGGAGCCGCCGCTCATCATGGTGGCGCTGGATCGGCGCCGGTTCATCACGCCAACGGTTCGTGCGTATGGGCGGTACGCGGTGAACGTCCTCGGTGATGGCCAGCAGGTGCTCTCCGATTGCTTCGCCCATGCCGCGGTCAAGCCGGGCCGTGAGGACTTCTGCGGCGCGGCGTGGCACGCGGGAACGACCGGACTCCCGATCCTCGAGGGCGCGATCGCGACACTCGAGTGCACGGTTATCGAGACGTTCTCTGTGGGTGACCACGACCTGTTCATCGGGCGCGTAGACGCCCTCGATGACGGTGGAGCGGGCGGCGCGAGCGTGGGGCCGCTGCTCTACTTCCGGCGGCGCTATCTCCGGATCGAGCAGGGCACGGATGCTCCGGTCGAGGGAAAGCCGGAGGGCTGAGCATGCCGTTCGTCCATGCCAACGGCCTCGATATCGGGTACGACATGCAGGGTGCCGGCCCGCCCATCGTCATGCTCCACGGCGTCACATCCGTGGGACGCGAGGACTTCGCCGCTCAGCTGCCGCTCTTCTCGCGCGCCTTCCTGATCCACCTCCCCGATGCCCGCGGTCACGGCCGGACGCGCTGGGACGGCGGCGACGGTTTCCAGTACGACTGGCTTGTCGATGACCTCGAGGCGTTCACGGACGCGCTCGGTCTGCGCTCGTTTCACCTGCTCGGGTTCTCCATGGGAGCCATGACGGCGCTGCAATTCGCGGCACGTCACCCGGAGCGCCTGCGGACGCTGGTGGCAATCGGGATCACGACCCAGCGCGAGCCCCGGACGAGCGTCGCGCGGCGCCTCCTGGATCCCACCAGGATCGCGGCCAAGGACCCGGCCTGGGCGGCCGAGCTTTCGCGCCGGCACGACGACGGACAGGGAGTGGGCGCCTGGCAGCGGCTCCTGCCGGCGGTCGTTGCCGATGTCGCCAATCAGCCGCTCCTCGGACCGCGGGAGCTCCACGCGATCAATGTGCCGACGATGATCGTGGTTGGCGACCGGGACCCGTTCGTCCCCGTGGATCACGCTTGGGGGATCGCTCGGCAGATTCCCGGCGCGCGGCTGTTTGTGGCGCCCGAGTGTGGGCACGAGGTGACCGTGCGGCGACCGGGCCTGTTCAACGAGGCGCTCGCCGGCTTCTACCGATCCACCGAGACGGAGGCCAGGCGCCGTGCCGAGGCAGCCCAGGATCCGGCCGCACTGACGCATCCGCCGGCCGAGGAGATTCCCGGCATCGACGAGACCGACGCCCACTGGCTCGATGGGCGGCGACCCGAAGGAGACCCCGCATGACGACCCTGCTCGTGCTCTACGGCCGCCCGGCTGGCGGCGACGATGCGCTCGTGACCTTCGAGCGGCCTCCGCACGGATGACGCGCGAAATCGGGAACGCTACTTCCCCGGCAGTGGATACTGGCGCTGACGCATCCGGAGAACGCCAGTGACCGACGTCGATCTCGCGACGCGACCGCCCTCGATCCATGTGGAGTTTCCCGCGGTCGGGGCCGCCGGACCGCTGGACGGCGTTGCCCTCGTGACGCTCGATCGGCCCACGGTCCTCAACGCCCTCGACTTCACGCTCATCGCCGAACTCGCCGATGCGCTCGAGGCTCTCGATGGCGACTCAGGTTGCCGGGCCATCGTCATCACCGGTGCGGGCGATCGGGCGTTCGCGGCCGGCGCTGACATCCGCGAGCTCGCTGTCCAAACCCCGGCCACCTTGCTCGCCGATGACAACTTCCACCACTGGGACCGGATAAAGCGGATTCGCAAGCCGCTCGTCGCGGCGGTTCGAGGATTCGCCCTGGGGGGCGGCTGCGAACTGGCGATGACCTGTGACCTCCTCGTCGCCAGCGAGGACGCTCAGTTCGGACAGCCGGAAGTCAAGCTTGGCGTCATGCCGGGGGCCGGCGGAACCCAGCGCCTGACCCGGGCGATCGGCAAGGCCAGGGCCATGGAGATGGTCCTGACTGGACGAACGATGAGTGCCCAGGAGGCTGAGGCGCATGGGCTCGTGACCAGGGTCGTGCCGGCCACCGAGACCGTGGCCTCGGCGCTCGCACTCGCGTCGTCGATCGCTGCCATGCCCCTCCTGGCCGTGATCGCGGCCAAGGCGGCCGTCAACCGGGCAGAGGAGCTACCCCTCGAGGCGGGCCTCGAGTTTGAACGCCGGACCTTCTATCTGCTTTTCGGGACCGAGGATCAGCGCGAGGGGATGGCTGCGTTCAAAGAGAAGCGACGGCCTGCCTGGAAGGGCCGCTGAGGGAGGCGCCAGATGACCAGCGATCGTGACTTCGAGGACGAGCCGCAGCCGGTTTGGCGTGATCGGCCGCCCGACCTGTTCTCCCCGATTGACCCGAATGCGCCGGTCAGCGGTCATCGCCCGCCGCCCGAGGCCGGGCCAGGGACCCCGCCGTCACAGGCGCCGGAGCATGACTGGCTCGCTGCCGAAGCGATCCTCATGCCGATCCTCCGACCGGTCGGGACGTCCGGGATGCACCTCAGTGAGATCGATCCGGCCGGCCTTGCTGCCGCTGGGCTGAAGTCCCACTCGACGCCGATCCTCGACGACGGTCCGTCTGGACTCGTCGTCGGGTACGTCCTTCGCGCCGGTGGGTTCGATGCCCACGTCGACGCGGACCATCTGCTGGCGTGGGGCGCGTCACCCGCCGAACTGCGGGCCGCGGCGATGGCCAACCTGGCGCGCTGGTCCGCGACCGCGCCCTGGGCGGAAGAGGCTTCCGGCGTCCGCCGGCTCGTGTCGTCTGCGTCCGGCGAGGGCGGCGATGCGGAGCGGATCCTCCTGCCCGAGGTCCGTGCCCATCTCGCCCGTGAGCTGGGAGCGACCGGCCGCGTGCTGGTGGGGATTCCGGAGCGCGACCTGCTCGTGGCGGCCGGGCTCACCGCGGGAGACGAAGAGTTCGCGGCGCTGTTTGCGGAGTTCGTGCGCGGACATGCGGATGGGTCGGACCAGCCGTTGGACCGTCGCGTGCATGAACTCGTGGGTGGGGTGCTCCGGCTGTTCGAGGAGTGACGGCCGGACCGTGATCGAGGGCGGCGGCGGCGACCAGGGCGGCGCTCGCGGCGGCGACCGCGGCGACGTTCGCGTCTGGCGGCCGTTCTGCCCGGAAGAACCAACCCGCGGAATCGACCCCCAGGGAGTCTCGGCGAGGAGCCGGCGAGCTGAATTCGCGGCTCCGAAGCGTCCGCCCGCCCGGCCAGCCGGCCCGTCCGCTCGGATGGGCGGTGGGCAGAGGCGTGGACCAGCCCCGCGATCACCTGATCAGGCTGGTTGGTCCGCGACGCGCCCGGCCACGCGCCCCCCAGGTGCCCCGGCCACGCGCCCCCCAGGTGCCCCGACACGCGCCTGGCGGCTTCCCTGAGTCTCGCCAGGGACGGGGCGCCTGCGCGCCACTAATTGCCGGCTTGGTTCTCCTGCGCAGAACGCGGCCGTTCTCCGCACGAGACACGATTGGACCGCCTCATACCGCCCTCACCATCCGGCTTGGGAGCATCAGCGTGGGTCGGCATGGTCCGGGCGAGCCACGTTCAGGACCAGGACGTCGTGGGCCTCGACGAGCGCGCGGGGAGGCACGCGCCCCGGCCGAGCGCGCGGGGAGGCGCACGCCCCGGCCGGGCGACCGGTGCCGACGCGTGTCGCCGCCCGATGCCGCCCCTATGCTCCGTGGGCACTTCGTCGATTGAAGCAGTCTCGGAAGTTGAGGAGCATGCCCCCGTGGATGGCAAGCACACCGGGAGCGGGACCAGGATTGCCGGCGCGTCCGCCATCGTCACGGGTCTGGCCGGCGCGATCTGGTTCTTCCTCGAGTCCGCCCCGCCGAGATTCGGGTTCGACGACACCGACAATCCGCTGCTGTCGCTGCAGTTCCTCGATCAACACTCGGTGGTCTATGCCCAGGCGGGCGTGGCACTCTTCGCGCTGGCGATCGCGCTGATCGTCGCGGCGCACGCCGTTTCGGACGCCCTGGCACATCGCGCGGATCCACTCGCCCTCAAAGTCGTTGCCACCTTCGGACTGTTCTCGGCTGCCTTCTTCTTCATGCACGGCGTTCTGCGGCTGTCCGTCCTGCCGATCCTCTACGTTGACGGCCTTCGCGACGAGTGGGGACAGGCGGCGTACCTGGTGAGCCAGTTCGCGGGTGTCCACGGGTTCGCCCAGGGCGGGATCGTCATGCTGTGCGTGTGGGCCGTCGGGATCAGCCTCATCGGCCTACGAACACGGGCGCTCCCGATCGCACTGTGCGCCCTGGGAGTCGTTCCGGCATTCCGGCTCCTCGGGATCCTCGGCCCGTTCGGCATCTCATCGGACGATCTCTGGATCTTCTACATGGCCTCGATTGCCGGCGTGATGCTGTGGGTTCTCGTTCTGGGACTCGTGCTTCTACTCCGCCAGGGACCGTCGGCTCAAACGGCCTAGCCGGGCGGCGCCGGATCCAGGATCCGGTAGTAGATGAGCTCGCCTACCTCCCCACCATGGGCCCCTTCCTGTGGGACGAATAGGGTGACAACGAGGGCGGGCCGACCGCTGACCTCAATCTCGGCCAGGGTCGGATTCGTGAAGGCCGTGCTGGCGCCGTCCGTCCGAAGGTCGAGTCTTTCGGCGAACCCAGCCGTTTCGTCGACGAGATACACGCCCCACGTTCGCCAATCGTTGTTCACCGCCTGGCCCTCGATGACGGTGAAGTCGAAGCCTCGGAACGTCACGGTGTCCCGATCTCCCACGCCGCCTGCGACCCCCAGCGTTCGGATCCTGTCCTCGAGGCCGCGTTCCGGAGACGCCGACCATGACGTCCAGTCCGAGGTTCCGCGGGCCTGTCGATCGACGTCGCAGCCGTCGTAGTAATGAAAACCGATGTCGAGGAACGTCGGCGTCGCGACGTACAGGTTCGGCGTGCCCTCGGCGCATGACGACAGACTCAATGGTGGTTCGAAGGCCCTCGTCGGGACGCCGGCAAGGAGGGCATCCCATGTTGGGTAATAGACGACCTTCAGGTGATTGGGTGGTTCCTGCTCCCAGGCAGCAAAGTAACCGCCTTCGAGCGTGACCCGGATTGTGGGCATCGAGGCCGAGCCGGCGAGCTTGACCCGCCACGTCCAGTTCATCAGGTCCGTTGACGTGGCCAGGTGCACGCCAAACGTGTCGTCGCCCGCTAACGAGTGATACAGCGCGACAAACGAGTCAGAGCCTGGGCCGGCGATGATCTTGGCCCCATCCATCTCGTGCCCTTGATCGTCAGTCGCTTGATAGCTAACGCCAGTCGCACCGACGACATCCTCGATTGCCGCCTTGAGCTCGTTGCGGGCCCCGGCGCTCGATCCGTTCAGGGTGGCGAGGCGCGCTGCGCCGAACCCCACGCCGCCGACGATGGCAGCCAGAAGCCCGCCAGCGATTGCCCGAGGGACCCAGATCCGAGCCCGGGCGCCGGGGGTCGGGAGCCCGCGGGCGAGGAGGAGGTCAAATCCCAGGGTCGCCCAGGCGAGTGCGATCAGGAAGAGGCCGGCAATCGCGACCCGTTGGACGAGATCGCCCGCCGGCCCATGCGTGAGACCGAGCCGATCGTTCCCAAGGAGTCCGAGCACGTACGCGACCGAGAGCGGGATCGCTACCCAGCGAGGCGCCAATCTCTGCCGGGCCGCCACAAGAAAGTAGAGGGCGCCGACCGTCCAAGAAGCGGTGATGGCCCACGACCAGATCAGACCGAAGTCGCCGGCCGTTGGCCGTTCGCGGCCGATAGCCAAGAGGCCCATCGTGAACCACCACGCCTCGGCGGCAATGGCGGCAACGGCCAGGGCAACGACCCGACGCGAGGAGCCGCCGCCCAGCGATGCGCGGAGGTGGATGCCGACGATGATCGCGATAGGCCCAAGCGTGATCAGGTCGCCGTTCGAGGATCTCAGTGGCGGCGACAGCCAGCCAGCGACCGCCGCGATCTGAAGAACGCCGGCTACGAATCCAACGAACGCCGAGCCCGGGAACCAGCCGAGGCACCGGATCAACTCAGGCTGGCAATTCGGCGACTCCGTCCTTGGCCCCCGTCGCGTCGGCATCGGCCGCGACACTGCGACGACGTCGCGCCACACCGAGGCCCAGCGCGATCCAGGCGAGCCCGTTGAGCACGAGCCCAACCTGCGACAGACGGGATGAAGATTGAGCCGAGGTCGCCGGCTACGAGGCCAAGCGGATCCCATTCCAGTAATGGCCAGCATGGATCCAACGCCAAGCGTGAACCCAGCCGGTCGCCAGACGCTGGCCGAGCCGGAGGCTCGTGAAACCGAGCCACGCATCGCTGAGCCACATGGCCAGGGCCGCGGTGTTGAAGGACGGGTCGTAATCCCCGCCTCCGACCTGCCCGTCCTTGGTAACGGCGCGGAGAATCAGGACCAGATACCACGCGTTCGCGAGAATCGCCGGGCCGGCAGCCACCAGCGCTTGCCCACGCATCGATGGCGAGTGCCGCCGGTAGATGGCAATCGCGATTGCAATCGCGCCGGCGTTGAACACGACCAGCCGCAGATTGAACAGGTCTGCCGTCCACGGAAGCGACGGCACGTACGCGGCGATCAGAAGGAGCCCACCCGCAATCCCGATCGCGCCGAGCAACTTCGTCGAGACGGATGCCGGTTCTCCGAGCGAATGACCCACGGTGCGGTTCCTTCCCGCGTGCTCCGTAGACGGTCGTAACGGCCAGGTCGCCGAGCGTGCGAAACCACGTCCGGACCGGGCCCGATCTGGCATGTGGCTGGCGCGCGTCCCGCATCTGGTCGGAAAAGAGCTGAACCATTTCATCGGCGAATCGGCGTCGGAATTCAGCCGGATACAGGCGCAGCAGACCGCGGTATAGCCGCTCCGCGACCGGCTCCCGCCCGGACATCAGGTGGCCTCCAGCGCCCACGGGCGCGCCGACCGGACGAGGGTCTCGAGCCGACGGACCTCAGAGGATGCGACTGCCACGCCCGAGGGCCGTGAGACGGTAGTAGCGGCGTCGCGCGTCATCCAGCTCCGGGTCTGGCCGCTCGTCGCACTCCTCGATCAGCCCATCGTCCAGGAGCCGCTTGATCGTGGTGTAGATGCCGCCAGGCCCGAGCTGAACTGCGCCCTCGGTCATCCGGGTGATCTCGGTCATGATCGCGTAGCCGTGCCGCTCTTCAGGCCCGATGGCCAGCAGCACATGCATCGCCGTGCGCGAGAGGGGTGGAGTCGAGCGGGGCTGATCGGTGAGTTCCATCGCCGGACTATATCCGATGTTGATAGATTGTCAAGTGATAGATTTTGACCCACCAGGCGAACACTCGACCCCGGAGACCGGGCCCTCGTGGCGCGACGCACCCGGTGAAGCGTCACCCACGCGAGGGGGGCGTCCGGACTCGGCCACGGGGCGGGCCGGTCACGGGATCGCCCCCTCGAAGTGCGCCATGCCGGAACGATCGGTGCGCAGGGCGCTCACGCCAAGCCCGGCCCAGCCGGCCGGGAACATCAGGACCATGGCGATGATGGCGACGCCTTCGAGCGCCGATGGCAGGAAGCCGCCCAGGACACCCGCGAGGCCGAGGACGACCACGATCGCGCCCACGCCCATGAGCGCCGCGGCTCCGCTGGATAGGCTCCGCGCGCGGAGGGTTGCCAGGGCGAACAGGCCAGACCCGAGGAGCAGACCAAACAAGCCCAGCGTCGAGATGGCCCAGCCGCTGAGTCCTCCGATGATCGCTCGGTCGCTGTCTCCAGAGGCGGCGATGGCCACCGCTCCGAGCAGCGAGACGACGGCGCTCACGGCCGGAACGGCGAACGCGGCCCAGACCAGGATCGGGTAGCGGCGGGCCTGGAAGGCGCTCAGCCCGACCAGGGCGACGAGGGTCGTCACGATCGCCACCAGGAGAGCGATGCCGATCAAGGTTGAGTAGGTGTCGCCGCCATTGTTGATGGCGTTGCCGGCGAGGACGATGAACCAGAGGAGGCCGCCGAGAATCGCGGCGTAGCCTCCGATGCGAAGTGTCATGGCGAATCCCTTTCCGTGGATGGACGCGGCCCCGAGGCCGCGGAAGTGGAGGTGCGCATCGAGCGCGCCGAGCAGGACGTCCGCGACGTCGAAGGGTCCGAGCGGGCGGTCCCCAAGGACCTGCTCGAACTCATCGCCGTAGCGGGCCCTCCAGCGGGCTGGATAGAGTCGGATGAGCAGTGATCTCACGGCTGGGACTCGCCCAGATGGCGGAGACCGTGCTCGGCGAATCGCGAGAGGCCACGAAGCTGCTCCGCGAGATTGGACGCCCCGATCGCCGTGAGCCGATACGGCCGTCGCCGATCGACCGGGGCCATCGGTTCGACGAGGCCCTGCTCCTCGAGACGAACGAGCGCTGCGTACAGCGTTCCGGCGCCCATCGGCCGGCCCGTGCTGCTCTCGACGTCCTGCATGATCGCGTAGCCGTGTTTCGGCCCGTCGCTCAGGCTGACCAGGATGAGCAGTGAGGGTTCGGCAAACCGCCCGAACTCAGGGACCTTCGGTTTCATCGAGGAACTCCAACTCTTACGACAGTCGATATATCGATGGGCGATATATACGCCGCACCGGGACGCCTGTCAAGAGGGATTGGCGAGCTGCCTGCCCGTGGGATCTCCTCGAAGGACGAACTGCTCATCGTTCGAGAGCTTGACCCGGATCGCGATCTGGCCAGCGCGGTTGACAGACACCGGGTTGAGCGCGAACTCGACGACCGTGGATCCGAGGAGGGGTGCGCCCACGCTGAGCAGGCAGTCTCGTGCGGGGTCGGGGCCGCAGAACACCCCGAGTTGCCCGCCTCGCGGCGTGGCATAGAAGATCAGGCCACCCTCGTCCGGGAGCAGCACGCCCCGGAAACTCTCGAAGTGACCGTCTGTGTCGATGATCGTTTCGATGTCCCCGGCCGATGCGACGAAGATGCCGGACCCGCCGCCGGCGAGGCTGGCACAGAAGGCCACCGAACCGGCATCGTCCATGACCGGGAATTGACCGAGGCTGCTGAAGACGCGCCCGGTCTGTGCGACGACGACGAGTGGCCCCCCGTCTCCCGTGTAGATCCCCTGGCCACCTGACGTGAGGTCGGCTCGCAAGACGACTGCCCCATGGCGATTGATGACCGGGAGACCGTGAAACGCGCTGAAGACGTCGCCCGCTTTGGCGATCGGGGTGACCACGCCATCGCGCCTCGTGAAGATGCCAGCCGCCTGGGGCTCCATCCCCGTTCGGTAGGCGATCATCCCGTGCTCATTGATCGTCGGTCCCAGTGGGCCGGCGTCGTCCGCAATCACGCGCGCATCGGCGCCGCGGACGATCGCGACGGCACGGCGTCCGGATGCGAGATTGGCGTAGTAGCAGGCAGACCCGCGGTCATCGATAGCCGGATGGCTGCACACGTCACGGACCGAGTCGGTCGGCGCCTCGGTGATCTGGGATACGTGCTCGCCGCTGGACGCGAAGACGCCGGACCCGCCGCCGCGCAGCGTCGCCTGAAAGGCCACCACGCCCAGATTGTTGACAGCAGGAACGTAGGGGGCGAAGTCGGCGAACCAGTCGCCTGTCGAGGCGATCGGCGTGAATTCGTACGACCCAGCCTTGAACCGTTGCCTCTGGTTGCGCGCCTGTCTCGGCACTGGCATTGCCTCGCGATTGGCTGAAGTCCCCGACCGAGCTGGCTCGTGCCTCGAGTATGCGGCCACCCGGTGGACGGATGGTGGACGTAAAAGGACGTATGGTAGGATGTATGGTATGGAGAAGACGACCGTCTACCTGCCCAGCGAACTGAAGCGGGCGCTGGAGCGCGCGGCCCAGCTCGAAGGTCGAAGTGAGGCGGACCTGATCCGCGAGGGCATCGCCGCGGTCACGGAGCCACACCGGGTCGCCGAGCCGACGCTGCCGCTGTTCAGCAGCGGTACGGGAGATCTCGCCTCCCGCGTGGACGAGCTTCTCGAAGGCTTTGGGGAGTCGTGATCCTCGTCGATACGAGCGCGCTCCTCAGTGCGATGGACACCGACGACCCGGATCAGCGGCGAACGGCGGCCGCCCTGCGATCGTCACGAGGGCCGCGGCTCCTCTCGCCATTCGTGCTCGCTGAACTGGACTACCTGCTGACTCGGCGCGTCGGATCGTCAGTCGCGCGCCGCTTCCTCGACGAGATGTCCGGTGGTGTCTATCGATTGGAGCCGTTCGATGCCGAGGACATCGCGCGAGCGGCCGACATCCTCGACCGCTATCGGGACCTCGATCTGGGACTTGCAGACGCGTCGATCGTTGTCCTGGCCGAGCGCTACGGGGTCAACGAGATCGTGACATTGGACGAGCGGCACTTCCGGGCCGTGCTCGGGCCCGGTGGTCGTCCGTTCCGCATCCTGCCCGCCGACGCCCCGGCCGCGTGATCGCCGTGCTGAAGGCCCTGGGCGTCGTCGGTGCAGGGACGATGGGCGCCGGGATCGCGCAGGTCGCCCTCGAGGTTGGTTGGGCGGTGCACGTTCACGACGCGATTCCCGACATCGCCGAGCGCGGGCGCGAGCGGATCACGGACGGGCTCCGTCGCCGCGCGGCGAAGCGTTGCCCTTTCCGTCATGAGATCACCGCCTGGGTGGATGACCACCTCGCTCGCCTGACTATCGCGCCGGATCTGGCGACGCTCGTCATGGAGACCGAGCTCGTGATCGAGGCCATCGTCGAGGACCTCGAAACCAAGCGGGACCTGTTCGCCGAGCTCGACTCGGCTGCGCCGCCCAATACGATCCTCGCGACGAACACGAGCGCGCTGTCGGTCACGGCCATCGCCGAGGGGGCCCTGATGCACCCGGAGCGCGTCCTCGGTCTCCACTTCTTCAACCCGGCGCCGGTGATGCTGCTCGTAGAGGTCGTGGCGGGCGACCGGACGGACTCCACCGTCCTCGAGCAAGCGACCGGGATCGTGACCACCTGGGGCAAGACGCCGGTCCTATCTGCGGATACCCCCGGGTTCATCGTCAACCGTGTGAACCGGCCGTTCACGATCGAGGCACTTCGGGTCCTTGAGGCGGGCGAGGCGCGGGTCGCGGAGATCGATGCCGCGGTCCGGGCCGACGGGTTCTCGATGGGCCCGTTCGAGTTGATGGATCTCGTGGGGCTGGACGTGAACCTCGCCGCCGCGAGCGGGGTCTGGTCGAGCCTCGGCCGGCCCGAGCGCCTCCGCCCATCGCCGATCCAGGGCTGGCTAGTCGAACACCGCCGTCTCGGGCGCAGGACCGGCGTCGGCTTCTACCGTTATGACCCGGTCCACGACCCGGTCGCTGAACCGCTCCCGCACGACATTGCCCGTCCCGTTCGATCGGGTCGCTCGCTCGGACCCCACGAGATCGTCCGGCGCGTCCGATCGGCGATCGCCGCCGAGGCCATCCTCGCTCGCGATGCCGGGGTCGCCTCGGAAGCCGATATCGATACCGCACTCTGGCTCGGCGCCATGCACCCGGAGGGCCCGTTCGCGTGGCTGCGGCGGCACGACCTTACAATCTCGGCATGAGTCGAGACCCGCGCCGCCCGCTCCGCGAAGCCTGGATCGTCGAGGCCGTTCGGACGCCGATCGGGCGATACGGTGGGGCGCTCGCCGGCGTCCGGCCCGACGATCTCGCCGCGCTCGTCATTCGCGCGGTTGTGGACCGCTCCGGGATCGACCCGAGCCTGATCGAGGACGTCATCCTCGGCTGTGCCAACCAGGCCGGCGAGGACAACCGGGACGTGGCGCGGATGGCGCTCCTGCTGGCGGGCCTGCCGGTCGAGGTCGGCGGCCTGACCGTCAACAGACTGTGCGGGTCCGGGCTCCAGGCGATCAACTCCGGCGCCCATGCGATCGCCGTCGACGACGGCGATGTCTTCATCGGTGGCGGCGTGGAGTCGATGACCCGAGCGCCGTACGTCATGGCGAAGGCGGAGGCGGCCTGGGATCGCGGCAATCGTGAGCTCCAGGACTCGACGCTCGGCTGGCGCTTCATCAATCCGAAGCTTGCCTCGATCCACTACCCGTACTCGATGGGCGAAACCGCGGAAAACGTGGTCGAGCGCTGGTCCGTCAGCCGTGAGCGCCAGGACGCCTTTGCCCTTGCGAGCCAGCAGAAGGCGATTGAGGCGATCGAGCGGGGTTCCTTCGACGGCCAGATCGTGCCGGTTCCCGTCCCCCAGCGGAAGGGCGACCCGGTTCTCGTCACGCGTGACGAGCATCCCCGCGCGGATACGTCCGCGGAGGCTCTCGCGAAGCTCCGGCCGGCCTTTCGCGAGGGCGGCAGCGTCACGGCCGGGAATAGCTCGGGGATCAACGACGGTGCTTCGGCCGTGCTCCTCGTGGAAGCAGATACAGCCCGAGCGCTCGGCCTCAGGCCCCTCGCTCGCGTCGTCTCGACGGCCGTCGCCGGCGTTGATCCCGCGATCATGGGCGCCGGCCCGATCCCGGCGGTCCGCAAGGCGCTCGCGCGGGCGGGGCTCACGCCTGCGGACCTCGACCTCATCGAATTGAACGAGGCATTCGCGAGTCAGTCGGTCGTCTGCATCGATGAACTCGGCCTGGATCCGGATCGAGTCAACGTGAACGGTGGCGCGATTGCTCTCGGGCATCCGCTCGGCGCCAGCGGGGCACGGCTCATGACAATGCTCGTCCACGAGCTCGCGGCCCGCGGTGGCCGCTACGGCATCGCCACGATGTGCATCGGCGTAGGGCAGGGGATCGCCACCGTCGTGGAGCGGATCGAGGCGTAGGCGGACTCGGAGCGGCCGCTCAGCCTGGCTGCCGCGGCGTTCCGGGGAACATCCGCCTCACGGGGTGGACGGGCAGTCCGCTTTTCGTGCGTTCGCTGTCCCGATCCGGCCTGTGGGTCCAGATCACGACGTATCTTCGGCCGGAGTGGCCTCGAACGTGTCGGTATCCGGACTGGCAGACCCGATCGGAGCGTGGCGGGGCGTGAAACCGGACTGCGGGCCCGGCACGTGCCCGCGCATCTGGGTCCGGCGCGTGCCCCGCGCATCTGGGCCCGCGCGCCGGGAGGCGAGTACGTGACTTGGGGCGGCCGCTCAGGCGATCTTGATCGCCCGCAGCGTGCGCTCGAGGGCATCTTCGATCGTCGTGTCGGCCGAGGTGCCGGCCGCGGCGACCCGCATGTGGATTGGTGCAGACATGGCCCGAAGCCAGACGTTGCAATCGGCGGCGACCCGATCGGCGAACCGTGTCGCCTGCAGCTCCGTGGTTTCTGGCAGGAGGATCTGGAACGTGGCCGTGGCGGTGCGCGTCACGAGGTCGGCGTCGCGAACGCCGCGCCGGATGGCGTGGGCGATCGGCGCGGCCACGCGCGTGAGCCATTGGTCCGCCGCCGCCGCCGCGTTGGCCGTTGCCCCGGCCGCGACCACCACGATCGCCGCAGGTCGCTGGTAGCGCCGGCTGCGCGCGGACTCGCGATTGAGCGCCTCGTTCCAGGCCAGCCGGCTGGCCAGGCTCGTGAACGGGCCCGCTTCGGCGATCTCGACGCTGCCTCCGTCGGGTCGTCCACGGCGATGTTCCGGCCCGCTGAGGAACGCACTGATCGCCTCATCCGCACGCTCATCGGCGAGCTCGGGAAGCGAGAAGCGGCGGACGCGGTTCGTCTCGGACGTGGCCATGAGGCTCCGGGTGGGTGGCGCGCAGCTCGGTTGAATCCGAGCGTGTCGTACCGCTCGGATGCGAGCAGCGGGAGTCGTCAACGATAGCCGAGAGCGCGAGACTTCGCCACGAAGTGTCATTGCTCCGAAGGCAATTTCGACGCAGGTGTTGTCGGAATCGATTGACTTGCGTACGATGTGCGCCTCGATCGGGAATCTGGTCGAGCAATCAGGCCACCCAATCCTCTGGAGAGGACGTACCGAATGATCGAACAGCAGGCCACCGTCGTTTCGCTCACCGATGCCGCAGCCTCGCGGTTGCGCGAGCTGACCAAGGAAGAGACGAACCCCAACGTCGGCCTGCGCGTCTACGTCTACTCAGGCGGCTGCTCGGGCTACCGCTACGGAATGATGCTCGAGGACCAGCCCACACCCGAGGACAACGTTCTCGAGGCGAACGGGGTCAAGGTCTACGTGGACGGCCAGAGCATCCCGCTGCTCACGGGCGCATCCATCGACTACGTCGACACGCTCATGGGTGCCGGCTTCACGGTGAACAACCCGAACGCGGTGAGCGGCTGCGGATGTGGCTCCAGCTTCAAGACGGCGGACGACTCGGGCAAGGCCCAGTCCTGCTCCCACTGACCCCTCGCGACCCTCGCCCTTCCGAAGCCGCCGGGTGACCGGCGGCCTCGTGATTCCCGGCCAGCGATGACCTCACTGAACGACGCGCTGCGAACTGCTGACGACGTCGCAGACCGGTTCCTCGCCGACAAGCACATCCCGGGCGTCGCCTACGGCGTGGTCCTGGGTGGGGAGCTCGTCCACAGTCGCGGGATCGGCACGCTCCGAATCGCCGAAGGTGCTCCACCGGACGCCGACAGCATCTTCCGGATCGCGTCGATGACGAAGAGCTTCACCGCGGCCACCATCGTCAGCCTCCGGGACGAGGGGCGGCTGTCCCTGGACGATCCGATCGCTCGGTACGTGCCGGAACTCGTCTCGATGCGCGGGCCGACCGCCGACTCCCCGGCGATTACCATCCGCCACCTGCTCACGATGACGTCCGGGCTCGCAACGGATGACCCGTGGGGCGATCGACAGCAGGGTCTCGATCTCGCGGCCTTCTCAAAGGTTCTCCGCGGCCCGTTGACGTTCGCCTGGACGCCGGGCACGAGGTTCGAGTATTCGAACCTCGGCTACGGGATCCTCGGCCGGTTGATCACGAACGTCGCCGGAGCCGAGTACCGGGAGGTCGTCAGGGAGCGACTGGTCGGACCGCTCGGCATGGACGCGACCACCTACCTCGAGGAAGAAGTACCGCCGGAGCGCCTTGCCCACGGCTACCTCTGGCGGGACGATGCGTATGTCGAGGAACCGCTGGATCCGTACGGGGCGCTGGCCTCCATGGGCGGCATCTTCACGTCCGTGCGGGACCTCGCCCGTTGGGTCGCGTTCTTCACCGACGCCTACCCGCCCCGCGACGATCCGGGGGGCGCGTTGCCACTGTCACGGGCAAGCCGGCGCGAGATGCAGCAGTCCGCCGGATCGTGGCTCCCAACCCTGGCCCTGCCCACTCCCGACGCTGACCCCGAGGTCTCGGCCGGGGGGTACGGATTGGGGTTGTTCGTCGAAGACCACTCGCGCTGGGGCCGGATCGTGGCGCATAGCGGTGGATATCCAGGCTTCGGGTCGAACATGCGCTGGCAGCCGGCCTCGGGGCTCGGGGTCATCGTGCTGGCGAATCACCGCTACGCGCCAAGCACTCTGCTCGGACGCGAGATCATGGTCTCGCTCCTCGAGTCCGGGGCGGTTCCGGTTCGTCGAATCAAGGCGTCTTCGTCGCTCCTCGATGCGCGAGCTGGGATCGAGCGGCTTCTCGCGGAGTGGGATGACGATCTGGCCGATCGGCTGTTCGCAATGAACGTGACGCTTGACGAGCCGATCGACAGGCGGCGTGACGAAGTCGCACGGATACGGCAGGGTCACGGCGCCCTCAGACCGGATCCGGACATGCCGGAGGAGCCCCAGACCCCGCTCCATGCCACGTGGTGGCTGGCTGATCTTCACGGCGGGCGCGTTCGCATCGAGATCCGCCTCTCGCCGGAGTCGCCCGCGCTGGTTCAGACGTTCGGACTCATGTCGGTGCCCGTGCCGGGCGAGCGCCTCGCGACCGTCGCGACCGAGGTGGTTGCTGCGCTCAACGGCGCACAGCCGACCCTCGGGACGGACATTCCGCTCAGCCCGGAGATTGATCGCGATGCACTCGACCGGATCGTGCGGATCGTCGCTGCCCGGTTCGCGCCCGTGACCCTTGGCCCGGCAGCCGCTGGGGACGGCGTCAAGTCGACCACCTGGCGATTGCGCGGGGACCGTGGAGAGCTGGACCTGACGATCACCATGGACGCGGACGTGAGCCTGATCACCGCGCTGACCATCGTCGAGCGACCGCCGACCATGCCCCGGCACGGGGAGTGAGGCGCTTCCGCCGAGCGACTACAACGAGCGGTCGACCTGGCTGAGCTCGAAGATGTTGCCCTCCGAATCCTGGAACCAGCAGCCCTTGTAGGGGCCCATGGCGAGGAGGCCGTCGACCGTGGCCATGCCGTTGCCCAGGTCGTACTCCTCGAACACGACACCACGGTCGCGCAGATCGGCCATGACCCTCTCGATATCCGTCACGGTCCAGCCGGCTTGGGTGTTACGTGCTGTTCCTGCATATTCGGTCTGGTAGACGCTGAGGAAGGTCCCGTCGCCGAATCGATACCAGAGGCCGCCGGGATCCTCGACTTCAGGGACCAGTCCGAGCTTCGATTCGTACCATGCCCGGGCTCGGGCCAGATCCGACGCAGCGACTGTTGCGTGGATGGGAAAACCTGCAAGCATCATTCGTCCCTCCTGGCTATTCGCTGAAGCGCTCTTCCTTCCAGGGATCCGCATCGTTGTGGTAACCGTAGCGCTCCCAGAAGCCGAGCTGATCGTGGTCCAGGAACTCGAGGCCGCGGATCCACTTGGCGCTCTTCCAGAAGTAGCGCTTCGGGACGAAGAGGCGAAGCGGCCAGCCATGTTCCTTCTCGAGCGGCCGCCCGTCGAACGTGTCGGCGAGGAGGACGTCATCGTCGTCGAGCACGGCGAGCGGCAAGTTCGCCGTGTAGCCCTGCTCGGAGTGGGCGAGGACGTGCGTCGCCCTGGAACGGACCTGGGCGAGCGCGAGGATCTCCTGGATCGCCACGCCCTCCCACACCGTGTCCAGCTTCGACCACCGGGTGACGCAGTGGATGTCCGTCTCGACCGTCTTGCGCGGCAGGGTCTTGAACTGGTCCCACGTCAGGGTGAACGGAGCATCGACCTCGCCGTACACCTTGAAGTCCCAGGTCGCGAGGTCCGTGCTCGGGACGGAGCCGTAGTGGAGGACCGGAAACTTCTCGGTCCGGTACTGCCCTGGCGGGATTCGCTCCATGACCGAGGGATCCTGCGACTGATTACCGAAGACACGCTCGAACATTGGGGCAACTCCGTGGCATGAGGCGTCCAATATCGTCCCACACGATGACCGCGGCGTGACAGTTCCACTCAGGATTCGAGGCACGGCCGCCCGAGAATCATCGAGGCCCGCCGGTCTCCCGGGCGGGCCTCGATTTCAGTGCCGCGGAGCGACTACTTGACGAAGCCGTTCGCCTTCAGCCAGGCAGATGCAACGTCCTTGGTGTCCTTCAGGCCCACCGCGACGTCGTAGTACAGCTGGGCGAGGGTCGGGGTGTCGATCTTGGCCGAGATGTCGTTGAGGATCTTCGAGAAGGCTGCCTTGTCGGTCTTGGCGAGGAAGTCGTTGCGGACCAGCGGCGCGATGTTGTCGGCCGGCTGGGTGCCCTTGTCGTCCTCGAGCCGGACCCAGCCGTTGACGATGATCTCTGGCCCGGTCGAGCAGAGCTCGGCGACGTCGATCGTCCCGGCGAGCAGGGCATCGGCCATCGGCGTGCTGCATGCGTCGAGCAGCGTCACGTCGGCAGGATCGATCCCGTACGTGTCCTTGAGCGCCGCGGCGCAGACGGGATTTGTCGGGCAGTCGGTCGCGAGGCCCCACTTCAGGTCGTTCTGGACGGCAGCCAGGTCTCCCCACGTCTTGAGGTTGTACTGGTCCGCCGTCTCCTTCCGGACCACGAGGGCATTCGTGTCCACCGCCGGCGTGTAGTCGAGGACGGTGATCCCGCCCCCCTTTCCGTCGAGGACCTTCTGGAGCTCCGCCCGGTTGGTGGCCGGATCACTGGTGGATGCGCCGCCGTAGCCGGAAGCAAGGCCACTCCCGATGTACTCCGGCTGGAGGTCGATCTGCCCGCTCTCGAGGGCCGGCAGGAGCACCTTGCGGCTGCCCAGCCCGATCCCCGCGCGGTCCACGCTGTAGCCGTCGGCCTCGAGCGCCTGTGCATAGATCTCGGCAACGACCCGAGCCTCGTCGAACCCCACGGATCCGATCTTGATGGTTGGCTTGCTGCCCCCACCCGTCGAGCAGGCGCTCAAGAGCACCAGCAGCGACGCCCCGAGGGCGAGCGTGCGGGATAACCGCATCTGGGTCTTCCTCCCATGGTTCTGGCCGGGTGGACCCGGCCTTGCGCGCGAAACCATAGCAGCGGATCCGGGTTGGGTCGTGTGGCCTCGCTTACATACCTACGCTCGGGATCGCCCCGCGGTTCGCCGCCGGCCGCCGCAGACCGGCGGAGGTGCTTGCACGCTGGAGGAGCGCGAACGTCCCCTCGGTCATGAGCGCCAGGGACGCAACGAGGACCACGCCCCCGAAGATCTTGCCGTCATCGTTCTGGGCTATCCCCTCAACGAGGAATCGCCCGAGGCCGCCCGACCCGAAGATCGCCCCGAGCGTCATCGTGGCCACGATCTGCGTGGCCGCGGACCGGATCCCGGTGAGGATGACCGGCAGCGCCACGGGGATCTCCACCGACCGGAGAACCTGCGCCTCTCGCATGCCCATCGCACGAGCCGACTCCACGAGGTCCTGGTCAACGCCGATGACGCCTGCCTCGGCATTCACGAGGATGGGCGGGATGGCGAGGATGACCATGGCCACCAGGGTCGGGTAAACCTTGAAGCCGAGCTCAGGATCGATGGCCGCCGTGAACGGCAGGACGATCCCGATTACCGCCAGGGACGGGATGGCACGCCCGATGTTGGCGAGGTTGGCGGCGAACGCGGCTCCGCGCCGCGTGTGGCCGATGAACAGCCCGGCCGGCAGAGCGATCGCCAGGGCGGCCAGCAGTGACAGAGCGGACAGGCCGAGGTGTTCCAGGAGTCGTTGTGGAATCGCGCCCGGTCCGGTCCATTGGGCCGCGTCTGTCAGCCAGGCGGCCGTCTCGGTGATGAGGTTCATGTGCTCGTCCGGGTCGTGAACCAAGGCGTGAGCCGCGCGCCGGCGACGACCAGTAGCCGATCCACGAGCAGGGCCAGGATCACCGATGGCACCGCGCCCGCGATGATCTCGGTCGGGAAGCTCCTCCGGTAGCCCTCGAAGATGAAGAAGCCGAGCCCGCCGAAACGATCTCCGAGGATCCCCGAGATCGTCACGAGCCCGATGGTCGAGACGCTCGCCAGCCGGACGCCCGCGACGATGAGCGGCACCGCGAGCGGCAACTCCACCCGGAGCAGACGGGTCCTGCCCGGGTAGCCCATCCCGTCCGCCGCCTCGATCACATCGGCCGGCACGCCGTCCAGTCCGGCCGAGATGTTCCGGACGAAGATCAGGAGCGTGTACAGAACCAGCGGGACCTCGGCAGTGAACAGCGAGAGCCCGGTCACCGGGACGAGGGCGGCGAACAGGGCGAGGCTCGGGATCGTGTAGAAGATCCCGGTGAGGGTGACGATCGGGCCCATCGTCAGGCGGACGCGAACCGCGAGGATGGATAGGCCCATGGACAGCACGAAACCCACCCCGACCGCGAGTGCGGCGAGCCCGAAGTGCTGCAACGTGCGGAGCGCCAGCTCATCCAGGTGGTCCAGGATCCAGGGAATATCCATCAGCCCGGGGTCGATGATGCCGGGCGCATCCGCTCGGTGATCATGTCCGTGGTCACCAGGCCGAGCACCGACCCGTGTTCGTCGACGGCGATCCCGGCCTGCACCTCGGCGTCGATGAGCATCGCGAGGGCATCCTTGAGCGTGGTCCGCCGGTCGAGGATCGGCGACATCGGGGCAGCCATCGCCTCGTCGAGAGCGCCGGCGGACGGCATCTGGCGCTGGCCGATCCAGCCGATCGGTCGGTTGCCGTCGTCGACGAGGAGGAGGAACTCGAAGGGATCGGCCACGATCCGCCGCCGCGCCTCGCCCGACTCGTCGCCCACGTGGGCCATCACGGCCGGACGCAGCTCCAGGTTCCCGACATTCGAGAGGGCGAGTCGTTTGAGCCCGCGGTCCGCACCAACGAACCGGGCGACGAAATCGGACGCCGGATTGGCCAGGATCTCCTCGGGCGTCCCGAACTGGGCCAGCGTGCCGCCGATCTCCATGACCGCGACGAGGTCGCCCATCTTGATCGCCTCGTCGATGTCATGCGTGACGAACAGGATCGTCTTGGCGAGGTCCGCCTGGAGGCGCAGGAACTCGTTCTGGAGCCGTTCCCGGACGATGGGATCGACCGCCCCGAACGGCTCATCCATGAGCATCAGCGGCGGATCCGCCGCGAGCGCACGCGCAACGCCCACGCGCTGGCGCTCGCCGCCCGACAGCTGGCTGGGATATCGATCCCGCTGGACTGCGGGGTCCAGGCCCACCAGCTGGAGCAGTTCGTCCGCGCGTTCACGCCGCCGCTCCTCGCCCCAGCCGAGCAGACGGGGAACCGTCGCGACGTTCTCGCCGACGGTCTGGTGCGGGAACAGGCCGACCTGCTGGATGACGTAGCCGATGGACCGGCGGAGTTCGGTCACGTCGCGCGCCGCGGCGTCCTCACCGTCGATGAGGATCCGCCCGCTGGTCGGCTCGATGAGCCGGTTGACCATCTTCAGGCTCGTGGTCTTGCCGCAGCCGGACGGGCCGACGAGGACGCAGATCTTCCCGGCCGGGACCTCGATGGACAGGTCTTCCACGGCTCCGCGGACACCGGCGCCGGTACCGGAGTAGCGCTTCGTGACGTGATCGAAGGCGACCGTGGCCGCTGGGTGGGGCGACATGCGGATCCAGTATCACCCGGACGCGGCCGGCCCGCGACGATGGGCTCTGGCGTCAGGCCTCAGATCGGAAGCGTCGCCAGGTCTCCTTCGATGACCTCGCGGTCCGCGGGATCGGCGATGCCTTCGAGTGAGGCTCGGGCCCGATCACGCCACGCAATCGCCCCCTCGGAGTCGGCCGCAACCGCAGCCGCGCGCGCCATCCCCTCCTGGGCAGCGGCGAGATCCCAGTCGTCCGCTTCGCCCGCGGCGACGGCGGCCTGGACGTAGGCGAGGCTCCGTGCCGCGTGGAACTGCGCCGGCTCGCCGCGGCCGAGGACGGAGTAGACGCGGGCGACCTGCCACTCCCCACGCCCCAAGTTGGCATTCGTGCCGGCCTTCGACCAGTGGTAGCGCGAGGCGTGCGCCGCGTGGATCATCTCGTCGATCTCGGTCGGCGTCCGGTTGGTCTTCTCGATTAGCGTCCAGACGTGATTGAACAGATCGACCCCGAGACGCCGATGGGCGGCGGCATCGAGCTCTGGTGCGGCCGTTGCCTCAATGTCGGTCACGATGGGCTCCTTTCCTGCGCTGAGCTGCCCCAGCACGTGCAGGACGCGCTGGAGCTGGTTGATTCGTGCTTCGACCCGGGATCGGTGGTCGGCGATTCGCCGACGCTGCAGCGCCGGGTCGTCCACCGCGAGAACCCGGCGGATCTCGTCGAGCGGGACCTCGAGATCCCGCAGCCGGGCGATGGCCCGGCCGACATCCACCTGGATTCGCCGATACCGGCGATAGCCGGTGAAACGATCGACCTCGGCGGGCCGGAGCAGATCCAGCTCGTCGTAGTGGCGCAAGGCGCCCACGGAGATCCCGGTCAGACGGCTGAATCGCCCGATCGAGAGGAAGTCGTCGTCCATGGCAACCATCGTGGACCCTCGGGCAGGTCGAGAGTCAAGCCCCCGGTTCAGGCATTGTCGAGTTCGCGCGAGATGGCCCGCACGATGAAGCGCGCCGCCTCCGCGCTCTTGCCACCCAGCTTCTGGCCCTCATCCTGCTCGAGCGCCACCAGCAGGTCCCCCAGCATCTGGGCCAGGAGGGGAGTGCGCTGAAGGGTGCCGTTCGCGAGTGCCGTCTCGAGTCCCGCGACCGCCGCGCGGGCGTTGGTCACGGCATGCCCCTTGGCATCCATGAGTTCGCGGAAGGTCGTCCGGGCCGCCGCGGCATCCGCTCCCGTGGATGCCATCGTCACCTCCCCAGGATTCGTGTCGCAACACCACGCCGCGCCGGTTCCGGCACGCTGTCCCCGTCGGCCACCTTGGCCGGGTCATCCTGCCGCCCTCGAAAATCGGGTTCAAGGATGCTCATCGAGATCTCATCCCACCAGCGCCCTTCGCGCCAGATCGCCTCACGTGCCCGGCCCTCCACGACGAACCCGCAGGTCACGTAGGACCGAATCGCGCGCTCGTTGAACTCGAAGACGGACAGTCCGATCCGGTGGATGCCGAGAGTCCGGAAGGCATGCGCCACCATCAGCTGGGTCGCCTCTGTGCCATACCCGTGGCCCCAGGTGTCCCGCTCGCCGATCGTGATGTGGAACAGCGCCGACCCGTTGTCGCCGTCGAACTGGCTGAGGGCACACGTCCCGACGAGCCGATTCGAGTCCCGCACGTGGATCGCCATTGCCAGGGACTCGGCACCGACGGCTCGCGCCTGGAAGAAGCGGTCGACCTCCTCGACGCGCATCGGGCCGTCCTGGTAGCGGGCGAGCCGGGCAATCTCCGGATCCGCATACCAGCGCCGGAACGCGGCGAGGTTCTCCGGGACATGGCGTCTGAGCGTGACGAGGCGGCCCTCGATGGACGCTGGGAACCACGTTCGACCGGCCACGCGGGCACGGTATACCATCGCCGCCATGCGTCGCTGGAGCGAGCTCGCGGAGCGCGTTGCGGCCACGACGCGGACCTCCGAGAAGACGGCGCTCCTCGCCGACTACCTCCGGACGATTGACGCGTCGGAGTTGCCGATCGCCGTGGTCTTCCTCACAGGGCGGGCGTTTGCGGAGGCGGATCAGCGTGCCACCGGGCTCGGCTGGGCCACGATGGCGGGCGCACTCGCCGAGGTCGCCGGTGCTGATCGGGAGGCACTCGGCGAGGCCTACGACCGCTTCTCCGATCTCGGACGGGCGGTCGAGGATGTGCTGCTACGGGCAGGCCATGCGCCCGATCCGGGAGGCGTGCCGCGACTGCCCGATGTCGCGGCCGCGTTCGCTGCCATTGGGTCTGCCTCCGGTCCGGCAAGCAAGGGCGCCCTCTTCGCCAACCTGCTCCGACGGTGCGACCCTCTGACGGCCAAGGGCGTCGTGAAGGTCCTGTCGGGCGATCTCCGAATCGGGCTACGCGAGGGACTGGTGGAGGCGGCGCTCTCGAAGGCGTTCGATCGGCCGCTCGAGGCGGTCAAGCGCGCCGCCATGCTGACCGGCGATATCGGCCGGATCGCCGTCCTGGCCCGGGACGGAGCACTCGACACGGCGGAGCTCACGCTCTTCCATCCGCTCAAGTTCATGCTCGCCTCGCCGGCCGAGGATGCGGCCGAGATCGTGCGCCGGCTGGGCCCCGTGGTCTGGGTCGAGGACAAGTACGACGGGATCCGGGCTCAGCTCCACAAGCTTGGACACGAGGTACGGCTCTTCTCCCGTGACCTCCACGACATCACCTCGGGCTACCCGGAGATCGTTGCGGCAGCGCGGGCGTTGCCGTGGGACGGGATCCTCGACGGGGAGCTGCTCGGCTATCGGGACGGGACCGTGCTCCCGTTCGTGTCCCTCCAGGCACGCCTCGGGCGAAAGGCGCCCTCGGCGGCAATCCTGGCCGAGGTGCCCGTCGTGTACGTCGCGTTCGACGTCCTCGGCCTGGGCCCGGGCGGCCACGGGCCCGTGGAACCGATGCTCGACGAGCCGCTCCAAGGCCGCCGCCGCCGCCTCGAGGAGATGGACCTGCCGCTCGCCGACGCGGGTGGCGGGTTCGCCGTGTCGCACCTGGTGACCGCCGACTCGGCGGATGCACTCGAGACAGCCTTCGCTGCCGCGCGGGCGCGTCGAAATGAGGGCCTCATGGTCAAGGACCCCACGAGTCCGTACTCGCCGGGCAGGCGCGGATACGGCTGGTTGAAGATGAAGAAGGCCCTCGCGACCATCGATTGCGTGGTCGTGGGTGTGGAAGGCGGGCACGGCAAACGCCATGGCGTCCTGTCCGACTACACCTTCGCCGTCCGGGACGAGGCGAACGACCGGCTGGTTACGATCGGCAAGGCGTACAGCGGGCTGACCGATGCGGAGATCGCGGAAATGACCGGCTGGTTCGAAACCCACACGATCAGCCGCCACGGCCGCTACCGGGTCGTGGAGCCCACGGTGGTCGTGGAGGTCGCCTTTGACGTCATCCTCCGCTCGGCCCGCCACCGATCGGGTTTCGCGCTGCGGTTCCCGCGCATCGCGCGGCTGCGGACCGAGAAGCCCGCGGCCGAGGCGGACACGCTGGCCACGGTGGAGCGGTTGTTCAACGAGCTCCAACCCGGCGCGGAGCAGCTGGTGACTGCGGCCCATCGCGACGCGACCATCAGTTCGAGCGACGGAGGCGCTCGGGAATCGGAACCCGGAAACAAGAAGATCGCCCGCCGTCCCCGGCCCGGCGGCTAGACTGGCGCCATGCTTTCAGGCTGGGGCGGCGATGAACTGCCCGTTGAGATGACCCTGTACACGGACGCCTACGTCATCCGTGGAACGTTGGCGACCCGCCAGCGGCGCCTGTCCGACGTCCTCAACCTGGCGGAAGCCGAGTTCCTCGTCCTTTCGGACGCGGTTCTCGAGGCACACAGTGGCCGGGCGGAGCGCCACGTCGCGCCGTACGCGCAGGTGAATCTCGCGGCGGTCCTGTTCGCCGTCGCGAGCAGCACGGTGACCACGCTGCCGGAACTGCGAACGCCGAAAGTCGCCGAGACGACGCTGATCAGCATCCCGCCCTTCAGCATCACCGGCAACATCCACCTGCTCCCGGAACGGGATGTCCGCGACGCCCTCAGCGAGCTGCACGGGCGCTTCATCCCCGTGACCGACGCGACGTTCTGGTCAGAGGCGCTGGGCGAGGCGCGGGTCACCGCGCCGATGGTCGCCGTCAACCACGCGCAAGCCCAGATCCTGTCGCCGTATCTAGCGGCGCCGGCAGCCGACTGACCCGTTGCCTGGTTGACCAGGCGGAAACGGCCTCAGCGCTCGACTGGAAGATCCAGCCGATCGCCCCACTCGGCCCAGCCGCCGTCGTAGACCGCCACATCGTCGTAGCCGAGCAGGGTGAGCACGAACGCCAGCCGGGCAGCCGCGACCCCTGAACCGTCGTAGATGACGATCCGGCGGCCGCGGGCCACGTTGGCCTTCAGGAGGAGCTCCCGCAGAACCGTTGCATCCCGAAGCCTCTGCGTGCCGGGCAGATGCATGGCCCCAACCGGCAGGTTGACCGCGCCCGGAATGTGTCCGAGCCGCCGGGCGTTCCCCTCCAGACCTCGAAACTCGGCGCTGGCGCGCGCGTCGACGATGAGGACATCCGGCGATCCGAGGAGCGCCCGAATGTCCGCCGTGCCGAGCCGCATCCGGGCATTGGCGCGCGGCGTGAACGTGGCGACGGCCGTGGGATTGCTCGCGTTTGAGAGCGGCCGGCCCTCCGCCAGCCACGCCGCGAGCCCGCCGTCGAGGATTCGTGCGGATTCGTAGCCGTAGACGCTCAGGCTCCACCAGGTTCGCGCCGCGTACAGGCCGAGTGTGTCGTCGTAGATGACCAGGCTCGTGCCGTCACCGATCCCCGCCCGCCCCAGCACGGTGGCGATCCGGTCCGGGCTCGCCAGGCGCAGGCCCGGGCTCTCGTCATCCGGTCCGGGCTCAACAAGCTCGGACCGCCAGTCGACATAGGTGGCGCCCGGGATGTGGCCCGCGGCATAGATGGATGGCCCGGTCCCGTCGGGGCGCCATCGGACGTCTAGGATGCGCAGGTCCGGACGGCCCAACTGCTCAGCTAGCCAATCGGGCGTTGCCAGCAGCTCGGGTCGCGCCAGCGCGTTCACCATTGAACGAGGCCGGCCGCGTCGGGTGGGTGGGGCATGGCCGGTATCATACGGCCGTGGTTTCCCCGTTCATGGCGGACGATGACAAGTTCGCCGCAATCCGCGCCGCGCTGCCCTCGCTCGCCGCTGGGATTCAGTTGAACACGGGTACCTGCGGGCCCATCCCCGCCGAAGTCGCTGCGGTCATGGCCGAGCTGACGGAATACGAGCGTTCGATCGGCCGGAGCCATCCCGACTACAACCTGGAGATGCTCGAGCGAATGGACGAGGCCCGGGCCGGGGTCGCGGCGGTCATCGGGGCTGACCTGGGTGCCGTAGCGCTCACCCACGCGACCACCGATGGCATGAACATCGCAACCTGGGGCCTCGACTGGCGTGCCGGCGACGTCGCGGTGACAACGGTCCAGGAGCATGCGGGTGGGCTCGGGAGCCTGTACTCCCTCCGGGACCGGCTGGGGGTCGAGGTGCGGTTCGCCGAGATCGGCGATGGCTCAGACGACGAGGCCACGCTGGCAGCATTCGACCGGGCCATCGTCCCGGGGGCCCGGCTTGTCTCGGCCTCGCACGTCCTCTGGTCCACCGGGGCGGTCCTGCCGATCGCCCGCATCGCCGAGCTCGCCCGGGATCGAGGCGCGCTGATGCTCGTCGACGGAGCCCAAGCGGTTGGGGCCATCCCCGTCTCGGTCAAGGAACTTGGCGTGGACGCGTACTCGCTGTCGAGCCAGAAGTGGCTGCTCGGACCCGAGGGCATGGGGGCGCTGTGGATGGCGCCGAGCGCCATGGATCGCCTGCAGCCGGCGTTCGCCGGTCACTTCTCCTTCGCCGCCTCCGACTCGCGAGGTGTGGCAACCTGGCATGCGGATGCCCGCCGCTTTGAGTCGTCGGACTACCACCGGCCGTCGATCGCCGGGTTTGCCCGGGCGGTGAGCTGGCTGTCCATGTATGTCGGACTCGACTACGTCCATCGCCGCGGAGCGGCCATGGCTCGCCGGGGTGCAGCGGCGCTGGCGGCCATCGAGGGTGTCGAGCTGCTCACGCCGCGCCACCAGATGGCCACACTCGTCACGTTCCGCATCCGGGGCTGGGAGGCGCAGGCGGCCCTTGATGAGCTGGCCGGCCGGGTATCGGCGATCGCCCGGACGATCGTGTCGCTCGATGCGATCCGAATCAGCATCGGGTTCTTCACCTCCGAGGAGGAGATGGACCGGTTCCTGGAGGGCGTCCGGGTGCTTGCTGCCTACACGCCCGAGACGCTGCCCCCGCGCCGCACGCTCCCGATCTTCGGCCAGGCGTGACCGCGCAGCCGCCTCGCCGGTCCTGGCTTGAAGTCCGCTGGCGACAGTTCCGCAACGCGCCGAGGCCGGTGTTTCGGGCCGCCGCGGCCAATCTGGTCGTGGCGGGGATCCTGGGCGCGCTCTATCTCGCCTACGACGTGGCCCTCACGCGCGGAGATCACCTGCCGGGAGGCGACCTCCGGGCGCTCTTCGCGACGCTCGACGTTCTCCTCGTGCTCGGGGTCGGAACCGTCGTGACCTACCTGATCGTGCCGCTCCCACGTGGCGCGGACGAGCGGCCGCGGCGGACGGCCTGGAGCGCGGCGCTCGGGTTCTTTGCCGCCGTGCCGATCGCCTATCTCGTCCTTGTCGTCACGAGCCAGGTGCTCCGCCCGCTCTTCACCTGAGAGCCACTCGGCTCCAGTCGCCCGTGCCGCCCGTCCGGCTCGTCGAAGCGGTATCGTGTCCGAAGGCGTCGGCGATCGCCGACGCGACCAAGGAGCCATGTTCGCCTCGTGTCTGCGGAAGAACAGCGTCACCTCGCGCTACCCCAGCTCATCGGCGCCCCCGCATACGCGCGCCCAGCAGCCCCGGTCGCCCACACGCCTCGGCCCTTCGATCCGGACGACATGCCGCTCGTGCAGACCTTGACCGAGGAGGAGCGGGTGACCCTCGAGAGTGCGCCGGCGTTGGATCCGGAGAGGCAGGCCGTCGGCTCGGCTCCGGAGCTCACACCACGCCCGTTCAGCCTGCGGGCCCTCACGGATCGCCTGCGCGGGGCGCGCGACTGACGAGGTTCTGGGCGTCCTCGGCCTGGAGCACGGCTCGGGAGCCGGTGTACGATCCCGGCGGGGGAGTAGCTCAGTTGGTAAGAGCAGCCGTCTTATACACGGCCGGTCCCTGGTTCGAGCCCAGGCTCCCCTACCATCACATCATCTTCGTTGGCTCCCCGGACGCCACGGCCTGCAGTCCAGCGGCGGGCCCCAGGTGAGGGTCAGAGGGCCGAGCGCACCATCCGGATGACCCGGTCCCGCCGACCGACGTCGAACGAGCGTTGAGCCGGCAGGGACGTCAGCCATGGTCCCACCTGATCGGGAGTGATGGACGCACACGACGCCGTCCGTTCGACGCGAGGATCGGTGCCCACGACCGCCGCATAGACCTTGACGACGTGGCCCGCGTCATCTCCGCCGAACCAGATGCGAACCCGCTCGGCATCGCGTGCGGCGCGGTCGAGAGGGTGGTCGATCATGTGGACGTGGCCATCCGTGTTACGGATGTCCCAACTTCGAGGGCCTCGCGAGACGACGGCATCCGGCGCCGGCAGCTCTTCGATGATCGCCGCGCCAAACGGACCGATGACGATTTCCGGGATCACCCGACTGCCATCCGGCAGACGAACGTGAGCGGCGACCGCATGGTCGTCTGACAGGCTGGCACGAGCGCGCATCGCAGGTGTCGCTTGGACCCGTCCGGCCATGAGCTTCTTCACCGCCCGGCCGACTCGAGCGAGCCCGACCATGCCGAACGCGGCGGGGGCCGTCAGCCCAAAGGTCCAGGTGAGTGCACCTGCCACGAGGTGGGTCGTTCCGGCGGGTTCGGATGGGGCGAAGCCACTCAGGAGTCCCTTGCCAAAGACGGCGAAGGCGATGAAGCCGGCGCCGGCGATGAGGATCGCCCCGACCAGCAGCGCCCGAGGGACCGTGTCTCGGTCATGGCCGCCCATGGCGCGCTCAGCCCCAATGACCTGCATCTGCCCATCCTGGGGCCGGAGCGCGAACATGGGAATGGCCTCTTCGGTGTCTTTCCGGAAGACAGTAGGGCCATGGCGCCATGACGCCCGTACCATTGCGCACCCCCCTCATCTCCGGCGATGCTCCGTCCGACGGTGCGCGACAGGCGCCCCGCGCCGAGGTATCTGCGTGTCCGATTCTCGCGGTCGACAGGCTCGCCGGGGGGTGCAGCTGCTGGGTTCCGTGCTGGCGGCCGGGCTGCTGCTGTCGTCCGGGGTCCTGCCGGCCCTGGCAGGCGTGGCTCCAGACTGCGGCGTAGTCCCGCTGGATGTCGTGGTCATCCTCGACAACTCAGGTTCGATGACCGAGAACAATGCCGGACCGGACAACACCGACCAGGATCGCGCCGGGTGGGCAAAGACCGCGATCTCAGCGCTGATCGACGAACTCGATCTCCCGGCAAACGGGGGGGTAGGGACCGGCCCGGCCACTTCGACCGGCGGTCGACACCGCGTCGGCCTCACGAAGTACAACGGCGATGTGGCCACAGTGCTGTCCGCCCTGGCAGCGAACAACGCGGCCGCGACGAGGGCGCTCATTCCGGATACCGGGAGCGGCACCACACCATTCAAGCAGGGCATGGCGGCCGGGGCCGCCGATATGGTTCTGAACGGTCGCGTGACCGACTTCGGCGAAACCGTCCGGCAGGTCATCATCTTCCTGTCCGACGGTCGCCCGTACCCGGACACCGCCGCGCGGCGCCCGGACGGGACCGAGATCAGCAACTTCCAGGATGCCGCGGACGAGGTCTACTCGATCGCCATCGGCTCCGAAGGCAGCGGCGCGACCGCGGTCGATCTTGCGCTCATGCAGTTGCTCGACACGCCCGACGATGGTGCTCATTACGCCAACACCCTGAGCGGGGCCGATCTGTCGGCCTTCTTCGACTCGATCTTCCAGTCGATCGCCTGCCCGACCCCAGAACCAACCCCAACCCCGACCCCGGACCCGAGCCCGACCCCCGACCCGACGCCAGCCCCGACCCCCGACCCGAGCCCAACCCCCGACCCGACGCCAGCCCCGACCCCCGACCCGAGCCCAACCCCCGACCCGAGCCCAACCCCCGACCCACCCCGGACCCGAGCCCAACCCCCGACCCGACGCCAGCCCCGACCCCCCGACGCCAGCCCCAGCCCCAACCCCGGACCCGAGCCCACAGCCCCCGACCCGACGCCCAGCCCCACCCCGGACCCGACGCCAGCCCCGACCCCCGACCCGACGCCAGCCAACCCCCGACCCGACGCCAGCCCCGACCCCCGACCCGACGCCGACGCCCGCACCAACCCCGAGGCCCACGCCGACCCCCGGCCCGACGCCAGCCCCAGCCCCAACCCCGGACCCGACGCCGACGCCCACGCCATCACCCGCTGCCGGAGTCGGCAACCCACCACTCGGCGGCACAACGGGTGGATCCACGACCGAGGGACCCGGTAGCCTCGATGGCCCCTCGCAGGGGACCTCCGGGTCAAGCGATGGATCGACGACCGGCGGCGCCCCAGGAGGCACCTCAGGCGCCGGCAGCAGCGCTTCCGGCACCGGCACCAGCACCGGCACCGGCACCTCCGGCAACGGGACATCCGGTGCCGGAGTGCCCGGCAGTGGCGGCTCCGGCTCGACGACGGACGGTCAGTCGGGCGGAGCCGAGACCGGTGGCCAGAACGTGACCGGCAGCAACTCGTCCAGTGGCCCGGCCAACGACCCCTTCGCATCCTGGCTCGACGCGTCCTTCGGTGCCGGGATGGCCGAGCTTGGCCTCGCGGGCGGCAGTCGTCTGCCGACCCTCCCCGCGATGGTCGTCTCGACGACCGCAGTTGCGACCTGGATGGCGTTCACCCTGTTCAAGAAGCGGCGAGATGACGAGGAACCACCAGCACCGGAGTTCGTTCTTCAAGCGGCCGCGGCCGCCGGCGCCGGTGTAGCGCCTGGCGCGGGCTATGGCCCGCCGGTCGATCTCGAGAGCCAGATGCCCCGCTGGCGCCGACCGTCGCTTCTCGAGGCACGGCGGATCGACCCAATCCGCTCAGCGGCGCCTGAGCGGCCTCGCCTCTCCTTTGGCTACCAGCCCTCCAATGTCGGGCTGTCTGTGGAACGACGGCCAATTCGACACGCGGTCACGTCCCTGCTCGACCGTCCGGACGAGATCCACGGTCTCCAGATCGGCGACCTCGTCGAGGGGGACGAGATCCAGGTGGAACAGCGCCAGGGTGCCTATTGTGAAGTGGCTTGTCCGGACGGCAAGCGTGGTTGGGTTCACCGGATGACCCTCGGTCCGCCCATTGCGGAGGACGCCGGCCGATGGTCGGCGTCGGATGCTGAACGGCCGGCGGAAGCCGAGAACGCCCTGGCGGCGCTGCTTGCCGCCCGTGGTATGCAGGCGCAGATCCGCTAGCCGATCTCGAGGCTCCCCGCTCGCCGCCCGCGGCGAGGTGCCTCGCGACGCAGGACGATCATGTGCTGGTGGACGATGTTCGGGACGAACCCGCTTGGATAGCCGTACGGCCGCAAACGCGACCCCGCCTGGTACCACACGATGTCCCCCTTGGGCACGAACCCCAGGCCGGCCGCGCGCGCCGCGAGATCGGACCCGGTGAAGACGTAGCGTCCCCCCTGATAGGCGTCGCGGACGATGAACACCGCGTACCGGCCCTCACGCAGGACGCGATGGAGTTGGGCGAAGATCTCGGTCATCCGGTCCAGGAAGGTCGCGTAGTCAGGCAGGTTTGCGAGATCCGCCGGGTCCTCGGTGACCATCGCGTAGTCCGTTCGCCGGTTGGCATGGGCCTCGGCGAGCACGCCGCCCGCCATGGTCATGGGCAGCTGGACGTTGTAGGGCGGATCGGTGGCGACGAAATCGACGGACTCGTCCGCGATCTCCGGCAGGAGGGTCAGCGCATCGCCGACGCGGAACTCGCAGCCTGAAGGATCGAAGGTTCGTGGCCCGCCTGGGTCCTGGGGACCGAGGTCTGCCAGGAGCGGTCCCGCACCGCCTCGGTCTGCCTGCGCTCCAGCGACAACTGATCGGTAGACCTCCGCCCAGCGCGGCGACAGCTCCAGCCCAAGCGCTCGTCGCGGGGTACGGGCAATCGCGGCTCCCAGGAGCGTGCCGCCGACACCGGCGAACGGGTCGAGGACCAGGCCGCCGCCCGTCGTGAAGAACTCGATCAGCCTGGCCATGAGCCTCGGTGGCTTGTTCGCCCCGTGCGCCTTCCGCAGCGCGTGACCCAGCTCGGATGGGTAGGCGGTGGTCCACAGGGACTTCGTGAAGTACAGCCACTCCTCCCCGGACAGCTCATTGAGGTGGTTGCGCGGGTGCGGAATCGGGCGGGGGTCGGCCACCTGCGCAGCCTACGCGACCGGGCGGACATCCGGTCGCCGGGCGCTGGTCTGTGGCACGATGCGGGCGTGGCGGTGCGGTTTCGGAGCGAGCGGCTGATCGGGCGGGAGCGAGAGATCTCCCGCCTGGCCGTCGCGCTCGAGGCCGCCGCCCGCGGCCACAGTCGTCGAGTCCTGTTGTCCGGCGTCGGCGGCGTCGGCACCTCGCGCCTTGTCGACGACGCAAAGCAGCGCGTGGGTCGGCTCAGTAATCCGTTCCGGGTCATCGACTGTCAGGCCGTGCCCGGTCAGGCTGCTGTTCCGTACGCGCCCATCGTGGCCGGCCTCCGGCCGTTCCTGGCAGGCCTCGACGACGCGGAACTCGGCCACGTGGTGGGGTCGGCGATCGAGCCGCTCGGCCACCTCGTGCCTGAGCTGGTCGACCGGCTTGAACCGCGAACGGCCCGACGTCTCACGATCGCTCCCGAACGGCGCACGGCGTGGCTCAACGAGGCCATCCGCGGGCTCCTCGAACGGGCCGGTGAGCGTGCGCCGGTCATGCTGGTCATGCAGGACATCCACCACGCGGATTGGGGCACCCGCGAGCTCACGACGTTCCTGGCCAGGGTCGCCCGGCCCGCCCGACTGTGCCAGATCATCACCTATGGGTCCGATGCCCTGACTCGGGGTCACCCTGTCATCAGCGACCTTGCGACGATGGCGCAGTCGTCCGATCCGCCGGACCGCCTGGAGCTCGAGCCACTCGCCCGGAGCGAACTCGTCCAGCTCATCACCGAGGTTGAGGGCGAGCGACCGACCGCGGCCGCCGTGCTCCTCGTGGCCGATCGATCCGGCGGCCATCCGCTGCTCGCCGAGGAGATCCTCGCCGCCCGCCGGGAGTTGTCCAGCGTCTCGCTGGGTGCCTCGTTGCAGGAGCTCGTCTCGGCCCGGCTTGCGCGCCGCTCCCCCGAGTGCCGGAGGTTGCTTCGCCTGCTCGCGCCCGCCGGACAGCCGCTCAGCGCGGCCGAGATCACGGCTGCTGTCGCAGCGTTCGAGCGTCTTGCCGTGATGCTGCCGCCGCGGTCCTCGACGCTACCGCGGCGCGCGAACGGTGGCCTCGAGCCTGACCTGCAGGCCGGACTTCTCGAGGCACAGGAGCATGGCTTCGTGATCCCCAGGCCGGACGGACGGCTGGAGCTGCGCCACGAGCTCATCGCCGGGGCCATTGAGGCTGATCTTCTTCCGCATCAGCGGCGGCGTCATCACGAGGCGATCGCCGAGGCTCTTGGAGATCGACCCGCCGAGGCACTTCCGCACTGGCGGACAGCCAATCGGCCCGAGGCCGCGCTCGATGCAGCGATCGCTGCTGCATCGCTGGCCGACGAGCGGGACTCCCCGGCGGATGGGCTCGCGGCTCGCGAGGTCGCCCTGGAGCTGGGAGGCGCCGACGGTCCGGACCGCGCGGCGATCGGTCAGCTACTGATTCGCGCCGGCGAGGTGGCCCTTGCTGCGGGCCGGGCCGATCGCGCGCTCGCGTATCTCGAGGGTGCGCTGGGCAGGTTCGGAGAGCGTCTGGATCGGGCGACCGTCGCGGCGTTGCACGAGGCACTTGGGCGGGTTGCGCGGACGCTCGGCGACCACGAGCGGGCGATCTCGGAACACCGGCGGGCGGCGGCGACGGTGCCGCCCGAGCCCACGGCGCTTCGCGCGCGGGTCCTCGCCTCACTTGCCCAGACGCTCATGCTCCAGGGTCTGTTTGCCGAAGCCGCACGGACCGCGCAGACGGCGATCGAGGCGGCTCGCGAGGCCGGCCCGGAGGGTCGCGCAATCGAGGGACACGCGACGTGCACGCTCGGGATCTCCCTTGCGTGGAGTGCCGAACCGGCCGAATCGATCGGCCTCCTCGAGGCAGCGCGGGAGATCGCGCGGTCAATCGGACACACCGACGACACGTTCCGCGCAACGCTGAATCTCGCGACGGGCCTCACGCTCCTCGGTCGGCGCGAGGACGCGATCGAGGTGACGCGCGGAGCGATCGAGGAAGCGCGCCGCGACGGGCTCGAAGTCGCGTACGGAAACGCGCTTCGGGGCAACATCGCCGAGGGCCTCTTCCTGGTCGGGCGCTGGGATGAGGCACGGGACACGATCCGGACGGCGCTCGAGTGGAGTCCAGCGCCGGAGGCGTTCGCCGATGCGAGCGTGACGGCGGCCATGCTGGAGGTGGAGACGAGTGTCGACGAGCGTGCCGCCAGCCTCCTCGGGTGGCGACCGCTTCAACTCGAGCGAGCGCCGGATCCGCAGCTCGAAGTGCCCGCAACGCGCGCAGCGGCCTCCTTCGCGCTGTGGCGTGGTGACGTGGACGATGCACGGCGCGCGGCAGAGCTCGGCTGGTCCCTGGTCCGGCGCGCGGAGGACTGGGCGTTGACCGCTCGGATGGCTTCGACGTACCTCGAGGTGCAGGCGGCGATCTTGGCCGACGCTCATGAGCGACGCGCGCTGTCCGAGATCTCGGGAGCCCGCCAGCGTGCCCGGCGGGTGCTTCACGAGACCGAGGCCGTGTTGCGGGCCAGCGGCGTGCCGCCAGAGGCGGCCAGTCGAAGCGAAGCAGAGGCGAACGTCGCCACCGCGCGGGCCTACTTCTCCCGAATCGATGGCCAGGACGACGCGCTGCTCTGGGACCGGGCTGCGGAGGCGTGGGAACGAGTGGGCGAGCCGTACCAGGTCGCACGCGCCCGCTGGCGCCAGGCGGAGGCCATGCTCCCGGCCAAGGACGCCCGGCAGGGACGAGCGGCCGCCCGTGAGTCGATCCTTGAGGCCGTCCGTATTGCCCGCGAGCTGCGCGCCCGGCCCCTCCTTCGTGCGCTCGAGGCGCTCGCTCGGCGATCGATGATCACGTTGCCCCCGGATCCGGAGACCCTGCAGCCCGCCACGCCTGACGGTTCGAGGCGATCGGCCGAACCGGTCCAGTCTTCGGCAGGTCCCGTCGCCCAGGCCTTCGTCGGTGTCCTGGAAGTCCCGCCGCGCGGAGGAGCCTTCGGCCTGTCAGCCAGGGAGCTGGAGGTGCTCGGCCTGATCATCCTGGGACGCACGAACCGCGAGATCGGCGAGCACCTGTTCATCAGCCAAAAGACGGTTGGCGTTCACGTCGGAAAGATCCTGTCCAAGCTCGGCGTGTCCGGGCGCGTGGAAGCCGCCATGGTCGCCGTTCGGCTCGATCTCGTCCCACACCCAGCGCGATAGGTTCGTCGCGCAAGACCGGCCCTTCGGCCCGGGGTGCTCGTGAGAAACAGAACGAGACCCGGAGGAGGATCCGGGTCTCGTTCGAGCTGGCTGGCCGGCAGGAGGGTGCCGGTCAGGTGAGGCGTTCCTGGTGTGGAACTAGAACCAGCGGCGCATCGCCGCTTCGACGAGCGCGATGGCTGCGAGCGGTGAGACTGCCAGGGCGAACTGCCAGGCTCGCGTGATTCGATGCTTCATACGCTGGGCACTCCTGGAGCTAATGATGATTCCCGACCGGTTTCCACCGGGAGACCCATCCTGCTTGTCTTGTGGCGTGCCCTCAATCCGGCCAAAGTACCGGTGGGGCCAGGACCATCGGCTACCTCGGGGACCCCTCGTGAAGGCACCCGACCGCACCCGACCCGACCGCTCCCCGCCATCTCCGGCTCAGCAGACCCTACCCGCCGCCTCTTAGCTGCGACTTATGTGGTGCTGCCCCGCACCACGCGATACCCTGCCCGGCATGAATCTTCAACTCTGCTACTCGGACGCCTATGCGGCCGACGTCGAGGCCACCGTGGTCGTTGTGGAAGCCGCTGATGCCCCGCTCGTCATCCTCGACCGGACCGTGTTCTACCCGGGCGGTGGCGGCCAGCCCGCGGACCGCGGCCTCTTCCTGCGGAGCTCGGACGGGCGATCGTGGGTCGTGCAGGCGGCGCGGAAATCGGGTGGCGATATCGTTCACGAACTGGAGGCTGGGGCGGAGCCTCCGTCCGTCGGCGATCGCCTCCAGGTCGACCTCGACTGGGCCCGCCGGTTCGCGCTCATGCGAACGCACACGGCGCTTCACGCCCTGTGCGGCGTGGTCTGGCGGGATTACGGCGCGCTCGTCACCGGCGGCAACATGGAGCCGGGGGCAGGCCGAATGGACTTCGAGTTCGAACGGATGAGCGGCGACCTCGTCGACGAGATCGAAGCCACCGTCAACGCCGAACTCGCGCTGGCACGCGACATCCGGGTCAACGTCCTGCCGCGGGAGAAGGCGTTCGCGATCCCGGACCTCATCCGGACGAAGATCAACCTGCTCCCCGAGGGCATCGAGCAGATCCGGACCATCGAGATCGTCGGTCTCGATCTCCAGGCCGATGGCGGCACCCACGTCGCCAACACCCGGGAAGTGGGCCAGATCCGGGTCACGGGCTACGAGTCCAAGGGCCGGATCAACAAGCGGATCAGGATCGCACTGGACGAGCCCGGCTGACCGCGGTCCCGAAGTCCCATCCAACGAGGTCCATCGCGTACCCTTCGCCGAGCCGGATCGGAGGGGATCGTGGCGGCTCCCCTGGCTCGAGGGTCGTCCCATCAAGACTCGCATGAGAGGAGTGCTGCAATGAAGGACACGCAGAAGTCCGTCAGGAGCTCGACCTTCACGGACGATGAACGAGCCGCGATGAAGGAGCGCGCCCAGGAGCAGAAGGCGGAAGCGCGCGCGGGCAAGGACAGGGCGGCCGGGGAAAGTGACGTGCTCATGAAGATCGCCGAAATGACGGGGTCGGATCGCGCCATGGCCGAGCGGCTTCACGCGATCATCACAGCCAGTGCGCCGGCCCTCTCGCCCAAGACCTGGTACGGGATGCCCGCCTATGCGAAGGATGGCAAGGTCGTGTGCTTCTTCCAGAGCGCGCAGAAGTTCAAGACGCGGTACGCGACCTTTGGCTTCAGCGACGAGGCGCACCTCGACGAAGGCGCCATGTGGCCGAGCGCCTTCGCGCTGACGGAGTTGACCGCCGTGGACGAGGCAAGGATCGGTGCGCTCGTGGAGAAAGCAGTGAGCTGAGGACTGGGCTCGTCACTGGACCCCGCCCCGGGAGGGTGGCCTGAGCGCTCCGACCTGGCTTCCAGTACGGTCGAATTGGGACGGTCAACTCCCCCGGGTTGCGACAACGGAGAACGAAAGCGGAACTCGGCCACGTTCCTCTGGCCGGACGTCTCGATGGCCGGCCCACCAGTCCACCGGGTGTTCCGTGACGCGCTCCAGTCGGAGTCCGGCGCCGAGCAGCGCCGTCACGATCTCGCCGAGCGTCCAGGCCCGCGCGAACTTCCAGCCCTGATCGTCCTCGGCGATCGAAAGCCGGTCGATGTACTCGGGCGCCCAGCCCTTCGATGCCTCGGGACCGCCGAAGTAGTCGTAGTCGGTCGCGATCCAGTGGCCGTCTTCGTCGGCATCGAACAGCCACTCTGCCGGGTGGCCGTCGAAGATCACGAGGCGACCCGCGGAAGCCAGGAGCCGGTGCAGGACGGAGGCCCAGGCGTCGAGGTTCTGGATCCAGATGATCGAGCCGCGCCCCGTATAGACGAGGTCGGCCGTGCCGTCGAGCTCTTGCGGCGCGTCCAGGACGTCGGATTCGATCCAGCGGGCCGGCGCGCCCGTCGCCGCCGTGAGCCGGGCGGCCAGGTCCAGCATCCGGGGGCTGATGTCGATCCCGATCACCTCGTCCGCGCCCAGGTTCCACAGGGACAGCGTGTCGCGGCCGCCGGCGCACTGGAGATGGATGGCGCGCCGGCATCGGCCGTGCAGATCGCCGATCAGGTCGTGCTCCACGGGAAACAGGTTTGAGCCACCGGACCGGATGAGCTCAACCGCCTCGTCGAACCAGCCCTCATAGCGTTCGGCCGCCTCGTCCCAGGCTGCCCGGTTCGAGGCATGCATGGCGCGGATGTCCGACGCCTCCGCCGGCGTGGCGGGACGAACGTTGCTGGTGCCGGCGGGTTCGGTCATCGGATGCCGAGTCTACCGGCGTCCAGTACCTCGGCGGGGGCGACGGCCCGAGGCCCTTGCCGCTTGGTGCGAGATTCCGTGCCGAACGGCCCGTCAACTGGCGGCAGCCAAGTCGTATCGTGAACTGCTCGACGATGGTCGCTAACCGGCCGTCGTCGCCGTTTCCGAAACCCGACCATCTGCTCAGAGTCCTGATGTCCACGACGAACACCCTGCCCGCCAGCCAGCCGCTTGCGCGCGAGATCGGGGATCACCGCGCGTTCTTCCTGATCATGGCGATCGTCACCGTCGCGATCATCGGTGCTGCGATCGGCAAGGGGCTGCTCTCCACGAGCGGACCGGCCGCCCCGTCCGGCCCCAGCCCGTATGCCTACCCGGAGGTGAGGCCCGCGCCGGCGCTCGCCCTCATCGACCAGGACGAGCGACCGTTCGACTTCGCCTCATTCCGGGGCACGCCCGCCCTCGTCTTCTTCGGCTACACCCACTGCCCGGATATCTGCCCGGCCACGATCGGCGACCTCAACGAGGTGCTGAAGCAGCGCCCGGGGGGCGTGAGGATCGTGTTTGTCAGCGTGGATCCCGAGCGCGACACGCCCGCGTTCCTGCGCGACTACATGCGCTACATGCCGACCGGCTACGTCACGCTGACCGGCTCGGCAGCCCAGGTCAGGGCCACTGCGGACGCGTGGGGCGTTCGCTATGAGCGGGAGGAGACCGGGTCCGCCGATGGCTACGCCGTTGCCCACACCGTCAAGGTCTACCTCGTCGATGGACTGGGTGACCTTCGTGCGCGATACCCGTTCGCCACGCCACCTCAAGCGATGATCGACGACCTCGATCGCCTCACCCACGAGACCCATGGATAGGAGATTTCGCGTGACCGCACCTCGCCGAACCGCCCGCCTTGCGGGCATCGTGGCCTTGGCACTCGCCGCCCTTGCCGGCTGTACCGGAAGCGGCTCCAGCCCGAGTGATGGCGCGATGGTTGTCTCGGGCGCGTGGGCTCGAGCGAGCATGTCAATGGACCGGGCCGTAGCGGTCTATCTCGCCATCGAGAACGGGACCGGCACGGATGACGCACTCGTCAGCGTCGCATCCCCGGCAGGGACGGCCGAGATCCACGAGACCATCGCCGGCGACGCCGGAATGATGGCGATGCAGCCCGTCGACAGGATCGCCCTCGCAAAGGGCGAGACCGTCGAGCTCAAGCCGGGTGGCTATCACATCATGCTCATCAACCTGGCCTCGATGCTCGCGCCGGGCACATCCGTCGAGCTGACGCTCACGTTCGAGCACGCTGCCCCGGTCACGGTCAGCGCCGAGGTGCGCGCCAACTAGCCTCGGCGCCCCAGGAACTCGGCCGGCTCAGCCACCCCTGACCCTGAAGCGAGCGCGCCTGCTAGCCTGCGGCGTGACCGAATCCGTCTCGACCCCGGCCCTCGACGCCGTTGCCGCTGCCGGAATCCCGCATCGTGTCGTCCGGATCGAGCCGGCCCGGAGCGCCGAGGAAGCCGCCGACCGCCAGGGCATCCCGCTTCGGGCGCTCCTTCGGACGATCGTCGTGCGCCGTGGCGAGGACGACTACCTGTTCGTGCTGGTTCCGGCCGGCCGCCGGTTCGACTGGCCGAAGCTGCGCGCCCATCTCGGCGTCAGCCGGATGTCCCTGCCCGACGCGGATGAGGCGCAGGCCGTCACGGGCTACGTCCGCTACACGATCACGCCGTTCGGGTCCACACGTCCCTGGCCGGTGATCGCCGACGCCGCAATCCTCGATGCGCCGCTCGTCTCGGTCGGCGGCGGAGCGTTCGGGGTGAACATCCACCTTTCCGCGGCGGACCTCGTCTCGTCGCTGGCCGCGGACGTCGTGGACGTCACGCAACCTGAGTCGGAGGTTCCCGCTCCGAGAGCCTGATCAGGCGAGATCGTCCCGGTGCCGTGCCCCGCCCGGCAGGCCGGCTACGTCCAGAGGTTCGGATCGCGGAGCGTTGCCCCGATCCTCGTCGCCAGTCGATCGAGGACCGCCCACCAGTCCGTGTGGCTCGTGACGTCGGACGCGCGCATCGTCACGAGGCGGTCGGCGTCCACGAAGGTCGGCAGCCGCTGCTCGAGGATCTCCTCCACCTCGTCGCGGAACGCGTCGCTGGTCGAGCGGACGCCGTCGGCCTGGAGGGCGATGTCGGGGAGCAGGCGCACGACGAGGTCGTACGTCTCCGACCAGGCGCGAACGAGGGGCTCGATCCCGAACCGGTCCACGCCGCCGCAGGCCCGCAGGTAGTAGGCGAAGTTGTCCATCACGCCGCGGTCGGTGGCGAGGACGTCGGCCTTGTGGGCCAGCTCCAGCTCCTGGCGGATCTGCGACACCAGCACCCATAGCTGCGCCTCGCCGGTCGCCCGTTCGTTGATCCCGAGTGGGTTGTCGCGGACCACCTCGCGGCCCAGCTCTACCGAACGCCCGGCACGCTGGACCGTGGCCGCAAAGGCCAGGAGGGCGGTCGTCTTCCGAATGCCATGCGATCCGATGAACGCGATCTTTGCCGGTCGCGGCCAGCCCTCGTGCTGTGAGGGCGGCGGGGTGGCGCGGCGCTTTGTCAATCGAGGCTCCGAGGTTCCGTCGGTGCTGCGAGCCTACGCCCCCGGCGTGGAGCGGCGGATGAAGTCCGCCAGGTCGGCGGACTGCTGCAGTCGCGACGGTTCGTGGACGTACATCATGTGGCCCGCTTCGTAATGGGCGAACTCGACGTTCGAGCGAAGCTCGGCCGGGATCGGCAGGTGTGCGGCGACGTGCTCGGCCGCGAAGTGCGGGGTGGCGCCGTCGTAGTAGCCGCACGCGACATGGACCCGCAGGTGCGGGTTGGCGCGCATCGTGGCGCCCAGGTCGGTCACGACCGAGACGGAGCGGCCCTCGAACTCCTTGTACGACCAGGTCTCATTGACCGGGCCGGCCAGGATCTCGTACGGCAGGTCGTTCTCGTAGCCGAGCTCATCGCGGACGTACTGGTTGAGCGCCGCCGTGTACGGGCCCTGGATGTGCGAATAGGAGGCATCGGCCGAGAACTGTTCCCGGCCACCGTCCGGCTCTGGGCCCGTGAACCGTGCGTCGAGGCGGCCCACGGACAGGCCCTGGTCGCGCAACAGCTCCGTGAAGTACCGGACATGCTCGATGCGGAGGTTCACGCGGTCCACGTATTCGCGGCGCAGGCCGGTGAGCCGGGCCACCTTCGCGACGGCCGCGCGGCGCTCGGCAGCGGACAGCCGGTGGCCGCGCGCCAGCACCCGCGGGTAGTCACCCGCCGCGTACGCCTCGGCCTCGTCGATGACCTGCCGGAGCGTCCGCCCTGGGTGCTTCCCGTGGTAGTGGGCGACCGCGGCGTATGTCGGGAGGTACAGCGCATACGGGGCGTCGTTGCCGTCGCTGAAGACGATCGTCCCGAGGTCGAGGACGGACGAGACCAGGATGATCCCGTTGAGGAACATCCCGTGCCGCGTCTGGAGATGCGCGGCCAGCCCGGCGGCGCGAAGCGTGCCGTATGACTCGCCGGCCAGGAACTTCGGCGACATCCAGCGGCCGTTCCTCGATGTCCACAGCCGGATCACCTCACCGACGGACTCGATGTCGCGGGTGAATCCGTGGTAGTCGGCCGGCTTGACGCCCTCGACGGTCCGCGAGTAGCCGGTCGCAACGGGATCGATGAACACGAGGTCCGAGTGGACGAGCAGGCTCTCGACGTTGTCGACGAGGTCATAGGGCGGCGGCACCGGCGCCCCGACGTCTCCCGTGACGACCCGGCGTGGTCCGAGCAGCCCAAGATGGAGCCACACGCTGGACGAGCCCGGTCCGCCGTTGAAGGCGAAGGTCACGGGCCGCTTGCGCCGATCTGCACCGTCGAGGGTGTAGGCCGTGACGAAGACGGTCGCCTTCGGCTTGAATCCGGACGCCTTGCCATCCTCGATGGCTTCCTCGCGCAGGACGATCCGGCCGGTCTGCGAGGTGTAGGCGAGCTTCTTGCGACCGACCGTGAAGGTGTGCTTTCGCTCGACGAGGTCGTCGGTCGGATCCGCGGGCTTGGTGGTCTCGGCCACAGCCGGCTTGGCCTCTTCGCCGGCCTTGGCCGTCTTGGCAGCTTCCTGTTTCTCGTCGGGCATGCTAGAGCGCCTTCACGGCGTTGACGAGTTCGGCCAGGCCGGCCTTGGCGTCGGCAAACAGCATGCCGGTCTTCGGGTTTCCGTACAGCTCGTTGTCGATGCCGGCGTAGCCGCGGCCCATCGAGCGCTTGATGACGACGATCGACTTGGCGTGGTCCACATCCAGGATCGGCATCCCCGAGACCGGGCTGCCGGGCCGCCGGGCGGCTGGGTTCGTCACGTCGTTGGCGCCCACGACGAGTGCCACGTCGCAGCGGTCGAACTCCGGGTTGATGTCGTCCATCTCCTTGAGCTGGGGATATGGCACGTTGGCCTCGGCGAGGAGCACGTTCATGTGCCCCGGCATCCGGCCCGCGACCGGGTGGATGGCGTACTTGACGTCCACGCCACGCTCCTCGAGCAGCTCCGCGAGCTCGCGGACGGCGTGCTGGGCCTGGGCAACGGCCAGGCCGTAGCCGGGGACGATGATCACGGAGCTGGCGTAGGCGAGCTGGATCGCGACGTCGTCCGCGCCGATGGCCCGAACCGAGCCTCCGGCGCCCGCGACCGCGCCGATCGTGCCCTCGCCGCCGCCGAAGCCGCCGAGCATGATGTTGAGGACAGACCGGTTCATCGCGTCCGCCATGAGCTTCGTCAGGATCGCGCCGGACGCCCCGACCAGGGCACCGGCAATGATCAGGACGTCATTGCCGATGACGAAGCCGGCCATCGCCACGGCCGTGCCGGTGAACGAGTTGAGCAGGCTGATGACCACCGGCATGTCTGCGCCGCCGATCGGCAGGACCATCGTCACGCCGAAGACGAGCGCGGCCGCGAGGATCAGGAACATCACCGGGACGCTGATCGCGCCGGTCCACAGGTAGAGCGAGCCGGCCGCCGCCACGAGGACGATCCCGAGCGTGATCAGGCGGCCGCCTGGAACCATGATCGGCTTGCCGCTGATGATGCCCATCAGCTTGCCCGAGGCGATGAGCGATCCGGTGAAGGTGATGCTGCCGATCAGGATGTCGAGCACGGTCGGAATGCTGATCTGGAGCGAGATCGAGCTCACCTCGCCCGACAGTCGCAGGTAGTCGTCGATCGCGATGAGGGCGGCCGCGCCGCCGCCGACTGCGTTGAACAGCGACACCAGCTGGGGCATCGCCGTCATCTTCACGGTTCGGGCGGTGTACAGGCCCAGCCCGCCACCGACGGCAATGCCGACGGCGATGATGAGCCAGCCGGTCGGAGCCACGTTGCCGTTGACCGCGAGCAGGACGGCCGTCCCAACGATCGCAATGGCCATGCCGCCGGCCGAAAGCAGGTTGCCGTTCCGCGCGGTAGCGGGTGAGTTCATCCGCATCAGGCCGATGACGAACGACGCCGCTCCCACGAGCCAGGCGATCCGGACCAGGATCTCGATGCCGTCCATCGGTCAGGCCCCGGCCTTCTCGGACGGGGTGGTCGGTGCCGGTGTGGCTGTCGTGGGTTCCGCGGGCTTCTTCTTGAACATCTGGAGCATCCGGTCCGTCACGACGTAGCCGCCCACGACATTCATCGTCGCGAAGGCCACGGCGACCAGACTGAGGATCTGGCTGAGGAGGTCCGTCGCCGACGCGGCGATGAGCATCGAACCGACGAGGACGATGCCGTGGATCGAGTTCGCGCCGGACATCAGGGGCGTGTGGAGCGTGGCCGGAACCTTGCTGATGACGGCGAAGCCACACAGGATGGCGAGGACGAAGACCGTCAGCGCGGCCAGGAGTTCGGTGTTCACGCGGCGCCTCCGGCGGGCTGCAGCAGCTTCTTCACGGCCTCCGAGCGAATCTCGCCACCGTGAGTGATCGTCACCGGGCCGGCGATCTCGTCCTCCGGGTCCAGGTTGAGCGCACCGTCCTTCACGAGTTGGAGCAGGAGCGCGGACAGGTTCCGGGCGTAGAACGCGGACGACCCGACCGGCATCGTTGCCGGCAGGTTGTCGGGCGCGAGGATCGTGACGAGGTTGTCGGTCACGACATCCTCGCCGGCCTTCGACAGCTCGCAGTTCCCGCCGAGTGCGGACGCGGCCATGTCCAGGATGACCGAGCCCGGCCTCATGAGCGCGACAGCCGCGGCGGTCACCAGGACCGGCGGCTTGCGGCCCGGGATCTGGGCGGTGGTGATCACGATGTCCATCCCACCGATGACCTCGTTGAGCTCGGCCTGTTGGGCTGCGCGCTCTTCCGGGGTCAGCTCGCGCGCGTATCCGCCAGCACCGGTGGCGTCGATCTGGGTCTTCAGGGTCACGAACTGGGCACCCAGCGACAGTGCCTGCTCGCGCGTCTCCGGGCGCACGTCGTACGCCTTGACCACCGCACCCAGGCGGCGGGCCGTGCCGATCGCCTGGAGACCGGCCACGCCGATGCCCAGGATGAGCACGTTCGCCGGCTTCGCGGTCCCGGCGGCCGTGGTCAGGAGCGGGAAGTACCGTCCGAAGGCGTTGGCGGCGATGAGGACCGCCTTGTAGCCGCCGACGTTGGCCTGGGACGACAGGGCATCCATGGTCTGCGCCCGGGACAGCATCCGCGGGATCGCATCCAGGCTGATCGCGCTCACGCCCGCACTGGCGAGGGACGCCATGAGCTGCGGATCCAGCAGCGGCTGGAGCAGTCCCACAACAGCCTGCCCGGACCGGAGGCGCTTCGCCTCGGCCTCGTTCGGCTTCGCGATCCGGACGATGGCGTCCGCGGTTGTGTACAGCGCGTCGGTTGAGACGATCGCCGCGCCGGCATCGGCGTAAGCCGAGTCCGGGATGAGCGCGCCGAGACCTGCGCCGGCCTCGACGAGAATCTCCAGCCCGGCCGCCTGCAGCTTGCCGAGGGCTTCGGGCACCAAGGCTACGCGTCGCTCGCCGGGCGCGGTCTCCCTGGCGACTCCGATCTTCATGAGCACCACCTGAGTCTGGGCTTGGGTCCGGTGATTGGCCGCCGCGCCGCCACGCCGCCTGTCCCTGCTGCGTCGAGGGGCTCGATCGGGGCCGCGCTGAAGGATACCTGCCGAGGGGCGTGGCTGCCGACGGCGGTGCCCGTCGCTCAGCCGGCCGTTGCCGCGCCCGCCACGGCCAGGACCAGGGTGAGGATGTAGACGTGACCGAGGGCGCTCCACCAGATGGAGCGGGTGCGCCAGTTCAGCCAGCCGAAGACCATGCCGCCCAGCAGTGTCGAGAACAGTTCGATTTCCGGCTTGCCGAGGTGGACGAAGACGAACGGGAGCTGGGCGACCACGACGCCGAGCGGTCCGATCGTCCGGAGGAGCACGAACATCAGGAAGCCGCGAAACAGGAACTCCGACGGGACGAGATCGAGGACGTGGGTCAGGGCGATGTCTCCGACCGGGGCACCCGAGATCCCGTAGTAGCCGCTGAATTGCGGGTTGGAGCCGAGCGCGATGACGATCGGGGTCATCAGGGCGCAACCGAGGACGGCCAGCGGCAGACCCCAGCGCCACTCTCCGAGACCGAGCCCATATGCGGCGAGACGGTCACGGAAGGCGAAGACGACCACGAGCGCCGGAACGAGTCCGAACAGGATCACCCGCTCGAGGGCCTGGTAGCGAAGCGCCCCCGCCGAACGACCGAGCAGCTGGATCTCGAACGGGATCGCGGTCCGCGAGAAGTCGAACAGGACGACCAGGGTCACGATCGCGATGGCAGTCGTTGCCCGGAGCGGCAGCTCCAGACCCAGGATTCGGACGGTCCGTCGGTCTCCGTCGGAGGGGTCGTAGGTGGGTCCCGCAACGAACCGCGCCATGAACGAACCGGGCCGGTCGGTCACGACAGCACCGATATCCGATCCGGTCCGGTCACTGACATCGAGCGGCTCGAGCAAGGCGCGCGCCGCCGACAGCCCCGACCCAGCCGGTGATGAAGGCGAGCACGAATGAAAGGAAGACCACGACACTCGACGAGACGCCCGCGATCGCTCCGGCCGTGAGTAGCTCGGCGATCCTGGTTCCCGCCACGAAGCCCAGGATCGCACCCGCAACGCCGCCAATGGCCCCGGCCACCGCCGGCACGGTCAACCCGATGTTGAACGACAGGCGGGTACGCGCCCGCCACAGATGTACGGCGCCGGCGATCGTTGCTAGAGCCGCGCCGGCGTTTGCGGCCCAGAACGGCAGCAGGATCGAACCGCTCCCGCCCCGCGGCTCGAGCGAGTCGAGGTAGATGTTCGCGTCCCCGTGAGTCACGCGGAGCAGGAGTACGGAGACCGCCCCGAGCAGGAGCGGCCCGGCGACGAGGATGGTCACCCGGCTATGCCAGGCACGCTCGCTCCAGGTCAGCACCAGCCCGACCGCCCCGAATTCGAGGAGGAGCCCCGCGTCGCCGGCGCGATCGAATCCGGTGACATCGAAGAAGCCCTGATACGGCAGCCAGACCCGCATCCACGGGAGGGCCGCACCAACCAGCATTACGCCGAATCCCACGAGGAGCGCGAGCCGGACACGGTCGCGCAGCGTCTCGCGCAGGGATCGCCGTTTCGGCGGCACGGGTGCCGGGAACCGCAGCCGATGGTGGTCCATGCGGTCACGCTACCGCATTCACGTCCCTGACCAGCACATCGCCGGTGTGCCGCCCGATGCGGGTCCCTCGTACCATGGGCGCACGACGGTCGCGGGGCCAGCTGTCCCGGCGAGGGAGGGGACCTCCACATGGCGAAGATCGGCTACGCGGCGATGCTCGAGCAGTTCCACCCCACGGACCTGCTTGACTGGTGTTCCCAGGCCGAGTCGGCCGGCTTCTCGGCCGGCTTCATGGTCAGCGAGCACTTCCACCCGTGGACGCCCCAGCAGGGCCAGAGCGCGTTTGCCTGGAGCTTCATGGGCGCCCTCGGCACGCGGACGACGCTGCCGTTCGGGTCGGCCGTCACGTGTCCCGGTTTCCGCTACCACCCGGCCGTCATCGCCCACGCCGCGGCGACCCTCGGGGCGATGTACCCGGGCCGGTTCTACCTCGGGTCTCGGTGCCGGCGAGGCCCTCAACGAGCACGTGGTCGGGTGGCGTCTGGCCGGAGATCGGTGTCCGCAGCGCGATGCTGTTCGAGAGCATCGAGATCATCAACAAGCTCTTCACCGGCAACGTCGTCAAGCACAAGGGCGAGTACTTCACCCTCGAGAGCGCCAAGCTCTACACCCGGCCCGAGCAGCCCGTCCCGATCTACGTCGCCACGGCCGGCCCGATCAACGCGAAGAAGACCGGCAAGTTCGCCGACGGGATCATCACGGTCGGCGCCGCCGACGAGAAGATCGGGATGCTGTGGGCCAAGTACGAGGAGGGCGCCCGTGAGGCCGGCAAGGATCCGTCGCGGCTCGCCGAAGCTCCTCCAGATCCACATCTCGTGGGCACGGACCGATCAGGAGGCCGTCGACCAGGCCGTTCTCGAATGGCCGAACGGCGGGATGCCCTTCCCCAAGCAGGACATCAGGAACCCCGAGGACTTCGCCGCGATGGCCAGGCTCGTCGGCCCGGACGACTTCAAGAACCGCGTCCTCATGACAGTCCGATCTCGGCTGCCCATGCCGCCCACATCCAGCACTACCTGGACATGGGCTTCGACGAGGTCCACCTCCACAACGTCGGTCGCAACCAGGCCGAGTTCATCGAGGTCTTCGGCAAGGACGTCCTGCCGCGGCTCAAGTTGGGCTGACGGCCCAGAGTCGAGTCGGGTCGCGTTTTCCCACGGACGCCCTCCCATGTCGACGTCCCGTGGGCTGATCGCTCGCATTCATCAGACGGCGCCTGGCCGCGCTCGGCAGACCATCGGAAGCGACAGATTTCGTGCACGGCCACGCTCGTTTGCAGCCAATCCGATGAACCACATCGATCGCGATGTCCGCGCCGCCCAGCCCGCCAGTCGCGCTAGCCGCGGCCCCGCACGATGCGGCGCGCCCGCCACGCGACCGCCATGAACTCGCGCAGGTGGTGGATCGGCCGGATGTGGCTGCGTTCGTCGCCGTAGATCGTGGAGATCGGGACCCAGCGGATGGGCCAGCCCTCGCGCAGGCAGACCGCGATCATCTCGACCTCGAACGCGAAGCCGTCCTCGCGGCTGTCGAGCATCGCCGACATGAGCCGCCGCCCGACGAGCCGGTAGCCGGACTGGTTGTCCGGGATCCAGCGGCCCACCGCGGCCGACAGGAGCAGCGTTCCGAGGCCGTTGGCGAGTCGCCGCGACGAGCGGCATCCGGGCAAAGTCCCGCTTCCCGATGATCAGCTCAGCGCCGCCGCTCGCCGCTGCGTCGACGAATCGCGGCAGCTCGGCCGGATCGTGCTGACCATCGCCGTCGAGGGTGACCACGGCGTCGAAGCCGTGCGAGAGCGCCCGCACGAAGCCGGCCCGCAGCGCCGCGCCCTTGCCCTGATTCGGGTGCTGCGAGATGACCGTCGCGCCGGCCGCTTCGGCGATCGACGCGGTGTCGTCCGTGGAGCCGTCGTCGACGACGAGCACCCGGAGATGCGCGACCGCAGCGGCTACGACGACCCGATGCGGGGCGCCTCGTCATGGGCGGGAATCAGGGCGACGATCTGACCGGGCGCGGGCGCAGGGTGCGGCTGCATCGGGGGAACCGGTGGGCGCAGGAAGCGCTACGGACGATCGGCGTCGAGGGCGGGCGCGGCGGTGGGCCGCCCCGGCCGCGCGACTGATCCCGACGTTCGCCCGCGGCTCGGCGGGCTGCCGTGGCCTTCTTGTCGCCCGGCCCGCCGACGAGGAACCAGGTCGGCAGCGAACCCTTGCCCTTGACCTCGACCAACCCGCGCGCTTCGAGTGCGTACCGGCCACGGAGCCGCTCCTCCACCGCGCCGGAGACCTGGATCCGGCCGGGCATCCCGAGCGATTCCATTCGCGAGGCGAGGTTGACGGTGTCGCCCCACACGTCGTAGATGAACTTCTTCGTGCCGATGACGCCGGCGACGACTGGCCCGCAGTGGATCCCGATCCGGAAGTGCACTCCGAGGCGCGAGGCGGCCTCGATCGCCTCCATCGCGCCGCACAGGTCGAGCGCCAGGTCGGCGACCCGCTCGGTGTGGTCGTTCGGACTCGTCCAGCAGGCCGCCGATGACCATGTAGGCGTCGCCGATCGTCTTGACCTTCTCGAGTCGTGACGCTCGACCAGGTCGTCGAAGACGGTGAACACCTCGTTGAGGACGGTGACCAGCTCCTGCGGTGACATCGCGCTCGACATCGCGGTGAACCCGACGATGTCCGCGAAGAGGAGGGTCACGTCGTCGAACCGGTCGGCGATGAGCTTCTCCCCGCCCCGGAGCCGGTCGGCGATCGCCTCGGGCAGGATGTTGAGCAGGAGGCGCTGGTTCTCGTGGTGCAGGCGCCGCATCTCGCGCTCGGCGGTGACGTCGGTCCCGTAGACGTTGATGAACCCGAACTCGGGCACATCCACGGGCAGCAGCTCGTATTCGCGGCCCCGGCTGCTGATCTCGACGCTCTCTCCGAGCGCCCGCTCGAACCACGGCGATCAGGCGGTCGAACAGCTCAGGATCGAGCGTTCGCCCGACGGCGCAGCCGAGCCCCTCGATCAGGTCCGTGCTGGCGATGTTGGCGTAGCACGAGCCGGCCGTCCCAGTCGATCCGGAACACCGGATGCGGGTTCTGGTCGGGGAACTTGACGATCGCCTTGCGCGCCGTGATGTCCGTGCCGTAGATGTTCAGGAACCCGAGTTCCTCGACATTGACGGGCGGAAGCTCGAACGTCTGATGGCCGGAGGTAACTCGACGGTCGACCCGTCGGCGGCCGCGGCATGCACCGAGGCGAGCCAGTCCGGAGGCGCGGCCTTGCCGACGGCGGTGCCGAGCGCCTCGATGATCGGGACGCCGGCCGGGTTCGCATACAGGACGCGACCGTCCGCGGCGATTCGGAGAACCGGGTTGGGGTTCTCGTCCGGGAATCGATTGATCGCCTGGATCTGTTCGCCGGTCAGCGCGGGGACCTCTCGCTCCGTGGCGCCGTCCGTCGCGACTGGCCCGGAATCGATACTGGGCCGGTTGGGACGCCGCTCCATCGACCCATGGTAGGCGAGGGGCGCAAGTCAGTCGCGCACACCAGCCTGCGAACCCCGCGACGTGACGACCCTCAACTCGCGGGAGGGGCCACCACTCCCGATCGAGCACCGAGGATGGCTCGCACCGCGAGCACTCCAGCCGCGAGCAGCGCGGCGGCCGCGAGGATCGTCAGGACCGCCGAGAAGCCCGCGGCGTCAACGAACTGGGTGTAGAGGAGCAGGACCCCGTAGGCCGTGACCACGGCGCTGACGATGGCCAGGCTCCATCGGATCCCCATCCCCATGCCCAGCACCACCATCCCCAGGCCGAGCAGGCCGAACGGAATGCCGCCGATCGCGAGGATGAGGCGAACGCCGCCGAGGGTGATTGCCTCCAGGAAGGACAGGCCGAACAGCAGGGCGGCCGTCAGCAGACCGACGCCGGCGCGGAGTGATCTCGATCTCGCCGATCCGACCGAACTGCCGGGCGCCGATCCGCGTGACCACGTAGCGGATGCCGTCAACGAGGAGGTAGCCACCGAACACGAGCCCGGCGAACAGCTCCGCGCGCCCGGGGTCCAGGAGCATGAACGCGCCGAGGGCCGCGAGAATCGCCGCTCCGATGCTCTGCACGGGCCAGCTCGCGTTCCAGATACCGACGCCTGGAAGACCCGATCCGCGGCCAGCCATGTGCACTCCTCCTGCGACGCCGGAACGACGCACGCATCGTACGCTCGGCTGCCGGCGGAGCCGGCGCAACCGCGCAAGGCGCAAGAAGGACTTCGGTGTTGACACCTACTGCGACTCAGTCTCAGTATTCGGCGGACTATGCGCCGCTCCCTCGTCACGCTCCTGGTGCTTGTCGTTGCCGCGTGCGGCGAGGGTTCGGTTCCGACCGGTTCAGTCGCCCCGGCCGGGCTGATCCAGGTCGTCACGACGTCGACCGTCTTCGCGGACTCATCTCGCAACGTCGGCGGCTGCGCGCGTCGCCGTGACGAGCCTCGTGCCGCAGGGGGTCGACGTCCACACGTATCAGGCTGACGCCCGCGGATCTGCGCGCGGTCTCATCGGCGGACCTGTTCGTGATGAACGGGCTGGGACTCGACGACTGGCTCGAGAAGACGATCCGTTCGGCGGTCCGCGACGCCCCGGTCATCAAGCTCGGGGTCGATCTGCCGGCGTCGACCTGCTCCCGGGCGATACGCCGGCCACGCAGAATCCGCACCTCTGGCTGGATGTCGCCAATGCGATCGAGTACGCGACGCGGATCGCCGAAGCGCTTGCAGAGCGGACCCTGGACATCGCGAGGAGATCGAGGAAATCGGCCGCGGCCTACGTCGGGACGCTGACCGAACTCGATGTCTGGGTCCGTGAGCAGATCGAGACGATCCCGGATGCCGATCGTCAGTTTGTGATGTTCCACGATGCGCTGCCGTATTTCGCCCGTGCCTACGGGCTCACGATCGTGGGCGTCGCCGTCGAGGCACCCGGTCAGGATCCGAGTGCCGGCGAGATCGCGGCGCTCATCGACCGGATCAAGGCTACCAAGGTGAAGGCAATCTTCGCGAGGCCCAATTCCCGACGGCGCTCATCGACCAGATCGCGCGCGAGACGGGCGCGCGCGTTGTCGCGACGCTCTACGCCGACACGCTGGGCGACGACCCGGTCACTTCGTATCAGGCCCTGATCCGCTGGGACGTCGACCAACTCGTGGCGGCGTGCGATGACCACGAGCGGCCCCGCGGGCGCGCACGGTCCGGACGCCGACTCCCCCCCACAGCCGAGCGTCGCGGCACCGCGCGCGGCGTCGCCAAGCGCGACCCGGGCGTCAGCGTCCGCCTGACGGACGTGTCGGTCGGGTACGACGATCGGCCGGTGCTGGATCACGTCGATCTCACGCTCGAGACCGGTGCCCTGACCGCTGTCGTGGGGCCGAACGGCGGCGGCAAGAGCACGCTCCTGAAACTCATCGCGGGACTGCTCAAGCCGTGGTCGGGATCGCTGAGCGTGCTCGGTGCGGCGCCCGGGTTCCACGCGCCCGCGGTCGCCTACGTCCCGCAGGCCGAGTCCGTGGATTGGAGCTTCCCGGTCTGTGCCGCCGATGTCGTGATGATGGGCCGCTATCCACGTCTGGGGCCCCTGAGGCGACCGGGCGTCGCGGATCAGGCGGCCGTCATGGCCGCCCTCGATCAGGTCGGGATGAGCCCGTTCGCGCGACGCCAGATCGAGCCCTGTCCGGCGGCCAGCGGCGCCGGGTGTTCCTCGCCCGCGCGCTCGCGAGCGAGCCGGAGTTGTACCTGCTCGACGAGCCGGTCACCGGGGTCGATGCCGCCACCCAGGAAGACCTGATGCGCATCCTCGATTCGGAGGCGCGGCCGGCAAGACGGTCATCGCCAGTACCCACGACCTGGCGTCGGCCGCCCAGCACTTCCGGTCGATCGTCGCCGTCAATCGGACGATCGTTGCCCAGGGAGACGCGAGCCTCGTCCTCGATACCGACGTCCTGCTCCGAACCTACGGGGGCCATCTCCTGTTCGTCGGCGACAGGGCCGTGGTCATCGATGACGCCCACCACCACGATCAGGCCGCGGGCGGCGAGATCCATCACCACGATGACGACGACCGGTCGCCGGGACGTCGGGCATGACCATCTTCACGGAGCCGCTCGGCTATGAGTTCTTCGTGCGAGCGCTCGCGGCGTCGGCCATCGTGGGACTCGTGTGCGCGGTCGTTGGCACGTACATGGTCCTGCGCGGCCTGGCGTTCATGGGCGATGCCCTCAGCCACGCCGCGTTTCCCGGCGTCGTGGCCGCATACCTGATCGGCGCACCGTTCTATATCGGGGCCACGATTGCGGCGGTGGGGACGTCGCTGGCGATCGGCTGGATCACGCGGCGCGGTCGCCTCAGGGGCGACACGACGATCGGGGTGCTGTTCGCGGGGATGTTCGCGTTCGGCGTGTTCCTGTTCAGTACGATTCCGAACTACGTCGGCGACCTGTTCGGTTTCCTGTTCGGCGAGGTCCTCGGCATCAGCGCGACGGATCTCGCCGCGCTCGCAGTCCTCGCGCTGGTGGTGCTCGCCGTGGTCGCGGTGCTCTGGAAGGAGCTCCTGTATTCGACGTTCGATCCGCTCGGCGCAGGAGCCTCCGGGCTTGCCGGTCGCCGCACTCGAATACCTCTTCCTCGGTCTCATCGCGATGACGATCGTGATCAGCCTTCAGTCGGTCGGGATCATCCTCGTCGTGGCGATGCTCGTCACGCCGGCGGCGACCGCGCAACTGCTGACCAACCGGTTCTCGCGGCTCTCTGGTCGCGGCCGGCATCGTGTCGTGGCCCCGCTGGTCGGGCTCTACGTCAGCTACTGGACGAACACCGCGAGCGCGGCACTGATCGTGCTCGTCGAGACGGCCATGTTCTCCTGGTCCTGCTGGTGGCCGGCCCCAGACCGGGCTGCTTCGCCGCCGCCGGATCGCCGCTTGATCGGACGCGCCCCTGGGCCACGCCCTGCTCGCGGCTGACAGCGCTCGCGCGTCCTCGCGCTCGCCTGGCCGATCGTGCTGGCGCAGGCGACGACGGCCACGACCGGCGTGGTGGACACCGTCGTCATGGGCCGCTTCGGCTCGGCGGTCGATCTCGCGGCCGTCAGCATCGCCGCCGTCTCGATCAGCTTCATCTACTGGAGCTTCGGCTTCCTGCGCATGTCCACGACCGGGCTGACCGCGCAGGCGGAGGGTGCCGGCGATCACTCGAGAGCCGCGCCGTCCTGCTGCGCGCGGCGGTGATCGGGCTCGCGCTGGGCATCGGGCTGATCGTCCTGTTCCCGCTCATCCGGGCGTCGCCCTCGGCGCGTTCCAGGCGGAGGCGATCGTCGAGTTGCACGCGGCCGGCTACCTCGATGCCAGGATCTGGGGAGCGCCCGCCGCGCTCATCGGCTTCGCGATCAACGGCTGGCTGATCGGGACGGGCCGGACCCGGGCGCTCCTCGTGCTCCAGATCGTGCTCAACGGCGTCAACGCCGCGCTCGATACGTGGTTCGTCGCCGGGCTCGACCTTGGACCCGCCGGCATCGGCGCCGGAACGGCGATCGCGGAGTGGATGGCACTCGGCCTCGGTCTGTGGATGGTCCGAGGCCAGCTCAAGCCGGTCGCCCACCTGTTCGAGCGGACGCGGATCGTCGCGCTCCTCGCGGCGAATCGGGACCTCATGATCCGGACCCTGGCGCTCCTGTTCTCGTTCGCCTGGTTCATCAACTCCGGAGCGCGCGCCGGCACCGCCGAGCTGGCCGGCAACGAGGTGCTGCTCCAGTTCATCACCGTCGCGGCGTTCGTCCTGGATGCCTTCGCGTTCGTGGCCGAGAAGGAAGTCGGGGAGGCGTACGGCGCCCGTGATCCGGCGCGGCTCAGGAGGGCCGTCCGGCTGACCACGGAATTCGCCTTCGCATTCGGCGCTGGCCTTCTCCGCCCTGTATCTCGTCGGTGGGAGGGTGATCATCGAAGTCGTGGTCGCCGATCCCGCCGCTCGCGCCGCAGCGCTGGCCTTCCTCCCGTTCTGCGCGGTCGTCCCGCTGATCGGCATGCCCGCCTGGCAGCTCGACGGCATCTTCATCGGCACCACGCGCGGCCGAGCGCTCAGAACGGCCGGATTCGTCGCGGCCGTGCTCTACGTGGCCGCCGACCTCATCCTGGCGCCGCGCTTCGGCAACACCGGCGTCTGGGTCGCGTTCCTCCTGATGTACGTGTTCCGGGCCGCTCTGCCTGGGTGCGTTCTGGCCGGGCCTGATCCGGGACACGGGCACGCCGTCCGCGATCCCACCGCCGCGGCGTGGCTGGGACATGGACCCCGTGGCAGACTTCGGAACCATGGATCGACCGCCGTTCGGCCCGTCCCTGTCGCATGTCCGGGCGCTCATGGATGCGACTGCCGGCGACGAGAAGCACGACCCGAGCGCCCTGTCCGTGCTGGACGTGACCTGGCTGCTCTACGACCGCGTCCTCCGGCACGATCCGGGCAACCCGCGCAACGAGAGGCGGGATCGGTTTCTCGTCAGCAAGGGCCATGGGCCGCTCGCGCTCTACTCGGTCCTCGCGGCCTGGGGCTACTTCCCGGAAGCGGAACTGACGACGTTCCTGGCCGGGGGAGTCGCCTGGGTGGTCACCCGGATCGGAATCTCGTCCGCGGAGTGGAGATCTGGACGGGTTCGCTCGGTCACGGCGTGCCGATGGCCGTGGGCGTCGCCCTCGCCCTCAGGGCCAAGGGCAGCGATCACCACGTGTTCGTGCTGCTGGGTGACGGCGAGGCCAACGAGGGGAGCGTCTGGGAGAGCCTCCTGGCCGCCGGCTCGCTGGGCCTCGGCAACCTGACCGCGATCCTGATCGACAACCACACCAGCACGCCGGAACTGGGCGACCTCGTGGGCGAAGTTCGAGGCATTCGGATGGGCGGCGCGGAACGGGCGCAGCAACGATCACGCGGCCCTCGCCTGCCGCGCTCGTGCTCGCGAGCCGGGTCGACCCGTCGGCGTGATCGTCGATTGGCGGCCGGAATGGTCGTGAAGAACGGCACGCCCCGCCCATCGACGGCCGGCGAGACGATGCGCCAGCGCTTCGGCGCCGTCGTGGACGAACTGACGGATGCCGACGAGCGACTCTTCGTCCTGCTCGCCGACATCAGCTCCGACTACTTCCGCGGCGCAGCCAGCGGCACCCCGAGCGGGTTGTCGGCTTCGGAATCATGGAGCAGACCATCATGAGTGCGGCCGCCGGCGTCGCGCTCGAGGAATTCATCCCCGTCGTCCACTCGATCGCGCCGTTCATCGTCCATCGGCCCTTCGAGCAGCTCCGGGTCGACTTCGTCTACCAGCGCCTGGGCGTGAACGTCGTCAGCATCGGGGCGTCCTACGACTACGCCGAGGATGGCTACACACAGGCAACGACCCGATGACGTTGCCGGTTCTCCGGGCGCTGACCGGCGTCGAGATCGTGGTCCCCGGGACGCCCGCGGAATTCGAGGCCCTGTTCCGCGCCGCCTACGCTGACGGCGCCCCCACCTACTTCCGGCTGAGCCAGCAGCAGAACACCGACGACCGCCCCGTTCGGTTCGGGCAGCTCGAGGTCGTGCGGCACTCGACGGGTGCACCGATCGTGATCGCGATGGGGCCCATGCTGGACCGTGCGCTGGCCGCGGCGGCTGATCTTGACGTGTCCGTGGCCTACTGCACGACGGCCGCCCCGTTCGATGCTGCCACGCTGCGCGACCTGCGGCCCTAGCCGGCGGTGCTCCTCATCGAGCCGTGGCACGCTGGGGCACTGATCCCCAACGTCGTCGCCGCCCTGGCGCCGGGCCCACTCCGGGTCGATGCCGTGGGAGTGCCGCGCGGAGTCACGGTCGGCTACGGGAGCGCCGACCACGATCGAGCGTACGGCCTGACAACGGAAGGCATCGCCGAGCGGCTGCGCGCGTCCTCCGGATATCGTGACGGAGGATCGGGCAGCGTCGTCGGCCCGCGAGCCGAAGGGCGAGGAACAAATCCCGAGGAGGACAGCCATGCGGCCGCTCGAAATCGGACTCGTGCTCCCGATGGGAGAGTCCTTCGTGGACGGGTCGACCGCTCGATGGACGGACATCCGCGAGTTGGCGGTCCGGGCCGAGGAGATCGGCTTCGACGTCGTCTGGATCGCGGACGAGTTGCTCTGGCGCTCGCCTGACGGCCCGACCCACGGCTGGTGGGAGCTCCTCGACGCGGGCTGACCGCCCGGCCGCGCCTGCCGGCGCCCGTGGTCGTGGCGGTCGGGTCGCCCGTCGTCGGGCTCGCGCAGCCAGCAGATGGTCATGGGGAAACCTTCTCCCTGTTCCCGGCCTCAGGTGTGTGCGACCGTCAGGTCACGCCGATCATGACGGGACCGTCGGTCCGATCGTGAACCTCCACCGGAGCACCGTTGCACACGCCCGACCCTGCTCAGCGCCTTCTCGCCGGCCCTCCACTGGATGGCAATCCCGAGCGCCTCGACGCCCATCTCGCGAGGCTCGGCGCACTTCCGAGCGCTGACAACCACCTCGATCTCATCTCGAGCCTCGAGGCAAGCGGGTTGCTCGGCCGCGGCGGCGCCGGCTTCCCGGTCGGTCGCAAGTGGCGTGCCCTGGCCGAACGGAAGAGCGGCACGGCCGTCGTCCTGGTGAACGGTGCCGAGGGCGAGCCGGCCAGCGCCAAGGACCGGATCCTGATGACGCATCGGCCGCATCTCGTGGTTGACGGGACCAACCTGGCGGCGGAGGCCGTCGGCGCCGACGAGGTCATCTTCTACGTCGGCCGGGAGCACGAGGCGGCCGTGGCTGCCATGAGCCGGGCCATCGACGAGCGCAGGGCCGAGGTCCGTCACGCAATGCGCCTCGGTCACGGCCCCTGTCGGCTACGTCGCCGGCGAGGCGTCGGCCGCGGTCCACTACCTCAACAGCGGAGACGCCCGACCCACCACTACGCCCCCCGCGTCTCGAGCAGCGGGGTGCACGGCCGCCCGACGCTCGTCCAGAACGTCGAGAGCCTGGCCTATGCGGCGCTCATCGCCCGGTTCGGTGATCGCTGGTACAGATCGGCCGGCCGGCTCGAGTTCGCGAGGGACGGCGCTCATCACGGTCTCCGGCGTCACCCGCCGGCCGTGGGTCATGGAGATCGAGCTCGGAACGACGATCGGCGAGATCGCCGCCGCCGCCGGCACGACGGCCCCCAGGTCCAGGCCGTGGTGCTGGGTGGCTACTTCGGGACCTGGGCCAGGGTCGGCCACGCCTGGCGTCTGCCGCTTGATCCCGATGTCATGGAGGTCCAACGGACTGACCTTCGGCTGCGGGATCGTCGGGCTGCTACCCACGGAACTGTGTGGCGTGTCCGCGACCGCGGAGATCATGGCCTTCATGGCGACGGAGAGCGCCGGCCAGTGCGGCCCATGTGTGTTCGGTCTCCGGGCCATCGGCGACGCCACGCACAGGGTCGCGAACGGCGGCGCGGGTCGGGGCGAGCTCGGCGACATCGAGCGATGGGTCTCGCAGATCCCGGGGCGCGGCGCGTGCCGGCATCCGGACGGCGCGATGCAGCTGATGGCCAGCGCGCTGGAGGTCTTCGGCGACGAGTTCATCCACCATGCCCGGACGGGCCGCTGTCCGTCACCGGGTCACGGGGCGAGGCGCGCGTAGGGTGGACGCCCGGCTGCGCGTGGACTGGATCCGGTGCGACGGCTACGGCCTGTGCGGGGACTTCCTGCCCGACGTGATCGAGCTCGATGAGTGGCGCTACCCGATCGTCGATCCGAGACCGATCGATGGTGGGCTGCTGCACGCAGCCCAGCGGGCGGTCGACTGCTGCCCGATGAAGGCCCTTATCCTCGAATCGGCTCTTTCGGAGCCGCGCCGGAGGCACTGAGAGCCGTCTTCAGCTCGACGACTTCCTGGCTCAGTTCCCTGACCCGGTGGGACATGATCTCGACGATCTGGAACGCGAGCGACGGATCCTCGTTGATGCGGCGAAGGAAGTTGCGCTTGTCCAACGTGAGCACGCGCGCCTGGCTCCTTGCCCGCACGGTGGCCGACCGGGGCTGGTGCTCGAAGATCGCCATCTCGCCCAGGATCTCGTTCCGTCCGGCGACGCGGAGGAGCGTCTCGGTGCCGTCCTCCTCGACGAGAATCTCGACCTCGCCATCCTGGATGACGAACATGCAGTCACCCTCATCGCCCTGGCGCACGATCACTTCGCCGGGCTCGTAGGCCCGGCCGAGGGCTCCGTTGCCTGTCACGTCACGACCTCCGTATGATCCCGCCGGCGGCCCGGGAGCAGGGCGCCCGGCAACGCGACCGCAAGCCGGGCGATGAGGCCCGGATTGACCATCCGCCGGAAGATGTCGCCGTACGGTGCGCTGCCCGAGAACATGTCCCACAGGATGCTGCTGAGAAGCTTCCGCTTGCCAGCCCCGTCCTGCTCTCGCACGGTGACCTTCAGGAGGAGCCGGCGAACGAAACGGAGACGCCGGGCAACACGGGTCATGATGAACGCCACTTCGCCGATCCGGTTGTCGCTCATGATCGATTGGCAGACCGGCAGGTAGTGCTTCCGGAATGCGGCCTCCGATACCCCGTCGAAGACCGCGACGCGGGCCGCGGCCTTGGCGGTTCGGTAGGCCGCCCCAATCCCGTCCTTGTACAGCCTCGTGACCCCGCTGTCGCCGATGAACACGATGCGATCCGCGAACGGCTTCTCGACGCCGTGGATGTTGATGTGCGGGAGGCACTGGCACGATTTCTCGTCGGGCTGCCACCCCGGCGGCATGACGGCCCGCACTTCGGGCGCGTCGGCAAACGCATCGCCGAGCGCGTGGTCGATGTCCTCGCCGAGCAGGCACATCGTGACGTAGTCGCCCTTCGGGATCAGCGCCGCGAACTCCAGGCGAGGGATGTCGAGCAGGAAGACATGCATCGACGTTCCCAGGTAGGTGTTGATCGCCTCCTGGCCCAGGTAGTACTCGCGAATGAGCGTCTTGGTCACCTTCGGACGCGCATATCCGATGCCCAGGCCCTCGAACGTCTTGAGGATCGATGAATTGACACCGACCGCAATGACGACAAGGTCGTAGGACTGCGCCGTCCCATCGCGGCCACGGAGCACGGGCCGGCCGTCCTCACGCGTCACCTCGTCGACTCGGGTCTGCACGAGTTGCGCCCCCAGATTGAGCGCCAGCGCCTGGAGGTGGTGGTCGAAGCTCTCCCACTTCGCCTCGGTCACGTCGCGCGGCCCGCCACCCCGGTGAACCGCCCCGATCCGCATCTCCTCCCCGGGTGTCGAGATGCGGACGCTGCCGACATCCGTGTGGAGGACGTACGCGTCGATTCCTCGCTGGACAACGCTGGGAGGCAGGTTCACGCCGTCCATGGCCAGGTTCTGGACCAGGGACTCGGAGATGATCCCGCCGCACATGTTGCAGCCGACGGGGCCCGGCTGAGCGAACGCCCGCGGCTCGTAGATGTCAACGGCGAGCTTCATGCCGACCCTGCCGGCCATCTCGAGCAGGAAGTACGTGAACAGCGAACCGGCCGGTCCGCTGCCGACGACCGCGATCCGCGATCCATCCTCGAGGGCGAGGTCGCCCTCGCGATCTGTTTGGCTTCCCGGATCCATCGCGGTTTCAGGTGCCACGCGTGTCTCCCTCCAGGATCTGTAGGCGTCAGCATCCCGGCCACACAGCACCTCTGGGAAGTGACATTGGTCACGATTGCCCGCCCACCTCCCCCCCACGCCCTGAGTGTCAGCCCGAGGGATCGGCTCCCGAGCCGAGTGCCGGCGCCGGGGCAACAGACCGGGCGGCCAGCGCCACGACCATCCTGCGGAAGATCACGCTGTGGATCGGAAGCAGGACGTACCAATAGGCGAATCCGGCGACCCCACGCGGCTCGAAGAAGGCGGTCTGGATCAGCGTGGAGCCTGTCGGGGTTTCCTCCACGTCGTACTGGAGCCAGGCGCGCCCGGGCACGCGCATTTCAGCGCGCAATCGGAGTTGCTCCGGGCGTTTGATCGCCTCGACGCGCCAGAAGTCGAGCGCGTCCCCGACGCGCAGGCGGAGGGCGTCCCGTCGTCCGAGCCGCATTCCGACTCCCCCCACTGCCCGGTCGGCGAGGCCGCGGATCCGCCACAGGACGTTCGCGAAGGGCCATCCGCCCGCGCCGCCGATCTGCTCCACCTGCGCGAAGACAACGTCCCTCGGAGCGCCGACCGCGTGCGACCGGCGGTCCACGAGCATCCCCTCACCAAGCTCGAGTGACGGAGCTGCACGGCCGTGGTGGCTGACGGAATACGCATCGAACCAGGTGGTTTCAATCTCGTTGCGGGCCGTGCGGTCGAGCGCCAGACGAAGTGCCGCCTCAAAACTCATGGGTCTGACGGCGAACGCATGGGCCGGTCCCGGCTCCCGCACCACGAGCGGGTCGTGAAGCCGCTCGACGAGGGGTCGCGCGACCCAGGCGGGCACGGGTGTGACGAGTCCGACGCCCCAGGAGCTGAGACGCGCCGCGAACACCGGGATGGGGATCAGAAGTCGTCGCATGCCGCGCACGTCGGCGTAGGTCCGCATCATCGCGCCGTAGGTGAGGACATCCGGCCCCCCGATCTCGACGATCCCGGTGATATCCGGATGGCGGAGCGCCTCGACGAGGTAGTCGAGTACGTCCCGGATCCCGATGGGCTGGCACATCGTGAACGCCCAGCGCGGCAGGACGATCACCGGCAGCCGCTCGATGAGGTGGCGCACGATCTCAAGGGAGGCGCTTCCCGATCCGATGATCACGGACGACCGGAACTCCGTCACTGGACTCCCGGCCCGGCCAAGCTCGTCGCCGATTGAGCGGCCGTCTCCCTCCGAAGCCAACGCCCCGCTACTCGCGGCTCTCAGGCCGCTGAGGTAGATGATCCGCCCGACTCCCGCCAATGCCGCGGCCGCTGCGACGTTGCGCGCGCCGTCGAGGTCCCGCTCAGCGGCACCCGACTCGCCCCGGCTGGCCGCGTAGACGAGGTAGTAGATGGCCTCCGCATCGTGCAGGGCGGGGCCGAGGCTCTTCGGATCGAGTGCGTCGCCACGCATGACGTTGGCCGCGGGGAACCGATCCACCAGCGGGGCAGGCTCTCGGGCCAACAGCGTGACCGAATGCCCGGCGTCCAGAAGCCTGGTCACCAGGCGGCCGCCGACATATCCACTCGCGCCGAGGACCACGACTCGCACGAGCCAAGTATGTCGATGAACGGGTAGCGAGCCGAACGACAGGAGTCACCGGATTGACGGGCCGCTCGGCTCCTCCTCGGGCGCCGGCACGCTCCTACGATCGCGAGATGGCGATCGACCTGGAGCGGATCCACGCGCTGATCGACGCGGCGCGCCGGTCCGGCCGCGCCGCGCTCCTGGAACCCGAGGGCTACGAACTGCTGCGCTGTGCCGGGATCGCGGTACCGCCGCACCTCTTCGTCCGGGACGCCGCTGAGGTCACCACCGCCGAGCTCGGATCGCTGCCCGGCGAGCGGCTCGTCATCAAGGTCGCGGCGCCTGGGATCGCCCACAAGACCGATGTCGGCGGGGTCGTCGTCGTGCCCCACGACCGAGACGCGGTCGTCGACGCGGTCCGGGACATGGCGCTTGGACTGGAGGATCAGGCGGTCGGGTACACCATCGCCGCCTTCGTCGAGCACGACCCGGGGATTCGCGGCGAGCTCCTGGTTTCGCTGCGCTGGACCGACGACTTCGGCCCGATCGTCACGGTCGGCGCGGGCGGGACGGACGCGGAGGCCGTCGCTCGCCACCTGCTCCGCGGCTCTCGCGTGGCGATTCTCTCGCCAACGGAGACGGCGCGAAACGATCTGCCGGACCTGCTCTCCGGCTCCATCGGCGTCGAGCTTGCGACTGCCCGGCTAAGGGGCCGGCCACCTCGCCTCGCGATGGACCAACTCGTCGACGTGGTCGAGCGGCTGTTCGCCCTGGCCGCCGCGTGCGGCCCCGATGGCATCACCGAGCTCGAGATCAACCCGCTCGCCATCACGCCGGACGGTCTCGTCGCACTCGACGTCCTCGCGACGTTCGGCACCGGGAGCCTGCCGATCCGTCCGGATCGGCCCCTGCGCGAACTCGGGCGGCTCCTGGAGCCCGAGACCATTGCGATCGTCGGCGTGTCCGCGACGATGAACCCGGGTCGGATCATCCTTCGCAACCTCCTGCGGGACGGATTCGACCCGGACCGGGTCTGGATCGTGAAGCCGGGCGTCGATGCGATCGAGGGCTGCCGCTGCGTGCCGGACCTCGATTCGCTGCCGGGCAAGGCGGACCTCCTCGTCGTGGCGGTGTCGGCCGGGGACGCCCCGGCGATCGTGACCCGTGCGATCGAGGCGGACGCTGCGGCAAGCCTGATCCTCATCCCGGGGGGCCTCGAGGAGAAGCACGGGACCGAGGATCTCGTTGGCCGGATGCACGACGCGCTCGCCGCCGCGAGGTCCCGCGGAGGCGGCCTCCTGATCAACGGCGGGAACTGCCTCGGGATCCGGTCACGCCCAGGTCGCTACGACACGCTGTTCATCCCCGCCGCCAAGCTGGCCGGCCCGAGCGGGCCGCCGGACCCGGTGGCAATCCTTGCCCAGAGCGGCGGCTTTCCGATCTCCCGGCTGAGCCGGCTTCGGGGCATCGAGCCCCGCTACGTCATCACGGTCGGCAACCAGATGGACCTGACGGTCGGCGACTACCTCGAGTACCTGCAGGACGATCCGGCGCTGGACGTGTTCGCCGCGTATGTCGAGGGCTTCGTGCCGCTGGACGGAATTCGGTTCCTCCGGGCCGCACGAGCGATCACCGACAGCGGCAGGTCCGTGATCCTGTATCGCGCCGGCCGCACGCGCGCGGGTGCCGTCGCGTCGGCGAGTCACACCGCATCGATCGCCGGCGACGCTGCCGTCGGCCGTGCCCTGGCCGAGGGCGCCGGGGTTGTCGTGGCCGAGGGCGTCCAGGAGTTCGACGACCTGCTTGCGACCTTCGCCCGCCTCCACGGGAGATCGCCGCTCGGGCCACGGCTCGGCGCCGTCACGAACGCCGGGTTCGAGTGCGTCGCAATCGGCGACAACCTGGGGCCGTTCGAACTCGCGAGTTTCTCCGCCCAGACCACGGGCCGGCTCGATGCGATCCTCGCGGCCCGGGGGATCGACGGCGTCGTCGACGTCCACAACCCACTGGATCTGACCCCGATGGCCGATGACGCCACGTATGAGGGGGTTGTTCGCGCTGTGCTCGACGATGAGGCCGTGGATGTCGGCCTGATCAGCGTGGTCCCGTTCAGCGTGGAGCTCCAGACGCTCGAGGCCGTGGCCGGGCAGGATGAGGATGTCCGCGCATCGGGCGGCGTGGCGGCGCGGCTGCTTCGCCTGTGGGCTTCATCATCCAAACCGTGGGTGGCGGTCGTCGATGCCGGTCCGCTCTATGACCCCCTGGTCCGGATCCTCGAGGCGGGCGGGTTGCCGGTCTTCCGGACCGTCGACGTCGCGATGCGGACCCTCGGCCGCTGGTACGAGGCGCGGCGGCCCCGTCAGGGCTGATCGTGGGGCGCGGCGCCTAGAGGTCGGCGACGCTCAGGACCCCTCGTCGGATGGCGAACTTCAGGAGCTCGACGCGGTCGTGGAAGCCGAGCTTCTCCATGACCGTCGCGCGGTAGTTGTGGATCGTCTGCTCGCTCAGGTGGAGGGCCTTGGCGATCTCGCGGTTGGTGTGGCCGACGGCGGCCAGGAGGAGGACTTCGCGCTCCCGGTCGGTGAGCGTCTCGTAGGGGTCCTCGAGCGAGTGCTCGGGGCTGTGCAGGACGTACGTGTTGACCATCCGGGTGACGAGCGCGGGGCTGACGTACGTCTCGCCCCGCCGGATGCAGCGCAGGGCGGCCACGACGTCGGGGGCCTCTGCCTCCCGGGTCAGGAAGCCGTCCGCCCCGGCCTTGAGGGCGAGGCTGAACTGCTCGCTCCCGGAGCGGCACTCGAGGGCCAGGATCTTGAGCCCGGGCTTCGCGTTGCGGATCGTCTCGATCGCCTGGAACGCCGTGCAGCCCGCCCGGCTGTAGGGCAGGCACTCGGTGACGATGACCTCGGCCGGGATCGTCTCGACCAGCTCGCGCAGCCCCTCGAGGTTGGACGCCTGGCCGACGACGCGCATGTCGAGCTCGGCGTCGATCGCTGCCCGGAGCCCCGCGTTCACGAGCGGGAAGTCGAGGATCGCGAGCAGCACGCGGAGCTTGTCGCCGCCGGGGGCGGATCCGTTACCGGTCACTGGTACCTCTCGTGGCGTGGCACACCCTGATCAGGGTATGACACCCCGTGACCAGTTTCTACAGCGTGAGCGGCGCCCGGAGAGGGCCAGAGGTCGTCCAAAGGACCTGCTTGCGCCCGACCTGGCCGGGCCCTCCGGACCCTTCGCGGACCCGTCCGACGCTCGGCTACCCGCCGGGCAGGACGGAAGGGAGCGGCAGCAGGGTCGGAGCCGGTTCGCGGAACAGCTCGTCGAATTCTTCACTGCCGTGGCAGATCCAGCAGTTGTTCCGGCCCGCCATGTCCGTGGGCAGGGGGGCCTCCGTGCCGTGGCAGGACACGCACGTGGCGTCGGCGACCAGATGATGCGGTCGCGGTGGAGCCGTGCCCTCGGCGTCCGGGACCTGGTGGCAGGCCAGGCAGTCGGCCTTGTGGATTCCCGAGTGACCGGGGGCGGTTCGCACGAGGCGATCGTCGGCATGGCAGGCCGTGCAGTCCTTCCAGCCCTCGAGCGGATGGGCCAGTACCGTGGCCCGCGCCACGCCGATGGCCCCGCTCGGATCGAGATGGCAGGCCATGCACTCCGTGTCGGGCATCACCTGGAGGCCGATCGGCACGCTCCCATCTGGCGGGGTCGCGATGGGCGTTGCGGTGTCGCTCGGCGAGACCACGCTCTGGTCGACGTTTCCCGTGACCTCGGGCAGCCACGCGGCGAGCAGGAAGCCCCCCACGAGGCCGATCGCTGCGATCAGCACACTGACGGTGAGCCGGTAGCCGTACCGCTCGATCCGCGACGTCGTCATCGGACGTCACCATCGGACTGCAGGGCGCCACGCAGGCGCCGGATCCGCGACCGGAGGAGATCCGGGATGGGCACGAACACGTGGGCCCTGGCTTCGCGAAGGTCCAGGTAGCGCTCCGCCAGCGTGTAGCCCAGCGCGACGAACGCCACGGCGCCCGCGATGATGCCGATCTCCACCAGCGTCGGGGTGTACTCGGCCCAGGGCGCCGAAACCACTCCGGACACCGTCGTCGGGCCGATCTGGCCGGCGAGGACGAACGTGAACCGGTCCACGAAGACGCCGACGATGGCCAGCAGCGAGGCCAGCAGGGTGCCGGCGGGCGTCCTGGTGGCAGGGATTACCAGGAGGAGCAAGGGCACGGCCAGTCCCAGGCCCACGCGAACAACCCAGAACTGGAGTGCGAGCGGCCCCACCAGGAGCGCCCTGGTCGCATCGACGAAGGCGGGCCGGTCATCGATGAGTCCCGCGATCAGTTGCCGGGTGATGAGCACGGACACGAGGACGAGCCCGATGGTCAGCAGCATCCGGATGGCCGGGATCGCGAGGCTGACCGCCCGTTCGGCCCCCGTGAGGCGGAGCCGGGCGACGACGTAGAAGACGATTCCCAGGAGGGCCGTCCCGGACAGGAACGCCGACGCGACCATGAGGATGGGCGTGAACGGCCCGTGCCAGAACGGCCGCGACACCAGGACCCCGAACACGGCACCGAGCGTGGCCGGCGCCGCGATGGCGAGGCATGCCGCGGTGGTGCAGGCGGCCTGGTGGATCGTCGGGTGGTTGGTGAACATGCTCCAGACTTCGACCACCAGGACGCACAGGTATGCGCCGTAGAACACACCCATCCACCACATCGGCGACGTCGGCGAGGGGACGAGTACGGCGCCCAGGACCATCCGCACCGGGTAATGCAGGTCGAGCGCGATGATCCCGAAGGCGGTCATCAGGCACAGCAGCGCCAGGATCGCGTGGCGCTTCTCAAGGGGCCTGAACCGCTCGATGCCGAACACCGTGCCGAGGGACGACGCAAGACACAGGCCGCTGGTCGTGATCGCGAAGAAGACGTAACCGACGATCAGCAGGCCCCACTCGACCGTGGGTGTCGTGCCGACGACCTCCCAGCCCGGCGGCAGCGCGATGAGCGCGGCGGGCACGGCGAGGCCGATGGGGACGAGCAGGATGGCAATCCAGAGCTGGAGGCCGCGCGGCATGGTGACAGCCTCGTGTGCAGCGGCGGCCAGGGCGGCGCGCGGTCGAAGCGGGATCACGTGCCCCGCCAGCGTCAGTGAAGGTCCGATGCCGATCATCGCTCAGGCCTCCTGGACCGACGGACCCAGGTACAGCACGCGAGGGCGCGTCCCGTGCTCCGGATGGAGCGGTTGGGGATGTCGCTCGCGGACGAGGGTGGCGATCTCACTGGCCGGGTCGGCGGCATCGCCGAACTTGCGCGCACCGACCGGGCAGACCTCGACACAAGCGGGCTGGCTGCCGCGGCTGATCCGGTGATAGCACCAGGTGCACTTGTCGGCTACGCCGGGGGTGTCGTTCGGTGCGTGTCCACCGGCCGGAGTGAGGTAGCGCGCGCCGTACGGGCAGGCCACGACGCAGAAGCCACACCCGATGCAGCGCCGCGCGTCCACCAGGATGATGCCGTCGTCGGTCCGGTACGTCGCCCCGACCGGGCACACGGACGTGCACGGCGACTCCTCGCATTGCATGCACAGGCGGGGCTCGAAGTAGGACTGCGCAACTGTCTTGCCCGCGGCCCCCGGAGCCGTCGATTCGGGCGGGAAGCCGGCGATGCCGCCTTCGGGCGAGTCAACGTAGCGCGTGCCGTCTGTCGTGACCGCATGGCGCTCGACCCATGTGCGAGCGAAGAGATCCTCCTCGGGGACGTTGTTCTCTTCCTTGCACGCGACGACGCACAGGCCGCAGCCGATGCACGCGGTCGTGTCGACCACGAAGGTCCAGGCCTTGCGGGCCGGGTCGTAGGCCGGGACGATCGGTCGGATTTCGCTCTCCGGTTCCTCGAAGACCGGGAACAGGCGCGACAGACCGAGTGTGCCGCCGAGGCCGCCGAGGATCGCCAGGCCGAAGCCGAGGAAACGGCGACGGGACATGGAGATCGCTGTGATGGCGGGAGCGATCTCGGACAGCGGCACGAGCCCGGCGGGATGCGGGGTCGCCTCGCTGGCCCTCGCCTCGCCGACCGGTGCATCGACGACAGGGGTCGCCGTCAGAACGACGGGGATGTGCGACCGGCGGCGCTGACTCTGGCCGCGCCGCCGTCGGCGGCGTGCAGGCGTGGCAGGACCGCCCTCGTTCGGGAGGTCGTTCAGTGGGGCCATCGAACCTCCTCGGGTCCGCGGCCGGGGCCGTGGCAGTCAAGGCACAGGTCGTCGTCGGCAACGTCCGGGTGTCGCTGATTGCGCGCCTTGAAGCCCTCGGGGCCGTGGCAGGTCACGCACTCCGGCAGGTTCTCGAGCGTATGGAGAACGATCAGCGGACGACGCGAGATCCCCGTGTGCGGGTCGTGGCACTGCAGACAGACCGAGACATAGTGCTCGGACGGCACGATCTGCAGGACAGTGTCCGGGCGCCCGACCGTGCTGGCGTGGCAGGTGACGCAGATGTCGTCCGTGGGAACCTCGAGCTCGAGTGTCGCTTCGGACGTGCCCTGATCCGGGCCCACGTCGGGCGCGCTGGTGCTGGTCAGTGCGTGCTCGAGCAGCGCGCCGTGGCAGCTCTGGCAGCCGATGCCGGCGTGCCGCGCAGACGTCGCCTTCTCGGCCTCGGGCGCGTGGCAGTCCGTGCACATGCTTGCGGTCGCGTAGGTCGCATCGAGGGCTGCCCAGGCACGGGCATTGGCGTCGGGATAGAGGGTCGTCTCGAGATATGGCGACCAGGCGATGACGGCACCGACGAAGAAGACGCCGGCGAGGAGCGCGGCACCCGCAACGATCGCTACCACGCCCAGAACCGCCCCGCGCCTCGTCGTCGGCCGGACGCTGGGCCAGAACTGGTCGGAGACCAGCCGGCCGCCCGCTCGTACCGCACGACGCGCGCGCCCGATCGCGCGTCCGACTCCGCTACCCGCGCGTCGAATCGCGTCGACGAGCTTCATAGTTCGGCGACCCCGATGACACCGCGACGCAGGGCGTCCTTCAGGAGCTCGACCCGGTCGTGGAAGCCGAGCTTCTCCATGGCCGTGGACCGCTTGGAATGGACAGAGCGCTCGCTCAGGTGGAGGGCCTTGGCGATCTCGCGGTTGGTGTGGCCGACGGCGGCCAGGAGGAGGACTTCGCGCTCCCGGTCGGTGAGCGTCTCGTAGGGGTCCTCGAGCGAGTGCTCGGGGCTGTGCAGGACGTACGTGTTGACCATCCGGGTGACGAGGGCGGGACTGACGTACGTCTCGCCCCGCCGGATGCAGCGCAGGGCGGCCACGACATCGGGCGCTTCTGCCTCCCGGGTCAGGAAGCCGTCCGCCCCGGCCTTGAGGGCGAGGCTGAACTGCTCGCTTCCGGAGCGGCACTCGAGGGCCAGGATCTTGAGCCCGGGCTTCGCGTTGCGGATCGTCTCGATCGCCTGGAACGCCGTGCAACCCGCCCGGCTGTAGGGCAGGCACTCGGTGACGATGACCTCGGCCGGGATCGTCTCGACCAGCTCGCGCAGCCCCTCGAGGTTGGACGCCTGGCCGACGACGCGCATGTCGAGCTCGGCGTCGATCGCTGCCCGGAGCCCCGCGTTCACGAGCGGGAAGTCGAGGATCGCGAGCAGCACGCGGAGCTTGTCACCGCCGGGGACGGGCCCGTTACCGGTCACTGGTACCCGGCCCTTCAACGCCGGATGTGGCGCTGGGTTCCGAGCCGATGGGCGATGGCGCGCACTCCGAACCACCAGGCCACGGGTGTCCCGAGTAGCAGGACCGCGCTCACCAGTAACCCGATGGCCGCGGCGCCCGTTCCGAGCGTGAACAGCAGAACGTGCGTGACCACGAAGGCCAGGACGCCCAGGTACACGAGGGTCATGAACGAGAGCAGGAGCCACGTGGCGACCTGCCCGGCCCGGCCTGGCTCATGGTGGGTCTTGAGCGGGCCCACCAGCAAGGCGCCGAGGAGGAGGACGACCCACAACAGCAGCAGCGCCAGCGCTTGCATGCCACTCATCCAACCTCTCCTTTCCCGGTTCGAGCGGCCGTCATCTCGACGTCACGCGTCTCCCTCGAGGCTAGGACCAGGGTTGGCAAATCGGTACCCCACGGACGTGCGCACTTGCGTCAACACGCGCGTCGATCGGTCACGACGGTCGTCGCGTTCCTTGCGACGGCCGTCGCCATGAGGGCAACGGCCGGTGGTCATGGCGGCAACGGGCGTTGCCTGCGCCGCGACCGCCGTAGCCATGGCGACGACGGCCGGCGATCGAATGGCACTCGTGGCGCGACCCGCACTTGTCGAGGTGTACAGGTGTGGCATGGTTGGGAGGCACTGGAGGACGTCATGAGGATCGGTCTCTACATTCGCCTGTTTGGACGACCCGGGACCCAGCCGCCCCCGCCGACCTGGGGCTCGATTCGCGACCAGGCCATTGCGGCCGAGGCGGCCGGGTTCGATCTCGTCGTGTTCGAGGACGGGCTCCTGTACCCGGACGACGACGGGAACATGGGTATCTGGGAGGCCATTGCAACGGCGGCAGGTGTCGCCGCGGCCACATCCACGATCGGCATCGGGCACGCGGTCATCAACAACCCGTACCGGCATCCCGCGCTGATGGCCAAGACGGCCGAGACGCTCAGTGAGATCTCGGGTGGGCGCTACACGCTGGGGATCGGGCTGGGCAACACGCCCGACGACTACCCGCTTTTCGGGATCGGCGCCGATCGGCGCTATTCGCGGTTTGCCGAAGCCATCCAGATCATCCACTCGCTGCTCAAGACGGGTCGGGCCGAGTTCGAGGGCGAGTTCTACTGCGTGCCCGGCGCCGAGCTCATCCTGCGGGGGCCGCGTGCCCAGGGGCCACCCATCGTGATCGCCGGCGGGAAGCCGAAGATGCTCCGTCTGGCCGCGCGCTACGGCGATGGCTGGAATTGGTGGGTGGCCGACGCCGAGGGGGTGGGCAAGCTCCCAGCCTTGATCGAGGAGCTCGGGCGGGCGTGCGAGGAAGTCGGCCGGGATCCGGCGACGTTGCGCCGCTCCATCGACGTCTTCTCGGTCGCAGCGCCGGGTGTGCCCGAGGCGCCGCCGGATGGCTCACTCCAGATCGGCGGCTCGCCAGACGAAGTTGCCGAGGCGCTGCTGGCCTACGCCGAACTCGGGTTCGACGAAGTCCGCTGCAATCTCCGAGCAGCGCCGGATTCGCCCAGGACGGAAGCGATCGCCTGGATGGCGGAGGTCGTGTCCCTCGTCCACGCGGCATAGTCGCGGACCGCTCCCCGGCGATGCCCGGTTAGCGGCTCGTCGGGATCCGGGACAAGAACAGGATGAGGGCGACCCCGGTAACCAGGAGAGCCGCGCGGATGACCAACTCGTCGAGGAGCGCGATGGACACCGCGAAGGTCAACGCCACGACCACGAGCGCCCGACGCTTGACGCCCGGCGGCAGTGACCGCGAGCGCCGCCAATCCGTGATGATCGGGCCCAGGGCGGGCTGGCCGAGGAGCCAGCCGTACAGCCGCGGCGACGCCCTCGCGTAACAGGCCGCCGCGAGCAGCACGAACGGCGTGGTCGGCAGGACCGGCACGAAGATGCCGATGACGCCGAAGGCCAGGGAGATCGTCCCGATGACCGCGAAGATCCCGCGGATCGGCAGCGACGCCTTGGCGGATGCCTCGGCTCTAACGGGCGTGTCGCTCGGCGGGGCAGGATCGGCCTCGTCCCGGGTCGAAAAGCTCACGGGATCCATGGATCAACGATGCCCGCCGCCGGCGTCACGCGAGCGGCGTCAGGCGCCCGTGAACGTCCCGTCCATCCAGTCGGGATCATCCGCTAGGAGCTCGCGGAGTCGCTGGAACCTCGCGGCCTGCTCCGGGCTGGTCGCGTTGGCGCGGTACGTTGCCTCGTCGTCGAACAGCGCAACCAGAAACATGGTCGGCTGGTCGTACGGGTTCTGATCGGGCCGGAACACGTAGCTGCCGCGATAGCCCGCGGCCTCGGCGCCTTCCATCAACGTGTTGCCCAGGCTGACGAGATCATCCTCGTGGCCGGGACTCGGGTGGAGCCTGGCGATTGTTCCGTACATCCGGATCGTCTCCTTTGAGCGTGGTGCCCGCCTCGAGAGCGGCCGGCGGCGCCGGTTGGTGATGCCCAGACTACCCGCAGGCCGACAGGCTTGAGGCGACCCTCCTGGATCGTTCGCAAACGGTGCCGGTCGTAGACGGCGCGATGGTCCTCGGGGCATTCGGTCGGATCTACTTCGCCGACTTCGACCAGGTTCGGGTACGCAAGCGGACGGTCCGGGTCCAGATTATCGGAGAGTAAGCCCGGGGCCAGATCATACTCGGGCGTCGTTCGTGCCTGGTGGGCGTGACCATGCACGCACGCGTGCCCATCGGAGGGAGCAGGGATGTCGATCGTCGTCCCGGGTAGCCCGCGGCTCTGCAGACCGGGCGGTCTCTGCCTCGTCTCCAGTCCGACCGCGCAGTTGGCCCTGCTCGCGGTGATCGTCCCCGTGGCGGTCTGGCTGATCGCGGCCGTGGTGGCCCCGACGCTCCTCTACAACGACTTCCACAGCTACTGGTATGCGGGCCGCCTGCTGGCAGGCGGCTCGTCCCCGTACGACCTTGATGCGCTCCGCGCGCTGGCCGCGCGGGAAGGTGACGTCTTCTTCGTCGGAACCGGCTTCTCCTATCCGCTGCCGTTCGCCATCGCGATGGTCCCGTTCTCGACGCTGCCGTTCGACGTGGCCGTCGTGCTGTTCAACGCAATCTCCCTGGCCATCTTCGCCGCCGCTGTGGTGGGCTGGCTCCGGCGTTTCCACCCAACGGCCACGATGGCGCGGCTTCGTGTCGCGGCCGTGCTGGCGGGTGCGTCTCCGCCGCTCGTCGGATCGGTCCTGAACGGACAGGCAAACCTGCTCGTCGCTGCGGCCCTCGCGGCCGGCATTGCTCTCGTGCTCGGGCAATCGGCGGTCAGATCGGTGCTGGGGGGCTTCGTTGTCGGATTGGCCACGGTCGTGAAGCTCGTGCCAGGTGCCCTGGCCGTCCCGCTCTGGTTGTCGGGCCGGCGGCACCTCGCCGCGGGCGTCGTCGCCGGCTTCGTCGTTCCGCTCGGGCTCGCGGCCGTCGCCCTGCCGAATGCTGCGCTGGACAGCGGCAAGCTGGCCGCCCTGTTCCGTCCCGATCCGTACTTCACGAATCAGTCACTCAACGGGTTCGTCAGCCGCCTCGTGGAGGGGACGGACCCGATGACCGCGCTCGCTCCCGGTGCCTTCGACCCAGCTCCCGTGGTGGCGATCCTGACCATCGGACTCGCCGGCGCGACGGCAGGGATCCTGTGGCGGGCGAGGAAGCGGCTCCGCACAACCGATGGTCTTGCCGTCGCGCTCGCCCTGACCCTCGTGGGGGCGACGGCCGGCGCGCCGAAGACATCCTTCTGGAACACCGCCCTTCTGCTCGTTGCGGTCGGCCTCCTCCTCTACGCGTCGGCCCCCGACCTGAACCTCGGCGCCCTGGACCGAGTTGAGCGTCGGCTGCTTCTCGCGTGGCTGGCGACCGCCTTCCTCCAGCCGCTCGTCTGGATCATCGGCCCGCTTCCGCCGGGACCGGCTGCGGGGGCTGTAGTGATCCTCGGATCACTCTCCCTCTACGGGACCCTCGCCCTGTGGTGGCTCCTGGGCCGCCGGCTCCTGCGTAGCGAGACCGCCGCCGATCAGGCCGCGCCGTGAGTCGAATGGCCCTTGTCGCTCAATGCAGCGCGCGCCTAATGTTGCGGCAGGAGCGCTGGGATGCATATCGCGTTCATTGCGATGAGCGGCGTTCGTGCCGCGAGTGAGGAGCTCAATCGCGCCGGTCTCACGATGCCCGGGTTCCTGGAGCGGAGCCAGGCGATCGCGTCGCTTCCCAGCCTCGCGCTGCTGACGCTCGCGGCGCTCACGCCCAATTCCTTCGAGATCAGCTACCACGAGATCGAGGACATCCGGACGGCCGGCGAGCCGCCCGTCTGCGACATCGCCGCGATCGCGTCCTACTCCGCGCAGATGAAGGACGCCTACGCCCTCGCCGATCGATATCGGGCGCTCGGGGTGCGGACCGTCCTTGGCGGCTTGCACGTCACGGCGCTCCCGGACGAGGCGCTTGGCCATGCCGACGCGATCGTCGTCGGCGAGGGGGAACTTGGCTGGCCCGATCTTCTCGCCGACCTCGCCCGCGGAACGCTCGAACGGGTCTACGGGCCGAACGGGCAGGAGTTCGACCTGGCCGATGCGCCGCTGCCCCGGTTCGATCTCCTCAACGTCGAGCGCTACAACCGCCTGACCGTCCAGACGCAACGCGGCTGCCCGTGGCGGTGCGAGTTCTGCGCGGCATCCATCCGGTTGACGAACCGCTACAAGGTGAAGCCGGTAGACAAGATCCTCGCCGAGATCCACGAGATCAAGCGCCTCTGGCCGACCCCGTTCATCGAGTTCGCGGACGACAACTCGTTCGTCAACCGACGCCATTCGAGGGAGCTCCTCCGCGCCCTGGCCGGCGAGCACGTCAAGTGGTTCACCGAGACGGATATCGCGGTCGCCGACGACCCGGAGCTCCTCGAGCTCATGCACGCGGCGGGCTGCGCGGAGGTCCTGATCGGGCTGGAAAGCCCTACCGCGAGCGGGGTTGACGGGGTGGAGCTGCGCCGGAACTGGAAGCGCAGTCGGTTCGACGGATATGCCGACGCGATCCGGCGCATCCAGGGCCACGGGATCGCGGTGAACGGCTGCTTCGTTCTCGGCCTGGATGGCGACGGGCCCGGGGTCTTCGAAGCGATCGAGGCCTTCGTCCGCCGGAGCGGCCAGTTCGACGTCCAGATCACGGTCATGACGCCGTTTCCCGGGACGCCGCTGTACGACCGGCTGCTGTCCGAGGGCCGCCTTCTCGAGCCGACGGCCTGGGAGCGCTGCAGCCTCTTCGACGTCAACTTCCGACCGCTCGGGATGTCGCCTGAACAACTCCAGGCCGAGGGGCTGGAGTTGGGCGGGCGGCTGTACACGGAGGAGGAGCGGACCGCCCGTCGCCACCGGTTCCACGACCAGCGCCGGAGCTTCCTGCGGAACCAACGATGGGCGCGGAAGGCGCACAAGGACGACAAGCCCGAAGCACAGGAGGCGAGGATATCGGTATGACGAAGATGTCAACGAACGGGACGCTGCGGCGTTTCCGCCTGTTCTTTCTGGTTGCGGCCATCTACGACCTGGCGTTGGGCCTCGCCTTCTTCTTCCTGTACCAGCCGCTGTTCGACTGGCTCGGGATGGAGGCCCCGCCCCACGTTTCGTGGGTCCATCTCCCGGCCGTCTTCGTGTTCGTCCAGGGCCTCGGCTATGGACTCGTGTGGGGTGACCCGCTGGGCAACCTCGGGATCGTGCGGGTCGGCATCGTCTACAAGTTCAGCTACACCGCGCTGTCCGCCTACTACCTCCTGACTGATCAGATCCCGGCCATCTTCTTCGCGTGGTTCGGGCTGTTCGATTTCCTCTTCTTCATCGGGTTCGTGTGGTTCTTGCGCTGGGCCGGCCGACGAGCGACGAGTTCGTGATCGGGGCAGGGACCTCTAAGCGGATCCCCGTCGAACTCACCCGGGATCGACGTTTCGGGCGGCGTGTCAGGCGTCTGGCGGCCGTGAGTGCCGTCGCCCTGGGCCTGATTTGGGCCCTGGCCGTCAGGACGCTCGAGGCCCCGACGTGGGTCGGCGCGCTGTTCGCGGGCGGCTGGCTGCTCATGCCGTCCACGCTGCTCGCCAGCCTCGCCCGCCCGAGGCTCCGCTACGGGTTGGCGGTGCCCGCGTCGCTCGTTTCAATCGGCCTGATCGCCGTCGCCGCCGGCTGGCTCCCGGGCGATCCGCTCGTTGCGGCCGGCTGGCTGCTGATGTTGGCCGGGGTTGCGCTCGGCGGCGGCATGGGCCTGTGGTTCTGGTATCGCCTCCTGCCCGTACCCGCCGGACTCGACGCCCCCTTTTCGACGGGACGATGGTCATTGATCGCGATTCACGTCGCCCTGGTCGTGACCGGTTTCGCGCTGGCGGCTCAGGCGCTCTGGTAGGTCCAGCCGGCAGCCGCAGACTGCCGTCAGACCTTGATCTCGTCGATCCAGCACCAGGTCCAGGTGTGCCCGGGCACCTTCGCCCGGATGATCGGGTGACCGGTCACGCCGTAGTGGGCTCGCGCGTGCCGGTTGGGCGACAGGTCGCAACAGCCGACATGACCGCAAGTCAGGCATAGCCGAAGCTCGACCCACTTGCCGCCGATCGCGAGGCACTCCTCGCAACCTTCGGTGCGCGGCACCACGTCGCGGATCTGGTCGAGATGGGTGCACGCGGGTGGGCGCGGTCCAACCAGCCGTCGGAGGGTGTCGACGAGCCGTGTCATGCAGCCCCAGCCCTGCCGATGACAGGCGCGGGCGCCGGTATTCGTGTTCTGTCCCGACTGCTCATCGGGAGAGCGTAGACGGAAGGTCAACCATTCCACCCTCGGTCAGCCCAACCAACCCGCAGCGACTGGGCCATTTGGCCCTTCCCATCCGGCGCAAATCGATGGCTCCATGATGCATTGGGGTGTCGCGTCCCGGCGGTGGCGATTGCGTCACGCAACGCTCGGGGAGGAGGCAACGGCATGTCCGACATGGCCCAGGGCGCGGGGACGGGACCGCGCGATCGCATCGTCTTCGCAGTCGTCCTCATCGCGGTCGGAGTCGTTGGGCTCGCATCGCAGATGTTCGAGTTCTCGACCGATGTCGGTGGCTGGATCGTCATGCTCATCGGCCTTGGGTTCCTCGGAGCCTTTGTCTTCACGCGCCAGTACGGCTTCCTGATCCCGGGCGGGATCATGACCGGCCTCGGAGCCGGAATCATCGCCTCGGAGGGCCTCACCCTCACCGACGAGGAGACCGGCGGCGTCATCGTTCTCGGCCTGGGCCTCGGATTCCTCGGGATCTGGGTGATCGGGGCGATCGTGCGGGTCGCTCAGCATCACTGGTGGCCGATCATTCCGGGTGGCATCCTCACCGTGATCGGCGCGGCGCTGCTGATCGGCGGCCAGGCGGTCGACATCCTCGACTACTGGGGCGTCGTCATCATCGCGCTCGGACTGTTCGTCCTCTGGCGCGCGTTCGTCGAGGGCCGTTCCCGCACATAGACCGAGGCCAGATCGCGTCCACGGCCGCCTGGCTTGGCTCTCCCACCCCGGAGACGCCTGATCGAGCACGCACCTGCGGATCGGGCGCGAACGCGGTCGATCCCGTGAAGGAGGAACCGTCTTGAACCCGATCCTTCCCAACGGCTCATCGAGCCGCGAGCCCGCGACGGTCAAGGTGGCGATGTGGAGCGCGCGGCACCGCTGGCCGGTGTTCGCCGCGTGGTTCGTTCTCACGATCGGGCTCTTCGTCGGCAGCCTGGCCATGGGTGGCATCGACACAGGCGACGCGGGCGGCGATCCCAACGATCAGAAGCTCGAGGCGACAGAGGCCTGGGAGGTCTTTGACGCGGGCGGCGCCAACGACCCGTTCGAGCAGCTCTACTTCGTCGTCGCGGGCGGTCCCGGTGCGGCGGCCGACTCGTCGTTCCAGTCGGCCGTGGGCGAGTTCGTCAGCCAACTCCGCGGTTCAGCTGTTGTCATCGACGGCACCTCGACCCCGACCTTCGACCAGCTCACCAACCCCTTCGAGGCTCCGCCAGAGGCCGGCCTCATCTCGGCCGACGGGACGACGGTGCGGTTCCCGGCTCGTGTTCCGGGCGATGCCGCGCGCGCGCGCCTTCTCCTCGAGCCTGTGCTTCCGATCGTGGATGCCACGCGGGCCGCGCACCCGGAGTTCACCGTCCATGCGATCGGCAACACGTTCATCAACGACGACATCAACAGGCTGATCTCGGAGGGTCTCGACGAGTCGCTGAAGCTCACGATCCCGCTGACCATGATCATCCTGCTGGTCGCGTTCGGCGCCGTCGTTGCCTCGGTGGTGCCCCTGGTGCTCGCGATCACATCCATCGTGGCCGCCCTCGGGATCCTTGGCATCTACAGCCAGGTCGTCGGCGTGGTCAGTCCGTATGCGACCCAGCTCCTCGTCCTGATCGGGCTGGCCGTGGCCATCGACTACTCGCTGTTCATGATCACCCGCTTCCGGGTGGAGCGGCGGCGGGGCCGGTCTCGCGCCGGGGCGATCGAGGCCTCGAGCAGCACGTCCGGACGCGCCGTCTTCTTCTCCGGCCTGGCGGTGATGGTCTCGCTGGCCAGCCTCGTGACGCTCGGGATCAACTTCTTCACCTCGATGGCCGTGGCGACGGTCTCCGTCGTCTTCGTCTCCGTCGCCGGGAGCCTGACCTTCCTGCCGGCCACGTTGTCGATCCTTGGCGACCGGGTGAATCTCGGCCGGGCGTCGACCTGGCTCCCCCGACTTGCCGCCGCCTTGCCACTTGGACCGATCAGCCGGTGGGGCCGCTCGGCCATCGCGTGGCTTGATCGGCGCTCCGAGCGCCGCGAAGGAGCGGGATTCTGGGGCAGCCTCGTGACCGGGGTGATGGCCCGGCCCATCTCGCTGACGATCCTGTCTGCGGCCGTCCTGATCGCCGTCGGCTCACCGGTGCTCCATCTGAAGATCGGGGTCACCGACATCACGGCGTTCCCCGACTCGATCGACGGCGTGGCAGGGGTCAACCTGCTCAACGAGAAATGGCCGGGGGGCACCCAGCTGCAGCTCGCGGTCATTGTGACCAACGCCGACCGGCCCGAGACGCAGGCGGCGATCGAACGACTCAAGACCGAGGGCCTGAAGCTCGACGAGCTCAACGAGCCGGTCGAGGTGACACCGTCACGCGACGGCAAGGCTGCCGCCGTCATCTTCACGATGGCGGGCGGCCAGAATGACGAAGCCAACCGGGACGCGGTCCGCGAGGTACGCGAGGAAGTGAACCCGTCGGTCTTCGGCGGGCTGCCCGACGTCCGGACCTACGTCAGCGGCGGAGCCGCGGCGTCCGTTGACGTGACCAAGGTCTACGCGGACGGGACGCCGCTGATCTTCCTGTTCGTGCTCGGCCTGTCGTTCCTGCTCATGCTCGTGGCATTCCATTCGATCGTCATCCCGATCAAGGCCATCCTGCTGAACCTGCTGTCCACGGCCGCCGCCTACGGTGCCCTGGTCCTGGTCTTCCAGGATGGCTGGCTGGCCGAGCCGCTCGGGATCACGCCCAGCGGCGTCATCGAGAGCTGGGTGCCGATCTTCATCTTCGCAGTCCTGTTCGGGCTCTCGATGGACTATCACCTGTTCATCCTCACCCGGATCAAGGAGGCGAGGGACCGCGGGGCCAACTCTCACGCAGCGGTCGCCACCGGAATCGCTGCCACCTCGGGCGTGATCACCAGTGCGGCCTCGATCATGGTCGTTGTCTTCGCCGTGTTCCTGACCCTGAGGTTCGTGTTCCTCCAGCAGCTGGGCCTGGGGCTCGCAGTGGCGGTGTTCATCGATGCGACGCTGATCCGCTGCGTCCTCCTGCCGGCATCGATGACCCTCCTCGGTGACTGGAACTGGTGGATGCCGCGGTTCCTCGACTGGATCCCGCGGGTCACGATCGAGGGCGAACCGGACGAGGTGGACGTGCCGGATCCGGCATGAACCGAACGTATTCAGTGAGGTTGACCATGAAGCCCTGGAGGCTGTGGGTCCGCTCGGCGATCCTGAGCGTGGTCGGTGCCGCGCTGCTATTGGCGCCGATTGGGGACACGTCAGCGCGGCACCGACGCCGCTGCAGGAAATCAAACCTGGCGGAGGTCGATGCCTACATCACCTCCCAGACTGCACGACCTCGGCATTCCCGGGATGGCCCTCTCCGTCGTCCAGGGCGATCAGATCGTTCGTGCGCAAGGCTTCGGAACTGCCGATTTGTCCGGCGGGCGGTCACCCCGCAGACCCCATTCGGCATCGGTTCGATCACCAAGTCGTTCACGGCCCTGGCGGTGATGCAGCTGGTGGAGGCGGGCAAGATCGATCTGGATGCGCCGGTCCAGCGATACCTGCCCTGGTTCCGCCTTGCCGACCCGGAGGCGTCGGCGAGGATCACGATCCGAGACCTGCTTCACCAGACGACGGGCATCTCCGAGAGGGATGGCAACGGCTTCTGGGCCAGCCAGCAAGGGCTTGAGGACACGGTGCGCGGACTCGACTCGACTCAGCTCACCCAGCCGGTCGGCACCACGTACCAGTACAGCAACATCAACTACTCGATCGCCGGCCTGGTGGTCGAGGAGGTCGCGGGACAGCCGTACGGCGACTACGTGACCCAGCACATCTTCGCGCCGCTCGACATGCGGCACTCGTTCACCTCCCGTGACCAGGCGGTGGCCGATGGCCTGTCCGACGGGCACACGTACCTGTTCGGCCAAGTTTTCGCGCTCTGACAGGCCGGTGCCGCCGGTCTATGCCCCGACGGGATCCTTGATGGCGAGCGCCGAGGACCTGGCGCATTACGCGATCGCGCACCTGGATGACGGCCGATACGGCGACGCGGCCATTTCTCGCCAGAGGGCGTAGCCGCCCTGCACGCCCCGGCCGTCCAGGTCCCGGGCAGCGACGCTCAGTACGCCATGGGGTGGGGCGTGGTCACCTGGGAGGCGCAATCGATGATCTTCCATTCCGGTGACGTGTTCAACTACCACAGTTTCATCACGCTGTTGCCCGATGACGACCTCGGGTTCGTGCTCCTGGTCAATGCCACCGGGTTCGAGCAGCTGAGCCAGGTCGATGGGATCGCACAGGGTGTCCTGAGCCTGCTTCACGGAGAGGCCCTGCCCGAGTCGATTCGGCGCCGTTCACGAACCGCCTCCTTTATTGGGCCATCGTGTTGACGCCGTTCATCCAGATCCTTGGGATCGTCGTTGGCTCGCGACGGCGCATGCGGCGCGGACGACGGACCCTGATCCTGACGGTGGCCCTGAACCTGGGCGCCGTCGTCTCTCTGTTCGGGTTGGCGCAGCTGATCCCATTCCCCTTCCCATCGCTGGTTGCGGTCTACCCGGAGCTCGGCTATGGCCTGATCGCCGTGGCGACGCTGGGGATCGGATGGAGCGTCATCTATACGGCCATGCGCCTGCAGGCGCGCAGGTCAGAAACGACGCTCTCACCCAGGCGACCACGTGAGTGGTTGACCGTCGCGGGGCCCCGCCACCAGTCTGGAGAGCCGCGGCTGCGGAATCGAATGGATGACATTGCGCGCGCGTACGAGGAGATCATCGAACGGTTCGCCGCGTGGGCGGCCGGCGAGGAGGCGATCCGCGCGCGGTGATCATCGGCTCGCGGGCCAGGACCGAGCGCCCGGCCGACGAGTGGGCCGACCTCGACATCGTGATCTGGAGCACCGACCCGGTGCCGTACCTGGCCAGCCCCGCGTGGACGACCGGGCTCGGCGAGGCCTGGATGACCTTCACCGAGACCGGCCCGGATCCCAGCGTGCGAGAGCGTCGAGTCCTGTTCGCCGACGGGCTGGACGTAGACTTCGCGTTCCTGGTCCCCAGCGCCGCGACCAGGCCCAGCGAGACGCTCGCCGATCTCGCCCGAGCGGTCTTCGGCCGCGGCGCCAGGGTCCTCCTGGACCGGGATGGCGTCGTTGCCGCGTTGCTCGCGGAGGCGCGTCCTCCGGCGCCGCCCCCGCCTCCGAATGCCGCCGCCCTTGACCAGGCGGCGTCGGACTTCTGGTACCACGCCGTGTGGACTGCCAAGCACCTTCGCCGCGGGGAGCTCTGGTGGGCGAAGGGGTCCTGCGACCTTCACCTCAAGCAGCTCCTCCTCGAGGTGCTCGAGTGGGACGCAGCGGCCGGCGGGCGGGACCCCTGGTTCCGAGGCCGCTTCCTGGAGCAGTGGGCCGACGCGGAGACCGTTCGCGGCCTGCGTTCGGCGTTCGCCCGCTATGACGAGGACGACATCTGGGCTGCCCTCGGAGTCACGATGGACCTGTTCTCACGCGTCGCACGCCCGCTCGCGACGACCCTCGGGCTGCCGTACCCGGAGCAGGCCGAGGATCGGGCCGGGAGTTGGTGCGCGGGTACGAGGCAACGAGAGGCCACGCGCGTGAGCGAGGGTCGGCTGCAGGGTCGGGCCCCTGACAGGTGAGCCCGTTCGCGCTCGCCGAGCCGACCCACCCGCACTGACCGGGCCATTTGGCCCTTCCGTCCGGCGCGGCTCGATGGCTCCATGAGGCAACGACGACGCTTGGTCTGATCGTACTTTGGTGCGCGCGCGCGGAGGCACGCTCTGCGCACGTGACTCGAAGCGTCGTGGATGCCAAGACCAGATCTACCGAACGGTCGGAATGAACTTGCGTGATCGTTGTATCGTGCGCGACAAGAGGAGGACCCAAGTGAAATCCAGATGGCTGACGATTCTTCCGGTGCTTGCCCTGGCTGTCGCCGCATGTGGGGGCGGCGCCTCGCCAAGCCCTGCCGCGAGCGAGGGACCCGGCCTGCCGGACCTCAACGGTCGCACGATCACGGTCGCCGTCGAGAACGCCTATTTGCCGTTCAACTACATCGACCCCGCGACGAAGGAAGGCGCGGGCTGGGACTACGACGCCATGGCCGCGATCTGCGAGAAGCTCAACTGCACGGCGCAGTGGGAGGAGACCGAGCTGGAACTGGATGATCCAGGCCGTGTCCGATGGCCAGTTCGATATGGCGATGGACGGCATCACGATCACCCCGGACCGCGCCGAAATCGTGGCGTTCTCGCGCGGCTACATCTCGGTGGAGCAGCAGTTGATCGTCCGCAAGGACGAGGCGCGCTTCGCCACACTCGCTGAGTTCAAGGCCGGTGACTACAAGGTCGGGACCCAGATCGCGACCACGAACTACGAGACGGCGGCGGGCGAGTATGGCGAAGCCCGGGTCACCGGCTTCGACCAGTTCGCGTTCGCCGTCCAGGCGCTCATCAACGAGGACGTCGACGCCGTGATCATCGACTCGACCGCCGGCCAGGGTTACGTCGGCGAGAACGCGGACGCGATCCGGCTGATCGAGGGCTCACTGTCATCCGACCAGCTCGGGTTCATCTTCCCGCTCGGGTCGGACCTCGTGGCTCCGATCAACGCGGCACTCGATGCGATGGAGGCCGACGGCACGCTCGCCGCTCTGGCCGACAAGTTCTTCTCGGACAAGTTCACCATCACCTACGACGACCTGTAGCAGCGGACCCAGCCAGGAGTTCGATGAAGAAGCCCGGCCGTTGCCGGGCTTCTTCCGCCCAGGGAGCGTTGCGTGACCGGACCTGAGGTTCCAGGGGGCGGCGTCGAGGCGGTCGACCTCGGGCTGATCGACCGCTGGCGACGCCGCGATGTGAGGGAAGCGCCACTCTGGCTGTTCGCCATCCTGGCCATCCTGGCCCTGATGGCGTTCACGGTTGCCACGAATCGCTCGTTCGCCAACGCGTTCGAGATCATCATCCCGGGCATCACCACCACGCTCCGGATCACGCTCGTCTCGTTCGTCATCTCGGTGGTTCTGGGCCTGATCGCCGGACTCGGCCGGGTCTCGCGGAACTTCGTGCTGCGCAACCTGGCGATCACCTACGTCGAGTTCGTGCGCGGCGTCCCGATCGTCGTGCTGATCCTGATGATCGCGTTCGTGCTGGTACCGATCGCGTCGAGGGCGATCGGCTTCGCCAACAACGCGATCCCCCAGGAGGCCAGGTTCATCGTCGCCCTGTCGCTGATCTACGGGGCGTTCATGGCCGAGATCTTCAGGGCCGGCGTCGAGTCGGTCCCGCAGGGTCAGATGGAAGCCGGCCGATCGCTCGGCCTCACGCACGCCCAGACGATGCGCTCGATCATCCTTCCCCAGGCGATCCGGACGGTGCTCCCCGCCCTGGGCAACGATTTCATCGCCCTGCTCGAGGACTCGGCTCTCGCAACGCTGCTTGGGGTCCGGGATTTGACCCAGGGGGCCCGCCTGTACACCGGACGGACCTTCCGCTTCGACGAGGCCTTCCTCGTCCTGACCTTCCTGTACCTGACGATGACCCTGGTCCTGTCACTGTTCGTCCAGTGGCTGCAGCGGAGGCTGGCACGTGGCTGAGCGACCCGCCTTCGGGCCGGACGACCGAATCGTCGTGGACCACCTGTCCAAGTCCTTCGGGTCCATCCGCGCCGTTCGCGACGCGAGTCTCCGGATCAAGAAGGGCACGGTGACGATCATCATCGGCCCGTCCGGCTCGGGCAAGTCCACCGTGCTGCGCTGCATGAACCACCTCGAGGTGCCGACCTCTGGCGCCGTCTACATCGACGGCGTGCACCTGGAGGCGAAGGACACCGACATCAACACAGTCCGGCGCGAGATCGGGATGGTCTTCCAGCAGTTCAACCTCTTTCCGCACATGTCGGTCCTGGACAACATCACGCTGGCCCAGCGGATGGTTCGCGGGCGCTCGAAGCAGGAAGCGGTCGATGTCGCCATGGCCCAGCTCGAGCGGGTGGGCATTCCGGAGCAGGCCCTTAAACGGCCGGGTGCCCTGTCCGGCGGTCAGCAGCAGCGGGTCGCCATTGCGCGGTCACTGGCCATGAACCCCAAGGCCATGCTTTTCGACGAGCCGACTTCGGCACTGGATCCCGAGATGATCAAGGAGGTCCTGGACGTGATGCTCGAGCTGGCCGCCTCGGGCATGACGATGGTCGTCGTGAGCCACGAGATGGGCTTCGCCCGCCAGGTCGGCTCGCACATGGTGATGATGGACTTCGGCGAGATCGTGGAGGAAGGTGAAGCCGAGGAGATGTTCACCAGCCCTCGGCACCCGCGCACGCAGGAGTTCTTCTCCAAGATCCTGTGAGGCCGAGCCCAGAGGGCCGTTGGCCGTGGGCTGTGGGGCCGTGGGCCGTGGAGCCAGCCGGTCCGGCCGCTACACTGCGCCCTCATGGATACCCGCCGGGACGCCGCCGCCACCGACTCGCTGGGCCACGCGATCCGCGCCATCCTGTCCTCGCTGGAGCAGTTCCTCCGGTTTGAAGGACCGGATCCAGCCCGGGAACGGTCGCGCTGGCGCCCGGCCCTGGATCAGACATTGCCGGCCACGGGCATTGGGTGTGACGCGACCCTCGCGGAACTCGCGGACCTGGTGGTCGCGAACGGCCTGCGGGTCGGACACCCTGGATTCTCCGGCTGGGTGACCACGATGCCCACCGACGTGGGGGCGGCCGCGGACCTGGCCCAGGCGGTGGCGGTGCCCCAGCGCTGGTGGGCGACCGCGGGCAACTTCGTCGATCACCTGGCGATGCGCTGGCTGATCGAGCTGCTCGGCTTTCCGGCGTCGTCCGTCGGAACATTCACCTCCGGCGGCTCCACGGCGAACCTGATCGGAATCGGCGCGGCCCGCCAGCACGCTGGTCAGCGGCTCGGTCTGCGGCCCTCGCTGGACGGGATCGAAGGCATGGTTGAGCCGAGGGTGTATGCAAGTACGGAGACCCACCACGTGGTCGGACGGGCACTTGGAGTGCTCGGCATGGGCCGCGCCAACCTGCGGATGATCCCACTCGACCGATCCGGCACGATCGACCTCGATCTCCTACAGTCCGCCCTCGACGAGGACCTCGCGGCCGGGCGCACGCAGGTTGCCCTGGTGGGATGCGCGGGCGATGTCAACACGGGTCGCATCGATCCGATCCCGGAACTCGCGCAGATCGCGCACGAGCGCGGTATCTGGCTGCACGTGGACGGGGCGTACGGCGGCTTCGGGTTGCTGGACGACCGGGTGCGCGAGCGCTACGGGGACGTGGCGACGTATGACTCGTTCGCGATCGATCCGCACAAGTGGCTCGCGGCTCCGGTGGGCACGGGAGTCGCCATCGTTCGCGACGAGGGGATCCTGGGCCGGGCGTTCACGATCGAGACCGGCGACTATGACCGGGAGCGCCACGTTCCCACGGGTGAGGCTGACCCCGGGTCGCCATTCGACGAGCTTGGGCTCGGCACTCCCGATTGGGGCGTGGATTTCTCAGCGCCGGCTCGCGGCCTCGCGGTGTGGGCGATCCTTCGCGAGATCGGTGCCGACGGGATGGCCGAGCGGGTCGTGCGGCATGACGACTGCGCCCGCCGGGTGGCGGAGCGCGCTCGCGAGTCGGACGAGCTGGAATTGCTCGCGGAGCCGGTGCTCTCGATCTGCTGCTTCCGCTACCGGCCGGCAGGCTGGACCGACGATGTTCGCCTGGATGCCCTGAACGAAGACGTGCTGCATGGCATTCGGGCCCGTGGACGTACCGTGACCTCTAGCACTCGGGTGGACGGCAGGTTCGCTATCCGGCCCTGCTTTATCAACCCGCGCACGACGCTCGCTGACGCCGATGCCCTGGTCGACGAAGTGCTCGCGGTCGGTAGGGAGCTCGCAGCAGGCGCCTGACGGTTTCGCCGGTGTGCCCCAGCCATGGGCGCTCGCCGTTGGCAGTGGATCGGTGCGTCACCGTTTGTCGAACGCGATCTTCTCCGGCCACGGTCCCGGGCCGCGACCGTCCTGGGGCCGGCCCAGCAGGTAGCCCTGGCCGTACGGGATCGCGAGCTCACGGAGCATCTTGAGCTCGGCAGCGGTCTCGATCCCCTCCGCCACGAGCCGGACCTTGCGCTTGACCGCGAAGTAGGTCATCCCCGCGATGAGCGCCTGGCGGGCGGGATCCGTGTCGATCCCGCGGACGAGCCCGAGGTCGAGCTTCACGTAGTTCGGGGCGAGCTCGAGGATGTGGCGCAGGCTGGCGTAGCCGGCCCCGGCATCGTCGACCGCGAGGTGGACGTTCGGCCCGAGGGCCGTGAGCGCCGCGCGGAGCTCCGCGTAGTCCTCGACGACGACGTGCTCGGTGATCTCGAGGGCGATCGGCCGCTCGGAGCCGGCGAGGAGCGGGCGGAGGCGACCCGAGGCGATCATCGCCGGGCTGACGTTGAGGCTGAGATAGGCCGCAGGGCGCAGGACGGTGGCCGCGGCGAGGGCCGCGGCCAGGGTGGCCTCCTCCAACTCGAGTCCGATCCCGGCCCGGTCGGCCAGGCCGAACATGACGTCCGGGCGAGTCCCGTCGGTGAAGCGGGAGAGGGCCTCGTAGCCGACGACCGCCCCGCTGTGGAGATCGGCGATCGGCTGGAAGAACGGCGTGAACGCGCCGGCCGCGATGGTCGCCGCGATCGTCGCCCGGGCGTCGGCCTCGCGGTGGCGGGACTCGAGCGCGGGGGCGATGAGCGAGCCGAGGATCGAGCCGAACGTCGCGAGGGCCGGCAGGCGCTCGATGATCCGGTCCGCATTGGCCGGGTCGTGGGCCCCGAAGCCGATCACCCCGACGACGCCGTGGGCACCCTGGAGCGGCGCGTAGACCGCGGTGTGGAGCCCGGTCGCGCTGATCATCTCGCCGTAGGCGCCGTCCTCGGGCCGGGCCCGCCAGGCCTCGGCCCACGGCCCACGCGCGGCGCGCTCGCGCAGGTAGTCCGCCCGAGCGTCGGGGACGGTGGTCCCGGCCGTCAGCGACGCGCCCGATCAGGCCCACCTCGGCCAGAATCTGGTCGTGGTCGGCGCCGAGACACGATCGCCCAGGCCGACTCGATCCCCTCGAGCCCGACGATCTCGGCGCAGGCAGAGCCGGCGATCGCCTCGGGCGTGCCCTCCGGGTCGATCCGGCTGAGGGCCGCCTCGATCGTCTCGCGCTCCCGGGCATCCCGCTCGAGGGCACTTTCCAGCGCGCGCTCGCGGGTGACGTCGCGGTCCGGTCTGGACGTAGTTGGTGATCCGGCCGGCGGGATCGCGGAGGACCGCGATGACCGATCGACCTCGACGAGCGAGCCGTCGGCGCACTTGTTGACGATCGGGCCCGTCCAGGGCACGCCACCCGCGACCGATGCCCACAGGTTCGTCCAGAACACGGGCTCGTAGCGGCCGCTGGTCAGGAAGTCCGGGCCACCGCCGACGATCTCGTCGGCGGCGTAGCCGTACAGGCGGGTGAAGGCCGGGTTGACGTACTCGATCGTCAGGTCCGGGCGGTACATGATGATCGAATCGGTCGTCTGCTCGACGGCGGATGCGAGCCGCGCTCGCTCCCCTTCCGCCACCACACGATCGGTGATGTCCTGGGTCGTGCCGATGTATCGGATCGGGGTGCCGGCCGCGTCGCGGATGACCTCGGCCTCCTCGTGCAGGATCCGCACGCTCCCGTCCGGCCGGATGATCCGGTAGTCGACCGGATCGGGATCGCCCGCCGCGAGGTCGCTTGGCTGGGTGCGGCCTTGACGCGGTCGTCCGGATGGACGAGGGCGAGGTAGGCATCGAGCGTACCGCCGAACGCGCCCGGTTCGATTCCCATCATCCGGTGCGACTCATCGGACCAGCGGAGGGCGCCCGTCGCCACGTCCCGCTCCCAGCTCCCGAGGTGAGCGATCCGCTGAGCCTCGGCGAGGTTGCGTTCACTGCGACGCAACCATTCGATGAGCCGTGTCCGCTCCTCCTCGGCGGCAACCCGATCGGTGACGTCCGCGATCGTGCCCAGCATCTCCACCGGTCGCCCGGCTGCATCGAGCTTCAGGGCGCCGTGTCCATGGACCCATCGCTCCGCGCCGGTGTCGGCGCGGACGATCCGGTACTGGCGGTCGAACGGCCGGCCGTGACCGACCACCTCGTCCGTGAAATAGGCGACCATCGCCTCGCGGTCGGCCGGATGAACGAGCGCTGCCCAGACCTCTACAGACCGCTCGAACGCGGCATCGATCCCGAAGATCGCGTCGAGGCCCTTTGAGCTCGACCAGCGTCCCGAGGCGATGTCGAGTGAATACGAACCGATCTGCGCGATTGCCTCCACCTCGTCGTGCCGAGGATCAGCGGACAACGTGGAGCCGTTCCGTGGCCTCACGGGGCTGGACCCCGGAGGCAACAGCAGGAGGCTTCTTCCGCGGATGTCGGTCGGTTTGCTTCTGGCTCGGGGCATCGCCGTATTCGGCTGCGGTCTTCTGGGTCCCGGGCTAATCGACCGGAACGGTGCACTGCGGCACCGGGGTGATCATCGGATCACTGAGCGACCGCGGCAACAGGACGATTGGGTCGGGGCAGCGGCGAAAGGTCCCGGGACCGGGATCGCGGCTCGAAACAGGATTGACAAATCCGGACCCTCGCCGCACCCATACACGGTGCACATCGGCTCAAGCCGGTGCCGTCTGTCAGGAGAGGCGTGGATACCGACCTTGTGATCCGAGCCCAGCGCGGTGACAAGGGGGCCTATGCCCTCGTGGCCACCGAGATCGCGAGTCGGTTTCTGGCCGTCGCACGCAGGATCCTGCGTGACCTGGATCTGGCCGAGGATGCCACGCAGCAGGCGCTCCTGACGATCTGGCTGGAGCTTCCGAAACTCCGCGACCCGGCGCGCTTCGACGCCTGGTCGTACCGGCTCCTCGTGCGTGCCTGCTACGCGGAAGGCCGGCGCGAACGCCGCTGGGCTCCCGACCTCAGGCTTCTCCCGGGCGATCAGTCCGCGGCCGACCGTGGACTGAGCTCGGTCATCGACCGGGACCAGCTCGAGCGCGGCTTCCACCGCCTGTCACTCGACCACCGGACTGTCGTGGTGCTGCACCACTTCCTTGATCTGCCCCTTGAACGGGTCGCCGAGATCTGCGGGATCGCGACCGGGACGGCTCACTCTCGACTTCATCACGCAATGCGCGCCATGCGGGCGGCCCTCGATGCCGACACGCGAGCACCGGTACGGGAGGTCATCTGATGGATTCCCGAACGTGACGTTACGCGGATCGTCCGGTCGTGGCTGCGCGAGGACGGGCACGAGTCCGCCGACCGCGTCCTCGACGACGTGCTCACATTGCTCGACACGAATACCCAGCGCCTGTCCTGGTGGGAGATCCGGAGGATCGCGGGCGTGAGGAACCTCACCACGCTCACGATCGCGGCCGCTGCCGTGGTGGTCGTTGCGGTGGTCGGCATCAACCTCCTGCCGTCGTTCGGAAGTATCGGCGGCCCGGTCGAATCCGCTCGGACTTCACCTTCGCCCTCGCGAACTTCCACCGTCGAGTCGACCACCGAGTACTCGACGATCGATCCCGGTCGATACGACGTCCCGTGGCCAGGTGGCCGGGTCCGTCTCACGATGCCGGCCGGCTGGCTGTCAGCAACCGCGAGATGGGGTTCGTGCCCTCAGGAACCGGGACCGTGCGTTCCGCCACAGGGTGGCACGACGCTGACCCGATATGCCCTCGGGGGCAGCGGCCCAACCCTGAGCCTGAGTCTGGTACACGACGTCCGGAGCATCACCTGCCAAGGCACCTCGCTCGGACCCACGGCCGGCGATCTCGCGACCGCCCTCTCGAGCTGGGCAGGCGTGGGCGACCAGGGGTCGGGTCCCATCGATGTCGAGCTGGGCGGCTATCCGGCCAAGCGGTTCCGTATCAGCCAGCCCACGTCCGTAATGCCAAACGGTTCGTGCCGGTCGTGGGGCGGGTACGTGATCTGGGAGAACAACACCACGTTTGGTTTCTCGATCCCCGTGGGCGGAGCGGGAACGGTTTACGCGATCGACGTTGACGGCGCTCGCCTGGTGATCACGACCGTGGACCGAGGCGTATCGGCCGAGGAGCTGTTGCAGCTCGAAGCCATCATCGCCTCGATCGAGATCGAGCCCTCGGGGACGCCCGCTCCGGTACCGGCCACGGTGTTCCCTCCGTTCGAGCTCGAGATCGGCAGGCACGCCTTGAACGTAGCGGGCATCCCGCTCTCGTTCAGCACGCGCACGGCCACGTCGGATGGCTGGAGCGGCAACGGCGCCTTCTCGATCGGCAAGAGCATCCGGGGCCCACAGGGTGCCGAGGCTTCGATTCTGTGGACGAGCTTCCCGGATGGGCCCTACCCCTTCCCATGCTTCGACGTCGTGGGCCGGGAGGCCGGGACATCGGCAGCCGATCTCGCCGCGGCCGTGGCGAGTGCGCCCGCGGATCCCGTCGCGCTGACGGGGCCGACCGATGTCACGGTGGGCGGCCGCCCCGCGAAGCGTGTCGTGTTCACCGTTGGTGATGACACCGGATGCCAACCAGGGTTCTTCTTCACCTGGCCCGACATGTACGGTGGCCCACTCTGGGGCGGGACAAGTACGGGCGACACGATCAGCGTCTGGATCATCGACGTCGACGGGGTGCTGTTGTTCATCGAAGGCATCACCACCACAGAGGCCACACCTGCCCTTGAGCAGGAGCTGGTCGAGATCATCGACTCAATCCAGTTCGAGTAGCCGGATCCGCATTCGGAATCCGTTCTTGGCAGCACGATGAAAGGGTGTTGGTCGTGATCAGAACCGGTCGGACTGTCCGGGGGGTGGGTGTCACCCTGGTCTTACTGGTGCTCAGCGCCTGCTCCACGACTTCCAGCCCCAGCCCGTTGCCGAGCATCGGCGCGAGCCCCGGCGCATTGCCGAGCGTCGGCGCAAGCCCCAGCCCGGACGATGTCGGTCCCAGCCAACCCGTGGCCTTGCCCGTCCCGTTTCCACTGGAAGCGACGATCCCCGAACTTCAGGCTGCGATGGAGTCCGGCGAACTCACGGCGGTCGGGCTGGTCGACTTCTACATGGCGAGGATCGCGGCGTATGACGACGCCGGTCCGATGCTGAACGCATTCATCGTGGTCAATCCGGCAGCCCGCGACCAGGCGGCCGCCCTGGATGCCGAACGTGCCGTGTCGGGTCCGCGCGGGCCCCTCCACGGCATCCCGGTTGTCTTGAAGGACAACATCAACACCGCCGACATGGAGACGACCGCCGGATCGGGTGCCCTGGCGGGATTCATCCCATCCGAGGACGCCTTCCAGGTGCGGAAGCTGCGCGAGGCGGGGGCCATCATGCTGGGCAAGACGAACATGGAACTGTTCGCCAACGGGTTCCGCGCACTGTCGACCCTCGGCGGACAGACCCTCAGTCCCTACGATCTGAGCCGGGATCCCGGCGGCTCAAGCGGAGGCACCGCCGTGGCGGTCACCGCCAACTTTGCCGTCGCGGGCTTCGGGACGGACAGCTGTGGATCGGTCCGCTTCCCGGCCGTGCTCAACGACCTGTATGGATTGCGGCCAACGGAGGGCCTCACATCGCGCTCCGGCCTCATCCCGTTGTCGACCACGTTGGACACGATGGCGCCGATGGCCCGCAGCGTCGTGGATCTCGCGATCGTGCTGGACGCAACGGCCGCGGTGGATCCCGAAGATCCTACGACCGTGCCGGTCGAAGCGTCCTACCTGGGCGCTGTCGATCCGAATGGGTTGTCAGGCCGACGCATCGGACTGGTCAGCTTCTCGCTGAGCGGCGACATGAAGTGGCTGATGCAGAAGGCCATCGACGAGCTGGTGGCCAACGGGGCCGAGGTCGCCAACGTCACGCTGCCGTTCGGTGCCGATGTCGGCCCCATCTTCTACGAGTTCCACGCCGCGTTTGACGACTATCTTGCCGCCCAGCCCGCCGCTCCGGTTCGGTCGCTGCAGGAACTCGTGGATCTGGGCGTCGACCCGATGTTCGAGGCGATGCTCCGCGATGAACTGGCGGTGGAGACGCCGGACTTTCCTGCGCGACTCGCAGCGCTGGAAGCGCGTCCTGTCTTTCGTGACAAGGTCGTCGCCCTCATGGACGAACACAATCTCGACGCCATCTTCTATCCGGAGTCCCGGACCACGGCGGCCCCGATCGGCGTCGACGTATCGCCCTTCGACTGTCAGTCGGCTGGGTTCGGCGGCCTACCGGCCATCGCCATCCCCGCCGGGTTCGACGCCGACGGACTCCCGATGGGCTTCGAGCTGATGGGCCGGCCCTTCGCCGAGCCGACCCTTTTCGCCATGGCGGCTGGCTACGAAGCGCACACGAGCCACAGGTTCCTCCCTCCGACCACCCCGCCCCTCTGAGCCCGGACGTCCGATCGGGCTCGACGCAGGTCGACTCGGATGGAGCCCGGAGCAAGCGGGGGGCTAGATGGCCTGCCGCCCGGTCAGCTCGGCCACCGAGATCGGATGCATGCGCAGCGCGGCCGCGGTCCGTCCGCCGACTTCGAGCTTCTCGTAGATGTGCTCCAGGTGCTTCTTGACGGTGCTCGGCGCGACCCACAGCCGTGTGGCGATCTGTGCGTTCGTCCTGCCTTCCGCCACCAGGGCGAGGATCTCGCGCTCCCGGGGCGTCAGCGAAGCCCAGGCGCGGGACCTGCTGTCATCGCCGAGCGTCACGGGTTCGTCCCACGAACGCCGTCGCGCCGCCGCACGTGCCTGGAGGCCCTCGAGATGCGGTCGGAGCATCTCGAGTACGGCGCGGTCTCGCTCGGAGAAGTCGCGGACATCTGGCCCCCGGAACAGGAGGATGGAGCGATGCAAGTCTGGCCCGGCGCTGAGGCCAAGATCGACCATGTGCTCGATTCCGAACGGCCGGTTGTACTCCCTGTAGATGGGCAGCTCGTGATACTGCTGCCGGCCGATCACGTCGGACATCCGGACCGCCGACAGATCGCCGGTCCGTTCGCGGTAGGCGTCGATCGGGCAGGGCCCCACGGTCCAGTACAGCGCGTCGTCGTCTGGGTCGTGGCCGGCCTCGTCGTGGCTGGGGAAGCATGTCGTGGCGCCGAAGCGCCTCGCGCGAACGTCGATCTCCTGGAAGCTGACGTGATCGCACGCCACGAGGTACTGCAGGCGGGCGAGGACTTCGACGGGGACCAGCTCGTCGAACTCGAGGCCGCCGACATCGGCGAGGAAACCCAGGATCGCCTGGAGATCGACTCGGCGCAGCTGCATCGTGCCGGAGAAAGTACGCCGAACGGCGAATAGGCACAAGGGGTTTGAGAGCGGATGCTCTCCACATCGCCAGCGGGGGTCGTGTCGCTGAGTGACCTTCCGCTGCTCTGTCTGGGGCAAGGAGAACCGATCCGGAGTTGAGCGATCGGTATACCGATCGCTGGAGGAGCCGAAATGCGCATCCCACGGGCCATCGGCACTGCTGTCGCGAGTGCGGTCGCCGTCCTCGCCATGGCCACCGCCGCGTACGCGATGAACTTCGGCGGGTGGACGCCGCCGGTGAACGCCGAGTCGATCGTCGGCACCCACGAGAACCTGAACACGACGGCGCTCGAAGGCTGCCCCTTCGTCTCCCAGCGGGGCGACATCCTGTACTTCGCGTCCACTCGCTCCGACGGAGTGGGAGGGTTCGACATCTGGTACTCCGAGCGCGGTGAGAACGGTGCGTGGGGCGACCCGGTCAACTTCGAGGCGATCAACACGGAGGCTGACGAGCTCTGCCCGTCGGCGCACCGCAACGGGAAGACCTTCCTGTTCGTAAGCAACCGCCCAGGTTACTGCGGGTCCACGGCCAACGACGACCTCTACATGACGCGGCTGCATGCAACCCGGGGCTGGGCGGAGCCGCAGAACCTCGGCTGCACCGTCAACAGTTCGGCCGCGGAGGCGAGCCCGTATCTGCTCGAGACCGAGCTCTACTTCTCGAGCACGCGCCCCGGCGGCTTCGCCGCGGGTGGCACGGACTCGGACATCTACGTGAGCGCGTTCGATGGCAATTCGTTCGGCCCGGCCACCCTGGCGCCCGGCCTGAACACGGCTTCGAACGACAATCGTCCGAACCTTCGCCGCGACGGGCTCGAGATCTTCTTTGACTCGAACCGGTCCGGGTCTGCCGGGATCGACCTGTGGACGGCGACGCGCGCGAGCACGTCGCACCCATGGGAGCCGCCGGTGAACATGGGTCCCGCTGTCAACAGCACCGCGAACGACCTGCGGCCGTCCCTGTCCTGGGACGGGACCACGTTGTACTTCGGCTCGTTCCGCGTCGGTTCGCAGCAGGACATCTACGTCACCACGCGGACGAAGCAGACGGGCCCTGCCGCTGGCGGGTAGGGCCGGCTCAAGGCGGAGCCGCCCGAAGGCGCAACTCCTCTGGTAACTCGATAGCGCCCAATGACCCGGCGACCGGGGCGGGACCCGATCGCCGGGTTCTCACGTCTGGAGGGAGAATCGTCGCGAGCCTCCCGGGAGCCGTGGGTTCCACATCCTCGATCCGCCTGATTCGACGTACCGGGGAGAACACGACCCACAGCGGCGCACAGGCGATCCCGATGGCGCCGACCGCCAATGCACTTCGCAGATCAAACGCCTCGCCGATGATTCCTCCCAGTAGCGCGCCGAGGGGCATCACGCCGTAGCCGAGGGTCCGATAGCTGGCGTTCATCCGTGCCAGCAGGTGGTTCGGGGTGACCGTCTGGCGGATGGTCATGACGTGAATGACCGTGATGGCCACGAACGCGCCGGCGACAGCGAGGACCAGTGCGAGGACACCCACGGTGGTCGGCGAGGAGTCGTCGACGAACGGGATCGCGAGATAGACGCTGCACGCGATGATCATCGCTCCGAGAATCGTGGTCCCGAGACCAAGCCGAGCCGCGAGCCGGCCCGCGACCAGAGAACCCGCCAGGGAGCCGACGGCACCGACCACGAAGATCAACCCGACGAGCGCCGGCGCGAAACCCAGCTCCCGGGTGAGGAACAGCAGGAAGGCCGCGTTGAACAGCGCCCAGAACAGGTTGAACGTCGCCGCTTCGAACGCGAAGGCGCGAAGGATGGGCTGGCCGAACGTGACCCGGAGACCTTCGCCGATCTCCGCCCGAAGATCACGCCCGGATCTGGCCGCGGGCGCGGGTTCCGGGTGCCGGATCGCGGCCAGGCTGCCGGCCGAAACGAGATAACTCAGGGCGTCGGCGGCAAGGGCGAACGGTGCGCCGACCAGCGACACCAGCGCGCCCGCCAGTCCCGGGCCGGCGATTTCTGCGGCAGAGGCGCTCGAGAACAGCCGTGCGTTCGCGGTCGTGAGCCGGTCCCGGCCGACCAGCGATGGGACGTACGCGAGGAAGGCCACCTCGAACACCACCGCGCCGCAGCCGGCGGCAAACGCCACCACGGCCAGGAGGGGGAGTGACAGGAGCCCCAAGGCGGCCGCGACGGGGATCGCACCGATCAGTCCCGCCCGTGCCAGGTTCGCGACGAGCATGACGGGCCGGCGCCGGATGCGATCGATCCAGGCGCCGGCGAACAGCGTCAGGAACAGAAACGGGGCGTACTCGACGGCAGCCAGCAGCCCCATCTCGAACGGCGAGGCGTGCAGGACGAGGATCGCGGACAGGGGCAGGGCCAGGAAGGTGACCTGGGACCCGAACAGCGAGAGAGTCTGGCCGAACCACAAATTCCGAAACGCCGAGCTATGCACGTGGTCACCACCGTACGCACTTGACTGGTTATGTGCTTGCGAGTCTAGGGGACCGGTGCTAACCTGTCAAGCGAGATGGATGGTGTTGACGCAACTGTGGCCGCAGTCGGTCGAGGTGTCGCGATGTCACCCCAGTCCGCGAGCAGGCGAGAGCCGGCGCCGGGTGGGCTGGAACTCGTCCGCTCGTTCCTCAACTCGTCCGACATCGAAGCCGGAACTGACGAGTTCGCCACCCTTGCTGGAGTCGAGGCGTGGCTCCGCTCCCACGATCTGCCGTTCGCCGGAGCTCGTGTCACCGACAGTGACCGCGAGCGACTGGTCGCCGTTCGGGAGGCACTTCGGGACGTGGTCACGTGCCGCGATCGCGGCGAGCCCGACGATGCGGCGCTCGGCTTCCTGCACGAGACAGCCAGGTCCAGCCCGCTGACCGTCGCCTTCGAGGCGGATGGTCAGGCTACCCTCCGGTCGAACAAATCCGGCGTTACCGGGGCAATCGGAGGCATTCTCGGGGAGATCTCGGTTGCGTCGGTCGCCGGAACGTGGTCCCGCCTCAAGGTCTGCCGAAATGACGCCTGTCGCTGGGCGTACTACGACGCGTCGCGGAACCACTCCGGGATCTGGTGCTCGATGGCGATCTGTGGCAATCGCGCCAAGGGCCGGGCCCTGCGGGGCCGCCGACGCGTCCCGTCGACCAGCCCTTGATCAGGCCTTGATTCGGAGGCGGTCCGGGTCGTACATCGGCCGGATGGAAGCTCGCGCCGGGTAACGAGCGCCCGCGACGTCGATCTCGAACTGCCCGTGCTCGATCGCCTCGGCGGGCAGCCCCGCCTCGTCCTCGATCGTCGCCAGCCCCACGGCCCCGCCGAGCGTGTGCCCGTAGGCGCCGGCGCGGACGTACCCGAGCCAGCGGCCGTCCCGGAGCACCGGCTCGCCCCCGTGCAGGAACGGCTCGGGGTCGTCCAGCAGCACCTGGACCAGGCGTCGCTTCGGCGGCCCGGGGACGCGCGCCGCGAGCAACGCGTCACGCCCGATGAAGCCACCGGGCTTGTCCCACGCCACCGCGAATCCGAGCCCGACGTCGAGCGGGCTGTCGCTGTTGTCGATGTCGAGGCAGTAGTCCCGGTAGGCCTTCTCGAGGCGCAGGCTGCCGAGCGCACCCATCCCGACATTGCGGTAGCCGAGGTCGGCGCCGGCCTCGAGCAGCGCGTCGTACACGGTGAGTGCCAGCTCGGCCGGGACGTGCAGCTCCCAGCCCAGCTCACCGACGTAGGTCACCCGCATGGCGAGCAGGCGCGCGTAGTGGAGATCGATCTCCTGCGCGGTCATGTACGGAAACGCCTCGTTGGACAGGTCCGCGCTGGTGAGGCGTGACAGGAGCTCCCGCGAGAGCGGTCCTTGCACGGTCATCAACGTGGTCCCCGATGTGACGTCGGTGACGGTCACGTGCGTCCCGGCCGGCGCGTTCCGCTCGATCCACGGCGCAATTCGCCGGTGAATGAGGTCCGTCACGACGACCAGGAAGCGATCTTCGGCCAGGCGGGTGACCGTCAGGTCGGCCTCGATGCCGCCGGCCCTGTTGAGCCATTGGGTGTAGACGATGCGCCCGACGGAGACCGAGACATCGTTGGCGGACACGAGGTTGAGGACCTTCTCCGCGTCGCGCCCCTGGACGAGGAACTTGGCCATCAGTGACATATCCAGCATCCCCACCGCCTCGCGGATGGTTCGGTGCTCGGTGGCCTGGAGTTGGAAGGACGCGTCGCGGCCAAAGCCAGGGATGATCTCCGGGTGCGCGTCCGGCCCCGCGAACCACTCGGCGTACTCCCAGCCGGACGACGCCGCGAAGTGCGCTCCGGCCGCCGCCAGCCGGTCGTGGACGACGGAGCGGCGAACATCCCGCGCGGTCCGATGGTGCCAGTTCGGCCAGACGCCGTGCGCGAATAGCGCGCCCAGCTGTTCGACGGTCCGGTCTGCCCGGAAGCGCCGGCTTGTCTCGAACGCCTGGGTCCGATCCACGGTCATGCCCGTGACGTCGACGGGCGATACTCCGTCCGCGATCCACCGTGCAATCACGCTCCCGACGCCGCCGCTGAGCAGGATGCCGAGCGAGTTCAGGCCGGCCGCCACGAAGTAGCCACCGAGCTCGGGCGCCTCGCCGAGCATGGGCGAACTGTCCGCGGTGAAGCTCTCCGGCCCGCAGAACATCGTCCTGATCCCTGCGTCGTGGAGCGAGGGGAAGCGATCCAGGGCCGTCGACAGGAAGGGCGTGATGCGGTTCCAGTCCGGTGGCAGGCTGGCGAACTCGATCTCCGCCGGAATGCGGTCCACGGACCACGGGGCGGCGGTGGGCTCGAACAGCCCAACCATGATCCCGCCGCCCTCCTCACGGTAGTAGCCGAAGCGGTCCGGCTCCTCGACGACCGGCAGGTCCGGATGCGCCCAGGGAACGGTGTCGGTGATGAGGTAGTAGTGCTCCGCCGCCTGGAGCGGAACGGACACACCGGCGCTCGCTCCGAACTCGCGCGCCCACATGCCGGCCGCGTTGACGACGAACTCGGCCTCGATGGTCCCGCGATCCGTGACGACGCCGGTCACGCGGCCGCGCGCCTGCGTGACGCCGATCGCCGCGACGTGCTCCACGATCCTCGCCCCACCCATCCGGGCGCCTTTCGCGTAGGCCATGGTCAGGTCGGCGGGGTTGACCCGGCCGTCCTCGGCAACGTGGAAGGCGGCGAGGATGTCGTCGGTCCTGGCCGCGGGCCACATCCGTCCGAACTCAGCCGTGGAGATCTCCTGGTTGTCGACGCCGAATCCGCGTGCAAACGCAGCTTCTCGCCGGAGGGCCTCCAGCCGTCGAGGCGTGGTCGCGACCGACAGGTGACCGATGGGTCGGAAGCCGGTCGCCTGGCCCGTCTCCGCTTCGATGGTCGTGCACAGCTCGCGCGTGTAGCGCGCCATCCAGACGAGCGTCTCCGAGGTCATGCCCGCGCCCGTGATGAGACCGGCCGCGTGCCACGTCGTGCCGGCCGTCAGCTGCCGCCGCTCCAGCAGCACGACGTCCCGCCAGCCGAGCTTCGTCAGGTGGTAGGCGATGCTCGCGCCGATGACGCCGCCGCCCACGATCACCACCCGGGCGCGATCCGGCAACGGCTCCGGCTGTGCGCGGGACGCATCCTTCTCCGCTATGCCCCTCGCCGCCGTCACGCGATCGCCTCCGATCTGCTTCGGCCGCCGCGCCATCGTGCGGTCCGTCCCGATTCTAGCCTTCGGGCTGTTCGCTGGCCCACGCCGCGCTACAGTTGCCTGCGATGCCCTTGCTCGACACGTCGAAGGCGGCCCTTGAACGTCAGCGCGAGACGTTTCGACGGATGACGCCCGACGACAGATTGGCGGTGGCGGCAGAGATGAGCGATGAGATCCGGACGATCACGGAGTCCGGGATCCGACAACGTCACCCGGAATACTCTGATGACCAGGTTCGGGCGGAGTTGGTCGGGATCCTGCTCGGCCACGGCACTGCATCCGCCGGTGGTGCCCGGCGCATCTCCACGGCACGGTGAGCCTCGCAGCGCTCCTCGCTGCCACGATCGGACAACTGGAGCGAGCCGGCGTCGCCTACATGGTCACCGGGTCCGTCGCGAGTTCGTACCACGGCGAACCACGATCCACGCGCGACCTCGACATCGTCATCGATCCCGATCCAGTGGCGATCAACCGGCTCGTCGCGGAGATCCAGGAGGCTGGGATGTATGTCGACCCGGACGCGGCGGTCGCCGCGCTCGGCGGACGGACGCAGTTCAACGCGATCGATGCCACGAGTGGCTGGAAGGTGGACTTCCTGATCCGCAGGAACCGGCCGTTCTCGCAGGAGGAATTTGACCGGCGGACCCGCGCAAATCTTCTCGGCACCACCGCTTGGATCGCCAGTCCAGAGGACACGATCATCGCCAAGCTCGAATGGGCCGTGTCCAGCGGCTCGGACCGGCAGCTCAGCGACGCTGCCGCCATGCTCGACATCGGCCGGGACTCCCTCGACCTCGCGTATATCGACCGCTGGGTCGCCGGCCTTGGACTGCACGAGGCCTGGAGCCGAGCACAGCCGCTTCGGACGGCCGACTGATCCAACCTGAGATCAGTCCGCCGGGTATCCGGGTTCCGTTGACCGGCACCGTACGATCGATCGACCCATCGCAGCATCCGGGAGGTCATCGATGGCAACCGATCTGACCGTGGCCCTCGTCGACCGTCCCGGCGCGCTCGCCCAAGCGAGCGATGTGCTCGGTCGGGCCGGGGTCAACATCGAGGGCGCCTGCGGGTACATCTGCGGCGACCGAGGTGTCTTCCACGTCCTGGTTCTCGACGCCGAGCGGGCGCGCCGCGCCCTGATCGACGCCGGGTTTGAGCTGCTCGGGGAGCAGCAGGTCGCGCTGATCCCAGTCGAGAACAAGGCAGGCGCCGGGGCCGGTCTCCTGCGCCGGCTCGCCGACGAGGGCGTCAATGTCGATCTTCTCTACGTGACCGTCGACGGACGCCTCGTGATTGGTGGCCCCGACGTGACGGCGATCAAGCGCGCCCTCGGCTGATCAATTCGACTGGGACTGCCGCCGAGGACGGAACCATCTACGGCAACAGCGGCGGGAGCCGGTACACGTTCGGGCCGGCGACCCACACGGCACCGTCGGGCGCAACCGACACGGCGTCGAGCCAGACGCCGCGCCACGGCTGGCGCCATGCCTGCCCGTCGAACACGGCGATCCCGTCCCCGACGGCGATCAGGGACCCGTCGGGGATCTGCCCGAGCGCATTGACATAGTCGATGCCCAAATTGCCAGCACGGCGCACCCATTGCCCTTCGACCTGCTGCATCAGGTCGGTGTGCGATGAGCTGCCTCTCGGATCCCACGTGGTGGTCGTCACCCACAGTGTTCCGTCGCGGTCGACCGCGATCGCAGATGGGTAGACATCCGCGTCCGGCTGATCGGCGGGCGGCAGGGAGACCGTCTCCCACGACCGCCCAGCTGCGCGCGACAGGGTGTTGCCCCACCCACGCTGGAGGAGCCAGATCGTGCCGTCGGCGGTCGCCGCCAGCCTCGCCGAACACACGTCATCCAGCGACGGCGCGGGATAGAGACTCGGAACCCATCCGCCGCCGACCGCCTGGAGGGCCACCAGCTGGTTACCCGAGCGCGGTCCAGCGTAGTACGCGACCCCGTCATGACCAATGAAGACGGCCCCGCCACAGCCGTGGCGGTCCACGGCCGGTTCGGGCACCACACGCTCCACCATGGCACCCAGATTGGACCAGATGCCATTGCGACGGACCAGCGGGCCGGAGCCGGTGGCGACCCAGAGCGCCCCGTCCGGAGCGACCGCCGCCTGCCCGACGGTCGTCTCGGTTGGCAGCTGCTCCCGGTGCCAGGTGGTGCCGTCGAACCGAAACAGTCCGCCCTCCTGCGGAGCGCCGGTCGCCCGACTCTCGACCGCTACCCAGACCTCAGTGCGCGACGTCGCCGCGAGCGTCATCCCGAATCCGAACGCCACCCCTCGGCCCAGCGGGCTCGATCCGGGCGCCGGTTGCCCAGGCTGCGTCGATATCTCGAGCCGCTGCCATGACCCGTCCGCCAGCCGATACAGTCCGGCCTCTGTCGCTGCGAGGGCGTAACCCGGACCGGGCAGAACGGTCGCCCCAGGCCACTCGACGTCATCCGCTCCGGGCAGCCCGTCCGCATCGTCATAGATCGTCACGGCAGACCCGTCGAACACCTGGATCTGGACCGCGCACGTCTCGCAGTCGTCCCGGACGAACCAGACCTTGCCGTCGGCGCCGACGGCGCTGAACGACGCGTTGCCCGCCAGATCCTCCAGCACGAAGCTGGTCCAGTCGCCCGCCTTGAACCGCGCCAGGTCCCTCTCTATGGCAACCCAGACGCTGCCGTCGCCGCCGGCGAACAGCGCTGGGATCGAGCGCCCGAAGGAAGCTACCCCGGGCAGATCGTCAGAAGTGAAGTTGGTCCAGGAAGACCCGTCCCAGGCGGAGATACCTCGCGGGAACCACTCGCCACCCTCACCTTGGTCGTAGTTGGCCGTCCACACTCTGTCGCCGGCGTCGACCACGATGCTGGACGCACCCCGGCTCGGGCGCCCCGGCGGGTCGCTCGTCCAGGTTCCGTCGGCCCAGCGGATCAGCCCGTACGGATCGGTCGCCGCCCAGAGGCTGCCGTCGGAGCTCTCGACGACGGACCAGACCCCGTCGGGCGTCTCGATGACCGCTTGGAACCGCTCCCCGTCGAACAGTCGGATCACCCCCTGGCTCACGAGCCAGACGCCGCCCTGCCTCGCCGGCGCCAACCAAGCCGTCGCGAACGCCGGATCGTCGGCGAGGGTCCACTCGCGGCTGCGACCCGTCTGCGGGTCCAGGTTGATGACTCCACCCGCGCGGGTCGTCCAGACCGTGCCGTCAGCGTCGGCTATCAGACTCCCGGTGGCCGGGTTACCGGTGTCGGCGACGAGCATCCCGGTCGGGGAGAGCTCGGCTGTGGTGACCGGCGCGGCGAAGGGCGCGAGGGTGGGTACTGGCGTGGGCACCGGTGCCGGGCTTGAGGTGCGACGCGGCGTTGCGGCCGCAACCGGAGCGCTGGCGCTTGGGAGGGGCGACGACGCCTGGTCCGTCCCCTCGCCGGTCAGGTTGGTGATGAACCCGAGGCCCACCAGGAGGACGGCCGCGGCGATCACCATGAACGCGGGCACCCGCGAGCGATCACCGCCGATCGACGCCCGGAACTCCGTTGGCTTGTCCGACGGATCCACGTGTCGCCTCCAACGTTGACCCCGAGCCAGGAGGGGGACGATCCCGGTTGACCGAAGCCATCGATCACGAATACTGCCAGTCGGCCGGTGCCGCGGCGAGTCAGCGCGCCGGGTCGGTCCCGTCCCCCGGTTGGCGGCGACCCGGGCGCGGCAGGCGACCGGCATCGCGGAGCGCCCCACGAATGAGGAACTCGAGCTGTCCGTTCACGCTCCGCAACTCGTCCCGCGCCCACCCCTGCAGGGCCGCGAAGTCATCCGGATCGAGGCGCAGCAGGTACGTCTTGCGACGAGCCATCGGCTCGTCGATCAGCTGTACAACGTCCCGGTGTTGACCACCGGCTGCGTCTGCTGCTCGCTGCACAGGACGACGAGCAGGTTGCTCACCATCGCCGCCTTTCGTTCCTCGTCGAGATCCACGAGCTGCTTCTCGGACAGCGCGGCGAGTGCCATCTCGACCATGCCGACCGCGCCCTCGACGATCCGGGTCCGTGCCGCAATGACGGCCTCGGCCTGCTGGCGCCGGAGCATGGTGCTGGCGATCTCGGGCGCGTACGCGAGGTGGCTGAGCCTCGCCTCGATCACCTCGACGCCTGCCCGCTGGAGCCGGTCCTGGACCTCGTTCTTGAGCTGCTCGGAGATCTCGACGGGGTTGGCGCGCAGCGACATCTCGTCGTCACGGTGCGAGTCGTAGGGGTAGGCCATGACGAGGGTCCGCAGGGCAGCCTCGGCCTGGACGTGGACGTAGCTCTCGTAGTCGTCGACTTCGAACAGCGCTTCGGCCGTGTCGGTCACCTTCCACACGATGACCGCGGCGACCTCGATCGGGTTGCCGCTGTGGTCATTGACCTTGATCCGTCCGCTCTCGAAGTTCCGCACCCGGACCGAGATCCTGGGCCGCAGGGTGAACGGGTTGACCCACCAGAATCCCTGCTGGCGGACGGTGCCGCTGTAGCGACCGAGGAAGACGACCGCACGTGCCTCGTTGGGGCTCACGACCGTCAGCCCGACGGCGACCAGCGCCACCGGAACCAGCAGGAGCAGCGGCACGAACATGAGCGCGTCAAACGCGCCTTGCTCGATCATCGTCCAGATGAGCCACGAGAACCAGACAACGAGGGCGATCGTCGCGCCGATCAAGGCGAGCGCAATCGGTAGTCCGGGGAAGGATCGGGCAGAGCGTTCCGTAACCATCGATGTCTCCTTTCTGTGCCGGATGATATCACATCGATAGCACAACCCGAAAGCTCGGCTGCGCTACGCTCCCCGGGCGCGTCCATATGAAGCAGGATGTTGACGTGCCGAATTGCCGACGATCTGGTCGAAATCGGGGTGGCCGGCATCAACCCACTGCAGCCCGAGCACATGGACGCGGTCCGCATCCGACGCCGGTTTGGCCGCCGGCTGGCGTTCTGGGGCACGGTCGGTCGGCAGACAACGTTCGCCTTCGCCAGCCTTGGGGAGATCCGCCAGGAGGTGCACGACAGGGTCGAAACGCTCGGACGCGCCGGGCTGGTCCTATGCCCGGCATATGACATCGATGAGCCCGACGTACCGTGGCAGAACGTCGTCGCCTTCCTCGAGGCGGGCGCCGCATACGGGTAGGCTCCCCAGTCCCGACCGCGCGCGCAGGGCGGTCAATCGGATGCGCTGGCCTCGGCGGAGATGACGTCGGCCAGCCGTCAGACCCGGTCCTCGAGGAGGTACGAGCCCGGGCCCTCCGATGCGGACACATCGTCCGCGTTGAGCAGGCGGCAGGTCCGCAGCGACAGGCAGCCGCAACCGATGCAATCGGTCAGCTCGTCGCGGAGCATCTCCATCGCCCGGATCCGCGCATCGAGCCTGGGGCGCCAGGCGCGGCTGAGCCGTGCCCAGTCGGTCTTGGCGGGCGCTCTGTCGAACGGCAGGTTGGCCAGCGCGCCCGCGATCTCATCGAGCGTGAGCCCCACGCGCTGGGCCGCGCGGATGAACGCTACCCGGCGCAGGGTGAAGCGCGTGTAGCGTCGCTGGTTGCCCTCGCTGCGGCTCGCCTGGATCAAGCCCCTGGTCTCGTAGAAACGAAGCGCCGACGTCGATACGCCACTGCGCGCGGCGAGGTCGCCAATCGGGAGCTGGTCGGGCAGCAGCGGCATGCGTCAATGATCTCGAATTCGCCCCTTGACTTCAAGTGCACTTGAGGTCATAGGGTTTTGCGAGAGCGGCGCCGGATGGCGCCCGCCAGGAGGGAGCACTCGACTATGCTGGCTGACGAGATGGTGCGCAACGCCGAGGGGTTCGACCGCGCGTTTCGAGGCCAGGTGCTCGCACCCGGCGATCGCGACTACGACCACGCCCGCCGGGTCCACAACGCGGCGGCTGACCGGCATCCCGCCCTCATCGTCCGGCCGATCGACGCGGGGGATGTGGCGCTCGTGATCGCCCACGCTCGCCGGACGGGCCTGCCCCTGGTCGTGCGGGCCGGCGGCCACAGCATGGCCAACCACAGCACGGGCGACGGGGCGCTGGTCCTGGACCTGTCGGCCATGCGTGGCATCGAGATCGACGCCGCCGCTCAAGCCGCATGGGCCGATGCGGGCATCCTGGCCGGCGAGTACACGGCCGCCACCCACGAGCAGGGCTACGTCACGCCCTTCGGCGACACAGGATCCGTCGGCGTTGCCGGGATCACGCTCGGTGGCGGGGTTGGCTGGCTGGCACGCAAGCACGGGATGACGATCGACAGCCTGCTCGCGGTCGAGATCGTCACCGCGGACGGCCGGCTGAGGACCGCGAGCGCCGACGAGGAGCCGGACCTGTTCTGGGCCATTCGTGGTGCCGGGGCGAACTTCGGCGTGGTCACGCGCCTGCAGTTCCGGCTCCACCCGCTGGTCAACGTCCTCGCGGGCGACATCGTCCTGCCGGCCACGCGCGAGGTGCTTCGCAACATGATCCCCGCCCTGCTCGCCGCCCCCGACGAGCTGACCGCGATGCCCAACGTCATGCTCGGGCCGGACGACCCGGCGATCCCCGACGAGCATCGCGGACGCCCGGTCGTCTACCTGTCCCTCGTGTGGTCCGGCTCGCAGGACGCAGGGGAGCAGGCGCTGGCGCCGCTGCGTGCCCTCGGGTCACCGATCAACGACACCGTGACCTGGAAGCCGTACACGGACCTGTTCTACCCGGTCGATCGCGACCAGGTGGGGACCTGGGGAGTCTCCAGCCGCGCCCTGTTCGTCGACGCTCTCGATGACGCGACGATCGAGGTGATCCTGCGCCGGCTCGCGCACCCCAGCGCGCCGGAGGCGCTGGTGCAGGTGCGCGTGTTCGGCGGCGAGATGGCGCGGGTCCCGGGCGACGCAACGGCGTTCAGGTGGCGCGATCGACCCGCCATCCTGTGGCTGATCACGCCGTACGAGGATCTCAGTCGGGCCGCGGAGCACGATGCCTGGACGGCGGCCTTCCTCGCCGAGCTGCCCACCAGCGACGCGACGACCTACGTCAACTTCATGGGCGACGAGGGCGCCGAAGCCGTGCGCGGCGCCTACCCTGCGCCCACGTACGCCCGATTGCGCCAGCTGAAGCTGCGGTACGACCCGGACAACCTCTTCCGCTCCAACCACAACATCGCACCGGGGTGACCCCGGGCTCCAGGAATCCGGGCGCTACTTTCGTGAGCGTGCCGCCTCCTCTGCGAGCCGTGCCTTGACGAACCGCGTCACGAGGTCCGCCGGGAGAGGCGCCTCGACCGTGAACTGGATCGTGCCTCGCCCGGTCCGATACGCTCCGAGCTCCTCGATGAACCTGTCCGTCGTCGCGATGCTTCCCGGGAAGAAGCTGCAGTGGTTCTTGAACCCGGCGTAGTGGACCAGGTTCCGCTTCCCGACCTTGAACGTCGGTACCCCGTAGGCGATGGTCTCGGTCGCTTCCGGGGCCGCGGCGCGGATCGTCTCGCGGAGTTCCTGCAGGACGCCCCGCTGCGGCTCCGGGAACTGCGCGAGGTACTCGTCGTGGCTCTGCAACCTACCCATCAGGCCACGAATCCTGCCACACGGAGGACGGGTGGCGCTGATCTGGCCTGGACTGTGTGCTCTGATGACGGCATGAGGCCCGCCTCTCGCGAGACGGGCCTCCTTCTTCTTCTCGAGTCTCGTGCAATCAGATCAAGTCAGGCGACTTCGACAGGGATCTCGTAGACCTCTGCCGTGGGGTGGCCGGCGCGCTCATGGACGCGCATCAGCGCTTCCTTGCTCGGTCCGGTCGACAGACAGAAGACCTTGCCGCTCTCCGGATCGAGCCAGGCGCGCTCGAAGTGCATGCCTTCTTCGACCTCGATCGCCAGGTCGCGCTCGTGCGCTTCCTTGAGTTGCTGGGCCGTCACCCCGACGAACCCGGAGTGGACGTCCATGAACCTCGCCATTCGCATCCTCCGTGCCTTTGGGGCCCGCACCGGACCCGTTGTCCCGAAGACTCTTCCGATGGTCGTGACGCGTCATCGGTCTTGCGGCCGAGGCGCATTCGGATGTCGTCGGCGATTCACTGGCCGGCATAGGTCGTTCGACCGATGCCGGGCTGGACAGTGGGCCTAGACTCCTGACCATGACGCGACTGGGCCCCCTCCTCTCGCCGATCCTCGTCGGCCGCGACGACCTGCTCGATCAGGCCGAGCGCCGCATCGCCGAGGCTGCCCAGGGTCGCGGCCAGTTCCTGCTGCTCGCCGGCGAGGCCGGCATCGGGAAGTCCCGCTTGATCTCGGCGATCGAGCGCAAGGCGATCGCCACCGGGTTTCGGGCGAGCGAGGGGCTCGTCGCCCCGCAGGACCGTGACGTCCCGGGCGCGTCCCTCCTCGACCTCGCACGGACGATGGTCCGGATGCCCGGCTTCGACGACCTTGGGCGGCAACTCCTCGAGCTCGCGACGGAGACGTTCGAGGCGAGCGCTCCGCGCCGCCGGACCCTGGTCCTCCGGGCCGTCGACCTGATCGTCGGGGCGACCGACCGGCCGCTGATGCTCTCGTTCGACGACCTCCAGTGGGCCGACGACCTGAGCCTCGAGATCCTTGCCGAACTCGCGCGCGCGACGCGCGAGCGCCCGCTCTTCCTCGTGGGCGCCTATCGAACAGACGAGTTGGCCCCGGCGTCAATCCTTCGGCCGTGGCGTGCGCGGCTCCTCTCCCAGCGGATGGCGGTGGAGGCGCGACTCGCGCCGCTGACGCACGACGAGACGGCGCTGATGACGACGGTGATCCTCGGGACCGGATTGCCGGCGCATCGAGCGGTGGTCGAGGCGGTCTACGATCGAACGGACGGCGTGCCGCTCCACATCGAGGAGCTGCTCGGCGCCCTGGACGAGTCGCAGCGGACAGACAGCACCGCCATCCTCGAGGCGGCCGTCCCGGAGACGCTCGGTGACGCGGTCCTCCAGCGGATCGCCCGGCTGTCGCCCGAGGCGCAGGAGGTGGCCCGGTCGGGCGCCGTCATCGGACGGTGTTTCGTGCCCGAGGTGCTGGCCGGCATCATGGATGCCCCGGTCGACGCCCTGACCGCACCGCTCCGCGAACTGATCGAGCATGACTTCCTCGAGCGGCCGGGGTCGCGGGGGCTCTATGACTTCCGCCACCAGGTGCTGCGCGACACGCTCTACCGGACGCTGGCGGAGGCCGATCTCCGGCGCCTGCACGCCAGGGCGGCAGAGTTCGGGATGCAGCTCGACGGCCAGTCGGAGGTCCACGCGTCGCTCCACTACGAGCGGGCCGGGATGCGCTCTCAGGCGTTCCGCTCTGCCCTGGCCGGCGCCCGTGCGGCCGCGAGAGTGATTGCCCACCAGGAGGCGTTCGGCCTCTACCGTCGGGCGATCAACAACCTGCCCTCAGACCTCCCGCCAGACGAGACGATCGGCATCTACCGCGAGGCGATGGCGGAGGCAGGCGCCCGCGAACAGATCGACGCCTGGCGCCGGTGGGCGTTCACCGCGCGCGATCTCGCCCTGGCAACGGGCGACCGGGTTCGTGCCGCCGCGATCCTGCCCGATCTCCTCGGGATCGAACGGCGGAACGCGGGTTCCCTCACGAAGCGGTTCGAGATGATCGACGCCGCCCTCACCGAGCTCGACCAGTTGCCGGCGCACGAGGAGGTCCGCTCGATCCGATCGAACATCCTGCTGACCCGGGCCCTTGCGGCCCACGAGGCCGGCGACCTGCGGCTGGCGCGCGAGGCGCTTGCCGCCGCGCGCACCGAAGCTGGTGCGCTGGACGACCCCGACCTCACGCTCACGATCGACTCGTTCGACGGGCAGATCGCGATGTCCGAGGGCCGGATCGCCGAGGGACTCGCGACAATGGAGGCCGCCGCCGAGGTCGCTCGTGAGCGGGCCCTCGACGAGACCAGCATCACGAACTTCCGTCTCGGCGCGACCGCGGCGATCGGCATCCTCGACTATCGGCAGGCGGCGACATGGATCGGCGAGGGGATCGCGTATGCCGACTCGATCGAGCAGTCGTATTGCTCCTACATCATGCGCGCGGTCGGCGGCCTGGTCGCGTGGGGCGACGGCCGATGGGACGATGCTGTCGGCGAAGCCGCGCAAGCGATGATGGCGAAGGGGAGCTTCCGCGCCGCCGCGATGGCGCGCTGGCCGCTCGCCTACGTCGCGCTCGGGCGCGGGGACCTCCCAGAGGCGCGCCGGCAACTCACTGCGGCCCATGCGTTCGCCGAGGCGTACGGTGCCCCCGACTTCCAACTCGCCGCCGCCTGGGGGACGATCGAGGTCGCGCTCCTGTCAGGTGAGGCCGGGGCCGCGATCGACGCCTCCGAAGCCGCCCTGGCGCTGGCGGAGCAGGTGGGGGAGCGCGGTCAATTCGCTCCAATCGCCCTGTCGGGCGCGCGTGCGCTGCTCGCCGCCGGTCGCCCCGCCGACGCTGCGCGCTGGGTCGACCGTTGCGCCGCCTTCCTTGGTCCCGTGGAGTGGCTGGCGTTCCCTGTCATTGACCACGCCCGCGGGCTGGTCGCGGCCTCGGACGGCTCGGTCGGGGTCGCGAGATCCTCGTTTGAGCGAGCGATCGCGGGCTGGCAGGCGAAGGGCCGGATCTGGGAGGAGCTGTGGGCGCGCCTCGACCTGGCCGGCAGCCTCGTGCGCTCGGGTCGCATGATCGAGGCGCCGGCGCTCATCGCCGATGTCCGCGAGGCCGCCATGCGCCTGGGCAGCCGGCCGCTCGTGGATCGCGCGGATGCGCTCGCGAGGCAGACGCGCGGCCGCGTCTCCGAGGAGGTGCCGTGGCATCCACTGACCGCGCGGGAGCTGGAGGTCGCCCGCTTGATCGCCGCCGGTGGCACGAACGGGGAGATCGCCACTGAACTCGGGATCGCCCCGAAGACCGCGAGCGCGCACGTGGAGCACATCCTCGCGAAGCTCGGTGCGTCACGCCGGACGGAGATCGCGTCCTGGGTTGCCACGATCCCGTCGGCCGCGGCGAGCGTCGGGATCCTCAGCCGCTAGACGATCGCCCCGGCGGAGATGAGGTCGGCCCGCCAGCGGTCGACCATGTCCTTGTCCTGGTAGGGGTTCGAGTCCAGCCAATCCGAGACGTTGACGGTCGGGTATCGCTCGCGGATCAGGTCGGCCGTCGCCCGGGCTCGCCGGTCCAGCCCTTGTTCGACCTGGGCGGCCGCCAGCACGAGGAGCGCCTCCAGGTTGCGAGGTTGGTGTTCGAGGACCATCTCGGCCATCGCCGCTGCCTGCTCGACTCGCCCGCCCATGAACAGCGAGCATGCCTTGATCGTGGGGTACCAGGGCTTGTTGACCCCGGTCAGGCGCATCGCCTGGTCGGTCAGGTCGACCGCCTTCTCCCACTGACCCAGGTAGCGCCGGACGCTGCCCTGGAGGCCGAACGTGGCGTCGCACGTGGGCCGGAGGATCACCGCGTCCTCGATCAACGCCAGGGCCTCTTCTCCGCGACCCTGGGTCATCAGGATCGCGGCCTCGACCGTATTGGCCATGCCGGTCGGGTCACCCACGGCGAGCCCGGCTTGCGCCCCCTCGTGGGCCTTGCGCAGCTCCGCTTCGGCATCGCGCGCCCAGCCGGAGCTTGCGCCGGTCAACCTCGCATAGGCCGACAGGACGTGTCCGAAGGGCTGGTCCGGATGCCTTCGGGCAACCTCGCCGAAGAGGTCCACGGCGCGCGACCATCCTTCGGGCGTCCCGGCCGACAGGTGGTACCAGCCGAGATAGACCTTCTCGATCGCTTCCGGGTCAGCGAGGTCCGCGTACAGGCCGGCCGGTGCCCCGATGACCAGTTCGATCTCGATCGCTCGACCAACCTCGTCGGCGAAAGCGTCCGATCGCCCGAACAAGTCCGCCGAGGTCGCCGTCAACTTGTGCGACTTGACGATGTTCATGGTCGTGACATCGATGACGTTCGCGTACACCCGTACGTTGTCGCCGGCCTGGTGGATCCCGGTTTCGATCATGTAGCGAGCCGTATCTCGAGGCCCCCCGCTCGAGGGCTCGGTCCTGGCATCGATCACTCGCATCTGCGGGACGCGAGCCAGGCGGTGGATCAGATCCGTCCGCAGAATGTCCGCCGTCGCTCGGACGGAGTCGTCGGTCCCCTCAGCGTGGATCGGGAGGACAGCGACGATCGGCGACTCCAGTGCCAGTGACCGCTGAGCAGGAGCGGAGGAGCCGTCGCCCGGCAGATCGGCGAATTCGTAGACCTCCACCTCCTCCGGGATGTTCTTCATCCGCTGTCGCCCGATGGGCCTGAACCGGAGGGCGGGTTCATCCAGGGCCTGGTAGACCCGACCAGAGACACTGATCCCCCCGGGGCGCGCGATGGCCTGGACACGCGCGGCGATGTTCAGGGCATCACCGAAGTACTCGTTGCCGGACACGGCGACCACGCCCTGGTCCAGGCCCATTCGGAAGCTCGTCCTGCGCGAGCTGGGACGGGTCGCATTCCTCGCCTCGATCTCGGTCGTGGTGGCGATCGCGGCCCGCATCGCGTCCATCGCGTTGGCGAAGACCGCCATGAAGTTGTCGCCGACGAAGTTGACGAGCGTCCCGTCGTTCTTGCGCACATCGCGCTCGACGAGGTCCCGGTACTCGTCCATCGTCGCTGTCGTCGCCTCGAGGTCGTCGGCAATGAGCCGGCTGTAGCCGACAACATCGGCGTTGAGGGCCACCATCTCGGATCGCGTCTGGCTCAACGTCCTGCTCTTCCTCCATCGAGATCGGCCACCCGCGGGTAGGCCGTGACCGGCGGACCCCCTCGCGAGCCCGCGCCATCGACCGCCGGGTCTGCCGATCCTACCGCAGGCCGGATCAGCCGGCGATGCCGCGACCATCTGGCCTGTGGACCGACTGAGAGGTCCCTACCCGGCGGCGGCCGTCGCCAGCGCGTCCAGATAGGTGGAGATGGACGGGACCGCGCGCAGCCGCCGCTCGAAGTAGTCGTTTACGGCGCGGAGTGCCTCGTCCTTCACCGCGCCCACGTCCGCCGTCCGCCCGGCGGCCCCCCCGCCGGCCATGACGTTCGCGCGCACGGCCATTAGGCTCCGGACCATGTCCGCCTCCGCCGGGCCGTCCAGCGCCGCGACGGCGGACATGATCAGCGTGTCCGCCTGGTGGACCAGGGTCTCGGTGTCGAAGACGGCGCCCGGCCGGTCGGCCTCGTCGAGGGTCCGGACCAGCGCGGCGACCTGGTACAGGACCGTGGTCGGCTCGTCGAACAGCTCGCGCAGGTAGGCGGCCTCGGCATACCGGCCGGTGAGGCGGAACACGTTGTACAGCCGACGCGCGACCTTGCCGAAGTTCGGATCCTTCACCGAGTACTTGACGACCTCGTGCTCGAGCTGGTCCACGTACTCGTCGACCGAATCGGCGGCCATCTCGCGGACGATCTTCGAGAACACGGGGAGAGAATCGGCCTCGAGGTAGACCTCCTGGAAGTACGGGTCGATGAACCCGTCGAGCGCGGTGATCGACCCGTCCGGAGCCTCCCAGGTCACATCCAGCATGTTGCTGGCGTTGGCCAGCGCACGGCGCTGCGGATCCGCCACGATCCAGTCGAGCTTGCACCAACCCGGATCGGCCGATGCCTCGTCCCAGGTGATCTCTGCCGGCTGTCCGTCACGGACGACCGCGATCCGGCCGGCCACCACCTCATCCGCGCTCCAGGAGATCGGGCTGCCGGCCGCCATGGCTCGTCCGGCGCGTTCGCACGCGTACGGATAGTTGCCAAACTTGACTTCCCAGAGGCGAAACGTCGGACCAACGAGGCTGGCGAGGGCCTTCGTGCGCATCTCATCGGCCAGGATCGCGCAGGCTTCCGCGCGGGTGGGCGCTGCGATGTGCACCCGCTCGAAGAAGTCGCAGTCTCCAGGGAACGAGTGGACCTTGCCCTGCGCGGCCGAACCCGACAGGGCCAGGGCGGTGCGCACCACCGGCGGTCGGTCCGGGAATCCGACGATCTCGCCGATCGCCCGGAAACGCGCGAGATCGCGCGGCGTGAAGTCGAGCATGGAGACCCGGTGGCCGTAGATGCCGCTGTTCACGTCCACCACGACGTCGCCACCCAGCGACTCCGTCTCGAGGGCGGCCACCCAATGCGCCGCCTCGACCTCGTCCAGCTCGACGCCCAGCCGTCGTGCGGACTCGATAACGCCGTCCAGTGCAGATCGTTCCATCGTCCTCGATGCCCCTCGGGTCGGCGGACACCCGGCTCCGCCTGTCGTTCGCTAGTATCGGCCGACGTGCCGTCGCCGGTTCAGCCCGCGCCGCAAGGAGTGTCGTGACCGCCGAGACCTGGATCAGCGTGGACGTCGAAACGTCCGGTCCCACTCCCGCGACCGGGAGTCTGCTCGCGATCGGCGCGTGCCTGGTCCATCGCCCGGAAGAGGGGATCGAGCTGCTGCTGCGCCCGGACCCGGAGCTGCCGTGGGAGACGGACGCCGAGGCGATCCACGGCCTCCGTCGCGACGACCTGCTGCGTGACGGCCTCGCTCCCGCGACGGCGCTGGCCGCCCTCGAGGACTGGCTCGGGCGGATGGTCCCGCCGGACTCCCGGCCCGTCTTCGTCGCGCTCAACGCTCCGTTCGACTGGATGTTCGTGGCCGATGCGGCCTGGCGTCACCTCGGACGCAACCCGTTCGGGCCCAGTGCGCTCGACCTCAAGGCGCTGTACATGGGTCGGCACCTGGGGGAGGTCGCACACTGGAGCGACACGTCCCGCCTCCGGATTCTCGATCGCTATCCCGTCGTTCTTCCGCACACCCATCGCGCCCTCGACGACGCGCGCGAGCAGGCGGCCATCTGTCGGGCCCTGCTGACCGGAGCCTGACCGCCTCACCTTGACCCGATCCTGGCTGGGCGCTGGAGCGAGCCTCGACGCCGAGCGCCCGTGCGCGGGAGCAGGCACTTGCCGCCGTGATCGACGTGGAGCAGGCACTGGCCGCCGTGATCGACGTTTTTCATCAGAATGACTGTGTGTGAGCGTGGCCCTGGACGGAATCTGTCGATTCCGCTGCTTGGCCGAGCGTGGCTGGGTCCGTGGTGATGAACCAGGTCGATCAGTCCCCGGGCAGTCCCCGGCAGATCCCAGGTCGATCAGTCCCCGGGAGCTCCCCGGGAGGGCCCCGGGATCTCCCGAGGGAGGCTCCCGGTCGACGACGTCCACGGGACGCACGCCCAGCGCGAGCCACGACGCCTCGTCCGCGTCAGGGTGCCGGCAGGATCACCGTCATGCCGGCCACGGTCGACGGTTCGCTCATGGCCATGAGCGCCTCGGGGACTGCCTCGAGCGGGATGGTCCGCCCGACGAGCCGGTCTGGCCGGAGCCGCCCATCGGCGACCCGGGCGAGCATCTCCGGGTAGTCGTGGGGCGCCATGCCGTGGCTGCCGATCAGCTCCAGCTCCCGGGACAGGACGCGATCCATCGGGATCGGGGGCCGCGCGTCCGCGCCGGCCATCAGCCCGGCCTGGACATGACGGCCACGCCGTCGCAGCCCCGCCACCGAGTTCAGGCAGGTCTCCGTGCTGCCCAGCGCGTCGAGGGAAAGATGCGCACCGCCATCGGTGGCGGCCACGACCGCGGCGGGGATGTCCGAACCGCGAGCGTCGATCAGGACCTCGGCGCCGAGCGATTCTGCCGCCGCGAGCGCCGCCGCGGAGACATCAACCGCCACGACGCGCGCACCGGCCGCAACCGCGATCATCACGGCGGACAGGCCGACGCCCCCGCACCCGTGCACCGCGACCCATTCCTGCTCCCGCACCCGGCCCTGCGCGATGACGGCGCGGTAGGCCGTGGCGAACCGGCAGCCGAGCGCCGCCGCCGTCACCGCCTCGAGATCGTCGGGGAGCGGGATCAGGTTGACGTTGGCCCGGGTGACGGCGACGAATTCCGCGAACGATCCCCATCGGGAGAAGCCGGGCTGGTCCTGCGCATGGCAGACCTGCTCGTCCCCGGCCAGGCAAGACGCGCAGGTGCCGCACGCGCCGATGAACGGGAAGGTGACCCGGGCTCCCGGGCGCCAGCCGGTGACATCGGGCCCGACCGCCTCGATCGTGCCGGCGAACTCGTGACCGGGGACGTGCGGCAGCCGGATGTCCGCGTCGTGGCCCATCCAGCCGTGCCAATCGGAGCGGCACAGCCCGGTCGCCTCCACCCGGATGATCGCCCCGTCGGCCGGGACCGACGGATCGTCAACTACCTGGACGCCGACGGGACCACGGAATGCCTCATATACGATCGCCCGCATCTACCGCCGATCCTCAGCCTTCGTCCGCCGGGTCATAGCTCATGGGCGATCGTAGCCGCCGTACCGGTGTCTGGTTGTCGTGGCGCGTCCGGAGGGGTTCGGACGCGGGCAAACAACCTGCGGGGTTCCGATCGAGGTCGTCGATCATCGCTTGAGGCGGCGGCCCGCCGTGTGCCGGCATGATCGCACGGCCGATGGCCACATACGGCTAAGATTGACAAGATTAGCCGTCGAGCCCATGCTGTTGGCTAATGACGACAAGTTTAGCCGTGGATTTGCCATGAGGCTTCCCGACCGCGCCCCCAGCCTCCACGAGATGCTCCAGAGGCCGGACCTCATACAGGCTCTACCCCGAGTTATCGGGGCGGGCCTCGGGCCATTGGTAGACGGACGGTACATCCATTGGGACAGCCTCCGCCGACGTACGCCCCCGGACGACCTCACGCACGAGCAGTGGTGGTTGGGGCTCGCCTTTGCCCGCCAGGCCAGTCTTCGCGACATCCCCCTTACAGCTACGGACGGACGACCCTTCCGGTATTCGTTGCCTGATCCTGTGCTGGAGCAGCTCCATTGGATTGACCAGCATGCGGCTGGCGAACTCGTGGTTTCGGAAACCATCAAAGAGCCTGGCGATCGCCAGCGCTATCTGGTCAACTCACTCATCGAGGAAGCCATCACCTCGAGCCAGCTTGAGGGTGCGAGTGCGACCCGGCCTGTGGCGAAGGAGATGATCCGAACGGGACGGCCACCTCGGGACCGCAGCGAACGCATGATCCTCAACAACTACCAAGCCATGAACGCACTGCACGACATGTCCAGGAAACCCTTGACTCCCGAACGTGTGTTCGTGCTCCACAAGGTCCTGGCCGAGGGTACGCTCGACAACCCGGATGCGGCCGGTCGCCTGCAGCGACCCAGCGAAGAGAGAGTTCACGTCGAGGCCGCGGATGGCACGCTCACCCACACGCCGCCCCCAGCGGTCGAACTACCCGCGCGATTGGCGGCGATGTGCCGCTTCGCAAACGCAGCCGACCCAGGCTTCGTGCATCCAGTCGTGCGCGCCATCCTCCTCCACCTGTGGCTGGGGTATGACCACCCGTTTGAAGACGGCAATGGCCGGACCGCCAGGGCCTTGTTCTATCGAGAGATGCTTGCTCGCGGGTATTGGCTGTTTGAGTACGTATCGATCTCCAGGCTCCTCCTCAAGGCTCCCGTCCAATATGGCCTGTCGTATCTGTACACCGAGACTGACAACTTTGATGCCACGTATTTCCTGCTCTTCCATATGAAGATCTTGCGCAGGGCGATCGAAGAACTGCAGGCCTACCTGGTTCGAAAGATGGTCGAGCTGCGGGAGACTCTGAGTCTCCTCCGCAGGACCGATCTGAACCACAGGCAAGTGGCACTTCTGACAAATGCACTGAGCCATGAGGACTCGGTCTATACCGTCCGGTCGCATTCACAGAGCCACCGTGTGACCCGACAATCCGCGCGTACTGATCTTGCCGAACTCGAATCGAGGGGCTTTCTCGAGCATCGCGTCGTAGGGCGACGTTTCGACTACTACCCGGCTCGTGACCTTCGATCGAGAGTTGACTGAGAGGTCCCTACCCGGCGGCGGCCGTCGCCAGCGCGTCCAGATAGGTGGAGATGGACGGGACCGCGCGCAGCCGCCGCTCGAAGTAGTCGTTTACGGCGCGGAGTGCCTCGTCCTTCACCGCGCCCACGTCCGCCGTCCGCCCGGCGGCGCCCTCGCCGGCCATGACGTTCGCGCGCACGGCCATTAGGCTCCGGACCATGTCCGCCTCCGCCGGGCCGTCCAGCGCCGCGACGGCGGACATGATCAGCGTGTCCGCCTGGTGGACCAGGGTCTCGGTGTCGAAGACGGCGCCCGGCCGGTCGGCCTCGTCGAGGGTCCGGACCAGTGCCGCGACCTGGTACAGGACCGTGGTCGGCTCGTCGAACAGCTCGCGCAGGTAGGCGGCTTCGGCGTACCGGCCGGTGAGGCGGAACACGTTGTACAGCCGCCGCGCGACCTTGCCGAAGTTCGGATCCTTCACCGAGTACTTGACGACCTCGTGCTCGAGCTGGTCCACGTACTCGTCGACCGAATCGGCGGCCATCTCGCGGACGATCTTCGAGAACACGGGGAGAGAATCGGCCTCGAGGTAGACCTCCTGGAAGTACGGGTCGATGAACCCGTCGAGCGCGCTGATCGACCCGTCCGGAGCCTCCCAGGTCACATCCAGCATGTTGCTGGCGTTGGCCAGCGCACGGCGCTGCGGATCCGCCACGATCCAGTCGAGCTTGCACCAACCCGGATCAGCCGATGCCTCGTCCCAGGTGATCTCTGCCGGCTGTCCGTCACGGACGACCGCGATCCGGCCGGCCACCACCTCATCCGCGCTCCAGGAGATCGGGCTGCCGGCCGCCATGGCTCGTCCGGCGCGTTCGCACGCGTACGGATAGTTGCCGAACTTGACTTCCCAGAGGCGAAACGTCGGACCAACGAGGCTGGCGAGGGCCTTCGTGCGCATCTCATCGGCCAGGATCGCGCAGGCTTCGGCGCGGGTGGGCGCTGCGATGTGCACCCGCTCGAAGAAGTCGCAGTCTCCAGGGAACGAGTGGACCTTGCCCTGGGCGGCCGAACCCGACAGGGCCAGGGCGGTGCGCACCACCGGCGGGCGGTCGGGGAAGCCGACGATCTCGCCGATCGCCCGGAAACGCGCGAGATCGCGCGGCGTGAAGTCGAGCATCGAGACGCGGTGGCCGTAGATGCCGCTGTTCACGTCGACCACGACGTCGCCGCCCAGCGACTCCGTCTCGAGGGCGGCCACCCACTGCGCCGCCTCGACCTCGTCCAGCTCGACGCCCAGCCGTCGGGCGGACTCGATAACGCCGTCCAGTGCGGATCGTTCCATCGTCGTCGATGCCCCTCGGGTCGGCGGACACCCGGCTCCGCCTGTCGTTCGCTAGTATCGGCCGACGTGCCGTCGCCGGTTCAGCCCGCGCCGCAAGGAGTGTCGTGACCACCGAGACCTGGATCAGCGTGGACGTCGAAACGTCCGGTCCCACTCCCGCGACCGGGAGCCTGCTCGCGATCGGCGCGTGCCTGGTCCACCGCCCGGAAGAGGGGATCGAGCTGCTGCTGCGCCCGGACCCGGAGCTGCCGTGGGAGACGGACGCCGAGGCGATCCACGGCCTCCGTCGCGACGACCTGCTGCGTGACGGCCTCGCTCCCGCGACGGCGCTGGCCGCCCTCGAGGACTGGCTCGGGCGGGTGGTCCCGCCGGACGCCCGCCCCGTCTTCGTCGCGCTCAACGCTCCGTTCGACTGGATGTTCGTGGCCGATGCGGCCTGGCGTCACCTGGGACGCAACCCGTTCGGGCCCAGTGCGCTCGACCTCAAGGCGCTCTACATGGGTCGGCACCTTCGGGAGGTCGCACGGTGGAGCGACACGTCCCGGCTTCGGATCCTCGAGCGCTATCCGGTCGCCCTTCCGCACACGCATCGCGCCCTCGACGACGCGCGCGAGCAGGCGGCCATCTGTCGGGCCCTGCTGACCGGAGCCTGACCGCCTCGATCCGCCGGCGGGGAGCAGGCACTGGCCGACGCCGAGCAGGCACTGGCCGCCGTGATCGACGTGGTTCGTCGGAATGGCCGCGGGCGAGCGTGGCCCTGGACGGAATCTGTCGATTCCGCTGCTCGGCCGAGCGTGGCTGGCTCCGCGGTGATGAATGAGCTAGGTCAGTCCCCGGGAGCTCCCGAAGGAGGTTCCCGGGCGGCTCCCGGTCGACAACGTCCCCGGGACGCACGCCTGGCACGAGCCACGACGCCTCGTCCGCTTCAGGGTGCCGGCATGATCGCAGGGCCGATGGCCAACATACGACTAAGATTGACAAGATTAGCCGTCGAGCCCATGCTGTTGGCTAATGACGACAAGTTTAGCCGTGGATTTGCCATGAGGCTTCCCGACCGCGCCCCCAGCCTCCACGAGATGCTCCAGAGGCAGGACCTCGTACAGGGTCTACCCCGAGTTATCGGGGCGGGCCTCGGGCCATTGGTAGACGGACGGTACATCCATTGGGACGGCCTCCGCCGACGTACGCCCCCGGACGACCTCACGCACGAGCAGTGGTGGTTGGGGCTCGCCTTTGCCCGCCAGGCCAGTCTTCGCGAGATCCCCCTTACAGCTACGGACGGACGACCCTTCCGGTACTCGTTGCCTGATCCTGTGCTGGAGCAGCTCCATTGGATTGACCAGCATGCGGCTGGCGAACTCGTGGTTTCGGAGACCATCAAAGAGCCTGGCGATCGCCAGCGCTATCTGGTCAACTCACTCATCGAGGAAGCCATTACCTCGAGCCAGCTTGAGGGTGCGAGTGCGACCCGGCCTGTGGCGAAGGAGATGATCCGAACGGGACGGCCGCCTCGGGACCGCAGCGAACGCATGATCCTCAACAACTACCAAGCCATGAACGCACTGCACGACATGTCCAGGAAACCCTTGACTCCCGAACGTGTGTTCGTGCTCCACAAGGTCCTGGCCGAGGGTACGCTCGACAACCCGGATGCGGCCGGCCGCCTGCAGCGACCCAACGAAGAGAGGGTTCACGTCGAGGCCGCGGATGGCACGCTCACCCACACGCCGCCCCCAGCGGTCGAACTACCCGCGCGATTGGCGGCGATGTGCCGCTTCGCAAACGCAGCCGACCCAGGCTTCGTGCATCCAGTCGTGCGCGCCGTCCTCCTCCACCTGTGGCTGGGGTATGACCACCCGTTTGAAGACGGCAATGGCCGGACTGCCAGGGCCTTGTTCTATCGAGAGATGCTTGCTCGCGGGTATTGGCTGTTTGAGTACGTATCGATCTCCAGGCTCCTCCTCAAGGCTCCCGTCCAATATGGCCTGTCGTATCTGTACACCGAGACTGACAACTTTGATGCCACGTATTTCCTGCTCTTCCATATGAAGATCTTGCGCAGGGCGATCGAAGAACTGCAGGCCTACCTGGTTCGAAAGATGGTCGAGTTGCGGGAGACTCTGAGCCTCCTCCGCAGGACCGATCTGAACCACAGGCAGGTGGCGCTTCTGACAAATGCACTGAGCCATGAGGACTCGGTTTATACCGTCCGGTCGCATTCACAGAGCCACCGTGTGACCCGACAATCCGCGCGCACTGATCTTGCCGAACTCGAATCGAGGGGCTTTCTCGAGCATCGCGTCGTAGGGCGACGTTTCGACTACTACCCGGCTCGTGACCTTCGATCGAGAGTTGCAGCAGGAGCCGCGCACACAGGTTAGGTGTCGTTACGGGTACGGCCGCGAATGCTCTGACTGATAGAGCGCGGTCACCTGGCCACCTTGGAACGCCAGCACCTCGGCCCGCACGGCCAGATCAGCGAGGTCCAGCACCCGCAGACTCCCATCCTCGACTTTGGCCACCGACTCGATGCGCACGAACCGGTCACCGAACCGCTCGGCGAACGCGGCCAGAGCCTGGAGCTTGGCACGCGCGTCCGCGAGGTAGTCGCCATGCGGGTCGACGATCGAAGCGCCGAGGGTCCCATCTGAGCGGCGCGAGACGACGAGGAAGTCGGGCTGGAGGGACGCCCACTCCTCCGCGTCGTTCTGGTAGGCGATCCGGAGCGACGCCGGCGTGGCGCTGTCCCGGGATTCCGGTACCAGGCGACGAACCCATCCCGGGCGAGTTCCGACGCCACGACCGTGCGCTCCCAGTCGTTGAGGTCCGCCGGGTACATCCCATCGGCGTCGGCGAAGACGTGGCTCGCCGTATCGGGGAAGGTCGTCACCGTTCCGATCCTTCGTCGCCGCCCGCTCGTTCTGGCGCAGCTGGACCGTCACCGTCTCCGGCACCGTCGTCTGTTCCTGGACCCGCGTATACGCGTCGCGTGTCGCGCCGACGGTGTTGAGGATCTGCACGCGGAACTGATCGAGCTGCTCCTTGACCCAGTCGGTGGCAGTCGCATCGATCATCGTGCGGACCTCCGTCCATGCGCAGCAGCGCCGCGCATCGGACTCGGACCGCGTCGAGGTCGGCACCGGGCTCCGCGGCCAGTCGGTGGGCGAACCACGCCTTGCCGACGCCCTCCCGGACCGAGTCGATGATCCGCTGGGCGTCGCGAGCGACATCCCGGGCGTGCGTCGCGACCTCCGCGACCACGGGCCCCGTTCCGAGGTCCTCCCCGACCGTGGTGATCCGCGTACGCGCGACCGCCGTGGTCAGCAAGTCCTGGACGTTCTCCTCCACCTCTTCGGCGAGCTCTGCGGCCAGCCCGTCGAGCCGGAGGTCCAGTCGCTTCGTCAGCTCCGCGCCGGCATCCGCGAGCAGCGGCGCGCCCGCGGCGTCGTCCGCGAGCAACCGCGCGAGCGTGCGCGCCCGTCGAAGCGGGCTCGCCGTCCGGTCGGGGGTCGGGATGCTCGGCAGACCCTCGATGAACGCGAACACGGCGGGGTCGAGCAGGGCGTTCCGCTCGAACACCATCGGCGCCCGCACCACCGTGGCGCCAACGCGGTTCTGTCCGTTGTCGGCGCCCGTGCCCTCCAGCTCGTCCTTGATCGCGGACAGCGCCTTCTGGTCGAACAGCGGCAGGTAGCACGTGACCGAGTTGAGCGCGTCATCGGTCGCGATCCGGTGCGCGAGCGGCTGGCGGACCATCCGGCCGATGATCTGGGCGATGTGCGTGGCGTCCTTCGCCGGTCGCTCCGAGTACAGGACCTCGGCACGCGGGCAGTCCCAGCCGGTCGAGATCGCCTCCTTCGCGAGGACGACCCGGATGTCGGTCTCGGTCTGGATCGACTCCGGGTAGACCCAGTCGACCGTGCGCGCGCCGAGCGTCAGCCGCTCGTGCTCGCCGAGGACGTGCGCGATCGCCCGCGGGCCGAGACCGGGCCACTCCGCCTCGATCGTGCCCACGAGCTCGGTCAGCTTGGCGTCAGCTCGCCTTGTCCGGCACCTGGACCACCAGCACCGGCAGCACCTCGGGCTCGCCTTCCGACGCCGAGTACGCCGCCCAGCGCTGTTCGAACGACAGCGTGGCCTTGACCGCCTCGCGCAGCAGCGTCGTCGAGAACGTCCCCTTCTCGTCTGGTTGAGTCAAGCCCGATCTCGTCCTTGACGAGTCCGGACGCCCGCACGCGCTCGATGTCGACGTCGACGTTCGGGTAGCCGGTCCGGTCCGTCACCTCGCCCATGGCAGTCGTGAATCGCTCGATCGTGGCCGAGATGCCCCAGACGATCGGGATCGGCGGGATTGGACCCTGGCTCGCCGTGGATGAGGCGCGACACGATCGTCTTGCGGTCGGCCGCGCGCTTCATGCCCCGGTGCGCCTCGTCGAGGACCAGGACGAGGTCCGTGTTGTCGCCGCGGATCGTGTTGCGGAGGATGTCCCAGAACGAGAACTCGCGCGCGTTCGTGCCGCTCTGGACGAGCCGGCTGGTCCGCGACAGCTTCTGCGTGTTCAGGAAGTAGACTCGGCCGGGCGCGAGGTCGGCATCCAGGAACGACTCGTCGACCTCGACGCAGGGTGGTTGGTGCCAGCAGCTCGGAGGCGTCGAACATCCGGCCGCGTGTCTGGCGGTTGAGCGCCGGATCGTCGGTGATCCAGAGGAACGAGATCCGCGGATCGGCGTCGGTATCGAGGTCGGTCGAGCCGAAGAGGAGGGCCTCGATGACCGCGGTGGCGATGACGGTCTTGCCGGACCCGGTGATCGCCGACAGGGCGAACGACGAGCGCTCGCCATCGTCCCGCCAGTCGCGGCGGCCGCGCCGGAGCCGCTTGAGCACCTCCAGCGCCGCGTCGCGCTGGTAGTCGCGGAGCTCGTACCGCATCAGGCCCGCCCGCGCTCAGGCAGGAACATCGAGAGGTAGGTGTCGTACAGGCGGATCGTGTCCATCGACGGCGGGCAGTTCGGCCGCGATCCCAGCGAACACGGTCGGCGAGTACGTGACGATGAAGGCGACCGTGGCGGTCTCCGGGCGGGCGGACACGAAGCTGCGCCAGCGGTCCTCGTCGAACAGGACGCCGTAGCGGTCCGTCCAGACGTACGGGAGCGGCGCGCCGGCGTCATCGACACGTCGCGCGATCGGCCCCTGACCGCCGGCCCGGAGCCAGAGCAGCGGAGCGATATCGTCGAACGCGTGTCCCAGGTCGACGTCGTCGGCGTCGAGGTAGTCGAAGCTCCAGGAAGGCGACGTTCTCCTCGAACCCCTCGGCCATCGGGAACTCGTCGGTGAACTTGTAGTCACCGTCGATCGGCTCGCCGTCCGGCGTCTTGCCCGTGATCGCCGCCGTCACCCGCGGCCGCGTGATGTGCTCGAAGATGCCGAGCGCCTCCCACTCCGGGTCGCCCGGTCGAAGCCCGCGCTTCGCGCAGGTCTGCTGCCTCGTCGACCGACACCTCGTTGTTCGTGACCATGATCGACTGCCGCCGCCCGCCGTCCTGCCGGTTGAGCCGCGCGACGGCGTGTGCCGTGGTTCCCGACCCAGCGAAGAAGTCCAGAACGACCGCATCCGGCTTGTCCTCGACGAAGAGTCGGACAGCGTCCTCGACTGCGTAAAGCGACTTCGGAAACGGGAACCGACGGCCGGGCATCGAGGCCGCGAGCAGTGTCGTCCCATGCACCTCGGCGTTGTGCGACGGTCGAAACCAGGTTGCGGTTGGGATCTTCCGCCTATCAGCCGAGTACTCGGCAATCACGACTCCCGTCATCTCGCGTCCCGATTACGACGGCGCCCCCGCGCTCGATCGTCGTGAGATCGTCCGGAGGTGAGGTATGAGATCTCGTACCGTTGCGGCTTGGTCCGTGTCTCGCGGCCGACTCTCACATAGCCGCGCGCATCGATTTCGCGCAGGGTCGGGAGCCACAAGACCCCAGTTCCATCTCGATACCAGTCGCGGATCGGGAACACTGCCGTACAGCCCGGTCGCTCTGGCGCGTCCTCGCGCTGAACGCCGGGCGGAATGGCATCGCCGATTTCCGTCGACTTGTCCCAGGCTCGTCGACGTAGATTGGGTAGAACTGGGCGGGGCCGACCCTTCGGGGTACCTCGCGCCGACGAGGCATCGCTCCGGCGCAAGGTCCGCCATGCGCACTTGCGTCACCGGCTACGAACTCTAGGTCGACTGTCCGTGCCGACCGCCGCAGCTCCAAGGAGCACGACGAAGAGGTACTCATCGACTCGGGCGAACTCGGCCCGGTCGTGCCTCCGCTTGGGATTGACGACGATCGTGACCATCTGCATGTCGGCGCCCAGGAAACGTCTGCTCAAGCAGCAGTCCGAGCCGCAGGTACTCCTTCTCGTCGATCGTCACGATGAGGACCGAGTCGTCCGGGTTCAGCAGCTCCTTGGCGAGCTTGAGCCGGCGCTCCATGAACGCGAGCCACTTGCTGTGGCGGTACGCGTCGGTCGTCATCGACGTAGTCGTTGTTGTACTTCCAGTCGCGGGCGCCGCTGTTGTACGGCGGGTCGATGTAGATGCAGTCGACCTTGCCGGCGTGCGTGAAACGCAGCGCCTCGAGCGCGTGGTGGTTCTCGCCGTTGATCACGACGTGGTACGGCTTGTCGCCGCCGCGTTCGACCGACCCGAGATGCCGGAAGCCAGGGAGAACGGGCTCGCCGAAGTCGGAGATGACCACGAGGGAGTCCAGGGGCGCCCGCTCCTGCCCATCGGCGTCGTGCTCATCGCGCTCGAGGTAGGCCCCGTCGGCGTGTCGCACCCGCACGAGCGTCGCGACCCCATCGTCGATCAGGATGACCTCGAACGTTGGGCTGTCGTCGTCATCCCGGCTCACCACCTGGGAGCCCATGCGGATCGGGTGCTGCGGCAGGCGCACGCGCTCGGGGATGTGCTGCTCGAACACGAGCCCGAAGCTGCGTCGCTGCTTGAGCCGGTCGATCTGGGACCGCAGGTCCGCACGCAAGGCGGAGTCCTGGACCTTGTCAAGGAGGACGTCGAGCTCGCTTCGGATCATGCGGTCAGCTCATCGGCCGGGCGACCCAGGTCTCGTGGGCCTGTTGCACGCCGGCTCGCGGATGCGGACCGGCCATTGGCGAACCGCTTGGCCGGATCGACGAACGGCGCGTTGATGACCGTTTTCTCGATCGTGGTCGGTGACACGGATCTCCCTGCGACGCGGCGTCGATGTTCCTGCGGAGCATACGCGGCCGACGCGTCAGCTTGGATGGCACTGCCCACGACGCTGACATGGTGGCTGGCGCCACTCGCAGATCTCCACGACCGCCGATGTCTACGCGCACCTGACGCCGGCGATGCTGGAGCGCAGCGCCGACCGCATGGAGGGCATCCTGACTGGCAGAACGCGGGCCTCCGGCGCCTAGAAGTGGTACGAGGGGTGGTACAGGCGATGCCTGCACGTGTCGACCGGCGATTGCCAAGCCCGAATTGAGCACGAAATCGGTGGCGCGCCCGGAGGGATTCGAACCCCCGACCCTCTGATCCGAAGTCAGATGCTCTGATCCACTGAGCTACGGGCGCGCGGTGTGCTCAACGCGAGCACGAATCGAACTCGGGCCAGGTGACTGCGGCGGGTAGCCGAGCGACGAGGCCGAGAACGTCCGCATGGTACCCGACACGTGACAGCGCCCCAGTCCTGCAGTAGGGTGGGCGGCATGCCGGACCGCGTCAGGGGAGCCAGCCGGCTTCTCGTCCTCACCGCCGCCCTCGGGATCGCGCTCGCCGCGCCGCTCTCCGCGCTCGGGCGAGACGCTCGGGCGGGTGCGGGCGTCGACCCGACGGCCGCCACCACCCCGAACACCCCATTCACGCTGGACCTCTCGCGGAACGGGGCGACTTCGTGGCCCAGACGGACTTCGTCCAGTGCGTCGGCGCGAGCATGCAGATGATGCTGAACATGATCCGCCCGACCGACGATGTCACCTCGGACACCCAGTCAGAGCTCCAGGTCCTCGCGCGCAAGCTCAGCGCCAGGCGCACCGGGGGTGCCGAGCGCAAGGGCGCGAGCGTCACCGGCTGGACGGCCGGGCTCAATGCGCTGGGCGCGGGCCCATACCGAACGGTCGGCGCGACCGATATCCAGGCAACGTTGAAGCTCGCCGCCCGGGCCATGCGGGAGACCAATCGGCCGGTGGGCCTCCTGGTCTGGCGCGGGCGACATGCCTGGGTGATGGCCGGCTTCACGGCAACCGCGGACCCTCGACTGACCTCTCGGTTCGAGGTCACCGGGGTCATCGTCATGGATCCCCTGTACCCCTATGGCTCACGGACGTGGGGTGCCAGCCCGGCGCCGCGCGAGTCGCTCACCGTCAAGGAGCTCGCGCAGCAGTTCGTTCCGCGCGGCTCTCGGGGCGAGGTCCCGGGTGGTGGGACCACGGTAGCCCCGACCGCGGGCGCGCCGGCCTCCGGTGCCACGACCGGCTGGTCTCAGGCGCTGTCGGGCAAGTACGTGATCGTCATGCCGTTCATGTACGTTGAGGCCCCACGTCTGGGGCCGACGCCGCGCTGATCGCCCGGCACGAGAAGCCCCCGGACGCGGAACCTTTTCCGATCCTCACGCGTAACCTGAGATACCGGGCCGCAGGCAGAGGGTGCCGCGGTCTCTCTGCCCGCCGAACTGACGAGCCCACCGCCGGGCCACGCTCCGGTCGATGAGGAGGATTGCGCTGCGCTCGACCGGCCTGTGGCGCACCGTGATCGCGCGGCTTCGCGCGGACTGGGCCGTGGTGGCCGCCGCCTGGGCCCTGCTGATCTGCGCCACGACCCTGCTCACGGCGGGAACCCTGTACGGCGATGCGGTCGCGCTGGGCGGCATCCACGCGGCCATCGCCGATGCCCCACCCTCCGAACGCGGCGTCGTGATCAAGACCGCCGCCCGCGCGTCTGGAGTGAGCGAGCTCGATGCACCCGTCCGGACCGAGCTCGAGCGAGTGATCGCGTTGACCGGAGGCGAGATCGTCGCGATCGCTCAGAGCGAGCCGTTCGCGGTCGTCGATGCCGACCCCGCCGCCACGAACCAGGTCCTGGAATTCGGGAGCTACGAGGGCATCGAGGGCCATGCCGCGCTCCTGGAAGGACGCTGGGCAACTGCCGGCGCCGCGCTCCAGGAGGCGACGCTGTCCGAGGGTGCCGCTGCGGCGCTTGGACTTGCGGTCGGTCGCGAACTTACGCTGGTCAATCGGCTCGACTCCAGCGTCACGGTTCCCATCGTCATCGTTGGCATCTGGCGCGCATCTGCCGCCAATTCGTACTGGTTGGCATCCCGGCAGGAGATCGAGGGCGTGGTCCAGAGCGGCAGCTTCACGACCGTGGGCCCGTTCGTCATCCCGGCCCCGGATCTGGCCGAGCGAGCCTTCGGGGTGAGCCGGGACCTGGAGTGGCGGGCCCTGCCCGATGTGACGGGCTACCGTTTCGACGACCTCGATGCCATTCGGCTGGCAGTGACGCAGGTCACCCCGCGCCTGGGTGTGGCGCTCCCCGCAGCAGCGCAGTTCAGGATCGAGACCCGGCTCCCGGACATCCTGACGTCGGTCACGCGCTCGGCTCTCGTGAGCCGAACCGGCGTGCTCCTGCTGGTCGTCCAGTTCGCCGTCCTCGCGGCCTACGCGATCCTGCTGGTCGCCGGGATGCTCGCCGATCGCCGGCGAGCGGAGACGGCACTCCTGCGGTCCCGGGGTGCGTCAACCGGCCACCTCGCCGCCATGACGGTCTTCGAAGCATTCCTCCTGGCAGGTCTGGCCGCGGCCATCGCGCCGGTCCTCGCGCTCGGCGTCGTTCGGTGGCTGGGCGGGAGCGGGCCCCTCGCGGCGTCCGGCATCGTGACGACGCTGGGACTGAGCCGCGATGCGCTCGTGGTGGACGTGCTGACCGCCTTCGCCTGCGTCGTCGCCCTGACCATCCCGATGCTCGGCGGCATCCCGAGCCTCGCCGGTGTCCGCGCAGCGATCGCCCGTCAGGCGGGTCGGACACTTGCGCAGCGGCTCGGACTGGATCTGGCGCTCGTGGTGGTGGCGGGGATCGCCCTCTGGCAGCTGCGCCTGTACGGCGCGCCGCTGACCCGCAACGCGCGGGGCGTCCTGGGCGTCGACCCGCTGCTCGTGGCCGCGCCGGGGATCGGGCTGCTGGCCGGGGCGGTGGTCGCGACCCGGATCATCCCGCGGATCGCGGAGCTTGGTGAGCGACTGCTCCAGCGCGACCGCGGGCTGGTCTCCGCCATGGGTGGCCGCGGCCTGGCGCGCCGACCGCTCCGATACACGCGCTCCGCGCTCCTGCTCATGCTCGCCGCCGCACTCGGAACCTTCGCGACCGCCCATGTCGCCACGTGGACGCGCTCACAGTCGGACCAGGCGGCCTACCAGGCGGGTGCGGACCTCCGAATAGCCCCGTCCCAGAGAGCGATGCCGGCGGGATCGATCGGGCAGGCCCTGCGGGGCCTCGACGGGGTGACGGCGGTCATGTCGGTGGATCGGCTCACCGTGGATTCAGGGCGCGCAGTTCGCGCCGGTCCACTCCTGGCGATCGACGCGGCCGTGGGTCCCGACCTCGTCACGCCGACGCCCGATGCCGACGGCGCGGCCATCCCCGGGTTCCTTGCGCAGCTCGCGGCGGCCAGGCCTGCTCCAGGAGGCGGCCTTCTCCCCGAGGAGGCGCGCCAGGTTGCGGTGCTCATCGACGCCGGGCTCGAGAGCACCTACGTGGATCCGGCCCCGGGCCCGGACCTGACGGCGTTCGAGGGCATCCGCGCCAGCTTCATCATCCAGGACGGCGATGGTCGGGTATTCCGGCTGAACTCAGGGGATGGGGCGGTCCTGGCGGGCGTGGCACAGCGCCTGACGGCGGCCCTCCCGGTGGGTGCAACGACGCCGATCCGGCTGTGGGCCGTGGAGCTCGGGCTGACCGCGCCGCCGACCGTGGGCGTGACCGGCGCCCTCGAGGTGAAGGAGATGCAGGCGACGACGGCCGACACCGCGCGGCGCGGCGGCGTCGAGTGGTCGGCGCTCGATGCTCACCCCGAGGATCCGGGCTGGGACTGGCACGCCATCAGCGGCTCCGCGCCCGCGATTCGGATCAGTCCGCCTCCCGACGCGTCCGGTCAGTCGCCGGTGCCGCCTGCTGCTCGATGGCGCGTGATCGTGGGCCGCGGAGCCCAATCGATCGAGCCGATCTATGGTGATGCCCACCTCACGAGGGTCATCCGGCTCGCCGTCGCCTCCGCTCCCGAGCCCGTCGCCGCGATCGCCGGCCGTGCATTCATCACGGCGACCGGGGCGCGGATCGGTGACACCGTCACGGCTGCGTGGGGCTCCGGCCGGCACACCGTCCGGATCGTCGGAGTCGTCGACACCTTCCCGACGATGGATCCCGCGCAGCCGTTCCTGATCGTCGACGGCCCGACGCTCGGCGTTGCGGGTTTCCAGCAGCTGGCGTCCGTATCGAATCCCGGTGAGTGGTGGTTGTCGAGCGCCGACGCCGACGCGTCCGCCGCAGCGGTTCTGGCCACGATCGACCCGGCGGCGAAGGTCGTCTCTCGGCCGGCGCTGGAGGCGTCCCTCCTCACCGATCCGGTGCCGCTCGGCGTCATCGGCGTGCTTGGCCTCGGGTCGGCCGCGGCGTTGCTGTTCGCGGCCGTCGGGTTCGTGGTGGCGGCCGCGATCTCGACCCGGGAACGCCTTGGGGAGTTCGCCCTGTTTCGCGCGCTCGGCCTGTCTGGCCGCGACCTTTCGCTCTGGCTGTGGCTGGAGCACGCCTTCCTGATCGCCGTTGGCGTTGCCACCGGCCTTGGCCTCGGCGTGCTGCTCGCGCATGTCGTCCTGCCCGTCTCCACCCTGACCGCGAGTGGCGCGACGGCGATCCCGTCACCGATCGTGGAGCTGCCGGCAGGTTCGCTCATCCCGGTGGTCGCGCTCGCCGGGGTTGTCTTCCTGCTCACGATGCTGGTCCTGCGCGGCCAGATCCTCCACCTCCGGCTCGGCGACGTCCTGCGGGCAAGCGACGAATGACCGACTGGATCGGGACCGCGCTGCGCCGGCTTCGGGATGAGCGGCTGTCCGCGCTCGGCTTGGCCGTGTTCGTGTTCGTGACCGCATTCGCGGCGGCGGCCGCGCCGAGGCTCGTCGACCGGATGGCGACCGACGCCCTGCTCGCGACGGTGGCCCGGGAGCTGCCCGCCGCCCGCAACATCCAGTGGCAGCGAGAGGCGCGCATCGGGTCGATCGACAGCTCGTCACTCGACACGGTTGACGGCATCTCCGATGTGCTCCACGCGCTCCTCCCGGAGCCGCCTGGCGGCCCTTGTCTCGGATCGCTCGTGGTACGCGGACTCCGGGCGCTGGATGCTGCCGGAGGTCGTGGGCGATCCGGCGACCATGCGCCTCCGGGTGCAGCCCGACGTTGATTCGCGGATCAGCCTGCGCGACGGCCGCTGGCCGACCGGGACCACGACGAAAGGCCCGGACCGGACCCCGCAGGCGGGGGCCGCGCCGCCCGTCACGCTGTTCGAGATCGCCATATCGCGGGAGACCGCGGACGGACTCGGTGTGGCTGCCGGCGACACGCTCATGCTCCGCACGGATCTCACGGATCCGCTCGTGGGCCAGGGCCACAAGTCGACTATCGGCGCGACGATCGTCGGAACCTTCGACGTGAACGACGAGGCCGACACGTGGTGGCTGGGCGGCACGGAACTCACCCGACCGTTCATCCGGTCTCTCGGCGGCGATAGCAGGATCACGGACACGGTCGGCCTGCTTTCCCCCGAGGCCTACCAGGCGTTCCTTGACGAGACTCGGGCCCTCTTCCTCCCGCTCCGCTATACGTTCCGCGAGTTCGTGGACGCGACACGGATCAAGACGGGTGCCGTGGACGAGACCATGACCGAACTGCGACGCCTGGAAGTTGCGTACCCGTCCGTCAACGTGACGTCGATCCAGACGACCGCCCTCCGGACCGGCCTGCGTGGGATCCTCGAGCAATACCGCTCCCAATGGGGTGCTGCGAACGCGTTGCTCACCGTCGGCGTCATTGGGCCTGCCGCCGTCGCCTTCGCTGCCCTCGGCCTCGTCGCCGTGCTGGCCGCTCAGCGTCGCCGATCGGCGTTGGCCCTGGCCCGTGGGCGCGGTGCATCGCTGACCCAGGTCGCTGTGGCGGTCGTGGTCGAGGGCACGCTCCTCGCAGTGCCGGCCGCCGCCGCGGCGGTCGCCCTCGCCATGGTCGTTGTCCCTGTCGATCCGGTGGCACCGAGCATCGCCGCCGCGGCGCTCGTGGCCGCGGTCGCGGTGGTGCTGCTTGTGCTCGCGACCGTACCGGCGACGAGTGGACCATCGTTCGGGCCGGCCCGCGAACCGTTGGTGCCCCGGCCGCCCACGACCCGCCGGCTCGTTTTCGAGGGCCTCGTGGTGCTGCTGGCGGTGGGCGGCGCGATCCTCCTGCGCGAGCGTGGGGTGCGCGGCACGAGCAGCGCGGGCGAGCTCGCCCAGGCGGATCCATTCGTTGCCGCGGTGCCGGCGCTCATCGGCATCGCCGCCGGCCTGATCGCGGTCCGCCTGTTCCCGCTGCCGATGGCGCTGCTCGCCCGCCTGGCCCGCCGCCGCCGCGGCCTGGTGCCGCTGCTCGCGATGCGGCGATCCATGCAGGCAACGTCCTCGGGGCCGGTGCTCATCGTCCTCCTCGCGACCGCCACGATCGCCGCGTTCAGCTCCGCGGTGCTGGTGCACCTGGACCGGGCGTCGGCTGCGGCCGCCTGGCAGTCCGTGGGCGCGGCCTATCGCATGGACAGCAACTACGGGTCGCTTCCGACCGGCTTCGACCCCGCGGCCCTCCCGGACGCCGAGGCTGGGGCCGTTGTCTATGTCTCGACCATGAATATCGGAACCCGAGCCCTGCGGGTGGACTTCGTGGCGCTGGCGGCCGATGCCTACGATCGTGTTGTCGCGGGGACGCCCGCCGACCCCAACCTGCCGGTCGATCTGTTCGCGGAGGGTCCGCCGCTGATCCCGCTCGTGGTGTCGGCGGCAGTGGCCGACCGGCCCGATGGCGCGAGACCGGGGGACCAGTTCACGATCGCGATCGAGGGCCGGACGTTCCAGGCCCGCGTCGTGGCCGTCCGTGACAACCTGCCCAGGTTCTCCCGGAGCGAGTTGGTCATCGTCGCCTCCCGTGATCAGATCGCGGCACGCTTCCCGGACGCGCCGATGCGGCCGTCGATCGCGCTGGTGCGGGCTCCGGAAGCATCGGGACCGGCGATCCGCGCAGCCTTCCTGACGGCGATGCCGATCGGTGGAACGTTCACTGCTCGGGCCGATGTGACCCGCGACCTGCGGGATTCGCCGGCCAGCCGCGCCGTCGTGACGGGCATCACGGCGGCCGCGATCCTGGCCAGCGTGTACGCGGCGATCGCGTTCGCGGCGGCCGTGGCACTCGCCGGCGCGGCGCGTGCCGTCGAGGTCGCCCACCTCCGGACCCTGGGCCTCAACGACCGCCAGGCAGCCGGTCTCATCCTGCTGGAGCATGGGCCCACGGTGATCGCGGCGTTCGCCGCCGGGCTCGCCCTGGGATTGGGGCTCTTGCTGGCGCTCCGGGATGGGCTCGGCCTGGACGCCCTCGTGGGGTCGCGTGTGGATGTGCCCATCGGGCTGGAGCCGAGCCAGCTCGCGCTTGTCCTCGGCGGTATCGTCGCCGTGGTCGCGCTCGGGCTGGCCCTCGGAACACGAATGCAGCGCGGTGCGGCCCCGACGGCCGCGGTACGGCGAGGGTTTGAATGAGCGACATGCGAAGGCACGAGTCCGGCTCCGAGCAGTCGGGGCCCGAGATCGAGGAATTGCCCGTGGCGTTCCGGGCCGCGACGACAAACGTCGCGACGCCGGTGTCGAGCGCCGCCGGATCGACCACGGGAGTCGCTCACCACCCGACGCGCCGGAGATTCGGTGAGGGCGTGCTGATCGCCTGCGACAACCTCGTCCGGATCTACAAGGTGGCGGACCTCGAGGTCGTCGCTTTGCAGGGCCTCGATCTCCTCGTGGAGCAGGGCGAGATCGTCGCGATCATCGGTGCATCAGGCTCCGGCAAGTCAACATTGCTCAACATCCTCGGCGGTCTCGACTCGCCGTCTGCGGGCCGCGCCGTCGTCGACGGGCACGACCTCGGGCAGATGGGCCGCCGCGAGCGAACCCGCTACCGCCGCCGGGTGGTGGGCGTGGTCTGGCAGCAGACCGCACGGAACCTCCTCTCGTACCTCACCGCCGTCGAGAACGTGGAGCTGCCGATGATCCTCGACGGCGCCCGGGATCGGCGGGAACGGGCGCACGAGCTCCTCGCCATGGTGGGCCTGGCCGACCGGGCCCACCACCGGCCGGAGCGCATGTCCGGAGGTGAGCAGCAGCGCGTGGCGATCGCCGTCGCGCTGGCCAACAGACCGTCCGTGCTCCTCGCGGACGAACCGACCGGCGAGCTGGACAGCGCCACGTCCGTGGAGGTCTTCGCCTTGCTCAGACAGGTCAACGCCAGCCTCGGGACGACGATCGTCATCGTGACCCACGACGCCCACGTAGCCGAGCAGGTCCAGCGAACCGTGTCCATCCGCGACGGGCGCACGAGCACGGAGACGTTCCGCCGAACCGAGCAGACCGAGGAGGGCGATCACCGGGTCATCGCCGAGGAGTTCGCCGTCCTGGACCGGGCCGGCCGGCTCCAGCTGCCTCGCTCTCACGTTGCCGCGCTCGAACTCAGGAACCGTGTCCGCCTGCGCCTTGAGGAAGACCACGTGGGCGTCTGGCCGGACGAGCCTCGAGAGGAGACAAAGTGACCGTCTACGTGTCGCCGGGTCACCCGCCGGCGCGGGCTTCCGGCTCGATCGTCATGACCCGCGCGCTCGTCCGCGACTACCCGTCGGGTGACGGCGTCGTTCACGCCCTGCGCGGGATTGACCTGTCCGTGGGGCAGGGCCAGGTGCTCGCGGTCCGGGGCCGGTCGGGGAGTGGCAAGACCACGCTCCTGAACCTGCTCGGCGGCCTCGACCGCCCGACTTCGGGAACGGTCGTCGTGGACGGCCACGAGGTGTCCTCGATGGAGGAGCGAGAGCTCGTCGAGGTGCGGCGGCGGACGATCGCGTTCGTGTTCCAGTCATTCGGGCTCGTGCCGATCCTCAGCGCGGCCGAGAACGTGGAGGTTCCGCTCCGCCTCGTACGGGCCGAACCCCGCGAACGGGACCGCCGGGTCGCCGAACTGCTCGAGATCGTGGGGCTCGGCGAGCGGGCGCGTCACCGGCCGCACGAGCTGTCGGGCGGCGAACAGCAGCGCGTGGCCATCGCCCGTGCCCTGGCCAACCGCCCGCGGCTCCTCCTGGCCGACGAACCCACCGGGCAACTCGACTCGGAAACCGGGCACCGGATCATGCTCGTGCTCCGCCAGGTGGTCCGTGCCGAGGCAATCACCGCCATCGTGGCCACCCACGATCCCCTGATGATCGATGTCGCGGACCGCGTGGTAGAGCTTCAGGACGGACAGCTCGTCGAGCATTGAGTTCAGCGCCACGGGAGGCGTGCTTGCGCGATGCGCCTCGGCAAGTTACATATGGCGGCGTGCATGCCCATCGCATCACTCCTGGACGGTCGCGCATTCGACGCCTGCCGGCCGCGCTGGTCGCCGGCGCCGCGATGCTCTTCGCCGGGCCGCTCCTCGGCAGCGGGACGCCGCAGCAGGCGATCCTCGGCATCGCGGCCACCGCGGAGCCCCCCGCAGGGCCCACCGCTGGGCCGCTCGAGCCGACCGCCAAGTCGCTCGCAGAGCCCATCACAGCCGCGTCTGCGGTCGGCACCTCGGCCGGCGCCACCGGCATCGCGTCGCAGCCAGATCCGGCCGGCGATCGATCTGCCCCGCTCGCCCGGCTGCCACAGCCGCCGGAGACGCTAACGGGCTATCGCTGGCCGATTCGCAATGCTCGGCTCACGCTGCCGTTCGGACCCACGCCGTGGGGCTCCCGGATCGTGAACGGCGAGCCGTTCCACGACGGGATCGATCTCGCCACGTTCTGCGGTGACCGACTCACGGCCGCCCATGACGGCACGGTCCTTGCCGCCGGCCGCCGCTACGACGCCGCGATGGGCTGGGTCGGCGACCTGACCGCCTATACGGACCGCCTGAGTGAGAAGAACCTCTGGATCACGCTCCCGAACGTCGTGGTCATCGACGACGGGAACGGCTACCGGAGTCTGTACGCTCATTTCCGGAGCGTCGTGGTGGCACCCGGGGATGTCGTCCAGGCCGGCGATCTCCTGGGCTACGAAGGTGCGACCGGCCGCGCGAGCGGCTGCCACCTCCACTACGGCCTGTTCAGCCCCTACCAGGTCACGACCTTCGGGATCGATCCCGAGGCCGTTGCACGCATGCTCCTGCCCGCTGAGGAGATCGCACGGACCGATCCGCTCCTCGTCCTGCCGCCGTTCGAGGCCGCCGGAATCCACTGACCGGCACTGATCTGCCGAGGACCCGGATTCAGCCGTCCCGAGCGTACCGCCGCGCAACGAGCGCGTAGCCGGGGATCCTGGGGAGCGCCTGGGACAGCGCCGGACTTGACCCGTCCCGCCGCTCCACCGTGAGGCGCCGGTCCGCCTCGTCATCCGGGAGCCGAGCGTCAACGCTCGCCAGGTCAATCACGACCCGTCCCGGCGAGGGGGAGCCCAGAGTCTCGACGACGGCGTCCGGGAACGAACCCGCCTCGTATTCCGCCCTGACCTCGGCGTCCACGTGCCAGCGCGGCCGGCGCAGGAGGATCCCGCGCCAGCCGTCCGCGACTGCGCGTTCCACCCGACCGTCCCCCGGTCGAGCCGTCCCGGGCGCCGCGATGTCCTCGCCCCGCGACCAGCGGGCGGCCTGGTGGAGGAGGGCGTACTCGTCCAGGTCCACGTAGTTCGCCAGCCGCTCGGCCGGCGATCCATCCCCGAACAGTGCCTCGATCGAGGGGCCGAAGACCTCGCCAAGGTCGAGGTCGATGGCCCGCACGGTTCGATGGAAGTAGACCTGGAGGTACAGGAGGAGTCGCGCTCCGAGGAAGCCCTCGAGCGCCGGGACTCCCGATTCGTAGAGCGTCAGGCCGCGCTCCCCGATGTAGGCGTAGCGCCGTAGCCGTTCGACATCGATGCCCACGTGGACGCCGGTGAAGAAGGCGTCTCGTCGGACGTAATCGAGGTTGTCGACCGTGAACACGCCGGACAGGAGCGGCTGGAGCAGGCGGACCCAGCGCGGCATGGTGGGATCCGTCAGGGCCGGCTTGGCCACGAGAAACGAGACCCAGCGCGGGTCGATGGCCTCGTCGTCGGCAAACGCGTCGCGAATCGGCGCGTTGCCCGGCGCCCGGCGGAGCGCTCCGATCAGCGGGCCCAGTTCTCGCTCGATGATCAGCTGGCTCAGATCCTCGTGAGAGAGCGTCTTGACGCCGGGCCGCCGCGCATCGGGCGGGGCCGGGAATGCCGACAGGACCCGGTCATCGAAGTAGTGAGCGAAGGGCCCGTGCCCGACGTCGTGGAGCAGGCCGGCCATCCGCAGCGTCTCGACGACCAGCGCCTCGGACGGGATGGGCTCGGCGCCGGGCGCTTCGTCGCGCGGCCCGGCCTCCAGGACCCCCCGGAGCGACGGATACAGGGAACGCGCCCACAACCCGGCCTCGTGCATCACGCCGAGACCGTGAGTGAACCGCGAGTGCTCGGCCGTCGGGAAGACCCAGCGGGCGCTCTGAAGCTGGCTGATCCGGCGCAGCCGCTGGACCCAGGCGGTATCGAGGAGATCGTCTTCCGCGGCGTCCTCGTCTGGAAGCCCTGCCGCCCCGGCCTCGGCCGCGGCGAGCCGCTTGGTCAGCTCGACGTAGCCGTGGATCGGATCGCTGATGAGGTTGACGGCCGAGAACGGATGGCGGGCCACGGGGTCAGAACGCGATAAGCCGGTACCGGGCGGTCCCCGGGACCGGCGCGGGCGCGAGCGCGGGCGCGAGCGTCGGGCGGGGCGTCGATCGCGGCGCAGGCTGCGGCGCCGAGGGCGCCTTCACCGTGGTCACCGGGGCGGGCTTGGCCCTTGGGGCCGCCGGCGTATAGCCGGGCGCGTCGATCAGGATCGCCCCTACGTAGGTGGTCCCATTGGTCGCCTTGGCCGCGCCGATCCCGACAGTGTCGAACTTGGCACCCATCAGGATGTTCCAGTGAGTCGGGCTGCCCTTCCAGCCGTCAAACGCAACGCGAGCCGATTCGAGCCCCCAGGGCCACGAATTTGACGCGAGAACCTCGCCCTGGAGATCCCACGCGATGCCTCGATCGGCGAGCTGGCAGCTGAGGCAACCCGCCACTTCGTGCGAGAACTGATTCTTGACGGCCAGGGAGGCGACCCGGTCCCCTGAGAGGGCGGCCAGCCGGGTGTCCACGCGGAGACGATGCAGGCCCCGTGCCGCCCGGGCATCGTTGATCCAGCCCAGCAGCGCCGACTCCATGGTCTCGGCGGTCCCAGCGCGCGCGAGATCTGCGCGCTCGATCGGGAGGAGGCCGGTGGACAGCGCGGCGCTCAGAATCACGGCCAGGATGAGGGCGCGTGCAAGGGAGCGCGAAGCAAGGGTACGAGGTCGCATGGCTCGGGCAAGGGTATCAGGGAGCGCCAGGGGCGCCGGTGCGGGCCACGTCAGTGGCCACCCGCAGCGGTCGAACGCTACCGGTCTCAGGGTGCGTACATGGCGACCGCGCGTCGCTGCGTCGCCTCGATGTCGGTTCTCAGTACGGCCGGTTCGAGGACCTCGACATCGTCCCCCCAGGACAGGATCCAGAGCCGGACCTCGATCGTCCCGGCGATCGTCGCGCGCCAGATCAGGGACCCGTCCGGCTGCGGCTCGATCGTCTGGCTGGAGTGCCAGATGGTCTCGGCCACCCGGCCCGCGACGGACGGCGCGAAGCGGAGGACCACGGCCGTGGCAGCCTGGTCCGCGATGATGTCCCATGCCCCCCGCAGGAGGCTCTCGATCGAGCCGGCCTCGGGCGGCTCGAACGTCCGCGGCGTGATCGCGACCTCGCGAATCCGCTCGATCTTGAACGTCCTGAGGCCACCCCTGCCCTCATCGAGCCCGATCAGGTACAGCGCGTGGGTTTGCGTCGATGGTTCGATGAGGTACGGCCGGACCGTCGCCCGTCGTGAATCGGAGGGGCGACCCTCGTAGCGAGCCGGCTCGTATTCGATCTCCACGACGCGCCGCTCGGCCCAGGCCCTGGTGAGGGCGTGCACATGGTCCGTGAACAAGGGAGCCTTTGCGGCTCGCTGGAGGACGTCCAGCGAACGTCCGACGTGCTCGCTTAGTGGCGCGGGCAGGCCCTCCGACAGCTTCTCGAACGCCGACGCGAGATCCGGGTCGTACTTGTCGGCGTAGCGGACCATCAGGCGAGTCGCCAGGAAGACGGCCATGGCCTCGGACGTCGTCAGCTTGAGCGGCGGCAGGAAGGCGCTGTCGAGGACTCCCCAGCGCCCGCCCTCCGACCAGGTGGGGAACTGGAGCTCGCCCTCGAGGGCGGTTAGGTCCCGGTAGGCCGTCCGCTTGGAGATGCCCAGGCGGATCCCGATGTCCTCGGCGCGGATTCCCTCGGGATGTGCCTTGAGCAGGTTGGCGACACGCACCAGCCTCGCGACGCGATCACGCTTCGTGCGGGAGCCCTCGTTGTCCTCGAACTCGGCCATGACACCTCCGTGCCCGGAGGATACGCGTCGGACCCGCCGGAAGTACCACTCCGGGCCGGGACTCCCGGGTCATCGTCCCGCGTCTACCACGGACCCACCATGACCTCACCGAACCGGACCGGGGACTGACCCCGATCGGGCGGTCAACCCGAGGATTTGTCGGGCGTGATGGCAGACCAGGACTCCGGCAACCAACCGCCGGCCCGCGAGACGTACCGCGCGCTGCTGCTGCGCGGCTTCACCCCGGGCGAGGCCGCGAACCTGACCGCGTACCTGGCCGGCATCGAAGTCGGCGAAGGCCGACCATGGCGCCTCGCGGACGTTGATCGGCTCCTCTTCCTCCGCGAACTCTGCCGCACCGGACGGCTCGGCGCGGACGACGGCCTGCAACCGATGGAGACGCCCATCGCAGGCTGATCGGCCGGTGCGAGGAACCGAAGCGCTCTCACGCCGGCCGCTCCGGTACCATCCGCGGTCATGGAACGACCCATCATCAGCTTCCTGACTGACTTCGGGCCCGAATTGGCGCCTGCGATCTGCCGTGGCGTGATGCTCTCGATCGCGCGCGACGCGCAGATCATCGACATATGTCACAGCGTCCGCAAGTACGCGATCCGGGATGGCGCATACCTGCTGTGGGCCGCGGTCCCCTGGCTGCCGGTTGGCGTGCACGTCGTCGTCGTGGACCCTGGCGTCGGGACCGAGCGGCACCCCGTGGCGATCCGGACGGTCCGAGGCGACGTCCTCGTTGGACCGGACAACGGTGTGCTCATGCCCGCGGCGACCGCGCTCGGCGGCGTGGTCGAGGCGCGAATCCTCGAGAACCGGGACCTGATGCTCCACGGAACCAGTTCGACCTTCCACGGCCGTGACATCTTTGCGCCGGTTGGCGCGTACCTAGCGATCGGCAGGCCGTTCGAGGACGTTGGGCCGGTCGTTCCGGCAGGCGATCTCGTCGATTTGCGCTTTCCGGCACCAGTCGCCGTGGATGGGCGCCTGGAAACGAGCGTCCAGTTCGTCGATTCGTTCGGGAACATCCGGCTGGCCGCAGCCCCGTCCGACCTCGAGGCGGCCGTGGGTGAGTTGATCCCCGGCCGCGCATTCACCGTCGACTTCCCGGCGTACGCAGACCGACCCGCGGTGACCGAGGTGATGCCCTGGCACCGAACGTTCGGCGATCGGCCACTCGGAGCCCCGCTTATCTACGAGAACTCGAACGGGCAGCTTGCGATCGCCGATAACCAGGGGCACGCTGCCACCCGCCTGGGCGTGGAGGCGGAGCGGCCGGTCCGGATCCAGCCCGCGTGACCACTGAAGACGCGGTAGAGCGCTTCTGGGCGGACTACGTTGCCACGAGTGGGGCGACCGGAACCCACACTGCGTGGGGATTCGCGGAGCCGGACCCCGACCTGATGACCGAGCTCGCGCTCCTCGTCCGCGACGGACCCAAGCGTGCCACCACGACCATCGAGGCTGCGTTTGGTGAGGACGGCGAGCCGTTGCCACAGGTCGGTGATCACGCCGTAATCCTCGATGGCAATCGTCGGCCGGTCTGCATCATCCGGACGACCGCGGTCGAGACCCGGGCGTTCGGACAGGTCGACGAGGCCTACGCATGGGACGAGGGCGAGGGCGATCGTTCGCTGGCGAGCTGGCGGCGCGACCACGAGTGGTTCTTCGCCTCCATCGGAACACCTGCTGCCGAGGACACGCCGCTGGTCCTGGAGTGGTTCGCCAAGGTCTGGCCGCCGCCGGCCGATCCAGGGCTCTGACTGCGTCAGTTTCCGAGCATCTCGGTCAGCGTGACGGGCGTCAGCCCCAGGGTCTTGAGGCCCGCGAGGATCCCCGGCAGGGCCTCGAGGGTGTGCCAGCCCCCGAGGTGCATGAGAACGATCGAGCCGCCCTGCGCCTTCGACACGACCTTCGCGACGATGTCGTCGGCCGTCGGCCCGCCGTCCGCCGTGGTCCTCCAGTCGATCGTGTCGACGTCCCACATGATCATGTCGGTCCAGCCGGCCGCGCCGACGCCGGTGCGGACGGCGGTGGTCCAGGCGCCGAACGGCGGGCGGAAGTACGGCTTCGTGGTTCCCCCGGTCAGTTCGCGGAGCGCGGTCTCAGAGGAGGTCAGCTGGTCCGCCATCTGGGCCGGGCTGAGGGTCGTGAAGTCCGGATGGTCCCAGGAGTGGTTGCCGAAGGCGAACAGGTCCGGGCGCGTCGCAGCCAGCTGGAGGGCGGCCCGCCCCTGGTCCGTCGTCGTGCCGGCCTTGCCGGTGGGGAACAGCGTCGCGTGCATGTCGTGGTCGATGAGCCAGGTCACGATGTCAACCGCCGGATCGAGCCGCCCGCCCATATCGAACGTGAGGGCGATCTCCGTCGTCCCACGCAGTCCGCTGGAGATGACCGTCGCCGGGCTACCCGTGCCGGTCGAGCCGCCCGTCGGAAGGGGACTTCCGGCCGGCTGGCCAGAGCCATCGACGATCACCCCAGGGATGAGGACGAGCGTCCAGCCCGGCTCGATGTAGTTCGGGTCGTAGCCCTCCGATTCAGGATCCAGGGAGGGGTACGACTCCCGGTTCCACCAGGCGATGCTTCGCGGCGAGGTGGAGAACGCGCGGGCGATCGAGGTCAGGGTTTCGCCGCCCTGGACCACGTGGCTCGTGAAGGTTGGTGCCGGGGTCGGCGTCGGATAGGTGAAGCTCGGGCCGGGCGTCTCCGCGGGCGATGTGGGCGCGATTCCGGTCGCGGCCGGGGCACACGACGCGGAGGCCCCATTGGCCGGGTTGCAGGTCGTGGTCGATGACGCGAACGGCGAGGCCGACTCGGACGGTACGAGTCCCGGCCCGATCGCGATGGCACCGAGGAGCGCGAGGACCACGAGCGCGAGCGCACCGGCGAGCGCCGGCGACGCCCATGGGCTCCGGGACGGATCACCCCGGCGCGCGTCAGGATGCTGCTCCGGCTGGTCCATCGTCCCAGTGTGACGCCGACGGCGCCGAGCCGGTTACGGACCGACGTCGATGGGCGTCGGGACCTGGAGGATGAAGTCGGCCGAGAGGGCCTCGCCCTCGCCGGCCGTGGCAACGCGACCGCCACCCGACCGCTTGGCCACGAAGCAGGCCCGGTCGGCCGCAAGGAGGATCGCAGCGGGCGTGTCTCCGTCTATGGGGAAGGTGGCGATGCCGGCCGACGCGTCGATCCGGATCCCTGCGGCCAGCACCTGTGGAGCGTGTTCTGCCGCGGCCGTCAGCGAGGTGCGAATTCGTTCCGCGACCGGACCAACGTGGTCCGCGTCGCTCCGGGGCAGAAGGACCACGAACTCGTCGCCGCCGTATCGGAAGACAGCGTCCGTGTCACGGCTTGCGCTCACGATCGCCTCGGCGACCTGGCGCAGCAGGACATTGCCCGCCTGGTGGCCGAACGTGTCGTTGACGAGCTTGAATCGGTCGAGGTCGATCATCAGCAGGCTGAACGTCTCCCCGGCGGCGACGGCGGAGTCGAGCGCAACCCGGAAGCTCCGGCTGTTGCGCAGGCCGGTCAGATCGTCGGTCTCCGCCTGACGGCTGATCAGATCGTGGGCCCGGGCGTTCTGGACGGCGATGGAGACCTGCGCCGCGAAGAGCTTGACGAGCTCGAACTCCTCGTCGGAGAAGGACCGGCCCTCGCCGAGCCGCTCCAGGGTCAGGATGCCCATCGGCCCGCCGCGCCCCCGCAGCGGGACACAGATCAGCCCACCGTGGACAGGCCCGTCCTCGAGGTGGCGGACCCGTGGGTCGTTGAACTGGTCGCCGAGCAGGACGGCCTCGTTGTGCTCCATGACCCACGGGCCGATCCCGATCTCGCCCGGCAACCACGGCCGCAGGTAGTCTGCAGCCTCGCTGCCCTTGGCCATGACCGGGACGATGAGGCCGGTTTCACGGTCCGCCAGCTCGATCCACACGTTGTCCCAGCCCACGAGCTCGGCGAGGCGATCGGCCACCGACTCCAGCACCGAACCCGCATCCAGCGTCGTGAGGATGGACTCGGTGATCTGGAGGAGGTCGCGCTGGCTCTGTACCTGCCGTTTGAGCCGAAGCGTGGCCTCGGCATGGGCCATGGCCTGGGCCGCGAAGCTCGCGTAGATGATGAGCAGCCGGAAGTCGTCGTCTGTGAACTGGTTGAGCCCCAGCTTCGACAGGACGAGGACGCCGAGGACCTGGTCCTCGAAGAGCATCGGCGCGAGGAGCATCGATTCGTCGATCACGTCCGTGCCGGGGATCGTGTCGGCCCGCGGATCGGCGCCCGCGTCCGGCAGGTACTGGGCGACCCGGTGCTCGGCGACCCAGCCGGTGATCCCGGTCCCGACCTTGACCCGGAGCTGGTCCGGAGTCTCGTCGACATACTCCCCGACCTGCCCGCGCATGGCCACCGGAATGAGGTCGTCATCGACCAGGCGATAGACGCGAACGTTGTGGTGGTCGATGAGCTGGCTGAGCTCCGAGGCGATCGCCGCCCCGATCTCCACGACCTCGGACAGCCGGCTCAGCCGAGTTCCAAGCTGCTGGATCGACTGGAGCTGCGCGGCCCAGGTCGCGAGCTGGGCATACGCGCGGGCCGTCCGGATGGCAACGCTGGCCTGGCCGGCGAGTGCTGCGATCGTGTCCAGTTCATTGTCGGTCCATTGATGTGGCCGGTCGTGATAGACGTTGAGGCTGCCGAGCGGACCCGCCGCCTCGCCGTCGAACAACGGCGCGATGCAGATCGTGTCGAAGCCCTCCTGGACGATCTGCGCACGGGTCACGGCTGAACGAGGGTCGTCCCGGTAGCCGACCGAGACGAGGGGTCGCCGCTGGTTGATGGCGTCGACCGAAAGCGATCCGCTGCGGAGCGGTCCAACGGAGGCAAGGTATGCGGCTGAGAGGCCCCGGGAAGCGACGGCCGTCCGGGTGCCGTCGGGCTCAAACAGCAGGACCGCGGCCCGATCGGCGCCGAACATCGCGAGCGCGTGGTCGACCAGCCGGGCGAGGACCTGGTCCGGATCAAGCTGGCTCCCGATATCTTCCGCGACGCGTCCGATGGCTTCGGCCCGATGAACGCGATGATCAAGGTCGGTCGCCGCATCGACGGCCCGGACGATTGACCCGAGCACGTCGGACACAGCGACGAGCAGGTCGGACGTGGTCTGCGAGGGCAGCGCTGCGCCCGTGACCACCACCAGGACGCCCCACGGCCCGTCCGATCCGGGGATCGCGCAGGCGAGCTCTCGACCGGTCATGCCCACGAGCGCCGGAGCCCTGCCGTCGTCACGGTCCGTCCCCGCAGGGCGGCCCGGGTGGGCCAGCGCGGCGCCTAACAGGCCGGTGCCGGCGCTGACCCGGCGCAACCGCCCAAGGGGGGCTCCCGCCACTCCAACCGCATGCAGTTCACGGCCCTCCAGCTGCCAGGCGGACACGTGCTCGAACCCCGCGCCTTCGCGGATCGCACGAGTCGCGCTGCCGAGGACGGTTTCCGGATCAGATGGGGCGCCCGCGATCGAGGCCGCCACCCGGCCCAGGCCGGCCATGACCGCCAGGGTTGCAGAGACGTCAACCGCGCGTTCCGCGGCCGAGGCCAGGCTCGGAAGGCGAGCGAGAGCGCCCCGGGACCGCTGGCCACGACCGTTCACCGGGTTCGTTGGTGCCTCCGGCGCAGGACCCTCGGCAGCTCCGGCGAGGAACCGGTTGAGGTCCGTCAGCCGGTAGCGACGATCGCCGCGCGGGTTGATCCGGTAGTAACGGAGCCGGCCCGCGTCGCTCCATGCCCGGATCGTGTTCGGGTGCACCCCGAGCACGTGCGCGGCACGGGTGACCGTGAGCGTTGCGTCGGTCGGATGGGGCAGGAGCGACGTGACCGTGGACACCAGGCTCTCACAAGATTTGTGAAGTTCAGGGCAACCTTACGAACCACACAGTTCTTGACAATAGGACGAACGTCCCATGGGCCGGAACGATCGCTCAGCGCTTGCGGCCGGCCCTTCCTTCGCGCCCGGTAGCCCAGACGAAGACAAGTGTCAGGAGCATTGCCAGGATCGCGATGCCGAGCACGCCCAGCAGCGCTCCGAGGGGCGCGCCCACGAGTCCGGGCCCCTCGCCGGTAGAGCGGGTATCCGTCCCCGTCACAGCGGTCGGGTCCGGTGAAGCCGCCAGCGCGCTCCCGGGCACGGCCAACATCACGATCCCGATGACCATAAGCGTGACTGCGACGACCAGGAGAACAGCCGCCAGTCGAGGCCGACGAGTCGAGCCTGCCGCCAGGATCCGCATCGCCTCCGGCTGCTCCAGGGTCGTGAGGATGAGCGGCCGGCCCAGGCCCGCACCTATCCGAGGGAGGCCGTCGGGTTCGAGCCGGGGTACGCCGACGACGATCGCATGCTCCACGCTCGACACGTGCTCGACGACCACTCGGGCCGGGAGCGCGTCATCGAGCTCGCCGGGCGCCCGATCGCCCAGATCGCCGACGGTTCCCTCGCTCTCGCGCGGTACGACGATGAGCCCGTCATCCAGGGCAGCGCCATCCACGGAGATCGCGTCCAGCCCCTCGTTCAGATCGAACGAGACAACCTCGTGGACGACATCGAGGTCAACCCAGCGGCCGTCACGGCCGGCCTGCAAACGGGTCCGCCTGAAGACCAGCGGCCGATGCTCAGCGTCCTCGAATTCCGTTTCGCTGTCGATCCGGCCCGTGATCCGGACGTACCTTGGGCGGCCGGATCGAGCAATCTCGAGGGCTTCGGCGATCGACACCGACGGGGCGGACGCAAGCAGACGGCCCACCCGGAAGCGGGGACCAAATGTGCGCAGGATGCCAACCGCGCCGCCCAGGGCAGCGACGCCGGCGAGGATGACGACGACACCGTCCACGGCCGGGATGATAGCCCGTGGCCGGCGGCGCTCCATTCCCGGGCATGGAAAGGCCCAGAGGAACCTACCCGACGCATGGACCTTGATGCGATCTCAGCCGTTAGTGTCGCTCAGCCCCTCCGGGCTGGGAACAACGCTACGGGCGCCAGGGACGTCGCGTCAACGGCACCTGTCCACGAGAATCGGAGAGGCCGCCGAGTTATCCACCGTCCATCCACAACCTGCGCCGTGGCGCCTGCCGTCATGGCGCCTGGCGTCCCGTCGCCGGATCGAGGACGTTGAGCCGTCCGCTGTAGCTGGTGAGGACGAGGCGACCGCCGACGAGCTCCACTCCGGTCACGACATCCGAATGCGCGATCCGCCAGGCGACGCTGCCGTCGGCGTCGAGGGCGAACGTCTCCAGTTCCGACTGGACGAGGGCATGGCGCAACCGTGGCGAGGCGAGGACCGCGAGTATCGGCGTCGCCGATCGATGGCTCCAGCGAAGTCCGCCCGATCGGGCGTCCAGCCCGTACGCGTGGAACCCGAACTTCGCGAGCAGGAGGCCCGTGGTGTCCCACAGGACCGCGGCCGGCTCGTCGCTGAGTGTTGACGCGAACCGGGCGGTCCAGGCTCCGCCGGGTCCATCGATCCGGAGCTCGGCCCGGCAGCGTGCGTCCGGATCCTCCGCGACGACCGGCCCGAAGTCTGTGAGGGTGCCCCCCGCCTCGGACAGGGCGAAGACCGCGGCCGCCTGGCCGGTGCCGCCCCATCGCCAGCGCCCGCGCAGGCCGCCCGGGTAGGTGACCGTGGCGTCGCGCGGGTCCGACGGCCGCCCGGCGCTTCGGCCGGCCGTCATCCCGCGACCGAAGCGGGCGCGGCGTCCGGGGGCTTGCGGTCCTCGGTCATCGGGGCGACGACCGCATCGGCCAGCATGCGGAGCGTGGCCGGCGCCACGGGGAAGACCGCCGTCGGCAGGCCCGCCGCGGCCCAGACCTCCGGGAACCGTCCCAGGTCCGGATCCATGATCACGCGCAGGCGGCGGGTGTGGCCGAACGGTGGGATGCCTCCGATCACGAAACCGGTCAGGTCGTTCGCCTCGTTTGCGCTGGCTCGTCGGACGTCGGACCGCCCGAGGACCGCGGCCAGGCGCGCAAGGTCCACGCGGTTCGGGCCGGACACGAGACAGATGATCGCCTCGGGCTGGCTTTCTTCGGCTGTCGTCACGAACACCAGCGACTTCACGATCTGGCCGATCTCCGCGCCAACAGCGCGCGCGGCATCGGCGGCGGTGTGGGTGGATTCGGCAAAGACGGTGACATCGAGCGTGACGCCCTTCCGCTCCGCGGCCTCGAGGACGCGCCGAACAGCAGCGTGGTGAGTGGTCGGTGGCACGGCGGGGAGTCTAGCATCAGGGCCTTCCGGCCCGGGACGGAAGCGCACGGTAGGATCGCCCTGATGGATACGATCGTCTTCGACTGGGATGGGACGCTGGTGGACACGCTGCCGGCGATCACCCGCGCGAACGCCGAGGTCCTGGGTCAATTCGGGGTCCCGTACGACGACGCCGCCTACCGGGCCGCGTACAGCCCCGATTGGCGGAGCATGTACCGCAGGCTCGGCGTGCCGGACGATCGGATCGAGGAGGCGGGCGGGCGCTGGCTGGCCGAGTACCGCCGCCTGATGGGCGAGGTCCGGGCGTTCTCGGGTGTGCTGGCGGCCCTGGGGAGCCTCCATGCGGCGGGTTTCCGCATGGGCCTCGTGACCGCCGGTGACCGGCCGGTCGTGGAGCATCAGCTGCTCGCGACGGGCCTCGGGACGTACCTGCCCGTCCGTGTCTGTGGTGGCGACCTGCCGTACGACAAGCCGCATCCCGCGCCGCTCTTCCAGGCCCTTCGAGAGCTCGGCGTCGACGACCGGCCCGAGCGCGTGACGTATGTCGGCGATGCACCCGACGACATGCGCATGGCCTGTGCCGCCGGAGCCCGGGGTGTTGGAATCGTGTCGATGCTCGGGCATCGCCGGGATCTCGAGGAGGCCGGTGCAGCCGAGGTATCTGAGTCGGTGGTGAGTTGGGTGGCGGCGTTTCTCGGTTCGGCGCGCGGCCGGTGACTACCTCGGGCCTGCGTGCGATCGTTGTTGCCGACGGCGATCCCCCGACCCGGGCCGCACTCGATGCTGCCTGGCCGGACTGGGACGCGGGCACGGACCTGGTGGTCGCCGCGGACGGCGGCGCGCGACTGGCCGACGCGCTTGGCTTGCCGATCCATCGCTGGGTCGGCGATGGAGATTCGCTGGACGACGCCGGCCTCTCCGAGCTCCGCAGCCGTGGGGTCCCGGTGGCGCTGGCAGACCCGGACAAGGATGCGTCGGATACCGAGCTGGGCCTGCTCGCGGCCATCGACGCCGGGGCCGAACGGATCACGATCATCGGGGCTCTCGGTGGGCCCCGGCCGGACCACGCACTCGCCAACATCGCGCTCCTCGGCCACCCGGCGGCCTTCCGTCGTGAGCTCCAGATCATCGATCCGACGGCCCGGATCCGCCTGCTCGACAGCGTCTCGGGGCGCCTGGACCTGGCGGGACGGGTGGGGGATCTCGTCTCGCTCATCCCGCTCGAGGCGGTGACCGGGGTCACGACGACCGGCCTCCGGTTCCCGCTCGTTGGCGACACGCTCGTCGTCGGCCCGGCGCGCGGGATCTCGAACATCCGGGCTGCATCCGAAGCGTCCGTCGCGATCCGTTCCGGCCGGCTCCTGGTGGTTGAGGCCCCTGCTACGCTCCGGGCATGAGCAAGCCCAGCGTCGGCGATCTCGCGCCCGAGGTCACGCTCCCGGACGACCACGGAACGATCCACCGATTGGCCGATCAGCGCGGCCGTTGGACGATCGTCTACTTCTATCCCAAGGACGACACACCCGGATGCACGATCGAGGCCTGCCAGTTCCGCGACCTCGATTCGGGTGTCCGCGATGCCGGCGCCGACATCTGGGGCATCAGCCCGGATGGAGCCGCCAGCCACCGCCGGTTCCGCGAGAAGTTCGACCTGCCGTTCGTCCTTCTCTCCGACGAGGATCACCGCGTCGCCGAGGCCTACGGCGCGTGGCAGCTCAAGTCGATGTACGGCAAGGAGTACATGGGCATCCAGCGGGCCACCTTCCTGGTGGATCCAGACGGACGGATTGTCCGAACGTGGCCCAAGGTGTCTGCCGACGGGCACGCCGCCGAGGTCCTGGCGGCGCTTGCTGAGGCCCGCGCCCAGCACGCTGCCGCGGGATCCTGAGGGAGGTTCGATGGGCGGAGCGACTCGTCCCGGGGCAGCTCGCATGAGCCCGGCCCCGGATGCCGCTGCCCCGGTCGCACCCGCCGAGGAATCCCAACCCTGGCGCCCAAGCCGGTTTATGTTGATCGTCGCCCACCCGGACGACGCGGACTTCGGGCCTGCCGCTACCGCCGCCAGGTGGATCGACGAAGGTTCGGAGGGATGGCTCGTGTGCTGCACGAGCGGCGACCAGGGCGGCGAGGACCACGCCACGGACCCGCTGGTGCTCGCGGCATTGCGCGAGGCGGAACAGCGCGTAGCCGCCGCGATCATCGGATACCAAGGCGTGTCGTTCCTCCATCAACCCGATGGGGCGCTCGCCAACGACCTGGTCCTGCGCGAACTGCTGGTGCGCGAGATCCGTACCTTCAAGCCCGATGCCGTCCTGGCCACGGATCCGGAGACGTTGTTCTACGGTGACGGCGGGATCAATCACGTGGACCACCGCGCAGCCGCAATGGCGGCGGTCGACGCCGTCTACCCGGCCTCGCGCAACCCGATGGCCTTCCCGTGGCTGGCCCGGGACGGCCTTGCCCCGCACAACGTCCGCCGGATGTACTTGTTCTGGTCCAACAACCCGACGCTCCGGGTGGATGTCAGCGCAACCATCGACCGCAAGATCGAGGCCCTGCGGGCGCATGCCAGCCAGGTCAAGCATCCGGATCAACTGGCGGCACGCATCCGCGACTGGGCTCGCGAGGAGGGCCAGCCGATCGGAACGGAGGCGGGCGAAGCGCTCCGGGTAATCGTCATCGACGAGGACGCGGACGAAGGACCGCTGCACTCCGAGTCCATCTGAGGCCGCCGGCGATTTGGAAGGTGCGCAGGGCACCGCGCCTGATTCGGCGGCGCCGGGCGTCAGGCGTCGACGACGGGGGCCTTCAGGACCACAATGGCGCGCTCCCACTCGGCCCACAGCCGAGCCATGTCGTCCCCGCCGATGCCGGCCAGCGCCTGCGCCGCCTCGAGATCCAGGTTGGGAGCGTGGCTGGTCAGGTAGTCGTCCGCGGCGGCACTCACCTCGAGGTACAACCGGCCGATCTCTTCCTGTGTCGGCCAGGCTCGGATCCGACGAGGCTCCAACCCGGCCGCCGCGACCGCATTCGTGAGGTCTCGGTAGTTGGGGATCCGATTGTCCTGCCAGCCTTCCACCCCGTCGAACCGGTGGCCGGTTGCGGCGAGTCCTGCGGCGATCTCGCGGCACTGCTCGATCGTGAACGTGTCCCAGAACGGATTGCCCGTCGGGAAGTCCAGCCAGCCGGCGCCGATTGCGCGCTCGACGATGCCTCCGGTGAAGCTCATGACCGCGGCCTGCCAGGCGCGGCGCTCCCTCTCGTCGGCGCCGGCCAGGATGGCCGCGATGGCGGACAAGGCGTCGTGGTCGCCGCGGAGGATCCGGACGAGGGCGGGAGTCTCGTCAGGTTCGGCCGGTTCAACCTCCGGACCATGATGGGGCGCTGAGGGCGTGGACCCCTCGGGCTCGAAGGGTTCGGTGCGTGGAGGGTCAACGAGCGCCGTCGCGGCCGGGAGGACGGCTCCGTACAGGCGCTCGGCCGCCGCCGCAGCCTGGACGCGGATGGCGTCAAGCGCAGGGTCTCGCTCCGGCACGATACGGACCCCCACGGGTGCCGACACGGCGACCCCAGACAGAACGGGCGTTCGCATGAAGACGGCCGGTCCGGACCGAGACCCGGCGAACGCCAGGGCCGGGACCAGGGATGGTTGCGGTGGGTCGGCTAGTGTCTCGGCACGGTCCAGGCGACGGCGATCGGCCGGCCCGCCACGCGCCGGTTCGCGGGGTGAGGCCATGAACGCGTCGTAGGACAACGTGGCCGCGCGACGCGGCACGGCATCGTGTCCCACGGTCAGACGGACCTCGCGAGAGGGGGGGCGGCTGCCCAGCACCATCACCAGTGCCGACCCGCTGGCGACACCGAGCATGAGCCCCAGGGCCAGAAAGGCGAACTCGCTGCCGGTCATCCGCAGTCCCTCCCGATCAGCTGCCTCCGCTGACCGTATCCGGTACGGAGCGTAGCCTGCGACTGATGGGCGCGTCAACCCATTCTTGCAAGGTCGTCGCGAGCGTTCGTGCCTCCGTTCCGCGTCTCTGTGCCGCCACTCCTCCGTCTTTGCGCCGGTGCTCCGCCGGATGGTAAATTCCGCATCGCCGGCCTGAGTCCCCGCCGGTCTTCTTGTTTCGCCTGCCCTCCCGCGCTGTCAACGAGAAAGGCACGACTGCGTCTTGGCTCTCGACCTGCATCAGGAGTTCCTCGTCCAGCCCGTCGACGCCTCGTGGTTGCAGTGCAACATCGAGTGCCAGGAGGCGTGCCCGGTCGGGACGAACTGCCGTGGCTACCTGAACCTCGCCGCTGAAGGGCGGTTCGAGGAGGGTTACATCCTGTCGCGCGAGCCGAATCCCGTCGCGGCGATGTGCTCCTACGTCTGCTCCGCGCCGTGCGAGCGTGCCTGCCGGCGCGGTGACATCGACCGTCCCCTGGCAATCCGGGCGATGAAGCGCTTCCTCGTCGAGTGGCACGAGGCGTCGGGCATCCCGGACGTCATGCCCCATATCGAGCCCCGCGCCGAGCGTGTGGCAGTCGTGGGTGCGGGCCCGTCGGGCATCTCGGTCGCCCGAGAGCTGGCGATGAAGGGCTACGGGGTCGATGTCTTCGACAGCCTGCCCTACGGCGGCGGCACGATGCTCATCGGCGTGCCCGCCTTCCGGCTCCCGCGCGAGGCCATCGAGATGGACGTTCGGCTGGTCGAGCGGCTGGGCGTCCGGTTCCACTTCAACACCACGATCGGCCAGGACCTCACGTTCGAGGATCTCCAGCGGGACTTCGACGCGGTGGCCATCACGGCGGGAGCGATGAACGCTGTGGCGCTTGACGTGCCGGGCGCGGATCTCGAAGGAGTGGACTACGGCGTCGATTTCATGAAGCGTGCCAACCTCGGCGAGGAAGTGACCGTCGGACGCGACGTCGTGGTCATCGGCGGCGGCTACACCGCCATGGACTGTTCACGAACCGCCCTGCGCCACGGCGCCGACCGAGTCTCGATCGTCTACCGCCGGACGCGGTCCGAGCTGGTGGTGGACGAGGAGGAGCTCGGCGAGACGGAGCGCGAGGGCGTCCGGATGGAGTTCCTCGCCAGTCCGGTCGAGGTCATCGGCGAGAACGGCCACGTGACGGGTGTCAAGTTCGTGCGCAACCGGCTCGGTGCGCCGGACGCGTCCGGCCGCCGTTCTCCCGTGCCGATCGAGGGCTCTGAGTTCGTCATCCCGGCCGACCTCATCATTCCGGCCGTCTCGCAGGCCGCGGACCTGACGTTCCTTCCGGTCGAGTCGGCGTTCGAGGTGAACCGCGGCCGGGTCAAGGTGGACCCCGCGACGTATGCCACCAACGTACGGGGCGTCTTCGCCTGCGGCGACTTCGTCACCGGCCCCACGACCCTCATCGAAGCGGCCGGCCACGGCAAGAAGGCCGCCTATGCCATCGACCGGTACCTGGCCGGGCGGACGGACGTATCGGTCACGGCGAACGTCAAGATCAGCAGCTCCTGGCGCCATGACATGCCGGAGTTCTACGACATCCTGCCGCGCCAGCACATCCCGATGGTCCCGCTCATGGAGCGCATGCCGTCGACCGATCCATCGGTCAACTTCACGACACCGGTCGAGCTGGGCTATGACGGCACGGCCGCAGTCGCCGAGTCGACGCGCTGCCTCATGTGCAACTACAACATCTGGTTTGATCCGTTCCGATGCGTCCTGTGCGGGGCCTGCGCCGACGTCTGTCCCGAAGGCGTCATCCATATGGTGGATATCAACCAGCTCAAGAGCGAGGGGCTGCTCCCCGAGATCGAGGAGGCATACGGCTGGGAGAACGGCGGCGCGATGATCCTCGATGAGGAGCGCTGCATACGCTGCGCGCTGTGCGTCAAGCGTTGCCCGTTCGACGCCATTACGATGGAGAGGTTCGAGCTCGAGGAGATCTCGAGCGACGGCCGGCTCTACAAGGAGTCGTATCGAGACGCCCAGCTCGCCGGGACCGCCGGCGTGGCAGGAGGTTCCAGGTGAGTTTCCTCGAGCGGGTGGACAACACCATTCGCCGCAGCCCGGTCTGGCGATCGCTGTTCCGCAATCCGTACCCGAACGACGAGCGTTCCCGGGCGTACGCGGTGATGAACAACGTCTTCCTGCACCTGCACCCGGTCCGGGTTCGCCAGCACGCGGTCCGGTTCGCCTACACCTTCTGCCTGGGTGGGCTGTCCTTCTTCCTGTTCCTCGTCCTGACGGTGACCGGTGTCTACCTGATGTTCTTCTACGTCCCATCCGCGACGCAGGCCTACACGGACATTCTCGATCTGCAGACGCGCGTAACGTTCGGCCTGCTGACCCGCAACATCCATCGGTGGGGTGCCCACCTGATGGTGTTCTTCGTCTTCCTGCACATGATGCGGGTCTTCTATCACGGTGCGTACAAGCCGCCGCGTGAGTTCAACTGGGTGGTCGGCGTTCTGCTCCTGTTCCTGACGGTCGGCCTCAGCTTCACGGGCTACCTGCTGCCGTGGGACCAGATCTCGTACTGGGCCATCACCATCGGTTCGAACATGGCGGCGTACCTCCCGCTGATCAACACCCCGTTCAAGCTCGTCCTGCTTGGTGGGCTGGAGGTCGGCCAGAACACGCTCCTGCGGTTCTACGTGCTCCACATCATGGCGTTGCCGCTCATCACGGCGGTCTTCCTGGCCGTCCACTTCTGGCGCATCCGCAAGGACGGCGGCATCAGTGGTCCGCTATGACGAGCACGTCCTGGCGGCCCGCCGGGCTGGGACTTGACGCATGACTGATGAGAAGGCTCCCGTGGAGCAGCGCGTCGTGGCGCCGGTGGATCCCACCCGCCGAACCGAGATTGACAAGCAGCGCGTGCCGATGTCCGCGCGCCCGTATCGCCTGCTCGCGCTGGTCAAGCAGGATGCCGTCGTGCGGGTCCAGAAGGAGCCGGACGACACGGTCATGACCTGGCCGCACCTGCTGTCGATCGAGTTCCTGGCGGCAGGCGTCATGAGCATCTTCCTGCTCCTCATGGGCTTGTTCATCAATGCCCCGCTCGAGGAGCTGGCCAACGGCAACGTGACTCCGGCCGTGGCCAAGGCGCCATGGTACTTCCTCGGTCTCCAGGAGCTGCTCGCCTACTTCCATCCGGCGGTCGCCGGCGTCATGGTTCCGACGTTCGCGATCGTCGGCATGATGGTCGTTCCCTATGTGGATCGCGGCAACATCCATGCGACGCGGCCATCCGAGCGGAAGACCGCGGTTGTGCTGTTCTCCTTGTTCCTCGGCCTGGCACTGACCCTGACCTTCCTCGGGATCTTCTTCCGCGGTCCCGGCTACAGCTTCGTCATCCCGTATCTGCCGTTCTTTGAGAACACCACCAACGGCCTTCACTTCGCGCTGTGAGCCGATTCACAGGGGTCTTGAGCAACCGATGAGCAACTATCACGTCGAGCCCGCGCACGAGCCGCAGGCCCTCACAAGCCAGGCCCTCAAGTCGATGCGCCAGCATCCCGTTCAGGGGATCTCGCGCCGACGCCTGCTCCGCCTGTCCCTGGGTGGGGGTATGGCCCTGTGGATCACCGAGGTCCTCGGCGGGAGCCTCCACTTCCTGTGGCCGAACCTGAGCGGCGGCTTCGGCGGGAAGGTGGTCATCGGCACGCTGGACGATGTGAAGACCAAGAACTCGACCCTGCCGATCGCTGAAGGATTTCCCGGGTACTTCCCGGACGCGCGCGCATTCATCGTGCTCGTCGACCCGGCCCGCCAGGCATTCGTGCAGGGCGAAGACACGTCGGGCGACGGGACGGCGCTCAACGTGCGAGCGCTGTATCAGCGCTGCCCGCACCTGGGTTGCAAGCCCAACGCGTGCCTCAAGAACTTCTGGCTGGAGTGCCCCTGCCACGGCTCGCGCTACGACCGCCTCGGCGTCAAGGCGGCGGGGACGGTCTACGGGCCTGCGCCCCGGAGCATGGATCGCTTCTCGGTGTCGGTCGATGCAGACGGCGTGCTCACCCTCGATACGTCCAAGATCACCCTCGGCCAGCTCCCGGTGACGGTCGGCCAGCCGGGGATCATCCCTCCCAAGAGCCCGACGGGCTGCATCTGATCGCCGAAGTGACGACTCTCCGAGGTTCCCGATGACCGACCAGCCCGGCCTCGAGCCCGAGCAGCGCCTGCCGGCGCGCCGCGCGCCGAGTGAAGCGGCGCCTGTTGAGCGCTTCTCCGCGCCGCCGTCCGCGCATGCCGGGGATCTCTCACCCGAGCGCGCTGCCACGATCGTCCGGCAGTCGGCGAGCGCGCGCTGGGTAGGCTTCCTGGCGGTGTGCGTCGTGGCCCTGTTCACGATCGCCTACTACTTCTACGAAGTCGGCCTGCCGCTGGAGCTGTCGACCCCCAGACTCGTGGCAGAGGCGGATGCCCAGCAGGTCACGGCCATCGAGCGTGGCTACAACCTGTACCAGGCCAACTGTGCGCGCTGCCACGGACCGGCCGGGAAGGGCACCGAAGAGGGGTACATCGCCCCGCCGCTCGCCGACCAGATGAAGCTGTTTGACCACCTGAGCGCGGCATATCTGAAGAGCGTGCTGACCGTGGGCGGCAGGTACGTCTGCGGAGACCCGAAGAGCCTCATGCCGGTCTGGGCGAACACCAACGGTGGGCCGCTCAATTACATCGAGATCAAGGACCTCATCGAGTTCATGCGATCAGACTCCACGCAGGAGTACGTGATCCGGAACCCGGAGCTGAATGAGCCGATCATCGGCGCGGACGGCAAGGTCAAGACCTTCCGAGGCTGGGTGGATCCCAGCTTCAAGCCGGACCCGGCCGCCAGCCCCGTGCCAGCCTGCTGGCTGGGCGATGGCGGCGGAACGCCGGCGCCGTCCGAGTCGCTCCCGCCGGACGCCGTGACGGTCAAGGTCGTCGCCGAGGGCATCGCCTTCGATGTCACAGAACTCACCGTCGACGCCGGCAAGGCCTTCGCGATCGACTTCGATCAGAAGGACGCGGGCGTGGGCGGCCACAACGTCGAGATCCGGACGAGTGACGGGACGAGCCTCTGGAAGGGCGACATCCTGACGGAGCCGGGCCAGACCACGTATGTCGTCCCCGCCCTCGACGCTGGGACCTACGTGTTCATCTGCACGGTCCATCCCATTCCGGCCATGACCGGCACGCTGACCGTGAAGTAGGAAGGAACGATGTCGCAGGCACTGCAGGCAGGCGGTCCGGTCAAGCGTCGGAGAGCCCTCATGGGCCTCCTGGACGCTGACGGCTGGAGCTGGGCGTCGGTCAAGGCCTTTGTCTGGTTCATCATCTTCATCGTCCTGCTCGCGTACATCCCGGACCGCGCCTACTACTTCACGGTGAACCGGACGATTGACCTCGGCCTGCTGGCCTGGTCGCCCGTCAACTTCTGTCCGCCCGAGAACCAGACCCTGCCCTGCCCGGCCCCGGCCGGCGCCGTCATTCCCTGGGAGCCGTCTCCCGTGGAGCTGGCCCTTCCGGGGCCACGGACAGCTGGCGCTGTCGCCCAGGTCGGGACGACGCTCCTGTACATCGGTGGATCGGACGGTTCCGCAGCAACCTCAACCACCTTCACGGCCAACGTTGCTACCGGCAACTTCGGCGCGTGGGCGAATGGCCCCGAACTTCCGGAGGCCCGGTCGGACGCGACCGCCGTCGTCATCGGCACCACCGTCTATCTGATCGGCGGCACGGGTCCCGATGGGGCGGCCGTCGATACGATCTGGACCCTTGCCTACGATCAGGATGCCAAGGCGTTCGGTGCGTGGTCTGCCGTTGATGGGCTAGCCCTGCCGGCTGCCCGGTCCGCACCGGCCGCCATCCCGGTTCCGGATGGCCTGCTCGTGGCCGGCGGATTCGGACCCGATGGGCAGGCCCAGGCCACCGTCTGGAAGGCGACCGTGGACCTCAAGGGCGACCTCGGGGCGCTGAGCGAGCAGGCACTCCTGCTGGATCCCGTGGCGCATGCCTCGATGGCCCAGGTCGGCGACTTCGTCTGGCTGTGGGGCGGCACCAACGCCTCAGGGCCGTCGGGTGGTGTCCAGCGCGGTGACATCGGGATCCCCAAGACAGACGAGGCGCCTGCCCTGAACGCGCCCCCGGTTCCGCTGCAGCTGCTCAGGTGGGCTGTTGCCAACGACGCGAATCTCCCGTTCGCGCGGACCTCGGCGGCCGGCTTCTCGGCCAACGGCACGCTGTACGTCGTCGGGGGAGACGACGGGACCGGCCCGCAGAACGAGATCTTCTGGGCCATTCCCAGCGCCACCGGCTCGATCGCCGATTGGAAGCACCTCGATCAGATGGACCTGCCGGCCGCCGGATCGAAGGGCGCCAGCGCCATCGTGACCGGCTCGAGCGTGTTCGTGATCGGCGGGACCTCGGCCGATGGCGTCCAGTCCGGATCGGTCCGGGCCAACCTTGCGCCGCAGGAGCCGTTCTTCCAGGCCGGCCTCGTGGGCGTGGTCGTGCCGGCGCTGCGGATTGACGGAGAGATCGGGCAGCAGCTGGGCTATCTCAGCGCCGCCGGTGTGGGCACCATGAATGCCGTGATCATGATCCTGATCGGCTGGGCCTACGCGCACCCGGCCACGGTCCGTGGCTGGATCGATCGGCGTCGAGGCAAGCGCACCTGAGGGTTGCCGCTCCTGAGGCTGCCGCGTCTCGGTACGGGTCCCGCAGCAGCTCAGCTCTCACCCGAGCCACGCGTGTCTCGCACGCGATCTGCCGATCTTGGCAGCGTGCCGAGCGCTCGATCCAGAAGTGTCGTCGGCCGGCGAGGGCCATCTCACGCGGGATCGTGACCACCCTCCGCGCGAGGCCAGGCCGCGCGGGATCGTGACCACCCTCCGCGCGAGGCCAGGCCGCGCGGGATCGTGACCACCCTCCGCGCGAGGCCAGGCCGCGCGGGATCGTGACCACCCTCCGCGCGCCGTTCTGCACAGCAGACCAGAAGGCCGATTTCAACCGACCGACCCGGCGTGATCCACGGGACGGAGGGCGTCCAATCGAGTTGGGAAGGCCCACGGCAGCCCCGGGCTGTGAACGACGTCGCGCGACGCCAGCCTGCTGGCCCACCCCAGGCCCGATGCGGGTTTGAGGACCCCTCGGCGATCCGGGTGGCCCTCCGGCCGTGCTCGCGATACACGACCTGGATGGACGACCTCGACGCTGGATCTGGACGCTCGACCTGGTCGGACGGTCAGAGCCACGAATCGCGGCATCTGTTCTTCGGCGCAGAACGATGCGTGTCAGCCTGGCCAACCAGGGCCACCGGGGCATGCCGGGCCACCGGGGCAAACAGGGGCGAGCAGAGGCAAGCGACGCCAGCACGACCCAGCGGGGCCCGGCACGACCCAGCGGGACCCGTCGTGGAAGTACCGGATCGTCCGTCAGTCGATCAGGTCGCCCTCTCCCGGCTCCAGCGGGCCGTAGCGTGCCGGCAAGCCCGCCTGCAGCCAGGCGATGGTGCCACCCATAACGTTCGTGACATCGGTCCAGCCGTTGGCAAGGAGGAAGGCCGTGGTCTGGGCAGACCGCGCGCCGGAGTTGCAGATCATGAGGATCGCGCGATCCTGCGGGAGCTCACCATGACGGAGGATGAACGTGGACAGGGGCAGCAGTGCCGCTCCCTCGGCCCGGACCTTCACGAACTCATGTGGCTCCCGGACGTCCACGAGGATCGGACCATCGGGGGCCTCGGCAGCCTCGAGGCGCTGATGAGCCTCCGCGGCGCTGACGGCCGGCACACGCCTGGGATCGAACACGGGACGCCTCGCTGCTGCCGTCAGGTGAGGTCGGCCAGGCGACTTCGGTCGGCGAACCCGTCACCGAGCTCGTGCCACCATCCAATGTCGCCCTCACCGAGGCGCCAGCACAGCCAGACCTGGCGGCCGTTGACGAGGGCCGGGAAGTCGATGAGACCGGTTCCGATCTCGCGCAGCGTCACGTCCTGTTCCACCAGGCGGGTCACGCCCGCCTGCATCTGATCGATCAGAAACTGCATCCGAAGACGGAGCGTGCGGATGTCGGCGGTGGTAGTGCCGCCCGGCCCGTCGGCGGGCATCTCACGGTCCCTCGCGACGGCGGGCCCACCCTCCTGTGCGGCGGTGACCATGTCGCGCAGTCGGATCAGCTCGTCCCGCTGGGCGCGCAGATCTTCAAGGATGCGCCCGATATCGGGCAGGGCCGCGTTGGCGTCGTCAATCGAGTAGAACCGAGTCATCTCGATGATTCTAAGCCACGTATCATGCCGGGCATGCGAATTGCCTCCCGAATGGACTCCATCGGCACCGAAACCGCCTTCGAGGCTGCCGCCCGCGCCCGTGCGCTCGAGGCAACCGGGCGCTCGGTCATCCACCTCGAGATCGGTGAGCCCGACTTCGACACACCCGCGAACATCCGCGAGGCGGCAAAGCGGGCCCTCGACGATGGGTACACCCACTACCCGCCCTATTTCGGGCTGCCTGCGCTGCGTGAGGCCATCGCGGCCGATGTGTCGCTCCGCAAGGAGGTGCCGGTCAAGGCCGACCATGTCGTGGTCACGCCGGGCGCCAAGCCGGTCATGTACTACGCGATGCTCGCGCTCATCGAGCCGGGTGACGAGGTCATCGTCCCCGACCCCGGCTATCCCATCTACGAATCGATGGCCCGCTTCGCCGGGGGCACCCCCGTCGCACTGCCGATCCGGCAGCGACACGAGTTTCGGGCGGACCTGGACGAGCTCGAGGCGCTGATCACGCCCAGGACCCGGATGCTCGTCCTGAACTCACCGGCGAACCCGACCGGCGGCCTGTACACCCGCGAGGATATCGTCCGGATCGCCGAACTGGTCCTCCGCCACGACCTCATCGTCCTGGCCGACGAGATCTACGGCCGGATCGTGTACGAGGGCGAGCACGTCTCGATCGCCTCGATCCCGGGCATGCTCGAGCGAACGATCATCCTCGATGGCTTCAGCAAGACCTATGCGATGACGGGCTGGCGACTTGGTTACGCCGTCGTGCCCGATGTCCTTCTGTACGCTTTCGGCCGGTTGATCATCAACTCGGTGTCGGGCACCTCCGCGTTCAGCCAGATGGCCGCGATCGAGGCGCTGACGGGGCCGCAGACCGAGGTCGAGGCGATGGTTGCCGAGTTCCAGGTCCGGCGAGACCTCATCGTGGACGGACTCAATGCGATTCCGGGGATCCACTGCCTGCGCCCGCACGCCGCGTTCTATGTGTTCCCCGAGATCTCCCAGACCGGTCTCGACGGCGCCGAGCTGGCGGACCGACTCCTTCACGACGCCGGCGTCAGTGTGCTCGCCGGGACGGCCTTCGGACGGGTCGGCCGGAACCACATCCGGGTTTCGTACGCGAACTCGCAGGCCAACCTGACCGAAGCACTGGCGCGCATCCGGTCCGTCGTCGAGCCGCTCGTCGCGGCAAACGGCTAGCAGCGAGATGGAGGACACCGCCGCGCGACCCCGCGTCTTCGTTGCCCGGCGGATCCCCGCGGTCGGCCTGGACGCTGTCCTGGCCGGCTGTGACGCCGTTGTCTGGGAGGATGAGGATCCGCCGCCGCGCGACGTGCTGCTCCGGGCTGTCGCGGGCTGCGACGGCGTCCTGACGCTGCTGACGGACCGCGTCGACGACACCTTCCTGGACGCGGCTGGCCCCGGACTCCGGGTCGTGAGCAACATGGCGGTCGGTTTCGACAATATCGACGTGCCGGCCTGCACCCGACGCGGTATTCCCGTGGGCAACACGCCGGGCGTGCTCACCGAAACGACCGCCGACCTGACCTGGGCGCTCATCCTGGCCGTCGCTCGCCGCCTGCCGGAGGGCGAACGGTTCGTGCGGTCCGGCGGCTGGCGGACCTGGAGTCCGACGCATCAGCTGGGCGTCGATATCCACGGCGCGACCCTTGGGGTCATTGGCTTTGGACGGATCGGCCGGGCCGTGGCCAGGCGCGCGCTCGGGTTCGGGATGCAGGTCCTGTATGCATCACGAAACCAGGTCGACCCGGCCATCGGAAACGTACTGAACGCGACGTGGGTGCCGCTCGAGGAACTCCTCGAACGCTCCGATGTCGTATCCGTGCACGTGGATCTCAATCCGTCGACCCAGCGGTTGATCGATGCGGCGGCCCTGAAGCGGATGAAGCCCGGCGCGATCCTCGTCAACACGACGCGCGGCGCGGTTGTCGACCCCGTGGCGCTGCACGAGGCACTTCGCGACGGGGTGATCCGGGCGGCGGCCCTCGATGTCACCGACCCGGAGCCCATTCCCCTGGACGACCCACTCCTGACGCTGGACAACTGCCTGATCGTGCCGCACATCGGCTCGGCGACCGAGGCAACTCGCGGCAAGATGGCCGCCATGGCCGCGGCGAACCTCCTGGCCGGCGTCCGTGGTGAGCGCCTGCCGACCCTGGTCAACCCAGAGGTCTACGACCGGGTCTGAGCGGCGCGCGGCCGCTGCCCTCGCCCACAGGCGAGTCGCTAGTTCAGGCCGGGCGGCCGAAGAGCGGATCGGGCGGAGGTACCTGGCCGGCCCTGGAGCCAGCCCGCTGGCGTCGTTCGGTGTCGAGTCGGCGTTCGGCCTCGAGGAGCGCGGTGGACGCGCCATCGTTCGGATCCAGGATCGTCCAGCCAATCGCGAGCCGGAGTGCGATCTCGCCGGCCTCGAGCCAGCGGTCACATGCCGAGCGGATGCGTTCGACGAAGTTGACGGCGCTGACCTCGTCGGTCTCGGGCAGGAGGATCGCGAACCTGCCGCGCCCAAGTCGCGCGACGCGATCCGCCGCGCGGGCCTCGGCCCGGAGCGTCCGGGCAGTCGCCAGAACGACGCGTGCGCCGGCGGCCTCGCCGAGTCGATCGATGAGGCGGTCGAAGCCGTCGAGCTCGACCAGGATCAGGGTGGCTTGTCGGTGATAGCGGGCCAGGCGGGTGAACTCGTCATCCAGCGTGTGCCGCCACGCAAGCGGCGACTCGAGGCCGGTAGTTGGATCGAGGAGCATGGCGTCCACGTCGCGGCTCGAGTCACCAGCCCCGCGAACGTCCGTGTCAGGCGGTCCCTCGTCACGGTCCGATTCCTCGGACGCACCGAACGCCAATTCAGGCCCGGTGGCCATGGCTGCCACCGGGACGGCCGCTGTGCTGGAGACCGGAACCGCCATTGCGGGCAGCATGCCGCTGGTGCCGGCGAGATCGGGCTCCTTGCCCTTGCGACTACGCGCGCCGGACGTGCGCATCGAGATGAGCGCAACGACGATGATCACCACGTTGACGACCATGGCGATGATGAGAACCGGCAGGAGCTGTTCGCTGGTCACCGAGTGCATCTCCACTAGCCCGGATGTCCGGGGAGTTGAAGATAGGAGTGCTGGCCGGGGATGACGATGGTACGGAGGTCCTCCGGACCAGTAGCCGTTTCCGCTTGTCAACGACCGCGATCACGACGCGTCGGCTGAAGTCCGGCAGGCGGGCCCATGCGTTCCGGACTGTGGAGGCCGGCATCCTCGAAGCGATCGATCGAAAGTGATACCGTCGCCGCCGGGCCCGTAGCTCAGCGGCAGAGCAGGGGACTTTTAATCCTCGTGTCGTGGGTTCGAATCCCACCGGGCCCTCCAGATCGCGCAACCTGGTCGCAACCCCTTCCGATCCCGAAGCGCAGCGCGCGCGGCGCTGCTGCGACGGCGCACACGCCGGTTGTTGCATCGGAAACTCCGATCAAGGCCCGCTGCTGAGGGCGGACCCAACGGAGGGACCGGATGCGACGCCTCGCCACCGCCCTGGTCACGGCCCTGACCGCCGCCGCCTCGGTGCCGACCGCCACACTGGCCGCCGATGCCGGGGAGATCAACTCCGGCGACACCGCCTGGCTGCTAATTGCCACTGCGCTCGTGATGGTCATGCTGCCCGGCCTCGCCCTGTTCTATGGCGGCCTGGTCCGCAGGAAGAACGTCCTGTCGACGATCATGCACAGCTTCTTCGGGCTGGCACTGGTCAGCGTGGTCTGGGTCGTGGTCGGCTTCTCGATCGCCTTTGCGCCTGATGCGACGGGGACCGGCCTGTTCGGCGGCCTCGACTTCTTCATGTTCAACGGAGTGGGCCTGGAGCCGGCCGCAGGCAGCACGATCCCGTTCGTCCTGTTCGCCGCCTTCCAGTTGATGTTCGCCGCGATCACGCCCGCCCTGATCACGGGCGCGTTCGCGGAGCGGAAGCGATTCGCCAGCTTCGTGATCTTCACCGTCCTGTGGTCCATCCTCGTGTACTCGCCGATCGCTCACTGGATTTGGGCCCCCGACGGGTGGCTGTTCGGCCTGGGTGCGCTCGACTTCGCGGGCGGGACCGTGGTCCATGCTTCATCGGGCGTGTCGGCGCTCGTCGTCGCCCTGCTCATCGGTCGTCGAGCGGTGAACGGAGACGCGATGGAGCCCCACGACATCCCGATGACCGTCCTCGGTGCCGGCCTCCTGTGGTTCGGCTGGTTCGGCTTCAACGCGGGATCCGCGCTGGCCGCCAACGGGCTGGCCGCCAATGCGCTGCTCGTGACGAATACGTCCGCTGGAGCCGCCACGATCACGTGGGTTCTCGCGAGCTACATCCACAAGCGCAAGGTCAGCGTCGTTGGTGCAGCCTGTGGCGCCGTCGCCGGCCTGGTCGCGATCACACCGGCGTCCGGCTACGTCACAGCCGGCGGGGCGCTGGTCATTGGCCTCGTTGTGGGTGGCCTGTGCTACAGCGCCACGCTCCTTCGCTCTCGTCTCAAGATCGACGACGCCCTCGATGTCTTCGCGGTCCACGGGGTCGGCGGGACGTTCGGCGCCATTGCGACAGGGGTCTTCGCGACCGTCGCGATCAACGCCTATCCCGGCCTGATCGACGGCAACGCTGGCCAGGTCGGCACCCAGTTGATCGCGGTCGGGGCGACCATCGCCTACGCCGTGATCTCCACCTTCGTGATCGTCAAGGTCGTCGACGTCCTCCTCGGCATTCGGATCTCCGCCGGGGAAGAGGAGCTCGGCATCGACCTCTCGACGCACGGCGAGGTCGCGTACCAGGCCTGAGCTCGGGCCCTCCGGCCCGGAGGCGAATGCAATGCACCGACGTGTCGCGATCCCGCCGCTCTACGACCCCTCGACGGAGCACGACGCCTGCGGCGTTGGATTCGTCGCGGATGCGGGCGGCCGTTCCGGGGATCGAGTGCTTCCGCTCGCGCTCGCCGGGCTTGCGTCCCTCGCGCATCGAGGCGCGTTCGGGGCAGATGGGGCTTCTTCTGATGGTGCGGGAGTCGCCCTTCCGCTCGAGCCGGCGCTCATGGAGCGGCTGACCGCCGATGTCGGGGGCGAGACACTCGGGCAGCGGCCGGGCATCCTCCAGCTGTTCCTCCCGCGTGGTCGACTGGCACGGACGCGGAGCGAGGAGGTCATCGTGGCGGCCCTCGGCGAGGCTGGGCTCGCGCCGAGGGCCTGGCGCCGCGTGCCGGTGAATCCGTCCGTGCTTGGGCCCGCGGCCTTTGCCACGAGGCCGGCCTTCGCGCAGCTGTTGGTCGCGCGTCCACTCGGCCCGTCCGGTCGTCCTATCTCCGACGCGGCATTCGAGCGGCGCTTCCTCCTGGCGCGGCGGCGGATCGCCGGCGAGGTGGTGGCCGCCGGCGCGGCCCTCGCCGACCTGGCCGTCGCGTCGGGCTCCTGTCGGACGGTCGTCTACAAGGGCCTCGTGACCGGTGAGCGCCTGGAGCAGCTCTACCCGGACCTCGCCACGACGCTGCCGATGTCGTTCGCGACGTTTCACCAGCGGTACGCCACGAACACCCACCCCACGTGGAGGCTCGCGCAGCCGTTCGGCTACCTCGCCCATAACGGGGAGATCAACACCGTCCGAGGCAACCGTGAGGAGCTCCGTGGGCGCCGAGGTGACTCGGACCGGTCGGGGCTTCTCGCCGAACTCACGCGGCGTGGCTCGCTGCTCGGGTCGGGCGGCTCGGATTCCGCGTCTCTGGACGACGCCGTCGAACTCCTTGTGACATCCGGCTGGACCGTCGCGGGCGCCCTCGCTGCGCTCATTCCAGCAGCACCGGCGCTGCGGGCAGAGGGCTCGGCCACGGCGGTCGGTATGTCGCGCCGGAGCGCGGGGTTCCTCGCACCGTGGGACGGCCCTGCGGCCATCGTCTTCACGGACGGCCGGTCGGTCGGCGCGCTGCTCGACCGGAACGGGCTTCGGCCGCTCGCGTATGCCGTCACGCGGGACGGTATCGTCGCGGCAGCGTCGGAGGCGGGTGCCGTGCCACTGGATCCCCGGGAGATCGAGACGCTCTCGCGGCTGGGACCAGGGGAGATGCTCGTCGTGCAGCCCGGTCGGCACCGGATCCTCTCCGATGGGGTGGCCCGACGTCATCGGGCACCGTCCACGGCGGCGCACGACCGCCCGCGGCCAGAGTTCACCGACGAATTGCCGATGGACGCCGCCATGCTCGGCTCGCCGGACCCGTCGCCGGGCCACCCGTACCTGGCCGGCGTTGACGCCGAGCGCCTGCGCCTGGACCTCAGGACGATGGCCGTCGAGGGGCGCGAGCCGCTCTGGAGCATGGGTGACGACACGCCGACCCCGGGACATGGCCGAGTGCACCGTCGAGCGGCGGATCACCTGAAGCAATCGTTCGCGCAGGTGACGAATCCGCCGATCGATCCTGAGCGCGAGCGGCTCGTCGTCGATCTCCGCGTGTACGTCGGCCGTCGTCCGCCGCTCCTCGGCGGCCCGCCACGCCGGCAGCGTTCGATCCGGCTCGCGCGACCAGTCGTCGCTGATCTACCCGGGCTCCTGGCCTCCGTCCGCCATCTGCGTGCCGGTGGGGTCGGCACCCTCGACGCAACTTGGCGTGCCGCGGCCGGACCCGGTGGCCTCGCGACCGCACTGGACAGGATCGCGGCCGAAGCCGTCGCGGCGGCCCGCTTGGGCGCAGCGGTCCTCGTCGTATCGGACCGCGCATTCAACCTCGAGCGGTTGCCGGTACCGTCGGTCCTCGCCGCCGGTTCGGCGCATGCGGCACTGACCGAGGCAGGCCTTCGCGGCCGCACGGACATCGTCGTCGAGGCGGCCGATGTGCTCGACGTCCACGCCCTCGCGATGGTCCTCGCGGCAGGTGCCCGCGCCGTGCACCCGTGGCTTGCCCTGCGAGTCGCGGCCGAGATCGCGGGCTCCCGCGGCGCCGAAGAGCTCGACGCGAGGACCGCGGTCGGGTCCCTCCTCGACGCGTTCGAAGCCGGGTTCCGCAAGACGCTCGCGAGGATGGGCATCAGCGCCGCGGCGTCGTACGTCGGCGGAGCCTTCTTCGAGACGCTGGACCTGACTCCCGATGTGTCGGCGCGCTGCTTCCCGGCCGCACCAGGCTGGGAGGGGACGGTCGGGTTCCGCGAGCTCGCGGCGCGGCAGCTGGCGCGACGTGAGGTGGCAGCCGCGCTGGACGCGACGACGGCCAAGACTACCGCGGCCGCTCACGGGACCCGCGAGCCCCGTCTGCCCGACCCGGGCCTGGCTCGCTTCCGGTCGGAGGGGGAGCTCCACCTCTTCGCCCCCCGTGTCGTCGGCGCGATCCAGGTGCTGTCGGGCGGGTCAGGCGACTCAGATTCACTCGCCGTCTACCGCGCGGCCCTCGATCGACCCGAGCCGATGGTCGTCCGAGACCGACTCAGGATCCGACCCTCCGCCCGCCGCCGAGCGATCGGCATCGAGCTCGTCGAACCAGCTCGCGTGATCGCCCGCCGCCTCGTCGTCAGTGCCATGAGCGTCGGTGCGTTGTCTCCGGAGGCGCATCAGGTCCTCACGATCGGAATCCAGCGCGCCGGTGGGGCCGCAAACACGGGCGAGGGCGGGGAAGACCCAGCCTGGTACGCACCGGGTGAGGACGGTCGACGTCGTGATGCCCTGATCAAGCAAGTCGCGTCGGGCCGGTTTGGCGTCACCGCGACGTACCTCGTCAGGGCCGATCAACTTGAGATCAAGATCGCCCAGGGCTCCAAGCCCGGCGAGGGCGGCCAGCTACCGGCGAGGAAGGCGACCGCGTACATCGCGGCGCTCCGGCGCGGGCAGCCGGGACAGGCCTATGTCAGCCCGCCACCGCACCATGACATCTACTCGATCGAGGACCTCGCCCAGCTCATCGCGGACCTCCGCGCGATCAACCCGGCCGCGCGAATCGGGGTCAAGCTCGTCGCCTCCCGAGGCATCGGGACGGTGGCCGCTGGCGTCACCAAGGCAGGTGCGGACTACATCCACATCGCGGGGGGCGCCGGGGGGACCGGGGCCTCGCCGCTCAGCTCCATCAAGCATGTCGGGGTCCCGTGGGAGTTGGGTCTCGCCGAGGTGCATCAGGTCCTGCTCTGGAATGAGCTTCGCGACCGTGTTGCGCTACGGACGGACGGGGGCCTGCAGCGAGGGCGGGATCTGCTCGTCGCCGCGCTGCTGGGCGCCGAGGAATTCGCGCTCGGGACCGCGGCGCTCGTCGCGATCGGCTGTGACATGGCTCGGCAGTGTCACCTCGACACGTGCCCGACCGGAATTGCGACTCAGCGGCCCGACCTGCGAGCCAAGTTCAGCGGCACGCCCGAGCAGGTCGAACGGTTCGCGCTCGCCCTCGCCGAGGACCTTCGGCGCGAACTTGCTGCCATTGGCGCCCGGTCGGTCGGCGAGATCGTCGGCGAGAGCGCTGCCGTGCTTCGCTCGGCGGTCCGTGGCGACCGCGGCCTCCAACGCGTGGTTTCGGCACCGCGCTGGGGCGCCAGCCCCGGGCGCCGAGATGATCCCGCGGGCGCCGGAGCCGGCATCGAGCGCCTGCCTTCCTCCCCGCTCGAGCTGCGGATCGCCGCGGCGCTTCGCGGGCACGGCGACGTTGGACTCGAAGGGCTCAGGATCTCGACCGCCGAGCGATCGTTCGGTGCCGCTCTCACGGGCGAAATGGAACGCGGAGCAATCCGGGCGCCGGTTACCCTCTCCCTTCGCGGAACGGCGGGTCAGTCGTTCGGCGCCTTTCTGGGGACCGGCCTGGAGCTCCGCCTGTCAGGATCTGCCAACGACTATGTCGGCAAAGGGCTCTCGGGCGGGACGGTGGTTGTCGCGCCCGACCCGGCGCTCACCCGATCTGCCGCGGACGGCCCAGCGGATGGCCCCGCGGACCCGGCACCTACGCTGGCCGGCAACACATGCCTCTACGGCGCAACCGGCGGCCGGCTCCATGTGATCGGGCGCGCCGGAATGCGCTTCGCGGTCCGGAACGCCGGTGCCGATGCCGTAGTCGAGGGGATCGGTCCGCATGGCGCCGAATACATGACCGGCGGAACGCTCCTCGTGCTCGGCCCGGTCGGTCCGAACTTCGGCGCAGGAATGAGCGGCGGTCGCGCCTATGTCCTTGACCCCGCGGGCACGGTCCGGGGCCGGATCGACTCGGCGAGCGTCACGGCGCGACCCGTCCGCGGCGCCGTGGGACCGCACGACGCAGCCGAGATCGGACGACTCCTGCACCTGCATCGAGGCGCCGGCTCACGCCTCGCCGCGCAGCTCCTCGAGGATGAGCTCGCCGCCGTCGATTCGTTCTGGGTGGTGGAGGCTCGAGCCAGGGTTGGCGACGCCGATGGCGCTGATGACGCGTCCACCGTCGGAGTGCCCGGGGCGATCCCGCCATCTCGGGAGCGGGCGACCGCAACCGGGACGCAACCCATTCGGCCCCGCTCCGCCATCGCGGCGGGTGGGTGATCCGCGCGACACTGCACCCCCAGCGTCCGCGTACAGCCGGAGGGCAGGCCATGCTCCAGCACGAAGATCTTCAATCCCTGCTCACGGTGCGCGCCGGCCAGCTCACGGCCGTGACATGCCGAGCGTGTGGCTGCCGTCTGCAGCGCGACGCATCGACCGACGACGCCTGGCGTCACTTCGGTGCGCTCGGCGGCCGCGACGCGCGAAGCCACCGGGCCCCGTGCGTGGATCTTCTCCACGACGCATTCGGGCGGGTCGCCGTACCGGCCTGACCCCGCGGCGTCCGCGTCCGCGTCAGCGGCCTGAGGCGGCCTCAGTTGCTTGAGGCGACTTCCACCCGATATCCGACCCCGCGCACCGCGACGATCGCGGGGCCACCCGCCTCGTTCAACTTCGCCCGGAGGCGCGCCAGGTGCGGCTTGAGCCAGAGGAGATCGGGGTCCTGCTCAGCCGGCCAGCCGGCACGCGCCAGTCGAAGGTGCGGGACGAGATCTCCGCCCGCCCGGGCGAGGATGTCGAGCAGGCGGTACTCCGTGGGCGTGAGGGTGAGGATCGTCCCGCCGACCGAGGCCTCATGGCGAGCCGGGTCGAGCGACAACCGGGCGAACGTCACCGGACCGCCGAGATCCGCGGCATCCGCCCGGCCGGCCCGGCGCATGACCGCCGCGATGCGTGCCAGCAGCTCCGCGCGCCCGAACGGCTTGACCAGGTAGTCGTCCGCCCCGATTCCGAGTGCCCGCACCTTGGCGGCCTCGCTGCTCTCGCCCGAGACGACGATGATCGGCGCTTCGCCGGCGGCCCGGATCTGGCCGGCGACCGTGAAGCCGTCCGGGCCGGGCATCGCGAGATCCAGGAGGACAAGGTCCGGGCTCTCCTCGCGGAAGCGCCGGACCGCCGTCAGCCCGTCGTAGGCGGTGATCACCTGGTGCCCCTCGGTTCCCACCAGCGCCGTGATGGCGCCGACCATCGCCGGGTCATCGTCCACCACGAGGATTCGGAGCGGCCGCGTGGTTGGCACCAATTCCTCCTAGATGGCCGCGACGGCGGGCAGGGCGATGACGAAACGAGCTCCGTGGCCGGGGGCCGGTTCGCACCACAGGTGTCCGCCCATCGATTCGGCAAGGCGCTTGGCCGCGTACAGGCCGATCCCGGATCCACGCGCAGTATGGGTGTCACGGCGGGCATAGGGTTCGAAGATCCGCTCCCGCCACTCAGGCGGGATGCCCGGCCCATCATCCTGGATCCCGATCCGGACGGTCCCTTCAGCCATTCTCCAATCCAGGCGGATGCTGGTCCCCGGCGGCGCGTACTTGACAGCGTTCTCGACGAGGTGCTCGAGCATCTGGCGGAGGCGCGGAGGGTCTGCCAGCGCGTGGAGGCGCACGCCCGTCTCGATGTCGACCTGGTGGCGGCCGAGGATCGGCGCGAGCTCGCGGACCACCTCGTTGACCAGGTCGTCGACATCGATCGGTACGACAGCGGCCGGTTGGTCGGGTACGACGCGTACCGACGCAAGGATCGAGTCCACGAGCCGATCCAGGCGCTCGATCTGCTGAAGTGTTCCGTCGTGCCAGGTCGACCGCTGGTCCCGCCGCCCGGGGTCGCGCGAATAGCGCCCATCGAGGGGCGGTTCCTCGGCGAGAAGGTCCGTATAGGCACGGACGACCGCGAGTGGCGTGCGGAGCTCGTGGGTCACCAGCGCGATGAGTTCAGCTCTGGCCACATCGATCGCCTCGAGTTCGGCCGCTCGAGCCTCGGCTTCCTGCTGTTGCCGGCCCTTCTCGACGATCCCGGCCAGCAGATCCGCGATCGCGCCGAGCTGGGCGACGTCGGCGTCCGTGAACTCGCGCTCGCGCTCGGTCTGGATGTTAAGGACGCCCACCGTCTGGTCGTTCCAGGTGAGCGGCACCGACAGCATCGAGGTGATGAACCGGCGCTGGTCGATTCCGCGCACCCACAGGAAGCGGGGGTCGTCCTTGATATCGCGGATCACCGCGGGCTCGCGGCTGGCGGCGACGTGGCCCGTCACGCCCTCCCCGAACGGCACGCGGGCGCGGCCGATCTGGAATCGATCCAGGCCGTTCGTGGCGGCGAGGGTGAGGTAGGCTCCATCCCGATCCAGGAGATAGAGCGAGGAGACATCCGCATGGAGCGCATCGCGTGTCTCGTCGACGACCGTCTCGAGGAGCTCGTCCCAGGTCTGGGCCGTGGTCGCCAGACGCGCGACGCGATGGAGGAAGCGGAGCTGCTCCAGCTGCTCCGCCCCGGAGACCGCGATCACGTCAGGGTCGGCCATCGTCACCACGATACAAAGGTACGGTCGGTCGTGGGCTCGATCGGTTGCGCTGAGGTCGAGCGTCCGTTGCGACTCGGTGACGCGCTCCGCCTCCAAGCCGCCACGTGAGTCGGTCCGACCCGCTCACGCTCGAGATCGCCCGCCTGGGACGCCTGCTCGGCGAGGTGGTCGAGGAGCAGGCCGGTGCCGATCTTCGCTGGCTCGTCGCGCGGACCCGCCGCCGCGCCGTCCGGGCCCGTGCCGGCGACGCCGCCGCGCGCCGCGCACTCGAGCGCGAGCTCGACGCCCTCGGCGACGCCACGGCCGAGGTCGTCATCCGGGCCTTCCTCCTCCACTTCCGCCTGGCCAACCTCGCGGAGCAGCGCTACAGAGTCCGCATCCTCCAGCAGCGCGGCCGTCGTGCACGTCCCGGAGATGCGGATGACACGCTGGCCGGGGTGATTCGGACGCTGCGCGCCAAGGGCCGTTTCCCCACCGTCGCGGCCGGCGCCGCCGCCGTCATCCGCGACCTTCGTATCCATCCGGTCCTCACGGCGCACCCGACCGAGGCCCGGCGACGGACCGCGCTCATGGCGCTCGGGCGCGTCGCCCGGATTCTCGAGGCCCGGGATGACCCGCGGCTCCCGGCCACGGCGGCCAGAGCCCTGGACGATCGACTTCGCGAGGAGCTCGTGATCCTGTGGCGGACGGCCGAGGTCCGATCGGACGTCCCGGTGCCGCTCGACGAGGTCCGGACGGCGCTCGTCTTCTTCGATGCGACGCTCTACTCGCTCGTCCCGGCATTCCAGCGCGCCCTGGAGGCCGCGACCGGCCTGGACCCTGTCGCGCTGCCGGCCGTCCTGCACCTGGGAAGCTGGATCGGTAGCGACCGCGATGGACATCCGGGGGTCACGGCCGAAGTGACCGAGCACGCGGCGCGCATTCAGGCCGACCATGTCCTGCGTGGCCACGAGGCGGTGGCGACCCGGCTGATGCAGACGATCGCGGTCGTCGTGCCGCCCGAGCTTCTGGATCGAGCGCTGGCGGCGCGTCTTATCGACGATGCCGACTCGCTCCCGGATCTCGACGCGACACTCCGGCGGCGTTTCCCGGACGAGCCGTACCGCCGCCGTTTCGGCGCGATCGCCGAGCGGCTGCGGCGCACGCGCTACCACCTCACCGGAGCACCAGGCCCGACGACAGGCAGGTACGCGGACGCGGCGGACCTGATGACCGAACTCCTCGAGATCCAGCGGTCGCTCGCGGCGGCCGGCCTCGGCCGCGTCGCATCGGGGAGTGTCCAGGACTTCTGCTGGCAGGTTCAGACGTTCGGCTTCCACCTGGCCGAGCTCGAGGTTCGCCAGCACGCCGACGTCCATCGAGCGGCAGTCGCCACCCTCCGGGCCGCGGCCGATCCGGGCGAGCCGGCCGGGACCGCGCCCGAGGCTGAGATCGCCCCCGGAGTAACGGCCACCGACGTCCTCGAGACATTCCGGTCCATCGCACGGATCCGGGCCCGCTTTGGTGCGCGTGCCGCCGGGCGTGTCGTGGTCAGCTTCACCGAGCACGTCTCCGACGTTACCGATGTCCTCGAGCTTGCCGAGGCCGCGATCGGCCCGGCCGCGGCCGATCTCGACATCGTCCCGTTGTTCGAATCGGCCGCCTCGCTCCATGCTGCCGATCAGGTCCTCGAGCCGATCCTCGCCAATCAGCGCTACCGGGCACATCTCCGGGCTCGCGGTGACCGCCAGGAGGTCATGCTCGGCTACTCGGACTCGAACAAGGAATCCGGCTTCGTTGCCGCGAACTGGCTGCTCCACCGGGCCCAGGCCGCCCTTGCCAGTGTCGCCGATCGCCACGGCATCGAACTGACGCTCTTCCACGGGCGCGGCGGAACCGTGGGCCGCGGCGGAGGGCGCCTGGACCGGGCGATCCTCGGCCAGCCGCCCGGGACGGTGCGCGGCCGGCTGAAGGTCACGGAGCAAGGCGAGGTTGTCGCGGCGCGCTACGGGGACCCGTCCATCGCCCTGCGGCATCTCGAGTTGCTGGCCGGCGCGGTGATCATGGCCGGGGCGTCTGATGCTGCCGATGTCTCCGCCCGTACGGGTGCCTCCGACGGGGTCACAGTTGCCACCGCGAAGCTGATGGATCACCTGGGGGACGCCTCGGCGGTGGCTTATCGAGCGCTCGTGTACGACGATCCGGGGTTCGCTGGGTTCTTCCGACGGGTGACCCCGATCGACGTCCTGTCGGACATGCGTCTCGGATCACGGCCTGCCTCGCGCGGCGCCCGCCCGACGGCCGAGGATGACGGGATCGAGCTCCTGCGAGCCATCCCGTGGGGTTTTGCCTGGGCGCAGGCGCGGATCGAGCTGCCCGGCTGGTACGGGCTCGGCGCCGCGATCGAGGCGGTCACTCAGGACGAGGGCCCATCGGCAGTTGGCCGGCTCGGAGCTTTGTACCGGACTTGGCCGTACCTCACCGCGGTGATTGATCATGCCGAGCTGGCGCTCGCCCGGTCCGACCTGGCCGTCGCGCGCCGCTACGCGTCACTGGCCACCGAGCTCGGCGACGATCTTCGATGGGCCGCGATCGAGCAGGAGCACGAGCGGAGCGTCCGGGGCGTGCTTGCCATTACGGGCAGGAGCCGGCTTCTCGATACGACGCCCGCGATCGCCCGAGCGATCGCCCTCCGGAACCCGGACATCGACACGCTGTCGGAACTCCAGGTGGGCCGTCTGGCGCGCCTGCGCGCCCTCCCAGCCGACGCGGCAGGCAGACCCGAACTCGAACGCCTGGTCCGTCTCACGGTGAGCGGTGTGGCTGCTGGCCTGCAGGTGACCGGCTAGCGACTGCCGGCCGTGGACCCTCCGGCGGAGGACCGCGTGGACTGCCTGAGGCGGCGCGCGAGGGCTTCCGCGAGACGCTCGTAGTCCGAAAGCTCGTTGTAGCGCTGGGCGGAGATCCGGACGGCGAGGGCGCTCGGCTCGTCGCCCTGCCGGGGCCGGGCCGCCGGGACCGGAAACGCGGTGATCGGGACCTCGATTCGGTCCTCGTCCAATAGCGCGGCCTTCAGCGCGCGGCCGGTGGCGGTCGTCGCAGGAACCGGCAGCGGCACGATCGCCATTGAGCCATGAAGCGCCGCCGGGATCCGCGGCGTCACGCCGAGAGCCTCGGAAATCAGCCGCCGTCCCTCGACCGCGAGGTCGTGATTCGCGGCCATTACTCCGGTCCATCCATCCGGGTGCAGCCGGCCGATCGTATCGATGGCCGCCGGGAGCGCCAGCGCCGGCGTCGGATCGCCTGTCCCGGTCCAGTCGAACTCCTTCCAGAGACGCGGCCGGTCCGGGCGCGGATCGTTCCAGCCGTGGCTGATCGTCAAGGGCCGGATGCGCTCCCGCCGATCGGTCCGGACGTGGAGCACGGCCGATCCCTTCGGAGCGCACAGCCACTTGTGCCCATTCCCGGTCCAGTAGGCCGCCCCGAGCGAGCGGAGGTCCACCGGGACCTGGCCCGGTGCGTGGGCCCCGTCCACGAGGCTGTCGATCCCGCGCGCATCGAGCTCGCGGACGATTTCGCGGATCGGGAGGATCGTGGCGGTCGGGCTGGTGACGTGGCTGACGAGGGCCAGGCGGGTCCGCGGTGTCACCGCCGTGAGGAGTGCCTCGAGGACCTGCAAGTCTGACTCAATCTCGAGCGGCAGGCGGACGACGACCACCTCCGCGCCCGATGCCCGTGCAACCTCGGCCAGGGCATTCAGGGTCGCGTTGTACTCGTGATCGATGGTCAGGAGCTGGTCGCCGGGCTCGAAACGTAGCGATCGCAACACGGCGGACACGCCGGTCGTGGCGTTCGGTACGAAGACGAGGTTCTCCGGATCCGCGTTGAGGAATGCGGCGACCGCCTGACGGGCCGCATCCAGACGATCCTCGAACGTCGCGTCGAGGAAGGCCACCGGGCCCGCCTCCAGCTCGTCGGCGAGCTCGCGTTGACGTTCGAGGACGGGTGCCGGGCAGGCGCCGAACGAACCGTGATTGAGGAACGTCACGTCGGGCCGAAGGCGCCATGGAGATTCGGGGCTGAAGGGTCGCATCGGCGGAGGATAGGGAAGCGGCGGCGATCAGCGGTCGCGCGCGTCGGGCGGCGTGACGTTCTTGATCGGCGGGCGCTCGGGCTCGACGGGTGGCGACGAGGGTCCGCGCCCGAAGAGGCGGTCCAGGCCGGCCCGCGGGGTCACGAACGGTGCGAGGTAGGCGATCAGGAGGATCGGCACAAGGAAACGCGCAGGTGACGCGACGGCCGCGACGACCGTGCCGAGCAGCCAGACGGACGCGAAGTACGTCGTCAGCGCCTCCCGACGCCAGCCCGCCAGATGGAGTCGTCGAGTTGGGAGCAGGACGAGCAGGGCGACGAGCCCGGCAATCGCGAGCATCAGCGGAGTCACGCCGGGATGGTACGCGGCCACCGGCTAGCATGGAGCCTCATGCGCCTGACCAACCTGCAAGCCCGCGTCGTCGCCTGGATGACGCTCTGGGCGCCGATACTGCCGCTGCTGATCGCCGAGTTCATCCTGTGGACCGGCTTCGGGGCATTGCTACCCGTGATGCCGCTGTACTTCACGGAGCAGGGCGTCTCGATCACGCTCCTTGGCGTCGTCATTGCGGCATGGCCGGCCGCGCGGCTGGTCACGGAGCCGCTCTTCGGGATGCTGGCGGACCGGACGGCGCGCGTGCCGATGATGGTTGCGGGCCTCCTCGTTGCCGCCTCGGCGGTGGGTGCCCTGGCGATCTGGACCGGGCCGGTCGCGTTCGTCCTCCTGCGCGCGCTGTCCGGGCTGGGCACCGCGATGTACGACCCGGCCGCGCGCGGCTATCTCACGAACGCCGCGCCCGAGGGCCGGCGGGGCGAGGTATTCGGTCTGTACAACGCGGCCCAGATGGGCGGGATCCTGCTCGGCCCGGCGATCGGCGGACTCGGAACGGCACTCATGGGCGGCTACGAGTTCGTGCTCGTCTTTGCCTCGATCAGCACGTTTGTGGCGGCCCTCGCCGTCGCCGTCCGGGTCCACGAGCTCGGCGGCCGGCATCGGCCGGCGTTGGCGGCCTCCGCGCTGGCGGAATTCCCCGGTGAGTTCGTGCCCGAGCTCGTCGACACGGAACGAGGGACGGTCGGTCCGCCGGGATCAGGTGCGACGAGCGCGGCGCCGGTCTCACTCGTCAACCGGTTCATCTTCGCCGCGATGCTCGTCAACCTGGCCGGCTACTTCGGGGGCGGCGTGTACGAGACGATCTGGGCGCTGTTCGTGACGGACCGGGGCGGCGATGTGGCCCTCGTCGGGGCCACGTTCGCGGTGTTCGGCCTCACCACGATCCTCGTTTCGCCGCTCGGAGGGCGGATCGTCGATCGCCGTGGTCCCTTCCCGTTCATCGTCGGCGGCGTGCTCGTCATGGCCACGACGATGGTCATCTACCCGTGGGTCACCGAACCCCTCCTGTTCGTGCCGCTCGTCGCGATCGAGGCCGTCGGGTTCTCGTTCCTCGGGCCTGCGACGTACTCGGTCATCGCGCGGGGCACGCCGCCCGGCAAGTCATCCACGGCGCAAGGCATCCTGGGCTCGGCGGGCACGGTCGGCACGATCGTGGCGGCGCTCGGGACAGGCGTCGTGGCCGCGGTCGATCTCAACGCACCGTTCTTCGTGGGCGCGGCGGTGATCCTCGTGCTCCTCGTCGTGACCCTCATGGTCGGAGGCGCGGCCATGCGCTCGATGCGGCCGGCATTGCCCTGACGGTTGTCAGTTCGGGCGGCCTCGGCTATCCTTCAAGGTCGCGGGGTGGAGCAGCGGCAGCTCGTCGGGCTCATAACCCGAAGGTCAGGGGTTCGAATCCCCTCCCCGCAACCAACTCGAATACACCTTCAGAACCCCGGTCCCGACCAACCGGGGTTCTTCCTTTTCCGGCCGCCGCCGTCCGCCTCGGGACCGCCCGTCTCCGCCCGCCGTCGACCGCCCGACGCGCGCCCTCTGCTGGTCGATGGATCGTCCAAGCGACGAACGAGAGGCCGGCTTAGCCACCGTCCTTCGTCGAATGGCGCATCGATCGACCAATCAGCGGCTGAGGTGCCGCAATGGCGCCGTACGGGACAGGTCCTTCATCGGATGGTCGATGGCTGGACCACTGGGCGCGACAGACACCCACCTCATGGGCGCACCGACATTCGCGGGACTGTAGCTCCAGCGCTCGCGACTCCCAGCGCAAGGTGCCGCTCGCCAGACCGATGGGCGCGGCCCCGGATGAGTCTGCAGCCCCTACGGAACCACGAGGTGGACCGGGTTGCCTTTGATCGCGGCCGTCCATGTCGTAACGTCGCTGGAGGTCCCGTTTCCGGTCATGGAATAGCGGATCTTCCACCAGCCGCTCTGGTCCCCCAGGTAGGTCGTCGGGATCGGAATCTGCAGGGTAAGCCAGCAGCCGTTGAAGCGGCCAAGGGAAGCGCCCGTGGATGTCTGGACCGAGTTGTTGGACGGCGAGCTACTCGAGTACGTTTGGCACGAGGTATTCCTGCCCGAGTTGGTTGTCCCCTGCGTGGCCGAATAGGTGAATGGCGTGGTCGCCCAGCCAGACGAGGTCGGCTTCAGGATGTACAGGGTCGCCGCGAGGGGAGACGTGTCGCCCGGATCCCAGAGGCTGATCTCGAGCGTCTTGCCGGCAAAGTAGGCCGGGACCTGGGCCAGGTAGAACTCGGAGTTCGTGGTGCCGCCTGAGGAGGACAGGGGGGAGAACATCTGCATGGCACCCAGCCCGTAGACCTTGGGGAGGAGCCCATTGCCGGTGGTGCCCTCAGCGTTGTTCGCGAAGACCGCGAAGCTCTGCTCGCCGTTCGCGTTGTTCTGGTTCACCCCGTCCGTCTGGCCGCTGGGGACCGACGACGTCGTGTGGAGCCGGTAGATCGTCCCGTTCGCCCCGCCGGACAGCGGCTGCCCGGGGTTGAGCAGGTACCACGAATCGTGGTAGTCGCGACCGTCGTTGTACTTCGCAGTCTGCTTCCGGCACTGTGAGCCCCCGCTCCCGCCCATCGACGTATCCGACGCCGCGACGCTCCTGAAGGTCGTGCCACTCGTGGCGGTCAACACATCGTCGGTGATGTCCCAGGGCGTGTTGCCCGGGTCGGCAAACAACTCGTACCAGGAGCTGATGGCGGTGGTCCCGCTGAACCAGCGATCGCCTGTCCCGCTCGCGAGCGCGACGTCGCAGAAGACCGGGTCATAGATGTAGACATAGCCGCCCGTCGTATTCGGCGGCATCTCGATTGCGTAGTTGTAGTAGTTGACCGGGTCATAGCAGGCCTTCCCGGCGGCAGGACAGGTCAGCGCGGCGCCGGAGGTGGGCGTGTCGTACCTCGGCTGGTACGCGTCCCCGTTCACGTTCGCCGAGCCCTTGGTGTTCATCGTGGCCCAGAATCCCCGTGCATTGAGGGCCTGCCCACCCGTGTCCTGATAGCAGTTCGCCACCCCGTTGAGACATGCCGCCCCCGGTCCGGTCAGGTTGTATGTCGTCGGAGCCCCGTTGTTGTACGTCGCGTTGCGGACCGTACCGAAGACTCCGTAGTAGTTTTCCGGGCTTCCCATCGGGACCGGCAGGGTGAACAGCGCCTTCGACGACCGCGTCGCGGTGATGGTCTCGATCCCAAAGACCCGCATGAAAAACGTCCCGACGGGAGCGGAGATCGTGACGTTCATCTGGTTGTGGTTGGCCGCATCCTGGGTCGGCGTCACGATCACGCCGCCGGATCCGTTCGTATAGCCGTTCTTGGCCGCCTGCGCGTATGCGTCGCCGGTGCCGGTGCCCAGGGTGTAGGTGCCCAGTGCACCTGGCTTCGCCGGCAGGTCGACTGCGCCGGCCAGTGCCGCCGCGTCGGCCGCCCGCTGTACCCGCAGGTTGTTGCTCCAGTACCAGCTGACGTCGATGACGAGGGCGACGAGGCCGAGCAGGACGAAGATGGACATCACGAGGAGCACCAGGACCTGGCCCCGTTGTGCCATCGCATTCGGCTCTCGTCGATGCGATTCCGCAGTGAAGCCTGGCACCGTCAGCACGCTGGCGGTCCCGGAGCGATCGGCCCTGGTCGGGTTCATCATTGCCCCCATCAGTTGGTCACGTTTGTCGGGTTGAGCTGCATCACGGTCACGTCTGTCATGACCAGCGAGGAGGCGCCGGGACCGCCCACGAGCCTCAGCGTGGACATGAGCGGGGTCGTCATCTGGTACGTGTAGGTGATCGCTACGCCGATGGAATCCACCGAGTTCGCGTAGGTGTGTCCCACCGTGTTCCAGCGATTGCAGGCGCTCCCCCAGGTCGCAGGGCCCTTGCCGTCCGGCGCCACGGTCGTGCTGGGCTTGAAGTTGATCTGGCTACCGTCGTACAGGGTGTACGGGGTGGCCGTCCAGATCCAGTCGTTGTCCCTGCCCAGGGTGTCCTGGCCATTCTGGTCGGCCTGGAAGATGCGGATCCGATTCACCTGGTTGAGCGGGATCGGCGAGCCGCCGGAGGTCAGGACGCGATTGACGGACTCGACGATGATCGAGTCGACGTTCGCCGCATTCGGCGACGCGCCGCTGCCGCAGCCCAGGGTGCCACCGCCATTGACCAGGTCGGCCCCGATTTGGGCGCCCTCCCGGGCGCCGTACCCAAGCGTCAGCTGGTGGTTGAACGCGAAGCCGAATTCGAGCATGCCGAGGAGCAGCACGAGGAAGAGCGGGACCAGGAGCGAGAACTCCACGAGACCCTGACCGCGCTCCCGGGCCGGTCGCCTGATCATCACCAAGCGGCGGATACCGCGCCATCCGATCACAGGATCGGCTCCGCCCGCATCTCGTTCGCTCGGATGATGCTGAAGCCGCTCGGGCTCAGTCCCACGAAGTTGCCCAGCGGTGTGTGCCAGGAGTAGGTGTAGGAAACCTGGACGCCGATGGTGTCACGCCTTCGCAGGGTATTCGACGGGCAGCCATTGAGGTACGTGCACCTGCCGCCCAGACCGGTGGTGAGATCCGGCAGGCCCTCCGTGTATTGGGCGCTCGTGAGCGTGAACGGCAGGCTGGCCGATCCTCCGTAGGCGCTGCAATCGGTCGTCCCGCTGCGGTCCCAGACGTTTCCTGAGTCGACGTAGCTGCCGTTCACGTAGGGTCCGCCTGCCAGGCCCGCCCGGTAGATGATGATCTCGGTGATGGCGTTGCTGTCCACGGGCGGTCGCATGTCGGCGAGGACCTTGTCGATGATCACGCAGTCGGCCCCGGGATTCGAGCCGGCCTCGGCCGCGACCAGTGAGGCGTCGCGCGTTGCATAGTTGGCACTCAGCACGGCGTTGAAGACGAAACCGAACTCGATCGTGCCGAGGAGCAGCACGATGAAGATCGGGAAGACCAGGGCGAACTCGACCAGTGTCTGCCCGGCCTCCCGGCCCCGGCGGAGAGTCGGCGCGAACTCCACCTGGCCCTGGCCCGGTGATCGATCGCCTCGGCGATGAAGGAATGCTCGAAGACCCATCGTGGTCGTAATGCCTCGGTCGTGAGGTGGACATCCAGAAGGCTGGCGTCACTGCCTTGCACGATGGCTTGCCGTGGTGCGTGCATGCATGGCCCACATGGGTGCCCTGAGGCACTCGTTAGTCCCGGGTTCCGAACGTGACCGCACCAGACCGGCCAAGACCGCACGGCTCGAATCCAGGAGCTGCTCCTCGAGTCGAGGACCGGCGGCCCCCTGGAGCGTCGTGCCTCACGAGGGAGTGCCACGGTCCAAGACGCCGCCGCGCTACTCCCAGCGGAACGTGCGGATCGCGAGCCCGGCGGCCGCGATACCCCACGCGCCAAGGAGAACGAGCGGGCCGATCGGATCGTTGCCGGATCCGAGTGCGACACGGAACGCATCCGCAAGAGCGCTGGCGGGGAGGAGGGCCGCAACAGCCGCCAGCGGCCCGGGCAGGTGATCGACCGGCAGGACGATGCCGCCGACCATGAGGAAGCCGAGGAAGAGGCCGTTCGCGAGCGCGAGTGTCGCCTCGGCACGGAGCGTACCGGCCAGGAGCAGGCCCAGGCTGGCGAACGTGAGCGTGCCCAGCAGAAGGGCCGCCGCGAACAGCAGCACGGAGGAACCGGCCGGAACCTCCCAGCCCAGCACGAGCATCGCAACCGCGAGCAGCAGCGCGACCTGGAGCACTTCCAGGGCAAGGATCGCGGCAAGTTTCGCGGCGACGAGACCCCAGCGGGGGAGGGGCGACCCACCCAGCCGCTTGAGCACGCCGTAGCTCCGCTCGTAGGCGGTGGCGATTCCCAGGTTGACCAGGCCGCTCGCGATCACGGCCAGCGCGAGGGTGCCCGGCAGCAGGAAGTCCACCGGCCGGCCGGCGATCCCGGGCACGATCCCGGCAGTGGCGAAGAACAGGAGAACGGCCGCCGGGATGACCATCGTCACGAGGACGTTTTCGCCGCGCCGCGCCGTCAGCCGAAGTTCCTGGGTGGCCAGCGCGCCCGCCGCGCGGATCGGCGACGCCGGCCGGCTCACAGAGTAGCCTCCACGGCCTGGTCGCCGGTCAGTTCCAGGTAGCGCTCCTCCAGCGTCGCGGCAGCAGCCCGCAGCTCCTGGATCTGCACACCCGCTGCGGCGCACCAGGCGGCGAGCACTGCAACGAGTGCCGGATCCGGCGGGGCTCCGTCCACGACGTACGCGCCGAACCCCTCGACCGGTTCCGGGATCAATTGCGCTCCCGAGATCGCGACCGAGATGGTCAGACCGAGTGTCCCGACCTCCGCCGCGTCGAGCGCGCGTCCAAGACGGAACCGAAGCCGAGGTACCGCGCCCGCGGCAAGATCCCCCGGCGCTCCATCAGCCACGATCCGGCCGCGGTGGAGGATCGCGACCCGGTCCGCGAGTCGCTCGACGTCGCCCAGATCGTGCGTGGTCATGAGGACGGCCCGACCCTCGGCCCGCAACCGGCCGATCAGCTCGCGCGTCGTCCGACGCGCCTCGGGGTCCATACCCGCGGTCGGTTCGTCGAGGATGAGCACCTCGGGTTCACCGACGAGGGCGAGCGCGAGCGCGAGCCGTTGGCGCTCCCCTCCGGACAGCCGACGGACCCTCGTTTGGGCCACGTCCGCCAGCCCAAGCGTCTCGAGGAGCCCACCAGGATCGCGCGCGCCTTCGTGGAACCGCGAGTACAGCAACAGCACGTCGCGTGGTGTCGAGCGGGGATCGAGGCCGCCGCCCTGGAGCATCAATCCGACCCGCGCCTTGAGCGCGGGACCGCCCTGCCTTGGGTCCGCACCGAGGACGCGAACCGTGCCGCCGTCCGCCTCCCGGTAGCCCTCGAGGATCTCGACGGCCGTGGTCTTGCCCGCCCCGTTTGGTCCGAGCAGCGCGACCAGTTCCCCGGGGCGGACGGCAAGGGAGACGCCGTCCAGCACAGTGCGAGTGCCATAGCGCTTGACGACGCCCTCGAGCGCCAGTGCCGGCGCCAGTGCCGGCGCCAGTGCCGTCGCCGCATCCGGCCCGAGGGCCGAAGCGGTCACGGCGTCGGGCTGCCGGCCGGACCGGAGATGTCCGCGTAGTAGCGGTCGAAGTCGGCGGTCGTCAATTGACCGACCTGGATCCCGCGGAGTATCCCGTCCCGATCGATGAAGTAGGTCTGCGGTCGCGCCACCGCCCGGTAGGCCGTTCGAATCCCCCCGTCCGGGTCGTCGATGGTCGGCCAGGTGGCCCCCTGGTCACGGATGAAGTCCTGGGCGGGCACCGGAGGATCGAACATGAGGACCCCGATGATCGCCAGGCCGTCGGCCTCGTGGAGCGCCAATTCGTCAAGGAACAGTGGGAACTCCTCGCGGCAGGGGACGCAGGACGGTCCCCAGAAGTTGACGACGACGGGCCTGCCGCGATACTCCGCCAGGCTGAGGGACCGGCCGTCGAGCGTCACGCCCTTGAACGCCGGTGCTGCCCGACCCACAGCGATGCCCGCCGTGTCTCCGGCCGGACCGGGCCGTCCCAGGGCGGCGATGCCCAGGATGACGGCGGTCGTGACGGCCGCTAGGGCCACGGCGACGAGAATCGGTCGCCGGCGAGGATCGAATCGAGAGCCCGTGAGCGGCCCCTTACTTGACCGTGAGTGTCCCGGTCATCCCCGGAATCGGATGGATCGAGCAGATGAAGACATACGCACCGGCCGGCATGCCCTGGTACGAGTATGTCACCGAGTCCCCGCCGTTGATGACGTCCTGATCCTGGACCACCGTGGTCTTGTCCCCGGCCCGGATGTCGATGTCGTGGAGGACTCCCGGCGGATCTTCGTTCTTGAACGTGATCGTGAAGGCGGTGTTTGCTGGAACGGTCAGGTCCAGCGTGTCGTACGCAATGGCCTTGGCTGTGATGTCAAAGGCCGTCCCCGGCGTTGCGGCCGGCTCGGAAGGAACCGGGCTGGCCGTCCCGCCGCCCGCCGTGGAGTCGTTGCCGCGTGGCGGGAAGATCCCGGTATCCACGAGCACCGCGAGCACGATCAGTGCGACCGCGATCTGGAGCAGCCGGCGCGGCCAGACCGGTGCGGGGATGTTCTCGAGGTGTCCGATTCGATCGGCTTCCACGGTCTTGACGTACTCCGCCTTGGCGTCCACCAGCCAGCCGACGAGCGTCATGACCAGGATGATCGCGCCGACCGCCAGGAGCCAACCGCCGGCCACGAGTCCGCCCAGGAGCGCGGTGACCCCGAGTGCGCCGAGGAGCGGCCGGAACGACGGTCCGGGCATATGGACGCCCGGTGGCGGTCCCGCGTGGATGACGGCCGGAAGGGTCTCTACGTGGGTCGCGTGGTCGTAGTCCCGAATGGCCTCGCGGCCCCAGTAGAGCAGGGCCAGGACCAGGATCGTGAGGCCGACCCACAGGGCCGTTCCGCCCACCACCAGCCCCCACAGCAGGCCGCTCACCCCGACGGCCGCGAAGATCGGCGCATAGGACGGGCCCGGCATGTGGAGATCCGGCGGCGCGATGGGCGTCAGGCGGGCCGGGGCGCGGCGGGTGGGGCCCGCGCCGGCGTATGCCCGGAACGTCAGCGCGAAGAAGAGCAGGACCAGCGCCAGGAGCCCCAGCGGGATGAGTGCGATGAGCTCGCCCCAGTCGGGCGTGACGACTTTCGAGAGCAGATCCAGGATCGACTGCCAGAGTTCCTGCATCGGACGGCGGCCGGCCTCAGTCCCTTGACGATCCGGCGATCAGGACGTACGCCATGATCGAGATCGCGACCCCGAGAGCCCCGAGCATGGTCACGCCGGCCCACTCGATCTCGTAGCCGAGCGGCACGGCACCGAGCGCATACAGCGCGCTGACGCTGATGAAGGCGATACCGAGGATGACCACGTTCCGTGGATGACGCATTGGGTGCATTCGCGTTCGCTCCTGCTACAGGAAGTAGAGGATCGAGAACAACAGGATCCAGACGACGTCGACGAAGTGCCAGTACAGCGAGGCTGCCTCCACAGCGTCATGGTGGCGTGACGAGAACTGGCCGGACATGCCGCGGTAGAGCACCACGCCCAGCATGATCACGCCACCGAACACGTGGGCCCCGTGGAAGCCCGTAAGCGTGAAGTAGGTGGTCCCGAACGTCCCGGAACCCATCGTCATGCCCTCCTCGAACAGGAGGGCGTAGTCGTAGCCCTGCATGACAAGGAAGAGGACCCCGAGAACGAAGGTGATGGCCAGGTTCCGGAGGAAGCCGCGCCGATCGTCGCGGCGGATGGCCCAGATCGCCATCTGGAGCGTGACCGAACTCAGAATGAGGATGACCGTGGCAACGAGGATGAGCGAGAACGGGTTGAGGATGGTCGCGAATTCCTGCGGCGGCCACTCCTTGACGCCGTTCACGTCGACGTAGTTGGCTCGCGTGCTGAAGTAGGCCGCGAACAGTCCGGCGAAGAACATCACCTCGGAGGCGATGAACAGGAGCATCCCCAGCACCGGGTTGCTGAGTCCGCCCCGGACGTCGTGGGCGAGACCCGCGATGGGGTTGTGCTCCGTGGTGGCGAGGGCGTGGCTATCGGCGGTCACGGTCGTCGGTGCTCCCTCAATGTCCGGTCAGCCCGTGGCGGGCATCGAAGAGCGGCCGCTCGGACCGGATCTCCGGCAGGTGGTCGAAGTTGTAGGGCGGTGGCGGAGACGAGGTGGCCCACTCGAGCGTGTTCGCCTCCCACGGATCGTCACCCGCGATCTTCCCGTTTCGGAGCGAGATGAACACGTTCCAGATGAACGGGAGGATGGACACCGCGATCAGGAAGCCGCCGATCGTCGCCCACAGGTTCCAGTCGTTCCAGCCGGCCTCGCCGGAGTAGTCCGCGATCCGCCGGGGCATGCCCTGAAGCCCGAGCATGTGCATCGGGAAGAAGGTCAGGTTGAAGCCGACGAACATGATCCAGAACTGGATCTTGCCCAGGCCCTCGTCCAGCATTCGCCCGGACATCTTGGGGAACCAGTAGAACAGCCCGGCAAAGACCCCGAACACGGATCCGCCGAAGAGCACGTAGTGGATGTGTGCCACAACCCAGTACGTGTCGTGGATCGCGAAGTCGACCGGAACAGACGCGCTGAAGGCGCCATTGATACCGCCGATCAGGAACATCGTCAGGAAGCCGACGGCGTAGATCATGGGCGTCGAGAACGTCAGCTGGCCCCGGAACATTGTGAACACCCAGTTGAACATCTTCACGCCGGTCGGAACCGAGATGAAGAACGTCAACAGGCTGAAGAACGGCAGGAAGACCGCCCCGGTGGTGAACATGTGGTGCGCCCACACGGAGAACCCGAGCGCCCCGATGGCGGCCGTCGCGAAGATGAACGCCTTGTAGCCGAAGAGCGGCTTTCGGCTGAACACGGGCAGAACTTCGCTGATCACGCCCATCGCCGGGAGGATCATCACGTAGACCGCCGGGTGCGAGTAGAACCAGAAGATGTTCTGGTACAGGACGGCGCTGCCGCCTCCGAATGGATCGAAGAAGTGGCCGCCGTAGTTCCGGTCGATGAACAGCATCACCACGGCGCTGGTGATGACCGGTGTCGCCATGACCACGAGGACGCTTGTCACGAGGATGGTCCAGACGAGAATCGGCATCCGGAAGAGGGTCATCCCCGGGGCCCGCATCTTGAAGATCGTGACGAGGAAGTTGATGCCACCGAGGATCGAGCTTGTCCCGATGAGGGTCAGCCCAACGATCCACAGGTCCTGGCCGGAGCCGGGCGAGTTGAGCGGCCCGATCCCGGATAGCGGCGGATACGAGGTCCAGCCAGCGGCCGCTGCGCCGCCTGTGAAGAAGCTCGAGATCATGAGGATGCCGGCCAGCGGCAGCATCCAGAACGACAGCGCGTTGATCCGCGGAAACGCCATATCCGGGGCGCCGATCATCAGCGGCACCGCGTAGTTGCCGAGCCCGGCCAGCATCGGGATGATGAACAGGAACAGCATCAACGACGCATGCATCGTGAACATCTCGTTGTACACGTGCTCGTCGGTCAGGAACTGGAGACCGGGCTGGGCGAGTTCCGTCCGGACGACGAGGGCGAGAACCCCGCCGATCAGGAAGAAGATGAACGAGTTGATGACGTACATGATCCCGATCTTCTTGTGATCGGTGGTCGTCAGCCACTCGTACAGGCCGCCGCGGCTGTAGGTCGGGGTGGCCGGGGTCAGGGCGTGGGTCGCCATTCCGCGCTCCTTACTTGACCGTCAGAGTGCCGGTCATTGCCGGGATGGGGTGGATCGAGCAGATGAAGGTGTACGTCCCGGCCGGCAGCCCCTGGTAGGGATACGTCACCGAGGTCCCGCCATCGATCACCTGCTGGTCCGCGAGGACCTTTCCGTCCGAGTCGCGGATGTCGATGTCGTGGGGCACGCCCGGCGGGTCCTCGTTCTTGAACTCGATCGAGAACGGAGTGTCCGCGGCGACCTCGAGGGCGTGGGTGTTGAACGCGATGCCGGACGCGGTCACGTCGAGCACCGGACTGCCGCTCGGGACCGGCTCGGGCGTGGCGTTCGACTTCGCGATGAGGCCACCGAGCCAGGAATCGTAGTTCGACGGGGACAGCGCGATCACGTCGAACAGCATCGTCCGGTGCCCCGTCCCGCACAGCTCAGCGCACTGGCCGCGGAAGATCTGGCGTGCCTCGGCCTCGTCGACGGTGAACTCGAAGGTGTTCGTCTGACCCGGCACGACGTCCCGCTTGAACAGGAAGCGCGGCACGTAGAAGGCATGAATGACGTCCGGGCTGTCGAGGGTGACCTGGACGGACCGGCCGACCGGCACGGCCATGCCCCCGGCGCCGGTGCCGGGGTCGTACACCGGCGCCAGCTGCGTGGCGACCTTGGCACCGCTGGCGTCCAGGTACTCGAACTGCCACGCGAACTGGCCGGCGATCGCGTGGATCCGGATATCCGGCTGCGCGCTCACCGTCTGTACGCGATTTAGGGTCTGCCACGAGATCACGAACAGGAACAGCACGATGGCCGTCGGGATGAGCGTCCAGATGATCTCGACGACGTTGTTCCCGTGGGTCTGCGCCGGCAACTCCGTGTCCGTGGGGCGACGCCGGTAGCGGATGACGCTCCATACGATCAGCGCCTCGACGACGACGAAGATCCCGACCGCGAAGGCGAACACGATGTCGTACAGCCCGCTGATCTCGTGCGCCTCGGCCGTGACGGCACGTGGCGGGTAGAGGGTCTCGCCCCAGCCGGTCAGGAACACGGCAGCCACGAGCGCGGTCAGGACCACCACGACGGCGCCCGCCACGAGCGCATCGGGCGCGGGCCGCTTCCTGGGGCTACTCGACATCGACGGACCTCGACTGGGTGATGGTGACGATGCCGGCGATCCGGGACGGAATCGACCGACGGGGCGCGAGCACGACCACCCACTCGGGGCGAGCCGTTCGACATGATACCCGAGGGCCATTCGTCGCGCGGGTGCCCCGCGACGCGGCGTGGGACCATTGGTGCGTGCAGCCCACTCGACTCGCGCGTCGACTCACCGGGATTCTCGCCGCCCTCTTCCTCGGCCTCCTGGCGGCCCTGCCCGCCGCCGCACACGGAGCCGTTCCGGAAGATCCGCCTGACGCAGCTTCGCTCCTCCTGGGCTGGGAGGTGGAGCCCGCCGTCGCCCTCCCGCTCATCGCGGTCGCGATCCTGTGGTGGCGTCTCCTGGCGTCCGTGGACCGGGCCCACCCCGAGCATCCGGTACCGGCGCGCCAGCGATGGGCGTTCCTCGGCGGCCTGGCAGCCATCGCGCTGGCTTTGCTGTCCGGCCTTGCCCGCTACGACACGACGCTCTTCTCGGTCCACATGGTCCAGCACATCCTGCTGGCGCTCGTGGCCCCGCCGCTCGTGGCCCTCGGAGCGCCGATCACCCAGGTCATGCGTGCCTCGTCAGCGGAGACTCGCCAGCGCGTCCTGCTGCCGATCCTCCACAGCAGGATCGTGACGGTCCTGACCCATCCGATCGTCGCCTGGCTGGTCTTCACGGCCGTGATGTGGGGCTCTCACTTCTCGCCGCTGTTCGACCGAGCCCTGGAGGATCGCCTGGTCCACGACCTCGAGCACGGCCTGTTCCTGACGGCAGGCCTCCTCTTCTGGGGTCCACTCGTGGGCCTGGACCCCGCTCCGCACCGCATGGGCTATCCGGCGCGGATCGGGTACGTCTTCCTGCAGATGCCGCAGAACTCGTTCCTGGCGGTCGCCATCCTGTTCGCCGGGAGCCCGCTCTACCCGCACTACGTGTCGCTCCTCTCCCCATACGGGATCGACGCCCTGTCGGACCAGCGGCTCGCAGCGGGAATCATGTGGTTCGTCGGTGACGTGATCTTCCTCATCGCCACATTCGCGGTGCTCGGAGCCTGGATGCGTGCCGAAGAGCGCTCGACGCCGGCGGCCGATCGCCGGGTGGACGCGGAGCGCGCCGCACTGCGCGATCGGGAGGCAGCACTGCTCCAGCAGCACTCGACGAGAGCCGCCGATCAGGCCGGGTCCGGGGTCTCCACGAGCGACCGGTAGCGCGCCGGGTCCACGTTGCCCCCGCTGATGACGGCCACGACCGTGCCGGCAACCCGATCCAGGCCGAGCGCGGACCCATGGAACTGCGCTGCGGCGAGGGCCAGCGCCCCGGACGGTTCCACGATGAGCCGCGCGCGCTCCGCGGCGAGCCGCATGGCAATGGCGATCTGGGTCTCGGTGACCGTGATGACTCCATCGAGCAGGCGTGACAGGTGGGCGAATGGTCGCTGCCCGATTGCCTGGGTCCGCGTCCCGTCCGCGATGGTGCGTGCGGTCACCGCGCCGTCCCAGCGCACGATCCGGCCGAGCTCGAGCGATTCCGCCGCGTCCGCCGCGAGCTCTGGTTCCACGCCCACGATCCGCGCCGTGGGATGGATTGCGCGGACCGCGACCGCGACGCCGCTGGCGAGTCCGCCGCCGCCGATCGGAACGAGGACAAGGGCAAGATCGTCCACGGCTTCCGCAATCTCGAGACCGCATGTGCCCTGCCCGGCGATCACCCGATCGTCGTCGTATGGCGGGATCATGGTCAGTTCGCGGTCCGCAGCGAGCCGGGCAGCCATCTCCTCGCGCGCCCCGGACTCGACCCCGACCGTCACGATCTCCGCGCCGTCAGCCTCAACGCGCGAGCGCTTGACGGTCGGTGCGTCCTCCGGCATCACGATCGTCGCCCGGACGCCGAGGATCCGTGCCGCCCGCGCGACACCCTGGGCGTGATTGCCGGACGAGTGCGTCACGACCCCGCGGGCGCGGGCCTCGGGACCCAGCTGGGCGATGGCGTTGTACGCGCCCCGGATCTTGAAGGCGCCGATCGGCTGGAGCGACTCGGCCTTGAGGAGGATCCGGGGCGGACCGGACGCAAACTCCACGAGTGGCGTGTGGAGCGCAATGCCGCCGAGTCGCCGTGCGGCGGCCCGGATGTCATCCAGCGTGACGAGGGGCGCCTCACCGGTCACCTCGGGGGAGGCATCCGGCTGGGCTCCAGCGCCACGAACCGCGTCACCGGGGGGCGCCGCGCGCGCAGTCGATGCAGGTGCCAGCCCAGGGGATCGCCTCGAGCCGGCCGGGGGCGATCGGATTGCCACACGACTTGCAGGTCCCGTACGTCCCATCGTCCAGGCTTGCGAGCGCCTCCTCGACCAGCGTCAGCTGGGCGCGCTCGTGGTCGCGAAGCGCCAGGTCGCGCTGCTGCTCGAAGACGTGCGTGGCCGCGGCGGCCTGTGATCCGTACGTCATCTGCCCGGGCCCTTCGATCGGCTCGCCGAGGGAGGCACGGAGACTCACCGCCTCGGCCTCGAGGGTGGCGCGAATCTCGGGGAGGTCGAGTGTGTCAGTCACCATGCAAGCGTACAGCGCCGGACCGGGGACGGCGGGCCCGCCGGGCCCGTCGGCCTGCGCCGATCCCGCGAGTCGTATACTCCGGGGGAGTACCGGTCAAACGGACCGCCACCCACTCCCACGAGGACCTCACGCATGCCCGATCCCACCCGCGACCTGTCCGCCCCACTTCCGATCGATCCCGTGTGCGGGATGAGCGTCGATCCGGCCGAGAAGTCCGAACTCCACCTCGACTACGACGGCCGGACCTTCTGGTTCTGCGGCAAGGGCTGCCTGCTCGAGTTCCGCGACGCGCCCGGCCAGTACCTCGACCCGAACTACAACCCGCAGGGGATGTAGGGCCCGCCCTCGCAGGCGCCGCTCCCGGTCAGCGCGCGACTCCCGCAGCCGCGCCGCCGGAGATCCGCTGCGCGAGGTAGACGGGCACGATGCTCGCAACCACCAGGACCAGGGCCACGACATTGACGACCGGCAGCTCGGTCGGGCGTCGATCGCCGTGTAGGATCCACATCGGGATGGTCTGCGTGCCGGGTCCGGCCGTGAAGATCGTGACGATGACCTCGTCGAACGAGAGCGCAAAGGCGAGCAGTCCACCGGAGAGCAGCGCCGTGCCGATCCCCGGAAGGGTGATCCGGCGGAATGTCGTCGCCGGTCGGCGCCCAGGTCGGCCGATGCCTCCTCCGGGCGATCGCGGCAGCCTCCGCAGGCGGGCGATGACGTTGTTGTAGACGATGACGACGCAGAACGTGGCGTGTCCGATGATGATGGTCATCAGCCCGAAGTCGACGCCGAAGGTGACGAACGTCGTCCGCAACGCGATCCCGGTGACGACGCCCGGGAGGGCGATGGGGATGACAAAGAGGAACGAGATCGACTCCCGGCCGAAGAACGAGAAGCGCTGGACGGCAAACGCCGCGAGCGTCCCGAGCACCAGCGCCACCCCTGTCGCGACGGTGCCGGCGAGGAGCGAATTCACGACCGCCCGGCACGACAGCCGCGTTCGCAGCCGCCTCGCCGAACCAGACAAGGGTGAAGCCACTCGGCGGCCAGCCAGGAGCCGGCTCGGGTTGAAGGCGTAGATCGCGAGGATCACGAGCGGCAGGTACAGGAACGCGATGGCGAGGGCCGACGCGACCCGGAGGGCGATCCGGACGGCGCGTGACTCAACCATCGGACTCGCCGCTCACAGCGATTCGAACGCGCCGAGGCGGCGCGCGACGATCAGGTACACGATCATGATCACGATCGGCAGGAGCGAGTACGCCGCGGCGAGCGGGCAGGTTGCCGAGCGCGGAGTTGTCGTAGATGACGTTGCCGATGAACTTCGTGTCGAAACGAGGTCCGGCGTGATGAAGTCCCCGAGCGTGAGCGAGAAGGTGAAGATCGAGCCCGCGATGACGCCCGGCAAGGCAAGCGGGAGGATCACTCGCCGGAAGGTCGTGCCTGCCCGCCCGCCGAGGTCGGCCGACGCCTCGAGGAGCGAATTGGGGATGCGCTCGAGGCTCGCGTAGATCGGCAGGATCATGTACGGCAGCCAGAGGTAGCTCAGGACCAGCCAGGAGTTGGTGATCTCGACAAGCCCGGGTCCCTCCATGCCGAAGAGCGACAGGCCCCATTCGAGGATTCCCTTGCCCTGGAGGATCGTTCGCCAGGCGTAGACCTTCGCGAGGTAGGCCGCCCAGAGCGGCATCAACACGGCGATGACGAGAATGCGTCTCGTCCTCGCCGAGGCGATCCTGGCCATGTAGTAGGCAATCGGCAGCGCGATCAGGGCGTCGGTCACGGTCACGAGGATCGCCATGACCAGCGTCCGGACGGCGATCGTCCGGTAGACCTCGACGGTCACGAGGCTCTCGAACGCGTGCAAGCGTCCAGCTGAACGGCTCGACCTTGCCCGTGAACGAGTCCTTCGTCCAGAACGCGTTCAGCAGCAGGAGCGCGAGCGAGCCGAGGTAGAGGATGACGAGCCAGCCGAGCGGGCCCGCGAGCAGGAGGCGGAGCTGGAGCCCGCGACGCGGGTGAGAGCCAGTGAGCACACGCCGTATGCCGGCCGGGTCGGCTCGGGCTCGCGGTGCCGCTCGCGGTCGAGGCGCTCATCGGGCTCCTGGGTGCGGCTTGTGGTGCGGATCGAGAGAGGCTCCCCGGGCCGAGCCGGAGAGCCTCTCGGGTGTGACGGTTCGGCCGAGCCGGAGGCTCAGGAGCCGGTCAGCGGGTCCAGGCCTCCGCCCAGGCGTCCTGGTCCTTGCACGTCGTGGCGGCGTCGGTGTCAGCACAGTCGGCCCTGGGCGTCGCCCAGTACCAGATCTTCGAGTAGTAGGCCTCGTCCGTCGCGTGCGTGAGCTCGCAATGGCCGGGTGACAGGGTCTCAGCGAAGTGCACACGCCTGCGGGCTGGTCGGCGCCTCGCCGAACCATACCGTGGCCATGCCGTTCGCCTCGGCCGACATCATGTGGTTCATCCACAGGTACATGCAGTTCGGGGTTCGCGGCCTTCGTGTGGATCATCCACGTGTCCGACCAGCCGGTCGAGCCCTCGTTCGGCAGCACGGCCGCGATCGGCTGCGCCCTCGCCCTGGAGGAGGTTGACCTGGAACTGCCAGGTGGTGCCGGTGACGACGTCGCCAGCGGCGTAGGAGTTCGACCTGATCGCTGTAGCTGCCCCAGTAGATTGGCGCCGTTCTCCTTCTGCTTCTCGAGGAGCGTGATTGCTGCGTCGAACTGCGCCTGGTTCAGCTGGTACGGGTTCTTGATCCCGAGGTCGGGCTGCTTGGTCATGAGGTGCAGCGCGGCGTCCGCGATGAAGTCGAGTAGTCGTAGATGCTGATCTTGCCGCTTGTACATCGAGCCGTCTTCCCAGATCGAGTCCCAGCTCGTCGGGGCGGTCGTGATGACGTCGGTGTTGTACGCGAGCAGGTTCGGTCCGCGACCGTGCGGCACGCCGTAGGGCACGCCGTCGACGAGTTGTGCGCCATGTTCTTGAGGCCGTCGAAGACGTTCGCGTAGTTCGGACAGGAGGTCGACGTTGACGGGGCCACGGTCCCGCACGCCATGAGCCGGTCGTGGCGTTACCCGAGAACGACCCGCCGTCGTACTGGCCGGACTCCATCAGCTGGACGCCGTCGGCCGGAGCTGCCCATCTCGGTGACGTGTCGACCTTGCACCCAGTCGCGGTCTCGAACGGCGTGACCCAGTTGTACGCCGGGTCGATGTCACCCTTCTCGGCATAGCCGGCCCAGATGATCAGGTTCAGCTTGCCCTCGCCGGCGCCGATCTACTTCGGGAGATCAAGCGACGGCTTCGGCGCTGGCCCCGCCACCGCACGCGGCGGCAACGATCGCGATCACGCCGAGCGTGCCCACCAACTTGCGCTTGATCATGGTCCTCCTCTGGATGACGCCCTCCGGCATCCATCCCCACTTACGCCTACGCCGGTGATCTACCGGCCCGGCAACGACTGACCGCTACCCGTCCCCGACGGGCAGATTGTGCTGGCGCTTCCAGGTGAGACGGACACGTCCGCCCCTTGGCTGCGAGCGCCTCCATCGACGAGGTCGCGAGGTTCTGCTGGGTGACCACGAGTTCACCCCCGGCGTCGAGCGACCACGATATATCGCGTGTCCGGTCCCAGATAGACGACGTCGCGGATCGTTCCGGGGCCGATGCCTCGTCGGCGCGGGCGTCGGAGTCGCGATCTGCGAGGTGGATCTTCTCCGGCCGGACGGTGATACGTGCCGTCCGCGCCCGTGATGGCTCCGAGCCGCTTCGCACCGGTGAGCAGGTTGGACGTGCCAACGAAGCCGGCCACGAACCGCGTCGCCGGTCGCTCGTACACGTCCGCCGGGTTGCCGATCTGCTCGATCCGTCCCGTTGAAGACCGCCAGACGGTCGCTCATCGTGAGCGCCTCCTCCTGATCGTGGGTCACGTAGATGAAGGTGATCCCCACGCTCCTGCTGGATCGCCTTGAGCTCGATCTGCATCTCCTCGCGGAGCTTGAGGTCGAGCGCGCCGAGCGGCTCGTCGAGGAGCAGCACGCGCGGGCGGTTCACGAGTGCGCGGGCGAGGGCAACCCGCTGACGCTGACCGCCGGACAACTGGCCGGGCTTGCGGCGCGTCGTAGCCCTCCAGGCGGACCATCCGCAGGGCGTCGGCCACCCGAGTCGATCACGCTCGGGCTCGAGCGATCTTGCGGACCATCGAGCCCGTAGGCGACGTTCTCGCCGACCGTCATGTGCGGGAACAGCGCGTAGTCCTGGAAGACCGTATTGACGTCTCGCTCGAATGGCGGGAGGTTGGTGACATCCTCGCCGTGCAGGAGGATCCGCCCCGCGGTCGGCTGCTCGAAGCCGGCGATCATCCGCAGCGTCGTCGTCTTGCCGGACCCGGACGGGCCGAGCATGGAGAAGAACTCGCCGTCGTGGATCTCGAGGTCGATGCTGGCGACCGCCAGAATCGAGTCTGCGGCCGGACCGCCTGCTGGTGCCGCATCGCGGCCGCGCTCGACCCTGAACTGTTTGGAGATGCCCTGCAGCGATACGGCGGCGACGTTGGACCTCGGTCCCGTACCGGGAGCGATATCGGCAGCCTGGGCGATGGCGGCGAGTGCCAAGCGGCTCCTTATGCGAGGCTCGTCCGCGGAAAGGACGATGGTGACGCGAATCGGGGTTTCCGGGGTCCTGGGCCGTGCCTATCGCACGTCTCGCCCCTTCAGCGTGACCCGCGTGCGACTTGGGGCACTATCCGGTGGCCCGAGCCCGGTGTCAAGCAGGGGACACCCCTAGACTGGCGCCGCGATGTCCCGCCGAAACCCAGTCCGCCGCCGTGCCGCCCGGCCGATCGCCGCCCTGGCCGGTCTGCTGCTCGGCGCCTCCGTGGCGATGTCCTGCGGCGGCGATCCGGCGGCCACCCCGGCGATCACTCCCGGCACCTCCGACCACCCGCGGAGCGTGATCATCGTCGCCAAGGACTACTTCGTACGTCCCGGCGATCGTGGATCTCGTCCCGGGTGAGTCGGTGATCCTCCAGGTCGTCAACGGCGGGCTTGTCATCCACGAAGTCGTAATCGGAGGCATGGGGGTCCAGAACGCATGGGAGGCCGCGGAGGCGGCCACGGTCGGAGCTCCACCTGGGCCCACACCGCGCGTGTCGGTGGCACCGGAGTTTGCGGGCCTGCGCGTGGTCGTTCGGTCTGGGGAACGCGTGGACGTTCCGTGGACCGTGCCGACAGACGCACCTGCCGAACCCGGCCCCTGGCTTGTCGGCTGCCACATCCCCGGCCATTGGGCGTTGGGCATGTTCGCACCGGTCCGGTTCGTCGGTCCGGACGGTCGACCGCTCCCGACGGAGGCCGCCACAGCCGTGCGCTGACGGGGCATCAGGCCGCGCCTTGGTGGTACGCTTCGATCGCCCGGAAAACGGTAGGCAGCCTGCGCAGCGCCGCATGAGGAGATCGAACTTCCATGACCTATGTCATCGCCGAAGCCTGCGTCGACGTGCTGGACCTTGCGTGCGTCTCCGTCTGCCCAGTGGATTGCATCCACTACGAGGAAGGCGTTGACCGCAAGCTGTTCATCGACCCCAACGAGTGCATCGACTGCGGGGCGTGCGAGCCCGAGTGCCCGGTGAACGCGATATTCCCCGAGGACCAGGTCCCGGCCGAATGGGCCGCCTACACCCAGATGGACGCCACCTGGTTCGTGGACCGCGCCGCCGCTCGCACTGCGCTGGACGCCGCCAAACCGCGCTGACCCGCGGCTTAGGCCGGGCCGGCCGCGTCGGCCGCATCGGCCGCCGGGCGAGATCGGACTCCAACGCCAGATGCCGTTTCGGCGCGCTTCCGCGGCCAAGGGAGGCGAGGCAGGGGTTCCGTCTGGGCAGGATGCGTGACTTCGTGATGCCGGACGCATGGCATACTCGGCCCATGTCTCCCCTCGCCAAGCGCACGATCGCGACCATCGGATCCGGGGTCATGGCCGAGGCCATCATTGCCGGGCTGCTCCGCGGCCGGCTCGTGGATCCTGGACAGTTGGTCGCGAGCCATCCGCGACCCGAACGGCGGGACCAGCTCGTCGCGACGCACGGCATTCGAACGGTCGCCTCGAACGTCGAAGCCGTTGCCGGCGCCGATGTCGTGATCCTTGCGATCAAGCCGCAGATGCTCGGCCGTGTCGGACGCGAGATCGGGCCGGGTCTCGAGCCCGGCCAACTTGTCCTGAGCGTCCTCGCCGGAGCAACGACCAGGGCACTCACCACGGCGCTCGGTCACGAGCAGGTCGTGCGGAGCATGCCCAATACGCCCGCCCGACTCGGCAAGGGCATGACGGTCTGGTTCGCGACGCCCGGCGTGACGGCCGACCAGCGGGCCCAGGCAGCCTCGCTCCTCGGGGCGCTCGGGGTGCAGCTGGAGGTCGATGACGAGAAGCTCGTCGCGATGGCCACCGCGGTCTCGGGAACCGGCCCGACGTACGTCTTCCTGGTCATGGAGGCGCTCATCGACGCTGCAGTCCACCTCGGGTTCCCGCGCCACATCGCGCATGACCTCGTGATCGAGACGCTCGAGGGGAGCACCCTCTTCGCGAAGCAGTCGGGTATGCATCCGGCTGAGCTCCGCAACATGGTCACGTCGCCCGGCGGCACCTCCGCGGCCGCGCTCCACGAGCTCGAATCCGGCCGGCTGCGGACCGTCCTGTCCGAAGCGGTCTGGGCGGCGTTCCGGCGGACCGTGGAGCTTGGGGATCAACTCGAGTCTGCCCTCGTCCCGGGAGACGGCGACCCTCGTTGAGCGCTCAGTGAACCTTCGGAGCGCGGCCTCGCGCGTCATTGAGCGCTCCATGCGTGCCGTTCTCCTGGCTCTCTCCCACCAGAGGTTCATCGGCCGGCTGGCCACGCGGCTGCCGTTCACCCGCCCGATGGTCGCCCGGTTCATTGCCGGTGAGACCCTGGAGGCCGCGCTGCCGGCCCTCGAGCGGATCCGGGATGCCGGGTTCCACACGACCGTCGACATCCTGGGCGAGGCCGTTCGATCGGAGGCCGCCGCCAGGGCCGCCGCTGCCGGATACGTCGCGGCCATTCCGGTCCTCGACGACCAGGGCCTGGACCACAACGTGAGCCTGAAGCTGAGCCAGATGGGACTCGCGCTCGGGCCGGACCTCGTGCGCGAGAACGTGGCCCGTGTGCTCACGGCCGCAGCGGCGGCCGGAGCGTTCGTCCGAATCGACATGGAGGACCACACGACCACGGACGCGACCCTGGCGCTGTGGCGTGAGCTCCGTCCGATCATGGCCGGCTCCGGGGACGTCGGTGTCGTGCTCCAGTCGGCCCTCCGGCGGACGCCGGCGGACGCCGAGGCGCTCATCGCCGAGGGGGCGCGGATCCGGCTGTGCAAGGGTGCCTACCGCGAACCCGCAACGGTGGCCCACCAGGGCAAGGCCGACGTGGACGCGGCCTTCGTGGCGGTGATGCGGCGGCTCCTCGATGACGGGGCCTACCCCGCGTTGGCGACCCATGACGACCGGATCGCCGATCAGGCGATTGCCTATGCGCGTGAGCGGGGAATCGGGCCGGAGCGGTTCGAGTTTCAGATGCTGTACGGCGTTCGGCGGGATCTCCAGGAGCGCCTGCTCCAGGACGGCTGGACCGTCCGTGTCTACGTCCCGTTCGGGGGGCAGTGGTACCCGTACTTCATGCGCCGGCTTGCCGAGCGACCGGCGAACGTCGCGTTCCTGATCGGCAGCCTGTGGCGGGAGCGCCGGGCTCGCTAGGTCCGCGTGGCTCCAGGTCGGCGTCGCATCGCGGCAATGATCACGATGACCAGGCCGAGGCCCAGCAGCACGTCACCGACGCTGAACACGTTGGCCAGGGGCATCCAGGCGGGCAGGGCGAAGATGTCCGTGAGCAGGCGGAACGCGGGGTCGGCGAGCACCACGCTGTTGGTGTGGTCGCCCGAACTGTCGAAGCCGGCCATGGCGAGGGCGCCCGCGTCGGCCGGCATGAACCCACCGTTCGAGGTGATCGCCACGAGATTGCTCAGCGCGCCGGCGGCGACGATCGGCATCCCCGTCAGCCGCCAGTTGCGCACGACGGCTACGAAGACGGCCGCGGTCGAGAGCACGTAGATCGCTGGTCCGAGGTTCCCGGCGAGCCGATCCCCGAACTCGGTGAACAGGACCAGCTGCACCAGGAGCCCACCGACGGCCAGCTGGCCCCAGCGGAACCCGAGTCCGGTCAGGCCGTCGAGGCTCCCGCGGAGGATGAGCCCGAGGGCGACACCGATCGGGATCGCCCAGAGCATGAACATCCGGTCAGACGCCTCGCGCGTCGAGGATCTCGCGGAGCTGGATGACGTGCTCCTCCAGGTGTCCGGTCACGAACCGTTCGAAGAGAGCGAGCACGGGCGTCACGCCGCGGACCGGGTGGAGGCCCTCGCGCGCGGCGTCGGCCTCCGAGAGTTCGCGCATCCGCGTCGCGACGCGCGCCCCGTCGGCGGCGAGCCGTGCGAACAGCTCCCGGAGCGGCACGGTCCGATCGCGACCGATGATCCCGATCCGGACGACATCCGACGCGACGCGCCCGAACGGGACGGGGGTCCCGGCCTGCCCGTCCAGGATTCGCTCGGCCTCGCCCAGCCAGAACGGCAGCATCTCATCGAGATGGGCGAGCAACTCGGGCGGACCCCAGCTCGCCTCCGCTTCCGTGCCGTACAGCTCGGCGAGCGGCCAGGGAGCGGCTGCCTCAACCCGCTCTCGAAGGCCCAGGATGGCGTCGACCGCGGCCTCGATCCGCACAGCAGAATCGGTCAAGGTGCTCATGGCAGTGCAGTGTCGCACGAAGGGGGACCTGGGACGGACGGTCGCCGTCGTGGTGGGCCTACGAGGGCGAGGACCTTCCGTTCGCCCCCCTCGGCCCACCGTGGGTCGCGCCGGCGTCAAGTCGGCGGTGGCTCGGCGAGGCAGAACAGCTGGCGGACGCCGGAGACGCCCTTGAGCTCGTGGCTGCCGGCGTCAACGAATGACAGGTCTGAGCCGGCGAGGAGCTCGTGGGTGGTGGCCGACACATAGACCTGGCTGGGGCCGGCGAGCGCCATGATCCGGGCCGCGACGTGGACGGCGATCCCGCGCACGTCTCCGGCCACGAGCTCGACCTCCCCCGTGTGGACGCCGGCGCGGATGGCGAGCCCGAGCGATTTCGCGGCCAGGCAGATCGCCGCCGCCGCGCGGACCGCTCGCTCGGAACCGTCGAACAGGGCGAGCACGCCGTCGCCGGTCGTCTTGATGAGACGGCCCCGGAAGCGGTCGAGCTCGAGCTGGACCCGTTCGTTGTGGACCGCGACCGTCTCCCGCCAGCCGGCCGGGCCGAGGTCCTCGGCCGCCGCCGTCGAAATCGACGATGTCCGTGAAGAGAACCGCGCCCAGGACCCGTTCCGTGTTCTCGGCGACGCGGGCGAACGAGCGCATGCCGGCGACGTCGTACGTCACCCACGGCTCGTCGCCGATGACCCAGCCATCGTGCCCCGGCGGGATGTCGAAGACCGTGCCGGCCCCGACCTCGAGGGTCGTCCCGTCCTCCATCCTGATCCCCAGCCGGCCCTGGAGGCAGACGCCGACATGGTGGTACTGGCAGAGCCGGGTCCCGGCGAGCGGCTGGACGTGCTCGACCCAGTGCCAGCCCGGCTCGAAGACCGTGCGACCGATGATGAGGTCGTCGAGCGCGTAGATGTCGACCCGGCCGAACGGGGTGCGACGGACCTCGTCGGGCACATCGAGCGACTTGAATTGCAGGCGGGCCATGGGACGCGCTCCGGTACGGATGGCAGCCTGCATCGTGCGCCAATTCGTCCAGCGCCGCACCGGGGCATGGCATCGCCCGGCGGATCGCGCCCTCGTCTGATCGAAGCGCCGAGGCTATCCTGTCGCGACTGAAAGGGGAGCCTGGGGATCGTGTCGGACCGATCGCGGCGGACTGGAGTCTGGATCCTCGTGGGCCTGTCGCTGGTGGGCAGCCTCGGGTTCCTGGCCGGTCGCCTGGCCAACCCATCTGACGGGGCGGCCATCCCGTTCTATGCGGATGCCTGGAGTGCCGAGGGCGTTCACATCGCCGATGCAGTCGGATCGGCGGGTGGGCTCGATCCGGGCGACATCATCACCGCCGTCGCGGGACGGTCGCTGCCCGCATGGCTCGACGGCGTACTCGATATGAGTCTCGATCGCCCGAGTGCCGGGTTGCAGGCGGAAATTCTCTATACGGTTCGGCGGGCCGATGCGCCCGTCGAGGTCTCGGTGCGCCTGGTGCCGAGCGACGTCACCGGAACATTGCTCGACAACTGGAGTGCCCTCCTGTTCACGATCGTCCTTCAGCTCGTAGCCGGCTACGTCCTGTGGCGGCGTCCTGAAGCCTCGGCGGCCACGGCCCTGACGGTGGCGTCCGTCGGCGTCACCGGGAGCACGCTGCCCTGGCTCCTTGGCCTCCAGGCCATCGACATCGTGCGCGGCTGGCCGTTTGTCCTTTACCTGCTCACGGCGGGCGGCCTGTACATGGTCCTTTGGCCGGCAGGTGCCCTGCACCTCCCACTCGCCATGGCCAGCCCCGCCCAGGCCCCGAGTCGTCGCGCCCTTGCTCTGGTCTACGGGCTGCCCCTCGCCGCATACGTCGTGGGTCTGGCGGCGACGAGGCTGGGCGCACCATCGTCGACAGCCTGGGTCGGAACCTGGGCCACGATTCAGGCGCTCGTGATCATCCCGACCGTATTGACCGGGATCCTCCTGACCATCCGATGGTTTCGCGCGTCGACCCCGGCGGTTCGAGAGCAGATCCGCTGGGCGGCACTCGGCGGCGTTGTTGCCACCGTGTCGTCGCTGGCCCTGCTCCTCGTACCCCAACTGCTGACCGGACGCCCGATCATTCCGTGGAGTGCTGTCGGGCTGCTGGCGCTGCCGCTGCCGCTCGGGATCGCCGCCGGGATCCTCCGCTATCGCCTGTTCGACATCGACGTCGTCATCAACCGGACGCTGGTCTACGGCGGCGCGACGATCGCGATCGTCGCGATCTACGCGATCCTGGTGACCGTCCTCGGGACTTTCCTGCGGTTTGAGGGCGGCTTCCCCGCCTCGCTGCTCGCGATCGGGTTCGCGGCGATCGTCGCGCTCCCCATCCGGGACGCGCTCCAGCGGACCGTGAACCGCTTGATGTATGGGGATCGTGATGACCCGTATCGGGCGCTCTTCCGACTGGGTCGGCGCCTCGAGGAGACGCTCGATCCGATCGAGGCACCGACGGTCATCGTGCGAACCGTCGCGGAATCCCTGCGCCTGCCATGGGTCGGCCTTCGAATCGGGCCTGCGGGCGAAGCCGGCCGGACGATCACGCACGGGCAGGAGTCCCAGGGCCCGGTCACGTCGGTCCCGCTCATCTACGGGGCGGAGGTCGTCGGCGACCTGATGGTCTCGGGACGGACCTCGACCGAACCGCTCACTGCGGCGGACCGGAAGCTGCTCGAGGCGCTCGCGCCGCAGGCGGGCGCGGCAGTCCATGCCCTCGGTCTGTCGCTCGATCTCATCGACTCGCGCGAGCGACTCGTCGCCGCCCGCGAGGAGGAGCGGCGCCGAATCCGGCGCGACCTGCACGACGGTCTCGGGCCCACGCTCGCGGCCATCGGCATGCGCGCGGAGGTGGCCGCCGACCTGGTCGCCGGCGATCCTGCGGGCGCGGCGCGGGTTCTCGGGGAGCTCCGGGGCGAGGTGCATGGCGCGCTCTCGGACATCCGGCGCCTCGTGGACGCGCTCCGCCCGCCCGCCCTCGACGAGCTCGGACTCGTCGGGGCGATCCAGGCTCAGGCTGGCCACCTCGGGCCCGAGCCGGCGCTCGCAGTCGCGGCGGCCGGTCCGCTGCCGGAACTCCCGGCGGCCGTGGAGGTTGCGGCCTATCGGATCGCGGTCGAGGCCATGACGAACGCCGCTCGCCACGCCCACGCGCAGGCGTGCCACGTTCGACTGGCCGATACCGGCGAGACAGGTCCCGGCCGGCGGGCGCTCGAAATCGAAATCACGGACGACGGGCGGGGGCTCCCGGCCAGGATCCGGCCCGGCATCGGCCTCCAGTCAATGCGTGAGCGCGCGGCGGAGGTTGGCGGGACCTGCGTCGTGGAAACCGGGCCCACAGGCGGAACGCGGGTGTTCGCACGGCTGCCGCTCGATGGCCTGGTTCGGAACTAGGGTCTGCCGATGGACCGCGATGCCGGCCACGAGCCGATCCGGATCCTGATCGCGGATGACCATGCGTCCTTCCGTGCGGGCCTGGAGGCACTCCTCGGCACGATCGCGGGGTTCGAGGTTGTCGGCCACGCAGGAAGCGGCGAAGACGCGGTCGAGCGCGCAGCGGCGGATCAACCCGATGTCGTCGTCATGGACCTCAACATGCCCGGCATCGACGGGATCGAGGCGACCCGGCGAATCGTCGCGACCAGCCCGCACGTCGCCGTGCTGGTCCTCTCGATGTACGAGGCCGACGATCAGGTCTTCGGTGCCCTGAAGGCCGGCGCCAGGGGCTACGTCCTCAAGGGTGCGGACCGGGCCGAGCTGGTCCGGGCGATCCGCGGCGTCGCTTCGGGCGAGGCGATCTTTGGACCGGCGATCGCGCGACGGCTGGTCGCGTTCTTCGCGTCACGTCCAGCGGTCGAGGCCACCGTCTTCCCGGAGTTGACGGATCGAGAGCGGGAGATCCTCGACATGGTCGCCCGGGGCCTGAACAACGCCGAGATCACGCAGCGCCTCGTCCTCTCACCCAAGACGGTGCGCAACCACGTGTCGAACATCTTCAGCAAGCTCCAGGTGGCCGACCGGGCCCAGGCAATCGTCCGGGCGCGCGAGGCCGGCCTGGGCGGCGAACGCCGCGAGCCGCGGAGCTAGCGCACGCGTTTCGCTATCCGACGCGCAGGTGATCGCCCGACACGATCGTGACGGCGGTCCCATGACCGCGGGACATCCCCTCGAGTACAGATGTAGCCACGAGTCCACTCGGGCTCCTTGGAGGGGATGTCGAACCAGTGCCGAGAACGTTCGCGATGCGCGTCTACGCAGGGAGCTACTGGGTCTTGACGGCCTCCTTCCTGTTCATCCTCGTGGCGGCGCTCATGCCGGGCATGGACGAAGACCCAAGCCTGGCCACGCTCCTGCCGGTGTTCCTGGTGTTCCTTGCGCTCTTCACGGCCTGCGCGGCGCTTGCGACGTTCCTCCCTTCCGCGCCGCGCCGGCGCAGGTTCTGGCTCGTCGCGCTCATTCCGGCCGTGGCGTTCCTCGCGATGAACGCTCCATATCTCCCGTACGCAGCGACCCATCCGTCCGACACGGCGTTCCCGGGAACCCTGTCGTTGGTCATCGGATCGATCGTCCTGATCCTCGCCGGCATCACCGCCTTCCGTGAGGTCGGCGCCTCCGGACCGACGCCACGGAGCGGGCCGAGCGCCGTCTGGGCGGTCGCGATCGTCGCCGGCGCGACGCTCGGAGCGTCCGTGACCGGCTACGTCGGGGCGAACCAGGCCGGCGGCGCCGGCGCCGCGGTCCTGGCGGGGACACCCACCACGAGTGGAACACTCGTCGCAGAGGGGACCAGGTTCCTCACGACGGAGTACTCGATGTCGACGTCGGATGTCCTCGGTCTATTCGTCGAGAACAGGGACTCGGTGGCTCACTCGTTCGACATCGATACGCTCGGCGTCCACGTTCAGATCCCGGGCGGCGCCACCGTGGCGATCGCGGTCAGGCCGACGCAGGCTGGCCCGCTCGAGTTCTACTGCGCCATTCCGGGCCATACCGAGGCCGGGATGGCCGGCACGATCGACGTGCAGTAGGAGGGCGGGTTTGATGCGCTCGGGCCTTCGCCGGCTCCACGCAATCGCGGCCTGGCTCCTTGTCGCCGGCATCGTGATCCAGGTCTTCCTCGCCGGATCGGCCATCGCAGTTCTCGGCGGCACCGGCAACTTCTCGACACATGTCGAGTTCGGATACACCGCGATCGGGCTCCTTGCGCTGGCGGTGGTTCTGACGGCGGTGGCCGCCCGTTCGGCGCGCCAGGATGTCGGCGCGAGTTTCGGCCTGCTGCTCCTGTACGTGGTCCAGACGGCGCTGCCGCAGTTTCGGGCCTCGATGCCGGCGATCGCCGCTCTTCACCCCGTAAACGCGATGTTAGTCTTCGGGCTCGCCGCCTGGTACGCACGGCGGGCATGGCGCCGCGCCGGAGCGGATCCGGCAGACGGTGGCCCGGTCGAAGCTGCGTCCCCCCCAACCCGAGAGTGATGGAGCCTTACCGATGGACCTGACGCCATATTCCGACTGGATCAAGCTCCTCCACGTGACAGGCGCGTTCATGTTCGCCGCCGGCCACGGCGTGTCGATCGCCGTCGCGTTCAGACTCAGGGCGGAGCGGGAGGCGAGCCGGATGCTCGCGCTCCTCGATCTCTCCGGCTGGTCTCTCAGCCTCGCCGGGATCGGCCTGCTCATGCTGTTCGTCGCCGGGATCGTCGGCGGCATCGTGAGGGACGACTTCGGCCGGGCATGGATCTGGATCTCGCTCGTCGCACTCATCGTCATCTCCGGGCTCATGACACCGCTCGCCGGGAGCTTCTTCGGACGGCTCAGGTTGGCGCTGGGCCAGCGGACGCGCGCGGTCAAGACGGGCGAACCCGATCCGGAACCGTTGCCGATGGATGCGGTCATCGCCCTGGCGCAGTCGCGTTCGCCCGAGATGACCGCGGCGGTCGGAGGCGTCGGCTTCCTCGTTATCCTCTGGCTCATGGTCTTCAAGCCGTTCTGAACTCGGATGGTGATGGAGCAAACCAGCAGCCGGGTCGTCGAGGTCCGCGACCTCATCAAGGTCTACCCGCCCGCCCGCGGCGGCGAGCCGGTCCGTGCCGTCGACGGGATCACGTTTTCCGTTGCCGCGGGCGAGTTCTTCGGTTTGCTCGGCCCGAACGGCGCAGGCAAGACCACAACGATCCGAATCCTCGCGACCCTCGCGCGATCAACCGCCGGCGTCGCCATGGTGGCCGGACTCGATGTCGCGAGAGACGCGGCAGCCGTCCGCAGCCGGATCGGGCTCGCCATGCAGACCGTCGCCCTTGAAAACATGCTGACCGGTCGTGAGAACCTCGAGCTGATCGGTCGATTGCACAGGATGCCGGCCGGGGACCTTCGTCAGCGGGTGGACGAACTCCTCGAACTGATGAACTTGACGGCGGCGGCTCGCCGGCTCGCCGGCACGTACTCCGGCGGGATGCGCCGACGCCTCGACCTCGCGACGGCCCTGGTGCATCGACCGGCAGTGCTCTTTCTCGACGAGCCAACGGAGGGCCTCGACCCACAGAGCCGCGCGGCGTTCTGGGAGGAGCTGGTCAGGATCAACCGGGCGGGTACGACAATGTTCCTGACGACGCACTACATGGAGGAGGCCGATCGCCTGTGTGACCGGCTCGCGATCGTGGATGCGGGCCGGATCGTGGTGGAAGGCACGCCCCGCGAGCTCAAGCGCTCGGTCGGTGCGGACGCCGTCGAGATCGCCCTCGCCCATCCGGACGGAACCGAATCGCTCGTTGCGGCGCAGGCCGTCGCGCTGACTCGTCTGGCGGGGGTTGAGGGGGTCGTCTCGGCCGAGGCGTCGGCCGGCGGCATCGCGGTCGCGGTGGCCAACGCCCACGCCGCCGTGCCGGCCCTGTTGCGCGAGCTGGACGGGAACGGGCTCGGCGTGAGCGGGCTCACGATGCGCGAACCGACGCTCGATGACGTGTTCCTGCGCTACTGCGGGCGCCACATCCGAACCGAAGAGGCCGACCGGCCGCTGGAGACTGGATGGTGATCAGGCGATGACGGCTGCCGTGGGGTTCCTGCGCGAGACCTGGATTCTCGGCGGGCGCTCGATCCGCCGCTTCTACCGGGTTCCGGCCAACCCGGTCTCGACGCTTCTCTTCCCGCTGATCCAGCTGTTCGTCTTCTCGCAGCTGTTCAAGGACATCGTGTCGCTGCCTGGATTCGTCGCCAGCGGGAACGGCAGTGGTTCATACCTGGACTACCTGGCTCCCGGTCAGGTGGCGTTCACTGTCTTCTTCGCCGTGGCCTGGTCGGGCAGCACCCTGCTCGTGGACTGGCGCAACGGCTATCTCGACAAGCTTCGCGCCAGCCCGATCAACCGGCTCGCCATTCTGGCCGGTGAACTGGTGCCGCTGTTCCTGGTCTCGATGGCGATGGCCGCGGCGATCCTGATCCTGGCGGTCCTGCTCGGTGCCCACATCGCAACGGGAATTCCGGGCGCCCTGGCGATCGTGTTGCTCGGCGGTGCGTTCGGGGTCGCCTGGGCGGGTACGTCGCTGGTTCCGGCGCTCACGACCAAGAACGAGCAGGCAACCGGGACCCTCGCGATGCTGTTCATGCCGATCGCCTTCATGTCGACGGCCTTCGTCCCAGTCGCCCTGATGCCGGGCTGGCTCCAGACGGTCAACGACTGGAACCCGATCAGCTACGTCATCGAGGCGATGCGGTCACTCATGACGGTCGGGTTCGAGGGGGACGTCATCGGCCGTGCGCTGGTGGCCGTACTGATCCTGGGGGTCGTCCTGCAGGGCGCGACGCTCTGGGCATTCCGCAGACTGACGGCCTGACCTCGGCCGGCTCAGCCCCCCTGGGACAGAGGCGCCGGGTCGCTCAGCCGGCCAGCGGGTCCTTGAACCGGAGACCGGGGAAGCGCGTGAAGTCGCGGTCGGTCGTGGCCAGGGTGGCGCCGTGTTCGATCGTGAGGGCGGCGAGGTGGGCGTCCATCATCAGCGCTCCGCGCGCCTTCGACGCCTGCGCGAGGTCCGCCAGCCCAGACCAGTGAAGCTCGCTCGGGATCGCGACCGAGACGTTCGGGCGAGCGAGCCACGACTCGACGACCGCGACGGCCTCGGCCGGAGAGAACGGCGACTCCAGAACCCGCGGATCGGTGCCGAGGCGCAGGAAGGCGAGCAGCGTCACGAGCCCGAGCCGAACGTCGGGTTCATGGCTCATGACACCCTCGAACCACCGGCGTGCCGCGCCGTGCCGCGGGCTTGAGCTGTCGTATGCGTACAGGAGCAGGTTCGCGTCGATGAGGATCAACGTCGATCGGCGCCGTCGAGGACGTCGAGGAGGCCCTCCACGTCGTCGAGGTCGATACCCGGGCGGAGGCCGAGCGATCGTGCTTCCACGCGAAACGGCTCCGACGACGCTCGCGGCGCTTCGAGCCCTGCCCGGATCGCCTGGTTCACGACGGTTCGAAACGGGAGACCCATCCGGAGCGCCTCGCGCCGGAGGCCGGCCGCCACGTCGTCATCGAGGGTCAGGGTCGTTCGGGTTGCCACATCATGAAGCCTAGGCAGGATGCATCATGATGTCAAGTTCAGGCCTCATCGGCAGCGTCGCCCTCCCAATCTTCCGTGCCGCCCCAAATGACCTCGCCGGCGATGACGAAGAACGGGTCGAGCATGAGCGGCAGTCGCGGAGCATCGCCGGCGACGCTTACCTGCCGATTACCGGAGTTCGCGGCCGTCCGGCGGGAACGCCAGGAGGCTCAGGGGACCTCGTCCGGCCGGTACCAGAAGCGTGTGGGCTTGCCCTGAATCGCCGATGCGGACTCTCCCGCGGTGACCGCAGGAGCCGATTCTCAGAGGAGCGCGAGTGCCAGCTTGGCCACATCGACCGCGCGGGCCTTCGGATCCGGGGCGAACGACTCGGCCGTAACCAGGATCGATACGGCGCCACGGGTCACGTACAGGTCATAGCCGTCGTCCGAGTTGACCGTGCCCCAGGCAGAATCGCCGACACCCGCCACGTCCTCGGTCGACCCACCGGCCCCCTCGATGACGGTTCTCTGCAGGTCAGGGCTTGCCACGAACTGGATCAGCACGTAGGTCTGCAGGTTCGGGTCCTGCTCGCTGAAGTCGTAGACGCATCCCGGTGGGTAGACGAGCGGAGTCGTCCCGATCAATGAGCTCGCCCCGGCCGCGGCGACGACCTCGGACGCCGGTACGGTCTCGCAGAGGTCGATATCGGGGAACTCCGGCAGACCCGCGAAGCTCGGGGCGGCTTCGCTCGGTCCGGAGGTCGAAGTTCCGGCGCCGGGGCTGGACCCACCGCACGCGGCCAAGGCGACGACCAGCATCGACAGACCGAGCAGGCGCTTGATCATGGCCCCCTCCACAGATACGGTGGGACGCGGAAGCTGACGCGGAGCGTATCCGATCTAGCCTGGGGATTCAGGTCGCCAGCGCCCATCGTCGCCCCGAGCCGACGCCGCTTCGATGACCTGGCATTGCTGTCCGGATCATCCGAGCTTCGCACGACGGCGCATCATTCCGCCATGACTGACTCTGCTCGCAGCACGATTCGTCGTCGGATCCTCGACGGCGAGCCCCTCTTCGGCGCGTGGACGGACATGGCGTCGCCGATGGCCACCGAGATCACCGGCCGCGCCGGGTATGACTGGCTCGTCGCGGACCTGGAGCACGGAGCCGGAACCGAGGCCGAATTGCTGTCCGTCCTGCTCGCCGCCGAGGTCAGCGGCGCCGCGGCTTTCGTGCGGCCACAGTCAGGCGAACGCCTGCGGGTCGGCCGGGCGCTCGACCTCGGAGCCGCCGGGATCATGGTCCCGCGACTGGACACCGCCGCGCAGGTCGAGGAGGCAGTCTCGTTCCTGCGCTACCCGCCGGACGGGGTTCGGGGCGTGGCGCTTCGGACCCGCGGCGCGCGCCTCGGGACGGTAGGCCATAGCGACGTTGGATCGCTCAACCGCGACATCGTCGGGATTATCCAGATCGAGTCGCCGAGGGCCGTCCGCGAGGCGGACGCGATCGCCGCGATCGATGGCGTCGACGTCCTGTTCGTCGGGCCGGCGGACCTGTCGCATTCGCTGGGCGTGCCGGGCAAGTTCGAGGACGGGACCTACCTCGCCGCGCTCGACACCGTGATCGCCGCCTGCCGCGCCCATGGGAAGTCCGCCGGGATCCTGCTCTACGACGCTGCCGCGTTCGGGCCGCACCTGGATCGAGGGTTCCGGTTCCTCGGCGTGGGCTCCGAGGGCTCGTTCATTGCCGAGGGCGCGAAGGCCGCGCTCGCCTCTGCGAGGGCTGCTCTGCGCTGAGCCCTACTCGTCGGCAATCCGGAGCTTGCTCGCCCTGAACCGCGCGGGTCCCGTCTGGGCGATGACCACGCCGGCCAGGATCAGCGCACCGCCGACCAGCTGCAGCGGCGTCAGTCGCTCCCCGAACAGGATCCCCGCCAGCGCGATCGTCCAGATCGGCTCGACGGTGCTGACCAGCGATGCTCGCGCCGCGCCGATCCGGTGAGCGCCGGCGTAGAACGCCTGGATCGCGATGAACGTCGAAACGATGCCCACGCCGGCGATCCCGCCCCACGCGTCTGGCGGAATCTGCCCCGGCAGGACCGGCCGGCCGACGACGAGCGCGGAGACCCAGAACGCGGTCGCGGTCGCGGAGATCATGACCGCCCCCGCGACGGTGGGGTCCACGCTGTTCCTCCCGCCGTGCCCGACCCCGGACCGTCGCTCCCCGGCAAGCCGGGCGGACAGCACGATCCAGACGGAATAGATCACCGGCGACGCGACCATGAGCAGGAGCCCGATCGTCGGCGGCACGGCCGTGGGGTCCACGTTGCCTACCGCCAGCGCGACCCCTGTCAGGGCGAGCGCCAGCGCGCCCCACGCGCGGCGGCCCTCCAGCCGGCGACCGAGCCGCAGCGCGATCACGGCGACAATGGCCGGGTAGATGTACACGATCAGGGCGGCCAGCGATGCGGGCACGGTCTCGAGACCGGCGAAGTACGTCGATGAGTTGCCCGTGTACAGCACGCCGAGCGCGATGGCGACGAGCACCGCCCGCCGATCCAGCGACCCGACGGCGCCGCGACCACGCGGGCTGGCCACCACCCACGCCCATGAGAGCACCGCACCGAGCGTGAATCGCCAGGTCATCAAGGTGTGCCAGTCCACGCCCGCCGCGTAGACCGGCTTCGCGAACAGGGCGCCCGACCCGAAGCCGAACGCCGAGACGATGGTCAGGAGGATCCCGATGACTAGGCGAGAGGGCATCCCGCGAGGCTATCGCGTTCGGGCGGCCTCGTCGTGCGGACGGCGCCGGCCGGGCAGCCGTCCACTGCTGAACGCCGGCCGTGCGGTACGACCGGCGGGACCTCGACAGCGCACCGGCCGGCTCGCCTGACGTGCAGATCTGGCCCCGCAGGCCGTCGTGCAGCCGCGGTGAGTCAGAGCTGCTCTCGTGGCGTTCGGTCCGGGGGGACTGCTCGGCCGTGCCCGTCATACCGCACGCTGCGCGTTCACCGCTCGGCCGTGCCCGTCATACCGCACGCTGCGCGTTCACCGCTCGGCCGTGCCCGTCATACCGCACGCTGGGCGTTCACCGCTCGGCCGTACCCGCCGGGCCCGCCGAGGCCACGGCCTGCCCCGCCGCTCGGGCCGCGCCGGGCATGAGCTGCGGAACGTTCTACACTTCCACCTCGTGAGCGACATCACCGAGCAAGCCGTCACGGGCCGCGTGCCTTCCGTCGCCGACGAGAAGCTGCGGGTCCTGGCTCGCCGGGATCCCGTGACCGTCCGTCCGGGGACCAGCCTGGCCGAGTGCATCGCCTTCATTCGCGAGACCGGCAACGCCGATTCCGTGTTCGTGACCGACGAGGACGGCTGTCTTCGCGGCGTCCTGACGGAGCGCGACATCTTCGCCCGGCTCGTGGGTCGCACGGTGGACCTGAACCGGCCCGTTGAGTCGCTCATGAAGGAACACCCCTGGACGCTGAACCTCGATCAGCCCATCCGGCACGCGATCGACCTCATGCAGACAGGCGTGTATCGCAACCTGCCGCTCGTGGATGACGCGGGCGTGCTCGTGGGCGTCGTGCGCCCGGTCGACATCATCAAGTACCTCGCCGAGGCGTTCCCCGAGGAGTTGCTCAATCTCCCGCCGCGGCCGCACCAGCGGATCCAGGAAACGGAGGGCGCGTGACATCGGCCCAGGACCGTCCCGTCCGGGAGCGTCCCAGAGAAGAGCGCCAGCTTGAGCGGGTCACGATCCGGTTTGCCGGCGACTCCGGGGACGGCATGCAGCTCACCGGCACCCAGTTCACCCGGACGGCCGCCGCATTCGGCAACGACATCAGCACGTACCCGGACTATCCGGCCGAGATCCGCGCTCCAACCGGCTCTCTGCCCGGAGTCTCCGGCTTCCAGCTGAGCTTCTCTTCGAACGAGATTCACACGCCCGGTGACGAGCCCGACGTCCTCGTCGCGATGAACCCGGCGGCCCTCAAGGCGAACATCGGGGATCTGCCGCCGGGCGGCGCCCTCGTCGTCAACGTGGACGCCTTCACGTCCGCGAACCTGAGCAAGGTCGGCTACGCCGCCAGCCCGCTGCATCGACGGCTCGCTGTCCGCCTACAACGTCTTCTCGATCCCGATCTCAGCGCTCAACGCCCGTGCCCTGGAGGGCCTGGAGCTGACGAACAAGCAGGTCGATCTCACCAAGAACTTCTTCGCGCTGGGCCTGATGTTCTGGCTGTACGAGCGGAGCATGGACCCCACGTTCGCGTGGATCGACGAGAAGTTCTCCAGGCGGCCGGTGATCGCCGAGGGCAACAAGCGCGCTCTCCGCGCCGGCTACAACTTCGGCGAGACGACTGAGATCTTCCATGAGCGCTATATCGTGCCGCCGGCGCGCCTCCGGCCGGGCCGCTACCGGAGCATCACCGGCAACGAAGCCACGGCACTTGGCATGGTGGCCGCCTCCCAGCTCGCCGGCCGCCAGCTGTTCTACGGCTCCTACCCGATCACCCCGGCTTCGGAGATCCTCCATCAGCTCGCCGGCTACAAGAACTTCGGGGTCAAGACGTTCCAGGCCGAGGACGAGATCGCGGCCATCGGATCCGCCATCGGGGCCAGCTACGGCGGCGCGATGGGCATGACCGGCACATCCGGGCCGGGCGTGGCGCTCAAGAGCGAGGCCCTCGGGTTGGCCATCATGGTGGAGCTGCCGCTGGTGCTCGTCGATGTCCAACGGGGCGGCCCATCGACCGGCCTGCCGACCAAGACCGAGCAGGGGGACCTCCTCCAGGTGATGTTCGGGCGGAACTCGGATTCGCCGCTGCCGGTGGTCGCCCCGGCGACGCCGGGTGAATGCTTCGAGTACGCGATCGAGGCGTGGCGCATCGCGCTCAAGTACATGACGCCCGTCGCCTACATGTCCGACGCGTTTCTCGCCAATGGGGCGGAACCCTGGCTGATCCCGGATGCGGCAACGCTGCCGGACATCAGCGTCCCGAACCGGACGGAGAAGGACGGCTTCTTCCCGTATCTCCGTGATCCGGACACACTGGCCCGGCCGTGGGCCGTGCCGGGTACGCCGGGCCTGGAGCATCGGATCGGGGGGCTGGAGAAGGCAGACATCCTGGGCAACGTGAGCTACGACCCGGACAATCACCACCGGATGATGCTGATCCGGGAGGCCAAGGTCGCCGGCATCGCGAAGGACATCCCGCCACTTGACGTGATGGGCGGGGACGAAGGCGACCTCCTGATCCTGGGCTGGGGCTCCACCTATGGGGCGATCCGGAGTGCGGTGGAGCGGCTTCGGGATCGCGGCCACGCGGTCTCGCATGCCCACCTCCGGCACCTGAATCCATTCCCCGCCAACACCGAGGACGTGCTCCGCCGATTCCGGCGCGTACTCGTGCCGGAGCTCAACCTCGGCCAGCTCCTGATGCTCATCCGGGCCCGCTACCTGATCGACGCGGTCGGTTACAACCGGGTCCGGGGGAAGCCGTTCCGGATCGCCGAGATCGAAGCGGAAGCCGAGCGCCTCCTGGCCGAGCTCGAGGTCGTGGTATGACCGACACGTTGAAGACTGTCCCCGAGGCCACGCTGCCCGTCCTGACGCGGAAGGACTTCGTGTCCGATCAGGAGGTCCGCTGGTGCCCCGGCTGCGGCGACTACTCGATCCTCGCCCAGACCCAGAAGGTGATGCCCGATTTCGGCTACGCGAAGGAGAACATCGTCTTCATCTCGGGCATCGGCTGCTCCGGCCGACTGCCGTACTACATGAACACGTACGGCTTCCACTCCATCCACGGCCGGGCGCCGGCCATCGCAACGGGGCTCCGGGCCGCTCGCCCGGACCTCATGGTCTGGGTGATCACCGGTGACGGCGATGCCCTCTCGATCGGCGGCAACCACCTGATCCATGCCATGCGGCGGAACGTCGACATCAATCTGATCATGTTCAACAACCGGATCTACGGCCTGACCAAGGGCCAGGCGAGTCCGACCTCGGAATACGGCAAGGTCACCAAGTCGTCGCCGCACGGGACCGTCGACTATCCCATCAGTCCGCTGGGGATCGCTCTCGCGGCCGAGGCCAGCTTCATCGCGCGGTCCGTGGACACGCACACCGAGCACCTCCAGACGACCCTGGAGCGCGCCGGCCGCCACCATGGCTCGGTCTTCGTTGAGGTGCTCCAGAACTGCAACATCTTCAACGACGGGGCCCATCGCGAGTTCACCGACCGCGAGGTTCGAGACGATCGGATGCTCGTCCTGGAGCACGGCAAGCCGATGGTCTTCGGCAAGGAGAGGAACCGGGGTATTCACCTGCACGGCCACCGACCGGAGGTCGTCACGATCGGTGAGGACGGGATCACCGAGGCCGATCTCCTCGTCCATGACGAATCGGACCCACTGATCGCGGCCATGCTGTCCACGATCTACTGGCCTGACTTCCCCGTCCCTGTGGGGGTAATCCGAGCCGTCGACCGGCCAACGCACGCGGAGCTTCTGACCGCCCAGATCGAGCAGGCGATAGCGACCCGGGGCAAGGGCGACCTGGCCAGCCTGCTCGGGGCCGGCGAGACCTGGACCGTGACGGGAGATGGAGCATGAACTGCCCGGTTTGTCAGTCGCAGAACTACCAGGGCGACGATCTGTGCGAGAACTGCGGCGCCGACCTGCGCTCCGCCGATACCCCGGAGCCGGCCACCAGTTTCCGGGGCCCGCTCCTGGGCGTCCACCTCTCTGAACTGGGCGCGCCGGCTCCCCGGACTGTGGACGCGTCCGTGGATGTTGCCGCGGTCATCGAGCGGATGCAGCGCGAGAACATCGACTGCCTGCTCGTCACGGATGGCGGCCGGTTGGTCGGGATCTTCACCGATCGTGATGCGCTGCTAAAGCTTGCCGGGCACGCTCAGAAGCAGCGCCCGATCAGCGAAGTCATGACCCCGGACCCCGTTGTCCTGCGTCGCGACGACACGATTGCCGTGGCCATCAACAAGATGGCCGTCGGCGGGTTCCGGCACGTGGCGATCGTGGACGACGGCCGGCCGATCGCGATGGTCTCCGCGCGCGACATCTTCCGGCACATCGCGACGCGTCTCGGCTGAGGCCAGGCCGTGGCCGGAAGCCGCTCGGCGCGCCCCGTGATCCCGGATGCCCGCTACGGCTCGCGCCTCGCCGAGGCCCAGGCCCTGGTGGCCGACCGGAACGTCCGGGCCCTGTTCGTGGGGGTCGGCGCGGACCTTCGCTACCTGACGAGCTACGTGGCGATGCCGCTCGAGCGGCTGACCATGCTCGTCCTGCCGGCGCGCGGAAGTCCCGTGCTCGTGGCCCCGCGACTCGAGGCGATGGCCGCCGCCGGGAGTCCTGCCGTCCGGTCCGGGCAGGTGCCCGTGGCGCCCTGGGACGAGACCGACGACGCGCACGTCCTCGTCGCGTCGCTCCTGGCCGATGCGCTCGGGGAGTCGGTCGGCGTAGGGGACCGCGTGCTCGTCAGCGACCGCCTGTGGGCCATGCACGTCCTCGGGTTGGAGCGAGCGCTGCCCGGCGCCGACTTCGGGCTGGCGAGCGAGGTCCTGCGCGAGCTCCGGATGACCAAGGACGCCGATGAGATCGAGCTCATGCGCCTTGCGGCGCACGCGGCGGATCGCGTGGTCGCGCAGATCGCCGCCGGGAGGCTCGTGGGACGCACCGAGGCCGATGTCAGCCGGGAAGTCCGGGAACGCCTGCTCGCCGAGGGCCACGAGGCCGCGGAGTTTGCCATCGTGGCCTCCGGCCCAAACTCGGCCTCGCCGCATCACGACGCGAGCGACCGCGTCATCGGTGCCGGCGAGCCGATCGTCCTCGACATCGGCGGATCGCTGGATGGCTACTGCTCGGACACGACGCGGACACTGTGGGTGACCGGCGGCGACGCGGCGAAGGGGCCAACGCCCGAGTTCCGGCGCCTGTTCGACCTGCTCCAGGATGCGCAGCGGCAGGCCTCGGCCGCCGTTCGCCCGGGCGTTCCATGTGAGCAAATCGACGCCGTCGCGCGCGACATCATCGCCGCGGGCGGCCACGGTCCGGACTTCTTCCACCGCGTGGGCCACGGTATCGGCCTCGAGACCCACGAGGAGCCCTATCTCGTCGGCGGGAACGACGAGCCGCTTCGCCGAGGGATGGCGTTCAGCGTGGAGCCGGGCATCTATCTCGCTGATCGCTACGGCGCGCGGATCGAGGACATCGTCGTGTGCGGTCCGGATGGCCCCGACATCCTCAACGAGTCGAGCCGCGATCTGTGGGTCGTTCCGGGCTGAGGCTGCCGCTCCGGGTATCATCGCCAGATCGGGCAGCCGCCCGGCACCTCGACTGATCCGAGCCTTGATGATGACCGTCCTGCGGCGCCCCCGCGCCGTCACTTCCCTCCGATGAGCCGTCGTTCGCACCATCCGGCGCGTCGCCACTCGCGATCGGGCCATGGGGAGGCGCGCACTGAGTCGCGCACGCCGCGCCCCGCTTCCGCGAACACGACGGAACCGACGGAACCGACGGAGGCCACGGAACCGACGGAGCCTACGGAGTCTGGAGCTCTGGCCGAGACGTCCCTCGCGTCGCCGGAGGTTCCGGCGACGTTGGCCACGGCGGAGGCGCCGATCGCGTCCACGCCGGCCGCCACAAACGGACCCGAGCCCGAGCCGCCCGTTGAGCAAGCCTCGGTCGTCGAGGCGGATGGCCCGGCTCGCCGGACCGCCGGCAGACGCTCAGCCACTGCCGCGCCAGGTCCCGAGCCCGTGCCCGCGCCGCGTACTCAGCCGGCCACCGACCCGGACCGCAGCGGCTGCACCGCGCCGCAGCTGCGGCGCTTCATCAAGAGCCGAACGTACGTCCCGATGCATGAGCTCCGACGCCGCTTCGGGATCGAGGGCGACGACGACGACGTCACCCCTGTGGACCTGCCGGCGGGCAGCCGCGTGTTCGTCGGACTGCCGAATCGAGAGGGCCGGCTCCTCGGCGAGTTGTTCCGGGCCGGCGATGTCGGCTACGAGCTCTCGCTCGACCCGATCTCCCCGATCGTGGTCGGGGTCTTCCCGATGCGCCCGGTGCCGCGCAGCTGACGACGATGTGACCGCTCGGCGGTCCCCGATCGATCTAGAAGGGCTCAGCCCTCTGCCGAGGCTTCCGCGTGTGGCTCCGGCTCGGCCGGTGTGCGCGACCGGCGGCGCCGGAGATCCTTGAGGTCGCGCTGGTCGAGACCGGCCAGGCGGATCAGGTCCGCGCTACCCGCTCGTGTCAGGCGCTCCTTCAGCTTCGAGCTGATCAGTGCGTTCATGGCCGGGACATCCATCAGACCCTTGAGCGTGGCCGCCGGGACTTCCATGAGCTCGGTGTACTGGTCGGCGACGACGTTCGCAGTCCGGGCGCTCCCGGTGATGGCCGCGATCTCGCCGAAGAAGTCGCCGGCACCCATCGCCGACAGGGACCGGTCGTCGCCCCCCTCGGTGGGAACGCCCGCGACGACGCGGCCGTCGAGCACGAAGAAGGCCGAATTGCTCGCGTCGCCGACCTTCACGATCACCGATCCCGGGTCCGCGTGCGCGACCGTCGCACCGACCAGGAACTCAGCACGACGCGAGACGGCGAGGCCGGACAGTTCCGGGACCAGCCCGAGGAGCCGCGTGAAGTCGGCCGTCGTCGCGGCACGACCCGCTGCCGTGAGCGGCCCCACGTGAGCGGTCCGAAGGAGATGCGCCGCGCGGCGCCACTCGGCTGCCGGCGTCCCGAGGCCGGGCATGATCTGGATGAGAATGCCGGCTCCTATGAGCAGGATCGACGCCCCGATGACGAGTCCGCGAATCGGCAGCACGTCGGCCAGCCCGGCCATGGCCATGCCCGTGAGGAAGACCATGTCGCGTGAGACCGCGAATGCCGAGAAGACGCGGCCGCGCATCTCGCGCGGGGTGTTCTTCTGGAGGATCAGGCGTCGCGCCACGCCAAGCGGGGCATTGAGGAACCCGGACCCGACGACCATGGCGATGGCAAACGCCATATTCGTGGCGAACCCGTAGAGCACACCGAAGAAACCCATCCCGATCGTCGCGACGACCATCCACTGGCCCTCGCGCAGCCGGTCGGCGAACTTGGCCATCAGCAGCGCGCTCGCAACGAAGCCGACCGACGTGAGGGCTTCCTGGAGTCCGTACTCGAACTCGGATGCCCCGAGTTCCCGGATCGCCATGGGCAGGAGCAGCACGTTCCACAGGCCGAACGAGAACAGGATCGGCAGGTTCACGAGCAGGGCAGAGCGCAGGATCGGCGTGGCCCAGAGGAACCCGATACCCGTCCTGAGGTTCGCCAGGACGACCCCAACCGTCGTGGTCTCCTCGGCGCTGAACTTCGGGATCCGGACGGCGAGCACGAACACGAACGACACGGCGAACGTCAGGGCATCGATGTAGAACGGCAGGTAGATGTCCACGTGCGCCAGGAAGCCGGCGAGGGCGAACCCGACCGCGGTGGAGCCGAACGAGCTGATCGACAGGAATGAATTCGCCGCGGCGAGCTCCTCGTCACTCGCGATCTCCGGCACCACGCTCTCCCAGGCCGGATCGAAGAACTGGCGGACGACGGCGGCGAAGAAGAGCGCAACGTACAGCCAGATCAGGCCGAATTGCTGGACCCCGATAGGGATGGTCACGACAATCAGGCCGCGGAACAGGTCCGAGCCGAGCATGATTTGCTTGCGGTCGAACCGGTCCACGAACACGCCGGCGAACAGGCCGACGAGCAGCGTCGGGATCGCGGTGACCATCAGCGTCAGGCCGACCATGAACGCCGATTCGGTGAGCCGATAGACGAGAATCCCGGCCGCGAGGTCGGTCAGCGATGAGCCGACCACGGACACGAACTCGGCGGACCACATGAGCCGGAAGTTTCGCTTGCGGAATACCGCGAACATCGACGCCGGACGGGCCACGGCCTCGGCCATCAACGACTCCCTCTCCAGCGGCGCGGCTCATGACGTGGGACAGGGACGCCCATGGGCCGCGGCGATTCGGGCCAGTCTAGCGGCCGAGTCAGGCTCTCGAGCGGCTTCGCGGCAGCTTGACGCCCTCACGGGCGAGCAGCTCGGCCTTCAGGTCCAGAAGTCGATCCCGCTCACCCCACCATCCACCGCCGTATCCTCCGAGCGTCCCGTCGCCGGCGACGACCCGATGGCACGGGATGATGAGCGCGACCGGGTTGCGCCCCACCGCGCCCCCGACCGCACGGGCGGCGCCAGGCCGCCCGATCGCCCGGGCGACTTCTCCGTACCTCCGGGTCTCCCCGCGCGGGATCGCCCGCACCGCGTCAAGGACAACCCGATCCCAGGCCGGTCGATCCTCGAGGTCGAGGATGAGCCCATGGAGTGCCGTACCGTCGCCCGAGAATTCGCGACGAAGCGCGACGGTCGCAGCGCGCAGATGCCCGATCGCGTGCGACTCACCCTGGAGCGTCACCGAACGTTCTACGTTGGACCAGGCAGGGACCTGCCCGAGTCGCCGTTCGAGATCCCCGGCAAAGGCCTCGGGCGCAGACAGGACGGCCACGGCGACGACGCCTCGATCCGTGGCGGCAACGAGCACGGGTCCCCAGGGCCCTGCCACGTCGGTTGCGACTAGTTCCTCGATCGGCTGGATGCTCACTTCACGGCTCCTCGCCCGGAGCGTATGCGAACGCCAGGATCGCCGCCGCTCGCTGGGATCTACACTCGCGGGCGATGACGAACGAGCCCACGACCCCGCCGGCGCGATCACGGATCACGGTCCCGAATGATCCCCGCGACCTGCCCGGGGACTACGCGCACTCACGCACGGTCGAGGTCCGGTTTTCGGACACGGACGCGATGGGCCGCCGCCTCCGCGACTGAGGCGTCCTGAGACCTGCTGTCAGGCCTCGAAGCGACGGAAGATCGCGACCGCGTTCTGGCCGCCGAACCCGAACCCGTTGATCATCGCCGTGTCCACGCGGAGCTTGCGCTTGACGTTCGGCGTGTAGTCCAGGTCGCATTCTGGATCCGGCTCGCGGTAGTTGATCGTGGGCGGGATCCAGCCATCCGCGATCGCCCCGACGGCGGCAATCCCGGCAACAGCGCCGGCGGCGCCGAGCATATGCCCGACCATCGACTTGGGCGACGAGATCGCGAGTGCCGCGGCGCGGTCGCCGAAGGCCCGCTTGATCGCCTTCGTCTCGGTCACGTCGTTGAGTGGCGTGGACGTGCCATGCGCGACGAGGTAGTCGACGTCCGTCGGCCCGATGCCCGCATGGCGCATCGCACCGGCCATGGCCATCGCAGCACCGCGTCCCGTCGGCTCCGGCGCGGAGATGTGGAACGCGTCCGCGGTCAGGGAGGCGCCGATGATCTCGGCCAGGATCGGCGCTCCACGTTCGAGCGCGTGCTCGGCGGATTCGATGACGAGGACCCCGGCGCCCTCGCCGAACACGAAGCCATCGCGCGTCCGGTCGAACGGGCGGGAAGCACCGGCCGGATCGTCGTTTCGCTTGGACAGCGCGCCCATGTTCCCGAGCGCAGCAAAGGCCATCGGCAGGAGCGGTGCCTCTGAGCCGCCGGCGATCACAACGTCACACTCGCCGTTGGCGATGAGCCGGAGCGCATCCTGGAAGGCAATGACGCCCGATGCGCAGGCGGCGACCTGGGTCATCACCGGACCCATCAGCCCGTACTTCATCGAAACCTGGGCGGCCGCCATGCTGCCCGAGACCGCCGGGATCGCGAATGGGCTGACCTGACCCGGGCCCTTGTCCCAGAGCGTCCGCGCGCCGTCGACGACCTGCTCCATCCCGCCGCCGCCCGTGTTGATGACCACCGCGACGCGATCTCGCTGCTCGGGCGTCCACGAGGAGAAATCGATGCCCGACCGCTCGACCGCCTCGGTCGCAGCCGCGACACCGAAGTGGATGAACCGGCTCATCCGACGGACCATCTTGCGATCCATGGCCACGTTCGGGTCGAAGTCCTTCACCTCGGCGGCGATCTTCACGTCGAATCCCGACGCGTCGAAGGTCGTGATGGGACCGCCCCCCGACACGCCCGCGAGGAGATTCGTCCAGAACGTGTCGGCATCGTTGCCGATCGGCGTGACCGCACCCATCGCGGTGACCACGGCGCGGCGAGCGGGATCCTGACTGGGTGGCACGGCATGGGCCTCCGTCATTCGGCTGGGGCGGGGATGACGTTGAAGCCGGCGATCCGGAAGTCCCGATCGACCGCGAACGCGGTCTCGATCCCGCGAGCGCGCATGAAGGCGAAGCTGGTCCGGTCCACGAGCGATGGCCCGGCTCCCTCGCTGGCCCGGAACGTGGCGAGCGCGGCCGCGTGGGTCTCATCGTCCACGGGCGCCACGTCGATCGATGGCAGGAGCTGATCGAAGATCCGGGATATCCCTCCGGTCCCGAGACGGCGTCTCGCCAGTGCGGCGACCTCGACGACGACATAGCGGTGGGTCACCAATGATCCAGGAGTCAAGCCGCGGAACGCCTCGACCGTCGATCGATGCGCCGGGTCGCTCCGATCGACCAGCGCGAAGATCGCGCTCGTGTCGACGAAGGTCACCATTCCTCACCGAGGTAGTCGTCGTGGCGTTCCGCGATGTTCGCCCCGCCGCTGTCGAACGCGCCGATCACGCCCAGGGCGCGCTCCCATCGTCGGTGCAGTTCGGCATCCTCATCGGGGACCACGGTGTCAACCGCCTGACGGACGATCTCGGCCATCGAGACGCCGCGCAACCGGGCGACGCGGAGGAGGCGTCGATGTTGTGCCTCGGTCAGCGTGATCTGCGTCCGTACCATGGCCGGCATGATATCACGTGGCCCCGTCGATGATGTAGGAATCGTGGATGCCGCTCTTCAGTCGCCGTCGTAGCGCTTGAAGATGACGGCCCCGTTGTGGCCGCCCAGTCCGATGTTGTTCGAGAGCGCGTACCGCACGGGCATCTCGATGGTCTCGTCGACCACCCACAGGTCGCAGGCGGGATCGGGATCGCGGTAGTTCAGGGTTCCTGGGACCGTCTGCCTGGCCACCGACATGACCGTCGCGAATGCCTCGAAGGCACCGGCCGCACCCATCATGTGGCCGGTCATGGACTTGGTGGCGCTGATGGCCAGGGACCGCCGGGCCGCCGCCGAGCGATCGCCGAAGGTTGTCCAGATCGCCTCCGCTTCGCGGGCGTCCCCGACCGGGGTCGAGGTCCCGTGCGGGTTGATCAGGTCCACCTCGTCGGCCGGGACGCCGCGTCGCTCGAGGGCCATCTTCATCGCCCGGGCGGACCCGACACCCTTCTCGATCGGCTGGATCATGTCCCACCCGTCCGCCGCGGAGCCGTAGCCCACGACCTCGGCGTAGATCCGCGCCCCGCGGGCCTTCGCCAGCTCGAGATCCTCGAGGAAGAGTCCGCCGGCGCCCTCCCCGAGCACGAACCCGTTGCGCGTGGCGTCGAACGGGCGCGACACGGTCTGGAGCGGTTCGCCCGGCCGGGGCGATCCCAGGCCGCGCATGTTCCCGAACCCGGCGTGGGCGACCTCGATGAGGGGTGCCTCGGTTGATCCGCTGATGACGGCGATGCAGTCGCCACGGCGAATGACCTCGGCCGCCTCGGCGACGTTGTGGGTCCCGGTGGCGCAAGCCGACACGATGCACACGTTGTGACCGATCGCGCCGGTCTCGATGGCGATCATCCCCGACGCCGAGTCCACCAGGGCGTTGGCGATGAACGTTGGTGGGACGCGGTTCGGCCCCTTCTCGTGGAGCGTCACGTAGCTGTCGATCATGAGGCGCTGGCCGCCAGCGCCTGACCCGTACACGACCCCGACCTCCTCACGGTTCTGGTCCGTGATCTCGAAGCCGGAGTCGGCGAGCGCCTGCTTGGCAGCGGCCACGCCGAAGTGGATGTCGCTTTCGCTCCGGCGGACCGCCTTGGCGTCCATCCAGGCCGTGGGCTCGAAGTCGTGGACCTCGCCGGCGTACTGCTGGTCATACCCTGACGCGTCGAAGCGGGTGATCTCGCCCAGGCCGGACACGCCGTTGACGAGGTTGGACCAGGCGGTGGCGATGTCGTTGCCGACGGGGCTGATGACCCCGAGACCGGTGATGGCGACACGACGGTTGTAGTCGGGCTTGCGCACTGTCGGTGGGCTCCTTCGGTGGGATGGGCAGGGTTGGAGGGCTACGACGTCAGGTAGCCGAGGCGGACAGGTCGGGGATGGCCAGCCGATCCGGCGCCCCGGGTTCATCAAGAGCCAGGGCGGCAGATTCGGTGGCGATGCGCTTGGTCAGGCCGGTCAGTACGCGGCCGGGTCCAATCTCAACGAATGTGCCGACGCCGGCCGCAACCATCGTGTTGACGGCGCGAATCCAGTCCACGCCGGCGGTGAGGTGCGCGACCAGCTCGGCGCGGCAGGCCTCTGCGGTATCGAGGATGCTCGCGTCGGCGTTGGCGAGGAGGGGGACGGCGGGGTCCGAGAAGTGGACGTCCGCGAGCACGTCGCGCATGCCCGCCGCCGCGTCCGTCATCAGTGGCGAGTGGGCTGCCACGCTGACCGGCAACACGATTGCCCGCTTCGCACCGAGCTCCTTCGCGATCTCGGCGCCCGCCTCGATCGCGGCCCGCTCGCCCGACACCACGACCTGGCCCGGGGCGTTGCGATTCGCCACACCGAACGTGCCGGCCGCGCTCGCCCTGGCAATCAACTCCGGCAGGGCCGCATCGTCGAGGCCGATGATCGCGGCCATTGCGCCGTCACGGCCCTCGCCAGAGCGTTGCATGCGCCTTCCGCGCTCCCGCACCAACCGCACCCCGTCGGCGAGCGAGATGACCCCGGCCGCGACCATGGCCGAGTACTGGCCCATGGAGTGGCCGGCCATGAAGGCCGGGACCTCGGCCGCACTGCCACCGGCCACCCAGCGTTCCCTGAGTGCCTCGAGGTAGGCGATCGATGTTGCCAGGAGGGCCGGCTGCGCGTTCTCGGTCCGGTTGAGGTCGTCCTCGGGGCCCTCCCAGGCGAGGCTGCTGATCGGTTCCCCGAGGGCCGCATCGGCGGCTGCGAACACGGCCGCGGCCGCGGGAGAGGCGGCCGCGAGCGCTTTGCCCATGCCGACTGATTGCGAGCCCTGTCCAGGGAAGATGAACGCGACCGTGACCATGGTCTCCCGCCTGCGCCCGGGTGGTGGGCGTGCCAATAACGCCTCGGGGCGCCGGTAGGCCGAATGTTGTCGTCTCGCGCGACGGCTGAGCGTGGAGTGCATGCGCCATTGCACACGTTTGGCGTCGAATGCAGTAGGCTCCGCGTCCGATGGCCCTCCCCGCCGAACCCCGCCCTCGCCGCCGTGCCGCCAGCGTGCGGGCGATCGCGCGCCGCTTCGAGGCGGATCTGGGCGCATCCGTCCTGGCGGCAGGAACACGGATCCCGAATGTCCGCCAGATCTCGGAACGGGTGGCCATGGGCCGGGCCCTGTGGCGGGAGCTGGTCGTGGGGTTTGCCTCGCAGCTTGGCGAGTTGCGGCTGGGCTTCACCCAGCTGGCGGCGCTGTACGTGCTCGCCGAGGGTTCGGCAACGACGATCGGCGATCTTGCCGAGGCGCTCGGCCGATCACCGTCGGCCACGAGCCGGCTCGTCGACGGCCTCGTGAAGCGGCGGCTCGTTGAGCGTCAGGCGGAGCCGGCCGATCGACGCCAGCGACTCCTCGCGCTCACCCAGCGCGGGCACGCCCTCCTGCGCGTCGTTGACCGGGCCCGCGCCGATCAGTTCCTCACCGCGGTCCGGCCCCTGCCCACCGCGGAGCGGGCATTGGTCGCGATGGGCGTGGCGTCACTGGCCACGCACGCGATCTCACGGCGCGGCCGGCTGATCAGGAACCCGCGCCCGCCCGAGTGAGGCGGAGTGTCAACCGCAGAAGCGGCGGACGGCGTCGTACAGGACCGGGAGTCCCCAGCGGAGGGCGGACAGCGAGATGCGCTCGTCGACGCCGTGGAACCGCTCGAAGTACCGCTCCTCGGGCCGCATCTGCAGCGGCGAGAAGCCGTAGCAGGGCACACCCAGGTTCACGAGATGCTTGGCATCGGTGGCGAACGGCATCATCGTGGGCACCGGAATTCCGTCCGGATCGTGCGCCACTATCGTGTCCGCGAGCACCCGGTACAGCTCGGTGTCGGAAGATGTTTCGACCGGTTCGCCAAACATGGCGAGCTCGACGTCGCACACCCCTGCCAGCTCAGGCCCGAGTCGTGCGAGGACATCGGCCCGCATTGCCGCTTCGTCGGTCCCCGGAAGCACTCGGCAGTCGATCTCGATCGCGGCCAGTCCCGGGATCATGTTGTACTTCACACCGGCCCGGACGACACCCACGGTGATCGTGTCGCGGAACAGGGCCTGGAGGGCACGGGCGGTCTGCGCCTCCACGAGATTGCCCGCTCCGCCGTTGGTCGTCGCTCCGGTGGCGGCAGCGTGGAGGGCGCCTATGACCTCGGCAGGCAGTCGTTCGGCCAGGACCTCCATGAACCGCGCCATCGGGGCGGTCACTCGCGCTGCGCCCGGCTCGGCCAGCCGCGCGATCACCTGGGCCGCCAGGACCGCGGCATTGTCCGGGCGCGGCATCGAACCGTGGCCCCACGTGCCGCGAATCGAGATCCGGTAGACCGCGAAGCCCTTCTCGGCGACCTGGATGGGATAGATCCGGTGACCACCAACCTCGACGGAGAAGCCGCCCAATTCGTTCAGCGCGCCGGCAGCCTGCAACCACTCCGGACGGTTCGCGACGACCCAGCCGATCCCCTCGTGGCCGCCGGCCTCCTCGTCGGCTGTCGATGCGAACAGGATGTCGCGCCGCAGGCCGGGGATCGGATCACTGGCCGGATCGCGTCCGGCGGCGCGGGCTCGCTCGGCGAGCATCCGCACGACGGCGAGCTCCATCGCGATGAGGTCCTTCATGTCGACCGCACCGCGACCCCAGATATAGCCGTCCTCGAGGTCGCCCCCGAAGGGGTCGTGCGTCCACTCCTCGGCCGGGGCCGGCACGACGTCGAGATGCGACAGGAGGAGCAACGGATCCCCGCCGGTCCCGTCGCCGCGGAGGCGAGCCGCGACCGAGCCGCGACCGGGGAAGGGCTCCACGATCTCGGGGTGCAGTCCGGCATCCGTCAGCGCGCCGGCGATCCAGCGCGCGGCGCGGAGCTCGCCGTCTGAACCGGCCGGGTCCGGCGGATTGACCGACGGGATCCGAATCAGCTGGCGCAGATCCTCGACGAGTCGATCTCGCGCAACGTCCCACTCGCCTTGGGCGATGCCGGTCGCCGCCGGCAGGGCCCCGAGATCCGGGGCCCTCATGGCGCTCCGATTCCGGTCAGGATGTTGGCGATGATCCCCAGCACGAAGCCGGACAGGACGAGCACGATGACCATGACGATGAGCCAGCGCAGGTAGCGCCGTTCTTCGGCGTGCCCGGACTCCGGGTCAGGATCACGCCCGCCGGCGATGTACGGCGTGGGCAGCCCCCGTTTCCGCGCATGCACGTTCCGCTCCTCGTCGTAGGCGGCGGGGTCGGGAGGAAGGGTCGGCGCCGTCATCGGGTCGATTGTGCCGGAAGGCGAGCGCGGGCGCCGGCCCGCTCGCCCGGCCACGTTTTGGGCGGTCCGAAGACACGACTCGATCCGGCCGCCAGTGGTACTACGGGCGCGAAACGAAAGCCGCTCTCGGCTGGCAACGAGTAGGGCCGGCCCCGCCCAGCATGTTGATTGAGGGCGGGCCCGGCCCGAAGGAGCGGTGCAACACCTATGGAAGCGGAAGCGGCCGCGGGCTTGGAACGGTCCCGTGGGGCGCGGGCAGGAGCATGCTGAGTACGCCGGCGATCAGAAGAGTGAAGGCGATCAGGAGAAATCCCGCAAGGATCGCGACCTCGGATGGGATCGTCGAGAGTCCAGCTGCTCTGGCTTCACGTCGCCCTCGGACACCGAGAAGGACCAGGAGCGGTCCGCAAAGGAAACCGCTCAGCGGGACGGCCACGCCGAGGATCACCAACACAATCGTCGCCAGTAACACGACGGTGGGTGTCAACGATCCCAACCCGGTGGACGCCTGCTCGCGATGCGACGAATCCATCTCCTTACGTACCTCCACCACTCCCCGTGAGGCCGCCGTTCGCGGTCACGGTCATGTCGAGCCACGGGTAGACGTGCACCCACGGATAGACGATGGTGAGGACGAAGTGGGCTTGGGTGTACGCGCGGAATGACCACTGCCCCACGCCGCCCCAGGTAGGATCCTGGATGATCGTTCCGCTCCACCCGGGAATGTAGACCTCGACCCAGCGCAGGCGAGTCACGCTCGTAATCGTCGAGCCGTTGCCGCACCAGTCGATCTTCTGCTTCAAGGAGAAGAGCTCGACGCCGTAGATGTTGTAGGCGGACCGGCCCCAGGTGACCGTCCAGCATCCGCTGGCAGTCACCGAGAAACCCTCTCCCGACGGGGCTACGGGAGACGGTGACGGTTGGTCTGTGACGAGCTTCGCGACCTGGAGATCGGCGAGCACCTGCCGCTGCTGAGAAGGCGAGAGCGATTCGAAGGCGGCGCGCGGGTCGGACGCCGCAACAAGGTCGCGGACCAGCCGATCCGAGGATGGCTCCCCGGCGGCGACGGCTGATGGCAACGCGAGAATCGCGCCAAGAACGAGGATCAGGGCGACGCGCAACCCCGGCAATCGTGATCTACCCATTGAACTTACCCCAACTGAGTCTGATACCGAGAAGAAGGTTGATGCGCGAAACGCGCATCGTCTGCGGCACTCAATGGGACGCACGACATCGGTCGCCAAGAACTCCGCGTCACCTCCCTTCGACCCTTGATACTCTTCAGCATCAGCACCTGCGACAACCTGAGCATGTGCCCTGCGCTGGTCGAAGGGAATCGGCGATTCCGATGAATATGTGTCGTCGATACCGGTGAACCTCTCGTCGTCCGATCCTCCGCCGGGCTCAACAGCGCCAGCCACGACGATCGACCTTTCGGTCCTGACACGTGCCGAGCGCGATGTCGTCCGACTCGCCCTGGCTGGTCTGCCGGTGCGCCAGATCTCCGAGCAACTCGTGGTCAGCGAGTCCACCGTTCACACACACCTCACCAACGTCTATCGGAAGCTCGGCGTAACGGGAAGAGTCGACCTCCTGGCGAAGTCGGCGAACCTTCAGGACACCGCGGAGCTAAAGGTAGAGGTCACGTCGCCGCCGGCAAGACGCGCCATGGGTCGCGAGGCCAGCATCGTGATTGCGACGGGCGGCGTCTTCGTCGCCCTCGTCCAGCCCGTCACAGCATTCCCTGTCGCGTTCGCTCTCTTGGCAGCGGCGACCGTCGCCGCATGGAAGAGCTCTATCGAGATTGGCCGCGCGCGCGTGCCACTTCTGGTGGGTGGCCTCGTCTGCATCCTTCTCGGGCTGGCCGGCTTCGTGCTCCCGCGTCCTGTTTGACTGGTTCGCCCAGGCCAGCGGCGCCCCAGCGTTGGAGGCGTAGCGGTTCGCCGAGACCCGGTGGGATCCGGGCTAGTTGGAACGGAGCGCGTCGCCGAGCCGCCGGCCCGTGGTCACCGCGCCCTCGGACGCAGACGAGACGAGGGCTGCGTACTTCGCCATGACGCCCGACGCGTAGCGAGGCGCTGGAGCGGTCCACTCGGCTCGGCGGCGGGCAAGCTCGCCATCATCTACAAGCAGATCCAGGCGCTTGTCTGCGACATCGATCTCGATCTCGTCGCCTTCGTGGACCAGTGCGATCGGACCGCCCAGGGCCGCCTCCGGCGCCACGTGGCCGATCATCAGGCCGTGCGTCCCGCCGGAGAACCGGCCATCGGTGAGGAGCGAGACCGAGTCGCCGAGCCCCTCGCCGACCAGCGCTGCCGTCACGCTCAGCATCTCCTGCATCCCGGGCCCGCCGACCGGACCCTCATAGCGGATGACGACGACGTCGCCGGCCACGATCCGTCGCGCGGATACCGCCTTGTAGCAGGCCGTCTCCGAATCGAAGACCCGGGCGGGACCCCGATGGTGCAGCCGCTCGTGACCGGCAAGCTTCACGACGCATCCGTCCGGGGCGAGCGAGCCGCGCAGGATCGCCAAGCCGCCGACCGGCTTGATCGGCGTCTCGATCGGCACAACGACCTTCTGGCCCTCGGTCTCCATCGCGGCCGCGGCAATCTTCGCGATCGTCCGGCCGTCGACGTTCCTCTCGTCCCGATGGAGGAGGTCCCGTTTCAGCAGCTCGCGCATGACCAGCCCGATGCCGCCCGCGTCGTACATGTCGGCCGCCGTGTACCGGCCGCCCGGTCGCAAGTCGGCCACGATGGGGGTCCGTTCGGCGATCGTCCCGAACTCATCGATCTCGAGCGGAATCCCGAACTCGTGGGCGATGGCAAGGAAGTGGAGCACGGCATTGGTGGAGCCGCCGGTCGCAGCGACCGAGGCGATCGCGTTCTCGATCGCCTTCCGGGTCACGATGTGCGACGGCCGGATGTCGTGATGGACGAGGGTCATCACCAGCTCACCCACGCGACGGGCCGCATCATCCTTGGCTGGATCCTCCGCCGGGATGGCGTTGAGGCCGCCCGGCGAGAGCCCCAGGAACTCAATGGCCGTGCTCATGGTGTTCGCGGTGAACTGGCCGCCACAGGCGCCCGCTCCCGGGCACGCAGCACTCTCGATCTCGTACAGCTCCTCGATCGAGATCTTGCCGGCCCGGTAGGCCCCGATTGCCTCGAAGACCGAGACCACCTCCAGATCGCGACCCTTGTAGTGGCCCGGGTAGATCGTCCCGTTGTAGAGGGCAAGGCCGGGGACGTCGAGGCGAGCCATGGCCATCACCGCGCCGGGGATCGTCTTGTCGCAACCCACGAGGCACACAACCCCGTCGAGGAGGTGCCCGCGAACCACGAGCTCGATCGAATCGGCGACGGTCTCGCGACTGATCAGGCTGGCCTTCATCCCCTCGGTGCCCATCGAGACCCCGTCCGAGATGGCGATCGTGTTGAACTCCATGGGGGTGCCGCCGGCTTCGCGGATACCCTGCTTGACGAACTCGGCCAGGCGCCGCTGGTTGAGGTTGCAGGGCATGGTCTCGATCCAGGTCGTCGCGACCCCGACGAGCGGCTTGGCCAGGTCGTCGTCCGTGAACCCGACCGCCTTGAGCATCGCCCGCGCGGCGGCGCGGTCCGGGCCTTCCGTGAGGGCGAATGAATGGCGCTTGCCGGGGTCGGTGGGGCGATCGTAGGGCGTTGGATGATCTGACATCGGATCCTCGGATGGTGCGCCTGCGTGCAGACGTCAGTGTACGAGCCGGGCTATGCTCGGCGGGAAATGGATCGGAAGGTCGACCTCATCGCCCAGGTGCCGCTCTTCTCCACGCTTGATCGGCGGAGCATGGAGGCGGTGGCGACGCTCGCTCGCGAGGTCACGCTGCCGGTCGGCACCGTCCTGATGCGTGAGGGCGAGCCGGCCGAGTCGTTCTACGTCATCGTGGCCGGCACCATCCGCGTCGAGCGGGCCGGAGCGCCGATTCGATCACTGACGGACGGCGGGTTCCTGGGCGAGATCGCCCTCGTCGAGCAGGGCGAACGCACGGCGACGGCGACGTGCGTAACCGACTGCCAGCTCCTGGTTCTCGGGGGCTTCGAGTTCGATCGCGTAATGGCGACGTTCCCCGACATCCGCACCCGGGTCTCGGCGGCGGTGGCACGCCGCCCGCATGCCGGGGACAAGTCGGGCGCATAGCGTTCGCGGCGGTCTTCTCGGTGGGCGCACCCGGCCACGCATCCGAACCGCCTACGCGGGCGCGCTTGGCCGTTCGATCCACGCCTCGATGTTGCCGGCGAGCGTGGTCAGCCCGACGGCACCGTGCTCAAGGACCGCGTCGTGGAATGCCCGGATGTCGAACCGCGCGCCGAGCGCCTCGGCCGCAAGGGCCCGCAGCCGCAGGATCTCCAGCTGGCCGAGCTTGTAGGCGAGCGCCTGGCCCGGCCACGCGATGTAGCGGTCCACCTCGTTCGCGATGTTGCCGTCGTCGAGGGCCGTGTGCTCGCGCATGAACGTGATCGCCCGGTCCCGCGTCCAGCCCAGCGCGTGCATGCCAGTGTCCACGACCAACCGGCTCGCGCGCCAGGCATCGAAGGACAGGATCCCGAAGCGATCCATGTCGGATGAGTACAGCCCCATCTCGTCGGCGAGGCGCTCCGTGTACAGCGCCCAGCCCTCGGCGAAGGCGTTCGAGCCGAGCGCCCGCTGGAACACCGGTACGTTCTCCAGCTCCTGCGCGATCGCCAACTGGAGATGGTGGCCAGGGACGGCCTCGTGGAAGGCCAGGGCCTCCGCCTCGTACCGCGCTCGCGTTTCCGGGGCATACAGGTTGATGTGGAATCGACCCGGCCGTGTGCCGTCAAGGGCCGGCCAGGCGTAGTAGGCGAGCGTCTGATGCGGTGCCGATTCGGCCGGAATCGGGACGACGTCGCAGGCGGCGATCGGCAGCCGGCCGAACCACGCGGGCACCGCCGCCTGGGCGCGCGCCAGCGTCTGCTGCGCCGTCGCCAGGACTTCGTCCGCGTTCGCAAATCTGAGTGCCGGATCTGCCCGGAGCGCGGCGAGCGTGGCCTCGAGGCCGTGGACGCCGAGGACCCGCGCCCCCAGGTCGGCGAAGGCGGAGTCGAGCCGCTCGATCTCGAGGAGGCCGATCTCGTGAACCTCGTGCGGATCGATCTCGATGGATGCATGGCTCCGGGCAAGCGCCCGGTAGGCACCTTCGCCATCGGGCACGTGGATGAGTCCGGGCCGATCCGAGGGCCGGGCCACCGGCAGGATCTCGTGCTCGAGGACCTCGAGGTAGCGGCGAAACGCCGGCAGCACGACGTCCTCGATCGCGGCCATGAGGGCGGCGCGGAACGAGCGGAGGTCGGAGGGTTCCCAGTCGTCGTGTGGCTCCAGCGTGGGGCCGGCAAGCCGCCACGAAGCCGCCGGCGTGGCGACCAGCAGCCTGACTTCGTCGAGGACGCCGCGGACCGGCTCCACCGACGCGACGCAGCCGCGGGCGAGGCCGAGCCGCAGGCGATCGATGACCTGGTCGATGAGCCGGCTCACCCCATGCACCCGCGTCACGAGCCGGCGGCCCTCCTCGGCCGTCCGGATCGGCTGGAAGTCGACCATATCCACGATCCAGGTCTGGGGGCCGTCGATCGGGTTGAGAGACCAGTCGTCCACCCCCGTCCGGAGAGCGCCGAGCTGGCCCTCTGCCTCTTCGATGAGCATGGAGCGAGTCACCCGGTCGGACGCACTCAGCGCGGCGGGGTCGACAGCCTGCGCGCGACGCAGCGTCTCCTCCAGGGTTGCGGCCCATGCCGCGCGACCTTCGGGCGAGAGATCATCCAGGCGGTCGTCGAAGCGACGGTCGCCCATCACCGTGGCGAAGCCCGGATGGGCGGCGAGGAAGGACTCCCAGAACTCGTCGGCGAGCGCGCGGAGCTCAACCGCGGACGCGGTCGTGCCGGTCGGGGAAATCACCGCGGGATGGTACCCCTCAATGGAGACAAGGGCCCGTGGGCACGGCCGACGTTCGGCCCAGCGCCGGGGTGATTGCGACCGCGACCTCGACCGGCGAGAGGGCGTACCCGACCGAGGGATCGGACCGCGATTCCGCAAAGACCAGCCCGCCGATCGTGCCATCGGCGAGCAGGAGCGGTCCGCCGCTGTCCCCAGGCTCCACGACGGCGCGGAGCTCGATGATCTCGCGCTGCACCTTCGACGTGCCCAGGATGTCGAGGCCCTCCGCCTTGTACGTCGCGGTCACCGCGGCAGGCTCCACGACCGCGCCGGCGCCGTCTGGATAGCCGATCGTCGCCCCGAGGGCGCCGCGCTCCGGGTCCTGCGCGGCGAAGATGAGCGGTCCGGCGGTCAGGCCGGCCACGCGGAGCACAGCGACGTCCAGCTCGGAGTCCATGAACACGGGCGTGGCCCTGAGTGCCCCGGACGCGCCGACCACGCTGACCGTCGTCGCCCCCGCGATCACATGAGCATTCGTCACGACGTAGCCGGACCGCACGACGACGCCGGTACCAGTCGACCGGTAGCCGCAGGCGTCGGCCTCGATGCGGGGCACCGATCCGAGCGCGCGCCGGCCGAGCACCTGGGCCACGGGGTCGAGCGGCAGCGCGACCGGGTCCGCAGGCAGGCGCTCCAGCCCCAGGAAGACGTTCGGGAGGCCCGATCGGTCGAGTGCCTTCCCGAGCTGGAGGACAATCTCCGTCGGTGGCGGCAGGACCGCGTCCACTCCGCGCACGGCGACCGATGTCTGAGCGTCTCGCGTCAGGGACGGCACGAGGCCGGTTGCCAGGATTCCGCCCACGAGCCAGACAATCAGCACGGCCTGACCTGCACCGACGAACCCGCCGGCGATCCGATCGAGGGCGCTGAGGATCCCGTCCCCGAGCTCTCCCGAGATGGCGCGACCGATCCGAGCGCCGATCATCTCGCCGAGACCGACGCACAGGAGCAGGACCACGAGGACGGCGCCCACGCGGAGGGCAGCGTTCACCGTCTCGAGGTACGGAAGCACAACGGGAACGGCCGTCAACCCGCCGAGCGTGCCGGCGGCGGCGCCGATCAACCCGCCGATCTGGGGCAGGGCCCCGGACCGAACGCCGAGGATCACGGCGAGGATCAGCAGGGCGAGGAAGAGGACGTCGAGTGGGTTCACGGACCCGATCGTCGCACAGGCAGCGGGAGCGCGGCTGGCGCGAGGCTGGCGCGAGGCTGGCGCGAGGCCGGGTGATATACTCCCCTGGAGTATCACATGCCGACCCCGATGCCACCACCCACCGCTCCCGCCACCCCCGCCGCGCCGACCCTGCCGGCGTCGGGCGGCGACCCGCGCCGCCTCCCGATCGAGCTCGTCCTGCCGATCGAAGGGATGACCTGCGCATCGTGCGTCAACCGGATCGAGCGGTTCCTGAAGAAGACGCCCGGTGTCGAAGAAGCGAGCGTCAACCTGGCCACGGAGCGCGCCACGATCCTGCTCGACCCGGCGGTGGCTGGGCGGGACGAGGCGGTCGCCGCGGTCCAGGCGGCCGGCTACGACGTCAAGCCGGAGGTAGTCCCCGCGCCGGGGGCGGCAACTTCAACGGCCTCCCTCGCCGACGAGATGACCGCGGATGACATGGAGCGTGAGCGTGCCCAGCGCCAGACGCTCCTCCAGGCGGGGATCTCGGTCGCGGCTGCGCTCGTGTTCATGGTTGCCATGTTCACCCCGCAGACCGTGGTCGCGATGGAGGATCTCAACAAGCTGATCCTGTGGCCGGCGACATTCATCCAGTTCTGGGCCGGAGGTCGCTTCTACCGGGCGGCCTGGCGAGCCGGACGCCACGGCGGGGCCACGATGGACACGCTCGTCGCGGTCGGCACGTCCGCCGCGTGGGTCTACTCCGTGTTCGTGACGATGTGGCCGGAGGTGATCCACCTGGCCGGTCTTCACCCCGAGACGTACTTCGACTCCTCGGCGGTCATCATCGGCCTCATCCTCCTGGGTCGATGGCTCGAGTCGCGCGCGAAGGGCCGGACGACCGGCGCGATCCGGCGGCTCATCGGCCTCCAGGCGACGACTGCGCGGCGGATCCGCGACGGCGTCGAGGAGGATGTCGAGCTCGCCTCGGTCATCCCCGGCGACCTCCTCCGCGTCCGGCCGGGCGACAAGATCCCCGTCGATGGCATGGTGGTCGAAGGCGCCTCGGCGGTCGACGAGTCGATGCTCACCGGCGAACCCATTCCGGCCACGAAGTCGGCCGGCGACGAGGTCATCGGCGCGACGCTGAACACGACGGGCTCGTTCGTGATGCGGACCATCCACGTCGGGCGGGATACCGCGCTGGCCCGGATCGTCGAGCTCGTCCAGCGCGCCCAGGGCTCCAAGGCGCCGATCCAGCGTCTGGCCGACCGGATCAGCGAGATCTTCGTGCCGATCGTGCTCGTCGTGGCCGCTCTCACGTTCGCGGTCTGGTTCCTCGGCGGCCCGGAGCCGCGCCTGACCCTCGCGCTCACGGCGTTCATCAGCGTCCTGATCATTGCCTGCCCGTGCGCCATGGGCCTGGCCACACCGACCGCGATCATGGTCGGGACCGGCAAGGGCGCAGAGGTCGGGATCCTCATCCGCGGTGGCGAAGCGCTCGAGGGCGCCGGCCGCGTGAACACGGTCGTCCTCGACAAGACCGGCACGCTGACGCTGGGGCGCCCCGCCATCGCGGCGGTCCTCCCGGCAGGCGGCTTTGATGCGGCACGACTGCTCGATCTGGCAGCCTCCCTCGAGGTCGGCAGCGAGCATCCGCTCGGCGAGGCGATCGTCCGGCATGCGCGCGAGGCGGAGCTCGGCTTCCTGTCGGTGGAGGGCTTTGAGGCCATCGCCGGCCGGGGTGTGCGCGGTCGCGTGGACGGCCACGACGTGATGATCGGCAGCGGCCGGCTCGTCGCGGAGCTGGGAGTCGATACGTCGTCCCTCGCGGATGCGGCCGAGACGGCCGCATCGCAGGGCTCCACGCTGGCCTGGGTGGCCGTCGATGGCCGGCTCGCCGGGCTGTTCACCATCGCCGACCCGGTGAAGGCCGAGTCGGCCGAGGCGATCCGCCTGCTCCGCGCTCTGGGCCTCGATGTCTGGCTCCTGACCGGCGACGGCCGGCTCACGGCCGAATCGGTCGCGCTCCAGGTCGGCATCCCATCCGACCGTGTCATCGCGGAGGTCCTGCCGGCGGACAAGGACGACGTCGTCGCGCGACTCCAGGCCGAGGGCCGGAAGGTCGCCATGGTCGGCGACGGGATCAACGACGCACCGGCGCTCGCCCGGGCGGACCTGGGCGTGGCGATCGGGACCGGCGCGGACGTCGCGATCGAGGCCTCCGACGTGACGCTGGTCGGCGGCGATCCGCGGCTGGTCGCGTCGGCGATCGGCCTTTCACGAGCCACGATCAGGCTCGTGCGCCAGAACCTGTTCTGGGCGTTCGCCTACAACGTGCTGCTCATCCCCGTTGCGATGGGCGCCCTCTACCCGGCCTTCGGGATCACCCTGAACCCGGCCCTCGCCGCAGGCGCCATGGCACTGTCATCCGTCTCGGTCGTGACCAACTCGCTCCGCCTCCGATCCGTGGATGTCCGCCCCGGTCAGGTCCGGCAGCTCCGGCGCGGGCCGCTCGGCCTGGTTCGTGATGGGGCGTTCCTGGTCGGGGTGGCGGTCCTTGCCCTCGCAATCGCGGGCGGTGTGCTGGCGGCCGACCGCGCATTCGACGGCGTCAGCCAGCAGGTTGCGATCACGGGCCGGGACTTCCGGTTCGAGCCCGCCGAGGTCACCGTTCGAGCCGGGGAATGGGTGATCGTCGAGTTCACCAACACCGACACCGTCATCCACGACTGGATGGTCGAGGGGATCCCGAACGTCGATGTCCCGGCGCGGCCGGGCCAGACGGCGCGCCTCCGGTTCGTGCTCGACACGCCGGGTACCTACATGGTGATGTGCTCGATCCCCGGCCACGCCGAGGCGGGGATGATGGGCACGCTCGTGGTCACAGCCCGGTAGGAGCGCGGTCCGGCGACGCGCCGACCTCCCGTGTCAACGTCGCTGGCGTTTCACATGCTGCAAGGCGCCAGCGCCGTTGCACGTGCTGCAAGGGCCGCCGGCGTTGCACGTGGTGCAAACAACTCCGTCCCCTCGGCCCTTGCGCACCTGCAATTCATCTGCTTTCTTGCATCCGATGCAACGTTTGGCCCGGATCGTCGCCGCGAGCACCCTGCGTGCCTGGGATTGGCGGATTGCTTGCACCGCACGCAACGGAATGGGAGCTCGGACACTCGAATCGCGAGTTGTTTGCATCTGGCGCCACGCCGCACCGGTTCTTTGCACGTGACGCCAGCAATTGACGAGATCGGGTTGGCGGGATCGCGGGCGACGAGATCGCGGGCGACGAGACGGTCACCCCGCGACTGCGCTGAGTGGCTCGCTGGGTCGCGGGGCCAGCTAGGACATGGGCCGCAAGGCGGGCCTGCCTACCCGCCGCATCAGTCAGCCGGCGGGCGTTCGAGTGTCAACTCGGCCGGGATGGGCGGCTTCCCAGGCCTCGATCGACGGGAGCTTGTCCACGAGGTAGCCGATCTCGTCCGTGCCCCCCATGAGCATGAGCTTGGCGAACGGGTCGATGTCGAAGTCGATCGTCGAGCCGTCGGGCAGCAGCACACCCTGTTCGGCGAGGTCCAGCGTCAGCTCCGCGTCTGGATCCGACTCGACGAGCGCGAAGAGACGCGCATGCGTGGCCGCGTCGACGACGATCGGGAGGACCCCGTTCTTCAGCGCGTTCCCGCGGAAGATGTCGGCAAAGCCGGTCGAGAAGACGGCGCGGATGCCCCAGGCCGCGAGCGCCCATGGAGCGTGCTCGCGCGACGAACCGGTTCCGAAGTTGTCCCCGACGAGGAGGATGTTCCGGCCGGCCATGCCCGGCTGATCGAGAACGAACGGCGGGTTCTTGACGGAGCCGTCCGCCTCGAACCGCCAGTCGCGGAAGAGGACGTCGGCCAGACCCATCTTGTCGGTGATCTTCAGGTAGCGGGCGGGGACCACCTGGTCCGTGTCCACGTTCTCGGCATGGAGCGGGACGACCTTCGAGGTGAAGCTGCGGAACGGCTCGGGCATGGTCAGCGGCCCCCGATTCCGGCGACGGCATCAATCCCGGGCAACAGCCGAGGATCCGCGACCGCCCCGGCAATCGCCGACGCGGCCGCCGTCAGCGGTGAGGCCAGGAAGGTCCTGCCGCCCTTGCCCTGGCGACCCTCGAAGTTGCGGTTGGAGGTGCTCACGGCGTACTGGCCGGGGGACAGCTGATCGCCGTTCATCGCGATGCACATCGAGCAGCCGGCCTCGCGCCAGTCAGCACCGGCGGCGCGGAAGATCTCGTGCAGGCCTTCGGCCTCGGCCTCGCGCTTCACCTCGTCCGAGCCGGGGACGATCATCATCCGGACGTTCGGCGCGATCGTGCGGCCCTGGAGCGCCGCTGCGGCCAGGCGCAGGTCGCTGATCCGGCCGTTGGTGCAGCTGCCGATGAAGACGACATCGACCGGTTGCCCGAGGATCGCCTGCCCGGGCGTCAGGTCCATGTACTCGAGCGCGTGCGCGAGCGCCCGCTGCTGCGCTGGATCGGCCACGGCCGCGGGATCCGGGACGCGGCCGCTGATCGGCATGCCCATCCCCGGGTTGGTGCCGTAGGTGACCATCGGCTCGAGAGCTGAGGCGTCGATCACGATCGACTTGTCGTAGGTGGCGCCCTCGTCGGTCGGGAGCGTTCGCCAGCGGGCGACGGCCTCGTCCCACGCCTCGCCCCGCGGTGCGTGTGAGCGTCCGTGGACGTACTCGAACGTCGTGTCGTCGGGGGCGATCAGGCCGGCCCGGGCCCCGCCCTCGATGCTCATGTTGCAGATGGTCATCCGCTGTTCCATCGTCAGGGCGCGGATCGCCTCGCCGCGGTACTCGAAGACGTGGCCGGTCCCTCCGGCGATCCCGATCCTCGCGATGAGCGCGAGGATGATGTCCTTGGCGCTGACGCCGGGCGCCAGCTGCCCGTCTACGCGGACTTCGTACGTCTTCGGCTTCCGCTGGAGCAGGCACTGGGTCGCGAGGACCATCTCCACCTCGGAGGTTCCGATCCCGAACGCGAGGGCACCAAACGCGCCGTGGGTGCTCGTGTGGGAGTCGCCGCACACGATCGTCATGCCGGGCTGGGTCAGCCCCATCTGTGGCCCGATGACGTGGACAATGCCCTGGCCCGGGTCGCCGACGCCGTGCATGGGGATCCCGAACTCGCGGCAGTTCGTCTCGAGCTGCTGGACCTGCGCCGCCGCCATCTGGTCCAGGAACGGGAGGCCTCGGGGTGTTGTCGGGATGGAATGGTCCGCAGTGGCGACCGTACGTTCCGGGTGCCGGACCTTGAGGCTGCGCTGACGGAGTCCCGTGAATGCTTGCGGACTCGTCACCTCGTGCACGAGGTGGAGATCGATCGCCAGGACGCTCGGCGCACCCGGGTCCTCCGAGACGATGTGCTCGTCCCAGATCTTCTCGACGAGGGTTCGCGGGCCGACAAGGGTTCGAGGGTGGCTGGTCATGCGGTGTGCCGGGCTCGAATGCGGGTTCCTGTGGAGGCGTCAGGGTACCAGCACGTGGCTGAAAGCCAGCCCTGAGCTCAGCGGCGCGCCACGATTCGGATCGGTTGGCTTGCCCGCCCGCCCGACGAGGCCCACAGGAGCGCCGGCCCCGGCCACGGCGCGACCCCGACGAGTGCCCGCAAGGGCGTCGTCCGGGTGCGCGGGGAACGCGGCGTCGAGCGTTCGCCGGAACTCCCGCGCCACGGCGCGGGTCGTCCTGGTATCGCGAACGATCAGGAGCTGGGACACGGCGGGTGGTTCGCTGAGCGGTTTGCTGAGCGGTTCGCTTAGTGGTTCGCTTAGTGGTTCGGTGAGCCTCGACCAGCCGTCCCACGAGGCAAGCGATGCGGCCTTCTCGGCGGACCACCGGATCAGCTGCTCGAGCCGGCGAAGCTCGGACTGAATCTCCGTGGCCACCATGATCCGGCTGCGGGGGTCGTGGAGGCCGGCGTCGATCCAGCCGCGCGACGGGCGGCGAACCGCGATCTCCGGGTATGGCGTCCAACGGGGGTGGAGTGCTGCCAGCAGTGCTTCCAGGATGCGGGCCTGGTGTCGGTCGCGAATGGCGGGACCAGTGTTCGGGTAGATCCGCAGGGCGAGGTCCGCGCCGAGGGCGTCTGCGAGGCGCGCATAGACCTCGACCGACGGATGCTCCGAGCCGTGCTCGATCCGGCACAGGTAGCCGGCATCCACCCCAGAGCCGCGTGCCAGAGCCGAACGGGAGATGCCCGTGTCCTCTCGCAGACGCAGGACATCCGTACCCATGCCTCGGTGGAGCCGCTCCGCGGTCAATCGAGCCCGGCGCCTGAGGCTGTTCACGGTCATCGGCGTAGTTGACCATGGTGCCCTGCACGGCGGATCATCCTGCGTCCACCCTGGCGTTGCCTCCCGTCGTTGTGCCTCGTCGTAGTCCGCTCCGCGGCCCCCGTCGTTGTCCGCTCCGCGGCCCTCGTCGTAGTCCGCTCCGCGGCCCCCGTCGTTGTCCGCTCCGCGGCCCTCGTCGTAGTCCGCTCCGCGGCCCCCGTCGTTGTCCACCAGTCACAGATTCGGGCGTGGGGTGCTCGACTTGTGCCCCGTGAACACGGAGCCGGCCGGAATCGAGGACGCAGGGGCCCACCGCTAGCCGGCATGCTGTCCGAGGCGCACAAGGCCGACTCTTGAAGGCCGAAACTGTGCTTCCTGGACAAGGCCGTCCCCCCGGCGCGTTCGGCCGACAGCCACGGGGGTGGTTGCGCCGGGGTGGTTGCGCCGGGGTGGTTGCGCATCGGCGGATCGGCACGTAGACTGCGCGGACCGTGCGAACCTCGACTGGTCCGGATCGCCGCAGAGTCGCCGTCGTCGTGACGAGCGATGGACGCCGCGTGCACATGCCAATCGAGAACGACTCGCTCGAGGTATCCCTTCTCTCCCTTATTCGCTCGCTCCTGGGCGGCATTGAGAGCCTTGTAGGCTTCATTACCGTCGGGCGGCGGGGGAACCGAGGAACGCGGAGGGACGGGCGCTCGTAGCGCGAAGACCACCGAAGACCAACGGGACCCTCGCCGGGTGGCGAGGGTCTTGTCATTTCTCCGGGACGAGCAGGCGGCCAAGGGCCGAAGGCGCGGACCGGCCCACGGAGGGCCATGACAGATGACGATGACGAAGGGAGGCTCGGCGAAGCCGCCGAGTCCGAAACCGTCGGAGCCGGGCGCGGCCCGGGCCAAGCCGGGCGCGGCCGCGTCGACCGCTCCCAAACCGGCAACGACGCCCCGCGTCCGTCGAACCCACGTTCCGGCTGCCGGCACGGAACACGCCGCGGCCGTCGAGAAGGCCCAGCGCGAGATGCTCCACGAGGGTCCGTCGAGCGCATCCATGCCCATTGACGCCACCGCGCAGGAGCGCGAACCGCGCGCCCGGATCGGTGCGGACGTGGTGTGTGAGGCGATCCTCCGCCAGGACGTGGACGTCTTCTTCAGCTACCCGGGCGGCGTGATCCTGCCGCTGTACGACGTCCTTGGTGATCATCCCGCGCTCCGCCACATCCTCGTCCGGCACGAGCAGGGCGGCGCCCACGCCGCCGATGGTTACGCCCGTGCGACCGGCAAGGTCGGCGTGTGCATGGGTACCTCCGGCCCAGGCGCCACCAACCTCGTCACCGGCATCGCCACCGCGCAGCTGGACTCGATCCCGATGGTCGCGATCACCGGCAACGTGCCCTCCGCGCTGATCGGCAAGGACGCGTTCCAGGAGATCGATATCAACGGCATCACGCTGCCGATGACCAAGCACAACTACCTCGTCCGCAATGCCGACGACCTGCCCCGGGTCCTGGCCGAGGCATTTCACATCGCGCGGACCGGCCGGCCCGGCCCAGTCCACGTGGACATCACGAAGGACGCGCTCCAGCAGGAGACGCGTGCCGAGCACCCCTCAGATGCAGAGGTGATGGCCGGTCTGCCGGGTTTCCGCCCGAACATGGACGGGCACTTCCGTCAGCTCAAGACCGCCGCACACGAAATCTCGCAGGCCAAACGGCCGGTGATCCTGGCCGGCCATGGCGTCCTCCACGCCCGGGCGGAGGCCGAGCTCCTCGCATTTGCCGAGAAGACGAGCATCCCCGTCGCCTGGACCCTGCTGGGGATCGGGGTGATGGACGAGGACCATCCGCTCGCCTACGGCTTCATGGGTATGCACGGCTGGAAGCATGTCAACCGGGCCATCCAGTCGGCCGACCTCCTGCTCGCAATCGGGATGCGCTTCGACGACCGGGTGACCGGCAACGTCCGGACCTACGCGCCGTACGCCCGGATCGTTCACGTGGACATCGATCCCGCGGAGATCGGCAAGAACGTGGCCGTCGAGGTCCCGATCGTGGGCGACGCAAAGCGGGTGCTCAAGGCGCTCGCCCCAATGGTCGAGGCAACGCCGAGGGAGGCGCGCAAGGAATACCTGGACGAGCTGGCCGGCTGGAAGAAGGAATCCACCGAATCGTCCTGGCACGGCTCGGGCGCCTGGCGGGACGGGCTGCTGTCCGCGGACTACGTCGTCGAGCGAATCGGCGAACTGACGGATCACGAGGCGATCTACGTCGCCGATGTGGGCCAGAACCAGATGTGGCTCGCCCGCTATGCGGGCTTCCGCCACCCGAACACGCACATCAGCTCCGGTGGCCTCGGCACGATGGGCTTCAGCATGCCGGCGGCGATGGGGGCAGCCCTGGGGGTTCCCGAGCGCGAGGTCTGGGCGATCGCCGGTGACGGCGGGTTCCAGATGACGAGCCAGGAGCTGATGACCCTGGTCCAGGACCGGATCCCGGTCAAGATCGCGCTCTTCGACAACAAGAAGCTCGGCATGATCCGGCAATGGCAGGAGATCGTGTATGCCGGGAACTACCACTCGGCGCACCTGCTGGGCCCGGACTACCTCATGCTCGCCGAGGCGTACGGCGTCCCGGCCATCAAGGCCTCGACCCCGGCCGAGGTGGACGACGCGATCCGCTTTGCGCAGGGCGTCGATGGCCCCGCGCTCGTCTGGTTCGAGATCGCCGGTGAGCAGAACGTGTTCCCGATGATGCCGGCCGGCAAGGGCCTGTCCGATCTCATCGAGACGTGGGGCGGGCCGGAAGAGTGAGCGATCACACCACCCAGCCGACTCCGGCCCATACCGCCCCGCCGGCCCGCGCCGTCCCCGGCAGCGGCGCGACCCGCGTCCACCGGCTCGTGGCCCTGGTGCTGGACAAGCCCGGCGTCCTGAACCGCGTGTCGAGCCTGATGCGGGCGCGCAACTTCAACATCGATTCCCTGGCCGTGAGCCACACGGACCAGGAAGGCCTGTCGCGGATGACGATCACTCTTCATGGGGACGATGTCGCCGTGGAGCAGGCCGCCAAGCAGCTGTATCGGCTCATCGACGTCCTGAAAGTCCAGGACGTCACATCCGAGCCGACCGTGGAGCACGAGCTGGCGCTCGTGAAGATCCGCGCGAGCGACACGAACCGGGGCGAGCTGCTCAAGCTTGTCGAGCTCAGCAAGGGCCGCGTCGTGGACCTCACCGGGGAGTCGGTGATCGTCGAGGTCAGCGGTACAGAGGCCGAGGTGGACGCGTTCGTCGCCCTCGTGCGCACGTATGGAATCAAGGAGCTGGTTCGAACCGGGGCCGTCGTGATGGCCCGCGGTTCCGGATCCATCGAGGAGGCACTCAAGCGATGACGGCCCGCATGTACTACGACAACGATGCCGACCCCGCCGCCCTCGAGGGCCAGACGGTCGCGATCGTCGGCTACGGCAGCCAGGGCCATGCCCATGCCCTGAACCTGCACGAATCCGGGGTCAAGGTCATCGTCGGACTGGCCGAGGGATCCAGGAGCAAGGCGCTGGCCGAGGAGGCCGGCCTCGAGGTCAGGACCGTGGCCGAGGCCGTCAAGGCCGCCGACGTGATCATGATCCTCGTCCCGGATACGTCCCAGAAGGCCGTCTACGACGCGGAGATCGAGCCGAACCTGCGGCCCGGCCAGCTCCTGATGTTCGCCCACGGGTTCAACATCCACTTCGGGCGGATCGTGCCGCCGGACTTCATCGACGTCGGGATGGTTGCGCCCAAGGGTCCGGGTCACCTCGTCCGCAGCGTCTACCAGGCGGGGGGTGGCGTGCCGGCGTTGTTCGCCATCCACCAGGACCCGACCGGCACGGCCAGGGCGCGGGTCTTCGCCTACGCCCGCGGCCTCGGCAACACCCGCGCCGGGATCCTCGAGACGACGTTCAAGGAAGAGACCGAGACCGATCTCTTCGGTGAGCAGGCGCTCCTCTGCGGCGGCGTGTCGGCACTCGTCAAGGCGGCGTTCGAAACGCTCGTCGAGGCCGGCTACCAGCCGGAGCTCGCCTACTTCGAGACGATGCACGAGCTCAAGCTGATCGTGGACCTGATGTACCGGGGCGGGCTCAACTTCATGCGCTTCAGCGTGTCCGACACGGCCGAGTACGGCGACTACGTGTCCGGTCCACGGATCGTGGAGGGCGCCAAGGCCACGATGCGGGACGTCCTGGCCGAGATCCAGAACGGCTCATTTGCGACCCGCTGGATCCACGAGAACGAGACCGGCCGCCACGAATTCGAGCGGCTCCGGGCCCAGGATCGCGACCACCAGATCGAGCAGGTCGGCGCCGAACTGCGTGCCCAGATGCCGTTCCTCAACCCGGTCGTCGTGCGCGCCGGCGAGGCCCAGGCGCAGGCACAGACGCAGGCGGAGGCGCGGACCGACGTGCCGCGTCCCGCCGGCCCTCGCTGATGGCCGCCGCGGTACCCCGCCCGTCGGGACCGTTCGTCCCGGCGGGAAGCGTCCGGATCTTCGACACGACCCTCCGTGACGGGGAGCAGGCGCCCGGCGCAGGGCTGACCGCGGCCGAGAAGCTCGAGGTTGCGCGCCAGCTGGTGCGTCTCAGGGTCGACGTCATCGAGGCCGGCTTTCCGGCCGCCTCGCCCGGCGACTTCGAGGCTGTTCGCCGGATCGCCCAGGAGACGAAGGGCGGGATCGCCGTGGCAGCGCTGGCGCGCTGCCGTGACGGGGACCCGCAGCGCGCCATCGAGGCGATCGGCGTCGCGGAGCGGCCCCACCTCCACGTGTTCATCGCCACGAGCGACATCCACCTCAAGCACAAGCTCAAGATCGGCCGCGAACAGGCGCTCGCCGATGCGGTCCGCTGGGTTCGCCACGGCCGCGAGAAGCTCGGCCGCGACGCCGAGATCGAGTTCTCGGCGGAGGATGCCTCGCGCACCGATGTCGACTTCCTCATGCAGGTCTACGAGGCCGTCGTGGAGGCCGGTGCGTCCACGATCAACATCCCGGACACGGTCGGCTACGCGATCCCCAGCGAATTCGGGTCACTCGTGGAACGGGCGGTCCGTCTGGTCGGGTCCCAGGCCACGATCAGCGTCCACTGCCACAACGACCTCGGGCTCGCGACGGCAAACACCCTGGCCGCCGTCCAGGCCGGCGCCCGCCAGGTCGAGGTGACGATCAACGGGCTCGGCGAGCGCGCCGGCAACGCTTCGCTGGAAGAGGTCGTCATGGCCCTGCGGACGCGCCCGACCCAGTTCCCGGACCTGGGCAGCGGCGTCCAGACCGAGCACCTGACCGCGGCCTCGCGCCTGGTCAGCTACCTGACCGGGTTCGCGGTCCAGCCGAACAAGGCGATCGTGGGCGGCAACGCGTTTGCCCACGAATCCGGGATCCACCAGGACGGTGTGATCAAGAACCCGCTGACCTACGAGATCATGACGCCGCAGTCCGTGGGCCTGACCGGCAGCCAGCTGACGATCGGGAAGCTGTCCGGGCGGCGTGGCCTCCAGGACAAGCTCCGCGAACTCGGGTACGACATGGAGGGCGAGGCGCTCGACGCGATCTACCGCCAGACGATCGCGCTCGCGGACGCGAAGAAGGAGGTCACCGATGCGGACCTCCAGGCGCTCGTGGAGCAGCAGCTCACCGAAGTGCCGCAGTCGGTCCGGCTCGAGGGCTGGAACGTCACCTCGTCCCACGAGGGCAAGGCGACCGGGACGGTCTCACTGGCCGTCGCGGACGAAGAGCGAGCGATGGCGGCGATCGGCAACGGGCCGGTGGACGCCCTGTTCGCCGCGGTGGATGCGGCCGTGGAGCCGGTCTTCGGCTGGCATCCGGTCCTGGAGAACTACGAGATCAAGGCCGTGTCCGGTGGTGAGGATGCCCAGGGTCGCGTCCTGGTCCGCTGCCGGCGCTCATCCGACGTGGGCCCAGGCGCACTGATCGTCTCCGGCCACGGGCTCTCGACGAACATCATCGAGGCCTCCGTCGAGGCCTACCTCGTGGCCGTGAACAAGCTCCACGGCGCGGAGATCGGGCCGGCCTCGCCCGCCTTCGTCGCCCAACGAACCGCCGAGGAACTGCCGTGACGGCGACATTCCGGATCGTGACGGTGCCCGGTGACGGCGTTGGCCCGGAGGTGATTGCGGCTGCCCGGCGCGTGATCGACGCCACCGGCGCGGCCGTTGGGTTCGCGGTCGAATGGACCGAGATCCTGGCCGGCGGTGCGGCCATCGACGCCCACGGCACGGCGATCCGAGCCGAGGATCTCGAGATCGCGGCCGCAGCGGACGCCATTCTCCTCGGGGCCGTGGGCGGCCCGCGCTGGGATGACCCGAACGCGAAGGTCCGCCCGGAGCAGGCGCTGTTCGCCCTCCGGGGAGACCTGGAGCTATTCGCGAACCTTCGGCCGGTGCGCGTGCATCCGGCCCTCATCGCGTCGTCGCCCCTCCGGCCGGAGTTGCTCGAGGGCGCGGATCTGCTGATCGTCCGCGAACTGACTTCCGGCCTGTACTTCGGCCGGCCGTCCGAGGAGCGCCAGACGGACGACGGGCGGGTCGCCGTGGACACGCTCCAGTACACGGAGTCCGAGATCCGGCGCGTCGTCCGGCTGGCCTTCGAGCTCGCAGCCGGACGGAGCGGCAAGCTGACCAGCGTGGACAAGGCCAACGTCCTCGCCTCGTCCCGGCTGTGGCGCAAGGTCGTGGACGAGGAACGTCCCAACTTCCCGACGGTCACGGTCGCCCACCAGCTCGTGGACTCGTGCGCGATGCTGCTCGTCCGCCAGCCGGCGCAGTTCGATGTGCTCGTGACCGAGAACCTGTTCGGGGACATCCTGTCGGACGAGGCGGCGGTCATTGCCGGGAGCCTCGGCATGCTGCCCTCCGCGTCCCTCGGCGATCGACGGACGGCCCACGGCCGGTTCGGCCTGTACGAGCCGATCCACGGGTCGGCGCCGGATATCGCGGGCCGGGACCTGGCGAACCCGCTCGGTACGATCCTGTCCGCGGCGATGCTCCTGCGCTGGTCCCTCGGCCTAGACGCGGCGGCGAACGCCATCGAGGCGGCGGCAAGCAACGCCCTCGACGATGGATATCGGACCCGGGACCTGCTCCCGCCGGGCGCGGCGCCGTCCCCGGATGACGGGCTGCGCCACGTGGGCACGACCGGGATGGCCGACGCGGTGATCGAACGGATCGTCGCCCCCATGGCGGTCGCCTGATGCCCCACAACGGCCCCCTGGACGCCCCGGTCATCCTGTACGACACGACCCTTCGGGACGGCACGCAGGGCGAGAACGTCACCCTGTCCCTGGCCGACAAGCTGCGGGTCGCCCGGATGCTCGACGAGTACGGGATGCCCTACATCGAGGGCGGCTGGCCGGGCTCCAACCCGAAGGACATCGAGTTCTTCCGCCAGGCGAAGACGATGACCTGGAGCGGGGCCAAGCTCGCGGCGTTCGGGTCCACGCGCCACCGCTCGAACACGGCCAAGGCGGACCCGAACCTCCAGGAGCTGGTCCGGGCCGAGACGCCGGTGGTGACCATCTTCGGCAAGAGCTGGCTCCTGCACGTCACCGAGGTTCTCGGGGCGACGGCGGCTGAGAACCTCGACATGGTCGCGGACAGTGTCGGCTTCATCGTCGACCACGGGCGCGAGCTCATCTACGACGCGGAGCACTTCTTCGACGGCTATGCGGCAGATCCGGCCTACGCGGTCGCCACGTTGCGTGCGGCGCGTGACGCCGGCGCCCGCACGCTCGTCCTGTGCGATACCAACGGCGGGACCCTGACCGGACGCCTCATCGAGGTACTCCGCGATACCCGGGCCGCGCTCGCCGCGGACCGCGATGCCCCGGACGTGAGCCTGGGCATCCACACGCACAACGACGCCGACATGGCGGTCGCCAACTCGATCGCGGCCGTCGAGGCCGGCGTGCGCCACGTGCAGGCGACGATCAACGGCTACGGCGAACGCTGCGGCAACGCGAACATGGTCAGCATCCTCGCCAACCTGGCTCTGAAGACGGACCTGTCACTCGTGCCGGCCGGCGGCGGCGCCCTGGACCACCTGACCGATCTGTCCCGATCTGTCGCAGAGATCGCGAACCTCGCCCCAAATGACTGGCAGCCCTACGTCGGGCGTTCCGCGTTCGCCCACAAGGGCGGCGTCCACGGCGCGGCCGTCGCCAAGGTCGAGCGCTCCTACCAGCACATCGACCCGGCCGGGGTCGGCAATGAGGGCCGGCTCGTGGTCTCCGAGCTGGGCGGCAAGGCGAACACCGCGATCCGCGCCGCGCAACTGGGCCATGGTCTCGAGGGCGTGGACCCCAAGCAGCTCTCGGCGCTCATCAAGCGCCTCGAGCACGAGGGCCTCTCCTTCGAGGGCGCGGAAGCCTCGTTCGAGCTCCTCATCCGGCGCCAGGGGACCACCTACGCGGCGCCCTTCCGGATCATCGACTACACGTGTCTCGTCGAGCAGCGCGATGGCCAGGAGCTCCGGGCCGAGGCGACCGTGAAGGTCGAGGTGGACGGGGAGACGCTCCACACGGCCGCCGACGGCAACGGGCCGGTCGACGCGCTCAATGCCGCGCTCCGCAAGGCCCTTCGGGCGTTCTACCCGGTCCTCGACTCCGTCCACCTGTACGACTACAAGGTCAGGATCCTCGATTCGAGCGCGGCCGCCGGCGCGCGGACCCGGGTCACGATCGAATCCGCCGACGGCGCGCGTGAATGGTCCACCATGGGCTCGGACACGAACATCATCGCCGCCTCGGCGATCGCCCTCGCCGACAGCCTCGAATACGCGATCTGGAAGTCCGGCGCCGAGCTCCGACGCCGGGACGAACGCCACTTCACCACGGTCACTCCCGGGAGGTAGCCCGATGCCCCAGGACGACGCACTGCACCTCGCACGCTGGACCGTGACCTCGGGCAGCAACACCCAGAGCCGGGGCGCCGTGATCATCGAGGCTGGGGACCATCACTGGCAGGCCTCGTCGCAGGGGAATGGCGCCGTCGATGCGCTCTTCGGCGCCGTGGACGCGGCGCTGGCCGACGTCCTGGCGGGCCACCCGCGGCTCGTGGGCTACGACGTCCACGCGATGGCCGAGGGACCGGCCGCCGAGGGGCTCGTGAGCGTCCGGATCCTGCCGCCGGCCACGGCCGAAGGAGCCCGGGGGACGGGGGAGTACGAGGGGTCGTCTCGCAGCACGAACATCATCGCCGCCTCGATCGAGGCCTACGTCGAGGCACTCAACGCGATGCTGGATGAGGAGCATTGGGCCGGCGCCGCCGATGTCGCAGGCCAGGGCAAGCGTGCCGCTCGAGAAGCGTCGCGCGGGCCGGCGTCGGGCGAACGCGCCGAGTTTGACCGGGACGAGGGTCAGCACGACACCACGGCCTGGTTCGAGAAGTAGGCCCGGCGCCTGGTGACCTCGGCCGACGCCATGCTGCGCGCCCCGGACGGGCCTGTTGCGTACGCGGGCGAGCCGGGTGCGTTCGCCGAGGACGCCGTGGTCGCGGCATTTGGCGACGTCCCACGGCAGCCGGTGGGGAGCTTCCGGGACGTGTTCAGCGCGGTCACGGAGGGCTCGGCGGCGGCCGGCGTGATCCCGATCGAGAACCTCCTCAACGGGACCGTTCGCGAGAACTATGACCTCCTGCTGGAACACGATCTGGCCGTTGTCGGCGAGGTGGTGGTCCCGGTCCGGCTGTGCCTCGCGGCGCTACCCGGCCAGTCCCTCGATCAGATCACGCGGGTCTACTCACATGTCCAGGCGCTCGGCCAGGCGGAGGCCTTCCTGCGCACGCGCGCGTGGACCACGCTGACCACGTACAACACCGCGGGAGCGGGCAAGATCATCCGCGACACCGGGGAGCTGGGCGCGGCCGCGGTCCTCTCGCCGCGGGCTGCCGCGCTGTTCGGTCTTGCGGTGCTCGCCGACGGGATCCAGGGGGCGGCGGACAACCGGACGCGCTTCCTGGTGATCGCGGGGAAGGGTCGGATCGGCGTGAGCGCAGCCGGCGCCGGCCTGCCTGCCGACGGCCCGCGCCGGACGACGATCGCCTTCGCGGTCCGCAACGAGCCCGGCACGCTCCTCCGGGCCCTCCAGGCATTTGCCACGCGCGGCGTCAACCTCTCCTCGCTCGAGTCTCGGCCGAGCCGGACCGCCGCGTGGGAGTACGTCTTCTGGGCCGACGTCGACGCGGATGCCTCAGATCCGGCCTATGCCTCGGCGATCGAGGACCTCCGCGCGGCTACGACGATGGTCAGGATCCTGGGGTCCTACCCGCGCGCCCGGGGACCGATCGGAGGCTGAGCGCCGGAGACGGAACGGCCCGCCGTCGCCGGCGGGCCGTGAGACCCAGCGCGGGGACCTCAGATCAGATGGCGCTCGCGCAGTGCATGCACTTCGACGCGTCGACCGCGTTCGACTGCCTGCAGAACGGGCAGGACTTGCTAGGCGCGGCGGGGGCCTCGGGCGCTTCCCTGATGAACATCTTGGAGATGCGCCAGACCACGAAAGCAATGATCACGAACGCGATGATCGCGTTGATGAACGCGCCCCAACGGATCGCGACCTCGGTCGCCGGATCACCGCCGACTGCCTCGGTGAGCACGAGCTTCAGCTGGCTGAAGTCGACATTGCCCAGCACCTTCCCGATCGGCGGCATGATGATGTCGTTGACCAGTGAGTTGACGACGCCGCCAACGGCCGCGCCGATGATCACGCCGACCGCCAGGGCCAGGGCGTTGGTCTTGAGCAGGAACTCCCTGAACTCAGCCATCATCTCGAGATTCCTCCGTGTTTCGGCCCCGAGGCGCCGGGCGGTCGGGGTCTCCTGACTGCGCTGGAGGGAGTCTCGCATGGCTGGTCCAGCCTGTGCCTTGGAGCATCACGGCACCGGCGCGACGGGCATCGTGTCCGGGCACTCGCGGGCCAACGGCTTCAGCGCCTCCAGTTCGCGGGCATCGATCACCAGGTTCCAGCGGACCTTGACGGCCAGCCAGCCGGCCACGTACTCGCAGCGCACACCCGCCAGTGGCGGCAGCCAGTCCGCCGGATCGCCGTCGCTCTTGGCCCGATTGGAGCTCGCCGATACGGCGATGAGGCTCCACGGAACGCCGAGATCGTTGGCGAAGCGCATCCGCCGATCCGGCGTCCAGGCCGAGGCGCCCGAGTCCCACGCCTCCGCGAGCGGCACCACGTGATCGACGTCGAAGGTGCTCGATTTCGTCGTCGCGAGGCCGTCGTAGGGGCTGTGCCAGCGCCCCCCGCTGAGGTGGCAGCCGGCCGTCACCCTCGGAGGCACGACGGCCTCCTCGATGAGGACTTCCCTGCGCGTGTCGCAGCCATCGCCGTCCGCGTCGATCCAGTGCACGAACAGCGAGCGGTCGTAGCCGGTCCGATCCTCCGCGCGAACCGGGAGCAGGTCGAGGAGGCCGGTCAGCCCGAGCACGGTTCCGGGGGCAACCGCGGCCATCGATGTGGTCGGCGCGGGGGAACCCGCCGGAGGCGGGGAGGACGCGCGCGCTGCGCCGTCGCGCGGCTGCAGAACGGCCCCGAGGATCACCAGCGCGGCAATCAGCAGGACCGTGGCGAGGATCAGCCACCGGAGGCGGTTCACGAGCGGCAAGCATGCATGAGACGCACGGGCCCTGTGTCGGGAGGTGGACCCGGCTCGCGGTACGATGTCGCGATCATCTCCCCGTCCGAACGGAGCTCACGCTGTCATGACCCTCACCGCGACAAAGCCCCACCCGATCTACCTCGCCGGTCGCTGGGTGGAGTCCGACGACGTGCTCCTCGTCGAGAACCCCGCGGACCCGGCCAACCCGGCCGGATCCACGTTCAACGCGACGCCGGAGCAGTACGACGAGGCCGTTGCGGCGGCGGTCCGGGCGTTCGAGGTCACGCGGACCCTGCCCGCCTACGAGCGCGGTCGGATCCTTCGCGAGATCAGCGCCGGGATCATGGCCCGCCGCGAGGAGCTGGGGCACCTGATCATGCTCGAGGCCGGCAAGCCGATCCGTGATGCGCTCGTGGAGGTCGACCGGGCGGTCCTCACCTTCCGTCTCGGCGCCGAGGAGGCAGAGCGGATGGTGGGCGAGGTCATCCCGCTGGATCTCATGGCCAGCAGCAAGGGCCGGGTCGGGATCACGCGGCGCTTTCCTGCCGGTCCCGTCGCGGCCATCAGCCCGTTCAACTTCCCGCTCAACCTCGCGGCCCACAAGCTGGCACCGGCCATTGCCGCCGGTTGCACCGTGGTGCTCAAGCCGCCGTCCCGCGATCCGCTGACGATGCTCACGGTCGGCGAGATCATCGATGCCGCCGGCGTGCCCGAGGGAGCGGTGAGCATCCTGCCGATGACGCGCGAGCTCGGAGACCGGATGGTGGCCGACGAGCGGTTCAAGGTCCTGTCGTTCACCGGCAGCCCGTCGGTCGGCTGGCGCATGAAGGAGCGGGCCGGCACCAAGAAGGTGGTCCTTGAGCTCGGTGGAAACGCCGGCGTCATCGTGGACCGGACCGCGGACCTCGACTGGGCCGTCAAGCGGATCCTCATCGGGGCGTTCTCGTATGCCGGGCAGGTCTGTATCAGCGTGCAGCGGATGTACATCCACGAGGACGTGCGTGAGGCCTTCATGGAGAAGTTCCTCGCCGGGGTGGCGCGCCTCAGGCTCGGCGATCCGGCGGACCCGACGACGGACCTCGGGCCGATGGTGGACGAGGCCGCCGCCGCCCGCACCCAGCGCTGGGTGGACGAGGCCGTGGAGCTGGGAGCAAGCGTGCTGGCCGGGGGTCGCGCCGACGGAACGTTCTTCCCGCCGACGGTGCTCGAGAACGTGCCACTGACCGCCCAGGTCTGCAGCAACGAGGCCTTCGCGCCGGTGGCCGTGGTCTTCGGGTTTGCTGACTTCGAGGACGCGATCCACCAGGTCAACGACAGCTTCTTCGGGCTCCAGACGGGGGTCTTCACGAACGATCTGTCGAACGCCTGGCGCGCCTTCGGTGAGCTCCAGGTCGGCGGGGTCATCGTCAACGACATCCCGACCTACCGGATCGACCATATGCCCTACGGGGGCGTGAAGGACTCAGGCCACGGCCGCGAGGGCCTGCGCTGGGCGATCGAGGACATGACCGAGATTCGAATCATGGTCCTCGCCCAGCCGGTCTGAGCAGCAGCGTCCCGTTGCCCGGGCTGCGGTCCGGGCGTGTCGTCTGCCGGCGAGACAGGCAGACTAGGCGCCGATGACGAATCGACCCGATGCCACGGCGCCCACGCCCGAACCCGGCGACGACCTCACGCCTGCCCAGCACGAGCTCCGGGATCGGGCGCGTCAGTTCGTCCGCGAGGTGCTCCAGCCCCGCGAGATCGAGTTCGAGCGTGCCGGTGGCCGGATGCCGCGCGCGTGGGGGATGGAGATCCGGCGGGCCGCGATCGAAGCGCGCCTCAACGGCGGCTCGATCCCGCGCGAACTGGGCGGGCAGGGCTGGACCGTGCTGGAGCAGGTGCTCGTGCACGAGGAGTTCGGGGCGTCCACCGGCGGCCTCTGGTCGTTCGTTCCTGGTGGCTACGAGGTCCTGAAGCACGGGACGGAGGCGCAACGCCGGCGCTACCTCGATCCGTCCATCCGCGGCGAGCGAACGGGCAGCTACGCGATCACGGAGCCCGGCGCCGGCTCGGACGCTCGATCCATCGTCGCCACCGCCGTGCGCGACGCCGAGACGGGCGAGTACGTCATCGACGCCGAGAAGTGGTTCGTCACCGGCCCGGATGACACGGATTTCATGATGGTCCACGTCAACGTCGTGGACGGCGAGGAGCGACTGCCGACCCTGTTCCTCGTCGACTACGACACGCCCGGGGTTCGCCAGAGTGCGGATCCCGATCACATGCACACGTTCGCGGACCGGCATCCGCGTTTCGTGCTCGAGGGCGTGCGCGTCCCGGCGGACGCGATGCTCGGCGGGGTGGGGGAGGCGGACGCGCTCACGAACGAGTGGTTCGTGGAGGAGCGGATCCACATCGGGGCGCGCTGCACCGGGGCGATGGAACGCCTGCTCAGCGAGGCCGTCGCGTTCGCGACGGAGCGGGTCCAATTCGGCCAGCGGATCTACGACTTCCAGGGCGTCAGCTTCCCGCTCGCGGACTCGGCCGCCGACGCGGCGGCAGCGCGGCTGCTCACGCGAGCGTGCGCGCGACTCGCCGACGCGGGTGCCGATCCCAAGCTCGTCCACGCGAAGGCCTCGATCGCGAAGCTGTTTGCATCGGAAGCCGCGTTCCGCTGCGCCGACCGCGTCGTGCAGGTGTTCGGTGGCCGCGGCTACCTCCGGACAACCGCAGCCGAGCGGTTCTTCCGCGAGCTGCGCGTGGACCGGATCTGGGAGGGGACCTCGGAGATCCAGCGGTTGATCATCGCCCGGGCGCTCGAGAAGCGCGGGGTGGGCCGGGTCCTCGCGTGACGGCCGGCGATCGAAACCCGGCCGGAGCCATCGACGACGGCCCGGCCGGAGCCATCGACGACAGCCCGGCCGGAGCCATCGATGCCGAGAACCGGCCGCGAGCCATCGATCCCGCGAATCGGCCGCGGCCCGACCTTCGAAGCCTGTACGCGCCGGCGTCCGTGGCCGTCGTCGGGGCGTCACCACGTTCCACGATCGCACCGATCGTTCGCGACAACCTCCTCGCGCTCGGCAGCGCCACGCGCTGCTACTTCGTCAATCCGCGGCGCGCGGAAGCGTGGGGTACCCCGTGCCACCCGTCGCTCGCCGAGCTCCCGGAGGTCCCGGAGCTGATCCTCCTGGCCGTCAACCCGCTTCGGGCGGCGGATGTGGCCGAGGAGGCCGGAGCGCTCGGGGTTCGGGGACTGGTGATCCCCGGAGGTGGGGTGGTGGAGGGCGGCGCCGCGGCGGCCGCCATGCAACTCGCCGTGCGCGACGTTGCCGTGCGCTACGGGATGGCGGTCCTTGGTCCGAACTGCATGGGCGTCGTCGACTTCACGACCAACGTCGCGACGTACATCGACGAGCTGTCGCCGCACCTTCCACGCGGCGGGATCGCCGCGATCGCCCAGTCCGGGTCGGTCGCCAACGCCTTTCTGATGTCCGGCGCGAGGACGGGCTACAGCCGCGTCGTGAGTTGCGGTGCGGAGGCCGTCCTCGACCTGTGCGATCACCTCGCCTGGTCTCTGGACGATCCCGCCACCCACGGGATCGCGTTGTTCGTGGAGGGCCTGAAGCGGCCGGAGCGCTTCCTCGCGCTCGCCGACCGCGCGCTGCAGACGGATGTGCCGATCGCGCTCGTGAAGGTCGGTCGCTCCGCGATGGCCGGGGCCGCCGCGATCGCGCACTCGGGCAATCTCGCCGGCGAAGACCGGGCGATGGACGCGGCGTTCGAGGCCGCCGGCGTGATCCGCTGCCGCGACCTCGACGAGCTCCTCGAGACGATGGAGCTGATCGACGGGGCGCGCCGATCCCGGCGCAGGGTGGGTCGTGGCCGCACCGGTCTCGTCACCGTCTCGACCGGGGAGGCTTCGCTCGTGGCCGATCTCGCCGAGTCGGCCCGGTTCCCGCTCCCGCCGATGCCGGATGCGGCGCGCGCCGAGATCCTCGCGGCGCTTCCCACGATGGGTTTCATCGCGAACCCGCTGGATCCGTGGGGCGCCGACGAGCCCGAGGCGGCATACGGAGCGGCATTCAGGGCGATGGCCGGGAGTGCCGCCTTCGATGTCCTGGGGCTCGTGCACGACTTTGCGTATCGGTCCCAGGCCTCGGAGCTCGAGTCGTGTCTCGAGGCAGTCGCCCCGCTCCTGACCGTGACGGCGGAGCGTCCCGCGCTCCTGCCGATCGTCATCTCGCTGACCTCCGGAGAGCCGCCGCCGGAGCTCCTCGCCGCGCTCGATGCGTGGCCGGGAGGTGGGCGGCCGCCGGTCCTCCGCGGTGCGAGCGAGGCCATCGCTGCGCTCCGCGGCGTCTCGGGATGGGAGGCGGCTCGCGAGGCTCGGGCGGATCCCGGCGGCTCGGGGCCGCGCCGCCCGGGATGGCCGGCGCTCTCACTGGATCGGACGCCGCATGCCTGGGATTCCGAAGGGGCCGATCCCGCGCCCTCGATGCTCCCGGCACGCGCGCTGCCCGAGCTCGAGAGCCTCGCCCGACTCGCCGCCGCCGGCGTCTCGACCATCGCGTGCCTGCCGGCCGCGAATGCGGAGGCCGCCGTCGCCGCCTGGCGCGAGCTCGGTGGGCCGGTAGCCATCAAGCTCGACGCTTCCGGGTTGGCGCACAAGTCCGACTCGGGCGGCGTGATCCTCGGACTCGATGACGAGGGCACGGTCCGCGCCGCTGCGGAGCGCGTGCTCGCGGCCGGACGCGCGTCGGGGCATCGGGTCCGGGGTCTCCTCGTCCAGCCAATGGCGCCCGAAGGTCTGGAGCTGATCGTGGGCGCCAGGCTCGATGCCCAGGTCGGCCCACTGGTCATCGTGGGGCTCGGCGGTGTCCTTGCCGAGGCGATCGACGACGTAGCCGTCGCTCTCGCCCCGATCGACGCATCGTCCGCGACCCAGCTCCTCGGCCGCCTCCGGTCGGCCGTCCTCCTTGATGGATTTCGTGGCGGTCCGATCGTGGATCGCAGGGCGGTCGGCGAGCTGGTGGCCACGGTCTCGCGGCTCATCGCCGGCGACCCCGAGATCGTCGAGATCGACCTCAACCCGGTGATCGCGGGCCCGGACGGGGCCGTGGCCGTGGACGCGCTCATCGTCACCCGAGCTGCACCGGCTCGCGACGACGAGCCGCCGCTGAGCCGCCGCTGAGCCGCCGCTGAGCCGCCGCTGAGCCCGCGTCGACGAAGCTGTCCCGCACGACGCCGGGAGCGTCATTCCTGGGGTTTCCGACTCGATCCGGGCCTCGGCGACGTAGGTGCCGCAGCGGTGTGGCGCTCGTCCGCGGCCCTACGAGTCCGAGCCGTAGCGGTCGTGCTCAGCGAGGCAGGTCGGAAGGCTCGGGTCTCGGCACATGCGGCCAATTGGCGCCCGCCGGGGCCCGCCGGGGCCCTCTTGGGTGCCTGACTCCACCTCGAAACCCGGGATTTGACGGTGGCAGCGTCACGGGCCGGGTCATCGATGCCGGGGGTGCGAGTGGGGGCCGCCACGCCGAACTGCCAGGTAATCCCCAGTGAAGAGCCACGGGCGAAGATCCCCGCATGGTTCAACGGGCTCGAGGAACGGACACGGCGACCGCTGGCGTCGTCCAAACGAAGAAGATGGCCGCGACCCTTGCGCTCGAGGGGCGCGAGACCCGCAGGAAGCTGCGCCTGACTCAGGCCCAGGTCGGCGAAGAGATCGGCGTGTCTCGTACGAGGTACGCGGAGATGGAGCGCGGCGACGGTGCACATGCGCCGCTCGAGTTGTGGGTGAAGCTGGGGTTCGCGCTCGGACGGCCACTGGCCGTCTCCTTCTCGCGGGATGCCTCGACCGATGGCAGCGCAGCCGGGCCACGAGACGCCGGCCACCTCGCCGCGCAGGAGCTGGTGCTCAGGCTGGCGCGCGAGCACGGCCGCGCCGCGAACGTCGAGCTGACCACGCGGCCGCACGATCCGGTCTACTCCGCAGATGTCGTCCTGTGCGATGACCGACGCCGCGCAGTGCTGCTCATCGAGATCATCAACCGCGCCGGGGACCTGGGCGCGACCGCCCGGTCGACCGCCCGGAAGGCGGCCGAGTTGGAGCGATTCGCGATCCTCGCCGGTGGCGACGACGGCCCGTACCGGGTTGCACGAGGCTGGCTGCTGGTGGACACGGCCGCGAACCGCCAGCTCGTCGAGAAGTACCCGCAGTTCCTGCGAACGCGCCACCCGGGGTCGTCGACGGCTTGGGCGCGTGCGATCTTTGACGGGTCCGAGCCACCGGCCGAATCGGCGATCGCCTGGATCGATCCACGCTCTGGCCGGATCTTCCCGATGCACTGGAAGGCATGAGCCGCCGCGCCGCCGCGCCACCGCGCCACCGCGCCACCTCCGCCTCCTGGAGGGGCACTCTCGAGGCCGCCAGGCCGGCGTTACCCGAGAGAGCGCCGAGTCCCACGGTCGGCACGCCCCCGAAATGACGCTGGCAGCGTCATGTCTGGAGTTCCCGGCCCACCGGGGGCCTCGACGGCGGGCGCGCGGCGCTCGGCAGTGGGCTCCCCGAGGCTCGGATCGAGCGTGTCCGAGCACGCACCGAGCGTGCCCGTGCTCGGACGGGTCGCTCTGAGCGCGCGGATCTCGATGTCGCCAGCCGTGCCCAGCGTGACCCACGGCCCCGGACAGCGCCCTGGCCCCGAGATCGCCCGCGAAACCCGCGATCTGACGCTGGCAGCGTCACGGGCGGGGTCTTCGCGGCCGAAGGTCGCGTCACGGGCGGGGTCTTCGCGGCCGAAGGTCGCGTCACGGGCGGGGTCTGCGTCGCGGCCGAAGGTCGCGTCACGGCCGAAACCCGCGCCGAAACCCGGGCACTGCGCCATGTGCGCCCCCACGTCGGAGGTCCCGATCGACTACCGGGAGAACCTGCGGCTCATGGAGCACCTGGGGGCGTTGTCAGGGACGGCGTAGGGCGCTTGTCGGGCGGGCCGGCGGGAGTGCGACCAACAGCAACGGACTCGCTGTCGGGACGGGTGCGCTGACGCCGCCGAAGCTCGCCATCGACACCAACACGAGCCCGACCCCGGCGATGAGAATGCGCAGCCTGAGGCCGGTCCCACGCCGCGACTCACTCGATGGGCGAACGAGAGGCCCCGAGGCGCTCTCTTGGCGACAACGAATCTGGTGCGGTCCGGCACCGTGGACCCGTCGTCAGCGAGGAGCGAACGGGTTCGGAGCGCCCGACGCGATCAGGGCCGCCGCGGTGAGCACGGGCTCGGTCGATCCACCACCCGCGGAGGACCTCGCTCGTGGCACCTGCCCTCGGCCTGCCGAGGCTGCGGCGGTTTCCCGCAGCAGCGTGCCGGCGAGCCCCGCTGCCGGCGGCGCCGCCCTCGCCGTCCCGACCTGGATGGCACCGGCCAGGTCGTCGAGGTCCATGTGGGCAACGTCCGTGATCTGGCCCGGCCGGCCGAGCAGGTAGCCCTGCGCGGCATCAATCCCAAGGCTGCGGATCATGCGTAGCTGGTCGGCCGTTTCCACGCCCTCGGCGATGGTCAGCGCTCCCCACTGGCGAGCCATACCAACGAGCGAGGTCAGGACGCCCATGGTCTGGTCCTGGCTCGCTCCGCCTTGAACGAGGGACAGGTCGATCTTCACGACATCGAAACGGAACTGGCTGAGGAGTCTGAGACCCGCGTTGCCGGCTCCGACGTCGTCGGCCGCAACGCGAACCCCAGCACCCTGCAGGGCGTGGATCGCCTCGCGGACGCGGTCCGGATTGTGGATCGCGTCGCGTTCGGTCAACTCAAGGACGACCCGGTCCGGGGTCATTCCATGTCGCCGCAGGATCGCCAGGAGGACCGTGGCATTGAACTCGGGCGCCTCGAAGCTGTGCGGCGAGACATTGATGCTGAGGAGCGTCTGTTCGGGCAGTTCGCCCGATCCGCCCAGGACGACATCGAGTGCCGCCCGATCGAGCTCGAGGACACGTCCGGCGATCTCAGCGGCATCGAAGAGAGCGCCGGTATGCGCGAAGCTGGATGCCGGGCCGATCCGGATGAGTCCCTCATAGCCGAGGATCCGGCCGGTAGGGAGGTGGACGATCGGCTGATAGACGGGGCTGAGCTGGCGCGATTCGATGACCGTGGCGATGGATGCCGACAGCTCGGCGCGCATGTTCTCGTCCACGTGGCCGCGGTCCTCATTCGGATCGAAGACCGTCACGACCGTCCGGCCCGCCCGCTTGCCGCGGTACAGGGCCGCGTCCGCCTGGGCCGTAAGTTCGGCGCGCGTCGCGCCGTGTTCCGGGCAGGAAGCGACACCGGCGGAGAAGGAGATCGATCCACCGTACCGTCCTGTCCCGCGGGCCTCGAGCCCACGGCTCAGGATCCGGCGGGCTGCGATCGCAGCGCCACCGGCGTCGGTCTCGGCAAGCAGGACGGCGAACTCATCGCCACCGATTCGGAACCCAGCGTCAGAACCGCGGATCACGGCACGGATGAGGCCGCCGACCTCGGCCAGGAGGTCGTCGCCCACGGAGTGACCGCGGGTGTCGTTGACGCGCTTGAATTCATCGATATCCAGGAGAATGAGGCTGAAGGTGTTGCCGTACCGACGCGACTGCTCGACCATGCGCGCGACTGCCTCCTGGAAGGCGCGATGGTTTCCGAGTCCGGTCAGGCTGTCCACCAACGAGGCCTCGCGGGCAGACTCGTAGAGAGCCTTGAAGTGCGAGCTCTGCGCCGCGAAGGCGGCGGCGGGGGCAAGGATCTGGCGCCCCATCCACCAGGTGAATGCAACGATCACCAGCACCAGGACGGCAAGGGCGAGCGGGAGTTGGAACGGCCGCCCGCCGGCATTCACGAGCGCAATCACGGCGACCGGCAGGAGCGCAACAGCGACCAGTGTCAGGCCCAGCCGCAGCTTGAAGAGACGCAGGCTGTGAGGGCCGTCCGAGATGTCGCCGAGTGCGCTGGGGCTGTCAGAATGCGTGAGCGGCATCGATCCCTTCGAGGGGTGTGCGGAAGTGTCGGGATTGGTATCGCAGGCGGTGGTGCCCTCGCGCAGCCACTCGAACGTCCCACCCCGGACCGGGACTGTTGGCGTGCGAACCCGTCGCGGAGCGCGCCGGCTCGCCCGGCCCACGCGCCGGCTCGCCCGGCCGTGGCTCAGATTCGGAAGGTCTCGCCCGGCGCCGGTGCGTGGACCGTGACATCCCCAAGGCCGCGTGCTGCCAGAGCCGCGCGCAGCTGTCCCGGGGTGCCGGCCAGGATCGGAAACGTCCCGTAGTGAATGGGCATGACGTGCCCGACGCCCAGGTACTCGACCGCGATCGCCGCCGCCTCCGGGTCCATCGTGTAGTGGCCCCCGATCGGCAGCAGCGCGATATCCGGATGCCACAGCTCCCCGATCAGGCGCATGTCGCCGAACAGCGCGGTGTCGCCGGCGTGGTAGACACGCGTCCCGTCCTCGAGCCCCACCACGAACCCGACCGGCTCGCCGAAGTAGTGCAGCGTTGCTCCGTCCGCGTTCCACTCGCCGGAGGAGTGATCCGCCGAGGTCATCGACACCTGGAGCCCGGCCGCCTCCACGGTGCCGCCCTTGTTCATGCCGATGACCCGGTCCGCCGCCGCGTAGTTGCGTGACAGCCATAGCGATAGCTCGTGAATCGCGGGCCAGGCCGGTCGCGTCCGTGAGCCGATCCGGAGCGCATCACCGACGTGGTCGCTGTGCCCGTGCGTGACGAGCAGTAGATCACACCGTTCGACCATTTCCGGTGCCCGCGGGCTCATCGGGTTGCCGAACCACGGGTCGAACAGGATCGTCTTGCCGCCCGGGCTGACGACCTCCACGCATGCATGGCCGAACCAGGTGATCGCCGTCCCGCCGTCGCGTCGCATGGCCTACCTCCGCGGTCATCGTACACTCGGCTGATGCCTGCGGAGCAGATCGCCGAGAACCTCGCCTTCATCAACTGGACGGTCCTGACCGCAACGGCGGTGGGCTCGTTCGGGGCGGTCGTTCTGGGCCGGCTTCGAACCGACGCGACGCGCGGCTACCTCGGCTTCACCGCGTTCTGCGCCGTTCTGCTCGCCCTCCTCGCGGTGCTGTCCGACGGTGCCCTGCCGACGGGTTCGGCCGGCACGCCCGTGCCCGTGGACCCGGGCTGGGACGGGCCCAGGCTGGCGGCCCTGTGGGCGCTCGTCGTGTTCGCGGCCGCGTATGTCGTCGCGATCGCCCGTGGCCGCCGGACGCCGGTGATCGGGATCGCGGGTCTCGCGGCCGGCGCGGCCGCGCTCGGAGCCGGGGCACTGGCGTGGGGCGGTTCACCGCTCGGTTCGCTCGCCTTGTTCATCCAGTTCAGCCTGCTGGCCGGTGCGACCGGCGGAGTCCTGGCCGCGATGATCCTCGGCCACTGGTACCTCGTGACCCCGAAGCTCGCTGAGGCGCCGCTTGTCATGTTCGCTCGGGTCCTGGCGTGGATCGTTGCCGCGCAGCTCGTTGCCTTCGGGGCCTGGGTCGTGATCGGCGCCGGACCCGCCGGCGTCAGCGGTCTTGGCGCACTGACCGGATCGTGGGCGCTGTTCGTCTGGCTTCGCCTGATCGTGGGGATCGTCTTCCCGCTGGTCGTGAGCTGGGCCGCGATCCAGACGGCGCGGACGCGGTCCATGGAGTCCGCGACCGGCCTGCTCTACATCAACGTCGGCACGATCGCGTCCGGCACGATCCTCGCGTCCGGCCTGTACTTCGGCGCCGGCCTGTTGGTCTAGGAGACGAAATGCGTTCGGATGACACGTGGATCGCGACGGCCCAGGACCTGGACTGGATCGAATCCCTGGCTCTTCCCGTTCACCCCGCCCTCGCCGCCATCGAAGTGGCCGCGGTACCCGGCCGCGTCCCGATTCTCGATCGGGAGGCCGGCCGCGTCCTCGCCGCGCTGGCGGCCGATCGGCGCCGGATCTGCGAGGTCGGCACGGCCATCGGCTACTCGACGCTGTGGATGGCGCTCGGCCAGCCGGCCGACGGGCACATCGTCACGATCGACCCCGACGCATCACGGACCGCCGTGGCGCGCACACACTGGCGGTCCGCGGGCATCGCGGACAAGCGGATCGACGTCGTCAACTCGCCGGCCCTCGAAGCATTCGCCGCCGGCGTCCCGGCGCTCGCGGGGCCCTTCGACCTTGTCTTCATCGATGCCCTCAAGGAGGAATACACGGCGTATCTGGAGGCTCTCCTTCCGCGGCTGGTTCCGGGCGCGCTCGTCGTGGCCGACAACGTCCTGTGGAGCGGCAAGACGTCAGGCGCCCGCCCGTCGCGGCCCGGTGATCGCACGGATGCACTTCGCGCCTTCTGTGCCCGAGTCCTTGCTGACCCGCGATTCACCGGGTCGATCCTGCCAGTCGGCGACGGCCTGCTCGTTGCGGCCTGGCGACCATGAACACCGGCGTCCCGATCCGGGTAAGGGTCCTCCTGTTCGCGGCCCAGCGGCAGCTGGCCGGCGCACGGGAGGTGACCCTCGAACTCCGCGTGCCGGCGACCATCGCGGATGCCTGGGTGGTGCTCGTGGACCGGTATTCCGTGCTCGCGGCGGGACGGTCCTCGGTCCGATTTGCCCGAAACGGGACGTACGCGGACGCTACGGAGCCACTCGCCGATGGAGACGAGATTGCCGTGATTCCGCCGGTAAGCGGCGGCGCGGACGGGCGCCGGATCCTGGAAATCCGGGAGGCACCGTTCGAGACCGGGATCCTGGCGGCACTGACCGCGCAGCTCGCGACACCTGAGGACGGCGCGGTGGTCGGGTTCCTCGGGATCACCCGGGTGTCGCCCGGTACGCCGGCCCCAGGACAGGAGTCGGCGGCCGCCCGACACGCCGGCCGGGACGTGGAAGCGCTGGAGTACGAAGCCCTCGAACCCATGGCGCTCGCGATCCTGGCCGAGATCGCCGACGAGATCGCGACGCGTTTCGGCGTGGAGCGGCTGGCCATCGTTCATCGAACGGGAGAGGTGCCTCTCGGCGAGGCATCCGTGGCCATCGTCGCGTGTGCGCCGCATCGCGCCGCGGCGTTCGCGGCGGCCGCCTACGCCATCGACGAGACGAAGGCACGTGCGCCGATCTGGAAGGCCGAACGCTTTGCCGATGGGCACGTCTGGATCGGGACCCCGGCCCGGGAGGGGCCGCTGCCGCCGGGCTGAGTCGCCGGGGACGGCCATGGCATGCCCAGCTCGAACGGACTGGTAGTCCGGAATCTCGAGCCCACGTGCGCTTCTCTGGACTGGCAGTCCCGAACGCGGCGCCTGCGGTGGCCCGAGACGGCCGCCGGACGTCGGATTCCGGACTTGCCGTCCCATGCGCGACACCGCGGCCCCGAATAGCGGACTGGTGGTCCGGTCGAGCGCAACGTGGCGCCACGTTGCGGCGCGACTTTGCGGCGCCCCGTTGCGGCGCCGGACAGCGGCGCCCCGTTGCGGCGCCGGACAGCCGCATGGGTGGCCGCGACGGGTGCCGTATCCTCTGGGCGATGGCGCCATCGCTCGGGACCGGGGAATTCGCCGCGGAGCGCGAGCAGCTGCTGGAGCGCGTCCGTTCTCTGGCCGCGACGCTGGCCGCAGCCGGAGCCTCTGCCACAACGCTCGGCCGGGAGCGCGCAATCCTTCGACTCATCGGCGTCAGCGGCATCGATCGTGAGGGTCGCCCGCTCGCGGCGGAGGTCGTCGATCGGTACGTGAGTGGCGGACAGGATCGGCTCGCCGCGGGAGTCGGTCTCCCATTCGCGGTCGCCCTGCTCGAGTACGACAGCAGCCCGCAGTCACTGGCGCTGGATGTGGCTGACGGCGTCGTGGACCTCGGCCTCGAGGCGGAGCTGCTGGCCGAACCGGATCGCCGGGCGGCCGCCTCGGAACACCTTGGCGGCCTGATTGCTTCGGCCGTGGCCCGGATCGACGCCAACCGGGTTGCCCGCCAGGAGCTCCTGGGTGTTCTGCGTGATCGGCAGCCGCCGTGGATCGGGACCACGCTCCTGGAGGCGAACCTCGAGTCCGCGGCGGACGAGGCCGCGGAGCTGGTTCGTGCCGGCCTCGATCTCCTTCGCGTCGAGGTGCCAGTCGTGCGCGAGCTCGCGACCCGGCTGGGCGAACTCGGACATGAGGTTGCCTGGCGGCCGAGGCCGGCCGGAGCCGACTCCGAGACTGAGCCCGTGCCCGCGGGCAGCCAGCGCGGGATCGCCCGGCTGCGGGATGTGCTGGACCGGTCGGCCGCCGAACGGGGCGCCTATGTTCGGCTCGCCATCGCCCCGGCCGCGCTCGCAGGCCCGGAGGGCGCGGTCGTCGCGGCATTCGAGAGGGTGGATCTCCTGGACCTGGATCCGATGCGCGAGGTCGTGATCACGGGTGTGGACCCGGCGCGAGCGCTGGCGGACTTCTCGTTCGCCGTCCGCGTCATCCGCCGAGCCGGAGCAGTGATCCACCTTGGCTCCGGACCCCTCGTCGTCGCGCCGGATCTCGACGCCGGAGTCAACTCGGATCCGGCAACGCGCTCTGGGCGGGCTCTCGCGCTCCAGATTCTCGCGGCGAGCCTCGCCGTCGTCGGTGGCCTACCCGCGGCGCAGGTCGTCGTCGGGGCGTTGCCGGCATGGCTGGCGGGGGAACCGGACGCGCCTGCCAGGGCCGCAGCCGAGATCGCCCTTCGTCGCGCGCTCCTGACAGACCATCCGCTTGCATTTGTCGAGCCGTCCGGGCCCGAGAATTCCGGCCTCTGGCCGGCGATCGCGGCGGCCGTCCAGCCGGGCAGCGGCGTCAGTCTCATCCTTCGTCGCGGGCTGGCCCATGCGGGCGGGGTCGTTGCGGCGGCGGAGTCCTCCCGGGCCGTCAGCGAGGTAGCCCGCGATCTCGATGGCGTCCTCGGAGATCGTGCACTCGGCGGTGTCGCGCGCGAGCACGCCGCGGGAGCACTCGCGGCGGCGCTAGGGACGCTCGAGACGATCGAGCGCGAGGGCTGGCCTGCCCTCACCGGTGCCACGGCGGCACGGGGCGGCTGGGGCCGGCTGGGCGGGGAGGCCGTTGCCCCGGGCGCGGATCCGTCCGATCCCGTCGAGCGCGCCCTGGCCTGATGCCCGGGCCTGATGCCCGGGCCTGACCCTCCGGACCTGAGGTCCGGCCCGAGCCCTCAGGCTTCGCCGCCGTCGATCGCTTCGACGAGGATCTCGGCCCCGCGGCGGCAGGCCGCAGCATCGACGTCCAGGTGGGTGACTGCCCTGACCCGTCGCGGGCCGAAGGCGACGACGAGGACGCCGCGCCCGCGCGCGCGAGAAACCACCGTCGCCGCGTCCGGCGCGTCGTTCGTGAGATCAAAGACGATGATGTTGGTCTGGACGGCAGAGACATCGAGCCGCACTCGCTCGCTGCCGGCAAGAACCTCGGCGATCGCCCGGGCATTCACGTGATCTTCGGTCAGCCGGTCGATGTGGTGATCCAGTGCGTACAGCCCGGCGGCCCCGAAGAACCCGACCTGGCGCATGGCGCCGCCGGCCATCCGCCGGTAGCGGAGGATCGCCGGCGCGAACTCACGTGAACCGGCGAGGAGCGCGCCGCCCGGCGCCCCGAGCCCCTTCGACAGTCCCACGCTGACGAGATCGAAGCCCGCAGCCAGCTCGCCGACCGACAGGCCCTGCGCCACCGAGGCGTTCCACAGCCGCGCCCCATCGAGGTACGTGGCCACCCCACGCTCCCGCGTCAGCGCCACCACCCGCGCCGCCTCGACCTGGGGGAAGATCACGCCGCCGGCCCGGTTGTGCGTGTTTTCCACTTCCACCAGTGTCGTTGGGGGGTACAGGAGGTGTCCGCGTGGCTTGATCGCGGCGGCGACGTCATCGGCCGAGAAGACTCCGTCCTCGCCGATCGCCGTGAATTGGACCCCGGCGTTCGCCCCGCTCGCGCCGGTCTCATGCCAGACAGCGTGCGCCTCCTGGGCGACCACGACATCGTCCCCGGGCCGCGTGAGGACCCGGAGCGCGACCTGGTTCGCCATCGTGCCGGTCGGCAACCAGACGGCGGCCTCCTTCCCCAGGAGGTCGGCAACCCGCTCCTGGAGCCGGTTGATGGCCGGGTCCTCGCCGAACTGGTCGTCGCCGACCTCTGCGGCAGCGATCGCCGCGCGCATCCCCGGCGTGGGGACAGTGACCGTGTCCGAGCGAAGGTCGATCCGGTCCATGGCACAGATTGTGACAGTGGACGCGACGGCCGCTATCGTCGGGCCGGATGGACGCAGATTTGGACGGAACCCGCACCGCCACGCGCCGCAAGGACCGCCGGATCGGCGGCGGCGTGCCGCGCCTCCCGTGGCGGCGCCTCGTCAACCCGTTCCGTCCGCTCGAGATCCTGTCCGCAGACCAGCTCGAGGCGATCCATCAGGCGTCGCTGAGGATCCTGTCCGAGGTCGGCGTTGAGGTGCTCGGCAATCGGGCTTTGGACATCTTCACGCAAGCCGGCGCGCAGGTGGATCTCTCCACCCGTCGCGTCCGTCTGGACCCGGACCAGGTGGAGGAACTCGTGGGTGGCACGCCATCGTCGTTCCGCGTCCACGCCCGGAATGCAGAGCGATACGTCGACATCGGTGGCTCCAATCTCGTCTTCTGCGCCGTCGGCGGCCCCGCGTTCGTGTCCGATCTGGACCGCGGCCGGCGGCCGGGCACGTTCGACACCATGTGCGACTACGTCCGGGTCATCAGCTCGCTGGATGTCCTCCACCAGGAGGGCGGAGGACCCCTGGAGCCGACCGACATCCCGGTGCCGATCCGTCACCTCGAGATGTACCGCGCGTTCGCGACGCTGCTCGACAAATCGTGGCACTGCCTCGGCTACGGCCGGGCCACGGTGGACGATGCCCTGGAGGTGATCGCGATCGCCCGCGGCGTGTCGCGGGACGATCTGATCCGCGAACCCTCCACGATGACCGTCATCAACTCGAACAGCCCGCTCCGACTCGATGGCCAGATGTCCGAGGGCCTCATCGAGATGGCACAAAACGGCCAGCCGGTCATTGCAACGCCGATGAGCCTGTCCGGCGCGATGAGCCCGATCACGCTCGCCGGCGCACTCGCCGAGCAGAACGCCGAGGTGTTGTTCATGGTGACGCTCGGGCAGCTCGCCCGGCCCGGAAGTCCGTTCGTCTACGGGGGCTTCACCTCCAACGTGGACATGCGAACCGGGTCCCCCGCGTTCGGCACGCCCGAGTACGTGAAGGCCCAGATCGCGACCGGTCAGCTTGCCCGTCGTTACGGGCTGCCGTGGCGCTCCTCGAATGTCAACGCGTCTCCGACCGTCGATGCCCAGGCGGCATATGAGTCCGAGATGTCCGTCTGGGGCGCGGTGATGTCCGGCGTCAACCTGATCTACCAGGGTGCCGGCTGGCTGGAGAGTGGACTGACCGCGTCGTTCGAGAAGCTGATCCTGGACGCGGAGATCCTCCAGATGATGTCCGAGGTTCTCCAACCCCTCGTCGTCGATGACGCCACGCTGGGGCTGGACGCGATCGCGGAGGTCGGGCCGGGTGGGCACTTCTTCGGGACGGCCCACACCATCGAGCGCTTCGAGCACGCCTTCTACCGACCGATCCTCAGCGATTGGCGAAACTTCGAGACGTGGCAGGAGGACGGCGGTCGGACCGCCACCGAGCGGGCAAACGGCGTCTGGAAGCAGCTCCTGGCCGAGTTCGAGCCGCCCCCGATGGAGCCGGCGGCTGCCGAGGCGATCGATGCCTTCGTTGAGCGCCGGAAGCGCGAGATCGAGGCCGATCGCCCCGAGTGACGCGCCTCCGCCTCGAGGCCGCCGGGTCGGCCTGACCACTCCGGCCTCCAGGTTTCCCCCGAATGCTCGCCGGGATGGCACTCGCCGAAGAACCGTGGTCCGGCAGCCGGTTCAACGGAGCCGCGCGCCCGAGAACCCTGGCCAATGCTCACCACGGGGGCACGCGGCGTGGAACGCGCCGGAATCGGGCCAGGAGACGGGGATCCCCGGAGCTCGACGTTCTCCAGTGCCCCGGGGGTGGGCATTCGGGGATTCTCCGGCGCCGGTGCCAAGGCCGGCGCCGAGGCAGGCGCTTGCCGGCGATCAGCGAGTCGCGGCCGGATCTGCCACCCGGGCCAGGAAGACGACGGCACCAGTCGTGCGGTCGCGCAGGACGACGAGGAACGGGCGGTCGACCCGGAGCTCCACTTGGTCAATCGGAGCACCGGTCGTGTCCATGCCGACCACCGTGGCGGCGGCGGCCTCCGTGCCGGCCTCATCGACGGTCATGTTCGCCTGGTGGATCACGGCCGAGATGAAGAGCTGCTCCTGGGTCGTGATCCCGCCGAAGTCGGCCCGGCTCGGGTCGAAGGCGGTCGGCATCCCGAGGACGGCGAGGAGCTCGCCGAGATCGGCGCGCGACTCGATGTCGAACGAGGGCATCCAAAGGTCCACCTGCGGCGTGTCGAGCGACCCGACGATCTCGGCCAGGACCGCCGGACCAAAGCCGGCCTCGAAGGCGGTCATCTCGTCGGGTACCACGACCAGCATCGCCAGCTCGGCGCCCACGTACGGGAGCTCGACCGCCGCCCACCCGTCGCCGTCGGCGTACGGGAGGGTCTCCGACAGCCGCATCATCGGCACCTGGATCGAGGAGCCATCGGCCAGCCGGAAGGAGCCGGGTGCCGTGTTGTCCTCGGGGAACGGATACAGCCAGGGGGCCTTGAGGTAGATCGCGTTGGCGAGCGCGAGGCGGGTCATGGCAGACACGTCGCCCGGCTTGAGGATTTCGGGGATCCGGTCCTCGGTCTGGCCGGCGACCCAGTCGTTGATCGCCCGACGAGCGGCCTCGGCGTCCGCCACGTAGTCGACGAGCTGGACGCCCGCTCCGAACCGGCGGGCCATCGCGTCGAGATAAGCCGCCTGGAGCTCGAGGTCGCGCTGCGCGAAGAGCGCGTTCGCGATCCGGAGGCTGACGTCATGCAGCTCGCCCGTCGCGTCCTTGAACGTGCCGTTTCGGGCGGCCAGGGCCGCGTCGAGGGCGTTGACCGCGTCCGCCAGCTCGTCCGAGCCCAAGCCGTGAAGCACGGCGTCCATCTCGTCGGCCGTTGTCCCACGGGCGCCCGCCCGGGCCATGGACAGTGCGATCGCGACGCTGGCCGGTGAGAGAACGAGATTGCCCGGCTCGGTCGCCATCCGCGCGTAGAGCTCCAGCCCGAAGGCGTTGATCGCCTCGGCTGCCGCGCCGGCACGGCCCGGGTCAGCGGAGGACCGTGCCACATCCGCGCGCGCAAGCTCGATGCCGGCGGGTGAGGCTGGCGCCGGGGAAGTCGTCCCGGCACAGGCGACCAGGAGGATGGCGGACGCGAGGAGAGCTGGTAGTCGGTTCATGCCGGTGTGACGTCGCGGCGGGCGCCGCGGTTGCGCGATCGGGTCTGGCGAACATCCGGCTGGGCGGCGCGCGTTGCCCGTTGCCCTACATCCCCAACCGTGGTTGACTTGCCCAACGCCCTCCAGGGCGAACGAAATTGACGGAGGGCGACATGGCCGGAACCGGCAGCGGAACGCGAGCGGACCCTTGGAACCTGAAGACGGCGCCGGGAACCTCTGAGTACCAGATGTGGCGCGACGAAACCGCCGATCCGCCGGCGCTCGTCTGCCAGGTCGGTTCCACGCAGTTGAAGTACAACCTCCGGGCGATCGAGGACCTGCACGCAATGCTCAAGGCGCACGGCGACTGGATGCCACTCGGCGCGGCCGACGAGCAGAAGCCCGCCGCGGACGGGTCGATCGAGGCCTGGGGCCGCGCCGCCGATAATCCTGTTGGCGGTTGGTACGGCCTCCGGAAGGGCTACCGCGGCCGCTTCGGGATGTACCTGCCGCCGCTCCTCGAGTCCCTCGGGCTTGCGGAGCTCACCCACGATCCGAAGAACAACCGGATGCGTGCCCGTTGAGGATCGGCAGCACGTCCCTGCGTGCTCTCGCGCTCGGTGTCGCCGTCGCTTTCGCGGCGACCGCCTGCGGAGGTGGCGCGCCGGCCCCCGCCGGCCCCACGCTCCGTGCGTCGGAGGCCGCAACGACATCGCCTGTCGCCGTACCTTCGAGCCCAACGGCCGCGGCGCCGACATCCCCCGAACCGGAGCCTTCCCCAGTGCCCGGGGGCCCGATCGCCTCGGTGGATATCTTCGACAACGGATTCAGCCGCGCAGATCTGGTCGTCGCGGTCGGGACCACCGTGACATGGGGGAATACGGGCCGGCGGGCGCACACGGTGACTGGCAAGGACGGGAGTTTCGGCGGCGAGGTGGTCGGCAGCGGCGGCACCTACGCACACACCTTCACGACAATCGGGGAGTTCCCGTACACCTGCACGATTCACGCCGACATGAGCGGGACCATCACGGTCACGCCCTGAGCGACCCGCCTCAGAGGCCGCGGCGTCGATTGTGTCGTCGTCCGGTCGAAGGATCCTCGAGCGCAACAGCCTCCGGGGCCGGCGGCACGAACGGCAGTTCCGTCTGCTCCCGCAGGCCGCTCCGAATGATCCGGTCCAGCTCCTCCACGGTTCGCGGGTCCGTGTCCACCGGCTGGTACGCGGCCAGCCGGCGATCCACCTCGGCGACGCAGCGGGCGTACGTGTCCGGCGCACCGGCCTTCACCCAGTTCTCGCGGTTGTCCCGCTCCCAGACCCGGCTTGGGAGGTGCAGGGTCGTAGGCCAGTGCGCGGTTGTGTGCTCGGCCATGATCAGGTGCAGGTCGGCCAGGAGGTGAGCGATGAGCGCGTCGGCCGGCAGGTCATCGACCGGCTTGACGTCCCGGACGAAGTGGAGGACCTGGGCGCAGACCTCGTCGTCGAAGACGAGCTTCGGCAGGCTGAACACGAGCAGGAAATCGAGCATCCCGGGCCCGGACACGCTGTTCACGCCCGCGAGGGCTGCGAGGAGCGCGCTTCCGAACGTCTCCGCCCCGGCCTGCGCATCGAGGACCTTCGCGTCCGACAGCGCCATGTACGCCTGGCATGGGAGGCCAAGGGCCTTCGCCACCTCCACGTACGCCACGTCCAGCTGGAGCGCCTCGATCGCGGCCATCGGTGAGCTCGCGATCTTCATGTGGAACGTGGCCGGCGCACCGCCGAACAGCACGGGCGCCCCGGGCCGAATGAGTTGCGCCATCGTGATCCCGGCCAGTACGTCGATCGTGTGGAAGACCGTCGCGCCGACCGTCGTCACCGGGGCGATCAGCCCCTGGAGGGTGACCGGCACGATCTCCACCGGGATGCCGGCCTCGACACAGTCAATGAGGTTCTGACAGGAGTCCTCGCTGTACCGGAAGTTGCCGCTCGCGGTGATCGTGAAGATCGACATCGGACGGGCGATGAGATCGGCCCGATCCCGTCGGAAGAGCGCCATCATCTCGACCATGCGCGCGACGCCGTGCTCAGTGAAGGCGCCCGAGACGATCGGCCGCTTTGAGTTCGTTAGCGCCAGGCGGAGCCGCCAGGCGTCGGAGACATCGGCTTCGATATCGTCGTTCGTCGAGAACGCCGTCGCGAGGTAGGCGATATTCGGGAGGCCATCGGCGAGCCGGATGTACTCGACGAAGTCGGTGGTGTTGGCCAGGCGCACCTCGCCGGTCCGATGGTCCATGACCTTCAGCCCGGACGAACCCGGCACGAAGTGGACGCGATCGCCGCCGAGGTTGGCGTGTGGGTTCCCATCACGGTCATAGAGCTCGAACGAGGACGGCGCGCTGGCGATCGCCTGCTCAACGACGTCGCGCGGGAACAGGACACGCTCGCCGCTGGGATCCATCGGCAGGCCGTGCTCCAGGAGCCGTCGCCGAAGCTCCGGCCCGCGGATCTCCATCCCGGTCGTGGCCAGAACGCGCTTGGCCTCGTCGAGGATGCGCCCGATTAGCGCCTCGTCGAGGACCCGGATCGTGGGACGCATGCCGCCTCCCTTGCGGACCGGCGGGGTCTGCCGGCCGAGGTCCTCATGGTGGCGGCCGGAGCGCTCGCGTGCACGCCCCGGTTGCACGTGGCGGAATGGTGGGTCCCGTCAGTCGGGACGATCGTCCTGCGGCGGTTGGCCGGGCAACGCGTCCATGTCCAGGCTAGCGGGCCGCGGGGTGCGGTCTGAACCGTGGATCAGGCGTGACGCATGAGCCCGTGCATGGTTGATCGCGTCCGGCGTCGTATCGAACACGTGATGCTTCGATCCCAGCCGCTCGAATACTCCAAGCCTCGCGAGGACTGTCTGGTGATCGGGCCGAATGCCGGACAGGAGCACGCTCACCTGCCGGTGCTCGAGACGCTGAATCGTGTCTGCCAGTACCGAAGCGCCGGTGGCATCGATGCTGTCCAGGTGCGACAGTCGCAGCACGACGACTCGGACGTCACTGATCTCAGACAACTCGAGCAGGAACGTGTGGGCCGCCGCGAAGAAGAGGGGTCCATCGAGCCGGTAGGCCACGATGTGCTCGTCCAGCAGGGCGGACTCCTCGTCGCCGTGATCCTCGGCGTCCAGCGGGATCTCGTCGATTCGCGCTGACTTCGCGACCTGCTGGAGCGCAAACGTTCCCGCCACGACGAGGCCAAGGATCACCGCTGTCACGAGGTCCAGTGCGATCGTGGTCAGGGCAGTCAACACGAGGACGGACGCATCGGCTCTCGTCGAGCGAAGGAGTGCCGCGACGCTGGATACCTCCACCATCTGAATGGCGGTCGCGATCAGAACGCCGGCCAGCGCAGACAGTGGGATCTGTCCGACGAGCGGCGCCGCGATGAGCATGACGATCAGGAGAGCGCCGGCATGCGTGATCGACGCAAGTCGCGATCGGGCCCCGGAGCGGACGTTGACGGCCGTGCGGGCAATCGCCGCAGTCGCGGGTACACCGCCGAACAGCGGCACAACGAGGTTGGCGATGCCCTGGCCGAACAGCTCACGATCCGAGTCGTGCCGCTCGCCGACCCGCATGCCGTCCGCCACGGTCGCCGAGAGCAGGCTCTCCAGCGCCGCAAGTGCCGCGACGGCGACCGCTGGAATGATCATGCGACTGACATCTACCGAGAGGAAGTCCGGCACTCTCGGGGCCGGCAATCCGCTGGGGATGAAGCCGATCGTGGCGACCGGCAGGTTGATGACGACGACCCCGAGCGTGGCGATGACAACGGCAATCAGCGATACGGGGGCTCCGGGACGGAATCGGGCGGCGATGAGCATCGTGCCGGCCACGCCGATTGTAATGACCGGGCCTCCGAAGTCGGGAGTCGCGACCCACAATGCCACGGCATCCAGCGCCGAGAACAGCGCTGTCGCATGGCTGGATTGGCCGTCGATGCCCAACGCGTTCGGGATCTGTTGAAGCGCGATGATGACCGCAATACCAATCGTGAACCCCTCGACTACGGGCAGTGGGATATAGCGCATGGCCCGACCGGCGCCGGCATAGGAGAGTGCCAGCAGGAATACGCCGGCGAGGATGCCGACGACGAGGATCGCCTCTGTGCCGTAGCGGGCAACGATCGGGACGAGGACCACGGTCATTGCCCCGGTGGGTCCACTCACCTGGAGATTGCTGCCGCCGAACAGCGCGGCCAGGGTCCCGGCGACGACGGCCGTGATCAACCCGGCCTCGGCCCCCCGACCGGATGAGATGCCGAAGGCCAACGCGAGCGGGAGCGCCACGACCCCGACCGTCAGACCGGCGAGCACGTCGCGGCGCGGATGACGGGTCATTCCCCTGAGGTCCGACTTTCTCGGCAAGAGCTCCGGGACACGTCTCCGTATGGACGTCATCGCCTCGCCGGCCTCCGAACGGAGGCTGGCCAAGGGGCTCTTCACACCTCAGGCTCGCTCATTGCGTCGCACAGTCTCGCATTGCATGTCTCCGGGCGCTGCCGCCCGCGCCGCCGCTGACCTTATCCGCCGCCGCGTCGGCTGCATGGGCGCCCTGAACACAGGTCGGCTCGTCAGGCCCCGGAACCGGCCCGATTCGCGCTCGTGTCAAGCTTGGTCACGCTCCGACCGTGCGGCGTGAAGCGGCGCTATCGCCGCTGGAGCTCCTCACAGAGCGCTTGATTGACAGGCATGTGCAGAGATTGGCCATGTAGCCGTCATGGTCCAGCTCAAGCCCTGGTTGCGCGGTCATGAGCCCGCCTCGACAATGGCCCGGGAGGGATACATGACCAAGGGCCGGCTCGAGGCGTTCAGCGACGGCGTGCTCGCCATCATCATCACGATCATGGTCCTCGAGTTGAAGGTGCCCCACGAGGCGACGCTCGACGCACTCGGCCCGCTCATCCCCGTGTTCGGGAGCTACGTCCTGAGCTTCGTGATCCTGGGTACGTACTGGAACAACCACCACCACATGCTCCAGGCCGCGCAGGTGATCAACGGCCGCGCGCTGTGGGCGAACCTGCACCTGCTGTTCTGGCTCTCGCTGTTCCCGTTCGGGACCGCATGGATGGGCGAGAACTCGTTTGCTGCCGTTCCCACGGCGATCTACGGCGGGTTCCAGCTGCTTGCGGCGTTCGCCTACTACATCCTTCTCCGCACGCTGGCCTCGGTCGAGGGCCAACCGCCGGCGCTGGCGGAAGCAATCGGCCGGGACGTGAAGGGCAAGGCTTCGGTGGCCGTCTACTTCTTCGCGATCCCGATCGCGCTCGTGGCACCGCTGGTCAGCCTGGCGATCTACATCGCGCTCGTGGCCATGTGGTTCATTCCGGACCGGCGGATGGAACGGGTCCTCGGCAGGACCCCGGTGGGGGAGTAGCGAGACCTACACACCGTCATAGCCCTCGAGCGCCGGGGCCTCGGCCGAGAAGCGCCGCTCCGCCGTTCGAGAGATGCCGCGCAGCAGCCGGCCCAGGATGTCCGCACCGGTGATGACCCGCCGCTCATCGGCGGTCCACAGCAGGATGATGTCGTGGTCGATGACATCATCGCCCCGACGGATCGGTCGATGCTCGAGATGGCCGAGGTACTCCCCGAGACGCGCCGTGGGGTCCGTGACGAGGATCGGCCGGTGGCAGAACGCTCTGGCCTCCACGGGGCCCTCGTCGAGAACCGTCGCTCGGATGAGCCCGTCGGCATCGAGGGCGTAGCGCGGCTCGCCCTCGGGGTCCACCAGGATGACCCACGGATGACCAGAGACGTGAACGTCGCGCAGGAACGCCGGGATGACCCCGGGTTCGATGCGCGGCAAGGCCAGATCTTCGCCGTCGAGCGGCAGCGTCACCACGCTCGCCGGATCGAGGGGTTCGCCCTCGAGCACGACGGGGATGTCATCCAGGGCGAGGAAGTTGAGGGCGCCCGTTCCCTCGACCAGGTCGACGTCCGCCTCTTCGGCCGCGATGTGTGTCCGGATGATCCGGCGCAGGTCTCGTTCGCCGAGGTAGGTGACCAATTCCCGGCCCAGCCAGCGGTCGAGCATCCAGGCCGTGGGCTTGGCCACGGGGTACAGGATCAGCTGGTACAGCCGCAGCAGCGGCGCCAGCAGCGACGCCATCCGGAGGGCGTTCCGTGAGAAGTACGCCTGGGGCAGGATCTCGCCGCCGAAAGTGATCAGGACCGTGGAGAACAGGAACGCAGCGAGCCCGGCGAGGACCGAGTTGGCCAGAAGCGTCAGCAGGACGTTGATCCCGACGTTGCCCCACAGGATCGTCGTGAGCAGGAAGTTCGCGTCAGTCCGCAGCCCGAGGACACGACGGGCCGCCCGGCTGCCGTTCGCAACGTCCACCTCCAGCTGCAACCGGCTCAAGCTGAAGAAGGCGAGGTTGAGGCCCGAGAACATCGCCGACTGCGAGACACAGAACGAGATTCCCAGCCAGGTGAAGATCGCGGTGTCCATCGGCCTCCGCCGGTTCAGTCACGCGGCGCACAGTTAGCGCCGTTCCGGGCAGAGTATCCTGCGCGCCATGGGTGATCCGGGGCGGTTGAAGCGCGGCGACTGGGAGGCGGTCCTCCATGCCCCGTTCCATGTCTACTCCGCGGTTGCCTCGATCGACGGCGAGCCCCTCGAAGCCCAGTTCCGGCGGCTGGGCGACGAGATCGCTGCCGGAGCTGGCACGTTCGCCGAAGGCACCATCGGTCGCACGATGCTTGAAGCACTGGCCGAGAACATGGAACCGCTGTGGGCCGGATATCAGGCCTCCGACCGGTCCGTGAGCGACGGGCTCAAGCGGGCGAGGAAGGCATTGCGCAGAGTGCCGGATGACGAGTCCGTTGCGATCCGCGACTGGCTGCTGGTCCTGGCGCTGGCCATCGCGGAAGCTCGGCGGACCGTCGGCGCGGAGTCAGTGACACCCGACGAGGCGGGCACGATCCGCGACATCGCGAGCTGGCTGGAGGTGCCTGCGCCCGAGCTCGGGCTCGGCGAGTACGAGGGCCGGGGGCAGGATCAGGGCTAGGGGCCAACTCAGTCACCCGCGGCGGACACCGGTCGCGACAAGCGGGGCAGTTCGTTCCAGGAAGTTCCGGTCCGAGCTCATTGATCGGGCGAACCCCTCCGAACTGTGCCGGCCGCTCAGCCGGCGTCGTCGAGGTCCGGTCCGATGCGCACGGCGAGGAACGCCAGCCGCGACTTGGCCTCGATCCCGCGCCGCGCGCCACGCGGGGCGATGACGGTCGCCCCCGCGGCCACATCGAACCGTTCGTCGTCCACCACCATCGAGCCCGTGCCGTCGAGGAAGTGATAGACGGCGAGCCGTTCCGGGTGGGCAGGGATCTGGCCGCCCGGCTCGAGGCCGGCCACCAGGACGCGGAGTCCTTCCTCATCGCGGAGGAACGCGGGCTGGGGCCGTGGCGCCGCGTAGGTCACCAGCTCACGCCAGTCGGGGTTGAAGGTCGTCGGGTCCATCTGAGCTCCTCCTGGGGCGATGCGGGACGCCTGGTCCATCGTAGGTCGCGGGCCGTTTGCGGGCAGGCTCGCGGATCGCGGTTGCTACGATGGGCCCCGGCGCACGGAGCGGGTACGGAGGGCGACGATGACCCCAGCGGACGCGGAGGCCAGGATCCACGAGTTCGTGAAGGCATTCAACGACGGAGATGTGGATGCCATTCGCCAGCGCTTCGGGCCTCTCTCGTGGAACCGATCGCCGCGGTGGAGGAAGCCCTCGCCGCGCTGGAGCGCGAGGCGAGGGCCACCGGCTGATCGTCCGAATTCGGTCCTGCGAGTACGCCTCAGTCGATCACGTAGACGACAGCAACCATCACGGTCACTTCGTTCGTGCCCGGCTGGACCGGCGTCGCGCCGTCCCTGGCGACTGACTCGGCCATGCCTCCGTAGTAGACCGGGTAGGGGGTCGGGGCGCTGGTCTCGCTGATCGCGGCAAGGCCCGTGATGGAGACGCCGGCCGCCGACGCCAGGGTCTGGGCCTTCGCCTTCGCCTCGGCCATCGCGGCCTCGCGGGCCTGCTTCTCGGCTGCCGTCTGGTCATCGACCCGGAAGCTGATGCTGTCGAGGGTCGTCGCGCCGGCGGCAAGCGCTCCGTCGATCACGTCGCCCGCCAGATCGAGGTCGCGGATGGTCACAGCAACCACGTTGGTCAGGTTGTAGCCCGTGAGGATCGGGGCTCTGTTGTCGGGCGGGTAGTCGTAGACGGGGCTGAGTGACAAGGTCGAGGTCTGGACGTCCTTGTCCGCGATGCCCAGCTTCTTGATGCTGGCGATGACCGCGGTCATCGATGTCGCATTGGCGTCTCGGGCTTCCTTGACCGTCTTGGCGGTGACGCTCACGCCGAGTCGCAGGTCGGCGATGTCGGGGCTGATGAGGACGCGCCCGATGCCGCTGACGCTGATGGTGTGCTCGGGCACGGTAGCCGGATCCGTACCCAGGATCGTGCGCGGCATGAACGCCGGGCTGGCGATCGCGGCGATGACGAGTCCGGTCGCCAAGCCGATCGCGAGCCAGCTGGCCCGTCGTCCAGGAAGGGGGATGGAGATCGAGGTCGTCGTCGGTTGCATCGGAGTTCTCCAGCGCTTCGGTTCGCCGCGGCGGTCTGGCCACGCGTTCCGAAGACGCCGGAGAATGCCAGCCGGTTCCTGCTGCGAGGACCGCCGGGCGGGATCGCCCTACCGGCGGCCGAGTGCGTGCCGGCGTTGCTCGATCAGCCGCCCGATCATCGGCGTGAAGATGAGCTGCATCGCCAGGTCCATCTTGCCGCCGGGACACACGAGCGTGTTGGCTCGGCTCATGAACGAGTCGTGCAGCATCGACAGCAGGTACGGGAAGTCGATGTCGCGCGGACTGCGGAACCGGATGACCAGGAAGCTCTCGTCGAGGGTCGGAATGTAGCGCGCGATGAACGGGTTCGACGTGTCGACCACCGGCACGCGTTGGAAGTTGACGTGCGTCCGCGTGAACTGGGGCGTGATGTAGTTGACGTAGTCGGGCATGCGCCGAAGGATCGTCTCCGTGACTGCCTCGGTCGAGTAGCCGCGCGTGGCCTTGTCGCGCTGGATCTTCTGGATCCACTCGAGGTTGATCACGGGCACCACCCCGATCAACATGTTCGGGTGCTGGGCGACGTCGGCCGCATCAGTGACCACGCCGCCGTGCAGCCCCTCGTAGAACAGCAGATCCGTGTCGGGCGGCACGTCCTCCCACGGGGTGAACGTGCCCGGCGGCTGGCCGTACGGGGCAGCCTCCTCCTCGTCGTGAAGGTACTTCCGCACTCGCCCGCTGCCATCGGTCGAGTAACTGCGGAAGAGGGTCTCGAGCTCCGCGAACAGGTTCGATTCGGGCCCGAAGTGGCTGAACTGGTGGTTGCCGGCGGCTGCCTCGCTGGCCATCCTGGCGGCCATCTCGGCCCGGTCGTAGCGATGGAAGGCGTCACCCTCTACAAAGGCCGCGGTCAGGTTCTCGCGGCGAAAGATCTGCTGAAAGGTGCGGGAGACCGATGACGTCCCCGCGCCGGACGAGCCCGTGACAGCGATGATCGGGTGGAGTCTCGACATCCCGCCTCCTAGTCAGCGTCCCGAAACAGCCCGCGCGAGCCGAACAGCGGGGCGTCGTACGGACGGACATTGTGATCCCGGTGGTACGCCTCGACCCGCTCAACCTCATCCCGTGACCCGAACACGAAGCCCGTCCGCTCGTGGAGGCTCTCGGGTTGAACCTCCAGGACCGGCCGATCACCGGTGCTGGCTCGACCGCCCGCCTGCTCAATGAGGAAGCCGATGGGGTTTGCCTCGTACAGGAGGCGCAGCTTCCCGCTGCGGGCAGTCGTGCGGTCATCGCGGGGGTAGAGGAACACCCCGCCCCGCAGGAGGATCCGATGGGCCTCGGCGACCAGCGAGGCGACCCAGCGCATGTTGAAGTCCCGGGCGCGCGGGCCGCCGGCGCCGGCCAGGCACTCGTCGACATAGCGGGTCACGGCCGGCTCCCAGAACCGCGAGTTGGACGAGTTGATCGCGAATTCGCTGGCCTGCTCCGGGATGCGCATGTCCGGGTGGGTGAGGATGAACTCGCCGATCTCGCGATCCAGGGTGAAGCCGTGGACGCCGTGCCCAAACGACAGGACGAGCATCGTCGTGGGGCCGTAGATGGCGTAGCCGGCGCAGACCTGCCGCTCACCCGGCTGAAGGAACGCGGACGCCCCGACCTCGACGCTCGGATCCGGGTCCTGGAGAACCGAGAAGATGGACCCGACGGACACGTTGACGTCGATGTTCGACGAGCCGTCCAGGGGATCGAACGCCAGCAGGTAGTGTCCGCGCGGGAACTCGGGCGGGATCTGATGGACGTCCTCGAGCTCCTCCGAGGCCATCGCCGCGACCGTGCCGCTGCGCTCGAACGTCCGGATGAAGACCCGGTTCGCCAGGATGTCGAGGTTCGCCTGCTCCTCGCCTTGGACGTTTGTCGTGCCGGCCCTCCCGGCGGCTCCGCTGAGCGCCCCCTTGCCAACCGCGTTGCCGATCCGCTTGCAGGCCAGCCGGAGGTCGTTGACGAGTGCCGTGAAGTTCCCCGACGCGCCGGGCACCTTGCGCTGCTCGGCGATGAGGAACTCGGTCAGGGTCTGCGTCTGGTCGGGCGCATCCACGTCGGCCGACTGGGCGGCCCTGTTCGCCTCGATCATCGCTCGGTCTCCGCGGGCGCGGGATCCGCGGGCGGGGGATCCGCGGGCGCGGGATCCGCGGGCGGGGGATCCGCGAACACACGACTGGTGAGGATGTCCTCCGCCTCGATGGTCATCAGGTCGTCCCGGGTGAGCGAGCCACCCCCACGGCTGAACAGTCGGTTAGCCTGGCGGAGACGCGCCCGGTCGAGCGCGTTCCTGACCGAGCGCGCGTTCGCGAAGTTCGGCCGGGTCCGGCGCCGCCCGATGTACTCCACGAGCGCCGTATCGGCCTCCGGGGACAGGCGGTACTGCATTTGCGTGAGCATGAGCAGCGCGATCTCGTGGAGCTCGTCGGGCGCGTAGTCGGGGAAGTCCATGTGGTGAGCGATGCGTGAGCTCATCCCCGGGTTGCTGGCGAAGAACCGGCTCATCCGGTCCGCGTAGCCGGCCAGGATGACGACCAGGTCATCGCGCTGGTTCTCCATCACCTGGAGCAGGATCTCGATCACCTCCTGGCCGTAGTCGCGCTCGTTCTCGGGGCGATACAGGAAGTACGCCTCATCGATGAACAGGACGCCACCCATGGCGCGCTTGAGGACCTCCTTTGTCTTGGGCGCGGTGTGACCGATGAACTGGCCGACGAGGTCGTCCCGGGTGACCGCGACGAGATGGCCTTTGCGCACATAGCCCAGGAGATGGAGGATCTCCGCCATCCGGCTGGCGATGGTCGTCTTGCCCGTCCCCGGGTTCCCGGTGAAGCTCATGTGGAGCGAGGGCGGCCCGGCCGAGAGGCCCGCCTGCATGCGCAGCTTCTCGACCAGCAGGAGCGCCGCGATCTCCCGGATCCTCGTCTTGACCGGGGCAAGGCCGATCAGCTCGGCGTCGAGCTTCTCGAGGACCTCGGTGACGTGCGAATCCGCCAGCGCGGCCCCGAGGTCGAGGGTGTCGTCGGTTGGCGCCACGGGCGTCACTCGTAGCGCTCACCTTCGGGCCGGTCAGCGGCGTAGGCGCGGACCGTGTAGCGGATGGCACGCCCGGCGGCCTCCTCGCGGATGAGCGCGAAGCCGGGTTCGCGGATTGGCCGGTTGACGATGAACGACAGCCGGATGGTTTCGAAGCCGCGCGTCGAATCAAACGCGTTGAGCTTGATGTAGTGGTTCGGGAAGGTCCGGCGCGCCTCGTCCAGCTCGGTCATCACGCCGGCCGCGTCGTGCAGATCGAACATCGGCGGGCCGAACATCTCCCAGTAGGTGTTGCGCGGGTGCGGGTCGTCCGTGTACTCGATCGACAGCGCCCAGCCCTGCCCGAGGCAGTACTCCACCTGGGCGCGGATCTGGTCGTCCGACAGGTCCGGCAGGAACGAGAAGGCGCCCTGGGTGATCCTCATGTCGACCTCCTCAGCTCGGCGTGGCCGTCGGCACGAAGTCCGACGTGTCCGTGCTGGTGTAGTCGAACGTCACGTCGCCCCAGGTGTCGAGGGCTGCCTTCAACGGCAGGCAATCACGGGCTGCTCGCTCGAGGATCTCGGGCCCCTCGTTCCAGATGTCGCGACCTTCGTTCCGAGCCAGGATCATCGCCTCGAGAGCGACCCGGTTGGCCGTGGCGCCGGCCTGGATCCCCATCGGGTGCCCGATCGTGCCGCCACCGAACTGGAGGATGACGTCATCGCCCAGGTAGGTCAGGAGCTGGTGCATCTGGCCGGCGTGGATGCCACCCGAGGCGACCGGCATGACCTTCCGCAGCGAGCCCCAGTCCTGTTCGAAGTACAGGCCGCGCTGGAGGTCCACCGGGTTCCGCGGCTCGCGCAGGATGTTGTAGAAGCCCTGGACCATGTTCGGGTCGCCCTCGAGCTTGCCGACAACCGTGCCCGCGTGGATGTGGTCCACGCCGGCCAGCCGCATCCACTTGGAGATGACCCGGAAGGACACGCCGTGCGTCTTCTGGCGGGTGTACGTGGAGTGGCCGGCCCGGTGGAGGTGGAGGATCACGTCGTTGCGGCGCGCCCACTTCGACATCGACTGGATCGCCGTGTAGCCGATGACGAGGTCGATCATCACGACCACGGAGCCGAGGTCCTTGGCGAACTCGGCCCGCTCGTACATGTCCTCCATCGTCGCGCCGGTCACGTTGAGGTAATGGCCCTTCACCTCGCCGGTCGCCGCGCTCGCCCTGTTGACGGCTTCCATGCAGGACAGGAATCGATCCCGCCAGTGCATGAATGGCTGCGAGTTGATGTTCTCGTCGTCCTTGGTGAAGTCGAGCCCGCCCCGTAGTGCCTCGTACACAACGCGGCCGTAGTTGCGGCCCGACAGTCCGAGCTTGGGCTTGACCGTGGCCCCGAGCAGCGGCCGCCCGAACTTGTCCAGCCGCTCGCGCTCCACGACGATCCCCGTCGGCGGACCGTCGAACGTCTTGACGTAGGCGACTGGCAGGCGCATGTCCTCCAGCCGGAGCGCCTTGAGCGGTTTGAAGCCGAAGACGTTGCCGATGATCGATGCTGTCAGATTGGCGATCGAGCCCGGCTCGAAGAGGTCGAGGTCATAGGCGATGTAGGCGAAGAACTCGCCGGGCGAGCCGGGCACGGGATCCACCCGGTAGGCCTTGGCGCGGTACGTCTCGGCGGCTGTCAGGCGGTCAGTCCAGACAACCGTCCACGTTGCAGTGGAGGACTCGCCGGCCACGGCCGCCGCCGCCTCCTCGGGGTCGACACCCTCCTGGGGCGTGATCCGGAATACGGCCAGGACGTCCGTGTCCGCGGGGGCGTAGTCCGGCTCCCAGTACCCCATCTGGGCGTACTTGAGCACGCCGGCTCGGTACCGGTCCTCTGTGACGACCGGCGTTGCGCGATCACTCGTCGCTCCCACCGTCCCTGACTCCTTCTGGCAGGCCTCGTGTCCGGGCCGTCCCCCGAGCCTACCCGTCGACAAGGATGAAGTCCAATGCACTGTCTGAATGAACTACATAAGATATATGTATGGACAGCCGTCAGTCGGGATCCGCCACGCCCTTCTCGGAGGCGTTTGACCGACTCGTCACGGTCCACCAGTTGCGCCTGCTGGTGGAGGTGATGGATCGAGGGGGCTTCTCCCGTGCGGCCGAGGCGCTGGGGCTCAGCCAGCCGGCCATCTCGCACCAGATGCGGGCTCTCTCGACGAGCGTCGGCCTCCCGCTCCTCGAGGTCGTCGGCCGCCGGGTCCGATTGACGCAGGCGGGGACGCTGGTCTATGAGCATGCGAAGCGGATCCTGGCCGAGTTCCAGGGCGCCGGTGCCGCGCTCGACGAGCTGCGGGGCCTGCGGCGCGGAACCATCCGGATGGCCGGCGACACGACGGTCGGGATCTATGTCCTGCCCGACCTCCTGGGCGCGTTTCGGCATGAGCACCCGTCCATCGAGGTGCGCCTGGGCGTCGACAATCGGCAGGGCGTATACGACCGGCTCCTAGCCGGCGAGGTCGATTTCGTGGTCGTCGGGCGGCCGTGGGAGGACTCGTCGATTCCGCTCATCGTTCGCCCGTTTCTCGACAACGAGCTGATCGCGATCGCATCTCCGCGCCACCACCTGGCCGGCAGATCACGGGTGACGCTGGCCGAGCTGGCGGCCGAGCCGTTCATCGGCCGTGAGGCAGGCTCCGGCACACGAGACACGGCCGAGGAGGCGCTGCGGGCCGCCGGCCTGACGGTCCGACCGGTGATGGAGTTGGCCAGCAACGGGGCGATCAAGCGTGCGGTCTCACGTGATCTGGGTGTCTCCATCCTGTCCCGCCATGCGACCGCCCTTGAACTGCAGATCGGCCACCTGGTTGAGCTCCCGGTGGTCGGCTTTCCGCTGCGCCGACAGTGGCACCTCGCCTATGCGCGGGACCGGCGCCTGGGACCCGTGGACGAGGCGTTCCTTCGGTTCGTGGACAGCACCGGCTGGAGGGAGACCCTCGGGCGACCCGTCACCACGGAATAGGGACCGGGCGCCATTCAAGCCCTCCACGCGTCCGGCGCTGATAATGACCGCGTGCAGCGTCCCCATGTCCAACGTCCCCACGTTCAGCGTCCCCGCGTCCAGCGCATGGCCCGCCCGTGATCCAGGTCGTCGATCTGGTCAAGCGCTACCGGAAAGCTCACCGGAATGCCGTCGACGGGATCTCGTTCGACGTTGGCGGCGGCGAGTTCTTCGCGCTGCTCGGGCCGAACGGCGCGGGCAAGACGACCACGATCTCGATCCTCACGACCACGCTCCTGCCGACCGGCGGAAGCGCGACGATCGCCGGGCACGACCTCGTGACCGAGGCGAGCGCCGTCCGGCGCGAGGTCGGGATCATCTTCCAGCGTCCGAGCCTGGATCAGAACCTCACCGGCGAGGAGAACGTCCGGCTGCACGCGATCCTGTATGGGGTCCATCCGTACGCGCCGGCCTTCCGGTTGATGGACGCACCGTACCGGCGCCGGGTCGGTGAGCTGGCCGAGCTGTTGGGCATCGGCCGCGAGGTCTTCGATCCCGTCCGGACCTACTCCGGCGGGATGCGCCGCAAGCTCGAGATCGTGCGCAGCCTCCTGCACGACCCCAAGGTCCTCTTCCTCGATGAGCCGACGGCCGGGCTCGACCCGCCCAGCCGCCGAGCCCTGTGGGGCTACCTCGATGCCGTCAGGCGCGAGCAGGAGACCACGATCTTCCTGACCACCCACTACCTCGAGGAAGCGGAGCAGGCCGACCGGATCTGCGTTATCGACGACGGACGCGTCGTGGCCCAGGGCACGCCGGCCGCGATCAAGGCCGAGCTCGTGGACGAGTACGTGCTGATCGATGCCGATGACCGGCCGGCCCTGCTGGCCGATCTCGCGCGGCTGGGCCTGCCTCACAGCGGGGAGGGACCCTTCCGGATCCCGCTCGGCGGGCGGCAGATCCACGAGGCGCTCAGGGCGATCGAGACGCCGCTCAGCGTCGTCCAGACCCACAGCCCCAGCCTCGAGGATGCCTACCTCGAGATCGTGGACAAGCCACATGCATGAGCTTTCGGCCGTCCTCGCGATCGCCCACCGCGACTTCGTCAAGCTCGTTCGCGATCGGGCACGCCTCGTGTCCGACTTCGCGTTCCCGCTGATCCTCATCGGCGTCCTGGGCACGAGCCTGCAGGCGGGATTCGGGACGCCCGGCGGGTTCAACCTGCTGACCTTCGTGTTCACCGGCGTCCTCGCCCAGACCATCTGGCAATCGGCCGCGCTCGGCGTCATCTCGCTCATCGCGGATCGCGAGCAGGACTTCAGCCAGGAGATGTTCGTCTCGCCGATCTCACGCTACTCGATCATCTTCGGGAAGATCATCGGCGAGTCCCTTGTCGCCCTGCCGCAGGCGCTCGCGATCCTCGTGTTCGGGTACGTGATCGGGGTCCCGCTGTCCCTGCCGGTGCTCCTCGCGCTCGTTCCGCTGGCGTTCGTGGTGGCCGTCTTCGGCGGGGCATTCGGCGTCCTCGTCTTGTCCAACCTGAAGAGCCAGCAGACGGCCAACCAGATCTTCCCGTTCGTGATGCTGCCCCAGTTCTTCCTGGCCGGCGTGTTCAACCCGATCGACAACCTGCCCTGGTTCCTGGACATCCTGTCGCGGCTGGCGCCCATGCGCTACGCCATCGATCTCGTGCGGGACGTGTACTACGCGGCGCATCCCGAGCCCGTGCAGGTTGCCCTGCTCGACGCCCCGACCAACCTCGGGATCATGGGCGCCATGTTCGTGCTGTTCATGGTCGCCGGGACGACCCTCTTCGTCCGCTCCGAGCGCAATCGCTAGCGGCGCGCGGGGCCCCAGCCTCAGCGACCATCTTGAGCACGCGGCAGGCGCGGAGGGTTACCCAGCGGCTCGGACTGCGCGCCTCGTCGATGTCGATGTGCATCTTCCCGTTGTAGCGGTACCGGTTCGGCCAGCGGCCCCCGGCATCCTGCTGCGCGAGCAGCCAGTCGAGCGCGTTGGCCAGGCGCGGATCGCCACCTGCGCCGGCCTCACACACGGCCTCCATGACCTGCAGGATGTCGGCCACGTAACCCGAGGGGAAGCCAAGCTTGAACCACGAACCGCTCGGCTTGGTGTTGCCCCAACCCATCGGGTAGCGGGCGGTTGCCGGATCCACGCCGAGCAGAAACTCGACCCCGGCGTCGAGCGCACGGGCCATCTCGGGTGATCGTGCAGTGAGCGGCACCCGGGCCAGCGCCAGGACGGCCTTGGCCGCGCCCCAGCCACAGGGCAGGTGCTCGTTGACCGCGCATTCGAAGCCGGGCCCCGACGTGGCCGATCGGTACCACTGGACCTCACCCTCGCCCGTGATCGCCGCCGCCTGCCACGCGATCGACCGCTGAACGCGCTCGTCGTCAAGCCAGCCGAAGCCGATGAGCGCCCGGAGCAGGTTGCCGTTGAGGCAATGGGCGACGGTCGACGGAGCCGGCATCCGCGCTCCGCCGGACCAGCCAAAGCCGCCGCTGGCCGCTTGCGTGTGCTCGATGAGGTACTCGCAACCCGCGCGGATGCGCGGATCGGTCCCGTTCGCTCCGAGCTGGTCGAGGAAGATGAGTGACCAGACCGTGCCGGTGTACTTGGGGCTGTAGCCGCCGCCCGGCTTGACCCACCACCCCTCGGGCCGTTGCGCGGCGAGGATGCCGGCGATCGGGTCGCTGGTCATGGCCTGCACCCGCGCATCGACGACCTCCGGGTCGTCGGCCGGTCGATCGAGCAACTCGCGCAGAGCCCGATGCCGAACCGCCGGCGCCTCCTCGTCGAGCAGCCACGGCAGCGGATCCGCGTTGAGAGCGAAACGCCAATCGGTGAGGAGCATCGGCGCCTCCAATCGCGAGGTCTACAGCCACCCCGCAGCCAGGCCAGCCTGTCGCGGACTACCGGGCGTAGCCCTCCGCTTCGTCGTCGTACCCACCGCGATAGTCGGAAGCATCCGGCCGCGCAATCTGCGAGTGCGGCACGATCCGCGTGCGGTGGTAGCCACGGAAATCGGCCAGCGAGTTCCAGCCGCGGTGGGCGTTCCGCTCGAGGAACGTCGTCATGCCGCTGGTCAGGGCCTTGATGACGTTCGGCCCGATCGCATGGTCGAGCATGGCGGCCGTGGCCACCTGGACCGTGCCGCAGCCGAGCAGGAGGTAGCTCGCCGCCTGACCGAAACCGGAGACCCCGCCGATCCCTGAGAACTCGCAGTCCGGGAAGGCCTGTGTCAGCTCCGCCATCTTGGCCAGCGACTGGAGCAGGATCGCTGGACCGCCGAGGCCGCCGGGCGAGGTATAGCCGTCCACGTTGACCTCGAAGTCGAGCGTGTCGGGATCGATCAGCGGGACGGACGGGAACGTGTTGGACGACGAGATCGCGTCTGCCCCTCCGAGGAAGGTCGCCTCGGCCTCCTCGACGATGTTGGCCGTCGCCGGCGTGAGCTTGACCCAAACCGGGACTCGGGCGACCTCCTTAACGGCCTGGGTGGACACGGAGCAGAGGACCTTGTCCTTGCCGACGTTCGCCCCCATATCCACGCGGTCCATGTGTGGGCACGAGAAGTTGAGCTCGATCGCGTCCACGCCGGCGTCCTGGACGGCGCGGGTCAGGACCTGCCAGTTGGCAAGCTCCTTGTCGTTGCCGGAGCCGGCCATGATCGAGGCGACCAGCACCTTCGACGGAAACGCGCGCTTCAGAGCCTCGAGGCGGGGGACCCACCAATCAAGCCCCTTGTCCGAGATGAGCTCCCAATTCCACGACGCGAGGAGCGTCGAGTCGGGCCGCTTGCCCATCGAGACGCGGGTTCCGCCGCTATCCACCCGCACGAACTTGGTCTTGGGACCCTTCACGTTCGCGACCGGATGGAGGCCGATCGTCTTGGTCACGACCCCGCCCCAGCCGGCCTCATAGGCCCGGGCGATGTTGGACTCGGATTCCGTGGGCGGGGCGGACGCGAGCAGGAACGGGTTCTCGAACTGGATGCCGGTGAAGATGGTCGAGAGGTCGGCCACGGGGCGTCTCCTTGGCGGGGCCCGGAAAGCGGCATGGTGGCTCACCGTCCGGGACCGGCACTAGGTCCGTTCGTCACGAAGCCTCGGGCCCCGGCGGCCGCGCGCAGCGCGCCGGCCGCGCCGTCAGCGATGGAGGTTGTGCGCGGCTACGAAGCTCAGGCCGTGCTCCGTCAGCGTCCGGGCCGTGTGATTCGTGGCATCAAGCTTGTCCATGAAGTCGTCCTGGAGCACATCCCAGTCACCGCTGGCGATGATCTCCTCCTTGTCCCGGAAGTAGTCGAGGATGTCGGATGGATGAGGATGTCCGGCGTCCACCGCCGGATCGCCCCCTTCGTGCTTGGCCGAGATGTTCGCGACGTGGTCGGCCAGCGCCATGAGCTCGTCGCGCCGGTCATATGGCTGGCGGACGATGCTCTTCTGGGTCTCGGTGATGTGGTGCTCGAACCGGACCGCGTCCTCGAGCCCGAGCGCCCGGCGGATCTCTGCCGCGATCTCGAGCGTTTCGTTGTCCACCGAGTTGCTCCAGTTGAACCCGACGAGCGGCGTCGTGCCGTCCTCGCGGGCGAACAGCCTGGCGCCCAGGAGCGTCCACAGTCCTGCGAACGGGTTGTCGTTGCCCATGAACACCGAGATCTTGAACTCGATGTCCACGCCCAGCCGATGGAGCAGGTAGCCGATGAGGACCGTCCCGGGGTTGAGGTTGAGGACCTGTTGGACCCCAAATGTCGTGTAGTAATTGAGGAACTCATCCACCCACATGAGGGGATGGTCGTTGGGCTGCCCGACGCCGCCGAAGTACCCGGTGATCGTCGCCGGACCGTCGAGGTGCACGTTCGAGCCGTCGGTGCCCTTGGTGTCGAGCGTCTCAACGACGCTGGCCCCGATGATCTTCATGGCCGCCGCCACGGCCGCCAGGTCCCCGTCAGCCTCCTGCTCCTTCATCTTGCGCACGCGGATCCAGCGTCCCGGCATCAGCGAGCGATCGGCGATCGCACGGCGGGCCGCGGCCGCGACCCACGGGAAGTACTGGAGGGCACTGACCTCGAGCGTCACCGCCATGTCGTCGCGGAAGTTCATCGTGTCGGCCCGGTCGCCGAGGACGCCCCGCCGATAGTCGGCGATGCTCACGAACGCGCCACGGTCGCGCTGCTCGGCGAGCCAGTCCAGGTCGGCGAGGTAGTCCGGCTGGACCGTCCGCACACGCTCCAGCAGGGCCGGCAGCTGACCGGCTTCCCGGGCCCGACGGTTGATCTCCTCGGGCGTGCCGTAGCGGGCGACCACGGCCAGGAGGTCGTTGATGACCCGTGCATCCGGGTCCAGCAGGAACGCGTTCAGGTCGTCCAGTCGGTCTCGTTCGATCGCCAACCGGTGCCGGAGCTCGGCGTTCGGGCCCGCGCCAACCGTCGTGGTCAAGGACGTCTCCTCTGGTGCGCAGGGGTCGCGCCACCCGGCTCGCTCAATCGAGCAGCCGCATCAGCTCGTCGTATTCCTCGTCTTTCATGCCGAACCAGTTCTCGGGCGCCGGGAAGGTCCGCTCGGTAACCTCGCGGACGTAGGCCGCGAGTCCGTCCCGGAGAAGTGCCCCGGCATCGGCGAACACTCTGGCCATCCGTGGCGTGAACTTGGGATACAGGCCGAACGCGTCGTGGTAGATGAGGAGCTGGCCGTGGGCGTGCGGGCCGGAGCCCAGGCTCATGATGATGGCGCCCCCTGCGCGTTCGGTTATCAGCCGGCAGACGCGGTCGGGCACCAGCTCCAGGAGGATGCAGAACGCGCCGGCTTCCTCCAGGAGCCGCGCGTCGTCCACCAGCTTCCGGGCCGCGGCGGCGCTCTTGCCCTGGAGCCGGAACCCGCCAAGCGCGCTCGCGCTCTGGGGTGTGAGCCCCAGGTGGCCGATGACCGGGATCCCCGCCCGGGCAATGCCGGCCACCCGGTCCGCCATCTCGGCGCCACCCTCCAGCTTTACAGCGTCGCAGCCCGTCTCGGCCATGAAGCGGCCGGCATTCCGGATGGCCGTCTCCACGCTGGGCTGGTAGCTCATGTATGGCATGTCGCCCACGACCCATGCGTTGGGGGCGCCTCGGCGAACCGCGGCCGTGTGGCGAATCATGTCGTCCATGGTCACCGGCAGCGTGCTGTCGTAGCCGAGCATCGTCATGCCCAGGCTGTCCCCGACAAGGATCATGTCCACGCCCGCCTGGTCCTGGAGAAACGCGGTCGGGTAGTCGTAGCAGGTCAGCCAGGTGATGGGGGTCCCCCCGGCCGCCTTGGCGATCAACCCCGGCAGGGTCATCCGCTTCCGTTCCGTCACCGTGGCCTCCTGTGCAAACGACCGCGTCCTGTGGCAGCAATCGTTGGCGCAGTGGGCGCAGCGCGATAGGGTCGTTGGGCCCGAATCCCGTGACGGCACTCCGCCGTGACGGGCCCTTTTCCGGAGATCGGACCGGGTCCCGCCGGCCCTGGAGTGAGCTCAGGGGTGGCACACGCCGGCATCGATGAGGCTGCCGATCGCTGCGACCGCCTCGGCGGCGTCCTCGCCGTCGGCCGCGACGCGGACCGTGTCACCGTTCCGGATGCCCGCACTCACCATCGAGATCATGCTCGAGGCACCGACCGGCGCCCCGCCCGAGGCGATTCCCTGGATCGTCACGGTGGACCGGAACCCGGCCGCTTCCTGCTGGATTCGCATCGCCGCCCGCGGGTGCAGGCCGTAGCGATCCCGGAAGACCACGTCGAGTGACGTCACCCGTTCAACCTCCATACCATCTTCAGCTCGGCCGGCCGCGCGCCCGTGGCCCGCTGCGCGCCCGTGGCCGCGCGGCGCGCCGCTCGCCGGCTCACCGGCCGAATTGACGACCGCCCGGGCGTGGCCCGGGCGGTCGAGCATCTGCGGGACAGGGTTCCTGGACGGCGAACCGCCCAGCGGCCATCGGCCTAGGCGACCTTCTCGCCGCCGGGGACCCAGCCCGTGTCCACGTACTTCTTCTGGAACCAGCTTGCCAGTGCGATCAGGACGACGCACAGCACGACGACGCCGAGCGCCGCCCCGTTGCCCTCGAGCTTCGCGACGTTGCCGACCGCGAAGCCGAACCACTGGAAGTCAGCGTCGCCGAAGGTCGTGTTCTGGAAGCCGATGGCATTCATCACGGGCACCAGGAACGCCGCGAAGAGCGTGATGATCAACCCGTTGACGAACCCACCGCCGACGGCGCCACGACGGCCGCCCGTCGCATTGCCGAAGACGCCGGCCGTACCGCCGGTGAAGAAGTGGGGAATCATCCCCGGCAGGATGAGCGGCACGGCGAGGGCCGCGCCCACGCCTGCCCACAGGATGCCGAAGCCCACGAGCCCGCCGACGACACTCGCCAGGAATCCGACGAGGACGGCGTTCGGGGCGAACGGGAAGGCAACCGGGCAGTCAAGTGCCGGCACGGCGCCCGGGATGACCCGCTCGGCGATGCCGGCGAACGCCGGAACGATCTCGCCGAGGATCGTGCGCACGCCGAGCAGGATGACGGCAACGCCGCCACCGAAGACGAGCGCCTGGTTGAACATGACGGTCCAGAAGCCCAGCAGGCCGCCGGCGGCACCAGATGTGCCCACGGCCGCGATGGCATCCGACTCACCGACGCGGATCGTAAACACGATCGCCAGCGCCAGGTAGATGAAGATCATCGCCACGGCAGTGCCGACCATGGGATCACGGAGGAACCGGAGGCCTTGCGGGAACTCCATCTCCTCGGTGCTCTTGCTGCCCCTGCCGATGATCTGGCCGGTGATGCCGGCCGCGATGTAGCCGAACGTCCCGAAGTGACCCATGGCCACGGCCTGGTTGCCGGTCACCCTGCGCATCCACGGCATCGAGAAGGCCGGCATGATCACCATCATCGTGGCCAGCCCGAAGGCGGCGACGAGGATCTGGACGGCCGACTCGACCTTGGCGTTGTACAGCACGACCGTGAGTACGGTCGCCATGAACAGCATGTGGTGGCCAGTGAGGAACACGTAGCGCAGCGGGGTCAGGCGCGCAATGACCAGTGAGCCGATGACCCCGATGAACATGGCGAACGCCACATTCTGGGCGACATCGGGGATGCCGTTGGCAATGGCCGTGATCGCCTCATTCGTGGGGACGACACCCTCAACGCCGAACGCGCCGGTGATGAGGACCCCAAGCGGCGCCAGCGCGCCGATGACGGCGCCAGCACCGATGCCCAGGATGATAAAGCCGAGGGTGGCTTTCAGTGTGCCACCGATGATGTCCCCGAGGCCCTTGCGCGAAGCAACCAGGGCCACGAGCGTCATAAGCCCGACGAGATACGCCGGGACCCCAAGGATGTCCTTGGCGATCCAGTTGATGACGTAGTTCAGCTGATCCAAGTGGACCTACCTCCTGTCGATGTCGTCGCGACGGCGGCGACCCTCCACTCACCTCATCAGTGCATTCCTGCACCTCAGCTTCTGTCGATCGCACCTCCCAGTTTCGTGACCATCTCGCGGAGGTCGATGAAGTTCTTGATCGTGACGATCCGCGGTTTGACCCCTACCAGTTGCTGGGCGAGCTCCTCGGAGGTGAGGATCAGGTCGGCCGTCGATGCGAGGGCTCGCGCCGTCCCGATATCGGCCACCTCGAGGTCGGCCTGGATGCCGAGCTCCTTCAGCGCCTTCTCGGCCTGCATCCGCAAGATCAGCCCGCTGCCGAGGCCCATGCCGCAGACCGCCAGGATCTTCACTGGTCAATCGCTCCTTTCCGCCGGCTCACGCCGGCGCTTCTGCCGCGGCGGCGGCGCGTTCAAACTCGCCGATCAGCGAGCGGACAGTCGCTGCGTCGGGGGCTCCGAGCAGGGACTCGCGGCGCGTGTCGTCCATGAGGAACTCGGCGAGTGACGCGAGGGCGTCCACGTGGCCGGCGTCATCAGGGGCGGCAAGCCCGATGACCAGCCGGACCGGGTCGTTCGTCCGGTGCCCGAACTCGATCGGGTGACTGAGAAGGACCAGGCTCAGGCCACTCCGCCGAACCGCCGGCGATGGGCGCGAGTGGGCGAGGGCGATCCCGGGCGCGATGACGATGTACGGCCCGAGGGACTCGACCGTCGCGATCATCTCGTCGGTGTACGCGTCGGTCACGGCACCACTCGCGGTCAGCGCGTCGCCGGCTCGACGGATGGCGTCGCGCCAGTCCGTCGCTTCCGCGCCGATCCAGATCGCACGATCCGACAGCAGGCTCGAGATCGAGCCGTGCCCGTTCGTACCCGAAGGCTCCATCCAGCCCCTCTTGTGGGACGCCGTCCGGCCTTGCTCCAGCCAGTATCAAGGTCGTGTCCAGCACCACGCAAGGAACAAGCGGCACGTCCGTCGGCGACAATGGGCCCTGTCCGGAGCGAGGAGTCGAGCATGCGTCGATTGCGGGGAGCAGCAGCATCGCCGGGGATCGCCAGCGGGCCGGCTGTCCGCCTCCTCGTTGCGCCTCGCCCCGCCGGCCGCCGGATCGCGCCGGCCGAAGCGCCGGCGGAGCTCGAGCGGTTTCGTGACGCGGTGACCGTGACCGCCGACGCTCTCGAGGAACTCGCAGCACGCGTGTCGGCGGATGGGCACCCGGACGAAGCTGCGATCTTTCGCGCCCAGGCGGCCATGGCCCGGGATCCGGCGCTCGCCGAACTGGTCGAGGCGCGGATCCGTGACGGTGGCGACGCGATCGATGGACTCGGGGCCGCCGCCGCCGACCTCGCCGGCCAGTTGCGCGGACTCGGCGACGAGCTGCTCTCGGCGCGGGCCGCGGACGTCGAGGACGTTGCGGGTCGGATGATCGACGCCATTGCCGTATCCGGGCCCCCGCCGACGCTCGATATGCCGTCGATCGTCGTCGCCGACGACCTCCCGCCATCGCTCACGGCCAGCCTGCCGCGCGAGCGCCTGCTCGGCCTGGCGCTCGAGTCCGGCTCGCCCACCGCCCACGCAGCGATCCTCGCGCGCGCCTACGGGATCCCGGCGGTTGTCGGGATCGCCGGTCTCCTCGCCGCGCTTGATGCGGCGCCGGGCGGGGACGTGCAGCTCATCATCGACGGGGACGCCGGCGAGGTAGTGCTCGATCCGGACGAGACGACGGCCGCTTGGGTGGCTGAGCGCACGTCCGCGGCCGCCCTGGCCGCCGACAGGGCGCTGACTGAGGCGACGCTGCCGGCGATCACCATCGATGGCGTCGAGGTCGCGCTGCTCGCCAACATCGGGACGCCCGCTGAAGCGGAGCACGCGGTCGCCCTCGGCGCGAAGGGAGTGGGGCTCTTCCGGACGGAGTTCCTGTTCATCGAACGATCGACGCCGCCGTCCGAGGTCGAGCAGGTCCGGGCCTATCGCACCGTGGTCGAGGCGTTCGCGCCGCACCCGGTCACGATCCGCCTCCTCGACGTGGGCGGAGACAAGCCGATCCCGTACCTGCCGATCCCGCCCGAGGCCAACCCGTTCCTCGGCGTCCGGGCGCTCCGTCTCGCTCCGGATCGACCCGACCTGTTCGTGACGCAGCTGCGAGCGGCGATGCGTGCCGCCGCGCCGCGCGACGACGGCCCACCCGGGCCGCTCGGACCGGTCAAGGTCATGGCGCCGATGATCGCGGACGCGACCGACACGGACGTGCTCCTCGCCCTCGCCGAGCGCGCCCGCACGGAGCTCGAGCAGGAGGGCGTCCCGCACGGTCCGGTCATCCTCGGGGTCATGCTGGAGATCCCGTCCGCGATCCTCGTCGGCGATTCCTACCTCGGCCGCCTCGGGTTCGCCAGCCTGGGCACAAACGACCTGCTCCAATACACGATCGCCGTCGACCGAGGCAACAGCCAGCTGGCGCGCTACCAGGATTCGCTCCATCCCGCCGTGCTCCGCCTCGTGCGCGAGGCGGTCGACCGCACCGGACGGGCCGGGATCGACCTATCTGTGTGCGGCGAGATGGCGGGCGATCCGGCCGCGGCACTGGCCCTCGTGGGCCTCGGAGTTCGGCAGCTGAGCATGGCCGCACCCAGCCTCGCCGCCGTCCGGCGCGCCATCCGGGCCTCAGACCACGCGACACTCGAGCGCGAGGCCCTCGCCGCGCTCGACCGGCCCTCGGCGGGTGCCGTCCGGGAGCGCTTCGTGGCGCTCCTGCCGGCCGGCTGACCGCCCGGCCAGCCGCGCCCGCGGCGTCAGCTCTCGGCTACCTCGCCCAGCCCCGTCGCGACGAGCTCGCGCAGCTTCTCGACCGCCGCCTCGGCATCCGGACCGTCTGCTCTGATCCGGATGCGGTGACCACTGATCACGCCGATCGTGAGCAGCATCAGGAGCGACTTCGCGTCGACCGCGCGTGAGCCGCGATCGATGTTCTCCACGGTGATGCGCGATTGGAACGCAGCCGCGGCCTCGGTGAAGAGGGTCGCTGGACGGGCGTGCAGCCCGCTCGGGTTCTCGACCCGGACCTCGATCGTGATCATGCCGACAGGCTAACGGGGCCGGACTGGTTTCGGGCTAGCTGTTGCCCGGGAAGACCAGGCTGAGGGAGCCACGGCGACCGGGCTCGGGCCAGCGCTCGGTGACCATCTTCTGCTGGGTGAAGAAGCGGATCCCGTCCTCACCGCGCATCCCCAGATCGCCGAACGCCGATCCCTTGGACCCGCCGAACGAGAGGTAGCCGGCCGGGACCGGGATCGGGACGTTGACCCCGATCATCGGCACGTCGACCTCCAGCTTGAAGCGCCGGGCCGCCCCTCCATCCGTGGTGAAGATGGCGGTCCCGTTGGCGTACTTGTGGCCGTTGATGAGACCCAGGGCCTCGTCGTAGGTCGCGGTGTGGACGATGCCCAGGACCGGTCCGAAGATCTCCTCCTGGTAGATCTCCATGGCCGGCGTGACATGGTCGAAGAGGGTGACTCCAAGGAAGAACCCGTCTGGGTTGGCCGGGTGATGGAAGGGCCTGCCGTCAACGACGAGCTCGGCGCCCTCGGCCTCACCCCGATCGATCCAGTCGATCACCGATTCACGGTGCTCGGCGGAGTAGATGGGGCCCATGTCCATCCCCGGCTCCATGCCCGGGCCGACCTTCAGACCCGCGATCCGCTCCAGCATGAGCGGGCGCAGCCGTTCAGCGGCGTCGCCGACGGTAATGACGAGGGTCTGGGCCATGCAGCGCTCGCCGGCCGAGCCGTAGCCCGCGGCGACCGCAGCGTCCGCCGTCAGCTCCATGTCGGCGTCGGGCAGGACGATCATCGCGTTCTTGGCCGAGGTGTACGCCCCGACCCGCTTGCCACGCCGCGTGCCCTCCTCGTATACGTAACGGCCGACGGCCGTCGAGCCCACGAACTGGATGGCCTTGATGCCGGGATGCTCCACGATCGCGGTCACGGCCTCGCGTCCGCCGTAGACGACGTTGAACACGCCGTCGGGGAGACCGGCCTCCTTCCACAGCTCAGCCTGGAGCTGGGTTGCGCCGGGCGTGTGGGACGACGGCTTGTGGATCAGGGTGTTGCCGCAGGCCAGCGCGATCGGGTAGATCCACAGCGGGACCATGACCGGGAAGTTGAACGGGGTGATCGCCGCGGTCACGCCGAGCGGCACGCGGAGCGTGAACGCATCGACGTTCGTGGACACGCTCGGCGTGTTCAGGCCGGCCAGGTGAACCGGCAGGCCACAGGCGAACTCGATCGTCTCGACGCCCCGCATGACCTCGGCCAGTGCGTCGGGAAAGGTCTTGCCATGATCCCGGGTGATGAGCGCTGCGAGATCCTCCCGACGGCGCCACATGAGCTCACGGAATGCGAAGAAGACCTGGCTCCGGGAGATGAGGGGCATGTCCCGCCATGCCGGGAAGGCTGCCGTGGCGGCCGCCACGGCAGCATCCACCTCGGACGCCCCGCCGCGCGGGACGCGGCCGATGACCTGGCCCGTGGCTGGGTTGTAGACCGGGCCCGTCTGGTCCGGCAGGACCTCGACTGGGCGGCCGTCGATCCAGTGGGACAGGATGGGCAACGTCGCCGTCGCCTCGTCGGTTCCTGGGCGAATGACGTCCGTGGTCATTTGATGGTGCCTCCTTCGGCAATACGAGTGATGTGATCAGGCGATCCGGAGATCGGGGTCGGGAAGGATTACGTCGCGAATGGCGCCCATGAGGTCGTGATAGGACTTGATGAAGGAGCGCAGAGTTCGCGCGCTGGCCCCGTAGCTCTCGAACTCGTCCGGGGTCATTCCGTCCGGCTCATAGGCGCGTCGGAAATCGGGGATCCGGTCGTACAGGTCGGCGATGAGGTCGGGATCAACCGGCTCGTCCATTCGCGGCCGGGGCGTGATCCCGCTCCCGTTGAACCGGACCTGCCAGGGGTAGGGGAGCGTCGTGCTGACGTCTCCGCCGACCAGCTCGGTCCAGTGGAGGCGATGGCGGTACGCCGCCGCCAGCAGGCGTGACCGGTAGCCGCGCTCGCGGAAGATCCCGTAGGCCCGCTTGAACGCGGCGATCCCGGCCCAGTTGGGCGCATCCGGGTGGACGGCGAGATTGTCCCGTTCCACGAGAACCTTCATCCAGTCGTCGAGCCGGCCGATCATGATCGTGGTGATCGGGCTCATCGACGCGACGTCATGGCCGGCAGCGGCCCGTCGGTCAAGGCCGCGCTCGACGGCCTCGGCGATGGCGATCGCCTGGGGCACCGTGAAGCTCACGGTGCCATTGATGTTGACGCCCAGGCGGGTCGCCTCCTCGATCGCGACGAGACCCGTCGCGGTGGCCGGGAACTTCACCTGGATGTTCGGGGCGAGACCGTCGAAACGCAGGGACTGCTCGACCATCCGCGCGGGATCACGATGGTTCGCCGGGTTCGTCTGGACGGACAGCCGACCGTGGCGGCCGCCGGCTCGGTCGAAGACCGGCTGGAGGATGCCGGCGCCGCGGGCGGCCATCTCCTCGACGATCGCCCAGGTCAGCTCCACCTCGCTCCACGACGGATGTGCCGCGGCCAGTTCGTGGACGCGAGGAACCCAATGAGCCCCGTCCTTCTTCAGCACCTCGAGCACGATGCTCGGGTTGGAGGTTGCCCCGGTGGCGCCGCGCGCGACGGCGTACGTGAGCTCGTCGACGGCGCAGGAATCGTTCCAGAACTGAGTGGGCGTCTCCTGCGTCATTCGAAGGAGCGGGCTGTCGAGCGCGGTCATCACCATCGGGCCTACCTCACTGCGGCCGAACGAGCGACGCCGTCAGATGGCCTTGCCAGGGATCTCGCGGGCGCCGTTGACCAACACAATCGATGATCGATGTACAGGCTGCAAGGGGCCATCCGGCCCCACCCGGACCAAGCCGGGTGGACGCCCGGCGGTTCTGACCCGCAGTCACGTGAGCGGATTATCGATTATCGACGATGAGGCTGCACTCTATGGACGTTAGTGACATCGATGGAGCCGCCACCTTCCGGAACCGAAGCGGGCACGGACGCAGTCGGCTGGATGCTGCAGGCGGCCCGCGCGATGACGGCCGTTGGCCCGAGGGCAGCCGGACGCCCATCCGAACCCGCGTCAGGGCCCGATGAGTAGCGTTCCAAACATGCCGGCGGCGTAGTGGCCCGGGATGTGGCAGCCGTACAGGATCGTCGCCGGCGCGGTGAAGTGCCAGGTTAGCTCGCCCCCGGCGCCGGAACCGAGCGTCATGACGTTCGGTTGGTCGTGGCCCATGCCCGACAGTCCCGCCGCCATCTCGGCGTCGTGCGCGTCCTGGGTTTCCGCGTCGCCGAGGGTGAAATCGTGTTCGAGCTTCCCATCGTTGACGACCTTGAACGTGACCGTCTCGCCGACCTTGACGTCGACCGAGGCAGGCTCGAACCGCAGTTCATCGAGCATGTGGATCTCCACCACCCGGTCTGCCTGACTTGCTTCGGCGGGCTCGCCCCAGGCGAACCCTGCCGCAGGACCGTCACCCTCCATCGGCATCTCGCCGTGGGACGGCTGGCCGGTGTCACTTGCGGACGGCCCGGCGCCGGCCGAGCAGGCCGCAAGGACCAGGGCGAGGCTCATGATCGAGGCTGGACGGGTTGCAGTTCGATGCACTCGAAGTTTCCTCGTGCGTCCTCGGGATGGCGCTTGGATACTCCAGGGGAGTGTAGCGCCGAGCCCCAGACCTCAGTGCAAAGGCGCCGGCGCTGCCGGCGCGACGCCGGCCGGAACGCGGGATCGGCGCGGTCCGGTGCCGGGCGGCGCCCGACCCCCTTGCCGGCCTCAGGCCGCCCTGACGTCGCGGCGAAGGAAGCCGATGACGCCCACGATCGCGAGGATCACGGCCGGGACGAGGAGCGCGAGATAGCGCCACGGCTCGGCCGCGTTGACCAGTGGGTCACCGCCGAAGGCCCACTTCCAGGGCGACAGGTTGCTCAGGGGCTTGAGTGTCTCACTGAGCGGGAACAGCGCCGACACGAGGTAGCCGCCGACGCTCACGGCGATCCCGGCTCCGAGCACAACCGACGGACGCGGCCACCAACCGGCGATCGCCAGGGCGAGGGCGCCGTGGAGGAGTGCGAGGAGCCCGCACATCACGACCGTGGACGCCACGAGCGCACCGTCAATCTCCAGGCCGACCATCACGTTGCTCGCCAACTGCACGGCGATGATCAGGATGGTCATCACGGACAGCCACACCAGGCCCGCCAGGACCCGCCCGGTGAAGACCCATCCGCGCATGACCGGCTGGGCGAGGACCGGGACGGCCAGGCACTCCTCGACCGGTGCGTCGTTGACAAACCAGACCTCAACCCGCTGGCGAGCTCGACCGCGCAACTCATCGACCGTGCCCTGCGCGACGATCTTCCCGGCGCGCAGGACCGCGACGCGATCGGATGCTCGCTGGATCTCGCTGACGACGTGCGATGACAGGAAGACGGTCGCCCCGTCGGCCCGGGCCTCCCGGACCATGCCCAGGAATTCGTGCTGCATCAGGGGATCGAGCCCGCTCGTCGGCTCGTCGAGGATGAGCAGGTCGGACCGCGTGGCGAACGCCAGCAGGAGCGCGACCTTGCGTCGATTGCCGCTCGAAAGGTCACGCATCTTCCGCCCGAGATCGATCCGGAGGCGGTCCACGATGGCATCCCGCCGGGCGGGATCGATGGCGCCCCGCAGCCGACCGATCGAGGCGAGGAACTCGGCCGAGGTCATTCGGTCGGGCAGACGGAGCTCTCCCGGCACATAGCCGATGCGGCCCCGAACCGCCACGCCGTCGGTGCGCGGGTTCAGCCCGAGCACCTCGATTCGGCCCGCGGTCGGCCGGATCAGATCGAGCAGGCAGCGAATGGTCGTGCTCTTGCCTGCACCGTTCGGCCCGACGAACCCGTAGACCTCACCGGGCTGCACTTCGATGTCGATGCCGCGGACGGCCTCGACATCACCGTAGTGCTTGATCAGCCCTTCGAGTCGGATGACCGGCCCGATCGCCGCGGTCACTTGGCCATCTGCCATGCCGAGGAAGACTCCGCTGACGGACGCGCGCCCAAAATGCGGGGCGACGCTGCCGAGGCTCTCGACGAAGTCAGATGCCGTGCGCGAGCTGGCGAGCGTACTCGGCCGCGTCGTAGTGGCCCGACGAGGCCGCGATGAGCCCGTCGTCGTCGATCACCCACTCCTCGTAGCCGCTGACGCGCACGGCGTGGCCCGTGCCGCCCGGTCCCGTGTTCGTGCCGGTGAACGTCCAGTGGAACTCGACCTGATCGCCGTTGACGATCAGGTCGTCCATGTAGACCTGCATGTCGGGCAGCGCCGTGTAGAAGCTCCGCGCCGTCGCCGTGATCGCGACACGTCCCACCGACGGCGCGCCGCCATTGATCGCGAGCGACCCCCCGGGTGCGTAGTGCGCCGCGACGCGGGCCGGGTCCATGCTGCACCAGGCCGCGGCGTAGTCCTCGGCGAAGCTGCGGAGCGTTTCACGATTGGGCGACGTTTGGTGCTCCTCGTGTGGGCAAGGGCGTTGTCATCAACCGATACGCCGATGCTATCGTGCGGGGGCACCCGCTACACGCTCTGGGTCGGGGGCATGCGCAGCGAGTCCGGCTGACGGCGCTGACCGCACGCGGCAAGTAGACTCGGGCAATGGAAAGCGTCGACGTTCTCGTGGTGGGGGGCGGGTCCGCCGGCCTGTCGGTCGGCCATGAGCTCGCGCGGCTGGGGATCGAGCATCTGATCCTGGAGCGAGGCAGGATCGGACAGACGTGGCGGGACCGCTGGGACAGCTTCTGCCTCGTCACGCCGAACTGGACCGTACAACTCCCTGACGGGGCCTACACGGGCCCCGACCCGGACGGCTTCATGCTCCGCGATGAGATCGTCGCCCACCTTGTTCAATACGCCGCTGCTTCCGGGGCGCCCATCCGCGAGGGCGTCGCGGTCCGGACCATCGAGCGAGCCTCGGGCGGCTTCGTGGCCCGGACGCCCGCCGGCGACGTGAGCGCGGCCCGCGTTGTCCTGTGCACCGGCGCATTCCAGCGAGCGCACCGTCCTGTCGGTGCCGAGATGCTGCCGGCCGGTCTCCCACGACTCAACATGGAGGGCTACCGAAACCCGGCCAGCCTGCCGCCTGGGCCAATCCTGATCATCGGCAGCGGGCAGTCGGGTTGCCAGCTGGCCGAGGAGCTGCGGGAGGTCGGCCGCGACGTCGTCCTCTCGTGCGGGAAGGCCCCGTGGGGGCCGCGCCGAATTGACGGCCACGACCTGCTCTGGTGGCTGATGGGGTCGGGCTTTCTCGACCAACCCGTCTCGGCCCTGCCGTCTCCGATGGCGCGTCTCGCCGCCAACCCCCTGGCGACGGGCCATGGCGGCGGGCACGACCTGAACCTCCGGACCCTTAGGGCGATGGGTGTGACACTCGTCGGGCACTTCCTCGGCGCCACCGGTCGCCGGGCACGGTTCGCGCCCGACCTTGCCGACAGCGTGGCCTGGGGGGACGCACGGTACCGCGAGATCAGGGGTCTGGTGCTCCAGACAGCCGACGGACTCGGACTCCCTCGCCCGGAGATGGCCGATCCCGACCCGTTCGATGCCGCGGCACCGGAGGAGGTCTCGCTCGACGGGTTCGGGGCGGTCGTCTTTGCCGGCGGGTTCCGCCCCGACTTCCGGACGTGGCTGCCCTGGGCTGAGGCGTTCGACGAGATAGGCTTCCCGATCCAGATCGACGGCGCGAGCACGGTCATCGACGGCCTGTACTTCGTCGGGACCCATTTCCTGCGGACCCGCAGGTCGTCGACCCTGTACGGGGTCGGCCAGGATGCGGCCATCGTGGCGCGGATGATCAAAGAGCGGATGACCCCCACCTGACGACTGTCGTCTGCTGAAGGTCCTGCCAGCGCTACCCCACGAGGACCATAGCCGCGACAACCGACGCGACCGTAGGGTAGTTAGGAGAGCACGTGCGATCCGACGGCCACGACCGACGGGCGTCGCCTCGACCTACGGGACCGGTCATGAGTACCTCCAGCGGCAGCAGAGCGGCACGCCCACGGCTCCTGGCATTGGCGGCCGCCCTCGGCCTCTCCGCTCTCGTGGCCGTGGCCGGTATCGGTGCCGTCGCGGCTCCATCCCCGTCCGGCCTGCTCGCCCCGATCCGGGCCTTTGCCTGGCCGACCGACGGCCCACCCAACGACGCGCTCTTCAGCCTCCAGACCAACCTCGACCCGATCGGCGTGCCAGCCGCCTGGACTCGCACGACCGGGACGCCCAGCGTGATCGTGGCCGTCCTCGACAGCGGTATCGACGCCGACGGGCTCGATTTCGCCGGCCGCCTCATTCCCGGATTCAATGCCCTGACCGGGGTCGCCGACACGGCGACCGATTTCGGACCGACGAACGACGATCACGGCCACGGGACCCACGTGAGCGGCACGATCGCTGCGGCCGCGAACGACGCCGTCGGAATCGCCGGCATCGCGCCGGGAGTCTCGATCATGCCGATCAAGGTCCTCGACAACACCGGCACCGGCAACTTCCGGGGCCTCATCGCCGGGATTGACTGGGCGATTGCCAACGGCGCCCGGATCGTGTCGATGAGCCTCGGCGGTGACCTTGACCCAGTCAGTGCCGCCGTCGTCCAGGAGCGCATCACGGGCGCCCACAATTCCGGCGCGGTCTTCGTCGCCGCGGCCGGCAACAGTGGCACCTTCTCCAGCGGATACCCGTGCAGCTTCAACTACGTGATCTGCGTCGGCTCGACCACCAACGACGGTAGCCAGGTCAGCGCCTTCTCCACCCGGAACCCGCTGCTCGCCCTCGTGGCGCCCGGCGAGGGGATCGCCTCGGCCCTTCCGGGAAACACGTACGGCTTCGGAGACGGGACCTCGATGGCCACGCCCCAGGTCAGCGGGGCAGTCGCCCTGCTCCGGTCGGTCCGACCCGAGCTCAACCCCGACGACGTCCTGGCCGCCTTGATCGGCAGCGCCAGACCGCTGGTCGCCGGTGGCCACAACGCGCAGTCCGGCTTCGGCCTGCTCCAGGTCGCAGGTGCCCTCGACCTCGTCCTCGGCCCCGTGACCGAGTCCCTGCCCGCCCAGGCGACCAACCCGCTTTCCGCCCCCGCCCCTGCTCCCGCTCCGATCGCCCCGAGCGTTATCGGCGTGTCGCCCACGGCCGGCAGCCAGGCCGCGGCTCGGGCCGTTCGGCCGCAGATCACCTTCTCGGTCGGGATCAGTGGCGTCTCGACGAAGAACATCACGCTGAAGGACGTCACGACCGGTCGCGGGGTCGCGATCCATGTCAGCTACAACAGCACGACCAAGGTCGTCACGATCCTCCCTCGCTCCAAGCTGGCGGCCAATCACACCTACCGGATCACGGTGGTCCGGGTGGCGGCCCAGGCGGACGGGACGCCCATCGCCCGCGGGTTCAGCGCGACATTCAAGACGGGTAGTCGCTGACCGCTCTCCGGCTCGTCTCGTGGAACGCACCGCTATGCTGGCCTCCCGACAAGCGTGCCGCCGCATCTGGCAGGAGCCTCCCATGCCTGACCTTCCGGACCTCGTACCGCTCGACGAGGCCCAGGCCCGCGTCCTCGAGGGCGTCACGGCCCTCCCGGCCGAAGTCGTGGACATCGCCGACGCCCCCGGGCTCGTCCTTGCCGAGCCGGTTCGTTCCGCCTTGACGGTGCCCTCATGGATCAACAGCGCGATGGATGGCTTCGCCGTTCGCGGGGTTGACATCGCTGGCGCATCCGCCGGCAGTCCCGTCGTGCTCCGGGTCCTGGGCGAGGTAGCCGCAGGCCGCCCACCCGAGGCCGGAGTTACCGAGGGCAGGGCCATCCGGATCATGACCGGCGCGATGCTGCCGGACGGGGCCGACACCGTCGTCCCGGTCGAGGACACCGACGCATCCGCCGGGGCGTCCGATATCCCCGCGACGGTGGCAATCTTCGCCCCGGTCCGCCTGGGCGACCACATCCGTCTGCCCGGGACCGACGTGGTCGCCGGCGCACACCTCGTGGGCGCCGGCCGTGCATGTGATGCGGCCGTGATCGCGCTCCTCACGGCGACGGGTCACGCGTCGGTGGTGGTCCACCGCCGGCCGAGAGTCGCGGTGATCTCGACCGGGGACGAACTGGTCCCGCCGGGGCGTCCGCTCGGACCCGGCCAGATCCACGACTCCAACTCGTTCACGCTCGCGGTCCAGGCGAGCGAGGCGGGAGCCGAGGTGCGGCGCCTCGGCATTGCCCGCGACAGCCTGGCCGACCTGCTGGCCATGCTCCGCGAGGCGGTCGCCTGGGCAGACGTCGTCGTCCTGAGCGGCGGTGTCTCGGTCGGTGCCCACGACCACGTGAAGGCTGCCTTCGAGACCCTGGGCGACCTGGCCCTGTGGCGGGTGGCGATCAAGCCCGGGCGACCGTTCGCGTTCGCGCGCGCGACGGTCGACGGGCGCAGCGTCCGCCTGTTCGGGCTGCCCGGCAACCCCGTCAGCGTGTTCGTGACGTTCGAGCTCTTCGTACGCCCCGTTCTGCGCCGGCTCGCGGGTCATGCCCGGGTCTATGACAGGCCGACGCGAATGGCCCGCCTGGCCGAGCCCATGCGCGGCTCCTCGGGCCGGACTACCGTCACCCGCGTCGTCCTCGCCCCGGACCCGGACCGGCCCGACGGCCTGCTCGCGCGGCTATCCGGTGGCCAGGACTCCTACATGCTCGCATCGCTGGCGGCGGCGAACGGGATGATCTTCATACCGCCAGACGCGGACCTCCCGGCCGGGGCAGAGGTCGTCGCCTGGGAGCTGCGCGGCCGCGACGGCTGAGGCGCGTCCTCCGACAGGTTCGGGCCGGGACTTCAGCCCCCGCTCGTCGCCGGGAAGCAGTCGATCCTGTCGTGATCGGCAACGACGATCGTCGGGTCGTCGAGCCGGACCACCTCACCATTCACGCCAAGTACGGCCACGTCCGCCTCCGGAACCCCGATCAGGCGGAGGGCGTCGGACAGGAGCATCTCGTGGTCTACCGGGACCTCGAACCGGCCCTGCTTCCCCGGCCCGTAGAAACCGAGCTCACCCCACAGGCGGACCTTCATCCGGATCGTTGGGAGGACTCGGCCGCGGCCCATTCGAGGCCGAGCTGCGACAGGCGTTCCCGCGTCGGGAGACCGGTCGCAGGGTCCCAACCCTTGAGTACGTACAGAGCAGAGATCGCCCCCTCGAATGCGGCCCGGTCGATCGAGGTCCCCTTCAGCGGCCCGCCCTCGAGGGGCGTGTGGAGGCGGTTGGGCAGCCGGTCGTCGGCGCGGGTCAGGCCCTCGCGGACGTTGAACAACCGGGCGAGGTTCACGGCCCGCTCTCCGATTGCGAGCAGCTCGTCCAGCGTGACGTCCCAGCCGGTCGCGGCGCGCACGGCGGCCAATACGTCGTCGACCTGCATGAACGACCGGGGCGCCGGGCCGAAGAAGCACAGGCCCAGGACCTTCTCGGCGCTGTTCCAGCGCTCGCCCGTGTACCAGATGCTGACCTTCTTCTCGCCCAGGTCCAGCGCGCCGGTCGGTTCCGTGATGCCGAGCGGCAGCGCGCCCTTGAACGCCACGGACTCCGCGTTCACGAAGATCGGGTCGTGGAACGCCACGAGGTGATCCGCACCCGCCTCGTTCGTGGCGTAGCCAAGCGCGACGCCGACCTTGCCGCGCGGTTCGTGCATGGCCATCTCAAGGCCCTTGACCTGCATGGCGAAGGCCCCGGAGCCTCCGCCGACCCGCTCGGCGATCTGCCGCGAGCCCAGCGCGAGCAGTTCGCCCGGGCCGCTCCGGTCGGCGATGAGCGGGATCGCCTCGAGCAGCGCCGCCCCGCCACCGAAGCGCAGATCCAGGCCGCCGAGATCCGCCGGCCCGAGCAGGCCGTGCTCCACGCATTCCATGACGAACGCAATCGTTCCCGCCGTGGAGATGACGTCGAGACCGAGCTCATTGCACAGTTCGTTGGCGCGCGCGACGAGCTCGATGTCGAAGATCGCGCAGTTTGACCCGAACCCGGCGACCGCCTCGTACTCCGGGCCGTCGTAGGTGTCCGTGACTCGGTAGCGGCCCTCGAACGCGGTCTCCGGCTTGCACCGGATCGCGCACGCATAGCACGACCGGGTGCCACTCCGGATGGCCTCGTACGCCTTCCAGCCGATCCCCTCGACCTGCTCGAAGGAGCCCAGCCGGAAGTTCCGGGTGGGCAGGATCCCCGCCGCGTTCAGACCGTCCGTGAGGCCGGGCGTTCCCTTGGTGCGCAGATCCCAACTCTGCGGGTGCTCGGTGACGGTCTTCGACAGCCGCTTGCCGAGCTCACTCAGGGCCTGCGGGTCATGGGCGAGCTCCGCGTAGCGCCGTGAGCCCTTGACCGCGACGGCACGCAGGTTCTTGGAGCCCATGACGGCGCCCATCCCGGTGCGGCCGTTGTAGTGGCGCAGCTCATTCATGATCATCGCGTATGGGACGAGGTTCTCCCCGGCGCGCCCGATCTGGAGCACCCGCGCAAGCTTCTCGCCGGTCTCCGCCCGGATGGCCGCCTGCACGGTCGGCGGATCCTGGCCCCACAGCGCACGCCCGTCGCGGATCTCGGCTGCCCCGTCCCTGATCCACAGCCAGACCGGCTCCGGCGACCGCCCCGTGAGGATGACCGCGTCGAATCCCGCCATCTTGAGCTCGGGGCCCCAGAAGCCGCCCGCCTCGGACTCCCCGAACCCCCCGGTGAGCGGCGAGCGCGCGATCGCGTTGAAGCGCGTCGCGGTCGAGAGTGGCGCCCCGGCGAGGAGTCCGGCGGCGAGGACCAGCACGTTGTCGGGCCCCAGGGGGTCCGCCCCGGGCGGCATCTCACGAAGCAGGTGGTACGCGGCCAGGGCCTTGCCGCCCGGGTAGCGGCGAAAGAAGGACTCGTCGAACGTCTCGACGGCCGTCCTGGCATTGCTGAGATCGACCCGGAGGATTGCCCCGTTGCTGCCGAATGCCATCGAAGCCCCCTGCGCCCAGCCCCGCCTTCACCGTGGCGAGGTGCCGCTGCTACATCATGCCCCGCCGGCGCGCCCGGTGTCGTCGTCGGGTGCCGCGCGGCGCGTCGCACGCGTCGTGTCCAGCAGGCGCCGCGCACGGGTCTCGAGATCCCGTCCCGACCCAGCCCCGGTGTCGACGACCACCAGTCCGTCCTCCGACGCCAGGACGTGCCCGCGGACCCGCGCCTCCGTCTGCACGAGTGCAGCCACGTCCGCGTCAACCGGGGATGCCATCACCCGGTCCGGGGCATCGCACTGGCGGATGCGTCCGTCGAGCAGGACGGCCAGCCGATCGCCCAGTCGAACTGCCTCGTGGACGTGATGCGTGACGAGCACCCGCGTCGTCGGGACCTCGAGCCGGAGCCGCTCAAAGGCGTCGAGGAGCTGCCCGCGCGTCGTGTTGTCGAGCGCCACAAACGGCTCATCCAGGAGGAGCAGCTCCGGGTCCAGCACCATGGCGCGGGCAAGGCTGGTTCGCTGGGCTTCTCCGCTCGAGAGCTGGCTCGCCGGACGGTCACGAAGGTGGGCGATGGCGAGCCGCTCCAGCCAGTGCTCGACCCGTTCGCGGGTCTCGGCCGCTCCGATGCCACGGAAGCGCAGGCCGGCGGCGACGTTCGCGAACACCGACGTCGTAAGGAGCAACGGCGCCGGGAACACGAGGCCGATCCGTCGCCGGTAAGCCAGGTCCTGCCAGGGGACTACCGGAGCACCTTCGAACACGATCGAGCCCTGATCAGGACGCAGCAGGCCCGCCAATGCCAGGAGCAGGGTGCTCTTGCCGGCACCGTTGGGGCCGACGACCGCGAGCGTCTCGCCCTTGCGGATCGAGAGCTCGTCGACCGAGAGAACTCTCCGGTTCGCGCGTGTGACCACGAGGTCGTGAACCTCGACCAGGGTGGACCCCGGGCTGCCGGCGCCGGGTATGGCGCGGTCGACGATGACGGAGGTCGGCGTCACCGAGCCGGCCCTCGCTGCTGCGCCCACGTCAGGACGCCGTTGACGATGAATGCCAGGGTCAGCAGGACCAGGCCCAGGACGATCGCGTTCCCGAACTCACCACGGCCCGTCTCGAGCACGATCGACGTCGTGAGCACGCGGGTCTCGTGCGCGATGTTCCCACCGACCATCATCGCCGCGCCGACCTCGGAGATCACGCTGCCGAACGCCGCCATCACGGCGGCGAGCAGCGACAGGCGCGCCTCTCGCCACAGCCACCAGACCGTCTGCCAGCGCGACGCGCCCAGGCCCTGCAGCTGGAGCTGGAGCCGTGGATCGAGCTGGCTCAGCCCTGCGACGGTCAGCCCCATCACGACGGGAACCGCGATCACGACCTCGGCGATCACCATCGCGCCGGGCGTGTACATGAGCCCGAGCCCGCCGAGCACGCCGCTGCGCCACAGGAGGAGGGCAATGAACAGGCCGGCGACCACGGGCGGCAGAGCCATCCCGGTGTTCACGACGCTGAGCACCAGGTGGCGCGACCGGAACCGCGACAGCGCCAGCCACGTGCCGATGGGCAGCCCGATCAGCAGGCTGATGAGCGTGGCGCCCCCCGAGACGGCGAGGGACAGCAGCGTGATCTCGACCAGGTCACTGCTCATGTCGCTGCCGGGGTGAGGTCGCGCGCGTCGGCATCGGCCCGCCGGAAGCCCGGCGCGATCAAGGCGCCGTCAGGCTGCTCTCCGATTTCCCGGCATCCGGGACGAAGAGCTGCATGCCGTACCTGTCCAGGCCGAAGGCGCCGATGAGCGCCTGCCCGTCGGCGGACAGGATGTAGTCGCCGAACGCTGCGGCTCCGGCCGCGTTGACCTTCGGCCAGATGGTCGGATTCACACCGATCACGTGGTAGATGTTGAGCAGGGACGGATCGCCTGCGACGATCGAGTCGAGAGCCAACTGGTGGCGCGCCGAGGCCCATGTGGCCACGTCGGTCAGCGTGTAGCCGCCCTTCTCCGATGCGATCTGGAGCGTGGCCGCCATCCCCTGTCCGGACTGGACGTACCAGGCCGGAGCGGGATTGATGCCGAGCTTCTTCCAGTACCCGAGCTCCCTGGCCTCGGTGCCCGATCCGTCACCGCGCGAGACGAACGTGGAGCCGGTGTCGGCGATCTTCTGGAACGCGTCGTCCGCCGACGTCATGCCGCGGATCCCCGCGGGATCTGCCTCGGGGCCCACGATAAGGAACGCGTTGTGCATGACGAGCCGGCGGTCGACACCGCCGCCGGCGTCCATGAACTCCTGCTCGGCAGCAGGGGAGTGGACGAGGAGCACGTCGGCGTTCCCCTCCATACCCAGCTTCAGCGCCGCCCCGCTGCCGACGGCGACGGTCTTCAGCTTGTAGCCGGTCGCGGCGTCGAAGTCGGGGACGAGCACATCGAGCAGTCCGGAATCCTGGGTCGAGGTGGTGGTCGCGAGGATGACGTCGCGCGAACCGGCCGGGGCGGGAGCGGTCGTGGCCGTGGGGATCGAGGCGGAGGAGGCGGGCACGACCGCAGTCGCGGCGCATCCGGCAACCACGACCGCCAGCATCCCGAGGACGGCCGGCCGCGCTGCCCGGTGCATCGGGGCCAGGTCCATCCTCACCTCCACGACCTCCGCGACCTCCGCTTGCTCGTGACGGTCGTCGCCGATCAGGGCACGAGGCTAGGCGATCCAGTCGAGGCCCAGGCGCTCCAGCGTCGCCGGCATCGGGTTGCCGGTTTGGCCGTCCCAGCCCGCGAGACGGTAGTACTCGTCGAGGGCGCCCTCGATCACCGCCGGGTCCAGCGCCACGCCCTTGGTCGGGCCGGTACCGGTCAGCGGCTTGAAGAACTTCTCGGGCAGCTTGTCGTCCTTGCGCGTGATGCCCTCGCGGGCGTTGAACGCCCGGAGCATGTTCAGGCGCCGCTCGCCGACCTCCATCAACTCGTCCAAGTCGAAGTCCGTCCAGCCCGTGACGGCCTTCACGGCGTCGACCGTCTCCGGCGGACCGAACAGCGTCCAGGATGGCCCCCACACGAACTGGCACAGGTCCGCCGTGTCCAGGAACGAGTAGAACTGCTGGGTCTTGAGGGCAAACCGCACCTTGTCCGGGCCAAGTGAATCGTACGGCAGCCGGTCGTCGAACCCGAGCGGCTTGAGCCGCTCCATGGACAGGTCGCCGGCCCCTTCCTCGATGGCCCCATCGTGTTCGGAGGATTGGTGGTCCGCCCCGAATGGGTTCACCGCGTAGATGACGCCCAGCGATCGTTTCGCCTGGGGCATGTGGGCGGGCGCCTCGGCGCCCTTGACCGTGATCAGCAGCTCATGACCCTTGCCGAGCAGGTCGGCGGCGCGCCTTGACCCATTGGCCAGGATGTCACCGATGCCCTCCCGGGCCGCGAGCATCTCGGTCAGGCGCACCATGGCGGCCGTATCGCCGAACGGAGCCGGGAACCCGATCTCGGCCTCGGACAACAAGCCGTGCCCGAAGCAGTCCATGACCCAGGCGACGGTCGCCCCAGTCCCGATCGTGTCGAGGCCGTTCTCGTTGCAGATCTTGTTGGCCAGCGAGATCGCATGCAGATCGTCCACGCCGCAGTAGGACCCGAAGACGGCGGCCGTCTCGTATTCCGGCCCGCCGTGGCGCTGCTCGACAGGCCGCCCCTCCCACTCCGTCTCGACGACGCGCTTGCAGCGCACCGCGCACGAGTAGCAGGTCTCCCGCGCCGTGAGGATCGTCGCGGTCATGGTCGGGCCGCCGATCGCTTCGTAGCCCTCGAACTGGCCGGCGCTGTAGTTGAACGTCGGCAGGCCGCCCGCGGCATGCTGCCCCTCGAGCACGCCCTCGGTCCCATCCGTGCGGAGGCCCAGCATGTCTTCGTTGTTGGGGATCTCGCCGGCGCCCCACCTGGCGAGCCGGCCGAGAGCCGCGGCGTCGGCCATCGGCACCTTGCGGTTCTTGCCGCGCACGGCGACCGCCTTGAGATTCTTGGAGCCCATGACAGCGCCCATGCCCGTCCGGCCGTTCGCCCGGTTGCCCATGCTGATGATCGCGGCCAGGCGGGCGCCCTTCTCGCCGGCGGGCCCGATCGCGGCGACCTCGATCTTGCGGTCCGCGAGCTCCTCCTTGAGGAGATCAGTTGTTGCGGACGTGGTCTTCCCCCACAGGTGGCCCGCGGGCCGGAGCTCGGCCTCGCCATCGTGGACCCACAGGTACACGGGTTCGGGAGACCGTCCCTTCACCACGATCCCGGTGAACCCCGCGAATCGCAGCTCAGCGGGAAAGAAGCCGCCGCCCTGGCTGTCGCCGATGCCGTCCGTCAGCGGTGAGCGAGCGCTGATCGTCATCCGGCTCTGGCCCGCGATGGGGGCACCGGTCAGAAGGCTGACCATCATCGTCAGGACGTTGGCCGGGTCCAGGCCGTCCGTCGCTGCGGGCACATCGCGCAGGATGTAATAGAGACCCATTGCCGACCCGCCGAGATACGTTCGGTAGAACGACTCGGGCGGACGCTCGATCTCGACCGACCCGGTCGATAGGTTGACGTGGAGGATCTGTCCGGTGAAGTCGCTCGACATGTCCTGCCTCTGGTCGATCCTTCGAAGGCGATCGCCTCTTTGGCCATCAGCATACCCACTCGTCGGGCAGCGGATCTCGGGCCGAATGGCTCGAAGACGTTGGCACCGACGGCCACTCTGCTCGCCGCGATGCTCTACGCGATGGCGGCGGGCGTCGGCTGACTGAGCTCAGCCGCCCTCGGCGACGGCGGGCTCCGTCTCGGAGAGCCGGTCACCATCTGCTGCGTAGTCCCAGACGTCGATGGCCGGCGGCTCAATTCCGAGCATCGTCAAGGTGGTGCAGATCTGGCTGCGATGGTCCGTCCCGTGGTGAAGCGCCTGGGCCAGCCGGACGCCGAGCGGGGCGCCGCTCTCCGAGCCGTCCTCGCGGTGGCGAACGATCTGGGTGCCGGCATCGAGGTCACGCGCGATGAGCGCCGCCCACACCGGGCCGTTGGCTTCCATGGCCGCGCGGAGCTCGTCAAGCCCGAGCTGGTCCTCCTCGATCTCGGCCACTGCGCCGTCCGACAGCAGCGACAGGTACGAGCAATCGGCCCCGACCGAGTGCCGGATCGTCGGCAGGATCGGTCCGTACACACCAGCCGATTCGGTGGTCAGCTGCTGTTCTGTGAGCCCTCGACAGGCGTCGATGAGCCGCAGGGTCGCCCAGATGTGGTGTTCGAAGGCGTCGGCGAGGAGGGGTCGTGTCATGGGCGCACGGTACATCGGCGGTCGGTGGACATCCTGGTCGGCGGGGCGACGCACGCACCCACGCCCGGAACGCCAGCCGTGCGGTGTGACCGAGGGGCCGACGGGCCGGCATGCAGTCCGGGTGTTTCGGATCGCTGAGCGGTCCAATCCAACGTGGTGATGCTCGGATGTGCCGAATGCGTCCGCCCAGCGTTCAGGCTTGACACTTCGGATACCGGCGGCGGTCGTACCGCACGGCCGGCGTTCGGCGGCACTGCGGGCGCCGTTCCCCGGCACTGCCGGCGGTCGTACCGCACGGCCGGCGTTCGGCGGCACTGCCGCGGCGCCACCGAGGGCGGTCAAAGCTCCGGGCCGTCGTCTGCCTCAGCCGGATCGGGGGATGCTCCCGTGAGCCTCCGCCTCGCCGGATGCGAACCAGCCCCGCAGGCTCCCGCGCCACAGCGCCCGCTCGTGGAACTTGCCCGTCGGTTCGATGGTGTCGAGGCTGCCGGCCGTGACGAGGGCCTCGAGCAAGGGGGCCAGCTGGGACCCGTACACGTGCATGCACGGCTCCGGGCGAACGCCGGGCCATGAGTAGCAGGAGACAACAGTTCGCCGCTCGCCGGTCGGGATACCGGGCGGCAGGTTCTCCCAGGCCGGATCATCCGGCGCGAACTCCCACTGGTCGAGGTTGCCCTGGGGGATGCCCTCGATGCCCCGGACTACCGGGGGCACGGCATCGAGCAGATAGGGGTCCACGGACAGGTCGCAGATCACGGCGTGTTTGGGCAGGAGGGCGAGCCAGGAGTTCGGGACGAGCGCCTTGGACGGATCGCGCCGCGCCGTCGCGTCCACGAGCAGGTCGGTCATCAGCAGGCGCGCCTTCAGGTACTCGCTGTCACCGGTCAGGTTGCGGCCGGCGGTCACCACCTCGACCCCGGGCAGCCCGGCCCGCGTGTACGCCTCGTTCCGGGCGTCGTCTCCGTACTTGGTGGCGAACTCGACGGCATGCCGGCCCACCTTGCCGGCGCCCATGATCAGCACCTTGACCGTCGAGTGCCTGGGGCCGGCCAGCTCCGGGCAGGTCCGCTCTAGTGCGGCGAAGGCGGATGAGATCCCGTTCCAGGCGACGCTCCGGAGGTTCTCGACCAGCCGTCGGCCGTCGTCGTTGCGGATGAGGTCGAGGCTGATCGCGTCGATGCCCATGTCCCAGAGCATCCTGACGCGCGCGGGACGGGTCGCGAAGTGGAGCATGGACACGAGGATGGCGCCCCGCCGCAGCCGGTCGTACCTGCCCTCTGGTGCCCGGAGCACGACGACGATGTCCTGCCGATAGCAGTCGTCCTCGTCGGAGACCACGACGTCCGGTGACAACATGCTGTAGTCGAGATCCGTGTAACCCATCCCGGAGCCGATGCCGCTCTCCACGTGCACCTCGGCGCCGTTGGCGGCCAACAGGCCGATCAGCGGGGGAAGGAAGTCGCGCCGTTCGTTGGGCTCGCGATGCATCCGTGGGATCCCGACGGTCACCCGGGTGCCGGTCGCCATCACCACCTCCTGACGCGGACGCCGCGGGTCCGCGTGCCCGGGCCGTCACCTGAACGATAGCCACTTGGGTCCGGCGCGGTCGAGCCGGCCGGGCGGCGATGCCGGGCGGCGATGCCGGGAGGCGATGCCGGGCGACGATGCCGCGCGGCGATAGAGTTAGGCCATGTCCAGCGAGCGCCGACTCACGATCGGCTTTCCGCGCATGTACAACGAGCCGGGCGAGAAACGGGCATTCCTGCCGCCGCTGATGGGCCTGCTCGCGAGCATGGATGTCGACGTGTACATCGAGGTCGGCAGCGGCGCAGGCATGGGCTACTCCGACGACGACTACCGCGCGACATCGCCACGGGCGCATATCGTCGACGAGGCCACGGCGTACGGCCAGGACATCGTGGTGGTGCTGCGAGCGCCCGAAGGACGGTACGAGCTGGTCCGGCGCGGCGCGATCATGCTCTCGATGCTCCACTTCGTCACGCGGCCGGAGCGTGTCGAGCTGCTGCGCGGCCTGGGCATCGAGGCCATTGCGCTCGACATGGTCACCGGTGACAACGGCCAGCGCCTGGTCCAGAACCTGCGCGACGTGGCCCGGAACGGATTGGCCACGGCCTTCGACGCCCTCGAGCGGCGCTGGCCGCCGTTGTTGTCCCCCGCCCGCCCGCCAGTCAGCATCACGATCATCGGCGCCGGCGGGGTTGGCAAGCAGGCCGTCGAGTGGGCCGTCAAATGCGGTGACGAGTCGCGGAACGAGCGGATCATGCGCGAGGGTCTGCCCGGGGTCGAGGTCGTGGTAGTCGACCAGAACCTGTCGGGCGACGAGGCCTACTTCCGGCGCCGCCTGGGCCAGACGGACATCCTCGTCGATGCCACGGCGCGTCGTGACACGTCGCGGCCGCTGCTTCCCAATGCCTGGCTCGGCTGGCTGCCGGACCACGCGATCGTATGTGACCTGGCGGTCGACCCGTACCTCCTCGACGACGATCCGCCGGTCGTCCGCGGGATCGAGGGCATTCCCCAGGGCAACCTCGATCAGTGGGAGTTCGGCCCGGACGATCCAGCCTGGGAACGCCTGCCGTCCGTGATCCCGACTGCCAACCGGCGCACGGTCGTGTCCTGCTACTCGTGGCCGGGTGTCCGACCCGAGGCGTGCATGGAGCTCTACGGCTCGCAGCTCACGCCGCTGCTCAAGACGCTGATCTGGTACGGCGGGATGCCGGCGATCGGACCGGACGTCTCGTTCCATGGCCGGGCGCTCTGGCGAGCGAGCCTGCGCCACTTCCTGGGCGACGAACCGCCGGCCCGCTGAGAGCGTCGTCCGCGCAACGTGCCGTGGCACCCGAGGGAGTGGCCGCTCCGCATCGGCGGGATGAGAGGTAGATTCCGCGGGGAGGCCTCACGACCAGCCGATGCTCAACCGCAGCCAGTCGATCGCCGCACTGCCGGCTCGCTCCACGGACCGGCCGGACACGCCAGCCGGCACGTTCCTCCTATCAGCGAGGGCGCTCGCCACCCCCGAACCCCTCGTCCGCGCGTTCGCCCGACGTGTCCAGCAGGAAGGCGCCCTCGACCTCACCCAGGGCGACTACAAGAACGCCGACTTCGCCCCACACCCGGAGGTCGTCCGGGCCGCTCAGCGCATCACGCGCAACACGGTTCATAGCTACGGGCCACCGGTCGGGCGCATGGACGTCCGGGGGGAGATCGTCGAGTTCATCAACCGCGATGGGATCCTCGACTACCCCGCCTCCGACGTCCGGTTCATGCCCGACGAGGTCGTGTTCACGCCCGGCACTCGGTCGGGTCTGGCGATGCTGCTCGAGGTGCTGGGACCGGACGGGTCGGGTGTCGTCGTCCCGCGTCCGAGCTGGGAGTACGACTGGTTCGTCGAGCGCGCGGGCAAGCACGTCGTGGAGTTGCCGACCCGGGCGCCGGACTTTCTCCCGGATCCCGACGAATTCGAGCGGCTGCTCGTCGGTGGCGGCGTGTCGGCCGTCATCGTCAACAACCCGCACAACCCGACCGGCCGCGTGTACCCGCGTTCGCTCGTCGAGGAGCTCGTTCGGCTCGCCGTCGAGCACCAGGTGTTCGTGCTGTACGACTCGGTCTACCAGCGGCTCGACTACCTCGGCGAGTTTGTCAACCCGGCCTTTGCGAACCCCGAGTGGCGGAACTGGGTGGTCACCCTGTCCGGCCTGTCCAAGATGGACATGTTCGGGGCCTCGACCGGGGCGCGCGCCTGCTGGGTCGTGCTCTCAGACCAGATCCGCGTGGACGGGGTCCGGGCGCGCGAGATCATCGCGAACCTCTCGGCGTGGCTGGTCGCGACGCCATCGACGCTCGCGCAGGACTGGGCGCTCGCGGCGCTCCAGAGCCCACTCGCGCGTCTCCGCCGGCCGTCGCCGTACATGCGTGCCCGGCGCGACTTCATGATGGCGGCGGCCGACGGTCTCGCGCACCTTGGCGTCGAGCGTACCGACTACGGGGGCACGTTCTACTCGCCACTCGCCTTCCCGGGACTCGTCGGCGAACCGTTCCGCCGGCTGCGCAATGGCGTGTGGGAGCGGGCGATCGTACGAGACTCGGTCGATGCGTTCGAGCTCCTGCTCGAGGGCGGCGTCGGGGGGATCCCGTTCGCGGCCTTCGCGGGCAGTGAGGCCGCTCGATACGGCACCTGGCAGCGGCTCTCGTACGGGTCACGGGACGTCAGCGAGCTGGCGGTGTTCATCGACCGGGTGCGGACATGCCTTGAACGCAAGGGACGCGAGGGGACGGGGGTCGGCGCCGGCGCTCGCTCGCGCGCGGACCGGATCGAGGACACGGTCTGGGAAAGCGTCTGCACCGTTGAGGGCTACCCGGCCCTCGACGGGCTTGATCCTGCCGCATTCCAGGCGGCGCGGCGCTCCTTCCTGGAGCGCCGACCCGCCGACGGGTTCCGCATCACCGGGACCAAGCACCCCGACTCCACCAGACACCGATCGGAGCAGATGGCGCGCGCTCTCGAGTCCGTCACCGACGACGTGCCCGATCGGGCAGAAGCGGCGCTGGCGCACCTCGAATGGCATGCGCTCGTCGACGCCCGATCGGAGTACGAGGAGTCGATCACCGACCTGCTCGGGCCGTGCACCGAGGTCCTGCTCGACTACGAGGGCCGGCAGATCAGCCCCGACTGGCTCGACGTCCCGGAGAAGGTCGTGCTCACGCTGCTGCGCCACGGCGTCATCCCGGGCGAGGACCGCCACCTCCTGTTCCGGGCCCCGAACCCCTGGCTCGAGGCGGACGAGGAGAAGATCTCGCGGATCCTCGCGTCGGTGGCGCGTGCCAACCTCCTGTTCCTGATCGCGTGCGAGCGGCTGGGGATCGAGCCATCGCAGAACGCGATCTACGAGCTCACGGTGCCCCAGATCAACTCCGTGGCGGAGCTGGGTGCCCTGGTGAAGATCGGCGCGCTCTATCTGGAGGCGCTCCACGGGCTGTTCGAGGACGGCCCGGAGAGGGTCGACGCGTTCCTCTCGGCGCGGATCCCGCTGGATCGGCGCGCCGAGTTCGTCGACCGCGCAGCGCATGTCCGCCTTGTGCCGCTGATCGAGAACGTCGGCGCGCTGGCGAACCTTCCGGAGCACCTGGACGCCCTGTACATGGCGTTTGAGCGGAACCGCGGCTTGTCCGGCTTGCCCACCCCGAGCAGCTTCGCGACATCGTTCAGTGGACGCGACCCGCTGGTGCGCGTGTTCGTGGCCATGTCCGACACGGCCTTGCAGAGCGGCAAGATCGCGACCGACGCCGCGTACGCCCTGGCAGTCGCCGGGCGCCACGAGGCCGAGCGTCGGCTGGCAGCGCGCGCGACCGAGTGCGGGGAACGGCCGCCCCACGTGACGCTGCTCGTCGGAGCGGGGCGGGCGGGCTTCCGCGGGGGCCTCGACCCTCGGCACGCAGGCGTCATCGCCCAGTTCGCGCGGGCCGACGGCGTGACCCTCCAGGGCATCCGCGTTGACGATCCCGTGGCCGCGGACGAGGTCGCGGAGGAACTCCGGGCCGCGGTCAAGGGCGATCGTCGCCGGGCTCCGGCGGTCGGCGCCACAGAGCGTGGTTCCCTCCTCGCGCTACTGGGCACGGGTGTGCGGGCGCACACCGACACGCTGCTGCGGATCGCCCCGCTGGTCGCCCCGTTCGGGGCCCTGGTTCCCCAGACGCGGGTCCGGATCCGCGCAACGGGATCGGTGAATTACGGCCGATCCATCCCCGAATACTCGGAGGAATGGGGCGGCGCGACCAAGCTTCCCGACAACCGCGACCTGCGCGACGCCTGGCCCGAAGGCGTGACCCTGCCCCGGGCGATCACGTACAACCTCGCGTGCCAGACGCTCGGCCTGCCCGCGGTCGTGAGTGATCTCGGGGTGGTCGACAAGCGTGCGGCCGTACTCCTCGACCGGCACGTGCCGGGCTACCGCGAAGTCATCTCGAGTGAGTTGTCGGGCTTCATCCAGGAGTCGGTCGCGCTCGTCTTCGGCAGAGAATTCGCCGAGACGACTGCAAGGCGATGTCAGCGCGCCGCGGCGGCCCTGTGGGTCGACGCGCGCGTTCGCGACGATCTCGTCGCGCCGACCTGCCTGTTCTCGATGCTCTACCTGCGCTTCCTTGCCGAGGACGCCGACAGCTGGGATCAGACCAAGGAGCACGAGTCGCTCACGACGCGCGAGGAGGAGATCCTCCGCCAGACGGGCGCGAGCGACTTCGTCGGGCTGTGTGCCGAACGCCCGGGCAGCCGCTGGAATGTCCTGCAGGCCATGGTTGACGCCGAGGAGGCGAGCAGGCTGCTGATCGCGCGGGAGCTCACGATCGAGGAGAAGCGCGAGTTCGTCGACCTCCGGATCGAGGGTTGGTTGCGGACCCTGCCCGACGGGCTCGCCGATGAGCTGCGCTCGGCCTGGTCGTCGCTGCGCGAGCTGGGGAAGGCCGAGCTTACGCTGCGAGGGATCGAGCAGATGATCGCCCTTGAGCAGCTCCGCGGCGACCGCGGGGCCTAGCGGAACGCGGCGGATCCAGGGGAACTGTCGCCGAGACAGCTTCCAGTCGCCCGGACCGCCGAGTGAGTCGCGAGACTGGCCGCCACGTGGTTGTCGGAGGGGTACGAGCCCAATGATCAGCAAGCCGCTCGACGCTCTAAGGTGGGGACCGTGAGTCCTTCCGACGTCGCCGTTCTGCTCGCGCTGCTTCTCGGCGCCATTGGGCTTGCCGCGCTCAACGTCCGGCTGCAACGCCTGGCGGGTCCCGACGTCGGGATCGAGCGGATCGCAGGCTGCTGCGGGATGGCGCTGCCCGCCGAGATCGCCGGGCGGCGTGAGGATGCGCGATGACGAGGCTGCTCACGCGCCTCGAGGACTTCCGCCTCCTGCCGATCCTTGTCATCGTGAGCATGGCCGTCGGCATCGCAATCGGGGACGTCCTGTCGATCTCCGACTTCACCCTCACGCCGCCGATCGAGGCGCTGAAGTCGATCGCCGCGGCGACATTCGAGCCGACGGTGGCGAACGCGATCAGCCTCGGCGTCCCGATCGGCCTCTTCACGATGATGTATCCGGCGATGACGAACGTCCGTCTGACCGAAGTCGGTCAGGCATTCCGCTCGCCGCGTCAGCTCGCCACGGTGCTCTTCTTCAATTTCGCCGTCGCGCCCTTCTTCATGCTCCTGCTGGCGAACGCCTTCGTCACCGACCCCGAGCTGCGGACGGGGCTCATCCTGTACGGCCTCGCGCCGTGCATCGCGATGGTGATCATCTTCACCTACCTCGCCAAGGGCAACGTCCCAATGGCGCTCGTCTTCGTCGCCCTCAACTCCGTCATCCAGATGGTGCTCATCCCGGTCTATGCCCGGCTCCTCATCGGCGACGTGAACTTCGACGTCTGGGTCGTCGCCGAGAGCGTCGTCCTGTACCTGGGGCTCCCGCTCGTCGCCGGCGTCCTCACCCGCCAGGCGGTCGTCGGACGTGGTGGCGAGGCCGCGATGGAGCGGATCAAGCCCGGCCTGAATGCCCTTTCGATCCTCGGCTTGTTGTTCACGCTCATCGTCATGTTCGCCCTCAAGGGCGACCTGATCCTGAAGCGCCCGCAGATCGTCCTCGAGATGGCCGTGCCGATGGCGATCTTCTTCGTCACGATGTTCTCGGTCGTCTACCTGATCAGCGCCCGGCTTGGCTTCAGGTTCGAGGACTCGGTCGCCGTCGCGTTCAACTCGACCGGACGCGACTTCGAGATCGCCATCGCGATCGCCATCACCGCCTTCTCGCCCACGGTGGCCCTCGCGACGGTCGTGGGGCCGCTCATCGAGGTACCGGTCATGCTGGCCCTGGTGTGGGGCGCGATGCGACTTCGGCCGCGGCTCTTCGCCGGCACGACGCCAGAGGGCGGCGCGGTTCTCGAACGAGGCTGACCCGACCTGGAGCAACGTCGCTGGGTGGTGCAGCCTCGACGGATCTAGCGGTGCCGCTTGACCCAGGCGCCGAGTCGATCCTTGACCGTGGTCGGCGACGGCAGGAGCTCGATCCGCTCGACGAGGACGTCGGGGTCCACGAGCTTCTTTCGAAGCAGCGCCGTCGCGAAGTCCATGTCCTTCGGGCGGTGCGCGACGAGCTTGGAAACGACGCAGTCGTGCAGCTCCAGGCAGAGGCCCCGCGCCGGTGCGGTGTTCGGCGTGGCCAGTTCCACGAGCCGGTCACGCCAGCCCGCCGGTAGGGTGGCAGTCGAGACGCTGACGCCCTGGGCGTAGTAGCCGTACGTCGCATGGAACGTCGACAGCTCACCGATCGCTCCGTCGACCCGGTCGGCCTTCTCGTCGTCGGGATCGTCGAAGAACGCGAGGTCCGCTTCGATGGACGTCGTGGCCTCGGGCGGCAACTGGTCATCGGGGATCGATCCGAGCACGGCCTGGCTGCCGATGACCAGGACATCGGTTTCGTCCACGATCGTCGACGCCGCCCGGAGCACGTGTTCGAGCTGGTCGCGGTTCACCGGCGATCCGACCGCTCGCTGTTGCGAAACGCGGCGATAACGCTCCGTCGCTCAGCGTCGGCGAGCACGCCGGCGAAGGGCGAGTTCTGGCGCAACTCAACCGCCTGCGGCGAGGAGGAGGTGAGCGTCTGAAGGATCACGTCGGGCCCGCTGTCGAGCACGGACCGCCAGGCCGATAGCCAGTGCGCGCTCATGCCCGACGGATGCACGCGACCGAGCCGCTCCAGGTTTAGCCGCGCTCGGCCTATGGTCCCTGACGGATCGGCAGCGAGGTGGCCGGCCACCGCCGCGTGCAGCCACAATGATTGACGCTCGTCCCGGTTCAGACTCGTCCGGGACCCGCGGTGGGCCGCGAACGACTGGACCTCGCTCTGGCGCAAGCGTCGCTGTGTCGGGCGGCGCACACATGACAGCAACCCTTGCGAGCAGAGGTCGACTACGTGCTGGCGCGAGGTGCCCAGGATCCGGGCCGCATCCCCGGTCCGAATCCACGCCTCTTCATCCATCCGACGATGATGGCAGGAAAACACAAGAAACACAAGCATTGAACTTGAACACGGCCTGGTTCGGTTCCGCAGTCCGCTGAGGGCTTCCTGAGATCAGAATCGATGAAATGGAGCGGGAGAAGGGTCTCGAACCCTCGACCTTCTGCTTGGGAAGCAGACGCTCTGCCGACTGAGCTACTCCCGCTCGGGAGGCCCACATTCTAGTCAACCCCTGGTCGTCTCGCCGCCGGCTCGCGGGCACGCAAGCGATGAGGCACGCCTCAGTGCTCGGCTCCGACCAGTCGTCGGGCCAGGGCGACGGCCGCGACCCCGTCTTCGCTGTAGCCGTCGGCGCCGATCTCCTCGGCCCAGCCCTTGGTCACCGGGGCGCCGCCCACGATCACCTTGACGCCCGGCCGCAGGCCGGCGGCCGCGAGCTGCTCAACGACCAGGCGCTGTCCCGTCATCGTGGTCGTCAGGAGGGCCGAGACGCCGACGAGGTCCGCGCCGACCTCCTTCGCCTTCTCTGCGAATCGTTCGGCCGGCACATCCACGCCGAGGTCGTGGACCTCGAAGCCGGCCGCCGACAGCATCATCGCGACGAGGTTCTTCCCGATCTCGTGGATGTCGCCCTTGATCGTTCCGATCACGACCCGGCCGGCGATCTGGCGCTGGGCCCCGCTCGCCTTCATGGCCGGCTCCAGGACTTCCACGGCGGCCGTCATGGCGCGGGCCGCGAGCATCATGTCCGGCAGGTACATGTCCCCGCAGCTGAACGAATCGCCGACCTGCTCGAGACCGGGGACGAAACCCATCTCAATCGAGTCGAGAGGCGCGAGGCCCGCTGCAAGGCCCTGCGCGGCGAGCGCGGCCGAGGCGTCGGCATCACCGTCGACGATGCTCTTGCGCATCGCATCGAAGAGCTCCTGGGACATCGTGCGTACCTCCAGTGCAGGTGCCGAGCCTACGCGAGCTCGCGGTCGGCGGCGGCGAGAATCTCGTCCAGTGCATCACGCGTGGCCGGGGCGAGCGGATCGACGGGGGGCGCGGCAAGGATCTCGGTCACGCGCTCACGCGCCCGACCGTACATGGTGGGTCTGCCCAGCTCCAGCCAGGCATCGTGACTGTGGCGGTCGACGAGGCGCGGGACGACGAACTCGCCCGACCTCGTCGCGGCCCGGGTGCTCCGGCAGGCGAGGAAGTTGCCGCCCGGGCCCACCTCGGCGATGTCGTCGTGGAGCTCCGCGCCGGGCGACGCGTCCACCCCGTCCGCGATCCGGCCGCACAGCCGGGCGATCTCCTCGTCCACGAGGAGCTGCTCCAGCACGAGGGTCTGGTCGCTCTCGATCACGCCCAGGCCGACCACGATGTCGGCGCCGGCGGCGACCGGCGGGAGCGTCGTGAGGAGCTTCTCCAGGACCGCCTCCGGCCCCGGCTGGCGGGCGTCGGCGGTACAGCCGGCAGCCGTGCTCGGGAGGCCGTAGAAGCGGCCCATCGTGGTGAGGGCCGCGGACATCAGGCCCATCTCCGGCGTGCCGCCGAGGAAGCCCCCGCTCCGGAAGTCCATCGTGCCGGTCGCGCTGCTGTAGATCATCGGGCGTCCCGGGTTCGCCAGCTGAAAGACGACGAGCGCCGACAGGGTCTCGGCGTTGGCGAGGCAGACGTTCGCGAAGAGGCGGGCCGGGCCCGTGGTCCCGGTGACCGGCATCGGCATCACCATGACCGGCAGGTCCAGGCGCCCCAGCTCCAGGTACGCGTCGAGCATCGCGCCGTCGTGGGTGAGCGGCGCCACCGGACAGTAGATGAGCGAGTACGGGTGGCGGTCGCGGAGCTCCGCCTCTCCTCCGGCGAGCGCGACGAGTCCGGCGGCGAGGTAGGGGCCCTGCTCGCGAGTGTGCAGCTCGTGCTGGCCATGCTTGGAGCTCGCCGCCCCCATCTCCAGGAACTCGTGGAGGGCCCGTGAGTGGGCCGGCGCGTCCGATGCCGCGACGGGCGGCCAGGCCATCACCCCGAGTTCGATCTCCTGGAAGACGCGCAGGGCGTCCGCGTTGTCCCGGCGGGTTCCGTAGCGTCGCTCGCCGGTCGCGAAGTCGAGCACAAACGAGGCGGTGCCATCCATGGCGTAGCGGGTCGTTGACGATGGCAGGGGCAGGTCGTAGACGGGATTGCGCGCCCCCAGGATGAACGTTCGGGGCAGGCCTGCCAGTGCCCGTTCCACGAGGTCCCGCGGGATGCGAGCGATGCCAGTCTCCCTGTCCACCGCCGCACCGGCGCCATCGAGGAGCGGCAGAGCGAGCGTTCCGTGGAAGCGCACGCCGACCTCGGCCAGGATCCGCAGGCTCTCGTCATGGACGCGTTCCTGGTCTGCGGCCGCCAGCACGGTGCTCTCGAACCTCATCGTCCGCCTCGCGCTACTCTCGCGCGCCCGATCGGCGCGCCGGGCACGTCCGATCCTGCGCCATTGTCGCCGCCGTCCGTCCCGGCCGCGCGAGCCTCCAGCCGGTCGAGCTCGCGCTCGAGCGCCTCGTCAAAGGGGGCGCCGCGGTGCGCCGCCAGCTTCTGCTCGACGACCTCGCGGGCCTCGCCCAGGACGTCCCGGGCGCCCGCCGCCTGCCAGCGCTCGGTCGTCTCATGTGAGCCCAGCCGATCGATGAGCCACGTCCCCCCGTGGACGGCGTCACGGGTCGCCGACCGGCCCAGGAAGTTCCCGCCGGGCCCGACCGCCGCCACCTCGCCGACGGCCGGGTCGTCGGTGACGGCGCCGATCCCGTGCCGGAGCCGGACGGCCCGCCGGAAGACCTCGACATCCAGCATGAGCTGCTCGAGCGAGAGGACCGTGGAGCCCTCGATGAGTCCCGGGCCCACGAGCAGGTCCGGCCAGCTGAGGGCCGGCAGCGTCCAGCCCATCGACCGCTCGTAGCCTGCCTGGGTGCCCGGGCGGTGGGCGTCCGTCCCCCCGACCGACGCCTGCGCGGGGAGGCCGTAGAAGCGGGCCATCTCCGTGGTCGCGCTCCCGAGGAGGGCATGCTCGACCGCGCCGCCGCCGTAGCGGCCGCTGCGCGGATCCATTGCCCCCGACGCAGGCGCGTAGATCACCGGCACGCCTGGGGCGGCCGCCTGGACGAGGCACAGGACGGCGAGCACTTCGGCGTTCGCGAGGACGATCGTGGACGCGAGGCTGGCCGGGCCGGACAGGCCCATGAGGGGCATCGGCATCACCGCGACCGGCAGGAGCCATTCGGTCGTGGCCAGGTAGGCGTCCGTGAACGGCCCCTCGAGCACGAGCGGCGAGAGGGGGCAGACCAGGAAGGAGAACGGGTTGAGCCGCCGGACGGCCTCCTGGCCGCCGAAGATCGTGCCCAGGAGCTCCAGGAGCCAGGACGATTCCTCCGGCGTGCCAGCGGAATCCTGGACATGCTTCGTGAAGTGGCGGTAGGCGTCCCGCCAGCCGCCGAGGACCGCCGCCGGCCCGTCGCCGGTCAGGCCGGCCGTGACGGCGCGCCAGTAGACGCCCACCTCGTCGAGGTCGTCACTCAGCTGGGTCGCGGCCAGCCAGTCCTCATAGGTCGCCGGCCGGCGCTCGCCGGTCGCGGCATCCACCGAGACCCCGGCTTCGCCGTCAAGCACGAGCGAGCAGCCGCCTTCGTTCATGGCGAGGCTCCAGTCCGGCCGCCGCCCACCGAGCGAGAAGCGGCGCGGTGCCAGGCGGAGCGAATCTTCGACGAGCTCACGCGGGAATCGCACAACTCCGGCCGTATCGTCCACCCTGGCCCCCGCCCCGGCGAGCAGCGCCCGCCCCCGGCTCGTGTCCACCCTGACGCCGGTCTCGGCGAGGATGGCAATCGACCGCTCGTGGATGACCGCGCGGTCGTCGTCGGAGAGGACCTGGAGCCGCGTTTCCATTGCTCAGCTCCCTCCAAGCTCGCGATCGGCTGCGCGCACGATGCGCTCGATCTCGTTCCGGCGGGCGTAGTCGAGCGGTTCCGGGTGGTGGTCCGCCAGCAGGCGGGCCGCGCGCTCGCGGGCGACCTCCAGCGGGTCGCGCGGCGTCCCGTCCGGCCCGGCGCGGCCGCTTACCTGGGAGCGGACCTGCCGGCGCGTCTCGTCGCGGGTGCTCGGGTGGGCCAGGAACGTGCCGCCCGGCCCGACCTCCCTGATCACGTCGAGGGCGAGCGCCGACCGGCCGGTGTCGAGGCGTGCGAGGCCCAGGCGGACGCGGTCGTGGATGTCCGAGTCCAGGATGAGCTGCTCGGGGTAGAAGACCGTGCACGCGTCCAGGAGCCCGAGGCCGCTGGCCGTCTCGGCGCCCAGCAGGGCTGCGAGCGTCAGCTCCAGCGTGGCGTCGGCGGCGGCCTGCCAGCCGGGTGCCGGGGCGTCCGTACCGAAGACGCCGGCGAGCGTAGGGACACCCCACGCGTGGGCCAGCTCGATGCCGGCCGCGTAGGCGACTTCGCCCTCCAGCGCGGTTGCCAGGTGCGCCCCACTACGCGGGTTCATGACGCCCGGCATGAGCGAGTGGTAGACGGGCGCCCCTGGGAAGGCGAGCTGGACGAGGACGAGCGCGGCGACGATCTCGGCGTCCGCCGCCACGACCGTGCCCGGGATGGAGGCCGGACCCGTGGAGCCGGCGTTGGCCATGGACATGAAGCCCACCGGCAGGCCCGCCCCGGCAAAGACAAGCGCCGCCTCGATCGCGTCGCCGTCCTGGGCGAGCGGCGCGATCGTGCAGATCAACGATGAGAGGGGCGGCCGGGTCCGCAGGCGGCTGTCGTCCCCGGCCATCACCCGGGCGATCTCGAGGGCGTAGCGGGCCGGGCGTTCGCCCATGACCGTTTCCGTCTGAACGTGCTTCAGGGTGTTCTCGTAGGCCGCCTGCAACTCATGGAGCGGGGCGGTGGCGGGGTGGTCCCCGGCGCTGACGATCGGCCAGTAGAACGAGATGGACGGCAGCGCGTCGGCGAGGCGCGCCCCCGCGGCGACATCCGCCTTCGTGGAGCGCCGCCGCGCCCGGCTCTCCGGATCCACCACCTCCACGCCGCAGCCGTCCGTGGCGCAGTGGAGCGCCGACCCGTCGAGCACCAGGTCGAGCGCGGGGACGCGCGCGCCCATGACGTACCCGCGGGGCGCCTGCGCCATCGCGCGCACGACGAGGTCGGCCGGCAGGCGCACCAGCCCGGTCGCATGGTCGACCAGCGCCCCGTGCTCCACGTAGATCCCGCGCGCCTGGGCCGAGGGGCAGTGGACGCCCACCTCCTCGAGGATCTCGAGCGTGCCGGCCCGCAAGTCCGCGAGCTGCCCGTCGTCGAGCAACCGCAGGCGGGCCGCCGGGCGGATCGGCTGGAGCGGCGGGGTCGCGCTCACCGGACCCGCCGCAAGGGCGTCCACTGCACTCACCCGAGCTCGCGGTCGGCGGCGGCGAGGATCCTGGTCAACTCGACCTGCTTCCTCTCGTCGACCGGCTCCGGGTGATGCGACTCGAGGATCGAGCGGACCCTCTCACGCGCCACCTCGACGGGGTCGCGATAGGCGCTCGTGTCTCCCATCTGGTGGGTCAGCCCGCGGACCATCGCGTCGCGCATGTGCGTCCGGGTGTGCTTCTCGGCCAGGAAGTGCCCGGCCGGGCCGACGTTCGCGATGACGTCGAGGGCGAGCGTCTCCGGCGACACCTCGAGGTCGAGGAGGGCGTAGCGGGCCCGTTGGTAGAGATCGTCGTCGAGGATGATCGACTCGTGGTGGAGGCGGGTATAGGTCTTGACGAGGCCCATCCCGGTCACGATCTCCGGCCCCACCAGGCCGGCCCAGAACGCGTCCAGCGCGACCTCCGCCGCGGACTGCCAAGTCCCCGGGCGCAGCGCGTCCGTCCCGTAGCACGCCCCGAGGGCCGGCATCCCCCAGTGGTGGGCCATCTCGACGGGCGCGTAGCGGACCCGCTGGTCGAGCGGATAGCTCACGTAGGCGCCGGACCGCGGGTCCGCCCACGCCTGCATCAGTGAGTGGAAGACGGGCGCGCCCGGATAGGCGAGCTGGAGCAGGACGGTCGCGCTGATGATCTCGGCGTCGCCTTCGGCGAGCGCCCCGGCCATCGTCGCCGGCGCGGTTGTGCCGAGGGTGGGCATCGCCAGGAAGCCGACCGGGACGCCGGCTTCAGCCAGAACGAGCGCACCCTCGATCCCGGGTTGATCCTGGAGGAGGGGAGCGATCGTGCACACGACGAGCGAGAAGTTGGGCCGGCGGCGGACCTCCTCGCGGCTGCCCGCGAGGACGGTCGCCATCTCGAGCGCGTAGCGGCAGTGGGCGCCGCCCATGATCGTCTCGCTCTGGACGTGCTTGACCGTGGAGTTCCAGCAGGCGTCCATCTCGTGGAGCGGCGAGGTCCGGCCGTGATCCTGGGCGCTGACGATCGGCCAGACGAAGCCGATCGAAGGGAGGTAGTCGCCCACCCGGGCCATCGCCGCCACGTCCGCCTTGGTGGAGGGCCGGGCCACACCGGTCTCGAAGTCGATCGTCTCCGTGCCGCAGCCGTCGTTCGTGAACCAGGTGACGCCGTCCTGGAGGACGAGGTCGAGGGCGGGGTCGCGGGCGGCCATCGTGAAGTAACGGGGCACGGTCGCCATGGCGCGCATCACGAGGTCCGGGGTGAGCCTGACCACCTGCGTCGCGCGATCGACCTGCGCCCCGTGCTCCTCGAAGATGCGAAGCGCCACGTCGGACGGGAACTTCACTCCCACGTGCTCGAGGATGTGGAGCGTGGCGGCCTGGAGCTCGTCGAGCTGCTGGTCGGAGAGGAACCGGACCCGGCGGGACGAGCGGAGAGGTTCGAGAGGCGGGCGCTCGGTGGGCATGTCCGTGGAGCTCCTTTCGGTGGGCGTGGTGAGACGCCTTACATGACCGACTGTGGTTTGCCTGGTCGTACCGCCCCGATCCGCCAGGCGACGAAGATGATCAGGGCGGTCACGACGACGACGATCGTCGAGATCGCGTTGATCTCCGGGGTGACGCCGAAGCGGATGCGCGAATAGATGTAGAGCGGGAGCGTGCTCGACCCGGGACCCGCCTGGAACGAGGTGATGATCAGGTCGTCGAACGACAGGGCGAAGGCGATCATCGCTCCAGCCCCGACGGCCGGCAGAAGGATCGGCAGGGTCACGTGCCAGAACGCCCCGAACGGCGAGGCGCCCAGGTCACGGGCCGCCTCCACGAGCCGTGGGTCGAGGGTAGACGCGCGGGCCCGGACGACGATCGTGACGTACGAGATCGAGAACGCGATGTGGGCGATCATGATCTGGATCATCGATCCATGGGCATCGAAGATCAGGGCGAAGAAGAGCAGGAGGCTGATCCCCATCACCACCTCGGGGGTGACCATGGGGAGGAGGATCAGGACGTCCGCGATCCCTCCGCGGACGCCCGAGCGGATGCGGGCCAGCCCCAGTCCGAGGAGCGTCCCGAGGATCGTGGTGACGACGACCGCGACGACGGCGACCTGGAGGGAGATCCACAGGGAGTCCAGAACGCGCTCGTCGTTGAACAGCACCGGGTACCAGTCAAGGGTGAACCCGCGCCACACGAAGTTCCGCTTCGAGCTGTTGAAGCTGAAGATGATGAGGACGACGATGGGCGCAAAGAGGAACACGTAGACCAGCCAGGCATAGATCGTCAGCGGGATGTTGCGCGCGCGGCTCATCGAGTGGCGCCCCTCTGCCCACGCCTTCCGGCGCCCAGGCGCCCGACCCGCCGCCGCGTCACCCGATCACCTCGGAGCGGAGGAAGCGCAGCGTGGCCACTGTCCCGGCGATCGTCACGACGATGAGCAGGAAGCCGAGCGCCGCGCCGAACGGCCAGTCGCGCGCGGACAGGAAGAGTGACTGGATGACCTTGGCGATCGTCGTCGTCTGCGCCCCGCCCAGCATGTCAGGCGTGACGAAGTCGCCGATCGCCGGGATGAATGTCAGGAGCGAGGCCGCGATGATCCCCGGCATGGTCAGGGGCAGGGTCACGTGGACGAAGGCCTGGCGGGGGCTCGCGTACAGGTCCCGGGCCGCGGCGACGACCGACTCGGACACGCGGTCGATCGAGACGTAGAGCGGCAGGATCGAGAACGGCAGGAAGCCGTAGGTCATCCCGAGGATCACGGCGAAGTCCGTGTTGAGGAGGATCAATGGCTCGCCGATGACCCCGGTTGACTGGAGGAGGCCGTTCACGACGCCGTTGTCGCGCAGGATGATCATCCAGGCGTAAGTGCGGATCACCCAACTCGTCCAGAACGGGAGCATGACGAGGATCAGGAGAAGCGTCTTCCACCGTCCGCCGTGACGGCTGATCCAGTACCCGATCGGATACGAAATCACGATCGCAAGAACCGTCGTCGCCGTCGCGTACTTGAGCGAGTTCAAGGCCGTGGGCAGGAAGTCTGGCTCGAGCGCGCGGATGTAGTTCCGCACGCTCAGGCCGTTGTCCAGGATCGCCCCGCCGAACTGGTCGCGCTGGCCAAGGCTGACCACGAAGATGATCGCCAGCGGCACCGCGAAGAAGACGACCAGCCAGGCCAGACCCGGGATGAACAGGATCCCCTCGCGGAGGCGCGCGCGCATCAGGCGGCCGCTCCCTCACGCATCTCGACGCCGGCTCGTCCGCACATCCCGGTCCTACGCTCGCCCGAGCTTGCGCCAGCGCTCGCGGTACTTCTCGAGATCCGGCCCCAGGTCGAGTAGCTCCTGGAGCTTGTCGATCGCGGCCTTGTCGGGATTGAGGGCGGGATCGTCCAGGATCGCCGGATCGATGAACTCGCGCGCGGCCGCGTTCGGGCCCATGTAGCCGATCGCATTCGTGTTCGCCGCGCTGATCTTCGCGTCAAGCATGTGGTTGATGAACAGATGGGCCGCGACCGGGTGCTGGGCGCCGGTCAGCAGGACCATCGCGTCCGAGCCGCGGATCGCGCCCTCCTCCGGGAGGTAGTACTTGACGGTGGGCACGTCACCGACCACCTGGACGACGTCCGCACCCCAGGCGTGGACGACCCAGAAGTCGCCCGAGGCGAGCGCGCCGATGTCGTCGGTTGTGTAGTCGCGCACGAGCGGCGCCTGCTCCCTGAGGAGCTCGAGGGCAGCGTCGAGCTCGGCGTCGTCCGTCGTGTTGACGCTGTACCCCAACCGGATCAGCGCGGCTCCGAAGGCCTCTCGGTATTCGTCCAGCACCCCCAGGTGGCCCTTGTACGCTGGATCCCAGAGCGCCGCCCAGGACGTGAGCTCGCCCTGGACCTTGGCCGAGTCATAGGCGACGCCCGTCGTCCACCACATGTATGGCATCGAGTGAAGGTTGCCGGGGTCGTACTCCGGGTCCGTCCACTCGGGCGCGAGGTTGACGCGGTTGGGGATGAGCGAGAGGTCGAGGGCCTGGATCAGGCCGTTGGCGTAGAACCCGGGAACGTCCACCGAGGTCGCGAACGTGACGTCGTAGCCGCTGTGGCCGTCGGCGATCTTGGCGACCATCGTGTCGTAGGTATCGAACGGGTCGTAGATGACCTTCACGCCGTACTTCGCCTCGAATTCCGGCACGACCGTCTCATCGATGTAGGCGTCGTAGTTGTAGACGAAGAGCTCGCTCTCCGGAGTGGGCACTGGCGTCGGCGATGACCCCGATCCCGGGGAGACCGGGTTGGCGGTCGGGCTCGGTGTGGCGGCGACAGCACAGGCGACGGCTGCGGGCGCGACGAGCGCGAGCACCCCCAGTCGGGCGGAACGGTCCAGCAGCCACCGCCTGGTTATGGGGCGGGCCCACATCGCGCGGACCAGCGCGAGCTCGTCGTCGGATGAATGTCGATCGGTCATGGCTGATCCTCCGTCTCTTCTCCGGGTGTCGCCGCAAGCACGAGCGAGTCGGCTGGGCGCCACGTGATGTCAATCTGGTCGCCGGGCGCGAAGCGGTAGGCCGGCCGTGTGCAGAGCACGTTGACAAGCTGGCCACCGTCGGTCCGGATGATGTAGCTGACGGAGGTCCCGAGGTAGGCGGACTGGTCGACCCGACCGCGAAGGACGCCCTCGGCGACCGCGCCATGGCCCGCGGGGGAGGCGCACAGGTCGATCGCCTCGGGGCGCACCGCCAGCTCGACCGCCCGGCCGGGAACCAGCCCGTCGCGCGGCCCCGGGCAGACTTCCCCGGTTCGGAGCCGCACGAGCGAGCGTTCCTCGGAGATCGAGATCACTTCACCGTCGAGGACGTTTGTCGTACCGATGAACCCGGCGACGAAGCGGTTCCTCGGCCGGTCGTATAGCTCCTCGGGTGTCCCGAGCTGCTCGACCCTGCCGGCCCGCATCACCGCGATCCGATCCGATAGGGTGAGTGCCTCCTCCTGGTCGTGGGTCACATGGACGAACGTGATTCCAACCTCCCGCTGGATGCGCTTCAGCTCGATCTGCAGCTGCTTGCGGAGTTTGAGGTCGAGGGCGCCGAGCGGCTCGTCGAGGAGCAGGACCATTGGCCGGCACACGAGTGCGCGGGCGAGGGCGACCCGCTGCTGTTGGCCACCAGATAGCCGATCGGGCGCCCGGGAGTCCAGGCCCGTGAGTCGTACCAGAGCCAGGGCCTCACCTACGCGGCGGCGGATCTCCGCCTCCGGCTCGTGGCGGCGCCGCAGGCCGAAGGCGGCATTCTCGAAGACGTTGAGGTGGGGAAAGAGGGCGTAGTTCTGAAAGACCATGTTGACCGGGCGGCGTTCGGGCGGGTACGTCGTCACGTCCTGGCCGCGGATCTCGACGCGCCCGGTCGTGGGCGCCTCGAAGCCTCCGATCATTCGGAGCGTCGTGGTCTTCCCGCAGCCTGACGGTCCGAGGAGGGAGAAGAACTCGCCCGTGCGGATCTCGAGGCTGACATCGTCGACGGCGCGGACTTCTCGATACTGCTTCGTGAGATCGCACAGCCTGATCTCCGGGATCGCTTCCACACCGCGCTCCATCGTCGGATCGTCGCCGGTTGGTTCGGGGGCGATCAGTGTCTTCCCGACCGATCCCCGAGGGCCGGATGGCCCGTGCGCCGCGGAGAGGTCGTCCGGCGCGCGACGCAAGAGCCGGCTCCTTGATACGCTCAAGTTTATGGCCAGCGGCCGCACTGCTCGGGAAGCCCCTGGGGCCGCCGCGCCCGCCGAGGCGGTTGAGTCGGCCCGCCCGCAGCGCCTGCTGGCGGTCACCTGCGAGGTCCTCGCCCGGGCGGTCTACCTGTGCGCCGCTCGCTCGCCCCAGACCGTGGACGTTCGCCTCCTTCGGCGCGGCCTCCACGACAACCCGCCGAACCTGCGGGCCGTCCTTCAGGCGGAGATCGACGCCGCCGGCCCACCGCACGACGCTGTCGTTCTGGCCTACGGGCTGTGCGGCGGGGCCGCGGCGGGCCTCCGTGCCGGGGCGATCCCGCTCGTCGTTCCACGTGCCCACGACTGCATCACCCTGTTCCTCGGCGGCCGGGAGCGGTATGCGGATCAGATTGCCGCCCATCCAGGGACGTTCTGGTACGTCCAGGACTACCTGGAGCGGGAAGAGCGGGGCGGGCCCTTCGCGGGGATCGGGGCGGTCTCGGACGCCGAGGCGCGGGAGACCTACGACGCCTACGTCCTCCGATACGGGAAGGACAACGCCGACTACCTGATGGAGGCGCTCGGTGAGTGGCAGCACCACTACACCCGGGCGGCGTTCGTGGATATGGGGGTCGGCGACGCTGGCTTGGCCAGCGCGCGGGCGCGCGATGATGCGGCACGGAATGGCTGGTTCTACGAGCGGCTGGCCGGCGAGCTGGCGCTCATTCGCGGACTGCTGGACGGCGCATGGGACGAGGCCGACTTCCTCGTCGTGCGCCCCGGCGAGCGCCTGGTCATGTCGTACGACGAACAGGTCATCCGCGCCGAGCCGGCCGGGGACGCCTGAGCCAAGCCCGGGACCTTCAGCCGACCTCTCCGGCCCGAAATGCCGCGATGAAGGCACCGCCGAACGGGTCGGCTCCCGTAAGGAGGTCCGCCGCGAGGCGGTAGGCACGTGTCTCCGGGTCCTGGCCGATCGCACGAGCGGGATTGTTGGCGATCGGGTCGATGATCCCGCTGTCCGCGCCGGCGCTCGCGGCGAGGTCGATGAAGACGTCGTTGAGAAGTCGTCGCGCGGGCAGGCCGAAGCTGACGTTGGAGAGGCCTCCGGTGACGTGGAGTGCCGGCCCGAAGGTGGCCCGGATCTCGCGAACCGCGTCCAGGAACGCCGCGCCGTGGGCCGGGTCGACCGCGACCGGCAGCACGAGCGGGTCCACGTGGAGCGACCCCTCCGCCATGCCGCGGGCGAGGGCGGCTTCGATGATGCCCCGGGTGTTCGCGACCCGCTCAGCGGCCGAGGCCGGCATCCCCGCGGTCCCCGTCGCGGCCAGGACCGCATGGCAGCCCTCCCCGGCGGCGAGGTCGAGCACGTCGAGGCGGTCGAGCGCCGCGGAGTTGAGAAGTGGCACGCCGCTGGCGGAGCCAACGGCCTCGAGCCCGGCGCGCATGACATCCGTCGACGACGAATCGAGCGACAGCGGCATCGGCGTCGCGTCCTCCACGGCGGCCACGAGCCAACGGATCGCCGCGATTCGGCGGTCGAGATCGGTGGACACCTCGTCGACGTTGCAGTCCAGCCAGTCGGCACTGGCGGCGACCTGGCGACGCGCCAGCCAGCGGACGTAGCCGCGCCCAAGCTCAGCGTGCGCGGCGCCCTCCAGCCCGGCGAGGACGGCCGCCTTGACGTGACGGACCTTGGCGCGATCGCCGCCTCCTTCGATCGCCGCTTCAGGTACGGGCAGGAGCCGGTCCACACCATCTTCATCGGTGTACCGGAGGGCCGGCGCCCCGTCGGCCAGGCTTGCCAGCGCGGAGCCGCCGGCGCGCAGGACCCGGGTCGCGTGAATGTTCTCGCCGATCACGAGGAAGGGGCCGTGCTTGGTCTGGATCATGATCGCGCCTCCATGGGGGATACCTTCGGAGAGAGCGGCACAAAGCGGAAACCCTCAACGAAGAGGTCCACGAAGTCCGGCTCCACTTCCAGCTCGACGTGCTCGATCCGGCCGACGAGCTCCTCGAGCCGTGCGCGAGCCCGGCTCGACAGGAGCAGGGCCTTGGCGCCGCGGACGGACGCATTGCCGTGTGTGATCACGCGCTCCGGCGGGACGGGCGGCAGGAACCCGATTGCCTCGGCGTTCCGGAGGTCGAGCGACGAGGCGAAGCCACCGGCAAGGTGGAGCGTCCCGACGTCCTCTGCCCGCACGCCGAGGCGGCGGAGGACGATCTGGAAGCCGGCAGCGTTGGCTGCCTTTGCCTGGGCGAGGTGGCTGACGTCGGCCCGCGAGAGGGAGATCCGGTGTTCATCATCGACCACGATCTCGCGAGCCCCGCCGGCGAACGCGCCACCCGGTGCCATCCAGCCCAGCCGTCGCAACTCGGCCAGCAGGTCCACGAGCCCGGAGCCGCAGATCCCCACCGGTTCGACGTCGCCGATCGTCCGGGCACGCCAGCCCTCTCCGTCGTGGGTGATCGCTTCGATCGCCCCGTCCGCGCCGGCCATGCCGTGGCGGACGAGGCCGCCCTCGAACGCCGGCCCGGCTGGGCAGGACGCGGCCAGGATGCGCTCGCCGTTGCTCACGATCACTTCCGTGTTCGTGCCAATGTCGATCAGCATGGCCACCGGGGATCGCGGACCTGGTCCGCTGGTTGGCGCCCCCCACGTGCCCGGTACCAGCGGGTCGGGGTTCCCGGCCACGCCCGTCGCGACGAGATCGGCTGCCGCGTCGGCGCCCACGTGGCAGGCGATGAGCGGCGCTCCCCAGATCCGCGCCCGCGGGTGGACGAGGATCCCCAGCTCGTGGGCGAGGCGCTCGACGGCCGTCGTCGAGGCCACTCCCGCGCGCCAGGCGGTCTCTGTGGTCGAGCGATATGGCGCTCGTCCGATGGGGGCGACGTCGAGCCCGAAGAACATGTCGCGCATCGTCGAGTTGCCGACGACGACCATCGCGACCACCTCGCGCCGGTCCGTCCCGGTCGCGGCGTACAGGCGCCGCAGCTCCTGGTTGAGCGCTCGTCTGAGGGCTTGCCGCAGTTCGCCCGGCCGATCAGCCTCGTAGGCGATCCGCGACATGACATCACTGCCGCCGAAACGCTGAGGGTTCTCGAACGAGCCTGCGGCGGCCGAGGCGCCGTCGTTGAGGTCCACGATCTCGAGGACCACCGTCGTGGTGCCAACGTCGAGGGCCAGGCCCAGCAGCCGCCCGCGCGCCTCGCCGATATCGTCCACCCCCTGACGGATCCGCCCATCGACCATCCGCACGACCGGGTCGATCTCGAGCGGAGGCCCGGGCGGTGGCGGGAAGATGCGGAGTCGCCGGCGCAGCACCGCGAACTCGATGTCGCCCTCGGGTTCGCGCTCGATTCCGGCCTGGCACGCCAGCCGGAAACCAGGACGCAGGAACGCCTCCGCTGGCGCCGGATCGCTGAGCGCCTCGGCGCCTTCGATCACTTCCACGACGCACTCGCGGCACCGGCCGGAGCGCCGGCACGAGGCCGGAACGACCATGGCCAGCTCGTCGGCGGCGTCGAACAGCGTCCGCCCGGTCGTGAGAGGGATGCGACGACCCGCATGGATGAGATCGTGACCCACCCGGGCAGCATAGCGAAGGCGACTTGCCGGCGAAGGTCACGTCTACCTGGGCTGATCGATCGTGGTCGGACGCTGCCCTGTGATCGCCCAGGAATGGTCGTCCCGGGGCAGGGAGCCCGTGCTAGCGTGGCCGGCATGGGTGGCGGCCTGTCCTTTCGAGCGACCGCGATCGCGGTCCTTGCCTTCGCGCTGGCCATGGCCTACCTCGAGTCGGCCGTCGTGGTCTATCTGCAGGGTGCACTCGACGCCCGGGTTGGCGACATCTTTCCCCTCCGCCCCGAGCTCGAGGTCGGAAACCTGATCCTGATCGAGGTCGGCCGCGAAGCGGCGACGCTGGTCATGATCGCCGCCATCGGCACGCTCGTCGGGCGGTCCCGCCTGGAGCGACTGGCGTGGGCCGCGGTCGTCTTCGGGGCGTGGGACATCGGCTACTACGCCTGGCTCCAGGTCTTCAGCGGCTGGCCGGGCTCACTCGTCACCACGGACCTCCTGTTCCTGATCCCGGTTCCGTGGGTCGGGCCGGTCTGGTCCCCGGTCGCGGTCAGCGTGGCACTGGTCGGGGTTGGACTGGCGGCCGCGTCGAGGTTGCGGGCCGGAGGGCACATCGAGGTCGCGCGCCGGCACTGGGCGGCCGGGCTCGTCGGCGGCTGCCTCGTGATCCTGTCCTACACGCTCGACTCGGGCCGGCTGCTCAACGGCGGCCTGCCGGGCCCCTATCCGTGGCCGCTCTTCGCGGCCGGCATGCTCCTGGCGCTGGGAGCGGCGGCTGATGCCCTGCGCGAGCACTCGAGCTGATCGTGCCGCTCAACAGGGCCCACTTCCCACCCGGCCTATGGTGGGGTCAACCACAAGGAGGCGCCCCATGACTGAGCATCCGAACGCGGCCCTGATCCGCAGCGCGCTCGACGCGATGAACAGCGGCGACATGCAAGCCCTGGCCAACGCGATGTCCGACGACGTCGAATGGCACGAGATCGGCGGCACCGCGCCGGTCCGAGGCAAGGCGGCACTGGCTGCGCGGTTCTCCGAGGGAGGCCCGAACTTCGAGATCACCGCCGAACTGCATGACGTGGTTGCCAACGACGATCACGCCATCGCGATGGTGCGAGCCACGGCCACGCGAGACGGCAAGACGTTCACCTATCGGACCGCCGAGATCTTCCACATGAAGGACGGCAAGATCACCGAGCGCTGGGCATTCTCCGACGACACAGGCGCGATCAACGACTTCTTCGCATAGATCTGGTTCGCCCGGCGAATTCCGTATACGCAGGCGCCATCTCTAGCCCTTTCGGGCGGGGTCACGAGTAGTCCTGTTGGGTCGTGGTCGGTTGGCGCGGCAGCGGCGACGCTGTCGTCCTCGTGGAATCACTCACCCAGACCGCCAACTCGCGTTCGCCCCGGCAGGCCCGGCACGGCCGCTGGCTGACTGCGTTCCTCACCGCCGTGGTCCTCGGCCTGCTCGCCGCGGCGCCCACCGCAGCCGCATCCCAGAGCCTCGTCCCGGCCTGTTCCGGCGTGAACATCCGGACGGGACCTTCGACGAGCTCGCCGGTCGCCGTCAAGCTCGCGCTCAGCGCGACGCTCACGGTCACGGACACCGTTTCGGGCTCGAAGTGGGGCACGTCGTGTCCCACGTGGAAGTCGGGTTCCGGTTGGTACGCGATCAGCGCGATCAATGGCCAGCCCGTTGCCTCGCTGTATGGGGTCGCGCAGGTCTACGGAGCCACGGGTGTCCTGAAGCTGCCCGCGGGGGGCGGGAGCCTTGCGCAGACTCCGACCGCGCTACCCACGCCTGTCTCAGCATCTACCACAACCCCCAGCCCGGCCCCGACGGACACTCCCGCGCCGGTACTCGCCGCGGCACCGGCCACTCCGGCATCGCCGACTCCCGCCGCCCAGACCGTCACGATCTACAGCCCGGGCTGCTCCCGCGTCAACTTCCGGACTGGCACCTCCACCAGCTCCACGATCAAGGCGAAGTTGAACCCAGGGACCGTGCTGACCGTGTCCGGCACCGTCAGCGGCGCGTCCTGGAGGGCCACCTGCCCGACCTCGACGTCCGGGTCCCGCTGGTACGTGATCGGCGCGATCAACGGCCAGTCAGTCGGAGCACTCTACGGGGTCTCCGCCCTGTATGCAGCAACTGGTGTCGTGGCAGCCTCAGTTGTCGCTGCACCTCCCGCGACACCGACGCCCGAGGCGCCCGCGGCACCAACACCCACCCCGACCCCCGCGCCAACGCCCGGCCAGGTCGCGGTCGCACCCGCTCCGGCGGCACCGGCTCCGGCCGCGCTGGCCGGCCTCGTCCTCGTACCTGCCTGTGACGGCGTCAACCTCCGTGCCAGTGCCTCGACGAGCGCTCCGATCAAGGCGAAGCTGGCGATCAACAGTTCGGTCGGCGTAGCCGGAACCGTGGTCAACGCCTCGTGGCGGGCAGCCTGCCCGACCTCGAAGTCCGGCTCGACGTGGTACGAGATCACGTCCGTGAACGGCCAGGCCGTCAGCACCCTGTACGGCGTGTCCGCCATCTATGCGGCGACCGGCGTCCTGACCTCGCCGACCACGGCGTCGTCGAGCGGCGTTACGACCCTCGGGACCACCACGATCTTCTTCGGGCGCGGCTACGGCCACGGAGTCGGGCTGTCGCAGTACGGGGCGCTCGGTCGCGCCCAGGCCGGCCAGTCGGCTGCGGACATCCTCGCGCACTACTACGCCAACACGACGATCGGCTCACTGCCGCTCGATCTCCCCATCCGCGTGCTGCTGCTCGACAACTTCGCGCCGTCAACCGCGAAGCCGCTCCTCGTCTACGGCCGCGGCGGATCCTGGACCGTGTCGGGCTTGGGTTTGGAGCTCCCCGCCGACGCACGACTCCAACTGTTCCCGGCGGATCCCACCCAGCCGGCGGGCCGCCTGGTGGTCGATACGGCGGATGCGCAGGTTCTGTTCGACGGCCCCGCACCCTCCGACTTCCGTGTCGTGCCGAGCACCGACGCAACCACCATCCAGCTCTTCTCGAAGCCGTCGACGAACGACCTCTTCCGCGGGACGCTCCGCGTCATCGTGTCGGGCGGCACGGTGGACGTCGTCAACGAGCTGCCGCTCGAGTCGTACCTGCGCGGCGTCGTGCCCGGAGAGATGCCGACGTCATGGCCGCTCGAGGCGCGGATCGCCCAGACGATCGCGGCCCGGTCGTACGCCGCCAACCACCTCGTCGCCGGCGGCACCTTCGATGTCTACGACGACACCCGCTCGCAGGTCTACCTGGGTGTCCGGCGCGAGCACCCCGACGCCGACGCGGTCGTCGCGTCCAGCACGGGACAGGTCCTCATGAGCGGTTCCTCGATCGTCAACGCCATGTTCCACTCCAGCGACGGTGGGGCCACCGAGGACAACGAAAACGTGTTCGTCTCCTCGACGGGTGCGCGGATCGCCAGCCCCGTCGGCTACCTGCGGGGCTCGTCCGACCGAGAACCGACGGGCGTCTCCTACGACGCCGCGGCGCCCTTCGCGACATGGCAGACCGGGGCGTACAGCGCAGCCCAGCTATCGGCGATCTTCGCGGCCGATGCCCGGACCAACGTGGGGACCCTGACAGCCCTGGACCTGCGGAACCGAGGCGTGTCAGGCCGGCTGATCAGCGTGACGCTGATCGGTTCCCTCGGCACGCGGACCGTCTCGGGTACGGTCTTCGCCGCGGCCTTCAACGCCGGCAGGCCATCCACGGATGCGCGGATGCGCGGCACGCTCGTCGACGTCGCTCCCATTCCCTGATCCACGGCTGATACCCTCACTACCCCCGACGACTGGGGCTTGAGGGAGGGATCGCCATGGCCGCCGATCGGACGAAGTTCATCCTCGACGAGGACCGTATTCCGCGCGCCTGGTACAACATCGCCGCCGATCTGCCATCGCCCGCGCCGCCGGTCCTTCACCCGGGCACCGGACAGCCGATCGGACCGGCCGATCTTGCGCCGCTTTTCCCGATGGAGCTCATCAAGCAGGTCGTCAGTCAGGACCGGGAGATCGAGATCCCCGAGCCGGTCCGCGACGCGTACCGGCTCTACCGCCCGAGTCCGCTCTTCCGCGCCCGTCGGCTGGAGCAGGCACTCGACACCCCCGCCCACATTTACTATAAGTACGAGGGGGGCAGCCCGTCGGGCAGCCACAAGCCAAATACGGCACTCCCCCAGGCGTTCTACAACAAGGGGGAGGGCGTGACCCGCCTCGCCACGGAGACGGGGGCAGGGCAATGGGGCAGCGCCCTTGCGTTCGCGGGCGCCTACTTCGGCCTTGATGTCAAGGTCTTCATGGTCCGCAGCAGCTACGACCAGAAGCCGTACCGACGCGTCCTGATGGAAACCTACGGCGCCGAGGTCGTGGCCAGCCCGAGTCCGGACACGCAGTACGGCCGGAGCGTCCTCGCGGAGGTTCCCAACCACACTGGTTCGCTGGGCCTTGCCATCAGCGAGGCGATCGAGGACACCGTCACCCACCCGGGAACCAAGTACTCGCTGGGGTCGGTCTTCGACTTCGTGCTGCTCCACCAGACCGTCATCGGCCAGGAAGCGATCGAGCAGATGGCGTTGGCCGGCGAGGAGCCGGACGTGCTCATCGGGTGCGCCGGCGGCGGCTCGAACTTCGCGGGGCTCACGTTCCCGTTCATCGGCCGCGGCCTGCGTGGCGGCCCGAAGCCGCGGGTCATCGCGGTCGAGCCCGAAGCCGCTCCGTCGTTGACCAAGGGCGTCTACCGCTACGACTTCGGCGACACGGCCCAGATGACGCCACTCGTGAAGATGCACACGCTCGGCCACGACTTCATCCCCGAGCCGATTCACGCCGGCGGGCTGCGCTATCACGGGATGTCGCCGCTCGTGTCGATGCTGAAGGAGCAGGGGCTCATCGAAGCTCAGGCTGCCCATCAGCGCGCTACATTCGAGGCCGGGGTCCGGTTTGCCAGGGCGGAGGGCATCCTCCCTGCCCCCGAACCGACCCACGCGATCAAGGTCGCGATTGACCAGGCGATCGAGGCACGCGGAGCCGGCGAGTCGCGGGTCATCCTGTTCAACTTGTGCGGCCACGGCCACTTCGACCTGTCGGCCTACGAGCGCTACCTGTCCGGGGCGCTCGAGGACTACGAGTACCCGGCCGAGAAGGTCGCCGAGGCGCTCAAGGCACTCAAGGGCCTGCCGGTCGGCTGACCGAGATTCGTGCCGGATCGGCGTCGCGTGCGGCAGATGCCGCAGACGTCGTGTCGCGGCTCGTCCCGCCGCCGCGGGCGCACCCCCGGCGTTGGCCAAGCCTTCGACACGTGTCGCGGCGGGCCCAATGGCTTCGGCGGGCCGCCGATTGGGCCCGCGCTTCGGGCCGCTCGGCCCGTGCGAGCGCGTCGGCGCGCCCGAACGATGAGATCGTGCAAGACCTGATCCTCCTCCACCCGCCGTCGGTCTTCGACTTCCGCACCCGAGACCAGTTCCGCGGGCCCATCGCCGACGTCATCCCCTCAACCGACCAGTTCGACATGTATCCGCTGGGGCTGACCAGCATCGCGGCCTATCTCGCCGCGAACAGCTACCGGGTCCAGATCGTCAACCTTGGCCGGCGGATGGTTGCGGATCCGGCCTACGACCCCGTCGCCCACCTTCGCCGGCTGCGCGCCCGCGTCTTCGGGATCAGCCTCCACTGGCTGCCACATGCCCAGGGGGCGCTGGCCATCGCCCGGCTGCTCAAGGAGCTCCATCCTGAATCGCGGATTCTCGTTGGCGGGCTGTCCGCTTCGTACTACCACGAGGAGCTGGCCCGGGAGCCCGCGGTCGATTTCGTGCTCAGGGGCGACTCCACGGAGGAACCAGCCCGCCAGTTGCTGGCAGCCATCCGCGAGGATCGGCCACTCGAGACCGTCCAGAACCTGACCTGGAAGCGTCCGGATGGGTCGGTCGTTGAGAACGGGCTGACCTACGTACCGGAGTCCCTTGACGCGTTCGATCTCCCGGCCTACCTCCACATGGTCAGATCGGTCGTCACCAGCGGACACCTCGCCGACTCCTTGCCCTACGAGGGCTGGTGGAAGCGTCCCCTGACAGTGCTCCTGAACTCGCGTGGGTGCGTCCTCGACTGCGCCGTGTGCGGCGGTTCGCGATCTGGCTACGCTGCGATCTGTCGTCGACGCAGTCCCGCCTACCGCTCGCCGGAGCGGCTGATCGAAGACCTGCGCGCCATCCGAAGCTTCTCGCGCTCTCCGGTCTTTATCGTCCACGACGTGCGCATGGGTGGCGCATCGAGGGCGGACCGCTTCCTCGAGCTCCTGGCCCGCGAGCGGGTGCCGAACGAGCTCGTGTTCGAGCTGTTCTGGCCGGCAGGGCGCGACTTCTTCGCGGCCATTGCCGGAAGCGTCAAACGGTGGAGCCTCCAGCTGACGCTCGACTCGCAGGACCAGCGGGTTCGAGCCCTGACCGGGAAGTTCGGGCGTGCGAACGAGGAGATCGAGGACACGATCGCGCACGCCTTCGAGCAGGGCTGCCGGAATATCGACGTGTTCTTCACGGTCGGGCTCCCCGGCCAGACCTTCGATTCGGCCCTCGGGATCGGCGACTACTGCGAGCACCTCATGAATCGCTTTGGAGGCGACCAGCGGCTGCGGCTGTTCGCAGCGCCCATCGCGCCCTTCCTCGATCCCGGCAGCCGCGCCTTCGAAGACCCTTCGCTCGGCTACCGGAGTCTCGCGCGATCGCTGGTCGACCATGAGGCCGCGCTCCTCGAGCCCGATTGGGCCCGGACGCTCACCTATGAGAGCGATGCGATGACGAGAGACGACATCGTCGAGGCGACGTACGTGGTGACAGAGCGCATCAACGACCTGAACCTGCGCTACGGCCTGAGCAGCCGCGCCACCCACGACGCGGTGGCCCGCGGGCTCCGCGACGCGCGCTCGACGGTCGCGTCCCGCAGGCCACCCCCGCAGGACGCAGCCTGGATGGCCGCGAAGGACGAGATGAACTGGCCCGGTTCCGAGGGGATCCGGCCGACGTTCAGACTCGTCTGGATCCTGTTCCTCGGCCTCTTCGAGGACCTTCGGCGCGCGCTGAACCGGATGATCGGCCGCTACGACACGCGCGTCGCCCGCTGAGTAGCGGGATCCCCAGCCGGATCCCCCGGCGGATCCCCAGCCGGATCCCCCGGCGGGGTACGTTCTGCTCTCAAGAACCAATCCCCGGAATCGGGGGTCTCAACGGTCCCTGCGCGTAGCCCCGCACACACGAGACCGTAATCCGTAGGGAGATTCTCCGCGTTTGTTCTCCTGTCCAGAACCGGGGCGCGCCATGACCCGCGCTTGCGGACGCGGATCGAGTCGGCCGCCAGCGTTCGGCCGTCCGCCCTGCAGACCGAGGCAGCGAAACCGGCGCGTGACCGGCCCCTGCTATCGTCAGCGCATGGACGGCGGGAGTGAGCGACGGACGCCGAACCTCGATGGGGCAGCCGCGCCTGTACGTGAGCCGGCACGCGCGCGGGACACGCCCATTACCGCGTCCTGGCTCGGGCGGATCGCCTACCGGGATGCGTGGGCGCTCCAGAAGCGACTCGTCGACGCGCGCGTGTCAGGAATCATCCCGGATACCCTGCTTCTCCTGGAACATGACCCCGTCCTGACGCTCGGCCGCCAGGCGGATCCGGCCCACGTCCTGGCGACGCCACGCGACCTTCGCAGGCGTGGCATCGAGGTCATCGAAGTGGAGCGGGGCGGCGATGTCACCTACCACGGCCCGGGCCAGCTCGTGGCGTATCCGATCCTTCGTCTCGGCGACCGCGGGATTCTCCTCCGGCCGTTGGTGCGTGCCCTCGAGGAGGCGATGATCGAGACCTGTTCGACCCTGGGTGTCGAGACGACCCGTCGCGACGGCCACCCCGGTTGCTGGATCGTGGACCCGGCCGCCCGCCGGCCGCCGCGGAAGATCGGTGCTCTCGGACTGCGTGTCGAGCGTGGCGTCAGCTATCACGGCATCGCTCTCAACATCGATCCGGACCTTCGCGACTTCGAGCTCATCGACCCGTGCGGCATGCCCGGCCTCATCTCCACCTCGATCGCGGAGGAAGTGGGCCGGACAGCCGAGCCGCCGTCCACCGAGGTCGTCCGCCGCGCCGCCGCAAGTTTCGTGACGGCATTCGGCCGGGCCCTCGGCGCGGAGATCGAGTGGGCTCCGCCGGAGGCCACCGGGGCGTCCGAATCACGCCACGAAACCGTCCCGGCGGGGGTCGCCTGACGTGGCCGCCGGCCTGTTCGAGCTCAGGAAGGACCCGATCACCGGCTGGTGGGTGGCGACCATCGTCGATCGCGCCTTCCACCGGGATCGGTTCGCTCGTCACGCCGAGCAGATTGAGGACGGCGACGACTGCCAGAACTGCCGGCTGCCCGAGGGCGATGGCGTCCGCCTCCGCGTCCTCAAGGACTATGCCTTCCACGTCGTCGGGACGGAGGACGAAGCTCGTGAGCTGGACCAGCGATTCGCCCAGGTCGCCCTGTCGAGCGCCGGCGCCGCCGGGAGCTGGCGGACGGTCGTGGCACCGCCCCGTGAGCATCGACCGCTCCATCAGGTCGGCTCAGCCGTGGTCGAGGCCATGGTGACGAGCGCCCGCGATGCGATCGTGACGGCCCGCGACGCAAGCCAGACCCAGTATCTCCAGGTCGTCCAGAACTGGGGAGCGCAATCCGGGGCCCGGACCAATCACCTGTGCCTCGAGTTCTACGACCTGCCCCAGATCCCGCACCGGATCGCCGAGGAGCTGGGGGGCGCCGCCCGGTTCGTCATCCGGGAGGGGGAGTGCCCGTACTGCCGTCTCGTGCGGGAAGCCACGCGGACCCGTGACCGGCTGGTGTGGGAGGACACGGACAGTGTCGCGTTCGCGCCCTGGGCCTCCCGCTCGTCGTTCGAGCTGTGGATCGTCCCGCGCCGCCACGACGCGGACTTCGGGCGAGCGACCGAGGCAGATATCCGGGCGACCTCGACCGCCCTGCGTCACGTCCTCACGACGCTTGCCCACACGCTGGACGGCCCGCCCTACAACCTGGTCCTCCACAGCGCGCCGCTCCGTGAGCGTGTCGATGCCACGTATCACTGGCACTGGGAGATCCATCCGCGCCTCCGAGACATCGCCGGTCTGGAGCTGGGCACGGGCCTTCCGGTCAATCCGGTCTCGCCTGAGGATGCCGTGGAGGAGCTCCTTGCCCAATCGGCGGGGGGGGCCGGGGAGTCACCCGCTTGATCTCCGCCCGTCACATCGGCCCGCTCCGCCTCGTCCCTCGGCTTGGAGACGCGCGACGCTCTTTCCGCGCGCCGTCGGCCACCACGGAAGGATTGGGATGTCCGGTAGCAGCGAGCCGGGGGGCTTCGCACTCAGGACGAGCCTGCGGGATTGGCCCGCAACCGGTCGCGGCATGACTGGCACCTGGAATCGCGATTCAGCGGGCACCTTCGTCGAGGCCCTGTTCGCCAAGCACCACGGCGAGATCTACGCCTACCTCCTGCGGATGATCCGTGATCCCGAACTGGCAGCCGACCTCGCCCAGGACGCCTTCGTCAAGGCCTACAAGGCCTACGACACGCTAGAGAAGGGCGAGAATGCCCGGGCCTGGCTGTACCAGATCGCTCATCGGGTGGCGCTCGATCACATCCGGCGCCGCAAGATCGTGCGCTTCCTGCCCTTCACCGGAGAATCCGCCGGATCGTCACCGTCGGTTGAGCGGCTTGCGATGGATGTCCGCCTGTCCGGCCCGCTCGAGCGCGCCATGGCTCGCATCCCCGAGCGCCAGCGCGCCGCCCTGCTCATGGCCGAGGTCCACGATCTGACCGGCCTGGAGCTCGCCGCGGCCCTGGGCATCAGCCACGTCGCTGCCCGTGCCCTCCTCACGCGCGCCCGCGAATCGCTCCGGCAGGCTCTCGCGGATGAGCGGAAGGCCGAGGCCACGGCCGAGGCCGAACGCGACGCGGCCTACGCCCACGGGACGGAGGGCGGCAGATGACCCTCCCGTTCCGGCGCCGGCACAACGACCACGAGGCGTCGCATGACCGAGCCCGGGCGCTCATCGCCACGGGCTTCCTGCAGCCGAACGAGCCGACCGACGCCGCCTGGCTGGAAGCACACCTCTCGGGTTGTTTCGAGTGCCGCACGGACGCGGAAGCGTATGGCGCCGATCGGGAGCTCCTGCGGACGCTGCGCGACCAGGCGCCGGAGCCGCCGCGTGATCTCTGGGCGCGCACGTCCGCGGCGATCGAACGCGAGAGTGGTCGGCGTGCCCGGAACCTGCGCCTGGCTCGGCCGCCGCGAGGCGGGCGCCTCGGGCGCATCGGGCGCATTCCCGCGGGCGTTGCCTCAGGCCTCGTCGTTGTCCTCGTGGTCGTGTTCGCGTCGCTCGTGCCGCGCGGCGGATTCCTGTTTGGGCCGACTCCGACGGGCAGCGATCTCGCGGTGACACCCCAGTCCGAGGCGACGCCGATGGCCGTGGTGGCGCAAGCGCTGGCCTGGATCCAGGTCGCGGAGGATGGCACGTTCGAGCTTCGCCAGGCGAGCGTCAATGAGGTTTGCCCGGACCTGCTGGACCGATGCGCCCCCATCGACAGCGCGATGACGACGCGCCTCGCCATCACCTCGCGGCCGCAGGCCGTCCTCCTGTCGCCGACCGGTTCCCAGATCGCCGTGGTGACCTCGTCGGACTCAGCCGCGGGTGCCGACATTCTCGTGCTGCCGGTCCCTGCAGCCCCGACGTCGGACGCGACCGCATCTCCTGTCTCGACGACCTTCACGCCGACCCCACCGACGTCCGGGTCAGCGGAGCCGACCGAAACCCCGACAGATCCGCCGACCGCGCCTCCAACTCCTGTTTCGACCCTGACCCAGCCGCCCGCCACGCCGGCCGCCTCGCCGCTTTCAAGCGGGCTGCCGACCGAATCGCTCGGTCCGTCGGCGAGCCCGGATGCCTCGGCCGGCTACGCGATCGTGACCGGCGTGGTCGTGGTCGGTGATGCGGCGTACTCCCCGGATGGGCTGTGGCTCGCCTTCTCGGCTCGGCCGGCCTCGGGCGAGATCGGGCCCGATCTCTATCTGTGGCGGGTTGGAGATCCGCTCGCCGTTGCCGTGACGGAGGATCACCGGACGTTCTTCTCCGGATGGCTCGGTGGTCAGGTTCTTGCCAGCCGCGTCGAACCGGGCGTGGCCCCAGCTGATCCGCTCGCCACCGCGGATCCATCCGCGACGCCCACGCCCTCGCTCAATCCGACGCCCTCACCGACGCCCAGCATGACTGCCGATCCGAACGCGACCCCAGGTCCCAGCCCGCTGATTGTCGAGGACCATCCCGTCGCCTTCATGCTTGATCCCGAGACTGGCGCCACCACGCCCGTGGCCGGTACGGACGTGTGGCGCCCGACGGTCGATCCCACCGGCCGGTCGGTCGTCTACTGGTCCGGGACACTCATCCCGGACGGCACCGGCACCGGCTGGTCGCTGGGCACCGGGCACCTCGTCATCGACAGCTGGCAGGACGGATCAGTGCCGCCGGCGGACGGCGCCACGCCGCAGCCCGAGCCCACGGCCGAGTCCGCGGCCACGTCCGAGCCCACGCCCGTGACCTCGGACCTGCCGGTCGAGACAGACGCCTCGGGTGCCCCGGTCGCGCCGGCGATCGGACCGGCGGGGGATCCGGTCATCCTGGCCGAGGTCCCGGTCACCGGCTTCAATGCCTCCTTCGATCCGAGCGGGACCCGGCTGGCCGTGTGGGTCGCCGACCCGACGGATCCGGCGATCGGCGCCCTCCGGCTCGTGGTTCTGGATGCGGACACCCGTGAGATCGATCCGACTACGGACCCGCTGCCAGGCGTTGTCGCGCTCCACGGAGTCTCGATCAGCGGCGGCCGCCTCGTGTGGGTGACGCCACCGGGCCAGGACGGCGAGGGCTCACACCTCCAGATCCTCGCCTGGAGCGGGCGCGACTTCGGGCAGGTCCGTTCGATCCAGGCAGAAGGCCTGTCCGTCGTCCGCTGACAGACCGACCCCGCATGCCGTAGATTCGTGGCGTGCGACCCAGCAGGACGGTCGCGATTGCGGCGCTCACCGCCGTACTCGCGCTCGGATCGTTGCCGGGCCTGGCAGGCTCCCGGGAACCGAGCCGCGACCAGCCCTTCACGGCGGCAGCATTTCGGGAAGTGATCATCGCGGCGACCGGTGGCCGATCGAACGACTCGATCGTGACACCGGATTCGACGTACGCGTCGGCCGGCCGGCTGGACGCCTCGTCCGAGTTTGTCGAACCCGGGGTCGCCACCCCGCCGGCAGATCGTCCCGCGCCGCCGAAGCTCCCGACGGTGCCGACGGTCTGGGACTGGAAGACGCCGCAGTACAAGATCACCGGCTATGCCACGTTCTACGACAACGGAACCACGGCGATGCGACTGCCGCGCGGCACGGTCGTCGTCGTCTGCGGTGCCAACGGGTGCATCGACCGGGTCGTCAGCGACTACGGGCCCGTCAAGGCGGAGCGGGTCGTCGACCTGTATCGCCCGGACTTCTTCCGGATCTGCGGCTGTGGCTGGTGGTCGGGCACGACGTGGGTGACCGTCTCGGTCTACTGACCGGCGGACCCGTCGCGCGGTAGACTCCACGCGAACCTTCGAGGACCGGCCACGAGAGCCGGACGACAGGCCCGGAGAGGCCGGAAGGAGAGGAGCACGCGAGTGGCGCGCCGCAGCGAGGCGACACTGCATCGGCCGAGGGCTGGCCGGTGAGCGGGCGCCGGATCATGACCGCGGAGGAGATCCGTCGAGCCGTGATCCGCATCTCCCATGAGATCGTCGAGAAGCATGCCGGCACGGACGGCCTGGTCCTGGTGGGGATCCAGCGCCGCGGCGTCCCCATCGCCCGGCGGCTCGTCGAGGCAATCCATGAGCACGAGAACGTGACGCTTCCGGTCGGCGCCCTCGACATCACCTTCTACCGCGACGACCTGTCGATGCTCGCCCAGCAGCCCGTCGTCAAGGGCACCGACCTGCCCTTCGATGTCACCGGCACCACCGTCGTCCTGGTGGACGACGTGCTCTACACGGGCCGGACCATCCGGGCCGCGATGGACGCCTTGATGGAGTACGGACGGCCCCTCGCGGTCCGCCTCGCGGTCCTCGTGGACCGCGGACATCGCGAGCTGCCCATCCGCGCCGACCATGTTGGCAAGAATGTCCCGACGTCCCGCGAGGAGATCGTCCACGTACGGATCGAGGAGATCGACGGCGAGGATGCGGTGGACATTGATCGCGCGCCCGCAGCGTCCGTCGCCACGGTTCCGGTCCAGTGAACTCGGCCACGGATCCCGCCCTCAGGGCGCCGGCCGACGCGGCCGATCTCGCCGTACACGCGTTGGTGGCCGGCGGCAACCCGGCGCCCGCGGGCCGCTGGTCCCATCGACACCTGCTGGACGTCGACGTCCTCTCGGCGGCTGACCTCGATCTCGTGATGCAGACCTCGGCCACCATGACCGAGATCCTCGCCCGGCCGATCCCCAAGGTCCCTGCCATGCGCGGCTGGGGGGTGACGATCCTGTTCTATGAAGCCTCCACGCGAACGCGGGTCAGCTTCGAGGTAGCCGCCAAGAATCTGTCCGCGGATGTGGTCAACATCGCGGCCGCGAGCTCGTCCGTGGCGAAGGGCGAATCGCTCATCGACACGATCCGGACGGTCGAGGCGCTCGGGGCACGAATGCTGGTGATCCGGCACGGGACCTCCGGGGCGCCATACCTTGCCGCCGAGCACTTCTCGGGCAGTGTCCTGAACGGCGGGGACGGTTGGCACGCCCACCCGACCCAGGCGCTCCTGGATCTGTACACGATGCAGACCCACCTGCCTGGGGGAACCGTTGCCGGACGAAAGGTCGTGATCCTCGGCGACATCCTCCACTCGCGCGTTGCGCGAAGCAACATCTGGGCGCTGACGACGGCCGGCGCCGACGTCTGGGTGTGCGGCCCCACGACCCTCCTCCGCGGGTTCGAGGCGTGGGCCGCATCCGGCGTCGCGGGGTCGCGGCAGTTCACGGTGACCTCGGATGTCGGCGCGGCGCTGCGTGACGCCGACGTGGTCATGGCGCTCCGCATCCAGCGCGAGCGGATGGCCGGCGGCCTCCTGCCGTCGCTTCGCGAATACGCCGCGCGGTTCGGGCTGACCCAGGAGCGCCTCGGGCTCGCGAAGCCGGATGCGCTGGTCATGCATCCCGGGCCGATGAACGAGGGCGTGGAGATCGCCCCGGATGTGGCGGCCGGGAGCCAGTCGCTGATCACGGATCAGGTCTCGAACGGGGTCGCGGTTCGCATGGCCGTGCTGTACCTGCTCGCCGGCGCCCGCGAGGGCACGACCCGGGGGACCGGGGAGTGAGCGCGCGCACGCGGTCTGCGCCGTCGCCCGTGGGCGCGCGACTTGCCGACCTGGAGATCACGCGGGCATGGCTCGTGGATCCGGTGAGTGGCCGCGAGGGTCCCGGGGAGATCGTCGTGACCGACGGGATCCTCGAGGCCGTGACCTGGCTGGAGGGCGCCGAGGCCGAGGGTGTCGATGCGTCCGGCGTCATCGTGGCGCCCGGGTTCCTCGACCTGCATGTCCATTTCCGCGAGCCGGGCAACGAGGATGCGGAGACGATCGCGACGGGTCTCGCGGCGGCGGCGCACGGCGGGTTCAGCGCGGTCTGCCTGATGCCGAATACGGCACCGACCCTTGACGAGCCGTCCGTGCTGGCGCGAATCCGGGACGCGGCGGCAGCCTCCGGGTCGCCCGTGACGCTGCTCGCGCACGGAGCGGTGTCGGCGGGCCGTGCCGGGGAGCAGCTTGCGGCCCTGGGCGAACTCGCGGATGCGGGTGTCGTCGGCCTGAGCGATGACGGATCACCAGTCCGCTCGGCGTCCCTGTTCCGGAATGCGCTCGCCTACGCGGGGATGCTCGGCCTGCCGGTCATCGATCATGCCGAGGACTCGACGCTGACCGAGGGCGCGGAGGCGAACGAGGGGCTCATCGCGACCGTGCTCGGCCTGCGGGGCTGGCCCGGCGCTGCGGAGGCGGGCGCGGTCGCACGCAACCTCGCCACTCTGGCCGACGTCGTCCGCGACGTTCCAGGCGCACGGCTCCACCTCACGCACGTGTCGACGGCGGCGTCGCTGGAACTCGTCCGGACAGCGAAGGCGGCCGGCCTGCCGGTGACCTGCGACGTGACACCCCACCACATCGGCCTGACCGAGGAGTGGATCGCCGGGGCGCGGCGCTGGAGCTGGGAGGCGCTCGGCGACGACGGTGTGGCGCGCGACCCGTGGCGGGATGGCGCGATCACGGCGCTCCCGTTCGACCCGTCCCTGCGGGTCAACCCGCCGCTCCGCTCGGCCGCTGACGCCGCGGCCTGCCTCGCGGCCCTCGGCGACGGGACCGCCGACGCCATCGCCACGGACCACGCGCCGCACACGGAGGTGGACAAGGCGGTCGAGTTCGGTCTCGCGGCGAACGGGATCAGCGGGATCGAGACCGCCCTCGGCGTGATCCTCGCGGCGGTCGACGCCGGCCGCCTGGCGCTCGCGACGGCCATCGCTGCGCTCACCACTGGCCCGGCGCGTGTCCTGGGAGACCGGCTTCCCATTGCCGGCGCCGGGCGGACCCGGGGGCTCATCGAGGGCGAGCCCGCCGATCTGGTCGTGTTCGATCGGTCGGCGACGTGGACCGTGGCCGCGGAAGCCCTGACCTCCAGGGGCAAGAACTCCCCGCTGCTCGGCCGCGACCTGTCCGGACGGGTGCTCCTCACCGTCGCCGGTGGCCGCCTCGCCTACGAGGCGCCCGAGGACTGACGCCCGCCACCGTCTCGCGCGATCGAGCGGTACGATGACCGACATGACGAAGCCCAGCCTGAACCGCGACTACGAGCGCCGGCCGTACTGGCACGACACGATGCCGAGGCTCCACGACCGGAGCGGCCGGCAGCTTCCCGATACCGTGGATGTCGCGGTCGTCGGTGGTGGCTATACGGGCGTGGCGGCGGCCCGCAAGCTCGCCCTCCAGGGGGCGAAGGCGATCCTCCTCGAGGCGCGAACGCTCGGCTGGGGTGCCGCAACGCGGAACGGTGGCATCGCCCATCCGGGTTTCAAGTGGGGCCCCGCGGCGATGGTCAAGCGCTACGGCGCGGATCTGGCCCGCGCCCTCCACGGCGAGTCGCAAGCGGCCCTGCAGCTGGTATCCGGCCTGATCCGCGACGGCGACATCGACGCCGAGCTCCGACTCAACGGCTGGCTCGAGCTGGCCTGGGCACCGAGCCATGCCGCGGAATTCCCCGACGAGGCCGCCGAACTCGAGCGGTTCGGGATGCATGCCCGAGTCATCGACAAGGACGCGCTCCGCGCCGAGATCGGCACGGACGCGTACCACGGCGGCCTGGCGATCGATCCGGGCGGCGTGCTCCACCCCGGGAAGTGGTTCGCCGGCCTGGTCGGACTCGCTGAGCGTGCCGGCGCGGAGCTTCACGAGGGGACGCCGGTCACCGCCATCCGCCGGCAGCGCGACGGCCGGTTCGTGGTGGAGACCGGGCGTGGCGCAATCCTTGCCCGTGACGTGCTGGTGGCGACGAACGGCTATACAGACGGGGCCGCGCCGAGCGTGCGCCGCCGAATCGTGCCCATCGGGAGCTACATGATCGCCACCGAGCCGCTCCCGGCTGATCTGGCCCACGAGTTGTCGCCGACCGGCCGGGCGTACTTTGATACGAGGAACTTCCTGTCCTACTGGCACGTGTCGGCAGATAATCGGCTCGTCTTCGGTGGCCGCGTGAGCTTCCTCCCGACCTCGGTCGATCGCACCGCGAAGTTGCTCTTCCGACGGATGCTGGAAATCCACCCGCAGGTTGCCGGCCACCGGGTCGAGTATTCGTGGGGTGGCAAGGTCGCGATGACGTTGGATCGCATGCCGCACATCGGCCGCCTCGGTGGCGTCATGCACGCCGTCGGCTACTCGGGGACCGGGCTCCTGATGTCCACGTACCTCGGGACACGCGCTGCGGAGTGGCTCGGCGGCGGCGAGCCACCGGCGCTCGCGAAGCTGCCATTCCGACTGGTCCCCGCGCCGTACGAGGGCCGGCCCTGGTTCCTGCCCGTCATCGGCGAGCTCTTCCGCCTGCAGGACCGACGCGCGCTGCGCGGAGTGGCACCGAGGGCCCCGGACCCGGACGGCGGTCGGGAGCCGTGAGGACGTGGGCCTGCCACTGAGTGTCGCGTCAGGGCAGTGGCGCACACGACCCAGGGCCGTGCCGGGTCCCCTTCTCGCATCGATCGTCTGGATCGTCTGGCTGGCCTCGTTCGCGGCTTCGGTCGCAGCGATCGAGCCATCGCCCACGCCGGTCGTCACGGAGCCTCCGCCGACCTGCGCCCAACGGTATCCCGCAGATGGACCCGCCGGCGTGGATCTGCGACTCGGCTGCATCGTCGCCGAGCTCGTCGGCGCCTACACCTCACCAGGCGATATCACGACGGCGCCGCGGATCTCCTCCTGGCTCAAGCCGATCGCCTTCGCCGGTGCCGGGCTGGTCCTGGTCTGGATCGTGGCTCGCTGGATGTCTCGACGAGCCGGAGTTCGGCTCGCACCGGTAGTGCCGGCGGCGTGGTGGTCGTGCTCGGGTTGCCGTTCGCTGAATGCCGACGGGACCGTCGCCTGCTACCGATGCAGGCAACCGAGGACCGGCGAGCCCACGTTGGTTCCAGGCGTCGATGGTCCCGACGAAACGCTCTCCACTGGGAACAGTCGGGACTCCGACTGAAGGGGCCGCGGGCCGCGGCGCGAGCGCCGCTTGGAGCGGCTACGAACCGACCTCGATCGCCAGTTCGCGGAGTGTGTCGAGGAGGCCCTCGACGTCCGACTCGGTCGCCTGCGTGTTGAGGATCCCGGCCCGCAGCCAGGTTGTCCCGCGCAGGCGCGTGGTCGAGACCCAGCCCGCACCCGAGGCTTCGAGTGCACGCTGGATGGCGTCCTGGTGGGCATCAAGCGCGTGTCCGGCGAGGCCCGGCACGAGGTGCCGGAAGCACACGACGGACAGTGGCGGAATGGGCGGGAGCGCCTCGAAGTCGCTGCTCGCCGCAATCACCGAGGCAAGGTGCGCGGCGAGGTCGTTGTTGGCCTCGATCAGCCGTCCAAAGCCGGCCGTTCCCAGATGTCGCCAGGAGAACCACAGCTTGAGGGAGCGCCAACGCCGCGTCCCCTCGAAACCGAGCTTCCAGAAGTTGAGGCCCGCATCATGCGCATCGGGCGTGGCTGCTGGTCGCGAGCCATGGCCGGCACGGTAGTACTCGGGCCGGTGCTCCCCAAAGACCTCCTCGAGGAGCGCTCCGTGACGGACCATGAGGCCACCGATGTCGTAGGCCTGGAAGAACCACTTGTGGGGATCGACGGTCACCGAATCCGCTCGACCGAGGCCGACGACGCGACCGGCATCCCGGGTGGACAGCAGGGCCGCCGCGCCGTAGGCGGCGTCGACGTGCATCCACAGGCCCTCGAGCGCCGCGACGTCCGCGAGCTCACCGATGGCATCGACGGCGCCGGTGTTCGTGGAGCCCGCGACGGCGGCGATGGCGATCGGCGTCAGGCCCGCCGCGCGATCGGCCGCGACGGCCGCCGCGACTGCGGAGCCGCGCAGCCTGAAGTCCGCATCCGCAGGCACCGTCACGAGCGTGTCCGGTGGGAAGCCCAGTTCATCGAGCCCGCGTCCGATGGAGAAGTGGCTCTGGTCGCCCGTGTAGACACGGAGCCCTTCGAGCGCCCGGCCGCGCGGCGGGCGGTCCAGGCCGAGCAGCCGTGGAACGTGCGCATCTCGAACGAGCGTCAGTCCGATGAAGTTGGCCATGACACCGCCCGAGGTGAGCAGCCCGAAGCTGTCCCGTTCGTACCCGAGCAGGTCGCACAGCCAGCGGACGACTTCCTCTTCCATCGTCGCGGCGATCGGTCCAGCGTGGAAGATATCCACGCCCTGCTGGGCGAACTGGCTCAGCACCTCTCCGACGATCGAGGCCACCAGCGGCGGCGGGGTGAAGTAGCCGAACGAGCGCGGATGGAACGCGCTGGCCGTGTGCGGCGCGATGCGCTCGCGGAACTCAGCAAGCAACGCGGGGAGCGGCGTCGGGCCGGCGGGTGCCGGTCCCGGCTCGCCCGATGGCCCGAAGTAGCTGCGCCTGAGTTCGCCGAAGCCCGTCGCCTCGCCCACCGCCCGATCGAGCGCGTGGTCGTACAGGTAGTCCAGGCCCGCCTCCCAGGTCGCGGCGCCGGCGGCGCGCAGGGCCTCCCGTGCGACCTCCGGATCGCGGATCCCGAGCAGCTCGGGTTCGGGATGCCAAGCAAATCGATCGATGAAGTTGAGCGGGACCGGCGGCCGCGGTGTGCCGGCGCGGGCGTCGTCGGAATCGGGCATCGACCCGATGGTACGAGAGGTGCGTCACACGAGTTGGGCGTGACAGACGAGTTGGGCGTGACCGGAGCGCCGGGAATCGGCATACTGCGGCGCACCCGTGCAGACCAGGGCACGCGGAGGAGGGCGAGTGGCGGATCAGCAGACGATCGTGTTCTTCCCGGAGGGGGCCTACGGGCCGACGAACAACTGCGTCGGGATCGGCCAGCAGCTCCAGCGGAATGGACACCGCGTCGTATTCATCGTCGAGGAGTCCTTCGCGGGGCGTCTCGAGGCCCAGGGCTTCGAGGAGCGGCTCATGCGTCTCGGTCCGCCACCGGAGACCGAGGAGATACCCGGCCAGTTCTGGATCGACTTCATCCGGGATACGGCCCCGATCTTCCGCAAGCCCACGATCGAGCAGCTCGGCGAGTTCATGCAGCCGACATGGCAGGCGTTGATCGACGGCTCGAAGTACGTGGACGATCGCCTGAGCGCCATCATCGATGAGGTTCGGCCGGACGTCCTCGTTGAAGACAACGTCGTGGCGTTCCCGGCGCTCGCCGCCTCGGCGGATCTGCTCGTGCGAGCCCTCGTGGAGCCGATCGTCAGCACTGCCATCGCCGCCGAACTGTGGCGTCGAACCCGCGGTTCCTCCGCCTGACGGCCTGTCCCGGGACGTAGCCGGTCCGATCCCGGCCGCGCCGATACCATTCGACTCGTGAGCGAGCCAGAACCAACGCCGACCCTTCGTGAAGTGGACTACAAGGGAGCACCTCTCGACAGTGAGCGTGGCCCCGGCCTCGGCTGCTTCTGGATCCAGGTCGTGGTCCTGCTCGTGCTGCTCGCGCTGACGCCGCTGAGCGTCGCCTGGGGCTGGCCGTCCGTGGTGAGCGGCGCGCTCCTCATCGCGGTCCTGATCCTGCTGCTCCTTGCCGGCCAGACGGTGATCTTCCTCCTCCGTCTCGTGGCTGCGGATCGGCGCGTCGCCGGCCGCCGCCGCCCGCTGGCATCGGGCACCCGAACGGTTGGGGAGCTGGAGGACGCGGACGGGGACGGCTCGGCTCCAGAGCGGGGTCCGGACCCGAGCGGCGAATGGATCGCCGAGGAGTCGTCCGGCGGCGAGTCGGCCGGACCGCCGGACGGCGTGCGAGAATAGCCCCCGGCGCCGCGACCTCGGCGCACCACCGTGCTCCAGGAGGATCGCCAAGCCCGTGCCCGTGCTCGCGACCTACTTCTCCGTCCGCCGCGGCCGCGACCCGTTCTTCAAGTTCTTCATGAAGACGCTGTTTCCGCGCCAGCTGAAGGAGTACGAGGCGAAGTACGGGATAAAGTTCATCGGCTGGTACAACGTCGCCCACGGGTGGGACTTCGACAACGTGATCCTGCTGGACCTTCCCGACTACGGAACCCTCGACCGCCTGGAGGCGGATGAAAGCGTCCGCGCCTTTGGCCATCGGGCCGGGGAGTGGATCTTCGCGCGCCACCACTCGATGTTCCTCCGGGAGCGAATGGGCCCGGACCTCGAGTTCCATGGGTAGGAGGACGTAATGGACCACCGGCGCAACGAACTTCTCGCCGAGATGGCCCGAGATGCGGCCCTCGAGCGCTCCGATTTCCTCGTTCGTGCCGGGGAGCAGCTGGAGCGGTTCCTGCGCGACCAGGCCGAGCGAATCAGCGAGCTTGGAGGCCTGACCCTCATCGACGAGGATCCGGACTACCTGGCAATCGCCCCGGACGGTTCGTTCCGCAGCCGGAGCCGGGTCTATCACGAGACGACCGGCGAATGGCAGTCCGAGACCGAGATCATCGAGACCGGCGGGGAGCTCGTGGAGCTCTACAACCCGGCCGACGTCCTCGCGGCCTTCGGCGACGCCGCCCGTGAGGGCGTCTGGTCGGCCGATGAGGCGGAGGGCTCCGGGGAGGACGGTCCCGGTGGGCCCACGATGACGATCGAGGGTCCGGACCCGTACGCGGCTGCGGCCGACCGGTGGGCAGCCGGACAGCCGGAAGTGCCCGTCGTGGACGACGAGGCCAGCGCCGCCGCGGCGCTGTACGGGCTCGCGCTCGACTTCCAGGAACGGAGCCAGCGGGCCGAGGGCGGCCTCATCGAGCAGTTCGAGAATGCCGCCTCAGCACTCATGAGCAAGGTCGGCAGCGTGGTCATCGTCGATGACCTGGACGAGCACCTGGAGCTGGAACTGCCGGGCTTCCGGGGGCGCGTCATTCCTGAAGGTGAAACTGGCTGGACGGACCTGGACTCGCCGGAGATGATCGTCCGCTTCTACGACCCGACAGATGTCTTCGGGGACCTTGCCGACGCTGTCGCGGAAGCGTTTCCGGCCGTCGTCGCGGACGAGGCAGACACCGAGGACGACGAGGGCGACGACGAAGCGTGACCGCCGACGCCGGCGCCCAGCGGGCGCGAGCAAGCCTCAGCCGGCACGACTGACATGCGCCTCGTCGGCGCCGAGCTCCTCGAGGCTCGCGAGATCCTGCCCGGACAATGGCTCCAGACGTACCACGCTCCGGCGCTGGCAACGGGGTCGCGGGCCGGTCAATTCGTCCACGTCCGGACCGGCGACCTGTCCGGGCTCGTCCTGCGCCGGCCCTTCTCCATCAACACCGCGGATCAGGCGAGCGGCACGATCACGATCCATTTCCGGACCGTCGGGCGCGGCACGCAGTGGTTCACGCATCTCCGGGTGGGCGACACCGTTGACATGCTGGGTCCGCTGGGCCGCCCGTTCGAGGTGGACGCGCGGAGCCAGCACCTCCTGCTGATCGCCGGCGGCCTGGGCATGGCGGGCGTCCGTTCGCTGGCCGATGAGGCGATCCGGGGCGGGCGCCAGGTGACCCTGTTGTTCGGCGCGGCGAGCGCCCGGGACGTCTACCCGACGTCGCTCCTGCCCGACGAGATCGAGTACGTGGTCGCGACCGACGATGGTTCGATGGGTCACCACGGCTTCGTCACGGAGCTGGTGCCGGCGTATGAAGCCTGGGCAGATCAGGCGTTCGCGTGCGGCCCGGAACCCATGCTCCGGGCCCTGGCGCGGCTCGCCGCCTCGCGCCGGGGACGCCTGGGTGTCGCCAAGCTCGGCCGGAAGCGAGGGGCCGGCAAGGGAGACCCTGCCGGCTCGCCGGCTGCACGGCGCAAGGCGTTCCTCCAGGTCTCCATGGAGCAGCGCATGGGCTGCGCGGTTGGGGCCTGCCTGGGCTGTGTCGTGATGGGAACGTCGGGCACCCCGCAGCGGGTCTGCCGGGAAGGGCCGGTCTTCGCGTCCGAGGAGATCGAGTGGGAAGGGGCCTGGGGTCGATGAGGGCCAGACACAGATGAAGGCCAAACGCCGGGTCGTCACGGCTACAGGTACGCCGCCCTCGACGCGACGAACTCCGACGGTCCGAAAGCTGAAGTCGGCGATCGTTCCCGCCCGGTCGAAGCCCGCCCTGTCTCCGGCGGAAGCGCCCGTGCGCGTCCCTGCGTCGGAAGTGACGCCGGTTGAGGGCGCGCCGGCCCAGGTCGTGGATCTCTCCGTCGATATCGGCCGCGGACTTGTCCTGCCCAACCCGATCCTGGTCGCCTCGGGCACATTCGGCTACGGGATCGAGTACGGCGAGGTCGTGGATGTCAATCGGCTCGGCGGCATCTGCTGCAAGGGGACGACCCTCAGGCCGCGTATCGGCAACCCGACCCCGCGCGTGACCGAGACTCCCGGCGGGATGCTGAACTCGATCGGGCTCCAGAACCCGGGCGTCGACGCGGTCGTCGAGAAGTACTCGGCGACCTGGGCAGCCTGGCGTGTTCCGGTCATCGTGAACGTGGCCGGTGAGTCGGTGGGGGACTACGTCGAGGTCGTGCGGCGCCTCGATGGGATGCCGGGCATCGCCGGCATCGAGCTCAACATCAGCTGCCCCAACGTCGGCAAGGGTGGGCTCCAGTTCGCGATCGACGCCGAAGCCGCCGCGGGGGTCACGGCGGCTGTACGGCGGGCCACGGACCTGCCGCTCCTGGTCAAGCTCTCCCCGAACGTGGCGGATGTCCGTCCGATCGCCCGTGCGATCGCCGACGCGGGCGCCGACGCGCTGACCGCGATCAACACGCTGTCCGGGATCGCCGTTGGCCCGACTCGTGAGCGACCGCTGCTCGGGAACGTCTACGGCGGCCTGTCGGGGCCGGCCATCCGGCCCGTCGCGCTGCGGATCGTGTACGAGGTCTGTCAGGTGGTGAGCATCCCGGTCATCGCGATCGGTGGGGTCACCGAATTGGCGGATGTGCTCGATTTCCTGGCGGTCGGCGCCGTCGCGGTCCAGGTGGGGACCGCGATCTTCGCCGATCCGACGCTCCCGGTCCGCCTCGTCGATGAGCTCGAGGCCGCCTGCCGGACGCGTGGCCTGACGTCCTACCACCCGTTGATCGGGACCGCGCTGCCGAAGCGGGCCGGGCCGTCCTCCTCGAAGGGGGTCGAATACCGACCCTGAGGTGGCACCCGGTCGAGGGTGGGAACCGGCTCACGACAACGCGCGTCCCGGTGGACAGCCAAACCTCCGGTTCTGCGGTCGGACCGCCACAACGTGGAGAATCGAATCATGCGAACCTCGACTGGCACTTCTCGCGGCGCATTCGCGCGGCTGAGCGCGTTGCTCGTGATCCTCCTTCTCGTGGTCGGCTGTGGGGGCGCGGCCAGTGGGCCGGAGCGCCTGGACACTGTCGGAAGCGGCGTCGACGGGGGTGCGGAGCAACCGCCGGGTGAGCCGAATCCGGTCCCGGTCAAGGGCGGCGAGGGTGGATCCGGCTACCAGGTCCTGGATGCCGCTCGACCGGACCTCCTCGTCATCAAGACCGGGACGCTGGAGCTTCAGGTCAAGTCCGTGAGCGACGCCAGCGCTGCGGCCGCTGCCACGATCACCGCGCTCGGCGGATACGTGAGTGGCTCCGAGCAGTACGGCGACGGCGACAACGAGGTCGCTACGGTCACCTACCGAATCCCCGCCGATCACTGGACCGACGCGCTGGCGGCGCTGCGCAGTCTCGCGATCAAGGTCGTGAGCGAAACCACGCAGACCGAGGATGTGACCGGTCAGGTCGTCGATCTCGGCGCCCGGATCGCGAACCTCCAGGTCACCGAACGGGCGCTCCAATCGATCATGACCCAGGCGACCAAGATCAGCGATGTCCTCGCCGTCCAGGCCGAGCTGACCAAGGTGCGTGGCGACATCGAGGTGGCCACTGCCGAGAAGAAGCACCTGCAGGAACGGGCGGCATTCTCGACGCTGTCCGTGCGGTTCAGCCTTCAGCCAGATCCCGCGGTCGTCATCTCGCAGCAGAAGTTCGATCCCAAGGACCAGGTGGATCGTGCCGCGGCGAGCCTCGTCGAGATCCTCCAGGGCCTCGCGACTGCCGGCATCTGGTTCGGGATTGTGTGGCTGCCGGTCCTGCTCGTGCTCGGGTTCGTCACGCTCGTCGTGGTAATCGTGGTCCGTCGCCGGCTCTCCCCAAAGGTCGCGGCTGGATCGAGTGCGCCTCAGAGCAACGTCGTCGCGCCGCGCGCAGACGCCGCACCCGCAGATTTGCCCCCCGACGCTCCGCCACCAGCCGCCGACTGAGACCTCAGCCGGGGCGTGGCGCGGCAGGTGCCCGTACACTCGGCGAGATGACCACGGTCAAGCCCGCGTTGGAGCTCGCGGCCCGCGCTGAGATCGCGCGCCGAACAGAGGCGCTGTTCCGCGCCTCCGGCGCGCTCCGCGAGGGCCACTTCCTGCTCAAGAGCGGCCGCCACTCGGACGCGTACCTGGAGAAGTTCGCCGTGCTCTCGGATCCTGCTGCGACCAGCGCGCTGTGCGGGTTCTGGGCCGCGCGTCATCGGGGCTCGGACGGCGCCCCGACCGTGGACCTTGTCGCCGGGCCGACCACGGGTGGGGTCATCCTCGCGTTCGAGACGGGCCGCCAGCTCGGAACGACCGCGATCTTCGCCGAGGAGACCAGGGCCGCCGATGGGACCGCCCGGCGCGAGTTCCGGCGGGGCTTCCGCATCGAAGCCGGGCAGCGCGTGCTGCTGGTGGATGACATCCTCACGACCGGTGGATCGCTTCTGGCCATGCTCCCCGCGGTGGAGGAGATGGGCGGGGAGATCGTGGAGTGCGCCGTCCTCGTGGATCGGAGCGGGGGGATGGCCACCCTCACATCGCCCGAGACGGGCCGCGTCTACCCACTGCGCGCCCTGTGGGCGATGGATCTCGCGACATACGAACCCGGAGCCGAGACCTGTCCGCGGTGTGCGGACGGCACTCCCCTTTACGCGCCGGGCAGCACCGGTGCGACCAGCGCAGGCTAGCGCCCTCGTCCATGCGGACCGTCACGCTCTGCCTGCTCGTCCTGGGTGCACTCCTCGTCGGGTGTGGGGCTTCGGCTTCACCGAGCCCTTCTGCCCAGCCGCGCTCCTCCGTCGACGGCGTGGTCGTCCACGTCGAGTCCACCGGGCTCAACAAGGTCACGTCGTTCGCGCTTCGAGCGGCCGACGGCGCGATCCACGAGTTCAAGCTGGACAGGCTCGAGAACAGGGCCGAGTTCCCGCCCGGTCACCTCACGGAGCACCAGGCCAACGCCGACCCGGTGCGCGTCTACTACACGGTTGAGGGCGACATCTCCTACGCGACCCGGATCGAGGACGATCCGATGCCCGCCGCTACCTGATCGCCTCCGCGGCGGACCGGATCTCATCGGCGGAGACGATCCCCTCGAACGAGGCCGTCACGACGCCGTCCCGGTTCACGACGAAGACCCACGGCTCGGACAGGAGTCCCCAGTCGTAGACGGACTGGGTCGGCTGCAGGTCGCCCTGGGCGTCCAGCACCGGCTGGAGGCTGCCGTTCTGGAACGTGAGCTGGTACGGCTCAACGTGGATGAAGGCCACGCTCGGGAAGGCAGCGGCGAGCGGCTTGATGCGGTCCATCGTTGGGCCGCATTGCGCCGAAGCGCAGAACCTCGGTGTGGCGAAGATCAGGACGAACGGTTGGTGAGCTGCCAGGGCTGCGCGGACCGAGGTCTGGTAGAGCGCCGGATCCGGCTTCGCGTCGGTGGACAGCTTCGCCAGATCCCCCTGGACTGAATCCGCGGTCGGGGTGTCCGAAGCGGGTGCCTGATCGCCCACCCGAACGACGGGTGAGCTCGTCGCCACGTCGAAGGTCATCCTGATGGTCTCGGGAGTACCTCCGGCGACCGCGGTCGTCAACTCCGCACCCCATCGCCCGGCCTCGGGGAAGTCCACGTTGGCGATGAAGAAGCCGCGTTCGTTCTCGATGCCCCACACGAACGCCCCGGTCGTGGTCTCCGTGGCGGTGTCGCCATCGCGCCCGAGGTTGTAGATCGCGATCGAGACAGATCGATCGGGTTTCGCGATCGGGCGGTTCTGGTGGTCGAGGAACGTGAACAGGAGCCGATTCGGGCCGCAAGTCAGGCTGCCGCTGCTGTTCACCAGCACCGGGAAGACCGTCGGCGCCGTCGATGCGGTGTTCCAGCCGGCCTGATCTGCGGGTGGAGCGGGGGCTGCCGCACAGGCGGTCCCGGCCGATCCGCCGGGTGACTCGGACGAGTCCACCGTCGGCGCCGGGCTGGGGTACGTCTGGCTGGGAGCGCCGCCGCCGCAGGCTGCGACGAGCGCGGCCACGGCGAGGATGGAGGTCAGGAACCGGCTGCGGGGTGGCATCACGAAAGCGTAGCCCGGCTCTCGAATGTCCGCCGCCGCCAGCTCTGGGGGTGGCGTCCACGCCCGACGCTAGAATTGGGCGCCCAACCTCGCCCGCACCCCGGAGTCCTGTGACCCGCTTCCAACGACTCGCCGCCGTGACCGTCGCGACGACGTTCCTGCTCGTCACGATCGGCGTCATCGTTCGGGCGACCGACTCCGGCCTTGCCTGTCCCACCTGGCCGGGCTGCTTCCCGGGGCAGTTCCTGCCCGGCCTGGACGCCGACTATCACGTCTGGGCCGAGTGGATCCACCGGACCGTCGCGGCACTGATCGGTTTCCTGATCCTTGGGATGGCGGCCATCGCGGTGATCGACCATCGGGACCGGCGTTCGATCCTGTGGCCGTCGCTGTTCGCGGTGCTGCTCGTCGGCTACCAGGCGTATCTGGGCCGCGAGACGGTCCGCCTCGGCAACTCCGGGGAGAGCGTGACCGCACACCTCGCGGCGGCGATGGCGCTCGTCGGCGTTCTCGTCTACCTCCTGATACGGGTCGGCTATCCGGCGCGGATCCTCGGGCGCGGCGGCAGCCAGTTGTTCACGCTCCTCGCCGCCTTCGGAGCGACGGCCACGTTTGCCCTGTTGCTGTTCGGATCCAACGTGACCGCCCTGAATGCCGGCCTCGTCTTCGCCGACTGGCCGCTGATGTCGGGCGGTCTCTTCCCGTTTGATCCGAACACGCCCGCCGACGTCGCCGTCCTGTACACGGCCCACGCGCTCCACCGCTACGTCGCGGCCGTGGTCTTCCTGATCCTGCTGGCCGTGGCGGTCGCGGCTTGGCGGCTTCGCCCTGCCAGGCCGGGCCTCGCCGGGATGGCCATCGCCATCTTCGCGCTGTATGCGCTGCAGGTGGTGATCGGGGGCCTCCAGGTCCTGACGGTCCTGTCCGCCTGGACCCAGACGCTGCACGTTGCGCTCGGCGCCCTGATCTGGGGCCTCGCCGTCGCCCTCGTGGCGTCCAGCTACTACGGGGCGCGCACGGAGTCCACGACCGGGCCCCCGGACTCCGGTCCGGCAGCAAGCTCACCCGCGGCCGAGCCGGACCGTGACGGGCTCGCCGAAACGAGTGCCGTCCCGAGCGGCTCCCGGAGCGCCACCATCCGCGCCTACATTGCCCTCACAAAGCCGCGAATCATCGAGCTCCTGCTCGTCACGACCGTCCCGGCGATGGTCCTCGCCACGCGCGATGTGCCCGGGATCCAGCCGCTGGACTGGCTGCGCCTGACCTTGTGGACACTCGTCTGCGGCACGCTCGCGGCCGGCGCCGCCAACGCCATCAACCAGTACCTGGACCGCGACATCGACGCGCGGATGGTGCGAACCCGGCGTCGGCCGCTGCCCGCCCTCGACGTCAGCCCGGAGCGAGCGATGGCCTTCGGCCTGGTGCTTGCGGTCATTTCCGTGGCCCTCATGGCCTGGTTCGTCAATCTTCTCGCCGCATTTCTGACGCTCCTTGCGATCGCGTTCTACGTCTTCGTCTACACGATCCTGCTGAAGCGGAGCACGCCCTCGAACATCGTCATCGGCGGCGCGGCCGGCGCACTTCCGCCCGTCATCGGCTGGGCGGCCGTCACCGGCGGCGTGGGGCTGCCGGCGCTCATGCTCTTCCTGCTCGTCTTCTACTGGACTCCACCGCACTTCTGGGCGCTCGCGCTGCGGATCAAGGGCGACTACGCCGCGGCCGGAGTGCCGATGCTCCCGGTGGTCCGCGGCATCGCCGAGACGAGTCGCCAGATCGCGCTGTACACGGTGCTCCTCGTCGCGGTCTCGCTCGTGTTCGCGGTCGTCGCCCAGATGGGCCTGGTGTATCTCGCGGCCGCGGTGATCCTGGGCGGGATCTTCCTGTGGCGCGCGTTTGTGCTGTGGCGCCAGGGATCAGCGCCGGAGGCGTCGACGGCCCAGGCGATCCGGCTGTACCGGTTCTCGATCAGCTATCTCACCCTGCTGTTCGCTGCCGTGGCCATCGACGCCATCGTGGCCTTGCCGATCCTGTGACGCTCTGCCGGCGCTGACGCTTCATCGGGCGCGCTCGATGTCGGCGAGCAGCGCCTCGGCCGTCAACTGCCCGCCCAGGAAGTCCGTCAGGATGTCGTGCGGGGTCCGAGCACCGGCGAATCGCAGGAGTGCCTCGGACGTGAACCCGTACCAGCCGTGGTCGCCCCGCGACCAGTCGCCGCGCAGATCGCGAATCCGGGCACGGACCGCGGCGACCATGACGGCGCCCAGCGCGTAGTTGGCGAGGTAGCCCGGGCCGTCGATGAGCTGCCCGCGGCCGGCCCACCAGGACCACTCCGCGTGTCCGCGAACGCCGAGATCGCCCTCCGCGATCTCGGCCCAGACCTCGTTCGGTGATCGGTCTGGGCGCCGATGGAGTTCGAGTTCGAAGAGCGTCCAGGCCGCATCCAGCATGACGTTCCCGTAGCGCGAGACAACCGATTCCCTCGCGGATACCTCGACACCGAGGTGCTCGCGCAGGAAGGCCGGCTCGTGGGTCGTCCAGCCGACCACATCCGCGATCGCCTCCACAAACGCGGTCTGATCCGCCGGCCAGGCGAAGTGCGCCGGCCGCGCGCGGAGCGCGGCGTAGTGGAGCGCGTGGCCGCTCTCGTGGAGCAGTTCCTCCATGTTCCCGATCCCGCCCTCCGCGTAGGTTGCGAAGACCCATGGCGTTGCCGGGGTCCACGTGCCGTCGGCCGCCCGGCGAGCGATGTCGGAGGTCACCGTGAACGCCGTCGGAATGACCGGCCGGCCCGGCCGCGGGTGGATGTCGTAGTGAATGCGGAGGTCGGCCGGGTCGGCACCCAGGGACCGCAGGTGCGTGTCGTTGATGGTTCGAAGGCGACCCACGGGAATCGCGGCATCCAGGCGGCGCGCCAGGCCGCCGACCACGTATCGGTAGTCCCACGGCTCTACGAGGGCGCGCCCGAGCGCGACCGTCCGGAAGGCGGCCAGGATCCGGCGCATCGTCGGCTCGACGTCTCGGGGGTCCATTCCGAGGGCGGCGGCGTTGGCTTCGATCGGGGAGCCCTCGGCGGCCCATCGGGCGGCCGACGACCGCAGGAGGCGATGGTACGGGCTGTCGGGCGCATCGTCCCCGTTGAGAACGCGCCAGGCGGGCTCCATGGACAGGAAAAGCAGACGGCGGGCGCCCGGATCCTCCTCACGCGAGAGTCGTGCGCTGACGGTCAGACGGTCCACGCGTTCGTTGCCGACCTCGAGGTCGGCCATGGCGGCTCCCCAGGCGTGGAACGTGGCGCGGCGGAGCGCCGCGATCTCCGGTGGCTCCCCGTGCTCCGTCTCGTCGCGGGCAAGATCATCGAGGGGCGCGGCCCACGCATCGAGGTCCGGCAGCGCCGCGCGGATGTTGTCGAGCGCGGCCCGGTCGTCACGGGAGAGGTGAGCCAAGTGTTCGGCCGCGAGCGCAGCGGTCACGGCCCTGCGGGCGAGCACGAGGGCAGTCGCGAGCTCTGCGCCGCCTTTGCGATTCGCCCCCGCGTGATGTCCGACCATCCAGGCCCCCCATGCCTCCAGGTACGCGGCATACACAGCCTCGAGGCGCGCGAAGGTCGGATCGTCCGTGTGCTGCATGGCGCCATCGTAGGTGGTGGCGGCGTGAGGTCGCGGGCACCCGGTGCCGGCCTCCGCCTGCCGGTCCGCGGCTATTCCCCGAGGGAGCCGGGGCTGCCGCCCAGCACCCGGACCTCGCGCCGGCGGGACACGCGGCCCTCGCGGTCGAAGATGCCGAGCATGACCTGGACCACCGGTCCGATGCCGAACGCGAAGACGACCGTGCCGATCCCGATCGTTCCGCCCAGCACCCAGCCGACCACCAGCGCGCTGATCTCGATCGCCGTCCGCGACCGGCGAATCGACCATCCGAACCGATGGTGGATCCCCACCATGAGTCCGTCTCGTGGACCGGGCCCCAGGTCCGCCGAGAGATACATCCCGGACCCGAGGCCAATCACGACGACGCCGGCCGCCATCTGGAGCAACTGGAAGACGGGCACGGTCTGCGCCGGGATCAGGGCATTGCCGATGTTCGTGGCCGTCCCGATGAGCACGACGTTGAGCAGCGTCCCGAGGCCAGGCCGTTCGCCCAGCGGCCACCACAGGGCAAGGATCGGCACGCCCAGGAGGATGGAGATCGTCCCCATCGGGATCCCGGTCCGGAACTGCACGCCCTGGTGCAGGGCCTCCCAAGGGCCCAGGCCCACGTTCGCTCGGGCCATGAGCGCGATCCCGAACCCGAACACCACGAGGCCTGCCAGCAGCCCGGGGATCCGGATCAGGACGGCGCGCGACAGGAAGCGCGTGCGGATCGAGGGGGTGGGCACGCGGCGATGGTAGCGCCCGCACCCGGCCGGGCGCCCGAGCAACCGATGCGTGCCCGGGACCGCGCTGGCACACTCCGCGCATGGACCTCCACTTCCTCGGCGCGGCCGCCACGGTCACCGGCTCGCGGTTTCACCTGACGACCGAGCGGGCGGGCGTCCTCATCGACTGCGGGATGTTCCAGGGCTCCCCGGACGAATCCATCCGGAACCGGATCCCGTTGGGCTTCGATCCGAGGCAGCTGGACGCGATCCTCATCACCCACGCTCACCTCGATCATTGCGGGCTCCTCCCGCTTGCGGTCAAGCTGGGATACGGCGGTCCAATTCACCTCACGTCCGCCACGGCCGAGCTGGCCGAGCTGGTCCTCCTTGACAGCGGCCGCCTCCAGGAGGAGTTCGCCAAGCGCGGCGCGCGCTGGGAGGCCCGGCACCCCGACGAGGCCATCGAGGAGGATCGGGAGGCAGCCCGCGACTACGTCGAGGCGCTCGATCTCGCGCGGGAACCGGGCGAGTCGCCAGCCCGCGTGACGCTCCGTTTCGCGACCGGCTCGGTCAGGACCGGTGAGCACGTCGAGACCACGATCGAGCCCGCGATCGAGCCCGCGAACGGCGGGACTCCGGATGCTCAGGACACCGACGCCGTCCTTCGCGCAGAGAAATCAGAGCTGCTGATTGACCTCGATGCCCCGCTCTACACGGAGAACGACGCGGCAGCGGTGCTCCCGCGGTTCCAGGCCGTTGCCTACGACGACGAGATCGAGGTTGCGCCGGGCATCCATGCCACGTTCCTGGACGCTGGCCACATTCTCGGCTCCGCGATCATCCGGCTCCGCGTGCAGGAGCACGAAGGTGGACCCGAGCGGACGATCGTCTTCTCGGGGGACCTCGGGCGGCCCGGCGCACCGATCCTGCGGGACCCGACGGTCCTGACCCGGGCCGACTACATCTGCATCGAGTCCACCTACGGGGGCCGCGAGCACGAACCACAGGCCGAGTCGGTACGGATCCTCGCCGAGACCGTGCGCGAGGTCGAGAGGAGCCACGGCGTCCTGCTCGTGCCGTCGTTCGCGATCGGACGGACCCAGGAAGTTGTGTGGGAGCTGGACCGGCTCATCGATGCCGGCGAGATCCCGCTCCTGCCGCTGTATCTCGACTCCCCGATGGCCTCGAAGGCTTCCGACGTCTACCGGCGACACACGGAGATGTACGACGACAAGACCGCGGCACTGTTCAGGTCGGCCGACACCCCCGTCGACTACCCGAAACAGATCGTCACGAACCTGATCGAGCAGTCGAAGAAGATCGCCGCGGCTCCACGGCCGTACATGATCGTGGCCTCCAACGGGATGCTGACCGGCGGTCGTGTGGTCGGCCACCTGCGCGAGCTGATCGACGATCCAACGGCCACGATCCTGTTCGTCGGCTACCAGGGCCGGCGGACGCTGGGCAGCCACCTCCAGGCGGGTGCCCGGACGGTCAAGCTGGACGGCCGGGTTCGCCACGTTCGTTGCCGGGTCCGTTCCATCAGCGGATTCTCCGCCCACGCCGACGAGCCGGCCCTGCTGGCCTGGGTCGGCCGGTTCGGGGAGGGGCTGCAGGCCGGTGACCCTGGGTTCCCGCGTCGCATCTTCCTCGTTCATGGAGAACCCGAGGCGCAGCAGGCGCTCGCGCCGAAGGTCCGGGCGCTCGGCTTCGAGGTGCACGTGCCTGCCTGGCACGAGCGGGTGGAGCTGGACTGATCCGGGAGCGAAGACGCGTGCTCCCCGGCGGCGCTCCGGACCGCGATGCGGGTACACTCGGCGGGTCATGAAACTGCTGATCGCGTTCGTCCAGGAGGCTGACGTCATCCCGGTCTCGGAGGATCTACGTTCCCACGGGCATCGGTTCACGCGGATCCCGTCCAGCGGCGGGTTCCTCGAGGAGTCCAACGCGACGTTCGTCCTCGCGGTTGCCGACGACCAGGTCACCAACGTGCTGGGAGCCTTCGAGCGTAGCGCGCACGCCCGGGACGTGGACCTGCCGCTCAGCCTTCGCGATCGGCTCGAGGACTGGCGCGCCAGCACCGTCCGCCACGGTGGGGCGACGATCCTCATCACCGACCTGGAGCGGGTCCACCAGACCTGAGTACCGCCGGAGGGCACGAGATGGGCCCGGAGTGCTCTCAGGCGCGAGTTCGGGGCCTCGTTCGGGCGGCGATCCGGTCAAGGGTCCCGGTCCATCCGGGATCGAACGGCTGACCCGGGGCATCGACATCGATGACCACCGGCGCATGGTCTGACGGCGTCGGCGGGCCCTTGCGAGCCTCACGATCGATCTCCGCCCAGACAACCCGCGCTGCGACGGGTGCCGTCGCGTACAGGAGATCGATCCGCATCCCCTCGTTGCGATGGAACATTCCGGCGCGATAGTCCCACCAGGAGAAGCGCCCGCCGGCCGGCTGCGCGCGCCGATAGGCATCCTCGAGGCCCCACTCCCGCAGCCGCGCGAGGGCCGCCCGCTCGGGCTCCGACACGTGCGTCCCGCCGTGCGCCGCGACGGCGTCCCAGACGTCGTCGTCGGTCGGCGTCACGTTGTAGTCGCCGCCCAGGACGAGCGGTTCGGCGGGCGAGCGGGTCTCCTCCAGCCACCGGGCCAGCCGCTCGAACCAGCGCAGCTTGCCCTCGTAGAACTGCGAGCCAACGACGCGTCCGTTCGGGGCATACAGCGAGGCAACCCGGATCCCGCCGCATACCGCCGAGACCATCCGCGCCTCGTCGAACGGATCGAAGTCGTCCTCGGACAGCGCGATCGTGGCCCCGGCACCGCTGTCGCGGACGGGCCCATCTCCGAAGTTCGTGATCACATCCTGTGCGCCCACGCGGGTCGCAATTGCCACGCCGTTCCAGCGCCCCTCCCCGTGATGGACCAAGTCATAGCCGAGCATCCGGAACGGCATCAGCGGGGCGTCCGCGTCGGACAGCTTCGTCTCCTGCAGGAGGAGGACATCCGGCTGCGCTTTCGCGAGCCAGCCCTCGACGGCCTCCATCCGGGCCTTGAGGGAGTTGACGTTCCAGGTCGCGATCCGCATCCGGGCTGCGCTCGGGCCGCGCTCAGTACCGCCGGCCACGCTGGCGCGCGAGGTCGAAGGTCGCCGTGTCGGCGACCGCCATGACCGCCATCGTCCCGGCCTGGACCGGGTCGCTTACGACGAGATCGGCCACCCCCGTGATCGAGCCCACCATGTTCAGGCAGATGATCGGGATGCCCTGCTCGCGAAGCTCCCTCGCTGCGGCGGTGATGTCGCCACCCATGATCGACCCGGCGAGCACGAGGAGGCGGGCGCGCGGCAGGTCGGCCACGGCTCGCACCGCCGCGGCGATGTCCTTCTCGCCGACGAGCGCGATGGTGTCCACGGAGATCCGTTCGCCACGGAGGTTGTGCCGGTCCGCCTCACTGACCGCCCCGAGCGCCACCTGGGCCACCTGGGCTCCAGCGCCGATGACGATGACGCGCTTGCCGAAGATCCGATCAAGGGCGCGGGTCAGTCGATGCGCTTGAACTCCCGGCGTTGCATGGACCGTCCGGACAAGGCGCTCCTCGTCCAGGCCCTCGACTTCGATCTCGATCTCCACGCGGCCGGACAGGAGGCTCTCGACCGGGGCCACTGGATCGGGATGCGCATCCCCCTCGGCCGCGTCGGCGCCCAGCCGTCGAACCGTCGAGAGTGTCCGGACGACGCCTCCGGCTGCCCGGATTCGCTCGATGAGCGCGGGGATCACGGTGCTGCCGTCGTCCACGATGGCGCGGGCGGCGACGGTGGCCGGCAGGCTCGGGCGACGTGTCACGGCGATCGGGGATCGGCTTCGCGGTCAGCGCGTGCGGACGTCGGAGACGGACATGTTGTGTGGGTCGATCCCGCCCGACGCGTCGTGTTCCTCGAAGGCCAGGCCCAGCGCCTCGAATGCCGCGCGGGAGGCCTCCGGGTTCGAGGTCGTCAGCATGAGCGCACCGTCCGTGTCCTCGGCGACACCGACGATGCCGGTGATGTTGACCGAGCGCTCTGCGAGTGCCGTCGCGACGCGCGCGAGCGAGCCGGGACTGTCGCTCAGCTGGACCGTGAACCAGACCGACACCGGGCACCTCCTGTGTCGCTGATGGTAGCCGACCCGATACCCTTCGCCCCATGCCCCTCCCGACCACGATCGCCGGCCGCCTGAACTGTCGCCGTTCCTTGATGACCCGCTTCTCGCCGCGGGCGGCCGGATGAGCCCGGCCGTCTCGGGTCCGGTCATCCAGGTCTTCGGACGGGAGGACCATCAGGACACCCGCGCTGCCCTCCGGTTCTTCAAGGAGCGCCGACTGACCATCCAGTTCGTCGACCTGCGACGCAAGCCGATGGCGGCCGGCGAGCTGCGCCGGTTCGTGGAGCGACTGGGTGCGCAGGCACTCGCCGACACCACGGGCCGGGTCTGGACGGACGCTGGGCTCGGGTACCTGCGGATGGACTCGACCGAGCTTGCCGGACGCTTGCTGGCGGACCAGCGCCTTCTCCGGATCCCGCTCATCCGGTTCGGCAACGGATTCGCGGCCGGCCGAGATGAGGCCGCCTGGAAGGCGCTCCTCGAGCAGGCCGCGGGCCGCTAGCGCCGCATCCGCAGCGCGAGACCCAGGCCAAGCACCGCGGACACCGCTCCGATGACGACCCAGGTCGGGTCGCCGATCATGAAGCTCTCGCCGGCCGTCAGGATGCCCAGGCCCTGAAGGATCCAGACGGCACCGGCGAGGATCATGCCGGTCGCCAGGACCAGGCGTAGCGGGGAGCGGCGCGGGGCGTGGCCCGGGGTGCCGGGATCGCTCATCGGCGTAGGATGCCATCCTCGCCCGAGTGGGGTAGCAGAGCGGAGGACGAATCGTGCCGAGCGGCGACCATCCCGGCGAACCCATCAGCGACCACCGGCGGAGCGGGCGCCTGACGATCGGCCCGCGCGCGGCGGCGAAGATGGCCGGCGACCCCACCATGACCGAGGACCGGAAGCTCCTCGAGCCGAGCGCGCGGCCGACGTTCCTGAACACGGATCCGTGGCGCGCCCTCCGGATCCTGGCCGAGTTCGTGGAGGGGTTCGATGCCCTGGCCACCCTCGGCCCGGCGATTACGGTCTTCGGCTCGGCCCGGGTGGATGAGGATTCGCCGATCTACGAGACGGCGCGCGAGATCGGGCGGCTCCTGGCACTCGAGGGCTTCGCGGTGATCACCGGCGGCGGGCCGGGGGTCATGGAGGCTGCCAACCGCGGCTGCCAGGAGGGCGGTGGAATGTCCGTCGGCTGCAACATCGAGCTGCCGCACGAACAGGACATCAATCCGTACGTGGATCTCCGGGTCGAGTTCCGCTACTTCTTCGCCCGCAAGACGATGTTCGTGAAGTACGCCGATGGTTTCGTCATCCTGCCTGGTGGGTTCGGCACGATGGACGAGCTGTTCGAAGCCCTGACCCTCATCCAGACCGGCAAGATCCGGCACTTCCCGATTGTCCTCGTCGGTACCGAGTACTTCTCCGGATTGCTCGACTGGTTGCGTGGCCGGTTGGTGGCCGATGGGATGATCGCGTCCGGCGACCTGGACCTGATCTCGGTCACGGACGACCCGGCCGAGGTCGTCGAGATCGTGAAGCGCGCCTCACGTCGCCGCGGGCCGCCGACGGAGGCCTGAAGCGTCCCCAGGGTCAGCCGGCTGGGAGGCGGATCTCGATGACGCGGTCGACGATTCGCACCGGGTAGTACCGGAACCGGCGAACGCGGGTCAGACGGCGCGCCTCCGACTTCCTGCCCGGCAGGTCCGGCTTTGGATCGCGGCCGCCGGGCGACCAGACCGGATGGTAGGCCCCGTCGGCATCGAGGCCGCCGGTCGTCGGCATCTGGACTGGATCGCCGGTCGAGAGGTCGAACCGACCCTCGTGGAGCGGGCAGGCAACGACGCATCCGTCCAGGTCGCCCAGACTGAGGGGCGCCGCCATGTGCGGGCAGCGGTCATCCACGGCGGCGATGCCCTTGGATGTGTGCGCAACGAGGATGTCGAGGTCCCCGAGGGTCACCCGGCGCATGGCACCCAGCGGTAGCTCACCAGCCTCGGGAATCGATACCCAGGGCGCGTTCGCCGTTCCCTGAGCCGCGAGCTCGGGCGGGAATGGTGCGGCGCCAGGGGCGGCATTCACCTTCACGGGGCCCGATCGTAGCGCAGGAATGACTTCGGGCCCGCCTCGGACGCGGAGACGGGGCCGAATCACGATCGAGGGTCGATCAGTCCGCCGTGGACGGCAGCAGGCCCTCGTCCGGCGCCGTGCCCTGCGCGGGCACGGTATCGGCGCCGTGCGTCCGCCGCAGCGGCAGTTCGCGCATGAACAACGCGGCGCCGAAGCCGAGGACCGTAGCGACCACACCAAGCCAGAACGTGTTTGCGATGGCGAGGCTCATCGCGTTGTTGAATGCCTGGTCGAACTGAGGCACGAACGGCTGGATCACGCTCTGGAAGGCCGATGGGACCTGCCCGAGAATCGCCTCCCCGAAACTCTGGCCCACGCCTGTCTGGTTGTTCAGGTCGATCCCCTGGCCGGCCTGGATCGCGCCGTTGAAGGACGCCTGGAACTGCTCGATCGCCGGCCGGGCCTGTGCCGGGGCTGCACTTGCCATTGAGCTGAAGACGGTGTCGGTCTGCGCGGGCAGTTCGTCGGTGAGCGCCTGCCCGAACAGCGTCCCGGCGATCGCGAGCCCGACCGAGCCGCCGATCTGGCGGAAGAAGGTCAGGTTGCTGGTGGCCACGCCGAGCTTCGCGAACGGCACCGCGTTCTGGACGATGATCGTGAACACGGACAGCGTCGGACCGATGCCGAGCCCCGTCACGAACATCCACAGGAAGAGGACGGGGTACTCGGTGTCGGCTCGGAGCTGCGTCATCAGCGTGATGCCGACAGCCATCGTGGCCAGCCCGGCGATGACAAGCGCCTTGTACCTGCCGGTCCGCGAGACGAGGATGCCGGCCGTGATCGAGCTTCCGATCATGCCGATCAGCATCGGGAAGATGAGGTACCCGGACGCCGTTGCCGTTTCCTCGCGCACGACCTGGAACCAGCGGGGCAGGAAGATGATCGCGCCGAAGAACCCGAAGCTCACGAAGAACGTCGACAGGACCGACGACACGTAGGTCCGGTTGCGCCACAGGTCGAGCGGCACGATCGGCTCCTTCGCCCGCGTCTCGGCGAGGACGAAGACCGCGCTCAGCGCGAGCCCGATCGCGATGAAGCCACCGACCACGAAGTCCGCCCAGTCACCAGACTGCTTGTTGGTGAGGCCCACGAGCAGGAAGCCGATGGCGATCGTGAAGATCATCGCTCCGAGGTAGTCGAGGTTGCGCGAGGCACCGCTCCGCTTGATGGTCGGCAGGAGCTTCCAGATCACGGCCAGGCTGACGATGCCGATCGGGATGTTGACGAAGAAGATCCAGTGCCAGCCGACGTTGTCGGTCAGGAAGCCGCCCAGACCCGGCCCGATGAGGAACGAGATCCCGAAGACCGCACCGAAGAGTCCCTGGTACTTGCCACGCTCGGCGGGCGTGAACATGTCACCGATGACCGCGAGCGCGATCGGGAAGAGGGCGCCGGCGCCGAGGCCCTGGACGCCCCGGAAGAGGATGAGCTGCCACATCTCCTGGCTCAGCCCGGACAGGGCCGACCCGGTCAGGAACAGGGTGATGCCGATCATCAGCATCGGTCGCCGGCCGTACAGGTCGGACAGCTTGCCGTAGAACGGAACGGTGATCGTGCTGGTCAGGAGGTAGATCGTGACGACCCAGGTGTACAGGTCGTTGCCGCCGAGATCCGTCACGATCCTCGGCAGGGCAGTCCCGACGATGGTCTGGTCCAGGGCGACGAGGAACAGCCCGAGGAGCACGGCTCCGAGGATCTCCACCTTCTGGCGCTGGCTCAGGCCGAGTGCCGGGTCTTCCGCGAGTGTCGGCGCAATGCCGCCGGTCTCCACGGGGAACGCTTCCATCGAGGTCAGTCCCTTTCCTGGTGTCGGGCGTGGGGCATCTGGTCGTGCCCGGCCCCGAAGTCGGGCCCGAGCTCCTCCAGAACGGCTTCGCGGATGTCGTTGAGAGCGGCCACGACTCGCTCGCGCTTCACCTGATCCAGCCGGCCCAGGATCGCCTGGATCCTGTCCTGCTTGACGGCTTCGATCTCCTCGAGGGCCTGCAATCCGCCGGTCGCGAGGTGGACGTGGACGACGCGCCTGTCGTCGGGCACCCGGACCCGCTCGACGAGCTGCCGTTCCTCCATGCGATCCACGATGCCCGTGGCGTTGCTGAGCGACACGTCGAGGAACTCGGCGACACGGCTCATGGAGAGGTCGCCGTGATGCTCGAGGAGCCACATGACGTGCATATGGGTCATGCTTACCCCGGACTTCACGAGCCGGCCGGTGCCGGCGCAACGGAAGCCCGCGATCATGTCGTGGATCCCCGCCGCGATCGCCGCGATCGGCGTCTCGTCGTCCTGAGTCGTTTCAGCAGCGTCGATAGTTCGCATGTAGTGAACAATGTAGTTGATCGATATGATCAAGTCAACACGGACGATCAGGGGAACATCGCCAAGGAGGGTGCGATGCGCTTTGCGCTGATGATCGAGGCCCAGCAGGGCCTGACCTACGCGGATCAGCTGGCATTTGTCCGCGGCGGCGCGGCGGCGGGCTTCGAGGCGTTCTTTCGGAGCGATCACTACGCGAGCTTTCCGGGGCCCTCGGACGGACCGACCACGGACGCATGGGCCGTCCTGGCCGGTCTTGCCCGCGAGACGGAGCGGATCAACCTCGGCGTCCTGGTCAGTCCCGTCACGTTCCGCCACCCCGGCAACTTCGTGAAGGTCGTGACAACCGTTGACGAGATGAGCGGCGGGCGCATCGAGGTCGGCGTCGGGGCGGGCTGGAATGACGAGGACCACGCGCCCCTGGGCCTGGTGTTTCCCGACATCCGCGCACGGGCGGACCTCATGGAAGACCAGCTGGCGCTTCTTCACGGCCTGTGGACAGAGCCCGATGGTTGGTCGTTCACAGGGCACCAGGTGAAGGTCGAAGGTGGATTCCTTCGACCGAAGCCCGTGGATGTGCCCGGTCGTCCCCGCGCTGCCAACGGGGCCGTTCGCCCCCGGATCATTGTTGGCGGCCCCGGTTCTCCGCGCGCGTTCCGGCTGGCCGCCCGCTACGCCGACGAGTTCAACATCGAGGGCGCGGGGCCCGATCGGGTACGGGAGAGGTTTGCGCTCCTGGATCAAACGTGCCGGGATATCGGGCGTGATCCGAAGACGCTCACGCGCTCGGCGATGATCGGTACGCTGCTGGGAAGGGATCACGCTGAGGTCAAGCAGCGACAATCCGCCCTGCTCGCGGCCCTCGGCCTGCCTGCCACGGGCGGTTCAGACTGGTTCCAGGAACGGCGCGAGCGCTGGATCATCGGGACGCCGGATGAGACTCGGGCGATGATCCGTCGCTATGCCGATGCCGGCGTGGAGCGAATCATGCTCCAGGACTTCCTGCCCCGGGACCTCGAGATGGTGGATCTCATGGGCGCGGAACTGGTCGGGAGGGTGTAGGCGGGGTCGGGACCGCCAGCCGGACCGCGATCGCGTTCGCTGTCGGCCGATCAGCCGTCGCGGTCGAAGGCCAGCTCGATCGTGAGCCGCATGGAGGTCTCTGGGTCGAGCAGGTGCAGCCCGTGCGGCTCGCCGGCCAGGAACCTGCGCAGGCCCTGGGGCGCGTGCGTCTGCGCCTCGATCGCGACAGCGTCGATGTCGCTCGGGCTGGCGGCCACGATGCACAGACCCGCCTCTGAGTGCGCGCGGAGCACGCCGTTGATCCCGAGGGACCGCCAGCGAAGACGGACCGCCGGATCCCCCAACTCGAACCAGGCGGCGTCGAGGTCATCGGGGATCGGACCCAACGCCCGGAGGTCCAGCCGGCCGCCGACCGGTTCAATCTCGGCGCCCGTGTCGATGTTGGATGCCAAGACGCTGGGCGCGCTGATCTGCACCTCCAGCGGGCGGCGGAACCACGGGTGGAGACCCAGTCCACCGGGCATCGGTGTATCGGCCAGGTTGGTGAGCGACTGCTCAATCGTCAGCACCGTGCCGGCGATCCCGATGTGCAGGCTCGATTCATACCGCCACGGCCAGGTGTCGCCGCCGCCTCGCACGGACAGGGTCGCCTCGTCGCGGATCTCCCACGGCCTCGCGTAGACCTGCCCGTGCAGCGCCGTGCCGTCGGCCGAGTTCGCCGGGACCCGGACCACCTCGTCACCGACCTTCGTCAGAGACGCCTCGATCCGGTTGCACCACGGCGCCATGACGTAGCCACCCCAGTGGAACGGCTGGCGCAGGTACACCGTCAGATCCTCCGGTGTCCGGAGGAGATCCCGGCCGAAGACGCGCAGGCGGTGGAGCCGTCCGCCCATCTCGGGCAGCAGCTCCACCGAGATCGGTCCCTCCTCGACGATGAGGCGGCGGCCGGCGGGGGCAGCGGCGTGGCCGCGCACGTCGTCCATCAACCCGCCAGGGTCATGGCGTGGTCTGGCCGGAGTAGATAGGGCGGGAGGTAGGCCGGCAGGTTGGAGAGCGGCAGGACATCGGGGTGGAGCTCGATACCCAGCCCGTTCGTCATGAACGAACGCCGCTGCTGGACCCGGGCCCAGAGGTCCGGATAGCCTCGCGCGAGCCTTTCGCGAAGCGTCTCGTCGGCGAGGGCGATCCCGTCCTCGATGTTCGTCGTGAAGTACGGGCCGCCAGTGGCCGGGATGATGTCTACCTGGAGGACCATCCCGGAACGGAGCTCGATGGTGCTCCCGCGGCCCACCGGAGAGTTCACCCACTCGTCAAGGTGGAGCTGGTGGCCGGGATTGAGGAAGATCCCGAAGAACGGATCGCCGAGTCGGCGATCGATGATCTCCTGCAGGTGCCCACCCGTCTGGCCGACGCGCAGCGCGCGGTACCAGTCCGCCACGGCTTCGAAATACGGCCGAACGAGGCGCTCGACGTAGTCGCTGATGCCGCCGGGCAATTCCGTGGCATCCGCGACCACGAACCCCGCCCGGCAGTTGAGGGCACCCCAGATCCCGAAGGCGACCGTCAGGGGATCCCCGCGCTCGATGGCTCGATCGCCCGGGCTCAGCAGGCCGAGCCGAGCGCGCGGTCCGGCCGTAAGCATCAGGTGACAGGAGAGGGGCGCGCCACTCCACTCCAGGAGCCGGACCGCCTCGCGTTCGCGCATCCCCGGCTGCAACCCGAACAGGAGGTTGCGAACCCCAGTGGATGTCTCGCACGCGGCGTGCTCGAACGCCGCGATCTGCTCAGGCTCGTTGATCACGCGGAGCCCATTCGCGGCATCGATCAGGAGATCCGTGGCGTTCTCAACGGTCCCGGCCGGACCGACGAGGGCACGCAGGGCGTCGACGAGGAACGCCGGTGCCTCGATCCAGGATCGATCTCGGGGTGCCTTCCAGCCGACGACACCGACTCTATCTCCGGCGCGCAGGCCGGCCTCGCCGAGGATGTCCATGAACGGCTTCGAGCGGTCCCGCGGCTGGCTCGGCAGGCTGAGTTCCTGGAACAGGACCCGTTCCACGGGCAGCGGCGCGGCACCCGCCATCCCGTAGCACTCGTTGCCCACGAGGAGGACTGGGACGCCGGCCGGGCCGAGGACCAGGATCGCCTCCTCGAACCGGGGGTCGAAGCCGGTCATGTACGAGACGCTGGCGCTGTGCTCTCGGTCCGCGTAGATCACCAGGTGGTCGTAGCGCCGCTCGGCGGCACGCTCGCGCAGCCGTTCGACCCGGCCAGGGTAGATCTCGGCTGGGAGCTCGGGTACGATCTCCGGGCGGGCCAGGAACGGCAGATCCACGGGTGCGAGGCGGGCGGAAGGCATGGCCGTCACGATCCTTCGGGATTCCAGCGCTGGGCGGTGTCCGCACCGCGTTCGATGAGTGCAAACGAATCCGCGTTCACGCGGATCCACGGGCCCGACTCTCCGTCGGGCCATTGCACCCGGACATCGGCCGCGTTCGCCGGGCCCAGCCCCAGGTGGAGCCAGCCGAGCTGCCCCCCGATGTGACCGCCGCCGATCGTGACCTCGCGTCGCATGGTCAGGTCGCCGACGCGAACCTCGACCCATGCCCCGATGCCATCCCGATTGGCGCCGGCCTGGCGTAGCTCAAGGGCGAGCCAGTGACCCATCGCGGCGGGCGCGCTCCCGGTCCCGGCTCCGACGTTCCGCCAGAGCACGGTGTCGGCGCGGTAGTTGACCTCCACGAGATCGAGCAGGCCATCGAGGTTGAAATCGGCCAGGGCGGCCCCCCGGCCGCGCTCGAACCTCAGGATGCCGGCTTGTTCGGCGGCCTGGAGGAAGGTGCTGTCTGGCTGGCCGAGGAACAGGTCGCTCGGGTCACGGGTGGCGTAGCCCGCCTGGGCACCGACGTTGCCCTTGGACACGAACAGATCGGTGAAGCCGTCGTTGTTGACGTCGGCGAACTCGGGGTGCCATGCCGTCGAGGCCAGGTGCTGGCCACCCGCGAACGGCTGCGCCGAGGTCACGCCCCGCCGGAGCGCGATGTCGCGATAGGTCGGCTGACCCGGCCCGGCGGTGAGTGTCTGGAGCTTGTTGTCACCCTGGCTGGTGAGGTAGACCTCGGGCAGCCCGTCGCCGGTGAGATCCTGGCTGGCGATGCCCATGCCCCAGATCTGCATGGACACCCAGCCGTCCTCGGCCGTGTAGGCGCGGAGCGGCTCGCCTGCGGCAACGCGCCAGAGCTGGTCCATTCCGTCCCTGTAGTACTGGCGGTCATTCGTGACGCGGAGATCACGCCGCCCGGACCGATCCCAGTCACTGAACAGCATCGACAGCGCGCAGTAGCCGGGCCGTAGCGGTGTCGGGGCGCCATAGCGGGTCGCGCCGAGGTCCGGCCTGAGGATGGCGTTGTCCGCGCAGTCGAACGTCGTGTCACCATCGGCGCCGAGGGTGAGGTAGTGGCCAACCGCCAAGGTCGGGAGGGTGGATGCGTTCTCCCAGGTCGCGCTGAACGCCGTGGTGTGGCCATCGAGGCCGGCCAACCCGAACGCCTCATTGGCGCGCTCGAACCGGCAGTCGCCGAGGCCTCGCAGCAGGACGTTCTCGCCCACTCGGAGCACCACGAGGTCCGTCAGCCCGTCCCCGTCGATATCGAGCGGGTAGGCGCCGTTGACGCTCGCGAGATCGGTCGTCGGCGAGACAACCAGCTCGAACCCGAGCGCGCCGCCGACGGCGGAGACGTTCCGGAAGAGCGAGGCCGGCCCCTCGCCGCCGGCGAGATAGAGGTCGGGGGCTCCGTCCGAATCGCAGTCGAACACGGCCACGCCGCCGCCGACCTGGAAGAGATCGGGCCCGGCGAAGCGATGGGCGAGGCCGGACGATGCCGTCTCGTCGATGAAGAGCGGCGCTCCGGCGGCAATCGTCGGCGTCGCGGGCCGGAGCAGGACGACGCCGGCACCGACCGCTATCGCGATCAAGGCCACGGCGACGATGAGAAAGCCGGCTTGTCGACGGCTCACCGTGTGACGTTCACGGGAGCGCGGTACCCGCGAAATAGCGCTCCGCGAGCGCCAGCGCGCCCGTCCCGCACAGCGCGCCCATCCTGCGTCCCACGAAATCGTCCGCCTGGATGTGGATGCCACCCCACAGCCGTGACTGTCCCGCCTGGTCGGCTGCGTCGTAGTACGTCGCCCATTCCAGCCGGATGTCGGCGCTCGGACCCCGCTCGAATTTCAGGGAGCCAGCGTGGATCGTGTAGCCGCTTACACCGCCGGGGAAGTACTCGCTGCCGGTGAAGCCCGTGAGCACCTCGGCGCCGGCCCGGCTGAACGCGCTGTGGCCCGAGGCATACCCCGGGAACGCCGGCGTCACGAACGTTGGCAGCTGGTAGGGGATCCAATGGGTCGCCAGAATCCAGGCGACGCCTCCGACCTCGGACACCGGATCGGCCGGGTTTCCGGCCCAGGACCGCACGGCGATCTCGCCCTCGTGACCCACGAGCGCGGCGTGGCGCCGGCCGGGTGCCGTCGTGTCCTTCGTGATGAGTTCGATGAGATCCGGGACGAGCGGTAGGCCCTCGGCGTTGTATGACGGAAGCGCAGGATCGCTCGACTGACCCAGGCCGCCCATGTACCGGATCAGGGAGATCGGTCGGCTCGAGTTGTAGTAGCCCTTCAGGCCCCAGGCCTCGATCGCCGCGTCATGGACCGCGCCGTTGAGCGCCAGGTACAGCTTGACGTCCCATTGGAGGCGGTCGACCGGAGATCCCGTACCCGCGATCCGGAGGTCAGGAGCCAGCTCGTCCGAGACGAGGTTCGCCAGCACGTTCCAGTGCCCTGGTGGCGTCTCGGATTCCGGGCCGTCGGCCCAGAACTCGGCCATCACCCGGCCGAAATCGGCCCGGCTCACTACATCGGGCTCATACGGAGCGCCGGTGACGGGATTGAGCGGATGACCGTGGCCGTCATTCGCCCCGAGGGTATTGCCACCCACTGTCGCCGGGGAGATGTCAATGGTCGTCGGATCGGTGGGATCGAGCAGACTGCTGTCGCGGATCACCTCCACGACCTGGTCCTTCAGGGCCGCGTCCGTGGCCGGGTCGCCGAGTCTGGGCGGTGGCCCCGGATCGATCGGCGTGCCGTTGGCGCCCCCCGCGGAGAGGGCGAATCCCGTAACCCGGCCCCAGTGCGTGCCCACGGCCTGCTGCACGCCGTTGGTCACGGGGATGCCGTTCTGGGAGATCATGTGCTCGATCTGGAGGGGCTGCCACTGATTCGGGTCGGTCATTGTCGCGCCCGACCCGGCGACGACGAGCGGTGGGTTCATCGGCGTGTAGTCGGGAGGGGCGTAGCCGCCGGCCTCGTTGGACCCGTCGGCCGCGCTGGTGGCGAGGATCGCTTTCGCGATCCGATTGCCGATCGCCGATGGCGAGTCGCCTTCTGTCGCGGTCACGTCCAGCGGATAGCACAACGTGTCCATGAGATCGGCGAACTCTGATAGCGATTCCTCGGCCCCAGTGGCCTTGATGAAGCGGGCCGTCAGGACCCGGTACGCCGCGTAACTGATCGCTTCGTTCCGCGCCGCGCTCACGTCGGATTCGGTGTGCTTCTCGGTGACAAAGGTGCCGTCCGCCGTCGGGTCGTAAATGGCCCACGCGTCCCACATCGCCGCCGACACGTGGAACAGGTTCCGTGCATGGACGGGTGGGTTCGGCAGCGCCCGGCGGATCGCGTCAAGGAGCGCCTCGTCCCACCGACGCGCCACGGACCAATCGGCATGGTCCGCAACCGGTGGGCAGGTCGGCCGCGCCTCCCACGGTCGCACAATCGCGACGAAGCTGGCGGCACCGGCGATCGCCACGACCCCGACGACCGCGGCGAGCATCCGGATTCCGCGCATTCGCATGATGGCGCTGACCCTAACTCGTGGCCGGGTCTCGCGCACCGGCGGCGAAGATCCGCTCGATCACCCGGAGATTCGCGACCGCGTCGGCCGGCGGAACCGGCGTGGGCGAGCCGTCGAGGACCGCCGCGGCGAATCGCGCCGCCTCGACCGCGTACGGATCGGCCGTCTCGAAGGTAAGGGTCTCCGTTGCGGGATTCACCGGCGGTTCGCCGCCATGGGTGAGGTAGACGTGCGTGGGCCGGTCCGGCGGAATGTTGAACGGAATGCCGACCGAGATCCGGCCCTCGGTGCCGTACACGTCTACCCTCTGATCGTCCTCGGCACGCGTGGAGCAGGTGAACGTGGCGACGCCCGAACCGAATTCGAGCAGCCCGCTCGTGCGGATATCGACGCCGCTGACCGGATCCCGAAGGATCGACGCCTCCACGCGCGTCGGTTCGCTGTCGAACAGCAGCCTCGAGAGATTGACGTTGTAGCAGCCGACATCGAACAGGGCGCCACCGCCGTAGGCGCGAATATTCCGGATGTTGGTGGCGTCGTCGTTGAAGTAGCTGAACCAGCTGTCAATCGCCATGAGACGTCCGATCCGGCCGGATGCAACCAGGTCGCGAACCGCGACCCATGACGGATGCAGCCTATACATGAACGCCTCCATGAGCCGGACGTCGGCGGCTTCGCAGGCTTCGATCATCCGCTCCGCGTCCGCCGCGGTCACCGCCAGGGGCTTCTCGCACAGGATGTGCTTCCCGGCCTGGGCAGCCTTGATCGTCCACTCAGCATGGAGGTGGTTCGGGAGCGGGATGTAGACGGCATCAATCCCGGGATCGGCGAGCAGGGCCTCGTAGGACCCGTGGGCCTTCGGGATGCCCAGCTCGTCCGCGGCTTCGCGGGCGCGCTCCAGGTCGCGCGACGCGATCGCCACGACGGTGCATCGATCGGCAGCCTGGATCCCCGGGATCACCTTGGTCCGGGCGATGTCCGCGGTCGACAGGATCCCCCAGCGCAGGTCGGTCATGTCGGCCTAGCCCCAGGACGTCTCGGTCACCGGCCTGAGCGCCACCTCGAGGATCCGCTGGTTCCGGGGCCGGGTGAGGACGAACAGGACGATCTCGGCAACATCCACCGGAGACATCATGCCCGCGAGCTGGGGCATTTCCGGCGTGCGACCGTGGCCCATGGCGAAGTCGGTCGCCACGCCGCCCGGACAGACGCTCGTGCAGCGGACCCCCTGCTCGCGCAACTCGTGGTCGAGCGCCCGCGTGAGTCCCACCTGGGCGAACTTCGAAGCGCTGTAGGTGGCTTCGAGGGGCAACCCGCGCCGGCCGGCCTCGCTCGCGATCGTCACGATGTCGGCGGCTTTGCTCCGCACCAGGTGGGGAAGGGCCGCCCGAACGGCGTACAGGGCGCCCTTCACGTTGACATCGATCATCTCGTCCAGGTCGGCCAGCGGCAGGTCGAGGAACGGTCCGTAGGCACCCACACCGGCGTTCACCACGAGAATATCCAGCCCGCCAAAGTGGGCAACGGTGGCAGCGACCATGTCCTCCAGAGAGGACGCGTTTCGGACGTCGCACTGCCGGGCGAACGCACCCTCGATCCCGGGATTGGACCCGCTCCGTGAGGCCAGCGCAACGAGCGCTCCCGCGTCGGCGAGGGCTCGACCCGTCGCCGCCCCGATGCCGCGGCTCGCTCCGGTGATGAGGGCGACTTTGCCTTCGAGCCCGTTCATGGCGCAGCTCCTCGAATGGCGGGATCAGGGAAGGGGGACGGCAGTGGGCCGAATTGCGATCCCGGCTTGACAGCGTCGGCTCCCATCGACGAGCCTAGCACAAACATTTGCAAGAGAGGAACACAAACCGTTGTTCCAAGGTCGCGACGAAGTCGGACAGCGCAGTGAGACCGTTCGCCGCTCGAACCTGAGCGCGATGGTCCGCGAGCTGCACACTCGCGGGCCGCTCTCGCGGTCCGAGCTCGTCGCGTGGACCGGCCTCACCCGCAGCGCGATCCGCTCGCTCGTCGGCGACCTCGTGGCCGGGGACCTGGTGGCCGAGGGCCCGGCCATCCGGCTCGGCACGCCCGGCCGGCCCTCGCCGGTGGTGCGCCTGGTCGCTGATGGTGCCGTGGTCCTGGCCCTCCAGATCGCCGTCGATTCGCTGGCCGTCGCCGTGGTCGGACTGGGTGGCGAAGTGTTCTGGCAGCAACGGATCGAGCGTCCGCGCGGCCACTCGACGCTGGACGAGATCGTGGCCGATCTTGCCGACCTCGTGCGTACGGCTCTCCGCCGGCGGCCCGCGACGGAGACTCCGATCGGCGTCGGGGTGGCCATGGCGGGCATCGTCAGCTCCTCCGACGGTGTTGTCGCGTTCGCGCCCAACCTGGGCTGGATCGACGCGCCGCTCGGCGAGCGGCTTGCCGAGGCGCTTGATCTGCGAGTGCCGGTGGGCGTGGCCAACGAGGCGGACCTGGGCGCCCTGGCGGAGTCGCGACGCGGCGCCGCAGGCGGGGCCCAGGACATCCTGTACGTGCACGGCGAGGTGGGCGTCGGCGGAGGCATCATCGTGGACGGCCGGCCGCTATCCGGAAGCGGCGGGTTTGCCGGCGAGATCGGGCACATGTCCGTCAATCCGGAGGGCCAAGCGTGTCGCTGCGGTTCTGTTGGGTGCTGGGAGACGGAGGTCGGGGAGGGTGCACTCCTCGCCCGTGCCGGATACCCGCTCGATGGCGGCAGCGCGGCCGTCGACGCGGTCCTGGCCGACGCCGCGGCGGGTCTGCCGCTGGCAATCGATGCCCTCGATGACGTCGGGCGGTGGCTCGGTCATGGCCTGGCCGGCCTGGTGAACATCCTCAACCCGCACATGGTGGTCCTGGGCGGCCTGTTCTCGCGCATCCACCCGTACGTCGGCCGGCGCGTCGAGGAAGCGCTTGACCGGCATGCCCTGGCCGCTCCGCGCCGCCGGGTCGAGGTGGTGCCCGCTGCGCTGGGCGTGGATGCGCCGCTGCTTGGCGCGGCGGAGATGGCGTTCGAGCCGTTGCTGACGGACCCGGTCGCCTGGCTTGGCCCGCGAAACTCACTCATCCACCTGGCGAGCGCGTAGTGTTGCGATCCAGGTGGTCAGGATCCGCGCCAGCCACAACCGCGGCCGGCATGTGTCGTCCGCGTCGCGATACCTCTGGAATTCGCCGGGGAGGGTGCTAGCCTACGAGAGTCTCATTCGCGCCCCGTCAAGTGAGCATCCGGAGGAGGACACAGAACCATGTTCGTACGGAAAGTGGCGGCCCTGACGGCCGTCGCCGCGTTGGTGTTCGCGGCATGTTCAAGTGGCGCGAGTCCCGCGCCGGGTGGCGGCGACTGCACGGTCGGCGTGTCCTGGAACAACTTCCAGCAGCCGCGCTGGGCGGCGCACGACGAGCCAAACCTGAAGAAGACCGTCGAGGACGGCGGCGGCAAGTACATCAGCGCCGACGCGAACCTGAGCTCCGAGCAGCAGTTGACCGACGTCGACACGCTGATCTCGCAGGGCGCCAAGGTCCTGATCCTGCTTGCGCAGGACAACAAGGCAATCCTGCCGGCGCTCCAGAAGGCCAAGGACGCGGGCATCCCCGTCATCGCCTATGACCGGCTCATTGAGGATTCCAGCATCCTCTACATCACGTTCGACAACGTGCTCGTCGGCAAGGCCGAGGCCGAGGCCATCATCGCCAAGGTCCCGAAGGGCAACTACGTCCTGATCAAGGGCGACCCGGGCGACCCGAACGCGGCCACGTTCCTGCCGCAGGGCTGGGACGAGGCTGGCCTCGCGGCCAAGGTGGCGTCCGGTGACATCAAGATCCTCAACGGGCCTGACGGGACGTTTACGGACGCCTGGAAGACCGAGACTGCCCAGAAGAACATGGAAGCGATCATCGACAAGGCCGTCGCCGACGGCACGCCGATCGATGCCATCCTGGCCGAGAACGACAGCACGGCGCTCGGCGTCGTGGGTGCCCTGACGGCCAAGAGCTACGGCTTCCCGCCCCTGAGCGGCCAGGATGGCGACCCCGCCAACCTGAACAACGTCGCTCTGGGCAAGCAGTACGTGGATGTCTTCAAGAACGCCAACGAACTGGGCAAGGCCGCAGGCGCGGCCGCGCTCGAGCTGTGCAAGGGGACCGCGATGGCCAGCCTGACGCTGCCGAGCGGATTGCTCGATCCGGGAGTCGCCCCCACCGCCGGCCTCTCCGCCAAGGCGTTCACGACACCTGACGGAACCTCCGTCCAGTCCTTCATCCTGCAGCCGACCCCGCTCACCGCGGAAAACCTCCAGGTGGCGATCGATGCAGGCCAGATCAGCAAGGAGGACCTGTGCAAGGGCGTCGACCCCGCAACGGGGCCGGCCGCCTGCAAGTAGCAGTCATCCGACCGCGGAACTAGTCAAGCACCTTCGCCCCCGGGATCCTCCCGGGGGCGAAGGAAACTCCACCGCAGGGCCAGGAGGGCCGTCGTGACGAACGTGGCCGACGCGACAACGTCACCGGATTCCGGTGGAGTCCAGCCTCCCGCCCGTACCTCGATTCGCGGCCTCATCGCCCAGACCGAGATCGATCTCCGTCTCTTCGGGATGTTGGTCGCCCTCGGGGCGATCCTGCTCACGTTCAACATCCTGAGCGGCGGCAAGTTCTTCCAGCCGACCAACATGATCACGCTGGCGGTCCAGGCCACGGGCGTGGCCATCATCGCCACCGGGATGGTCCTGGTCATCGTGTCGCGGAACATTGACCTGTCCGTCGGGTCGCTGGTCGGCGTCATCGCCATGACGTACGCCCTGCTGATGACGGACTGGATGCCGAACTTCCTGGGCATGGGTGCCGATTTCCCGTTCCGATGGCTCATCGCCCTCGGCCTCGGGATCCTTCTCGGGGCCCTCGTGGGTGGGCTCCAGGGGTTCATCATCGCCTACATCGGCGTGCCATCCTTCATCGTCACGCTCGGTGGGCTGCTCTCGATTCGGGGTGTCGTCTGGTATCTCTCGAGGGGCGCCGCCGTGTCGGGCCTGGATCCCAACTTCCAGCTCATCGGTGGTGGGGCACAGGGATCCATCGGGGGTACCGCGACGTGGATCCTCGGCCTGGTGGGCTGTCTCGCGATCATCGCCCTGCTCATCAACAGCCGGCGACAACGCCGGCGGTTCGGCTTCCCGGTCAGGCCGATGTGGGCCGAGGGCCTGATCGGCGTGGTCGCCAGTCTCGCCGTGATCGGCCTGGCTGCGTTCGCCAATGCGGCACTGTGGCCGCAGGGTCTCGCCGATCGGATCGCGATCGAGCAGAACTGGGGGCCAGCGCCCGACGGCGGCTGGAAGATCTCCACCGGTTTCCCGAATCCGATCGTCCTGCTTGTCGGCGTCACCCTCGTGATGACGTTGTTGGCCAATCGGCGACGGTTCGGGCGTTACGTCTACGCCTATGGAGGGAATCCGGACGCGGCGGACCTCGCCGGCATCAACACCCGCTGGACGATCCTCAAGACCTATGTCGTGATGGGCATCCTGTGCGCGCTCGCGGCAGCCATCGCCTCGGCGCGACTCAACGGCTCGACACTCGACGTAGGCCAGAGCTACGAGCTCTACGTCATCGCGGCGGCGGTCGTCGGTGGGACCTCGTTTGCCGGCGGCATCGGCACGATCCCCGGCGCGGTGCTCGGTGCATTCGTCATGCAGTCGCTCGCGTACGGACTGAGCTTCATGGGCGTCAACTCGCCTGGCCAGAACGTCGTGGCCGGCGTGGTGCTCATCGTCGCGGTCGGCTTCGACAGCTTCAACCGCCGGCGCGGTTCCTGAGCGGCAAGGAGGGCTTGATCGTGACTGTCGCTGAGCGAACGCCCCTCGTCGAGATGCGCAACATCTCCGTCGCGTTCGGCGGCGTGCATGCCGTCGAGCGAGTGACCGTCGACCTCTTTCCGGGCGAGGTGGTCGGCATCGTCGGCGGCAACGGAGCCGGCAAGTCCACCCTGATGCGCGTGCTCTCCGGCGCGCATCCGGCCGACAGCGGCCAGATCCTCATCGATGGGCGGCCGGTCACCATCCGCAACCCGCGTGATGCCAAGCACTACAACATCGAGACCATCTATCAAACCCTTGCGCTCGCGGACAACATCGACGCTCCCGGTAACCTGTTCCTCGGCCGCGAGAAGACCACTCAGCTGGGCTCCCTCGACGACTCGGCCATGGAGTCCGAGACGCGGACCGTGATGGGTCGGCTGAACCCGAACTTCACACGCTTCAAGATGCCGGTCAAGTCGCTTTCCGGCGGCCAGCGTCAGGCCGTCGCAATCGCCCGGGCCGTGCACTTCAATGCCCGGATCCTGATCATGGACGAGCCGACCGCCGCGCTCGGCCCGGCCGAGACGGCCCAGGTCCGGGACCTCATCCGTCAGTTGAAGTCGGAGGGGATCGGGATCTTCCTCATCAGCCATGACATCCACGATGTGTTCGACCTGTCCGACCGGATCAGCGTCATGTACCACGGCAAGATCGTGGGAACCGTGAACAAGAGCGAAGTCACCTCGGATGAAGTGCTCAGCATGATCATCATGGGCCAGGCCGGAGAGGCGACCGCGGAGCAGGCCGGCGCCGCTGTCTAGCGCCCGAACGTCTGCCTGGCGCCCGGCGCCGCTGTCCGGCGCCCGCGCGGCTACGGCCGGTGGAAGATCGGGGCGAGGGCCGGGTACAACTCACGGTAGGCGGCATGGGCCGCCGCGTACGCCGCTCGATCAGGTCCGGGTGCTGCGACGGGCCGCGTGTGCACGAGGTTCGTGGTGGCGGTCGGGACATCCTCAAACCAGCCCGCCCCGACGGCCGCGAGAATCGCCGCCCCGAAGGCCGCGCCCTCGGTCGTCGACGTCGTGACGAGCTCCGCGTCCAGGACATCGGCAAGGATGTGGGTCCAGATCGCGCTGGCGAGCCCACCGCCCGACGCCCGGATCTGTGATGGGCGAGGCATGCCGGCCGCCAGCATGAGATCGAGCCCGTCACGGAGCCCGAATGCGACGCCCTCCAGGACCGCCCTGGTCAGGTGGCGTCGGTCGTGGTTCAGGGCGAGACCCACGAACGCGCCTCGTGCGTTCGGGTCCGGGTGGGGACTGCGTTCGCCCGAAAGGTAGGGCAGGAAGAACAGTCCATCCGCTGCGGTCCGGACCTCGGCCGTGGGCGCAATGAGGGCCTCGAAGTCCTCGCCCGGGGCGAAGGTGTCGCGGAACCAGCGCAGGCTGCCGGCCGCCGACAGCATCACGGACATCAGGTGCCAGCGCCCGGGGACCGCGTGGCAGAAGGCGTGGACGCGGCCACGCGCCTCGTGGATTGGCGCGTGGGTCGCGGCAAAGATCACGCCCGAGGTGCCCAGTGAGAGCGCCACCGTTCCTTCAGACACGGCACCCACGCCCACCGCGTTCGCGGCCTGGTCTCCGCCACCGGCCACCACCGGGGTACCGGCCCTGAGACCGGTGGCCTCGGCCGCGGCCCGGGTGATCGCGCCGGTGACCTCCGGACCCTCGAACGTGGGCGGAAACCAGGCCGGATCCAGGTCCAGATCTGCGAGGACCTCCGGAGACCAGGTCCGCGCCGAGAGGTCGAACAGGAGCGTGCCGCTGCCATCCGCCCTGTCCATCGCAAAGTCACCGGTGAGCCGGTAGCGGAGGTAGTCCTTGGGCAGCAGGACGTGGGCCAGCCTCGCCCAGACTTCCGGTTCGTGGCGACGGACCCACAGGAGCTTGGGTGCCGTGAACCCGGTGATCGCATCGTTGCCGGTGATGCGGATCAGCCTGTCCGGGCCGACCGCCGCACGAATGGCGTCGCACTCCGCGCCGGTGCGCTGGTCATTCCAGAGGATCGCCGGTCTGAGCACCGCACCCGCGGCGTCGAGCAGCACGGCTCCGTGCATCTGGCCGGTGAGTCCGACTGCCTCGACGTCCTCGCCGCGGGCGCCGGTCGAGGCCAGGACGGTGCGGATCGCCGACTGGGCGGCGTCCCACCAGGCCGCCGGGTCCTGCTCGCTCCAGAGCGGTTGCGGCATCGAGAAGTCCTGTTCGGCCGTCCCGATGCCGCGGACGCCCCCGGCGGGATCGATGAGGACGGCCTTCGTCGCGGTCGTCGAGACGTCGATGCCGAGGACGAAGCCCATGGATCAGCCGGGGTTGTTGCCGCCGGACTTCGCGTCAACCGCCCAGATCGCCTGGTTGACCGCGTTCTCGAGCAATTCCTGGCGGCCCGAGACGGGAGCCGGATCGATCTCGCCGTTCAGGACGCGTCCCGCGAGCATCTCAAACAGGACGTCGCCGGACAGGATCGATCGGCCGAGCTCGCCGGACCAGCCGGCATAGCGGGCCTGCCGGAGGCGCTCGAGCGTGCCTCGCCCGATCATCTCGGCCGCGGCGAGGAGCGCCCTCGCGAGGGTGTCGATCCCGCCGATGTGCGCATGGAAGAGATCCGTTCGATCCAGGCTCTGGCGCCGAAGCTTGGTGTCGAAGTTGAAGCCGCCGGTCGTGAATCCGCCGCCGCGGAGGATCTCGTACACAGCCAGCGAGAGCTCGTCGACCGAGTTCGGGAATTGGTCCGTGTCCCAGCCGTTCTGGTAGTCGCCGCGATTGGCGTCGATGCTGCCGAAGATGCCCAGCGAGATCGCGGTCGCGATCTCGTGCTGGAAGCTGTGACCGGCCAGCGTGGCGTGGTTCGCCTCGATGTTGACCCGGTACTCGCCCTCCAGCCCGTGCCGGGCGAGGAAGCCGTAGACCGTGGCGCTGTCGTAGTCGTACTGGTGCTTCGTTGGCTCCTGGGGCTTCGGCTCGAGGAGGAGCGTTCCCTTGAAGCCGATCCGATGCTTGTGCTCGGCAACGAGGCCCAGGAACTTCGCGAGCTGCTGTTCCTCGTGGCGGAGGTCCGTATTCAGGAGCGTCTCGTAGCCCTCGCGGCCGCCCCACAGGACGTAGTTGGCGCCGTCGAGGCGCTGGGTGACCTCGAGCATGACCTTGACCTGGGCCGCCGCGAAGGCAAAGACTTCAGGGTCCGGGTTGGTTGCTGCGCCGGCTGCGTAGCGAGGGTGGCTGAACAGGTTGGCCGTGCCCCACAGGAGCCGGATCCCGGTACGGGCCATGTGGGACTCAGCTTCGTCGGCCATCGCGTGGAGGTTCGCGGTCGACTCGGCGAAGGTCTTGCCCTCGGGCGCCATGTCTCGATCGTGGAAGCAGAAGAACGGCACGCCGAGCTTGTCGACGAACTCGAACGCGGCGGTGAGCTTGGCCCGCGCCGCGATCATCGGATCCAGCCGCTGATCCAGCCACGGACGATCGAATGTCCCCGCGCCGAACACGTCGGAGCCCGGCCAGTTGAACGAGTGCCACATGCAGACGGCGACCCGGAGGTGGTCCGCCATCCGCTTCCCGAGGACGAGCCGATCCGGCTGGTAGACCTTGAACGAGAGGGGATCGCCCGAGTCCATGCCGCCGTACGGGATTCGCTCGTGAACCTCGGGGAAGAAGTCCTGGCCCATCTCAGATCCTCCAGTGTCGGTGCTCGGCTCCGGCATGCCTATCAATGAAACGTCGAGGTTATCACACGTTTGTGTGACACCAACACAAATTAGGTGATCCTCGTGCGTGGGAGCTGCCGGCACTCGTGGCTGCCGGCAGCCGTGCCCCTGAGCCGGGCAGGCCGGTCAGCCCCCCGCATCCGCCGCCGCCAGATATCGGGGATCATCGCGACGGATGGGGTCCGGGTTGACGCCCCGGCGGATGGCCAGCATCTCGGTCAGTCGCTGGAGCGGGACCGCCGTACCCAGGAGCGCGGCGACAGGTGGCGGCAGGGAGGCCGCCTCGGGCACGATGACGCGGCCGGCCGGAGTGAGCGACGGATCGACTTCGCCGGCGACGACGGCCGAGACGATCGCGCCGGCCCGGATACCCAGCTCGCGACAGGCGCGCAGGACGCCGAGCGCCCGTGCCGTGCGCGCCCCGCGAGCCGCCGGATCGGCCAGCATGAGGATCAGGCCCGTGCCCTTGTCCGTGCCCGCGAGATGTCCGTGGAGCATCGTCTCGAGGTCGCGCATGGCGGCGGGCAGATGGGCGCCCTCTTCCACCTTCAGTGTGAGTTCCCGCGCCGCCACGCGATCCACACCGCTGCCCACTGCCAGGAGCTGCCGGACGCTCATGAGCTGGCTGGCCATCTCCTCGATCGCTGCGGACGCCGGTTCAGAGAGCCCTGCCTCGAGCAGCGCAATTGCCGCCGGCGCGTCCAGGTCCGACGCGCCGACGTGCGCACCGACCGCGGCGCCAGCCAGGATCGGCGACAGGTAGCCGACCGTGTGGCACCAACTCTGGTCGATCTCCTCGGTCGCCACGACGATGTCCGCGATCGAGGCGCCCGGCGAGCCTGCCGCGGCCGTGATAAGCGCCACAGCGGCCCCGGCGTCCCGGGCGGCTGCGAGCGCGCGGTTTGTCGCCCACGTTCCGCCCTCGTGGCTCACGCCGATGACGAGCGACCCGGCCCCGCCGAGGGCCGGTTCCAGCGAGCCCTCGAGCGCCTGCACCGCCACCGGAGTGCCGCCCTCTCCGAGCAGGGCCGGCAGCCCGGCTGCGCGGTTGGCGTCGCGCAGGATCTCGGCTACGGCCACGGCCCCGTGCTCGCTCGTACCGCAACCGACCACGACCACGGGTCTCCCAGCTGTGGACGTCGCCCGTACAGCGGTGGCGAGACGCGCGGCCGGCCCATCGGGCCGTGCAAGGCGTTCCAGGATTCGTCCAGCCAGCGCGGGCTCTGCCTGGATCATCTCGGTCATGTGATACGGCGGGCCGGGCCGCGGGGACGGCATATCCGAGCCGGCCCATGGCTCGGGGAAACCCGGCAGGGGGTGCGTGGGGTCGGGGCGGTGATCATCCATGTTGAGCAGGATACCGGCGAGCGACGGCCGCGGCCGGGACGGCGGGCCGTACATGGTGCGGGCCGGACATGGTGCGGCCCGGACGGCCCGTCCACATTTCTGCGCTCGCCTGCATGGTTTCGGACTGGCCGTCCGGATGGACGCCGCCACCGACCCATTCAGAGGGAGATTCGGTCGCGAACCGGACTGGCAGGCCCGAACCGGGCGTGCTGCGTCGAAATCGCGGACTGGCAGTCCGATCGGAAGCCTGCGCAGCCCAGTGCGATGTCCGGCGGGCACGAAGGCGCCTACTCACAAGCCGGTGCGACACTCAGCGCAGGCGACCGATCCTCCCGAGCGGGCCGTAGCGGAACCAGGCGCGCCCGACGAGCAGCTCGACCGGCACCGGCCCGAATCGCTCTGAATCGATCGGCGGTCCGTAACCGGCCGCCGCCGCGACGCCGACCGTAGCGTCGGACTCCAGCCAGGCCTCATCCGCCCCGACGACGATGTAGCCGCCGTTGAACGGCACGCGCTCGCCACCCCGCGCGCGGACGCGTTTGACCGCGAGGCCGCCGTTGCCTGGTTCCCGGAAGACGACGATGGCGCCCTTCCGCGGCCAGCGCCGGACCGTCGGGTCCACGAGGAGCCAATCGCCCGGCGCGATCCCCGGCAGCATGGAGCCCTCGGCGACCACGACGCGCCACGGGCCGCGCAGCCGGTCGCGGAGGGGGGCGCTTCGGCCCGGAGCAGGACGCTTGGACGCGGGACGCTGGACGCGTGGGCGCCGGAGCCCTCGATACCGGCTCCGGCGTCATCGGATCGCGCCGCCGGACGGGATCGGGAGCCCGGCGCGGATCAGCTGGGCCGGCCGGCAACGCGGGTCTTGGCCGGGCCGCCGGTGGCCTTCCACGCGGCGTCGACCTCGTCGACGAGCTCAAGGAGTCGCCTTGCGTCCGCGAGATCGGTGGAGGCCTTGACCTTGGAGACCTGCTTGTTCGCCTGCCAGAAGAGGTCGTGCAGGTTCGGGACCGCCGCGAGGTGCTCCGGCTTGAAGTAGTCGTGCCACAGGACGTCGAGGTGGTGCTTCACGAGGTCGGCCCGCTGCTCCTTGATCGCGATGGCGCGGGTCCGGAACGCGACATCTTCATTGGCCGCGTACTTCTCGACGATGCGGTAGCAGGATTCCGCCTCGATTCGGGCCTGCTCGGGGTCGTAGACACCGCACGGCAGATCGCAGTGGGCGCGGGCGGTCGCTTTCGGGGCGAGGATGGCGGCGATGATTCGGAGAGGGGACATGGGACTCCTTCGGGGTGCTCTCGAGCCGGCTGTCGGATGCATGTCTGAGTGTCGGAACGTCCGACCAACCTGTCAAACGCTCGGCCTCAACGACGCTCGGCGTCGACAACGACGCTGGCGTCGACAACGCTCGGCGTCGACCGTGGTCTGACGACGCCGGACGACATCTCGCCCTCCTGGCTGGTTCCATGGGCCGGACGGCCGGTATGATTGCCCTCGATGACTGATCGCGAACTGTCCGGCATCGACGGCGCGCAGGCATGCCCGTTCGTGGCCTTCGAGGAGGATCGCGACGAGCGCGCGACGAGCCCGGACCACCGACACCGGTGCTATGCGGAAGTCAGGCCCGCGCCACGCGCGCTGGCTCATCAGGAGGCGTACTGCCTCACATCTGCGTTCCCGGTCTGCCCGACGTTTCAGGACTGGGCTCGCCGGGAAGCCGCACAGGCGCGGGCTGCGCAGGAACCGATCCAGCTGCCGTTCCCCGGGTCCGAGGTCAGCCCGGTTGCCGCCGATCGAGAAGCGGGCCACCCGTCCGAGCCCGATGAGCCGCACCGCAACCCGCCGCGCGACTGGGCCGCCCCGCCACCGTGGCAGGGCGCCCCCGGCGAGTCCAGCGACGAGGAGGAGCCCGAAATCGAGGCGATCCCGCCCCGCGGCGGTGGCCTCGCAGGATCGTTCGCCGACCGCGCGGCGGGCGGCACGCAGTCGTCGCAGGAGGGCATGGCGCTCAAGCCTTCCGCCGCATCGGCGCCCGAGCCAAACCACCGGCGGGTGGTGGAAGACCTGGAGGAAGAACCCGAGCCCGAGACCCATGAGCCGCGCCGCCGTGGAGCCCCGCCGCGCCCCCGAGAGCGTGACCGCACCATTGACCGGGTCGGGCCGTCGTGGGAGCGACCGCATCGACGCGAGGCGTATCCGACCCTCAAGACCCGGATGGGTCTGAGCGCGCTCACGCTGCCGCCGATCCTGCTCGGCGTTGTCGCCGTCGTGATTGCGGCGGTGGCCCTGTTCTTCCTGCCGGCGATCCTCGGCATCGGCAACGCGCCCGGACCGACAGCCACGCCGACCGCGACCGTTGCGCCCAGCGGCGCCACTTCAAGCGATGTCCCGATCGAGCCGACGGCCGTGCCCGGTCCGACCATGCAGGTCTACATCGTCCAGGCGGGGGACACGATGTCGCGGATCGCGAACCAGTTCGGGGTTCCGCTCCAGACGCTCATCGATGCCAACAAGGAAGCGATTCCGGACCCGAACAGCCTTCAGATCGGTCAGGAGGTGATCATTCCGGTCACCGCGCCGACCTCGGTGCCCGATGCCGGAGTCTCGCCCACACCCTAGCCCCGGACCCGCGGACGCTACCTGGGGGCGAGGTTGATCGCGGTGATCTTGCCGGCCTCAACCCGGAACGACGCGTCGAGGTGCTGCGAGAGCGCCCCCGGTCGGACGGTCAGGACATCCGCCTGGTAGGTGACCCCGAGGTCCTTGACCTCGCCCGGGATCATCTTCAGCCCCGGTTCTGCGCGCAGGAACCAACCACCCACCTGCTCCACGCCACGCATCATTCGTGCGTTGTCGCCAACATGGATTCGCATTTCCACGCGCTCGTCCATGAGCGCCACGGCGCCATCTCGGTCACCGGCATTGAGTTTCTCGAAGAACGTTTCCATCGTGTCGACTGCACCCATGCCAGGGAGTGTACGGGCGGGAGCGGCCGACTGTCCGGACCGCCCTCGCTTGAAGCCGCCGCCCCGCTGGAAGCCGTCGACCCGCTAGAAGCCGCCGCCCGCGCCGCCGCCACCGCCCGAGCTCCCGCCGCTGAAGCCCCCGCCGCCTCCGCCGGACGAGCTGGGTGCATTGCCGATGGTGCCGAGGGTCGAGAACATGCCGCCGATGTCGGGGATCCCGCCGGAGGAGAAGAGGCCGCCCCCGCCGGCGCCTGCCACTCCGCGCGCAAACCCTCCACCGTCGGGACCGCGATACCAGAGCGGCAGGAAGCCCGTTCGAGTGCCGGCTCTTTCCGAGTCAGCCATGGTTCGGCCCAGGACGTCTTCGACCTGTCCGGCGAGTCCCAGGGCGACGGACCAGACCACGGCCCGGTCGGGCGTGTCGAGCCAGTCAAGACCGGACTCCTGGACGACCTGGTCCATCGAACGTGCCTGCTCCATGGTCTTGGACAACGTGCGGCGATACGCAGCGAGCCAGGCACGCTGCATCGCTCCGGCCATCGTTCGGGCAGGCATGGCTGAGGCGAGGACAAGAGTCACGGCGCCGGCGAGGATCCCGGCGATGCCCACCACGGTCAGGCCGCTGGCTGGGATCATCACGCCCGCCCCGAAAGCGATGCCACCGAGGACGACCTCCGCGAACCCGATCGCGAGCCAGCGCTTGACGATGCTCGACGGCCGCCGGGCGAACCATCCCTGCTTGACGGCATGGTCCTCGAGCTGCCGCTCGAACGACGACACGTCCGTGGCGAGCTTCGGGACCTCGTCCGCTACCACGGTGTCGTCGTCGGCAAGCTTGTTGAGGCGTTGCAGGAGGTAACGCTCTGCGACAGAGATTGGGCGCCGATTCTCCAGGGCGATGCGGGACCGCGCGACCGCGAGAGCCAGTTCGGGATCATGCCGTGCGGCCCTGAGCTGGTTGGGCATGGGGGCCGGGTCCTCCCCGTTTGTCACGAGGTCGTCTTCGGCCGCCGCCGCGGCCTTCGAACCCAGGTCGATGGACAGCTTCTTCCGGCCGAGGCCCAGCAACCGAGGCTCCTCCCGGAAGGCGACCTCGCCGCGACTGGCCAGATCCAGCAGGGCCGTAGTGAGCGTCCGCCGGGACGTCCGCCCGTCGAGGACGAGCGTGCCGGCTGCCGCGGTCATGCCATCCGGCGGCGCCGGAATGAGCACCGAGTCAGAGTCGACGTACACGGGATCGCGACCGAATCGGAGCCAGTGGAAGATCGCCCAGCCGCCCAGCCCGAACAGGACCAGCGCACCACCGATGATCCCGATGACCGCGTTCAGCTGCCGGGCGAACTCGAGACGCCGGGCGTTGTCCAGTGTGGCTGCGGCATCCACCCGCTGTAGCGCGACCAGTGCGGCGCCGTTCAGGTCGCCGGCCGTGAGGTACGGGAGCATGTCCTCATCGAAGATCCGCTGCCGCTCTTGGTCGGTCAGGAACGTCGCGCGGAAGCCGGCACCCGCATACAGGCTGACCTGGCCGTGGACGAGCGACGGGTCGAGATCGAACAGGATGACCAGCCCGTCATCGAAGCCGCGCCGGCCGATGCCCCACTGGTCCATGAGCGCGGCCGCGTTGGCCTGAGAGCTGTCCTGGTCGATCTTGTATGGCCAGACCTGGGTGTAGACGACGACTTCCGCCCCGGTTCGGTCCTCGATCGCATCGATCGTCGTCTCGAGGGTCGCGATCGTGGAAGGCTGGAAAACACCGGCGCTGTCGTAGACCGCCTGATCGAAGACCGGCTCCGGGAATGGCGGCCCGGGCTGCGCCGGATCGGCGCCGAGGGTGACCACAAGCGGCAGGAACAAGGCGAGGCCGGCTGCGAAGACGGCCCCCAGACGACGATTCAGCATGGCGACAGCGTACCCCTCAGCCCAGCGTCGCAACACTCCCGCGGCGCCGGGCCAGGACGAGCCGGCCGTCCGGCTCCAGCAGGACCTGGGGCGGACGTGGCCGGCCGTTGTACGTGCTCCCGAGCGAGGCGGCGTAGGCGCCCGTGTCCCTGATCGCGACGAGGTCGCCCCGCTGAAGTTCCGGCAACGCGTGATCGCCGAGATGGTCCGTCGATTCGCAGATTGGCCCATCCACCCGGGCCGGCGACGTCCCGGTCGTCGCCAGCCCCGCCGCGTTCTGGTACGGGCGGCCGAGCGAGGTGAGGGCCACGATCTCGTGGCGCGCTCCGTAGAGCGCCGGCCGGATCAGCTCCGTCATGCCCGCGTCGAGCACCACCTGCCGTCCTCCACGCTCGCGGACGTGCAGGACGCGGGCCACGAGATAGCCGGCCCGGCCGACGAGGGCCCTCCCGGGCTCGATCGCCAGACGACTCGGCCGACGATCGAGAGGGATGGCCTCCAGGAGGGGCGGCACCTCGCGGGCAAAACGTCCGACATCGGGCGCCGGCTCGTCGCGCGGCAGGATCGGGAATCCGCCGCCCACGTCGAGCGTGTCGAATCCGGGCCACGAGCCACGAATGAGGGCCAGGAGCGCGAGGCCCCGGCGAATTCCGTCCCTCCATGCATCCACCGAGCGGAGCTGTGAACCGACGTGGAGATGGACCCCGCGCGGTCGCAGCCCGCGGCCCGCGGCCACGATCGCGATGGCTGCCGTGACCTCGTCCGCGGTCATCCCGAACTTCGAGCCGGCGGAGCCGACCGCGAGGTTGGCGTGCGTGTCCGGGACGACCCCGGGGTTGAGCCGAAACAGGACGTCCAGCGTGCCGTCGCCGATGGCCGCGTCGGCGATCCGAGCCAGCGCCCTCGCCTCATCAGAAGACTCGATCGCCAGCCATCGAGGCGGATCACCGGCGCGGGCGGCGCGGACCGCGGCCCGCAGGTCAGCATCCGTCTTCCCGACGCCCTCCAGCGTCACCCGTTCGTTGGGTATCCCGGCGCGAGCGGCAATTGCCCACTCGCCCCGGGACACCACGTTGGCACCCAGGCCCAGCCGTCCGAGGAGGCCCACGATCGCACTGACATCGTTGGCCTTGACGGAGAAGGCGCGCAGCCATGGATCGGGGAATGCAGCGGCGAGATCGCCGGCGGCGACGATCAGCTCGGCGACATCGGTGACGGCGACGGGCGAGCCGAAGCGGTGCGCCGCGAGTCGGAGCGCGGCACCGATCTGGGATGCTCGGTCCGCTCGGCTGTCCAGGAACGTCTCCGCGACCGTGCCGCCCTCAGCCGCTTCCTCAGACCACGACCTTCCGTCCGGTGTCCAGCATCCCGAGCACGGTTGCCACGATGCTGATGACGATCGCGCCGAGCAGGGCGCCGACAAGGGAGTCAGCGCTGAAATCGGGCGGGAACCCACCGATCGTGAACCCGAGCCCGAGCTGGTCCGAGAGCATGGCCACGAGCAGCAGCAGCACCGCGTTCAGGACGAAGGCAAACAGGCCCACGGTCATGAGCGTGACCGGGAACGACAGGACTTTGAGAATCGGCTTCAGGTAGGTGTTCACGAGGGCCAGGATCAGCGCCACCGCCCCGAGCTTCCACCAGTCGTCGCCGAATGCGAACTGGATCTGGGGCACGACCTGGATCGCCACCCAGACGCCGATGGCATTGACGATGACTCTTACGAGCAGATCCATCACGATTCGTCTCCCCAACTCGTTGCGCCCACCGAAGCCAGCGCGATGGCCCCGATCATCGCAGATGCGGTCCAGGCCGGGGCCGGTACCGCGGCCGGGTCACCGACGCTCGAGTGAGGCCACGAGGCGCGCCTTGACGGCCGGCCACTCGTCCGCGATCACGCTGTACCAGGCTGAGTCCCGGAGCGGGCCGCTCGGCATGATCATGTGGCTTCGGAAGATCCCTTCGAAGGTCGCGCCCATACCCAGCAGCGCCGCGCGCGACATCTCGTTGCGAGCGTCCGTCTTGAACTCCACGCGATTCGCACCGAGGTCTTCGAACGCGTGGCTGAGCTGGAGGAGCTTTGCCTCCCGGTTCGCGCCGGTGCGCTGAAACGCCCTGCCGACCCAGGTCCAGCCGATCTCGAGGCGGCGATGGTCGGGCACGATGGACATGAACCGGGTGCTGCCGATGGCCCGGCCGCTTGCGAGATCGATGGTCGCGAACGGGACATCCGTGCCCGCAATCCTGGCTGCGATGGCGCCTTGGACCCAGGCCTCGATGCCCGAGCGGTCCGTGGGTCGAGCGATCGTCAGCGCCCAGATCGACTCGTCAGCGCCCGCCGACGCCAGATCATCCAGGTGATCCAGGGACAGGGGTTCGAGGCGCACACGACGCCCGGTCAGGGTCACTGGGCGGACCCATGGCGTCGGTGCGGGCGTGGTGGTCACAGCTCCCTCCATTCGGGCGCCGCTCAGGACGCCGGTCGATCGTAGCGAGCTTGCGTCAGGCGCGTCCCGCGATCGCGTGCTCGATGGCGCGGCGAAGATGCTCCAGCGCCGCGGGGTCGAACTCATACGTCCAGGGCCGGACCCGATCAGGACGATCCAGGCCAGCATCCAGGCCCTCCGCGAGGGCCTCTCGGGACATGAGGATGAGGTCGGCGGTCCGGTTCAGCTCGGCGAGGCCGTCGGCGTCGCCGATGAGCGCCGGCATGAGCTCCACGCCCTTGGTCCCGGCGATTGACAGCGTCTCGGCGATGTTATCTGCCCCGCGCTCGGACGCGCACACCACGCCCACGCGCGAGCCCGCCGGCAGGCCCGCGATCTCGTGGACCATCTCGACGTAGCCCGGCCCGACGAGCATGGCGATGACCGGCGCGCGGCCGCCGACCAGGGCTTGCGCCTCGTCCGCATGAAACGTGGTCGTGGCGACCAGGTCGTAATGGAATCGGTCCAGGCGGTCCGGCAACTCCTCGAGCAGCGTCCCCTCGGCTTCGATCTGGCCGGCGAATTCGTCGTTCAGCCGCTCCGCGTCGTGGCCGGCGTCTGCGGTCGTGCACTCGGCGAACAGGACCCGGACCACGGGACCCGGACGCTTGCGCTCCGAGGCCGCCGCGAACGTTGCCGAGGCCACCTCGTCCGGGGTGAAGCCGGACTGAGCGGCGCGGCGGAGCATCTCGGACACGATCCCGGCCAGCGCCTCCGGCCGGCGCCGTTTGGGCTGGCGATCGGCGACGACGGTGCCCGCGCCATGCCGGCTCGTGACGTAGCCGCCATCCGCGAGACGGCGATAGACCGCCCGAATCGTGTTCGGATTCACGCGCAGTGCCGCCCCGAGCTCACGAACCGGGGACAACCGCGCACCCGCAAGAAGGCGCCCGGAATCGATCTGGTAGACGAGCTGCCAGTAGATCTGCGTGGAGATCGGCACGTCGCTGTCCCGGGTGACGTCGAGGTCCTGCCCCGACTGGCCGGTCTGCGTCGCCCTGGTGTCGAGATCCACGGTCGTCATGCTCTTGTGCTCCGAGCTCTGTTCGTCTCGCCCGGTGCACTGTAGCGAATCGTCGTACGACCGCTCGTCAGCCAGCCGCCAGATCGCGACCCACCGTGACCCGCTGCTCCACGGCAACGGTCTGGACCGCTTCGGGGGCCAGGTCGAGCGGCCAGGACAGCAGCAGGGACGACCCCTGGTAGACGCGCTCAAAGCCGTCCTCCGAGTTCGAGATCGTCTCGATCGGAGCCCACCACGCGTCGGCAGCCGGGGAGGGGACCGCGCCGACGGACACGCCGAGCCAGTCGTTGCCCTGGCCCACGGCCCGGACATCCTCCGCGCTCCCGGATGCGTCATGCGCGCCGAGCCGACCCGCCACGTCATACCAGGCCGACGGATTACCGCCGCCGCCGAGCATCATCATGGCCCACTCGATCCCGAGCCGGACGCGAAGGGGGACCTCGCCGGCATTCCGGACAGTGACGCGCACCGTGAGCGTTGGCGCCAGGCGATCGCCGCCGAGCTCGATCGACTTCCGGATCAGGACAGACCCGACGCCCTCCGACGTTCGGACACGGGCCGTGGCCTCGGTCACGACCCGACCGGGCGACAGTTCGATGACGGAGTGGCCGGCCTCCATGGCAGTGCCCAGGTCCAGGATCTCCCCGGCGCCGTAGTCGGCGGGAGTCGAGTTCGCGGGGAGGAATCGGACGAGGCCGGACCGGCGCTCGTGATCGTCGTAGCGAAGTCGGTCGGCGAGGCCTTCTTCCTTGGACCGGACGATGCCGTGGATGGAGGTCACGCTGCCGCCGTTGGCGGCCCCGGCGTCGTGATCGGGACTGCCCTCCCGGGCGAGCTTGTCGTGATAGGCCTCCGGCCGGCGACGGAGGACCGACGTCAGCGCGTGTCGCGCCGCACGGATGTCCCAGTCACCGATCCCGGCGCCCTCGTCCAGATCGACCGTGACGACCTGGCCCGCATCGGCTAGCAGGACCTCGTCCCGCCCATCCAGGTCCAGGTCCACGAGCTCGGCTCGATCGACGGTCTCGGCCGCACTGTCGGCGGCGTCCTCGGCGGCGATGAGATGGCCGACTGTCGCCAGACGGAGGTCCGGAAGGTAGATCCCTCCGAACAGGCCGTGCCAGTAGATGTCGTTCGACTGGCCGCGCAGAAGATGATCGAGGGCGAGGGCCTGCGCCGGGCTTGCCGGCAACGCGGCCACCCGGGCCGAGACCCGGAGCATCCGCTTGTGAATGTCATTGACCTCGCGGTACTTGACCTGGAAGTTCCGCCACGAGGCGCCCCGCATCCAGCGAACCTCCGGCCGTCCTTCGGCACGATCCCGCTCGAACGTCTCGGTGAACGCCCGGCTCTCCTCGGCCGGCAGCGCCCATGCGCCCATTTCGGCATAGCTGCCGACCGGAACGTACACACGACCCAGCGGCCGGTGCGTGGCCAGCCAGTCCGACGGGGTGATCGTGGTCAGCCAGTCGGAGTTCGATTCGATGGCCTCGAAGAACCGCTCGACCCAGCGTCCCTCGCCCCAGCACAGCGCCGCGGTCGACGGCCAGCCGCCGAACTTCTCGCCGTCATCGCCCATCGTCCCGACCCGCTCACCACCCTCGGTCGCGTGCTCCCGGAGATAGTCGATGACCTCCTCGACGGGACGGAACGGGATCCGGTAGCGGAGGCCCTGCTCCGTGCCGAACACGCTGACGATGCTGCCCTGGTCCTCGGTCGAGTACGGGCCCCACATCGCATCCTCGGGGACCCCGGCAGCTCGGAAATGGGCGTCGTCGAGGATGGTGGCCGTGTACCCGGCGGCGGCCATTGACGTCGGCAGGTCAGGTTCCCAGACGCGTTCTGCGAGCCAGGCCGTCTTCGGCCGGCGCCCGAACAGCCGCTCAACTTCGTCCGCCATCCGCACCAGCTGGGTGATTCGGTCTCGCTCCGGAATGGACGCCAGCACAGGCTCGAAGTGACCGCCACCCAGCATCTCCACCTGGTTCCGGGCGACGAGTGCTCGAAGCTGGTCCAGGACGTCCGGGTGCTCAGTCGCCAGCCATTCCAGGAGCGGACCCGTGTAGTGCAGGCCCATCCGAACCGCCGGGTGACGCTCGAGTGCGTCGACCATGGGTTGATAGGCGGTCAGGTAGACGTCCTCCATCACCCAGCCGAAGTTGCCCACGGGCTGGTGGTTGTGCAGGGTCAGCGCGAGCCCGATACGGCGAGGCAACGGACGACTCCCGGAGGCTTGGTATTGACATGGGTCGGGACCGCTGATACGTTCCCGTAAACCGGTTTGCTAAACCGCTTTTCCGGTTCGCGTCCCGATCATACAAGACGGCCATGCCGTGTGACATCGGAACGAAGCACAGCGAGGCTCGTGGAGGCGTTGGTGGAGCAGGCGACGCGTCGAGCGACGATCGCGGACGTGGCCCGGGCGGCGGGCGTGTCCAAGGCGGCCGTGTCGTTCGCGTTCAACACACCCGAGCGCCTGAGCACGGACACGGTGACCCGGATCCGCGAGATCGCCGCGGGGCTGGACTACCGGCCGGATCCGGTCGCGCGCATGCTTGCCCAGCGGCGGACCTGGACGATCGGGATCCTCACCCCGCAGGGCCTGGACGTCATCTTCACGAACCCGTATTTCGGCGAGTTCAGCGCCGGTGTCGCGACGGCGGCCGAGGCCGCCGGCATGGCGATCCAGTTCATCTCACCGCTGCATGGGTCCCTCGCGCGGGCCGTCGACCGTGCCAGCGTGGACGGCATCATCGCCGTCGGCCTGGGTGCCGAGCATCCGGAAATCAGCCAGATCCGCCGATCCGGGATGCCGTACGTCCTGGTCGACTCAACCGCCCTGCCGGACGAACCGGCGATCCACGTCGACGACGAAGGGGGCGCCCAGGCGGCCGCCGCCCACCTGGTCGCGCTGGGCCATCGGTCGTTCGTTGTCATCGGGATCGAGCCACCCCAGGCCGGTTCCGCGGCTGATCCTGCCTGGGTGACCGCGCGACGCCTGCGCGGGTATCGCGCGGCGGCCGCCGAGGCCGGCGTTGCCATCCAGGACAATGCCGTGGTCATGGGTCCGGCCAGCATGGAGGGCGGCATCGCCGCGTTCCACCAGGCCTGGGCGCAGGGTCTGCGTCCGACGGCCGTCCTCGCGATGAGTGACGCGATGGCGATCGGCGTACTCCGAGCCGCCCGTGAGCTGGGCCTGCGTGTGCCGGCGGACCTGTCGATCGTCGGCTTCGATGACCTGGATGTTGCCCAATACACGGATCCGCCCCTCACGACCGTTCGCCAGCCCAATCGCCAGAAGGGTGAGGAAGCAGTCCGGCTCGTGCTGGGCGGGGGCCGCCAGCGGGATTCGCTGGAGCCGGCCGAGCATCAATTCGCCACACACCTTGTCGTCCGCGGATCCACCGCACACGCGCCGCTCGCGCGGCAGGAGGTGGTTGACGACAGGATGTGAGGAACCGGCGGGGCCGCAGACGCGGGCCGCCTACGCTGAAGGGCACCGGACCGTCCGGACCCGGGAATTGCGAGCCGGAACCATCCGGTCCCCGTTCCGAACCAATGCAGGAGGAGAAACCAGGATCATGATCAGTACCAAGCGAATTGCGACGCTCCTCAGCGTCGTCGCGATCGTCGCGGCGGCCTGTGGCGGCGGCGCCAGTGCGGCGCCGACGACGGCTCCGACCACGGCGCCGGCCGAGTCGGTCGCCCCGTCCGAGACCGAACCGGGCATGGCCCCGCTTTCCGGCAGTCTCACGATCTGGCACGCCTACGGCTCGTCCGGCGGGTCCGCCGAGTTCCGCGCCTTCTCGCGGATCCTCGAGGACCTCAAGGCCAAGTACCCGGACCTCCAGATCGAGGCCATCGAGCAGGACTTCGGCCAGCTCTACTCGAACTTCGAGACCGAGTCCGGCGCAGGCGGCGGGCCCGACATGTTCATCGGGCCCGAACGACAGCCTCGGCAACGAGGCGCGCGGCCAGTACCTCGTCGACCTGACGGGCAAGATCGACGACGTCCTCGCGGCGTCGAGCGACGTCTCCGTGGCCGGCTCCAAGGTCGGCGACGCCGTGTTCATGGTCCCCGAGTCCCTCAAGGCCGTGGCCATGTACTACGACTCCGCGATCGTCACCACCCCACCCACCACGACTGACGAGCTGCTCGCCTACGTCAAGGGCGGCGGCAAGGTCGGCCTCATCACCGGCGCCTACTTCGGCTGGGGCTTCTACTCGGCCTTCGGCGGCGCCGTCTTCGATGCAGCCGGCAAGTGTGCGGCGAGCGCCAACAGTGGCGTCGCCGACGCCATCTCCTACGTCAAGGCGCTCCGCGACGCGGGTGCACTCGTCGATCCCGACTACGGGAAGGTCAACGATGCCTTCCTGAGCGGCGACATCGACATCATGCTCAACGGCAACTGGACGCTCGGCGACTACAAGGCCGCGCGCCCGGCGCTCGCCGTCGGTCCCGTCCCGGCCGGCCCCGGCGGGCCTGCCCGCACGATGACCGGCGTCGACGGCTGGTACATCAACGCCGCCTCGAAGAACGTCGACCTGGCCATCGCGGTCGCCAAGGAGCTCGTGAGCGCCGCGGCCCAGCGGACCTACGTCGACATCGCCGGCCACGTGCCGGCGAACACGAGCATCACCGTCCTCGATCCGCTCGTGAAGTCGTTCACGGACGCCATCCTGACCGGCGAGGCTCGCCCCCAGAGCGCCGAGTTCGGCAATTACTGGGGTCCCTTCGGCGACGCCTGGAACAAGGTCCTCCCGGCTGACGGCTCCGCCGGCTCCGATGCGGCCGCCGAAGTGGCAGCCGCCTGCGGCCTGATGGATACCGCCAACAACAAGTAGCTCCGGGTCGCTCCGCGACCCAATCCCCAGCGGGGGCGCCGGGATACCGGCGCCCCCGCTGGTCTACCATCGTGGCACTCACCGGCAGGAGAGGGACGATGACGGCCTTGACCTCGCGACTCGCGAGCCTCCGGCTTCCCGGGCTCGGTGGTGGCCGCAGCCAGCGCGGTGCGTACCTCTACCTCATCCCGGCCTTCGCGGTCATGGGCGTGGTCACCCTCTACCCGCTCCTGTTCCAGGTCTGGATGTCATTCACGAACATGGCGCCGGTGAACCTGAACATGCGGACCGGCATCGCGCCGGACTACGTTGGCCTCGACAACTACACCGACATCATCGCGAGCCAGCTGGCGATCCCGAACTACAACTTCCTTCGGCTCATCATCTACAACATCTTCTGGGCGGTCTCCAACGTCGCCATCCACCTCGTGCTGGGTGTCGCGATCGCCCTCCTGCTCAATGTCAAGGGTCTGAAGTTCCGGCGTGTCTACCGCGCGCTGTACATCCTGCCCGTCGTCATTCCCCCGATCATCGTGGCGACCGTGTGGCGGAACATGTTCGACCGCGACGATGGTGCCGTGAACCTGTTGCTGGCCGGCATCGGAGGCTTCGTCGGCATCTCGCCCGAGATCTTCAAGACGGACTGGCTGCGCCAGGTTGCCGCTCCTGTCGGCTGGCTGCTGCCGAGCTGGGAGGGCGGCCCGAACCTGTCCCTGCCGCTTGCCTTCTACGCGATGCTGATCACGAATACATGGCTGGGTTGGCCGCTCAACTCCGTCGTCGCGACGGGTGCGCTACAGAGCGTGCCCAAGGAGCTGTACGAGGCGGCCGAGATGGATGGGGCGTCGCCCTGGGCGAAGTTCCGGCACGTGACGCTGGCCTACCTGCGACCGGCCATGCTCCCGTACGCGATCTACGGGTTCGTGATTACGTTCAACCTCTTCTCGCTCGCCTACTGGATGTCGGGAGGTGGGCCCGAAGGTCGAACCGAGCTGCTGGTGACCCAGGCCTACGCCCTGGCCAACGTTCAACGGCTGTACGGGGTCGCCGCGGCCTTCGCCGTGATCATGTTCTTCATCCTGCTGGCGATCACCCTCGTCACCAATCGGCTGACGAAGGCGACCCAGTCGTACAACCTCTGAGGACGGACATGGAGACGACCGCTCGCGAACCCGCCATCGCCGTCGCCCGACCCGTTGCGAAGACCGCGAGGCGTCGGCGGTACGACGAGCCGACCCTGCTCCGCCAGGTGCTCCTCCAGGTGCTCTGCCTGGGCGTCCTGGCGACCGTGCTGTTCCCGATCATCTGGGTCTTCAGCGTATCGCTGGATCCCCTGAACCGGTCGCGCCCCGAGGGCCTGAGCCTCATCCCGTCCGGGGCCTCCTTCGAGTCCTACGAGCAGGTCCTGCAGCAGCCGACGAACAACCCGATCTCGTTCGTTGGCCTGCTCATCAACAGTCTCGAGGTGTCCCTGGGCACGGCCCTGATCTCCGTGATGATCGGGGTGTTTGCCGCGTACGCGTTCTCGCGGCTCCGCTTCCGCGGACGAGCGCCGTTGATGCTCATGATCCTCGCGGTGCTCATGCTGCCGACGGTGGCAACGCTGGTCCCGCTCTTTGTCCTCCTGAACTCCATCCAGGTCGACCTCCCGCTGCTCGGCCAGTTCAACCTGCGCCAGTCATTGATCGGCGTCGGCCTGGCGATCGTGTCCGGGCTCCTGCCGTTCGCGATCTGGAATCTCAAGGGCTACCTGGATACGATTCCGCGCGACCTCGAGGAGGCCGCCTTCGTGGATGGCGCAGACATCCACCAGACCTTCCTGCGGATCATCCTGCCGCTGTCGATGCCGGCCTTGGCCGTCACCGCATTCCTCGGGTTCATCGCGGGCTGGACGGAGTTCTATTTCACATCCACGTTCCTGTCGGGCACCGTCGAGAACCACACCCTGGCGCTCGCGCTTAACTCGATGCGAGGCAACTTCGCGAGCACTCCCTGGTCGGCGTTCTCGGCCTTCGCGATCCTCGTGGCGATCCCGCCGGCGATCGTCTATCTCTTTGCCCAGCGCTGGATCACGTCCGGGCTGGCGATCGGCGCCGTCAAGGGCTAAGGTCGATCACCACGCTGGAGCGCGCCGGCAGTACCTGGAGCGGTACATAGGCTTCGAACCCGCCGGCCGGCGTCATTGATGAAGCGACGGCGGACGGCACGGGGCCACCGCTCGAGGTGAAGACCACCGTCGCGACCGGCCGGCCGCAGACTGGTCCGGCTTCCAGCGTGAAGGCCAGTGCCTCGGCCGGCCTGTCTCCGAGATTCTGGATCACGAGCGCGCCGCGGTCACCGCTCCAGCGGAGCGTTGCAGCCACGTCGCGGCGTGAGGACTCCAGGCGGAAGACCGAACCCGTGGCCAGCACCGGCTCGCTCGCCCGGAGGCGGATCAGCGCGCGATACCGGCCGAGCAGGGAGGCCGGATCGGCGCCCTCGCGCTCGACATTCGCGGTGTCCGAGCCCGACCCGAACGGCTCCCACGGCGTCCCGCTCGTGAAGCCGTGGCCCGGACCGGTGGCCGTCCACGGGAATGGCGTCCGGATCTCCGGGTCCGGCTTCGTGCCGAGCATCCCGAGTTCCTCGCCGTAGTAGACGAATGGGATGCCCGGGCCGGTCAGGAGGGCCTCTGCGGCGAGTCCGGCCGCGGCCACGTCGCCCCGCAGCGCCGACATGGCTCGCGGCTGGTCGTGGTTCGTCAGGAACGTTGCCGCGTTTGCGCCCGGGTAGCGGTCCGCGACCTCCCGGAGACCCACCTCCAGCGACGTCGCGTCACCGAGCCGGGCGGCGCTGAGGATTGTGGATCCCATCCCGAAATCGAAGGCCAGATCCAGCGAGCCTTCGGCCACGTAGCCGGAGGTCACCGCCCGCGGCTCCCAGACTTCGCCGAGCACGAGGGCCTCGGGGTGGGAGGCGTGCAACATGTCCCGGAACGCGCCGAGCCAGGCATGGGTCTCGGGCGTGTTGACCTGGGTGTCCGGCCCGGTCTCGACGAGGTGTTTCGCCGCGTCCAGACGGAAGCCGTCGACACCCACGTCTAGCCAGGCGCCCGCGATCCGCCCGATTTCACCGGTCACGTCCGGGTTCGCGAGGTTGAGGTCCGGCATCCCGCCGTTGAACGCACCGTAGTACCAGCCCGATGTGGACGGATGCCACGGAGAGCCGCCGGCGACGCCAGGCCACCCCGGATCGGCATCTGCCCAGACGTACCAATCCCGGTGCGGTCCGCCGACGAGTGCGTCCTGGAACCAGGGGTGGTCCGCCGAGGTGTGGTTGACGACGAGGTCGAGGATCACCTTGATGCCCCGCTGATGCGCGGCCTCGAGAAAGGTCCGGAACGTCGCGAGATCGCCGTAGTCGGCTTCGATCCGATCGTAGTCGAGCACGTCGTACCCGTGGTAGCTCCCGGACTCGAAGATCGGCATCAGCCACAGCCCGGTCACGCCGAGGTCGTCCGCGGTCGCCGGGTCTCCGTCGTTCAGGTAGTCCAGCCTGGTCGTCAGGCCGGCCAGGTCGCCGATCCCGTCGCCGTCCGCGTCCGCGAAGGATCTGACGAACACTTCATAGAAGACGCGGTCATGCCACCATTGCGTGGACGCTGGCCCGGGAGCCAAGCTGCTCGGGCAGGCCGGCGCCGTGGGCGTACTGGGTGTCGATTGGGCGGAAGCGCCGGGCCTCGCGGTGGCCGTGCCGCTCGGATTCTCGGTTGCGCAGCCCGATACCAGGGTCAGAACCAGCAACGCCAGCACGAACGCTCGACGCGAGCCCTCCGGGCGGCCTCGTGTTGAAAGCATCAGAGTCAGGGAGAGTGACCGGGTGAACCGTCGCGCATTCGGGCCGCAGTATCGCACCGCTCGAGTGTCTGCCCTCAGCGCCGGTCCTGGCGCAGGGACGCCGCGATGAGCGGAGGCATTCCGGCCTGGGTCCGCGACGCGGTCTTCTACCAGGTCCTCCCGGATCGCTTCGCGTCGAGTCCACGGGTCGCCAAGCCGGGAGTCATGGAGCCGTGGACGGCGCCGCCGACGCTGCACGGGTTCAAGGGCGGAGACCTGCTCGGCATCGCTGGACGGATCGACGAGCTCGTCGATCTCGGGATCACCGCGCTGTACCTGAATCCCATCTTCAGCGCCGCCTCAAGCCATCGTTACAACGCCTACGACTTCCTCGCGGTGGATCCCATCCTGGGAGGTGAGCCGGCCCTGCGCGAGCTGCTCGACGTCGCTCATGGACACGGCATTCGCGTGATCCTCGACGGCGTCTTCAATCACGTCGGGCGCGGGTTCTGGCCGTTCCACCACGTCCTGGAATCCGGTGGTGCGTCGCCCTACCGGGACTGGTTCTACCTGGACGATGAGGTCCTTGCCCAGGATCGTGAACTCGTGGCCTACGAGGATCGGCTCTGTCCGGAGCGGGGACCGCGCGGGTACCGGTCGTGGTGGGACGTGCCCTCGCTGCCAAAGCTCCGGATCGAGAACCCACAGGTGCGTGAGTTCCTCCTTGGGGCGGCCGAACACTGGACCCGGTTCGGCATCGACGGATGGCGACTCGACGTCCCGACAGATATCGAGGATCCCACCTTCTGGCCCGAGTTCCGGCGCCGCGTGCGGGCGATCAATCCCGAGGCTTATCTCGTCGGCGAGATCTGGCATGAGGCGCCCGACTGGCTGATCGGTGATCGATTCGACGCCCTGATGAACTACCCGCTGGCCATGGCGATCCTCGGCTTCGTCGGCGGTCCGCACCTGGATCGAGCCGTGATCGAGCGCCAGTCGGAGTATCGCGCGAACCTGGTGGAGCTGGACGGGCCCGGGTTCGGCGAGCGGTTGGTCCAGAACATGACGCTCAACGCGCCCGAAGCCACCGCCGTGCAGTTCAACCTGATCGGCAGCCACGATTCACCGCGGGCACGGACCGTGCTCGGCGAGGACCCGGTACGACTGCGACTGGCGGCGCTGCTCCACCTCACGCTGCCGGGCACGCCATCGATCTACTACGGCGACGAGCTCGCCATGAGCGGCGGGCACGACCCCGACTGCCGCAGGGCATACCCGGAGCGACTCGAGGGCGTCGAGCCTGCCGGGCTCGAGCATCGCGCGTACATCAAGTCCGCCATCGACGCGCGGCACCAACACGTCGCGTTGCGTCGGGGAGAGGTTCGTGTCCTTGCCGCCGAGGGGCGGACCGTGATCCTGGAGCGGGGGGCCGAGGGTCATCGGGCACTCGTGATCCTCAATGCCGGCGACGAGCCCCAGATGATCCGTATCCCGCAGGACGCCGCGACAGGGTTGCGCCCGATCCAGGGTCTCAGCATCGGCCGAGCCGACCTGGGCGCGGCGGCGGACCGACTCAAGCTCGACGGGAGAACTGCGCTCGTCCTCGTGGACGACTGAGCCCACGCGCGGGTCAGCCGCGTGCCGAGCCCGTGACGGCCGCGTCAGTCGCGCGCGGCGCCGACCGGAGCGACGCCCGCCGCGGGCAAGTAGACCTGTTCCGTGTACTCGTGGAGCATCCTGGTCGTCGAGAAACGCCAGATTGCCTTTGCCATCGAGCGACGCATCCAGCCGAGCCAGGCGGCCGGCAGTCCATTCGCATCGCGCTCGTAGTAGGCCGGCACGATCTCCTGTTCGAGGATCCGATACAGATCCTGCGCATCGGACCAATCCTGTGCGGATTCGTCCGAGCTGATTTCGCGACCGCCGATCGCCCAGCCGTTGTCGTCGTCGAAGCCCTCATCCCACCAGCCGTCGAGCACGCTTGCATTGAGCACGCCGTTCGCCGCCGCCTTCATGCCCGAGGTCCCGGACGCCTCGAGTGGTCGGCGCGGATTGTTGAGCCACACGTCCACGCCCTGCACGAGGAAGCGGCCGATGCGCAGGTCGTAGTCCTCGAGGATGAAGACCTTGCCGCGGAGCGCTCGGCTGCGTGTCCGCGCGAAGATCTCCTGGATCACCGCCTGCCCGGGCCGGTCTGCCGGATGGGCCTTGCCCGCGAACACGATCTGGACCGGCCGCTCGACGTCGTGAACGAGCCGGGCGAGACGATCCACGTCGGTGAAGACCATGCTGGCCCGCTTGTACGTCGCGAAACGCCGCGCGAACCCGATGGTCAGGGCCGCGGGATCCAGGACGTCCTCGAGCTCGTCGAGCGTCCGGGGCGCCTCGCCGTGGCGGGCCAGCTGCACGCGCAGCCGGCCACGGGCGAAGTGCGAGAGCTCGCCCTTCTGGCGGAGGTGCGCCTCCCACAGCTCGGCATCGGGGATCTGGTCCAGGCGCTCCCACCATCGGCCCGCCGGCAGTGGTCGCGTCCAGGTGATCCAGGTTGGCACCGAGATGGCGCTCCAGGAGCTCGCCGATCGGACGGCCGACCCACGTCGGCGTGTGGATGCCGTTCGTGACCGCCCGGATCTCGTGCGCCACCGTGCCTTGCCACGTCGCGTTGGCGGTCTCCGCGTGGAGCCGGCTGACGGCGTTGGCATCCTTCGTGAGGCGGAGGCTGAAGGCCGTCATGTCGAACTGTGTCGGATCGCCGTCGGGGCCCAGGCCCACCTCGAGAACTCGATCCACCGGGACGCCTCCGGTCCCTGGGCGCCCGTCGCCGTCCAGCATCGGCCCGGCGATGCGACGGATCAGATCGGCGTCGAACCGTTCGTTACCGGCCGAGACGGGCGTGTGGATGGTGAAGACGCTGTTCGTGCGGATCCGCGCAAAGGCCTCGTCCAGCGTCGCGCCATCGGCGACGGCCTCGCGCGCTCGCTCGGCGAGCAGGAAGGCGGAGTGGCCCTCGTTCAGGTGCCACACGGCCGGCGCCAATCCCAGCGCCCGGATGGCGCGCACTCCGCCAACGCCGAGGATGAGCTCCTGGTGGAGCCGCATCTCGCGACCGCGGACGTACAGGATGTGGGTGATCGGGCGATCGGCCCGGTGATTCTCCGGTGTGTCCGTGTCCAGAAGGAGCACCGGCACGCGACCGACCTGGGCGCTCCAGACATCGACACGGACATCGCGTCCGGGCAGCTCCACGGTGATGGTCAGCGGGTCGCCCGCGCGGTCGAGGGCACGGCTGAGTGGCAAGCGAGAGGGTTCGTAGTTCGGGTAGGCGTGTTCCTGGTGACCGTCCGCGTCGATCGACTGGCGGAAGTAGCCCCGCCGATAGAGGAGCCCGACGCCCACCAGTGGCAGGGCCATGTCGCTGGCCGCCTTCAGGTGATCGCCCGCCAGCACGCCCAGGCCGCCCGAGTAGATCCCGAGCGATTCGTGGATCCCGTACTCGGCGCAGAAATACGCGATAGGGCCGTCCAGTTCGTTGGCGTGACGCTGGTTGAACCAGTGGTCGCGGCCGTTCGCGAGGTAGTGATCGAACGCGCCGATCACGTCGCGGTACTCCGCCATGAAGTCCGAGTTATCGAGGAATCCGGCCCACTGGATCGGGCTGGCGAGGACCGGGATCGGGTTGTGTGTGCGGCTCCACGTGATCGGGTCCAGGCGACTGTAGAGCGCCTTGGCGCTGGGGTGCCAGGTCCAGTACAGGTTATAGGCGAGCCGCTCCAGCCCCTCGAGGGCCGGCGGCACGCGGACAAGGGTCGGTCGCACCGACGGGATCTTCACGAGCGGATCCATGAAGGCGTGATTGTACCGGTTCAGCAACGCCGCAGAGCGTAGTCGCGTCCTCTCCCCCGCGGGTTCAACCCCGGCCCCGGCAACGGTTGGCGCGCTCCGCCAACCGGTTGAACGCCCTCCCCCTCCAACGGCTTGAACGCCCTCCCCCTCCAACGGTTGAACGCCCTCCCCCTCCAACGGCTTGAACGCCCTCCCTCCCAACCGGTTGAACGCCCTCCCCCTCCAACGGCTTGAACGCCGGGCGAGCGGTACGACCGAGGAAGCGCCGTCTCGGCGCCGATTCGCTCGCTGGGCGAGCAGGTTTGCCCGACACGGGTCGCCGGACCGATCCGCGGCGTCGGAGCTGCTCTCGCAGCGTTCAAGACTGGGCCCGCGGTTCCGGCCAGCGGTCATACCGCACGGTGCGCGTTCACGGCCCCCCGTCCAGGCCGTGCCTCATCCAGGCCGCGCCCCGCTGACGCGGAGTCGGAGCGCCGGCTGACGCCGCGCCTCGCAGGCGCCTCGCAAGCGGCTCGCAGGCGGCTCGCTACCATGGCCGCATGCCCCTGCGTGTCGCGTTTCTTGCCGCCGAGTGCGAGCCCTGGGCCAAGACCGGTGGCCTGGCCGACGTGGTCGACGCACTGGCCCGGGCACTCGGTTCCATGGCCGCCGGGGATCTCGAGACCCCGGTCGACGTCTTCCTCCCTCGGTACCGGGACGTGGTGATCCCGCCGGACCGCGTCGTCGGGGAGCGTACGGTCACGGTGGGGGACCCGCGAGTGGGGAACCCGCGAGCCGGCGGCCCTGGACGAACGTCCGTCCGGATCGTCGACGTTTCCGCTGACGGGTACCGCCTCCGACTCGTCGATCACCCGGCCGCCTTCGATCGCGACGGGGGCTACTACGGCGACGCGACCGGCGATTACGCCGACAACGCGTGGCGGTTCGGTCTGTTCTGCCGCGCCGCGCTCGAGGTCCTGCGTATCGAAGGACGACCGCCGGATGTCCTCCATCTCCACGACTGGCATGCTGCGCCCGCGGTCTGCTACGTGGATCCGGGAGTGGCCGGACCCGCGGTCTTGCTCACGGTGCACAACCTGGCGTATCACGGCTGGACGCCACGGGATCGCGTGGCCGAGCTCGGTGAGGAGTGGGACGCGGCCGTCCCGCCCGAGGCGCCCGGTGTCGATCTTCTGCGCGCGGCGATTGACCGAGCGGACCTCGTCAACACGGTCAGCCCGGGCTTTGCCCGGGAGGCCCTCGAGCTGGAGTTCGGGATGGGCCTGGACGGAGCGCTCCGTGCGCGCGGGGATCGGTTCACCGGGATTCTCAACGGCCTCGATACGGAGCTGTGGGACCCGGCGACGGACGAGGTGATCGCCGCGACCTATTCGCGCTCCGACCGGTTCGGCAAGGCTGCCTGCCGCGCCGACCTGCTGACGCGCCTCGCCATGGATCCTGCGGATGGCGGGCCGGTGCTCGGCATGATCGGGCGACTCGATCCGCAGAAGGGCTTCGACCTCCTGGCCGATGCGGCCCCCGCGCTGGTGGACGACGGCATCCGGCTGATCGTCCAGGGATCAGGACCGGCCGAGCTCGTCGGCGGATTGCGCGATCTGGCCATCGCCCGCCCCGACCGCGTTGCGCTCATCGAGCGGTTTGATCGGGACATGGCGCGCCGGATCTACGCCGGTTCGGACGGGTTCCTCATGCCCTCGAGATTCGAGCCGTGCGGCACGGGCCAGATGGTCTCACTCCGGTACGGCACGCCACCGATCGTGCACGCGACCGGCGGGCTCGCCGACACGGTTGTGGATGAGTCAGCCCATCCGGGGGCCGGCACGGGCTTCGCCTTCCGCGATGCCACGCCCGACGCCCTGCGCGGGGCGTGCACTGCCTTCGCGACGCTCTTCCGGGCCGGCGGTCCGGCGTGGCAGGCGTTGCTGGACCGCGGCATGGCCGTCGACTTCGATTGGCGGACCGGTTCAGCGCCGGCGTATGTGGCGGCCTATCAGCGCGCCGTTGCCCTCCGGCGCCGCGGACCCGCTCCCAGCGAGTCTTCGGCCGCGACTTCAGGCTAGCGTTCGGCCCGCTCGGCCCACTCCGCGAGGCCGAGTGCTCCCAGGATCGCGAGGGTCGTTGCCTCGGGGTGCGTGCGCTGGGTCGAGTGAGGCGCGTCCGCGATCGTCGTGACGTGGTCGGCACCGATCCGGGCGACGAAGGAGGGGACGACCGCATCGGGAATGAGCCCACCCTGTTCGAACGTGCCCCGGATGAGCCAGACCGGGACGTCGCCGGCTCTGGGGTCACCGAGCGCGCCGAGGCCGCCATCCCAGTCGCCGTTGTCGATGAGGACGGCAAGAGCGGCCGGCTGTTCGAACAGCGTGAGACCGAGCGCCTTCGCGTGGACGTCGCCGTCCGACCAGCCCGGGTTCGCCGCGCCGATTGCGGCGACCGCCTCGGCCAGATCGTCGTGGTGCCGTTCGTTCGGATCGTGGGTCATCAGCTCCATCGCGGCGACCGGCAGCGCCGGTGGGTCGAGCAGGATCAGTCGGGCCGGTCGAAGGCCGGCGGCCGGTAGTTCCGCAACGACCATGCCTCCCCAGGAGTGTCCGAGCACCGCGAGGTCCGGGCGGTCCAGCTTCGCCGCCCGAATGAACCCAGCGAGATCCTCGGCCGTCTCCGCAAACCGATATCGCCCTTGCCAGTGGCCCGTGCGGCCGTGGCCCGGCAGGTCCACCGCGACCACGTGCCGCCGCGCCGCGGCGACAGCCGGACCGACCCGCCAGAACGTTTCCGCGTTCGACGTCACGCCGTGGACCAGCAGGACGGGTGGCGCGGACGGATCACCCCACTCGGCGGTCGCCCAGGGGATCCCGCCGGCGACGACCGTCCGTCGGCGAGCTCCCGCCATGTCCGGGGACGCGTTCCTGAGCGCCGCGGCGACCCCGGGTGGCAGATCCTCAGCCGTCGCCCTGAGGAGGAAGGTATGGGTGGGATCGAGCGGGCTCACCGCGTGATCCTAGCGGCGGCGCGGCGCGGACGTCCCCGGGCCGGTAGGATGAGGCCTCGGGTGCCGGCGATCGCGCCCCGTCCCGCGGAGGAACCCATGGCCAACCAGTTTGTCGTCCAGTTGAAGAACGAGCCCGGGGCAATGGCGAACCTCGCCGAAGCGCTTGCCGCTCGCGACGTGGACCTGCGCGCCATCGGCGGTGGTGGTATCGGCGGCGCCGGCCACGTCATCATGACCACGGCCGATGACGACACGACACGCCGGGTCCTCGATGAGGGCGGCTACGTCTACGTCGAGGGTGAATCGATCCTCACCGAGGTGGACGATCGGCCGGGCGGGATGGCCCGCCTTTCCCGGGCCCTCGCGGATGCCGGCGTGAATATCTACGGCCACCTGTTCCTGGGCCGGTGGGGCGATCGTGCGATGTTCGCGTTCGTGGTGGATCAGCCCGAGGTCGCCCGCCCGATCCTCGAACGAAAGGCCTGACTCGGCCCTCGTCGCGCATCCCTCAGCGGGCGGTCGCCGTCACCCGGTAGATGTGCCCGTCCAGGTCCGCGGCGTAGAGCTCACCGGCTTCATCCTCGCCGTAGCCGGCGATCCCGGAAGGCCCGTCCGCGACCTTGACCAGTGCCTGCGAGCCGGAACCGGCCGCGTTGACCGCCCACGTCAGCCCGCTGCACGCGTCCGAGAACACGTAGCCGCCGCGGAGTACCTGCTGGGCAGCGCCGCGATAGACGTTGCCGCCGATGACCGAGCACCCGAAGTCGTGGGCATACTCCGTGACCGGCGGCACGAGGTCCGTCGTTGAGCAGCCGGTGCGCGGGTTGTAGCAGTGGCCGCCTTCCGTGATCCGCCAGCCGAAGTTCAGCCCTCCGGCGCCCGCCCGGGCGACGTCGACCTCCTCCCAGGCGTCCTGGCCGACATCGCCGATCCACAGGTCGCCGCCCGCACGATCGAACGAGAAGCGGAACGGATTTCGGAGCCCGAACAGCCAGATCTCGCCACGAGCTCCGGGCTCTGCCACCAACGGGTTCGACGCCGGGATTCCGTAGGCGTTCCCGCCCGACGGATGGTCGATGTCGATCCGGAGAATCTTTCCGAGCAGCGTGTCCAGTCCCTGACCGTTGTTGTGTGGGTCGCCTCCCGAGCCGCCGTCGCCGAGCGCGATGTAGAGGTACCCGTCCGGCCCGAACTGGATCGTGCCGCCGTTGTGGTTCGAATAGGGCTGGTCGACGGTGAGGATGACGACCTCACTGCCCGGGACGACGGTGTCGGGCGTGCCCGGGTCAACCAGGAAGGACGACACGATCGTATCGCCGGTGCGGTCCGTGTAGTCGACAAACACCCGATGGTCGGTCGTGAAGCGCGGGTGAAAGGCGAGACCGAGCAGCCCCTGCTCGCCGCCGCCGCTGACCTGACCGGAGACGTCGAGGAACGGCGTCGCGACGACGTGGGCGTTCCTGATGAGGTACACCCGTCCCCCCTGCTCGGCCACGAAGATGCGGCCGCTGCCGTCGCCGGCGTTCGCGATCGCAAGCGGCCGGCCGGGAACGGTGGTGAGCGTGCTGAAGCCGACGGCCACGCGGCTTGGGTCCCAGTCCACGGGCCTCACGTCCGGCGTCGCGGTTGCGGCGGCTGGACCGGCTGTCCCAGTGGCCGTCCCGGTGGCGTGGGCGCTGCCGGACGGTCCTGGTGACGCAGTCCCTACTGATGATGTCGAAGTCGGGGCCACCGTACAGGCCGCAAGGATGAACGCCAGCATCAGCGCGGCAGTCCCATGACGGCGTGGGCCCCGAATCATCATGTGGTGAATCTCAGGTGGATTCGATCCGGGCCTGATATCCGGCTTCGCGGTCGGCAGCTCGTCGAAGGCACGGCACCGCTGATCCCGGCAGTCGGAATGTCGGCCTATCGGCGGTCCGACTGAGGACGGAGCCGAGGACTGGAGCGGGAGACGAGGCTCGAACTCGCGACATTCAGCTTGGAAGGCTGACGCTCTACCAACTGAGCTACTCCCGCCCGTGGCGCGCCCGCAGGCGGCGTGCGCAGCCTAGCACGCCGAGCACGCAACTCCGGTTGCCGCGCTCGGCCCAGCGGGAGCCGGCCCGGCCCAAGGCTTGGTCAGCCGGCGACGGGTGCCGGGCGAGCCTTGGCCAGTGCCTCCTCGATCGCCTCGGCAAGCCGGGCGCCGCTCGGGATGCCGACGAGCGGCGTGATCCTGTGGCTGCCGACTGTCTCGATCCAGTCGGGCTCCATTCCAGAGGCGGTCAGCACGACCGGGATGTCGGGGTGGAGTTCACGGAGGCCCTCGATGAGTCGCTGGGCGCCATCAGGCTCACCCGTCGACCAGGCGTCGTAGACGAGGACGTCCGCCTCGTCGGCCAGGGTACACGGGCGCCCGGACAGGACCGGACAGTGCGCTCCGATCGGGCCGCCGCACTCGGTCACGTCGTATCCCCGGCGCCGCAGCGAGTCCACCTCCTCATCGGCAAGGTCGATGTCGTGGTTCACGACGAGGACTCGGGTCATCTGGAGCACCTCCGACGCAGAGAACCAAGTGTTGGCCACATGGTGGCCGTCGGGCAGTGCCGGCCGGCCCGCCCTGCGTGGGTCGCCTGGCCCGGGTGTTCCGTCCGGGCGATGACCGGCGGATGTCCGAATTGCACCAGATGCAAACAACTTCGGGATGCGGGCACCCGTGCGCCGCGGTCTCGTTGTCTCTTTGCGCGTGACGCAAGGGGATCAGCCCGACCCGCCTGAGTTGGAGAGGTTGGCCGATGCTCTCGTCGGTTCCTTGCGCCCGACGCAACGGAGTCAGCCGCGTCCCGCCCGTTGGTGGAGTTGTTTGCACTACTCGCAACGTCGGCTCGGCTGTTTGCACCTGATGGAAGGAATCGGCATATTCACACGACGCGGGGCCGGCTGAGCGCGTCCGGACATGCGGAGCACCACCTGGGACGAGTCCTCGGGGGCGTACACGACCTTCTCGACCCTGCTTGTCGGAGGACCTGCCCGTGCTGATCGAAGTCGTCGACGCCGAGGATCGTGTCCGGGCGATCCTGCCGGAGCTTGACGCGATGGTGACCGGCGACCTGATCACGCTCGAACGCATCGAGGTCATCGCCTACCGCTCGGACGCGCTTCTGTAGAGTGACGTCATGAGCACGCCGGATGTCGTCATCATCGGTGGCGGGATCGTCGGCACGGCTGCGGCCACGTTCCTGGCCAGGGAGGGCGCCCGCGTCACGATCTACGACCGTGATGGGCTCGCGTCGGGCGCCTCGGGGGCCAACTCCGGCGTGGTGCAGTATCCGATCGACCCGGCGCTGGTTCCGCTCCACGTGGAGACGGTGGAGCTCTACCGCGAGCTGTCGGCCGCGGACGCCGGATTCCATCTGCCCCTCGAGCCGGCCGGCTTGCTCTTCGTGTCACGCAACGGCGATGTCGTTCGACGGCGCGCAACTGATCTCGCCGTCACGGACCCGGTCCTCCGACCCGAGGTCCTGGAGGGTACCGCCCTGCTGGCCCTCGAGCCGTCACTGGCCCCGGGCCTGGCAGCGTGTCGCGTCATGACCGGGTACCCGGTCCCGCCGGCGGCATCAACGTATGCCTATGCCACGCTCGCCGAGCGAGGCGGCGCAACGATCCGGGTCGGCAAGGCCGCCACGCCGGAAGTCGTCAACGGCCGATGCGTCGGGGTGCGCGTCCATGATCGGTTGGTGCCGGCGGACGCCGTCCTCGTGGCCGCCGGACCCTGGACCTCCGAGCTCATCGATCCAGCAGAACGATGGCATCCGATCAGGCCCGTGTGGGGCGTCGTCGTTGAGACCGAACTGGCCGGGCCGCCCCACCACGTCCTCGAGGAGGCCGAGATCGACGTCTCGATCGGAGCCAAGGCGCCGTCGGGCCCGTCCTCGTCGCGCTCTGACGGGCGGGAAGCCGTGGTCGACAAGCCACCGGGAGGGGAGTTCAGCCTCGTGACGGCCGGGGGATTCAGTGCGGTAGGGTCGACGTTCCTGGAGGACGAGCCGGACCCGGCCTCGTGGCTGGTTCCGCTGCTCGAGCGAGGCAGCAGCTTCGTACCCGGCCTTGCCGACGCGGCGATCCGCGGCGTGCGCGCCTGCGCCCGGCCCATGGCGGAGGACCGCCGGCCGCTGATCGGAGCGGTGCCGGACGTGGCGGGCCTGTACGTCTGTGCGGGCCACGGACCATGGGGCATCTCCACCGGGCCGGCCTCCGCCCGCCTTGTGGCGGACCTCATCCTGGGTCGCTCCGTCGCAGTCACGCCGCAGCTGGACGCCGGGCGCTTCGGGTCGCCCTTCAGCGCCGATGGGCCGGTCGCCACCCTACGATGATCGGGTGAGCGATTCGCAACAGCCGGCTTCCTTCCGACCTCGACGATCGGTACGGATTCCGGGCGACCATCCCGATTCGAGCCCTGCCGGAGGAGATTGACGCGGAGCTCGCCCGCGCCTGAGGCGGTACTAGATCGCTCCCGTGCGCAGCAACTGACGGAAGCGCAGCACCGCGAGTCCGACGAGACCGACCGCGAAGAGGACGAGGACCCCGAGCTGCGGCACGACGTCGGCGAGCGTGGCGTCGTCAAAGAGGAGAGCCCGGAAGGCGTCCATCGCCCAGGCATGTGGCGTCACGTGCGCGACCGTGCGCATCGCCTCGGGGAAGACCTCGATCGGCACCATCGTCCCGCCCAGCAGTCCGAACACCAGGCCAAGCGCCGGGCCGAGGGCGCCTGCCTGGCTCGGGTTCGAGGCGATCGTCCCGACGAGCATCGCGGCGCCGGCCCCCACGAACGAGAAGATGGCGACGATCGCGATCGTCGCCGCCGGATCGACCCAGTCGACCTGGAACAGGAACCATGAGGCGAGGACGATGAAGGCGCCCTGGAAGACGGCCAGCCCGACCCGACCGAGTCCCTCGCCCACGATGATCGTCCAGGGTCCCGTCGGGGTGGCGAGCATCCGGCGCGAGATGCCGAGCTGGCGAGTAAGGACCAGTTCGGCCGCACCGACGAGCGACGTGAGGAACATGAACAGCACGAGCTGGCTCTGGGCGCCGATGCTGAAGCCACTGGCGCGAGACGTGGCGGAGGTCACGACCGACGCGACCGTCACGCTCACGCCGGCCGCCCCGGCCCGAGCGGTTCGCGCGGCGGCCAGGGCGGCATCGAAGCTGATCCCGTTCGTGGCGGTCGCAAACCGGGCCGCACGGATCAGGGCCGCCTGGGTGGCGACGGCGCGCTCCGCCGTCGCCTGAACGGCGCTCGACGCCGAGGTTGGTGGTGCCATGAACTCCACGCTTCCGGGCTGCCCGGTACGAAGCGCGGCATCGTACCCGCCGGCAATCGCGAGCCCGAACTGGACATGGCCACGAGAGACCACGTCGCGCAGCTCATCCACGGTCGCGTAATGGCGGATCTCGATCTGCGCGTCGCCTGTCGTATCCCCGATCGCGTCGACGAGCTCGACCGCGAACGGACCTCCATCCGCGTCCACCACCCCGACGCGAACCGAGCCTTGCCCGCCGTACGTGATGCCGAGGGTGATGATGATGATCATCGGCATGAGGACGATGAAGAACAGCCCGAGCCGATCCCTGAGGGTTCGGACGAGGTTGGTCCAGGCGATGACGAGGACCTTCATTGCGGCACCAGCGTCCGGCGGGCCCGGGCGAGGCCGATAGCGCCCGTCACGATCCCCATCCCCAATAGAACGGCGAGGGAGGGCGCGATGTCGACGACCCCGGGAGAGCCTCCCGAGAGGGTATCGATGCCACGCAGGAACCACGCGTGCGGGGTGATCTGGGCGAGCCCGACCATCGTCTCGGGGGCCTGCGAGAGCGGAACGAAGACGCCGCCGATGGCGGCCATCGAGAAGGCGACGACCGCATTGAGACCACCCGCCTGCTGCGCTGTCCTGGCCAGGCTCGAGACGACCATCGAGATGCCCATCGCCGCGATCACCGCCGCGACGATGAGGAGGGCCAGGAGGACCGGCGGACCCCAGTCCGCGCCTTGCAGGACGGTCGTCGCGACGACGAGAACCGTCATCGAGATCAGTCCCAGGACGAGCCCGGCGAGCGATGCGCCCAGGACGATCGACCCGGGCGCGATCGGCGCGGCGAGCAGCCGCGGCAGCGTCCCGGCCTGGCGGTCGGCGAGGATGGCCAGCGCGCCGTACTGGGTTGCGAAGAAGACGAACATGATCGCCATTGCGGCGCCGTAGAACGTCGCGAGGCTCGCCTGGCGATGCTCGGTCGCCTGGGTGATGACAGAGATCGGTCCGGGATCCGCCAGCGCCGCCTGCGCGCTCTGGATGATGGCCGGATCCGCCGTGCCACCGGTCGCGACGGCGGTCGTGACCATGAGCTGGACCGCGCCGACGTCGTTCGCGAATCGGCTGACGATCGACCGGGCGATCTCGAGCGAGATCGCATACTCGCCGCCCAGGATCCGGAGTTCGGTCGGCGACCCGGACTGGATCGCGGAGCTGAAGCCGGCCGGGATGATGATCGCGGCGCTGGCCTCTCCCGCGCGGACCTCCTCCGTCGCCGCGCTTTCGGTGTCCAGCGTGTCGACATCGGCGACTCTGGCCACGATCACCCCGCCGAGGACGTCATCTGCGAGCACCCTGGCCATTGGGCCGGCGTCCTGGTCCACGACGACGAACCTGGTATGAAACGTCGAGAAGTCGTTCGGGAGGAGGACCGAGAACGCGAGCGCCAGCCCAAGCGGCGTGAGGATGGCGAAGATCAGCGCTGTCCGGTCTCGCACGCGCTGGCGAATGATCCGGCGCGCGATGATGAGTGCGATGCGCACGGTGGCCTTCCCGTCGGCTGCCTATTCGCGGAGGGCCTTGCCGGTCAGGTGAAGGAAGACGGCCTCCAGGTCCGGCTCGACCACCTCCACCGTCCTGATCGAGACCCCATCGCCGATGACGGCGGCCATGATCGCCGGCAGGCGTCCGCGCGCCTCGGCGACCAGGACGTCGATTCCGTCCTCATGCTGGGTCACATCCTCGACTCCCGCTATCCTGCGGATCGCCTCGGCGGCCCCCGCCAGGTCGCCGGTGGCCGAGAGCGTCACCTTGTCGAGCTTGCCGACCAGCGCGACGAGCTCCCGCCGAGTCCCCTCGGCGATGATCCGGCCCTCGTCGATGATCCCGACGCGGTCGCACAGCCGCTCGGCCTCCTCCATGTAGTGGGTCGTGTACAGGATCCCCATGCCCTCGGCGCTGAGGGCCTCGACGCTCGACAGGATCGCGTTTCGGCTCTGTGGGTCCACGCCGACAGTAGGTTCGTCGAGGATGAGGAGCTGCGGTGTGTGCAACAGGCCGATGCCGATGTTGAGCCGGCGCTTCATCCCGCCCGAGAAGTGCTCCGTGCGCTCCTTCGCCCGGTCGGCGAGGCCCACGACCGCCAGGATCTCGTCGCCCCGGCGGGCGAGATCTCGCCCGCCCATCCCATACAGTCGCCCGAAGAAGTTGAGGTTCTCGCGGGCGGTCAGATCCGGGTAGATGGCGAGGTCCTGGGGGACGTAGCCGATTGCGTCCTTGGCCTTCGTCGATCCGATATCCAGGGGTTGGCCGGCCACGGTGACGGTGCCTTCGTCCCTGGCGAGGATGCCGCACACCATCGAGATCGTCGTGGTCTTGCCGGCCCCGTTTGGCCCGAGCAATCCGTAGGTTTCCCCCCGCGCGATCTCGAACCCGACACCGTCCACGGCCTGGCGGGCGCCGAAACGCTTGCGGAGGCCCGTGCAGGTCAGGATCGGGGCCGCGACCGTCGCGGCTGCCAATGGCTGTATCGCCACCATCTCGCGACTCCGGCTACGTGACGAGTCCGCCGACCGGGCGGCCGGCAGGCGAAGTTTCGTGAGGAACCAACGATGGGTTCGAGTGCCGTTCGGCCCGATGACTGGGCGCCGAGTGTCCCCCGGGCCGTCTCTCAGCCATCGCCGAGCGGGACGCCCATGACGTTGAACCCGCCGTCGACGTAGATGACCTCACCGGTCACCGCGGAGGCCAGGTCCGAGCACAGCCACAGGGCCGTCTTGCCGACATCCTCGGGCGTGATGTTCGCCCGCAGTGGCGCGACGTCGGCGAAGGATCCGTACAGCTTCTTGAACCCGGCGATGCCCGAGGCGGCCAGGGTGCGAACCGGCCCGGCGCTGATCGCGTTGACCCGGACGCCCCCGGGGCCCAGGTCGGCGGCGAGGTAGCGCACGCTCGCCTCGAGCGCGGCCTTGGCGACACCCATCACGTTGTAGTGCGCCACGACCTTCTCGGCCCCGTAGTAGCTCAGGGTGAGCACGCTGGATCCGGGCCGGAGCATCGGGCGTGCCTCGCGGGCGAGCGCGACCAGCGAGTAGGCCGAGATATCGAGCGCCAGCGCGAACCCGTCGCGCGATGTGTCCACGAACGCCCCCTCGAGGTCCTCGCGGCGGGCAAAGGCGAGGGCATGCACGAGGATGTCAATCTGGCCATGGGCCGCCTGCCACTTCGTCATGACGGCGCGGATCTCCTCGTCCGACTGCACGTCGCAGGGTTCCACGAAGTCGGCGCCGATGGAGGTCGCGAGCGGCCGCACGCGCCGCTCGATGAGGCTCTCGACGGACGAGAAGCCAACCGTGGCACCGGCATCGTGGAGCGCATTCGCGATGCCCCACGCGATGGAGTGGTCGTTGGCGACGCCGAAGATGAGCGCCTTCTTGCCGTCCAGCAGTCCCTGCACGTCGCCCTCCGCTCTCCGGGCCCCATCAGCCTCGCCGGAGACTACCATCGGCAGATGACCGGGATCGCCCGCCCCACGCCCGCTCCTTCGATTGACCTGCGGGAGGCGCTGCGCGGTGTCCGCGGCCTCGTCCTCGACGCCGACGGGGTGTTGCTGTACGCCGGGAAGCCACTCCCGGGCGCAGCCGAGGCCCTCGCACAGCTCACGGCGGCGGGGATCCCGCATCGTGTGGTCACCAACTTCTCGCTGGCGCATCGGGAGAGCCTCGCGGCCGGCGTGTCCCGCCAGTTCGGGCGCCAGGTGAGCCCGTCGACGATCATCACCGCCGCCTCCGCCGCAGCGGCTCATACGGCGCGACATCACGCCGGAGAACCGCTCCTGGTGTTCGCCTCGGACGACGCCCGGCGGGAGTGGGCCGGCCAGCAGCTGGTCACGCCCGAACAGGCCGACGCGCCCGATGCCCGGGTCGCTGCGGTCGTCATCGGCGATGCCGGCGATGAACTCTCGTTTCGCAACCTCGACATTGCGTTTCGGCACCTCAGGGCCGGCGCGGCGTTCGTGGCCATGCACCGGAACCTGTGGTGGGTGACCCCGAAGGGGGTGACACTCGACGCCGGCGCGCTGGTTGTCGGGCTGGAGCATGCCCTCGGGCAGCGGGCAACCGTGGCGGGCAAGCCGTCGCCGGTCGTCTTTCGTGAAGCGTTTCGTGAGCTGGCCGCCGACGTCCGGACGGCCGGCGGGTCTCGGCTTCGGCGGTCCGACGTGGCGATGGTCGGAGACGACCTCGATTCCGATGTCGCGGCGGCCCGACGGACCGGGTTGCGCGGGATCCTCGTCCTGACCGGCAAGACGAATCGGGCGGACGTCGCAGCCGCGGAAGCGGCCGGCCGGCTCCGTGGGCCGAGGCGGCCGGAAGGCGTCGGCGCGAACCTGCTCGAGGTCGTGGCCGCGCTGCTCGCGAGTCGCGCCTGACCGTCTGCGTCATCCGGGCTCGGGTGGAGACGCAGGCGAGAGTCTAGACTGGCGGCGACGTCGGATTGCACCTCGGGCGCACGACCCCGCGCCCGCCCTCGAACGTGGAGACCACCCCGATGACGACTGAATCGAAACCGCGAATCAAGATCACCTACGCCACCCTCCGCGCCGACAACGAAGACCTCCACGCGATGTATGAGGCGGGTGTCGTCGCATCGCAGGCCGGCCTCGGTCGTCACCATCGCAACTACATCGATGGGCAGTGGGTGGAGGGCGGGGCCGGGTCATTCGAGGTCCGTTCGCCGATCGACACGGACATCCTGTTGGGTACGTTTGCCAGGGGCGATGAGGGCGACGTTCAGCGTGCCGTCGAGGCCGCCCGCCGCGCCCAGCCGGCCTGGCGGAAGACCCCCTGGCAGGAGCGGCTCGCGATTCTCCGACGTGCGGCGGACCTCATCTCCGAGCGTCTGATGGTGTATGGCGCCGACATGGCCTACGAGGTCGGGAAGAACCGGCTCGAGGCCCTGGGCGAGGTGGAGGAGGCGGCCGACCTCATCCGCTACTACGCCCAGACGATGGAGGACAACGCCGGCTACGACCACCCGATGGACAACCTCGGGGACGCGTCGGTCCACACGCGCACCATCCTCCGCCCGCACGGCGTCTTCGCGGTCATCAGCCCGTTCAACTTCCCGATGGCCCTCGCGGCCGGTCCCGTCGCCGCCGCGGTCATGAGCGGCAACACCGCCGTCTACAAGCCTGCTTCTGCGGCCCCGCTGTCGGGCGTCAACCTGGTCCAGGCGTTTGCGGATGCGGGTCTCCCGGCGGGCGTCATCAACTTCGTCATGGGTCCCGGCGACACCGTGGGCGAAGAGCTCCAGATGAACAGGGGCATCGATGGCGTCGTGTTCACGGGGTCCTACGACGTCGGCTTCCGATTGTTCAAGTCCTTCTCGAAGCACTGGCCGCGCCCGTGCATCGTGGAGATGGGCGGGAAGAATCCGGCGATCGTGACCCGGTCGGCGGACCTCGAGGAGGCGGCCGAGGGGATCATGCGTTCGGCATTCGGGTTCGGCGGGCAGAAGTGCTCAGCGAACTCGCGGGTATACGTCGAGCGCCCGGTCCACGATGAGCTGATCCGCCTGCTGGTGGAGAAGACCGAGCAGCTCACCATCGGCAACCCGATCCTGCGCGAGAACTGGCTCGGGCCGGTCATCGACGCGAAGGCGGTCGCGCGCCAGCAGGAAGCCGTCGCCGAAGCTCGCCAGGATGGTCGCGTGTTCACCGGGGGCGAGCACCTGACCGAGGGCGACCTCGCGCGGGGCTTCTACGTGGAGCCGACCGTCGTGGGCCTGCCGGCCGGGCACCGCCTGTTCCAGGACGAGCTGTTCGCCCCGTTCACCGCCGTCTCGAAGGTCGATTCGCTGGGCGAGGCGCTCGCGCTGGCAAATGACTCCACCTATGGACTGACGGCCGGCGTGTACAGCGAGGACCCCGCGGAAGTGGAGCGTTTCCTCGATGAGATCGAGGCCGGCGTGCTGTACGTCAACCGGCGCGCCGGCGCCACGACCGGCGCCTGGCCGGGCGTCCAGGCGTTCGGTGGCTGGAAGGGCAGCGGGTCCACCGGCAAGGCCGGCCTGTCGATGTACTACGTCGCACAGTTCATGCGGGAGCAGAGCCACACCGTCGTCGACTGACGGCCCGGCGCGGGGCGTTCGTCGCGGCTTTCTCGCGGCTCGCTCCGCGTCATCCGCGTGCAGCGTCGCCGGTCTGGTCCAGCACGTTCGGCGTCGGACGAGCACGAGCGGTCCGTCCATCGTGACGGTCGCCGTCGAGGGCGTCCTTGGTCTGGTGGTCATCGTGTCGCTTCTCTCGGCGGTCCTCACCGTCGCCGGCGTCGACCGTGTCTCGGCGGCCGACAAGGAATGGGCCACGACGCTGACCGCCTACGGGCTCACGTTCGACACGGCCACGCTGGCGGCCGCTGCCGATGGCACGACAAAGATCGTGGTGCGGAACGATGACACGATCGTTAATACCCTCACGGTCGCCGCTCTGAGCATCGACGTGAAGGTCGGTCCGCGCAGCGAGGTGTCCGCGCAGCGAGGGCATCGTCGTGCTAACGTCGCCGAAGCTGGGCACGTACGAGTTCTACTGCCGCATCACTGGTCATTGGGAGACGATGCACGGAACGCTGACCGTGAGGTGACGGGCCCATCGTCGCCCTGTCCACGTCGCCACCCACTGAAACCCGCCAGATCACCCAAGGAAGGCTGCCAGACATTACCTCCCTGTTTCGGCTCGCATTCACATTGCTCGCCTTTGCCATCGCGGCCTGCTCCGGAGCCACTGTACCGGCCACCACGACATCGGGACCCGTTGCCTCCTCGCCCTTGGTCCAGACTCCGCCAGGCCCTTCGACATCATCGTGGCCCTCCCCGTCGACCTCCACGTCGCCCTCTGCATCGCCGACTGCCGACGTCTTTGAGTCCACACGGCACGGGTACCGCGTGGAGGTCCCCGCCGGTTGGGTCGTCAACGAGTACGACGGTTCCTGGGACTCCCTCGCCCAGTTCAGCCCTGGCGCTGAGGTCCCGGGCGAGGATGCCGTGGCACCCACCGACTTCAGTTCGTTCCTCGTCATGAACTCCATGGCGATCCCGGCCGGAATGACTGACAGCGAGTGGCTCTCCGCCTTCGAGGCCCTCGTCGCGGCCGGCCTGCCCGCCGACTGTCCGGGCACGACACGATCCGGCACCGTCGCCGGGGAACCCGCCACGATCGTGGAGCAGACCTGCGCTGGTGCCGCGATCGTCGGGCGCAGCCTCGTACATGGTGGACGTGGTTACTACTTCACGACCAAGTCCCCGCACCCTGATCCGGCCAGCGAAGCCATCATCGATAGATTGGCAGCCTCGATCGGATTCACTGAGTAAGGGTCACCTGAGGTCGGCGAGGTGAACCACCTTGCCCGTGCCGTCAGCGTGCGTCCCGGCGAGGGCCGGCTCGTCGGGCTCGTCGCGGCTGTCTTCGCCTCGATCGAGGTCGCCCGCGGCTTCGGGGAGATCGCCGCGGATTCGCTCGTCATCGGCCGGCATGGGGCGGGCTCGCTGCCGTCTAGGCTCGTGCTAGACTCGGCTATCCAGTCTGCATAAACTCTATGCGTCTTCGCTCTGAGGTGCTCCGTGGCACAAGCCCTGTCCCGGCTCGCGCAACTGCGGCCGGTTCCCCATATCGTCACCGAGCTGCCGGGCCCAAAGGCCCGGGCGCATGTCACCTATGACGAGACGTGGACCTCGCCGAGCCTGCCGCGCGCCTACCCGATCGTCCCGGTCCGCGGCGAAGGCCTGACCGTCGAGGACATCGACGGCAACCTCTTCCTGGACTTTGCGGCGGGGATCGCCGTCACCTCCACGGGCCACTCGCACCCACAGGTGGTCGCGGCGATCAAGGAGCAGGCGGCCGACCTCATCCATTTCTCGGCCAGCGACTTCTACCTGCCGATCTATGCGGAGCTGTGCGAGCGCCTCGCGAACCTCGCGCCGATCAAGGGTGGCCGGGCTCGGACCTTCCTGGGCAACTCCGGCGCCGAGGTCGTGGAAGCCTCGATCAAGCTGGCGCGCCATGCGACCGGGCGCCAGAACGTCGTCGCCTTCCTGGGCGCCTTCCATGGCCGGACGTACGGCGCGGTGAGCCTGACGGCGTCCAAGGCGAAGTACCACGCGCACTTCGGGCCGTTGCTGCCCGGCATCTACCACGCCCCGTTCGGAACGGTCGAAGGTCTCAAGTGGTTCGACGATGTCCTGTTCGACAAGCTCGTGCCCGCCAACGAAGTCGCCGCGATCATCGTGGAGCCCATCCAGGGCGAGGGCGGCTACATCGTGCCCGAGGACGGATTCCTGGCCGGCCTCCGCGAGCTGTGCGACCGCCACGGAATCCTGCTCATCGCCGATGAGATCCAGACTGGTGTCGGGCGGGCCGGGGCGATGTGGGCGGTCGATCTCTGGGACGTGAAGCCGGACATCCTCCTCACCGCCAAGGGTGTCGCGTCCGGCATGCCGCTGGGGGCCATGATCGCGCGCGCCGACCTCATGGAACAGTGGGGCGCCGGCGCCCACGGCTCAACGTACGGCGGCAACCCGGTGGCCTGTGCCGCGGCGCTCGCTACGCTCGACCTCATCGAGAGCGGCCTCGTCGAGAACGCGCGAGTGCGCGGCGAGCAGGCCATGGCCGGCCTACGGGCGCTCATGGCCGGCTGGCCGGGACTCGTCCGGGACGTCCGTGGCCGCGGGCTGATGATCGGCATCGAGTTCGATACCGCGGCCCACGCGGATCAGGTCCAGTCGGCCTGTTTCCAGCTCGGGCTGCTCGTTCTTGAATGCGGCAAGTCATCCGTTCGCCTGTCGCCTGCGCTGACGGTGAGCGCGGAGGAGATGGCCACCGCGCTGCGCATCTTCGGGGAGGCCGTGGCCGAAGTCGCCGGGCGAGGTGTCGCCGCCGTCGCCGGGGGCGGTCTCGCCGCCGCCCGCTGATCAGTACAGCGGGGCTGTGCGGTCGATCCGCATGGCGATGAGGGCTCCGATGAACGCGAGGACGGCGCCGTAGCCGAACATCTGGCCGGCGACGAGCGTCCCGACGATGCTTGACAGGACGATCGCCGCGCTGAACCAGCGCGTCTCGCGGACCATCATCAGGCACACGGCGCTGACGATCGTGACCGTCGCCAGGACGAACCCGATCATTGCGGCTTCCGGCCGAGTCGCCTCGCCGGCAAGCCCGAACAGCATCCCGTGCCCCAGGACGCCCTGCCCATAGAGGGCTCCGAAGATCTCGATGCCGCCGCCGAACGCGGCGGCCAGGAACGCGGCGGTTCTCCGGCCCATGTCATCCCTTCCTCGGCGCGGAGCTGCCGCGCACGACCGGCGTTCATGATGGATGTGCCGGCCAGACCGTGGGTCGGGTGGAGTGGCCCCCTCTGAGCGACGCTTCGGCCCCGTTGCCGGTGACCTTCGGCCCCCGCAGTCGGGCCAAAGGCCGGATCTCCCGATCGCGGCGTCGGGCGCACAGTGCCAACGACAGCGAAGGACCCCGGGCCCGGTGTTCGCCGGAGCCAAGAGGGGCTCGTCCAAAGAGGAGGAAGGGAGTTCATGGAGTTCACCGATCGGGAACTCTGGACCGTGGTCCACGGCCTGGGGCTCGGGACCCTGTTCCTGCTTGCGTTCGGAGGCGGCCTTGCCGGCCTCTACAGCCTCAAGGGGCACCTGCTGACGGAGGCGGGCATCGTCGAGCGGACGCCGCGCCTGCTCATCGGCTCATGGGCCATGGCGATCGTGGCCTGGCTCACGGTCATCAGCGGCACGTTCATCGCATACCCGTGGTACCGGGCCGCCCCGCCGGAGGGCCTCGACCAGGCCGTCCAGAGCGAGGCCCTCCGGGACTTCCCGCGCTACTGGCTGCTGGCGTCGGAGAAGACGGCCGAGTGGCACAAGCTCGGCATGGAGTGGAAGGAGCACGTCGCGTGGATCGCGCCGTTCCTGGCCACCGCCGTTGCTTTCGCGGTCCTGTACTACGGCGCGCAGCTCGTGCGCCGCGGTGAGATTCGCCGCGCCGCGATCATCTTCTTCACCCTGGCCTTCCTCGCCGCGGGCGTGGCCGGCCTGTTCGGAGCCTTCATCACGAAGGCCGCTCCGGTCGCCTGAGGAGACGAGCAATGCAGGACATGCAGACCAAGCCAAATGGTCCGGTGGCTGCGGCGTTCGTCGCCGCCGGTATCGGTTCCCTCGTTGTGGGCCTCTTCGTGGTCCTCAACGAGATCTCGCCAGACATCAACAGCTTCCTGAAGTTCGACGCGAACTACGGGCTCGGATCGGGCGTCGGCCCGCTCTCGGGCAAGGTAGCCCTGGGCACTATCGCCTATCTCGTGTCGTGGGTCGTGCTCCACTTCTACACCCGCGGCAAGGAGGTCAACTTCGGCCGCTGGTTCGCCGTGGCGCTGATCCTCGTGCTCGCCGGGTTCGCACTTACGTTCCCGCCGATCTTCGAGTACATCGCCCACCTGTTCCCGGAGGCCTGAGCTCCGTAGCTCTCGGCGGGCATCCGCCGAACTCACCGCAAACGCAGAGCCGCCGGACCCTTCGCCGGCGGCTCTGCCGTTTCCTGCGCTGGACGGACCGCCCGGCGTGGAGGTCTGACGCCTACGCGGAGGACAGGTCCGATGCGCGGAGACGTGTGACGGCGATCCAGAGCAGGACGAGGAGCGCAACGCCCATCGACGGCGCGCCGATCTGCTTCAGGATCGGAGTCTCGGTTGCCAGCCCCACCAGGAACGTGACGAGTCCGAGATTCATGACCCAGAACGCAGCCTGCGTCACGATGCCTCGCCCGTCGGCTCGGTCTGCGGCAAGGCCGAGCATCAGCCCGATGAGGACGTTCGTCGTGACCCCGATGTACGCAGCGTGGTCGCTGGCGACCAGAATGGGGAAGAAGTTCTCGAACGGCTGGGTCGGGTCGGCGAGGAAGCTCATCACCAGGGAGATGTACAAGGCCATCGCAACGACCACGAAGATCGAACTGGCGCCCAGATATCGTGCCGGCGTATCCGACCACCAACTCGTGCGGGCTGCCGAGGGCAGGATCCGGATCGCGAACAGCACGACTGCGACCAGCTCGACCACAAGGTAGATGCCGCCGATGGCCTCAACCTGGTCGGGCGCGAAGATCGAGACGACCGCGAGCAGCGCGCCGCCGCCGAAGAGCGCGACGACCTGGACGAGACCGAGGATCGGCATTCCGGTGGTGGCGCGGATCCGCCACTCGAGGAAGCCCATGGCCGCGAGGATCAGGTAGGCGAAGGTCATCGTGCCCGCGTGCGCACCGATGATGTCGGCGTTCGCGGGGAACAGGGCCACCTCCGTGGCGAGCTGGACCTGGAGCAGCACGCCGATGACACCGCCGTAGAAGAACGAGGTGATCCCGAGGGTCACGGCCAGGGCCGGCAGCGACCGTTCGGACAGCGCCCACCGCCAAGCCCACACGAAGAGCCACGCCATGGCGATGAGCAGGGCGACACCCGTCGCCGCTCGGGCCGGGAGGCTGCCGTTGTAGAACGCGAGCACATAGGCTGGGATCAGGATCGCGAACGCCAGTGCCATCATCCAATTCGGGGATCGGCGCATCCACATCGCCGAGGCGATGATCCCCACGCTGAGCCAGCCGACCGTCCCCGAGTGGACATGCGTCAGGAGCTGGTTGTGATCGAACTCGTACAGGTCGAGTCCGTGGACGATCCCGATGACGATCGTGACCGCGAACAGGGCCATTGCCACGAGGAACAGCGCACGCACCTGCCGGCCGACCTCGCCGGCCTGAGACATCGACATCGCCGAGACTCCTTCCCTCTGGCTCCCGGATTCGGTGCACGGCCCGACGCGGGAACGCGGGAATGATAGTCACGCCGATGTATGCGTCGCTCGCCGGTGGCGCGGGTGCTCGATAATCACCAGGTGAGCACCTCGAAGGTCACCTCGATGCACGACGCCATCGCAAGCCTTGTGCGCGATGGCGATACCGTCGCGATCGAGGGATTCACCCACCTCATCTCGTTCGCCGCGGGCCACGAGATCATCCGTCAGGGGAAGCGAGACCTGACCCTCGCCCGGCTGACACCGGACCTCATCTACGACCAGATGATCGCCGCCGGCGTGGCCCGCAAGCTGATCTTCAGCTGGCTCGGGAATCCCGGGGTCGGAGGCTTGGGTGCCATCCGGCGGCGGGTCGAGACGGGTGAACCGGCGCCTCTGGAAGTGGAGGAGTACAGCCATTTCGGGATGGTGGGGCGCTATGCCGCGGGTGCATCGAACCTCCCCTTCTTCCCGATCCGGAGCTACTTCCAGAGCGACTTGCCCGTTGCGAACCCCCTGATTCGCGAGATCGAGTCGCCCTACGGCGACGGCAAGGTCTACGCGGTCCCGCCGCTCAAGCCCGATGTCACGATCGTGCACGCGCAGCGGGCAGACGCTGCCGGCAACACCCAGGTCTGGGGCCTCCTCGGCTGCCAGAAGGAAGCCGCTTTCGCGGCGGAGCGGGTCATCGTGGTCGTCGAAGAGCTCGTGGACGAGACTGTAATCCGGTCCGATCCGAACCGGACGATCTTCCCCGGACTCATCGTCGACGCGGTCGTCGTGGAGCCGTTCGGGGCTCATCCCTCGTATGTCCAGGGGGCATATGACCGCGACAACCGGTTCTACCTGGACTGGGACGCGATCACCCGCGACGAAGCCAGCATCCAGGCGTGGCTCCGTGACTGGGTCCATGACCTCGATGGCCGGGCCGCGTACGTTGAGAAGCTTGGCGCCGAGCGCGTCGAATCCCTGAAGCCCGGGTCGGCGCCATCCGGATCCGTCGACTATGGCGACTACCGATGAGCGAGATCAACACGGCGGCCGGAGTGGCCGGGAAGGCCGACTTCTCGAAGTCCGAGATGATGATCGTCGCCGCCGCGCGCGAACTGGCCGGACAGCGGGTCTGCTTCGTGGGTGTGGGGCTGCCCAACATCGCGGTCAATCTCGCCCAGCGGACGGTCGCGCCGGATCTGGAGCTGGTCTATGAGGCGGGCGTGTTCGGGGCGCGCCCGGCGCGACTGCCGCTGTCCATCGGGGACCCGACGATCGTGACCGGTGCAACCGCGGTCGTCTCGATGTACGAGCTGTTCAGCTTCTATCTCCAGGGCGGACTGGTGGATGTCGGGTTCCTCGGTGCCGCCCAGATCGACCGGTTCGGGAACATCAACACCACCGTCATCGGCCCGTACGATCACCCCAAGACCCGTCTGCCGGGGAGTGGCGGGGCATGCGAGATCGCGATCAACGCACGGCAGGTGTTCGTGATCATGCGCCAGAGCGCACGGTCGTTCGTCGAGAAGATCGACTTCCGCACTTCCCCCGGCAACCTGGGCGGGGCGGAGCAGGCGGAGCGAATCCGGCGCGAGGGTGGCTGGCTCGGCCGCGGGCCCACGGTCGTGGTCACGGACCTGGGCATCTGGCACTTCGGTGATGACGGCGAGATGCGGCTCGATTCACTCCATCCCGGCGCAACGCTGGACGAGATCCGGGCGACGATCGGATGGACGCCGCGGATCGCTGCGGACCTCGCCGCGACCCCCCCGCCGACGCCCACCGAACTGTCCCTGATCCGCGATGAGCTCGACCCCGAGGGCGCCTACACGAAGTAGCTCAGCCCGGCTCCTCCGACGCTCGAGCGCGGACGACGACCACCGGGCAGTGAGCGTTGTGGACGACGTGATCCGACACGCTCCCCAGGAAGAACCGGCCCACGGAGCCTCGGCCGTGGCTTCCCACGACGACGAGATCCACCTGCTCGCTCTGGGCGGCATCCACGATGGATTCTCCAGGGTCGCCCTCCCAGATCAGGAATGTGACGCGGACGCCGGCGGCGCGGCCGCGCGACACGAGCTCCTGGGCGGACGCCTCGCGGTTGCTCCGAACCTGGTCAACGCGAGCCCCAAACCGGCCACCAGGCAGCCGCAGGGCGCGAAGGTCGATGACGCTGACGATGAGCAGCTCGGCCGCGAGATCGTGGGCAAGGTCGAGTGCCTGGAGGCCGGCTTCCTCCGAGGCCGGGGAGAGGTCCGTGGCCAGGAGAATCCGGCGTATACCCCTGCTCAGGCTGGGCGCACGCTCTTCATCCGGTTTCGCCTCGGCGTTCATACCGCCACCCCGGGGGCGCGATGCGTTTCCATGGATGAATGGTCGGGATGAGGCACGCACGCCGGAAGTGACGTCCGGCCCGTTGACGTGGGCCGGTAGTCCCGCGCTCGGCCGGCCGGCTCCGTGAGACTGCTACGCTCTCTGCCGTGACTGATCGAACGGTCCAGCGCCCACGCTCCGCGTCGCCCGACGGGGAATTCTCGGTGGTGGCCGCGATCGACGCCCTCGAGACTGCGACGCGGGCCATCGCCGGGGAGCTGGACCTCGGTCGGGTCCTCCAGATCATCGTCGACAGCGTCCGCCCACTGGTGGACGCTCGGTACGCGGCTCTCGGCATCATCGATGGCAGCGGGCGAATCGAGCGATTCATCACGAGCGGGATCTCGCCGGAGGAGCGAGAGCAGATCGGGTCGCCGCCCCGCGGACACGGCCTGTTGGGCTTGATCATTCGCGAGGCGCGGACCTTCCGAATCCCGGACATCGGGATGCATCCGGACGCCTACGGCTTCCCGGACGGCCACCCGCCGATGCGCTCGTTCCTGGGCGTCCCGGTCCGCACCGGTGGACAGCCCGTCGGGAACTTCTACCTCACGGACAAGAACGGCGCCGACGAGTTCACTGAGCAGGACCAGCGGCTCGTCGAGATGTTCGCGCTCCATGCCGCGATCGCCATCCAGAACGCCCGTCTTCATGCTCGAGTGCGACAGCTGGCCGTTCTCGACGAGCGCCTCCGGATCGGGCGGGACCTGCACGACGGGATCATCCAGAGCCTGTACGCCGTGGCACTGTCCCTCGAGGACGTGTCCGACCTCATGGTCGAGGACCCAGCGGACGCCTCGGCCCGAGTCGATCGGGCCATCGATCGCTTGAATTCGTCGATCAGTGAGATCCGAACCTTCATCGTTGGCCTCGGGTCGGATTCCGCAGAGGTCGCGATAGGGGCGCGGCTGGCCGGACTCGCCGATGAGCTCCTGCTGAGCTCCGGCGCGCCCATCTCCCTCGATCTCGACCTCACCGATATCGGCGAGGTTGACGACGGACTCGATTCCGAAGCGGCGACCCAGCTCCTGCAGATGGCCCGGGAGGCGCTGAGCAACGCAATCCGTCACAGCGGCGCGCCGCAGGCGCGCCTGTCCGTCCGCGTGGACGAGGGTGACGTGGTGCTCGCGGTCGAGGACGATGGCCGCGGATTCGACCCCTCAGCACCACGACGTGCCGGTCACCTCGGCCTCGCAAACCTGCACGATCGGGCCGTTTCAGTTGGCGGCACGCTCGAGATCTCCAGCCGCCCGGGCTCCGGTACACGTATCATCGTCCGGATACCTGCTTCAAGCCCGGAGAACACCACGAAGTGACGGACGTCTCGCCCGCGCGCCCCCTTCGCCTCCTTGTTGTCGATGATCACGAGGTCGTCCGCCAGGGCCTCGTCGCCCTTCTCGACCGGCGCGAGGGCTTTCAGGTGATCGCCGAAGCCGGTACGGTCGCCGAAGCCGTGGAGCAGGCCGTTCGGTTCGAGCCGGATATCGTGATCATGGATGTTCGGCTTCCCGACGGGTCGGGTATCGAGGCCTGCCGCGAGATCAGGGCGGAGCTACCCAAGACCCGGGTGGTCATGCTGACCTCGTTCCCGGACGAGGAAGCCGTCCTCTCCGCGATCGTGGCCGGCGCGTCCGGCTATCTCCTGAAGCAGATCCGCGCCCGCGACCTCGTGTCGGCGCTCGAAGCCGTCGGCCGTGGCGAGTCCCTGCTGGATCCCGCCGTGACGGAGAAGGTGCTGGAGCGCGTCCGTCGGATCGCAACCGGAACCTACACGGATGAGCTCGCCCAGTTGACTGCGCAGGAGCAGAAGATCCTGCTCCTCGTCGCCGAGGGCAAGACGAACAAGGAGATCGCGACGGAGGTCTTCCTGTCCGACAAGACGGTGAAGAACTACGTGAGCTCCATCCTCTCGAAGCTCAACCTGGAGCGGCGTGCCCAGGCTGCCGCCTTCGTTGCCAAGCACCGCTTCGACCGCGGATCGGGCTAGGACGCTCCGCCGGCGGGCGGGACTGGCTCGCCAGTCAGGCACAGAGGGGAATCCGTCGACCTTCGGCCTGCAACGACGGGACGTCCGGACCGTCGAGGGCTGACCACGCGGGCCTATGCTCCGGGTATGCAGATCGTCAGCGCCGAGGAGGCCGTCGCAGGCATTCGCTCCGGCGACCAGATCTACCTTCACGGCGCTGCGGCCACCCCGTCCGTGCTCCTCGATGCACTGGTCGCGCGGGCGCCCGAGCTCAGCGGCGTCGGGATCGTGCACCTCCATTGCGAAGGACCGGGCCCGCACCTGGCGCCCGAGATGGCGCCGCACTTCCGGCATCGCGCCCTGTTCATCGGGCCGAACGCCCGCGTAGCTGTCAACGAGGGCCGCGCCGACTACATCCCCGCCTTCCTGTCCGACGTGCCCGGCCTGTTCGAGAAGGGCCTCCTCCCGCTTGATGCCGCCTTCGTCAATGCCACGCCGCCCGATGCCCACGGGTTCTGCTCGCTCGGGACGAGCGTCGAGGCCATTCATGCGGCGATCCGCGCCGCGAAGACCGTCATCGTCCAGTTCAACCACGCCGTGCCTCGGACGCTCGGTGACAGCTTCATCCACGTCGACCAGATCGACCTCGCGGTCGAGTGCGACGTGCCGCCGTACGAGCACGCCGTGGGCCAGCTTGGCGAGGTGGAGGTGAGGATCGGACAGTTCGTGGCCGACCTGGTGCCGGACGGTGCGACGATCCAGATGGGGATCGGCGCGATCCCGTCGGCTGTCGGGGCCGCACTTGCAGACAAGCGGGATCTCGGCGTTCACACCGAGATGTTCACCGACGTCGTCATGGATCTTGCCGAGAAGGGCGTGATCAACGGCAGTCGCAAGGAGCGGAACCGCGGCAAGATCGTGGCCGCGATCCTGCTGGGCACGCAGCGCCTGTACAAGTTCGCTCATGACAACCCGATGGTCGAGTTGCGTCAGGTCGACTTCACGAACGATACGTCGAGGATCCGCACGTTCAGCCGGATGACGTCGATCAATTCGGCCATCGAGGTCGACCTCACCGGGCAGGTGGTCGCCGACAGCATCGGGCACCAGATGTACTCGGGAGTCGGCGGTCAGATGGATTTCGTGCGGGGGGCCTCACTCGCCTCCGAGGGCCGCGCGATCATCGCCCTGCCGGCCAGCGCGGTCGGCGGAACGATGTCCCGGATCGTGGCGACGCTCAGGGAGGGCGCGGGCGTGGTCACGACTCGGGCCCACGCTCGCACCATCGTCACCGAGTTCGGGGTCGCCGAACTGTGGGGACGATCACTTCACGAGCGGGCCGAGGCGCTCATCGGGATTGCCGACCCGAACTTCCGCGACGAACTCCGCTTCGAGGCCCGCCGGCTGAAGCTGGAGTAGCCGGGAATCAAAAGGGTGGATACCGGGCGTCCCCTCCGGTATCCACCGCACCCGCATTCTTCGGCTGACCAACATCTCTCGATAGGGCCGAAGGTCCCGAGTTCGGCGGGACTCCGGGGCGCAGGTCCCGGTTCCAGGGGGGCTCGCGGAGTGGTGCGATCGGGACGGATGGCGCTGAGGCCGCGCCGGCCTGCGCGCGTACCGTCAGCGCCGGAGGTCTCCATGATGCCGACCGGACACCACTTCCTCGACCTCCGCCTGGGGCAGCTGTGACGGCGCGGGCGCCGGACCTGCGGATCCTCGTCTGCGGCACGGCGGACCGGGGCGACGACGGCGCCGCGCTTGCGGCGATCTCGCATGTCCTGCCAGACCTCCCGGACGCGCTCCGGTGTCGGATCGAGGTCAGGCGTTGCCCGCAGTTCGATGTCACCGATCTTCTCGACATCGGGCTCGGAGAGTCGTGCGTCGTCATCGACACCGTCGAAGGCGTGGAGCCGGGGCAGATCGTGACCGTGTCGTTCGACGACCTCGCTCGCGGCCCTGCAGCCGTCGCGCCCCGTTCATCGCACGCAGTCTCGCTCGACGATGCCCTCCTCATCGCCGAAACCGTCCGTGGGACGCTGCCGGTCGGCACGTTCGTGGGCATCGGTGGAAAGTGGTTCGGCTACGGCGAGCGCTTCTCCCGGGTCGTCAAGGCCGGCCTGCCCGGGTTCGCCCTGGCGATCCGGCGCGTGATCGACGACCTCCTCGGGGTCACCCCCTAGACTCAGCCGCTTTCCGGGGCCGACCGGAACCACTCCGCCGCGTCGGGCGGAAGCAGGTCGCCATCCAACTCCACGCTCGCGACGAGCGGCTCGCGACCGGGTGGCAGCAGCATCGGGGACTCGGACAGGTTCACCCCGCACTGGACGCCGTCCTCGCGAGCGAACAGGAGTGTCCCGACAGGGCTCGGCAGCCACTCGAAGGCGTCGCCCTGGAACCCGGGATGATCGCGCCGGAGGCGCAGGGCTGCGCGATAGAGCGACAGCATGGAGCCCGGATCACGAGCCTCTGCCTCTGCCGTGTGGTTCCGCCAACCGATCGGCTGCGGCAGCCAGGGCGTGGAACCCGGAGGTCCGAACCCGAACGGCGACTCGTCGCCGGCCCACGGCAGCGGTACCCGGCACCCATCCCGACCCCGGATCAGGTGGACCGAGCGCTCCCAGATGGGATCCTGCAGGCTCGCCTCAGGTAGATCCTCGACCTCCCACAGTCCCAGCTCCTCACCCTGGTAGAGGTAGGCACAGCCGGGCAGCGCGAGAGTGAGCAGGATCGCCGCACGTGCTCGCCGGGCGCCGAGGGCAAGGTCCGTCGGCTGGATGTCGTCCAGCTCGCGGTTCCGGATGCCCGTGTACGGCCGCCCCAGTCGCGTCACCTGGCGGGTGGCGTCGTGATTGGAAAGGACCCACGTCGGGGTGGCGGCCACCCGCGGGTGTGCCTCGAGGGTCTCGTCGATGACCGCGCGGAGCGCCCTGGGCTCCCATGGAGCGCCCATGTACGCGAAGTTGAACGCCGCATGAAGCTCGTCGGGGCGGAGATAGTCCACGAGACGTCTCTGGTCGAACACCCCGATTTCACCGATCAGAATCCGACTTCCCTCATACCGATCGGCGATCCGCCGCCACGTTCGGTGGATCTCGTGGACGCCCGGTCGATCCCAATGTGGGTGCTCACCGTCGGGCATCCGGTCGCCGGCGAGATACTCGACGGGCATGTCCGGCAGGCCGGCCGCCTTGACCATCGCGTGCGCGACGTCGATCCGGAACCCATCCACGCCGCGATCCAGCCAGAAGGCAAGGATGGATTCGAACGCCTCGCGCACATCCGGGTTGTCCCAGTTCAGGTCCGGCTGCTCGGGCGCGAAGACGTGCAGGAACCACTGGCCGGGGCGACCATCGGGCTCGGTCACCCGGATCCAGCCCGGCCCGCCGAACAGGCTCGGCCAGTTGTTGGGCGGTTCGCCGCCATCTGCCCCGCGCCCGTCGGCGAACAGGTAGCGTGCCCGCTCCGGAGACCCCGGGCCGCCCGCGAGTGCCGCCGTGAACCACGGATGCTGGTCCGAGGTGTGGTTCGGCACCAGATCGACGAGCACGCGGATGCCGACTTGGTGCGCCTCGCGCACGAGCCCGTCGGCGTCGTCGAGGGACCCGAACACGGGGTCGATGGCGCAGTAGTCGGCAACGTCGTAGCCGCCGTCCGCCATCGGCGATGGGTACCAGGGCGTGATCCAGATCGCATCCACGCCCAGGTCGCGCAGGTACGGGAGCCGTTGCCGGATCCCGGCGATATCGCCGATCCCGTCCCCGTTGCCGTCGGCGAAGCTGCGGATGTAGATCTGGTAGACGACCGCGCGTCGCCACCAGTCGGCTGCGAGGACCTGGTCCGGATGCATGGAATGGAGGCTAACCGGTTCACGAGCTGGAGCGTGCTGCGAGCGCGGCCTGCCCGGAGGCGGGCCATGCGGCCCGTCGCCTTCGGGCCACAGGGGCCTCCCGCACGAGGCGTCGGCGGATACCCTTGGGGCATGACGTCCGAAGAGACCTCGCGCCCACCGTATCCCGGCATCCCGGCCATCGTCGACGGCTCCGAGGCCGTCGCCCACGTCGAGAGCCGCCTGGCCGAAGTGGCCTGCGTCTATCCGATCACCCCTTCGACCACGATGGCAGCCGTCTACCAGGCCGCGGTCGCCGACGGGCGATCCGACCTGTGGGGCACGCCGCTCCGGTTTATCGAGCCCGAGTCGGAGCACTCGTCCGCCTCGGCGGCGGAGGGTGCCGCGCTCGCGGGCGCCCGCGTCACGAACTTCACCGCCGGCCAGGGCCTCATCCTCATGAAGGAGGTCCTGTACGTCATCAGCGGCAAGCGCCTGCCGGTCGTCTTCCACATCGGGGCACGCGCCCTGACCAGCCAGGCCCTCAACATCCACGCCGGACACGACGATGTCATGGGCGTGGCCGACTGCGGCTGGGGGATCCTCTTCGCGCGGAATGCCCAGGAAGCGGCGGATCTCGCAGCGATCGCCCGGCGCGCGGCTGAGGCATCGGACACGCCGTTCATGGTCGCGCAGGACGGCTTCCTGACCACACACACGCTCGAGAACGTGGTGCTGCCCGAGGACGAGCTCCTGCGCGAATACGTCGGGGATCCGCGCGAACGGATCCGCGACCTGTTCGACCCGGCCGAGGCGTTGATGACCGGTGTCGTCCAGAACCAGGACAGCTACATGAAGGGCCGGATCGGGCAGCGGGCGTACATGGATCGCATGCCGGCGATCCTCGCGGATGCGTACGCCGAGTGGGAGCGCATGACCGGCCGTCGGTACGGACCCATCGATGCCTACCGGACCGAGGATGCCCAGGAGATCATCGTCGCGATGGGGACGATGGCCGACACGGCCATCACGGTCGTGGATCACCTCAGGGCGCTGGGCCGCCCCGTCGGCTGCGTCACGGTGACCGCGTTCCGCCCGTTCCCGGCGCACGAGCTCGCGGCCGTCCTGCAGGGCGCCCGGACCGTCGGCGTGATGGAGCGGACCGACGACCCATTGGCCGCCGCAAATCCGCTCACGCGGGAGATCCGATCGGCACTCTACGAAGCCGCGGCGGAGGGTGTCCTCGTGCCGCGGGTCCTGTCCATCTCCGCGGGCCTTGGCTCGCGTGATGTGGCCGCGGGCGATCTGGTCGCGGTCTTCGACCGCCTGTCCCATCACGACGAACCGCAGGAGCGCCACTTCGTCGTCGGGATCCGCCACCCACTCGCTCTCCCGGCGGTCTCCGTGGACCTCCGGCCGGCCGGCGCGTACAGCCTCCGCGGCCACTCCATCGGGGGCTTCGGGAGCGTGACCACGAACAAGCTCGTCGCAACCCTCGCCGGCGAATTGTTCGAGAAGCAGGTCCAGGCGTACCCGCGCTACGGCTCCGAGAAGAAGGGCCTGCCGACGACGTACTACCTGACCATCGCGGATGAGCCCATCCGACTCCACGCCGAGCTGGATCAGGTCGAATTCGTCCCACTCCACGACGTCTCGGCATTCGCCCTTGGGGACCCGCTCGCCGGCCTCGCGGATGGCGGCGACGTCTTCATCCAGTCACCGATCACGGATCCGGACGCGATCTGGGCGTCCATCCCGGCGTCCTTCCGGGCGGAGATCCTTGCCCGCGGGATCCGGGTCACTGCCCTCGACACCGCCTCGATCGCGCGCCGTCACGCCCCTCGCGCAGACCTCGAGGTCCGGATGCAGGGCGTCGCCCTCGTCGGCGTTTTCCTCCGCGTCTCTCCCTTCGCAGAGCGCGCCGGGCTTGGTCGAGATGGCCTGCTCGCGGCCGTGCGCGAACGCCTCGGGCGTTTCTTCGGGAAGCGCGGCGGATCGGTCGTCGACGCCAACCTCGAGGTGATCACCGAGGCGTACGACGATCTCATCGATGTCACCGCCGCGATTGGTGCGGCCGCCGCGGACCGGGGCTCCGCCGAAGAGTCCGCCCTGGAGGGAGCCACGCGATGACCACCGAATCCGCCACCCCGACCGTCGGCGATCGTATGGCGATCGAGCCGATCGTGGTTCGCGACGACGCCTCCCTCACGGACGCTGCCGCGCTCATGGACCGCCACCACATCCACGGCCTGCCGGTCGTGGACGCCTCGGGCTCCCTGGTCGGCGTCGTGTCCCAGACGGACCTTGCCCGTGCCCGGGGGACCGAGTACCTCTGGTCCAATTGGCCGGGCCTCGCGGTCCGCCACCTCATGACCAGCCCGGCGATCACGGTCAATCGCTCGACCTCGCTGGTCGTTGCTGCCCGGAAGATGGAGCGTCACCGGATCCATCGTCTCGTGGTCGTGGACGATGGCGATCCATCGATCCCGATCGGCGTCCTGTCCACCACGGACCTGATCCACGCGATTGCCGAGGAGCTCGCAGCCACTCCGGAGGTCGCCCCCGATGCCTGACGTCCCGACGACCGAGCGCGCCATCACCGAGCAGGTCCCCGCCGCTCCGTACCCGGACCCGGACGAGACGCCGTTTCTCAAGGATGCCGGCGAGCTCAAGGAACTCCACATCGACCGGCTGGCAACGATCGCCCCGCCGCTCCTGGATATCGACGCCTATGTCGAGGAGTTCGGGCGGAGCGTGGTTCCGGCGTACCGGCGCGGTATCGCGGACCGCGAACTCCCCGCCGATGCAAGCCTGGCCCGAAGCATCGTTCCACCGGCCACGGCTGCCCTGCGCGACTTCTCGCGGCTGGCGCCGCGGATCCCGGACTTCCTGGCGGACAAGTGCGTCGGGTGCATGGCCTGCGTGAGCGCCTGCCCGGACACGGCGATCCTGGGGGTCGTGGTTCCGGAACCGGAGCTCGACGGACGGATCGAGGCGTTCGCGTCGGGCGCGTCGGATGCCGCCTCCGCCGCAGCCACGGCGCGCTCTCACTTCGCGGATACCCAGAAGTACGGCGACGTGCCGGCCCGGAAGGGGATTGCCCGCGGCCAGTTCGGGATCTTCGTGGATCCGATCCACTGCAAGGGCTGCGCCGAGTGCGTCGAGGTCTGTGCCGCGCTTGGTCACGACGCGCTGATCATGATCGACAAGGTGGCCGAGGAGCCCGCCACGGGCGAGTCGACGCTCGATCGCTTCGAACGCGACATCCGGTTCTTCCGCTCGCTGCCCTCAACGCCGGTCGAGTACCGGAATGAGAAGGCCCTCGCGGACATCATGCTCGGCGAGCACGCGATCGGCTACGTCGGCGGGGCCGGGTCCTGCGCGGGATGCGGTGAGGCCAGCGCGATCCGGATGCTCGTGGCCGCGACCCGCCAGGTTCATGGGCCGGAGTCGATGGGCATCGTCGCGGCCACCGGCTGCAACACGGTCTACGGAAGTACGTACCCGTTCAACCCGTATCGGGTCCCGTGGACGAACTCGCTGTTCGAAAACGCCCCGGCGGTGGCGCTCGGCATTCGCGCCCGGTGGGACGCCGGAGGCCACGAGGATCGGCGACTGTGGGCCCTGGGTGGCGACGGCGCGATGTACGACATCGGGTTCCAGAGCCTGTCCCGGATGGTGGCCTCGGGCGCCGACATCAAGGTCATGGTCCTCGACACGCAGGTTTACTCCAACACCGGGGGCCAGGCGTCAACGGCCTCGTTCGGTGGGCAGGTCACCAAGCTGTCCGCCTTCGGCAAGGCCCTCCACGGGCGCCCCGAGCGGCGCAAGGAGCTGGCCCGGATCCTCATGGCCCACGGCGAGGTCTACGTCGCCCAGACGACACCGGCGCATCTCAACCACTTCTATCGCACGGTGATGGAGGCCAACGAGTACCCGGGTCCGGCGGTGATCGTGGCCTATACGCCCTGCCAGCCGGAACACGGGATCGCCGACGACGCCTCCACCCGCCAGGCGAAGCTGGCCGTGGAGTCGCGGGCGTTTCCCGTTGTTCACGTACGACCCGCGGCGCGGGTCTTCGATGGCCGAGCGGCTCTCTCTTCAGGGCAATCCGGCGCTGAAGGAGGACTGGGCCAAGTCCCCGGATGGGTCGGTCATCGACTTCCTGGCGTTTGCGCGAACCGAGGGCCGGTTCGCGCCGCACTTCGGCCGGGACGGCTCACAGACGCCCGAGATCCTCGCCACGCAGGACGACCGCCTCGCCAACTGGCGCACGCTCCAGGAGCTGGCCGGAATCCTGTAGGTGAGGCGGCGGCGGGTCAGCCCGTCAGTCCCTCTCGTATGCCCAGATTTCGGCGGTCTGAACGTACCCTTCGTGCGCGATGCCCCTCGTGGTAATACGAACACTCGAGGCCCCGGAGGCGCCGGAAATCGAACGGCCGCCGGGGCGTTGCCGCCGGCGGCCGTTGCCCTCATAAGCGACTCGGGCTATTTGAACTTGAAGTTCGCACTGTAGGTCTGGCCGTCGACGAGCCGCAGATCGAACCGGTAGCACTTGCCCGCATATGCCTTCGACGACTTCCAGACGTAGGTGTACTGACCGCCGCCGTACTGGAGCCCGCTGTTCGAGGTGACGACCGTTTCGATCGCATCTACGATGACGTTCGTTCCAGGGCACGCCGTCTGCACGACCACGGGTGTGCCGGCAAGGATTCCGAGCCCGCGATTCCCGCCAAGCGAGAACTTGATCGGGATCGAGCTACCGGCTTTGGCGAGGTTCACCGTCGGGAGGTTGTCCACGGGCTGGAAGAATCCCTGGAATGGATAGAAGACCCCGAGCGGGAGCGGACCGGCACTGCTGCCCGTGTAGGTGGGATCCACCAGTGAAATGGACGTGGTGGGCGTAGCCCACGGATTGAGCGTGATCGATCCGGTGAAGTAGGCCCTCACCTTGTAGACGCCCGGCGTCAAGGACGGGACGGGCCCGAGTGCCGCCCTGCCGTCGAAGCCTGTTGATACCTGGCGGGTGAACCCAGCGCCGGGCAGAAGGTCGTTCGAGACCACGAAGATCACGGAGCGGAAGGGCACCGCTTTGTCATTGGCGTCCTTGAGGGTCGCATACACATCGCTATTGCTGCCCGGCAGCCCGCCGGCCGCCCCGGCGAGGGCCAGGCTCGTGCCGAGCTTGTTGATCGTGAACGGCTTCGATGCGTCGGACGGCTTCGTCGTGGCGTTGCCACCGAACGCCGCCGCGACCTGGGTCGGGCCGGGCGTGTCTGCCAGCGGAAGCACCACAGAGGCAACTCCGCTTGCGTCTGTCATCACGGTCTGGATCGAGGTCCCGACCCGCAGACTGACGAGCTGGCCGGCCAACGGTCCGGTCTCGTCGGCGAGCGTCGCCGACACCGTCACGCGTCGTCGCCGAAGGTGCCACTCGCAGCCGAGGGTGCGCCAATGGAGAGCGTCGATGCCACCTTCGTGATGTCGGGCGTCGTGGTCAACGAGTAGTACGCGGTGCCGTTGTCGTCGAGGCCGACGAGTGCCGCGTCATTGGCTGCTTGAACCATGAATCGCAGGTTCGCCGCGTCCGCCCCACCGAGATCGAGATCGCCCTCGAACAACGTCGATGTGCCGACCCGGTCAAGCGGGACGGACTCCCATGTCCCTTGTCCGGTCGCGTCGGGACCGAACGTGTATGTGACCCAGGCGACCTTGACGTTGTCGTCACCGGCCGAGTCCTTGCCCTGGATTTCTGCCGAGACGTGGACGGCCGTTCCGGCAGTCGCGGCGGAGACGTTGAAGATTCGCGGGGACGTTGCCTGACCGGCCGTCGTGCTCGCGGCGTCGGCATAGAACAGCTGGAGATCGAGGCTCGAGTAGTCACGGCGGATGGCCGTGGCATCGCCGGGGTTGACGACCCTGTGCTGAGCCGGGGTGACCACGAGGGTTGTCTGTCCGCCCGAGAGGTCCGCAAAGTAGCTCACCGTCCACATCCGGGACGGGAAGAACGTCGTGGACGTGAACGGCACCTGGGTGCCACCGAAGTCCGTTCCCGGCGCCCCGATCAACGGGGTGATGCCCGTCGATTCGGTGAACGCGCCGCCCTTGAACCCGACCCCGCGGAGGACCTTTTCGGGAACCCCGACGTTGGCTGTGAAGCGCGGCAGAGCCGGCTCACCAGGGTTCGAGGCCACCCCGTCGCTGCCCGAGAGGTAGTTGTCAGTACCGGGCAGGCTCGCGACGTCATGCGGTGTCGTGGTCAAGGGATCGAGGGTGAGGTCCGTCCATCCGCCGCCGATGCCGGACGTCAGGCCGCCGACAACCGACGAACCTCCGCCGGACGTGTCCCGTGTGTTCGGCATATTGACCGAGAACATCGGAAGACCGAAGAGCGAAGCGGTGAGCAGCGCCTTCTGGTGCATGCCCTTGATGTCAGGTGTTGCGGCGAGGTAGGCGAGCTTCGACTTCACGAGGGCCGCACCTACCGAGACCGGCCCAGATCCGACTCGCAATTGGTGCGAGAACTCGGTGTAGACGCGCTCGCTGTACTCGACGAGCTCATCGTCGCCGTACTGGAAGCCCGTCCCCGCGACGAGCGTCGCCCCCTTCCGGGCGAAGGCCTGGGCCCAATCGAGCGTCTGGGTCACGCCCGCCACACCGTCAGGATCCACGAGGTTGTAGCCGGCGTGGCAGCCGGTGCTGAAGACGACGGTGTTCGAGAGGTTGATGCCAGCGGGAGCGAGTTCGGAGGCATTGATCGTGCTCGCGTAGTCCGCGGCCAACAGCGCGTTGGCGTCGAAATGGCCGGCGAGGTACACGAGGTCGTAATGCGCCGTGCCAAGCAGCTTGGAGCGGAGATGATCCGCCGTCCACGTGTCGTTGATGAAGCTGTCATGCGTTGCGCCTGCGAGCATGCCGTCGGTCAGCTGTTCCCGGACTGCCTCAGCCGAATCGGCGATGAAGTCGTAGCCCGTGACGAGTGATCGGCCCGGGACGATCGGCGATCCACCGAGGCCGAGGTACGCGTTGATCATGGTTGTCGCCTCGGACGCGGTCTCAACGAGACGGCCGACGGCGAGATCGGGAACTGGGAACCTCGTTCCTCCAAGCGACAGGACGCTGTTCGCCCCGTACTCATCCTGTCCGAGGACGTAGTTGGAGCGGAGGCTCGCCTCGGACGCGGAGGTCGTCGCGACCGGCGGCACGTACCAGTCTTCCGGCGCCAGGTCGGCCGGATCCGGATACCGGAAGAACGGGATCGAGGAATCGCCGCCAACGAGGGTGACGTACTTCAAGTTCGGGTTGCGGTACGACTGGACGATGTCGCGGATGGAGCTCGCCACGAGGTTCTTGGCGTAGATGCATCCGACGTTGCCGTCGGCCTGCGAATTGAGACCGGCAACTCGGCTATTTGAAGTGGAACTGAGATCGACGACGACCCCGTTGGTGGCGCCGGCCAGGGTGCCGAGCGTGGTGGCGAGCGCGTCCTTCTCGCCGGTGGTTCCTGCGATCCGGTGGCGATCCCACAGGATCAGGGACTGCGCTGTGGAGCCGACCGGAGATGGCGCGCTGCCCTGGGGAGCGACCCCGGGGCACGAACTCGTGGTCGTGATCTGGATCTGGAACTCGTTCTGGAGGTCGTAGGCGCCGTGCTTGCCGGTGACGTGGACGTAGAAGAAGCCGTCATTCGTCCAGGTGTTCGCGGGGATTGCCCCCGGCGCCGTGCCTTCTTCGACATTCCAGCCGATCAGGCTGTTCTGGGCGGCGGTTGCCTCGGCCCCTCCGATGTAGCTGGGATTGCCGATGTAGGCGGGGTTCCCGATGTACGACGGGTTGCCGATGTAGCTGGGGTTGCCGATGTACGACGGGTTGCCGATGTAGGCGGGGTTCCCGATGTAGGCGGGGTTCCCGATGTACGACGGGTTGCCGATGTAGCTCGGGTTGCCGATGTACGACGGGTTGCCGATGTAGCTCGGGTTCCCGATGTAGGCGGGATTGCCGATGTAGCTGGGATTGCCGATGTAGGCAGGGTTCCCGATGTACGACGGGTTGCCGATGTAGCTGGGGTTGCCGATGTACGACGGGTTGCCGATGTAGCTCGGATTGCCGGCGAACTGGGCCGTCAGCTCGGTCAGGCTCTGGCCGCCGTTCAGCGCTGCCAGCGCCTGCGAGATATCGGAGAAGAGGAAGAGGTCATAGTCCGCGGGCAGGGTCTCGCCATCGACGCCGGATAGCGTGACGCGCACGCTGCTGCCGGGGGTGATCGGGAACTTGTACCAGCGCGACCGGCCGAAGTCGTCCAGGAAGCCGGCCGTCTCGCCGCTTGCCGCGACCGCAGTGGCGGTCTGCCACGTGTCGTTGGCGTCGGTGACCACGATGCACGGCCCGTACTCACTCGTCGACGGCGCGGTCTGTCGCCCGGCGATGTATGTGGTGCCGGACGGATTCGGGATGAGCTCGGTCAGCGCCGAGAACGTCGATCCGGACAGGCTCAAGGCAACTTCGTCGGTGCCGCTCGGCTCGCCGAGGGTCCCGTCGGGCGCGCAGCTTGAGGACGTGGCGAACTCGACGTCGTGGGTCGCGCTCGGCGCGTCCCACAGCGCGCCCTCGACCTGGATCCCGCTCACACCAGGAACGGCTCGGTAGAGGAATGGCGGGTTGCCGACGACAGCTTCGACCGGAACGACCGACACGTTGTCCAGCGCGATGCCCCAGGGGGTCCCGTCATTGGTCGACTCAAAGGTGAGCGTGGTTGATGACTCGGATGCAGTGAAGTCCAAGCTACCGGACGACCATTCCATGTTCGGCCTGGCCGTAACCGTATGCGTGAACGGATCCCCGGCCGGGGATCCGTTGATCAACACCGTCATGGATGGATCGCCGTATTCGATTGGCCTATCGCCGTTCGCCGAGTAGTCGAACGTCAGGCGATACGTCTGGCCATCCACCGTCGACAGGACCTGCGAGATGGACCCGGGCGCGCCGCCATCCAAATCGATGGACTGCACGCCACCGGACGCGTCCCAGTAGCGACCGATGTGGTCGATGGAATGGCGGCCAATCGTCCAGCCATCCACGGCCGTCGACCCCGCTGCTCGCTGCTCGAAGCCATCTGTATTCAGGAAGGGCTGGCTCCTCGAAGCTCCCGTTCGTGACGAGATTCGGGTTGTACGTGATCGTGGCCTTAAAATCGACACCATTCGGCCCACCGCCGTCAGTGTTGGCGATCGACAGCGTGTTCAGCCCGACGTGGAAGTTGGCGGCGGTGTCGTTGGAGTAGGCGTCGGGGTATGTCCAAACTTGCTTGAAGTGCGTCTCGTCAACACAGGGACTCTGCGGCTGTCGTCCGACCTCGACGCCGTTGAGATAGGCGATCGCGCAGTTGTCCGACATCAGATGGATCGTGATCGACGGCGCGGTGAAACCGGCTGGTAGCACAAATGGAATCGAATATGTCGTCGTCCGGCCCGTGCCTTGATCGTCTGCGCCTGTCCCGGACGAGTTGATCCAGCGCGTCCCAGTGATTGGGCCGGCCGTTCGGTATGCGCCGACCACAGGGTAGGCCGCCTGCGGCATGACCCTTGCGCTGCCGAACGCCCCCACGAATGCTCCCGCTGCAGGGATCGCGTAGGTCACGTCCGGGTCTGATGCGCCATCGCCCCCGGAACCCCCGCCGCTGACGAGCGTGATCGTCTGGAGTGTGGGCGGTGTGGGCTCAACGGCGGCAACGATCGGAGGTGCCGACGCCGCGAGCGGCAGCGTCAACATGGTCATCTGGGCGACGATCGTCCCGATGAGGACGAGCGAGGCTCCGCGTCGTCGCGTTGCAGGGCGAAGGGAAATCGACGGGTACGAGGTGACACGGCGGGGGGACGCCGGGACCTCGCGTGCGGGCACGAACACGCTCAGGTTCCTCCACGCTCGCGTTCAGGGGTGGGTCGCGAGTACGCGGAAGACTACAGTCCGCGAAGGCTCGCTGCACAGCGGGCCTCACTCTTCGGTGCGTAGGCGCACCACGCGGCCCTTGCGCTTCGAGGCCGGATGTGAGTCACGCCGTGACGTCGAGTCGACGTCGTCCGAGTCTCGTCTAGTGACCAGCCGAGGACGCGAGGGCCAGTCCGATCGCGTCGTCGAGTGGGAGTCCTGCACCTTCCAGCCGTGCCTCGTCGGCCGTGCCGGCTCCAAGTGCCTCGCGCGCCGTCAAGAGCCGGTCCATCAAGGATGCTTCCGCAGCCGGAGAACGCTCGGACCCCATCGCCGCCCGGAGCCCGTCCGCCGCGCCCAGGAGCGTGACGGCGTCGTGATGTCGGCCCCGCAGGGCGGAGAGCACGGCCACATCCTCCAGAAGCGCCATGAGCGGTCCGGTGTCGCCGAGGTCGCGATAGGCTTCGAGGGCTGCCCCGTAGGCTGAGCCGGCCTCGTCGAGCCGGCCAAGGTCACGGAGTGCGTCGCCGAGGTTGTTCTGGGCGATTGCCAGGTTGAGTCGATCGCCAACCTCCCGCGCGAGTCGAATGGCCTCCTCGCCGTGGCGAAGGGCTTCATCGTTGCGGCCTGCCTGCGCGTCCATCCAGGCAAGGTTGATCTCGCAGGAGCAGATGTAGCGCCGGTCACCGAGACGCGTGTACAGCTCGAGTGCGCGCTCCCCGAGCTCCCGCGCCAGGTCGAGGTCGCCCAGATGCTGGGCCACAATCCCGAGATTGTTGGTCAGGGCAGCCACGCCCGCCGTGTCCCCGAGTCGCTCCCGGATCCGAAGACTCTGCTCGTAGCTCGCCCGAGCCGCGGGCAGGTCCCCACGTTGCGCGTTGACGGTGCCTGCCACTTTCAGCACGTCCGCGACGCCGGCGTCGTCCCCGATCGAGAGGAACCCGGCCTTCGCGGCCTCGAGCCGAGCCACGGCCTCATCGAAACGACCCAGCCGGCGAGCCGAATCGGCGAGGGAGTGGTCGCACCGGGCGATGTTCCTCGTGTCCAGCAAGTCTGCCGCCACCTCGCGCGCGGCTAGAACCGCCTTCTCCGCCCGCGGGATCTCACCGATGAGCTGCAGGACCTCGGATTGCCGAAGGACGGCTTCAACCCGCTCGGTCTCCTCGAGGAGCGGGATCAGGCGTTCGTAGTAGTCGACCGCGGCTGAATTCGCATAGTCGGCGCCGGCTGCCTCCGCGGCGCGCCCGAGAAACTCGCGCTTCTTCCCCTCGTCGTCGCTCAGCCAGTAGTGATGCGCGAGGAGGTCCAGGTAGCGGTCGATGGCGTCCGGGTCGCGGGCCTCGATGTAGGCGCCGACCCGGGCATGGAGCATCGACCGTACGGAGAACGGCATGCTCTCGTATGCAACCTCCTGGGTGGTCACGTGCTTGAACAGGTACGCGAGATCGACCTCTCGTTCGAGCAGGACAAGGTCGGCGGCTCGCAGCGTCTCGAGGTGTCCGGTGACGTCCTCGAGTGACCCGAGCTCGGGGTAGGCGCCGGGCAGGACGGGCGCCTCGAAAACTCGACCGATGACGCTGGCGACCTTCATCGACCTGCGCGCGTCCTCGGCCAGGGTGTCGATGCGGCTGAGGATCAGGGCGTGCAGGCTCTCGGGCAGGTGCAGCCCAGCCATGGCCGCCTTGTCGTGGGGATCGATGTGCTGGTTTGCGATGAAGCTCACGAGCTCTTCGATGTACAGCGGATTGCCGCCGGCACGCTCGATGACCAGCTCGACCAGCTCGTCAGATGGCGGCTCACCATGGCCGAGCACCTGCTCCAGCTTCGAGGCGACGACCTCGGCAGCATCGGCGTCGTCTAGCCGATCAAGGGCGACTTCCTCGAAGTTGGTCAGGCGCTCGATACCGAGGCCTCCACCGACCGCCTGTGCTGGCCGATAGGCGAGGAGGAAGACGAGGCGCAGCCCCGATGACGCACGCGCCAGCACCTGCAGCAGGTCACCGGACAGCTCGTCGATCCAGTGACAATCCTCCAGGACGATCACAAGCGGTTCGGTCGCCGCCCGCGCGCGGAGGCACTGTGTCAGGAGATCCTCCAGGGATGTCTTGCGCAGCTTCGGATCGAGGCCGCGTGTCAGATCGTTGTCCGGGATGTCGATGCCGACGACGGCTTCGAGGAGTGGCGCGCGCGCGACGAGCGCCGGGTCGATGGCGGCCAGCTCGGCCTCCAGGTGCGCGATCTGCTCGGCCTCGGACGCGTCGTCCTCCAGGTGCAGGAGTCGGCGCCAGATCTCCTGCCAGGCGAAGTAGCTGGTGTTGGTGCCGAATGCCTGGAACTCGCCGAAGGCGACGAAGATGCCGCGTCGACGGGCGGACCGGACGAACTCCGCGACGAGCCGGGACTTGCCCATGCCGGCCTCCGCCGCCATGCCGATGACCTGACCGCGATGCTCGAGGGCCGCCGGCGAGGCCGCTGTTGAGCGCGGCAAGCTCGCGCTTCCGCCCGACGAGGCGGAGTTCGAACCGGATTTTTCGCCGCGACGCCCGTTCGAGGGTTCCAGTGAGCACGAAGACGGCGACCGGCTGCGATTTCCCCTTCACCGTCATGGGCCGGGAGTCGTTCCCAGAGGAACGCCTCGCCGGCGCCCTGCTGGATCCGCTCGCTGGTGTAGATCCGGCCCGGCGGGGCGGCGGACATCAGCCGCGCGGACAGGTTCACGTCGTCGCCGAGGCATACGAAGGTGCGTCGCATGGCGTGCCCGTAGGTACCGCTTCGGAGGTGGCCGCGGGTGATCCCGATCTGGATCTCCCGGGCGGCGGTCGTCTTCTCAAGGTCACGGAGTTCGAGGGCCGCCGCGGCAGCGCGGGCCGCGTCGTCCTCGTGGGCGATCGGTGACCCGAACACGCCGTATAGGTAGGCGCCCTTGTCCCCCAGCGTGAGCTGAAGCACGTTTCCCCCGTAGCCGGACATGATCCGCTGCGCGCCGCGGACGAATTCATCGAGCTTCAGCGCCGCGTCCTCGTCATTGTCGAAGTCGATCCCGGCAAAGCGCAGGAAGACCGGGATCGCCGGTCGAAGTTCGGTCAGGAATTCGCCGCGGCCCGTCCGCAGGCGCTCGTAGACCGCCGGGAGCAGCCACGGGCGGACGAGGTCTTCGGGGAGCGGCGGCGGTTCAGCCACCGGAGTCCGTGGGGGAGGATCGTTCAGCCCGGCCAGGACCGCATGGATGCGCCCCGTCTCGTGATCCTCGCGCCGCTCCCCAAGCTTGACGCGGTCCCCGAGCCGCTCGATGGCCGATTGCTCGAGGATGATGTCGCCCTTCTCGGCCGAGTGCTCGGCGGCGGCCAGATCGTCGATCAGGCTCCCGGCGAGGACGTCGATCAGCTGGATCTCGGGATCGCCGACCACGAATCGCCGCGCACCACCGACCGCGACTGCCACCTTCATCGCCAGCTTCACCGTTGTGCCGCCCGGCGTGACCACGGTGCCCGTCCGCTCGATGGCCTCCTGCATGGCGATGGCCGCGGCGCACGCCAGGGTCCCGTCATCGCCGTCGATCCAACAGGTGATCGCGTCGCCGGAGAAGTAGATGACGTCGCCGTCGAACTCGTCGAGCTCGGCGATGACGGCATGGAAGACCCGTCCGATGTTGACAGTCAGTTCCTCTGCGCCGCGCTCCGGTCCCAGTTCCCTGGCCAGCGCCTCGGTCAGTGGCGTGAACCCGCTGATGTCGGCAAAGAGGGCCGATCCAGAGACGCGATCCGGCAACTCCATCCCGACCGACAACGCGCGGCGGCGATCCCGGGCAATGTAGGCCTCAGGGTTGTCGGCCTGGGCCACCGGCCCGAGCGGCGCGACGTCGGGTTCCTGGTTCGTCATCCGGCTCCTGCGGCCACGCGCACGGGACGCGCCGGTCGGCGCTTCCGGCCATTGTGCCGTGTGCCCGAAGGCCGCGCCGATTTAGGGTGGGCCCAGCTGACACCTGTGCTGGGTTGGCTGACACCTGTGCTGGGTTGGCTGACGCCTGTGCCGGGCTTCGTATGACCAGAATCCCGCCGCGCTGGCTCACCCCTTCTTCCAAGATGACCCTCGCGGTCATACGAAGGCGGGCGAGAGGGTTGCTGGCCTCGCGACTCGGCCCGGCGGCCGCTCACCCACGGCCGCTCACCCACGGCCGCTCACCCGCGGCCGCTCACCCGCGGCCACCGATCGCAGAGAGCCCTGCTCCTATTACCGCGAGGGTCATCGCCGTGGCGAGGGGCGGCCGAAGCCCGAGAATTGGGCATCAGAGTGGGCATCAACACGGACATCAGTCGAGGGCGGCCGGCCAGCGGAGGAGGTCGGCCAATCCTCGGAGGGCGCATGTTTCAGAAGATGTGCCCATCTGGGCTGCTTGCTGCCGTCAGGCCGGCGTCGCCGCGCCTTCAAGGGCCGCGGCGCCGTCCAGGGCTGCCGCGTAGCCTGCGTCGAGCGCCGCGAGATCCGCTGTGAGGAAGTCCGGGTTCTTCGATTGGACCACGGCCTCGATCGCATCGCGAACGGCGGCGAGTGGCACGATCGGGCGCCGCGCCAGCAAGGCTCCGAACGCCACGACGCTGACGAGGCGGTCATCGCCGGCCGTCCGCGCGAGGGCGCTGCACGGCAGCGCGACGATCTCGATGTCCGTGCGAGCCGGCAGGGCCTCGATCAGCGAAGTGTTGACGACAAGCAGCCCACCAACTGCGACCAGCGGTTCGAACTTCGCCATCGAAGGCGGGTTGAGCGCCACGACCGCATCTGCGCGGTCCACGACCGGTGAGCCGATCGGCTCACCGGCCACGATGACGGTGCATGACGCGGTCCCGCCGCGCATCTCGGGGCCGTAGGACGGGATCCACAGGACCTCGAGACCCTCGGCCGTGGCCGCCCGGGCGAGAACCGTGCCGGCGAACAGGAGTCCCTGGCCGCCGAAGCCCGCGAATATGGTGGAGCGCTCCACGATCAGGCTCCAGGCGCCTTCAGCCGATCGACCATCACCCCGACCGGGTAGGTCTCGGCCACCACTTTCAGATGATCGATGGACTCCTGCGGCGTCATGTCCCAGCCCACGGGGCAGTTTGCAAGGACCTCGACGATCGCAAAGCCCGTGTCCCGGAGCTGAACGTCCATGGCCCGTCGGAGCATGACCCGGAGCTTGCCGATGGATCCGGCATCCGCGAGCGTGCCTCGTGCCGCGTAGGCGACACCCGGCAGGAGGGCGAGCATCTCCGTGATCGGCAGGGGATAGCCGGCGGTGCGGGGATCGCGTCCCGTGGGCGACGACGTCGTCCGGAAGCCGAGGAGCGTGGTCGGGGCCATCTGGCCGCCGGTCATGCCGTAGATGCCGTTGTTCACGAAGACCGAGGTGATCCGTTCGCCCCGCGCCGCGGCGTGGATGATCTCGGCCGTCCCGATCGCCGCGAGGTCCCCGTCGCCCTGATACATGAGCACGAACGCGTCCGGGTTGACGCGCCGAACCCCGGTCGCGACCGCAGGAGCCCGCCCGTGTGGAGCCTCAATCCAGTCGACATCGAGGTAGTCGTAGGCGAAGACCGCGCAACCCACCGGGGCCACCGCGATCGTCCGCTCACCCAGCCCCAGGTCACCGAGCACCTCGGCGATGAGCCGGTGAACGACGCCGTGGCCGCAGCCTGGGCAGTAGTGCGTGGACCGGTCCGTGAGGAGCGCCGGTCTGCCCGCAATCACCCGGGGCTCATCGACGTCGCCTCTGGCAGCCCCGCGCGTCGTGGCCTGTTGGGTCGTCATGGGATGTCCTCCCGCGCGGTCGTGACTGACCACAGGCGTCGCACGGCGTTGACGACCTCGTCCGGTGTCGGGACCATGCCGCCCGTCCGCCCATGGAACGCGACCGGCGCCCGGCCCTCGACCGCAAGGCGGACATCCTCGACCATCTGCCCGGCCGACAACTCGACGACGAGCAGGCCACGGACTCGTCCGGCGAGCTCGGCAAGCTGCGCAGATGGGAACGGCCACAGGCTGATCGGCCGGAACAGGCCGGCTCGGAGCCCGCCATCCCTGGCCCGCCGGATTGCCGTTCGCGCGACGCGCGCGGCCGTGCCGTAGGCGACGATCGCGATCTCTGCGTCCTCGAGCAGCTCGCCCGTCCATCGGACCTCGGCCGCCTGGATCGTCCGGTACTTCGTCTGGAGGTGCTGGTTCTGCGCCTCGAGTGCCTCTGGCGCGAGGTGGAGCGACCGCACGATCCGGGGGCGACGGCCCGCAGCGCCGGTGGCCGCCCAGTCTGCCTCGACTCGCGGCGGCGTTCGGTATGCCGGGACGACCGGCTCCATCGCCTGTCCCAGGACCCCGTCGGTGAGGATGACGACGGGCGTCCGATAGCGTTCGGCGATTTCGAAGGCATCGGGCACCAGCTGGATGGCCTCGGCGATCGAGGATGGAGCAAGAACCGGTGTCCGGTAGTCGCCGTGTCCGTGACCCTTGACCATCTGGAAGTAGTCGCCCTGCGCCGGCCCGATCGAGCCAAGGCCCGGACCGCCCCGCATGACGTTGACGAGGACCATCGGGACCTCGGACGCGGCCATGTATGACATCGCTTCCGCCATGAGCGAGATGCCCGGTGAGGACGAGCTGACCAGGACCCGCGCGCCCGTTGCGGCGGCCCCGAGGGCCATGTTGATCGCGGCGATTTCGCTTTCCGCCTGGATGAATACGCGATCGAGCTCGGGCATCCGGCGGGCCATCCATTCGAGGAGCTCCGCCTGGGGCGTGATCGGGTATCCGAAGTACGCGTCACAGCCGGCCTGGATGGCGGCCTCTGCGATCGCCTCGTTGCCCTTCATGAGGACGCGCTCGGGCGCGGGCGGGCTCTCGATGGCCACGTCAGGCTTCCTTCCGCGGAGCGAAGACGGTGAAGACGGCGTCCGGGCAGACCCGCGCACAGAGCGCGCAGCTCGTACAGCCGGCGGCATCGATCAACTGGATCGGGTGGTACCCGAGCGGGTTGACGACGGAGGTGTCGAGCGCCAGGACTCGATGCGGGCAGGCGCCGATGCAGAGTTCGCAGCCCTTGCAGCGATCGCTCGCGATCGCAAGGGGTGCCCAGGCAGGCAGCGGCGTTGTCTGCGCTCCCGCCGGGGCATTCTTGAGTGCGACCGTCATAGACGCGCACCTCCGGTCCAAAATGTGAACCAGCCGGGACCGCCCGGGCAGGGCTGGATGGCGCGTGGTCGAGGGCCGACCGGCCGGTTGGTACGGTCCGGTCGGCACAGGACCCGCGCCGGACCGCCACCGCTAATAGTGGATGGGGCTTCCGTGGCCGACGCGGGGAGCGTCGCATCCCGGCCGCACCGCAGGCCCCCAGACGCGGGTGGCACGAATGACCGTTGCGAACGATCCGTTCTACCGGATGCTCGTGGAGCGGGGTGTCTCCCGCCGGGCGTTTCTCAAGTTCTCCGCTGCGATGGCGGCCGCACTGGCACTGCCGGCGACATACGCGCCGCGAATCGCGAAGGCCGTGGCCGCGGCACCGCGCGTGCCCGTGATCTGGCTCGAGGGCCAGGACTGCGCGGGCAACACCGAAGGGTTCCTGCGGGCCTCGCACCCGACGGTCGCCGAGCTCGTTCTCGATACCCTCTCCGTGGATTACCACGAGACGATCATGGCTGCGGCCGGCGCGGCCGCCGAGGCCGCCCGCGAGCGGACCATGGAGGAGTTCCCGCACGGCTACATCGCGATCGTTGAGGGCTCGATCCCGCTCGCCGAGAACGGCATCTACTGCACGGTCGGCGGTCGAACCTTCAAGAGCATCGTCGAGGATGTCTGCGGCAACGCGCTCGCGGTCATCTCGGTCGGGTCATGCGCCTTCGACGGTGGCCTCCCGGCCGCGTCCGGCGGCCCGACCGGCGCAACGGGAGTCACATCGATCGTCCCGAACGCCACCGTGATCAATCTGCCCGGTTGCCCGATGAACGTCCAGAACCTGACGGCCACGATCGTCCACTACCTGACCTTCGGTTCCTTCCCGGCGACCGACACGATGGGCCGCCCGCTGTTCGCCTATGGACAGCTCATCCACGACCAGTGCGAGCGGCGCGCCCACTACGAGGCGGGTCGATTCGTTGTTGCCTGGGGGGACGAGGCGCATCGCCAGGGCTACTGCCTGTACAAGATGGGCTGCAAGGGCCCCGAGACCTACGCCAACTGCCCGACCGCCCGTTTCAACGATGGGGCGAGCTGGCCGGTCAAGGTCGGACACGGCTGCGTGGGCTGCACGATGCCGCGGTTCTGGGACCAGATGAGCCCGTTCTACCGGCGGCTGCCGACCGCGCCCGGCGTGGCGAGCGACGTGACCGCCGACCAGGTCGGCCTCGCGATCGTGGGCACCGTCGCCGGGCTCACGGCCGTGCACGGCGTGGCGAGCTACGTCCGCGAGAAGCGGAAGGGGAGCAGACCTGCTGAAGGACCATCAACCGCAGACGGCGCAGAGGGGATCCAGGCATGACGCGCATCGCGATCGATCCGATCACCCGCATCGAGGGCCATCTCCGAATCGAGGTGGAGATCGAAGGCGGTGTCGTCAAGGACGCCTGGAGCTCCGGCACGATGTTCCGGGGCATGGAGTTGATCCTCCAGGGCCGCGATCCGCGCGATGCGTGGGTCTTCGCCCAGCGGGCGTGTGGCGTGTGCACCACGGTTCACGCCCTCGCGTCCGTCCGCAGCGTGGAGAGCGCCCTCGGGATCACGATCCCGAAGAACGCCCGGTTGATCCGCAACCTCATCGCCGGGATCCAGTACGTCCAGGACCACGTCATCCACTTCTATCACCTGCACGCGCTCGACTGGGTCGATGTCGTCTCCGCCCTGTCGGCGGACCCGAAGAAGACTGCCGAATTGGCAGCGTCGATCAGCGACTGGCCGACATCGTCCGAAGCGCACTACGTGGCCGTCCAGCAGAAGCTGAAGACGTTCGTCGAATCGGGCCAGCTGGGGCCGTTCGCCAATGGCTACTGGGGCCACCCGGCCTACAAGCTCCCGGCCGAGGCCAACCTCATGGCCGTAGGGCACTACCTCGAGGCACTGGATTGGCAGCGCGACGTCATCCGCGTCCACGCCCTGCTGGGTGGCAAGAACCCGCATCCACAGAGCTACGTCGTCGGCGGGATGGCGGTGGGGCTTGACCCGAATTCGCCGACCGCACTCAACGCGCGACATCTGTCCGAGATCGCCGGGCTCTTTGCCCGCGCGAAGGACTTCGTCGACCGCGTCTACATCCCCGATGTCCTGGCCGTCGCCGGGTTCTACAAGGACTGGGCCGGAATCGGTGCCGGGATCGGCAACTACATGGCCTACGGCGACTTCCCCGAGGACGAGACGGGCGATCCGCGTGGGTTCTACCTGCCGCGGGGCCGCATCCTCAACCGGGATCTCTCGACGGTCCACGCGGTTGACCACACCGGTGTCGCCGAGTCCGTCGCGCACTCCTGGTACGGGTACCCCGATGGCGACGGGACACTCAAGCATCCGTGGGACGGCCAGACCAACCCGAAGTACTCCGGCCCGACTCCGCCGTTCGAAACGATGGAGGGGCACGACAAGTACAGCTGGCTGAAGGCGCCCCGCTACGAGGACCAGCCGATGGAGGTCGGTCCGCTGTCGCGCATGTTGGTGGCCTACGCATCCGGCCACGAGGACGTACAAGGGGCGGTCAACGGCGTCCTCGGCGCCCTGGGCGTCGGTCCGGAGGCGCTCTTCTCGACCCTCGGCCGGATTGCCGCCCGCGCGATCGAGACCCAGCTCCTGGCGGCCAAGCTGTCCGGCTGGCTCGCCGAACTCGAGGCGAACCTCAAGACCGGGGACCTGGCCATCGCCGATGTCACGATGTGGGATCCCGAGAGCTGGCCGTCCGAGGCCAGGGGCTGGGGGATGGAAGAGGCGCCACGTGGCGCCCTTGGTCACTGGATCGTGATCAAGGACAAGAAGATCGAGAACTACCAACTCGTCGTGCCGTCGACCTGGAACGGCTCGCCGCGTGACGAGCAGGGTCGGCGTGGGGCCTGGGAGGAGGCCCTGATCGGGACGCCGATCGCGGACCCGACGCAGCCCGTGGAGGTCCTCCGGACCATCCACTCCTTCGATCCGTGCATGGCCTGCGCGGTCCACGTCTTCGATCCGACCGGCGGTTCGTCGGTCGAGATCCGGGTTGTCTGATGGACAGCCCGATGTCAGTCGACGAGAGCGTTCTCGGTAGCATGCGTCGTCCGATCGATGACACACCACCCGCGCAGCCAGCTCCGTTCAACGGCCGCAAGGCCGAACGGGTCCGGCTCTACGTCTGGCAGATCCCGGTCCGGGTCACCCACTGGGTGACCTTCGGCAGCATCGGGGTGCTGACTGTGACCGGCGGCTACATCGCCGATCCGTTCATTATTCCGCCCGGCGGCTCGGTGATGACCGTGATGCGGTTCATTCACATGATCGCCGCGTTCGTGTTCCTCGGTTCCGGCCTGGTCAGGCTCTACTGGTTCTTTGCCGGCAACCGATTCGCCCGATGGACCGCCTTCGTCCCGATCAAGGGAGCACAACGCCGGGACCTGGGGCGCCAAATCCTGTGGTACCTCTTCGTTCGCCGGGAAGCCCCCGGGTCGATCGGCCACAACCCGCTGGCCGCCGGCACGTACCTCGTGATCTACGTCCTGTTCGCGATCCAGACCATCACGGGGTTCGCGCTCGCCGGTGCTCATGGCACCGAGCCGTGGGCCACGCTGTTCGGCTGGCTTCCGGCCATACTCGGGCTCCAGGGAGTCCGCCTGATTCACCACCTGATCATGTGGCTCACGCTGGCCTTCATGATTCACCATGTCTATAGCGCCGTCCTCGTCGATCACATCGAGCGAAACGGCCTGCTGTCGTCGATCTTCGGCGGCTTCAAGTTCGTCACCCGTGGAGAGATTGACGCGGCCCGCGACGGCGGTGCCGAAGTGCAGGAGTCTGCGGAGTGACGGGCGCCCGTGCCGGCGCGCTCGTCCTTGGGATCGGCAACATCCTGCTCCGGGACGAGGGCGTCGGGGTCGTCGTGGCTCGCCAGATCGAGGCGGCCCGTGAGTCAGGCGCCATGGCCATGCCATCGGACACGCGCGTCGTGGACGGCGGCACACTCGGCCTGGACCTCCTGCCGATGATCGGCGACGCGACACAGGTCGTGATGATCGACGCCGTGGACCTGAAGCACGCCCCCGGCACCGTGAGCGTCCTCCGTGACGAGGCGGTTCAGGCGGCGCTGTCCGGACATGTCTCCCCGCACCAGATCGGCGTGGGTGACCTGGTGGCTGCGGCCCGCCTCATGGGCATCATGCCACCGCGGCTCACGCTCGTCGGTATCCAGCCGGGCGAGATCGCGATCGGGCTCGAGCTCACCGAGCCCGTCGCGGCTGCGGTGGATGTGGCGATTGAACAGGTCCGGCGCGAACTCGCGCCGGCCGGGGCCTGACCGATGCACGAGGCGGGTCTCGCGGTCGCCGTCGCGGCCGCGATCCGGGACCGCGGGCTGGACCCATCCGGGGTTCGGCTCCTCGTCTCGGGTGGACATGGCGACGTCGAGTCGTTCGACGCAGCGCTGCGTGCCCACCTCGAAGCGGCCGCGCCCGGCCTGGGGCTGGGGGCCGTGCAGATCGTGCACGCTCCGGTGCCGCGACTGTGCGCCAAGTGCGCGGGCCAGTTCAGGGCAGCGACCGCCGAGGAGCCGTGCCCGGCGTGCGACGGTCCGAGCATCGCCCTCTCGGAGCCCGAATCCATCGAGCTTGAGTGGGACGACGTGGCCACGAGACGCCCCGTCGGCTCGGGGAGGACCTGAGCATGTGTGTCGGGTTTCCGGGGACGGTCGTGGCGGTCGATGAGCTCGGCGCGACCGTGGACCAGGACGGACGCCTGCGTCGGGCCTCGACGCTCCTCATTCCGGATATCGCGCTCGGAGACCACGTGTTCGTGGCCGCCGGTTCGATCGTTGAACGACTCGACCCAGACGAGGCCGAGCTGATTCGCGCGACGCTCCTCGAGGCGATCGCGCTTGAGCAAGCCGAGGCGGAGGCCCCGGCACCGAACGGAGGAATCGCATGAACCGCGCCACCGCACGAACCGCCGCGGGCTCGCCGCGCGTCCCCGATTCGCTCCGATGGGGCGTCGGGCTCGCGTTCGGCGCAGCCCTGATCAGCGGCTTTGCCATCTTCGTCAACGGGTTCGCCGTGAAGCAGCTGCCCGACGCGGCCGTGTACACGACGCTCAAGAATGCCGTTGCCGCGTTCATCCTGGTCGGGCTGGCAGCAATGACCGTCCGCTCTGCCGAAATCCGGGCGATGAGCCGCGGATCATGGCTCCGGCTGGTCGTCATTGCCATCGTGGGCGGCAGCGTGCCCTTCCTCCTGTTCTTCGGCGGCCTCGCCCAGGCGACCGCGCCGTCTGCGGCCTTCATCCAGAAGACCCTGTTCATCTGGGTGGCGATCTTCGCCGTCCCGTTCCTGGGTGAGCGGCTGGGCCTCGCCCAGCTGGCGGCCCTCGCGGTCCTTCTCGGCGGGCAGTACCTCGTGGTCCAGCCGAGCGGTGTGGCGTGGGGGACCGGCGAGACCATGATCGCTGCCGCGACGCTCCTGTGGGCCGTCGAGGCGATCCTGGCCAAGCGGCTCCTGGCGACCGTCCCGCCCCAGGTCGTCGGCGCGGGCCGGCTCGGTATCGGGCTCGTGGTGCTGATGGGCTATCTGATCGTCACCGGCCGCGCCGGCACGATCGCGGCCCTGTCGTCGACCCAGTGGCTGTGGGTCGTCGGCACCGGGTTGATCCTGTCCGCCTACGTCGCCACCTGGTTCGCCGCGCTGCGCCGCGCACCAGCGAGCCTGGTCACGGCGGTCCTCGTCGTTGGTGCCCCGATCACGGCCATCCTGCAGGCGCTCCAGAAGGGCGCCCTGCCCGGGACGACCATCCTCGCCGGCCAGGCGCTCATCCTGGTCGCCGCGATCATCCTGGCGGTATACGCCGTCCGGACATCGGCGCGCCGCGAAGCTCCCGCCGCGATCTGAATACGGCGATGACGGCAGGTCTTGCGTCCCCACCCGCCGCCCTCGATCGCCCGTTCCGCGAGGTACCGGGTCCGATCCGGTTCGCTCGCTACGCCTACGGGCCGAACAGGCTCGGCTACTGCGGACCGGAGGAAGTCCAGGAGCTGTTCGAGCAGGCGACCGGCGGTGGTGAAGACGCCGCGCTCAGGGCACTCGCCCGGCAGTTCGAGGGCGCCTATCCGTACCTCGAGCTGATCGCCCGGTCCAACGACATCCCGGATCCGCTCGACGGACGGGTCGTGGAGGCGTACTGGCTGGGCAATCGGCTGCTCGATCGGGTGCGGCCCTCGCAGCTCGGGCCATCGCTGGAGCGGCGCTTCCGGCCACGCCTGCGGGGCGATGGCTGGCAGTGGCTTGCGACGAAGCCGGAGGAGGGTGCCGTCCCCGTCCACGCCTTCCACGTGCTGGACGTCTTTCCCCGGCTGGGCCTCATGCGCACGGGGGCGACCGATCGGGCCGTGGAGGTGATGGATTCGTGCCGGATTCGCTGGGGCCGGGTCCTCGAGCGCGACGGCGACTGGCTGGTCGTCTCGGCTGTCCCGCTCACGATGGTGGACGGGAAGATCCAGCTCGCCGCGCCGCGGGTCGAACGGATCCGGGGCTGGATCGATGGGGCGGGGTTCGTCGACGCGGTTGAGCCAGGAGACGTCGTGTCGATCCACTGGGACTGGGCGTGTGAACGCCTGGATCGACGACGGCTGACTGCCCTCCGAACCTGGACCGAACGCGAGATCGAGATCGCCAACAAGACGATGTAGGCCGGACAGTCTCCGGCTTCCTCGGGGCGGGCCGGATGGCCCATGGCTTCGGGACTCCCGGCACTCATGCGCACGTGCGCATCTATTGCATGATCCGCTCATGGATGAGATCACGATCCTGCAGGCCGAGATCCTCAAGGTTCTGGCCAGCCCACGACGGCTCGAGATCCTGCACCGCCTCGCGGACGGTCCCCTGGAAGTGGGTCGCCTGGCCACCGAGCTCGGAGCGAGCCAGCCCAATGTCTCCCAGCACCTGACCGTTCTGCGAACGGCCGGCCTGGTAGAGGCGGAGCGGGACGGCCGGGAAGTCCGCTATCAGCTGACTGATCCCGACGTACTTCGAGCCTGCGGAGTCATGCGGGGAGTGCTGGAACGGCGCCTCAGCCGTCTCGCCCAGCTCGCGCCGGCCCCGGCGCCCGAGGCCCAGACTGGCCCCAACCCGGGAGTCCGTCTCCTCGAAAACCCTCAATGGTGAAGGAGCCACGCAATGGATGAATCGATCAACCTGATCCTCTTCTCGGGGACGGACGACAAGCTCCAGGCCGCAGCGGTCATGACCGCCGGCGCCGCGGCGCTCGGCAAGCCGGTCAACGTGTTCCTCCAGTACTGGGCGCTCAACGCGTTCCGTGCCGATCGAATCGAGAACGACCATGGTCTGTCCCCGGAGGCCGGCGACGAAGGCCGAGGCCATGTGGACGCGCTCCGCATCGCCGGTCAGGCGAGCTGGGCCGAGACGCTTCGACAGGCCAAGGACCTGGGTGGCGTTGACATCCAGGCCTGCTCGCTGTCCATGGATCTGCTCGGCATCGAGCAGGAGGACCTGGACCCGCTGGTCGACGGCGTCGAGGGCGTGACCGCGTTCTACCTCAACGCCGGCGAAGGCCAGCTGATCTTCATCTGATCCGTATTGGCCGATCGGGAGAAGCCCGATCGGGGAAGGAGTCGAAACGTGGAAATGCTCGAGATTGCGACCAAAGTTGACGCTCGCGGGCTGTCATGCCCGATGCCGATCGTGCGCACCGCCCAGGCGGCCAAGACGATGGCATCCGGAGAGCTCCTGGAAGTGCTGGCCACGGACCCGGGGTCCGTCAAGGACTTTGCGGCGTGGTGCCGCTCCACGGGCAACGAGCTCGTCGATCAGTCGGTAGACGGGGCGGTGTATCGCTTCGTCATTCGCCGGAAGTGAGGCACGAACCAATGACGATGACCAAGGAGCGCCCTGCTCCGGATCCAGTGGCCGAGGCGATTGCCGATGTCGAAGGGCTGACCAGCCCAGAGCCGGCGGCGGACGCGACGGAGCCGGCCAAGCTCCACGACATCCTGCTGATCAACTACAGCGGCGAGCTCGAGAAGGTCTGGGCGACGATGCTCCTGGCTTCGACCGCCGGAGCGATGCAGGTACCATGCCGCGTCTTCGTGACCTTCTGGGGCCTCCAGAACTTCGTCAAGGACGAGAAGCGGATCACCGGCAAGAACTGGATGCAGAAGATGCTGGCGATGATGTCCCGCCCGGGAATCAGCCACCGGCCGCTCTCGAAGATGAACTTCATGGGGATGGGACCCTGGATGATGGGCACGCTCGCCCGTCAGCAGAAGAACGCCAGCCCCAAGGAACTCCTCCAGATCGCACAGGAGATGGGCGTCGAGTTCATCCCCTGCCAGATGACCATGGATATGTTCGGCCTGACCCGCGATGATCTCATCGAGGGCATGGGCGAGCCCGTCGGGGCGGCAACGGTCATCGGGCTGATGTCCGAAGGCTCGTCCCCGCTCTTCATCTGATCGCCCTGTACGGGCTCTGATCACTTTGTACGGGCCGCTCGACGGCCCAGGAAGGGACAATCTGATGGTGGAAGCAACCCCAGTCATCACCCGCACGATCGACGCCCGCGGCAGCTTCTGCCCGGGCCCGCTGATGGAGCTCATTCGCGGGATCCGTGAAAGCCAGGTCGGCGACGTCCTTGCGGTCCTGTCCTCGGACAAGGGCTCCAAGATCGACATCCCGAAGTGGATCGAGAAGGCCGGCCACCGGCTGATCGTCGTCGAGGCCCTCGACGGGCACGACCGGATCATCGTCGAGAAGGCCCGGTGACCTTGATGCACCGGATCCTCATCCTCGGCGGCGGCGTGGGAGGGACGCTCACCGCGAACCTCCTCGCGCGCCGCCTCAAGAAGCAGGTTGACCGCGGCGATGCATCGATCACGGTTGTCGACGCGACCGGCGCGCACGTCTATCAGCCCGGCTTCATGTACATCGCCATGGGCGGTGAGCGGGCTGAAAAGCTCCAGAAGTCTGAGCGCGCCCTGCTGGACGATCGAGTCCGGCTCGTCGTCGGGACGGTGGACCGGGTCGACGAGGGTGCCCGGACGGTGACCCTCGCCGACGGCACGGCGTTGCCGTACGACCAGCTGGTGCTCGCAACCGGTGCGCGGATCCTGCCCGAGTCCATCGAGCACTTCGAGGCCGAGGCCCACCACTTCTACACGGCGGCCGCGGCTCTTCGCCTTCGAAAGGCGCTGGACGCGTTCACCGGCGGAAAGGTGGTCATCGGCATCGCGTCGATGCCGTACAAGTGCCCGCCGGCGCCGCTCGAGGTCTCCTTCCTCATCGAATCCGAGCTTCGCGAGCGCGGGCTTCGCGAGAAGTCGGAGGTCCACTTCGCGTCGCCGATCGGCCGTGCCTTCACGATCGAGTCGGTGAGCGAGATGGCGACCCCGATCCTCGAAGAGAAGGGCATCGAGCTCCACACGTTCTTCAACGTGGAGGCGATCGATCCCGAGCGGAAGGTCGTCCAGTCGCTCGAGGGCGAGGAGCTCCCATACGACCTGCTCATCCTGGTGCCCCCGCACAAGGGTCAGCAGTTCCTGATGGACTCAGGGCTCGCCCCGGCACCGGGAGGCTGGCTGCCGACTGATCGGTTCACGCTCCGTGTCGGCGACCGACCAAACGTCTACGCGCTGGGCGATGCCACCGATCTCCCACTGTCCAAAGCGGGGTCCACGGCCCACTTCGAAGCGCCGGTCGTCGTCGAGGGGATCGTCGCCGCCGTCGAGGGCCGGGCTCCGTCGGGCAAGCATGCGACCTACGAGGGCAAGGTCATGTGTTTCTTCGAGGTCGGCGACGGCAAGGGGACGCTCCTCCAATTCGACTACGACCACCCACCCAAGCCCCCCAAGCCGAACCAGTTCTGGCACCTCGGCAAGATCGTCTTCAACAAGACGTACTTCCATACGGTGCCCAAGGGCCGCGTCTGAAGTCTGTCTACGCCGCTCCGTCGCGGCTCACAGCGCCCCGGGCCCCTTCCCCCGGGGCGCTGCTCTGTGTCCTGCAGCGCGCAAGGGCCAGCGGCACCCGGCATGGCCCGCGGCACCCAGCAGGGCCGGCGGCGCCCGGGCACCCCACGCGCAAGACCTTCTCCCGTGCGATGCGCGTCGCGGTCATACGAAGCCGAGTCGCGTGAAGAAGCGGTCGGCGGCGCGTGAGAGAAGCGGTCAGCGCCGCGCGTGCATGTGCCATCTGGCCGATATCCACCATTCGTATTACCGCGACAGTCATCGGAGAACAGCATCGCTTCAGCCCGGCGGAGATCTGACCCTACAATCGAGTGGTGCGCAAACGCGATCTGTCAGGTGCGGCGGTGAGGATCCGATGACCGGTCACGTGTTTCGCCGTTCGGTTGATCCGGCGCCCCCCGTGGCTGATCGCGCCGAGCGCAGCACGATCTGGGATTCAGAGGGCAAGGCATACCTTGACGCTGCCGGTGGCGCGGTCGTCGTCAACGTTGGCCACGGCCGGCAGTCGATCGCGGACGTGATGGCAGCCCAGGCCGGCCGCCTCGCGTATGCCCACGGAAGTGCCTTCACGACCGAAGCCCTCGAGTCCTACGCACAGGAGATCGGACCGCATCTGCCGGTCGACGATCCGCGCATCTACCCCGTGAGCGGCGGCTCTGAGGCGATCGAGACCGCGCTCAAGCTCGCCCGTGCGTACCACCTCGCGCGCGGGGAGAAGGACCGCCTGATCGTGTTTGCGCGCTGGTCCAGCTACCACGGCAACACGCTCGGTGCACTCGACCTGTCGGGGCGCAAGCCGCTCCGAAGGCCGTACGAAGGCTGGCTCGGGCGGTTCCGGCATGTCTCGGCCGCCTATCCGTACCGCTCCGGCCTGCCCGGCTCCAACGCGCTTGGAGACGCAGACGAGCTGGCCGAGGAACTCGAGCGCGCCATCGTGGCCGCCGGTCCGGGAACCGTGGCCGCGTTCGTGGCCGAGCCGATCGTCGGTGCCTCGCTCGCGGCGGCCGTGCCACCCGACGGCTACTGGCCGGCGATTGCCGAGGTCTGTCGCCGGCACGGCGTGCTCGTGATCGCCGATGAGGTCATGACCGGTTTCGGGCGCACGGGGCGCTGGTTCGGGCTGGACCACTGGGGCATCCGCCCCGATCTCCTGGTCGCGGCCAAGGGCGCGACGTCGGGCTACTGGCCTTTCGGATTCGTGGCCGCGCGCGGGGAAATCCAGGACGGCATCGTGGCCGCGGGCGGGTTCACGCACGGGTTCACCTATTCGCACCACGCGGTCGGCGCAGCCGTCGCGCGCGAAGTCCTGCGAATCCTCGAAGCGGAGGACCTGATCGCAGCCAGCGCCACGAAGGGGGAGCGGCTGCACAGTCTCCTGACCGACCGCCTGGGCTCGCACCCGAACGTCGGCGAGATCCGCGGGCGGGGCCTGATGGTCGGCATCGAGCTCGTCGCGGACCGCGACTCAAAGGCGCCATTCGCCCGCGCGACCAAGGTCACCGAGGCCGTCGTGCGCGGCGCGCGGGATCGCGGCGTCCTTGTCTACTCCGGGACGGGCCTCGCCGACGGCACGGACGGGGATTCGATCCTCCTGGGACCGCCCTTCATCGTCACCGACGGCGAGCTCGTTCGGATTGCCGACGCTGTCGCCGAATCAATCGACGCGGCCGCAACGGCCTCGCAGCGCTAGCGCCGGCCGCACAGGCCTGAGGTCGCGCGGCCCTAGCGCCGGCCGCGCACCAGCAGGATCAAACCGAGAACCACCAGCAGGGCCGGCAGGATAAGGCTGGACACGTCGGGGATCGCGATCTCCGACGAGGCCAGGAGCACGAGGGCCGCGCCGACGATGGCCTGCCAGCCCCAGCCACCATTGCGCGTGGCCCGGACCAGGGCGATGAACAGGAGGGCCACCCCGAAGAAGAGCGTGCCCCAGCCCGATCCGAGCTCGAGGCCAAGCCCGCGAAGGGTCCCGGGTACCGCCGCTGCGGTGAGAAACGCTCCAAGGTATAGCGCGGCGGTGCCGCGCCGGATCGTCCAGACGAGCAGGAAGGCGAGGCCCGCCGCGAGAACGCCGGTGTTGCCGAGGTTCCGGTACTCCGGCAACGCGTTCTGGACGATCAGCAACGCCCCGAATACGACGAGGAAGACGCCGATCCACGGAAGGCCGGGCCGGCGGGACTCGTCCGGTCCCCATTGCCAGCCGTGGACCCGGACGGTGGGTCCGCTGATCGGTGCCGACGGCTCACGATCGCTATCCAAGGGTCTCATCCTCCACGTGGCTGAAGCCGAGCCTGTCGGCCAATCGTCCGAGGATACCCGGCGCCCACCAGTTCCACTCGCCCAGCAGGCGCATCGTGGCGGGGACGAGCAGGACCCGGATCACGGTGGCGTCGAGGAAGACCGCAAGCGCCATCCCGACCCCGATGCTCTTGATCGTGACGACATCCGCGAGCGCAAAGGCCGAGAACACCACCACCATGATCATGGCCGCGCCGGTGATAACCGCGGCCGATCTGGCCAGTCCCTCCGCGACCGCGCGGGTGTTGTCGCCGGTGCGCCGATAGGCCTCCTGGATCCGCGACAGGAGCAGGACCTCGTAGTCCATCGACAGCCCGATGAGCGTCGCGAACATGATGATCGGGTTGCCGGCGATCGTGAACCCGATCGGCTCGAAGTTGAGGAACTCATGGAGGTTGCCCTCCTGGAAGATCCAGACGAGGGCGCCGAAGCTGGCCGACAGGGAGAGTAGCGTCATCACCACGGCCTTGAGCGGGATCACGATGGATCCGAACAGCAGGAACAGGATCAGCGCCGAGGCCAGCAGCGTCGTCCCGATCGCCCAGGGCATTCGATCGTTCTGCGCCGCCAGGAAGTCCTCGGAGATCGCGGCGGCCCCGCCGAAGGCCACCCGCCCGATCCCGTCGCCAGGATCCACCGCTCGGACGTCGGGGATCACGGCCGTGCCTTCCGGGGTGGTCGGATGGAGGGGGCTGACCGCATCGAGGCGGACGGTCGAGCCGCGGATGTACGCGTCCTTGAGCGCGGCGACAGCGCCGGCCAGTTGGGGCGGCAGAGCCCCCTCGGGCGCGGCATAGAGTTGGGCTACCTGACCCGCGTTGAGGACGGATCCGGTGGCGGGATCAGTGATCGTGAACGGGCCCTCGACCCGATCGATGCCCTCGATCTCGGTGAGCCGGTCCGCGTAGGCGATGACGGCGGCGATGCTGGCCGGATCGGTGGCGTCGGCATCCGTGTCGACGAGGATCGTGATCGGTGTCGTCTCGCCCGCGCGGAACTCGTCCTGCAACGCGACCCAGGCATCGCGGCTCGGGATCCCGGCCGGGTAGACCGTGGCATCGGGCACGCCCTGGACGAGCCGGAAGAACGGCGAGCCGGCGATGAACAGGACCGCCAGGACCGGCACGAGCACGGCGATCGGTCGGCGCATGACCGCATGGGCGACCTGCTCCCAGCGGGAGTGTCGGACGGTGGGCTCGTCACCCATGATCCCGACGCGGCTCAAGAGCGAGCGGACGGACAGGGCATTGACCCGCTGGCCTATCACCCCGAGCAACGCCGGCAGGAAGCTCAGCGAGAACGCGACCGATGTGAGGACCACGATCGCGCCGCCGAGGCCGATGGAGCTGAGTGCGGACGCCTGGAACCAGAGCAGCCCCGACAGGCCGATCGCGACGGCGGCACCGGAGAAGAACACCGCCTTGCCGGCCGTACCCACCGCGATGACCACCGCCCGCTCCACGGACCGGCCCTTGGCGAGTTCCTCGCGGAACCGGCTCGTAATGAACAGGGAGTAGTCGATCGCCAGGGCGAGCCCGAGCATCGTCGCGATATTGAGGACGTAGATGCTCATCTCGGTCTCGCGGGCAAGGAGGTTGATGAGGGCGAGGGCGGACGGGATCGCGAGGCCGGCCACGAGGAGTGGCATGCCGGCCGCCACGATCGAGGCGAAGACGAGGATGAGCACGAGGGCGGCAATCGGGAGCGAGACGGTCTCGGCACGCACGAGGTCCTTCTCGGACAGCTCGGCGGAGTCCTTCTGGATCGGGCCGAACCCAGTCAGGGCCACGTCGTATCCGCTCGGCGTCGCAAGCTTGCCCTCGATGCTGTCCACCGCGTCGATCGACTCGTCCGTTGACATGTCGAGGCCGATCACGACGTAGGCCGTGTCTCCGGCCACGCTGATGAATCGATCGTCGCCCGTTTCCGCATACCCGGTGATCCCGCTGACCCGCGGGTCGTCGAGCAGCGGCGCAACCGTGGCGGCGATCGCCGCCTGGAATTCGGCAGAGCGGGCGTCCGCCCCCGTCGTGTCAGACTGGATGAGCGCGATATACGACGTTCGGCCGCCGCCGAACTCGGCCTCCAGACGATCCCCGACCTTGGCCGACTCCGAATTCGGGTCCAGCCACCCGCCGGCGCTCAGCTGGTCTGCTGCGCCCGATGCCAGGGGTGCCGCAGCGGCGGCGAGGACGAGCATGACGACGAGAACCCACCGGCGCCGTCGGTAGACGAACGCACCCCAGCGACTGAACATCCGGACCCTTTCCGATGCATGAAACGCGCCCTCCCGGGCGCCTCGAACGCTTCGTGACGGTGACTACGATACGGAAAAGCGGCCCCCCCGACGTCCGAGGCATTCGGCAACGCGGCGCCCCGTCGTAGACTCGCAACGGAATGGCCCATATCCAGACGGTTCTCGGTCCGATCGATCCTGCGGCGTTGGGGTTCACCCTGCCCCACGAGCACACGGCGATCTCGCTCTGGCAGATCCCAGGCCGCTGGGACTACTGGGAGCTGACCGCCGACGAGCCGGTCATCACCGCCGAGCTGGGCCGCTATCGAGATCTCGGGGGGACCGCCCTCGTCGACGTCACATTGCCGGGCGTCGGCCGGGACCCGGCATGGCTCGTTCGCCTCGCCCGCGTCACCGGCCTCCATGTCGTGATGGGCTGCGGCTGGTATCGCGGGGCGTACTACCCGGCGGAAGCCCTGGTCGACCGGCGATCCGTCGAGGACCTCGCTGACGAGCTCGTGCGGGAGGCGGAGGAGGGGATTGCCGCCGCCGGCGGCGATTCGCCCATCAAGCCCGGCATCATCGGCGAGATCGGGACGGACAAGCCCTGGCTGTCGGCGCAGGAGGAGCGCGTCCATCGGGCCGTGGCGCGGGCATCGCGCCGAACCGGACTCGCGATCACGACCCATGCCGTGATGAGCGACGTCGGGCTGGCCCAGCTGGCGGTCTTCGAGGCCGAGGGCGCCGATCCGGGTCGCGTGGTCATCGGGCATGCCGACTCGTACCCGGTCCTCCACCACTACCTCGAGATCATCGGGCGGGGCGCGAACATCGAGTTCGACTTCCTCGGCATGTCGTTCACACCGCAGGAGCGCAAAGGCGAACCGCGTGTCATCAGCCTCCTGCTGGAGCTCCTGTCACGCGGCCACGCGGACCGCGTCTTCCTGAGTCAGGACGTCTGCCACAACCAGCAGCTCCGCCACTACGAGGGCAATGGCTACACGTATCTCCAGGAGGCCTTCCTGCCTCGATTGCGGGACCGGGGCGTGTCCGAGGCCGAGATCGGGCAACTGACGGTGTCGAACCCGCGGCGGATCCTCACGATCGGGTAACAGCTCGTGCGGTGGGTCCGCGGTCCCTCAGCCCGCTTGCTGACCATCGAGCCGAAGCAGGGCATCGGACGTGAGGAGCCTCCGAGCGAAGATCGAGGTCGACAGGCGCAGTGCCCGTCCCTGATCCAGCCTGACCGGGTGGGTCCGCTATCGTGAGTGGTCCATGAACCAGATCCTCGTGACGCTTGATCCGGCGCGCCTGCTCACTCCGCCGCCGCTGGCCGTCGGCCCGCCGGGGTCTCTCGGGATCCTCGTGGGGCTGTTCGTGCTGATCCTAGCCGCGAAGCTGGGAGAGGAGGTCCTTCGTCGGCTCGGCCAGCCGGGCGTGATCGGTGAACTCGCGGGCGGCTTTGTCGTGGGTCCCTATGCCCTGGGACTCGTCGTACCCGGCGAGACGGCAACCGTCCTCGCCGAGATCGGGGTGGTGATCCTCCTGTTCGCGGTCGGCCTCGAGATCAAGACAGACCAGCTGCTGCAGGTCGGCCGCCCGGCACTCGCCACCGCCGTCATCGGACTGGCTCTTCCGATCGCTGCCGGCGCCGCCTACGCGATGCTGACGGGCGAACCGCCCGCGACCGCAGCCTTCGTGGGCCTGGCGCTGGCCGCGACGAGCATCGGCATCACCAGCAGAGTCCTGGCGGGCCTTGGAGTCCTGGACCGAACATTCAGCCGAATCATCATCGGCGCGGCCGTCATCGACGACGTGCTGGCGCTCATCCTCATCGGGATCGTCTCTGGTGCCGCCGAGGGCGACCTCTCGATCGCGACGCTGGGCCTCGCCGTCGGGGCGCTCGGGTTCGTGTTTCTCGGCTTCGCCATCGCCCGCCGGGCGCGCGGCATCCGCAGCGCGGTCTTCACCTGGCCGCTCTTCGCCGACACGCCGCTTGTGCCGGCGTTCCTGCTCATGCTCGGCCTCGCCGTAGTCGCCGGCTTCATCGGACTGGCGGCGATCATAGGTGCGTTCGTCGCTGGTCTCATCGTCGCGGAGACCGAGGCCCGGGACGAAATCGAGCATGAGATCAAGCCGCTGGCCTCGATCTTCGCTCCCTTCTTCTTCGCCGTGATCGGCGCCCAGCTGGACCTCGGTGCGCTTCTCGAGCCTCAACTCGCCATCGCCGCCGTCGTGCTGGCCGCGATCGGTATTGCGACCAAGGTCCTGGCCGGCGTGATCGGCGCCTGGCAGCACGGACTGTGGAACTCGCTCACGGTAGGTGTCGGCATGGCGCCCCGCGGCGAGGTCGGTATCGTCGTCGTCGGCCTGGGCCTCTCCCTGGACCTCCTGACGCCAGGGCTCTTCAGCGCGGTCCTGGTCGCCGTTGTGCTCACAACCGTCGTGGCGCCCATCCTGCTCAATCTGACCATCCCACGTGCAGTCGCGGAGGACGCGCGGAGCAGCTGACACTCGCCCGCGCTGCGCGACATGGGCTGGCGCTCCACGGAGGCCGGTCTTGTCGAACGGCCGGGCTGGATTGTGACCCTCGGACCTAGGAGGTCGGGACGGCGACGGGCAAAGTGGGCCGTCGGAGGTCCTCCACATGCCCGACCCGATCATCCACACCGAGCAGCTGACCAAGCGCTATGGAACCGCGCGCGGTGTCGAGGAGCTGGACCTGGACGTCCGCCCGGGCGAGGTCTTCGGCTTCCTGGGCCCCAACGGCGCCGGGAAGACCACGACGATCCGCCTGCTCCTTGACTTCATCCGTCCGACAAGCGGTCGGGCCTTGCTCTTCGGGCTGGACAGCCGGCAGGACAGCACGACGATCCGCGGCCGAATCGGCTATCTGCCGGGCGAGCTCACGCTGTACGAGTCGCTGAGCGGCGTTGAGCTCCTGACGTTCTTCGCCCATCTCCGCGGACTGCCGTCGATCGACGTCGGGCGCCGCGTCGCGGAGCGGCTGGACTGTGACCTGACCCGCGAGATCAAGGCCCTGTCCCACGGCAATCGCCAGAAGCTGGGCCTTGTGCAGGCGCTGATGGGCGATCCGGAGCTGGCGATCTTCGACGAGCCGACGCTCGGCCTTGACCCGCTCGTCCAGGCCGAATTCTTCACGCTTGTCGATGAGCTCCGGGCGGATGGGCGGACCCTGTTCATCTCCTCGCACAACCTGCCGGAGATCCAGCGCCTGTGCGATCGGGTCGGGATCATCCGCCAGGGCCGGCTGCTCGCGGTCGAGACGGTCTCCGATCTCAAGCGCAGGGCGATCCGGCGCCTCGAGCTCCGCTTCGCCGAACCGGTGACGGCCGAGCGCTTCGCCCGGGTGCCGGGCGTGCGCGATCTCGTCGTCGACGGGCCGCACCTGTCTTGCGTCGTGACCGGGGTGGTTGACCCGATGCTCCGGGCCGCCCTCGAGCTCAGGGTGGAGGACGTCATCAGCCACGAGCCCAGCCTCGAGGAGATCTTCCTCGCCTTCTACGGGGGCAACGCGGCCGGTGGTCCACCGACCGGCCCTGATCCGACGCCGGCCGGACCAACCGCGGAGGTGTCCGATGTTGCGTAGCGTCTTCGGCAAGACCGTTCACGATCAGTGGCGGCTGGTCCTCGGCTGGGCGGCGTTTTCGGCGATCTGGCCGGCGATGTACGTCGCCCTCTTCCCGTCGATCGGCGCGATCAAGGGCATGCAGGAGCTGCTGGACCAGATGCCGCCAGCATTCCGCGAATTCTTCGCGTCCAGCAACCTGGACCTCAGCACGCCGGAGGGGTTCCTGAACGTGGAGCTGTTCACCTTCGTCGCGCCACTCCTTGTCCTCGCCTACACCGTCGTTGTGTGCGGCGGGGCCACGGCCGGCGAGGAGGAACGGGGCACGATGGATCTGCTCCTCGCCAACCCGCTGCCGCGTTGGCGGGTCGTGGTTGAGAAGGCGCTCGCCTTCGCTCTCGGCACGATCGTCATCGGGGCCGGCCTATGGCTCGGTGCCGCAGCCGGCGCGGTGGCGGTGGGCGTGGATCTCGACCTGGGGCTTGTCGCCCAGGCGGTTGGCAGCTCGATCCTGCTCGGGTTCGCGCTCGGCGGCCTCGCGCTGGCCATCGGGGCACTGTCCGGCCGGCGCTGGCTGGCCGCCGGCGTGTCGCTCATGGTGGCAGTCGCCGGGTTCTTCCTGAACGGACTCGGGGCGCTCGTCGACTGGCTTGACCCGTGGCGGCCGATCTCCCCGTTCTACCTCTACATCGCGAACGACCCACTGTCGAACGGCCTCGACCCGGTGCACGCCCTGGCGCTCGCCGGCTGGGCGGTGGTCGGTGTGGCGGTGGCGATCTACGCCTTCGAGCGGAGAGACCTCGCCCGGTAGGGAGCGGCCCCGCCGCGATCAGGAACCCGTGAGCGTTGCCTCGACGGTGAGGTCCACGTTGCCCTTGAGGGCAATCGATATCGGGCAGTTGTCCTTGGCGTCCTCGGCGATCGTGGCGAACGTCGTCGCATCGATCCCGGGCACGTCACCCCGGACGCTGAGGTGACTCGTGGTGACCTTCCAGCCGCCGCTCGCGTTGTCGAAGGAAACCTCGGCCTTGATGCTGAGCTTCGTGGCCGGCGTCCCGTTCTTGGCAAGGCGCGCGGAGAAGGCCATGGAGAAGCAGCTCGCGTGGGCCGCGGCCAGGAGCTCCTCGGGGGACGTCTTGCCGTTGTGCGGCCCGGTGCGGGCTGCCCATGAGACCGGCATGCGCGAGAAGACGCCGCTCGAGACGTAGTCGATGGTGCCGGCACCGGACACCAGATCGCCGCTCCAGGTAACAAGGGCGTGGCGCTGTTCGGCCATGGCTGCGTTCCTCCGGATCATGTGGCGGTCGCTGGTTGGCCGCCATCGTCCCACAGGTGTCCCGCGACCTCCGGCACGCAGATGTCTCAGCGGCCGAGGATGGCTCGGACCTCCGTCAGGAACGGCCGATGTCGAGCGGTCCGCGGGAACGCAACCCGGCCCATGTCGCCGAAGTCGCGATGCGCGGCAACCGCCGCGGCAAACGCCGGGGCGAACCCATCGTCGGCCATCGGATCGAAGCCGGCTTCCCACCACAGCCCGGCGACCCGCAGGGTCCCGGCCCGCCGCTCGATCCGTGGCTCGATCCGCCCGACGAGGCGATCCCCGTACAGGATCGGGAGAACGTAGTAGCCCCAGCGCCGCCTGGCAGCGGGAACGTAGACCTCCCAGACGTAGTCGAAGTCGAAGAGCCGGCGCAGGAGGTCGCGGTCCCAGCACATCGGGTCGAGCGGCGCCAGAAACGCCACACCCGGATCCACGCCGCCGGGCGGTTCGCCGGCGACGACTTCGCGACCCGCCTGCTCGAGGATCGGGAGCTCGGAGCCGACGACGAACCGCACGCCCTTCAGCCCCTCGACGACGACGGGCACGATCTCGCTGCGCTCGACCAGTTCGGCGCGAAGGGTGGCGCGTTCAGCCGCGTTCCGTCCGGTCCCGTACCACAGCTCCGACTGGCCGCCCGTGCCGAGCAGCCCGCCCGCGCGATAGCGCGACAGCAGGCGGTGCCGGCGCTGTTCCCACTCGGGGACCTGCTGCGCGAGCAACTCGGCCGGGAAGAGCCGCTCCACGAGGTCGTAGACCCGGAGGTTCCGTTCCCGGCGCGAGATGCCGAGGATCCCGGCTTCAGACAGCGCCTCGAGAATCGCGCGGACCTGGTTCGTCGGGCGCCAGTACCACTCGATCGCCGCGCGCGGCCCGACATCGCGCGGCAGGAGTGGACCGCCGTCCCGGATGCGTCCGAGCAGTTCCTCGACGAGCGGGGCGTGTTCGTCGAATGTGCCGCCGGTGTGCTCGGCATGGTTCCGATCCCAGGTCAGCCGGTACCACGGCAGCTCCGCCGTCGGCACGATGGACAGCATCTTGTTGTACGTCTCGTACAGCACGCGGTCCCGGTACAGCCAGCGATCCGTCCACTCGCGCCGGTAGCCGGCGATGCGCGACAGGAGCACGAGGTCGTGGTTCCGTCCGGCGATCTCGAGCGGATCGAACTGGAGCGAGCCGACGCGATCCATCACCCGCAGGACACTTTCCGGCTCAGCCGGAAGAGCACGGGGCGGCGCGAGCAGGTGGCGGAGGGCGAGGAACCGGCGCGCAACGTCGCGCGACAGGTCGATCGAGGGCATCAGGTGAGTCTACCGAAGGGACGGTGACTGGCCCTGGACCACCCCCTGCGGGCCGGAATCTTCGCGTTGACGGCCTGAGCCTCACTCGCTATCGTTTCGTCCTTACCGAAGCATTAGGTCAGACCGAATCATTTGATGTCACCGAAGCAAGACGAGCCCGAGGCCACCCAAGACGCCCGGCGGGCTACCGTCGACGCGTTCCAGACCTTCATGCACCGCGTCCAGGGGCAGCGCGTGCCCGCGATCCTCGAGATCGGGATCTCCATGTCCCAGGTCAAGGTTCTGCATGCCGTCGCGGCTGCGGAGAGCCTGCACGCCAGCGAGCTCGCCCAGCGTGTCGGGACGACGCCATCCACGATCACCGGGCTCGTCGACCGCCTCGTCGATCACGGCTTGCTGACCCGCCTGGATGACCCGGCAGATCGGCGTCAGGTGCGAATCTCGACGACACCGGCCGGCCGCGAGCTGCTCGATCAATTCCGTGAACTGAACCGTTTTCTCCTTGATTCGCTTCTCGCTCGCGTTCCGGTCGAGCAACTTGACGTAATCACGCACGCATTCGAGATCCTCGATCGGGCGGCCATCAAGATGGCCGGCGACGTGGCCCCCGAAGTCGTCTCGCCAGCGCGAAAGGACCCCTCGTGACCCGACTGACCCAGCTCGCCATCTCCAAGCGGAGCGTCACCCTGCTGCTCGCGGTTGGCCTGTTCGCCGGTGGCATCTTCTCGTGGGGACAGCTCCGGCAGGAGCTGGTGCCGGACGTCGACTTCCCGATCCTCACGATCGTGGCCGCCTACCCTGGCGCCGGATCGAGCGATGTGACCGAGCAGGTCACGAAGCCGATCGAGCGTGCGATCTCGAGCGTGAGCGGCCTCGAATCGCTCAACTCGACCTCGGCCAACAGCCTCGCCTTCGTCGTCGCCCAGTTCGAGTTCGGCACCGACATCAAGGAGACGAAGGCGACGGTCGAGGCGAACCTCGATGCTTCGTCACTTCCGACCGGAGTCGCACCGCGGGTCATCATCGCGGACATCAATGCCCAGGCGGTCATCGTCGCCGCCATCCAGGGGGTCGGGGACACGAGCCTCGACGACGCGGCCCGGATTGCGCGTACGGAACTGGTGCCGGAGCTGAACGGGGTGTCCGGCGTGTCTGCGGTGACCGTCACCGGTGGCAGCGAGCCGCGCGTCAAGATCCTGATCGACCCGACCAAGATGGCCGGGGCGGGCGTGTCCGTGCAGCAGATCCAGGGCGTGCTCCAGGCCAACGACCTGACCATCCCGGCGGGGACCATCCGCATCGAGGACGGCCAGGTGTCGGTCTCAGCGCTCCACCAGTTCGCGTCGGTGGACGAGCTGCGCCAGCTCATCGTCGGGGTCCGGACACCCACGGTCATTCCCGGTGCGCCCGTGGATCCGGGAATTCCCGCGATCCCGACGCCGGTCCGTCTGGGCGATATCGGCACGATCGAGCTGGTCCAGGTCCAGCCCACCGGCTACTCCCGGACGAACGGCACTCCCTCGATCACCCTGTCGGTCACGAAGGCCTCCGGGGGCAACACCGTCCAGGTAGCCGATGACGTCACGGCTCGACTGGCTGAGCTGAGCACGGAGTATGCGGGCCGGCTTGAGCTGACCAAGCTGATCGATACGTCGGACTTCATCAAGGAGTCGCGTGACGGCCTGGTCAAGGAGGGCGGCCTCGGCGCGTCTTTCGCCGTCCTCGTCATCTTCCTGTTCCTGCTCAGCCTGCGATCCACGGTGGTCGCCGCGGTCAGCATCCCGTTGTCTCTGGTGGCCGCCCTCGCATTCATGCTCGCCGCCGACATCTCCGTCAACATCATGACCCTGGGCGGCCTGGCGGTGGCCATCGGCCGGGTCGTCGACGACGCGATCGTCGTCCTCGAGAACATCTATCGCCATCGGGGTCGCGGCGACTCCATGCGGGATGCCGTCATCAACGGCACGCGCGAGGTTGCCAGCGCCATCACAAGCTCCACCCTGACGACCGTGGCGGTCTTCTTGCCGCTGGGATTCGTCGGCGGCCTGATCAGCCAGTTCTTCCTGCCCTTCGCGCTGACCGTCTCGTTCGCCCTGATCGCTTCGCTCATCGTGTCGCTCACGGTGGTGCCGGTCCTCGCGACGTTCCTGTTGCGCACCGTGAGGATCAGCGTCGGCCCGGATGGCGAGCTGCCCGAGACGATCTGGCAGCGCGTCTATGACCCGATCCTGCGCCTCGCGCTGCGCAGCCGGCTGTCGAGGTGGGGGACGATCGCCCTGGCCGCATTGCTGTTCCTCGGCACGAGCGGGCTGGTCGCCGGCCTGCCGACCCAGTTCATCAACTCCGGCTCGGAGAAGATCGCGTACGTCACGGTCATTCCGCCGTCCGGCACGGCGACGGCCGATGTCATCGCCCGGGCCGAGCAGGTCGAGGCGATCCTGAAGGCCAATCCCGACGTCGACCTCGCGCTGACGACGATCCCCGGCGAGGGAGACACGAGCTTCCAGACACTCGCGGCGGCCCAGTCCGGGCGTCCCGGGAACAGCGCGCGGATCTTCGTCCGGTTTGATCCCGACGTGGACCTGAAGGCGGAGGTCGATCGCGTCACGACCGACCTCGCGGGTCTCACCGCGGACGGCTTCTCGATCACGGCGGAAGAGACGAGCGGGTTCGGCGGGAACTCGCTCAACGTCGTGATCACCGGCTCGGACCGGGCGCAGCTCGCGACCGCGAATGACGCCGTCCTCGAAGCGCTGACCGCAATCCCGGACCTCAACAACGTGGTCAGTGACCTGATCAAGTCCTCGCCCGAGATCCAGGTGCAGGTGGATCCGAACCGGGCCATTGCGCTCGGCTTGACCACCGCGCAGATCGCCGGCGATCTGCGCAACATCATCGCCGGCGGGCCGGCCGGCCGGATCGTCACCGACAGCGAACCGATCCAGGTCGACATGCAGCTGAAAGTGGAGGACCTCGCGTCCCTGGATGCGCTGAAGGCAATCCTCGTCGGGACCGCGCGCCGCGCCCCTCTGGGATCCGTCGCGGATGTTGTCCAGGTGGACTCCCAGACTCGCGTCACCCGGGTCGACGGGTCGCTGGCCGCGACCGTGACCGGCACGATTCGCGCCACCGACCAGGGTGCCGTCGCGAAGATCGTCGATGACAGGATCGCGGAACTCCGGGCCGGGGGGCAGCTCCTCGGCGTGGATGTGACCGTGGGCGGTGTCACCGCCCAGCAGGCTGAGGCATTCAGCGGCCTGTTTGCCGCCATGGGCGTCGCGATCCTGCTCGTGTACATCGTGATGGTGCTCGTCTTCAACTCGCTCGTGGACCCGCTCGTCATCATGTTCAGCCTCCCGCTCGCGACGATTGGCGCGTTCCCGGCGCTCGCGCTGACGGACCGTCCGATCGGGATCAGCGCCCTCATCGGCTTCCTGATGCTCATCGGGATCGTGGTGACGAACGCGATCGTGCTGCTGGATCTCGTCGAACAGCTGCGCCATCGCGGGATGAACACGTACGACGCGCTCATCCAGGCGGGTCGCACGCGTGTCCGGCCGATCCTCATGACGGCGGTTGCGACGATCATGGCCCTGTTCCCGCTTGCCCTCGGGCTCAACGAGGGTTCGATCATCGCGGCCGAGCTGGGTACGGTCGTGATCGGCGGGCTGCTCTCTTCGACGGTCCTGACGCTGGTGGTGATCCCCGTGGTCTACTCGCTCGTGGACAGCGGAAAGGTCGCCGTCCGGCGCCGTGTCGGAGCCGGGGTGGAGCACCCGGAACTACCGGACGAGTTCGCCGAGGCCTGATCGGGGCCGTAGCCACCCGGAGGCTCAGGGTCGAGCCCGGTCAGCGTTCGAGGAGCGCTCCAAGCCGGTTGATGAACTCGGCCTGGGAGCGGTTCGCCCGTCGCCGCGCCTCCGGCATGGTGAACCACGCGACCCGGTCGATCTCCGGGAACGTCGCCGGCCGCCCGATGCCCGGCGGCCAGCGCATCTGGAAGGTGTTTGACGTGGCTGCATCGGGGTCGAGGTCTCCCTCCACGGCCCAGCAGTGAACCCGTTTCCCGCTCGCCTGGACCACTGATCCGAGATCGACGGCCGTCGCTCCGGCGTCGCGAGCGACGACGCGAAGCGCGTGGCCGGTCTCCTCCTCGAACTCGCGCGCCGCGGTCGCGAACAACTCATCGCCGGCCGCCGGCTCACCCTTCGGGATCGTCCAGTTGCCGAGGTCGCGTTTGGCGAAGAACGGGCCGCCGGGATGCGCGAGCAGCACTTCGGGCGCCCCGTTGCGGATCCGGTACAGGAGGATCCCGGCGCTGACCGACCTGGTCACGCTGCCGTGAGCCCCCGTGTCTCGCGCGACGGATAGAACACGGCGGCATCGTCCCACGGCCACAGGCGGGCGCGCTCAGAACCGCGTTCGGGGTAGAGTCCGGTCCATGCCCTACGAAGTGCGCCGCGTCGGCGAGGACGAACTCCAATCGTGGTTTGACTGCCTGGCCCTGACTTTCCAGGAACACCTGGACGTCGACCGGATCATCGGCCAGCTCCGGCCGTTCTGGGACATGTCACGGGTCTGGGGCGCCTTCGACGATCGGGTCGTCGGGACATTGCGGACCTGGGCCAGTGAGCTGACCGTCCCGGGCGGTGCCCTGCTGCCTGCCTCGGCCGTGACGGCCGTCACCGTCCGGCCCACGCACAGGCGGCGCGGCGTCCTGCGCGCGCTGATCGGCGCCGAGCATGCCGCTGCCCGCGATCGGGGTGAGGCGATCTCGATGCTCTACAGCGCGGAATCGCCGATCTACGGGAGGTTCGGCTACGGACCGGCCGTGACCGGCTGCGAGTGGGTTCTCGACACACTCGGCACACAGTTCATCGGCCAGCCCGCGACGGGCGTCGACATCGTGCCGCTCGATGAGACGACCCGGGACCTGATGCGCGACCTGCATGAGCGCCTCCGCCGCCGACAGGTCGGCGACATTCGCCGGCGCGAGGTCACGTTCGGCATGGAGATCGGGCTGGTGGAGGTCTCCTGGGGTGCCCCCTGGAAGGGCTGGGTCGCGATGCACCGGGATGCTGTCGGTGAGCCGGACGGCTATGTGCGCTACTCGGTGGATTCGAAGTGGGAGCAGGGCCAGCCGCGGTCCATCGTCAACATCCAGGATCTGATCACCCTCAACGACTCGGCCTATGACCAGCTCTGGCAGTTCCTGGCGGACCTTGACCTCGTCGCCAAGGTCCGCCTCGAGCGCGGATCACCATCCGAGCGGCTGCCCTGGTTGCTGACGAACAGCCGGGCCGCGGATCCGTCCGGGATGGGCGACGGCCTGTGGGTCCACCTGCTCGACATTCCGCGTGCCCTCGCCGCCCGGACCTATGAGCGGGCAGGGGACCTCACCCTCGAAGTAATCGATGGGGAGCCCGGGACCGGTCAAACGCGCGTTCGCCTGGAGGCGGGCACAGTCGGCGCGAGTTGCACCGTGACGTCGCGCGATCCCGACCTCACCGTTCATGCTAACGCGCTGGGCGCGGCCTACCTTGGCGGGACGCCGCTGCGCCATGCCGCGCTGGGGCGCGGGTTCGAGGAGCACCGGTCGGGCGCGCTCGATGAGGCAACCGTGCTCTTCCGGACGATCGAGGAACCGCGCTGTTCGACCTTCTTCTGAGCGGCGACCCCCGATCCCGAGCCGTCGTTGACGCTTCTCGCGCTAATCCCGATAATCTGACTCGGGATTAGGAGACGGCGCCCGGAACGTGCGCCGCCACTCTCGACGAACGCCACCGGAGACAGCCGGAGACCTGATGACCTCTACCCGCGACCTCGTCGCCGACCGCCGCGACCAGTATGCCTTCCACGACGACATCGTCTACCTGAAGGAGACGAAGCGCGGCCTCACGCGCGACACGGTCGAGGTGATCAGCCGGTTCAAGAACGAGCCGGAGTGGATGCTCCAGTCCCGCCTGCGCGCCTACGACCATTTCCTCAAGCGCCCGATGCCGGTCTGGACGGACGGCCTGGACAAGATCAACTTCGACAAGATCGTCTACTACCGGAAACCGTCCGAGCGCGAAGAGAAATCGTGGGATGACGTTCCCGAGCAGATCAAGGCGACCTTCGAGAAGCTCGGCATCCCCGAGGCGGAACGCAAGTTCCTGGCCGGCGTCGGCGCCCAGTACGACAGCGAGGTCGTCTACCACTCCGTCAAGGAGGAGCTGTCCAAGATCGGCGTGGTGTTCATGGGCACGGATCAGGGCCTCATCGAGTACCCCGAGATCTTCAAGAAGTACTACGGCACGATCGTGCCCCACGAGGACAACAAGTTCTCCGCGCTCAACGGCGCCGTCTGGTCCGGTGGCTCGTTCGTGTACGTCCCCAAGGGCGTGGAGGTCCCGCTCCCGCTCCAGGCCTACTTCCGCATCAACGGCGAAAACACCGGCCAGTTCGAGCGGACGCTCATCGTCGTCGATGAGGGCGCCAAGGTCCACTACATCGAGGGCTGCCTGCCTGAAGGCGAGCTCGTGAGCCTCGGGGACGAGATGGTTCCAGTGGAAACCGTGGCCCCTGGCACGCTGGCCATGAACAGCAACGGCGAGCTCTCGTCCGTGGTGTCCTCCCGCCGCCGGACCTACGCGGGCGACATGCTGAAGATCGTCCCCGTCTCGGTCGGCAACGCGTTCGAGCTCACGCCCGAGCACCCGGTCTGGACGATCCGCCGCGAGCGCGTGGCGCGCTCACGCCGCCGGACGCGACCGATGCGCCAGTGGGACGTCGACGCGACAAAGATCCCGGCGACAGAACCTGAGTGGCTGCCCGCGGGCGAGCTCAACGAGGGCGACCTGATCTGCTTCCCGGTCGCATCCAGGGTGCACGACCACCCCGAGTTCTCGGACAACCTCCTCCGCTTCCTCGGCTACTACCTGGCCGAAGGGAGCGCGTTCGAGAACGGCGTCAGCGGCGTTCCAACGGTGAGCCTCTCGTTCCACATCGACGAGCGCGAGGAGATCGACGATGCCCGCGCGCTCATCGCCGTGCTGTCAGGCAAGCCGGCGGCGATCTACGAGGTGCCGGCCAAGCACGAGGCTCGCGTCTACGTCTACTCGCGCGAGCTCATGGAGCTCTGCCACCTGTTCGCCGGCCGGTACTCCGCCGGGAAGCAGCTCCACCCATCGATCATGGAGCTGCCTGCGGAGCGGCAGGCGCTGCTCGTTCAGACGTACCTCCGCGGCGATGGCAGCCGCCATACCCGCGCCAACGGCCGGACCCTCGTCCGAGCCTCCACCGTCTCGCGGACGCTCGCGTTTCAGCTCCAGGAGATCCTGGCCCGGATGGGGATCTACGCTGGGCTGCAGGTCCGGCGCGGCTTCTCCGAGACCATGGCTGGTGGCCGACGCATCACGCACCACGAGCAGTACAACCTCCATTTCGAGGAGGGCCGGACGGTCAACCAGGTCTGGTTTGACTCATCGCGCAACTGCTGGTGGGTCCCGATCCGCAAGATCGAACGCCGACCGTACGATGGCTGGGTCTACAACCTCGAGATGGCCAGTGCCCCCAACGCCTACCTCGCCCGCGGCTTCGCCGTTCACAACTGCACGGCCCCGATCTACGCGACCGATTCGCTCCACGTGGCGGTCGTGGAGGTCGTGGCGCTGCCCGGATCCAAGGTCCGCTACACGACGATCCAGAACTGGTCCAACGACGTCTACAACCTGGTCACGAAGCGTGCCCACGCCCACACCGGCGCCAAGGTGGAGTGGATCGACGCGAATACGGGCTCGCGCAAGACGGTCAAGTACCCGAGTATCTACCTCCGCGGCGAGGGCGCCAGCGCCGACATCATCTCGGTCGCGGTGGCGGGCCGCGGCCAGCACCAGGACACCGGCGCGAAGGCGATCCACCTCGCCCCGAACACGACCTCCCGGATCGTCTCGAAGTCCGTCTCCAAGGACGGCGGTCGGGCGACGTACCGCGGCCAGCTCAAGGTTGCGCCGGGCGCAACCGGCGTGGTGGCCTCCGTCCGCTGTGACGCGCTCATGCTCGATGACGAGAGCCGGAGCGACACGTATCCGTACATCGATATCCAGGAAGACGACACAACGATGACCCACGAGGCCACCGTCGGAAAGATCAGTGCGGACCAGATCTTCTACCTGATGAGCCGTGGCCTGACCGAAAACGAGGCCCAGAACCTCGTGATCCAGGGCTTCCTGGAGGTCTTCACGAAGGAGCTCCCGATGGAGTACGCCATCGAGTTCAACCGGCTCGTGAAGCTCGAGATGGAGGGTTCGCTCGGGTGACGTCCGCTTCCGCACCGTCGGACGGGGCCGTCCCCACCGCGAAGACCGGCACCGCCGGGCCCGCGCGCCCGCGGCGGCGTGCGCCCGCCGACCTCCCGTTCTCCTTCGCCGATCGCGCCCTGGCCGAGACGCTGGCCATGAAGCGCGCCGAACCGGATTGGCTCCGCGCGGACCGTCTCGCCGCCGCCGAGTCGTTCGAGGCCCTCCCGACCGAGGCGAACCAGCTGTACACGCCCTACATCGATCTCCGCGGCGCGCATCTCGAGTTGGTCAGACCCTGGATCAAGACCGCATCCGCGCCGGTGGCCGGCTCGGACACGCCGTTGCCGGATGGCGTGGATGGAATCATCGACCTCCGCGAAGATCAAGTCGTGGGCCTCGCACTGTCCGAGAAGGCCGCCGCCGTTGGCGTGATCCTCGAGACCTTCGGAGCAGCGATCGAACGCGATCCCGAGGGGTTCCGCCGGGACCTGGAGGGGAACGCCTCGCTACCTGCTGAGGACAAGCTTGCGCAGCTCGTTCGCGGCTTCTGGAGCCAGGGCGTCCGTCTCATCGTGCCGGACGGCGTCCGCCTGGCGCATCCGATCCTCGTGCGCTGGCAGAGCGGCAATCCTGACCGCGCCATGCTGACCCGGACCCTCGTCCGGCTTGGCGCACGCGCACACGCCGTGCTTGTCGAGGAGCAGGTCCCATCAGGGCCGGATCTTGAGTGTGCTGCGGGGGAGCGTGTTCCCCAGGGGTTCTTCCACGGGACCACCGAAGTCGTGCTCGGCACGGATGCCCAGCTCGCGATCGCGGCGATCCAGGACCTCGGCCCGCGCCAGGTCGTCTTTCAGCACCGCTTCGCCCGGATCGGCGAGGGCGCATCGCTCCACTGGGCACTGGCGCAGCTCGGGTCCAGGTTGGTCCGCTCGCGCGTCGACAACCGCCTGGAAGGGGACCGGAGCTCGGTCGAGCAGGCGGAGATCGTGTTCGGGACGGACGACCAGTTGTTCGACCTGACCAGCTACACCCGCCACATCGGCCGGGATACGACGGGCAACCTGCTGTCCAAGGGCGCGCTCATGGATCAGGCACGCAGCTACATGAAGGGCCTCATTACGATCGAGAAGTCGGCCGTCGGGACCGACTCCTTCCTCGGCGAGTTCGGGATGAACCTGTCCAAGGCGACCCGCGCCGTCGCGATCCCGTCACTCGAGATCGACCAGCCCGACTGTCGCCGGGCGATGCACTCCTCGTCGGTCGGCCCAATCGACGCCAATCAGCTCTTCTATCTCGAGTCCCGGGGCATCCCGCCGGGCGAGGCACGCAAGTTCATTGTTCTCGGGTTCCTCGAGCCGGTGGTGGCGCGGGTTCCGCTCGAAGCAGCGCAGGAGCGGCTGCGCGAGCTGCTCGAGGAGAAGTGGGCCGCGGGGATGGCGGCGAGCGCGACCGGATCAACCGACGCGGCCGCCTGACCTGACCGACTCCGTGCGCCGCATCGACCTGCTTTCACTGGCCGACGTCCCCGACGGGACGATGCACATGGCCTGGGCGGATGGCACGGACCCGGTCATCGTCGTCAACACGGGCGGCGTGGTTCGCGCCTACCAGGGCACCTGCACGCACGAGTACTTCGAGCTGGACAAGGGTTTCCTGACCGCGGGTGGCTCGCCCGGGCCGGATGGTCGGCCGGTCGGGACGCTGACCTGCGCCCTGCATCTCTCACGGTTCGACCTCGGAACCGGCGAGGCGCTCGATCCGCCCGCCGACCTCCCGCTGGTGGCCTATGACGTCGTCATCGAGGCCGGTCGCGTCGCCATCGACGTCCCGGAAGGGCCGCTCCCGATCAACGAATAGCGGCCCCAGGAGCGCCAGGCCCCAGAAGCGCCCGGCGAGCGCCCGGATGATCGATCGCCGTGATCCCCGGGCACGTTGTTGACCGGGAGCCTGACGGGGGACCTCCCGGGGACTGATCAAGCTCATTCATCACTGCGGACTCAGCCACGCTCGGCCGAGCAGCGGAATCGACGGATTCCGTCCAGGGCCACGCTCACACGCGGCGATTCTAATGATGAACCACGTCGATCACGGCGGCCACCGCCAGCTACGCGCTCGGAACTCTCCGCGACAGCGGCCGTGCTAACTGTGATTACAGCTAGCGGGGCAGTTGCACCCCGAGATCCGCAGCCTCGGCAATCCTGAGGATCGCATCGGCGAACACCACGTCACTCAGGCCCACGCCCAGGTGGGTGACGACCACCCGGCCGGCCGGACGCGGTGTGTGGGCAAGGATCGCTTCGCCGAGGGTCGCGTGCGGATCGGGATAGCCGTCGAAGTTGCCCGCATCGCGGTTGGCGAGGTACTGCTCGCGCTGGTCCACGAGGAACAGGGCGGCGTCGTGCGCGACCTCGGCGGCGCAGTAGGTCGCGTAGTCGACCGGGATCACCGTGGCGCCCGGCGCCAGCCAGTCGTTGGTCATCGACTGGCGCTCTTCGGCGGGCCCGAAGGAAGCGGCGGTCAGGACGACGTCCGAGCCTGCCACGGCATCGCGCGCCGATCCGTGGACCTCCACGGATCCGATTCCGGCGGTCGCGCGCGCCTCGGCGGCGAGTGCCTCCGAACGGCGCGCGTCGCGGTCGAACAGGTGGAGCGCCACGCCCGGGAGAACGTGGCCGAGCACCGGCAGGTGGGAGCGGCCCTGCACCCCGGCACCGATGAGCGCGGCTCGGGGCGGGCGCCCGACGACATCCGGGGCAAAGTGGCGGAGCGCCACGCCGGAAACCGCTGCCGTCCGCTGGGCCGTGATCGGCCCGCCGTCCATGATCGCGATCGGGATCCCGGTCGCCGCGTCGTTGAGGACGACGAGGGCGCTGATCGCCGGTAGCCCAAGCTCGTTGTTCGTGTCAAAGCCGGCGACCCACTTCATGCCGATGAGATCGCCGAACAAGTCGGCGCCGCGGAGCATGGCCGGCATCGCGTGGACGAACGAGGTCGCGGGTCGGGGATGGATCGCGATCTTCGACGGGAGGTCGGAGCCGTCGGGCGTGGCCAGCGCCGACATGACTTGCTCGGCCAGATCGAGCCGGTCCGAAATCAACGGCATCGCCTCGACGACATCGCCGGCGGACAGCCAGCGCAGCGGCGGGAGCAGTGGGGCGGTCATCCGCGGGAGTGTAGCGCGGTGCCGGTGGCGGAGACCTCACAGCCTGCCGCCATCCGGCTACGATTCAGGCATGGCCCCGATCGACCTGGCACAGAGCCTCGAGTACCTCAAGGTGGAGCGCGACGCGATCCACCTCTACGACGCCCTCGCGTCGATCGAGCGTGATGCGCGCCGGGCCGAGGCCTTCCGGACGATTGCCGGCAACGAGCGTCGCCACGCCGAGATCTGGGCGAGCCGCCTCCGCGAGTTGGGCGCGGCCGTCCCGCCGGTCGGTGGCCCCGGGCTTCGTGTTCGCGTGATCATCGCCCTCGCCCGGCTTCTCGGGACGCACGCCGTGCGGGACCTCGTCCAGGCCCTCGAGGGGGATGAGGTGGAGCTCTACATGGCCCAGTCGACACCCGAGGTCGAGGCCATAGCCGCGGATGAACGAGAGCATGCCGAGATCTGGAAACGCCTGTCCGGCGCGCGGAGCGGGCGTTCCCCCGGGTCGGCCGAGCGGGCCGTGTCCGGCGACGCCCGGACGACGGTAACCGCGGGCGCCGCTGAGCATGCTGCCGCCGCGAAGGATGTGTCCGAGCCGGGCGAGATTGCATCGCGCGAACGCTGGCATCGAGCGGGCCGCTCGGGGACGTTGCGAGCCGTGATCTTCGGGGTCTCGGACGGCCTCGTATCCAACCTGGCCCTGGTGATGGGTGTGGCGGGCGCCAACGAGGCGATCAACGGCAGTCAGTTCGTCCTGCTCGCGGGCATCGCCGGCCTCCTCGCCGGCGCGTTCTCGATGGCCGCCGGTGAGTACATCTCCATGCAGTCACAGCGCGAGCTGTTCGAGCGCCAGATCGCCCTGGAGCGCGCCGAGTTGGAGGCGATGCCTGAGGAGGAGGAGGCCGAGCTTGCATCGGTCTTCCGGGCCAAGGGGTTCACCGCCGAGGAGGCGCGAACGATTGCCAGCCGGATGTTCAAGGACCCCCAGCACGCGCTGGACACCCTGGTCCGCGAAGAGCTCGGCCTCGATCCGGACGAATTGGGCTCACCATGGGGCGCGGCCTTCGGGTCCTTCCTGGCGTTCGTCGTCGGGGCGGCCGTGCCCGTCGTGCCGTACCTCTTCGGATCGGGCAGCGGGGCCTTCGTCGCGGCGCTCGGCGCCTCGCTCGTGGCCCTGTTCCTCGTTGGTGCGGGCGTGTCCATGCTGACCGGCCGAAGCCTCCTCTTCTCGGGGGCGCGGCAGGTGGGGATTGGGGCAGCCGCCGCTGCCGTGACCTACTTCGTGGGCAGCTTCATCGGCGTCACGGTGGCGGGCTGACGATGCCGGACCTCCGCGCGATCCTGGTGTCCCTGGGGGTCGGGCTGGGCATTGCCGCCTACACGACGCTGTGGTGGCACTGGCCGCTGGCCGTCGGGGGAGGCGTCGCCATCGTCATGGGTGGTCTCGCGCTCGTGGGAACACTGTCCATCGGAGCCGATCCAGCTGTGGCAGACGCAGCCTGGCGTCAGGCTGCCCCCGAGTTCGTGGATCCGCCGGACGACGCGCTGCCCGCGGAGCCGGATGCCTGGAGCGGCGCGGTCGACGACGAAGCGACGCCGCGCGCCTGAGACCCCGCCACGCTGCCGGCGGCACGACAGTACGAAGACGGCCCCCGGGAAACCGGGGGCCGCGTCTGGCAGCACGAGGAGCTGACAGCGCCCGAAGGCGCCCAGGGTCAGCGGAGGAAGCGAGCCATGTACTTGACGGACTCGCCCGGGTCATTCGTCTGCCGACGATCCTCGCCCAGCAGGATGCTGAGCAGTGAGAACAAGGCGAGGAGGCCGAAGCCGGAAGAAGCGATCATGATGCGTACCTGTCGATAGCCCGTGTGCCGCTGGACCGGCGGTTCCCCGCCGGCCCCGTCGCCGATCGACGAGTCCCGACAACACGAATGACTGTGCAACCGGATGATAGCCTAACCACGTTAGGCTGACAAGTGCTTCTGCTTACAGTAGTGAGGTTATGGCAGAGAAGAGCAGTCTGGATGGGATTGATGTCCGGCTCCTGGAGTTGCTCCAGGAGGATGGTCGGCGTCCCTACACGGATCTCGGCGCCGCCGTGGGGATCAGCGGTCCCGCCGCCCACGAGCGCGTAAAGAAGCTCGAGGCGCGCGGCGTGATCGCCGGCTACTCGGCGCGCGTCTCCCCGGCGGCCATTGGGCTCGGGATCCTCGCGTTCACCTGGGTGACCCAGGCACCGGGAACGGTCGCCACGGATCTCACCGGCGACTTCGCGGCGATCCCCGAGGTAGAGGCGTGCCATCACATCACGGGCGAGGCGGACTACCTGTTGAAGGTCCGGGCCCGGGACACGCGCGACCTCGAGCGGGTGATCCGGGCCGTGCAGACCACCCGGCACGTCTTCACGACCGAGACCGACGTCGTCTTCTCGACGGCCTTTGAGCGACGCCCGATCCGGCCGGCTCCGCCCGCGGAGGACTAGCCGCCCACCTCGGACGTCGATTGGCCCCCCTCATCGTCCGACCGGGTACTCGAACCAGGTGGCGACTCGATGACGGGCTCGAGGCGATCGGGCGGCGGCTCCAGGCGATAGCTGCGATGTTCCAGGAGCACGCGCTCGGCGGTCGCGGCATCGACCGGATAGCCGCGTGCGCTGAGCCGCTTACTGATCCAGGTCGCCTCGGCCGGAAGCTCGGCGTCCTCGATGTCCTGCTCGCGCCGGGCACCGTCGAGGTAGACCACCGCCACGATGCCGCCGCCGGCGACGAGGCCGAGCAGGAGCAGCCACCACTGGAACTCGGCCATCAGCCTGCGCCGCGTCGAGGGGTCATTGGTTGCGAGTCTACGGTGATCGCGGACCGGATGCCCAGCAGCGGACGCCCGACGCGCCCCGGACCCCGGCCCGCGTACACTCCCCCGACGATGCTGACCTTCACGCCGGATCCGATCGCCTTCCATCTCGGGCCGCTCCCGGTCTACTGGTACGGGATCGCCTACGCGGTCGGCCTGTTTGTCAGTTTCACCGTCCTGATCCGGCAGGCCCGACGGTTCGGGCAGGATCCGGACCTTGTCGGCAACGGGATCATCATCATCGCGGTCGCCGCGCTGATCGGCGGCCGCCTCTACCACGTCATCGACCAGTGGGCGCTGTACAGCGACGATCTCCTGAAGATCGTCCTGCCGCCCTACTCGGGGCTCGGCGTCTACGGCGGCCTCATCACCGGGGTCATGGCGTTCATCGCGCTGGTCCGCTATCACCGGGTCTCGGCCTGGGTCTGGGCGGACATCGTGGCGCCGGCGCTGTTCACCATGCAGGCCATCGGCCGGTGGGGGAACTTCTTCAACCAGGAGCTGTATGGGCCGCCGACGGACCTGCCGTGGGGGATCGGCATCGACTGCGCTCACCGCGTCGCCGAGTACTCGTGCGCGGCGTTCCCGGAGGGGACCACGTTCTTCCAGCCGCTCTTCCTGTACGAATCGGTCTCCGGGCTGGTTGGCGCGGCGCTGCTGATCTGGCTCTCGCGTCGTCGCCCGTACCCGCTTCGCGCCGGCGATCAGATCCTGATCTTCTTCATGTGGTACGCGGTGGTCCGCTTCCTGCTCGAGAACCTCCGCACCGGCAACTGGGTCGTCGGCGGGATCGCGACGGCGCAGCTGATGTCGATCCTGTTCGGACTCGGTGCGTTCCTGTTGTTGCTGTACCGGCATCGGCGTCCGGCCGACGTCGCGCGACCGGGCGAGGGTGATGATGTGTTCGACGACGACGGCGATGACGCGCTCGACGACGACGACGACGACGATTCGGAACTCGAAGACGACGACAGCGACGACGAGACGCCGGCGACGCCCGGGGCGTCGGGCTCAGACCCAATCACCTGAGCGCGCGCGTGTCCGGCGACCCGGCACCTGTGCCACCTCGCCCGCGACGCGAGCGGGCCCGCCTTTCGCCAGGCGCCATGGCCCGGGCCCGAGGTGGCGTTCGCGAAGGGCTTGACTGGCTGGGGCGGACCCCGGAATCTCGAGCGGGCGTCCTGGTCCGGGTCGTGAATCGCCTCGCCCGGGTGGTCCTGTTCGGGATCTTCCGGTTCCGGGTGTCAACCAGCGGACGGGAGCACCTGCCGCCCGACGGTGGCTGCCTGGTGGTCGCCGCGATCCACCGCGGTTGGATGGATCCATTCCTGATCCTCCATGCGCTGCCGCTGGAGCCGCGCGCTTGGTTCCTGGGCAGTGGGCCGTCGGCCTTCTCCGCGCGATGGAAGGAGTGGTTCCTGCACCGTCTGGGCGGCATGCTGCCCGTCTGGCGCGGCGGCGTGGGCGTGGACCAGCACGTGGCGTCGGCGCGGGCCGTGCTCGCAAACGGCGGTGTCTTCGTCCTGGTTCCGGAGGGAGGCGTGGCCGGCCCACCGGATAGGCCGGCCGCATTCCGGACCGGGGCCGCGTTGATCGCCCTCCGGACCGGCGCGCCGGTCGTTCCGATCGCGCTCGCGGGCGCGGACGAGCTGTACCTCGGCAAGCGGCTCGCGTCCAGGATCCTGCCCGCGACCTCCGCCCGTCACCTCCTCGGTGATGCGTGGGATGGCATGGCGCGATCGCCCGGCAGCCGCGAGGAGCTCGACCTTGCGCGGGTGCTCACTGCTCGCTTCGAAGCCATCCTCGCACCGGCCGTCGCCGCCATCTACCCGGGAACGGTAGACCCTGCAACGCACCCCCGGCGCCTTCGCGCGCTGACCTGGCTCCTGCTGGCACGACGGCCGGCCTGACCTGATGGAGGGGCGCGTTCTCAGGGCGGTAATGCGCAATGCGGGACTGCGGCGAATCGTGCTCGGCTTCGGCGTCTTCTCGATGGCCGAGCACGCAACCTGGATCGCGATCCTCGTCTTCGCCTACGGGCGGGGCGGAGCGGGCGAGGCCGGCCTCCTGGCCGTCGCGATGCTCGTGCCGGCGGCCGTAATCGCGCCGTTCGCGGCGACCGCGGCGGATCGCTTCCCTCGGCATCGGGTCGTCCTCGCCGCGTATGCAATCCAGGCGGCCGCGATGGCCGCGGCAGCGGCCGCACTTCTCGGGGATGCGCCGATAGTGATCACCTACGGCGCCGCCATGCTCGCCTCGACATCGATCGTGCTGACGCGCCCGGCTCAGGGGGCGCTGCTGCCACATCTGGCCGGGAACCCGGCCGAGCTCACCGCCGCGAATGTCGTCATCTCCGCGATCGAGGGCATCGCGATCCTGGTCGGTCCCGCTGTGGCCGGGATACTGCTTGCCGTCAGCGGGGCCGGTGCCGTGTTCCTGGCATTCGCCGCGCTGCTGGGGCTGTCGATGCTGTTGATGGTCGGCCTGCGAGGCGCTTCCGCCGACCGGCAGGTCGAGCCAGCCGGTGAGCACGACACACCCCGACCTCCTGCTGCCAATCCCACGCTGGATCTGTCAGTCACGGCAGGCTTTCAGACGCTGGCCGAGCAGTCCGGGCCGCGCCTCGTGGTGCTCGTCATGGCGTCCGCCTGGGTGCTCTGGGGCGCGATCGACATCTTCGTGGTGATGCTGGCCATCGATCTCCTGGGCCTCGGGGATGGCGGCGCGGGCTTCCTGATCTCGGCAATCGGAGCCGGCGGGCTGGTCGGCTCCGTCGCCGCGTTCACCCTCGTCGGCAGGCGTCGGCTGAGCGTCCCGCTTCTGGCCGGCCTGGCGCTGTGGGGCCTGCCGCTGGCGGCCGTCGGTCTCCTGCCCAACGCGGCGCTCGCGTTCGTGTTCGTGGCTGTGGGCGGGGCCCAACGATCGATCATGGACGCGGCCGGCCGGACGCTCCTGCAGCGAGTCGCCTCGGACGACGTCCTCGCCCGGGTTCTCGGCATCCTCGAAGGCCTGCAGATGGCCGCCCTCGCGCTCGGCTCGGTCGCCGCACCGCTGCTCGTGGCCGCCCTGGGGCCCCGCGGTGCGCTGGTCGCCGCCGGCCTCGTGCTGCCGGCGATCGCCGCCCTCTCGTGGCGCGGCCTGCGCGCGATCGACACCGGCGTCGTGGCACCCGACGAGTGGATCACGGCGCTGCGCGCGGTGCCGATGTTCTCGCCGCTGGCACCCGCGGTGGTCGAGCAACTGGCCGGCGGCGCCGAGTCGTGGATCGCCCCGCGTGGCCGCGAGATCATCCGGCAGGGCGATCCCGGCGACCGGTTCCATCTCATCCGGGCAGGTGAAGTGGAAGTGACCATCGACGGTCGCATCGTCCGCACCCAGGGTCCAGGCGAGTTCTTCGGGGAGATCGCCCTGCTCCGGGACACCCCACGGACCGCGACGGTTCGAGCGACAACCGACGTCGAGTTGTTGAGCCTTGCCCGCGAGCCGTTCCTCCTCGCCCTCACCGGTCACCGGTCAAGTCGTCGGACCGCCGAGTCCGTGGCCGATCATCGGCTCTCTGGTGGTTCGAGTACAGGTTGAGACAATCGAGGGGGAGCCTCGTGCGAGGATCCGCGTCAACCGAGGCGCACTACACTCCGCGGATGCGTTACGCCGAATCCATCCTCGACCTGGTCGGTGACACTCCGCTCGTTCGACTGACCCGCATCACTCGCGACCTTGGTCCGTCTGATGCCCGGCCATTGATCCTGGCCAAGCTCGAAACGATGAATCCAGGAGGCTCCGTCAAGGACCGGATCGGCCTGCCGATGATCGAGGCCGCCGAACGCGCCGGGCTCCTGAAGCCGGGCGGGACGATCATTGAGCCGACATCGGGCAACACCGGCCACGGCCTGGCGATCGCGGCCGTGCTCAAGGGCTATCGATGCATTTTCGTGATGGCGGACAAGCAATCGCCCGAGAAGCAGGCCCTCCTGCGCGCGTACGGCGCGGAGGTCGTGCTCTGCCCGACGAACGTGGAACCCGACTCTCCGGAGTCCTACTACTCCGTGGCGGCCCGTCTGGCCCGGGACATCCCGGGCGCATTCAAGCCGGACCAGTACTGGAACATGGAGAACCCGGCCGCCCACGAACGGACGACCGGCCCCGAGATCTGGGAGCAGACCGAGGGCCGGATCACACATCTCGTCGCCAGTGCCGGAACCGGTGGCACGATCTCGGGGATCGCCCACTTCCTGAAGGCGCAGAACCCAGCCGTCACGATCGTCGGCGCGGATCCGGAGGGCAGCGTCCTGTCCGGGGATATCGCCCGCCCGTACCTCACGGAGGGGGTGGGGGAGGACTTCATGCCCGGCACGCAAGATCCAACCGCCGTGGATCGGTGGGTCCGTGTTTCGGACCGTGACGCCTTCCTGATGGCCCGTCGGATCACCCGCGAAGAAGGGATCCTGGCCGGCGAGTCGTGCGGGACCGCGGTCGTGGCCTTGCTGGACGAAGCGCGCCGGATCATGGCCAGGGATGGCACTGCGGCGAAGGAAGCGGTGATGGTCGTCATCCTCCCGGATGGAGGTCGCAACTACCTCTCGAAGCTCTACAACGACGAGTGGATGCGCGCGAACGGGCTCCTCGCCACGACCGGGGCCGTGGTCCGCGTAGGACAACTCCTGGCCGATCGGAGTCGAGGGACGGATCTGCCTGATGTCGTCCTCGCCCGGACGACCGATCGCGTCGGCGAGGCGATTGACACGCTCCAGCGTTTCGGGATCAGCCAGCTCCCGGTGTCCCAGGCGCCCGACGGGGACAGCCTTGAGGGCATCGTCGGGTCTGTCAGCGAGCAGGGCCTCCTCGATCGTGCCTATCGGTACCCCGAGATCGTGGAACGGACCGTCGGCGAGGTCATGGATCGACCGCTCCCGACCGTGGCGATCGAGGCCTCGCTCGACGAAGCCTTCGCACTCCTTGTCGGCGGAAGCTCGGCCGCCCTCGCGGTCCGGGCAGGGCGCCCGGCCGGGATCATCACGAAGCTCGACCTTCTCGAGTACCTCGCGCACAACCGGGGGTAGGCGGCAGGCGCCGCGCGCTCCGGCCCTTGACGAGACACGGATCACTGTGACAAGTTGTCACTGTCATGACAGCGACAGCCGAACTCAGCGTACCGGAGGCAGCGGCCCACTTCGGGCGGAGCGAGCGGACGATCTGGCGTCAGATCCGGTCCGGCGAGCTCGTAACGGAGCGCCGCGGCCGCCGGGTCCTCGTTCTCGTTTCAGCACGGGAGGCGCCGGATCGGGCTGGGCCTGCCGGGCACCGAGTCGGTGAGGCGGTTGCGCCCTATCGAGCGATGGACGAGTGGACCGTGGGTGCGTTTCCATTTACGGCCGAAGTGGTCGAGCGGCATCGACGCGCCAAGCTTGCTCGGCGCCGCGCTGCGTTCGCGGAGATGGACCGCCTGGCGAAGTTGTCGCGCCCGGACCCGGATGGCCTGACAGCGGCCGACTACGTTCGCGTCGATCGCGACCACCCGCGGGCGCTGGAAGGTGGGGATGCCGCTGATCGAGCCCTGGAGAAGATGGCCCGTGACCGACGTCGTCGTTGATAGCAGCGTCGCCGTGGCATGGATGCTCGCCGACGAGGCGCTTCACGAGCCGGCGAGACGCTTCCGGGCCACATTGGCGACTGGGGACCGGGAGCCGATCGTGGCCGAGCATTTCGGCTTTGAAGTTCGACACGCGCTGATCCGTGCCACTCGGCGGGGACGGATCGACTGGCCCGAAGTGCGGGCGGCGTTCGCGACCCTCGACGGGTTCGAGCCGAAGGTCGTCCCGCTGCGTCGACGTGACGATCCAATCGTCGACCTCGTTGAGCGGCTCGAACTCAGTTGGGGCGATGCGCACTGGGTGGACACAGCCATGCGGCTGGACCTGCCGCTCGTGACCGCCGATCTCCGCCTGGCTCGTTCAATCCCCGAGCGACGATGCGATCCTCGATCTCGCGCACCAGTTCGGGCTCACCTGGGGCGACGCGCACTGGGTTGACGTGGCGATGCGTCTGGACCTGCCGCTCGTGACCGCCGATCTCCGGCTCGCTCGCTCAATCCCGGACGAGGTTGCGATCGTCGTCTACCTGGGCGACGACCAGGCGGCCTGACGACCCGCGGCCGGTCCGGGTCCGGGTTCAGCCAAGCCAGCCGAGGCGCCTCGCCCGGGCCAGGGCCTCAGCCGTCCGCTCGGTCCCAAGAGCGCGCCGTGCTGCGGCGAGGCGACGGTCCGCGGTCCGTCGCGGCAGTCCAAGCTGCTCGGCAGCCTCGCCGAGGGTAAGGCCCTCGGCAAGCAGGGCAAGCAGAGCCCGGCCATCGGGATCGAGCGGCGCCGGCTGATCGCCTGCTACGACCCGATGATCGACCGGGCCGAGACGCCGGAGGTCGTCAACCAGGCGGTCGATCGTGTCGCGATCTGCCGCCGCCTCGACAAGGAGTCCCGCACCCCCGATCGCTGCCAGGAGGGCGTCCGCCGACTCGCTGGCACCGGTCACCCGACCCATGCGCACGACCGGCCGTCCACGCGGCGCCGCCGAGCGGAAGCCATCGACGACCTCGTACCCTGCGGCTCGCAACCGCGCCGCCTCGCGATCGGCGACCCCCCGCGTCCCTTCGATGACGATCAGAAGCGGACTGCTCATGGACTGCCGGTGCCTACACGGGCGCGCGGGCCGCGAGTTGCGTCCGCCGCTCCACGCCGAGCTTGCCCATCGCCGAGGCGAGCATCCGGGCGACGGTCGGGCGGCCCAGGCCCAAACGCCGCGCGATCTCGAGGTTGTTCAGTCCCTGCTCGACGAGCTGGACGAGCTCCGCCTCGCGGGGCGACAGCACGATGCCGCCTCCGGCACCGGCTCGCGGCGCACCGCTGACCCGAGCTCCGGCCAGCCGGAGTGATCGCCGCGTGCGTGCGGCGAGCGGCGCGAACCCGATCTCCTCGGCCCGCGCGAGCGCCGCCTGCAGCCGCTCGACGGCCTGGACGTCTTCGCCGGCCCGGCGAACTGCTTCACCCGCGGCCCATTGACACACGATCTCCCGCGGGACGATGTAGCCCGCCACCGTTCCGCGCGCGTCGCGGCGGTTTCGCACTCCAGCGCCTGCTCGCGACACGTACACTCACGCGGACATGAACCATGTGCCCAGCCACGACCGGACGGCCCCAAACGGGACGACATTCACGTTCGACGCGCGCAATTGACCGCCCACACAAGAAAGGTGCAGACCGTGACCGTATTCCAGCGTCCCTTCGCCTTGATGGCAGTAGCGGTATTGGCCCTCGCGGCGTGCGGCGGTGGGACAGCCCCGACTTCGGTGCCTGGCGGTGGCGGCGCCGCCTCGGCGCCGGCTGGGGACACCTCGACGGCCCCGGCTACCGAGGCACCCTCGAGCGCGACTTCAGCACCCACAGAGCCGCCGAGCGGCGGCGGGACGACGGTCGGCGTCTGCGAGCTCGTGACGGCGGATGAGCTCGCCTCGATCCTGGGGAAGCCCGCCGTGCTCACGGTGATCCCCGGACCGCCCGACACCTGCGATATCCAGTCGAACGACGCACCGATCGCGGCATTCGTCTTCATGGAAGGCCCCAACTTCGGGTTCGCCTTCGACGCGTGGGCGGCAGATCCGTCGGCTGAAGACCTGCCCGGCATCGGCGATCGGGCGGTCTACGTGGCCGACAGCGAACTCCTGATCGTGAAGCGTGGAGACAGGCTCTTCTCGATCGGCGTCTACGACGTGGACGTCGAGCTTGTGGATCGCGTCGAGATGATGAAGGAGATCGCCAGGGTCGCGGCAGGCCGGATGTAGCCCGGCCGCGCAATCGGAACGCATGTCGAGGTCATCTATCTGGGCGGTCGTGCCCTAGCAGGACCCAGGTTCAGCCCACGGCTACAGCGAGGGCAGGTGCACCGGCAGGAACGCGTTGAGCAGCAGGGCCCATGACGAGGAGCTCGCCGGCGCGCCGCGTGTGCACGAACGAGGCACCAACGAACCAGAGCGGCCAGCCCACGTAACCCAGGGTCCGATCCACCCGACGAGCACGGCCGCGAACCTGCAACCGGCGGGGAGGTCACGATCGGGTAGAAGGCGATCATGAGAACCTCGCGACCTCGTCAAGTCGCTGTATGCCATCCCACCGATGGCACGCGGCTTCCTCATGGGCAGCCGGGAGGTGAGCGGTCACCTGCGCCTCTCGTGGCACGCCAAGGAGGGAATCAACCTCACCCTGATGAACATGTACGACATCGATCTCGCGGGCGAGGGCTTGGATTTCGGCTTCGGCGGCAGCGCGCATGGGGTCGGTCAGGACGCCGCGACAGGGTTCCTCGAGAAGGGAACTGACGGCACGTATCGGGGGACGATGTTCGCTCGTTCCCGCGGCACCTTCAGGGGGGAGTGGGGCGGCGGCGGCTGCACGCGGCTCCACGACAGCGCCCAGCTCCTCTATGTCATCGGCCGGCCGATCTCGGGGGGAAACCTCCAGCTCGCCTTCTATCCGGCCTCGACGCCGTGGTTCTGGTTCCCGCAGAACAGCTGTCCGACCGACGCGATCCTCTCGTGGCAGGTGGGCTGGGAGGGAGGCGGCCCGGACAACCGACCGCCCGGGGCCTATATCCCCTTCGGGACCGGCCGCTGGACATCGCCGCTCGTCGGCTATTCGGTTTGGCTGCCGAGCCATGCAATCCCGAGTGGGTCAACGAGGACGACGGCATTTCGAGCGAGTTCGGGCTCGTCGTGTGGCGGCTTCGCAGCACGCTGGTCAAGGCTGGGCGTAGAGGTGGCGCAACTGGACGATGACCCGTTCGGCCCGACCGTCGAAGATCCGCACATGGATATGCCAGGACGTACAGGCCCGGGACGGTCCTCCCGGTACCTGTCGATCGGAATAGCGATCCTCGCCCTGCTCGCGGGTGCATGCGGCGCCCCTGTGAGCCCCTCGGGCGGGCCCTCCGGCACAGTCTCGCCCGGCTCCAGCGCAGGACCGACGGGTGCAGCCAGCGACCTTCCGAGTCTCGCTCCGGACTCGTCCTTCGACGCGGCCGCGCTGATCGGTGCGGTCCTCGATGCCGGCAGCGACGCGGCTCGCCGCGACGCAGTCGTGTCCGTGCTCGGGGCGCTCGGGATCGGGGTCTACGCGCCCGACGGTACGCCGGTCGTGACCGGCGGATCGGTCGGACGCGGACTTCGTCGTCTCGACTTCCAGGCGAAGCCCTCGCCCTTGCCGTTCGCGACGCGGACGAGATCGACCTCGGGGATGTCGCGACCGAGATGTCGGAAGCGTCGATCCGCGCGGGCGGTCGGCGATCGGCTTGGCCGAGATCGCGGATGCCCTCGCAGGGGCGATGACCGCCGCCATCGCCGATCCTGCCGATCCCGCGGGCTACCCGCTGCTCCTCGTCGGGGAGCTCGGGTCGCCAGCGGCCCGATCCAGTTCGATCTGGCCGCGTCCCCCCACGGGTCTCGTCACCCTCGATGCGCTGTCCGCATTCCTCGTGGCGGCGGATCTCCTCCTCCCGTCGGTCTACGCCGCCGAGGCTCGACGCTCGCCTCCCGAGCCCGGACCGCGAGCACGCGAGCCGACGCGGGCGCAGCGATCGCCGCGGCGGACCCGTGCGATCGGATCGGCCGTGACCTAGGCCGCGAGTGGAATGTCAGCCGCGGCTGGCGGCAGATCCCCGGACTCGCCGGCCAGAAGGCGGCCGACGCACAGACCCTCCAGCAGCGGCAGTTCGGCGGCACCGTGCAGCGGACGACGCTGTACACGGATCACTGGCATCACAACCATCGCGACCGCGCCACCAATTCGTTCATGGGCTCGCGATCAGGAACAGCATGGATCGCGAGATCGATGCGTTGGCGATGGGCGGACGGGCGCGGTACAGGGCGGCGCCGTGATCGGGGCGACCGTCGAGTGGGACAAGCGCAAGCTCGACGGTCATGCCGAAATCGAGTGCCCATCCACGTGCATGGCGACCGGCCCAGACGGCTGGCGCGCTTGGTCTACACGCCGGTCAGGAGCCGTCGGGTGCACGGCCGCAGTCGCGAGCCCGTCGAAGTAAGGCGACGGTCAATCTCGTCGACGCCTTGGCCCCGCCCTCTACGCGATGCTGAGTCTGCCCCCGGACAGCCGCGTTCTGGCCACGAAGCGCGTGACATCGATGGTGGAGTGGCACAACGCCTTCGAGGTCCGGGTAGAAATCGACTCGAAGATCTACGCGACGGCATGGGGGGCGAAATTCGGCGCGGATGGCAAGCTCGCCCCCGACCTCTTCCATCACGTGACCACCGCCACGGCGACCGGGTTCGTCAACGCGGACAAGAACCTGCACCGATCCGGTGAGCACCCGAACCTCGTCGTTCACACCTACCCGCTGATCGTGACCTCGGGCAACGGCGACACGCCGGGCGCCTGCGACACGGCGACGGTCAAGGGGGCCGGCTACGTGGACTTCCAGGTCGTGGACGCGGTCATCTGGCCGATCGAGCGGCTGTCGATCTACCTCGACAGCGGGCCCGAAGATCAGTACCCGGACGTGGGCTGGCTCGTCATGTGCGATGGTCGCGGAAACAAGGTGCTCAACGAGACCAACATTCCGTTCAGCGCGTGGGAGCACTACGTCTTCCGCGGGTACCCCCAGGGCATGCTCTTCGCCGGCGTCGGTTCCGACCGTTGGAGCGTCACGACGAGCGACGCCGTCTGGGAACAGGGCGGAACGCTCGCTACATGGAACAACGCGCTGGGATGCGGCGGCTGGTGCGACCCGAGTCGCAGCTGGTTCAACAAGAAGATCGCCCTGGAGGTCATTCCCTTCCGAAGCGTCGCGGTGCGATGATGCCGCGGATGCGCTCCGATGACCTCCGCCCCGATCTCGCCTTCGAAACGCTCGCCGTGCATGCCGGCGCCGAGCCGGACGAACTGACCGGCGCCGTCGCTCCGCCTATCTATCAGACGAGCACGTTTGCCCAGGACGGAGTGAATCGCCCACGAGGTGGCTACGACTACGCACGCTCCGTCAATCCGACGCGGGACCGCCTCCAGCGTGCACTCGCGACGCTCGAGGGGGGCGGGGAGGGGATCGCCTTCGCGTCCGGGTCCGCCGCGACGGCGGCCATCGCCGAGCTGGCACCATCCGGCTCGGAGATCGTGGTCGGCGACGATGTCTACGGCGGCACGTACCGCTACCTCGAGCAGGTTCGCCGCGCGAACGGCGTCGACGCTCGTTACGTGGACCTGGCCGGCCAGCCAGAGGCGCTCTGGGAGGCGCTGACCGAGCGGACGCGGCTGGTCTGGTTCGAGACGCCCACGAATCCGCTCCTCAAGATCGTGGATATCGAGGTCGCGGCAAAAGCCATCCGTGAGCGCGTTGCCTACGCCCCGGATCGCCCGCTGCTCGTCGTCGACAATACGTTCGCCTCGCCCGCGCTCCAGCGTCCGCTCGATCTCGGGGCCGACATCGTCTTCCACTCGGCCACGAAGTACCTCGCCGGGCACAGCGACACCGTCCTCGGAATCGCGGTGACGCGCGACGCGGCCCTCGCCGAGCGGCTTCGCTTCCTCCAGAACGCCATGGGCGGCGTTCCCGGCCCGTTCGACTGCTTTCTGGTCCTGCGAGGACTCCGGACCCTGCCCCTGCGCGTGGAGCGCCACGTCGCAAACGCTCAGCAGGTCGCCGAGTTCCTCGCCGCCAGGGATGACGTCGCGACGGTCTACTACCCGGGCCTCTCGGCTGGTCGCCACGCGCATCCGGGAGCCACCATCGCTGGCCGGCAAATGCAAGGACCCGGAGGCATGGTCTCGTTCATCCCCGCCGCCGGAGGCCGCCACGGCCGCACGGGCCCGGAACGCGCGGTCGCGATCGCCGAGGCGACGCGCATCTTCACGCTCGCGGAATCGCTCGGCGGCGTGGAATCGCTGATCGAGGTCCCGGCCCAGATGACACACCTCTCCGTGGCCGGATCGCCGCTGGAAGTGCCCCCGGATCTGATCCGGCTGTCTGTGGGGATCGAGGCGGTTGCCGATCTCATCGAGGACCTTCGTAGGGCTCTCGACGCGAGCTGACGCGCCGCCCCCGCGCCGCCCACGACATCTCACGCTTCCGCTTGACCGCAACCGTTTCGCAACCTGGGGCATTCTTCGGGTGCTACCATCCCCCAAACAGTCGCGACTGCGGAAGCCGACTCTCGCGGACCCTCGCGGGCCCCGCGTCACGCGCGGCCGGTCAATTCGAAGCCCTGACGGGCCGGGCCCTCTTGCCCAACCGTCTGCGCCGAGGAGACCGCAGCCAGATGAGCACCGTAGCCGCCCCCCGAGTCACCCGCAGCCTGGCCAGGCCGGGCCGAACCAACCTTTCCACCGCCGAGCTGTACGAGCTCGCCCTGCGGGAGGGAGAAGGTCTGCTCGCGGCGGACGGACCGCTCGTCGTCCGGACCGGCCAGCACACCGGGCGCTCGCCCAAGGACAAGTTCATCGTGGTCGAGCCGTCGTCCGAGGCAAACGTGTGGTGGGGCGACGTGAACCACCCGATCTCCGAGGGGCACTACGATCGGCTCCGGGCGCGCCTGATGACCTACATCCGGGAGCGCGATCTCTACAGCCAGGATCTGTTCATCGGCGCCCATCCGACCCACCGTCGTTCCTTGCGCGTCTACACCGAGACGGCGTGGGCGAGCATCTTCGCTCGCAACCTGTTCCGGCGGCCGAGCCAGGACCAACTCAAGGGCTTCGTCCCGAACTTCACGATCATCGACGTCCCGTCGTTCCAGGCGGACCCGGCGACCGAGGGCACGCGGACCGGAACCGCGATCCTCGTCAACCTAGCGCGGATGGAGGTCATCATCGTCGGCACGATGTACGCCGGCGAGATCAAGAAGTCGGCCTTCACGGTCATGAACTACCTGATGCCCGATGAGGGCGTTCTGCCGATGCATTCGTCGGTCAACGTGGGGAAGGCCGGTGACTCGGTCGTCTTCTTCGGTCTTTCAGGGACCGGCAAGACGACACTTTCAGCGGATCCGCTGCGGAGCCTCATTGGCGACGACGAGCATGGCTGGGGCAGCGACTACGTCTTCAACTTCGAGGGTGGCTGCTACGCCAAGACGATCCGCCTCTCCCCGATGTACGAGCCGGATATCTTCGCGACGACGAAGCGCTTCGGCACGATTCTCGAGAACGTGGACATCGACCCCGTCACGCGGGAGCTCGATCTCGACAGCGAGCGATTCACCGAGAACACTCGCGGGGCGTACCCGCTCCACTTCATCGGCAATGCGGACCCGACCGGCATTGCCGGCACGCCCAGGAACGTCGTCTTCCTGACCGCCGACGCGTTCGGAGTGCTGCCACCGATCTCTCGACTGACCCGCGAGCAGGCGGCCTACCACTTCATCTCCGGCTACACGGCCAAGCTGGCCGGGACGGAGATCGGAGTGAAGGAGCCGAGCGCGACGTTCTCGGCCGGTTTCGGGGCGCCGTTCCTGCCCCGCCACCCGGGCGTGTACGCCCACATGCTCATGGATCGCCTCGAGGAGTTCGACGTACCGGTCTGGCTCGTGAACACGGGCTGGACGGGTGGGCCGTACGGAGTCGGGGAGCGGATGAACATCAACCACACGCGGAACATGGTCCGAGCCGCCCTGAACGGCGAACTGGCCGACGCCCCGACGGTCGTCGATCCGGTGTTCGGGGTCGCGGTCCCGACTGTGGTGCCCGGGGTTCCGAGCGAGGTCCTCATTCCGAGGAACACCTGGCCGGATGCCACCGCGTATGACGCGGCGGCGAGCCGGATCGCGAAGATGTTCAATGAGAACTTCGCGAAATACGCCGACGGCGTGAACGCCGGCGTCCGGGCCGCCGGTCCAGCCGTCATCGACGCTGCCGGCCCGGTCCGGGTGTCACCGCCCGGCGAGGGCTGACGGTCACATTCCAGTCGACGCAGGAGGCACGATGAGGCGCAACAAGGTCACTGTCATCGGGGCAGGCAACGTCGGCGCCACCACCGCGCAGCGGATCGCCGAGGCCGGTCTGGCCGACGTCGTCCTCGTGGACATCGTCGAAGGCCTGCCGCAGGGCAAGGGGCTCGATCTTGCCGAGGCGGCCCCGGTGGTGGGACACGATGCACGAATCGTCGGCACGAACGACTACGCGGACACTGCGGGCTCGGACATTGTGGTGGTCACGTCGGGTCTTGCCCGGCAGCCCGGCATGAGCCGGGACGATCTGCTCGCCAAGAACGCGGGCATCGTCCGGTCCGTCGTTCAGGCTGCCGTGGCCCACTCGCCGGATTGCATCCTCGTGATCGTGACCAACCCGCTTGACGCCATGTGCCATGTGGCCATGGAGGCGTCCGGCTTCCCGCGGGAGCGGGTCATCGGCATGGCCGGCGTGCTCGACTCCGCACGGTTCCGGACGTTCATCGCGATGGAGCTCGGGGTGTCCGTGGAGGACACGCACGCGTTCGTCCTGGGCGGGCACGGGGACACGATGGTGCCGCTGCCGCGCTACTCGACCGTCGCCGGTATCCCGATCACGGAGCTCATGACGCCCGAGCGAGTCGCCGCTCTCGTGGATCGGACGGCCAACGGCGGGGCGGAGATCGTGGCGCTGCTCAAGGCCGGCTCGGCGTACTACGCCCCGGCCGCCTCCACGTTCGAGATGGTCGACGCGATCCTACGTGATCGAAAGCGGGTCCTTCCCTGCGCCGTATTGCTAAGGGGCGAGTACGGCGTCGACGGGTTGTTCGTGGGCGTGCCGGTGGTGCTCGGCGCTGGCGGCATGGAGCGGGTCATCGAGATCAACCTGACTGACGATGAGTCGGCGGCGTTCCGGCGCTCGGCGGACGCGGTGCGGGAGCTCGTGGAGAAGCTGTAGGGATTGCGGTGCTTGCGTGCACCGCATAGCGCTTCGATCCGCTCATCGGACTGAAGTGGACAGGCCTGGCTCCGCGTCTTCGACGACGGGACCGAGGTCGCCCACTCCGCGCTCTACGTCTTCGTGACATAACGCGTCTAGTCCGCAATCCCGCGAGGCCCCCGGCACGGCCGGGGGCCTCGTGATTCCCGGCCCGATGCGGCCGCTACACTCCGGGCGTGAGCTCCAGCACATCGAGATCCCGCTTGGGTAGCGCCTGATGCCCGCGGTCGTCACCCTCACCTTCGACCCGCTCGTCCATCTCGGCGATTTGAGCCTCCGGGCCCAGACGATCGTCCTCGCGGCGATCGTGTTGGTCACGCTCCTTCTCCTCGCGCGCATCGGCCAGATCACCCCGATGGAAGGGCCGTACGTCCCTGCCCCGACCCTCAGTCCGTTCGACGTGCCATTCCTGGTGCTCGGGGTCGTCCCAGGGGCGGTCATCGGTGGGCGCCTGGAATACGTCCTCGTCCACCTGGACTACTACATGGCGAACCCAGCCGCGATCCTGGATCCCGGCCAGGGGTCCCTGGGTCTGGGTCTGGCAGTCCCGGGCGCAATCCTGGGCGGGGTCCTCATCGCCAGGCTGATCGATGCGCCGGTGAATCGATGGCTGCACGCGGCGGTCCTGCCGACGCTGTTTGTCCTTGGCGCAGGCAAGATCGCCAGCGTCCTCTCCGCGGAGGGACAGGGTCAGCCCTCGAACCTCCCCTGGGCCACCGCATACGTGGGCGACGGCCCGTGGAGCAGTCTCGCCGCGCAGATTCCGTCACATCCGTCCCAGCTCTACGAAGCGATCGCGACGGTTGCGGTTCTCGCATTCCTCGGTCTCGTGATCCGTGTCGGCGCCTTCAGCCGGCGCGACGGAACGGCGCTTCTCCTGGCCGTCGCCCTGTGGGCGATCGGACGGGGGATCGTCGCGGTCACATGGCGCGATGCGACCGTCCTGGGACCGCTTCGAGCGGAGCAGCTCATCCTCATCGTCGTCGTGCTCGGGTGCTTCGGGGGCATGATTCGGTTGCGGGCGCGCTGACGGCGCTCACGGCGGCGCACCCGTCGAATTCGGTCCGGCGCTGTATCGTTCGCGGATCCCGCCACGTCCCTGACGGACGCTCAACGAGGTCCCCACCCATGACGCAGATCGCCGAACCAGAGATCGGCAGCTCCCCTTCACGCGCAGAGACGGTGAATCACTGGATCGGCGGACGCCGCGTCGCCGGAACCTCCGGTCGCCGCGGCCCGGTCTACAACCCGGCGACGGGGCAGATCGCTCGTGAAGTGGACTTCGCGACGGCGGCCGAGGTGGACTCGGCGGTCGCCGCCGCCAAGGCGGCCTTCCCGGGCTGGCGCGCAACGTCGCTGTCGAAGCGCACCGACGTCATGTTCAGGATCCGGAACCTGGTCGATACCCATCGCAAGGACCTGGCCGCGTTCCTGACCGCCGAGCACGGCAAGGTGCCGTCCGATGCCCTCGGTGAGATCGCTCGAGGCGTCGAGAACCTCGAGTTCGCCACGGGGATCCCGGTCCTCATGAAGGGTGGCTTCTCCGAGCAGGTCTCCACGGGCATCGATGTCTATCAGATCCGCCAGCCCCTGGGCGTCGTGGCCGGAATCACGCCCTTCAACTTCCCGGCGATGGTCCCGATGTGGATGTTCGCGAATGCCATCGCCTGCGGGAACGCGTTCATCCTCAAGCCCTCGGAGAAAGACCCGTCCGCGTCGATGTTCCTCGCGGAGCTGCTTGCCGAGGCCGGCGTCCCGGCCGGTGTCTTCAACGTGATCAACGGCGACAAGGTGGCCGTGGACCGGATCCTCAATCACCCTGACATCGCCGCGCTGAGCTTCGTGGGCTCGACGCCGATCGCGCGGTACATCTACGAGACCGGGACGAAGAACGGCAAGCGCGTGCAGGCGCTGGGCGGAGCGAAGAACCACATGATCGTGCTGCCGGATGCCGACATCGACATGGCGGCCGACGCCGCGGTGTCCGCGGGCTACGGATCATCGGGTGAGCGCTGCATGGCGATCGCGACGGTGGTGGCAGTCGGGTCCGTAGGGGACCCACTGGTCGCGGCGATCGCGAAGCGCCTGCCCGACGTCAAGGTGGGCCCGGGCACGGACCCCGAGGCGGAGATGGGCCCGCTCGTCACGAAGGTCCATCGCGACAAGGTGGCCTCGTATCTGGACAGCGCCGCGGTGCAGGGTGCGACGGTCGTCGCCGACGGGCGGAAGCACCCGCTGTACGGCGATTCGGAGGGCTTCTTCCTGGGGACGTCGCTCATCGATCACGTCACGCCGGAAATGGACTGCTACCGCGACGAGATGTTCGGGCCGGTGCTCACCGTGACCCGCGTGAAGACGTACGACGAGGCGCTCCAGCTCGTCAACGACAACCCGTACGGCAACGGGACGGCGATCTTCACGCGCGACGGCGGCGCGGCGCGGCAGTACCAGTTCGATGTCAACGTCGGGATGGTGGGGATCAACGTGCCGATCCCGGTGCCGGTTTCGTACTACAGCTTCGGTGGCTGGAAGGCCTCGCTCTTCGGCGACCTCCACATGTACGGCCCCGAGGGCATCCAGTTCTACACGCGGGCCAAGATTGTGACCTCGCGCTGGCCGGATCCGGGGACCTCGAAGGTGAACCTGGGCTTCCCGCGGACACGCTGACGATGGCGGTCACCGGTGAACGCCCGCTCCGCCACGCCGAGGCGGCCTGGCGGCCGCGTCCGACGTTGGCAGGCTCCGACTACGCGAGCGACGCCGTCTACGACGACGAGCGCGAGCGGATCTGGTTCGGCGGCTGGGTCTGCGTCGGCCGTTCGGAGGAGCTTGCCGCGACCGGGGACTACCTCCTCCGTGATCTCCTCGGGGAGTCGGTCATCGTCCTTCGCAATCGAGGTGGCGAGCTCCGGGCGTTCTACAACGTGTGCGCTCACCGCGGTACGCGGTTGCTGGACCCCGAACCGGCCTGCGGCCACCTCGGCAAGGTCCTGAAGTGCCCGTACCACGCCTGGTCGTACGACCTCGACGGCCGGCTGATCGGTACGCCGAACGTCCACGAGGATGAGCGGTTCGAGCGGGGCGACTACCCGCTCCATGCGGTGGCGGTCGACGAGTACGCGGGGTTCGTGTTCGTCAGCCTCGAGCCGAACGTCAAGCCGCTGGACGTCTCCCTGCGATCAAGCGTCGAGACGATCACCGACTTCGACCGCTACCGGATGGGCGAGCTGCGGGTGGCCCGACGCCTCGTCTACGAGGTGAAGGCGAACTGGAAGATCCTGGTCGAGAACTACAACGAGTGCCTGCATTGCCCCACGATCCACCCCGAGCTTGTGGCAGTCGTCCCGCTCTACCGCAAGGGTGAGGTCTGGGACGGTGAGACCCGCGACGGCGGCAACCTCATGCGCGACGGCGCGACCTCGTTCACCGCGACGGGGTCGTCCGACCTGCCGATTTTCCCGGACCTTCGGCCCGAGGACTACGGCATGTACTACGGCGCATTCCAGTTTCCGAACCTGATGATCAACCTCCACCCGGACGCCCTGATGACCTACGTGCTCTATCCCCGCGGGCCGGCGCATACCACGGTCGTCTCCGAGTTCCTGTTTCGGCCCGAGACGATCGCTCTGCCGGGCTTCCGGCCAGATCCGGTTGTTGACTTGTGGGACCTCATCAGCCGCCAGGACTGGGTCGTCTGCGAGCGAGCCCAGACCGGCGTCTCCTCGCGCTCGTATCGGTCCGGCGTCTATCCGCGCCAGGACCGCCTGGTCTTCTCGTTCAACGAGCAATGGCGCATGGCGATGAGCCGCCCGCTCCTGGGGTAGGCCCCGCACCCGTTGCCCGCGCTCGCCGCCTGACCGCCCGCCGCTCGTAGCCGCGTCGACTGCGTGGACGTCGTGCGCACAAGAACGCCCGCGCCCGCCGCCTGACCGCGCCCGTGCCCGTCAGACCAGCGCTCGCCGCCTGACCGCGCCCGTGCCCGTCAGACCAGCGCTCGCCGCCTGACCGCGCCCGTGTCGGCTGCATGGACATCCTGAGCACAGGCGCTCGGCACAGGCCTCCCGCCCAGGTGCCGAGCGGCGCTGCGGGCCCTCAACCGCTCGTGGTGCGTGCTCAGAACAGCGCGCCCGGCGCGGCGTGGGCGAGGCCGGCGCGCCCAACCTCCGGCCTATTGGCAGGTAAGCGCCCGATGTGACCATGCAGCCGTCATGGTGAAGTTCAAGCGCACGGAGTTGGCGGCCGAGGCCCGGCGGCGCAGCCAGGAGCAGGTTGCGCGGCTCGGCGGCGAGCTGGCTGCATCACGCAAACGCCGCCGGCTCACCCAGCAACGCGTTGCCGATGCGGTGGGAGTGGCGAGGTCCACGGTGTCCGCCGCCGAGCGCGGCAGAGGCGCAGGCCTGACCCTCGAGACGTGGCAGCGGCTGGGGCTTGCGGTCGCCCGGCCGCTCAGGGTGGATCTCCCGCGCGATCCGATGGAGGAGACCGCCGACGCCGGACATCTCGCGATCCAGGAACTGATCCTCCGTCTCGGCCGGGCGGCCGGCTACATCACAACCTTCGAGCTTCCAACCCGACCGGACGACCCGAGGCACTCCGCCGATGTCGGCCTCCGGAACGATCGCCGCCGTCGGCTGCTGCTCGTGGAGGCGTGGAACACGTTCGGCAACGTCGGGGCATCCGTCAGATCCACGAACCGCAAGGTTGCAGAAGGGAACGAGTTGGCCGCCGCAATCTGGGGCGAGGAACCGCACCAGGTCGCCGCGTGCTGGGTCGTACGAGCGACGCGGCGCAACCGCGAACTGGTGGCCCGCTATCCGGAACTCTTCGCGTCGCGCTTTCCGGGGTCATCGGTCGGGTGGATCCGGGCGCTCACAGACGGAGCGGATCCGCCGCGCGAGCCCGGCCTCGTGTGGTGTGATGTCCAGTCGACGCGCCTCTTCCCGTGGAGGCGCGTCGCCCGATAACCGTTACGCCATTCGAGCGTAGTCGGCGATGCCCCGCTTCAGGAAGCGCCCGTGCCCACGCCGCCCAGTGAACTCGCCGTTGCGCACCACCACGGAGCCACGGCTCAGGACCACGTCGCTCGCACCCTGGACCGTGCGGCCCTCGTAGCACGAGTAGTCGACATCCATGTGGTGCGTCTTGGCCGAGATCTTCCGCTTGCGGTTCGGGTCGTAGATGACGATGTCGGCGTCGGCGCCGACCGACACAGACCCCTTGCGCGGGTACATCCCAAACAGTCTGGCCGGGGCGGTGGAGATGATCTCCACCCAGCGCTCCTTCGAGATCCTGCCGCCGACCACGCCGCCGTCGTGGAGCAGGTCCACCCGGTCCTCGACGCCGGGCAGGCCGTTCGGAACCTTCCGGAAGTCGCCTTTGCCGAGGTCCTTCTGACCGTGGAAGTCGAACGGGCAGTGGTCCGTCGAGACGACCTGGAGGTCGTCCTTCACGAGGCCCTTCCAGAGCTCCGGCGGATGGTCCCCGGTCCGCAGCGGTGGCGAGCAGATGAACTTCGCGCCGTTGAAGCCGTTGCCCATGTCGTCCAATGTCAGGAACAGGTACTGGGGACATGTCTCGGCGAAGGTCGGCAGGCCCTCGTCGCGAGCCATCCGAACGGCATCGAGCGCCTCACGCGCCGACAGGTGGACGATGTACACGGGCACCTTCGCAGCCTGGGCCAGGCGAATCACCCGGTTCGTCGCCTCGCCCTCGAGGACGGAGTAGCGGGCAAGGCCATGGCCGATCGGATCGGTAATGCCCGCGGCCACGGTATCGGCGGCGATGACGTCGATCGCGGGGCCGTTCTCGGCGTGCATCATGATCAGCCCGCCGTTCTTGCCGGTCTGCTGCATCGCCCGGAAGATCGCCCCGTCATCGCTCAGGAATACGCCTGGATAGGCGGTGAAGAGCTTGAAGTCCGGCACGCCTTCCGCCACGAGCGCATCCATCTCCTTGAGCGATTCGTCGTTGACGTCGCTCATGATCATGTGGAAGCCGTAGTCGACGACCGCGTTGCCCTCGGCCTTGGCATGCCACGCATCGAGGCCCTCGCGGAGCGATCCGCCGCGCGACTGGACCGCGAAGTCCACGATCGATGTCGTGCCGCCAAAGACGGCAGCTCGGGTGCCGGTCTCGAAGGTGTCCTTGGCGAACGTTCCGCCGAACGGCAGCTCCATATGCGTGTGGACATCGATTCCGCCCGGGATCACGTACTTTCCGGCGGCGTCGATCGTCTCGTCCGCCTGGGCCATGCCGGCCAGGCCTGTCCCGATGGCGGCGATCGTCTCGCCGTCGATGAGCACGTCGGCCGGATACGAGCCCTCCGCGGTGACAATCGTGCCGTTCGTGATCAGGGTGCGCATCGGTTCTGCCTCCCGGGACGTCGCTGCATGATCACGGGGCCCCGCGATCAGGGCCCCGTGAATGACTACTTGCCGGCGGGCTTGGGCTTGTTCTGCTTCGGCTTCTTGGGGTTCTTGGCCTTCTTGTCCATCGCGTTTCCCCTCCAATCGAGCTAGGCCTTGGCGGCCTCCACATCGCGCAGGACCGGGATGATCTCCCTCCCGTAGATCTCGAGCTGATCCTCCTCGTTTCCGTTCATCAGGTACAGGTTGAACTGGTTGACCCCGGCCTCGGCCAGCGCCCGCAACCGCTCGATGTGCTGGTCCACGGACCCCACGAGGCAGAAGGCATCCACGATGTCGTCCGTCACGAACGAGGCGTTGGAACTTCCGACCTCGGCGTGATGCAGGTAGTTATACCCCTCGCGGTCCCGGATGTACTGCGTGAGCTCCGGGGGCAGGTCCTCGCGCGGGTACTTGTTCACGAGATCCACGACGTGATTCGAGACGAGCGCGGGGAACCAGCGCGTGCGGTCCCGCCCGTCCGCCAGGTCGCCGACGTGGGCGGGCGCGGCGGCCATGATCTTCACCGCGTTCGGGTCCCGCCCGGCCTCGACGGCGGACGTCCGGACCTGCGACGCGAACCACCGGACGAGTTCCGGGTCACCGATCTGGAGCATCGCCCCGTCCGCGATCCGGCCGGTCAGCTTGAGCGCTACGGGTCCGTATCCGGCAATCCAGACTGGGAGCCGGTGGCCGCCCGACCAGGGGAGCTCGAGCATGGTCCCTTCGAACTCGATCGGCCGGCCCTCGACCAGCGCCCGGATCACGTGGACCGCCTGCTCGAGGTCCTTCATGGACGTGGGCCCCTTGCCGAGCACGCGCCGGGCGGAGTCGCCACGCCCGATGCCGAGGTCCATGCGTCCGCCGGACAGCTCGTTGAGGACCGCGAGCGCGGACGCGGTGACCGATGGCTCGCGGGTCGCTGGGTTCGTCACGCAGGTGCCCAGGCGCAGCCGCTCGGTGGCCTGGGCCATGAGCGTCAGCTGCACGTACGGCTCCCGCCACAGGACGTGGGAATCGAACAGCCAGCCGTAGGTGAAGCCGGCGGCCTCGGCCTGCCGGGTGAGCGCGATGGTCCGGCCAACGTCGTGCTCGCCCTTCAGCGTGAATCCGAAGTCCATGGACGCTGCCTCCTTCGCGGTCGTGTGCGGCTCAGGAACGCTAGGGCCGGACGAGGTCCCCGTAGGCCTCGGGTCGCCGGTCGCGATAGAACTGCCACGTCTGCCGGACCTGCTGGACGACGTCCAGGTCCATGTCCCGAATGATCATCTCCTCGGCGTACGGATCGCCGACGCTGCCGATGAACTGGCCGCGCGGATCGCAGAAGTAGCTCTGGCCGTAGAAGTCGTCGTCTCCGAGGTCCTTCTCGATCCCGACCCGGTTGATCGTGCCCACGAAGTAGCCGTTGGCCACGGCATGGGAGACCTGCTCGATCCGCCACAGGTACTCGCTGAGTCCCCGGGACGTCGCCGACGGAATGAACACCATCTCGGCGCCGTTCAGGCCGAGCGCCCGCGCTCCCTCGGGAAAGTGGCGGTCATAGCAGATGTAGACGCCGACCTTGCCGACCGCGGTCTCGAACACCGGGTAACCCATGTTCCCGGGCCGGAAGTAGTACTTCTCCCAGAAGCCCTTGACGTGCGGGATATGGGTCTTGCGGTACTTGCCGAGGTACTTCCCGTCCGCGTCGATGACCGCTGCGGTGTTGTAGTAGATGCCCGAGGCCTGCGAGTCCTCCTCGTACATCGGGACCACGAGGACCATCCCGGTCTGCTTCGCGAGATCCTGCATCCGCCTGGTCGTGGGGCCGTCCGGGATCAGCTCCGTGTAGCTGTAGTACTGCGGGTCCTGGACCTGGCAGAAGTAGGGTCCGTAGAACAGCTCCTGGAACAGCATCACCTGGGCGCCCTGCTTCGCGGCGTCGTCGGCCGCGGCTTCGTGCTTCTGGATCATCGACTCCTTGTCGCCGGTCCAGGTGGCCTGCAGCAGTGCGCCTCGTACGATCCTCGGCATCGGTGCTCCCTCACTCAATCGCGGCTGCGTCGTGTGGCACGGTTGGGGTCCCGCCTGGCACGCATGGGGCCCAGGTGGCACGAGGTTACACCGCCCACGGGCTCCCGTGGCGCCACGCACTTTGCCCTACACGTCCGCGCCCAAGCGCTGCCGCAGGCCGTTGTCCCCGGCGGGCTCCGTCAGGTCGTGGCCGGGCCCTTTGAGCCGAGACGTCCGGTCATTACGAGGCCCAGGATGGCCCCGACGATCACGAACCCGAGACCGACCAGGGTCCGCGGATCGAGGATGCCGAATTGCTCCAGCGCGACTCCGATGCCGGCTCCGCCGAGCGCCCCGAAGACAATCGCCAGGACGCGGGCCACGAACCCGCCGCCCGATCGAGCTCCCAGGTACAGCGCCAGGAGCCCGATGAGCCCGAGCAGGATTCCACCACCGCCGAGAACCGTCAGGAGCGGGTTCACGTCGTCGAGAATGATGGTGATCGAACCGGAGCAGCTACCGCCGTCGCCGGAGGCAGATCCGGCCACGAGGAAGCGCTGCCCGAGGATCGCAAACGGGGCGACCGCGACCGCGTCGACGGAACCGGCCGTGTCCCCGTCACCCTCTCCGCTCGCGATCGGGATCCCCATCCCGAGCGCGTAGGCCGAGACCGATCCGGTCTTCATCTCGGTCGTGGATTGGCCGTGACCTCCGGCCGAGTCCGTCGACTTGAGGTGCCACTCGGTTGCCGTCGTCAGATCGATGTCTCCCCCGGATGTCGAGGTGCCCGTTCCGGAGCATGGGGGATCGATCGTGGCCAGGGCGGGGCTCGCCATCAGAAGGACCAGGGTTCCGGCAGCCACTCCAGCCGCGATACGTCGAAGAAGAGACGCGTTCATGTTGCCCTCCCGTATGCCGAGACTCTCCTACACAGCGGCCTGCCCGTCAACGAGTTTCGCGGCGCACGGTTCGGCGACGAGTCAATACGCCTGGAGGATGTCGTCCATTCTTCCGCGGTCGGCTCCGGCCCGGTGCATCTGCGACAATCGGGCGACACGTCCGACCGAACGTATTTGGAGCTTTCCATGGCCGTCGAGCACGCCACCGCGATGACGAGCGCCGAGATCGTCGCCCTCAATCGTGCCCACACCTTCTTCTCGTGGTCCATCCAGGGAGCCCTGGATCCGATCGCCATCGACCGGGCGGAGGGGGTCTACCTGTACACCCCCGAGGGCCGCCGAATCCTCGACTTCAACAGCCAGCTCATGTCCGTGAACATCGGCCACGGCGACCGCCGGGTGATCGACGCCATCACCGAGCAGGCGCTGAAGCTGCAGTACGTCCAGCCGGCGTTCGCCACGGAGATCCGCGGCCGGCTCGGCGAGAAGCTCGCCCAGATCCTGCCGGGCGACATGAACAAGGTCTTCTTCACCCTCGGCGGTGCCGAGGCGGTCGAGAACGCGATCAAGTTCGCCCGCCACTTCACCGGCCGACAGAAGATCCTGGCCCGATACCGGTCCTACCACGGCGCGACGCTTGGGGCGATGACCCTGACCGGCGATCCGCGGCGCTGGGCGAATGAGCCGGGCATCGTGGGCGTCGTCCGCTACCCGGACACCCATCGCTGGGGCGAGGCCGAGCCGCGGCCGGTCGGGGAGTCCCTGCAGGGCCTCGAGGACGTGATCCGCTACGAGGGCGCCAGCACGATCGCCGCGATCTTCCTCGAGACGATCGTCGGCACGAACGGCATCCTCATCCCGCCCGACGGGTACATCCAGGGCGTGCGTGAGATCTGCGATCGCAACGGGATCCTCATGGTTGCCGACGAGGTCATGGCCGGCTTCGGCCGGACCGGCAAGTGGTTCGCGATTGACCACGCGGGTGTGACCCCGGACCTCATGACGATGGCCAAGGGCCTCACCAGCTCCTACCTGCCGCTGGGCGCGGTCGCGATGCGCCAGCACATCTCCGACGCCTTCGAGTCGAAGATGTTCTACGGCGGTCTCACCTACAGCTCGCATCCCGTCAGCCTTGCCGCGTCCCTCGCCACCATTCGCGTCTACGAGGAGGACGGCCTGATCGAGAACGCTGCCCGCCTCGATGGGGTCATGCGGGCGCATCACCAGCGGCTGGCTGCGAAGCACCCGTCCGTCGGCGCGTCGCGCAACCTCGGCCTGTTCGGGATCCTTGACCTCGTCCGGACCCGGGATCCATGGACGCCGATGACGCCGTACAACGGCACGAGCGACGAGATGAAGGCTATCGGGAAGCATCTCCGTGAGAACGGGGTGTACGCGATGGTCGCCAACAACTCCATCCACACGAACCCGCCGCTGTGCATCAACGAGGCCCAGCTGGCCGAGGGCTTCGAGGTCATCGATGCGGCCCTCGACATCGCCGATCAGGCGGTGACCGGCTAGATGGCAGCGGTCGGGTCGGGCGAGCCCCGTCCCGTTTCGGCGCGCGCGCGGTTCGGGATCGGGCAGCAGCGCCAGGCCCTGCTGCTGATCGGGTTCGTCGTGACCATCTTCGTCCTGTGGGAGGGCGCGAAGTTCCTCGGCGGTGTGCCCTGGCGCGAACTGGGGACCGGGCCGCAGGGACCGGTGATCCACAACCCACCGTTTCGATGGCCGCTGGCCAACGACCTGAACCTGCCGCACATCTGGAACATCCTGCTCGTCCTGTTCGAGCCCTTCCAGCGCGGCTCGGATGTCACGGTGCTGCAGCACGTCGTGGGCGCCGCACTGTACACGTGGCGGGAGGCCGGGATCGGCTTCCTCGTCGGCGCGTTCGTGGGCCTTGCACTCGCAACTGCGTTCGTGCACTCCCGCCTGCTCGAGCGGGCCTTCGTCCCGTACGTCATCGCCAGCCAGACCATTCCGATCATTGCGCTGGCTCCGATGATCGTCTTCGCCTTTGGTCAGAGCGTGATCAGCGTCGTGATCATCGCCACGTACCTGACGTTCTTTCCGGTGACCATTGCCATGATCCGTGGCCTCCGCTCGTTTGACCCGCGGGCCATGGAGCTCATGCGGTCCTACGCGGCGTCCCCGTGGCAAGCCTACGTCAAGCTGCGACTCCCATCGTCCCTCCCGTACCTCTTCACGGCACTCAAGATTGCGGCCACGGCGAGCATCGTCGGGGCGATCGTCGGCGAGGGCCCGGGTGGCGTGGCCGACGGTCTCGGCCGGGTGATCATCACCTACAACCAGTACTACATCACCGGCCCGGAGAAGCTGTGGGCCACCATCCTGATCACCGCCCTCCTCGGCATCGCCTTCTTCCTGCTCATCCGCGGCGTCGAGGTCCTCACCCTGCGGGCACGGCCATCAGCGGCAGCCGGCTGACAACAATGCCGCGACCTGCCTGTCCAACCCACCCGCGCCACGAGGGAGCCTTCGCTCATGCCTGACGCCAACGTCGTTCAGCTGTCCGGCGTGGACAAGATCTTCGGTCGCGGCGAGGTGCCGGTCACGATCGCTCTCGACTCGATCAACCTGGGGATCGGCCGGGGTGAGTTCGTCTCGTTGATCGGACCGTCCGGGTGCGGCAAGAGCACCCTCCTCCGGATCATCGGGGACCTGACGGATCCGACCGGCGGGACGGCGGTCATCAACGGCAAGCCGGCGGCACAGGCCCGCCGGGACCGCGACTACGGGATCGTCTTCCAGGCCCCGGTTCTCATGGACTGGCGGACGGTCGAGGACAACGTCAAGCTCCCGCTCGAGGTCATGGGCTGGGACACCCGGCGCCGATCGGCTCGTGCCGCGGAGATGCTCGAGCTCATGGAGCTGGGCGACTTCCTGTATCACCACCCGTACCAGCTGTCCGGTGGAATGCAGCAGCGTGTCGCCATTGCCCGCGCCCTGGCGTTCGAGCCTGCCCTCCTGCTGATGGACGAGCCGTTCGGGGCGCTCGATGAGATGACCCGCGAGCGGATGAACTCCGAGGTGCTGCGGATCTGGGAACGCACCGGGATAACGGTCGTGTTCGTGACGCACTCGATCCCGGAGGCCGTGTTCCTCTCGTCGCGGGTCGTGGTCATGAGTGCGCGGCCAGGACGGATCACGAGGATCATCGACATCGATCTCCCGAGGCCGCGCGGCGAGCTCACCCGCGAGTCGCCGCGCTACTTCGAACTCGTGACCGAGGTCCGCGAAGAGCTGCGTCGCGGCGGCGCGCTCGTGGACGACGCGGGAACTGGATCGGCGGCGCGGACAACGGCCGAGGGCGCCGTCGGATGAGCGCGGCTCCGATCCAGGTGCTCTCGGCGGGCGGTTTCGGCACGACCGTCACGCGTCTCGCGTACTACCTGCCCGCCTTCATGGTGGCTGTCGGCACACTCGTCCTCTGGGAGGTGGTCGTCGGGGCCCTGTCGATCAAGGCGTTCATCTTTCCCCAGCCATCGGCCATCTTCGCCGCGCTCCAGGAGCACTGGGCGAGCCCGCAGTTCCCGCTGCTCGCCTCCGCCCAGGCAACCCTGTTCGAAGCGGCGGGGGGCCTGCTCCTCGGGACGGGTGCCGGCGTTGCGGTGGCGTTCGTGACGTCCCGCTGGGCGACCACGCGAGGCCTTCTCCTGCCGATCGCGGTGGCCGCCAACGCGGTCCCGATCATCGCCTTCGCGCCGCTCTTCAACAACTGGTTCGGGGTGCTCGCCCCGCTGTCCAAGATGATGATGGCCGCGGTCCTGGTCTTCTTCCCGGTGATGGCCAATGTGACGCGTGGCTTGACCCAGGTGGATCCGGCGGCCCTGGAGCTGATGCGTTCGTATGCAGTCGGTGAGGGCACGATCCTCAGGAAGGTGCGGATCCCGAACGCGTTGCCCTACTTCTTCACGGCCCTCAAGCTCGCCACGACGCTCAGCCTCATCGGCGCGATCGTCGGCGAGTATTTCGGCGGCGCGTCCGTCGTCCTGGGTCGGGTGATCGTTCAGAGCGCGAGTGCGCTCCGGTTCGACGTCACCTGGGCCGCGATCCTGCTCGCGGCCACGACCGGCATCGCGTTCTATCTTCTGACCGCCGCGCTCGAGCGGATCGTCATCCCGTGGCACGCCTCCCTGCGAGCGACCGGGGACTGAAACGGCCCCAGCCGTCCCACGCGATCGCGACAACGCGCTATCGTGCGCAGGTCTGGTCTTGGACCAGCGATGGAGGAGGCCCGGACACGACCGGGAGCACAGAGTGAGGAGCGCATGAAGACCAGCAAGGTCCTCGTCTTGACCGCCGCAGCGGTACTCGTGTTTGCAGCGTGCGGCGGCGCCGCATCGCAGGCACCGAGCCAGGCCGCTGTGACGCCGGCCCCGACGGCAGTCCCAGCTTCCGACGCGCCGGCCAGCGCCGGGCCGGACGCCGCGACAGTTCGCCTGCAGCTGCAGTGGGTGCCGCAGGCCCAGTTCGCCGGATACTTCGCAGCCGAGAGGCAGGGCTACTACGCCGCGGAGAATCTGACGGTGGAGATCCTGGATGGCGGCCCGGATGTCATCCCGCAGGCAGTCGGCTCGGCGCCGGACGGCCCCGAATTCACGATCAGCTGGGTACCCAAGGTCCTGCAGGCTCGTGAGAGCGGCTCGGATCTCGTGGATATCGCCCAGATCTTCCAGCGGTCGGGCACCCTGTCCGTCTCATGGAAGGACACAGGCATCACCGGCCCCGCGGACTTCGCCGGCAAGAAGATCGGCGTGTGGGACTTCGGCAACGAATTCGAGGTCACGGCCGGCGCCCTCAACGAGGGTCTCGTGGCCGGGACCGATTACGAGAAGGTCATCCAGCCATTCGACATGAGCCTGCTCCTGTCGCGGCAGATCGACGTCGCCGAGGCGATGATCTACAACGAGTACGCGCAGCTCCTCGAGACCACCAACCCCGAGACCGGCGCGCTCTACTCGCCGGACGACCTCAACGTCATCGACTGGAATGACTATCGCGTCGCGATGCTCCAGGACGCCCTCTTCGCGCGTGCCTCCTGGCTCGCGGAGGGCAACAACCGGGACGTCGCGGTGCGCTTCGTGCGGGCCTCGCTCAAGGGCTGGATCTACTGCCGCGATCATGCGGCTGATTGCGTCCAGTACACGACCGACGCCGGCAGCGCGCTTGGCGCGGGCCATCAAGCCTGGATGATGAACGAGGTCAACGCCCTCGTCTGGCCGAGCCCGGATGGTGTCGGCGTGCTCAACCCAATCCTCTGGCAGCAGACGTACAAGGTCGCGCGGACCGCCGGGATCATCACGGCGGACCCATCGCCATCGGCCTACGACTCGACCATCGCCAAGGAGGCCATCGCCGGCCTGACCGACGATCTCAAGGGCGACAGTTTCGTGAAGGGGACCGTGGCGGTCACGCCGGGCGGCCAGTAACCCCCGGTTGACTCTGTAGTCACGAACGGCCGGCCCCGCGAGGGGCCGGCCGTTCTGTTCTCGGCGGTTTGCGCTCGTCCTGGCGGTCGATCCTCGCCATGGTCGTCCACCCTCGCCCTGAGCGATGCCCATCGCGGTCATACGAGGAGCTTGCCCGGCCCCGGAAGAGCCCGGCAAGGCGCCCGAGGAGCCCGTGCGTCGGGGTGAATCCTCGGTGTCGTCCCTTCGTATTACCCCGACAGTCATCGCTACGGAATGGGCCGATTCGGGCCGCCCTGTGAAGCCGCGCGTCAGGCGAGGCCGGGATCCGCGGCGGCGACCGGAACGGCAGCCGGACTGCATGCGCCGGCGCCGAGCGCCTCAGTCGGTGCCGGTGCCGAACTGGCGATCGCCGGCGTCGCCGAGCCCCGGCATGATGTAGCCGCGATCATTGAGCTGGCGGTCAAGCGCGGCCGTGTAGATATCGACGTCCGGATGGGCCTTCGCGACCGCGTGGACGCCTTCCGGTGCCGCGATCAGGTTCACGAGCTTGATTCGGACCGCACCCCAGCGCTTCAGGACCTCGATGGCAGCCGTCGCGGACCCACCGGTCGCAAGCATCGGATCGAGGATCAGGCACAGGTCGACGTTCGCTGAATCCGGGAGCTTGTTGTAGTACTCGACCGGACGGAGCGTCCGTTCGTCGCGGAACAGCCCCAGGTGCCACACCTGCGCAGTCGGCATCAGCTCGAGCATGGCGTCCACCATCCCGAGTCCGGCGCGGAGGATCGGCACGAGGCCGATCCGGTCGGCAAGCTCGGCGCCCTTCATCGCCTCCATCGGCGTCGTCACGTCGAGGGGCCGGACGCGGGCGTCCGCGAGGGCCTCGTAACCAAGAAGCCAGGACAGCTCCCGGACGATCTCCCGGAACTTCTTGGGCTCGGTCTTCTCGTCCCGGAGGATGCCGAGCTTGTGCAGAACGGCCGGGTGCTGGGAGACGTGGAGCGTCGGCGTGGACATCGGTGTCGGCCTCGGAGAGGGGATGGTCGCCGCGCAGCCCGGGCGGCTTGCAGGGGGGCGTCGGCGGCATCGTAGCATCGGGCGCGCTGCCGCCTGACGGGCAGCATTGACGGCCTCAGCAGGCTTCACTACCGTTGACCGTGTGGGTCGGCAATCGCGCGGACCGCGCAGCCCGGGCGCTGCTCCGGGCTCCGGCGCCCAGGCGATCCCCTTTTGAATCTGGCAGGAGGACGCTCAAGTCGTGCCCGCAGCCTCACAGCCCGACCGGCCCCGACCTCGGCGCACAGCGCCCCCCGTCCTCGTCCGCCAGGTCCGCAACGGCGTGGAGGAGAGCGTCCATCGCGGCGACGTCGTGGAGGTGGATGCCGGCGGCCGAGTCATCCGGGCCCTGGGAGACCCCGATCGCCTGGTCAACCTTCGCTCGTGCGTCAAGCCGCTTGGCCTCGCTTCGCTCATCGAGGCCGGCGGGATCGAGGCTTTCGAGCTGGAGCCACCAGAGATCGCGATCATGGCGAGCAGCCATTCGGGCGAGGACCTCCACGTACGGACGCTGCAGGCACTGTATCGACGTACGGGCGTCTCCCAGGCGCTCCTCGCCTGCGGCTCGGAAGGGATGCCGCTGGATGCGCTGACCGCGGCACGGCTGGCCCGAGATGGCGAGAAGGCGAGTCCCGTCCGGCACATGTGCTCGGGGCAGCATTCGGTCTTCCTGCTCCTGTGTCGCCTGCAGGGCTGGGAACCCGGCGAGTACTGGCTGGACGAGCACCCGGCGCAGGTGGCATACCGGGCGGCGGTGGCCCGTGCGTTCGGGACGACGCCGGCCAGGCTCCGCCTGGGGATCGATGGTTGCGGCATCCCGACGTACGCATTCCCGCTTCGTGAGGTGGCCCGTGCGTACGCGCTGCTGGCCGACCCGGACGCCGTTCCTGCGAGCGACTCGCGGGCTTCCCTTGCTCCGGCCTTGAAGATCATCCGGGACTCGATGCTGGCACATCCCGACATGGTGGGCGGGACGCGCGACCGGCTCGACACGTCGGTCATGAAGGCCGCGCCGGGACGGCTCGTGTCCAAGGGCGGGATGGAGGCGCTGCGGGCGGTTGCGATCCTGCGCGGGCCCCGTGGCAAGGCGGACCAGCCGGCGTCCGGGATGGCCATCAAGATCGAGGACGGCGATGGTTACGACCGCGGGACGTGGGCCGCTTCCGTCGAGGCGCTCCGCCAGGCCGGCGCCCTGGCCGGCCAGTCCCTGCGGGTGCTTGGCCGCTACCATCAGCCGAGCCTGACCGATCCCCACGGCCGTGTGAGCGCTGAGGCGATCCCGTCCTTCGAGCTCGCGCCGCTGCACGAGCTGGTCCGCTAGGGCGGACCCGTCCCCCCAATGCCGAGCGATCCATACCGTGTCCTGGGCCTTGGGCCGGCGGCGACGCCTGCCGAGATCAAGCGCGCCTACCGCGCCCTGGCGAAGGCGAACCACCCCGATTCGGCGGGCGAGGTCGCGCTGGCCCGCTTCCTCGCGATCCAGGCCGCATACGAGCAGCTTGTCAGCGCGAAGGGTCGCCCGGCGGGGCGGTCCAGGGCAGGCGCACGGCCGCCTGAACCGTGGCGGGCGGACCCGACCCGCGCCAGCCAGGCTCGCGGCGGCACGCGGGCCGGGGGGTCCGACCGCGCATCCGGGGCGCGCGCCAAGGCCGGGAGCTCCGGTGCGGGTCCCAAGACGTCGTCCGATGGCACGCGTCGACGCTCCTCGAAGAAGGCGACCTTCGGATCCACCACGTATGGCGAGACCCACGCCGCGCCCGACCCGGCGTGGCAGGGCGCGTCCTGGTACGGCCCTTCGAGCGGGGAGTACTGGACGGTCAATCCACGCGAGTACGCCGATCCCCGCAAGCACGGGCCGGAGTACCAGGCCCGCGCGGCCACCGGGGCGGGCGAGGCAGGGACTCGAGGCGATCAGGATGCCGTGGCGGGTGCGGAGAAGGCGGCCAGGTCCGGCGCCGCAGCCCGAGCTGCAGCTGGCCGAGCCGCCGCCGCTCCAGCCGCTCCAGCCGCGACCGCCGCTCCGGGCGTTCCGGCCGAGCCGCCCGCTCCGGTGACGTCGACGCCCTTCGGGCTCGGCGCAGCAAGCGCCCGTCTCGAATCCGCTCCATTCCGTCGAGCGATCCTCGCGCTGGTGGCCTGGCCGCCGCTCGGGATTGCGGCCGCTGCGCTGATCGGCGCGGCCACCGGCTGCGCCGCGTTCTCCGCGACCTGTACCGGCAGCGCCACGCTCTATCCGTGGCTGGCCCAACTCGCAATCCTGCTCGCCCTCGCGCTGCTGCCCTCCGTGGCCAGGCTCCTCGCCGGGGGCAGCGCGGCCGTGGTCGTCTTCGCCTTCCCGGTCGCGGCCGCGCTCTCCGCGAGCGGAGCGAGCTACGATCGCGTCTATGGACCCGCTTCGCTGATGGGCATCCTGGCGGTCGTCTGGCTGGGCGGTGTCGTCGTGATGTCGATTCGGCTCCGGCGATCCCGTCCCGCGACCTGAGCCGTATGCTCCGCAGGTGACCGCCGGCTCCACCCTTCGACGCCACGCAGCCCGTGACCTGTCCACGGCCGCCCAGGAGTACCTCCTTGCCCTGCGCGTGATGGCCGGCGACGGTGCTCGAGTAACCGCGGCGCAGGTCGGCCGCCGACTGGGCGTCAGCCCCCAGGCAGCGAGCGAGATGTTCCGCCGGCTCGTGGCCGATGGTCTCGTCACCCAGGCTGATGGCCGCGAGCTGGTCCTGACAACCGCCGGCCGCGCCTCCGCAGACGGGATCTTCCGACGGCACGCCCTGTGTGAGTGGCTGTTGACCGAAATCGTGGGGCTCGGTTGGGCGGAGTCCGATGTCGAGGCCGAGCGGCTCCAGGCCGCGATCTCACCCCGGGTCGAGGCGCGCCTCGACGAGCTCCTGGGACATCCCGAAACGTGCCCGCACGGCAACCCGATCGACATCGAGGCGACGCGCCGTCGGCCGGCCGGGATCCGCCTGTCAGAGACCGCGGCCGGGGACAAGGTCACGATCTACCGGATCACCGAGGAGGCCGAGGAGGATCCGGCCCTGCTGTCCTACCTCCAGGCCCGGGGCCTGCGCCCGGGGATTCACGTGCACGTCCTCGCCCGGTCCGAGTCGCTGGACTCACTGACCCTCGAAGGGCCGCTCGGACGGGCGACACTCGGCCTCCGACCCGCGGGTCTCGTCCGGGTCCTGCCGGGCAGCGCAGATCCCGCCCTCTTCCACGTCGTCCCGAGCCGGTCCTGACCCGCATCGTCCGATCCGCCTCCGGCCCCTAGAATCGCCCCATGTCCGACATTCGCGTCCGCATCGCGCCCAGCCCTACCGGGCCCCTCCACATCGGGACGGCGCGGACGGCGCTGTTCAACGCCCTCTACGCACGCCACACCGGCGGCACGTTCCTGCTCCGGCTCGAGGACACGGATGTCGCCCGGAGCACCGTCGCGTTCGAGGCGGACATCCTGCAGGGCCTCCACTGGCTCGGGATCACCTGGGACGAGGGTCCCGATGCCTCGGGCGGCGAGGACTTCGGTCCGTATGGCCCGTACCGGCAGATGCAGCGCCTGGAGCGCTACGCCACTGCTGCTGCGGATCTCGTGGGGCGCGACCTCGCATATCCGTGCTTCTGCACGCCGGACGAGCTCGACACGGATCGCAAGGCCCAGGAGGCTGCTCACCTGCCGCCGAAATACGTCGGCCGGTGCGCGGCTCTGACCTCGGACGAACGCGCCGCCCGCGCCGCCCGCGCCGCCGGCAACCCAGGACCGGCGACACGGTTCCGCGTTCTGCCGGGGATTGTCGGCTTCAACGATGCTGTCCGCGGGCACGTGGAATTCGACACCTCCAACCTCGGCGGGGACTTCGTCATCATCCGTGGGGATGGGACCCCGCTCTATCACTTCACGGTCGTCGTGGACGACGCCGCGATGCGTGTCAGTCACGTGATCCGGGGCGAGGACCACCTGTCCAACACGCCCAAGCACATCCTCCTCTTCCGGGCGCTCGGCTACCCGGAGCCGGTCTTCGCCCACCTGCCGCTCATCCTGAACCCGGACCGGACGAAGATGAGCAAGCGCAAGAGCCAGACCGCGATCTCCGACTACATCGCGCAGGGCTTCATCCGGGAGGCGCTCGTCAACTACCTCGCGCTGCTCGGCTGGTCAACCGGCACCGAGGAGGAGATCCTGACATTCGACGAGATCGCCGCGCGCTTCGACCTCGAGCATGTCCAGAAGGGCGGCGCGGTCTTCGACCTCGAGCGCCTGGAATGGCTCAACGGCCAGTGGATCCGCCGCCTGGACGACGACGATCTCGTGACCCGGCTCCTGCCGTTCCTGGAGGCGGATCACATCGCCGGCCGGATCGATCGAACGCCCACCGTCGATGAGGTCCAGGTCCTGCTGCCGATGATCCGGGAGCGCCTGCCCGTCCTCGGCGCCGTCGGCGACCTGGTCGGATTCCTGTGGGTCGATCAGCTCACGGTGGACCCGGCGCTGGTGGTTCCGAAACGCTGGGATGCAGCCACGACCGCCTCGGCGCTCAGCGCCGCCCGCCAGACGATCGCCGACGTGGGCGAAGTCAGCTTCGAATCCGAGGAGCTGGAGCCGCCGCTGCGCGCGCTCGCGGAAGCCAGGGGCTGGAAGGCCGGCGACCTGTTCATGGCGATCCGCGTCGCAGTGACCGGCCGGACCGCCACGCCGCCGCTGTTCGACACGCTCGTCGCGCTGGGCCGCGAGCGGACGCTCTCGCGACTCGACGTGGCCATCGCGACCCTGGCGGCCGCCGCAACAGGCGAAGGGAGCGAATCGTCGGAGGGGGGATGACCCGACGTCGCCCGTGGTTGATTGTCCTGACCTTGTTGATCCTCGCGCATCCCGCCGCGCTGCTCGGACTCGTTCGGCTGGCACTCCCGGACGCGCCCGCGCCGGCAGGCCTGGCGGGACCCATCGCCACATTTGGGTCGACGCTCGCATCACAGCTCGATCGGCCACTGACCCACGCGCGGTTTGTGCGGACCGAGACGGGTCCCGACCGGCTCACGGTCCTCTTCTTCGAGCTGCGGCGATACCCGTTCGTCCTGCCCGGTGAGCAGGCGTACCTTGTCTCACGCTGCACGCCGCTCGAGGAGCTCGACCCCTGGGGAATGGGCGGCGGAATCGTGCAGGGAGACCCAGCGACCGACGACGAGTTGGAGTACCTCCGCTCGGACGCACAGGATCCCTGCCCTGAGCCAGAGCCCTGACGCAATACCCCGACGTCTGAGCCGGCACAGGCCGCCCCGCGTCGCGCCGTTCGGGTCAGTCGACTCCGGCTCGTCGAGTCTTCCTGGGGCCGGCGGGTCCCCCTCGGGCCGTCGAGGCGTCCTCGGTCTGGCGATCCGTCGTCAAGACCCTCGTGACGCTGGGAGCAGCATTCCTGCGGGATGCGGCCCGGCCAGCCTCCGCGTGACGACCGCCGCGCCGCGTGCTCGCTCATCCAGCACCACGACTCGTGCGCAGCAGGGGCATCCGTAGCGCCGCGGCCGGCCGTCGAGCCAGCCCATGGAGACGCCGATCGCCGCTGGAGCCTCGGTACAAGCCTGCTCCCGCCAGCGAAGTCCTGATCTTGACGCTGGGGGCGTCACGGACCGGGCAATTCGGCGTTACCACGCGTCGCTAAACTCGGCCTCGATGGCACGCACGATCCTCGTCGTCGAAGACGAGCCGACCCTTCGCGAGACGCTGGTCGAGGCACTCGAGGCCGATGGGTTCCGGGTAGTGTCGGCCGCCGACGGGCGCGCCGCGCTTGAACGGTTCCGCGCCGACAAACCGGACCTCGTGCTCCTGGACCTGATGCTGCCCGAGATCTCCGGGATCGACGTCTGTCGGATCATCCGGGCCGAGTCCTCCGTGCCGATCATCATGCTGACCGCCCGTGGCTCCGAGGTTGACAAGGTCGTCGGCCTCGAGCTCGGCGCGGATGACTACGTCACGAAGCCGTTTTCGCTGCGCGAGCTCAGCGCCCGGATCCGGGCCGTCTTTCGGCGGGGCGAGCAGGCGCGCGCCGCGGAGACGGCCGCACTGGTGGATCTCGGCTCCGTCCAGGTAGATCTGGCCGGCCATCGAATCCTGCGCGACGGGACGGACGTCGCGGTCAAGCCAAGGGTCTTTGAGCTCCTGGCGTTCCTCATCCGCCACCAGGGCCAGGTCGTGACGCGCGAGCAGTTGCTCGAGCTGGTTTGGGGCTATGACTACGCGGGCGAGACGCGTACGGTCGACGTCCACATCCACTGGCTGCGAGCGGCCATCGAGCCTGACCCTGGGGCCCCGACACTCATCCAGACAATTCGCGGCTCGGGATACGTGCTTCGTCGTCCATGACGGACCCGAATCGACCCTAAAGGACGCGGCTGAGGACCTCCCAGGCCAGCCAGGCAACCGCACCTGAGGCGGGGATCGTCAGGACCCACGCCACGAGGATGTTGCCGGCGACGCCCCACCGGACGGCCGACAGTCGGTCGGTCGAGCCGACACCGATGATCGCCGACGAGATGACGTGGGTGGTCGAAACCGGCATCCCGAAGTGTGAGGCCGTAAGGATGATCGTTGCGGCCGTCGTCTCGGCGGCGAATCCGTGGACCGGGTCCAGCTTCACGACCCGCTGGCCCATGGTCTTGATAATCCGCCACCCACCGGCCGCCGTTCCGAGCGAGATCGCGGACGCCGCCAGGAGGACCACCCAGAGCGGGATCTTGGCGTCGTGCGGCAGGATTCCTGCTCCGATGAGGCCCAGGGTCATGATCCCCATCGTCTTCTGGGCGTCGTTGGAGCCGTGACTGAAGGCCATGAGCGCGGCCGACACGACCTGAAGCCGACGGAACCGTTCGTTGAGCCGGCGTGGATGGACGCTCCGCAAGAGGTTGAGTATGACGAGCATCAGCCCGAACCCGATCAGGATGCCGGCGATCGGTGACGTCACCAACGGAACGAGGACCTTGCTGGCGATCCCCTCCGCCTTGAGCGCGCCGGTCCCGCTGGCAGCGATGACCGATCCGATCAGGCCGCCGATGAGGGCATGACTCGACGATGAGGGGATGCCCAGGCGCCAGGTGATGAGATTCCAGGTGATCGCCCCAACCAGGGCCGCGCAGACGATGATCTGTCCGGCGCTCCCCTCGGGCGTCGTGGCGATCCCGGACGCGATCGTCCTGGCCACGGCGGTCCCGAAGAGCGCCCCGAGGAAGTTCGCGGAGGCCGACATGAGGATCGCGTGATCGGGCCGCAGGGCACGCGTGGACACCGAGGTCGCGATGGCGTTCGCGGTGTCATGGAAGCCGTTGACGTAGTCGAAGGCGACCGCGAGGGCAAACACGGTGATCAGGAGGAGGGAAACGCCTTCGGGCACGGAGAAAGGCTAGCAGGTCGACCCGGGCTCCCGCCGCTATCCTTCCCGCCATGCGCCTGAGCCAGCTCTTCTTCGCCAGCCTCCGGGACGATCCCGTCGACATCGAGATGCCGTCACATCGGCTCCTGCTAAGGGCCGGCTACATCCGCCAGCTCGGCTCCGGGATCTACACACTCCTGCCGCTCGGATTCCGGGTCACGAAGCGCGTCGAGCAGGTCGTCCGGGAAGAGATGAACCGGATCGGCAGCCAGGAGATGGAGATGCCGGTCGTGCACCCGGCGGACCTGTGGCGCGAATCCGGACGGTACAACGAGATCGGACCGGAGATGGCCCGGTTCAAGGATCGGGCGGGGCGGGACATGGTCCTGGCCATGACCCACGAGGAGGTCGTGGCCGATCTCCTGCGCGACATTGTGAAGAGCTACCGCCAGCTCCCGATGATGATCTATCACTTCCAGACGAAGTTCCGGGACGAGCCCCGCTCCCGCGGCGGGTTGATCCGCGTCCGGGAGTTCGTCATGAAGGACGCCTACAGCATTGACCGGGACGAGGCCGGCCTGGACGCGAGTTACTGGGCCCAGCACGGCGCGTACGTCCGAATCTTCGAGCGGCTCGGGCTCAAGGCGATCTCTGTGGCCAGCGACCCCGGGATGATGGGCGGCAGCCTGGCCCACGAGTTCATGGTCCTCAACCCGGCCGGTGAGGATGTCCTTGTCCTGTGCGAGGCCTGTGACTACGCCGCGAACCGCCAGGTGGCCGTGGTTCCCAAGCCGCCGCCGCCGCCCGAGGACCCCCTCCCGACGGAGGCCATCGAGACGCCCGGCACGGCCACGATCGCCGACCTCGCGAGGTTCCTCGGGGTCGGCACCGAGCGGACCGCGAAGGCGACGTTCTTCACGACTGGTGATGGTCGCCTCATCACGGCGATCGTTCGGGGCGATCACGACGTCAACGAGACCAAGCTCGTCAACGCGGTCAAGGCGATCGGCGGGATCCGGCCGGCAACCCTCGAGGAGATCAAGGCCGCGGGGATGGAAGCCGGCTACGGCTCGCCGATCGGGGCCCACGACACGACCGTAGTCGTCGATGACCTGGCGGCGCGGTCACCGAACCTCGTGGCCGGCGCGAACCGCGCCGGCTATCACCTGAAGAACGTCAACGTGCCCCGCGATTTCACGCCCGATCTGATCACGGACATCACGAGCGCCCGTGAGGGCGACGCCTGCCCCGAGTGCGGCGGATCGGTCATCCTCCGCAACGGAATCGAGGTCGGCAACATCTTCAAGCTCGGCACGAAGTACACGGTGGCTCTCGGGGCGACGTACCTCGGCGAGGATGGCCAGGCGCACCCGATCGTCATGGGCTCGTACGGGATCGGCCTGGGCCGGAACGTGGCCTGCATTGTCGAAGCCCACCATGATGAGAAGGGGATCGTCTGGCCGGACGAGGTCGCCCCCTACGCCGCGCACCTGGTCACGATCGGCGCTGCGAAGGATCCGCGCGTTGCCGAGATTGGTGACCGGCTGCATGGCCTTGCTGCGGCCGCCGGGCGCGACATCCTGTATGACGACCGCGACGAGTCGCCCGGCGTGAAGTTCACCGACGCCGAACTCCTCGGCATGCCCTGGATGGTGACGATCAGCCCGCGCTCACTGGCGGCCGGCGGGGCCGAGATCACGCGCAGGGAGTCCGGCGGGCGCAGCACCGAGTCCCTCGAGACGATCGAAGGCTGGCTGCGCAACGGCTTCCCGGGCCCCACGGCCGGATTGGCCTGAGGCCTGGTCAACGCTGAGCCGGCGTCAGGCCGGCGGTTCGATCGGTCCGGCCGAGTTCGGGTCGGTGATGTCGACGACGATCAGGAAGCTGCCCCCTTCGGTCCCGGCGGCTGCCTCAACCCCGGCCTCCGAGTGAACCAGGAATCCACCGTCGACGGCGATCCACGCGTCGGACGTCCATTGGCCGGTGACGCCGGCGATCGCCCCGAGCAGGGTCCCGACGGATTCGTCGCCCTGGTAATGCGTCGCCTGGACGCCGTTCTTCGTCTCGGTGCCGACGGTCGCGAAGCTCCCGGCGATCCCGGCGAAGTAGGTGCCGAACATCTGCTCCGGCCTGAAGGCGTCGAGGAAGCCGCCGATCTGCGCCGCCGGCATCGAGACCCATGCCGTGTCGTTGACGTCCCTGATCCATGCATCGTCGCCGATGACGACGTACTCCGTGCCCGACGTCACGTTCCCATCGGCGTCGAGCTCGGAGACCACAAGGGTCCTCGCCGGCGAGGGCCCGTTCACGACCACGCCCGAATACACGGCATCGCTGGTCGTGACGACCCCATTGTCGATCGACGTCGACTTGATCTCAACGCTGAACGCGTACGAGTCAAGCGCGTCGAGGGCGGTAGTGGCGGCCGAGAATGCGTCGGTGCCGTCACCGGGATCGCCGTCACCAGGGTCGATGGACTCGTCCGTGCCTTCGGTCGGTGCCAGTGTCTCGCCCGGGGCCGTGGACTCGTCCGAACCGGGCGTCGGAGCCTGGGACGCCGATCCACCACACGCGGCGAGCACCAGCGCGCCGACCATGCCCAGGATCAGGAGTGATTGTCGGCCGCGGGTGTTCTTCCGGGTTCGGTGCATGCATCCTCCTGCCCGCGCTGACCCTTCCAGACGGCGGTCGCGGGAACCGTCGGCAGGTCCCGGAAGATGGACGCCAATCCCCGAGCGACCAGACTGTACCGGACGGGCAGCAACGGCGCCACCTGAACATGGAAAAGCGGGCCGGGCCGCACCCTTGAGCGTCAGTCGGTATCGCCGCTGAGCGCCGCCTCATCAAGCACCGTCCCATCGAGCGCCTGGACGGTGTCCTCCGCGGTGGCCTCGACATCTGCGAGCAGCTCGACGCTGGCGATCGCGCCCTCAGGCACGACGTCCGCGTCCGGATCCTCGGTCCGAGCGATGGCGAAGGAGATGCTCGGAGGGATTGCCGCGCCGATCACGACCTCGCTGATCCGGTACGGCGATCCCTTGTCCTTGAGGGCCAGGTTCGCACGCTCCTGGAGCGCCGTCGCCTTGATGATGATGTCGGCGAGGACGCCCGGATCGATCCGGTCGATCGCGGTTGCAACACCGCGCTTCGCGCGCGACATCGCCTGCCGGGCCTTGTCCGCCGTGGATGGGTCGGTCATGGTTGCATGTGCGCGGCCGGCACCCTCGGCGACGGAGTGGCGGGCCTGCTCCGCCGCGTGCTTCGCCTGCTCCGCGGTCTGGGCGGCGGCCTGCTTCGCTCGATCGAGAAAGCTCATGTCTCCCCCTGCGAATTTGCGGCGTTCAGCGGCGCGGTCGGGATGGGCCCAGCCGGTCAGGCGTGCTTGATCGTGATCCGTTCGATGATGTTCGCGACGTCCTCGCACTTGTCGATCGTCGCCTCGAGGAGGGCGTAGACGTCCTTCCACTTGATGACCTCGAGAAGATCGCCGCCGCCCGAGAAGAGGTCCGCGATCGCCTTCCGGGCGAGCTGGTCGCCCTCGTTCTCGAGCCGATGGACCTCGATCCAGTACTTCTCGAGGCCCTTGAACCCGCGCAGGTGGGTCAGCGCCTCGTAGAGCTGTTCGCACTGCTGGACGATGATCGAGGCCTGCTGGATAGCGACCGGCGTAGGGGCCTCGATCCGGTACAGGACGAAGGTATCGGCGACCTCCTCGATGAAGTCGAGAACGTCGTCGAGGCCGCTGATCAGCGCGTGGATCTCCTCCCGGTCAAAGGGCGTGACAAACGTCGCCTCTAACCGGTGCCCGATCTCGTGGCTGAGCTCGTCGCCGCGGTGTTCGGCGTCGCGGATCTCACCGGCGCGCCGTTCCAGGACGTCGTACGAGCGGAGCATTGCCTCCAGGAGACGAGCCCCACCGAGCACGTTCGCCGCGTCATCGACGAACAACTCGAAGAAGCGCTCGTCGCGGGGGATCAGGCGCAATCGCACTGTGGGTCTCCTTCGGGTTCCCGGCGTGGTAGCCGGGTGTTCGGGACCGCGGCCCCGGCGTGATTCGACGTTGCGGAAAGGGTACCGCGCCGGGTCGGACCCGGGTGTGCGATCCTCGCCCGGTGGACTGGCTCGTCGTTGGGTTTGTGGCCCTTCAGGCAGTCGTGATCGCCGCCCTCGCCGGCGTAGTGCTTGCCCGTGGCCGCGCGCTGGACGACGTGATCAACGGCCTTCGGGAGGGCGATCGGCGTACCGTCGTCGATCCGGGGCAAAGCCAGGACCTTGCGGAGGGAGTCCGGCGCCTCCGCCGACGCGCCGAGGCCGCGGAATACGCTCACGCCCAGCGCCTGCGCGACCTTGCCTATCTGGCCGATTTGATCGGGGTCGGCGTAGTCCGCCTGACCGACGACCTCCGGGTCGAGGTTGCCAACGCAGCGGCGCACGCCTTTCTGGAGCGGAAGCCCGGCGAGATGCTCGGACGGACCGCCATGGAGGCGCTCGGCGACCATCGGATCGAGGCGCTCGCGCGGGAGGCGGCTGAGCGCGGGACGGCTTCTGGGGAGATCGTGCTCCACGAGCCCGATGGCCCAGCACTCGTCATTCGCGCCCGACGCTCGCCGATCCTCGGGATCTGGCTGGTCCTGGAGGATGTCGCCGAGCTCCGTCGCCTACAACGGATCCGGACCGAGTTCATCGACAACCTGTCACACGAGCTGCGGACGCCGATCACGACCGTCGGCCTGCTAGCGGAGACCCTCGCACGGGACGCCGAGGCCGCCGGTGATGGGGTACCGGCCCGCATGCGGGAACGGATCTCGAAGCTGGAGGTGGAGACCGGCAACATCGCCCAGATGGTTGCGGAGCTCCTCGACCTCGCCCGGATCGAGAGTGGCGGGCGCCGGCTCCACCTCGACGACATCGATCTCGGGCGCGTCGCGATGGACTCGGTCGAGCGGCTGCGTCCATTCGCAGAGCGTCAGGGGATCCGCCTGGAGGTCGCGGTCGAGCCGGATCTACCATTCGTGCGCGGCGAGGCCGCCGGTCTCGGGCAGGTCTTTGCCAACCTGATTCACAATGCCGTGAAGTTCAGCCCGCCCGACTCGACGGTCACGGTCACGGTCAATGCGACGGACGGGTCGATACGGGCGGCGGTGCTCGACCAGGGGATCGGGATCGCCGCGACGGATCTGCCCCGGATCTTCGAACGGTTCTACAAGGCGGATCGATCGCGGGCGTCGGGTGGCGGTACGGGCCTCGGCTTGGCGATCGCGCGGCACATCGTGAATGCGCACGGCGGCCTGCTGACGGTCACATCCGAGGAGGGAGCCGGGGCAACATTCACGATGGCCCTGCCCGTGCCGACGGGTGAGCCGTCACCACCGCAAGGAGCTTGATGCAGTACCTGGACGTCGCGACACTCAACCTCCGGAACATCGCCGACCGCTGGCCGGAGCGGTTGCCTCTGCTGCTGGCCGACATGGCGGCGCTCCAGCCGGACCTCATGGGTCTCCAGGAGTGCGTCTTCGCCGTGGGGCAGGACCGGCTGCTGGGCGCTGCGGGCGAGGGTCGGTATGACGTCCATCGCGCACACGCGGGCAGGCCCGAGTACGGCAACAGCATCCTCGTGAAGACGCCCCTGTCGTCCACGCTGGCCACGGCAGAGCGGCTGGAGCTGGGCCGGAACCGGTCCGCCCTCCGTGTTCAGGTATCGATTCCCGACGGCCCCGAGGTCGCGATGGTCGTCACCCACCTCCACCACGTACCTGCCGACGAGGCAGCCCGCGAAGAGCAGGCTCGCGCCCTGATCGCCTGGCTGGACGAGCGTCCTTCCGTTGGCGGCACCATCGTCGTGGGCGACTTCAACGCGGAGCCCGTTGAGGCGACGTACCAGGTCATGGTGGACGCGGGCTTCCGGTCCGCGTTCGCGGCAGCGCACGGCGACGAGCCTGCAGTCACCTGGCCATCCGGCATCCGGGCGCCGGGCATGGACACCGACGGCGACCCGGGCTGCCTCGACTACATCTGGCTCCGGGGCCCGCTCCGCGCGACGACCTGCCGGCTCGTCTTCGACCGGCCCGCTGTGGGCGATGCCACGCTCTATCCGTCGGATCACTTCGGGCTCGTCGCCCGCGTGGCGGTCGGGGACTGAAGGTGGCCCGGGCACTTCGGCTCGCACACCGGGGCGACTGGCGCGTCGCGCCGGAGAATTCGCTAGCGGCCATGCTGGCGGCCCTCGCAATCGACCACTCCGACGGCCTTGAATTCGATGTCCGGGGTTCGCGCGAGGGCATCCCGATCCTGCTCCACGACGAGACGCTCGAACGCGTTCAGGGCCGGCCCGGTCGGCCCGAGGCACTCTCGATGGAGGACCTGCGTGCGGCCGGGATCCCGGCCCTGGCCGAGGTGCTGGCGGCCGTCGGCCCCGAGCCGTTCCTGGATGTCGAGCTGAAGGGCGACCCGGTCGATGCGGTCATCCCGGTCCTTGAAGCGGCACGCGGGCATGAGCTCGCACGAGCGGTGGTGTCCTCGTTCGAGGCTGAGACGCTCCGGTGGGTGGGTGTTCAGAGACCCGCGTGGCCGCTCTGGCTCAATGCAGAGGACCTGTTCGAGCGGACCGTCGACCTGGCGGTGAGTGTCGGCTGTCGCGGGCTGTCCATTGACTGGCGGGCCATTGATGCGGCCGGGATCGCCCGCGCCGCGGCCGCCGGGCTGGACGTGGCGGCCTGGACGGTGCGCCGCCGCGCTACGGCTACTCGTCTGGAGCGGCTGGGGGTCGTGGCGCTGTGCGTGGAGGCGGCCGCCCTCGACGGCTGACTCGCCCGCTTGCATCGAGTGCAAACAACTTCCAGCCGCGGGCCCCTTCTCCGCCCGAATCGGCCAATTCCTTGCACGAGCCGCAACGTTCTGAGCTACCCGTCACCCGACAGGCGCATGCCCGGCCGTCGTCGGCGTCCCCGTTGCGTCGGACGCAAGGAAATGGACGACCGGCGACCCACGTCATGAGTTGTCTGCACCGGGCGCAACGACACGGGTGATCCTTGCGCTGGGTGCAAGGAACCGGCGCGAGGCGCGCGACGGGGGCTGGAGGCGCGAGGCGGGGGGTCGGGGGCGCGAGGCGGGGGGTCGGGGGCGCGGAGGCGGGAGGTGGCCGGCCCTGTAGGTGGCTTGGTTCAGCAGCAGGCGCCGCTGCCACACCCGCACGCGTCGGAATCGAGGACGGCGAGCGAGCGCGTGGCTGCGGGAGAGGGGAGCGCCTGGGCAAGGCGCGCATGGTCGACGCCCGTCCATGTCGGCGGCTTCGTGGCGCGCACGATCGCCGAGTGGAGGCCATCCCCGACACTGTGCGTCGGCTCGATCATGACGTTCGTGAGCCCGGCGGCAAGCAGTCCCTCGCGGTACTCGCCCATCGACAGCGCACCGGCGATGCAGCCGACGTAGCTGCCGCGCTCCGCTCGATCCGTGGGCGAGAGCGAATCCTCGGCCACGACGTCGCTCACGCCCATGCGGCCACCCGGGCGAAGGACACGCGCGACCTCTGCGAGCACAGCCGCCTTGTCTGCCGCGAGGTTGATCACGCAGTTGCTGATGACGACATCCACCGTTGCGTCGCCGAGCGGGATGGACTCAATGGTTCCCTTGCGGAACTCGACGTTGTCGATCCCGGCTTCGGCCGCATTCCGGCGCGCCAAGTCGAGCATCTCGTCGGTCATGTCCACGCCGATGGCCCGGCCCGTGGGACCGACGCGCCGCGCGGAAAGAAGGACGTCGATCCCTCCGCCCGACCCGAGATCGAGGACGGTTTCACCGGGCTGGAGCTCGGCGACCGCGGTCGGGTTGCCGCAGCCGAGCGAGGCGAGAACGGCGGCGTCGGGCAGGCCGGCCCGGTCCTCGTTCGCATAGAGCAGCGATCCGAAGACAACTCGACCGTCTTCCGCGCAACAGGACTCGATGGCCTCGGAGCGCGTGCCTGACGCCGGGTCTGCTCCGGCCGCGATCGCGGCCTCGGCATACCGGGCCCGGACGGCCTCATGGACGTCGGCAATGGACTCGGACGCTGAAGCCGCGGGGGTCCTGGTGGTCATCGGATGCTCCGTTCAGGCGTGCGTGGTGGTCAGGCGCAGCAGGCGGCGAGATCGGCGGGCGTTCCGGAACCCGTCCGCGCAGCGAGCCGAAGGTTTGCGCTCCGCTGAACGGCCGCGAGCTCGACGTCATGGGTGCGGTTGTGATGATGATCGGTGGCGATCCGGGCCTCCCGCAGCGCGGTCAGGTGCATCCGGTTACGCGCCTCAGCTGGGTCCTCCTGTCGGATCAGCTCTGGGTAATGAACGTGGAACATCGTTCCCGACTCCTCTGGCCGCATCGCCGCGACCCTGCAATATCGACGACCGTCAATATAGCGGGTACATCGATGGTTGTCAATATCGATCTTTGTCAATTAGACTGCCAGGCATGACGCGTCTCATCGATCCGGACGTGAAGCTCCTTGCCGCGCTCGCCGACCCGGTCCGCCTGTCCATCGTCAGGCAGCTCGCTGCGTGCGACGGGATCTGTGCCTGCGACTTCACCGACTCCTTCGAGGTGTCTCAGCCGACGGTCTCGCATCACCTGCGCGTCCTGCGCGAGGCGGGTGTCGTCACCGGGGAGCGGCGTGGTTCGTGGATCTACTACCGGCTGGCGCCCGAGGCAATCGGGCGGCTCGGGGCGCTTGCCCGCGAGCTCGTGCCGGGCGACTTCGTGCCGGCCACTGACCTGCTCCGGAGGCCCCGCAAGGCCGCGCGGACCGGCGTCCCGGCAACCCCGGCCGGCTAGCCAGACTGGCCGGCTAGCCGGACTGGCCGGGCGCCAGGACCTCCGCCACAAAGACCCCTGCCCAGGCCTCGATCTCGTCGCGGACCCGCCGATACGCCGCGAGCCGAACCACCTCTGGACCCGTGACCTCTGCCGGGTCGTCGAACGCGGCGTGGACCCGGCGGCCGTCACCGGGGAAGACCGGGCACGCCTCGGCGGCCTCGTCGCAGACCGTGACAACCACGTCGAACGGACGGTCCACGAACTCGGTCATCGGTTTCGAGTGAGCACCCGACCAGTCGATCCCGCGTTCGGCCAACACCTTGATCGTCAGCGGGTTCACCGCAGACGGACGAGTGCCGGCGGAAGCAGCGGCAACACGGCCGGCCCCGTCGCGGTCCAGGAACGCCTCGGCCATCTGGCTCCGGCAGCTGTTCCCTATGCACAGGACAAGGATCCGAGTTGGGGAGAGCGTCGCTGCGTTCATCGCACCAATCCTACGGGTTGAGGTCCTCTACCCGACCCGTCGCCAGGTGGACCACGTCCTCGGCGATGTTCGTGACCCGGTCGCCGATGCGCTCCAGCCAGTGGGCGACGAGGACTGTCCGCATGCCGCGCTCCACGGCATCCGGGTTCGATCGCATCTCGTCGAGGGCCGCGACGAAGACCCGAGCGTACCCGTGGTCGATGTCGTCGTCTCCGGCAGCCACCACCCGGGCGGCATCGCTGTCCGCGTCAACGAGGGTCTCGAGAATCCCGCCGACGAGTGACGCGGCCAGCTCGCCCATCCGGGCAAGCTCGACGGCAGCCGGGACCGGGGGGCCGTCCGGCAGGCGCCTGACCTGCTTCGCCACCCCGACCGCGTGGTCACCGATCCGCTCGAGCTCGGAAGCGACGTGGTTCAGCGCGAGCAGGAACCGCAGGTCCCGCGCGACCGGGGCCTGCGTCGCGATGGTCGTCGCGATGAGATCCGTGACCGCGCGTTGCATCTCGTTGATCCCGGCGTCGCCGCCGATCACCGTCTCGGCGAGGGTGAGGTCCCGGCCCACGAAGGCGCGAATTGCAGTCCCGATCTGGAGCTCGACCCTCGATCCCATCCGCAGGACCTCGTCCTTGATCGCGCGCTCTTCGCGGTCAAGCGCTCCTCGGGCGTGGGGTACGTGACCGGCACCGGCGTCGGTCGTCACAGTCTCGTCCTCCTGTCCCTCCATCAGCCGAATCGCCCGGACACATAGTCCTCGGTCAGGCGATGCTCCGGGTTCGTGAACATCCGGAGCGTAGGCCCGCGCTCCACGATGTACCCGGCGCGATCATCGCCCATCGTCATGAAGATCGTCGTGTCCGAGGCGCGAGCGGCCTGTTGCATGTTGTGCGTAACGATGACGATCGTGTACTCGCGTGACAGCTCGGCCATCAGCTCCTCGATCTGGAGGGTCGCCCGTGGGTCGAGGGCCGAGCACGGCTCGTCCATGAGGATGACCTCCGGTCTGGTGGCGATCGTCCGGGCGATGCACAGCCGCTGCTGCTGGCCGCCGGACAGCGACAGGCCGGACTGGCGGAGCTTGTCCTTCACCTCGTCCCACAAGGCCGCCCGGCGAAGGCTTTCTTCGACGACCTCGTCCAGATTCCCTTGGTAGCCGTTGATCCGGGGCCCGAACGCGACGTTGTCGTAGATCGACTTGGGGAACGGGTTCGGCTTCTGGAACACCATGCCGACCCGGCGCCGCACGACGACCGGATCGACGTTGCGGCCGTAGATGTCGACGCCATCGAACGTAATCCGGCCCTCGAGGCGGAAGCTCGGGACGAGCTCGTTCAACCGGTTCATCGTTCGAAGGAGGGTGGACTTGCCGCAGCCCGAGGGTCCGATGAGCGCCGTGATGCGCCGCCGCTCGACGTCCAGCGACACGTCGTTGATGGCCCGAAACCCGCCGTACCAGCAGGAGACTCCCTCCAGCCGGAGAGCGGGCGCGGACTCGTCGGGCACCCCCGGATCGGAGCCACGGGTCGGCCCGGGCGTGATCCGGATCGTGGGGCCAGGTGGGGCGCCGGCCGGAGCCGGCGGTGGGGTGGCCACGGTCACGGGGATCTCCTTCTCCATCGCGGCTACCAGGTGAGGTGCCGCGACAGGCGGGCACGGATGACGACGGCGAGGGCGTTCAGGACGAGCATCAGGACGAGCAGGACGGTGATGGCCCCAGCCGCGAGGGACTGGAAGTCCGCGCGCGGGTCGCCGGCCCACTGGAAGATCTGGATCGGGAGCACCGTGTAGCCGGCCTCGAGCGGGTTCGGCAGGAAGGTCACAAACGTGACGGCGCCGACGAGGATGAGAGGTGCGGTCTCGCCGATCGCCCGGGCCATCGCGAGGATGATCCCGGTCAGGATCCCTGGCGCCGCGGCCGGAAGGACCGAGCCTCGGACTACCTGCCAGCGGCTGCCACCCAGCGCGAACGCCGCTTCGCGTTGCGCGTGCGGCACGGCGCGCATCGCTTCCATCGACGCAATGATCACGACCGGCAGGATCAGCAGCGACAGAGTCAGCGCCCCGGCCAGCAGGCTGAACCCCAGGCCCAGCCCGCGGACGAAGAGGGCGAGCCCGAAGATGCCGTACACGATCGATGGCACGCCGGCGAGGTTCGAGATGTTGGTCCGGAGCAGCCGGTTGAGCCAGTTGTCGCTGGCGTACTCCTCGAGGTAGATCGCCGCGGCCACGCCGATCGGGAAGGTGATCAGCGCGACCAGGAGCGCGATCTCGATGGAGCCGACGAGCGCAGGGAGCACCCCGGCGCGCTCCGCTCGGCGCGACGGGGCGCCGGTCAGGAACTGCGCGTCCAGCCACGGGAGTCCCCTCGACAGGATGTCCCACAACAGCACGACCAGGGTCATGAGGAGCACGCCGATCGCGAGCAGGCAGACACCCAGGAAGATCGTGCCGGTCAGCCTGCGTCGCATGAGGTTCGGTTCGAAGCGGGCGGCCGGGGCCGCAGGGGGCGCGGAGACGTTCGCGGCCATCAGTAGCGGTTCCGGAAGCGGGCGACCATCCGGTTCGAGAGGAGATTGAGCGCGAGCGTGATCAGGAACAGCGTCCCGCCGACGGCAAAGAGCGCCTTGAACTGGAGCGAGCCGGCCGGCGTGTCGCCGAGGCTGATCTGGACGATGAACGCGGTCATCGTCTGGACGCTCTCGCGGACATCCAGCGTCAGTTGCGGGTTTGCGCCCACCGCCAGGACGACGGCCATCGTCTCGCCGACTGCGCGGCTCATCGCCAGGATGATCGAGGCCATGATCCCCGACAGCGCGGCCGGGACCACCACCCGGCGGACGACCTCGAACTTCGTGGCGCCCATCGCTACCGCGCCCTCACGCAGACCTCGCGGGACGGCTCGCATCGCGTCCTCGGAGAGCGAGGCGATGAGTGGTGTCACCAGGATCCCCACCACGATGCCGCCGGCCAGGACCGAGAACCCGCCGATCCCCGGGACGAGGGTCTTGAGAAGGACGGGTGAAACGAAATTGATGGCGAAGAAGCCCAGGACGACCGTCGGGATTCCGGCGATCAGCTCCAGCAGTGGCTTGAGGAGCATCCTGATCCGGGGAGAGGCGTACTCGGCGAGGTAGATTCCCGAGACCAGGCCGAATGGGACCGCGACGAGGAGGGCGATCCCGGCCACGAGGAGCGTGCCCGTGACCAGCGGCAGCACGCCGAACCGGAACGGCTTGATGGACGCCGACCAGACGGTTCCGGTCAGGAACTCGACGAGTGGAATCTCGCGGAAGAACTCGACGGCCTCGAAGGCGAGGACCGCCACGATCCCGACCGTTGTCAGGATGCCGACGGCCGCGGACAGGAAGAGGAACGCCTCGATGAGGCGTTCGCGGAACGGGGTGCGGCGGGTAAACGGTACGGAAACGGTGGTCATGGGCTCCTCGTGTCCCGGGCGACCCCAGATCGGCTACTTCAGCGCGGCTTCCAGGGCGGCCTTCGTGGCCGCGAGCTCGTCGTCGGGAAGCGGCACGTAACCGACCTCGTCGACGAACGAGTTCACGGTGTCGAGGTAGTAGTTGAAGAACGCCGCAACCTCGGGTCGGGCGAGGGCCTGCCTGGATGTGTAGACCAGGAGCGGGCGAGCGAGCGGCGCGTACGATCCGTCCTTGATCGTGTCGAGGGAGGGCGTGACGCAACCCTGACCACCGTCCACGGGCACGATCTTCAGTTTGTCCGAGTTCTCCTCGTAGTAGGCGAACCCGAAGTAACCGAGGCCGTGCTCATCGTTGGCGATGCCCTGGACGAGCGCGTTGTCGTCCTCGCTCGGCGTGTAGTCCGCACGGCTTCGCTTCGCCTCCCCGTTGATGACTTCCGTGAAGTAGTCGAAGGTGCCGGAGTCGGCCCCTGGGCCGAACAGCTCGATGTCCTGTGCCGGCCAGCCGGCACGCACGTCGGCCCACGTCCTGACGGTGCTGCCCTGATCCCAGATGGCCTTCAACTCGTCGGTCGCAAGGCAATCGACCCAGGTGTTGCCCGGGTTGACGACAACCGACAGGCCGTCGTAGGCGACCTTCAGCTCGACCGGCTCCACGCCGGCGTCCTTGCACAGCGTTGCCTCGGAGAGCTCGTCGTCGGCGGTCCCCAGGTTGCCGTCGGCCCCCGGTTTGTCCACGCTCTTGATGGGGCGGGAAGCGTCGTTGGCGTCCGTGGCGTCGGCGCCGGTTGCACAGAACTTCTTGAACCCGCCGCCGGTGCCGGAGAACGCGACGGTGACCTTCACGCCGGGGTTCTCGATCTGGAACTCCTCCGCGACTGCGGCGGTGATCGGGTACACGGTGGACGAGCCGTCGATGGCCACCCGGCCGCTCAACGGCTCGGACGAATCACCGGAGCCTGAGCCGGGGCTGGAGCCGGAACTGCCGCATGCGGCGAGGACGAGTGTGGCCCCGAGCAGGAGCGCCGTTCGACGGCCGGTCTGGTGATGGGTCACGCGACGGATCCTCCTTGTGGCCGGGTTCTCCCCCGGCGGCCACGCAGCGCGGCGCGGCTTTGAACTGCCGATTTCGACTCCAGGAGCGTGGGCCGCCGCGGTCAACCCGCGATCGGCGTCGCGTTAACGCTCGGTGAACGAATCCAGGGCCGCGAGCGCCCGGTCGAGCTTGGAGGTGGTTGCCGGCCCCAGGTCCGGGCGGCCGCCGAGCACGGCACCCAGGGCCGCCAGGTCCGCTTCGTCGCCGGACCGGAGCTCACACTCGAACTCGGTCCACCGGTCCGTCCGGCCGTCGTGGGCGGCTACTTCGATCTCATCCAGGCTCAGCTCCACGACGCTCGAGCCGATCGCGACGTCGCGTTGGAGGCGCAGCTGGCGGAGGGTGGCAACGGTTGCGAGTGCTTCCGCGCCGATGACGACAAGGACGCGGTCGCGGGCCTCGCTGGGCGGCCAGCCTCGGGGATCGTCACCGTCACCTGCGGCGCCCTCAAGTTCGAGTCGGCGATGGACCGCGCCCACACCCCGCTGGGCGAGGGATTTCACGGTGAGTTGCCGCCCATGGGATGAGATCCGGATCCGGGCCGCGAGCCCCGCCCCACGAAGCGTCCCGCCGACGGTGTCGAGGTAGCGGTCCTGAGTTTCGACGCTCCGCGCGGGCCCAAGCGGGGTCACGCCGGGCAGCCCGGCGCCAGGATCCAGGACCAGTGCCCGGATCGCGGCGGCGTCCAGCACGCTCAGCTTGAGCTCGACCTCCTGCGGGCCGGCCCCGACCTCGTCAGCGCTCGGCGACACAGATGACGCACGGACAACGGTCGCGCAGGAGCACGAACGGGTAGTAGCCCGTGCTGTGCCCGTCGGCCCAGACTGGCGCCAGCGCGTACGAGCCGACGAGGTGGGCGTCCACCAGCCGGGTCTGGTCGGCGGTGAGTGTCGGTGCGGTATCGAGCCAGCCCGGCAGGCCCGCCTCGCCCCGGCAGTAGGCGCACGGGCAGAGCCATCGAAGCGAAACCGCGTCGAACGAGGTCTGGTGACCGTCCGCCCAATCGATCTCGAGGAGGCCGGCCGACCGGTCGGCATGAATCCGGACGGGGTTGGCCTGGTCGCCGGAGGGCATGGTCTTCACGGCGCGGATTGTGCACCGCCGGGGCCGCATGTGCCGCCGGGGCGCATCTGCCGCGAGGACGAATGTGCGCGATGATTCACCCGTGACCGATGAGACGCTCACCCTCGCCGCCGCCAGCGCGGTGCACGCACAGACGGTCGAAGTCACGGCGGCGGGTCTCGGCGTCGAACTCGCCCGTGGGCTTCCGGACGCGGAACGTGCCACGCGTGCCGCCGCCGCGGGGCCCAACGAGCTGGAGCCACACCGCCGCGAGCCCGTCCTCGGGATGGTCTTCGAGGCGGCCACGGAACCGTTTGTCCTGCTTCTCGCGGCTGCGGGGCTCGCCGCGATCCTCCTTGGTGAGGTCCGCGACGGCATCCTCATCCTGATCGCGCTCCTCCCGATCGTCGGCGCGGACGTCGTCACGGAGTACCGCGGGGAGCGAGCCCTCGACGCGCTTCGGGACGCCTCGGCGCCGATGGCCCGCGTCCGCCGTGACGGCGTCGCGTCGGACGTGCCCGCCGCCACCCTCGTGCCGGGTGACATCGTGCTGCTCCGGGTCGGGGACGTCGTGCCGGCGGACCTTCGGGTGAGTCGCACGGATCGGCTGCTCGTGGACCGGAGCGCCCTGACCGGTGAGTCGGTGCCCGAACCGGCCCGCACGGATCCGGATGCCGCGGATGCGGCACTCGCGGATCGGCACTCGATGGCGTACGCGGGCACCAGCGTCGTGGGAGGTCGGGGGGAGGGGATCGTCGTTGCCATCGGGGCGGCGACCGAGGTCGGCCGCATCGCGGGCCGGCTGACCGACCGCATGGTGCGCCGGTCGCCGCTTCAGCGCGAACTCGAACGCCTCGTCCGGATCCTCCTCGTGATTGCCATCGCGCTCATCGCAATCGTCACCGGCCTTGGGTTCATCCGAGGCCAGACGCTTGGACAGAACCTCCTCGCCGGCATTTCGGCCGCGATCGCGGCGATCCCGGAGGAGCCGCCGATCCTCCTGGCCGTCATCCTGGGGCTCGGCTCATACCGACTCCTGAAGCGCGGCGTCCTCGTGCGGCGGCTCAATGCCGAGGAGGTCCTCGGGGCGATCGACCTCATCGTGACGGACAAGACCGGGACCCTGACCTTGAACCGCCTTGACGTTCGCTCGATTCGCACGCCCGGTGGGCCGATCACGGACCGCGCCCTCCGTCGCGAAGTGCTCGTGGACGCCCTGCGAGCCGAGGCCGATGCGTGGGCCCGCGCCGACGGCACCGCCCCCGGCGCCTTCACACGGGCGCTGGAGCGCGCGCTCGATGCCGAGGGAGTGGAGCACGCCCTGGATCATGCGGAACTCGTGTCGGCCGATCCACCGACCGGCGTCCGGCCCGTGTCGGTCACGATCGCGCGGCGGGCCGGGACGACCGAACGCCTCGCGACGGGCGCGCCGGAGGCGATCATCGCGATGGATCGGGTGGCCGATGAGGCAGCCCTCGCCGCGTGGCACGAGCAGGTGGAGGCCGGCGCCGTCGCGGGAGAGCGACTGATCGGTGTCGCACGCGCGCCCGAGGGCGCCCCGTGGCGGATGGTCGCCCTCGTTGGCTTCGCGGATCCGCTCCGCGAGGGGATCGGGGCCGCGCTCCGCGAGGCGGAGGGTGCCGGGATCCAGACCATCGTCGTCACCGGAGACCATCCGTCGACGGCGGCCGCGATCGCCCGGGCCGCCGGCCTCGGTGGCGAGCGAATCGTGACGGGGGCGGAGGTGGCGACGTGGGACGATGCCCGGCTTGTCGCCGAGCTGGCGTCCGTCCACATCGTCGCCCGGTCCACCCCGGAGCAGAAGGAGCGCATCGTCCGGGTCGCCAAGGCCGCCGGTCGCCTCGTGGCCGTCACGGGCGACGGCGTCAATGACGCGCCGGCCCTCCACAACGCCGACGTCGCGGTGGCGATGGGCAGCGGAACCGCCGTGGCCCGCGAGGCGGCGGACCTCGTCCTGGGCGACGACTCGTTTGTCACGCTCCTGTACGGGCTCCGTGAGGGCCGCCGGCTCGTGGACAACATCCAAAAAGGACTCGTGTTCCTGGTCTCGACCCATCTCGCGTTCCTCGGGTTCGTGCTCATCGCGACGATCGCCGGCCACGGTCAGCCGCTGCTCCCGATCCAGATCCTGTGGATGGAGCTGTTCATCGATACGTCCACATCGATCGCCTTCGAGCGTGAACCGGGGGAGCCGGACATCATGCGCCGGCCGCCTCGAAGGGTCGGGGCGCCGCTCCTGTCGGCGGGCCTCATGAGCCGGATTGCCCTCGCCGGCGGGTTCTCCGCGGTCGCGGCGCTGTGGCTCATGCAGACCCACCCGGGCACACCCGAGCACGTTCGCTGGCTCGCGTTCACCGCACTGGTGTGCGGGCAGGTCGTGCGCGCCTACGCCAATCGGAGCCTCCGGATCCCCGTCTTCCGGGTTGGCCCGAACCGGGTGCTCCTGGCGGGCGCCATCGCGGTGATCCTCATCCAGGCCGCGATTCCCTTCATCCCCGGGGTCAACGAGGCCTTCCGCGCGTCCGCTCTGGACCTCGAGGAGTGGTTGCTCGTGGCGGTGATCGCGTTGCTTCCGGCCGTCGTGGCCGAAGCGGTGCGTGCCCGCGGGCGAACCGTCTGGGTGGCCTGACCGGACCATCGGGTCACGGGACGCACCGAGCCGGCCCGGCTATCCTCGGCCGGATGTCACTCGTGATCGATGGCCTGCACAAGCGCTTCGGCCGAGTCCAGGCGCTCGACGGGCTGTCCCTCGAGATTCCGGCGGGGCACATCTACGGCTTCCTGGGCGCGAATGGCGCGGGCAAGACCACGACGATGCGGATCGCCCTCGGCGTGCTCCGCGCGGATGCCGGCACGATCACCTGGGGTGGTACGGATCACCGCTGGCTGCGTCGCGCGACCTGGGGCTACCTCCCCGAGGAGCGCGGCCTCTACCCGAAGATGACCGTCCTGGATCAGCTCGTCTTCTTCGCCCGGCTTCAGGGTCTCCCGATGGACCGCGCCGTCCACGAGGCGAGGGCCTGGCTTACGCGCCTCCGAGTTCCCGACTTCGCGAGCCGCCGAACGGGCGAGCTGTCCAAGGGCAACCAGCAGAAGGTCCAGTTCCTCGCCGCCGTCATGCACGACCCAGAGATCCTGCTCCTCGATGAGCCGTTCACCGGCCTGGACCCGGTCAACGTCGTCCTGCTGCGGCAGGCGATCCTTGAACTCCGCGAGCGCGGCAAGACCATCGTGCTTTCCACCCACCAGATGGAGACCGTGGAAGCGATGTGCGAGTCGATCGCGATCGTGGATGCCGGCCGGACGGTCATCAACGGCACGCTCCGTGATGTCAAGCGGTCCACCGGCCGACGGAGCGTCATCCTCGCCGTCGAGGGAATCCACCACTTCGACTGGGTCGAGGAAGTCCCCGGCGTCCGGGTGCTCCGGCCGGGCGTGGACCGGGTGGAGCTGGATCTCGAGCCCGGCACGGAGCCCGATGCGGTCCTTGCCGCCGCCGTCGCTCGCGGCGTCCGTGTCCGGCACTTCGAGGTCGCCGATCCCACGCTCGAGCAGGTCTTTATCGAGCTCGTTGGCCACCCGGCGGCCGACGACGAAACCCTGGCACCGGCGCCCCGCAATGACGGTACCGAGGTCCCGGCGGCATGACGCGGCCGACGAACCGCCGCCATGACCCGACGCTTCCGAACCTGGCGATCGTCGCTCGCCGGGAATTCGTCGAGCGCATCCGAAGCCGGCCGTACGCGGGCTCGACCGTGCTCCTCTCGCTGCTAGCCGTCTTCGTCGCCTTCCTCCCGATCGTCGTCCGTCTGGTCGATCGCGACGTCACGACCACGATCGCGATCGTCGCCGACGATCAGGAGCTGGCCGACCGATCGTCGTCGATCATGCGCAGTGTCCTCGCCTCGACGGGGAGTGCCTCGGCTGAATCGTGGGTCTTCGAGATCGAACCAGATCGCGAGGCGGTCGCGCTCGCCGTCGGCGACGGTCGATATGACGGCGCCCTTATCGCGGAGCGCGACCCGTCCGGTCGCCTCGACTTCACGTTCCTCACCGGCCAGGGTCTCGGGGCAGATCGCACGCAATTCGTCGCAACCGCCACGTTCGCCGTCGCGTTCCTCGAGTGGACCGAGAAGGTCCGACCAAGCGGCGAGGTGCCGTTCATCGCGCCGACCCTGGATGTCGTGGCGGGCGCCGGTCCGAATGCGGGCGGGGCTCCGCTCGGCGCTGCAGAGATCGCCAGCCGCCAGCTCCTCGGCACGGTTCTGGTGGTGATCCTGTTCCTGACCATGGTCATCTACGGCATGTGGGTTGCAGCCGGGGTCGCCGCGGAGAAGGAAACCAGGGTCATGGAACTGCTGATCAGCTCGGCATCACCGCGCCAGCTGGTCCTCGGCAAAGTGGTCGGCATCGGCCTCGCCGGCCTCCTCCAGTACGCCGCGATCCTGGTCCCGGCGATGGTGGCGCTCGCCTTCCAGCGTCCGATCGGCGAAGCGCTCGGGCTGGGCTCGGGCATCACGCCGCCCCTGTCGGGGATCACGCCGGCCTTCCTTGTTGCCTACGGGACGTTCTTCGTCCTGGGATTCACGCTGTACGCGCTCATCTACGCGGCCGCTGGATCCCTGGTCAGCCGGGTGGAGGATCTCCAGATCATCGCCCTGCCGATGAGCCTGCTGGGGATCGCCGGGTACCTCCAGGCCGTGATGGCCCTCTCCGGCGGGCTCTCGACGTTCATGTGGGTGTCGTCCTTCGTACCGTTCTGGAGCCCGTTCGTGATGTTCACGCGCCTCACCGTGGGGCGCGTCCAGGCGTGGGAGCTGGCGCTGGCCTATGGGCTCCTGGTGCTCTCGATCGCCCTCGTTGCCGGTCTCGCCATCCGGGTCTACACGGCGGGCGTGCTCCTGTACGGGCAGCGACCGGGACCGCTTCGCATCCTCCGTGCAGTGGTCTCGCCGGACGGCTGACGGTCAGGCCGGCTCGTTCAGGCCGACTCGTTCAGGCTGGCTCGTCGGGTTGGTCCGGACCGTCGGGCTCCAGATCCTCCAGCCCAAGCGGCAACCGCCGAATCAGCGCGAGCACCGGCGCACTTCCGGCGCCGGCGACGAGGTCGCCCTCAATGCTCTCGGTCCCCGCCGCGCCGGCCTCGTCGCTACCGGCCGGCTGCCCGCCGGAAAGTACGGGAATGAACCGCCAGAGCGTGCTCCGGACCCCGGGCAGGTACGGGCTGAATCGCTGACGAGCGAGCACGCCGGCGAGTCCCTGGGCCGCGACGGCATCGAACAGCGCCCGCCCCTCGGCGGGAATCGCCGGGACGGTGAGCACCTCGTCGCCCGGACGGAGGGTCCGACGGAGCTGGTCGCGTCGACGTTCCAGGGGCACCCGGAGGAGCGAGCGGCCATCGAGGTGCAGCAGGTCGAAGGCGAGGAAAGTCACGGGTCGCCCGGCCTCGCCGGCCAGGCGTCGCTCCAGCTCCGTCGCATCGGCCCGCCCATCTGCGTCCACGACGACGAGCTCGCCGTCGAGAACGGCCGACCTCGCGGCGAGTCTGACGCCCAGCCCGGCGAGCTCCGGCGGGACGATGGCAAGCGGCTCCCCCTCGTCGCCGAGGAACGTCACGTCGCCGCCGCCGGGCGCTTCGGCGGGGCCGATCAACGCGAGCACGCGCCGCCCGCCCCAGGCGGGTTCGAACAGGTGATCCGGGGAGTCGAAAGGCTCGGCCCTCGATCGCGCCAGCATCGGGCGCAGCGTCGCCGGAGGGTTCGGCAGGGCCGGCTCGAGCCGCAGCGACAGCTGGTCCGTCATCGCCGAGCGATGGTAGCCGCTAGACTCAGGGTCGTCCCCGGAATGCCAACCTCGCCACCGGAGATCCCCGATGCCCTCCCCGCGCCGGGCCGCGCGCCCGGAAGACCTGTACCGGCTGCGGATCCCGACGGATCCGCGCCTCGCGCCGGACGGGCGCTCGATCGTGTTTGCGGCCCAGCAGGTTGCTCCCGCCCATGACGGCTACCGGACGGCACTCTGGCGGGTCCCGCTCGATGGGAACGGCACGGCAGCGGGTGAGCCCAAGCGGCTGACGCTCGGCGCGAAACAGGATCGACATCCCCGGTTCTCGCCCGATGGCCGGACTCTGGCCTTTCTGAGCGATCGGCGGACCGCCGTTGAGGACGAACTGGAACCGCCGAAGGAGCGCGAGGATCTCGTCCAGGCGCATCTCCTCCCGCTCGATCGGCCCGGGGAGGCGCGCCGGCTCACGGACCTCCCACGGGGCGTGGATGACTTCGCCTGGTCCCCGGACGGCCGTCACCTCGCGATCATCTCCGCGTCTCGGGGCGGCGATCGTGCCGCCGACGACCGTGCCCGGCGCCGCCTGCCCGAACCGCGCCCCGGCAAGCCGCCGGTGAGCGACTACTGGTTCATCGATCGGCTCAACTACCAGGTCAACGGCGCCGGCGTGATCGCAGGGCGGGTCCCGCAGCTGTGGGTCGTTGATGCCGAAGACGGCACCGGCCGGCGCCTGACGGACCTTCCCGCCGGCGTCGCCGCTCCGTCGTGGTCACCGGACGGCCGCCAGATTGCCGTGACCACGGGCCGCGCCCGGGACCACGATCTCGCCTCCTCTGCGCGGATCCTCAGCGTGGATGTCGAGACTGGCGCCCGGACGGTGATCGCCGAGCACCCGAATGGCGTCTTCTTCGGGCCGGCGTGGCTCGGGGATGGCGCCGAGATCGCCGTCCTCGGCGGGGACCATCCCCACGCCTTCTACAGGCTCGACATCTGGATCTTTCCCGGCGATGGCTCGGATCCCCGCGGTGGCAGGAATCTCTCCGGCCGGCACGACCTCATGCCTGCCTCATCGTTCAACAGCGACACGACGATCGGTGAGGACGGCCGACTCATCCCGACGCCGGATGGCCGGTCGATCCTGTTGATCGCGCCGGTGGATGGCGCGGATGAGCTATGGCGGATCGAGGTCGAGGACGGGACGCTCGAGCGCCTGACGTGGGGCGAGCACTACCTCTCGGCGATTGATGTCGTCGATCTCGGGTCAGATGGCCTGCGCGTTGCCGCGATTCACTCGAAGGCGACATCGCTGCCAGACGTTCACGTTGGGCAGCTCACCCGGGACGGGCGCCTGCCTGCGGCCCCAGGCGCACGCGTGCCCGCGGCGACCGACCGCGGATCAGGGTCGATGGCCCTCGTGCCCGTGACCGCTCTCAATGCCGAGCTGGTCGACGAGGTCGAGCTCCGGCCGGCGATCGAGCGGAGCGTCACGGTTGAGGGGCGGCGGATCCAGGGCTGGCTCATCGCCGCCGGCGACGGCCCGCGACCGACGGTCGTCCAGATTCACGGCGGACCCCACACGCTCTACGGCTGGGGGCCGTTCTGGGAGTTCCAGATCCTCGCGGCGTCGGGCATCTCCGTCTTCTACTGCAACCCGCGCGGGTCCGAGGGGTACGGGCTGACCTTCAACGAGGCGAACATCGCCGATTGGGGCGATGGCCCCATGCGCGATGTCCTGGCCGGCGTGGACGCGCTCGTGGCTGACGGGCTTGCGGATCCGGACCGGCTCGGCGTCACGGGCGGGTCCTACGGTGGCTACCTGACCACCTGGATCGTTGCGCACGACCACCGTTTTCGGGCGGCCATCACGTGCCGCTCGGTGACCGACCTGACGACGCTCATGCTGACCGGGGATCTCGGCGGGACCGATTGGGCCAAGTACGAGTTCGGCGCGGATACCTGGCAGGATCCAGAGCTCTTCCGCCGACTCTCGCCGCTCGCGTATGCACGGCAGATCCGGACGCCGCTCCTGATCCAGCACGCAGAGAACGATCTGCGCACGACCATCGGGCAGGCCGAGGCGCTCTTCTCCGTCCTCCGCCGGCACCGCCGGCCGGTTCGACTCATGCGGGTTCCGGGTGAGTCGCATGAGCTCACTCGATCCGGAACCCCGTTCCGGCGCGTCGAGAACCTCGTCCAGGTTCGCGACTGGTTCGCGCACTACCTCGTTGACGGCAAGCGGGGCCTGCCCCGGAAGCCCCGGACCCGCCACGGCGAGTAGTCGCCGCGCGTAGAGCCCGTCGCCGCGCGACCTGATCGTCGCCGCGCGACCAGATCGTCGCCGCGCGACCAACTCCCAGAGCGGATTCCTCCCGAATGCGCACGGGGATAGCGTTAGAAACCGGCCGCCGCGTCGCGACCCCGTCCACGACCCCGATTCGCCGTCCGCTGCTCACCCCATGGTCATTTGGCTGGTATTCGGCCCGTATCGGGCCGGATTCGGCGGACCGCGTGTCGGAAACCCTTGCTAGTGCTCTACGGGTGAGCATTCGGGAAGTTCCGCCCGCCCGCCGAAGCCCCGGACTCGCCACGGCGAGTAGCGGCGAGTAGTCGCCCGGCGCTCGGATCGGCGGTATCCTCAGGTTCCCATGACCACCGCGCATCGCCCGGACAGCCTCTCGCGCGAGCGCGCCAGCGAGCTGGTGCGCGCGTGGGCCGGCGGACGACCGGGTCCGCTCGGATCCGTCCTCGGGCGGCTGACCGCGGTGGACCAGGTGGGCGTGGAGCTTCGGGTCGATAGCCTCAAGAAGCGATCGATCAAGAAGGCTTCCAAGCTCTGGGCCCTGGACCTCGCGATCCGGATGATCGACCTGACCACGCTCGAGGGCAAGGACACCCCGGGCAAGATCCGGGCCCTCTGCCAGAAGGGCATGCGCCCACAGCCCGGCGACGCCTCGATCCCGTCCGTGGCGGCCATCTGTGTCTATCCGGCGTTCATCGCGGTTGCCCGGGATGCGCTCAAGGGTTCGACCGTCAAGGTCGCCAGCGTCGCCACGGCCTTCCCGTCCGGCCAATCGTTCCGGGACATCAAGCTCGCCGAGGTTCGCGCGGCCGTGGCTGCCGGCGCGGACGAGATCGACATGGTCATCGACCGCGGGGCATTCCTGTCGGGCGAGTACGGGGCGGTCTTCGATGAGATCGTCGAGGTCAAGGAGGCGTGTGGCGAGGCCCACCTGAAGGTGATCCTCGAGACCGGCGAGCTGGAGACCTACGACAACGTCCGGCGGGCGAGCATCCTGGCGATGGCGGCCGGCGCCGACTTCATCAAGACCTCCACCGGCAAGGTCACGCCGGCGGCGACGCTCCCGGTCACGCTGGTCATGCTCGAGGCGATCCGGGACTTCGAGAAGGCCACCGGCCGGGCGGTCGGGATGAAGGCCGCGGGCGGGATCCGGACCGCCAAGGAGTCGATCCAGTACCTCGTCGTCCTGTACGAGACGCTGGGTCCGCGCTGGATGACACCGGATCGGTTCCGGTTCGGAGCGTCCAGCCTCCTCAACGACGTCCTCATGCAGATCGAGAAGGAACGAACCGGCCGCTACCAGGGGCCGGACCACTTCACCCTGGACTGACCGGCCTCGGCGTCTCCAGGAACCAGGGCGGGGGCCGGAGCGTCACCCGGCCATGATGCGGCGCCCGCTCCTCCTCGCCGGTTTCGTGCTCCTCGTGGCAGCCGCCTGCTCCGGCGGGACGTTGCCAGCTCCGACCCTGGGCCCGTCTGCATCGCCGCCCTCAACGCCGGGACCGACGCTCTCGCCCGCCAAGCTGAAGCTCGCGATCATCGATCGGTTCGGGCCGCTGTGGTACTGCGATCGGGACTTCTACCCGATCGCGCGGGGCGAGGAGATCGATCACGCCCTCGAACGGTGGGCAGAAGTCGTGGCCGACGCCGACCCATTCCGGGCGATCGTGGAGGCTCAGGGCCTTGACCCGGCTGGGACCTTCACCGACGCCCAGAAACTCAGTATCTACCAGACCTGGAAGATGCTCCAGGCGATCGCCCTCGATCCCGTCACGAACGAGGCGTGGAGCTTCGACTACCTGGCCCAGCCGACGGCCGGTGCCGCCGAAGGGACCCGCACCGGTGGAACCATCACATCAGGGGGAACCATCGCCATCGAGCGGCAGGCCGCGGAGGGCGAACCGATCTGCCCGATCTGCCTCGCCCGCGGGACGCTGATCGAGACGCCGGCCGGGGGCGTGGCCGGGGGCGTGGCCGGGGGCGTGGCCGTTGACGCGCTCCGGATCGGCGACGCCGTGTGGACCCTTGACACCGGCGGTCGCCGGGTCGCTGGAACGGTACTCGCGCTCGGATCCACGCGGGCGCCGGCGAACCATCACATGATCCGCCTCGTGCTCGCAGATGGCCGCTCGGTGACCGCTTCGCCGGGTCACCCGCTGGCGGACGGACGGCCTCTCGGGGAGCTGCGAGTGGGCGATGTGGTGGACGGCTCAGCCGTCCGGTCGGCGGACCTCGTCAGGTACGGCGGGTCGCGGACGTTTGACCTCGTGGTCTCCGGGCCGACCGGGACGTATCTTGTCGACGGGATCCCGCTCGGGTCGACCCTGCAGCCCTAGGCCGGGAGCGGAACCGCCTCGGGCGCGTCGGCCGCCTCCGGCGCAGCGTCGGTGACGGCGGCCTCGACCCGGTCGAGATCCGGCGCCTCGGACACGATGCCGACGCCCCCGAAGAGGGCGAAGCCCCTGATCGTGAGGAGCGGACCCTGCGGGTCAACGAGATCCCGGTTCCTGGCATCGCCGAATCCACCGAACACGCCGATCCCGTGCGTTTCGACGCGCCACGTCGGTGGGACCACGAGTCGGAACCCCCCGAAGACCGCACGCGCCGTGATCTCGGCACCGGCCGGATCCAGCGTTGCGTCGCGCAGGTCCAGGCTCCCACCGCCGTACCAGGTGGTGACGGAGGCGCGCCGGAGCGCCGGGGCCGTGCTGGCCAGCTCCATGCCCTCGAAGATCGCGACGAGGTCCAGCTCGTCGTCGGCCGGGCCGCCGTTCGAGGTCATCCGGCCGCGCGCGACGATGGCGGCAAGGGCAGACACGATGGCCGCGATGAACGTGAGCACGAAGAAGGTTCGAAGAAGAGCGAACGGTCGCATGGGGTACCTCCTGGGCATGGTGTTGTCGACGATCTTCCGCCGCCGTGAAGGTCCCGGCAAGATCCGAGTGGCCCTGCCTGCCGGATCAGGATGGAACGCGGATCCCCGGGACGTTTCGGGCCAGGAACTCCAGCACCTTCGCCGTCTGCTGGATCCGCTCAGCGATCTGGAACGGCGCGTGGCCGGTGGGGAACAGGTACAGCTCCAGGGGGTGGTTCCGCGCGGCCAGGCGGTCCACGTAGGCCATGACCTGGCCGATCGGGCACCTCGTGTCCGCCTCGCCGGCCAGGAACAGGATGGGCGCCTTGACGTGGTCCACGTACGAGATGGGTGAGCGTTCGGCCATCAGCTCCGGAACCTCGGCCGGCGTTCCGCCGAGGAGCGCCCGGTCATAGGCCTGGAGCTCCGGCGACAGGTGCCCGTAGCCAAGTGCGTAGTCGCCGACCGGCACGCCGGCCACGCCGGTGATGAAGCGATCAGGATGCATCCCGTGCATCAGGAGCGTCAGGTAACCGCCCCACGACCAGCCGGCGATCGCGAGGCGGGCGGGATCCGCCAGGCCCGTCTCGAGCAGGTCGTCCACCCCGGCCAGGATGTCTTCCACCTCCGGCCAGCCGATGTTGCCGATCAGCGTGTCCCGCCACTCCGCCCCGAACCCGATCGAGCCGCGGTAGTTCACGAGGACCACCTGGAAGCCCGCGTCGACGTAGGCCTGGAGGTCCGGTGCCCAGCGGTCGAGATCCACCGAGGTGGGGCCGCCGTGGACGTGCACCAGGGTCGGAAAGGGTGCTTCGCCCTCGGGCTCGATCCGCCAGCCGGTGACCGTCTGGCCGCCCGGGTTCCGAAAGGACCACGGGATGAAGGGGCGCCCGGGTGGGACCTCGCCGGCCGCCAGGAGCGGCTCGTCGCGGCCGACTTCCAGAAGAATGCCGGGGTGTTCGCCCGCCTGCACCCGGTACCAGACCGATCCATCGGGCCGGACACGGGCGCCGGTCACCGAACCGGGGCGCGTCGGGAGGGTCGTGATCTCGCCTGTCGCCAGGTCGTATCGATGGAGCCGAGCGCGCCCGTCCACCAATTCCACGAGCAGCACGGCCGAGGCGTCCGGCCACCAATCGGTGACCTCGGTGAAGTGGTCCCAGGGCAGGACGAGATCGGCGACGGATCCGGTGACCGGATCCCAGATGGCGGGCGCGCGTTCGCCGCGCCGCTCGTGGCCGATCGCCAATCGCGAGTCGCCGGGAATTGGGGACCAGGCGAACGCGAGAAGCTCGCGCCCGGGATCCTCGAGATCGGCGACAACGGCTCCGGTCCGCGCGTCGAGCACGCGGAGCGCCGCGTGGATGAGATCGCCGCACTCACCATGCTCGATGCACACGAGCTGCTCGTCGGCGCTCAGGCCCGCGAGCTCGGTGCCACCCCGGGTCATCGCGCAGGTGCCGCCCAGCATGAGGGACTCGCCTCGCTGGCGGAGGCGCTGCGTGGACCCGTCCGCCTCGGTGACATACAGGGCGAAGCCGTCCCGATCCGAGATGGCCGCCGCGGTCCGCGCCCGGCCCGGTGCCAGGCCGCCGTCCCAGCCCGACGGCAGGCCATCGGCCAGCGGCTCCGGCGCACCGCCACTGAACGGCGCCGTCATCCACGTCCCGAACTCGCTCCCGGTCGGGTCGAGATGGAAGATGACCCACTCGCCGTCCGCGCTGACGTGCCCCGACACGAGGCCGACCGGCTCGTGGGTGATCTGCCGGCGCTCGCCGGTCACCAGATCCCAGCTGTGGAGCTGGTAGACGCCGCTCTCCGATGACGTGTAGACGAGCCGGTCCGGCACGTGCCGGGACCAGGTGGGGAATCCGACGATCGGGGCGCGGTAGCGTAGCTTCCAGAGCGGTTGGGTCTCAGTCATCCGATCAGGATACGGACGAACCCAGGACCGCGATGGTGAGCAGGATCTGGGCGGCGTGGTAGGTGACCATGACTGCGACCCGTCGCCTGGCCGCGGAAGCGGCGGATCCCGCCGGTGGTGCCGCGAATCGATCCCATCCCAGCAGCGCGTCGGACAGGATGAACAGCCACCCGCCCACCGCCGCGCCGGGTGACAGGCTGGCCGTGGCTGCAATCGCCATGAGGCAGATCACGCCGAAGTAGACGGCCACCGGCCCGCCCATGCCCGCGCTCCGCGCGCCGGCCAGGATGGGTCGCCCCGCGACGATGAGAACGACGACTGATATCCCGAGACCCACCGCCGCCGCGCCCGCGTCGAGCGGGCCCAGCAGGAACAACGCGAGATAGGCCAGGTGGGCGACGAGGAAGGCAACCAGTCCGGCGGTGAACCGGCCCGGCGGGAGTAGCAGCAGATCGCCTGCCAAGGAGGCGGCAAGCGCCACGACCAGCAACGCGCGGACGGGTGTCGATCCGGGGCCGGCCAGCACCACGGCAGCGAGGAGGGCGACGATGACTGCCGGCTTGGCGATCCGCTCCGTCCGGAGGTCGTTCCTCGCGACCGCGAGCCAATCGACGACGGCCGCGAGACAGGCCACCACCAGCATGATCGCGCCGGGCAGAGTCATCGCGGGGCGGGAACGGCGGAAAGGGCATGCATCCCGGGTATGATGCCCGACGTGACGAGCGACTCGACAAAGCTGCGCCCGTGGTCGGGCGACCGCGCCCCCGCGAGCTGGGGACTCGGCGACGGTCAGGCCATCCCCTGGGAGTACGCACCCGCCCCGGAAGGGCGCGACGTCGTCACGCTGAAGGACCGCTACGGCCTGTTCATCAACGGGCGCGAGGTTCCCTCATCCGACGGCGCGCTGTTCCCGACGGTCAATCCTGCGACCGAGGAGAGGCTCGCCGACGTCTCGCGGGCCACACCCGCCGACGTCGACCGGGCGATCCGCGCGGCACGACGCGCCCAGCGCCGGAGCTGGGGTGCGCTGCCCGGTCGCGAACGCGCGAAGTACCTGTTCCGGATCGCCCGGATCCTCCAGGAGCGGAGCCGCGAGTTCGCCGTCCTCGAGACGATGGACTCCGGGAAGCCGATCAAGGAAAGCCGCGACGTCGATATCCCGCTCGCGGCGGCGCACTTCTGGTACTACGCCGGCTGGGCGGACAAGCTCGAGTACGCATTCCCGGGTCGCGTGGCGAAGCCGCTCGGAGTCGCGGCCCAGGTCATCCCCTGGAACTTCCCGCTCCTCATGCTCAGCTGGAAGATCGCGCCGGCGCTCGCTGCCGGGAACACCGTCGTGCTCAAGCCCGCGAGCACGACCCCGTTGAGCGCCCTGCTCTTCGCCGACGTCTGCCGCCAGGCCGATCTGCCGCCGGGCGTCGTGAACATCGTGCCCGGCCCGGCCGAGATCGGGATGCACCTCGTCTCGAGCCCCGGCGTGGACAAGGTTGCCTTCACCGGCTCCACCGGCGTCGGGAAGCTCATCCACCGCGCGATCGCGGGGACGGACAAGGCGATCACCCTGGAGCTCGGCGGCAAGGCCGCCAACATCGTGTTCGAGGACGCCGCGCTCGACCAGGCGGTCGAGGGCATCGTCAACGGGATCTATTTCAACCAGGGCGAGGTGTGCTGCGCGGGCTCGCGCCTCCTGGCCCAGGAATCGATCGTCGAACCGCTCATCGAGAAGCTCAAGGACCGGCTGTCCACGATGCGCGTGGGCGATCCGCTGGACAAGAACACCGATGTCGGCGCGATCAACTCCCGTCAGCAGCTCGAGAAGATCACCGAGCTGGTCGCCGCCGGGGTTGCAGAGGGCGCGGAGCTGTACCAGCCCAACTGCGAGCTCCCGGATCGCGGCTACTTCTTCCGGCCCACGCTGTTCACGAACGTGGCCCAGAGCCACCGGATCGCGCAGGAGGAGATCTTCGGGCCGGTCCTCTCGGTCCTGACCTTCCGCACTCCGGACGAGGCGATCGAGAAGGCGAACAACACGCCGTACGGCCTGTCGGCCGGGGTCTGGACGGAGAAGGGGAGCCGGATCCTGTCCATGGTCCGGCGGCTGCGTGCCGGCGTCGTCTGGGCGAACACCTTCAACCGGTTCGATCCGACCTCGCCGTTCGGCGGCTACAAGGAGTCCGGCTTCGGTCGCGAGGGCGGCATGCACGGACTGCACGCGTACGTTCGCCTGGAGGATCGCTGATGGCCGACGTGCCGGCCCGACGCAAGCCGGCCGCGTCCCGCGCGATCGCCAAGGCCGCCGCCCGGATCGAGGTTCGGAAGACGTACAAGCTGTACATCGGCGGGGCTTTCCCGCGGACGGAGAGCGGCCGCTCGTATCTCGTCTCCGCCGCCGACGGGACGCCGGTCGCGAACGCCTGTCGCGGTTCGCGCAAGGATCTCCGGGACGCGGTGCGCGCCGCGCGAAAGGCCTTCCCGGGCTGGGCCGACCGGACGGCCATGAACCGTGGGCAGGTCCTGTATCGCGTGGCCGAGCTCATGGAGGGCAGGCGGGACCAGTTCGTGGCCGAGGTCGCGCAGGCCGAGGGCCTCCGGGCCGATCGCGCACGAGCCGCCGTTGATCGGGCGATCGATCGCTGGGTCTGGTACGCCGGCTGGGCGGACAAGATCGCCCAGGTCCTCGGTTCGTCCAATCCCGTCGCCGCGGACTACTTCAACTTCACCATCCCCGAGGCCACCGGTGTGGTCGGGATCGTGGCCCCGGAGACCTCGTCCCTGCTCGGTCTCGTGTCACGGCTCGCGCCGCCGCTGGTCGCCGGGAACGCGGTCGTGGTCCTCACCTCCGAGGCGCGGCCGCTGCCCGCGATCACGCTCAGCGAGGTCCTCGCGACCTCGGATGTGCCGGGCGGCGTGGTCAACGTCATCACGGGTCACAAGAAGGAACTTGTGCCGGTTCTCGCCGGCCACGTGGATGTCGATGCGATCGATGTGTGGGGCGTGGCAGACGATGCCCGGCGTGACGTCGAGCTGGCCGCCACGGACAACGTCAAGCGCATCGTCCGGCGCCCCGCCGGAATCACCGATGCCCGGTTCGACTGGCTGGACGACCGCGCCGCCGAGCGGCCCGAATGGATCGCGGCGTACCTGGAGATGAAGACCGTCTGGCACCCCATCGGCGTCTGACGCGCACGCAAGCAGCAGGAGGCCGCATGGCGCCGATCATCCATACCGAGTCGCTGACGAAGTCGTACGGGCCCCACCGCGGAATCGTCGATGTCGATCTCGACGTTCACGAAGGCGAGATCTTCGGGTTCCTCGGCCCGAACGGGGCCGGCAAGACGACGACGATCCGCGTCCTCCTGGACCTCATTCGCCCGACGGCCGGTTCGGCCCGGGTGTTCGGGATCGAATCGACCGCCGACCCGGTGGCGATCCGTCGCCGAACCGGGTACCTGCCCGGCGAGTTCAACCTGTACGACCGGCTCACCGGCGCCGAGACGATCGACTACTTCGCGAATCTTCGCGGCGGCGTGGAACGGGCGTATCAGCGCGAGCTCGTGGACCGCCTGGATCTCGACACATCACGCCGGTTCCGGGAGTACTCCAAGGGCAACAAGCAGAAGGTCGGCCTGGTGGTCGCGCTCCAGCATCGGCCGGAGCTGCTGATCCTCGATGAGCCGACCGCCGGCCTCGACCCGCTGGTCCAGCAGACCTTCAACGGCCTGGTGTTCGAAGCGAAGGCAGACGGGCGGACGATCTTCCTGTCGTCGCACATCATCAGCGAGGTCGAGCGAGTGTGTGACCGTGCCGCGATCATCCGGGATGGGCGACTCGTCCGGATCGACAGTGTGGCCGGGCTGCGCGAGCTGGCGGCGCACGAGGTCGAGCTGCGCTTCCCGGGACCAGTACCGACGGCCGAATTCGAGGCCATGGAGGGCGTCTCCCACGTCGCGGCCGAGGGCCACACGCTCCGGATGCTCGTGACCGGACCGATCGCCCCCGTTGTCCGGGCTGCAGCCGCGCACGATCTCAGCGACTTCGTGAGCCGGGAGCCAACGCTCGAGGAGGTCTTCCTCGCCGAATACGGGCGAGAGGCCAATGATGGGCGGGGCTGATCCAGGTGCGACGGGGCGATCCCGTGGAGTGCCCGACCTGTTGATCCAGCCCACGCCGCTGAGTCGCCTCTTCGGCCTCGGCTCGGTCTTCGGCAAGGGCCTGCGCGACGGCCGGCGGTCGATCCTCATCATCGGCGGGCTGCTGGCCGGGCTGCTCGTCGTGACCGCCTCCGAGATCGCCCTCCAGTTCAGCACCGCGGCCGAACGGCAGGCCCTCGCGGCCCAGATGGCGGCCCTTCCGGAGATCTTCCAGGGGATGCTCGGCGCGCCGCTCCGGATCGAGACGCTGGGTGGCTTCCTGTCGTGGCGAGTCTTCGGGATCCTGCCGGTGTTGGTCGGGATCTGGTCTGTCGTCGTCCTGTCCGGCACGCTCGCCGGTGAGCTCGCCCGCGGCAGCCTCGAGGCGATTGCAGCCGGCCCGGTCTCCCGCCGCCGTCTCGCGCTCGAGAAGCTGGGTTCACACGTGGCGGCCCTCGCAGCCGTCGTGGGCATTCTTGCCTTCGCCACCTACGGATCCCTCGTGACGTTCGGGACCCTGCCGGGCGACGACGTCGGGCTCGCGGCGGTGCTCGGTCAGCACGCGTGGGTGTTCCTGGCCACCATCGCGCCGGGAGCCGTCGCCTTCGCGATCGCGCCCCTCGTGGGCCGGGGGACGGCCCTCGGGATCGGCTCGATCGTCCTGTTCGGCAGCTTCATCGTCAACGGCTACGCGGACAGCGTGCCTGCCTTCGACCAGGTGCGCGGCCTGTCCTACTTCGGCCTGACGGCCGGCCACCGGCCGCTGGCCGGAGCGTGGGACTGGGCTTCGATCGGGGTTCTCGGCGCCGTCGTCCTCCTGGCCCTTGTCACCGGGGTCCTGGCCTTCGAGCGGCGCGATCTCGTGGTTCCCGACGGGCGGCCGTCAGCGGATGCCGCGGATCGGCCTCGGCGTCGTCGGCCCGTTCACACGGTCGTACTTCGAGCGTTTGCCCGCAGCGATTGCGTGGGGCCTCGGCCTGGCGTTGTACGGGCTCGTGCTCGGAACTTCGGCCGACGAGTTCGTGGCGCAGCTTTCGAAGATCCCGCAGGTCCTCGACATGATCGAGCAGTTCTTCCCGGCGGCGGACATCCTGTCCGTTGGAGGGTTCCTCCAGCTGGCCTTCTTCAGCGAGGCGATCATCCTCGTGGCGCTGGCGGCCGCTGCGTTCGTCGCCGGCTGGGCATCCGATGAGGGCGAGCGCCGTCTCGAGATGGTCCTCGGGGCTCCGGTCAGCCGCGTCGGCTGGGCGCTCAAGAGTGGGCTCGGCGTGTTCGCGGCGATCGCGATGCTGATCGTCATCGCCGACCTCGGCGTGCTCGCCGGTGCGGCAATCCAGGGCGAGAGCGGCTGGGACATCGTCCTCGGGGTCTCGGTCCTCGGGGTGTACGGGATGGCGATCGCCGGCATCGGCCTGGCCGTCGGCGGCCTGATCCGGCCGGGTATCGCCGCCCCGGTCACCGTCGGCCTGGGCCTCGGCTTTTACCTCCTCGACCTGCTCGGGCCGCTCCTCCGCCTGCCCGACCAGATCGTCGACCTGTCGCTGAACCGCCATCTCGGGAAGCCGATTCTCGGGGACTTCGACGAGATCGGGTTGGTGATCTGCGCGGTGCTCGCCTTTGGCGGGCTGGCGCTGTCGGCGATCGGCATGCAACGGCGGGACGTGGGGGATGACGCCGGCGATGCTGGGGGTCCACTCCGCACGACTGCGCCGCCCGTAGGGGCATGGCCCATGCCGCCCCTTGCCATCGCCCTGGTCCTCACAGCGGCCGTCCTCCACGCCGGCTGGAACGTCCTGCTCAAGATCTCGGGAGATCCGCTCCGGACGGCCGTCCGGCTCCAGGTCATCGGCACCGCGGTTCTCGCTCCTCTGGGAGTCGTGGCCTGGTTCGCCCTTGATCGTCCGCCGCTTGACCCCGCCGGCGTGGGGCTCGCGTTCGTATCCGGCGTACTGCAGGCGGCCTACTTCATCTTCCTGTCGGCGGCCTACGGGCGAGGTGACCTGTCGCTCGTCTATCCGCTCGCTCGCGGCACGGCACCGCTGCTGTCCGTCCTCATCGGCGTAGGGCTGCTGGGGGAGCGGCTCGGGCTGCCGGCGTGGATCGGCGTCGCGTGCGTCGTGACCGGGATCATGCTCGTTGCTCGACCGTGGCGGGCGCTCCGCGCGGCGGGAAGGCACCACCGTAGTGCGATCGGCTTCGCGCTCGCGACCGGCGCGACCATCGCGGCCTACTCGACGGTGGATCGCGTGGGCGTCCGGATCCTCGAGCCCTGGCTGTACGGCGCGCTGCTGGCCGTGTTCGCCACGCTGATCCTCGCGACGGCCGTCACCGTGGGTCGGAGGACCGGCATCATCGCGATTCGCCCGCCCGCCGCCCGCCCGACGCCGCTCTGGCGCGATGGGGTCGCCGGCGTGCTCTCGCTCACGGCCTATCTCCTGATCCTGTTCGCGTATTCGCAGGCGCCGCTGGCCGCGGTCGCCCCGCTCCGGGAATCCGGGATCGTCCTGGCCGCGGCCTGGGGCGCGCTCCGGCTCGGGGAGTCAGCCGGCCGCCGCCAGGCGGGGATGCGGATCGGGGCGGCGGGACTCGTCGTCGTCGGAGCCATCCTGCTGGCCGTCTCGCACTAGGAGGGTGGCGCGGCCCGGCCGAAGAGCCGGCGGTGGCCGTATCGGCTGTTGACGAGGGCCACGCCCCCGATCACGAGGGCCGTGCCCATGAGAATGCCGGCGTCCACGACCTCGTTCAGCACGAGGGCGCCCGCCACGATTCCGACCACCGGCAGGAGGTACGCGACCATTGTGGTCCGCGTCGCGCCCCACGACTGGAGCAGCCGGAAGAAGCACAGGTAGGCGAGCCCGGAGCCGAGGAGGCCGAGCCACAGGACCGCGAAGATGGCCCGTCCCGTCCAGACCACCTCGAACGGGCGCTCGACCAGGAGGGCGATCGCGCTCGTGATCACGAAGGCGAACCCGACCTGGAAGAGGGCGGGGATCATCGGCCGGAGGCCGCGCACGTTCCGCCGGGCATAGACCGCGCCCAGCCCGTACGAAGCCGTCGAGCCCAGCAGCGCCAGCTCGCCGGTGATGGCGCCCTCGCTCCCGCCGGAGCCGAAACCGCGCCCGACGAGGAGGATGACCCCGGCGTAGCCGATGAGGAGGCCGAAGACCCGGTTCACGGTGATCGGCTCGTCATGCAGGAAGAGCGCCGCGATGACGATCGTGAACAGCGGGACACCCCCGTTGAGGATGGCCGCGACCGCGGAGTCCACCGACTGCTCGGCCGAGGTGATCAGCGCGAACGGCAGGGCCACGTTGACCACGGACATCACGAGCAGGTGGCCGTAGATCTTCGGATCGCGCGGCAGACGCTCGCGCGCGATGGCCACGACGGCTGCCAGGAAGACGAGGCCGATCCCGAGACGCGTCGCCACGAGCGTGAACGTCGGTAGCGTCTCGACACCGATCTTGATGAACAGGTAGGACGTGCCCCACATCAAGCCCAGGGCGAGGAAGAGCCCCCAGTCGAGGCGGGAGGAACGGGGGGTCATCGGCGGATGATAGGCGATTGGCCTACTCGGGTGGGCCAATCGCCACGGTTCCCGAAGGCCCGGCTACCATCGGCGGGTGATCGCGATTCGCGCCCTCTTCCTGCTCACCGGGGCGATCCTGGGCGTGTTCTACCCGTTCCTGTCGGCGATCCTGGCCGAGCGGGGGTTCACGCCGGCCGAGATCGGACTGACCGCGGCCCTGGCATCGCTCGCGTTCATGCTCGCCGTGCCCGTCTGGGGCCACGTCGCCGACGTTGTCATCGGCCGGGTCTCGGCACTCCGGGTTGGGGTCGTCGGCTCGACGATTGCGGTCCTGGGCCTGCTCCTCAATGTGCCGCCGCTCGTCGTCGTGGTACTCGTCGTCGTCTATGCCGCGTTCGAGTCATCCCTCTCGCCGCTGGCCGACGCGCTCGCCGTCAACGCTCTTGGCCGGTCACCACGGTCGTATGCACGGGTCCGTCTTGTGTCGAGCCTCGGCTTCGCCGGCACGTCGATCCTCGCCGGGCGTCTCTACGACGACACCGGATTCTGGCCGGCGCCGATCCTGTGGGCTGTCGCAGCGATCGGCATCGTCATCGTCACCCGTTGGGTTCCGGACGTCGCGCGATTCCGGACGGAGGAGTTCCACGCTGAGGCGGTCGTTGAACGCGCCACCCGCCGGGGCGGGTCCTTCGCGCTCGTCCTTCACACGCAGCCGCGGCTGCGCGGGCTGCTGCTGGGCCTGGGCCTGGTCCACGTCGGCATGCTCGCGGGCTTCACGTTCCTGGCGCTGCGCCTGCTCGAACTTGGAGGACAGCCCTCCGATGTGGCGCTCTCTGCCGGCGTCTCGGCGCTCGCCGAGATTCCGGCGATGGCGCTCATTCCCCGCATCGTGAACTGGACTGGGGTCCGTGCATTGCTGGTCGCGGGGATCCTCCTGTATGCCGTGTCCCTCGTGGCATGGGCCTTCCTCGCGGACCCGACGTTGATCGTGGCCACCCGGGTCGTGAGCGGCATCGGCTTCGCCTCGATCACGATCGCCGCCGTCATGATCATTGCGACGCTCCTGCCCCCCGAGCTCCAGGCCACCGGCCAGGGCCTCTATCAGACGGTTGGATTCGGGGGTGCGGCGGTGGTCGCCAACCTCGCCGGCGGTGTCGTGTTCGGCTTCGGCGGCGCGATGCCGCTGTTCCTCGGTTGCGCTGTGCTGGCGATCGTCGGTGCCATCGTCGCGTGGCGGTCGGTTCCTGCCAGGGCTGCGGCAGGTACGATGGCGGCTCGGCAGGAGGGCTGAATGCAGCGCTGGGGCGGACGGTTCACGGGCGGGACGGACGAGCGGGTCGTCGAATTCACGCGTTCCATCGAGGTCGACGCCGCCCTTGCTGCGGACGATATCGAGGGCTCGATCGCCCATGTCCGCGGCCTCGGGCGCGCGGGCATCCTGACGGGCGCCGAGACCGACACGATCGTGGCCGGCCTTCGTGTGCTGGCTGCCGATGTCCTGGCCGGCACGATCGCCTGGGATCCGGCCCTCGAGGACGTGCACATGAACCTGGAGGCGGCCCTGGAGGCGCGGATCGGGCCGCTCGCGCGGAAGCTCCACACGGGACGGTCGCGGAACGATCAGGTCGCCACGGATCTGCGGCTCTGGACACGTCGTGCCATCGACCGGCTCAACGCCGGGCTCCTGGACATGGAGCGAGCCCTCGTTGGGCTTGCCGAGCGCGAGGGCGAGGCGATCCTGCCCGGGACCACCCACATCCAGCCGGCTCAGCCGGTCCTGCTCGCGCATCACCTCCTGGCGTACGTCGAGATGCTGGAGCGGGATCGCGGCCGGTTCGCCGATGCGCGGCGACGGCTCAACGTCTCGCCGCTCGGCTCCGGCGCGCTTGCCGGCGCGGGCTATCCGCTGGATCGCGAGACGACCGCCGAGGAGCTCGGCTTCGACGGGGCGACCGCGAACTCGATGGACGCGGTGTCGGATCGGGACTTCGTCGTCGAGGTCCTCGCGGCAACGGCGCTCTCGATGGTCCACCTGTCACGACTGGCCGAGGAGATCACCTGGTGGTCGAACCCGGCATTCGGATTCGTCCGAGTCGCGGACTCGTTCTCGACCGGCAGCTCGATGATGCCCAACAAGCGGAACCCGGATCCCGCGGAGCTCGTGCGGGGACGCGCCGCGCGCGCCATCGGCGCGCTCACCGCGATGCTCGGGGTCCTCAAGGGCCTGCCGCTCGCGTACCAGCGGGACCTCCAGGAGGACAAGCCGCCGCTGTTCGATGCGGTCGGGATGCTCGAAGGATCGCTCGGCGTGATGACCGGGCTCATCGAGACCCTGTCGGTGGACGGGGCACGGATGCGTGCGGCCGCGGAAGCGGGATTCACCACGGCGACCGCGGTGGCCGATGCTTTCGTCCGTGCCGGCCTCCCGTTCCGGAGCGCACACCACGTCGTCGGGGCGCTCGTCGCGGCGGCGGAGGGGCGTGGCGTCGGACTCGACGAGGTCACGGACGGTGAGGTGGTCACGGCGCTCCACAGCGTTGATGACATCGAGGCCGGACAACTGGCCGCCGATGCAGGGATCGGTGCGCTGGCCCGAGCGGCCGCCTCGGTCGAGGGTGCGCTTGCCGCGACCGATGTGATCGGCGGCACGGCCCCGGCCAGGGTCCGGGCCGCCCTCAGCGCGGCTCGAAGCCGCCTCGGCACCTGAGCGAGGTACGATCCTCCTAACCGCGGCCGGAGGTTGCCCGTGCTCACTCTCGACACCATCCGTCGAGCGCCCAAGGCGCTGCTCCACGACCATCTTGACGGCGGCTTGCGCCCGGCGAACGATCGTCGATCTCGCCGCTGAGTACGGCTACAAGGGCCTGCCGACGACGGATCCGGAGGAGCTGGCCGCGTGGATCCGCCGGGGTGCGGACCGCAAGTCCCTCGAGCTGTATCTCGAGACGTTCGTCCACACGGTCGGCGTGCTCCAGGAGCGGGACGCGATCATCCGGGTCGCTGCCGAGTGCGCGGAAGACCTCGCGGCCGACGGCATCGTCTATGCCGAGGTCCGCTACGCGCCGGAGCTGTCGACGGAACGAGAGCTGACCCTCGACGAGGTCATCGAGGCGAACCTCGAGGGCTTCCGGATCGGGTCGGAGCGCGCGGCGGCCGCAGGGCACCCGATCACGATGAAGGTCCTCGTCACCGCGATGCGCCAGGCGGCCCGCTCGGTCGAGGTGGCCGAGGCGGCGATCCGCTGGCGCGACGCTGGGGTCGTGGGCTTCGATATCGCCGGACCCGAGGCCGGCTACCGCCCGACGCGTCATCTCGAGGCGTTCGACCGGATCCGCCACGAGAACTTCCATATCACCATCCATGCCGGCGAATCGTTCGGGTTGCCGTCGATCTGGGAGGCGCTCCAGTTCTGTGGAGCCGAGCGGCTCGGCCACGGGGTCCGGATCGTGGACGACATCACCGTTGAGCCGGACGGGACGGTGCGCCTCGGCAGGCTGGCTGCGTTCGTGCGCGATCGGCGCGTTCCGCTGGAGATGTGCCCGACCTCGAACGTCCACTCGGGGGCTGTTGGCTCTGTCGCCGAGCACCCGATCGATCTCCTCCGGCGCCTCCGCTTCCGGGTGACCCTGAATACGGACAACCGGCTGATGTCCAACGTCTCGTTGTCGTCGGAATTCGCGGCCCTCGACGAGGCCTTCGGGATCGGCTTCGGTGAGATGGAGTGGCTGACGCTCAACACGCTGAAGTCGGCCTTCTCTCCATTCGACGAGCGCCTGGCGCTCATCAACGAGGTTGTGAAGCCCGGCTACGCTCACCTCCGCGCGGAGCAGTTGCGGGTCGTCGCCGGCCAGTGACGCGTTGGACTCCCGGACCCAAACTGACCCCGAAGATCATCCTCGAGGGGACTCGGCTCACCCACAAGACGGACCTGGCCTTCGCTCTCAACGAGTTCCCGCGGATCATCGGCCCGCGCAGGTACCGCTACCACCCGCCGCTGGTCAGCGCCGAGTGGGGCGCCTTCACGCCGTATCCGTGGGGCCGCGGAATCATCGACTTCGAGGCCGCCGAGCGCGAGCTCGCGATGGAGACGTATGCGACCTGGGCGCGGCTGTTCGAACTCCATCGCTACTACTCGTGGATCGTGGATCGCTTTCACCTGTCGACCATGGCCTGGCAGCAGATCCACCGGGGACGAGACGAGGACTTCGGCTGGCTTGAGGATCGACTTGAGCCGCTCGGGTTCCACCTGGTCCTGTGTACGCGCAGCCCCGAGACGTTCGAGGCCGCCAGAGCGGAACGACTCGAGGTCAGCGGCAAGCCCGACCAGTACGACGACCTCGGGGTTTTCGTTCACGAGCAGTCTGTGCTGCGTGGGCTCGCGCCGTGCTCACGACTCCCGGTCCTGGAGTTGGACATGAGCGACGGCGACCTTGATCGCGCGTGCAACACGATCGCCGACTGGATGGAGTCGACGGGCGGCCTCTGGGCGCCGGGGCCAAACGACTAGCTCGCCAGCCGCTCGCTAGCCGCTCGCTAGCTGCGGATGGGCCAGAAGATATCCGTGACGGGCCGACCCGGCTCGTCGGGACCGGTGAGGTAGCACTCCCAGCCGGGGCCGTCAGTCACGAACTCGTGCTCGCCCATCCAGGCCGTGGTTCGCTCCCAGGCCTCACCGAGCTGGTCGTACGGCCCGACGTGCGTCGTGGTCACCAGACGTCCACCCGGCAAGGTGATCTGGTGTACTCGATCGGCGGGGACGAGCGTTCCATCGAAGGGGAACCCGACCTCCGCAATCACCAGCTCGCCGAATCCCAGATAGCGCGCAAAGGGCATCCCGGCGACGACGGCCCCTGACTTGGTGATCGCGTTCTCGGTCAGGCGGAACGCCTCACCCATCAACTCCGGCAGCTGCTCAACGCTGCCCTCGATCCGAACAACGGCCGCCTGCCGTTCGGGCTGCTCCACGATCTGCGGTGTCGCAGCGGGACGAGTGCGAGTCGTGTTGGTCATTCGGGCCACCTCCTGACCCCGAATCCTGGACACTCGCGTGACGCGGTCACAAGGCGCATTCGGACCGACGAGGCGGTCCTTTCGACCCTGATGCCCAGAATCCGGCGCTCGAGTAGCACTCCTTTCCTGCGATGCCCCTCGCGGTAATGCGTAGGGCGCGGAGCCGGCGGCGAGGCTGGCTCAGCCGGCGCCCTGGCCCGGCATGCGGCGACTCGGAGGGGCCGGCCCTTCCGGGAATCTGTATCCCGGGCGACGTGTGATCACGCCGACGATTCGCGCCAGTGTTCGGAGGCGCATCCCGTGGAGGGTGCCCGTCTCGAGTCGAGAGATCGTCGATTGCGACACTCTGACGCGCCACGAGAGCTGGCGCTGCGACATCCCGAGTGCGAGCCTCGCGCTCCTGACGCCGGCGCCGATCACCTTGATGCCGAGAAGGGCATCCTCGTCTGAATCGTCGATCCACGCCCAACCATGCATGCCATGAGCGTAGATCCAGACGATCGCCCGAGGATCACTCCGGTCTCACTCCTGGATCACCCGAGAGTGACGCCCGCGCGCGCGACTCGGGCGCGCGGGAGGTTCAGGTCAGCGAACACATAGGCCTGCAGTACAGCCCAGCAGGATGCTCGTATTACCGCGAGGGTCATCGGAAGAACGAACACGACTTCGCAGCGCGAATGTGGGCATATGTGAGGACGCCGGGCGGCGCCGGTGGAGACGCCGGTGGCGACGCCGGAACAACCGCCCGTGCGAACGCCAGAGCCGCCGCCGGTGGGGCCGCCAGCACTCAGCCGGCTGCGGCCTCCAGGGAATCCTCGATGGTCATGGGCAGCTCGGCCAGGAGCGGCGGCGTCCAGGCCCAGGCCGCGCCGTGGTGCATGCCGACCGCCCCGTGCCGTGCCGCCTCCACGCGGAGTGGCAGCCCAAAGATCTCGATGAACCCGACGGCGGACGCGTGGTCGAACGCATCACCTTCGTCGTAGGTCGCGAGGTTCTTGTCGTACAGGGACAGCGGGGAGCGCCGGCCGGCCAGGACCGCAGAGCCGTGGTCCAGCCGAATCCGGACCTCCCCGGATACCACGCGCTGGGATGACGCCACGTAGCCGCGCAGGTCACGGTGGAGCGCCGAGAACCACAGCCCGTCGTACGTCAGCTGGGCATGCTCATCAGCGACGAGCCGGTTGAACCGGAGAGTGTCCTTGGACAGCGTCAGACCCTCGAGCGCGCGATGCGCGGTGTGGAGGATGGTCGCGGCGGGCGTCTCGTAGATCTCGCGGCTCTTGATGCCGACGAGACGGTCTTCCACGTGATCGACCCGGCCAACGCCGTGAGCACCGCCGAGCGCATGAAGGCGCTCCACCAACTGCACCGGCGCGAGGAACTCGCCGTCGAGTGAGACCGGGACCCCGCCCTCGAAGCCGATCACGACTTCGACTGGATCTGGTGCCGCGGACGGCGCCACGGTCCACTCATACGCATCGGCCGGCGGCGAAAGCCATGGATCCTCGAGGACGCCCGTTTCGCAGGAGCGGCCCCACAGGTTGACATCGATCGAATACGGCGACGACTTCGTGATCGGGATCTCGATCCCGCGCTCGGCCGCGTAGTCGATCGACTGGTCGCGGGTCAGGCCCATTCCGACGCGCATCGGCGCGACAACCTCGAGCCCCGGATCCAGGGCGTGGACCGCGACGTCGAAGCGGACCTGATCGTTGCCCTTGCCGGTGCAGCCGTGGGCGACCGCGTCGGCGCCCTCCTTCTGGGCAACCTCGACGAGGAGCTGCGCGATCAGCGGGCGAGCCAGGGCCGTCGCCAGGGGATAGGCGCCCTGGTAGAGCGCGTTCGCCTGGAGGTGCGGCCAGACGAAGTCGGTGATGAAGCGCTCTCGGGCATCCACCACGTACGCGCGGGACGCTCCGGCCGCGATGGCCCGGCGCTCGACGCCCTTGCGCAGCGAGCCACCCCCGACATCCACGGTCAGCGTGATGACCTCGACATCGTGCTGTTCCCTGAGCCACGCGACCGCGACGGACGTATCCAGCCCGCCCGAGTAGGCGAGAACGACCTTCTTCATCGGGTTCCCTCCGCGCCGGCGCCCAGGGCGATCGGCGACTGCAGTTCGGTGAAGCGGGCGAGCCACCGCTCGAGAGCGGTCTCGTCCGCGAAGAGCACGAGGAGCGTGTTGTCGCCGGCCACCGTCCCGACCTGCTCGGCGAGGGTCGACTCGTCGATGGCCTGGGCGATGACGCTGGCTGTGCCGGGACCGCCGGTCAGGACGAGGATAAGACCGCTCCGACCGACGGTCACCGGGATGTCGGACAGCATGCGTTCGAGTCGCTCGTCCGCGTCGACAGGCGATCGGGGCAGGTCATCCGCCAGGACGTAGACGTGGCGCTCTCCCCGCCAGGCCTTGGCCAGGCCCAGGTCGGCGACGTCGCGCGACACGGTGGCCTGGGTCACGGCGAATCCGCGGGAGGCGAGCTTGTCCGCGAGGTCCTGCTGGCTCCCGATCGCCTCGCGGGCGACGATCTCGCGGACGGCGCGCTGACGATCGCGCTTGGCCGCGACGGCGGTGCCCGGGAGGGTCGACGTCCTCATGCCGCGCCCTGCCGCGTCGAGTGTGCGGATCGAGCGGCGGACAACCGCGTACCGAAGGTCGGGTCGTCGAGCGCGCGGGTGAGGGCGCCAGGAACGGACGCGTCCGCGATGATCGCCTCGGTCCCTTCCCAGGCGAGTGCACCGAGCGCCGCACGGATCTTGGCGACCATTCCGCCGACGATCACCCCGCCGTCGATGAGTGCCTCCGCTTCTGCAGCCGTCAGTGTGTGCAGCTTCTGGCCGGCCGCGTCACGCACGCCATCCACATCGGTCATGAGGACAAGCTGCCGCGCACCGATCCCGGCCGCGATACCGGCCGCGACATCGTCGGCGTTGACGTTGCACACGATCCCGTGTTCGTCGCGGGCCAGTGGCGCCACCACCGGCACCTGGCCGACGACGAGCAGCGCGTCGAGGAGATCGCGCCTGAGCCCGACCACGCGTGCGACGAACCCGAGATCCTCGATCCGCTCCGCGATGAGGAGCCCGCCGTCCACTCCCGACAACCCGACCGTATCGACGCCGAGGGCGCGGAGGCCGGACACGAGTTCGCTGTTGATGACGCCGCGAAGGACGGCCGCGGCAACTTCCAGGGACGCCGCGTCGGTCACCCGGAGCCCGCCCCTGAACTGCGACACGACGCCCATCCGGTCGAGCCACTCGGTGAGCCGCTTGCCGCCGCCGTGAACGAGGATCACCGGCCGGCGACGGGCCAGGGCGGCGACCTCGGACAGCACGGGGGCCTGGTCGGCGATCGTGGTGCCGCCAAGCTTGACGACGACGATCTCGCTCATGTCGTGTACTCCGCGTTCTCGCGGACATACGTCTCGCTGAGGTCGCACCCGAACGCTTCTCCGGATCCAGCACCGAGGCCGAGGTCCAGGCGCACTACGACTTCCGGGGCGTCAAGGGCCACCCGGGCGGCTCCGCGATCGAACGGCTGCGGCCCGCCCTTGGCTCCGTCGAAGACGAGGTGGCCGGCAATCGCGATCAGGAGCCGATCTGGTTCCAGGGCGGCAGGTGTACCGGTCCGCGTGGCCGCTTCGGCCTTGGTCAGTCCCGCTGCCTCGAGGACCGCGGCATCCGCGAGGCGAGCGTTTCCTGCCGCACCCGCGATCCGGCCCCAGTTGGGGTCCTTGCCGTGGGCGGCGGCCTTGACCAGGCTGCTCGAGATGACCGCGCGCGCCACGGCGCGAGCGTCCGCGTCATCCGCGGCGCCCGTCACCTGGCACGTGAGCAGGCACGTTGCGCCCTCGCCGTCCGCCGCCTGCTGGCGGGCGAGGTCCCTGGCCACGGCCTCGACGGCCCGGGCCAGCGCCGCCGCCGCGGCGGTATCCGCGACGATCGGCAACGCGGCGGACGCACCCGAGGCGAGGAGGAAGACCGTGTCATTGGTGCTCGTGTCACCGTCGACGGACAGCTGATCCCAGGTTCGTGCCGCCGCAGGCCGGAGGATCGAGGCCAGCAGCTCCGGTGAGGCAGATACGTCGGTCAGAACCACCGACAGCATCGTGGCCATGCGCGGGTGAATCATGCCCACACCCTTCGCGATGCCGCTGACATGGACCTCGTGGAGTGCGCCGTCCGCGCCCGGCAGTGCCACGCTGGCCGTCGCGACCTTCGTCATCGAATCCGTTGTCCGGAGCGCGTCCGCGGCTGCCTCCAGCCCGAAACCCGTGGCCGCGAGCTCCGGGACGAGCGCGCCGACGCCCGCCGCGACCTTGTCGAGCGGCAGCCGCGTCCCGATGATCCCGGTCGAAAGGTGGAGCACTTCACCCTCGGGGATCCCGAGCGCGCCGGCGACCAGCTCTCCCACGCGGACCTGGTCCGCGTGGCCTGCTGGTCCGGTGGCCGCGTTCGCGCAGCCGCTCGTGGACACGACTGCCCGGGCCCAGCCGGACGAGGCCGCGAGATTCGCCCGCGACAAGAGAACGGGCGCGGCGGCGAACGTGTTGGGCGTGAAGACCGCCGCCGCGGCGGCCGGCCCGCCGCTCGCAACGATGAGCGCCACATCCGGTCGTCCGCTGGCCTTGATTCCGGCGGCCAGTCCGCCCGCGACGAATCCGGCTGGGATGCGGGCGCGCCGTTCCACCTGGGGCAGTGCCGGCCGGGCGGGGGAGAGCACGTCAAGATCGGTCGTCATGACGGCCTACGGGGCGAGCGGCAGGGCTTCGAGGCCTGCCGTCTCCGGCAAGCCGAAGATGAGGTTGAATGCCTGCACGCCCTGCCCGGCGGCGCCCTTCACGAGGTTGTCGATGACCCCGATGGCCAGGATCCGCCCCGTTCGCTCATCGGCTCGGACGAAGACCCGGGCGTGATTGCTGCCGAGCACGTGGCCGGTCGCCGGTGGCGCCTCGACGATCGTCACGAACGGCTCCCCGTTGTAGGCCTCGGCGTACAGCGCGTCCAGCTCCACTTGGTCGACCGGCCGCGTCGGGCGGACGTGGCAGGCCGACAGGATGCCCCGAGTCATCGGCACGAGGTGGGGCAGGAAGTCGAGCCCGCGCACCCCGAGCTCCTGCTCCATCTCCGCCGTGTGGCGATGATTGAAGATGCCGTAGGCACGAACGCTTTCGTTGATCTCGGCAAAACCCATCTCGGCCTTGGCTCCACGCCCCGCGCCGCTCACGCCGCTCTTCGCGTCGACGACGACATCCGCGATAAGCCCGGCCCGGGCCAAGGGCGCGAGGGCGAGGATCGTCGCAGTTGGATAGCAGCCCGGCGAACCGACGAGGGCCGGCGTTCCGGCGGCGCGCGCCGCACCCGCGGCGAGAAGCTCCGCGCGGTGCAGCTCTGGCAGACCATAGACCGCGCGGCTCAACAGCTCCGGGTGCGGATGCTCGAACCCGTACCAGCGCGGGTAGTCCGCGACGTCGCGGAGCCGGAAGTCCGTCCCCTGGTCGATGACGGTGATGCCCTGCTCGAGGAGCGCCGGTGCCCGCTCCGCCGACGCGCCGTGGGGCAAGGCCAGGAAGACAGCATCGACATCCCCGGCGAGCTCACTCGCGAGGGTGTGCGCGGTCGTCGCGAGGTGCGGATGCACGCTCCCGACGTGATCCCCCTGTCGCTCCCGGCCCGTCAGGCCGACGAGCTCGACCGTGGGATGCGCGGACAGCAGCCGGATCAGCTCGCCACCGACGTAGCCGGTCGCACCGATGATGCCCACGCGAATTGGCGCCGTGCTGGTGTGTGTCACGTTCATGGACGCATGACTATACAGTACAGTGCATAGTCATGCAACGCGGGCGGCTCCGCGCGACACAGCGCGACACCGCTCGACACAGCGCGCCGCGCCGTCCTCCCGCTCGGGGTCAGGGAACGACGTCGGGTCGCCGATACGGACCGGTGACGATGACCTCACCCTCAGACTCGAAGGGCGGTTCGCCGGCGCTCCGGATCGTGTACCTGTGATGGACCTCGGTCGCGCCCGAGGAGAGCATCGCGTTGACCGGGCAGTACTTCGTGGCGGACAGCTCGATGCTCCGGCGGATCGCCGCCTCGTCGAGGCGAGAACCCTCCACCTCGTGGGTAACCTCGACGCGCGTGAGCACCTGCGGGTATTCGTCTCGCTGCTCGCCCTGAACCTGGATCGAATACCGGCTGATGTGCTGCCGCTTCTTCGTTGCGATCGAGATCACATCCATCGCGCTGCACGCGGCAAGCGCCACCGTCACCGTTTCCATGGGGCTCATTTCGGCCGCGGCTGCATCACCGCCCCAGGTGAACGTCCGGCCGGTCCCCGTTGTCGTGAGGAACCGCGACTTTCCGTCGTGGACGAGCGTGGCGGACCGAATCGTGGGCATGGCCTGGTGCCTCCGGGGTGGCGTCGTTCGGGACCCGGGCGATCGTAATCTGCGGGCAGAATTCCTGCCGCCACGCTCAGGGGCATCCGGTCAGTCTCGGCCCGGCGGCCCCTCGAATTGCTCGTGGTAGAGGCGCGCGTACAGGCCATTGGCAGCCAGCAGCTCGGCGTGGGTGCCGCGTTCCACGATCCGGCCGCGGTCGTAGACGAGGATCCGGTTGGCTCGCAGGATCGTCGACAGGCGATGGGCGATCGCGATCGTGGTCCGGCCGCGTTCCAGCCGCTCGAGCGCGGCCTGGATGAGCCGCTCGCTCACGGTATCGAGTGCCGACGTCGCCTCATCGAGGATGAGGATCCGCGGATCCTTCAGCAACACGCGCGCGATCGCGATCCGCTGCTTCTCGCCGCCGGACAGCTTGTAGCCGCGCTCGCCGACGATCGTGTCGTAGCCGTCCGGGAGCTCCATGATCCGGTCATGGATGGCGGCGGCGCGGGCCGCCGACTCGAGCTCGGCGTGGGTCGCTTCGGGCTTGGCGTACAGCAGGTTGTCGCGGACGCTGGCGTGGAAGAGGTACGTCTCCTGGGTCACGAACCCGATGACCGATCCCAGCGAGGCCAGCGTCAGCTTGCGGATGTCCACCCCGTCGATCTCGATGGCCCCCGCGTCGACGTCGTACAGGCGCGGCAGGAGATACGTCGTCGTGGTCTTGCCGGAACCGGACGGCCCCACCAGTGCGACGAGCTCACCGGGGGCGGTTTCGAAGTCGATCCCCTCGACTCGGAACGGCTGCGCCGGTTCTGTCGCGGCGGCGTCCAGGAGCCCCGGGGCGTCCGGCGGCTCGGCGCCTCCCCTGGGAGCGGCATCCGCGCCCGCGGCGGTCGTCGGGACAATGGCCGCCCCAGCCGGATATCGGAACGCGACGTTCCGGAAGCGCACGCCTCCACGCACCGTGGCCGGATCGAGCGCGACCGCGTCCGGCGCGTCGACGATTTCCGGGTCCATCTCCAGGTACTCGAAGATTCGATCGAACAGCGCCAGCGCGCCCTGGATCTCCACCTGGACACCAAGGAGCTGGCCAAGCGGGAAGAAGAGCCGGGACTGGAGGGTCGTGAACGCCACGATGTCCCCGATCGTGGGAGCCGTCGGGTCGCCGTTGATGGCCAGCCAGCCGGCCAGCCAGTACACGAATGCAGGTGTGATGCTGAAGATCGTTCCCACGATCATGAAGAACCAGCGACCGACCATGGCCTGCCGGATCTGGAGGAGTGCCAGGCGCCGGTTCAGGCCCTTGAACCGTCCGATCGCCGCGTCCTGCTGGCCGAATGTCTTCGACAGGAGCATTCCTGAGACCGAGAGCGTTTCCTCGGTCACCGCGCTCAGCTCGGCGAGCGAGCGCTGCGTCGCCCCGCTGACCTCGCGTCGGACCTTGCCCACCCGGTAGGTCAGGTACATGAAGAACGGCAGGATGCCCAGCGACAGGGCGGTCAGCCGCCAGTCGATGATCAGCATCGCGATTACCGTGCTGATAGCCACCGCGAGGTTCGAGGTCAGGGTTGCGGCGGTGTCCGTCACGACGCCCTGGACGCCGCCGACATCGTTCGCCAGCCGGCTCTGGATCTCGCCCGTCTTGGTTTCGGTGAAGAAGCGCAGCGGCATCCGCTGGAGATGTGAGTAGAGCGCCCCGCGCAGGTCCTGCATGACGCTTTGGCCGATGACGTTGTTCAGGTAGCTCTGGCCCAGGCCGATGAGCCCGGACACGATCGGCACGGCGATCATCAGCGCGACGTACAGGTTCAGCCGTCCGAAGTCGAGGTTGGGGATCGCGTCGTCGATGAGAAGCTTCAGCAGGATCGGGTTGATGATCCCGAGCCCGCTCGTGAACAGGATCGCGATCGTCACGACCCCGACACGCATGCGATACGGCCGGAAGAACGCGACGATCCGGCGCAGCGTCCGGCCACGCCGCTCACGCGGAACCGGGGTGAAGGCACGCGTTGGCCCGCCGCCGCCGTGAAAGCTCATGCGCGGATCACCACGCGGTCAGCGTGTTCGCCTCCGTGATCCCTTGCGCCTCCAGCCAGCGCTCGGCATCGATGGCGGCCTTGCAGCCGTCCCCGGCCGCGGTGACCGCCTGGCGGTAGCGATGGTCGTGGACGTCGCCGGCGATGAACACGCCGTCGATCCGCGAATGCGTCTCGTCGTTGACCACGAGGTAGCCTTTCGCATCGACCTCGAGCGCGTCGGCGAAGGCCTCCGTGTTGGGCTTGTGGCCGATGGCGATGAACAGGCCCTCGATCGGCATGCGCCGTTCCTCGCCGGTCTCCGTGTCCTTGAGAGCGAGTGCCTCCACCTTCGACTCGCCGAGGATTTCTGTGATCCCGGTGTTCGTGTGGATCTCGATCTTGGGGTTCGCGCGGGCGCGCTCGACCATGATCCGGCTCGCCCGGAACTCGTCCCGCCGGTGGATCATGTGGACCTTCGTCGCGAACCGGGTCAGGTAGTTCGCCTCCTCGAAGGCGGTGTCGCCGCCGCCGACTACCGCGATCTCGCGATCCTTGAAGAAGAAGCCGTCGCACGTGGCGCAGGCCGAAACGCCGCGGCCGCGCAGCCGGGTCTCGCTGTCCAGGCCCAGCCACATCGCCGATGCGCCCGTCGCCACGATCACGCTCTGGGCCCGGTACTCGGTTCCTCGCGCCCACAGCCGGAACGGGCGGGACGAGAAGTCCACCCGATCGACATCGACGTCCACGATCTGCGTTCCGAAGCGCTCGGCCTGGGCGCGAAACGCGGCCATCAGATCGGGGCCCTGGATTCCGTCCGGGAAGCCCGGGTAGTTCTCCACGTCACTCGTGAGCATCAGCTGGCCGCCCGGCGCGGAACCGGCGATCACGATCGGTTCGAGGTTCGCGCGGGCCGCGTAGATCGCGGCGGTCAGGCCTGCCGGCCCGGATCCGACGATGACGACCTTCGCCTCCGTCCGGGCCGGCCGGTCGGCGATCGAGACGGGTCCGCCGGCCGTGGGGGCGGGCGTATCCGGAGCGAAGGAGATAGAGAGCCCGCCGAACGGGGCGGGGGTTGTCGATTCGGTCATTTGGTCAATCCTAGCACGCAGTCGATACTCCTGGGGGGTATGTGTGGGTCGGCGTAGCGGGCGCGGGTGCCATAGGTGGGGCTGCGCCGGCGCGGACGCAGCCGCGGGCCGAGGCGCGCTCGGCGTTGCGGGCGTCGATGACGGCTGCATGGACATCGTGAGCACAGGAAGTATCGATTGGGCGGCGCGTTGGTGGCCCGGCCAGGTTCCGTCGCGCCCGGATGTTGGGTCCAGGCGCCACCGGCTCGCGGAATCGACCCTGAGGCTCCCATCGGCGGTCGTTGCTGGCCGGCGCGTAGCCCGTGTGCCGGCGGGCTGTGGGTGGGGTGACCATGCAGCCGTCACGCCGGAGGCTAGGGTCCGCACCGGTCCGGCCACAGTCCGCGCCGGTGGCTAGGGTCCGCGCCGGCCCTATCACGATCCGCGCCGGCCCGGTCACGATCCGCGCTGGCCCGGTCACAGGTCCCGCAGGTCCCGCAGGACCGTTTCTCCGAGCAGCGCCAGCTTGTCCGTCTGCCAGACGTCGCGGACGCTGAACAGGATGTGCTGCGCGCCCGAATCGCCGAGTTCGGCGAAACGGGCAGTGACCTGGGCCGGCGTCTCGGCGCCGCCGCCGCCGCCGCCGCCGCCGTTTGGATCCACGTGGACGTTCTGGAGCGTGGACCGTTCGATCTCATCGTACGGTCGCCCGATCTCCTCGCAATGCCGGCGCAGGACCTCGAACTTGTGATGGATCTTCTCGGGGCCGCCGAAGACGTTGCAGGCGTCGGCGTACTTCGCGACGAGGCGGAGCGTCTTCTGCTCTCCGCCGCCGCCGATCATGATCGGGACTCGCGGGCGGCTGAGCGCCTGCGGTGAGTTCATGAGCCGGGTCGCCCGGACGTGCTGGCCCTGGAAGTCCTCCTCGGTGCCGCGCTCCCCGGACCACATCCCGTGGGCCATGCGCAGCGTGTCCTCGAGCATCTGGAACCGGACGCCCAGCGGAGGGAATGGGAAGCCGAGCGCCTCGGACTCCTCCCGGTTCCAGGCGGCCCCGATCCCGAACCAGGCACGGCCTCCGGACAGGACGTCAAGCGTCGTGGTGGCCTTGACCCACAGGCCCGCGTGGCGGTAGTGGACGCCGCCCACCAGGAGGCCCAGCCGCGCCCGGTCCGAGTGCGCGGCCATGTAGCCGAGGGCCGTCATGCCGTCCAGCATCGGCTCCTCCGGCCGGCCGACCCCGCGGATCTGGAAGAGATGGTCCATGACCCAGATCGAATCGAAACCGGCATCGTCCGCCGCTCGCACGACGCGTGCCAGGGTCGGGCCGAGCTGCTCCGGCCCGCCGGGCCAGCTGAACGAGCTGATCTGGAGTCCGAACTTCAAGCAGGCGCTCCCGGGTGGTGGGTCGCCGATCCTGGGCGGTCGGCCCCAGCGTACTGCGACCGGGCCCGTGGGCCCTCGAAAGCGCTAGCGGAAGAGGTCGAACGAGGCCGGCATCAGCACGTCCCGGATGGACCCCTCACCGCGCGTGAAGGCGGCTCCGCGCACCAGCGCCGCCGGCCGTCCGGCGACCTTGCCGAGCGCCAGCTCCGCGGCTGAGGCGAGCTCATCGGCAACGGCCCGGATCGTCGAGCGCATCACCCGGCCATCACGATCCACCGAGCCCCGCAGATCCTCGATCGGCAGGAGGCCGGACACGCCGATCGCGACGTCGACGATGCCCCAGCGCCACGGTCGCCCGAAGGAGTCGGAGATCACGACCGGCACATCCACGGCAGTGACGGTCGCGGACGGCCTCCCGGATCCGGGCCGCCGATGCATCGGGATCGACGGGCAGGAGCGTGACGATCTCGCCACTGCCGGGACCCACGTTGCTGGCATCGACGCCCCCGTTGGCACAGATGAAGCCGTGCGGCGTCTCCGTGATGAGTACGCCATTGGCCATCCGGACGACACGCCTCGCCTCCCGGAGCACTACCTCGAGCTGACGCGGGTCGCGATCCCAGCGCGCAGCGAACTCGATGATCTCCGGCCGCGGCTCGATCCCGGCGAGGTTGACAATCGCGCCCTCGGCCTTCGAGACGACCTTCTGGGTGACGACGAGGACATCGTCTTCACGGAGCGGCAGGGCATCCGGGGTCGCTTCGAGTGCTTCGAGGAGGAGCGTCGGCAGATCGTCCCCAGGGACGACCTCGGGCATGCCGAGGAGCCCGAAGATGGACAGTGACGGGCCGGGCGTGACCGGCGGGACGGGGCGCGGCTCAGGCGGCACTGTCGCCTCCGGTCCCTCCTGCCCGCGTCGCAGCCGGTGGCCCGGCCCCCGCCTCTCCGAGGGCGACTTCGACGGCTTCCGCCGCCAGGAGGTCATCGCTCGTGTCGACATCCAGGGTGAGCGCGCCCCCGAGTTCGAGGAAGCGGGCCCCGGCGCGCAGCGCCGCCTCCTGATGCGCGGCCCGGCTCGCCTCGCCGAAGGCGGGCTCGATCACGGCGGGCGGGGAGGTCAGCAGGCTGTTCGTGCCGACGCCGCGCCGGTCGGCAACGAGCACGACGACGGGATTCGTGGGATCGGTCAGCAGGGCAACCCGAACCTCCGCGAGCAGCCGGTCCAGGGTGGCGGCATCGATCGCCGGCAGGTCGATCGGAACGACGATGGTCGCCGTGGCCCCGGCCGCGACCGCGACCGCGCGCGCCTCTCGGAGTGCGGCGTTGAGGCCGGGCAGGCGCTGCACGAGCGTCCGCGCCCCGAAGGTCGCCGCGAGCTCCGCGGCCGCCGGGTCGGCAGTGACGAGCACGGTCCCGGCAAGTCCGCGCGCGTCGCGCGTGGCGGCCAGCGTCCGTGACGCCATCGCCCGCACCAGCTCGAGGCGCTCCTCTGCGTCGAGGGTCCCGCCCAGCCGCGTCTTCGCATCCTCGAGGCCGCGCAGCGGCACGAGCGCCCAGGTCCTGCTGAGGTCGGCGCGGCTGAGGTCGGCGGGGCCAGTCACGTCGAGGATGCTAGCGCCGTCGCGCGGCAACGGCCTCCAGGATCGTGGCCGCGACGCGGGCGCGCGCCGCGTCATCGTCCATGATCGTGTCCGTGACGAGCACATCCGGCCCGAGGGCACGGATCGCCGGCGCCAGGGTCGCGTCGACGCTATCCAGCACGAACAGGTCGATCCACGGGGCGTAGATCCTGGCCACACCAAGCGCGCTCGGCTCGTGACCCAGGGAGGCGAGGATGCGGTCCGCGGGGCCCTTGAGCGCCCGGCCGCCGATGATCCCGGAGACGGCCGCGACCGGGACTCCACGCTCACGCGCCGCGTCGATCGCCGGCCGGATCCCGGGCACGCCGAGGATCGGCGCAACGGACAGGAACGGGTTGGACGGCGCCACGACGATGGCATCCGCCGTCGCGAGCGCATCGAGGACTTCGGGCGTCGCCTGCGCGGCGTCGAGCCCGTCGCAGCGCAGCTCGCGGACTTCCGGGGCCTGGTGGCGACCGACGAAGTAGGTCTGGAAATCCAGCCACCCTTCGTCCGTCCGGACCTGGGTGTGGACCGGCTCGTCGGCCATCGGGAGGATCCGGGCGGCAATCCCGAGCGCTGCCTGGAGATGCGCGGCGACGGTTGTCAGGCGCTCTCCCGCGCGGAGCCGCCGGGTCCGGACGATGTGGGTCGCGAGATCGCGATCGCCCAGCTGGAACCAGGTCTCCTCGCCGTAGCGGGCGAGCATCTCGGCGCTTGCGAAGGTCTCGCCGGCAAGGCCCCAGCCCCACTCGCGGTTGTCGATTCCGGCCAGCGTGTACATGACCGTGTCGTGGTCCGGGCAGACAAGCAGGCCGTGGCGTTCGAGGTCGTCGCCCGTGTTGACGACGACCGTCAGTCCACGTCCGAGGCGGGCCTGGAGGCCGTGGGCGAGCTTCGCCCCGCCGACGCCCCCGGCCAGCTCGACGACTCGCAGATCCAGGCCGTCAGCCATCGGTCAGGAGTTCGCCGACCTCGCCCATCCGGTCGATCGTCTCGCGATCGTACGGGGCCGGCAGGCGAACGATGACGGTCCCGAATCCGAGGTCGATATACGGGCCGATCGCGTCGGCGATCGCGGCCGATGACCCGAGCAGATGGGGGACCGGGCCTGCGTCCCGCGTCCCGTTGTGGGTCATGAGCACGGCCCAGGCGTCCTCGGCGTCGGCCGCCCTGTCCCGGATGAGGATCGGAAAACTGACGGTCAGCTCGATCTCGGAACGGTCTCGCCCGACGTCGGCACAGTGGGCATCGAGGATCGCGAGCCGGTCACGAACCTCGTCGAGCGTCCCCGACGTGTTCCACCCATCGCCGCGCAGCGCCAGAGTCCGAAGCGTCTTCTTCGGGCCAGACCCGCCGATGAGGATCGGCATGCGCGTCTGGATGGGTCGCGGCTGACACACGGCCTCGCGGAACGTGTAGAACCGGCCCTCGTGGGTGACGAGCTCCCCGTCCAGGAGACGCCGAATGAGCATGACCGACTCGTCCATGCGATCGAGGCGCTCGCCGAAGCCGGACCCGAAGTCGATCCCGAAGGCCTCGTGCTCACGCTCGACCCAAGCCCCGCCGATCCCCAGGACGGCCCGCCCACCCGACAGGTGGTCGAGCGTCGTCGCGAGCTTCGCGGTGTGCCCGGGATTACGGAAGGTGTTGGCGCCGACCATGAGCCCGAGCCGGACCCGATGGGTGATCGGAGCCATGGCCGCGAGGGTCGTCCAGCCCTCCAGGATCGGCTGCTGCCACGGCCCGAAGATCGCCTGCAGGTGGTCCCACGTCCAGACGGAGTCCCAGCCCGCGGCTTCGGCAGCGAGCGCGGCATCCCTGAGCCCCGGCCAGTCCGTGGCCTGGGACCAGAGCTGGGCGCCGAAGCGGATGGAGCCGGCCGCTGAGGCTGCCGCCCCGCTCGGTGAATCGATGCTCGTCATGCGCTCCCGAGATGGTCGTGGATGGCGGTGATCCGGATCCGGAAGGAGATCCTGGCCTGCGTCCGGAACTCCGCCAGCGTCTCGGGATCCTCGTCGCCATAACGCTCGGCCAGCGCGCAGATGTCGTCGCGCGCGGTCTCGACGTCGTCGATCACCGTCTCCACCTCGCCGGTCAGGCCGACCCAGCGCAGCGAATCCCCACCGTCGAGCACGGCCAGCGACACGCGTGCGTCACGCAGCAGGTCGGCCGGCCAACGGCGAGGTGAGCGGCTGTTGAGGAGGATCCGGTCGTCCGGATCCCGCCGGTACCAGGCAATCGCCTGGTGCGGCGCACCGTCCTCACCCGTCGTCCCGATCGAGGCCACATGTGGTTCGTCGAGGAATTCGCGGATGCGGTTGGGCATCGCGACGGGAGCAGGCCGGTCGGCTGGCATGGGTCGATGGTAAGAGGCGACCGTCGATCGTGCTTCTGCTTCGAATCGGAACGGATCGGAACGCCGTCAGCCGAGCCGCTCGCCCGCCTCGATCGCGAGGTCGAGCCGATTCTCGGGCGGCGCGAGCGGGCACGGCCAGCGCGGGTCGAAGGCGCACGACGGCTGGAACGCGAAGTTGAAATCGAGCGTGAGTCGGCCAGTGCCCAGGTCCCCGCCGAGATCGGCGCCTTTTGCGGTGTCGAGCAGGTAGCGGCCGGCCCCATACGTGGTAGTGCCGTTGGTGATGTCGCGAAAGGGGAGGAAGAGGCCGCCCGCATAGCCGGCCATCCAGAACAGGGCGAGGTTCCGCGGGAAGCCTGCGAATGGGATCCGGATCTCGCCGATCGGGGTGAACTCGAGGGCCTCACCCGTGCTCATGGGCAGGCTGACGCCGGCGATCGATGGGCCGCTCGGCACTGCCGAATCGACGTCGACCTCGAACCGGAGACTCGCGTCATACGGCCAGTAGCTGCCGCGGAACGCCGCACGGTCGGCGTCGGGAACCGGGGACTGGGGGTGGCCTCGGTACAGCCCATCCCGGGCCGCGCGCCAGTGGTTCCATGCCGACTCCGGATCCGTGGCCGCGCGCTCGCGGACCTCGACATACAGCTCGGTGACCCGCCGTCGCCAGTCGGCGAGCGCCAGCCGGCCCGCCGACTCGTCGCCCGCGGTCATCCCCGGCGCCAGGCCCCAAGGATCACCAGGCCGCCCAGGGCAATGAGGAGGAGCGGCCAGAGGTCGCCCCAGGGGATCATGGGGACATCCAGCTTGAGGGTGATCCGGGCGGCCAACCAGAGTCCGGCCACCAGCAACACCAGGCCCCAGATTCGGCCTGCCGCGTCCGCCGCGGCCATGGCCGGCCCTTGCGCGCGCGGGGTCCAACTGCCCGCCAGGGAATTCGGAGTACCCCGCTGGTCTTCAGAGTTCATCATCGGAAACCTCCATCGGCTCGGGCGCTCGATCATCCTAGTCCAGGCCCGTCGCGCGGGGGGCCGCATACAATCGCCCGGCCCGGTGGGCAGTCCGGCGCATGCGACGCCGGCCCAGCCGCGGCGCGGAAGCATGGCGCGGCCCGGAGGTTCAGCGTGGCGGAACAGGCAGAGATCGGCGTCTTCGGGGGATCCGGCTTCTACTCGCTGCTCGATGACGTGCGCGAGGTCAAGGTGGACACGCCGTACGGCCCGCCGTCGGACAGCTTCTTCCTTGCCAACGCCGGTGGCCGCGAGGTTGCGTTCCTCCCGCGCCATGGCCGCCGCCACACGATCCCGCCCCACAGGATCAACTACCGGGCGAACGTCTGGGCGATGCGCTCACTGGGCGTCAAGGCGGTCATCTCGCCGTGCGCGGCCGGGTCACTTGCGCTCCATGTCAAGCCGGGCGATTTCGTCGTCTGCGACCAGTTCGTGGACCGAACCAGCGGCCAGCGCCCGCACACGTTCTACGACGGCCCGATCGTCACCCACCTGTCGTCGGCCGAGACGTACGACCCGGTGCTCCGCCGGCTGGCGGTCGACACGATCCGGGACCACGGCATCGAGGTCCACGAGCGTGGCACGATCGTGGTCATCGAGGGCCCGCGATTCTCCACCAAGTCGGAGTCGAAATGGTTCTCCGATGCGGGCTGGGAAGTCATCGGCATGACCCAGTACCCCGAGGCGTGGCTGTGCCGCGAACTCGGCATGGCGGTCGTGAACATCGCGCTCATCACGGACTACGACGCCGGGGTCCACGAGGGCACCGAGGCGGTCAACGCATCGAGCGTCCTCGAGGTCTTCGCCCAGAACGCCGAGCGGATCCAGAAGGTCGTCCTCGACCTCATCGGGCGCTTCCCGGCCGACCTCGACGCGCTGGGCGCCAGGGCCGCGCTCGGCCCGACCCGGGGCGATGGGCACACGATCAGCCCGGAGGACATCCGGCTGTTCGAGACGGGGCTGTAGAACCTCGTGAGCGAGGCGACGGTCCGAACATGACGGAGGTCCGCCGGCTCCCGATCGGCGTCACCCTGGGGTCCATCGGCGCGGAATCCGACTGGTGGCTCGACAGCGCCCGGCGTCTCGATGAGGCCGGCTATGCCGGGGTCTGGTGCTGGGATCACTTCATCGGGAAGGGGGACCGGACGGTCCCGGTTCTCGAACAGTGGACGACGCTCGCGGCCGCAGCCGTGGCTACCCGAAGGATCGGCATCGGCTCGTTCGTCACGAATGTGATGAACCGCCATCCGGCGGTCCTGGCCCGCATGGCCGGCACGGTCCAGGCGATCAGCGGCGGCCGGCTCACGCTGGGCATCGGCATCGGCGGGCACCCGAAGGAGCATCTGGCCTACGGAATCGACTTCCCTGGAGCCACCGAGCGCGCGCACCGTCTGGAGGAGGCGATCGGGCTGATCCGGGCGCTCTGGTCTGGTGGCCCGGTGACGCGGCCCGGTCCCTTCTACCCGGTCACGGACGCGGTGGCGTTCCCGCGGCCCGAGCCGCCACCGCCGATCCTCGTCGGCGCGAGCACGCCGGCCGGCGTCCGACTGGCGGCCCGAGCCGCGGACGGATGGGCGGCCGAGGAGAAGGACTTCGAACGGCTCGCCGGGCGCTACCTCGAGGCGCTGGCGGCGGCCGGGCGGTCCCGCGACGCTGTCCGAGTCGTCGTGGGGTTCGGCGGCGGTCGGAGCGGGGTAGATGCGCTCACCGACAGCCCCTGGATCGAGGCGCCGGCCGAGACCGCCGCCCGGTGGCTGGATGCCGGCGCAGACGAGGTTGCGATCACCGCGCGAACCACCGCCGACGTGGACCGCCTCGTGGAGGTCGCCGGCCGCTGATCGGTCCTCTCGGCGGGTTCGTGTCACCATCGTCGGACCCATGACCTTGCCCGCTACCTCACCCGCGACCCCCGGTCCCACGCACGGCTGCCTTCGATGTGGTCGGCCGGTGCCCATTGACGTGGCGCTGTGTGACGAGTGCAACCCGCTCGGACTGAAGCAACCGGCGGCCACCCAGGTCCACGCACTCGCGGCCGGTGGGATCGTCCTGTTCGTCATCTTCCTCGCCGTCGTCGCGCGCCTCGCGCTGGCGGACGTCGGCCCGTTCACCGGTGTGATCCGTGGCGTTGTCGCCGTGACCGGTGGCCTCGAGGTCACGCTCACCGTCACGAACGAGGGCACTTCGTCCTCGGCAACGACGTGCCGCGTGGTCGAGGCCTCGCGGCCGGTTGGCGGTCCGAGCCAGATGGTCCAGACGCCGAAGGTTCCGGCCGGTCAGACGATCGAGTTCTCCGCGCCGGTGTCCATGTTCGGCGACCAGCCGACCGCTCTTGCGGTCGACTGCCAGTCCCCATGACCACCGGTTCGCACAGCCGGTATGCCGCGGAGCTTGCCATTGCCCTTGAGCTGGCTGAGCGGGCCGGCGAGCTCCAGATGGAGCGGTATGAACGGGTCGAGCAGATCGACTACAAGTCCGCCCGCGACGTGGTCACCGAGGTGGACCACCTGTCCGAGGCCCTGATCCTCGACGGGATTCGAGCGGCGTTCCCGGGCGATGCGCTGCTTGCCGAGGAGACCGGCGAGCATGACGCCGCCGCCGGTGAGAGCGCGTCCTCGGGTGTCGGGCGGGTGTGGGTGGTGGATCCCCTCGACGGCACAGTCAACTACGCGAACGGGATCCCGTTCTACTGCGTATCCGTGGCACTTGTGATCGACGGGCGTCCTGTTGTCGGCGTCATCCATGACCCGACGAGGCATGAATCCTTCGCGGCGACGATCGCCGGACCTGCGACCCTCAATGGGCACGAAATCCGGGCTTCGGACAAGGAGCGCCTCAGCGACTTCGTCGTCTCGCTGTCGCTGGCCGGGCGAAGTGTTGCCACGCGGGCTCGGGCGATTCGCAAGGCCATCCGCGTCCCGCGCTCGATGGGCTCGGCGGCACTCGCGCTCGCGTACGTGGCGAACGGCCGGTTTGATGTCTTCGTCCAGCAGGGCGGGCTGTCCACCTGGGATATCGCGGCAGCCGGGCTGATCGCCGAGCGAGCCGGCGCGACGGTTACGAATCTCGAGGGCGGACCATGGTTCGAGATCGCCGCGCCGGTCAAGTCGATCGGCGTCCTCGCGGCGCCACCCGCGCACCACGCGGACCTGCTCCGGCGGATCGCAGGGTAGCTGTGGGCGTGCCTACGCGGCGCGTCGCCGGGTAGCTGCGGGCGTAGCACGTCGTGCTACGCTGTGCGACATGGCCGACGCTCGCCGCGTTCATCGATCCTTCCGGCTGCGCCCGGGTACCTCGGAGCGCCTCGCGCGACGGGCAGCCGAGACAGGCGAGACGTACACGGCGCTCGCCGAGCGTTTCATCGACGAGGGCCTGCGGCGCCAGGATCATCCGGCGATCGACTTCGCAGATGAGCCTGCGGGGCGGCGGGCCCGCATCGTGGGTACGGGCCTCGGGGTCTGGGAGGTCATCATGGTCCTGCAGGCGAACGCCGGGTCGATCCCGCAGACGGCTGGATATCTCGATGTCCCCCAGGTGCTCGTCGAGGCCGCGGTGGCGTATTACGCCGATCACCCGGCCGAGATCGATGGTTGGCTCGAACGGAACCGTCGAGCCGCCGAACGAGCGATGCGCCGCCTGCCGTCGATCTCGGGATGAGTCTGCTCCTCGATGAGCACATCTCAAATCGGATCGCGGACGAATTGCGGAATGGCGGACACGATGTGATCGCCGTCGCGGAACGCCCAGATCTCCGGGGTCGCCCGGACGAGGTGATCATCGAAGTCGCGTTGACCGAAGGTCGCGCGCTCGTGACGTTCGACATTGCCGACCATATCGGGATCTACTCGAGATCAGTGCGCCTCGTGACGCCTCACCCGGGCCTGGTCCTTGTGGCGGCGTCGAAGCTGCAGCCGTCCGGCGCGGGGAGCGGCGCGCTCGTGCGTGCGCTGGCGGCCCTGCTCGACGCCAACCCGACGGATGACGCACTCACGAACCGGGCCGTCTGGCTCGACGTACCGACCGACGCGTTGAGCTGACGTCCGTCAGGCTGAGCGCCAACGGTGCGGTCGCGCCCTTAGCGCGCCCAGGCCCCATCGATCGCAGAAGGCCTCCCAGCGCGCCCGGGGGACACCGTGCCAGCGGAGCTCCTCCGCCGTTGCCTGCGGGATGACCACCCCGTCCTCGGCCGTCCGCAGCCGGGCGAGCGAGCGGTAGAGGAGCGCCTCATCCCAACGTTCCCGCAGCGCGGCCGCGAGGACGGGTCCGCCGCGCAGCCGCGCGACATCCCAGGCAAACGCCTTCTCCGGGATGTCCTCCAGGCGCCCGTATCGCGCCAGCACCGCGGCCGCTGATTTCGCACCCCAGCCGGGCAGGCCGGGGAAACCGTCGGAGTTGTCACCCACCAGTGCCAGCCAGTCGGGGATCGACGTCGGGGCGACGCCCCACTTCGCCCGCACCCCGGCATCGTCGTACGTGATCCGGCGCCGCCGATCGAGGAGCACGACCCGCTCACCCTCGACCAGCTGGGCCATGTCCTTGTCCGGCGTGCAGATGAGGATCCGCTCGACCGCGGGGTCCGCGGCGAACCGCCGGCATGCGGCGCCGATGGCGTCGTCCGCCTCGAACTCGACCATCGGCCAGAGGACGATCCCCAGCGCCTCGATCGCCTGCTCGGCGATCGGGAACTGCGCCAGCAGTTCGGGGGGCATGCCGGCCGACGACTTGTAGCCCGGATAGAGGTCATTCCGGAAGGATTCGATGACCCGGTCGGTCGCGCAGCCGATGTGCGTTGCGCCCTCGTACCGGAGGAGGGTCAGGAGCTGCTCGACGAGTCCGGACACGCCGGACAGCGGCATGCCACCCGCCCCGAGGACCGCCGGCCGCGGCGCGTAATGCGCGCGAAACAGCTCATACGTCGCATCGACGAGGTGAATCTGCATGGCGGGCGGACCCTCCGGACTGGACGGCATGGCCCGACCGGGCGAGCCGGTCAGCCGGCCCCGTCGGACTGGACGATCTGGATGCTCTGCGCGATCTCGATGCCGGCGGCCCGCATCTCCGCGATCGCCGCATCGCCATCGCCCGGGGCCAGGTTGACTGCCGCGACGCCGTCCGCGAGGACGATCGTCGTGAAGCCGAGCCGGGCAGCGTCAAGGGCCGTGCTCTTCACGCAGTAGTCGGTCGCGAGCCCGCACACCACGACTCGCTCCACGCCCCGGACCTGCAGAAGCGCTCCCAGTTCTGTCGGGATCTCGGTCCCGGCCACCGGGTCACGCATCGTGAAGCCCGAGTACCCGTCCTCGCCGTTGGCGCCCTTGTGGACGCTCGGCCCGACGACCTCGAGGGCCGGGTGGAACGCCGCGCCCCAGGCCCCGCCGACGCAGTGGGCCGGCCAGATCCCGCCGTCCTGGGCGAAGTGCGGCGTGTGCGGCGGATGCCAGTCCTGCGTGTAGGCGACGAAGCTGCCCGCGCGAATCGCGGCCCAGACCGCGCGGTTGATGACCGGGATCACAGCCTCGCCGCCGACGACCGACAGTGACCCCGCGGGATCGGCAAAGTCGTTCTGCACGTCCACGACGATGAGGCACGTCTGGGGGTCGAAGCGCTGCATGGCCGGACGCTAGCACAGCCGTTCATCCCGGCGAGCTCGCCCTGGACAAGCACCGTGGGCTGTTTGCATCAGGTGCTAACAACTTCGCGTCACGGGTCCGGAGTTGGCCCGATTCGGTCGATTCTTTGCGCCGGAGGCCACGTATTGCGCCTTGGCCGGTGCCCCCGTCTTCGTGTGAGTACCCTGCCTGCCCGGCGTTGCATGTGACGCAAAAGGATCCGGAGTCGCCGGCCGACTCCCCGAGTTGTTTGCAGCATGCGCAAAGCATCGTTGGATCCTTGCGCCCGGTGCGACGGATTGACGGAATTGGGTGGTCGGCGACGCGCGGCCGGCTCGTGATCGGCCCCCGGCGATACCCGGCGGCATGGGCTACGCTTCGCGGCTGATGTACATCGACGAATTCAAGCAGCACCTCCCGGATCTTGATCAGGACGAGACGACCGAGTGGATCGAATCCCTTGACCAGGTGGTCAAGGAGGAGGGCGAAACCCGGGCCCGGTTCCTGCTCTTCAAGCTCCTGAAACGAGCGCGCCAGCTCCAGGTTGGCCTTCCGCCGCTTACGAACACGCGCTACATCAACACGATCAGCCCGGAGCACGAACCCTTCTTCCCCGGTGACGAGGGGCTGGAGCGCCGGATCCGGCGCCTGATCCGCTGGAATGCGGTCGCGATGGTGCTTCGGGCGAACAGCCAGTACGCGGGGATCGGCGGCCACCTTGCCACGTACGCCTCCGCCGCCACGCTGTACGAGGTGGGCTTCAACCACTTCTTCCGGGGCAAGGACGGCGACGGGCCCGGCGACCAGATCTTCTACCAAGGTCATGCGGCACCCGGGATCTACGCCCGCGCGTTCCTCGAGGGCCGGATCAGCGAAGGCCAGATGGACCACTTTCGGCGCGAGACGCCGCCGCAGGACGGCCTGTCGTCCTACCCCCACCCGCGGCTCATGCCCGATTTCTGGGAGTTCCCGACGGTCTCGATGGGGATCGGCCCGATCAGCGCGATCTACCAGGCGCGGTTCAACCGCTACCTCGAGAACCGGGGCCTTGTCGACACCTCGAAGTCCCGCGTGTGGGCCTTCCTGGGCGACGGTGAAACCGACGAGCCTGAGTCGCTCGGTGCGCTCCACGTCGCCGCTCATGAGGGGCTCGACAACCTGACCTTCGTGGTCAACTGCAACCTGCAGCGGCTTGATGGACCCGTCCGCGGCAACGGCAAGATCATCCAGGAGCTCGAGGCGGTCTTCCGCGGCTCCGGCTGGAACGTCATCAAGGTCGTCTGGGGTCGCGAGTGGGACGAGTTGCTGGCCCGGGACGTGGACGGCGTCCTGGTCGAGAAGATGAACTCGACCGTGGATGGCGAGTTCCAGAAGTACTCCGTCGCCGGCGGCGCGTACATCCGCGAACATTTCTTCGGGCCGGATCCGCGACTGGGCGGGCTGGTGGAGCACCTGTCCGATGACGACCTGGCCAAGCTCCGCCGGGGCGGCCACGACTATCGAAAGGTGTACGCGGCGTACAAGTCCGCGACCGAGCATCGCGGCGTGCCCACGGTGATCCTCGCCAAGACCGTCAAGGGCTGGACCCTGGGTCCCGGCGTGGAGGCGCGCAACATCACCCACCAGGCCAAGAAGCTGACCGAGGCGGAGTTGCGGGTCTTCCGCGACCGCCTGGAGCTGCCGATCCCCGACAGCCAGCTCAAGGACGCACCGTACTACCATCCGGGGCCCGACTCGGAGGAGGTCCAGTACCTGCACGAGCGCCGTCGCGCGCTCGGCGGCCCGCTCCCGAAGCGGGTGGTTCGCGGGGCGCCGCTCCCTGCCCCCAAGCCGACCTTCGATGCCGAGTTCGAGGCAGGCAGCCCGACCGCCGTGTCGACGACGATGGCCTTCGCCCGGCTGCTCCGGAACCTGCTCCGTGACCCCGACCTTGGGCCCCGCATCGTGCCGATCGTCCCCGACGAGGCGCGCACGTTCGGCCTGGATCCGCTCTTCAACGAGGTCGGGATCTATGCGTCGGGCGGTCAGCGCTACGACCCCGTGGACTCCGAGCTCATGCTGAAGTACCGCGAGGCGAAGGACGGTCAGGTCCTGGAAGAGGGGATCACGGAAGCGGGCTCCGTGGCGAGCCTCACGGCCGCGGCCACGTCCTACGCGACCCATGGGTTCCCGATGATCCCGTTCTACATCTTCTACTCGATGTTCGGGTTCCAGCGGACTGGCGATCAGATCTGGGCCCTCGGTGACGCGCGCGGCCGGGGCTTCCTCATGGGAGCCACGGCCGGCAGGACGACCCTGGCGGGGGAGGGCCTCCAGCACGACGACGGCCACAGCCAGGTCCTTGCATCGACATTCCCGAACGCCCGCCAGTACGACCCGGCCTTCGCCTACGAGCTCGCGGCCGTCGTTCGCGATGGGATCGAGCGGATGTACGGCCAGGGGGAGGACGTCTTCTACTACGTGACGCTGTACAACGAGAACTACCCACAGGCGGCCAAGCCGGAGGGCGTCGACGAGGCGCTGCTCCGCGGGATCTACCGGTTCGCGCCGGCGCCGAAGCTCAAGCGCGGTGCGAAGCATGTCCGGCTCGTCGGATCAGGGGCCATCCTCCAGCAGGTCATCGAGGCCCAGGCGATCCTGGCCGAGCGTTTCGGGGTCGCCGCCGAGGTGTTCTCCGCCCCCTCGTTCCCGCTCCTCCGGCGCGACGCCCTGGACGCGGATCGACGGAACCGGCTGCACCCCGATCAATCGCCGCGCATTCCGTACGTCACCGAGGTGCTGGGTGAGCAGGGCGGTCCTGTCGTGGCCGCGACCGACTGGATGGCCAGCCAGCCCCAGGGCGTCGCGCCGTGGGTGCCGGCCACCTTCGTCGTGCTGGGCACGGACGGCTTCGGGCGGAGCGATACGCGCGAGTCGCTGCGGGCGTACTTCGAGATCGACGCGTCGAACATTGCCGCGGCAGCGATGGCTGCCCTTGCCCGTGATGGCGCGATCACCGGCGCCGAGGCAGCCGCGGCCATTGCCGAGCTGGGCATCAATCCGGACAAGGCAGACCCGCGGGCGAGCTGAGCCTCCGAGCTGGCTGAGGGTTCCCTGTCGATCACCGACAAGGGCGCTTGCACAATCCCGAGCGGCCCACTAGGATTTCCCAGACGCTCAGAGCCGGACCCCGGAATCCGGCGGCGCGACCAGCTTCGGGAGCACTCAGGTGGACCTCGGCTCACTGACCAGCGGCGCGCTCATCGGCCTTCGCGAGGGCGTGGAGGCCGCGCTCATCGTGGCCATCGTGCTTGCGTACCTCGTGCGCACGGGGAATGGCCGGCACATCGGCAAGATCTGGCTCGGCACCGCGGCTGCTACGGCGCTCAGCGCAGTCATCGGGATCGCCCTGTTCGTGTCCGTCGGCGCCTTCGAGGAGCCGTACGAGCAGCTGTTCGAGGGCACCACGATGCTCCTCGCGGCCGGTGTCGTCACCTGGATGCTGTTCTGGATGCGTCGCCAGTCGGCGGGCCTCAAGGGCGAACTCCACGCCGCCGTCGATCGCGCCCTCGGGGAGGGGACCGCCTGGGGCCTCGCTGTCCTCGCGTTCACGGCGGTGATCCGGGAGGGCGTCGAAACCGCTTTGTTCCTTGCCGGTCAGGCAACCTCTGTTGATGACTCGGCGTCGAGCGTGGCGCTCGGTGCCCTCGCCGGCCTCGGGGGAGCCGTCCTCATCGGCTGGGGCTTCTATCGCGGCAGCCGGGCGGTCGATCTTCGGAAGTTCTTCCGGTGGACCGGGATCGCCCTGATCTTCATCGCCGCCGGTCTGCTGTCCCACGCCGTCCACGAATACATCGAGGTCGCGGAGATCGCAGGCATCACGCTTCTGGGGTCGGGCACCGCGTACGACATCAGCGCGCTCCTGTCGCACGACGCCGGGATCGGCCAGTTCCTCCGGGCGATCCTCGGGTACAGCGCGTCCCCGGAGGTGCTGACGCTGGTCGTCCACGTCGGGTACGTCGCCGGCGTGCTGTGGCTCTACCTCCGGCCGCTCGGGCCGCCCGCCCCGACACCTCGCCCCACGGTCGCCAGCGCCTGACGCCAGGCGTCTTGACTGTCAGGTTCCCGGCTCGGCGGAACCATTCACCAGGAGACGGAATCCGGTCGCAAGCTCGGCCCCACGACCCGTCTCGTCGTGTCGGAAGAACGCCAGGACCGGATGTCCGGCCTCGAGGAACGGCCGAAGGCGAGCCGCCCAGGCTTCGAGCTCGGTGGCCAAGTAGTCGTTGCGGCGCAACCGCAGGTACAGACCCGTCCCGGTGACGCGGATGTCCGGCGGGACCTCGTCCTCCGGGAGTTCCGTCGTGCCCAGGATGGCCCCCGCTTCGAGGAGTGCCGCGAACGTCTCGTCGACATGCCATGAGCGGTGCTGGAACTCCATGACCAGCGGCACCGTCCGCGGCCACGCTGCGAGCAGGCACTGGACGGCCTCGTCCGAGCTCCCGTCCGGACGTCGATGGATGTTCTCGGGAACGCTGTAGAGCACGGCCCCAAGGCGCTCGCCGAAGCCGTCCAGTCGCTCGGTCAGCCAGGCGACGCTCTCCTCGGGGGTCGAGTTGAGCCCCCGCATCGACGCGCCACGCTGGGCCTTGACGACGAAGCGGAAGTCCTCGGGAACCGCCGCGATCCACGCGCTGATGCGCTCGGCCGTCGGTCGCTGGTAGAAGGTGTTGTTGAGCTCGACCGCCATGAGGCGAGACGCGTAGAAGCCGAGTCTGCCGCCGTCCGAAAGGCCCGCTGGGTAGAAGCGGGGAGTCCAGCCCGGATACGCGAAGCCGGACGTGCCCGCGAGGAGCCGGCCGGCGGGGCCTCCGAGACCGCGGATCAGGCCCGTGCGCGCGACTCAGCCGTGCCCGCGCCGGCGGGCTCGTGTTCGGCCGCGAGACCGGGCGTGGTGTCGCGCGCGTGGTCCGCCGCGTGGTCGCACGGACCTGCGGATGCGCACAGGCGCTCCGAGATCGCGTCCATCGCTCGCTCAACGACCGGTACGTCCGCGCTGTCGATCGCAGCGAAGAAGTGGTCCCGGACCCCCGCGAAGTGCGTCGGGGCCGCGGCTCGCAGGCGGGCGAGTCCACTTCCGGTGAGCACCGCCTCGGCACCGCGGGCATCGCTGGTGCAGCTCGTCCGCTCGACGAGCCCGTCATCGACCAGCCGGTCGATCAGTCGAGTCACGCCGCTCTTGGAAAGGAGCAGTGAATCTGCGAGGCGACCCATCCGCAGACGGCGGTCCGGCGCCTCGGCGAGGTGCAGCAACGCCTCGTATTCCTGGAGGGACATCGCGTGCCCGGTTCGAAGATCCTCGTCCAGCCGACGCGCGACACGGGCGTGGGCACGTACGAACGCGCGCCACGGACCCAGGTCCAGGCCGTTGGTGGGTGTGGTGGGTGCGCCTTCGCCGGTCACGAACCCATCCTACCCGGTGATTCGTTGCATGGCCAACAACCCTGTCGGCCGCCGGCGACCCGAGCCGCAAGACGCCCCGCACGCGGAGGCCCTGCGGCCGCTAGGATCGGGGCCATGAAGACGCTCGATATCGCCGCGCTGCGGGCGCGCTTTCCCGCGCTGGCCAGGACCCACGACGGGGGTCCGTACGCCTACTTCGACGGGCCAGGAGGAACACAGGTCCCCGACAGCGTCATCGAGGCCGTGTCTCGCTACTACCGGACCTCGAATGCCAATCACGGCGGAGCTTTCGCGACCTCGCAGGCCTCCGACGAGATCGTCGAGGACGCGCACGCGGCGATCGCCGATCTCCTCGGTGTCGGGCCCGACGAGGTGATCCTCGGCGCGAACATGACGACCCTGACGTTTCACCTGAGCCGATCGATCGCCGCGACCTTCGACTCGGGCGACGAGATCGTGCTGACCGGGCTCGATCACGCCGCCAATGTCGACCCGTGGATCGCGGTCGCTGCGGACCTTGGGCTCGTGATCCGCTGGTGGGAGCCGCATCTCGACGATTGCACGCTCCACCTGGACGACCTCCGGGCGCTCCTCTCACCGCGGACCCGCCTCGTGGCCGCGGGTTGGGCGTCGAACGCGGTCGGGACGATCAATCCGGTGGCGGAGATCGTGGCCCTCGCGCATTCCGTCGGGGCGTGGGCGTACATCGACGCCGTGCATGCAGCGCCGCACCTCGGCATCGACGCCCGGGCGGTCGACGCGGACTTCGTGGCCTGCTCCGTCTACAAGTTCTTCGGTCCGCATGTCGGCGCCGTCTACGGCCGAGGCTCGATCCTCAAGTCCCTGCCGGCCTACAAGGTCCGGCCGTCCGAATCGAAGTTCGAGACCGGAACCGGGAACTTCGAGGGCTACGCCGGGTCCCTCGCCGCTGTCGGCTACCTCGAGGACGTCGGGGTCATGGCCGGCGCGGCGGCCGACGCGTCCCGACGCGACAAGCTGGTCACGGCGATGCGGGCGATCCGCGCCGTGGAGATGCCCCTGTACCGGCGGCTGCACGACGGCCTCGCGGTGATCGACGGTGTCCGCCTGTTCGGGATCACGGATCCAGCGGCCTTTGACCGGCGCACGCCGACTGCCGCGCTGACCGTGGCGGGCGTCTCGTCGCACGATGTCGCTGCGGCCCTGGGCGCCGAGGGCATCGCGGTCTGGGACGGCGACTTCTATGCCACCGGTCTCATCGAACGGCTGGGCCTGGCCGAGAGCGGTGGTGTCGTACGGATCGGCCTGACCCACTACAACACGGCCGATGAAGTGGATCGCCTGCTCGCGGTCCTCGCGAATATCGCGACGAGCGTGGCATCCGGCAGCCGAGCATGACGACCGCTGCGTCCCGCGCCTACGGGGCGCAGAGCATGACCGCTCCGCTCCGCGACGTGCTCGTGAAGCGGCCCGGTCCGGCATTCGGGGCCGCGTTCGAGGATCCTGCCCACGGCTTCCTCCATCCGGTGGACCTGGCGGAGGCTCAGCGTGAGCACGACCAATTCGTGGAGGTCCTCGGGTCGCTGGGCCCGCGCGTCCACGTCCTCGAGACCGAGCTGGCGAGTCCCGACCTCGTGTACACGTTCGATCCGCTCCTGATCTCGGACGGCGGCGCCATCCCGCTCCGCCCGGGCAAGCCGAACCGACTGCCTGAGTCGGCGGCGATCGAGGCGTGGACCACCGCGGCCGGGATCCCCGTGGCCGGCCGAATCGAGGCACCCGGCACGATCGAGGGAGGCGACACGTTCTGGCTTCGGCCGGATCTGCTGTGCATCGGCCGGACACTCCGGACGAACAGCGCCGGTGTCGGGCAGCTGTCCGACATCGTCGGGGGCGACGTGCGGGTCTTCGACGTTCCCTACTGGCGCGGGCCGGCCGAGCTGATCCACATCCTGTCGGTCATCTCACCCGTCGCCGACGATCTGGCGGTCGTCTTTCCGCCGCTCATGCCCGTGGGGCTGTGGGAGCTCCTCGGCGACCTGGGGATCCGGATGATCGAGGTCCCGGAGGATGAGTTCGGAACGCTCGGCTGCAACGTGCTGGCCGTGCGGCCCGGCGTCGTCATCCTGGCCGAGGGAAACGCGGTGACTTCGGCCGCGCTCGCGGCAGCCGGCTGCGAGGTGCACACCTACCCTGCGACGGAGATCGGGATCAACGGGTCAGGCGGGCCCACCTGCATGACACGGCCGATCCTGCGTGACTGATGGGCTGACCGGAGACGCACGACGCGCGGCAGACGCGGTCGATCCCGCGCGCACGCTGACCGACCTGGCGGACCTCGTCCGTACGCCGAGCGTGACCGGCAATGAGCGCGCGGTCCAGGATCGCGTGGCCGGGATCCTGGAGGGGATCGGATGTCGGGTCGAGCGGATCGAGACGGATCCGGCGGAGTTCGCGCGGACGGATCCGGACTGGCCCGGCCAGGAGATGCCACGGACCGAACTGCCGGTGGTCGTCGGCCGGCTGGGACGTCCCGGCGGGCGCCGCCTTCTGCTGGTCGGGCACACGGATGTCGTGCCGGTCGGGGACCCGGCCGCCTGGTCCGTGGACCCCTGGGGCGCCGAGATTCGCGACGGGAACCTGTTCGGGCGTGGAGCCGTGGACATGAAGGGCGGCTGTGCCTCGATCCTCGCGGCGATGCGGGCGCTCGTGGCGTCCGGCGCCGCGGCGGACCTCGATGGCGAGGTCGTGGCCGCCTTCGTCCCGTCCGAGGAGGATGGCGGACAGGGCATGCTCGCCGCGATCCGGGCCGGCGTGACGGGCGAGATGGCCGTGATCACCGAGCCGACCGACCTGGACATCGTCCTCGCGCATGCCGGGGCGATCACGTTCCGGTTGACCGTCCCCGGACGGGCGGCACATGCATCCATGCGCCGCGAGGGTATCTCCGCCCTGGACAAGCTGGGCGTCCTCATCCGTGCCCTCGAGGCAGATGAGACGGAGCGGAACGCGGCGGAAACGGACCCCCTCATGACCGCCCTGGGCCTCCCGTACGCGACCATCATCGGGACCGTTCGAGGAGGGGAGTGGGCTTCAACCGTCATGGATCGCATCGTCGCAGACGGTCGCTATGGCGTGGCCATGGGTGAGACCTGGCGGGATGCGGAGACGCGCCTGCGAGCCTGCATCGCCGCCGCCGCTGAGGCCGACCCATTCCTGCGGGACCACCCGCCGACCGTGGAGCTCGTGGGCGGCAACTTCTCATCCGCGCGCGTGCCGCCCGACCACCCGCTGTCGGTCTCGCTCGCGGAGGCTGCCTCGGCCACCCTTGGGCGCCAACCGGCCTTCATCGGTGAGCCGTACGGAGCTGACATGCGACTGCTGGTCAACGAGGGCCGCACGCCGACGGTGATCTTCGGTCCCGGCCACATCGCCGTTGCGCACAGCGCCGACGAGTTCGTGCCGGTGGACGACGTGGTGGCCTGCGCGCGCGTGCTCGCGGCGTGGGTGGTCCGCGAGCTGATGCCGTCGGTGTGACGCACCGCTCCCCGTCGATCTGGCCCCGCGCCGTCAGGTAAGCAGCGTCTCCTCTTTGGGCTCCGCGTGTCGATGCGCGAGCGCATGGCGGTGGGCCCGAAGCGTCAGGATCGGAATGAGCACGAGACCGGTGCCCAGCACGCCCAGGGCGGTGTAGCCGGCCGCGGCCATGATCACGCCGGACCCCAGGCTGGCGGCCGCGGCCGAGCTCCAGATGAGGGCGTCGGCGGCGCCCTGGACACGGGTGCGCTCGTGGACCTCGAGGTGTTCTGAGAGCAAGGCACTCCCCGCCACGAACCCGATGTTCCAACCGAGACCCAACAGGAACAGGGCGACCAGCAGGATATCGCCGCCCGTGGGCGGTGCCACGGCAGCCATGACTGCCGACACCGCGAGGATGGTCGTGCCGATGAAGATCGCGCGGACCGTGCCGACCCGCTCCGCGAGCCGGCCCGACAGCGGCGAGAGCGCGAACATCCCGAGGGTGTGTGCCGACAGCACGATCCCGACGGCGCCCAGCCCGTGGCCGTGCTGTGTCATGTGGAGCGGGGTCATGGTCATGATCAGGGTCATCACGAACTGGCCCGCCACGAGGGCCACGATGGCGGCGGTCACCCCCGGGCGTCGGAGCATCTGGCCGAGTGCCAGCGCGGCCTCTCCAGTCACGGCCGGAGCGCCGCTTCTCGGCGCCGATTCGTCGGCGATGGCATATGGATCCGGGCGCAGCAGGACGAACGACAGGATCGCGGCGATCGCCACGAAGATGACGGGCACGAGATACGGTCCTGCCAGCGCGGGCAGGCCGAGCGCTGGGGCAATGGAGCTAGCGACCGGGACGAGCGCCGGGCCGACGACCGAGCCGACGGTGGCGCCCCAGACCACGAGGCCGATTGCCGATGCCCGTTTGGCAGGGGGAACGAGGTCTGCGGCGGTGTATCGGGAGAGCTGATTCGAGCTGTTGCCGAAGCCGATCAGGAGCGTCCCGAGGAGCAGGATCGGGAACGACCGAAGGATGACGGCCAATGTCGCGATGAGCGCCCCGCCGACGCCGATCGAGTAGCCCGTCACCAGGCCGATCCTCCGCCCGCGCCGGGCCATGAGGGAAGACAGCAGGACGGATCCGGTGGCGGCCCCGAGCACGATCGTGGCGCCCGGTGCACCGGCCAGGGTCGGCGAACCGAGGAGGTCCTGGGCCACGATCGTGGCGACCGTGATCGCGGCGATGTGACCGGTGCTCCCGAGGGCGACCCCGGCGATGAGGCTCAGGCGCGCCCGGCTACGAGCCGCGGCGAGTGCCGTCGGCGAAAGGGCAGCGGTCTCGGGCGTCCTCGCCGGCGCGGTCATCAGCCGATGATAGGTCGGCTCACGCTCAATCGACTTGCTCCGCGCCGGCGGCTTCCTGGGCCGCTGCCACCTCCACGTAGCGGCACAAGGCGTCGACCAGCCGCATCTGATCGGGCGTCCGGCAACCGGCCTCGAGGAGCGTCGGAGACGCGATGATCAGGGCAATGCTCTGCGCCCGGGACACGGCAACGTTCAGGCGGTTGCGGGAGTAGAGGAAGCTCATGTCTCGCGGCGCATCGTCGCGACTGGAGCTGGTCATGGAGTAGATCGCGACGGTCCCCTCGCGACCCTGGAACTTGTCGACCGTCCCGACGTTGCCACTCTTGCCGAGCCGACGCCCGAGGGCGGCCTGGATTTCGGATACCTGGGCGTTGTACGGCGCGACAACGATGACGTCGTCGACCTCGATCGTCCTGGTCGAGCCGTCCGCGAGGACCTGCTCGCGGCCCACGAGGGCGGCCACTGCATCCGCGACTCGCTCCGCCTCCTGGGTCGAGCGGGCCGCGTTGCCCTCATGGACGACCGGCCACCAGCGCACGCCGGCATCCGACAGCGGACCCGCGGGTCCGCGCACGACACGATCCGTGTCCGGATGGGTGACAACGCGGCCGTCGTAGAACGTGTCCGAGATGAACGCGTTGATCGTTGGGTGGAGGCGACGGGTCACGGACAGGAACAGGCCGCGCTCGGGCGGGAACGTGATGTCCTCGCCCAGCAGGTGGGCGAGCCCCGACAGACCCGCTCCGTCCGGGTGTACGCCCTGGGTGACCATCGGCAGCTGGGTGGGATCGCCGACGAGGACGATGGACCGAGCGCAGGCCCCCGCCGCGATCACGTTGGCCAGCGCGTACTGGCCGGCCTCATCCACAAACAGGACGTCCAGTGCCCCGTCCAGCTCGCCTCTCGAGAACAGCCACGCCGTCCCGGCCACGATGTCGGCGGTGCCCGCGGCAACGGACTCGTCAACGACCGCGTTGGTCGTGGCCAATCGGACGCGATGATCCCTCACGAACGGATCGAGCTCGCCGGCCCGTTGCACGACCCGGATGGGCGTCTCCGCAGCGCCGGCTCCGGCCGTCTCGTCCGGCTCATCCGCAGCGCGAAGGACCTCCTCGAGCAGGTTGCCGATCGTCTTGTGGGACTGGGCGCTGATCCCCACGCGCTTCCCCTGCCGAACGAGGCCGACGATCATCCGCGCCGCGGTGTAGGTCTTGCCCGTGCCGGGCGGCCCCTGGATCGGGAGGATCGTGCCGTCGAGTGCCAATGCGAGCCGCCTGGCCTCCACGACGACGTCGGCGGTCGGATCGACGAGCGAGGAATCGGCAGGTGTCCCGCGGTCCAGACGCGGGCGCCGCCGGACCAGGAGATCGCGGATCGCTGGATAGGGGAATGGATCGCCGAAGCCGTGCTCGATGGCGGCATCGGCGACTCGGAGCATGGCGTCCTTCATCGCCCGGCTGTCGATGGGCGGCTGGCCGATCAGCGCCCGCGGGTGCTCCCGCTGCGAGCCGTCCCCCCGCTTCAGGTCGATCGTCCCGGACACGTCATCGACGGCCACGACCGTGCCGGCCTGCTTGCCATCAGCCGCATCGAAGGCGCTGTCGCCCGGGCCGAACGGGTGGTCCTGGGGTTCGAAGCGGTAGCGACGGATCGTGCTCCTTGCCTCGCGGCCGACCTCCCGCACGAACTCCAGCCCGGAGAGGGCATCGCGTTCATCGACGAGCGCATCGAGCGACATGTCCTGGAGCTCGAACCAGCGCCAGTACTGCGACTTCTCCTCGCGCCGATGCCAGTCGAGCAGATCGGCGAGGAGCCGCCGGGCACGGGCATCGTCGGACCCGTCGGCCGGATCGAGCGCATCGGTCAGCGCCGCGATCCGCTCGCGGACCGTGCGGATCCAGTCTGTGAGGCGCTCGCTCGGGTCGGCCGGCGGCGGTGTCGGACGGGCCCACGCGCCGCCGGGCCATCGCTCGCTCGCCTCGGCGCGTCGCGCTTCCAGCCAGTCCCTGAGCATCCAGGTGGACACGCAGTCATCGCGGTTGTAGTCCGCGATCTCGCCGAGGATGCGATCGTCGCCCTCGCGCAGCCACTCCTCGAACTTCACCACGCTGAAACCGGCCTCGGTCACCGGCCCCTCGCGGGCCGGCAGGTAGAACTTCTCGATCTGCTTGAGCGAATAGGACTCGACCGACGCCCGGACGCCCTGGCGGACGACGTTCAGAAGGTCCACGAGGGTCTCCCCGCGGAGCAGCCGATCCAGCTCCTCCGACCCGATCCTGTGCCGCCCAACAAGCCGCTTGAGTGCCCCCGACTCATACCCGCCGTAGTGGAAGACGTGGAGCTCCGGATGGGCGGCCAGGCGGGTCATGACGAAGTCCATGAGCTCCCCGAAGGCCGTCCGCTCCCGGTCGGCGCTCGTCCCCCAGATTGGCCGGTAGACGGCCTCGCCCGTGTCCACGGTGACGATGCCAAGCAGGTATTCGAGGCCGTCATCCGTTGCCCACGGGTCCGCCTCGATGTCGAAGAACACGTCCCACGGTGATGGCTCCGGCAGGAGCGCGAGCCCGCGACCGAGAGCACCCGGATCCGGTTCGATGAGTTCCCAGATGCGCTCGCCGGTCATCCGCTCCTGGAGCTGGAGCCGAGCCTGGTTCCGAAGCCGGCGGAGCGTGGATCCGGCGACGCCCGCAACCTCGAGATCCTCTGGGGTTGCCGCGAGGTCCGCGAGTGTCGGAATCCCGGCCTGGGTCAGCCGCTCCGTGTCGACCCGGCGCATGCCGGCCACGATCGAGAGGTGGTCGTCATCCCGCCGGCGCTGGATGCAGGTCGGCGACCAGGCGCAGACGCGGCAGTGGTCCACCGGGTTCGGGTACGTCTGAGCGCCCGCCGGGTCCGCGGCGTCGCGGGCGATCCGGGCCTCGAAGCGGGCACGGATGTACCGGAAGTAGGCCGCGAAGTCGTCGGCCCGGTAGCGGTGCTCCTCACGGTCGCCGGTCACGACCGTCAGCCACTCGGGCGGGATCCCCTGGACCTGGGTCAGCAGGCCCGCGTAGACGCACAGCTGGAGGATGGCGCCCGTCTTGACGGCCCGGGCGAGCTTGGTGTCCGCGACGTCATAGCTCCAGGACCCGAACGCGGGCGATGGCCGTTCCGGGCGCTTGAACAGGAAGTCGGCGTGGCCGCGCCAGCGTCCGTCGAAGAAGGTCGCCTGGAAGACGACGTCGGCGCCCGCGCGCATGGCATCGACCGTCTCCTTGGCCGCGGTCCGGAGGGCATCGGCGGTCCTGAGGTCGTCCTTGCGGATCTCCACGACGGTCCGGCCCTCGGCTCGGAGGCGGTCAAGATAGGCGGCCTCGTGCAGGTCACCCTTCTGCTGGATCAGTTCGATCGTGGGGTCATCGCGACGATACGGCCGCTCCCAGAGACCGGCCACCCGACCCATCTCGAGCGTCGCGAGGTGATCGCAGGCGAGATAGCCGACGAGATCGGTCGCGCTCAGGGCGAGCCGGCCGTCGAGGAGTTGCACGAGTGGACTCTACCGGGCGCGCGTGCCACCTCGCCTGTCACGGCGCCCGCTACCCGAAGAGCGCGACGACCGCCGCCTCGAACACCTCCGTGTGCCGATCCACGTCCGCCTCGGACGTGACCGGGGACATCAGGGCCATGTTGTGGAACGGCGTCATGAGGATGCCGCGGTTCATCGCCCACAGGTGGAGGAACCGCTCCAGCTCGAAGTCTCCGTGGTCCCACTGCTCGCGCCCGTTCCGGGGCTGGGTGGGCATGAAGTGGTACTCGGCGCGCGCACCGAGGCGGGCCACGTGCCAGGGGACCTCGTGCCGGGCGATGACGTCGGCAACGCCCGCCTCCCAGCGCTCGGCGAGCGGAATCATTCGCGCGAAGGCTTCGTCGGTCAGGACCTCGCCGAGCGTCGCCCGGATCGCGGCCAGGGACAGGGCGTAGCCGGCGAGTGTGCCGCCGATGCCTCCGGCGTCGGAATCCTCGTAGGGCACCTGGGCGCTGACCTGGGCCGCAATCGCTGCCGACATGCCGTACGTCGCGGCGGGAATGCCGCCCCCGATCGTCTTGCCGATGACCAGCATGTCCGGCTCGAACCTGCCGACGCCCGTGACGCCGCCGGCTCCGGCGCAGATCGTGTGCGTCTCGTCATGGATCAGGATGGTGCCGTGGCGGCGCGTGATCTCGCGCACGCCCTCGAGGTACCCGGGCTCGGGCAGGACGATCCCGACGTTGGTCAGGGCGGGCTCGATGAGGAAGGCCGCGACCTGCCCATCGGCGAGCGCGCGGTCCAGGGCGTCGAGGTCATTGAACGGCACAACACGCGTGGTCAGCGCCGGGTCCACCTGGGGACCGACGCTGCCGCGCCGGGGCACGACGCTCCCGTCGTCCGCCAGGGAGGCGAACGTCTCATCGACGGTGCCGTGGTAGTTCCGATCGTGGACCGCCACGAGCGGCCGACCCGTGATCAGCCGCGCCAGCCGGAGCGAGAACCGGTTCGCGTCCGTGGCGGTCAGAGTGAACTGCCAGTAGGGCAGCCCGAACCGCCGGGTCAGCTCCTCGCCGGCCCAGATCGCATCCTCGGTCGGCAGCATGTGGGTGATCCCGCGGCGCATCTGCCGTTCGACGGCGGCGATCGTGGGCGTGGGGCCGTGGCCGGCCATCGCGCCCGTATCCCCGAGGCAGAAGTCGATGTACTCGTGGCCGTCGACGTCGGTGAAGTGCGCGCCAGATGCCACGTCGACGTAGAGCGGAAACGCTCCCGCCCACTTGATCATCCAGTTCATCGGGACGCCGTCGAGGAGGGACGCCCTGGCGCGCTCATGGAGCGCGCGGGCACGCGGATGACGAGCGATGAAGTCGGCCTGCTCACTCGCCATCAGGGTGGCGAGGCGGCTCCGATCCAGGGTCTGCACGATGGGTTCACCGGTGCGGCTGTGGTCGCCCTCGATGATCGGTCATTGCCGGGTCGGGCGCGACCCTGTTGCGCGGCTCGATGCGATACCGGGCCGAGTCGGTCAGTTGAGCCGGCGACGGAATCCGCAGATGGCGCACACCGCTTCGTGCCCGTCCGGGTCCAGAACGAGGAGGCTGGCGCATCCGTTGGTGCTGCAGAAGAGCCAATTCGCGGCCACCGGCCGGCGGCGCAGGCGACGCATGGACGCGGCCCGTCCGATGGTCGAGGTATGGAGAGTTCGCGAGAGCATGAGCTTGATCGTTCCTTTGCGTGCGACGTGGGGCGGTCTGAGCCCTGCGCGGCATCGCCTGTGTGCAGCGGGCCGCGAGATGATGCGACACGGTGCGGTTGAGGATCCTGGCGGTGATCGCGGGAGCGAGTCAATCCGGTTCGAAAACGCGGTCGATGCTCTGACCTGCGGCCGTCTCTATGGATCCAGTTGTCTGCGCCAGCATGGGGCCAGATCGACGAAGCTGTCAAACCCCCAATCGGATGGGATTGGCAGGACCCGGCTACGCTAGGCCTCGCTTCGGGCAGATCTCGATGGGTTGCGCTCTCGTAATCGACCCTTCATCGGACCTCGGTTGCGCTTCCGCGCCGCACTTGGCAGAGTCCGGAGCGCAAGCGCCCCGCGGAGGGCGGACAGCCTGACCGAAAGGCGCCAGTCGCCATCGGACCGAACGAAACTCGATGACCGAGCCGCCCTGCAGATGACATTGGTGGAGGAGTTCGTGGCAAGCATGACGATCGAACAGCCGCAGTCCTGGGCGGGTCGGGGAAATCCTGTCCGACGGCGACCCCTGCCTGCCGCCATCCGGCGCGCGATGGTTGCCATCGCCGTCGGAGCGCTGAGTCTGACGGCCCTCGCTCCGGCCGCCCTGGCGGCCGATCCCCTGACGATCACGACGCCCTATCCCGCGGTGGTCGTTGCGCCCGGCTCACATGTCAGCTTCAACGTCACGATCACCACGGCAGCGGCCGAACGGGTGAGCCTCGAGCTGTCCGGTGCACCCACCGCGTGGGGCGCGACCCTGCACGGGGGCAGTTTCGTCATCGACGAGATCGAGACGAATGGCACGGACCCGGGCTCCATCCGGGTGGATCTGGATGTGCCCGCGTACGCAACCGGGACCACGCAGCTGACCCTCAGGGCAAGCACCCTGGAGGCGACGGCAGTGCTCGCGCTCGCCGTCCGGGTACAGGCGGATGCAACGGGCGAGGTCACCCTGAAGACCGACTTCCCGAGCCTGAAGGGCCCCTCGACACAGACGTTCAACTTCAACCTGACCCTGGCCAACAGCACCGCCGAGGATCTGACCTTCTCGGTCAACGCACAGGGTCCCCTCGGCTGGACCGTCCAGGCCAATCTGACCGGCCAGTCCCAGGCCGCCAGTGCGGTCGTCAAGGCGGGCTCCTCATCGGGCGTGACCGTGTCGGCCGAACCGCCTCCCGGCGTCGCGGCCGGATCGTATGAACTGCAGGTCGTGGCGGTTGCCGGCGATCGGACGATCGAGGGCGCGCTGGCGGTGGACATCACCGGCACGTACACGCTGTCGATGAGCACGGCTGACGGCCGCCTGAATGGCCACGGGGCCGCCGGCACCCTGGCTCCGCTCGCGGTCACGCTCACCAACACCGGAACGGCGGACATCACGAACGTCACGCTGACCGGCAGCGGCCCAGGCTCATGGGACATCACGTTCGACACGCCCACGATCGCCACCATCCCCGCGGGCGGATCCGTGGACGTCACCGCCCAGATCAAGCCATCCGGTGACGCCATCGCCGGCGACTACACCGTGACCATCTCCGCGAGCGGCGATCCGTCGGCGCGGGATTCTCTGGAGATCCGATACACGGTCGAGACCTCGATCCTGTGGGGCGTGGTTGGCGTGGCCCTCATCGTCGCCGTGGCCGCCGGCGTCTGGTGGGTCTTCCAGCGCTACGGCCGGCGGTAGCCCGGTGACGGATATCGCGCCGCCCCGGCCCGTGCGCCGGCGTCGGTCCGCTCAGGCCGCCGACCCTGGAGCGCCTGCCGCGCCCCCGGCTCCCATCCGGACACGGGCGCTGACGAAGCGCTACGGTGACCTCGTCGCCGTGGACGTCCTCGACCTCGAGGTTCGCGCGGGCGAGATCTTCGGCCTGCTCGGCCAGAACGGCGCCGGCAAGACGACGACCATCCTGATGCTCCTGGGGCTGACCGAGCCGACGGGCGGGACGGCGCGCGTCGTGGGCCTGGATCCGGCGCGCCGACCCCTGGAGGTCAAGCGCCGGGTCGGATACCTGCCCGACGCCGTGGGGTTCTACGGCGACCTCACGGGTCGTGAGAATCTCCGCTACACGGGACGGCTCAACGGCCTCACCGCCACGGAGACGGAGGAGAAGATCGCGCACGTCCTGGAGCAGGTCGGGCTCGTGGGACGGGCGGACACGCGGACCGACACGTATTCGCGGGGCATGCTCCAGCGCCTCGGCATCGCCGACGCCCTGCTCAAGGACCCCGATGTCCTGATCCTCGATGAGCCGACGACCTCAATCGACCCGATCGGCGTCGTGGAGATCCTCGATCTCCTGCGCAGCCTCGTCCGGGAGCGCGGGATGACGATCCTCCTGTCCAGCCATCTCCTCAGCCAGGTGCAATCCGTGTGCGACCGCGTCGGCATCTTCGCCAGTGGCCGGCTCATCGGGGTCGGGACCGTGGCTGAGCTTGCCGAGCAATTCGGGGATGGAGCGGCACAGGTCGTGGTCACCGTTGCGACCGAGGAGGACGGCAGCGAAGCCGCTGATCCCGGGACGACCCTCGGCGGGATCGAAAACGTCGAATCCGTGTCCTGGGATCCGGTCTCCGCCGCATGGCGCGCAACAGTCCGTCCCGTCGAGGCATCCGGTCGCGTTCGCGAGGAGATTCTGCGCGCCGCGGTGGAGCGAGGTCTCAGACTGACGTCGCTTCGGGTCGTGGAGCCCTCCCTGGACGACATCTACCGGGTCGCCCTGGCGGGCATGTCCCATGCCGCCGGAGTCGCGACGGAGGTGGGATCGTGACCACCCGCGCTCGGGTGACAACTACGGGTCTTGAGGGACGGTCTGCCGGATGGCGGATCGTGGCTCGCAAGGAGTTTGCCGACCATGTGTCGAGCGTTCGCTTCTTCGTCCTCCTGATTGTCCTGGGCGCGGCTGCCATCGTGCCCCTGTACTTCGCCTCGGACACCATCCGGTCGGTCGCTTCGCAGGTCACCGACACACGCGACGCGTTCCTGGCCCTGTTCCTCGTCAGTCCACAGGACGTGCCGATTCCGAACGTCTTCAACTTCGTCGGGATCGTTGCACCGCTGCTGGGCGTCGCGTTCGCGTTCGATGCGATCAACAGCGAGCGCACGGACGGAACGCTGCCGCGGCTGCTCTCCCAGCCGATCTACCGCGACGACGTCGTGAACGGGAAGTTTGCGGCCGGGCTGGCCACGATCAGCCTGGTCCTGCTCGCCGTCGTCGGGGTCATCTCCGGGTTCGGGATCGTCCGCCTGGGCATCGTGCCCAGCGCCGACGAGGTGGTCCGTCTCTTCTCGTGGCTCATCCTGACCGTGCTCTGGGTGAGCCTGTGGCTCGCGTTCGGGCTCCTCCTGTCGGTGGTGATCCGGCGCGCCGCGACGGCGGCCCTGGTCGGGTTCGGGATCTGGCTCCTCGTTGCGATCTTCGGCCAGTTGATCGTCAGTCTCGTCGCCGGTATCGTCGCCCCGGTCGCAAGTGCGGGATCGCTGCAGGAGGCGTTGTCCCTCACGGCGTTGTCCACGACGATCGAGCGGCTGCTGCCGCTCACGCTCTACCAGGAAGCATCGGCGGTCCTTCTCAACCCCACCGTGACCACGGTCTCGGCGCCGACCACGATCGGCCAGTGGCAGCAGTGGCAGGAGCAGGCACAGGGCCAGCTGATGTCATTCGACCAGAGCGCGCTGCTCGTGTGGCCGCATGTCGTGGCGCTGGTCGCCATGACGGCGCTCTGTTTCGCGGCCGCCTACGTCTGGTTCATGCGCCAGGAGGTCCGCGCCTAGGCTCGGACGCAGGGGGCATACTGGCGCGCATGCCCCAACCATCGTGTTCCTGCTGCTACGACGAGGCGTTCGACGGTCAGCACACGCAGAGCGAGCTTCGCAAGTACCGGCGCGAAGGCCCGGGGCGCGCCTCGCAGGCGGTCGCCGATGCTCTCTCGAAGCCCAGCGTCGAGGGCCTGACCGTCCTCGACATCGGGGGTGGTGTCGGCTCCGTCCACCAGATGCTCCTCGATCGGGGTGCCGTCAGGGCGACCGATGTCGATGCCTCGGGGCCGTACCTCGCGGCTGCCCGCGAGGAAGCCGAGCGACGGGGCGTGACCGATCGGGTTGACTTCCGGCACGGCGACTTCGTGGCGCTATCTCCGGACATCGAGCCGGCCGATCTGGTGGCCCTCGACCGAGTCGTGTGCTGCTATCGGGACGTCGACGCGCTGGTGGGACGCGCGGCCGAGCGCACGCGACGCCGGCTGGCGATCACGTTGCCACCGGACCATCGGATCGCTCGACGCGGTGATCCGGTCTGATGAACGCCTGGGAGTGGGTCACCCGGTCTGACTTCCGGGTGTACGGACACGCTCATGCTCGCGTGGTCGCCGCAGCTCGAGCGGCCGGCCTGGAGCCGGCGGGGACGGCGAACATCGGGACGTGGCGCCTGCTCGTCTTCGAGCGGCCGATCGTTACTTCGGATAGCCGGTGATGCGACGGATCTCCTGGTAGAGCGGGCGCAACCGCTCGTACATCGGCAGGTACACCGAGCGATAGAGGTCGTCGTAGGTCCGGGCAGCATCCCGTGCCGGCTCGAATCGTTCGCCGATCCGGACCATCTCGGCCACGGCGGTCAGCGGATCCGGGTGGATCCCGAGGCCGAGCGCGGCATCGATCGCCGCACCGAGCCCTGCCGCCTCGTGGGTGTGCGGGCGGCTCGCCGGAACGCCGAAGACATCCGCGAACAGCTGCACGGCGGCGAGTGACTGGGAGCCGCCTCCGGACACGCGCAACTCCCGGATCTCCACCTTGCTCCGCTTGACCGTTCGTTCCGCTCCCTCACGCAGGCCGTAGGCCAGGCCCTCGAGGATCGCCCGGTAGACATGAGCCCGACCGTGAACGTCTCCGAAGCCCACGATCGCCCCCTTGGCCTCCGGTCCCGGGTACCGGACCCCGGGCATCCAGTAGGGTTGCAGCACGAGGCCCATCGAGCCCGGCGGGGAGTTGGTGAGGAGCTCCTCGAACAACGCCTCGGGCGGGACATCCATGGCGGCGCCCCGTGCGATCTCATCGGCCCCGAACTCACGCTTGAACCACTCGACCATCCAGAACCCGCGCAGCACCTGGAGCTCCACGAACCACGCCCCGGGGATGGCGGCGGGGTACGGCGGCAGGAGCGGGATGGCCTCGAGGTAGCGGCGGTGGGTCGTGCCGATGGTGGCGGTCGTCCCGAATGACAGGGCGGCCACGTCCGGCGTGACGGCACCCGCGCCCAGGGCCTCGGCCTGCTTGTCCCCGGCCGATGCGATGAGGGGCGTCCCTGGGGCCAGGCCGAGATGGTCCGCCGCGACAGGCGTCAGTTCGCCGAGCGTGCCGGTGGGGTCCACGAGCTCCGGGAGCCACGATCGATCGAAGTTGGCAACCTGCCACTTCCAGTCGAGCCGGCCCGCCCATCGGGACCGCTTGAAGTCGAACGGCAGGTAGCCGACCTGCGCGGCCGAGGAGTCGACCCAACGACCGACCAGCCGGGCTGTCAGCCACGAGGAGAGCACCCCGTAGCGGCGGATGCCGCGCCACACGGATGGCTCGAAGCGCTCGATCCAGTTCGCCTCGCAGTCGGCCTGGAAGTGCGCGACCGTGTCGCGGACGCGGGCCGCCCGGAACGCGAGACCCCACGCCCCGCCGACGGGCGGAAGGTCCTCAGTCCGGCGCTGGTCCAGCCAGACGATCGCCGGCCGCAACGGCGTGCCGTTCTCGTCGGCCACGACGACCGTGACCCGCTGCGTGGTGAGCGACACGCCGGCCACGGAGTCAGGCCGCGCGGCCGGGTTGGACCACAGGCGCCGGCAGGCTTCCCCGATCGCTTCCCACCAGACCGCCGGGTCCTGCTCGGCCCAGCCCGGCTGCGGCGAGACGTATGGCTCCACCGGCACGCGGCCCATGGCCACGAGCGTCCCGCGCGGGTCGAACAGGATGGCTCGCACACTCTGCGTGCCGACATCCAGGGCGAGCAGGTGATCAATTGAGCTCACGCGTTCTCCACGTGCGTATCGTGCCCGAACGGCCGAGCGTCCGAGAGGTCGGGGTGGCGGCACGCACAGCCGCCCACCCGACCGGCTGCCCGTATTCGTCTGGTTCATCAGGAACACTGCATGCGAGCGTGGCCGTGTCCGATTCCTGTCGATTCCGCGGCTCGGCGCAGCGTGACTGAGCCCTGAATGATTACCCACGTCGATCAGCCGCGGGGGAGTTCGGAGTGTGACGCTGACTCAGTAGCGTGTGGGCCGTCTCAGAATGCGGGCCAGGGAACCGCCGGCCAGTTGGGATCCGGGCGCGGGAAGCGGCCCGTCTTCAGCAGCCGGGCGACGCGTCGCTTCGTGGCCGTGACCTCCGGTCGAGCCAGCAGCTCGCGGAGCTGAACCGCGAGGTCGCCGTCGAGGGCTGCGGCGGCGCGTTCGACACCGGCCATCTCGTCAGGCTCGAGCAGCGTCCCCATCCAGCCCCAGAGGACCGTCCGGAGCTTTGGAACGGTCGCGAACGTGACGCCGTGATCGACTCCGAAGACATGCCCGTCGGGCATCGGAAGGAGGTGCCCGCCCTTGCGGTCCGTGTTGTTGACGATCGCGTCGAAGATAGCCATCCGGCGGAGGCGCGGATCGTCGCCCACGACCATTGCCACCACGTCGACCTCGGGATCGGCGTGGATCCACTCCTGGACCATGCCCTCGCCAAAGGGTCCGTCGCGGTGGACGGTGGGCGGGACGACGCCCCAGCCGGTGGCCTCGGACACGAGGAATGCGGCCACCTCGCGCCGAGCGAGCGTTCCGGGCGGGAAGTCGAACAGGGGGCGCTCGGCGACGGTCGCCTTGTAGACGGCGTGGAATGGCTGAGTCAGCTCCGGGTGATGGACGAGGACTACGAGCGCCTGGTTGGACGAACCAGGCAGGCGCCCGAGAACCTCCAGGTCTCCATCGTGGAGGCCCCGGAGCGTGGCCGCGTCGACGAGCCTCGGGTCAGTTGACGTACTGGCCGTTCCGGCGCGGGCAGATGTGGCCCTGCGGATCCAGTGGGTTGCCGCACAGGGGACAGGGCGGTCTTCCGGAGCGCACGACCCGCACCGCACGCTCCACGAACGCTCGCGCGGCCTCGGCCGTCAAGTGGACCCGCAGGAGGTCGGGACCGTCTGGATCGTCGTCGGCGAGGAACGTCTCGATGGCGGCGGCCATGGCCTCCTCCTCAACGTCCTCTGCCTCCTCGTCGTCGGCTTCCTCGTCCTCGTCCGACACGGCGCGGGCCTCGATGAGGATGCGCTCGCGGCCGCCGTCCCAGCCGAGGGTCAGCGTCCCGGCCCGGAATGCCTCGGTCAGCGGCTCGTCCAGTGGGGCGCCGTCCTCGGCCGGGCGGTCCGCGCCGAGCTCAACGAGCCCGCGCTGGTCCAGCTCGAACAGCAGCTGCCCCAGCCGCTCGGCGACCGCCGCGACCTGGACCTTCTCCAGGGACACGCTGACCATCCGCGACCCGGTCCGGGCCTGGAGAAAGAACGTTCGATTGCCGGGCTGGCCGACGGTTCCGGCTACGAACCGGTCGGGTGGGTCGAAGAGATAGGTGCGACGTGCCACGACCCGACTCTACCGGATTCGCGACGGAAGCCCGTCCTGGCCCGCTCCGCTCACGCCACCGAGAAGGCGATCCGGTGCCAGCCGCGCGCGCCATTGGGATCCGGGCGGGTCGGGGTCTCGGTCTGGGTCTCGCCCGTCCCGTCGGTGGCGCGAACGCGGGCATTGTGGGGGCCGACGGTGGCGTCCCACGGGTAAGCCCACTGGACCCAGGTCGTGTCCGAGATCGGCGCGGACAGCGTCGCCTCGTGCCAGTCGCCTTCGTCGATCGAGACTTCGACCTTGGAAATCCCTCGATCGGGCGCCCAGGCAACACCGGCGACCTGGGTCGGTCCGGCAGGGATCGAGGTGCTGCGCACGGGGACGTCGATCCGCGACTGGGTGAGGATCGGTGCCTCCTTGGACCAGCCCAGCGGGATCCAGTAGGCATCGAAGGCCTCGAGCGTGGTCAGTTCCAGTTCCGTGACCCACTTTGTCGCGGAGACGTAACCGTACAGGCCGGGGACGACGACCCGGGCCGGGTAGCCGTGCTCCCGCGTCAGCGGCGCATCATTCATGCCGATGGCAATCATCGGTTCGCGTTCCGGATCCATCACCCAGGCCGTCGGGCTGCCGGCGGTCCAGCCATCCGCCGAGCGACCGACGAGCTGCGTCGCGCCCGGCTTCACCCGGGCCAGGTCCAGCACGTCCCGGAGCCGGACGCCCGTCCACTTGGCGTTGCCGACGAGATCCCCGCCGACCCGGTTGCTGACGCAGGCGATCGTCACGTACTGCTCGATGATCGGCAGCTCGGTGAGCTGGGCATAGGTCAGCGTCACCTCGCGCTCGACCATGCCGTGGATCCGGAGCTGCCAGGTATCACGATCGATGTTGGGCGTGATGAGGGCGGTGTCGATTCGATAGAAGTCCTTCGTGGGGACGACAATCGGCGTGAGGCCGTCGAGGCCGAGGTCGGCCCCGGAGGGCAGACCCACGAGGTCGTCGGCACGCGGCAGTTCGCCGGGTTTCGTCACTCGCTGCCGCTCCAGGAAGGTCCGGCCGACTGAGCCCGCCAGCACGGAACCGACGGCCAGGGCGCCGCCGCGGACCAGCAGCTTGCGACGGGACCAGTCCGGCATGCTGGAAGGCGCCGTGGCGGGGCGGGTCGATGTGCCCGCCGCGGGCCGCGCCAGGGCGAGGAGGCGGTCCAGGATCGTCGCCCCGATGGCCAGCTCGACGAGCGCGGCACCGACCGCGAGGGCGAGGACCGCGTCCGGGTCCGGGAGCCCGGCCACGAGTCCCAGGGCCACGAACCCACCGATGACGGCCATCGCGACGCCTTGACGAGTGCGTCCCAGGACTCCCAGGCCCGCTCCGATCGCGAGCCCGACGAGCACGACGAAGACCTGCAAGGCGAGCTTGTCCGCGGTCCCGAAGAGCGAGACGACGACCTCCTTCGCGCCCGGCGGCTGAAGGTCGATGACCAGCCGGCCTACCGCGAGGATCGGTGCGGGGACGCCCGGCACGAGACCCGCCAGGAGCTCACCTGAAGCCAGGGCAGCGCCGACGGCCACGACGCCGGCGAAGGCGTCCGACAGGCGGCCGAATCGTTGCGGGACGGTGCCGCGCGCGGCGTCGGAGGCAGACGTGGAGCCGGAGTCGTAGCCGGCAGTCGAACTCATGGCGTGACCATATGCGGCCGGCGTGACGCGTTGGTGACAGACCTGCCGGTGCTCATCCGCCGGCCGAGTCGGCCAGGGTCTCTGAATCCGCCGGCCCGAGGTCCACAACTGGCTATGATGGCCGCCATGCTCACACGAACCACACGATGATCGACGTCTCTACCCAGCTGGATCTCGGCATCCGGCTGATCATCGCCGCCGCGCTCGGCGCGGCCGTCGGTGCCGAGCGGGAGATCCACGGGCATCCCGCGGGTATCCGGACGCACATGCTCGTCGCCCTCGGGTCGGCGCTGTTCACGGTCATGTCGATCCATGGCTTCACCATCGACGGGGCGGCCACCGGCACCATCGACCCCACCAGGATCGCGGCCCAGATCGTGTCCGGGATCGGCTTCCTCGGTGCAGGCGCGATCCTCAAGGACGGGGTCGTCATCCGGGGGCTGACCACGGCCGCCAGCATGTGGGCGACATCGGCCGTCGGCATGGCAGCCGGGGCGGGGGAGCACATCATCGCGGTCATCGGCGCGGCGATCATCCTGACCAGCCTGTGGCCGATCAACGCCCTGGCCGAGCGCCTCCGGGGGACCACGATCCCGGAGCTCCAGGTGCGGCTCGCGCTGGAGCGCGTGGAAGCGATCGGGGACATCTCGACCGTCCTGGGCATCGCCAAGATCGACATCGCCTCGCTCCAGACCCAGCGTCTCGCGCGGGACAGCTACCGGGCGGACCTGTCCGTCCGCGGCCGCTCAAACACCGCGATCGCCTCCGCGCTGGAGGCTATCTCGAAGATCCCGGGCGTGGACATCGTGTCCACCAGTCGCACCGACTGACGCGGCTCTCATCGTGACCGACGACCAGCCGCGCCCCCGCGCCCGCGATCTGGGAATCGTCATCGGCGAGATGGCGCCCGGTCCATTCAACGCGATTACCGATGTGCCGGGCGTCCGCGTCGGCCACGCCACGATCATCGACGGGGACGGCCCGCTGGTCGTGGGCCGGGGGCCCATCCGAACCGGGGTCACGGTCGTCCTGCCCCACGACGGCGACGTCTGGCGAGAGCCGGTCTTCGCCGCCCCGCACATCCTCAACGGCAACGGCGAGATGACCGGCCTCGAGTGGATCCGCGAGGCCGGCATGCTCGGCGGCGCGATCGGGATCACCAACACACACTCGGTCGGTGTCGTGCGGGATGCGCTCGTGGCCGAGGGCGTCAGATCGCAGCCGGACGGCGCGTTCTACTGGTCACTGCCCGTCGTTGGCGAGACATGGGATGGCCTGCTCAGCGACGTCGACGGCTTCCACGTCCGGCCCGGGCACGTGGCGGCGGCGCTCGCGGACGCTCGATCCGGACCCGTTGACGAGGGCAATGTCGGCGGCGGCACCGGGATGATCTGCCACGAATTCAAGGCCGGGATCGGGACATCGTCCCGGCGCACCCCGAGCGATGCCGGCGAGTGGATCGTCGGGGTCCTTGTCCAGGCCAACTACGGCCGGCGAGGCTTGCTCCGGATCGACGGTGTCCCGGTCGGCGCCGAGATCACCACCGACGAGGTTGCGTCGCCCCACGAGCCGCGCCACCCTGCAGCAGCCCGGCCGGCGGAAGGCGCCCCGGCACGAGCGCGTGACGGGTCGATCATCGTCATCGTCGCGACCGACGCGCCGATCTTGCCGCACCAGTGTCGGCGGCTTGCCCAGCGGGCCTCGCTGGGGCTGGCCCGGATGGGCGGCCTCGGCGCCACGACGTCGGGCGATCTCCTCCTGTGCTTCTCGAACGGCAATCGCGCGTTGCCGCCGCCCGAGGTCGAGGTCGCGGGCCCCGGCGTGGCAACGGTCCGGATGCTCGCGGACATGGCGCTGGACCCACTCTTCGAAGCCACGGTCGAGGCGACGGAGGAGGCGATCGTGAACGCCCTCGTGGCCGCGCAGACAATGACCGGACGGGACGGCAACACGGCGCACCGGATTCCCCACGACCGCCTCCGCGATGTGATGGCCCGCTACGGTCGCCTCCGCGACTGATCGTCGGTTCGGGCCCGCGGTGGCGGGCAGCCGACGTTTGACAGGCGCCGCGGTGCAGCCGCACGCTATTGCAACACGTTGCATTTAGGGGTCATCGCGCATGTCTGCGCCGTTCCTGTTCGAGGCTACCCTCGCCGGTGGCGCCGGCCTGCTCGGCACAGCGCTCGTCCTCGGGATCCGGCACGGCTTCGACTGGGACCACATCGCGGCGATCAGCGATGTGACGTCCACGACGACTGTCGCCGAGGCTGCCGAGGAGGTCCACGAGGCCGCCCACGAGGCCGCCCACACGGCAGCGGTGAGCGACCGCGACGCGCAGGGCCATGGCCTGACGGCGGGCGGGCAGGGCCACACCCATGCTCATGGCGGCCCTGCGGAGCTCGCGGCGCACCAGAACCCCGATACACATGCCCACGTCGCTGGGAGCGGAACCCCGATCCCCGGCCATATCGCGGTCGCGGCCGTGCGTCCGCACGTTCTGGTCGAGCAGCGCCGCGCGTTGATCCTCGGCACGCTGTACGCCCTCGGCCATGCGCTCGTCGTCGCAGGACTGGGAACGCTGGCGCTCATCTTCGGGGCGGTCCTCCCGGACTGGGTAGATCCGATCATGGGTCGTGTCGTGGGCGTCACCCTCATCCTGCTCGGCACGTGGGTCTTCGTGTCGCTCTACCAGTACGTCCGCCACGGGCGGGCGTTCCGACTGCGCAGCCGATGGATGCTCGTCTTCGACACCTTCCGGTACGGCTGGCGCAGGCTCCAGGCTCGATTGCACGGCCATGAGCACGCCGACCCGATCGAGATGACCGCCTACGGTCCGAAGACGGCCCTGGGAGTCGGCATGATCCACGGGATTGGCGCCGAGACCGGCACGCAGGTGCTCCTCATTGCGGCCATCGGCGGTGCGTCCAGCCAGGGCCTGGGGCTGCCGATGATGCTGGCGTTCATCGTGGGCCTCCTGATCTCGAACTCGATCGTCGTACTCATCACGGCCACCGGGTTCATCGCGAGTCGCGTCCGCGAGCGGCTGTACATCGCGGTCGGGGTCGTGGCCGGAACGTTCAGCCTTGTGATCGGCGCGTTGTTCCTGCTCCGGCTCGAGGGCTCCCTGCCGGCGATCGATCGCTGGCTCGAGAGCATCGGGCTCCGATGAGGGCGGCACGCGCCGATGCCGTGGCGTCGTGGGACCGGATCCCGGACCGGCTTCGGGCGCGTGGGCTGCGCTGGACCCCACAACGGGCCACGTTCCTGACCGTGCTCGCTCGGACTGACGGCCACGTCACGGGCAGCCAACTCGTCGAGCGCTGCCGCGAGCTGGACCCGGCCACGACGCCATCGACGGTGTACCGGACGCTCGACGTGCTCGAGGAGCTCGGCGTGGTCAGCCACAGCCACGGGCTTGGCGGGCGCGAGGAGTTCCACGTGTTGCCGGCTCTCGACCATGGGCATCTCGCCTGTCGCGTCTGCGGCGGGACGGCCGAGCTCACGACCGCCGACGCTGCGCCACTCCTGGACCGCCTGCGCCGCGACAAGGGCTTTCAGCCGGACCTCGACCACCTGATCGTCGTCGGCCGGTGCCGTGGGTGCTCGGAGGCCGACCCGGCTCCGTAGGACCGGCTCTGTCCACGTGGAATCCGGCCCGGCCCGCAATCAGGGGCGCTCTGGTAGGGTGCCGCCCGTGGAATTGCCGCCGGCCAGCGGGGACCAGCCGCCCGATCCAGACGTCGACAGCATCGCGCTCCTGCCCGGCGCGGGGGACGATGGGCCCGACGGCGAGACGGTCGCGGTCGCCTTGCCCGTCCCTCCGACGACCCTGAGGTTGCGCTACTTCCCGGCGGTTCTGGATGCCCTGATCCCGGGGCTCGGCCATCTCGTCGCCGGACGTCGAGGGCGAGCGCTGATCTTCGTCTCACCGTTCCTCCTGATGGTCGCAACCGCGATCTTGGTCGTGGCCACCGTCTCCGCGCCCCGGCTGGCCGCGTCGCTCCTCTCGACCCAGGTGATCTGGGCCCTCCTGGCGGCCCAGGCCCTGCTCCTCGCCTCCAGGCTGATCGCGGTGTGGTCCAGCCTGTTCAACCCCGCCCTGCCTCGGCCCGGCCGACGGGACCTCCTGCCGATCCTGGTCCTCATGGCCTTCGTGATCGTCCCGCAGGCCTTCGCCGGCTACGCGACCGAGATCGCGCGCGAAACTGCGGACCAGATCTTCGTCGAGCAGGTGGCCGGACCGGTCCCATCAGGCGATCCGGAACCGGACCCCAGTTTCCTGTCGACCATGCCACCCGACACCTCGCCGGCGCCAACCCTGGATCCATCCGGCGACCGCATCACCGGCCTGATCATCGGAGTCGACGCCGGGGTGGGTCGCAACACCTACCTGACCGACACCATGATCGTCACCTCGCTCGACCGGGCCACCCTGACAGTTTCGATGATCTCCATCCCCCGGGACATGGTCGATGTGCCCATGGCCGACGGCCGCCAGTACCACGGCAAGATCAACTCGCTGGTCTCGTACGCTCGACACAATCCGGCCCAGTTCCCGGGCTCCGACGGGACGGGGTTCGACGTCCTGATGGACGCGCTCGGGACCCTGCTCGGCACGCGGATCGACTACTACGCAAAGGTCGACCTGGGTGGGTTCGTCCGCGTCGTGGATGTCCTCGGCGGTGTCGATGTCAACGTCGCCCGCTCATTCTGCGATCCGAGCTACGACGAGTACGGGTTCACAAGCGGGTTCTCGATCACCGCCGGCCGGCACCACCTGAATGGCCAGCAGGCGCTCGCTTACGCACGGGTTCGCAAGGCGTCGGGCGAGAGCGACTTCACACGCGCGGCACGCCAGCAGGAGATCATCTCCGGGATTCGCGACGCGATCGTTGGAGGAGGCTTCCTCAACGATCCGATCGGGTTGCTCCAGGCGATCGGCCGGACCGTCGCAACCGACATCCCGCGGGACCTGCTGCCCGATCTGGCCGAACTCGCCAGCCTTGTGGGTCGCGAGCAGACCTATCGCGCTGTGGTCAAGCATCCCCTCGTGCAGAGTGGCTTCGACGCTCGCGGCTCCATCCAGATCCCCGATGTCGCGGCCATCCGCGAGCTCGCGGCCCAGCTGTTCCCGGTGGATGGCGGTCTGCCGTCAGCCGCGTTCGCGTTGCCCAAGTCGTCCTCGGGCCCGGCGACGGGCAGCGGGGTAGGCGGGTGTCTGCCGGCGCCAACGTCCGCGCCCGCGCCCACGCCAACGCCCATCCCAACCGCTTCGCCCGCCCCGTCGGGGGAGCCGAGCCCTTCGGCGGAACCGACCGAAACGGCCGTGCCGACCGCGACTCCGGAGGGATCGCCGTCAGCGGCACCTGCGTCGACGATCCCCTGATACCGCCCCCCATCGCGGACGATCACATGCGCCGAGCGCGCATTGGCCGGCCGTGGGCATCACGACTAGAACGGCAGGGCTCCGGCCGGGTCTGGTGTCAACCCAAAGAACGGTGCCGCGGTCAGTGTCCAGTCGAAGGCCACCGCCGCCGCCAACACGATGGCCAGCACCGCCATCGCGAGCAAGACAACACGAAGCAGGCGATCCGCGAGCGCCGCTCGCTCCGCGAAGCTGAGTTCAGAAGACATTACGGCCTCCCGTTCCGGGACGCGCGGCTCGGTCACGCTCGACGCGACCGGCCTATCTCACCCGACCACGACGCTGCCCCCAGTGTCTCGATGGCGGCACGAGCCGACAAGTGCCAGGCGTCGGCTCTTCGTAGTGTCTTCGGCCTGAGTCATGGCGCGCACCGCGACCGGCCCCGACCTGATCAGTCCCCGCCGCGAACCTGGTAGCGGGCGAGGCGGGTGGTGGCGATCAGGAATCCGCCGATGAGCACGAGGCCGACCAGCACGATGGAACCGGTCAGATCGAGGCCGTCGCGGGCGAAGGTTCGCGGCAATACCGCGTCGATGATCCCGAGCGTGGCCTCCCGCAGGCTGAGGATCCGCGTTCCCGGCAGGATGCCAGCCAGCCAGCCCTCCCAGAGCAGGGTGTAGGCAAGACCCGCGATGAGGGCGCGCGAGGTCACGACGCTGAGCGCGACGAAGCCGGTGGCGTAGGCGAGCGCTCCAACGATCACCCCGAGGGTGTAGGCGGCGGCCGTCCCGGCCGGATCGGCCGCGCCGAGCACGATCTCGGTCACGATCGCCGAGGCGACGGCGAAGCTCGCCGACACCGTGCCGGCCACGGCGATCTTGGCCAGGATGATCTGCCAGCGAGGGATGGGCTTGGTCAGGAGCGCCACGCCGGTTCCGTCGTCGAGCTCGGCCCCGAGAGCCGTCGTCCCGAAGACGAGGGCCGTGAGCGGCAGGACGGTCCGGACGATCAGGAGGTCCAGGATGGCCCGGTCATCCACCGTGCCCTCGCCGGCAAGGCGGTACAGGAGCGCGATGAGCACCGGGATGAGGGCAAGGATGCCCATGAGGAGCGTGCGACGACGGCCCAGGAGTGCCCGGAACGTCGTGCCCGCGATCGCCACGAAGACCGAGATGGCATTCATCGCGACACCAGGTAGGCGAACACGTGCTCCAGTGAGTCGTCCGTTGGGAGCACCTCGTGGAGGGACACCTCCGCCGCCCGCGCGGCTCCCGGCAGCAGCCGGGCGAATCGATCACCGTCGCTGATCCGGACGATCAGGCTACCCGGCTGGAGGTCGATGCCGGCTACCGAGGGATCGGGGAGCAGCACCGAAGCGAGCTTCCGGTCGTCTGTCGACCGGATGGAGACGGTCCGCGGTCGATCGATCATCAGGCGCCGGATCTCCCGGAAGTCGCCCGACGCGGCGAGCCGGCCGGCGAAGATGACGAGGATGGAATCGGCCAGCCGCTCGACCTCCTCGAGGATGTGGGAGGAGAAGAGGATGACCCGGCCCTCGGCGGCCATCGACCGGAGCAGGGCGATCATGTGCAGGCGCTGGCGTGGGTCCATCCCGTTGAACGGCTCGTCCAGCAGCAGGATGGGCGGATCGTGGACGAGAGCACCGGCGATCTTGACCCGCTGCTGCATCCCCTTGGAGTACGTGCCGATCGCCCGGTCCGCGGCCCCGGCCAGGTCGACCATCGCGAGCGCCCGAACCGCCGCTGCCCGCGGGTCCGGCAGGCGGTGGAGACGGGCGTTGAACTCGATGTACTGGCGGCCCGTCAGGGGCCCGGGAACGGCCTCGCGCTCGGGCACAAGCCCGAGGCCGCGATAGATGGACGGGTTCCTCCAGGCCGGTGCGCCCCCAACCCTGACCGTCCCGGAGGATGGGGCGAGGAGTCCTGCTGCCATGTGGAGGATCGTCGTCTTGCCGGCGCCGTTCGGCCCGAGGAGCCCGGTCACGCCCGGTCCGAGGGCGAAGGAGATGTCGTTGACGGCCACGACGTTGCCGTACCAGCGCGAGGCGTGATCGAGCTCCACGCCGGGCGCGGTCGGGGTGGCCACGCTCCCGGGAACGGGTGCGCGAGCGGCGGACGGTCCGGGGTCGATGGCGTCGGTCATGCCGAGATCCGCTGGTAGCGGCGCACCAGGATCGCGCCGAGGACAAGGATCGCCCCAACCGCGGTCGCAAGGTAGATCTCGGGCGACAGCGCAGCGCTGATGACCGCGTCGCTGTCCGGCTTGACATCGAACAGCCACGCGTTCGTCGCGCTGAGGACGTCCTGGGCGCTGGCAAGAACCGCCCACCGCGCGAGCTCGGGCCGGGTGATCTCGTCGGCCAGCTGGGCGATGATCGGCGGAACCACGATGACGGCGATGATCGCGGCCGTGGCGTAGGCGCGGCGTGGCGTGAACGCCGAGACCGTGACCGCAATTGCCCCGAGCAGACCGGCGGTCAGCAGGCCCTGTCCGAGGATCGCCGGGAGGACCGGCAGGTTGTCTCCGAGTTCGGCCACGACATCCGGGGCTGACAGGATCCGGCCGAAGAAGACGATCGCCTGGGGGGTGAGGACGAGCAGCAGGACTGCGATCGCGAAGCCGCCGACCCTGGCGATGACGTAGTCGCTCCGCGCGAGCGCCCGTGAGAAGTACAGCGACAGGACGTGGTAGCGCTGATCCTTCCCGAGGAGCTCCGGTGCCTGGGCCGCGCAGAACAGGAAGACGAGCTGGGCGATGGCGCCGTAGAGCGAGTCGTAGCGTAGCGGCGAGGCCTCTTCGAGCAGCTCGCCGGCTTCACCCGCCTGGCGGGCCAGGACCAGGATGGCGAGGGCGATGACGGCCGGCACGACGCCCATCGCCGCCAGCCCGAACGGGATGATCTTGGCTCGACCGCCGCGCCCGATCCCATACGTCGTCCGGAGGGTGTAGGTCAGGAGTGCGGTCAGCACCTCGCGCCGACCCAGGCGCGGACCGTCGTAGTGGCGGTAGCCGAGGTCGTAGATGCTCCCGCCGGACGGTCGGCTGTCATATCCGTTGGTCGCGTCGCCGGCCGTCGCGTCGCCGGCGATCGCTGGAAGATCGGCGGTCATCAGGAGGCCCGCCCGCTGACTGTGGCGCTGGGCACGGCCGCAGCCCCCGGCACGTCGTCGCGGAACAGATCCTCGAGGCTTCGGCGACGGGGCTCCAGTCGAACCAGCGCAAGACCGAGGTCGGCGACTGCATCCCGGACAACGTCATACCCGCGTTCGGCGTCGATCTCCACCAGGAGCGCCCGTCCATCCTCGATGACGGGGAGCCCACGTTCGGCCAACACCGCTGCGAGCGCCGCCTCTCCGTCCTCGACCTCGACCGCAACCATTCCGGTCCGGCCCGTGAGTGACCCCAGCGGTGCCGCCTGGAGGAGCCGGCCGCCCTCGATCGCAATGAGGAAATCGCACACCCGCTCGATCTCGCCGAGCAGGTGGCTCGCGACGATGATCGCGATCCCGAACTCGGTCCCGGTCCGCTCGATGAGCCCGAGCATCTCGTCCCGCCCGCCTGGGTCGAGACCGTTCGTCGGTTCGTCGAGCAGGAGGAGTCGGGGGTCGTGGACGAGCGCCTGGGCGAGCTTCACGCGTTGCTTCATCCCGGTGGAGTAGCCGCCGATCGCGCGGTAGCGCTCCTCGTACAGGCCGACGTGACGGAGGACCTCGGCCGTCCGCTCCCTGGCCGCGCTCGCCGGCAGGCCGCTCATCCGGGCGAGGTGGTTGACGAGATCCGTCGCCGTCTGGTCCGGTGGCAGCGCGTCGTGCTCGGGCATGTAGCCGACGTGCTGGCGGATCCGCGGGCCGTCCGTCCCGACGTCGAGGTCGAGGACCCTGGCCGAACCGCTGGTCAGGTCCACCAGGCCCAGGAGGATCTTGATCAGCGTGCTCTTGCCGGCACCGTTCGAGCCCACGAGGCCCACGATGCCGGGTTCGATCTCGACGCTCAGATCGTCGAGGGCGGTTACACCCGGGTAGCGCTTGGTCAGGGCGCTGGTGGAAACAAGGGCGGTCACGGGTTCAGCCTAGCGATTTCGCAGGGCGGAGGCTCGGCGCCGAAGTCCGCTGGGTGAGGGGAAGGTCGTATCCTCGCTGTGGGAGGATCGAATGACAACGCTGCACGATCAGGCACACACGTTCCGCGCCCTGCACGCCTCGGGTTGCTTCGTCATGCCGAACCCGTGGGACGCGGGGAGCGCGCGGGCCCTGGAGCAGATGGGCTTCAAGGCGCTGGCCACGACGAGCGCCGGCTTCGCCTGGACGCTGGGTCGGGCGGACAACCAGGTCACGCTCGATCAGGTGCTCGAGCATCTGCGTGCCGTGGCGGCCGCGGTGAAGGTGCCGGTGAACGCGGATTTCGAGGGCGGATTCGCCGCGGATCCGGAGCAGGTCGCCATCAACGTGAAACTCGCCGCGGGCACGGGCATCGCCGGGCTCTCGATCGAGGACTCCACCGGGGATGAACTCCATCCGCTGTACGAATTCGATCTGGCAGTTGAGCGTGTTCGGGCCGCGCGGCGGGCGATCGATGAGAGCGGCACGGGCATTATCCTCACCGGTCGGTCCGAGGGGTTCGTGGTCGGACGCCCCAATATCGATGAGACGATCCGGAGGCTTCGCGCCTACGCGGAAGCCGGCGCCGACTGCCTCTACGCTCCGCGGATCGACACCGCCGACCAGGTGGCCGCGATCATCGCCGCGGTGTCGCCCAAGCCGGTGAACCTCCTGATCAACGCCCCGTTCATGACGGTGGCGGAGGCGGCGGACCTGGGAGTGCGGCGGATCAGCGTGGGCGGCACGCTCGCGCGCACGGCATGGGCTGGATTTCTCGAAGCCGCCCAGGAAATCGCGGACGCGGGAACGTTCTCCCGGTTCCAGGGCCTACCGAACGTCGACGCACTGCTCCGCGAACAGTAGCTACGAACGTGGCGGGGCGATCGCGGTCAGGCGATTCGCCCCCGGGTAGCGCGCGCCGCTACGCGGCGTCCGACCGCGACTTCAGCGGGACGAGGCGCCACCGGCCATAGGCCACGAACAGAGCCATGACCAGCAGCAGAACGTTGAACCCGATCTGCTGGAACTCCTCGCGACCGATGTGGAACACGATCGTACCGGCCATGACGACGACCAGACCGAGGGCTGCCAGGGGCGTGAGCCGCGTCTGAGTGCCGGTGAGGCCCGGCAGGATCATGCCGGCCGCGGCGGCGAGCTCGGCAACCCCGAGCGCGACGGCCCCGGGTCCCGTGATGTCGTAGGCCCAGGCGAGCGTGGCGGGCAATCCGTCGGGAGCCGCGAACTTGAAGATTCCCTGGCCGAGGAAGACAACTCCCAACAGGACCTGAACCACCCATAGCGCGAGATTCATACGACGCTCCCTCATCCTTGAACTCCACCGTGCCCTTCAGGCACCGAGTGGAAGCTGCCATTGGCGATCTGGTCGTTGCGCAGGAGGGATCCTAGGCGAGCCGGCGACGCGGTGGGCCGTTCTGATCGGGAAACCGGGAGTTTGGCTGGCGAGGAAGTGTCTGAGTTCACCACATAGTGGACAGATGTCTCGGGAGATAGTGGACACCTTCGGAGGAGGGTGTGGCGATGGGGCTCGAGCGCTATGTGGTCGACGCCGTGGTGCTCGAGGGCCGGAGCCCGACCGAGATCGCCCGGCTCCACGGGATCTCCCGGAGGTGGCTGTATCGACTCCTCGCCCGCTACCGCCAGGGCGGCTACGCGGCCCTGGCCCCGCGTTCCCGGCGACCGCACTCCTGCGCGCACCGGACCGCGCCGGAGCTCGAGGCCGCGATCGTGGCGGTCCGGGCCGAGCTCGCCAGTGCGGGCCACGACGCCGGACCGGCGACGATCGCCCACCACCTTGGCCGCCGCTTCACCGCGGTGCCCTCGCCGGCGACGGTGTGGCGGATCCTTCGGCACCACGGCCTGATCACCCCCAGCCGCACAAGCGGCCGCGGTCGTCGTACGTCCGGTTCGAGGCCGCCCTGCCGAACGAGCTCTGGCAGGCCGACACGACCCACTGGCGGCTGGCCGACGGGAGTGATGTCGAGATCCTCAACCTCGTCGACGACCACTCCCGGCTGCTCCTCGCCTCCGACGCCTTCCGGACGGTCAAGGGCGGCGATGTCGTCCGGGCCTTCCTGGCGGCGGCCGAGCGCCACGGCGCCCCGGCCGGCCTGCTGACCGACAACGGGGCGGTGTTCACCGGGGGCCCGCGGCGCGGCCGGATCCGGCTCGAGATCGAGCTTGAGCGGCTCGGGGTCGTGGCCAAGCACTCGACGCCCAACCATCCCCAGACGTGCGGCAAGATCGAGCGCTTCCACCAGACCCTGAAGCGCTATCTCGCCAAGCAGCCACCGGCGGACACCCCCGAGATCCTCGGTCTCCAGCTCGACGCCTTCCGGGACTACTACAACACCGAGCCGCCCCACCGGGCCGTCCACGGCCGAACCCCGCTGGTCGCCTACAGCGCCCGGCTCAAGGCCCGACCGGCCGCCGATCTGGCCGGCGGCCACTTCCGGGTTCGACAGGACCGGGTGAGCAAGGCGGGCAACGTGACCGTCCGGTACCTGAGCCGGCTCCGCCATATCGGGCTTGGTCGGGCGCACATCGGCGAGCCGGTCAAGCTCCTGATCGCCGACGACTACGTCCGGGTCGTGGGCCAGGACGGCTCGCTCCTCCGGGAGCTCGTCCTCGATGCCGGCCGCGACTATCAGCCGCGCCTACACTCGTCCACGATGACGTGAGACAGGCGTCCACGATGTCCCGAGAGAGGACAGTGGCTGGCGAGGAAGGATTCGAACCTTCAATCCCCTGATCCAGAGTCAGGTGCCTTACCGTTTGGCCACTCGCCAGCGATCGCGCCGTCGCGGCGCCGAGGCATTCTACCGCACGGTCCTGACTGGCCAGCCCAGGAGGCTGGAAGCGGCGCGGAATCGGTCGAATGGGCAGCGACTCAGTCGCTACACTCCCGCCCATGGCCTTGATCCGCCCGGTCGATGATGCGGATCGGGCGACGGCCGGCGTCCCACCGCGCCCGGTTGCCGTTTGCGCGCGAGCCATAGGTGCATCGATGCCTGCCATGGGCCGTGGTTCCTTGTTCGGGATCCAAGACCGGCCCGAGGCGGGCAGGTGAACGCAACTTCCGCTCTGCGCCGACCCAGGAACCTTCTGGCCGTCGTGGTCCTCTTGGTGGTGGCCGGAATCATCGCGGCGATCATCGGGTTGCAGCCGCGCCCAGCGCCAGAAAAGGCTCCGCAGCCTCCGGTCGCGGCCCTCATCGTGTCGGTCGCCCACGCCGGCGAGTCGGTGGTCAACCTTGGGTTCCCGACGACCCTGACGGTCCGGGCGCTCGGAGACCAGCCCATAGCGTCCGTCGAGCTGTGGCTGGGTGCGCGGCTCCTCGCCGAAGCCTCGAATTCGGGTGGCGGGCCGGCCCAGGTCGCCCGCTGGACGTGGACACCCGGTGAAGCCGGCCCCGCCGTCCTGGTCGCTCGGGCCACCGATACCAGAGGCCGCGAGGCCCAATCGGCCCCGCTCCGGTTGACGGTGGACCCGGTTCCGCCGCGATTCCGGGCGGTCCGGCCGGTGACCGTCGAGGACGGGGAATCGGCTTTCGCAGCAGCCGCGCGGGTGGAAGGCGACGCGTCCGACCTGCCGCGCTGGAACGACGGCCTTGATCCACAGCTGCCGCTCGAGGCCGGGACGGTCGTCTACGTTCCGATGCATTCACAGGAAGTGCCGAGACCGGACGGCGCCGCAGAGATCGCCCGTGCGACAAGTGCCCGGTTCTTCAAGGGCGAGACCGCCGTGGCGGGTCCCGGAATCGCGACGCTGGCGTCGTGGTCGGGTGCCGGACCCGATGTCAGCGTCGGGCCGCTCACCGCCGGCACCGGCCTCTTCGTGCCCCCAGAGGTCGAGTCGAGTGTCGACGACTGCACGATCAAGCTGGCCGTCTCCAGCGACGCGACCAACGCCACCGGCCTTGCCGTCTACGGCCTGGGCCCGAACTCGACGGCATTCGCCGAGGTCGCGACGTTCGCGACGGGCCCGGGCGGTTCGAATTCGTTCACCACGGCTGCCACCGCCGGCAGTTACCTCTTCTCCGTCTCCACGTATGACAGCTCCGTGGAGGAGCAGGGTGACCTGCTTGCCCTCGACGTCCCGCCAGAGTGTGGCGATCCCGACTGGACCGGCGATGCGACGCTGTCACAGGGCCACCTGCTCGTCGATGGCGATGTCGACCGGGCGTACCTCTATCTGTCCCAGGACGAAGGCCCCTGGGGCCGGGTGCCGGCCGATCCCAACGACTTCGTCGAGCGGATCGACGGCGAGCTCGACTTCAGCCCGTACCTGCCAGACGACCTCGCCTCGACAGCCGTCGACATCGAGGCCTGGGGCTGGCAGGGCGCAGGGCTCTTGCCGCTGGGCACCGGGCACCAGGACGCCCCGCCACCGCCCGGTTCCGAGAACCCGGCCCCAGTGGGCGGGGGAGGCGCAGCCAGCCTGTTCGCCGGCGGCACGTTCACGAGCCTCGACTGGATCGCCCAGCATGCTCCTTCCGGAACGCCTGAGATTGCGCTCAATGAGCTACTCCTGCGCACCGGCGAACTCGTCGCCTGGACGAAGCATGGCGCGGTCAGCAACCCGCTCTCGAAGGACTTCCGCTGGCTGACGAATGCGACCGGGGTGGATTCGCTGGTCTGGCAGGTGGCCGCCTTCCCGATGTCGCCGAACCTCGCCCCGGATATCCCGGGCGTGCTCCTCCAGAAGGTTGAGCCGCTCAAGGACGGCACCCAGGGTGGCGAGTTCCCGATCGACTTCCGGCCGCTCTTCGCGCCGCCGGCCCCGACAGCCAAGATCGGCGATGTCCTCAGTGGCGGCCTCGTCCAGCAGCTCAACCTGGCCGAATTCGGCGCCATCGTGTCCGCGCCGCCGTCTCCCGTGGGTTCGCCTCCTCCGGCTTCGGGTGTCGAGGCCCACGCGGCCACCTGGCTGCTGCCGCATTTCACGCCGAGCGTCCTCTACGTCCGGGCCATCCCGATGGACGGCGCGAAGGTCGCCGCCGAGGTGTCCAATTTCGTGAAGTTCACCGTTGTGAGCGACGGCTTCTCGATCGACACAAAGGCGACGTTCCCGCCCGGACCGCAGCCGACTACGAAGCCATCCGGACTGAAGCCGTACAGCCTCGTCCTCGAATTCACCCCGCCGAAGAACGCCAACGAGCAGTTCGCCGATTGCGTGCTGGTGACGGGCTTCGCTCCCGCCGTGCCCGGGGGCCTGCCCGGCGAGTTGGGCGGCAAGGGAAACCTGAAGGTGGGCGACTTCTTCTGCGAGTTCCACGGATCGACCAGCGGGTGGACCCTGGCCGGCGCCTTCGAGGATTTCGTCGACTTCGTGGCCGACGCCTGGGACGCCGTGACCGAGGCCTGGGCGTGGATCCAGGAGCAGTTCGCGAAGGCGATCGCGAAGTACAGCCTGTGCTCGACGATCGCGGGGAGCGACTTCTGCGAAGGCATTGCGAAGGTCGCGATCTCGGTCGCGCTCACGTCGGTCGGGATCCCGCCGAGCCTCCCGAACACCAAGGAGCTCATAGCTCTTGGAAAAGGCGAGCTCAAGGATGCCCTGATCGACCTGGCCAGCTCCGGGGTGCAGGGTGCCATCGGGGTGGATCCGTGCTCGGTTGCCTACCTTGCGAGCCAGTCTCTTGGAACGGACTCCTGTGACGCCATCGCTGATGAGCTGATCGATGCCCTCGTGGCCGAGTTCGACGCCCTGAGGACCGACGAGGCCAAGGCGCTCACGGGCGTCCAGGTTCCCCAGGGCGTGTACGTCGTCCCGCACCCGTGGGGAACGCTTCGCCCCCCGCGGTTCAGGGTGACGATCGCGCGCAATACGGCGATCCCGTTGCCGACGACCGGGGAGTGCCGGATGACGTTGTCGATGGGCTCCTTCGTCAAGGACTGGCCGCACAAGGTCTACGACCCGGTGAAGAAGAGCTGGGGCAATGTCGTTGAGAGCGTGGCGGGAGAGCCGTTCACGAGACTGACGGTCTCGATTCCGGATCCCTCGAAGGCTGAGGGTGCCGTCGAGATCCCGGCGGCCGTGCCAAAGGACGCCTCGATCTACGAGAAGCTGTTCGCTGCCCTCAACAGCAAGGTTCTGATCAATCGCGACTACTACCTGACCGATGTCAACGAGTGGCGGGAACCGAACAATCCGGGCTACATCTACGTTCAGGGCCAGGGCAACCTCTATTTCGTCGACCATGGCAACCGGGCCTGGGTCCTGCTCCAGGATGGCGCCGGCATCATCGCCAACATCACCCGGCCTGCCTATGCGCCCGACTGCTTCGACCCGGTTGTAGCGTTCGGGGTGATCCCAGTCGTCAAGCAGGGCAAGTCCTGCGTGCCGTCCTACGGCTGGTGGTGGGACACCATCAAGAAGCCGTTCGTCGGGACCCCGGCGCAGCAAGCCGCCTGCGCGCAGGACTTCGCGACGGCGACGGGCTACTGATGACCGCCCGCGGCAGCCGTCCGGTTGCGCCCGCCGTCCTCGTGGCGGCGCTCGTACTGGCCGCACTTCCGCTCCTCGGCCGGGCTGCCCTGGTCGAGGCAACTTCGTGGATCGATGCTCCGCTCGATGGGTCCGTCCTGCCCCTGGCTCCCACGGAGGTCGTCACGCACGCCGCTGATCAGGCCGGCGTCACCTTGACAATCCTGGAGGTTGACGGCGAGGTCGTGGCCACGAGTCCCGTGGATCCTCCGTCCCGATTGGCGACTGGGCACTTCTTGTGGGTGCCCACGGGCGAGGGCGCGTTCGTGGTCACGGCGCGGGCCCAGAGCAGCACCGGAGAGCTCGGCGCGCCGGCATCCGTGACGGTCTTCATCTCGGCCAGCGTCCCGCTGCCAACAGCCACGCCGGTCCGAACGGAGACGCCCGTGCCGTCCGAGAGCGGTGAGCCTACCCCGGACACTTCCGGGATCCCGACGAGCGCGCCAACCCCGGCGCCCACGAGGACTGGGGGTCCGACAGCCCCGCCTACAGCCCAGCCGACAGCCCAGCCGACAGCCCCGCCGACAGCCCCGCCAACAGCCCCGCCGACAGCCCCGCCGACGACACCGCCCACGGCTCCGCCAACCGCCACCCCAACGCCTACGCCGACGGCCCCGCCATGCCTGCCGCCGGCCCCGACATTGATGCTGCCCAGCGACTTCTTCCTCATCTTCGACAGCGGCGGCGGGAATCCACCGTTGTTCCAGTGGAACTACAGCCCGCTGCCGTCGTGCTTCCCGACGACGTTCCGGATCAGGGTTTCGACGCAGTCGAACCTCGGGTCGCCGCTGTACAACCAGATCCTTCCGGCGGGTTCGGGTGGTCCACCGTGGGAATGGTCTCCCCCCGCGCCTCTGCCATTCGGGCGAGACTGCGGCGCTGCGACTCCCTATTACTGGTCGGTCACGGCGCGGGCGTCGAACGGGGCGGAAGGCGCAACCGCGCCAGTTCGCCAGTTCGTCATCTGCCCGTGACGGCCTGGTGCCCCGAGGCTCGGGCGGGGCATGATATGGATCGACACTGAACCAGCGTCCGCCGCGGAGACCACGTGCCAGCCATTCCGAAGACCTTTCGCGCCTATGTCGTCGATCGGCAGGACGAGCGTTTCGAGCGCGGTCTGCGCACCCTGACCCCGGCCGATCTGCCCGACGGTGACGTCGAGGTCCGCGTGGCCTGGTCGTCCGTGAACTACAAGGATGGCCTCGCGGCCACGGCCGCCGGAAAGGTGGCACGGGCCTACCCGCTCGTGCCCGGGATCGACCTTGCCGGGACGGTCGTCCGGTCATCCCACTCAGCGTTCGTCAAGGGCGCCGAGGTCATCGCCCACGGCTACGACCTCGGGGTGAGCCGGCATGGCGGCTACGCCGAGTACGCCCGCCTGCCGTCCCAGTGGACGGTCCCGCTGCCACCCGGCCTTTCGGCGCGCGATGCGATGGCCATCGGCACGGCCGGGTTCACGGCAGCAATGGCTGTGGCGGAACTTGAGACGCGTGGCCTGGAGCCCGCGAACGGACCCGTCCTCGTGACCGGCGCGACCGGTGGGGTGGGCAGCACGGCCATTGCGATCCTGGCCGAGCTCGGATACGAGGTCTGGGCCGCCACCGGCAAGCCCGGGGAGCAGGCCTGGCTCGGGACCCTGGGTGCGGTCGGGTTCCTGACACGCGAGGAGGTGGCCGCCGAGGGCAAGCCCATGGAGCCCGAGCGCTGGGCGGGCGCAGTGGACTCCGTCGGCGCGGCCACGCTGCCGTACATCCTGCGGACCCTCCGACGCGGTGGAGGCGTTGCGGCCTGTGGCAACGCCTCCGGCCCGGCGCTCGTCACGACCGTGTTCCCGTTCATCCTCCGGGGCACGGCGCTCCTCGGGATGGACTCGGCATATCTCGCCATCGCGAAGCGCCGCCGCCTCTGGGAGCGCCTCGCGACGGATCTCCGGCCGCGCTCGCTGGCCGAGCGGGTCACCGAGGTGACGCTCGAGACGCTGGAGCCGGCGCTGGATGCCATTCGCGCCGCCGAGGCCCGCGGCCGCTGGATCGTCCGCGTCGGGGGCTGACCCTCGCTGCCTCAGTCCAGCTCGCCGCGAAGCTGGGCGAGCGCCCGGTCCAGGGGGCCCACGGCCGCCTCTCCCGAGTACGGCATGACCGCGAGTGCGGCCTCGCGATCCAGGTCGCCCCGGTGCAGGCGCGTCGCCGCGGACGCGACCGCGCGAAACTCCGTCAGTTGGCGCTCAACGAAGGCGCGATCGTCGACGGACCCGTGGCCCGGCACAACCGGTCCGCTCACCAGGGCCAGCAACCGAGCCGCCGTCTCCGGCCATTCGATCGGGTAGCCGTCGCCGAACCACGGCACGGCGTCGTTCTCGAGCAGATCGCCCGCGAAGAGGACGCCGGCATCGGGGACGAGCACCACGATGTCGGCGTCCGTGTGGCCACGCCCCAGGTAGCGCAGCTCCACGGGACGCCCGCCGACCTCGATCGTGGTCGCATCGGTGAACGTGCTATCGGGCGGGTCGATGACGACGGCGCGGAGCTCGTCGGCGAGATCGGGCATCCCTGCGATGAGCCGGGCTCGCTGCTCCTCGGCGTTCTCCAGCAGGCGGCTTCGGCATCGCTGGTGGCCCCAGATCGTTGCCGGTCGAAACTCGTGGTTCCCGAACACGTGGTCTGAGTGCCAATGGGTGTCGACCACCAGGCGCACCGGATCCGGGGTGATCGCGGGCGACGTCGGCGAGAACCTCGCGAGCGTGACCCGGGGTGGTACGCGTGTCGATCACCAGCGCCGTCCCGTCGCCGAGGACGAGGCCGATCTGCTGATCGAAGAACTGGTAGCGCCGCGTGAAGACCCGGTCTCCGACCTCCAGCCAATCCGCCGAATCGCTCATGTCCCCGATGGTACGCGCGACCCTGCGGCCGGCGTCCGTGCGGAGTACGCTCCGGCGATGCCATCGACAACGGACACGGCCGCGACCCGGGACGGGATCCGGCTGCTCACACGCCACTGGCCGGCCGATGCCCCGCGAGCAGCCGTTCTCATCGTCCATGGACTCGGGGAGCACTCCGGTCGCTACGAGGAGGTTGGCGAACAGCTTGCGGCGGCCGGTCTCGAGACCTTCGCCTGGGATCTGCGAGGACACGGCGCCTCTGGCGGCGAGCGAGGCTGGGTGGACAGTTGGGCGCGTTTCCACGACGACCTCGAGGATCGGCTTGTCGGCCGTCCGGGCAACGCTGCCCGGCCTCCCGGTCGTGGTCTACGCACACTCGCTGGGCGGGCTCATCGTGCTCGGATACTGCGTCGACGGCCGCCCGCCGCCCGACCTGCTCGTGCTGTCCGCCCCGGGCCTCGACGACGACCTCGCCGCCTGGAAGCACAAGCTGGCCCCGATCCTCGCCCGGATCGCGCCACACCTGCGGATTCGCCAACGGGATCAATCCGCCGCACCGGTCCCGGGACGTGGCACGACAGGAGGCGGTCCGGGCCGATCCGCTGATGCTGTACGCAACGACGAGCCGCATGGGCGCACTCGGGTTCGCGGAACAGGCGCGCGTGCGCGACGCCGTATCCAGCCTGACCATCCCGACGCTGGTGATCCACGGCCTGGACGATCCGATCGTGCCGGCGCGCGCCAGCGAGCCACTTGCCGCGCTGCCGGGCGTGACGCGGCGCGTCTACGCGGGTATCCGCCACGAGCCCCACAACGAGCCCGAAGGACCGCAGATCATCGCCGAGGTGATCTCCTGGATCGACGAGCGGCTCGCCGGCGCGATGTAGAATCGGCGCCTACAACTGAAGATCGCCTCCGGGGAGCGCCACGGCGCTGAGAGTGTGGCCCAGCCACAGACCCGCCGAACCTGATCCGGCTCATACCGGCGAAGGAAGCAGGCCCGTTCAAGCTCGATGCCGTCCTCTTCTCGAGGGCGGCGTCTCTGTCTTGGAGGACCTGCAACGATGACCTCGATCATCCCCGCGCCTGCAGACACGGCATCGCGTGTCGCTGCGGAAAGCCGCTGGCGGACCCGCGACATCCTCGTGACGGCGATCATCGGAGTGGCCTTCGGCGTCGCGTTCGTGGCCCTGAACGCCGCCTGGAGCATCCTGGCTCCCGCCAGCGCTGCGGCTCCGCTTGGCGCCTTCCTGATCTACGGCGGCTGGCTCATGCCTGCCGTCCTCGGACCGCTGATTGTCCGGAAGCCGGGAGCGGCGCTCTACGCGGAGCTCGTCGCGGCCGGCGTCTCGACGCTCCTCGGCAGCCCCTGGGGGCCGGATGTCCTCCTGTCCGGATTCGTCCAGGGTGCGGCGGCCGAACTCGTGTTTGCGTTCACGCTCTACCGAACGTGGTCCCTGCCGGTGGTTGCGATCGCCGCGCTGGCGTCCGCCGCCGCCGCGTGGATCCACGACTGGGTCGTCTGGTACCCGGATTTCGCTGCGGACGTCCAGGTCGCGCGAGGCATCGCCATGGCCATCTCCGCCATCGCCATCGCGGGGTTCGGGTCGATCGCGCTCGTCCGGTCGCTGCGCCGCACCGGCGTCCTCGAAGGGTTTCCCGGCTGATCCGGCTCGACGGGTCCGGCGGCCCGCTCCCGATCACCGCCGAAGGGGTCACCTTCCGGTACCTCGGCGCGGATCGGCCGGCCCTCACGGGCATAGACCTGCGCCTGGAAGCGGGCGGGGTGCTCCTCGTGGTCGGGCCGTCCGGGTCGGGCAAGAGCACGCTCGCCCGGGCCATCGCGGGCCTGGTCCCGCGCGACGTCCCCGGGGAGTGGTCCGGCTCCCTCCGCATCGGGGACCTCGAGACGGCAACTGCCGCGCCTGCCGAGGTCGCCGCGCGAGTCGGCATCCTCTTCCAGGACCCGGGCAGCCAGCTCGTCATGGACCGGGCCGCGGACGACGTCGCGTTCGGGCTGGAGAACCGGGCGTGGCCGCTCGCGGCAATGCGGGCGCGCGTCCCGGATGCGCTCCGTGCCGCCGGGTTGGGGGGTTTCGAACGACGTCGCGGCACCCGACTGTCCGGCGGCGAGCAACAGCGGCTTGCGCTGGCCGGGGTCGAGGCGCCGTGGCCCGCCGTTCTGGTCCTCGACGAGCCGACCGCGAACCTGGATCCGGATGGGGCAAGGGCCCTGTTCGAGCGACTCGAGGTACTCAAGGAAGAGCGCCGCACGACCATCGTCCTCGTCGAGCATCGGGCGGACCTGGCGTGGCCCCTGGCGGATATCGTGCTGGCGCTTGACGCGACCGGTGCGCCGATCGATCTCGGAGCGCCGGCGGACGTGTTGGCCCGCTCCGGGAATCGCTTCGCTCACGAAGGGATCTGGCTGCCCAGCGATACCTCGTCGCGGGAGCCCGAGACGCCCAGGATGCCCGGGACGTCCACGGTCCCGGCGATTGTGGCGCGCGCCGGACCTGGCGGAACTTCGGGGGGTCCGGTTCGAGTACCTGCGAGGACACCCCGTCGTCCGCGACATCGAACTCGGCATCGGGCCCGCGGAGCGCGTCGCTCTCGTGGGCCCGAACGGCGGCGGGAAGTCCACGCTCCTCCGGCTCATCGCCGGGCTGGTTCGGCCCGGCCTCGGGACGGTCCGCCTGGACGGTCGTGATCCGGCGCGGCTCCGGGCACGGCGACTCGCCGAGCTCGTCGGATACGTCTTCCAGGATCCCGAGCTCGGTTTCCTCGCGGACACGGTTGCCGGCGAGATCTCACTCGGGCTGGAGCCGGCCTCGACGCGCCGGGCGACCGATCTCCTCGAGCGCCTCGGTCTGCCACTCGAGCGGTTCGCGGGACGCAGCCCATATCGACTCTCGGGCGGCGAGCAGCGGCGGCTGTCCGTTGCGACGGCGCTCGCCCGTCGCCCGCGCCTGCTCGTCCTGGACGAGCCCACCTTCGGCCAGGATCGCCGCGGCTGGGAGGCCATGGCCGCCATCATCGACGAGCTCGTGGGGGAGGGGACCGCGGTCATTGCCGCGACGCACGACACGCGATTCGCCGCGACCGTCGCGCGCCGTCGGATCGAGGTTGCGGACGGCTGGATCGTGGCCGACGACGCACCGAACCGCGCATCGGCAGCATCGCCACTGGCGACGGGCGCCTGATGCTCAGCCCGCTTGACCTGACCGCAGCGCAGGAGCAGAGCCTGCTCGGCCGGGCGAGCCCGCTGGTCAAGCTGGCGCTGGCGGTGGCCTGGCTCGTGGGCCTGGCGTTCACGCTCAAGGCGGGTCCGCCGATGTTCCTCGCGAGTGTCGCGATCGTGGCCGGTCTCGTCCTCGGGCGCATCCCGCCGGCCCGCCTGGTCCGAGGACTGGCGCCGCTCGCCTTCGTGGCGGCCTCCATCGCACTCGCGAATCTCGTGTTCTCCGCGTCCAACACGGATCCGACGTCCGCGGAGATTGCCCGGATCGGACCACTCAGGCTGACGCGCGAAGCCGCCGAGGTCGCGGCCGCCCTCGGGGCACGCGTCCTGGCCATTGTCTCGGTCGGCGTGGTGTTCGCCCAGACCACCGAACCGACGCGGCTCGTGGACGCGCTGGTCCAGCAGGGTCACGTCCCTGCGCGCTTCGCATACGGGGCACTTGCCGCGTACCAGGCGGCGCCCCGCCTCGGCGAGGACCTCACGACGCTCCGCCACGCGCGACGTATCCGGGGACTGGGCGCGAACTGGCACCCGCGACTCCTGATCGGCCTCCTCATCCGGGCGATCCGGCACGCGGACCAGCTCGCCCTGGCGATGGACGCGCGTGCCTTCGGGAGCGGACCGCGGACGACGTTCAGGCCGATCGCATGGAGTTGGGCGGACCTGGCGGTCGGGGTCGCCAGCCTCGCGGCGCTGGCGGTGGCACTCAGCCTCTAGCGCGGCTCCGACGGGCTGAGCCGGCTCGCGGGCCGGAACACGTTTCCGCCACTGAGGCACAATGGCGGACATCCCTCGACCCGGCGCGCGCCCTCAAAGCGGCGGCCGGGCAGCAGCTCCCCGGAGGTACGCCCGATGACCGAGGTCATGGACAAGGTCCAGACGTTCCAGCAGTTCATCAACGGCAAGTGGGTCGACAGCGCGAGTGGCAAGACCCTCGCCGTCGAGAACCCCGCCAACGGCGAGGTCATCGCCCACGTCCCGGCGTCCGGCGCTGAGGACGTGGACCGGGCGGCCAGCGCCGCCGCGACCGCGTTCGAAACGTGGCAGCACTCGACGCCGCAGGACCGCAGCCTCCTCATGCTCAAGCTTGCGGATGCCCTCGAGGCACGGGCCGACGAGATCGGCCGGCTTGAAAGCCGGAACACCGGCAAGCCGGTCGGGGCGGCCATCGACGAGGTCCCCGTCGTGGTCGACAACCTGCGCTTCTTCGCGGGCGCCGGGCGGGTCATGGAAGGCAAGGCCGCGAACGAGTACATCGCCGGTCGGACGAGCCTGATCCGACGTGAGCCGGTCGGGGTCGTCGCATCCATCGCGCCATGGAACTATCCGATCATGATGGCCGGCTGGAAGATCGGCCCCGCCCTCATGGCCGGCAACACGGTCGTGCTCAAGCCGTCCGCGCGGACGCCGCTCACCGCGCTCGTCCTGGCGGAGATTGCCGCGGAGATCCTGCCGCCCGGCGTCCTCAACGTCATCACCGGCACCGGGGCCACCATCGGCGACCATCTGGTCGGGCATCCCAAGGTCGCGATGATCTCGGTAACTGGCGACACGGACACCGGGAAGCACATCGCCAAGGTCGCCGCCGACCGCGTCAAACGCCTCCACCTGGAGCTCGGCGGCAAGGCTCCGGTCATCGTCTTCGACGATGCCGATGCCGCGGCGGTCATCGACAACCTCAAGACATTCTCGTACTGGAACACCGGCCAGGATTGCACGGCCCCGTGCCGCGTGATCACCGGCCCCAAGGTCTACGACAACTTCGTCGCTGACCTCGCGGCCCAGGTCAAGACGATCAAGTGGGGCGACCCGGCAGAGGGCGACGACATCGAGATGGGCTCGCTCATCGCCGCGGCCCAGGCCGACAAGGTCGAGGGGATGGTGGACCGCGCAAGCGGCTCCGCCGAGATCGTCACCGGCGGCCACCGGCCGAACAGGCCCGGGGCCTACTACGAGCCGACGGTCATCGCCGGCGCGGATCAGAAGAGCGAGATCATCCAGGACGAAGTCTTCGGGCCGGTCGTCACCGTCCAGCGCTTCGCCGATGAGGACCAGGCGATCGCCTGGGCGAACGACGTCCGGTTCGGGCTCGCGGCGTCCGTGTGGACCTCAGACATCGGCCGCGGGATGCGGGTCGCGAAGGCCATCCAGTTCGGCACGGTCTGGATCAACGACCACTTCACGCTGGTATCCGAGATGCCGCACGGCGGGTTCAAGGAGTCGGGTTACGGCAAGGACCAGTCGATGTACGCGATCGATGACTACACGGTCGTCAAACACGTGATGCTCAAGGTCTGATCCCGACCGGGGGCGGGGCGACGCGCCCCGTCCGGGTCAACCGACGAGCGCCCGAACCTCCGGCATGCGGCGGATGGTCTCGAGGTCGAAGGGATTGCGGAAGATCCAGAGGACCTCGTCGATGCCGAGGTCCGCGTAGGCGCGAACGTACTCGGCGACCCGTTCGGGTGGCCCGGCCGCACTGAGGCCCCGCGCCGACCCATCCGAGCCGACCTCGTTCTCGATCCCGTGAATTGCCGCGATTGTCGAGAAGTCGGCGATCGCCTCCGCCTCGGTGTCCCGGATGGCGACCTCCATGGTCACCGTCCGATGAATTGCCTCGAACGGTCGTCCGATCTCCTCGCACCGCTCGCGGAGCACCGCCGAGGTCTCGGCGATCTCCTCCGGCGTCCCGTAGCCGTTCCATCGGTTGGCGTAACGGGCGGTGGTTCGAAGCGTCTTCTGGCGGCCCGAGCCGCCGATGAGGATCGGGAGTGGCTGCCGAGATCGGTCGCGGCTCGCACAGCGCATCGTGGAACGTGTAGAACCGGCCCTCGTGCGTGATCCGCTCACCGTCCAGGAGGCGGCGGATGAGCATGACGGCCTCGTCGAGGCGGTCGAGGCGCTCGCCGAACCCGGACCCGAAATCGAAGCCGAAGGCGTCATGTTCCCGCTCGAACCAGCCGCCGCCGATGCCCAGGACGGCGCGCCCGCCCGATACGTGGTCAAGGGTCGTCGCGAGCTTCGCGGTGAGGCCCGGATTGCGGAAGGTGTTGGCGGCCACCATCGTGCCCAGGTCCACCCGGGTCGTGAGCGGCGCGAGCGCCGCCAGCGATGCCCAGCCCTCGAGCTTGGGGCTCGTCCAGTCGCCCTCGTCGGACAGCAGGTGGTCGTCCAGCCAGACGGCATCGAAACCGGCCGCTTCAGCCGCCAGACACGCGTCGCGCAATGCCGGCCAGTCGGTGCGCTGGATCCAGTAGGCCGCTCCGAATCGCATGCCGCTATCGTACGGCCGTGCCCCGGTCCGCCGTAACTCGATCAGCCGCGCCACGGGCGCCTGCCGCGCCGCCTTCGCCCACCGCCGCGTCCCCGGAGTTGCGCGCCGCCGTCCTCGACTGGTTCGCAGCCCGCGGCCGCGACCTGGCCTTCCGCGCGACCATGGATCCCTACGCGATCCTGGTTTCCGAGACGATGGCGCAGCAAACCCAGGCTGCCCGTGCGGCCGATTACTGGACACGTTTCATGGCGGAGTTTCCGACCGTCCAGACGCTCGCCGCGGCGACGCCGGCCGCCGTTCTCCGCGCGTGGCGCGGCCTCGGGTACAACCGCCGGGCCCTCGCGCTGCGCAAGGCCGCGATCGCGATCGTGGCCGACCACCAGTGGGCACGTTCCCGACGACCTCCAGGCACTCGGGCGGCTTCCCGGCGTCGGGCCGTACACGGCACGCGCGGTTGCCGCCCTGGCATTCGGGCGGCCTGTCGGCGCGGTCGATGTCAACGTCCGACGGGTGCTCTCGCGGGCGATCGGCGGTTCCCTCGGCGCACTTGGGGCAGCGGAGCTGCAGAGGATCGCCGACGCCAGCGTGCCGCCGGATGCGCCGGGTTCCTGGACACACGCCCTGATGGACGTCGGTGCGACGTTCTGCAAGCCTCGAGCGCCTCAATGTGCGGGCTGCCCCGCGGCGTCGTGGTGCCGGTACGCGCTCGACGCGGTCGGCGGCGAAGCCCCCGAGGCGGTGGGCCGGACGATGGCGGTGCGGGAGCGCCCGGCGCCATTCGAGACCACCAGTCGCTGGCTGAGGGGGCGGCTGCTCGACCTCCTCCGGGATGCACCCGACGACACGTGGGCCGCGATCCCGGCATCGATGGGCGCGCATGAGGACGAATCCATGACCGTCGCCCTCGATGCGCTGGTGCGCGACGGCCTCGCAGAGCGCCATCCCGCCGATCGCCGTCGCGCCCGGCTACCGATCGCCTGAGGCTCGGCTACGCTTCGCGTGCCGTGAAACCCGCTTCCACTCTTCCGAACCCAGGTGCCCCTCCGTTGCCCGGCGACGATCCGGAGCTGTTCACGCTCGATCTTCGGGGGCTGCGTCAGCGCTGGGCGGAGACTGCCGCGCGTGGGCCGATCGGCGCCGAGGCCATGGCCGGAGCGGATCTTCGGGCCAACGCGTTCGGAGTGCCCGGTGTCGCGCCTCATGGAGCATGCCGGGACGGCGGTTGCTGCCGCGGCCCGCGCCCTGGCGGAGGCCACGGGTCGGCTCGGTCGCGGCCCGATCCTCGTCCTGTGCGGGCCCGGCAACAACGGTGGCGACGGCTTCGTTGCCGCGCGTCGGCTGGCCCAGGCCGGTTTCGATGTCGTTGCCGCGCTCGTGGCTCCGGCGGCAAGGCCCCGAACGCCCGATGCGACGCGGAACTGGGATCGCCTCGCGGCCGAGCCGCGCGTGACCCGTCTCCACGCACCCGTCGCGCGGGATCTCGTGACCATGGGCGGGGAGATCGAGCGTGCCTCGGTCGTCGTGGACGCCCTGCTCGGGACGGGCGTCGCCGGTGCCTTGCGCGAACCGATCCGGGGCGCCGTTGAGCTGATCGCCCGTGCTCGCGCCGCCGGCGTTCCGGTCGTCTCGGTCGACACCCCGACGGCCGTCGACCTGTCATCGGGCGATCCATCGGATCCGGTCGTGCAGGCCGATCTCACGGTGACGTTCCACCGTCCGAAGACGGGGCTGCGGACGCGACGAGGCGCGGCGCTGGCCGGCAGGGTCCTCGTGGCTCCGATCGGAATCCCGCCTGAAGCCGATCATGGCTGAGGGCGCCCAGCCCGGCCTTCGTGAGGTCGTCCTGGTGGCGACGGCCGCGGTGGCCGTGATCCTCGGCGCCGCCATCGCAACCGGGTTCCTGCCCGAGGCCGTCCAGCGCGTGATCTTCCACGCACCGCTGACGATCGTCGTCCTGCTGGCGGGCACCGCGTTCGTGCTCTGGCGCGTGGCCCGGCGCCGCCCGCCGGAGGCATGAGGGTGGCCGCCGAGATGTCTACCCAGCCGCTCGGCGAGCAGCGTGCCGCGACGCTTGCGGCCCTGGCCGACGAACAGTTCGACGTCCTCATTGTCGGCGGCGGAATCGTGGGCTCGGGTGCGCTCCTCGACGCGGCGAGCCGCGGCCTGCGGGTCGCACTCATCGAGCAGACGGACGTCGCGGCCGGCACATCCGGCCGGTCATCACGGCTGATCCACGGAGGCCTGCGCTACCTGGAACAGCTGCATTTCGGGCTCGTGGCCGAGGCGCTCGAGGAACGGGCGCGCCTGATCCGACTTGCGCCGCACCTGGTCCGCCTGGAGCCGTTCCTGTTCCCGATCTACGGCTGGCCGCTCGTCCACCAGGGCTTCTACGGGTCCGGCATCTTCCTGTACGACCTGCTCGGCTCGCGCCACGGTGCAGGTTTCGCCCGACACATGCGCCCCGATGCGGCCATTGAGTTCGCGCCCCAGCTTCGACGTGAGGGGCTTCAGGCCGGCATCCGCTATCACGATGGCGTGGAGGATGACGCCCGCTTCACGCTGGCCGTCATCCGGACGGCGATGGGCCTCGGCGCGCTGGTCGCGACGCGCGTCCAGGCGACAGCACCGCTGCTGGAGGGTGCACGGGCGATCGGGGTCCGGGCCCGCGACCTGGACACCGGCGCCGACGTCGAGATTCGGTCGACCCGTGTGATCGACGCAACCGGCGTCTGGGCTGCCCATCCAGATGAGCGGTTCGCGCCAATCCCTGGAGCAGGCCGGATCGTGCCGAGCCGCGGCGCGCACATCGTCATCAGACGGGATCGTCTCGTTGCGCAGGGCGGGATGACGCTGCGCATCCCCGGCCGGGTGGTGTTCATCATCCCGTGGCCCAACCACTGGGTCATCGGCACCACGGATCACGAGGATGAGCGACCACCCGCGCGCCCAACGGCCCTCGACGAGGATGTGGACGAGCTCCTCGGCGTCGTCAACCACAGAATGACGCTCGACCTGTCGCGGGACGACATCCTCGGTACCTACGCCGGCCTTCGGCCGCTGGTCGGGGAGGTCGGTGGCTCGACGGTCAAGGCGTCGCGCGAGCACAAGGTCACCACGGACCCGTCCGGGGTCGTGCGGATCGGCGGCGGCAAGTACACGACGTACCGTGTCATGGCCCGCGACACCGTCGACGTTGCGCTCGGGCCCGAGGGGACAAGGGCCCGCCCGTCCAAGACGGCGGAGCTGCCGATCATCGGGGCTGCCCCGCTGAGCGACCTGGCAGTGCTGGCATCGCGCATCGAGCGCGAGACCGGGCTCCTGAGCGTATTCAGTCGCCGCCTCGTCGACCGGCACGGCACCGAGGCGGACGCTGTGGTCGGGCTCGGCCGCGAGCGTGATCTGCTGCGACCCCTGGGATTCGAGACCGAACACCTGGAGGCCGAGGTGGCGTGGGCCGCCCGCCGCGAGCTGGCGGGTTCGCTGGATGACGTGCTGAGCCGCAGGATGCGGCTGGCCCAGGAACTACCGGATCGCGGAGCGTCGATCGCGCCGCGCGTCGCGGAGATACTCGGGGCTGAGCTGGGCTGGGATGCCGCGCGCCAGGCGGCCGAGGTCAGCGCCTATCTCGAGACCGCGCGCGCAGAGTACGGCGTCCCGGGGCGCTGAGCGTCACGTGGCGGGCGATCGCCTGATCCTCGCGCTGGACCAGGGCACGACGTCGTCGCGGGCGATCGCCTTCGGGCACGATGGCCGCCCGGTCTCCAGTGCGCAGCGGCCCTTCGAGCAGACGTTTCCGTCTCCCGGGCACGTGACGCATGACCCGGAGGCCATCTGGAATACGCAGCTCGCGGTCGCGCAGGAGGTTGTCGCGGCCGTCGGGGGCCCGGGCCGGATCGCCGCGATCGGGATCACGAATCAGCGCGAGACGACGATCGTCTGGGATCGGGCGACGGGGGTACCGGTCGCCGACGCGATCGTCTGGCAGAGTCGGATCAGCGCACCGGCCTGCGAGGCATTGCGCGCGCGGGGCCTCGAGGCAATCTTCCGTGAGCGGACCGGGTTGCCGCTGGACGCCTACTTCTCCGGACCCAAGATCGCCCACATCCTCGACGGCACGCCCGGGTTGCGGCAGCGGGCGGAACGCGGCGAGCTGGCCTTCGGGACCGTGGACAGCTTCCTCGCCTGGCGCCTGACCGGCGGCCGCGTCCACGTCACCGATGTCTCGAACGCAAGCCGGACCCTGCTCTTCGACATTCACCGCTTGGCCTGGGATGCCGAGCTCCTGGAGCACGTGGGTGTCCCCGCGGCGATGATGCCGGCGGTCGTCCCGAGCTCCGGCGTGATCAGGGAGACGGAGGCGAGTCTGTTTGGCCGGCCAATTCCGATCGCGGCCCTCGCGGGTGACCAGCAGGCTGCGACGTTCGGGCAGGCGTGCTTCGAACCCGGCCAGGCGAAGACCACGTACGGGACGGGTGCCTTCCTGCTCCTCAACACCGGCCAGAGACCGGTCGCATCGCAGAACCGGCTGCTCACGACGATCCTGTGGCAACTCGAGGCCGGCGGCCCCGTTACCTACGCGCTGGAGGGATCGGTGTTCGTTGCGGGCGCGGCCGTCCAGTGGCTGCGCGACGGCCTCCACGCCATCGCTTCCTCTGAGGACGTCGAGGCGCTGGCCGCCACGGCCGCAGATTCCGGCGGTGTCGTGGTGGTGCCGGCCTTCACCGGGCTCGGTGCGCCGTACTGGGATCCCGATGCCCGCGGCGCGATCCTGGGTATCACCCGCGGAACCGGGCTGGCCGAGATCGCCCGGGCGACCCTCGAGTCGATCGCCCAGCAGGTGGCTGATGTCGCAGGGGCCATGGCGGCAGACACGGAGCGCCCACTCGCGACGCTTCGCGTGGACGGTGGGGCTGCCCGCAACGACGGCCTGCTTCAACTTCAGGCGGACCTCCTCGATCTCACCGTGGAGCGGCCCATGGTCCCTGAGACGACGGCGCTCGGAGCGGCCTACCTGGCTGGGCTGGCGGTCGGGTTCTGGTCCGGTCCCGAGGAGGTGCGCGACCACTGGGCACTCGACCGACGGTTCGAACCGTCCATGCGCTCGGCGGACCGGGCAGAACGCCGCCAGATCTGGGCACGGGCAGTCGAACGCGTGCGCGGCTGGGCGCGCCCTTACTGACCCCAGGCCTCGGGTCCTCGGCACGGCGTCGCCGTTCGAAGTCGTGCGAAAATCAGGGCTAGGCAGGTTCCCCGATACCGCGTATGCTGCGGCTCGCCCAGATGTCACGGCACGGTCCGTGGCTGCATACGCGTAGACGACCACGAACCGGACTCCTCTCACGGCTGACGCGAGAACCCGAGCGCGGGATCGACGGCGGCTACCGAGAGGAGTTCTTTCTTTGTACAACGACAAGAATCTGACCTGCGCGGATTGCGGACAGGAGTTCGTCTTCACCGCCTCCGAGCAGGACTTCTACGCGCAGCGTGGCTTCACTGAGCCACGCCGCTGCCCGTCCTGCCGGGCCAGCCGCAAGGCTGCCCGTGGGTCGAGCGGCGCGGGCTACGGCTCGGGCAGCGACTACGGCTCGTCCGGCAGCTATTCGGCTGGCGGCAGCTACAGCGCCGGCGGCGGCGGCTACGGCGGCGGCGGTGGCTACGGCGACCGCGATCGCGGCACCCGCGAGATGTTCGCGGCAACCTGCTCGAACTGCGGCAACGAGGCGAAGGTCCCGTTCCGACCAACGAGCGGCAAGCCGGTCTACTGCTCCGATTGTTTCCGGACGATGCGGGGCTAACTCTCCTCTCGGCACGTGGGTCCATTGGGGACCCGCGGGAACCAGAGTCCAAGACACGACCCGGGCAGTCAGCCGGCCCGGGTCGTTGTGATTCCCGGGGATGTGACGGCGCGGGCCGATTCCGGTTCCGGGTTCAGGCGCCGCCGCGACCCGGACCGCCGAGCATTCCCAGATCGAACTTGCGCTCATTGCCGTGGAGCAGCCGATCGATGTTGTCGGCATGGGCCAGCCAGATGAGCGCGGGCCCGACCGCGGCCCAGGCGAGATAAGCCGGCGGGACCGCACCCGACGCGACCGCCCAGATCAGGATCATGGCCGGGAACATCGCGGCCGACCCGAGGAGCGATCCGAGCGACACGTAGCGGGTCACGAGGATCACGCCGATGAAGACCGGCGCCGCGATCATGATCGCGATCGGCTGGATCACGAGCATCGTCCCCACGCCCGTACCCACGCCGCGGCCTCCGCCGAACCGGAGGAAGATCGAACGGAAGCTGCCGAGCACGCTGGCCCCCGCGCACAGGACCTCGGCGATGGGATCGCCGCCTGTGACGAGTCGCGCAAGGAGCACCGGGAGCGCACCCTTCGCGAGGTCACCCGTGACCACGACCGCAGCCCACTTCCGGCCGAGCGCCCGCAGCGTGTTGGTTCCGCCGGTCTTCCCGGATCCGATCGTCCGCGGGTCCGGCCCGCCGGTGATGCGGGCCACGACCACGCTGAACGGGATCGACCCCGCCGCGTAGGCGATGGCGATGAGCAGCACGCGGAGGAGCGTCGCGTCCACGGTTTCCCTTCCGGCACGCAGCCAGGGGCAGCTCGCATGGGCTCTGCGGCGGCCCGTCTGGCGGCGAGTCTAGCATCGGCTGGCGGGCATTCGGTTGCGCCCTTTGGGACGCCCCGCGTACCATCCGGTCCAATGACCCCACCGTCCTGCGAGCCCCTCGAAACGCGCGCCAACCCGGCCGGCAGGAGGGTCGCCCCGGTCCATCTGGAGATCGCCTGACTATGGCTGTCGGCTCGTCCAATGACTTCGACCTGGTCGTGCTGGGTGCCGGGACCGGCGGCTACAGCGCCGCCTTCCGGGCGGCCCAGCTGGGGCTGAAGGTCGCTCTGGTCGACGAGGACAAGATCGGCGGGACGTGCCTCCATCGCGGCTGCATCCCGACCAAGGCCCTCCTCGAGTCGGCCGCCTTTGCCGAGCGGATCCGCCACGCGAAGGACTTCGGGATAGACCTGCCCGGAGACGCCGCGATTGACTACGCCCGGATGGCCGCTCGGCGGGACCAGGTCGTGAAGCGGATGTGGACCGGCCTCAAGACGCTCGTCGACAAGAACAAGGTGACCTGGATCCAGGGCCGCGGCCGTCTCGAAGGCCCGACGACGGTTCGCGTCCAGATGCACGGCGAGGATGGCACTCCGGGCGCGGGCGGCGAGCGCGTCCTCAAGGGCACGGACGTGATCCTCGCCACCGGATCACGGGTGAAGTCGCTGCCCGGACTCGTGCCCGACGGGAAGCGGATCGTCACCTCGGACGACGTCCTCGTGGCCGGGTCACTCCCGAAAGACGTGATTATCGTCGGCGCGGGCGCGGTCGGCGTCGAATTCGCCTCGATGTACCACGACCTCGGGGTCAAGGTGACGCTGCTCGAATACCTCCCGGCGGTCGTCCCGGCCGAGGATCTCGAGGTCAGCCAGGTCCTGGAGCGGAGCCTGACCCGGCGCGGCGTGACGGTCATGACGAGCGCTCGATTCGACCCGGCGGCCGTCAAGGCCGGCAAGGGCGGCGTGACGATGCAGGTCGGCCCCGAGGGCAAGGAGCCGTCCGAGCTCCGCGCCGAGCTGCTGCTGGTGGCCACCGGCCGCGCCCCCAACGTCGAGGAGGTCGGTCTCGAGACTACCAAGGCGGAGCTGGATCGCGGGTTCGTGAAGGTCGATGGTCGGATGCGGACCAGGGAGCCGCACCTCTACGCCGTCGGCGACGTCGTCGGGGGGCTCCTCCTCGCCCACACGGCGGCGCACGAGGGGCTCGTCGCGGCGCACGTCATCGCCGGCGAGGTGGACGTCCACCCGATCGACTATGTGCAGCAGCCTCGGGCCACGTACTGCCGGCCGGAGATCGCCTCGATCGGGCTGACCGAGCAGCAGTGCCAGGAGCGCGAGATCCCGTACAAGGTCGGGAAGGTCCCGTTCCAGGCGATTGCCAAGGCCCTGATCGGTGGGGAGTACGAGGGCTTCGCCAAGGTCATCGGCCATCGAGACACGAACGACACGCTCGGCATCCACCTCATCGGACCGCATGCCACGGATCTCGTCGCGGAGGCCTCGCTGGCCTTCCAGCTGGACGCGACGCCGGGGGAGATCGGCGCCGCAACCCACGCCCATCCAACCCTGTCCGAGATCATCGGCGAGGCGGCGATGGCCGTTGACGGCCGGTCGATCAACTTCTGAGCCGGGAGGCACGCATCGGCCGATGGCGGTGACCCGGAAGGACCAATCGGAACTCGCGGCGTCGGTCGGACTGACGGACGCGGATCTGCTGGCGATGTACCGGACCGTCGCGCTGGCACGCGCGGTCGACGAGCGGATGTGGGTCCTCAATCGTGCCGGTCGCATCCCGTTCGTGATCAGCGGCCAGGGCCACGAAGGGGCCCAGGTCGGGATCACCTGGGCGTTCGAGAAAGGCCACGACTGGATCGCCCCGTTCTACCGCTCGATCGCGACGTGTCTCACCTTCGGGATGACGGCGCGCGACATCATGACCGCCCAGTACGCCACCGCGAACGACAACTCGTCGGGTGGGCGCCAGATGCCCGGCCACTACGGCGACGCCCGGCGGAACATCCTGTCGGTCTCCTCGCCGGTCGCCACACAGCTTCTCCACGCGGTGGGGATCGCGCTCGCGGCGAAGGTCCGCAAGACCGGCCAGGTCGCCCTCACGATCATGGGCGAGGGCAGCTCGAACCAGGGCGACGTCCACGAGGGGCTCAACTTCGCCGGGATCCATAAGCTCCCGTTCATCTTCGTCGTCGAGAACAACGGCTACGCGATCAGCGTGCCGTCGTCGATGGAGCTCGCGGTCGAAGACGTGGCCGATCGGGCTGACGGTTACCGGATGCCGGGGGTCATCGTGGACGGCTCCGACGTCCTCGCCTGCTACGCGGCGGCCAAGGAGGCAGTCCGGCGGGCGCGCGCCGGTGAGGGCCCGACATTCATCGAGGCGAAGGTGACCCGGCTGACCGCGCACTCCTCGGACGACCAGCAGACGAAGTACCGCTCCGAGGACGACCTGAAGGAGGGCCGGGCGCACGACGCGCTGCCGATCTTCCGCGAGCAGCTGCGCGATGCCGGCATCCTGACCGACGAGATCGAAGCGAAGTTGACGGCCGAGATCACCGAGATCGTGAACGACGCGACCGACTTCGCCGAGGCCGAGGTCGACCCGGACCCCTCGACGGCGATGAAGTGGGTCTACGCCGAGGACTGGCCGTCGGAGACGCCGCCGCCGTGGGGGATGGGCGGGGGAGCGGCCCATGGCCACAACGAGGTCGCCTCCGGCCCGGGCGGATCGGACGAGACCTGATGGCGCTCAAGACGTTCATCGAGGCGATCCGCGAGACGCTCGCCACGGAGATGCGCCGCGACGAGTCGATCATCGTCCTGGGCGAGGACGTCGGGAAGAAAGGCGGCGTCTTCCTCGCGACCGACGGCTTGTGGGCCGAGTTCGGTGAGGACCGCGTGATCGACACGCCCCTTACCGAGTCGATGATCATCGGCGCCTCGATCGGCGCGGCCGTCAACGGCCTGCGACCGGTCGCCGAGATCCAGTTCGCCGACTTCATCCACCCCGCCTTCAATCAACTCGTGTCCGAGGCGGCGCGGATGCGCTACCGCTCGAACAACGCGATCGGCGTGCCGATGACCGTGCGTGCGCCATATGGCGGCGGCGTCCACGGTGCGCTGTACCACTCGCAGTCGGTCGAGGCGTTCTACACCCACGTGCCGGGGCTCAAGGTGGTCATTCCCTCGACGCCCTACGACGCCGCGGGTCTCCTCCGCTCGGCGATCCGCGACGAGGACCCGGTGCTCTACTTCGAGCACAAGAAGATGTACCGAAGCGTGCGCGGCGACGTCCCCGCCGACGACTACGTCGTGCCCCTGGGCAAGGCTGCGGTGACCCATCCCGGGACACAGATCACGATCATCGCCTACGGGCTGATGGCCCACTACGCCCTGGAAGCCGCCGACACGGTGGCGGAGGAGGGGATCAGCGTCGAGGTCGTCGATCTGCGCACCCTCCGCCCGCTCGACAAGGAGACCGTCCTCGACTCGGTCCGCAAGACCGGCAAGTGCCTGATCGTGTACGAGGACAACCGGTTCGGCGGCTACGGCGCGGAGATCGCGGCGATCGTCGCCGAGGAAGCGTTCGACTACCTCGACGGCCCGATCACCCGGATCGCCGGCCCGGACGTCCCCGGCGTCCCCTACAACCACGTCCTCGAGGAGTGGTTCATGGTCAATCCGGCCAAGATTGCGGACGGCATCCGCAAGCTCGCCGCGTACTGACCCCCGGCCGCGACCGCCGCCATGTCCGGTTGGTCGAACGGGGCACCTGGCACCCACGTTCGCGCTGCGATCCGACTCTCGATCGTTGACATCGCGCGGCGCCGCTGGATATGCTCGCGGCGCGTTCCGAGCAGCCTGGCGGTTCCTGAGGGAGTGACCCGGGTCTTGAGGAGGTGGCGCGGACCACGGGCCCGCGTGGATGGAAGCATCGACATTGGCTCCTGCTGAAAGGGTTCGTGATGTCCTCCAAAGCACTCCTGGTGGGAGGTCTCGCCTCCCTGTTCACGATCGTCGTGTGGATCGCGGTGATCGTGGTGGACCCGAGCATGAACTTCGAGAATCCGTCATCGACGGTGACCGCATTGCTCATCGTCGGTTCCGTCGCCACCGTGGTCGCGTTCGTCGGCCTGTATTTCCTGTTCGCCGGAAGAGGCCAGCTCAATGCCGTCATGCTGGGTCTGGCGATCGTCGGCGTCGGGCTGACACTCATCCCGAGTGATGGCGACGCGACCTACATGGCCGGCGCGATCCTGTGGGGCGGTGCGCTGCTGATCGCCGGATACCTCTTGCGGGGTGGACCGCACTCGATCTGGCTGTCATGGCTCGGGATCGCTACCGGTGCGCTGTTCGTTGTCACCAGTGGGATCTATCTCGCGGGCCAGAAGGACCTCGCCAACACGCTGAATCTCGCGTCGAGCATCCCGCTCCTCGCGTGGAGCGTGTGGATCGGCTTTGTGATGCTGAAGGCATCCCGCCAACCCACTCCGGCTCCGACTGGCTGACGTCGATCCGACCGAGCACAAAGGCCGCCCCGACCGCGGGGCGGCCTTTCCGTCTCAGGCGTCCGCCGTGGTCGCCTCGCCCTGCCGCGCGGCGGAGGAGGGATCGGCGTCGAGGACTCTGACGGCGGCGCGCCGGCGCGGTTCGGGCGCGGTGCGGGCGCGGTTCGGGCGCAAACGCTCAGGTGCGGCAGCGGTTCGGGCGCAAACGCTCAGGTGCGGCAGCGTTCTGCCCGGCAGAACCAACGGCGGAATTCGCGGCGGTGGTGCCCTGACGAGCCCACGCGGACCGTAGATCGATGTTGGCCCGCCGTAGGTCCGCAACGCCGTGCCTTCGAGGACGCACGCGCGGGACCGGCGTGCCGCCCTCGAGGGTCAGGCCCGATCGGGGTTCGGGACGGCCGACCCTCGGTCCGTTCCAGCTCCCAGGAGGCGACCGACCGATCGTTCTCGCGAGGTCTCTCGGGGGAGGTCGACTCTGCTCCGCCGGGGGGACTCGCCGCGTTTGTTCTCACCTCCAGAACGCGGTCTCCCGACGCATCAAACGCACGGCAGCTCACGTGACGTCACTACGCTGGCGCCGCTGGCGTGGTCGGGCGATGCCACCGTCCGCGTCCGTCGGCGGGCGAACCAGCGGTGCACAAGACTCTCCTCGCCTGTACCGTGGCTGACGGCACACCGTCTGGCGCGTGTTCGCCCGACTCCCACTTGATCCCAAGGAGCTGACCGTGGCCGACCTGACCGCCGTTCATGACCGTCTTCGGGCCATCCTTGCACCGTACCGGAGCGGATTCTCGGTCACCCGCGACGGTGACGATGGGCTGACCCTTGAGACCCCCGGCCTTGAGGGCGAGCCGTGGGGCTACGTGGCCGGGACGCGTCTCGGCAAGCGCTACGTCAGCTTCTACCTGATGAGCGTCTATGGTCAGCCGGATCTGTTGGACGGGATGTCTCGCGAGCTGCGCCGGCGGATGCAAGGCAAGTCCTGCTTCAACTTCACGCGGATCGATGAGCCGCTGTTGGCCGAACTCGAAACCTTGACCGCAAGCGCGATCGCGCGACACCCTGAGATCGTCGCCACGGCGCTTGCGGCAGCTCCGCGCCGCTCTTGATGCATCCGAGGGGGTGCGGCCACCTCGCTCGGATACTGGCGGGGGAGGGGCAGATGGGCGACACTAGGCGGCACGCGTCCGCGCCCTTGGCGGCGCGGTGAGAGCGGCGTTCCACTCCGTGGAGGAGGTCAATCCGTGGCCAAGGTGACGATGCCCCAGCTCGGCGAGAGCGTGGCCGAGGGGACGATCGGCAAGTGGCTCAAGCAGCCGGGCGACCATGTCGCCAAGTACGAGCCGCTCCTCGAGGTCATCACCGACAAGGTCAATGCCGAGGTCCCGTCCCCGTACGAGGGCGTCCTCACCGAGATCCTGGCCGAGGAGGGCGCGACCGTTCCGAACAACGCGGAGATCGCCGTCATCGACGAAGTCGGTACGGTCGACGAGGGTGCTGCGGCCGCTGCGCCCGCTCCCGCTGCGGCTCCTGCGGCTCCCGCGCCGGCCCCATCTGCGCAGGCGGCTGACGTGTCCGCACCGGCCGCTGCGCCCGCACCCGCACCGGCCGCTGCGCCCCCACCCACACCGGCCGCTGCAGCCGCCCCTACCTCAGCGCCAGTTGTCGCCAACGGCCCTGCCGGTTCCGACGAGCGAGCACTCCACGAGATGGCCGGCAACCCCGACGCCCGCATGACACCGGCCGTCCGGCGGCTGCTCCGCGAGCACGGTCTCCAGATCGCGATGGTCGTCGGGACGGGCGGCGGCGGCCGCATCACCCGCGAGGACGTCACCGACTACGTCGAGTCGCAGCGGACCGGCAAGCCGGTCGGGCGCCAGGACGCCGCCGGGGGACCGGCGGCGTCGAGCGCGGACACGCAACCTACGGCCGCCGCATCAGCCACGGCTTCGAGCGCTCCAGCCAGGCCGGCCGTGCCCGCAACGGCCCAGACGACCGCCGGCTCCGGGATCGTCTTCCCGGCCGGCGCGGACGAGGTCCTCGTCCCGATGACCCTGATGCGCAAGGGCATCGCAGCGCAGATGACGCGGGCGCTCCAGGTGCCCCACGCCTACGTCCAGATGGAAGTCGATGTCTCCAACCTCGTCCGCTTCCGCGACCAGAACAAGAAGGACTACCAGGCCCGCGAGGGCATCTCGCTGAGCTTCGTGCCGTTCGTGGTCAAGGCCTCCGCCGAGGCGCTGCGGCGAAACCCCACCTTCAATGCCCACTGGACGGACGAGGGGCTGATGGCCAAGCGGCGGGTCAATATCGGGATTGCGGTCGCCGTCGACGGCGGTCTCATCGTGCCGGTGATCCGCGACGTGGATCAGCTGTCGATCTCGGGTCTCAACAGGGCCATCGCGAATGTCTCCGAACGGGCGCGCATCGGGAAGCTTCGCGTGGATGACTTCGGGGGCGGAACCTTCACGGTCGACAACACGGGCTGGCTCGGGACCAACATGGTCATGCCGATCATCAACGTGCCCGAGGTCGGGATCGTCACGATGGACAGGATCACGAAGCGGCCGGTGGTCGTCGAGACGCCGGATGGCGACGTGATCGCGATCCGCTCGATCATGAACATGGTCCTCGGGGTCGATCATCGCGCCAACGACGGCGCGAGCGGCGCAGCTCTCCTCCGCGACATCAAGGCCGGACTCGAGGCCGTCGGTCCGGACACGGCGATCCTCTAGCCATGGCCCGGGAACTCCCGATGTTCCAGGCACCCGGGACCGGCCATGATCACGCACGGGCCGGGCCGATCTCGATCGCGATGGGCGGGGCCGGCCTGATCGAGCTCCCTTCCGGCGGCGCCTCCGGCGCACCGCGTCGACATCCCGACTGGATCAAGGCGCGCATGCCCTCGGGCGAGAACTACCAGGACCTCAAGCGCCTGCTCGGGGGCCTGAACCTCAACACGGTCTGCGAGGAGGCCCACTGCCCGAACGTGGGAGAGTGCTGGGACCAGCGCACGGCCACGATCATGATCCTCGGCGACACGTGCACCCGGGCCTGCGGCTTCTGCAACATCAAGACCGGCAAGCCCACCTGGTTCGACGACGACGAGCCCCGGCGCGTCGCCCAGGCCCTCGAGGGTCTGGGCCTGGAGCATGTCGTCGTCACGTCCGTCGCCCGGGACGACCTCCCGGATGGTGGCGCGCACGCCTTCGCGGAGACCATCCGCCAGGTCCGGGAGCGGATCCCCGGGCATGGGCGTCGAGGTCCTCATCCCCGACTTCAACGGCGAGGAGGCCCCGCTGCGGGAGGTCATGGCCGCCGGGCCGGACATCCTCAACCACAACCTCGAGACGGTGAAGCGCCTCCAGAAGCCGGTCCGCAAGCGCGCCCGATGGGATCGGACGCTGGGCGTCCTCGAGCGCGCCAAGGCCTACGCCGACGAGTACGGCCACGCCGTCCACACGAAGAGCTCGCTCATGGTGGGCCTGGGCGAGACCCGCCCGGAGATGTCCGAGGCATTCGAGGCGCTCCGCGAGGTTGACTGCGACATCCTGACGATTGGTCAGTACCTCCGGCCCTCGCTCAGGCACCTCCCCGTGGAGCGCTACTACCACCCCGACGAGTTCGCCGAGATGAAGACCGAGGCGCTCGCCCTCGGGTTCAAGCATGTGGAGTCCGGTCCGCTCGTCCGCTCGAGCTATCACGCCCGGGATCAGGTTCCCGGCGCTGAGCTTCGGGCCGTTCGTCGCTCACAAGCGACACTCGATGCGGACGGCCGCGTCATCCCGCGGGTCAGCTGATCCGCGTGCCGAGCGGGTATCCTCGCTCCTGATGGCCCGACAACTCTCGCGCTCCGTCCCCCTGGCCGAGCTCCACTGTCACCTCGGCGCCGCCGTGACCCCGTCGATCATGTGGGGCATTGCCCATTCGCAGGGGATCAAGCTCCCGACCAAGGACTACTGGGAGTTTCGCGAGCTGATCACGGTAAACCCGCGCGGGACCACCTCGTTCGAGAGCTACCTCCAGCTGTTTCACTGGACGGAGCTCATCCAGAGCTCCCCGCTGGCCGTGGAGCGGAGCGTCTACGAGGTCGTTGGCGGGGCCTACCGCAAGAACAACATCACGACCATGGAGCTCCGCTTCAACCCGATGAAGCGAAACCGGGGCGGCGAGCAGGACCTGGACCACATCATCGCGGCCGCGGTCCGGGGCATGGATCGCGCCACGCTGGAATACCCGATCAAACCGGGCCTGATCTTCTGTCTGGACCGCGCGTTCCCGTACGCACTGAACGAGATCATCGTCGAGAAGGCGATCCAGTGGCGGGACCGCGGGGTGGTGGGCATCGATGTCGCCGGCCCGGAATCGGCCACGTTCCGGGTGGCGGATTACAGGAAGCTGTTCCGGCGGGCCCGACAGTTCGGCCTCGGCATCACCGTCCATACCGGTGAGGCGGGACCGGCCGAAGAAGTCGCCCGCGTGGTCGAACTCCTTGAGCCGGATCGGATCGGCCACGGTGTCAAGGCTGCCTACGACCCCCGGGCGATGGCGATGATCCGCGAGCGCGGCATCGTCCTCGAGATCTGCCCAACCTCGAACCTCAATACCAAGGTCGTCTCCGGCTGGGACGAGTTCCGCTGGATCTTTGACACCTTCCGGCGCAACGACGTCCGGTTCACGATCTCGACCGACGGCCCGGAGATGCTCAAGACGTACATTCGGGATGAACTCTCGACGCTCGGCCGGCTCGGGATCCTGTCGGTCGAGGAGCAGGAGCAGGTAGCGGCGACGGCGATGGCGGCCTCGTTCATTCCGAACGTCTCGGATGTGCCGCAACCCGCCCGGAAGCCGGCGACCCGAGTGGCCGTCGAGCGCGAGGAGGCATAGCTCCCGCCGACCTTCAGTCGGCCCGCTTGGCCTCGATCCGGTAGGTGCAGGACCGATCGCCCGAGGCGATGTGGGACTCCCGAACCACATCCGCGCCCAGGACTTCCTGGAAGAGGACGAGCTCGGCGGCGCAGCACGAGGCCACGTCGCGAGCCAGGTGGAAGATGGCGCAGTTGTGCTCCCGTAGTCGGACCGTCCCGTCCGGTGCCACCGTGGCCTCGGCCAGATAGCCGCCCGCGTCCTGGATCACGGCCAGTGCGCGGACCCGCTCGGCCAGCGGCGCGTCGGGCGACACGCTCTCGCCGAGATGGTCGCGAAGCCGCGCCCCAAGCTGTCGGCGCCGCGCGGCCAGGACCTCATCGAGGAGTTCGTCACCGCCGACCGTGGCGATCGCGTCGATGAGCCCGAGAGCGAACCCGCCGTAGTCCGTGGGGAACAGGTCCTGCGCGTCGGGCGTGACGTCGTACTGATGGCGGGGCCGGCCCACTCCGTGGCGCTCGGCCTCGTGCGAGACCAGGCCCGCCTGTTCGAGTGCGTGGAGCTGCTGGAGCACGCCGGTCCTGCTGGCACCGAGATGGGCTGCGAGGCCGTCGGGGGACATCGGTCCACGCTGCCGCAGGTTCACGAGGATCGCCCGCCGGAGCGTGGATGGCGAAGCGATCGCCGACGCCGCGCCGTTTCCAGGGGCATGGCCGAAGCTGGAGACCGCGACGGTCTCGGGGAGCACCGGGTCGACGGGCGGGACGGGCTCCGACATGCCGAGAGGCTAGCCGAAAGCGCGAATCTGCGTCTGAGGCGGGGCGCCGCTGATGCTAACCTCGGCCCATGGATCTGGACCTCTCCCCGGAACACGAGTTGCTGCGCTCGACCATTCGCGACTTCATGGAGCGTGAGGTCGCACCGGTCGTCGACGAGCACGAGCACGAGCGGCGGTTTCCGGTCGAGATCGTCCGACGCCTCGGCGAGATGGGCTGGCTGGGCATTCCGATCCCGGAGGACGAGGGAGGCGCAGGCCTGGACACGCTGGCCTACGCGATCGCGGTCGAGGAGATCGGTCGCGTGTGGGGGTCCCTCGGGCTGATCGTCGCTGCCCATACCTCGCTCGGCTGTGGCCCGCTCCACCTTGCCGGCACGGCGGAGCAGCAGCAGCGCTACCTCATCCCGATGGCCAGCGGCCGCGTCCTCGGGGGCTACGGCCTGACCGAATCGGGCGCTGGGTCCGATGCCGGTGGGACCCGGACGACGGCGCGCCACGAGGACGGCCCCGACGGCGGCCCCCACGGCGGAACGTGGGTCATCGACGGCACCAAGCGGTTCATCACGAACGCGGGTCAGGCGGGCACGTACATCGTGACGGCGCGAACCGGCGACAAGGACGATGGCTCGGCCGAGATCAGCGCGTTCATCCTCCCGGCCGACACCCCCGGCTTCAGCGTCGGCCGTCTTGAGGACAAGCTCGGACTCCACGCCTCGGCGACCGGGGAGCTCCTGTTCGACGGTTGCCGCGTCCCGGCCGCCAATCTCCTCGGCGCGCAGGGCGAGGGTTTCCGAACGTTCCTGAAAGTTCTCGATGGCGGGCGGATCAGCATCGGGGCACTCGCCGTGGGCATCGCCCAGGCCGCCCTCGATGCGGCCATTCCGTACGCCCAGACGCGGGAGCAGTTCGGCCGTCCGATCGGCTCGTTTCAGGGCGTCGCGTTCATGATCGCGGACATGGCCACCGAGATCGAGGCGGCCCGGGCGCTCGTCTGGAAGGCCGCCTGGCTGAAGGACCAGGGCCGCGACTTCGCCCTCGCGGCCGCCGAGGCCAAGCTCTTCGCGTCCGAAGTCTCGAGCCGAGCCACGAACGCCGCGGTCCAGGTCCACGGGGGCTACGGCTACGTCACCGACTACCCGGTCGAGCGCTACTTCCGGGACGCGAAGCTCACCGAAATCGGGGAGGGGACCAGCCAGATCCAGCGACTCGTGATCGCCCGGCGGATCCTGGGTCTCCAGATCGCCTGAGGCCTCAGCCGCCGTTGCCCGCGGCGACCGTCAGCGCCTCCCGGATCGCGGCCTTGAAGGCGGCCGGCCACGGACCCTGGCCGGCCAGGACGTACGGCTTCGCATCGACGAACTCCACCGTCGCCGGGTCCGTCGCCCAGGTCGCGACGCACGGCTCGACGTCGGCCTGCCGTCGTTCGAAGGTTTCGCCGGTCCGGAAGATGTAGATCCTGAGCCGGACAGGCGTCTCGACGCCCAGTCCGCTGGCATCGAATCCAATCGCGGTGCCCGTCAACGTGCTGTCCTTGCAGCCGTCATCGCCCGAGCTGAAGCGATCGAGGACCAGGCCTCGGCCGGCGAGCTCGCCGGCGATTCCCGGGAAGTCCATGGGTGTCGGCGCCGGTGACGGCAGGAGGATCGCGTCGCAGCCGCTCAGCAGGACGGCGGCAATGGCCAGCCCGGAGGCGAGGTGGCGGACCGGGTGGATGCGCATTGCGCGAGGCTAGCGGAACGGTCGATCCGGCGCCGCGGACGGCGCCGCGGACGGCTCCGCGGACGGCTCCGGGCCGCGTGCTAGGATCGGCCGGTGCTCGCTCCCGAGTCGCCGTGGCCCATCTTCGGACGGGACGTCCCAGACGCCGCCTGGCGACCCGGCGCCGCGGAGCTCAGCGACTCGCGGCTCGCGCGCTTCGTCCGCGCGACGAGCCTCCCGGACCTGACCGCTCTCCAGGCGCGCGCCGCCGCCGATCCCGCCTGGTTCTGGGGCGCCGCCGCCGACGATCTCGCGTTGCCCTGGCAGCGCCGGCCCCGGGAGATCGTGGACTCGACCCGCGGCCCGGCCTGGACGCGCTGGTGGACGGGCGGTGCGTTCAACCACGCGGTCGCGGCCGTTGACCCGCGCGCGGATCGTGATCCGGACGGAGAGGCGCTGGTCTGGGAGGGCGACGACGGCGATGTGCGTCGCTTCACCGCCCGGGAGCTGCGAGACGAGGTGGATCGGGCCGCCAGGATGCTCGCCGGCGAGAGCATCGGGCCGGGCGATCGCGTGGGAATCCTCCTGCCGATGCTGCCCGAGACGGTCGTCGCCGTCCTGGCCCTGGGGCTGCTCCGGGCGATCTTCACGCCCATCTTCTCGGGCTACGGCCCGGCCGCGATCGCAGCCCGCCTCCGCGACTGCGAGGCCTCCGTCCTGATCACCGCGGACGGGTTCCTGCGCCGGGGCGCGGTCGTTCCGCTCAAGGTCGCCGCCGACGAGGCGGTCGCGGCCGCTCCAACCGTCCGGCGTGTCCTGGTGGTCCGGCGGCTCGGAGATCGAGCGCCGGCGACCGCATGGAACCAGGACCTCGATCGCTGGTGGGATAAGGCAATCGCCGCGGCTTCCGACGTCCCCGTCGAGCGCGTGGACACGGACCCGGAAACGCCGTACATGGTCATCCACACCTCGGGCACGACGGGGCGGCCCAAGGGCGCGGTCCACGTCCACGGCGGCTTCCCGATCAAGGCGGCCCAGGACCTCGCCCATTGCTTCGACCTTGGTCCGGGCGACACGCTCTTCTGGTTCACCGACCTCGGTTGGATGATGGGTCCCTGGGCGATCTCCGGATCGCTCATCCTGGGCGCCCGGCTGGTCCTCTTCGAGGGCACGCCGGACCATCCCGGACCGGACCGACTGTGGTCCATCGTGGAACGCCATCGGGTCACCCACGTTGGTCTCAGCCCGACCGTCATCCGGGCCCTCATGGCGCACGGCACGGATCCGGTGCGGGCCCACGATCGCTCCTCCCTGCGCGTCCTGGGCTCGACCGGCGAGCCCTGGAACCCGGACCCATGGTGGTGGTTCTTTCGGGAGGTGGGGGAGAGCCGTTGCCCGATCGTCAACTACAGCGGCGGGACCGAGGTATCCGGGGGGATCGTGTCGGGCAACCTGATCACCCCGGTCCGCCCGACGTCGTTCTCGGGTCCGGCCATCGGCGTTGCCGCCGATGTCGTGGATACCGATGGCGCGGCCATCCGCGGCCGCGTCGGCGAGCTGGTCATCCGGCAGCCACTGCCGGGCATGACCCGCGGCTTCTGGAATGACCCGGATCGCTACGTGGAGACGTACTGGTCACGCTTTCCGGGGATCTGGGTCCACGGCGACTGGGCGCTGATCGACGAAGCCGGCTACTGGTACATCCACGGACGCTCCGATGACACCCTCAAGGTGGCCGGCAAGCGCGTCGGTCCGGCCGAGGTGGAGAGCGCGGCCGTCGCTCATCCCGCGGTCGTGGAGGCGGCCGCGGTCGGGATCCCGCACGCGGTCAAGGGCGAGTCGATCGCCGTGTTCTGCGTGCTCGCACCGGGTGTCGGCGATACTCCGTCGCTGCGCTCAGAAATCGCCGCAGCGGTGGCGGGCGATCTCGGGAAGGCGCTCAAGCCCGACATCGTCGTCGCCGTGCCGGCGCTTCCCAAGACCCGTTCCGGGAAGGTCATGCGCCGGGTCGTGCGGGCCGCATTCCTGGGCCTGGATCCCGGCGACCTGTCCGCGCTGGACGACCCCGCCATCATCGAGGCAATCCGGAGCCTCCATCTTGACTGATCATGATGATCGATTATGATGATGCATCATGAGAATCGTGACAGCGATGGACCTTCGGAGGCGCCTCGGCGAGATTCTCGACGCGGCCGCGGCCGGCGAGCGGATTGCGATCGAGCGTGACGGCCGGCCGATGGCAATCCTTGTCACACCCGAGGCGGCGACGCGCCTGGACGAGGATGAGCAGGGGCGCATCGAGCGAGGCCTGGCGGCGCTCGACCGGCTCGACGAATTCCGCGAGCGAATGGATCGCCTCTATCCAGCCGCCGACGATGGCTTGACAACGGCGGAATGGATCCAGGGCGAGCGAGAGGCGCGAACGGATCGGATTGTCGAGGCGGCGCGCCGTTCGCTCGATGAGGTCGGCGGCGACTCTGACGAGGTCGGAGGATGAGCAGGCCGATCGTCCTCGATGCCTCGGTCGCCGTTCCGTTGGTCCACCGCGAGGACGCGTCGGATCGCTGGCGGTGGGCCACCGCCGGCTGGCTCCGGACCAATCGCCGGGTGATCGTGCCGGATCACTTCTGGCTCGAGGTCGCGAACACGCTGATTCGGCGCCATCGATTCCGCGGTGACGCGGTCCTCGAGGCCCTGCACGTGCTCGACGACGTCGTCGCGGAGACCGTGGCCGTCGGCCGCCCGACGCTCCTGCTCGCCATCGATCGCGCCGAGCGATTCGGGCTGTCGACCTACGACGCGGCCTACCTGGCCCTTGCGGAATCGCTAGACGCAGAGCTGGCGACGATGGACCGAGCGTTGGAACGGGCTGCGGGATCGCGCCTCGTGTCCATAGAGCGGCCACCGCGGCGGCTGTCCGAGGCCGCGCTGCCGTACGGCTCGCCCAGGAACGTTACCTGGCCCGACTATGCGGGCGCAGCCTCGTACCTTTCCTCGTTGCGAGCCGAGTTGAGGCGGGCGGCGGTGGAACGGATCGAGGCCTGACAAGGGCATGGCTCGGGCTGTTGAGGCTCGACGCGGGATGGGATTACGGAATTGGGTTGCGCACGGATCAACTCCGACCGCGCGGGTCGCGGATCGGCGGTGCCTATCGTAGGATCCGGGTACCGGCGCACGGATCGGATTCGGAGGGATCCCCGGAGTCGCCGGAGCACCCTGCCGCGAGCAGGGTCAAGCCGAGGTCCACGTGCCCATCGTTCGTCCGTTCCGCGCGCTCCGCTTCGACCCGGAGGTCGTCGGCGACCTCGGGCAGGTGATCGCGCCGCCGTACGACGTCGTCGGTCCGGAGGAGCATCTCGCGCTACTCGCCCGAAGCCCGCACAACGTGGTTCGCCTGGACTTCCCGGCCGCCGAGCCCGGTGACCCCGATCCGGATGACCGGTACCGACGCGCCGCCCGGCTCCTCGCCGCCTGGCGCGGCGAAGGCGCGGTTCGCCAGGATCCACGTCCGGCCGTCTACGTCTACGAGCAGCAATTCCGGCCACCGGATGGCGGCGAGATCCTCACACGACGAGGGTTCCTTGCCCGCGTGGGCCTCGAGCCGTTCGGCGCCGGCGTCCGCCCGCACGAGCGGACCCACCCAGGTGCGCGCGAGGACCGCTACCGTTTGCTCCGGGCGACGAATGTCAATACAAGCCCGGTCGTGGCGATGTACGAGGAGGCCGGCGGTCGCGTGGGGCCCATCCTCGATACCGTGGCGGCCGAACAATCCGTCGCGGATGTTGTTGATGCTGCCGGCGAGCGGCATCGGTTGTGGGTCCTGACGGCCGGCACGGACGGCCGGGCCGAGGCGCTGTGCACCGCAGCGGAGGCCGCGGCCCTGACGATCGCCGACGGCCACCATCGCTACGAAACGGCCCTCCGCTACCAGGCCGAGCAGCGGGTCGGGGCAGCCCCCGACACCGACGCCGAGCGAGGCTCGGACTTTGTCCTGATGCTCCTTCTGGAACCTGAAGCGGGAGCGCTCCTCGTCCTGCCGACGCATCGCGTCGTGCGTGGCCTCGGTGCCGACGGCGTGGCCGGTCTCCGGGCGATGCTGGACGAGTTCTTCGAGATCAGGCCCGACGTCACCGCCGAGGAGTTGCTCGCGACGTTCGGCCACGGAGGCCCGGAGGCACCCGCGGGGGCGGGCCGGTTCGGATTGTGGTCGCGGGACGGTGGCGCGATCCTCACCGCGCGTCGGGACGCCTTCGCGTCCATCCTCTCCGCGGGCGGCCCGGCCGTCCGGCGACTCGACGTGACGCTGCTCGGCGGTGCCCTGGAGGCGTGCGCAGGCCTGGACGCTGCCACCGTTGCCGACGGGACGCGCCTCATCTACACCAAGGATGCCGCGGAGGCGATCCGGCTCGTGGACACGGCCACGGATGGAGCGGATCTCGCGTTCCTGCTGGACGCCACGCCCGCGGCGGAGATCATCGCGGTCGCGGCGGAGGGCGACGTCATGCCCCAGAAGAGCACCTATATCTATCCCAAGGCCATCACCGGCCTGGTCATCAACCCGCTGGAAGGCTGAGCATGCCCGAGTCCACCCCCGAGACCACCCCCGACGACATCCTGGCCCGCGCCCAGGTCCCGTCCGTCAACGGCCGGCCGATCCGGAAGGACGAGATCGAGCTCAACGAGCGTGGCATCTACGTCGAATCGTGGTTGCCGGAGCGGCGTTCCCGCCGCAAACCGCTCCTGTTCGTCCACGGCGAGCTCACCGGATCGTGGGTCTGGGAGCGCTACCTCGGCTACTTCGCCGGCCGCGGCTGGGAAGGCCACGCGCTCAATCTCCGAAACCATCATTGGTCCCAGACGGCCGATCCCGCCGAGCTTTCGTTCGAGATGTTCGTCGCGGACGTCGCCTCGGTCATGGCCCGCCTCGGGCCCGGCGTCGTCGTCGTCGGCCACGGCATGGGTGGCCTGCTCGCACTCAAGGCGGCGGAGCGCGAGCCGCTCGCGGGCCTCGTGCTCATCGCCTCCGAGGTCCCCGGTGAGCTTCGACTTCCTGCCCACCAGCACGAGCTTCGCGAGATTCCCGAGCTGTACGGCAAGGCGCTCATCGGCTGGGAGACCCTGCCCGAGCGGCTCCAGAAGGACCACCCAGACCTGACCGTCGCCGACATCCTCCGGATCCAGCACCTCATGGGCCAGAAGCCCCACGAGTCGGGCCGCGCCCGGCGAGCCGTCCTCCGAGGGATCCGGATCGATCGGTCGGCGTTTGAGGACGTTCCGCGCCTGGTCATCGGGGCCGGCCTGGACCGGTCCGTCCCGGTCGAATTCGCGGAGAACCTGGCCGAGTGGCTGGATGCGCCGTACGAGCCGTTCGCGGCGCACTCCCACTACGGCCTCGTCCTCGGCGAGGAGAGCTACCAGCAGGTTGCAGACGCGATCCGCGCCTTCCTCGAGGCGAATCGGCTGTAGTTCCGGGACCTTCTCGAGCGTCCTTTGGTATCATCCGCCGGCTCGCGCGTTGCATCGCGGGGCCAGGCCGCATTCGTCTAGAGGCCCAGGACACCGCCCTCTCAAGGCGGAGACCACCGGTTCGAATCCGGTATGCGGTACCAACCGATCCATCAAGCGCCCCCGGTCCGCCGGAGGCGCTTCTCGTTCTCGTACACTGCCCGACGATGACTGCCGCCCAGCCACGACGCCTCCTGATACTGACCGAGGGGCAGTTCCGTACCCACAACGCGAAGACCGCGATGGGCGTGATCCGCTACGGGACGGACGAGATCGTCGGCCTGCTCGACTCAACGATCGCCGGCCGGAACGTCGGCGAGTGGCTGCCCGGCCACGACATTCCGATCGTCGCGACGCTGGACGAGGCGCTGGCCCTGCCAGTCCGGCCGGACACGCTCCTGATCGGGATCGCGCCGACCGGCGGCAGGCTCCCGGTTGACTGGCGAGCCGCCATCATTGCCGCGCTCCGCGCCGGGCTGGACGTCCATTCCGGCCTTCACACGTTCCTCGGCGATGACCCGGAATTCAGTGCCGAGGCAGCCGCATCCGGCGCGAGGATCGTCGACTACCGCCGGCCACCCGAGCGCCACGAAACGGCCGTCGGACGCCGGCATCGGCCGGGCAGCCGGGTGATCCTGACCGTCGGCACGGACTGCGCCATCGGCAAGATGTCCGTCGCCCTGGAGCTCCGGAAGTCGGCCCTGCGGGCGGGTGATGCGGCCGTGTTCGTCCCGACCGGACAGACCGGGATGATGATCGACGGCTGGGGCGTCTCGGTCGATCGGGTCATCAGCGACTTCGCCCAGGGCACCGTCGAGTGGCTGACGGGCGAAGGCCGAGTCACGCGGTGACTGGGTCATCGTGGAGGGGCAGGGCTCGCTGGACCATCCGGCCTACTCGTCGGTCACGCTCGAGCCTGATCCACGGCTCGACGCCCCAGGCGATGGTCATGGTCCACAAGCCCGGGCCAGGCGATCCACGACTTCGACCATCTGCCCGACGTCACCTTCCCGATCGCGAAGCTGCCGGAGTTCATCCGGCTCCACGAGACCGTGGCCGGGCTGGTGGCCCCGTCAAGGGTCGTGGCGCTCGCCCTGAACACGTCGCTCTACCCGGACGATGACTGACGCCCGCCGGGTCATCGACGGCGATCGCGCGCGAGACGGGACTGCCCGCCGCCGATCCCGTGCGCTTCGGCGGCGGACGACCTGTGGGCCGCGATCCGGGCCGCGGTCGATGCGTTGCCGTGGGTCCGCGAGAACGACGCGCGGGGCGCTGCATGACGCTCCGAATCCGGGCGGAGACCCTGAGGCTCCATCTCCGCGAACCCTTCCGGATCGCGCGGGCCGAGCATGGTGCCGCGGGGTTCGTGACGACGGTGGCGGTCGAGCTCCAGGATGATCGATTTCCGGGCATCGTCGGCATCGGCGAGGGCTACCCGGACCGCTACTACGGCGACACGCCCGAGACGATGACGGCCGTCTACCCGCTCCTCCTCGAGGCGATCGGGGAGCCGGAGCCATCTCCGGCCGGCCTGCGTGCCGCCGGCGACGCGATGGGTGACGCGATCCGCTGGAACGGCGGCGCGAAATGCGCCGTGGACTCCGCGCTCCACGACCTCGTGGGCAAGGTAACGGGCCGGCCGGTCTGGGACCTGCTGGGCCTGTCACCGGACATCCCGCCGACCGACTTCACGCTGGGCCTGGACGAGCCGGCGGTCGTCGCCGAGCGTGCCCGCCGGGCGGCCGCATTCCCGGCTCTCAAGATCAAGTGCGGCGGGCCGGCCGACGTGGCCACGCTGCGCGCCGTCCGGGAGGTGTACGACGGCCCCATCCGGATCGATGCGAACACGGGCTGGACGCCCGATGTCGCGATCCGTCTGCTCCCGGATCTCGTGGCGCTCGGGGTGGAGCTGATCGAGCAGCCGTTCCCGGCGCGCCGCCTGGACTGGATGGCAGACCTCCAGCAGCGCTCGCCGCTGCCGATCGTGGCCGACGAGTCGTGTGTCACGGACGACGATCTCGACGGGCTCGTGAGCGTCGTGGCGGGGGTCAATGTGAAGCTCGCCAAGGTCGGCGGACCGGGCCCCGCGGCCCGGATGCTCGCGCGTGCAGGTGATCTCGGCTTCCGGCGGTTCCTCGGCTGCATGGAGGAGACGTCGGTGGTCATCGCCGCGTCCGCGGCCTGCGCGTCCCTCGTCGAGTGGGCGGACCTGGATGGGTGCCTGCTCCTCACCGACGATCCGTTCGAGGGACTGGAGCTGGGCCCGGACCATCGCTGGCAGCTCGGAAATCGGCCCGGGCTGGGCGTCACGCGGCGGGTGCCCTGAGGCAGGCTCCGGACCCGATTCTGGCCCGAGTCCCGGCCCGATTCTCGGCCCCGATCTGGCCCCGAATCCGGCCTGTGGATAACTTGGTGGACGAAAAGGTGGAGAACACCCCTTCCGGCAAACCGGCCCGCGGACGTACTATCTGGAGGTCGGCTGCGAGCCGCAGAGGAGGGTCCGCCGACCACCCAGAACCAACCCGGCGAGCGGGTCACGGTCCATCACGCCGTGCGCCGTTTCTACTTCGTCGCGCCCCGGAGACAGGAGGAGATGGCATTGATGGTCGCGCGCCCCGCCCCCGAGCGTGCGCCGTCCGCCGAGGCGGTCGAGTTCGTCCAGTTCTGCTACCAGCGCAAGAAGGTCGGCTGGCCCGAGTTGTACGACGAGATGTGCGGAGTCGCCGGGCGTGGGCTCTTCCGCGGCTGGGGCCCCGACGATCTCGCCGTCCACGGAATCGGGTTCACGCTCTTCGAGATGCCGGCCCTGGCAGCGCTCGTGGCCGAAGTGGTCGGCGAGGATCGGGCGCGCCAGCGAACCAAGGTGTCGGCCGACGCCTGACGGCCCACAGGCGCGTTCAGCGGCGCACGTCCGCGCGGGCGCAGCCCGCTCGGGCCCGGATCTGCGCTCAGGCGCGGATCTGCCGGCGCGACATCTCGCTTTCGATCTGGCGCTCGGCCTCGACGTAGCGGTCGATCTGCTCCCGGACCTGGTTCGCTTCGGGCGTGTACAGGTGCATCTGCTGCTGGAGGATGTAGCTGAGGCGCCGGCTCGTCATCCTGACGTGGTCCAGGTTCTTCATGAGGACCAGCGGATCCATGGACGCGAGATCAGACGGGTGGTACATCTGCTGCATGGCCGCATTCTAGCGGCGACCGCGGGACCGGCGATTGGCCGCCCCGCGGCCGATCATCGCGCCGTCGGAGACCCGGACCTACAGAGCGCGCAGTCGCGGCGGCCAGGTCCAGTCGACTGGCAGCGTGGCACCCGCCAGGGCCCGGCGCCGGCCGAGCTCCGTCGCGCCGATGACGAGGATCCGGTCCAGCTGGGTAGCCCGGCCTGCCTCATCGCCCCACAGCTTGGTCATCTTTCGGCCGGCATGGACCTCGTCGAGCGCGACCCCGGCCAGCCTGTATCCCTCGGGCGCGGCCGCCTCCGCCCAGACCTGCTCGGCGAGCCCGAACCCGTTCGTGATCTTCCGGCCGCGGTCCGTGGCAACGTCGCCGATCACCAGTACCACAACGGCGTCATCGGTGAGCGCCCTCCGCAGGCCGCGGAGGACCTCACGAAGAAACACGAGGTACGGCGCGCGGTGGTGGGCGTCGTCCAGGGCGGCGTCGATGGCCTGCGAGTCGAAGCCCAGGAACCACGTCCGGAGCCAGTTGTAATAGCCGTACTTCACGACGCGCAGGTAGGGCGGCGAGGTCACGACCAGACGTGCGCGGTCGGGCATCCCGTGGGCGCGCAGGGCAGCCCGAGCCCGCGTCCCGGCATCTCGCGCATCGCCCAGGAGCGCGATCCCGGGCGTGCCGGGAATTGGCGCTCGATAGAGGCGATCGAGCTTGGCTTCGAGGCCGGCGAAGACGTCCCGCTCCGACGAATGGAATTCCGTCCGCGCCGCGAAGTTCCGGACGTAGCGCGGCGCCATGCTGAACGTGTTCGGCATGAGTTCGGACAGGTACGAGGCGCTCTTCCCGTGGAGGATCCCGGTGATCGCGGCGGCGAGAAACCGGTCCACGCGGTCCTCGAGGTCGAGGGCATCGCGGACGTACAGCAACTGCGCAAACGTCGTCGGATGGAACGCGAGCGCAACCTCGACGGGCACCGGTTCCGGCCCGCCGGTCGCGGGATCGGCCTGGATGGCGGCCGCGAGGGCGAGCCAGCGGGGCGCGGCGGCCGGCCAGGCCAGGCGCAAGCGGGTCAGCCTCGTCCGCGCCTCGGCGGGCGTCGCCGGCTCGACTTTTGCCGCGGTCAGCAGGTGCGCGAACGGGTTGAGGTCGTTGCCCACTCCGATGCGGCCTTCGGCACTCGCCTGGAGGGGCACGGTCCCGCGGCCTGCGAACGGGTCGAGGACGACGTCACCGGGCCGGCTGTAGCGCGCGATGAAGGCGTGACTGAGCGCAGCCGGAAAGCTCGCGAGATACGAGCACATCGGATGGAATGGATGGCCCCACAGCCGCTGCTGCGCCTTCCATTCGGGCTCGAGCCCGAGGCGCGGCAGTTCGGTCGCCAGCTCGAGCGCGAGCTGGTCGGGCGCGGCGTTCCGCGCGGTCGTGGCGGCTGACATACGGCGGTCTGGGCTCCCGTCACCCAGAGGTGCATCCCGGTGCACCCGCTGGGGCCGGTGACCATAGCCGCTCACTCCCCCCGGCTGTCAATAGGTCAACCGGCGCATCGGCGCCCCGATCGGGTCAGGTGAGTTCGGTCAGGAGCTCGTCGAGCACCTCGATCGTGCGGTCGATGTCGGCCGGATCGATGACCAGCGGCGGCTTGATCTTGAGGACGTCGTGGTCCCGTCCGTCTGCGCTGAGGAGGATGCCGCGGGCCTTGGCACCCTCGATCACGGCCGCGGCGAGCTCGGTCGCCGGCTCGCGCGTCGCACGGTCCATGACCAGGACTACGCCCAGGAAGAGCCCAAGTCCGCGAACGTCGCCGATCGCCGCGTGCCGCGCTGCGAGTTCCTCGAGGCCGGACATGAACCGAGCCCCCGATGTCAGCGCTCGTGCTCTGAGGCCCTCCTCCTCGATGACGTCGAGCACCGCCAGCCCGACCGCCGCGGACACGGGGTTCCCGCCGAAGGTGTTGAAGTACTCCATCCCGTTCGCGAAGGCATCGGCGATCGCCCGGGTCGTGACCACCGCCCCGAGCGGATGGCCGTTGCCGAGCGGCTTGCCCATCGTGACGACATCCGGCAATGCGCCGTCGACCTCGAATGCCCACCAGTGGCTCCCGACCCGGCCGAGGCCGACCTGGACCTCGTCCGCGATTGCGACGGCCCCCGCAGCCCGCGCGGCCAGGAACGCACCGGACAGGTAGCCGGGCGGCGGGATGACCTGCCCGGCCGATCCCGGCGCGGACTCCACGATGAACGCACCAACCGGGTGCCCGTCCGCCGCCGCCTCATCCAGGACCGTCCCGAGGTCCGCCACGTATGAGGCACCGCTCTCGCGGGTGCTCCCGCGATGACGGCCCCGATACGGGTCGGGGAGGGGAGCGACGTGGGTCGTAGGCGGCCGTCCGGCCCCGCCCGGGCCGTCGAACTTGTACGGGGAAATGTCCACGAGCCCGGACGTGTTGCCGTGGTACCCGAGGTCGACGACCGCCACGTCTCGCCTCCCCGTCGCGGCTCGAGCCATTCGGAGGGCGAGCTCGTTGGCCTCGCTCCCGGAGTTGACGAGGTGGACGACTTCGAGGCCTGGCGGGAGCGTGGCGGCCAGGCGATCCGCGTAGTCGAGGATCGTCGGGTACAGGTAGCGCGTGTTCGTCTCGAGCAGCGCCTTCTGGCTCGCCGCCGCCGCCACGACCCGGGGATGGGCGTGGCCGACATGGGCCACGTTGTTGACGAGGTCGAGGTACGCACGTCCCTCCGAGTCGTACAGGTATGCGCCCGCCCCGCGAACGATCGTCAAGGGCTCGCGGTAGCTCAGCGAGAGATCGGCCCCGAGGCGTCGCTGCCGCCGCGCGAGGAGACCCTCCTCGCTCCTGGGGTCCTGCCCGCTCATCGGCCGACCGCCTCATGCACCGCAAGGCGGAGCTCTGAACCCGGCATGTCGGCAAGTTGGTCCATCAGCGCCCATGCCGGCGCCTCCGACACGCGCAGGTAGGGATCGGGGGACAGGCGCGCCTGGTGCGCCGAGATGGCGACACTCGCTCCGAGCCTGGCGAGGATGAGGGACGGCAGGGCATCGAGCTCGTCGGCCGTCAGGCGGCAGGTGCCGTCGAACCCCGCCACCACCGCGCGCATGACCGACACCGGGTCATCCCGGCCAAACATCGCATACGCGCAGGCGACCGCAGCCTCGTGGGCCGTCACAGAGTGGACCATGTCACCGAAGTCGAGGAGGCCGACGACACGCGTTCCCGCGTCGTCGACCAGGACGTTGTGGTCGTTGGCGTCGTTGTGGATCGCGCTGTGCCGGAGACTCGACCAGCGCGGTTGAAGGTCGTCGTGGACGCGGGAGCGGACGCGGCTCAGCAGAGCCCGATGGTCCGCGTCGTCGACATCGTGCAGCCCGCCGGCCATGACCGCGTCCGCACGCTGGACGTCCCACTGGAACTCGCGCCGGGCGGCCGGGTGATCGTAATCCAGGAGGGCGGTCGTGCTGCGGCCCATCGTGGCGCCCAGATCTGCCCAGAGCGTGGACATTGGTGCTGCCACGTCTGCCAGCGGGCGCCCGGACAGCCAGGTGAGCAGGCGTGCCCACGGCGGGCCCGGGTCGCCGAGGTCCACGAGTTCCCGACCGTCGAGTGCCGGGATGACAGCCTGGACGGGAACGCCGGCCCGCGCCAGGCGCGCCATCGCCCCGTGCTGGCACTCGAGGAAGGCCCGGTCCTCGGCCAGGTTCGCAAGCTTGAATACGTACGCTGGTTGGCCGCCGGCGTCCCGAACGAGCACATTCCGATCGCGCTCGCTCGGCAGGTCCTCGAGCTCGCCGGCGATGCCCCACCAGCGCCACAGCGCAGTCGCGGCGTCAGCCGCCGAAGCAGATGGTCGAGTCGAGATCCACGAGGCTGGGCGTGCCATGCCCGTAGCGTAGACGGGCCGAGCCTGTGCGGTAGAGTTGAGGGCGGTCCCCGTAGCTCAGCGGACAGAGCAACCGCCTTTCAGGCACGCCGGTGAGTTCGAGGTGCTCCAGCGTGGGGCAGGCCACCGGATCCGCCGCCTATGTAGTTGCTCAGTTGCCACGACGGAATCGACCCCGGTGGCCCACGCTCCACTGGGTGGACGAGCCGATTCCAACCTGGGAACGTGACCTTGGTACGGGTGCTGGACCAGGACCGTCGAACCCGCGCGCCATGCCGGTGTGTCTCGACGTGTTATCCGTGACCATTGGGCCATTGTCCATGCAGCAGTGGCGCCGGTATTGTCAGTGCCATGGACTGCCAACGAAACAGAGACGCCGCCCAGCCAAGCGTGTGTCATTGCGACGCCCGGTCCGGCGCGGACGGCACGCTTCAGACGGCGGAGAATCACTGTCGCCTCCCCTCCGACGAACAGTCGCCGCGGCCGGTCCGTCGGGCAGGGACTCGTTGAGTACGCACTCGTCCTCGCTTTGGTTGGGGTCCTCGCGATCGGAGCCACTCAGTACCTGGGCAGCCAGGTCTCGAGCGCCTTCGCAAGCATCGGTGACCAGCTCTCGGGGCTCGTCACAGTGGGTAGCGGTTCGCAGCCCGCGACAGCGCCGATGCCGGACCCGCCCGAGTCGTACACGAAGAAGAAGACGTGCCAGGCGGCCGGCTATACCTGGGTGACCAAACCCAAGCCGGCTCACTGCACGTAGCCTGTTTGCGCGCCCTGCACGACGACGGCAATAGCAGTATCGCCAACGCTGGTTGGCCGCCGGCGTCCCGAACGAGCACATTCCGATCGCGCTCGCTCGGCAGGTCCTCGAGTTCGCCGGCGATGCCCCACCAGCGCCACAGCGCAGTCGCGGCGTCAGCCGCCGAAGCAGTCGGTCGAGTCGAGATCCACGAGGCTGGGCGTGCCATGCCCGTAGCGTAGACGGGCCGAGCCTGTGGGGTAGAGTTGAGGGCGGTCCCCGTAGCTCAGCGGACAGAGCAACCGCCTTCTAAGCGGTAGGTCGAAGGTTCGAACCCTTCCGGGGACGCCACTCCCAGCACGCGCCGGGCGCTTCAAGCCCTCTTGCGCCGCGTGCGATCCTGCCCGGAGCCGTCCTGGCGCACCAGCGAGGCGACCGACCGGACGGATGGAGGGATGAATGTGACCCAGACCACCGTATTACGGCCCGCCCGCGCGACCCTGGCTGCCCTCGTCGGTGTCGTGCTGTTCGGTGGCGTCAACGCGATCGGTGTTCGCCAGACCGTGCTCGAGCTGAGCCCGTTCTGGGGTGCGGCAATCCGGTTCCTGGCGGCCGGCCTGATCCTGGCGGCCTTTGTCCTGGCGACGCGGCGGCCGTTTCCGCGCGGCCGCGGGCTCGCCGGTGCCGCGCTGTACGGGCTGGTCGGATTCGGTGGCAGTTTCGGGCTCGTGTATCCGGCCCTTCGCGACGTGTCGGCAGGCACCGGCCAGGTCCTCATCGCGCTGACGCCACTCTTCACGTTCGGCTTCGCGATCGTCCAGGGTCAGGAGCGCTTCCGGATCCAGGGCCTGATCGGGGCGCTCGTCGCGGTCACTGGGGTCGCCGTCGTGTTCGCCGATCGGCTGGCAGCCGACGTGCCGCTCGGGTCGCTGATCCTGATCCTCCTCGGGGCCGCCTGCATCGCCGAAGCTGGGATCATCGTGAAGTGGATCCCGCGTGGGGACGCGTTCGCGACCAACGCGGTCGCGATGGCGACGGGTGGCGCCCTCCTGTTGCTCCTCTCAATCCTGACCGGCGAGGCGCGAGCGCTGCCCGGGCAGCTGGCGACCTGGGTCTCGATCGCCTACCTGGTCGTCCTCGGCTCGGTCGTCATGTTCGGCCTGTACCTCTACGCACTGCAGCGCTGGACGGCTTCGGCCGTCTCGTACACGACGCTGCTCCTTCCGTTCGTGACCGTCCCGGTCGCGGCGGTGCTGACGGGCGAGCAGGTCACACCGGCCCTTGCTGTTGGCGGCGCCGTCACCGTCGTCGGCGTCTACGTCGGCGCGTTCCTGCGGATCCGGCCGAATCGCTCGTCCGCCTCGAGCATGCCGGAGTGTCTGCCGATCGACGCATGTGCGGACGGGCCACCTGCTCCGCTGAGCCGGCGGCCCGCCGAGGCGTAGGTCCGCGGGCTACGCAGCCCCCGCGTCGCGAGGGACGAGCGTCCAGGCCATGATCGAGCCAGCCGCGGCCGCGACCACGCCCATCACGATGGCAGCCTCGATCGAAAAGCCGGCCAGCCAGCCCGCAAGGGCAGCGCCCACGGGCCAGCCCGCGAAGTTGAAGGCCATCGAGATCGCGAAGGCGCGGCCCATCCAGGCCGGGTCCGTCCGGCGCTGGCGCAGCGTGAACATCGCGACATCCATCGGGCCGCTCACGGCGCCCATGATCGCCATCGACAACAGCACGGGCCCGAGGCCGGGGATCAGCAGGAGTGCGAACGCCGGCACGAAGCCGATCATGGGTCCGGCGTACAGGCGCCCCTCCCGCCCGCGCGTGTCGAGCCGCCCGGTCCACAGGCCGGCCCCCACGCCGAAGACACCCTGGACCGCAAACACGATCCCGACCGCAGCCTCGCCGAGATGCAGGCGATCGAGGATGAGCAGCGGAACCACGATCGACACCATCCCGCCGCCGAGGTTCAGCGTCGTGACCGACAGGCCGATGCCTCGAAGCGTCCGGTTCCGCCACGTGTAGACGACGCCCTGCCAGGCATCCACGAGCAGCTTGCCACTCGTCGAGATCTCCGCGGCCGGTTCTGGAACCGGGGCGAGGATGACGACCGAGACGGCCAGCAGCCCGGCGATCGCGAACATCGCGGCCGGACCGCCGAACGAGCCCACGAGCACGGCCCCCAGCGGTGCGCCGATGATCGAGGCCACGACGTAGCCGTTCGAATCAAGGGCGTTCACCCGTTCCCACAGGTTCGGCGGGACCATCAGCGGGAAGAGCGTCCGCATCCCCGTCGCGCCGAGCGGTCCGGTCAACGACGAGACGGCCGCGATGAGGACGAGGAGCCACGCGGGCAGGACGTCGGCGACGGCAAGGCTTGCGATGAGCCCGAGCGAGACCACGGCGATCACCAGGTCCAGCAGGATCAGGCGCGTCCGCCCGTGTCGGTCCAGGAGCGCCCCGCCAACCGGACTGATCAGGAGCCCGGGCGCGAGGCTGGCGAAGGTGACGAGCCCGGCCAGGGCCGGTGAGCCGTAGCGCGTCAGGCTGAACAGGACCAGGGCGACCCCGATCATCGATTGACAGACCCGGACGAGCTGCATCCCGGCCAGGGCTCGGCCCAGGAACGGCACGGCCAGGAGGGCGCGGTACGAAGTCGCGGGAGCGGAACGCATCCCGGCGTCGAGGGCGACCTCGGGCGCGACATCCGCGGGTTCAGCGGGGCGTGGGGGCATCACCCGATGCTATCGGAACGGCACCGGGGCACCCGATCAAGGCTGGCTCGCCGGTGGTACTGGCCCGGACCGGAACCGAAGTACGGCTTCCCGGGACAGCCACAGACCACTACGTTCCTGTCAGCAACAAGCCGGACCGTACCCGTCATCACTGGACGGGTCCTGCACGGCCACTGATGGATGGAAAGGCGACCATGGCAATGGCCTCGATGGCTGTCAACGAAATCGGACCGATGCTCACCGCCACCGAAGTCGCGGACATGCTTCATCTCCACGTCAACACGGTGAAGCGACTCGGTGATCGCGGCGAGCTGCCGTTCTACAGGGTCTGCAAGCGCGGTGATCGTCGCTTCCGGCTCCAGGACGTGCTCCGCTTCCTCCACCAGAACCGCTAGGGTCGCGAGGCGGGCCTCAGCCTGCCGTCGAGCACCCGTGCGGGTCAGACCGTGCGGAGCGCCTCGCCGAAGATCTCGAGCGCCTCGGCGACTTCTGCGCCGCTCACGTTGAGCGGCGGGATCCAGCGCACGACCTGGTGTGCCGGCCCGCATGAGAGCACGAGCAAGCCCAGGTCCGCCGACCGGGCCACCAGCTGATCCGCCAGCGCCCCGTCGGGGGCTTTCGTGGCGCGATCCGTCACGAACTCCACGCCCACCATGAGCCCGGGTCCGCGCACGTCGCCGATCCGCTCATCCTCGGCCATGAGCCGACCCAGGCCGGCGGTCAGTTCGGCGCCGCGCGCCGCCGCATTCGCCACGAGCTCTTCCTCCTCGATCGTGTCGAGCACGGCCAGCCCAGCCGCGCACGCGACCGGATTCCCTCCGTACGTGGTCCCGTGGGCGCCGCGACCCCAGCGCTCGTGGAGCTCACGTCGTGCCGCGATGGCCGACAGGGGCAGGCCGTTGGCGATGGCCTTCGCGATGCACACGACGTCGGGCACGATCCCGGCGTGCTCGAACGCCCACATCCGACCCGTTCGCCCGTAGCCGGACTGGACCTCGTCCGCCACGAGCAGGATCCCGTGCTCATCGCACAGGGTCCGCAGGCCCTCGAGGAACGCGGCCGGGGCCGGCATGTAGCCGCCCTCGCCGAGCACGGGCTCGATGAAGATGGCGGCCACGGTCGATGCCGGGACGACGCTCGCGAGCATGGCCCGAAGGCGCTCCAGCCCCACCTCCGTGGCCCGGGCCTCGTCGCCGTCGAAGTCGCGCCAGACGGCGGGGTAGGGCGTCGTGTAGATCGCCGGCAGGAACGGTTCGTAGCCCAGCCGGTAGTTCGGTGACGAGCTCGTGATCGAGGCCGCCCCGTAGGTCCGGCCGTGGAAAGCGCCCTCGAAGGCGATGATCGCCGGCCGCCCGGTGACCCTGCGGGCCAGCTTCATCGCGCCGTCGATCGCCTCGGACCCCGAGTTCAGGAGGAAGATCGTATCAATCGGGTCCGGCAAGGTCGCCGCGAGGCGGTCCACGAGGCGAACGATTGGCTCCGCGTAGCCGATCGCCCCGGTCGGGCCGATGAGCCGGTCCACCTGCGCGTGAATGGCCGCCGTCACGGCCGGATGGGCGTGACCGAGGGCCGTGACCGCGATCCCGTTGGCGAAATCGAGGTACGCCTTGCCGCTCGTATCGAACAGCCGGTGCCCAACGCCGTGGCTCCAGCTGCGCTCGAAGTAGCGGCCCAGGACGGGGGTCAGGTGGGCGGCGGCGCGCGCGGCCAGATCGAGGTTCCTGGGCGAGTTGGGCATCGTCACCGAGTATAGGCGGGCGGCTGCCGGGTATGTGGTGGCATCATTCCCGCGTGCCCGATTCCCGGGTGCCCGTCACACCACCGCCCACGCCCGAGGTCTCCGTGTCCATCGACTTCCGCCTGACCGACGAGAACAAGCTCGTCCAGCAGACCGTCCGCGACTTCGCCGAGAACGAGATCCTGCCCCATATCCGCGAGTGGGACGAGAAGGGCGAGGTCCATCGCGAGGTGTTCGCCCGGATGGGCGAGCTGGGGCTCCTCGGCGCCCCGATCTGGGAGGAATGGGGCGGCTCGGGGATGGACTACCTGAGCTTCGCGATCATCTGCGAGGAGCTGGAGCGCGCCGACACCGCCTTCCGCGTGGTCCAGAGCGTTCACGTCGGGCTCAACTCGCTCACGCTCATGCAGTGGGCCACGGAGGAGCAGCGCCAGCGCTGGCTGGTCCCGCAGGCGCGCGGCGAGAAGCTGGCGACCTTCGGACTGACCGAGCCGGGGGTGGGCACGGACGCGGCGAATCTGGCGTCGACGGCCCGGCGAGACGGCGATTCCTACGTCCTCAACGGCGGGAAGATCTGGATCAGCCTGGCCGACGTCGCCGACCACTTCCTCGTCTTCGCCACGGTCGACCGGTCGAAGAAGCACAAGGGCATCACCGCGTTCCTGCTGGAGCGAGGCATGCCCGGGCTGACCACCGGCACGCTCCACGGCAAGCTCGGGATCCGGGCGGGCAACACCGGCCTCATCAACATGGACGGGGTCAGGGTGCCACTCGAGCACCGGATCGGCGAGGAGGGCGAGGGCTTCCTCATTGCCATGAGCGCCATCGACCAGGGTCGGTTCACGGTGGCGGCAGGGGCCGTGGGGCTGGCCCAAGCCTGTCTCGACGCATCGCTCAAGTACGCCCACGAGCGCGAGACCTTCGGCCAGGAGATCGGTCGCCACCAGCTGGTCAAGCAGATGATCGCGAACATGGCGAAGGGAACGGAGATCGGCCGGCTTCTCGTGTGGCGCGCCGGCTGGCTCAAGAACCAGGGCCTGCGCAACACCCGCGAGACGAGCCTGGCCAAGTGGCACGCCACCGATCACGCGGTCCAGAGCGCCCTCGACGCGATCCAGATCCACGGCGCCAACGGCTACTCGAACGAGTTCCCGGTCGAACGCTACCTGCGGAACTCGAAGGCCGCCGTCATCTACGAGGGGACCAGCCAGCTCCACACGCTGATCCAGGCGGACTACGCGCTGGGCTACCGGGAGGATCGCCCAATCCGGTGCGAGCCGCTCCCGGCGCAGGGGTTCGAGCGCGGGCGACCTTGAGCGTTCCACGCTGAGATTCGGACGTCCGCCCGAAGTCACTGCGAGCCGCAGGTCGAACAGCGATCGACCAGGCCCCGACAACGGACGGGCCGCGATGGACCGCAATTCTCCGGCGCCTGGCTGGGCCGGCCGTCGTGTTCTTCTGCGCAGACCAGATCGCGCGAATCGACGGCTTGGTCCGCGTGTTGCCGGCACAAAGGATCAGCGCCCGCCGACCGGAGGCGGCGATTCAGGGGCTTCGTTCTGCTCCGAAGAACGAAGTCATGGCGCGGAGCCGAGGCGCGGAGCCGAGGCGCCAGGACCCGTCCGGCGCAGGCCGAGCCGCCGTAGGCCGAGCCGCCGTAGGCCGAGCCGCCGTAGGCCGAGCCGCCCGCTATGCGATCGGTTCGAAGCGGGCCTGGAAGAAGCGCAGGTACTTCGGCTCGTAGACCATCGTCAGACCCTTGGCCGCATCGCGCGCCTCGAAGCAGGCCTGGACGGACTCCGCGACGACATCCATGTGGGCCTGCGTGTAGACCCGGCGGGGGATCGTGAGCCGCGTCAGCTCCAGCTTGGGGCGCTTGTGGTCGCCGGTCTGCGGGTCCCGCCCGGCCGAGACGATCCCGCGCTCCATCGATCGGATGCCCGAGTCCAGGTACAGCTCGGCGGCCAGCGTCTGGGCCGGGAAGAGGTCCTGCGGCAGGTGGGGATAGAAGCGCCGGGCGTTGAGGAAGATGGCGTGGCCTCCGACTGGCCGAACGATCGGGATGTCCCACTCCTCCAGCAGCTCGCCCAGGTAGCGGACCTGCCCGACCCGGCTGCGGACGTGCTCGTCCTGGACGGACTCCTCGATGCCGATCGCGAGCGCTTCCATGTCCCGCCCGGACATGCCGCCGTAGGTGTGGAGTCCCTCGAATACGACGACCAGGTTGCGGAGTTCCTCGAAGGTGTCCCAGTCGTTGACGGCCAGCCAGCCGCCGATGTTGACGAGGTTGTCCTTCTTGGCACTCATCCAGGCGCCGTCCGTGTAGGAGCAGAACTCGAGCAGGATGTCGGCGATGGGCTTCGCCGCATAGCCCTCCTCGCGCTCCTGGATGAACAGGCAGTTTTCGACCATCCGGGTGGCATCGAGCAGGACCCTGATCCCGCGCGGCCCGCAGAAGGCCCGGATCTCGCGAACGTTGGCCATGCTGACCGGCTGGCCCCCGGCCATGTTCACTGTGCCTGCGAGAGAGACGTACGGGATCCTGTCTGCGCCGACCTCGTCCACGAGGCGCTCGAGCTTGGCCAGATCCACGTTGCCCTTGAACGGGTGGAGTGCCTCGGGGTCGTGGGCTTCGTCGATGATCACGTCGTGGAACGTGGCGCCGGCCAGCTCCTGGTGGAGCCGGGTGGTCGTGAAGTACATGTTCCCGGGCACGTGATCGCCCGGCTTGATGAGCGTCTGGCTGATGAGGTGCTCCGCACCGCGGCCCTGGTGGGTCGGCACGATGTGGGCGTAGCCGTAGTGGCGCTGGATGGCCGTCTCGAGGTGGTAGTAGTTCCGGCTGCCGGCGTAGGCCTCGTCGCCCGAGCATGAGGCCGGCCCATTGCCGGTCGCTCATGGCCGAGGTGCCGGAGTCGGTCAGGAGGTCGATGTAGACGTCGTCACTGCGGAGCAGGAAGGTGTTGTAGCCGGCGTCCGACAGCGCGGACCTGTCGCTGCTCGCGTGTCGTGACCGTGAGCGGCTCGACCATCTTGATCTTCCACGGCTCGGCCCAGCTTCGGCGGCCGTGCTGCTGGCCCATCGTGTGGGGCGGTTCGTGCGCCATCGTGAGTCCTCCGGGGCGAATCGGGCGGCAGATGCGGGCCGAGTGCTCTCGGGCTGGGTGGACGGCCCTGGTTGCCCGCGTCACATGCGGCGGTGCACCTGATGGTAGAAGGTCAGGCCTTCGTGAGCGCGCGCTCCAGGTCGGCGATGATGTCGTCCGGGTGCTCGCCTCCGATCGACAGGCGGATGAGGGCGGGCGAGACGTCGGCGATCGCGCGGCCCTCTTCGCCCTGCTGCTGGTGGGTGGAAATGGCCGGGATCGTGGCCACGCTCTTCACCCGGCCCAGGTCCGTGGCGCGCCAGACGAGCTCGAGCCCATCGAACACGCGACGTGCCGCCATGGCCCCGCCACGGACCGTGAAGGCAAGGAGCGTCCCGTACCGGTTGGCCGGCAGGCCATCTGCGTCGCCGTCCACGAGCCACATGTCCCGTCGCGCGATCGCGTGGCCCGCATCATCGATGAGCCCGGGATAGGCGACTGCCTCGACGGCCGGGTGACCGGCAAGGAACGAGGCCACGCGGAGCGTCGACCGACTCCAGACGTCCATCCGCGACCGCAGCGTCCGAAGGTCAGACAGCACCGCTGTCGCCGCGAGCGGCGAGAGGGCGCCGCCGCCGAAATCCCGTCCGGGAAGGAGCTTCATCCAGGTCGCGGGGTCGGCGCGAAGCTCGTCCGGACCCACGCGGCACGGAATGTCCCGCCGCGCGATAACCGCGCCGGCGATCGCGAGCCCGCTCGAGCCGATGGACTTCGAGAGGGACTGGACCACGATGTCGGCGCCCAGGGCGAGGGGTCGCATCAGGGCCGGCGTGGCCACGGTGGCATCGACGATGAACGGCAGGCCGTGCCGGTGGGCGAGCGCGGCGACGGCGGGCACGTCGATCATCCCGAGGGCGGGGTTCGAGGGAACCTCGCCGTACACGAACCGGGTGCCGGCGTCGATGCGCGCCTCCCAGGACTCGACGTCCGGGGGATCCGTGACCCATCGAACGTCGATGCCACGCTCGGCACCGTACCGTTCGGTGAAGAGCATGAAAGTCCCGCCGTAGCACTTCGCTGAGACGACGATGTTCGGGCGGGCGTGGACGCCCCGCTCCTCCCGAAGAAACTGGCTCGTCGCCAGGTGGACCGCGGCCATCCCTGAACCCGTCACGAGCGCCGAGGCCCTGATGTCCGTCCCGTACGACTCGAGGAGTGCCAGCGTTTCCTCGAGGTAGTGCAGGCTGGGGTTCGCAATCCTCGAGTACCCCCACGCCGGCATCAGGTAGCCGAGCGCGGCCTCCAGATGGTCACTGTCCTCGAAGTGCTGGGCAGGCGAGAGATACGTCGGCTCGACGATGCTGCCCTGGTTGGCGATTGCCGCGGCCATGTCGTAGATGCCGTGGACGGCGATCGTGTCGAAGCGTCGTGTCCGCATCGTCGCGCGACGCGCCTCCTCGGCAGCGGTGACCTGCTCGCCGCGGGCGACCCACGCCTCAACGCCAGGGGTCAGGCGGGGGCTGAGCGGCGGTGCTTCGAGTGCGGACATGACGACCTCCGAGGGACTCAGATGGGAAGCGCCGTGGTGTGTTTCACCTCGGCCAGGACGACGCCGGTCTGGATCCGGGCGATCCCTGGCAAGGGGGTGAGCCGGTCGATGACGAACCGCTCAAGGGCGCGTCGATCCCGGAGCGCCACCTTCAGGAGGTAGTCGTACGGCCCCGTCACGTGATGGCATTCGAGGACTTCCGGCATGGCCCGCAGGGCATCTCTGATCCGCTCGACGGGTGCGGCCTGGTGGAGCTGCATGCTCAGGCTGATCAGGCACACGAGATCGAAGCCGGCCAGTTCCTTGTCCACCAGCGCGGCATAACCGCGGATGACGCCGGTCGCCTCAAGTCGTCTCACCCGCGCGTGGGTCGCCGCCGGGGACAGACCGACAGTCCGGGAGACATCAAGGTTGCTCATGCGGCCATCCGCCTGGAGTGCGACGAGGATCGCGCGGTCGATGTCATCGAGTTCAACGTGCGCCATCGGGCAGCCCTCCGTCAAGAGACCATTCGTCGAAGACCGATACATTCCGAATGCAGACCACTCGTGATGGTATATCACGGAATAATCTTCGGTCTTCAGTGCCTCTCGGCCGATTTCGTGGAGGGTGCGACCAGCAATGTCCGGGGCGTCAGCCGGACGGTCGCCCGACTACGCCGGGATCGGAGTCCAGCCCGGGCCTGGCGGGCCGCTCCATTGGGACGGCCTCCTCGGGGTCCACGGCCACAGCCGCTCGCATCGCCCGGGCGGAGCGCCCGCGGGCCGTCACGATCATCGCAACGGCCACCAGGATGACCGCGGAGGCGAGCAGGGTCCGAGGCGTGATGGGCTCGCTCAGGATGACCGCTCCCAGCGCGACGGCCACGACCGGGTTCACATAGGCGTACGTGCCGATCAGCGACAGGGGCGCGTTCCGGAGCAGCCAAGCGTACGCGTTGAACGCGAGCAGGCTGCCGATGAAGATGAGGTAGACCAACGCCGAGATCGAGGCCCCGGAGATGACGCTGGCGTCGAAGCGACCGAACTCGCCGGTCACCGCGCCCAAGGCGAAGAGGGCCACGCAGCCGGCCAGCATCTGGATCGCGGTACTCGCGAGTGGCCTTCGCGGCAGATCGGCCACCCGCGCCGAGAAGACCGAGCCGTGCGCCCAGCCGAATGGGGCCACCAGCAGTGCGCCGATGCCGATCACGTCGAATGCCACGCCGCCGGCCGGCCACACCAGGAGTGCGACGCCGCCGAGGCCGAGGACGATGCCGACCACCACGATGAGCGGCAGTCGGTCCCGGAAGTAGAGCCAGCCGAGAACGGCCAGCCAGACCGGCATCAGGGCGATGAGGACGGCCGCGATGCCGGAAGCCACGGTCTGTTCGCCGAACGCAACGAACCCGTTGCCGATGCCCAGCAGCAATGCCCCGACGATCGAGGCGTCGCGGACCTGGCGGCGCGTAGGGCGCGACCGCAGCAGGTCACCGCGAGCGATTTCCCAGACCAGGAGGAGAAGGCCCGCGATCGCGAACCGGATGCCGCCCATGATGAACGGCGGGATGGTCTCGATCGCGATCGCGATGCCGAGGTACGTCGAACCCCAGACCACGTAGAGCGTGGCCATGGCCGCCCAGAGGGCGAGTCCACCGGAGCGTTTTGGCATAGCTGAGTGGTCCAAGATGCTGGGAGTGTACGGGCCGGCGGCGCGCGACGCGAAACTCGGTCCCTCGATCGGTTGTCGGCGCTACGCGGCGGCCATCGCCCCCGAGGCCGGGCGACACTCACGACATGCCCGGAATCCGGCGGCCAGGGCCGCCGAGAACGTGGCGAAGGGTCGTCGGTGCCGCGGGGCGATCCGCCGAGCGTTGTGGCAGCTCGGCAGGCATACGATGCGGGTCGTTGCCGAGCCCAGGAACCGGAGGCCCGTGCGGGCGTCTGCCTCCAGAACATCCGGATCCAGGCCCTCGGCGGCGAGGACCCTGCGCTTGGCGGCCGGTCCGCCCAGCGAGTACTGGCCGATCGAACCGTCGCTCCTGACCACTCGGTGGCACGGGACGACGAGCGGCACCGGATTGTGGGCCAGGGCCGTTCCTACGGCCCGGACGGCCTTCGGGCGTCCGATCTCCGCGGCGATCCAGCCATACGGTCGGACCTCACCACGCGGGATCTCGAGCGCCTTCATCCAGACCGCAACCTCGAACGGCGTGCGGCCGCGGAGGTCGATCGGGATGCGGATCCGGCGATCGCCGGCCAAGCGCGCCGCGACCGCCTTCGCGGTCCGTTCCGGGACCAGGATTGCCCTGCGCAGAGGACGGCCGACGCGGGCGGAGAAGCGCTCCTCGAAGGCCCCCGGATCGTCGGCCCGGTCGATCCACGACACGCCGAGGCCGTTCCAGGCGATACCGATGGGGCCGAGGGGGGACGGCAGCTCCGCCCACTCGTCGGCCAGGCCGACGCGGACCAGCGCCCCGGCCTTGACTTCGGGCGGTGCCGGCAGAGCGAGCTCGCGAAGGGCGACCTCGAGTGGATCATCGGCGCCTGCGCCGGGCTGGACGACCGAGCGGCCGGCAGGGGAGGTGCGGATGGAGGCGTTCATGCGGTCAGCTCCTTCGTCGAGATCGGCTCGGCCTGGGGTTCGGGGGCGAGATGGCGGCGGAGCTGGGCCAGCCCGCGATGGACCTGGGCCTTGACGGTACCCTCCGGCCGGTCGAGCGCTGCAGCCGTTTCGGCGACCGACAGACCGTCGACGTGGCGCAGGACGACGGCCGCACGGGCCGCGGGCGGGAGGGTCAGCAGGGCGTCGGCGAGCCGGCGACGCTCCTCGCGCTGCTCGGCGACAGCCGCGGGGCCATCCCGGACGGACTGGCGCGGCTCCAGGCCGGCCGCCACGAGTGCCTCGAGCGCCGTCGGGGGCCGACGGTCTGCTTGCCGGCGTCGACGGTTCCTGGCGAGGTTGATCGTAATCGTGGCCAGCCACGGCCGGACACGAAGCATCCGGATCCGGTCGCGGTCGTAGTCCTCGAGTGCTCGATAGGCGCGCACGAGCGCGTCTTGGGCGACCTCCTCGGCATCGCTTGCCACGCCGAGATAGCGCTGCGCAATCGTGTACAGCCGCGCGGCGTGGGCATCGACCAGGGCCGGAAAGGCCCGGTCCAGGTCCGTGGCGAGGCGAGCGGCGAGCGCGACGTCCGGGTCCATCGATCCCTACAACACGGTGCGCGGAGAATCGGTTGCTCCAGGCCGGAGCGCAGCCATCAAGGGCTCACATGCTACCACCGTGTAGCCGGTTATTCGCGTGACGCAGCATGCGACAATCGGCCCGATATGCGCCTCGATGAACGGCACGACGAGCTGATCGCGGCCCTCGGCGGGTTCTACCGCACGTGGATCGTGTACCTCGGGCTGGAGCTCGGGTTCTTCCAGGCGCTTCGATCGGCCGGTGAAGCCGGCCTGACCGTCGAGGCGCTGGCGGCCCGGACGGGAACCCATCCGCGGGCGACGGCCACGTGGGCCTGGGCGGCCGATGCCCATGGCCTCGTCGAGTCCGGGGACGCTCTCCGCGTGGACCCGGATCTCGCGGTGGTGCTCCTCGACGAGCAGCGCACCGAATTCCTTGGCGGGCAGTTCGTCCACTCCGTGGTTGCCGCGCTCGACTGGGACAGGATGCTCGACTTCTTCCAGTCGGGCGTGCCGATCCAGTTTCGGCCGGACCGATACCGGGCCGCGATCGAACAGGTCACCCGCCAGGACATCGCGGTCTTCTTTGCCGAGGCGCTGGCCGCCCTGCCCGATCTCGTCGCTCGCCTGTCGCTGGGCGGACGGGTCCTCGACGTCCATTGCGGCGGCGGGCGCTGGCTGGTGGCAATGGCGCAGCGCTTCCCGAACCTGACCCTCGTCGGGGTCGAGGCCGAGCACGACTCGCGGGCCCGGGCCGAACACCTGATCGAGGACACGGATCTCGGAGACCGGGTTCGAATCGAGGCCGCCTTGCGCCCCGAGCTGACGAGGTCCGGTCGGTTCGATGTCGTCTACTACCAGTACGCGCTCCATTCGCTGCCCGACCCGTCGTCGTCGTTGCGGGCTTCCTGGGATGCTCTGGAGCCGGGCGGCTCGCTGCTTGTCCTCGACTGGCTGCTGCCGACTGACCAGGACGACCTCCACTCGATCCATGGGGAGCTGATCGCAGGGGTTCACCTGGACGAGGTCTACATGGGCGCCGGGCTGCGGGACGCCGCGGCGTTCATGACCTGGTTCGCCGAGGCAGGCACACCGCCACCCGACGTGATCGAACTCCCATCGGGCGCCACGCTCTTTGCCCTGCAACGTCCGCTGACGGCCTGATCCGGGCCGCGTGCTGCCACCCCTCGTGGCCGATCCTGAGTTCGGGCGGCGACTGGCGGTCCATGAGGCGATCGTTCACGCCCGCGCCGGGCGCGAGTTGCGCGACCTGGGTGACGGCTTCCTCCTGCACGACCCAGGGGACGCGGAGCCGTTCTGGAACCGGCTGGTCGCACCCACGTGGCCGCTCGACACCGGGGGGTTTGACCGACGTCTCGATGAGGTGATCACGCTGTTCGCCACGCTGGGCCGGTTGCCGCACGTGCGGACACTGCCGCAGGGCGCCCGGCCGCAGGACACGGAAGGTCGGCTGGTCCAAGCCGGCTTCCGGCCGGTGGGCTGGGATCGGGCGATGGCGCTGACGGACACGGGCCCGGCCCTTGCACTGGCGCGGACTCTCGAGGATCGCCCGGGTGTTCGCTTGGAACGCGTGGGTGCGGGGGCCACATCGCGGGCGATGGATGTGGCCCGCGTGCTCGTCGAGGCATTCGAGGTGGAGACCGATCGGATCCCCGGACTCGCCGCGGAATCCCTTGCGGCGGCGCGGCGACCCGGTGGCGCAGTCCTGCTCCTGCTCGAGGACGACCGTCCGGTCGCGGCGGCGCGCCGCGTGACCCTCGACGGTGCGACGTACCTCTCCTCAATCGGGACCATCCCGTCGTCTCGGGGCCACGGGTATGGGTCACTGCTGACCGCCATCGCGATCAACGAGGCGCTCGCAGATGGGACCAGCCTCATCCACCTGCTCGCCGAGGCCGCCATGGAAGATGCCATCCGTCTCTATGAGCGACTCGGCTTCGAAACCGTGGGTGAGCCGATCGCGGATCTCCTCCTCCGCTGAGGGTCCTCAACGCGCCGGGCCGGCGACGGCGCTACCATCCCGCCATGACCGACCTCCCCGGGATCGTCCTGCGTCCGGCCGAGCCGGCCGATGCAGCGCGGATCGCGACCTTGTTCACGGATGAGGGCTACCCCGTGGCGCCCTCGGCCGTTGAGGCGCGCCTGGCCCGCTTCCAGGACGACGCTTCCCAGGTCATCGTGGCCGACGCCGACGAGACCGTTCTCGGATTCCTGGCCGTCCACGTCATTCCCCGATTCGAGCACGACGATGTCGTCGTCCGGGTCCTGGCGCTCGTCGTTGACGCCGGGGCGCGCGAACGCGGTGTCGGGCGCCGTCTCCTGGAGGAGGCGGAGCGGATCGCGGGCGGGCTCGGGGCGGCCTTCGTGGAGGTGACCGCGGGCCACCACCGGCCCGACGCGCGCCGGCTCTACGAATCCCTTGGTTACGACTCGACCGTCACCGCGTACCTGCGCAAGCGCCTCTGACGCTGCCTGCAAGAAGGCTGCCGGCGACCGGCGTGGGCCTCCGTGATCGACGTGGTTGATCAGAATCCCTGCGTGTGAGCGTGGCCCTGTACGGAATCCGTCGATTCCGCTGCCTGGTCCAGCGTGGCTGAGTCCGGTTTGATGAACGAGCTCGATCAGCCGGGGGGTGCCCACGTCGGCGACGTGGCCGGGGACTACCTCTGGCGCTCACTCGGCTCGCGGGACGCTGGCGCGCCCTACCAGTGCTCGCGGCGGACGACCTCCTCGAGCGGTCGTCGGCCGCCCGGTCGCAACGGTCGGGTCAGGTCCTCCGGATTCGCCGGATAGCCGAACGAGAGCAGGAACGCACAGGCCATGCCGTTCGGCAGGCCGAGGAGTCGCCGCACCAGGTCCTGGTCGTACACCGTGACGGGGCAGCTCCCGATCCCCAGGGACCAGGCGACAAGGATCATGTTCTGCGACGCGAGCCCGAGATCCCACATCACCGAGAGCGGCTGATCCGGGTCGCGCGAATTCGGAGTCACCAGGGCAACGGCCGCGGCTGCGCCGGTAAGGTGACCGGCGTACCTTCCGACCGCTGCGAGTTCACCCAGGCGCGCCCGTTCCGTCACGGCGATGAACGTCCAGCGCTGCTGGTTCTTGGAGCTGCTGGCTCGCCGCCCGGCGTCCAGGATCGCCGTCAAGTGGTCGGGCGACAGTGGTCGCTCGTCGAAAGCACGGATCACCCGGAGCCCGGCGATCGCCGCCTGGATGTCCACGCTCAGGCGCCCCCGCCGGCGGCGCTCCGGCTGGCGGCGCTTCGGCTGGCGGCGTCCACACCCACGCCCGCCTCGGCCTGAACGCCTGTCGGCGCGAGCGCGGAAAAGCCGTGCTCCAGTTCCTCCGGCCGGCGGGCATCGACGGCCTCACCAAGACGCGCGGCCTCCTCGGGTGAGAGCGGGCCGCCGAATGCCTCGGTAAGGAACCGGGCGATGGCGCCCCGGTAGGCCGGGAACTCGTACAGCCAGGAGTGCTCGCCTCCGGGGATCACGAGCAATTCCACCGGCGAGGCGTCGGGATCGGCGGCACGTGCCACATGCGCTGCCTCGACCAGACGGGCGAGGTGCGAGAACGGAATCACGCGGTCCTCGGTGCCGTGGATCGCGAGGATCGGCCCGGCGTAGTGACGGATCGCGTTCGTCGCGGAGATGTCGGCCACGACGTGCCCGCGTGGCTCCAGGTACACGCGGGTCGTCAGCCAGGCGAGGGGATAGGCGATCGGATCGGGAATGGGAAGGCGCGCGAGTCGAAAGGTGTGGCGAGTGAGGCGATACGGATCGGCCGGCGTCGCGACCAGGATGGCCGCGGCCACGCGCGGCTGCGCGGCAGCAGCGAGGATCGCCCCGATCGCCCCCATCGAGTGTCCAAGCACGGCAACGGAGGTCACCCGTGGATCCGCGAGTGCCGCCTCGACGGCGGCAAGCGCGTCAGTCCCAAACTCACCGGCGCTCACCGGGAGCGTCTCGGCCGGATTCAGCCCGTGCCCGCGAATGTCGATCGCGAGCACGTGATAGCCCAGCGCGTGGAGGAACTGGGCGTTCGGGAGGGTCCGGTGTCGCGCGGATTCCCAGCCGTGCACCAGCACAACCGCCGGCGCGGCGCCGCCGTCTGCGGCCGGGATCCACCAGGCCGGGAGCTCGAGGCCGTCAGGCGTCGCCACCGTCCGCGTTTCGAACGGCAGGCCGAAATCGCCCGGGTCGCTCGACGGTGGGTGTGGACGCGGGTAGCCGGCCCGTCGCCGGTAGACATGGGCGAATCGCCAGGCAAGCGCGAATGGGGTCGCGGCCAGCGCGGTCGCGAGGCCGGCACGTCGGATCCGATGGATGGCAGACATCGGGTACAGGGGACGTCACCCCGCCGATTCCTGTCAAGCGCCCGCGCTCGATACACTCGGCTCGTGCCAAAGAGAGATGCGCATTTCGTCCTGGGGGTCCCCCATGGCGCTTCGCAGGCCACGATCAAGGCCGCCTGGCGAAAGCTGGCCCGCGTGCACCACCCGGACGTCGCGGGCGCCGATCCCGCCGTCTCCCGCTCGGCGACGCGAAAGATGGCCGAGATCAACCGGGCCTACGAGCAGCTCCGGGTCGGTGGACCGGGCGGCCCTCGGACCGGCGACGCCGACGGTACGCCGACTCGTCGCTCGAGCGGACCTCCGAAGCCGAGACCGGCGCGCCCGGTCACCGGCCGGCTTGATACGACCGACACCTTCCGGCCACGCAACACCACCACCGGTCCCTCGGCGTCTCCGCGCGGTCAGGAGCCGCTGCGGACCGAGCGGTTCGACCGTGAACCGAGGCGCGCCTCGCAACCAACTGGTCCGCTCGACCGAGGGCGCGATCCCCGGTTCCGGCCGGCCCCGCTGCCCTCCCTGAAGGCGGCCGCCACGCACATTATCGAGTTCGGGAAGTTCCACGGACACACGCTCGGCGAGATCGCGGCCTTCGAGCCCAGCTACATCGACTGGCTCGCCCGGACGATCTCGCATGACCCGGAACTGGTCGCCGCGGCACGCGCGTTGCGAGCGGACCTGGATCTCCGCGGCGTCGCCCGACGACCGAGGCCGACACCCGTTCGCTGAATCCGATCGCCGGGCCCGTTCGCCGGGCCCGTTCGCCGAACATGGACGATCGCCCCTCGCACGCCGCGGGAGGCGATCGTTGGCGGCGCTGAAACGAATGAGTCCCGCCGAGACGCGGCTCCTGGCTCGAGGCCGGATCTTGCGCCTTGGTTACTCGGTTCGTGACCTTCGTCCGAGATCCCCCGGTCCGATCGTCTTCGGTCCGGGCGTTCGTCCGACTGTCCGTGGCCGACGCCTCGAGTGTCCCGTCGTGGTCGCGTTTCGGCGTGGTTGGAACGTACGCCCGGCTCCGCGGGGCCGCCAATGACCATCTCGTCCCGGTGCGCCCCCGTCCGAAGGTTGATGGCGTCTGCGCACCAGTCCCGGGACCTCCGTACCGTGGTCGGATCGCCCTGGTGGGCGCACCTGTCCGACTGGCGCTAGGCTGGCTCCGTGTTCCTTCGAAACCGCGCCGGGCACCGCCTGCGGGCCGCCCTCGCGACCTGTCTCATTGTGCTGGCCGTCGCCCTGTCCGCGTGCGGCGGAAGCGGCGCAACCTTCAACCCGAGCGGCCCGTGCAACACGGACGGTCGGGTAGCGGGCGCCTACCCGGACCTCGAGGCCAGACTGCCGTTGAAGCTGGACGGGGCGGCGCCCGCGAGCGTGGATTCAGGACGCCATTGTTCGGAGGGCGCGCTCGGATCGCTCATCTCCCACGATGCCGCCGGTATCCAGTTCGCCGGGGCGACGTGGGACCTCGGTGGCGGGGCCGGCATCTCGAGCGTCGTCTTCCGGCTGCCTGACCGTGACCTGCCGGCGGCCTGGATCGCGGAGTTCTACGAGATCGGGGCCCGGACCGCCAAGCGGACCGAGAACATCGAGACGAGCCGGCCATCGTTCGACGGCGTCGGCCAGACGTACAGGCTCGACACGCTCAACGGCCTGTCGCTCCAGACGGTGATCGTCTGGCAGGACGGCGCAGTCGTCCGCGCGGTGCTTGTTGCCACCACGGTCGGCCCGGACGCGTCCCGGACCGCGCACGACGATCTCGTGTCCGCTGCCGTCGCTGCGGCCGTTGCCGCGACCGTTGACGTCACCGCCGGAAGCGGCTGAGCCCGTGCTAGAGTCGCGACCGAGATGAGCACCCCGTCGGATCGCTGGGCCGCTCGGCGGGCCGCCTGGCGGGTCGAGCGTCTTGATCCGGCCCGGGTCCGCGCCCCGGAGCGATCGGACCCGTTCGTGACTCTTGGCGACATCCCGCTCGAAGGGCTGTACGGACCTTGGTCCCTCGAGGAAGCCCCGGACGGCGGCTCGGCAGGTGGCGGGGGACCGACCGCAGTGGACCAGGACGGCGAGCCACTCGCCGGGGGCCGCTGGGACGACTTCGATGCCGCCCGTGACGTCGGACTCCCGGGCGCGGCACCATTCACCCGCGGCATCCACCCGACCGGCTACCGCTCGCGCCTGTGGACGATGCGGATGTTCGCCGGTTTCGGCGCCGCCGAGGACACGAACGCCCGGTTCCGCCAGCTCCTGGCGGCCGGCCAGACGGGACTCTCGATCGCGTACGACATGCCCACGCTGTATGGCTACGACACGGACGACCCGGAGGCCGAGGGCGAGTTCGGGACGTGCGGCGTCGCGGTCAGCTCACTCGCGGATATGGAGGTCCTGCTGTCGGGCTTGCCCCTTGATCGCGTCTCGACCTCGATGACCATCAACTCGCCGGCCGCCCCAATCTGGGCGATGTACATCGTGGCGGCCGAGAAGGCCGGCGTGCCGCGGGCGGCGCTCGAGGGCACCACCCAGAACGACATTCTCAAGGAGTTCGTGGCCCAGAAGGAGTTCCTCTTCCCGCCCGAGCCATCGCTCCGACTCGTGACCGACACGATCGAGTTCGGGACGCGCGAACTGCCGAGGTGGAACACCGTCTCGATCTCTGGCTACCACATCCGGGAGGCCGGTTCGACGGCCGTCCAGGAGCTTGCATTCACGATCGCCGATGGGATGGCCTACGTGGAAGCCGCCCTGGCTCGTAGCCTGCGCGTCGACGACTTCGCACCGCGGCTGAGCTTCTTCTTCAACTCGCACAGCGATTTCTTCGAGGAGATCGCGAAGTTCCGCGCCTCGCGCCGGATCTGGTGGAAGCTCATGACCGAGCGCTACCACGCGGAGAGCGAGCGCTCGACGTGGATGCGATTCCACACCCAGACCGCCGGTGTGTCGCTGACCCCGCAGCAGCCACTCAACAACCTGACCCGGGTGGCGACCCAGGCGCTTGCTGCGGTCCTCGGCGGGACGCAATCGCTCCACACTGATGCGTACGACGAGGCGCTCGCGGTGCCGACGGCGGCGGCCGCGCAATTGGCCCTCCGCCAGCAGCAGGTCATCGCGGAGGAGACCGGCGTCGCGTCGGTGGTGGATCCGCTCGGCGGATCGTGGTTCGTGGAGTCCCTGACCAATGAGGTCGAGCGCGAGGTCTGGCGGTATCTGGATGAGATCGATCGCCGGGGCGGGATGGTCGCCGCGATCAGCGAGGGCTACCCGCAGCGCGAGATCGCGGACGCGGCCTATCGGTTCCAGCGCGAGTTCGACGCGGGCGAGCGCCGGATCGTCGGGGTGAACGCGTACGTCGATGAGTCCGAGGTGACGACCGTGCCGGTCCTGGCCGTGCCGCCCGGCTCTCTCGAGCGCCAGCTCGAGCGACTCGGCCGCACGCGCCGCGAGCGGGACGCCGCCGACGTGGAGACCGCGCTGAACGGACTCCGTGATGCCGCTTCGCGTCCGGAGTCGAGCGAGACGAACCTCATGCCGCATTTCATCCGCTGCGCCGAGTCCTACGCGACCCTCGGCGAGCAGATGGCCGTGCTCCGTGCGGTGTTCGGCGAATACCGCGAACCGGTCGCGGTCTGACGCCCGACCGGCCTGCATCGAATGGAGGGTGACCCGTGTACCTGAATGCACTCGAGTTCCTGGAGGAAGAGCGGGAGGCGTGGCGGCCGTTCGAGGCCCTCGCCGGCATTCCCGACGAGCGGATGGATCGGGCCGTCGAGGAGGCCCACGGCTGGTCTGCCCGTGATCTCATCGCCCACCTCGTGGCCTGGCAGATCTGGGCGCTCGATGTCGCCAAGGATCTCGCCGTGGGCGAGACGAGCCCGACCATCGCGCGCCTCGACGCGCTCTGGGATGAGCGGGGAGACGCCTTCAACGACGACATCCAGGCCGAATGGCGAGCGGTGCCGCTGTCCGAGGTCCGCGAGCGCTTCGCGACGGTGCCGGGCGAGCTACGCGGCTACCTTACGGTGGTGCCGGAATCCCGCTGGGTGAAGCACGCCACGCACCTCGGGACGTTCAAGTCCGAGACGATCGAGCACTACGCGGATCATGTCGCGGATCTCGCGGCGATCCTGGACGCGGTGGGGTGACGGATCCGGGCGACCGGCCGGCGGAAGGGCTCGCGGAAGGGCTCGCGGCCGAGATCGCCGCCGCGCTCGAGGAGGTTCCCCACACGGTCCTGCCGATCCCGACCGGGCAGCTTGTTGATCAGGAGTTCGTCTGGTCGCGTGAAGGGCGGCGCTTCGCGGGCCTGGCCTGCGCGACGGCCTCATTCCGACTCGGGCCGGAGATCGCCGCGGCGGCGCTCCGGACACCCGATGTCGCGGCATCCCCGCTGGGTCCGGATTGGGTCGCGTTCAGCCCGCCGATCCTGGACGGACACGCCCGTGACCGCCTTGTCGCCTGGTTTGTCGCCGCACATCGTCGCGCTGCGCCGTAGTCGCGGTTCGCTTAGACGTCCCTGAGGCAGGACCGCCCCGGGGCCTGATCGAGCCCGAGGCCTGATCGACATGGTTCATCAATCCGGGATAATTCGCGCTCGGCCAAGCACCAGAATCGACGGGGTGATTTCGTGCATGGCCACGCTCACACCCGGCCAATCTGATGAACGAGATCGATCGCGCGGGCCGTGGCCAAGCAATGGCGCGCGTGGCGCGGCGCCTGGGCAATCCCTGCGGAATCACAACGGCCCCGGCGGAACCGGGACCGTTGTGCTGGAGGAGGAGCGAGGCTGAGCGGACTGGCCGCCCCGGGACGTCAGGCCTCGGGAACTGCAGCTGGTGTGAAGGCAGCGAGATTGAATTGCGCCTCGAGCTGCTCGGCCGGCCGGAAGCCGACGACGCCCATGGGCTGCTTGCCCGGCTCGAAGAACGCGACCGTCGGCAGGCTCATGATGTTGAACGCCCGCTGCGTCTGGGGGTTCGCGTCAACATCGACCTTGACGACGTCGATCGTGCCTTCGTACTTCACGGCGAGCTTCTCGAGCTCCGGGGCGACCATGCGACACGGTCCGCACCAGGCGGCCCAGAAGTCGACGATGACCGGCTTGTCGGACTTGAGAACGAGCTCCTCGAACGTCGCGTCCGTGGCGTGCATCAGCGCCATCGGTGGTCCTTTCTCCCGCTCGGCGGGTACATCACGCTCGCCATCAGCGGGCGATCGTCTGAATGAGGCGATAGGCCTCGAGGACCCGGGGGTCCGCGAGCCGGTAATAGACGGTGTTGCCATCGCGCCGGGTGGTGACCAGGCCGGCCGCCCGGAGGACGGCGAGGTGCTGGCTCATGTTGGGGACCTGGCATCCGACGCGCGTTGAGAGGTCGCTGACCGACACCTCGCCGTCGGCGAGGGATTCGAGCACACACAGGCGCTTGGGATCTGCCAGGGCCCGGCCGATGACGGCCGTCCGCTGGTAGTCATCCTCGCGCGATGGTGCGGATTGGAGTGCCATGTCGAGTCGTAGTATTGCAGTGTTTGCGCAACCATGCAAGTAAGCCTCGACACAGTCGATGCGGTTCATACCTGACATGCCGGTGCAGGTATGCTCCCGAGATGCGATCGCCCGACCTCGTGAGCCTGGCCGCTATTCAGGCAGCCCGTGAGGTGATCGCCGGTCGCGTCCATCGGACGCCGGTCCTGAGTTCCACGGCCGCCGCGAGCCAGGTCGTCGCCTCGGCCGGTGTCCGGCTCGCGGGAGATCGCCTCTTCCTGAAAGCCGAGCACCTCCAGAAGACCGGCTCGTTCAAGCCGCGAGGAACGACCGCGCGTGTCGCGGCGCTGTCCGCCGAGGAGCGTGAGCGCGGGATCATCACGGTCTCCGCGGGCAATGCCGCCCAGGGTTACGCGTACGCCGGCGCGGCGCTCCGCGTCCCGGTCACCGTGGTCATGCCGGCCGGGACGAATCGATCGAAGGCCGAAGCAGCCGCCGGCTACGGCGCCCGAGTCGTGCTGGAAGGCGACCACATGGGCGAGACCTTCGCGGCGATGGACCGGATCCTCGATGAGGAGGGCCTGGTCTTCTGCCACCCGTATGACGATCCACATGTCATCGCGGGTCACGGATCGGCCGGGCTGGAGCTGCTCGAGGACCTGCCCGACGTGGACGTGGTGGTGGTGGGCATCGGGGGTGGTGGGCTGATCTCGGGGATCGCAGCGGCCGTCAAGGCACTGCGTCCATCCGTGCGCGTCTACGGCGTGGAGCCGACCGGGAGCGATGCCATCAGCCGCGGCCTCGCCGCGGGCGAGCCGGTCCACATGCTGCCGGACAGTGTCGCCGACGGGCTCAATGCGCCGTTCGCCGGCGAGCTTCCTCTGGTCATGATCCGGGCGCTGGTGGACGACGTGATCCTCATCGACGACGCGACCATCCTGGGTGGCCTTCGGTTCGCCCTTGAGCGCATGAAGCAGGTCCTCGAGCCGGCCGGCGCGGCGGCGCTCGCGGCCACGCTGTCCGGCCGGGTGCCCCTGCGCAACGGAGAGACGGTGGCCGTGGTCCTGTCCGGCGGGAACGTGGATATCGGGCGGCTGGGTGACCTGATCGCGGCGGCCGGTCCGCTCGGCTGAGGACGCGCCGGGCGCGCGCCGCACTCGGGCGCGGAGGCCCGCACACTCCGGGCGGCCCGCGCGGAAACCGCCTATCCCACCCCGAGTTCGTCCAGTCGATCGTCGTCGATCCCGAGGTGGTGGGCCAGCTCGTGGATCACCGTGACCCGGACCTCCTGGGCCAGGTCGTCCGCGTCCGGAAAGTCGTCCTGCAGCGGCACCCGGAAGAGCGTGATCCGGTTGGGAACCATCAGCCAGTCGGAGTGCCACTCGGTCTTGGGCACGCCCTCGTACAGGCCGTACAGCTCGTCGTCCAGGGTCAGCCCATTGTCGAGCAGCTGCTCGTCGGTCGGCCAGTCCTCGATGACGATCGCCACCTCGGACAACGCTTCGCTGAACGGCTCCGGGATGGACGCAATCGCCCGATCCACGAGTCGCGCGAACCCATCCGGGGTCGGACCCCCTGAGAAGCGTCCGCCGCGCTGTCGCTTGCCCATGCCCGTCCATCGTAGCCGCAGTGGCGGAGCGTAACCGGAGTGGCCGCCCAGCCAGAGCGGCCGTGCCCGCGGCGAGCGGCCGGGCCCGCGACGAGCGGGTAGCATGCCGCCCATGAAGGTCGTGTATACGCCGGATCATCTCGCCCACGACGTCACCCACGAGACCTACCTGGGCATCGCGATCCCGGCCAACGAAGTGGCCGAGCGGGCCGAACGGATCCGCACGGCGCTCGAGGCGGACGGTGGGTTCGAGGTCATCGGACCGGCGGAACACGGGGCGGAACCCATCCTCGCGGTCCACGACCAGGGTCTGGTGCAGTTCGTCGAGACGGCCTGGTCTGACGTCCGCCGGCAGGCGATCGACCGATCGTTTCTCGTGGCCGACACGTACCCGGTGCGAGCGATGTTCGAGGGCATGAGCGACGAGGCCCTCACCCGGCTCCGCGAACCCCTCGCGATCGGCGGCCGCACGGGCTGGTACGGCCTGGACAGCAGCAACCCGCTCGTACAGGGAACCTGGCAGGCGGCGCGCGGGGCCGTGGACGTGGCGCTCACCGCCGCCGACCTGGTCGTCGACGGCGGACAGACCGCCGCCTACGGCCTGTGCCGGCCGCCCGGGCATCACGCCGCACGGGCGATGGCCGGCGGCTACTGCTTCTTCAACAACGCCGCGATCGCGGCCCAGGACATCGTCCGTCGGACGGGCGAACCGGTGGCGATCCTCGACGTGGACGTCCACCACGGCAACGGCACGCAGCAAATCTTCTGGCGGCGAGATGACGTCTTCTACGCCTCGATCCACGCGGATCCCGCGCACCTATACCCGTTCTTCCTCGGCTACGCGGACGAGGTTGGGGAGGGTCCCGGTCGGGGCGCCAACTTCAACCAGCCGCTCCCGGCAGGAACCGGCGATGCCGAGTACCTCGAGGCCCTCGATCGGGCGCTCGAGGCGATTTCGCGGACGCGCGGCAGCATCGTCGTGGTGTCGCTCGGGTTCGATACGTTCGGCCAGGACCCGATCGGGACATTCGCCCTGACGACCGCCGTCTACCACGAGTGCGGCCGGCGCGTGGCCGCGCTCGGCCGGCGCCTGGTCATCCTCCAGGAGGGCGGGTACCACCGCCCGTCGCTCGGCGAGAACGCCCGGGCCTGGCTCCGAGGGGCCGAGGGTCGCGGGTACGAGGCACTCCCCGTCAGCGGCTTCGGGCCCGATGGTGCGAGGATGCACGCATGACCGACCGACTACCGGACCGCGTGCGCAAGTTAGTGGCAGAGATCGAGACGGAGATCGGCGAGTCGGACGAGGGTGCCCTGGCCGATTCGATCCAGGGCCATGGCGCCTGGCCCGGCGATGGGCAGGGCGAGGGACCCGAGCACGGGCGCGTCGAGGATGCCGTGCGCGACATCCTCGTGGAGATCGGGGAGGACCCATCGCGGGACGGGCTCGTGGGCACGCCTGACCGCGTCCACCGGATGTACGCGGAGCTCACCGCGGGCTACCACGTGGATCCCGACCGTCTCGTCAATCACGCGATCTTCGAGGTCGACTACTCGGAGATGGTGCTCGTCAGGGACATCCCGTTCTACTCGCTGTGCGAGCATCATCTCCTGCCATTCTTCGGCACGGCATCGGTCGCCTACATCCCGAAGGGCCGGGTCATCGGCCTCTCGAAGATCCCCCGGATCGTGGAGATGTACGCCCGGCGCCTGCAGATCCAGGAGCGAATGACGCAGCAGATCGCCGAGTTCCTCAACGAGCGCCTCGATCCGATGGGTGTGGGCGTCGTCGTGGAAGCGAACCACCTGTGCGCCGTGATGCGCGGGATCCGCAAGCCGGGCACCGTCATGACGACCTCGGCCGTGCTGGGGATCTTCCGCTCGCGGGATCGCACTCGCGCCGAGTTCCTGAGCCACCTCGCCCGCCGCCCGCCGGATGCCTGACGTCGGCGCCCGAGCCTACAATCGACCCATGGCAGACCGGCCGATCAAGGTACTCATCGCCAAGCCGGGTCTCGACGGGCACGACCGCGGGGCCAAGGTCCTGGCCCGGGGCCTCCGCGACGAGGGCTTCGAGGTCGTCTATACGGGCCTCCGTCAGACGCCCGAGATGGTCAGGACCGCCGCGCTTCAGGAGGACGTCGACGTCGTTGGGCTGTCGATCCTGTCCGGCGCCCACATGACGCTCGTCCCGCGGGTCTGCCGCCTGCTTCAGGACGAGGGCCTCGATGACGTGCTCGTGGTGGTCGGCGGGATCATTCCGGACGACGACGTGGCCGCGTTGCGCGAAGCGGGCGTGACCGGGATCTTCGGCCCGGGAACGACGATCGCCGAGGTCGCCGACTTCCTGCGCACGAACGCCCGACCGCGCGACTGACGTGGCGGCGGACGCTGCCGCGGCACCTGCCCCGGCCCCCGAACCGGCCGGCCCCCCGGCACGACACGCTGCCGCGGACGCGATCGAGCGCGCGCGGGCACTGAGCGACGCCGCCATCGCGGGTGATCGGCGCGCGCTGGCGCGGCTGCTCACCGCCGTGGAGAACCGGACCGCTGTCGCGGAGGCCGCGCTCCGGATCCTGTACCCGAAAGCGGGCCCGGCGCATCTCGTCGGGATCACCGGCGCGCCCGGGGCTGGGAAGTCCACGCTGGTCGCCGCGCTGATCGCCGAGGCCAGATCGCGCGGTCGCACGGTGGGCGTCGTGGCCGTCGACCCCTCCAGCCCGATCACCGGCGGCGCGCTGCTCGGAGACCGGGTCCGGATGCAGGCCTACGCATCGGACCGGGACGTGTTCATCCGCTCGATGGCCTCGCGCGGGCACGCGGGCGGGCTCGCATCGACATCCGCGGCTGCGGCCGCCGTCCTCGATGCCTGCGGGTTCGACCTGGTCTTCCTCGAAACGGTCGGGACGGGCCAGAGCGAGGTCGAGGTCGCCGCCGCGGCCGACACGACGGTCGTCCTCGAGGCCCCGGAGATGGGCGACGAGGTGCAGGCGATCAAAGCCGGATTGCTCGAGGTCGCCGACATCGTGGTCGTCAACAAGGGCGACCGGCCCGGCGCGCAACGGACGGCGTCCCAGCTTCGGGCGATGCTCGTGGCGGTGCCTCGCGTGGGGACGGCCGCTCCGGAACCGGCGCCCGCAGTCGCGCGCCCCCGCCCGAAGCAGCCCGAGGTCCTGATCACGACCGCGACCACCGGCGAGGGAATCGTCGAGCTGCTGGCCGCGCTGGACCGCCATCGCGCAGCGGGCCGCGAGGAGGTCGGGCTGACTGCCCGCCTGGCCAGGGCCCAGGCGCAGGTCTGGGCGATCCTCGCCGACCGCACACAAGCCGAGCTTGCCGCACCGGCACACCGGGCCGAGACCGAGGCGATCCTCCGGGCGGTCGCGGACCACGAGCTCGATCCGTTCGCGGCCGTCGATCGGCTGCTCACAAGTCTCCGCGGGTGACTGGGGAGGCAGGGAGCGGCCCCAGCGTAGACGGGGCCGGCCGCGACGAGCGGCTGCTCACACCAGCGTTTCTCGGGATCTCAGCGTCGGTCCTCGCGTTCTTCGTGGCCAGCGGGATGTTCCTGCCCTCGACGCCGCGGTTCACCGCCGGCCCGCTCGGCGGCGACGCCCTGGCCGTGGGCCTGGTTGTCGGTTCGTTCGGCGTCTCGTCGCTACTCCTCCGTCCATTTGCCGGACGCTGGGCGGACCAGCGAGGCCGGCGGATCATGCTCATCGCCGGGGCGCTCGTGCAGGTGATCGCCGCGGCCGGCCACCTCATTGCCGACTCGGTTGGGCTCCTGGTGGTGATGCGTCTCCTGCTCGGCGTGGCCGAGGCCGTCTTCTTCGTCGGCGGCCTGGCCGCAGCCACGGACCTCGCGCCGGAGCGGCGGCGCGGAGAGGCCGTGAGCCTGATCTCGACGTCGCTCTACCTCGGCGTCGCGATCGGACCGATCCTCGCTGAGTGGCTGTTCGGGGCGTTCGGCTACCCGTCGATCTGGATCGTCGCGACGGCGATCAGCATGGCCGCTGTGGCGATCAGCTGGGTCGCGCCGGAGACCCTGCCCCCGGCCGAGCGGCGGAAGCCCGGCGCCCAGGGCAGGCTGCTCCATCGGCGGGGGATCGTCCCGGGACTCCTCGTCCTGTGCGGGGCCTGGGGGATGGGCGCCTATTTCGCGTTCCTGCCGCTCCTCGGCGACGACCTGGGGCTCGATGGAGTGGGCGGCTATCTCGCAGTGTTCGCTCTGGTCGTCATCGGGCTGCGGACGGTGGGGGCACGTCTTCCGGACCGGTTCGGGGCGGCACGCCTGTCGGGAGTTGCGCTCGTCCTGGCCGCCTCCGGGATGGCCATCGCCGGGTTCTTCCCGAGCGAGGGCGGCCTGTGGGTGGCGACCGTCGTGTTCGCCGCCGGGGTCGCCTACACGTTCCCTGCGATCGTCGCGCTGTCGGTGATGGGCGTGCCTCCGGCCGAGCGCGGCGCGGTCGTCGGCACCACGAGCCTGTTCCTCGACGTTGCCTTCGGACTCTCGCCGGCGCTCCTCGGGCTCCTCGCCGTCTCCACCGGCTACCCCGCAACCTTCCTCGTGTCGGGCGTCATCGCCGCGACGGGCGCGACGTGGCTCCTGCTCCGCGGTAGCAGCCTCACGCGACAGGCGGCGGACGCCTCCGGTCCGCCGTCCGCCTGACCGGTCCCCCGCGATCAGTGCGGGCGCTGCTAGGCTTTCTCCATGTCGATTCAGCGGGTCTTCGTCGCCGGCGCCGGCCTCATGGGCCACGGGGTTGGCCAGGTCCATGCAGCGATCGGCAAGGACGTCACCCTGTACGAGCCGGAGCTGGCGCGAGCCCACGCGGGGCGGGATCGGATCGCCGGCAACCTTGACCGGGCGGTCGCGAAGGCGAAGCTCGATCACGACGCGCGTGACGAGATCCTCGGACGCGTGACGGCAACCTCCGACCTCGACACCGTGCGCGACGCGGATATCGTCATCGAGGCGGTCTTCGAGGACGTGAAGGTCAAGCAGGATCTCTGGCGCGACATCGATGCCCGGGCTTCGGCGGACGCCATCTTCGCCTCGAACACGAGCTCGATCTCCATCGACCTGCTGGCCTCGGCCGTCTCGCCGGCTCGCCGTGAGCGCTTCGTCGGGATGCACTTCTTCAGTCCCGTGCCGGTCATGCCCCTCGTGGAGCTGATTCGGGGCGAGGCAACCACGGATGCCACCGAGGCCGCGATCCGCGAGCTCACCGACGCTCTCGGCAAGAAGCTCATCGTGTCGGCCGACAAGCCCGGCTTCATCGTCAATCGGATCCTCATGCCCCTGCTCGCCGAAGCGATGCGGACGCTCGAGGAGGGGACCGGCACGGCCGATGACATCGACACCGGCGCAAAGGTCGGCCTGAACCACCCGATGGGCCCGCTGGAGCTGGCCGACTTCATCGGGCTCGATGTCTGCCTCAACGTCATGAATGTTCTCCACGAAGGCTTCGGGCAGGAGCACTTCCGGCCGCCGAAGGTGCTCGAGGATCTCGTTGCCGCCGGGCACCTGGGCCAGAAGACCGGCCGCGGGTTCCACACCTACCCGCGGGCCTGAGAGCGTGGCTACGGGCGCTGAGCGCGTGGCTACGGGCGATGAGCGGGCGGGCGCCGGCGGCCTGACGGCCGAGGAGCGATTGCTCCGCGACACGGCCCGGGAGTTCGCCCTTCGCGAGCTCGCCCCGACGGCGGGGGAGCGGGATGAGGCAGAGCGCTTCGACCGCTCGATCTTCACCCGCATGGGTGAGCTGGGATTCACGGCCGCGCCCCTCCCGGAGTCCGTCGGCGGGGCCGGGTTCAGCTACCTCGGCTGGACGCTCGTGATGGAGGAACTCGGCGCGGCCGACATGGCGTCCGCGGTGACCCTGTCCGTGCACATCCTGAGCCAGTACCCGGTCGTCACGTTCGGGACTGCCGAACAGCACGCCGCGTGGCTGGGGCCGATGCTCGCCGGCGAGGCCCTCGGCGCGTTCTGTCTCACCGAGCCGCACGCGGGATCGGACGCCGCAGCCCTGCGGACGCGGGCCGTCCGGCTGGGCGCGGATGGCGCGGAGCTTGCCGCCGGCGCGCCGGCAGACGCCGCGGACGCGCCGGCCGACGCCGCGGCCGCGTACCGACTGCACGGAACGAAGATCTGGATCTCCAACGCCCCCGAGGCGGAGCGCTACCTGGTCTTCGCGACCGTGGACCCGGCGCAAGGGCCAAAGGGAATCACCGCGTTCCTCGTGGAGAAGGGCACGCCCGGGTTTGCGTTCGGCGCCCACGAGAAGAAGATGGGCATCCGGGCGTGCCCGGCCGCGGAGCTGATCTTCGACGGCGCGGTCATACCGGTCGCGCGACGCCTGGGCGACGAGGGACAGGGCTACCGGATCGCGCTGTCGGCACTCGCCGAGGGCCGGATCTCGATCGCCGCCGCCTGCGTGGGGATTGCCCGCTCGGCGCTCGAACAGGCGGCGGCGTACCTGCACCAGCGCACGGCCTTCGGCGCGCCGCTGGCCGAACTCCAGGGGCTCCAGTTCATGCTCGCCGAGATGGCCCGTGAGGTGGCCGCGGCCCGTGCCCTCACCCACGAGGCGGCACGGGCCAAGGATCGCGGCGAGCCGATCGGGGAGTTGTCGTCACTGGCCAAATGGACCGCTTCCGATGCGGCCATGCGCGTGGCCACGGACGCGGTGCAGCTCTTCGGCGCTTCGGGCTACTCCCGAGAAACGGGGCTCGAGCGCCTCATGCGGGACGCCAAGGGCGCCCAGATCTACGAGGGCACGAACCAGATCCATCGCGGGATCGTTGCCGACGCTGTCCTGGAGCGAGCCCGCAGCTGACCCGCGCGCCCCGAGCGCGTGGGGGCTGAACGGCCCGGGTGGTGGGGACGAACGCCCCTCCGCGAATCCTGCGACAACGGGTATCGTCCGCCCGGGGAATGTGGCTGCTGGAGCCAGCGTCCCGTCCATGTCGTCCGGAGGAATCGATCCCATGATCCCGGTCTCCGAGGCCGCCTCTCTCCCCGCGCGCGACTCGAGCGCGACCGAGTCCATTCTGCCGCCGGCCGCCGCCGACCCACCGCCGCCGGCCGCCGCCGGCCCGCCGCCGGCCGCCGCCGGCCCGCCGCCGGCCACGCCTGAGCTGTCCCGTCGCGGCTTCCTGCGCGGAGCCGCTCTCACCGGCGGGGGCATCATGGCCGCCACCCTCGCGGCCTGTGCGCCGACGACACCGAGCCCAGCCTGGACGTTCGGCCCGCTCGCGACGGAGGCACCGGCAGGAGCCCCGACCCCGATTCCGGCCACGCCCGGCCCGACCGTCGCAGCGAGCGCGACCCCGGCCACCGCCGGAGGGATCCCGCCCGGCTGGACCTCGCACGACATCGATGCTCGCAACGTCGTCCGCCGGTACGTCGGCAACCTCGCCCCGGCCTTCAAGGACATCTTCGGCGACGCGACGTTCGCAAAGCTCGCCGACATCCTCGGGGCCGGTGACAACTACCCCGAGCTGTCGGCCAAGCCGTCCTTCGTCCAGGTCCCGCAGCTCGTGCTCAACGACGCGTTCGCGCCCCTGACGCCCGAGCTCGACGGCGAGGTCAAGGTCTTCCGGATGACGATCGACAAGATCGATCAGAAGATCGATGAGCTGAAGCCACCCGTGGCGGCCCTCGGCTTCAACAAGCAGTGGCCCGGGCCCACCATCCGGGTCAACCAGGGCGACAAGGTTCGCGTCCACTTCACGAACAACATGGATGAGACGACCGGCATCCACTTCCACGGCGTGGAGTTCGGCGACTTCTTCCAGGACGGGATTCCGTTCGTCACCCAGAAGCCGATCATCCCGGGCGAGACCTTCGCCTATGAGTTCACGGCGGTCTCGCCAGGCTCACTGATGTACCACTCCCACCACAACGCCACGGACCAGGTGGGCCGAGGACTGCTCGGGGCTTTCATCGTCGACCCGAAGGACGACCCGCTCAAGGCGGACCGCGACTACGTCTGGATCTCCAACGACACGCTCGGCGGCTTCACGATCAACGGCCACGGCTTTCCGGCCGTCGTCCCGGTCCTGGCGGCCGTCGGCGAGACCGTTCGGATCCGGTTCATGAACGAGGGCATGATGATGCATCCGTGGCACAGCCACGGCTACGTCATGAAGATCGTCGCCCGTGACGGACGGCCCCTGGGAAGTGCCGCATTCGAGTGCGACACGCTCGGGGTGAACCCGGGAGAGCGCTTCGACGCGCTGATCACGGTGGATCGCCCCGGCATCTGGGCGTTCCACTGCCATGTCCTGTCGCATGTCGAGAGCCTGTCCGGGATGTTCGGCATGGTGACCACGATGATCGTCGTGCCGAAGAAGGAGCACGTCGATGCGATCGTCCAGGCCCTGCTCGCGTAGCTATGGAACACCTGGTCGCCGCCTCGGCTGAGGTCCGCGAGAACTGAGGTGGGCCCACGGTCCGCCGTGCCCGGTCCGCCGGCCGAGACCGCCCCGTCGCTCGACGGGGCCTACCGGCTCGTCGTCATCATGTCCGTTGCGCTCGTCGCGCTGGTGGCCGTGAGCGTTCTCAGGGGCGCCCTTCGCCCGGGCCCTGAGGCGTCATCGACGCCCGCCTCCGAGACTCCGGCGTCCGTGGCGCCGGCCTCATTCCTCTACCCGGAACCACGCCCGGTTCCGGAACTGGCGCTTACAGACCAGGATGGCCGGGCCTTCAGCGTCGCGTCGCTTGCCGGCGCCCCGGCGCTCGTGTTCTTCGGCTACACGCATTGCCCGGATGTCTGCCCCGCGACCATGGGCACGCTCGGACAGGTCTCGGCCGGACTCGACCTTGCGCTCCGCGTCGTCTTCGTGACCGTGGATCCGGAGCGCGACACCGTGGGCTGGCTGCGGGACTACGTTCGCTACCTGCCGGAGGGATTCGCGGCTCTCACCGGGACGCCCTCCGATGTCCGCACCGCGGCGGATGCGTGGGGTGTTCGCTACGCGCGGGTCGAGACGGGTACGCCCGGCGAGTACTCGATGGCCCACACCGCGGACGTGTATCTCCTCGACGGAGCCGGCCGCCTGCGCGCCCACTTCCCGTTCGGGACCGAGGCGGATCCGATCCTCGCCACGATCCGGCTCGTGGCCGGCTCGACGCCGACGCGGATGCCCTCGTCCGGGCCGACCGCCTCGCCGGCTATGTCCGCGCCCTCCGCCGTCGCCGACCTGAACGTCGAGATCGCCTCGTCCTCGGTCTGGGCGGGCGGCGCCAGTCCGGTGATCTTCGCCCTGACCGGCCCGGAGGGTCGCCTCACGGACCTCGCTGCGGGTGTCACGGTCCAAGTCACCGGTGCGGACGGCCGCGCCACGGGCTCGGCGGTGACGGCCACGGCCGTCCGTCCGCCGGGTGTGACGACGGTCTCGTACGTTGCGTTCGTGGACTTGCCGTCGCCGGGCTGGTGGGGCCTGGCGGTCACGGCCGTGACCGACGGCGCAGTCCGAACCGGCGCCACGTCTGTCTCCGCCCTCGATCCCGGGACCACCGCCGGCCTCGAAGCGAGGGCGCCCGATATGCGCACACCGACGCTCGACGACGTTGGTGGGATGGCGCTCCGGATCACGACGGATCCGCTTCCAGACCTGCGGCTCTCGCGGACCTCGACGGTGGATGCGCTGTCGGCCGGCCGGCCGTTCGTCCTGGTCCTGGACTCGGCCCGCTTCAAGGTCACACCGGCCTGCGGCAAGGCCCTCGAGCTCGCCAAGTACCTCGTGAATCGGTGGCCGGCCGTCCCGTTCATCCACCTCGAGCCATTTCGCTACGACGTGGTCACGGACAGCGTGGTCCTCCAGGGCAGTCTCGCGGCGCCCACGCTCGTTCCGGCCGCGGACGCGTGGGGGGTCGGCGGGTCGCCGTGGGGCGTGGGATCCATGCCCTGGGTCTTCATCGTCGACGGTGACGGCACGGTCGTCGCGAAGTACCAGGGTGTCGTCGGCACCGACGACATCGATGTCATCGTCTCGATGCTGGTCGCCCGCGGCTGACCGCGGGCCCGTCGCACCTCGGTGTAGCATCGCTCGCATGACCCAGACACCGTCCAGTGGACCCGGACCGAACGGCCACGTCTACATCGTGAGCGCGGCCCGGACGCCGATCGGCAAGTTCGGCGGCGCGCTCTCAACCACCCCGGCCGTGGAGCTCGGCGGCGTGGCGATCCGCGCCGCGGTCGAGCGGGCCAACCTCCCCGCGGGCACGCCGATCGACGAGGTCCTCATCGGTCAGGTGCTCCAGGCTGGCGCGGGCCAGGCACCGGCGCGCCAGGCAGCGCTGCTGGCCGGGCTTCCGGACACGACCTCCGCGACCACGATCAACCGCGTCTGCGGGTCCGGTCTCAAGGCGATCATGCTCGCGGCCGCGGAGATCCGGGCCGGCGATGCCGAGGTCGCGGTCGCTGGCGGCATGGAGAGCATGAACATGGCGCCGTACCTCGTGCCGGGCGCCCGGTTCGGCCTCCGGCTCGGGGACGCGGCACTCGTGGACGCTACGGTCCACGACGGCCTGTGGTGCGGGATCGAGGACTGCCACATGGGCACCCATGCGGAGCGGGTCGCGATCTCGGAGCACGTCAGCCGCGAGGACCAGGACGCGTTTGCCCTCGAGAGCCATCGGCGCGCCATCGAGGCGATCGATGCCGGCCGCTTCGCGGACGAAATGGCCCCGGTCACGATCCGCGACGCCAGGGGCCGTGAGACGATCGTCGACACCGACGAGGGCCCGCGACGCGATTCCACCCTTGAAGCCCTTGCCCGGTTGAAGCCGGCCTTTGCGCTTCCGTCCGGTGAAGATCGCGGCGACGCCGAAATCGGGACGGTCACGGCCGGCAACGCCCCGGGCATCACCGACGGCGCGGCCGCAACGGTGGTGGCCAGCGAGCGCGCCGTCGAGCGTCTCGGCCTGAAGCCGCTCGCCCGGATCGTGGGCTATGCCCAGGCCGAAGTCGCCCCGAAATGGCTCTTCCTCGCCCCGATCCAGGGCGTCCGAAGGCTCCTCGAGAAGACTTCGATGACGATCACCGACTTCGATCTGGTCGAGATCAACGAGGCCTTCGCGGCCCAGACGCTGGCCGATGGCCGCGAGCTCGGGTTCGACTGGTCGAAGGTCAACGTCAACGGCGGCGCGATCGCGCTTGGCCACCCGATCGGGGCGTCGGGCGCGCGGATCGTGGCCACCCTGCTGCACGAACTCCGGCGCCGGGAGGGCCGGTATGGCCTCGCAACGCTCTGCCTGGGCGGCGGAGGCTCAGTCGCCATGGCCTTCGAGCGCGTCTGACCGACGGGCGCGGGGAGAATTGCCTGCCTCGCGTTCCTCAGGATGACGGCCGTCGTGCCGGGTCCCAGTCGGATGCAGGACCTCCGGCTCATTGCACCGTCCCAATCTGCACCATACGGTCCCGTCATGACCGCCATTGCCGCCACTGCGGTGTCGCGACCGATGCATTTCGGCACGCGGCTCCGGGCGCCGAAACCTGTCCTCCTCATGATCGTGTTCGGGCTTCTCCTGGTCATCGTGGGGGTGACGGCGACGGCCCAGACTGTCCTGGTCTCGATGCACGTCTCAACAGCGACCCTCAACGCCACCATGTCAAGCGACGCGGCGACGGTCCGGACATTCGTGAATGCCCTCGTTGGGCCATCCGATCTCACGGATCGAGTCGCACCCGAGCACCCCGCCGTGGAAGCTGGGCTGCGCTTGATCGCGGAGCGCGGGCAGATCCTTCGGATCGAGATTCGTGATGCCTCGGGCGTCGTCCGACTGTCTGACGACCCCTCGAGTCGAGGCGGTCAGGCGGCCTCGAGCGCGGGGTTCGGGAGAGCGCTGGCTGGGTTCGTGGATGCCACCATCGTCGGCTCCGGAGATAGCAGCGAAGCCCTCGGTACGCCGATCCCTGCCGAGCATCTCCTTCGCGAGTACTTCCCCCTGATCGACCAAGCCGGTACGACCCGTGGCGTCGTGGGAATCTGGCGAGACGCCGGGCCCATCCTCTCCGCCATCGACCAGATTCGCGGTGACGTCGTCCTCGTGACCTTGACCGCCGCGGCCCTCGTCGCTCTCCTGCTCTTCTTCATCTTCCGGGCCGCCCAGCGCCGGATCACCCGCCAGACCGAGCAGCTCGTGGAGTCGACGCGGCTCGACGTTCTGACGGGGCTCCTCAACCACGGCACGATCGTCGGGGAGCTTGCCGTGGCCATCGAGGCAGTGCGACCGACCGGGGGAGCGATCGGCGTGGCCCTCGTCGACCTCGATGGCTTCAAGTTGGTCAACGACACCTACGGCCACGCCGCCGGTGACTCGGCTCTGCTCCAGCTCGCTCGGATTGTCGCGGCGAGGCTCCCAGATGAGTCGATGGTCGGTCGATATGGGCCGGACGAGTGCCTGGTGTTCGCACCGGGAATGGACGCGACCTCGCTCGAGGCCATGGTCTCGGGAATTCGTGAGGAACTCGAGGCACAGAGCCTCACAGTCGAGGGATCCGAGCAGCTTCCCATCACCATCAGCGCCGGGATCGCGGTGTTCCCGGACCACGGCGGCTCGGTGACCGATGTGCTGTCGCAGGTCGCGGTCGCCCTTGCCGAGGCCAAGGCGAGCGGCGGCGATAGCACGCGCGTCGCCAAATCCGGCGCGGAGACGACCCCCGAAACGCGCAGCTTTGACATCCTCCAGGGCCTCGTCTTCGCTGTCGACACGAAGGACCGGTACACCAAGCGCCACTCTGAGGAGGTTTCCCGCTACGGGGTGTTCCTCGCCGGCTTGCTGGACCTTGACCCGGACCTGGTCGAGGGGATTCGCGCCGCCGGGCTGCTTCACGACATCGGCAAGATCGGCATTCCGGATGCGATCCTGCGCAAGCCGGGTCCGCTGACAGACGAGGAATACGAGATCGTCAAGCAGCACGTGACGCTGGGCGACGCTATCGTCCGCAACGTCGACCAGATCGATGTTGTACGGGCCGGAATCCGGCATCACCACGAGCGTTGGGACGGACGCGGCTATCTTCATGCCCTGGCCGGCGAAGATATCCCGATCGTCGCCCGGATCCTCGCAATCGGTGACGCGTTCTCTGCGATGACCACGACGCGGCCCTATCGGAAGGCATTGACCGTTGAGGAGGCGCTCAAGCGGCTGGGCGATGCGGCCGGTACCCAGCTTGACGAGCGCCTTGCGGGCACCTTCATTCGCGGGATCGAAACGGTCGCCGATGCACCGATGCCGGGCGTCGATCATGGTACGCGCCTCTGGGTGCCTGGCACCCTGACCGCATGAGGCGATGACCGCCTCCTGGCGCCCGCTGCCGCTCGCCCGACGCGCCGCCGCGCATGGCGCAGCGCTCGTCGCCATGCTCGCAGTCCCGACGATCGTGCTCGGCGCAGCATCACTGCAGGTCACTCGTGCGCCCGCATCAGTCATCGCCGGGACGAGCACCGAGGTGGTGGTGACGGCGACCCTCGATAGCCCGGTCACGACAGACCTGATCGGCTGCATCGCGATCGGCGTCGATCCTGCCTTCGCGGTCTCGTCGGTCCGCATCATCAGTACCCCCGCGGGCAAGTCATGGACGGCCACATCAGCTGGCTCGCCGGCCGTCATCACCCTCGCGGCGATACAGGGCAATGACCGGTTGGCCGGCAACGCGATCTTCGAGTCATTGACCGCCGGGCTCACGGTCGGCGGGGCGGTCGAAGGGACGTATTCCTGGTCGGTCGATGGCTACTTGAACATCAACTGCTCGTCGAAACTGACGGCGACCTCGTTGACCGTCTCGATCATCGGGACGGTGACCCCGACTCCGACTCCGACTCCGACTCCGACTCCGACTCCGACTCCGACTCCGACCCCGACCCCGGCGCCGACCCCGGCGCCGACCCCGGCGCCGACCCCGGCGCCGACCCCGACGCCGACCCCGACCCGTGCCCCGACTCCCACCCCGACTCCGAACCCGACCCCAGGCGAGACGGCCACGCCGGTTCCCTCGAGCAACGAGGTTCCTGCCGCGAGTGCCCCGCCGGTATTCGCGCCGCTCGAGACGCCGGTCACACTTGAGCCGTCACCCGAACCTTCGGCATCACCCGGGCCAACCGAGAGTTCGGCTCCCACGCCGACCGGAGCGTTCACCGGCTCCACTGGATCGACGCCGTCGAGCAGTCCCGGCGGTGAGTCCGGAGCAATAGTCTTCGAGGTTCCCGACCGCACCTCGACGTCGGTCGACCTTGGCGGGATCGGGCTCGCCGCGGCCGTGATCGGGAGCCTCGGCGTTTTCCAGTGGGCGGTTCCGAGCATCGCCCTGTCCGTGCCCGGACTTATCGTCATCCTGACGATCCTGGCCCAGGCCGGCGGCGGGCTCGCCTGGCTCCCGCTCGTACGGCGCAAGATCGGTTCGTTCGGCGGATCCCCCAATCAGGACGCACGACACCGCGCCTGAGATTTGGGAGTGACCTGCCGAGCGCCGGCAAGCACGAAGCGAGCCCCGGGCGGGCGTCCCCTGAGGCGCCGCATCCCGGGGCTCGCGAGTGTTATCCGCGCGCGGTCGGCGCGGCCGCAATCGGTCAGTGCCAGCCCCCGCTGACCTGGCCGCGGATCTCGCCGCCGGGGTAGGTGGCCGTGTGGACGTTGACATAGACGACGCCCGCGCGAATCGCTCGGAGGACCTCGGCGAGTTCGCCGGCCGCGATTCCCTGGGCGCTCGCGGAGCCCAGGATGTTGGCGGCGGTGATCGTGCCAGTGATAGGAGTCGTCGTGGAGGCCGGGCAAGACGGCTTGCCGTCTCCGCCGCACAAGAAGGCGAAGGGTTGGCCGCTGACGCCGGCCTGGCCGAGGTGGAGGTGCGCTGCGCCGACAGTCCCGCCCTGGAGGCCCGAGTAGCTCAACTCGTAGGTGATCGCGGTGTTGGCCTTGTTGATGCTGAGGCGAAGCTTGCCGGTCCCGGTCGTCGAGATCGACGGGGTTTCCGCGAACCCGCTGAGCTTTGCCTTGACGTCCTTGCGCTCGTTCTGTTCGTTGCTCGCGGATACGGTACTGAACGCCCCGACGGTGAGCACGGCCACCGCGGCGAGGATCAGGATTCGCTTCATCGAGTACCTCCGGACATGGCCCATGTGGGGCTGGACGCGAGCACGCTCCAGGAAACCCCTTCCCGAGTTAGAGCCCAACCGGCGTCGAAAAGTTTCCCGCCGGCTCGCCCGGCTAGGATAGGACCGAGCGCGGCGGCAACCGCATCGTTCCCCGGAATCTGGTGCGGGCACGCACCACCTGGATCAATTGCGACGCCCTTCGAGCGACTTTGACCGCCTACCTGCTGACGCGCAGCAAACGAGGATTGAAATGATCGACCCCATTCCGAGCACGACCACCACGACCCCGCCGACCTTCCGCAACTTCATCGCCGGCGAGTGGGTCGAGGGCGTCACGGGGGAGACCTTCGAGAGCATCAACCCGGCCGACCGACGCGACGTAATCGGCCAGTTCCAGGCGAGCACCGCCGCAGACGCGGCGATGGCCATCAAGGCCGCCGAGGTCGCCTTCCCCGGGTGGCGTGCCACTCCGGCCCCGAAGCGCGGCGAGATCATGTTCGGCTTCGCCGAGCTCATGGCGCGCCACAAGGAGCGGCTCGCCCGGGCAATGACCCGCGAGATGGGCAAGGTCATTGCCGAGGCCCGTGGTGATGTCCAGGAGGGCATCGATATCGCCTACCTGATGGCCGGCGAGGGCCGCCGGATGTTCGGCGACACGGTGCCGTCCGAGCTCCCCGACAAGTGGGCGATGAGCATCCGCCAGCCGATCGGCGTGGCCGGGATCATCACGCCCTGGAACTTCCCGATCGCGATCCCGTGCTGGAAGATGATGCCTGCGCTGGTGACCGGCAACACCGTCGTGTTCAAACCGGCCAGTGACACGCCCCACTGCGCGACGCTCCTGGTCGAGTTGATGGCGGAAGCCGGCTTCCCGCCCGGGGCGGTCAACCTCGTGACCGGCTCCGGGGCGGCGGTCGGAAACGCGATCGTCGGCTCACCGGATGTGCCCGTGATCTCGTTCACAGGCAGCTCCGTGACGGGGAAGTCGATTGCCGAGCGCGCCGGGCGACGGCTCAAGCGAGTCTCCCTGGAGCTCGGCGGCAAGAACGGCGTGGTCGTTCTGCGCGATGCCGACCTCGATCTCGCGACGGACGGCATCCTGTGGTCCGCTTTCGGCACGACCGGCCAGCGCTGCACCGCCTGCTCACGGGTGATCGTGGAGCGCGGAGTCCTAGAACCGCTGCTGGAGCGACTGGAGAAGAGGGCACGGACCCTGCGGCTCGGCTACGGCCTGGACGAGGCGGTGGATGTCGGGCCGCTCATCAATCCCGGCGCGGTCGAGAAGGTGGCGAGCTACGTGGACATCGGGCGCAGCGAGGGCAAGCTCATCCTCGGCGGAGCGGCGGCAACCGCCGGGGACCTCGAATACGGGAACTTCTTCACGCCGACGATCTTCTCCGGCGTCAAGCCGATGGACCGGATCGGGCAGGAGGAGATCTTCGGGCCGGTCCTGTCGGTCATCCCGGTCGATGACCTCGATGCTGCCGTCACGGCGCTCAACCAGACCCGTTACGGCCTGTCGGCCTCGATCTTCACGCGTGACGTGAACACCGCCTTCCGGGCCATGCGCGATTTCGAGGTCGGGATCGTGTACGTCAACGCCGGCACCACCGGCGCCGAAACCCACCTCCCGTTCGGCGGCTGGAAGGACACCGGCAACGGCCACCGCGAGGCCGGCCACGTCGCTCTCGACACCTACACCGAGTGGAAGTCGGTCTACGTCGACTTCTCCGGCAAGCTGCAGCGCGCCCAGATCGATAACCAGCCGAACTGACATTTGGGCGGGCGGCGGGTCTCGCTGGGGCGCGCCGAGCGATGACGCTCTGAGCCTGGCTCGAACTAGCCGGCACCGCCCAGGCGTGCGATACCCGGGATCCCATCGAACCCGCGGTCGAACGTCATGATCCGGACAATCCCGCGGCGCTGCATCACCGCCAGGTGCAGCGCGTCGCGGGCGGTCATGGCGCCCGCGACCACGATGGACGACGCACGGCGGACGTCCTCGAGCTCGACCGGGTAGACCTCGTCCACCACTCCGAGGAGCGCGCCGACGGCCGGCTCGATGGCGTCCCGCCGGTTGATCGCCACATAGCGGTGGAGGATCTCCTGGAGCACTTCGGCGTCCGTGACCAGCGGTTCGCCCTCCGCGATCGCCCGCTCCAGGAGCAATCGCGATCTCGACTTGTTCGGGTGGTCCGCCCCGATGAGGTACATCGGGATGTTCGAGTCGACGAAGATCACGCGTCGGACGGGCCGGGCGGGGGCGTTCCGCCTCCTCCTAACCCGCGTTCGATGTCGGCCAGCATGACGTCGATGTCGGCGATCGGATAGGCGAGCGCCGCGGCTTCTCGCACGGCTCGGAGCTTCGCTTCCGGCAGCGGGTACTCCGCGGCCGCCCGAGCCGCGCGAAGAGCCTCCCGCACCCATGCCGCGGTCGTCTGGCGCCGCCCTCGTGCGATGGCCTGGATCTCCGAGAGCTCGTCGTCCTCGAGGAGGACCTGCAGTCGCTTGGTCATACGGTGCAGTGTATATGACTCATCACCATGAGTCACCCTGTCATGCTCTCTGGGACGGGACAGGCTGCGTTCGGGCGGCCCCCTCACTCTGAACGGGCAGGCTCTCCACCATCCAGCGACTCGCGAAGACGGCTGGAGCGCAGCTCGAGCTGAACGCCGTCATGCCTGGCGGCAGGCGCGTGCCTTTGCTCAGACCCGCCAAGCAGGCCGCGAGGACCTGATAGCCAGCCTCGCCCTCGGAGCCCGCGTCCTTCTATCGGTTCGCCCGTAGCCAGGCCACGAGCTCGGCCATCGTCCGGCAATCCGCCTCGTTGTAGCGGCCGATGTCGATCATCAGCGGCAGCTCGGGCATCATGACGCCCGTGCGGGCGGCCTCCGAGTCGCACCACCAGGCGCCGACCATCGCGCCCATCCCGTCCGCCGGGCCGTCGCCCCAGGTCGTCTCGATGAGGCCCAGCTCGTGCATCGCCTTGGCCAGTGGCTTGAGGCCGAAACCGAACGCCCCGCGGACGGTGACCGGCACGGCCCGCATGACCTCGGTCAGGAAGTCGAAGAACGGCAGGGCCGGCCAGCCCGGGTCGCCGTGCCGCGTCCGGGCCGAGTTGTAGGCGGTCAGCAGGGACGAGGTTTCTGCTTTCCACCAGTGCACGAGCCGGACGTCCCTCCAGGGGACTCGCCGCGCTTGTCGGATGGCGTCCATCGCGGCGATCCAGCGGCCGATCATGGCGCCCTCGTCCGCCTCGGTGAGCCGGTCCACCGTCCACTGGAGGAAGCGCCACGTGCCCTTATCCCAGTAGCCGCAGCCGATCTGGAAGATCAGCGTCTGGCCGCCGACGGCCGGCAGGCGCGAGAAGTCGTCGCCGAGGTCCGAGACGGTTTCGAAGTCGACGTAGAACTCGAGGCGCGCGGCGGTCCGCCAGGCGGAATCGATGCCGTTGATGTGCTCCGGCAGGACCGCCGGACCATCGTCCCGGTTGACGGCGAGGACGGCGTCACACTGCGCCGAGAACTTCTCGGGCACCTCGAGCGTCGCGGCGCTGACGCCGGGCTGGTTCCAGCGTCGGAACCCGTTGGCATGCGCGGCCCGCCGTCGCGGCGGGGTCATCCCGGGGAGCAGGGTGAGCTCGGCCAGCTCGGCCGCGATCCGGCTCGTCGCCCCGTGCCACGGTGCATCGCCCCCGGATCGCGCGTTCGGGTAGAGCTCGGGCCCGGACGGCTCGGGCAGGACGCGCCAGACGGCACCCTCGGCCCGGAGCCGGCGGATCCAGTCGATCGCCTCGCCGGTCAGGGCGGCGAGCGTGGCGCCGGTCTGCTGGTCGCCGATCGCGTCGTGGTCCACGCGGGCTAGCCGTTCGAAGCAGCCATCGCCCCGGGCCCCGCCCGTCTTCCAGCGACGCCCTAGCAGGTATGCGGCGGGCGGCCGGTAGCCCTGGATCCGCCCCAGCGCCTCGTTGTAGACCCAGACCTGGGCCATCGCGGGCGTGGCCCGGTACTTCTTGATCCCGCGCTCCGCGTCGAGGTCGAGCGTCGTGAGCTTGACGTCGATGACCCGGTAGTGGGATGTGGCATCGGCGCCGAGGTTTGGCGCGCCAACGTGAGCTGCCGCCTCGTCGATCGTCCCGGGCACCAGCTGGTCCAGGATGTCCGACCGGACGAGCAGGTCGGCCATCCCGTAGGTCCGGTTGTCGGGATTGCGGAGGACCGCCTGGGCGATGATCGGGGCGCCGGCGGCCATCGCTTCGACCGTCTCGACAGCCCGCGCGAGGCTGCGGGCATCCTCGTGGCCCATCGCGATCCGGGTGATCGGGAAGCGCTCGCCGATGAGCCGCAGGACGCCGTCCTCGAAGCGCTGGCCTTGCTCGAGGATGAACGCGAGGAAGTCCGTCCGCGGATCACTGCCCTCGGCCTCGTCATCGCGCTGGAAGCCCTTGGCCGAGCCGTATCGGTCCAGCCAGTCGAGGAGCGGGTTTCCGGTCAGGTGGTTTCGGGTCGTGCTTGCCGAGACCCAGGCGTCCCACTCCTCGGTGGTCTGTGGATCGTCGGTCGTGCCGTCGGCCCGGGTCGTGAGGGCTGCGATCGCGGCAGACATATCCGGCAGGGTACTCGTGCGGTTCATGCGACGACCCTAGAAGGGCCGCGTGCCACCTCTGCTGGCACGATTCGAGGGTGCTGGGGTATCCTGCCGGACCTCGGGCCTGTAGCTCAATGGCAGAGCAGCTGACTCTTAATCAGCGGGTTGAAGGTTCAAGTCCTTCCAGGCTCACCACTCACCAGATCGAGTGGCAGACGACCGCCTACTTGCAGACCACCGGGTGCGGGGTGGGGTTCGCGGCCTCCTTGGTGGCCGCCTCGGAACCGAGTCTCTTCGCGACGACGATCAGCTTGGCGACCGTGCCGCGCGGACCCTCCGACGTCTGCATCCAGAGCTGCTGCGTCTGGATGTCAAAGACGTTGCCCAGGGACTTCACGTGCCGGCGGACCTTGGTGATTTGGTACGTCGTGACGCGGTTGTCGCTGGTCCAGACCTTGACCGTCATCCCGATCAGGCTTGCCCCGTTGCTGATCTTCGAGCGATCGAGCAGCGGCAGGAACATTCCCTTGCGCGCGTGGGCGTAGATGAACGACACACCGGCCTCGACCGGCTGCGACAGCTCCTGGATGTACATCGCAACGTTGCACAGCGGGTAGCCGCTGGGCGGCTTGACGATGGGAAGGTCGATCTTCAGGCTCGCGATGGCGATCCGTGTCGCGACGGCGGAGCGCAGGGCGCCGCACAGGGCGGTTGCGCCGGTCCCGATCTTGATCGCGAACGCCTTGGTCCGGCCGTACGACCAGACGAGGTTCATCACCCCGGTTGACACCGGCGACGTCGCGACGACGACGCCGAGCGCGTCCGTGGTGGCCGAGGGCAGGGTCGCGATCCTGATCGGCGCGGCGCAGGTTCCGCGATACACGATGACCGGCAACGTCGCCGACGGCTGGAGTCCGGTCAGGTCGAGGCCGAGTGCCCCATTGCCCGCCCAGTAGCTGGTGAGGGTCGCGCTGCCGCCCGCGGCACCGACGGAGAGCTGTGCCTGCCAGACGCGCCGGGGCGCGGCCGCGGATGCGGTCGACGCCGTCGCCGCCAAGAGGGTCGCCACCAGGACGGCGCTCGACACGATGGCCAGTAGCCGACGCGATCGCGACCGGGGGCGGCGGGATGGGGATGACATCCGCGTACCCTACCTGATCAGGTCAATTAGCCCACTGCGGTGGCCGCGGAACTCTGGCATTCCAACGTCTGTGCTGGGCACGGGTCGGCCGCGCGGGACACGGGTCGGCTCGGTGCTTCGTGGCCAATGCTCCCCCGGGGAGCACTCCACGGGTTCCGGGCGGGGTCGAGCCAGTCCGGGCACCAGGTGGGCGTCTGCTCTGATCCTGGTCACGCACGAAACCCACTGGGCAGCTGGGGAATCTGACGGATCCCGGGGCTCGCAGATGCCAACCGCGGCCGGCGACCCGCACAGTGCCCCCGGGGTGGTCACAAGCCAGGATCTACCGGGGTCGCCACAGGAAGCAGGATGCTTCCCAGTCCATGCGTCATGCCACGCTCCTCGACCATCAACGATCCCGTGCTACGCTTCGGGCACCCTTGGAGGCCGGTCCCGTGAGGCCGGCGAACCGGTCCTGAGAGGCCGGAAAGGAGGCTCGATGGCTGCGCTCAGCTCCATCGGCGGCGGAATTCGCCGCGCCCCGCGATCGCGCGCCACCGCCATCCCTCCGAACCTCGCTCCGGGCCCCCCCATGCCCGCGTGATCCCGCCGCCGCCGCCCCGCCCCAGCTCGGTCGTCGATCCCCGGATCGGTGACCTGGGACCGGCACTGCTGGCCCTCGAGAACGGCACCATCTTCCCCGGCGTGGCCTTCGGCGCGCCTGTTGCCGGCGGCGGCGACCTCGTCGTGAACACGAGCCAGACGGGCTACCAGGAGGTCTGCACGGACCCCTCGTATGCCGGCCAGGTCGTGGTCATGACGTACCCATTGATCGGCAACTACGGCCGGCTGCTGGCAGATGACCAGTCCCTGCAGCCGTGGTTGCGCGGGCTCGTGGTCGCGAACGCGACCGCAGCGGTCCTCGATGACGCTCGCCAGCTGGCAGCCCTGCTGCGCGGTGCCGGGATCCCGGCGATCGCCGGGGTGGATACCCGCGCACTCGCCCGGCATCTGCGGACCCACGGGAGCCTGCGGGGCGTGATCCTGGAGCCGGGTGCCATGGACCGGGCGGCCGCCGCGCGCGCCGCTGGACAAGTCCCACGTTGGGAGGTTCAGGACTTCGTCGGGCAGGTGTCGCCGGCAGCCGTGGCGGAGTTCGGCGAGCCGGACGCGCCCGGTCCGCTCGTCGCGATCGTGGACTTCGGGCTGAAGTCGAACATCATCCGAAGCCTGGTCTGGCGCGGCCTCCGCGTTCGCGTCCTGCCCCACACGGCCGACGCGGCCACGGTGCTGCACGCGGATATCGCCGGCGTCGTCCTGTCGCCGGGTCCGGGGGATCCCGCCGGGCTGGCCGGTCCGGTGGCCCTGGCGCGCGCGATCATCGACGACGGGCGGCCGCTCCTCGGGATCTGCCTCGGCCACCAGATCGTGGCTCGTGCCGCCGGTGGCGAGACCACGCGCCTTCGATTCGGGCATCACGGGGCGAATCACCCGGTCCGCGACGTGGACTCAGGCCTCGTCCAGGTGACGGCCCAGAACCACGAGGTCCAGGTGGTTGCTGACTCGCTGCCGGCGGCATCCGGGTTCCGGGTCAGCCAGGTCAACCTGAACGACGGCTCGGTCGAGGGCCTCCGCCATCGCGACCTCCCGATCGAAACCGTCCAGTACCACCCCGAGGGCGCGCCCGGGCCGCTCGATGCTCTCGCCGTCTTCGATCGCTTCGTGAGCGCCGTCAGACAGGTCGGCTCGTGACGGACGGCTCGCTCGCGACCCCCGGGGACCCCGCGCCCGGCAAGCCCGCGTCCGTCCTCATCATCGGGTCCGGGCCCGTGGTCATCGGCCAGGCCGCCGAATTCGACTATGCGGGCACCCAGGCCTGCCGCGCTCTGCGCGCCGAGGGCGTGCGGACCATCCTCGTGAACTCGAACCCGGCCACGATCATGACCGACCCCCAGGTCGCCGACGCGGTCTACCTTGAGCCGCTCACGATCGAGGCGATCGAGGCGGTGATCGCCGCGGAGCGGCCCGAGGGCCTCCTGGCCGGCCTCGGCGGGCAGACGGGGCTGAACCTGGCGATGGATCTCGCAAAGGCCGGGATCCTGGACCGTTACGGCGTGCGACTCCTGGGCACTCCGCTCCGGGCGATCGAGATGGCCGAGGATCGCGAGGCATTCCGCGATCTCTGCGACCGGATCGGCCAGCCGTACGCGCCGTCGGCCATCGTTCGGGGCGAGACTGCCGGTGAGCGAACCGCCTCCGCCGACACGGCCCTCGCGGCCATCGGTCTGCCGGCCATCGTTCGACCGGCGTTCACGCTCGGCGGCACCGGCGGCGGCATCGTCGACACGGAGGCGCAGTACCGGGAACGCGTCCGGAGCGGCCTGCGCTCCAGCCCCATCGGCCAGGTGATGGTCGAGCAGTGCCTCGTCGGCTGGCAGGAGGTCGAATACGAGGTGATGCGCGACGCGGACGACACGTGCATCGCCGTGTGCTCGATGGAGAACGTGGACCCGCTCGGCGTCCACACCGGCGACTCGATCGTCGTCGCGCCCGTCCAGACGCTGTCCGACCAGGTCCACCAGCGCCTCCGAAGTGCGGCCCTCGCGATCATCCGGGCGCTCGGCGTGGAGGGCGGCTGCAACGTCCAGTTCGCGCTGTCGCCGGACAGCACCGAGTACGCGGTCATCGAGGTCAACCCACGCGTTTCCCGATCCTCCGCGCTGGCCAGCAAGGCAACGGGCTATCCGATCGCCCGGGTCGCCGCGCAGATCGCCGTCGGCCGCCGGCTGGCCGAGATCCCCAACATCGTGACCGGAACGACGGTCGCCGCCTTCGAGCCTGCGCTCGACTACGTCGTCGTGAAGCTGCCCACGCTTCCCGTTCGACAAGTTCCCGACCGCCGACCGCTCGCTCGGCAGCCAGATGAAGGCCACGGGCGAGGTCATGGCCATCGATCGAACCTTCGGGAGTGCCCTCAACAAGGCGCTCCGTGCCCTCGAGCAGGCCGGCGCGGGACCGCTCGCGGAGGATCCGGCGTGGGCCGGCACCGTCGGCTATCTCGGAGCGGTCCTGGGGATCGATCCTGAGGCCGGCGAGGTCGCCGACTTGACCCCGATCCGCTGGGTCGACGAGCGGGGCGAGGCCTGCGAATCGACGCGCCACGCCCAGCGCAGCGCGGCGCCGATTGTGCTCAAGCGCTTCCTCACGCCGTCCGATGATCGCCTGTGGCGGATCCTGGCCCTGCTGCGGCGCGGCGTGGCCCAGGCGGACATCGCCGCGGTCACCGGGATCAACACGTGGTTCCTCTCGGAACTCGGCCGGAACGTGGCGCTGGAGGCGGAGGTCATAGACGTGGGTGCCCGCCTGACGGACACCTCCGACGGAGCGTCCGCCGAGCTCCTCGCGACCGTCAAGCGAGCCGGATTCGGGGATCGCGAGCTGGCCGGACTTGCGGGCGTGGAGGCCGCCGCCGTCCGGGAGGCGCGGCTCGCCCTCGGCATCGTCCCCGGCTACGCGATGGTCGATACCTGCGCCGCCGAGTTCGCCGCCGAAACCCCCTACTTCTACGCGACCTACGCGGCGTCTGGTTCGGCCCCGGAGGCGCCGCCCGTCCAGCGGCCCGCGGCCCTCGTGATCGGTAGCGGTCCGGTCCGGATCGGGCAGGGGATCGAGTTCGACTACTGCGCCGTCCAGGCCGCCGACACACTCCGTCAGGCCGGCTGGTCTGCCGTGATGATCAACTCGAATCCGGAGACCGTCTCGACCGACTTCGATGCATCGACGCGGCTGTACTTCGAGCCGCTCGACCTGGAGAGCGTCCAGAGCGTGGTCGACGCGGAGACGGCCGGAGCGGACGGGGCCACCGGCACGGACGGCCCGCTGCCGGCCCTCGTGGCCTACGGCGGTCAGACGCCGCTGAACCTGGCCGCGCCGCTTGCCGCGGCCGGGGTGCCGCTGCTCGGGTCGGATCTCGAGGCGATCGACCAGGCCGAGGAGCGGACGCGCTTCTCGGCCCTCCTGGACCGGCTCGGCATCCCCCAGCCGGAAGGCGGCATGGCGCACTCCGTCGAGGAGGCGCTGACGCTCGCCGAGCGGATCGGCTACCCGGTCATCGTCCGGCCCTCGTTTGTCATCGGCGGCCTGGCCATCGATTTCTGCTATTCGCCCGAGGACCTGACCCGGCAACTGGCTGCGGCGACCGTCGTCGATCCCGATCGGCCGGTCAGGATCGATCGCTACCTCGAAGGCATCGAGGTCGATGTCGACGCCGTGTCCGACGGACGCGACGTCCTCATCCCCGGGCTGCTCGAACACGTGGAGCGCGCCGGCGTCCACTCGGGCGACTCGGTCGGCCTGTTCCCGCCCCAGACGGTGAGCGAGGGAGACCAGGGCCTGATCGTGGCGACGATGGAGCGGATCGTCCTGGCCCTCGGCTCCCGTGGGTTGGTCAATGCCCAGTTCATCGTCCGCGAGGACGGGGTCTACCTCATCGAGGTCAATCCGCGCGCCTCGCGGACCGTGCCCTTCCTGTCCAAGGTCACCGGCGTCCCGATGGTCGAGCTGGCTGTGCGGATCGCCCTCGGAGCGACGCTCGACGAGCTGGGCTGGTCCGGCGGACTCCTGCCGCCGCCGCCGTTCGTGGCGGTCAAGGCCCCGGCCTTCTCGACGGCGAAGTTGCGCGGCGTGGACCCGTCGGTCGGTCCGTTCATGCAGTCAACCGGCGAGGTGATCGGACTCCATCGGGACCCTCGCGTTGCGCTGGCCAAGGCGCTGCGCGGCGCCGCGCTCGTGCCGCCGCGGGCCGGGGTGGGGGATGCCGTGGCGCCGGTTGCGCTCCTGTCCATCGCCGACCGGGACAAGGCGGAGCTGCCGCGTCTCGCGACGGCGTTGGTGACGGCGGGCTACCGGCTCGCGGCGACGCCGGGAACTCGAGACGCGCTGGGCGCGGCCGGACTGGCCGCCGATCTCGTGACCAAGCTCGGAGAGCCGGCCGATCCGGACGCAGGCGTGCCCGGGATCCTCGACCTCATCCGGTCCGGCGCGGTCCGCCTCGTGGTGAACACCCCGACGCCGCGGTCAGGGGCGGTTCGCGATGCCGCGGAAATCCGGCACGTGGCGATCGAGGAGGGGATCCTGTGCCTGACCGCGCTCGAGACCGCGATCGCGGCGGCGGAGGCGCTTGACCCCGAGATCGCCGAGCGGCTGGCTGAGGTGCGGTCACTGACCGACTGGGTGCCGAGCGCGGGTCGCCCCGTGTCAGAGAACGGGTAGCGCCCCCGGGAGGACGTCGCGGAGCGGCCCCGTGCCAGCGACCGCGTCGCGCCCCGGTCAGGACGTCGGAATGAACAGGGCCTGACCCAGCGACCACAGGGTGAGCGTGGTCAGCGCGACCATGACGACCGCGAGGGGAACCTGGCGAAGCCGAACCTCGCGCACCGGGATCGTGCCCTCGCCGCCCGCCTGGCCCGCGGCCACGACGTGGCCCGCCCATGCCCCGATCATGTGCCCGCCGACCACGGCGGCCAGCTGGAGGGTCCAGACGAGGCCGGGCGGTATCCAGTCGGCCGTCGGCTCGAAGAAGGCGGTGCCGAAGTAGTCCTTGCCCTGCTGGAGTGGGTCGGAGATGGCAATGAGGATCCGCTGCCCATCGATCAGCAGGTAGGTGAAGTAGTGGGCGAGGAGGTACCCGACCGAGATCGGCAGCAGGCCGGCGCCGGTCGCGGGGATCCCGACCATCCGGGCCACGACGAGCGCCGCCCCGATGATCAGGCTCATGAAACCGACCAGGAGCATCGTCTGCGGCAGTGTCGCCGGCAGGCCGAACACGCTATCCCAGATCTGCGTCTGGGACAGGCCGTCGAACAGGATCGCGCCGGTCGCCAGGCCGACGAGCACGACATCCGAGAGCGCCCAGCCGCCCTCCATCAGGCCCGACGCGAAGTCGCGCCGGCGAACCTGCGAGTCGTTCTCGTCGCGGACCGGCGCAAACGGGGCGAGGCGGCCGAGCAACCTGAACCAGACGCCAAAGACCTCGCCGTGCTCGCTCCATGTCCGGCGGCCGTACTGGGCCATCATCGCCAGCGTGAAGACGGTGTAGCCGGCGATCACCAGGGCGAGCGTCCGCGAACTGGCGCCGTAGGCGACGAGCTCCAGCCAGACGACCGCGCTGAACCCGATCACGGCCGGCCATCGCCCGAGCGCAGTTGGATACGCAGCGGGCGCGATTCCTTCGATCCGTACGGCCCGCAGGGCGCGGGCGCCGAGGTCGTGAAGGGTCGAGAACGGGTCGAGCCAGGTCCAGATCGGGAAGACGAAGGCCGAGATGAGTGCCACGCCGACCCAGCCGTAGACCCAGGCGAACAGGCGCGACACTTCGGCAGCCGACTCGCCGCCCACGATGCCCTGGGCCATGATCCAGGCCCAGGCGAGCAGGCCGACCAACCGCAGCGGGAGGCGCAGGAAGGCCGGCACGGTGCGCGGCGGTCTGTCGTCGCGCGGTGATGCGGCGCGCAGATCGCGGACGAGGACGAAAACGAACGACAGGGCAACGGCCCCGGCCGCACCTACCAGGTAGACAGGCAGCGGGAGTCGGCTCTCGAATGCCTTGGACAGCGCATGCGCCGCGACCGAGGCGGGGAAGGCGAGCGCTGCCAGGGCGAGCGCCCCGGTGATGAGGAGCAGCCGGCGGGCGCTCACGCGGCGCCGCGTCGGCGCAGGAACCAGACGAGCCCGCCGGCCACGAGCGCGAGGGCGGCGATGATCGGGATCAGGACGTCCCCGCCGGCGGAGCCATCGCCCGGGGTGCCGGCTGGGGCGGCCGTCGCGCTCGGTTCCGCGGTCGGTTCGGCAGTCGGCTCCGTCGTCGTCGTCGGCGTCGTCGGCGTCGTCGGTGCGACAGTCACGGCGACCGACGGTGCGGGCGTGGCCGGTGGCGCCGTGGGGATGGCGACGCTGAAGCTGAACGTGCCGCGCTCCACGTGCCCGTCGTCGGTCGCGGCGGTCCAGCGGACCTCGTACTCGCCGTTGGCGAGATCCGGCGTGACGGCCCGCAGGGACATGGGGTCGGCGGCATCCACGGCGCCCGTCGCGACCGTTGCGCCGGTGCCGTCCACGATCTCGAGGGATGACAGGTCGTTGAGCGCCTCGTCGAAGGTCACGCTGATGACCGGCGGGAGCGTGGTGACCACCTCGTCGGCTGCCGGCGTGGAGCCGACCAGCGAGGCGTGCGCGGCGGCGGCCGCCGGCAGCAGGAGGATGAGGAGCATGGCCGCGAGCGCGGCACGCGTGGTCGACTGCACGGGGCGGAGTGTACGGAAGGTGGGCGGAGACTGCTGAAGCCGACGATCCAATCCATGTCGCAACGGTTCGTGCCAGTCGCGGGTGGCCTCCGCGGCCGTCATGCCGGTGCCCCTGCCCCATGTCCCGCCCCGTGACGCTCCCAGCGTCAAATGCCGGGTTTCAGTGGGGATCCGCCGGCTCGTGCACCGACCCGGCCGTCCCACCGAGCACGGGGTGCCGGGACTTCGTGCTCGGAGGATCCGCGTCGGGCCGTTTCGGGTACCGGAGCGCCCGCTACGGGTACCGGAGGGCCCGCTTCGGACCGCTTCGGACCGCTTCGGACCGGCGCGCCGGATCCTGGCGGCTGCAACCGGCAGAAATGACGCTCCCAGCGTCACGACGGGCCTCAAGGCCGGTCCGCCGACGTGGATGGATCGCTCGGGCGAGAATGAGCCGGTGACCGACGAGCCTGCGCCGCCTGCACCACCTGCCGCGTCCGCTGATTCGCCGTACCGGCCCGGCGTCTGCAACATTGGACCCGAGGAGATCGCCCGACGCCGACGCGCCGCAATCGCGGCCACGGTCCTCGCTGCCGTCGTCGCCGTGGGCATCGGTCTGGCGGATCTGCCCCAGCTCGCACGATTGGCGCTCTTCCCGTTCGCCGCCGCGGCCGGAGTGAGCTGGCTCCAGGTCCTCCGGAAGTTCTGCGTAGCCTTCGGCGCGGCCGGGGTCCTCAACTTCGGCGCCCTCGGGAGCACGGCGCGTGTCGCCGATCACGTGGCCCGGGCCACGGATCGCCGGATCGCGCGGCGCATGATCCTCGAGGGAAGCGCCTACGGCCTGCTCGTGACCCTGGGGTTCCTGGTCCTGCCCGCCTGACTGGTCCTACCCGCCTGACTGGTCCTGCCCGCCTGACTGGTCAGGCCGGCCATCGGTCAGGCCGGCCGGCGAGCCGGTAGGGACCGAGTCGTGCGGGTCGTGCGGGCCGGGCGGCCGGCAAGCCGGATGGAACCGTTCCTGGGGTACCCTTCGCGAGGCCCTTCGACCGGCCTTTCCGAACCGACCACCCCCTCGTCACCCCGCCACAGGAGCCCCAGCACTTCATGCGCGTGCCCACGATCGAATTCAGCGACGAGCGCCTGGCAAATGGGCTCCGCCTGATCATCGCCGAGGACCACCTGGCGCCCGTCGCCGCCGTGAACCTGTGGTACGCCGTCGGCTCGAAGCACGAGGTCGCCGGCAAGACCGGCTTCGCCCACCTGTTCGAGCACGTGATGTTCCAGGGCTCGGCCCACGTCAGCAAGGCCGAGCACATGAGCCTGATCCAGGCGGCCGGCGGAACGATGAACGGCACGACCTGGCTGGAACGGACCAACTACTACGAGACCGTCCCGGCGCATCAGCTGGAGCTCGCCCTGTGGCTGGAGGCAGACCGCATGGGGACCCTCCTGGAGGCACTGAGCCAGGAGAACCTCGACAACCAGCGCGACGTCGTCAAGAACGAGAAGCGCTGGTCCTATGACAATCGCCCGTATGGGTCGTGGGTCGAGCGCCTCCTGGGCGGGATCTTCCCGCCGGAACACCCCTACCACCACCCGACGATCGGCTCCATGGAGGACCTCGACGCGGCCTCTCTCGAGGACGTCCGGGCGTTCTTCCGGATGCACTACGCGCCGAACAACGTGGTCCTCAGCGTCGTCGGCGACGTGGACCCCGGGCAGGTCCGCGGGTGGGTCGAGCATTACTTTGGCGGGATCCCGGCGAATCCGGCCCTGCCGGTCGTGCTCGGAGACCTTGCGTTGCCGCCGACGCTCGGCGACGAGCGCCGCGAGACCGTCATCGACCAGGTGCCCCTCTCCCGTATCTACTGGGGCTTTCGCGCCCCGGTTTTCGGGGACGTGCGCCTGGATGCCCTCGAGCTCGCCGGGCACATCCTCGCCGGCGGAAAGGGAAGCCGGCTGCATCGCCGCCTTGTCCGGGAGGAGCGGATCGCGCAGGACGTGAGCTTCTTCACGCTCGGGCTAATCGCCGGCGCCTCGATCACGGCCGGCTGGGCGACGGCTCGACCCGGGGTAGACCTGGAGCGCCTCGAATCGGCCTACTGGGAGGAGCTCCAGCGCATCGCCAAGGAGCTTCCGTCGGCGGACGAGCTGGACCGGGCGAAGGCGCTGACCCAGGCAGACGAGCTCGGCGCTCTCCAGCGGGTCGAGGAGCGAGCCGACCGGCTGTCCATGTACGCGACCCTGTTCGACGACCCGGCCCTCGTGAACCGCATGCTGCCACGCTACCTGGCGGTCACCGCGGAACAGATCCGGGATGTCTGTGCCGAGGTGTTTCGGCTGGACAATCGGTTCGTCCTGACGTATCTCCCGGCGGACCAGGCCAAGGGTGATGCGGAGCCGGCGGCGTGAGTGACGTCCAGGCGGTCGTGATCTCGGACCGGCCGTCGCCCGGCCGTCCCCGTCCGTATGTCTTTCCGCCGTTCCGCCGGACCCGCCTGGACAACGGGCTCTCGGTCCTGTCCGTTCACCTGCCCGGTCGTCTTCTGGTGGATGCGTCGCTCGTCATCACCGGCGGGGCGTCAGACGAGCCGACGGAGCGAGCCGGCGCCACCGTCCTGATGGCCCGGGCGCTGACCGAGGGCACCGAGCACTTCTCGGCCATCGAGCTCGTGGAGGCGACCGAACGCCTCGGCGCCTCGCTCCATGCGGAGGCGGGCTGGGACGCCGTGTCCGTGTCCGCCGATGTGCCCGCGGAGCACCTGGCCGCGACCCTGGATCTGATCGCCGAGGTTGTAGCACGGCCCACGTTCCCCGCGGGCGAGGTTGAGCGGCTTCGGGATGAGCGCCTGAACGACCTGCTCCAGGCGAAGGCGGATCCTCGCCGCCGCGCGGAGGAGGCGTTCATCGAGACGATCTACGCGGACGGATCGCCCTACCAGCGCCCGGCCGGCGGGCTGCGAGAGACGGTCGAGGACCTGGATGCAACCGCTGCGCGCGCGGAGCTCGCGCGCCGATTTGACCCTGCCCGGATGACGCTCATCGTCGGGGGTGACCTGACCGGCCTCGATGTCGAGGCGCTCGCAGAGGCCCGCTTCGGCGCCTGGATGGCAGATCCATCGACACTCCCGTCGGTGGCCGTGGACGCCTCGGGCGCGTCGAGTGAGCGCCGGGTTCGGATCATCCACCGGCCCGGTGCCGTGCAGACCGAGATCCGGGTTGGTCATCCGGGATTGCCGCGACAGATCCCCGAATTCCACGCGGTGTCCGTGATGAGCGCCATCCTCGGTGGCCTGTTCAACTCTCGGCTCAACCGGAAGCTGCGCGAGGAGAAGGGCTACACCTACGGGGCCAGCGCCGGCTTCGACTTCCGCCGCGCGGCGGGGCCGTTCGCGGCTCGGGCTGCCGTCAATACCGAGGTCACCTTCCCGGCGCTGCTGGACATGCTGGCAGAGCTGGACGGCATCCGGTCGGCGAGCGTGGACGAGTCGGAGCTTCGGGCGGCCCGCGACTACCTCGTGGGTGTGTTCCCGCTCCGGTTCGAAACGCCCGGGGCGGTCGTCGGTGCGCTGAGCGGGCTTGTTGTCCAGGGTCTGCCCGACGACGAGTTGACCCGCTACCGGCCGTCGATCGAGGCCGTCACCGCCGATGACGTGCTGGGCGCCGCCAGGGCCCACGTTCGCCCGGACGAGGCGGCGATCGTGCTCGTTGGCGACGCCGACGCGTTCCTGCCGGCCCTCGAAGGGGCCGGGCTGGGCTCGATCTCGGTGGACCGCGAAGCAGACGACGCCATGGAGCCGCGCGGCTGAGCCAGCGCTCCTGAGCCAACGCGCCGGAACGGGCGCGCATGAAACCTTTCCAGGGGACCCCGCCTCAGACATCACGAGCGACCGGTCACCGACCGGCCCAAGAGCGGGAGCACCACCCTGATGACGGAACGAACTGGCCTGCGCGTGGCTCGAACGATCGGGATAGCGGTCGTGAGCCTCCTGCTGATCGTGGGCGGCGCTTTCGCGGCGAATGGCCTGGCAAACTCGAGCGCACCGAACGGTGGCGCCCCGGTCTCGATCGAGGCCGGCAGCACCGAGTCGCCAGAGGCGACCGAGGACTCGAACGAGTCCGAGGGTGATGACGACCTTGATGTCGCGGCGGAGAGCCCCGACGCGACGGACGACCAGGACGATGGCCCGACCGCGAGCCCCGAGGCATCCCATGACGACGGCGACGACCATGACGAGGACGCCGCCGCGAGCCCAGAGCCGACCCACGGCGATGAACATGGCGACGACGATTCCCCCGAATCGAGCGACGACCACGACGACCACGACGACGACGACTGATCCGACCCGTCCAGGCCACCAAGAACGTGACGAACGGCTCCCTGTGGTCACCACTCAGTCGCGTCACCATGGAGGCCATGACCGATGAGTCGGCCATCGTTCGCGCCGTACTCGACGGTGATCGAGACGCCTTTCGCGTCCTCGTCGAGCGCGAGTCGGCGGCCGTCATTCGGGCCTGCCACCGGGTTCTCGGCGATCTCGGCGAGGCCGAGGATGTCGCCCAGGAGGCGTTCGTGATCGCCTATCGCTCGCTTGCCTCGTGGCGCGAGGACGGACCGTTCGGTGCCTGGCTGGCGCGGATCGCGGTGCGCCTGGCGATCCGCCAGTCCACCCGTCGCAAGACCGTCACCTGGGTGTCGCCGAGTACTGGGCCCGATGGAACGGCCGACGACGTCGTATCGCGACTCCGAACCGATGGGTCGGCAGATCCCGAGGGCCTGGCCCTGCGCGGCGAGCGCCAACGCACCGTCCGACGGGCCGTGGCGACCCTCGACGAACCGTATCGTGAGGTCGTCGCCCTCCGCTTCTTCGCGGAGCGCTCCCTGGAGGAGATCTCCACCCTGACCGGTCGGCCGCTTGGGACGGTCAAGACGCACCTCCGTCGCGGGCTGCTCCGGCTTCGCGGGTCCATGATGGAGGGAGAGCGGTGAGCCTGAGCCACGGCCCGTTCCACCCCGACGAACTCGGCGCGCCGGACGCCGGTGTCCACGCCGCCGATCGGGCAGAGGCAGCGGCCGCCGCCCGTGAGATCGAGGCCGCGCTTTCCACCGAGGGCATTCACCCCTCGCCCGACTTCGTCACGCGCGTCATGGATTCCCTGGCGTCAGAGCCCACGCCTCGCGCGGCCGGCTTCCTGGCGGGGCTGCTTGCCCGCCCCGGGTTGGGGACCTTGCTGGGCAGCATTCGAGAGGCCTGGACGGTCGCGTCGCGAGGCGTCGGCCGGCCGATCGCCGCGCGTGGAATGGCCATGGGGTATGTGCTCGCGGTGATCCTCCTTGGAGCGTCTCTGACCGGGGTCGCGGCCATCGGAACCGCGGGCGCCCTCGGACTCCTCAACAACGACGCGAGCCCGACGCCGTCGCTCGTCGCGCCCTCGCCCTCGCCCTCGCCCTCGCCCTCGCCCTCGCCCTCACCGACGCTCGCTCCCACACCCTCGACGCCGGATCCGTCCGCATCGCCTGCGCCGACCGAGAGCCTCGAGCCGGGCGTGACGCCGTCAGCAGGGGCTCCCACCGCGTCACCGGACGCCTCGGACGACGGCGGCTCGTCGCCAACCCCGAAGGCCTCTGACGATGACGACTCGTCACCCAAGCCGAGCAAGACGCCTGATCCGTCGGATACCCCGGAACCGTCCGAAACTCCTCACTGAGAGCGACCATCCGGCACGATCCCACGGCCGAGTCAGGTACGCTGGGCGGGTGATCGTCATCTGCGGAGACCTGAGCGCAACCGACACCTCTGAGAACCTCGCGTCCACGATTGCGCAGCGGACGGCGGCCGCGGGCGGAACGGTCCAGGTCGTGGGGATCGTGCCGGATGGAGCGGACGGTGATCGCCGGCTGATGGACCTGTCGGCCTCTGGCGTTGGCCATGCGGCCGTGCTCCGGACCGCGCAACGGCCGCTTGAGCGGGCGGACCTGGAACTTGCCCTGCGCTACCTGCCGGACGTTCGGGTCGTGGTCGCGGCCGAAGTCAACCCCGCGTTGCTGCCCGTGATCGCCGAGGGTGCGGGCTATGCCGGAGCCCAGCTCGTCGTGGTGGCCAGGGCAGCGCAGCCTGGACCCGCGGATGACGCCGCCCTGCCGGCCATGGCCATCGTCCTCCAGGCCCCCGCGACCGATCCCGACGGCACGTTCTCGGGGTTCGTGGGCGCCTTCGCGGCTGGCCTGGATGCCGGCGCCGCACCCGAAGAGGCGTGGCTCGCGACGATCCGCGCCCTCGCGGTCGACCCGGTCAGTCCAGGGTCGGATCGGGGTCCTTCAGCGGTTCGATGAGTCCCGGGCCGTCGTTCCGGACGTTATTGACCGCCCGGCTGACGGGGTAGGCCTCCAGCAGGCCGTCGCCGGCCGGCACCAGCAGGCCGTTGAGCTCTCCAGGATCCGGCAGCGCCGGATCCAGCCAGCGATCCCAGGCATCGGCTGGAATGAGCACCGGCATCCGGTCATGGATCGGGCGCAGGAGGTCGTTCGGCGTGGTCGTCACGATCGTGAAGGTTCGGCGTACTTCATTCGTATCCGGATTGCGCCAGCCGGACCACAGGCCGGCGAGTGCCAGCGGCCGTGCATCCGTCCCGATGATCCGGAACGGCTGCCTGACCTTTCCCTCCCGCAGCCACTCGTAGAAGGAATCGACCGGCACGAGACAGCGTCGCTTGCGGAACGCGTCCCGAAATGCCGGTGACGTGGCCACCGTCTCTGCCCGGGCGTTGAACATCCGGTTGCCGATCTTCGGGTCATCGGCCCAATGGGGGATGAGGCCCCAGCGGTAGGCGGCAATGGCCCGCCGTTCGTCACGCTGGACGACGACCGCTGCCTCATCGGTGGGCGCGACGTTGAACCGTCCGCCGGGCGCGCCAACGAGGTCCTCCGCCTCGAAGATCTCGGCGAGCTCGGAAGTCGGTCGTTCCTGGGTAAACCGCCCGCACATGTCACATCTAGTATCGTCGGCCCGATGACGGACGATCTTCCGACGCCCCCGACGCCCCCGACGCCCCCGACGCCCCCGACGCCTTCGACGGCCGCGACCCTCGATCTCGGCGCGGCCATCACGTCCCAGGGCCCGCTCGAACAAGCGACCGCGCTGGCGCTTCTGAACGCCGGCGCAGCGTTCGTGGACGCCGGCGAGTTCCTGGCCGCCGCTCAGGCCTACCAGCGCGTGGCCGGGTTCGATGACGCCGCGATCACGGCGGCGGCCTGGCTGGGTCTCGGCGAGGCGCTCTATCGCCTCGATCACGATCGGGAGGCGCTGTCCGCATGGGAGGCCGTGCTGCGCCTGCCCCCGACGCCGTCGACATATGCAGCCTGGCGGAACGTCGCTGCCGCGCATGTCCGGGCGGGAGACCTGCGCGACGCGTTGACCGCGTATCAGGAGGCGGACCGGCGGGCTCCGGCCGAGGACAAGGCGGAGATCGCATCGCGCCTGGGCTGGCTGGCCAAGGAGACCGGAGACACGGGTGCCTCGCGCAGATACTTTGCCCGCAGTCGCGGCAGTGGCCCGGCGGTACCCCTCGCGTACATCGTCCTCGCGGTCACGGTGATCGTGTCGGTCTACGCGCTGTCACAGGACGGCGTTCAGCTCGGGCTTCTGCTCGCGCTGGACAAGGGGGCCCTGGCCGCGGGCGAGCTGTACCGACTGTTCAGCGTGACCCTTGTCCACGCGAACCTTCTCCACCTCCTCGTCAACATGTACGCGTTGTACCTGCTGGGTCGGCTCGTCGAGGGCCCGTGGGGCACCGCCGCGTTCGGGACCTTCTACCTGCTGACCGCGGCCGCTGCCTCGACGGCCAGCTTCGTCGCGAGCCCGACGGCCAGCGTCGGAGCGTCGGGAGCGATCTTCGGGCTCGTCGGCGTCCTGCTCGCCGGGACGCGGATCCATCACCCGATGCTGGACAGGCGCGCGCGGGCCATCGTCCCGCAGCTGGGCACCATCGTGCTCATCAACCTGGCCTTCGGGTTCTTCTTCTCCGGCGCGGTGGACAACGCCGCGCACCTGGGCGGCCTGGCCGCCGGCCTCTGGCTGGGCCTGTTCGTCCCACCCGGGCGCGTTCGCACGATGCGCGACTTCTGGCGGTCAGGGGACGGGGGGCAGCCCGGACTGCGTTCGCTGATCGTCTCGCTGATCGGGATCCTCGGACTCGTGGCGGTGATCCTCGTCGGACTCGTCGCGGGCGGCCTCGCGGCCTGAGGGCGGAGGAGGCAGGAGTCGATGTTCGCGACGCTCCTCGGAGGCTTGCCCCGCCCGCCCGGGGCCGATGGCCGGCCGCTTGCCGACGATGACCAGGCGGTCGTCGCCGCCCTCGACGCGCAGGTGGAGTCCGGCCTCGAACCGCTGACAGACGGCCGGTTGCGCTCGCGTGGGCCGTTCGGGGCGATCCTCGGGCTCGACGGGATCGAGGCCGGCCCCAACGGGCCGCGCCTGTCCGGTCTTCCACGCTGGCGGACGGCGCTGACGGTGGATGCGTGGCGCTTCGCGACAGACCGCGCGGCGGGTCTGGTCAAGCAGGCGCTCCCGGGCCCGTACACCCTGGGGCGGCGGCTTGGCGCCGGCGATCCCGACGCATCGACGGCGGCCTTCGCGACCGCGCTCCGATCCGAGGTCCTCGCGCTTGCCGAGGCCGGCTGCGCGTTCGTGGAGATCGAGGAGCGCGACGCTCACCTGATCGGAGCGGACGAGGTCGAGCGGCGCCGATTCGCGGACGCGCACCGGAACCTTCTCGATGGGATCGAGGGCGTGCACCTGTCGCTCGCGATCATCGGCGGCAACGCGGACACCGCGGGCATCGAGACGATCCTGGCGGCGCCGTATCCGAGCCTTGCCGTCGATCTGATCGACGGCCCCGACAACTGGCGCCTCGTCACGCACACGCCGGGCGATCGCGGGATCGTGTGCGGCGCGCTCTCGACCCGGCACCCCAGCGATGACTCGCCCGAGCTCCTCCTGTGGGCGGCGGGCTACGCAGCCGCGTCCGAGGGCCGTGGCCGGACCCGTGTTGGGCTAGCGACCGCGGGCGGGCTCGGCGGTCTGTCCTGGGATGTCGCGGCCGCCAAGCTCAAGCGTCTGGGCGAGGCCGCGCGCCTCGCGATGCTGCCACTCGCGGAGGCCGCACCGCACCTGGACCCACGCGCGATCGACATCCGGAGTGCCGCCGCCGGCCGGTACGTGCCACGGGACCAACAGAAGCGGCGGCGCCCGTCACCCTGAACCGGCGATTCCGCTTGATTCCATGACCCGCGCGGGCGCATGATCGCAGCCCGCTCCCGCCGCCATCAGGAGGTCCCGCCCGTGGTCGCGCACATCTCGCTCACCGTCAACGGGAAGCAACGGGAGGCGGATGTCGAGCCGAGACGGCTTCTCGTCCAGCTCCTGCGCGAGGACTTCGACCTGACCGGCACGCACGTCGGCTGCGACACATCGCAGTGCGGCGCCTGCACCGTGACCGTCGATGGCAAGGCCGTGAAGTCGTGCACGATGCTCGCCGTCCAGGCGGAGGGCTCCACGGTGACCACGATCGAGGGCATGGCGCCGGCGGACGGACTCCATCTCCTCCAGACCGCGTTCTGGGAGAGCCACGGGCTTCAGTGCGGCTTCTGCACGCCGGGCATGATCATGGCGGCCGCCGACCTGCTGGCGAGAACGGCCGATCCTACGGATGACGAGATTCGGCACGCGATCGAGGGCAACTTCTGCCGCTGCACCGGCTACCAGAACATCGTCATTGCCATCCGCGCCGCGGCCTCCGCCATGCGGGCCGGTGGGGCGTTGGCCGCCGGCACCGCCGGACAGGGGGCGTGAGATGACCACGGATATGCTCGGTCAGCGCGTCAAGCGCGTCGAGGATCGACGTCTGATCACCGGCGAGGGTCGCTACGTCGACGACATCAAGCTCCAGTCGATGGCCCACTGCGCCATCCTCCGGAGCCCGTATGCCCACGCCAACATCCGGTCCGTTGACACGAGCGCCGCGAAGGCGATGCCCGGGGTCCTCGACGTGATGACCGGCGCGGATATCCCGTACAACCCGCTCCCGATGGCCTGGCCGGCGGGCGGCTCGGCCGGGATCCAGAACAACGTCAACACACCCCGTGCCCTCGCAACGGACAGCGTCAAGTGGACCGGCGAGGGAGTCGCCGCCGTCATCGCCGAAACGGCGGAGCAGGCGCTCGATGCCCTCGAGGCGATCGTGGTCGACTGGGAGCCCCTCCCGGCCGTCGTCGATGCGGAGAAGGCGACCCAGGCAGGTGCGCCGCAGCTCCACGAGAACGCCCCGAACAACATCGTCTTTGAATGGTCGGTCGGGGACCGGGACGGCACGGTCGGTGCCATCGACAGCGCCGAGGTCGTCGTCCGCCAGCGAATCGTGAATCAGCGCCTCATCCCGAACCCGATGGAGACGCGCGGCGACATCGGCTGGTACAACCCCGGGACGGACGAGTACACGATCTGGATGTCCAGCCAGACGCCGCATATCCAGCGGCTCCTCCTGGCCGCATTCGTGATGGGCATCCCGGAGCACCGGCTGCGCTGCATCAGTCCGGACATCGGCGGGGCGTTCGGAACGAAGATCTTCACCTACGCGGACTATCCGATCGTGCTTCTTGCCTCGAAGCGGCTCGGCGGCCGTCCGGTCAAGTGGATCGAATCGCGCCGCGAGAACTACCAGTCCACGATCCACGGCCGTGACCACATCACGTACCTCGAGGTGGCCGGCACGAAGGCCGGGGACGTCACCGCCATCCGGGTCAAGACGTACGCCAACCTCGGCGGGCGCCTGTCCACGATCGGGCCCGGGATCCCCACGACGCTCTATGCGCGCGTGCTGTCCGGCTGCTACAAGATCCCGAACGTCTACGCTGAGGTCGTCGGCGTCTACACGAACACGGTGTTCGTCGACGCGTATCGGGGCGCCGGCCGGCCCGAGGCGACCTATGTCGTGGAGCGGGCGATGGATCTGTTCGCCGGCGAGATCGGAATGGATCCCGCGGAACTCCGCCGCCACAACTTCATCCCGCCTGACCAGTTCCCGTACGAGAATCCATCCGGCCTGGGTACCGCCAGCGGCGGCGCCAAGATCTACATCGACTCCGGCAACTATGAGCCGGCGCTGGACAAGGCCCTGGCCATGGCCGGCTATGCCGAGATGGACGCGGCCAAGGGCGAGGCCCGGACCAGGGGCAAGTACCTGGGCGTGGGGCTGTCCAGCTACATCGAGGTCTGCGGCGTCGCTCCCTCGAAGTGGATCGGCGCCGTCGGCGAGGGCTGGGGCGCAGCGATGTGGGAATCGGCCAACATCAAGGTCCACCTGACCGGCAAGGTCGTGATCACGGTGGGTACGCAGCCCCAGGGCCAGGGCCACGAGACGACCTATGCGCAGATCATCGGCCACGAGCTGGGCATCCCGATGGAGGACATCATCGTCCAGCACTCGGACACCCAGGGCACGCCGTTCGGGTACGGCAGCTACGGCAGCCGGACGTCGTCCGTCGGGAGCACCGCGGCGATCAGGGCGGCCGGCAAGATCCGCGAGAAAGCCCGGCGCTACGCGGCCCACATGCTGGAAGCTTCCGTGGAGGACATCGAGGTGGACGGCGCCGAGTACCGCGTGAAGGGCTCGCCCGACAAGAAGAAGACGTTCCAGGAGATCGCCTTCGCCCTCGATCTCGCATTCGATGCCCCCGAGGGCATGGAACCGTACCTGGACGAGACGGCCTACTACGACACGCCGAACTGCACCTGGCCGTTCGGAACGCACGTCGCCATCGTCGAGGTGGACGAGGCGACGGGCAAGGTGGACCTGGTCAAGTACGTCGCCGTGGACGACGTCGGCAACAAGATCAACCCGATGATCGTGGACGGCCAGCTCCACGGCGGGATCGTCCAGGGCGTCGGTCAGGCGCTCTGGGAAGGCGCCGTGTACGGCGACGATGGGCAGCTCCTGTCGGGCTCGATGCTCGACTACGCGCTGCCGCGGGCGTCGTGGCTGCCGAACCTCGAGCTCGATGAGACCGTCACGCCGTCGCCGGTGAACCCGATCGGGGTCAAGGGCGTCGGCGAGGCCGGCGCGATCGCAAGCACCGCCGCGGTTGCCAACGCGGTCAACGACGCGCTGAAGCCGTTCGGGATCCGCCACCTGGATATGCCGCTCACGCCGCAGAAACTGTGGAAGGCCATGCATTCCGCGAAGGGAGCCCAGGCATGATCCCCGCCGCATTCGACTACGTTCGGGCGACCTCGCTGGACGATGCGCTCGCGAGGCTCGCCGCGGCCGACGGCGCGGCCAAGATCATCGCCGGCGGCCAGAGCCTCCTGCCGCTCATGAAGCTTCGGCTGGCCCGGCCCCAGACGCTCGTGGATATCGGGCGGCTGGCCGAGCTCCGTGGCGTTCGGAAGCTGCCCGATGGGCGGGTCGCGGTCGGAGCCCTGACGACGTACGACGAGATGCTCCGCGATGAGGTCATCGGCCACTACGGATTGCTCCGGGATGCGTTGCCCAACATCGGCGATGTCCAGGTGCGGAACCGGGGCACCATGGGCGGAGCGATCGCGCATGCGGATCCGGCTTCGGATATGCCGGCCATCCTCCTGGCTCTCGATGCCGAGGTGGTCGCCCGTTCGGCGCGCGACGAGCGAACGATTCCGATCACGAAGTTCTTCCAGGGCGCGTTCAGCAGCACCCTTGCATCCGACGAGCTGATTACCGAGGTTCGACTGCCGGGCGGCCGCGACGACGTTGCATCGGCCTACCGGGCGATCGAGCAGCCCGCGAGCGGGTATTCGATCGCGGGCGCGGCGACGGTCGTCGGCGCTCGTTCGGGTGACCGCTGGGGGTTCTGCGCAGTGGCCCTGACCGGGGTGGGGGAGCACCCGTACCGCGCCACGGCCGTGGAGCAGGCTCTGCTCGGCGGCGCGTCGCTTGCCGAGGCCGCGGCCCACGCAACCGACGGCATCACGGTCGCCTCGGATATCCATGCCGATCGCGAGTACCGGACGCAGGTGGCCGCCGTCCAGGTCCTCCGATCGCTGGAGGCGGCGATCGCCCGGCTCGAGTGAAGGTCGCCCACGTTCAGCCGGGGCACGCGGCACCGGCGCATCTTGCGGGAGCCGTGCTGACCCGGGACATCGAGGTCGCCGGGGAGCGCTGGGCCAAGGGCCGCCGCCTGTCCCCGGCGGACCTGGTCCGGCTCGGGTCGGCCGCGCTCGGGTCGGCCGCGCTCGGGTCGGCCGCGCTCGGGTCGGCCGCGCTCGGGTCGGCCGAGCTCGGGTCGGCCGCGCTCGGGTCGGCCGAGCTCGGGTCGGCCGTACCCGCCTCGGGGGGCCGCCCGATCACGGTGCTCATCCCGGAGCCCGGTGACGTGCACGAGGATGACGCCGCACGACGCCTCGCCGCCGCGGTGGCCGGGCCCGGGCTCACGGTCGGCGAGCCGGCCCAGAGCCGGATCGACCTGCGCGCGACCGCTGCCGGTCTCGTGCGCGTGCGCGGTGTGCTGATCGATCGCCTCAACTCGATCGACCCGGTCGAGGTCTTCACGATCCTCGATGGCCGCATCGTGGAGGCCGGCGCACTCGTCGCGAGCGTCAAGATCGCTCCACACCTGGTCCCCGAGGCGACCCTCGCGGCCGCCGAGGCAGTCGCCGGTGCTGCCGGCCGGCGCGGGGCCGTATCCGTCGCGGCGTTCCGGCCACGGCGTGTCGCTGCGATCGTGAAGGAATCGATTCGGGGAATAGCGCGGGAGCGTTTCGAATCGAGCGTACGTGCCAAGGTGGAGGGCCTTGGCTCGCGGCTCCTCGGGATCGACTACGTGGAGGACGTGGCCGAGTCGGTCGAGGCTGCGCTGCGGGCACGTGCTCGGGGGCGCGGATCTCGTCGGGCGGACCTGGTGCTCACCGCGGGCTCGTCCAGCACGGATCCGGAGGACCCGTTCTTCACGGCGATCGATGCCCTCGGAGGGCGAATCGTGCGCCACGGGGTGCCGGCCCACCCGGGCTCCATGCTCTGGCTCGCCCGCATCGGTGCCGTGCCGGTCGTCGGCCTGCCCTCGTGCGGCGCCTACTCCAGGGCCACTGCCGTGGACCTCCTCCTGCCGCGTCTCCTGGCCGGTGAGCCGGCGTCCATTCGCACCGTTGCGCGTCTGGGCCACGGCGGGATCCTGACGCGCGACCAGCGGTACCGCTTTCCCGCGTACGCCCGCGAGCTCGACGCCCCGGAGGGCTAGTCTGGGCAAAGGCAGGGCTTCGACGTAGGTCGCAGGCCCGCGGGCTGCCTCCGGCCGGGACGTCGAATCGCTCGGCCGTGGACACGGCATCTGGCGCGTGTCACCACACGGCGCCGCCGGGGCAGCATCCGCGCGGCCGATAGGGTTCTCCCTACTTTCGGGGACGTGGAACCGCTGCGACACTGGACTGGGTGCCGCGCGAGGAGAACCCTCGATGGTGCTGCCTGTCCTACCCGAAATGGAGGATTGCCTGAGTGGTGACCTTTCCGCAGCCGCTCCTGCTTGGTGGGCCGGGGGACTTGCTGTGAAGATCGGCGGGCTTGTGGCAATGATCGCCTCCGCCATACGACTCGGGGGATGCCGATTAGGAGGCGACCGTGACTTCGTTCAATGAACGTGGCATTCGCGGACGAGGTGTCCGCTGGCGGAACAGCCCTGTCGGGCCTGTCCTCATTGCCATGATCGTGCTCGCGAGCCTCGCCGTCCTGAACGCGAACGACCTCTCCCGGGGCACGCCAGCTGCATCGGGGGCAATCGAGACATCGCCCGCGGTTGGATCGGGCAACCCGGGAGCCAGCCAGCCCGCTCCGGCCACCTCGCCGCCGACGTCCGCCGGTTCGGCAACGGTACCCGGTGGCGTGTGGTTCGCGGAGGTCGCCTACGGGCAGTGGGTCATGGGTGCTGTGGGACCGAGTCGCTCAGTCGCGCTGCCGCCCGGTGCGCTGCCACTCGCGGGCGGAAGCGGTCTGGTCGTCACAGCGACGCATTCGCCGGATGCCACGGCCATCGCCGTCTGGGAGGCGGACACGGGCAAGTCCCGCGTCGAGACGACCCTGCCCTTCACCGTCTGGTTGGCCGCGGTCGCGCCTGGTGGCTCGACCGTCTACCTGGGCGGCCAATCGGCCAGTCGGCCGTTCAGTGATACCGGGATCTGGGCCCTCGCGGTCGACACCGGTGAAATGAAGCAGGTGGTGCCGGCCGCGTCGATGCGCCCGGAGTGGGAGGGCAACTTCGAACGCGGCGCCGTGACCCTCAGCCCAGGCGGTGCCACGCTGGCCACCACGCTCTGCGGTGGCCTCCCGGGATCGACACCGACCTGCGACGTGCAGGTGCTCGACGTCGCGTCCGGCACGCTGATCGGCTCGTTCGGCCCGCTGGACTCCAACGTCGCGGCCGTCACCGATGACACCGTGTTTACGAGGACGCAGTTCGTCGTGGTCGCGTTCGACATCACCGGAAGGGAGCGCTGGCGGTTCGCGCCGGCCGAGATCCGGGGTTCGCCCGTCGCTGTGTCCGATGGGTTGATCGTCCCGTACGCCGCTACAGGAACGGTCAACCCGACCCTGCTCGGAAAGCTCTCGTCCGCCTCGGGCGCAGTCACCGATCTCATCGTGGGCGAGCCCGACGTGTCGATCAACGTCTGGCCAAGCGCATCCAACCCCGGGACGATTGTCGGCGCGCCCGGACTTCCAATGGAGTCAGCCTTCCCCAACGGCAAGGGAGGCGTGGATCTCTTCACGATCGATGCCGCGACCGGCGAAGTCAGCCGCAGCGCGCTGCACATCACCCCGGAGGGCTGAACATGAGCCGTACCAAGACGCCGACGCACTCGGCTCTCGGCGCTGCGACGCTGATCCTTCTCGCGGTCGTTGGAACCGGCGTCGCCCTCGCGCACACGCCCGTGGCCGGTGCGACGAACCTGTACTCGAAGAACACGTCCCTCACCACAAGTTCCAGTTGACTACCTACCCGGCTTGGGTATATGCGGTCGCCAACGGGACGCTGACGTCGAGCTGGCCTTCCAGCACGGCCAACAACAGCGCCTCGCCCCGGTTCACCCTGAACGCGACATCGGGCACGGGGACAGTCCATTACGTGAACCAGGCGACCTCGCCGTGCTCCGGGGCAACGGGTTGGCTCCAGTGCGCTAAGAACTGGGGGGCAAGCAACTTTCTGATCTACGTCCGCGATCTGACGAGTCACTCGTCGATGAGATGGTATGACGACACCAACTCCTGTCCGGGTGGGTACGCGTGCTTCTACGGTCGCCGAGGCTTCATTCACGAGGTGGAGCACGTGGCCCTCAGTGTGGTGAACCATGACTCCCAGGGCGAGGCGAATACGGTCATGTCAGCAGGCCAAGCGGCGAACCCGAGCCCCGGCTGGAACAGCACGACGACTCAACGCTGCGACGCGTCCGCCCTTCAGCTCTGGTACGACGTCGCCACCTCGACCGGCCCGTACGCCGACTGCTTCGACCACATCACAGGGCACGGGACGGTCGGCCTCATCAGCACGGCATCGGTAAGCGCGGCGAGCTACTTCGGATGCACCGGGACCGCCGTGACGGCCACTGGACGGCTTGCCATCAAGACCGATGCCACCAACTACAAGGAGTTGACCAACAACCCGCTGACGGGACGGACCGTCCTCTTCGATCGTCGCCCCGTCGGCGGATCGTGGACGCTCGGCGTCACCTCAACGTCCGCCAGCAGCGTGCTGGGGAACAACTGGTCCAAGGCCTTCACGAACGCAGTGTCGACCACGTACGAGTACCGAATCAGGTACACGGGCGAGACTGGCGTCGATCCGTCGAATCAGCCGACGTTCACGATCACCTGGTCAAACCCGTGCTGATCTCCGATGGGAGCCCCGGATCGATAGGGGCACCTCGCCCCCGCCGCGTTCAGGTCGACCTGACCCCGACCTCGTTCTGAACGCATCACATGGGCATCTGGCGGAGCGCCTGCGTGCTGGCTGAGCCGCGAGAAACCACGTGCACGCAGCGCGATGAACCGTTTCCGGTTGCCTAGCGGATGGGGCCGGATCTCGCGCAGAGCGAGGCGTCCAGGTCTGCCAGCTAGCCGGACTGTCACAGCAGCGCTGCCGATCCTCGTTGCCGCCGCCATCCTCATCTCGGCCTGCCGACCGGAGGTAGACCAGCCTGGAGCTCAGGCATCGGCGTCACCGGTTGAGCCATCGCCATCGCCGCCTGACACCTGGGGTCCACTCGCGGTCGTCCCTCCACAGGACGGGTCCGACACCCTGCGCGCCGAGGGCACCCTGCGCATCGCCGACCCGTGTGTGTTCCTGGAGTCAATGGGCGAACTCACGCTGCTGTACTGGCCTGCCGACCGAGCGACATGGAGCGAGGAGTCGCGGGCCATTACCTTCGAGAACTTCGACGGGAGCGTCGTCACCGTGGGCGACGGAGACCATGTCGTCCTCGGCGGCAGTGGCGGAGATGCCGCCAGCGAGGCGGAGGGCGGCATCTCCGGTGAGGAGTGGGTCAGACGGATAGAGTGGGACGCGCCGCCGGCATCCTCATGCTCGCTCGACTCCTGGTGGGTCGTCGGAGCGGTCGGGGACTGAGAGCGTGCCTCGGAGAATAGCCGTCCCGCCTTCCCGATCTTCCTCCCCGACCCGTCCGCATCAGCAATCCGGCAGCCTCTCGAGGCTGTCCGCCGTCGCATGGTCGGGCGCCGTCGTCACGTACGGCGTGAGCGAACAGCCCGGGACGTGGCAGTGCGCGACTGTGCGGATCCGCGCCCGGCGACCGTCGGCCTCGGTCGACCAGATCTCCCCGCGGTCAATGGACGCGACGAGGTCGGCCCGGCTCACGTAGGCACCGGAGTCCGTGAAGACACCCGCGATGTGTGTGTGGGTCCGGGAGACGGACGGCTCCCGGCGGACCCGGTGCACGATCTGCATCGGCCAGTTCGCCTTCAGCATGGCTGCGGGCTCGGAGGCGTTCCTCACGTCCGGCTGACGGAACTGAACGTGTTGTCATAGCTCCCGAGGCTCGGAACCTGCTGGTTGCAGCAGAAGCTGTATGGGCTGCCGCCTCCGAACCAGTCCGTCCAGAAGCGCCCGCTCTGGCTGCCCTGACCCTTGAACGAGCTGATCCGGTCGTTCCAGCCGATGAGGGCGAGAACCGAGTAGTCGTCCGACAGGACCATCGAAGGGCCGGCGAAGCTCGCCTGATCGTAGATCACGACGTAGGCGACGCCGGCCGCGGCGAGTGCCGCGGTGCCGCCGACGGCCGCGTCTCGCTGGCCGGTGATCGTGAAGCAATGGATCCGGGGCGCATCGAAGTCGTGGCAGTCGTAGAGGCCGACGTCGGTGAGCGGGATCGGAACGCCATCGAGGTCCGCGCTGAGCCGACTCGCCATCGTCGCCGCCGCGACGGGTGTCACGGCGGTCGCGGTCAGGCTCATGACCGCTGCTGCGGCTATTCCAAACACCGTCCACTGTCGATGCCGTTTCAGTTGGTGCATGGCTCGATCCACCTCTCGCTCGCTGCTACGCTCTCGACGATATGGGCGTGACACCGCGAGATCTAGTCGGGAGAACCCTCCTTGGGGTGACGGGTTCTCCCGACGGACGCCTCCGCATCGAGCGGCTACAGCCGGCGCTCGGTCAGGTCCTCGTCGCCCTGGCCCTCGGCGCGTCGGCGATCGCTATCTCGGCCGCGGTGTCGGGGACGGCCCAGACCGGCGTCGTCACACAACGCCCGGGCGGTCTTGTCATTGCGGCCTCGCCGACCGGGTATGGCTGGAGGGACGGCATTCGGGCCGGGCAGGTGGTGGTGGCGGTCGGCGACGCCGCATCGTCTGGTGGTTGGTGGCTCGAGACAGCGGACGGTGTCCAGACCGTCCGGACGGGCGCGTCCGAACACGATGGCTACCTTGGCTCAAGCCTCCCGCTCGGCATCATCGCCGCCGCGTTCGCCGGGCTCGCGCTGCTGCTGCCCCGTCGCCATCTGCGGGGCGCGGTAATCGCCAGCGCGATCGCGGTTGTGTTCGCCTCGTACCCGATCGGGCTCCACGGCGCCCCGGTGCTGTCCGATGGCGCCCTGGCGTCGGCCGCCATCCTGCCGATCGGGATTCTGGCGAGTCAGCGCCGTCTCCGGCCCGTCGGCACGATCCTGATCATCGCGGCTTTGGTGGCCTTCATCGGTGCCTGGCTCGTCGCCCGAACCTCCGCGCTCGAGGCGTACGACGGGCTCGATGGCATCCGCGAGAGTCTCGCCGTCTACGGTCTGCTCTCCGTCCTCGCCCTCGCAGCCGTTGGCCCGATCGTCCGTCGCGAGGCGCCGGCCCTCTCAGGCGTCGGCCCCTGGGAGGTCGCGAGTGCCGGGATCGCGACCGGGCTGGCGGTCGCGCTCATCGTCGTCTTCGGGACCTCGCCGGTGACGGTCGGCCTCCTGCTTATCGGTGCCGTGGCCGTCTATCCACGCTGGCGGCGGCTCGCCTCGCGGAGCGTCGATCGGCTCGTCCTCGCGGACCTCCGCGAACAGGCCGCGATCGAGGCGTCCGAAGAGGAGCGGGCGCGGATCGCCCGCGACCTCCACGACACCCCGCTCCAGCAGGTCGCGGGCGTGATCCTCCATCTCGAGACGATCCCCGGCGTGGGCGAAGACGTGGCACGCCTACGGGACGCGGCCCATCACCTCCGCGAGATCGCGACCCAACTCCGCCCGCCGATGCTCGACGATCTCGGGCTCGCCCCGTCGCTCGAGTTCCTGGCTGAGCAAACAAGGACGCCCGCCTTCGCCGTCGTGACCGAGGTCGCGGACGAGACCAACCCGCGGGCCGGCCGCCGGCCGCCCACAGGCGTCGAACTCGCGGCCTTCCGGATCGCCCAGGAGGCGGTCGGGAACGCCATCCGCCACAGCGCAGGTCGTGAGGTCCGCATCGCGGGGCTGGTGTCGGAGCGCTCGGTGCGCCTCGCGATCCACGACGACGGCCGTGGGATCGTGGACGACGAAGCGGACGAAGCGAGCCGTCGCGGCCGGCTGGGACTTGCCTCGATGCGGCGGCGCGCCGCAACGGTCGAGGGAAACCTCGAGATCCGGGCCGGCGACGGGACAACCGTGACCTTCTGGTGGCCGCGATGACGATCCGGATCGCGGTCATCGACGATCATCCCGTCGTCGTCAGCGGTCTCACGAGCGCCCTCGGTTCCGTCGCCGACTTCGCGCTCGTCGGCACGGCCGGGACGTTCGCCGAGGGACTGGCCCTCCTCGCGCGGGACGACATCGATGTCGCGCTCGTCGACGTGCGGCTTCCCGACGGCAACGGGATCGATCTCGCCGCGGCCGCGGCCCGCGCGGATCGACCGGCCGTGATCATGCTGTCCACGTTCGGGACGACCCAGCATCTCGCCGCTGCGATTCGCCACGGTGCGCAGGGCTTCCTCGGGAAGACGGCGCCGCTCGCAGAGATCGAGGCGGCGATCCGGGCGGTCGCGAGCGGTCGGCTCGCCTACTCACGCGAGCAGCTCACGGTCGCCGCGTCTGGCGCTGTCATCCTGTCGCCTCGCGACCGCGACGTCCTCGAGCTCGTCACGCAAGGCCGCACGAACGATGAGATCGCTGCCCGGCTCGGCGTCCAGCGCAAGACCGTCGAGTCCTACCTCTCGCGGCTCTACGAGCGGTTCGGAGTTCTGAGTCGGACCGAACTCGCGATCCGGGCCGAGCGGGAGGGCTGGCTCGAGACCGTTTAGGTGTAGGGAGCGCCATCGGCCCCGACTCCGAAGGCGACGGCTGACGGCGTTCTGGTCGACGTATCGTCGGATGCGGTCGTGACGTGCGACCTCGCCCGAGAGCCGCGGCGCTGGAAGACCAAAGCCTACAGGTCGGAGACCGGCCGGCCACGCTGCTGCTGGAAGAGTCCGCGCAGAATCAGGGCCGTCGTGCTGCGCCCCCCGTCTCGGTCCCCCGACTCTTCCGGAGATGCATAGGGTTTTCCCTACTTGCAGTTCCCGCTGAACCGTCCTACACCACAGGTCATTGGCAGGCACCGTCGAGTCTGCGCCGCAAGGAGGCTCACATATGGCCCGAGATCATCAACCGAGGAGGCTCCAACTTACTGCAGGCGCTGTTGCGTTGGCCATCGCCCTACAAGCTGGCGCTGCGATCGGCGGCGCCACGATCGCCTCGCTCGACGGCCCAGAAATAGTCTCAACCGCGGCGGCCATAACAATGGGTCCGCCCCAATGCTACGTGCCGACCATTCGCGAGCAGAAGGACAACTTCGCGTGGGCTGGTTCCGGAACGTACCGCCTTCACGGATGGCTCTACAGCGACACAGCTTACGTGCCAGGGCAGTGTCTGTACCGACAATGGCATTACGGGGAGGACAGTCGCAACTGTGATGGCTGTGCCCTGAAGACGGTTACAACGCAAACGGTCCGCGGGAAGTACTGGGTGTGCGGGAACCTCAATTACGACTCCACGCTCACGCAGTGGAGCGTCGCCCAAACGTTCCTGACGCCCGGCGTGTGGGAGAACTACGTGAGTGGCCTTCAGGAGTGTGCCAAGCAGGCGTCCCTGACGGGCCATCAGGACAAGGCAGGAGTCTTCAGTTATGACTATTACCTCAGCTACTAGGTGGCGCAAAGCCGCCGTCGCGAGCATCGCCATACTCGGCGCGATCATCGCGTTTGCTGCTCTCCAGGGCGGCAGGACCGAGTTCCGTCTGGACCAATTCATCCTCGTCGAGTCTGCGGTTGCCGCCGAGCAGCCGCAGGTTAGTCAGGCCGCCGCGGCAGATGCCGCGCTGCAGAAGTTGACGGAACTCAACGGCTCGGTCTACGGACTCGCGCTCTTTCAGGAGCATTTCTCGAACGAACTCACGGCGATCAAGAACGAGGATGGTGACCTCGTCTACACGACCACCGAAGCCCAGGATTCCTGGGTCATTGAATACACGGCGCCATCGCAGAATGGCTTCAAGAACGTGAAAGGCCTAGTCGTTGTAGACGCGACGAGCGGTGAGGTAGTCTCCGCGCAGCTCCTGCAATGGAACTAGGTGAACCGATCAATTCAGCCCACCGCTTGGGATGTTGTACGGCGCATCCAGTATGCGGTACCAACCGGTCCATATACTGAACGCCCTGGGTTCCGTGGAAACCCTGGCCTGCCCTGATTCCGTGGAGTCGCGTAACTGGATTTCACGCCACTGTCGCTGACTGGTGCCGAGTCTCGTACTCGGCCGGGGTGATGTCGCCGCAGGCGGAATGTAGGCGCTCGGCGTTCCACCAGGCCACCCAGGCCGCGGTGGCGAGTTCCAGTGAGCCCGGAGGCTCTGAAGTGGAAACATGCAAAGGGGTTGGAAATGCTTCGCACTGGGACTCCGCGAGCTGTCCTCGCCGCCATCTTCATCGTCAGCGCCACCCTGATCCCACCCACAGCCACCGCGTCCGAGCCCACGGCAGTCAGCCAGAGTGGGCTGTCGGCAATCGACCATGCTGTTCAGTTCCGGGCTACCTCGGGATTCCGTAGCGATCGTCAGTACGTCGACGCTTCGTTCGTCGACGCCCGAACGTTCCCGAACTGGGAGTACGGACTTCCTTTGACCTCTGCCGAGGCCGCGGAGGTCGCCAGGCGGATCGCTGTCCAGCTCAAGGTCGACCGGGTCATCGACGACGTTGCCGATCTCCCGGACTTCGCCGGCGTGTACTCGGATCTCCCGGCTGGAGGCGTCCCGGTGTTCCTCGTGACGAGGAGTGACTCGCCGATTGGGGCGAAGGTCTCGGAGCTCCTCGCAGGCGTTGCGTCGCCTCGTATTGAGGTAGTGAAGTACTCCAGGCACGACCTCGAGTCGATCAAAGCTCGCATTTGGGCTGACCGCGATGGCCTTCGTGCCGCCGGGATCGTCATCCAGAGCGCGGCACTGGACATCGCCCATAACCGGGTCGTCGTCGGGGTGCTCGGGTTGACCGCCAACATGGCAAGCACACTCGTCGAGAGATACGACGCGGTCCAAGCGGTCGACGAACCCGTCGACAATGAGATGGACACGTGCAACTCGGTGGACGATTGCTACCCGATGAAGGGCGGGCTTCGGATCCGGGAGGTGGGCCATCCGTCGAGCTACTGCACGTCGGGCTTCAACGTCCGCCTCAGCAATACGTCGACCTTCCGCGTTCTGACCGCGGGTCACTGCCTTGGGAAGGCCCTCAACGGGCCCACTGGCGCGTGGACGCATGGCGGGACCGAGTTCGGGTCGGGCACCTATAACACCTGGACCACGGGGTCGGACGCCGACGCTGGTCTGATCTCGCAGGCCAACCCCACAGTGGACAACCAGCTGTTCGGGACCTCGACCTCCGATATCAGGACGGTCGGCGGGTACGTGACCACCGCCTCCCAGAACCAAAACGATTACCTGTGCCGCCAGGGAGCGACGAGCGGGTTCTGGTGCGGAAACATCGCGCTCGAGGACAAGAGCAAGGACGTCGATGGACGAACCATCGACCATCAGTGGGTCGTGAATTTCGACGCGATCGCCGGCGACAGTGGTGGCCCGTACTTCACCACGAGCAGTGGCGTGACCCTCGCGTGGGGGATCCACAGCGACTCCACGAGCGCGAACCCGCCCGGTGGGTCAGCCTGGTACTCACCGATGCAGTGGGTGTTCTCGGTGCTGTCCGCAGCAAACCACCCGATCTCCCTCTGCACTAGTCAGTACTGCGGCTTGTAGGGCGGAGGCCGATGCACGCGGCGATCATCATGAGAGGGCCCCGCCTCTGGGCGATCTGCTTCTCGGTTGCCGTCGCGGCACTGTGGAGCCTTGCCCCGACGCAAGTGGCCCGCGCGGATCGGTGTGGCGCGCCGGCGGCCGTGGATCCGGCCGTCGGCCCGGTCGGAACGGAGTTCGTCTTCACGACGAACCTTGGCGATCCTTCGACCTTGCGGCTGTTCCACAACGGACAGCCCGCCCGCGCAGTTCCTCTCGATGGGGACGGCGACGTGAGCTACACGTTCGTCTCAGAGCCTGGCGACGAAGGGTCCTGGGCTGCGACAGCAGAGGTTCGATCAGCCACGTTCTGCCGATCAGAGGCGACGTTCACGGTGTTACCTCCCGACGCTGGGTCGGTTCCAAGTTCACCCACTGCGTCTCCAAACTCAAGCGGCCGTGGCAGCAACAGCGTGTCGACGCCGCCGCCGGTCGCGCTCGCTGCGATGGCCGTGGTCGCACTGGTGGTCCTCACGTACTGGGCCATTCTGCGGCGGCGCGGGCCGCATCGGAAAGGAGGTCGATGATTCCCACGCGATGAGCCACCACGAGGAGCTGCGGGGCACCGTCGCGCTGCTCCACAGCTCGGGCCGTGATCTCATCGCGCAGGCGCTCGGCGGCGACACGCCGCGCGTCCTGGTGAGTCGCCACCCCGGCCGAACTGGGGCGGACGAACAGGAGGGTCTCCGGTTCATCCTGATGGGCGTTATGCAGGGACTCCGGAATCCCGGAGGGCACGAGCTGAAGGTCCTCGACCGAGCCGAGGCCCTCGAGGAGCTGGCGGTCGCGAGCCTTCTAATGCGATGGCTCGACACGAGTCGGCCAGGTGGCGAAGCCATGGGAGGCGTGGCGCTCCCCAAGCTGTCGCCGACGCGAGAACCGGCTAGGTGCAGAGGGAACCCTGCTAGGATCGGCTGATGCCACACGCCCTGACCTCATCGGACGCGATCCAGGACGCCTTCCGCGAGCACGGCTACATCGCCGACCGGTCCATTGCGACCGCCGTCTTCCTCGGGCTCCAGCTTGGGCGGCCGCTGCTCCTGGAGGGCGAGGCTGGCGTCGGCAAGACCGAGCTCGCGAAGGTCCTCGCGGCCAGCCTCGGAGCCCGCCTGATCCGGCTCCAGTGCTACGAGGGACTCGACGTCAACACGGCGGTCTACGAGTGGAACTACCCACGCCAGATGATGGAGATCCGGCTGCTGGAGGCACGCGGCGAGGCGGATCACGCCACAGCCCACGACATCTTCGGGCCCGAATTCCTCATCAAGCGCCCGCTCCTCCAGGCGCTCGAGGCCAGCGCCGACGGTGAGGCACCGGTCCTGCTCATCGATGAAATCGACCGTGCGGACGAGGAGTTCGAGGCCTACCTGCTCGAGATCCTGTCCGATTTCCAGATCACCGTTCCCGAGATCGGCACGATCAAGGCCGACAAGCCCCCGCGCGTGATCCTGACCTCGAACCGTACCCGCGAGGTGCATGACGCCCTCAAACGTCGATGCCTCTATCACTGGATCGACTACCCGTCCGCGGCGAAGGAGTTCGAGATCGTCCAGGCGCGCGTCCCGGGTGCTCCGGAGGAGTTGGCTCGCGCCGTCGTCGGGTTCATCCATCGGCTCCGCGAAGCGGACCTCACGAAGGTCCCCGGGATCGCCGAAACCCTCGATTGGGCGGCCGCGCTGATGGCGCTCGGGGCCGCGGAGCTCACTCCGGAAGTCGTCGATGAGACCCTCGGTGTCGTCCTCAAGTACGAGGAGGACATCCGCCAGGTCCGCGGGGACACCGTCAAGACGTACCTCTCCGAGGCTGCGGCGGGCCGCTGAGGCCAGCCATGGCACACGACCCGGCGATCGTCGCGAGCGGACCGCGCGAGGCGGTTGACGGACACCGCCTGCTCGCGCGGGCGGTCGGGTTCGGGCGGGCGCTGCGTGCCGCCGGGCTCCCGGTGGACATGGGGGCCGAAATCGACTTCGCCCGAGCCCTCGGGATCGTCGAGATCGGCGACCGTGAGCAGGTCCGCGCTGCGGGAGCAGCGGTGTTCACCCGGCGGCGCGACGATCGTCCGGTCTACGATCGCGTCTTCGACCGCTACTGGCGACGACGGTCGCTGCAGCCGAACCTCGAGGCACCCGGGACGGAGGGACGCCCTGAAGCTGTGCCCTCCGACGAGGGAACGCCGCAGGATGCGGCGATGCCGGGCGACGAGCGATTGGACCTGCCCGAGGATCGGCAGGGGATGCCGATTCCGACGGAAGGCGACGCGGATGAGGACGACGCCGCGCCCGACATCGTCACGATCTCGCCAGACGCATACAGCCGGTCCGAGACGATGCGTCATCGCGACTTTGACCGGATGACGGCCCAGGAGCTGCGCGACGCCGAACGGCTCGTGGATCTCCTGGAACCGAAGCTCGAGCTTCGGCGGACGCGCCGCTACGAGCACCATCGGCACGGCCGACGGCTCGCGCCCAGGGCGATGTTCCGGCGCAACCTCGGCACGGGCGGGGAGATCGTGTCGTGGGTCTGGCGACGGCCGATCAGGCGGCCCCGGCCGCTCGTGGTCCTGTGCGACATCTCCGGTTCCATGGAACGCCACTCCCGGCTCCTGCTGCGGTTCATCCAGGCGCTGTCGGCGTCGTCCACGGTGCGGACCGAGTCGTTCGTGTTCGGGACGCGTCTGACGCGCGTCACCCGCCTGATGAAGGATCGCAACCGCGACCGGGCCCTGGCCAAGGTCGCCGACGCGGTCACGGATTGGGCGGGCGGGACACGGATCGGGGAGTCGTTCCGCGAGTTCAATCACAAGTGGGCCAGGCGGACGCTCCGCTCGAGCGGCGTCGTCATCGTCGTTTCGGATGGCTGGGATCGCGGCGACCCGCGACTCGTCGAGGTTGAGACCGCCCGCCTGCGCCGGAACTGCCATCGCCTCGTCTGGCTCAATCCACTGGCCGGGACCCCGGGCTACCAGCCGCTCGCCGCCGGCATGCGGGCTGCCTTCCCGTACATCGACGATTTCCTTGCGGCCGGCACGGTGGCCAGCCTGGAACGGCTGGGAGAGATCCTCGCCGGGGGCCGAGCCGCCGACACGCGCCGGGGGAGCGAGGCCGCCGCGAACGTCGCGCCCGGCCCAACCGCGGCGCGAACGTTCTCACCCCCACCGAAGCTGGCCCGCCAGCCGCTGGATCCGTCGGCGGCACAGCCACTGGCCTGAGGGGACCCTCGGACCGCCGTCAGTAGGTCAGGACACGGACCGGTGTCAGGGCGAAGTCGCGCACGTTTCGGGTGAGCACCGCGGCGCCCATGTGATGCGCCTCGGCCGCGATAAGCGCGTCGCCGAGGCTGAGCGCGCCGCCGCGCCCGAGTGCGGCACGACGCCATCGACCGGCGTCGCGCGCCGCCTCGGGTCCGGCCTGGATGAACTCGGCCGCCGCCAGGATGGCAGCGAACGCCCGTTCCTGTGCCGGCCGCAGGCCTGCCTCGACCTCGCACACCGCCACCAGGTTCACGAGCGGCTCGTCGCCGTCCGCAAACAGTAGGCGAAACCGATCAATCGCGGCCCGATCGCCGCGAAGTTGATCGATCAGGAACGACGAATCAAGCATCACGCGCATCAGCCGCTCCGTCATCCAGGTCCGACGGCAGGGTCGTCTCTTCGGCCCGTCGTGCCCGCACCCACGCCACAACGTCCTCCGACGTCGCCCAGTACGGGTAGTCCTCTGCGCTCAGGACGCCGGCCGAGTCTCGAATCGCCACCCTGAGACGCTCACGCTTGAGCTTCGCCTCGAGGGCCTCGGCGACGAAGCGGCTCCGCCCCCGGGGGCCGGCAAGGCGATCGACTTCCTCGAGCAGCTTCTCTGGCAGGAGCAGGTTCGTGCGCACGTTCATGCGCACAAGTATACACACGGCCTGCGCTGGCGTTTCGAGACGTTGCCCGAATCGACGGCGGCCGTACGATGAGCCCATGCGGGATCTGCTGGACACCCTGGAGGCGTGGAAGCACGAAGGCGTGAGCGCGGGCCGGGCGGTCGTCGTGCGCACATTCGGGTCGGCACCGCGACCCGAGGGAGCCGTGCTCGTGGTCGCGGACGACGGGCGGTTGATGGGCTCGGTCAGCGGCGGGTGCGTCGAGGGCGCGGCCGCTGAGGAGATCGGCCGCGCTCGGCGGACGGGCAATGCCCGGGTGATCCGCTACGGGATCAGCGACGAGGAGGCGTGGGACGTCGGGCTTGCCTGCGGGGGCACGATCGATGTCCTCATCCAGCCGATCGTCCCGGACGCGATCATGACCGCCGCGGCGGGTTCCATCGGGCCGCGCGGCCGGTCCGCAGCGGTCGTCACGCCCCTTCCGGCGGACGCTCCGCCTTCCGAGTTCGGCACGCATCGGCCGGGCGTCGGCGCGCCGCCCGAGGCGTCCATCGTGATCGGGGCGTCCGGCGAGGTACTTGACGGGACCACGGGCGACGCGGCCACGGACCTTGCCCTCGGTTCGGCGGCGCGGAGAATCCTCGAAGACGGCCGTTCCCGGACCACCGATATCGCCGGCCGGGCCTTCTTTGTCGAGGTGTTCCCGGTCCGGCCTCGCCTCGTCGTCGTCGGCGCCGTCGAGGCCGCACGGTCCCTCGTGCGCTTCGCGCGCGAGCTGGGTTATGAGACGGTTGTCGTCGATGGGCGCGCCTCTTTCGCAACCGCGGAGCGGTTCCCCGATGTGGACCTGATCGAGGTTGCCTGGCCGGACGAGGCCTTCGAGACGCTGGATGTCGGGCCCAACGATGCGGTCGCCATCCTGTCCCACGACCCCAAGTTCGACGAGCCGGCGATCGTGGAGGCGACCCGCCGCGGTTGCCGATACGTCGGGGCGGTTGGCTCGCGAAAGACACAGGGCGACCGGCGGGTGCGCCTCGCCGAGGCGGGCCTGTCGGCTGAGCAGATCGGGCGGCTGCGCGGACCGATCGGCCTCGATCTCGGCGGGAAGGATCCGGCTGAGACGGCCCTGGCGATCATGGCCGAGATCGTGGCAGCTCGGCGCGGCGGCTCCGGGGCTCCGATGCGTGAGCGCTTTGCCGGCGACGGCCAGGCCGCGAGTGGCCCGGCGACCAGCGACGGGCCACTCATCGACGTCGCCGGGCCCACGCCCGGGTGAGCGGTCCACCCACGGCAATCGTCCTCGCCGCCGGTGCCGGCCGACGGTTCGGAGGCGGGAAACTGCTGGCCTCGCTCGACGGGCGGCCGATCCTCCAGCACGTGCTGGATGTGTTGGCGGCAGCCCGTATCGAGGATCCGGTGGTCGTGGTCGGGGCGGACGCGGACGCCCTCGATGCCGTCATCGAGTGGCGTGGCGCCCGCCGCATCCGCAACCCGGAGCCGGGTCGTGGTCTCGCCAGCTCCCTGCAACTTGGCTGGGCGGCGGCCATGTCCGCCGAGCCCGTTCCGGCGAGCGTCCTCATCGTGCTGGGCGATCAGCCACGGATCGATCCGCGCGTGGTCCGTGACCTGGTCGCGCAACCGGCGGACCCAAGCCGGCCGGTTGTCGTCGCTCGGCACGCCGACGGGGCGCGCAATCCCGTGCGCCTCGACCCCGAGGCCGGACCGCTCGTCGCGCAGGCATCGGGTGATCGCGGACTCGGCCCGCTTCTGGATGCCCGCCCTGAGCTGGTCCGGACCGTGGAGGTCGAGATGGCCAACCCGGATCTCGACACCCGGCAGGATCTCGTGGCGCTGCTGGAGGCAGCCTGGGCCACCCGGGTCAGGGCCAACGCCGAGCAGGTGGAGCGCATTCGCGAGGCGCCCGACGGTCGCGACTTCTACGCGTCGGTCAGCCGGACGTTCATCGCCGACCCCGCGCGGGCGGACGACCCGGTTCTGGACGTCCTCCTCTCGCTCGCGCGCAGCGATGACACGTGGCTGGATGTCGGGGCCGGAGCCGGCCGGTACGCACTCCCACTCGCCCGGCACGTCCGTGAAGTGATCGCCGTGGACCCGTCGGCATCCATGCGCGACGCGCTTCGCGACGGCATGGCGGCCCACGGGATCGCCAACATCCGCCTCCTCGAGGGTCGCTGGCCGCCGGACCCAGCGCTCCGGGTCGCCGTCGGACCGGACCCGGTCGCGGACGTCGCATTCATCGCGCATGTCGGCTACGACATCGAGGCGATCACGCCCTTCCTCGACGCGCTCGAGCATGCCGCCCGGCGGAGCTGCGCCGCCGTGCTCATGCAGGCGAGCCCCGCGTCCGTGGCCGCGCCCTTCTGGCCGCTCGTCCACGGCGAGCCCCGGGTCGAATTGCCGGCCCTGCCGCAGCTCGTGGAGCTCCTTCGAGCGCGCGGCGCGCTGCCCGAGGTCACCCGCGTGACCGGCGAGCGCCGGCGCTGGGCGGACCGTGACGAGCTGCTCGGCTTCCTCCGCCGCCAGCTCTGGACCGCGCCCGGCAGTCCTGCCGACGCGCGCCTGCTCCGGGCACTCGATTCGCTGGTTGTCACCGGAGACGACGAATCGGTCGCGGTCAGCGGTGCATCGCCGCTGGATATCGGCATCGTGAGCTGGTCGGCCGCCGAAACTCGTTGACTCGGGGACGGCCCCGGGCTGATACTCGCGGTTCACCGCACCGGACCTCCGAGCGGAGTGCAAGCGTCCCGTTCGCCGGCCCGATCGTCAATCCAGCCGCTCCCCGTCGACCCACGTCGGGGCTGCCCCTCCACCGTGAGGGTTGAAGGAGGACTGATCGAGGATGATTCCGCCTGTGTTCGACTATGTGCGCCCGGCCGATCTGGGCGAGGCGCTGCGTATCCTGAAGGAACGCGAGGGCGAGGCGAAGGTCCTGTCGGGCGGCTTCAGCCTGCTGCCACTCATGAAGCTCCGGCTCGCGCAGCCGGCGCTCCTCGTCGACCTGCGCGACGTCGGCGGACTCGACGGGATCGCCAGGAGCGGCGACGAGTTCCGGATCGGCGGCCGTGCAACCCATCGGCGGATCCTCGAGGATTCGGCCCTGGGCGCGGCACTCCCGATCATGCCCGATGCCGCTGCAGGCATCGGAGACCCGCAGATCAGGAACTGGGGAACGATCGGCGGCTCCGTGGCGCACGCGGACCCGGCGGCCGACTGGCCGGCCGTGCTCCAGGCGCTCCGCGCCTCTATCGTCCTCCAGAGTTCGAACGGCGAGCGTGTCGTGCCGGCGCGGGGCTTCTTCGTCGACACGTTCGTGACCGACATCGAGCCGACCGAGATCCTCACCGAGATCCGGATCCCGGTGCCGCCCGGCCGCACGGGCAGTGCCTACCAGAAGCTCGAACGACGAGCCGGTGACTTCTCGACCGTCGGGGTCGCCGTCCAGATGACGCTCGGCGCTGACGGGCGGATCAGCCAGATCGGCATCGGCCTGACCGCCGTCGGCGACGCGCCGTTCGCGGCGACGGACGCTGAGGATGCGCTTCGCGGGGCTCAACCGGGCGACGAGATGTTCCGCTCGGCAGCAGGCGCGGCATCCCGCCAGAGCCGGCCGGCGAACGACAGTCACGGCCCGGCTGAGTACAAGCGGGCCATGGTGATCGAGATGACCTTCCGGGCGCTGCGTGCGGCGCTCTCGCGAGCGCAGGGGTAGGGGGGCCACGATGACCACACAGCACATCCGCGTCACCGTCAACGGCACGGAACACGAGGCCGACGTCGAGCCGCGCCTCCTCCTGGTCCACCTCCTCCGCGAGAACTTCGGGCTCACCGGTACACACGTCGGCTGTGACACCAGCAACTGCGGTGCGTGCACGGTCCATGTCGACGGAATGAGCGCAAAGAGCTGCACGATGCTCGCGGTCCAGGCCGACGGGGCCGAGATCAAGACCATCGAGGGCATGGCCGACGGCGCCACGCTCCACCCGCTCCAGCAGGCGTTCTGGGACCAGCACGGCCTCCAGTGCGGCTTCTGCACTCCGGGGATGATCATGCAGTCGGCCTGGCTGCTCGGCCAGAACCCTGATCCCGACGAGGACCAGATCCGCAACGGGATCAGCGGCAACCTCTGCCGCTGTACGGGCTACGTCAATATCGTCAAGGCCATCCAGCAGGCTGCCGGGGAGCTTCGCTCCGCCGACGCGGCGAAGTGACGGGGAGTGCCGAGATGACCACTGAGACGCAGCCCCGCACCAGCCCCGAGATCGGGGGCATGGGCCATTCCGTCAAGCGCAAGGAAGACCCGCGTTTCATCCGCGGCGCCGGCGAGTACATCGAGGATGTCGTCCTGCCCGGCATGCTCTGGATGGATATCGTCCGCAGCCCATACGCACATGCCACGATCAAGTCGATCGACGCGTCCGAGGCACTCAAGATCCCCGGCGTCCTCGCCGTGATCACCGGCGCGGACCTCGAGAAGGCCGGTCTCCACTGGATGCCGACCCTCGCGGGCGACAAGCAGATGGTCCTGCCGACCACCACGGTCATGTACCAGTCCCAGGAGGTCGCCGCGGTCGTCGCCACGGATCGCTACGCCGCCGCCGACGGCATCGCCGCCGTCTACGTCGACTATGAGCCGCTGCCCGTCATCGTCGACCCGTTCAAGGCCCTCGAGCCGGACGCGTTCGTCCTCCGGCCGGACCGCGGCCCGGACAAGGCCAACAACCATATCTGGCACTGGGAATCGGGCGACAAGGCCGCCGCGGACGCGGCGCTCGCCAACGCCGAGGTCAAGGTCTCGCAGGACATCTACATCCCGCGAATCCACGTCGCCTCGATCGAGACGTGCGGCTGCATCGCCGACTGGGACGCCGTTCGCGGCCAGCTCACGTTGCACATGACGAGCCAGGCACCGCACGCCATCCGGACCGTGCTCGCCCTCGTGTCGGGCCTGCCGGAGCAGAACATCCGGGTGAAGACCCACGACATCGGCGGGGGGTTCGGCGGCAAGGTGCCGGTCTATCCCGGGTACGTCCTCGCGGTCGTCGCCTCGCTCACGGTCGGCAAGCCGGTCAAGTGGATTGAGGATCGATCCGAGAATCTCCAGGCGGACTCGTTCGCCCGTGATTACCACATCCATGCCGAGATGGCGGCCACCAAGGAAGGCAAGATCACCGGCCTCAAGGTCAAGACAATCGCCGACCACGGCTACTCGGATGCAGCCGCGGATCCATCGAAGTTCCCGGCCGGCCTGTTCAACGTCATCACCGGCTCGTACGACTTCCCCGACGCGTTCGTCGAGGTCGATGGTGTGTACACGAACAAGCCCCCGGGCGGCGTCGCCTACCGCTGCTCGTTCCGCGTCACCGAGGCGGTCCACGCCATCGAGCGGATGGTGGACATCCTGGCCCACGATATCGGCAAGGATCCGGCCCAGCTCCGGATGGAGAACTTCATCCGGCCGGAGCAGTTCCCGTACAAGACACCAACTGGCTGGGAATACGACTCCGGCAACTACGGCGTCGCGCTCCAGAAGGCCATGGATATGATCGGCTACGACGATCTCCGGAAGGAGCAGGTCGAGAAGCGCGCGCGCGGCGAGCTGATGGGCATCGGGATCAGCTCGTTCACGGAGATCGTGGGGGCGGGACCCTCGAAGGACTTCGACATCATCGGCATCAAGATGTTCGATTCGTGCGAGATCCGGGTCCACCCGACGGGCAAGGTCATCGCCCGGATCGGCGTCCAGTCCCAGGGTCAGGGCCACGAGACGACCTTTGCCCAGATCATTGCCGAGGAGCTCGGCTTCCCGGTCGGTGACGTCAAGATCGAGTACGGGGACACGGACACCGCGCCCTACGGCCTCGGGACCTACGCGTCGAGGTCCACGCCGGTTGCCGGCGCGGCCACGGCGATCGCCTCGCGCAAGATCCGGGACAAGGCCCGCAAGATCGCGGCGCACCTTCTCGAATGCGCCGAGGAGGACCTGGAGTGGGAGCCCGGCAAGTTCACCGTGAAGGGCTCACCCGACCAATTCAAGACGATCCAGGAGATCAGCTTCGCGGCCTACACGAACCATCCCCAGGGGATGGAGGCCGGCCTCGAGGCGGTCGACTACTACGACCCGCCGAACCTGACGTTCCCGTTCGGGAGCTACATCTGTGTCGTCGACATCGACAAGGGCACCGGGCAGGTCAAGGTCCGGCGCTTCGTGGCGGTGGACGACTGCGGCAACATCATCAACCCGATGATCGTGGACGGCCAGATCCACGGCGGGCTCACGATGGGCTTCGCCCCATCGCTCCTCGAATCGATCACGTACGACGAGCTGGGCAACAACCTTGCCGGCACGTTCATGGACTACCTCCTCCCGACCGCGGTCGAGACGCCGCGGTGGGAGCTGGACAAGACGATCACCCCGTCGCCGCACCATCCGATCGGCGCCAAGGGGGTCGGCGAGTCGGCTACGGTCGGCGCTCCGCCGGCGATCGTGAATGCCGTCGTCGATGCCCTGTGGCACCTGGGCGTTCGCAACGTCGATATCCCGATGACGCCGCAGAAGATCTGGGCCATCCTCCACGAGAAGGGCATCTCCTGATGCCGGCCGGCCGCTCGATCCATGCCCGCGCCGCGGAGCTGGAAACGAGCAGCCGAACATTTGCGCTGGCGACCGTCGTGGCCGTCCGGAAGCCGACCTCGGCGCGGCCGGGCGCATCCGGGATCATCCACCCCGACGGCACGATCGAGGGCTGGGTCGGCGGCAGCTGCGCCCAGCCCGTCGTCGTCCGCGAGGCGCTTCGGGCGCTCGCGGACGGTCAGCCCCGGCTCCTGCGGCTGTCGAAGGACGGTCCCGGCGAAGGTCGCCGGGGGGACGGGGTCGTGGAACTGGTCATGACTTGCCACTCCGGTGGCACGCTGGAGATCTACGTGGAGCCGCATCTGCCCGCACCGCACCTGTGGGTCGCCGGCACGACGCCGATCGCGGGCGCCCTCGTGGCGCTCGGCTCGGCCAGTGGCTGGCGGGTCACGCTGTTCGACCCGATCGCCGATCCCGAGGCCTTCCCTGCCGCAGAGGCGGTCCTCGGGGATCGAGAGCTCCGCACGCTGGAGGTTGCGGCGCCTCCGTATGTGGTCGTGGCGACGCAAGGTGTGTGGGACGAGGAGGCCGTCGCGGCCGCGCTCCGGCGCGATGTCGCCTACGTGGGCCTCATCGCCTCGCCGACCCGGGCCGCCGTCGTGCGAACGTGGCTGCGCGAGGAGACGAACCTACCCGAGGACCGCATCGCCGCGCTCCGGGCACCGGCCGGCATGGACTTGGGTGCGGAGACCGCCCAGGAAGTGGCCCTTTCGATCCTCGCCGAGCTCGTCCTGGTCCGGCGTGGACGCGCCGGATTCGTCGCGGCGCCCGGCCCGGCCACGATCGCCGGCCGAGCAGACGAGCCGCTCGAGGAAGGCCCGATCATTGATGACATCGTCCTTCTGGACCCGGTCTGCGGGATGACCGTGGACCAGAAGGACGCCCGCCACCTCGCCGAATACGGCGGCGTGGTCTACGCGTTCTGCGCCATGGGCTGCCGGACCCGGTTCATCCGCGATCCGGCCTCGTTCGTGCCGGCGCAGGTATCATCCGAACCCGCATCCCCCGAGGCCTGACCGGCCGTACCGGGCTCGCCTCGATTTCCATCACTGGAGGTCATTCATGGAGTTCTCGGGCTCCGTCGACATTCCCGCGACCCGAGAGCGGGTCTTCGCGTTCGTCACCGATCCGGACAAGGTCGGGCCGTGCGGGCCGGGCGTTGAGTCAATCGAGATCGTCGACCCGACCCACTTCCGGGTCAAGGCCAAGGTCGGAGTCGGGTTCATCACCGCGCGTTTCGTGGTGGACCTCGAAATCGCCGAGCAGCGGGCCCCGGACCTCGCCGTGATCAAGGCCCGTGGCCAGGCGCCGGGCAGTGCCGTCGACGCGCTCGGACGGATGAACCTCGTCGATGGGCCCGAGCCCGGGACCACGACGATGCTCTGGGCGGCCGAGGTCAATCTGAGCGGGATGCTGGCGAGCGTCGGAGCGCGCATGGTCGAGGGGACGGCGAACAAGATGATCGGCCAGACCTTCGATTGCATGCGGGCGAAGATCGTCGCCGAGGGCTGATTGGAACGCGTGACCCGGGTCGTCGGACCGGTCCAGACGAACGTCCACCTGCTGGCCGACGCGCGTACGCGTGAGGCGATCGCGATTGACACCGCGATTCCGTCGCTTGCCTGGATCAGCGACGAACTGGCCGAGCGCGGCTGGACGCTCAAGCTCATCGTCACGACGCACGGCCACTGGGACCACTTCGGGGAGAACGCAGCGGTCGCCGAGCACACCGGCGCGCCGATCGCGGTGCACGCGCTTGACGCCTACCGGCTGACCGAACCGCAACCGCTGTGGGCGCCGTTCGAGATCCCGCCGTGCGTGCCGGCGGTGGACCTCGCCGAAGGCGGCGAGGTCCGGTTCGGCGAGATCCGCCTGACCGTGCTCCACACGCCGGGTCATACCGAGGGCTCGGTCTGTCTGTGGGCCGAGGATGAGGGCCTGCTGTTCAGCGGCGACACGCTGTTCGCGGGCGGATGGGGGAGGGTGGACCTGCCGGGTGCATCGCCCGAGCAGATGGTCGAATCACTCGCGCGGCTCACGTCCTTCGATGACCGGCTCGCGGTCTTCCCCGGCCACGGCCCATCGACGACGATCGGGCGGGAGCGGCCCTGGCTGGAGCTGGTCGCGAAGGAGCGGCGGCTTCTCGTCTAGCCCGAACGCCCCGATTCCGCGCCAGGACCAGGCACCTCGATCGGCTTGCGGTAGCTCGCGGCCGTCCTGACGCGACGGAACCCGAGTGCCTCGTACAGGTGGACGGCGCCGGTGAGGTTCTTGGCGTCCGCACCCAGAGCGGCCTGCTCGAGGCCGAGGTCCTTCAGAAGGCGGAGGGATCCGAGGATCAGCGCCGTCGCGAGCCCACGCTTGCGCCATGGCCGGCGAACGGATACGTGCTCCAACCATCCCCGGCTGAGCCCGAGCCGGGCGTTCTCGTCGGGCCACACGAAGTTCATGACGGACCCGGCAACCTCATCCCCGTCCCAGGCGACGAGCCACAGCCCCACATCGAGGTCGGGCTGGGAGAACCAGCCCTCGAAGTCCGATTCGGTCCGCGCCCACGGGTCGCGGTGGTCCTGGAATGCCTCGCTGTCGGCGTCCCAGATTCGTCGATGATCCTCCGCCCGGACCGGGCGCAACTCGAGCCCGGCGGGGAGCTCCATGCCGGGGATTGGATCGACGAGTGGCCGGGCCATCAGCACCCCGTACCCATCAACGCTGTAGCCCGCCGCGGCAGCCCATGGCGCGACGGCTGGGATTTCGAGATCCGCGTAGCCTGAGAAGAGGTGGGGAATTCGAAGAGCGCCCCCGAGGTCGCCGGCCGCGAGACCTCTCGCCACCCGCCCCTCAACCCATGCCAGGAGCGCCCGACCGAGGCCCAGCCGGCGAAGATCCGGCCGGACGGCGACGTGCAGATGGTGGAAGATGCGTTCTCCCCGGGCGCGCCACGAGTGCTCGGCATACGCGACCATGGCGCCGGAGATCTCGGCTACCACGACGTCCTGGGTGAGGTCAGCCCCGTCGGTGTGCTCCCAATCGTGGCGCAGCACCTCGGCCGTGGGCAGCCAGTCGACGCCGTCGTGCACGTTCACCGTGGCGAGGAGCTCGGCGAGCGCCGGGAAATCGCTCTCCGGTTCAAAGTGACGCAGGACGAGCCCGGGAATGTCCGGCGCGCCCGGATGAGTGACCGCTCGGCGACGGATGCCGGCCGTCATCGATCCGCGCCGTACTTCTGGCGCATGTGCTGCTCGACGCTCTTGGAGATCGCCGTCCACTTGCGCCGGTTGGCCTTCCGGGCGATGACGTCGTTCGCCAGTTCGGACCGACGGGCCTCACGCTCCAGCTTATGGAATCCCGCCAGCCGACCCGCGCCCAGCTCGCCCGACGCGAGCGCGGCCCGGACCGCGCAACCCGGCTCGGACTCGTGGCCGCAATCCCGGAACCGGCAGGCACGCCCCACCCGCTCCACGTCGTCGAAAGCGCTCGCGAGGCCCTCGCCGTCGAGCAGACCCAGCTCCCGCATGCCGGGGGTATCGATGACCAGGCCGTCCGCGAGTGAGACGAGCTGGCGACGCGTCGTCGTGTGGCGGCCGCGCGCGTCGTCCTCGCGGATCCCGGCGACGGTGATCAGCTCGTGGCCGGCGAGCGTGTTGACAAGCGTGGACTTCCCGACGCCGGACGATCCGATGAACACGACCGTCCGGCCGGGCGCCAGGTGTGCCCGAACGGCATCGATGCCATCACCGTTGATCGCAGAGGTGGAAATCACCTCGACCCCGGGCGCAACGGATTCAGCGGCCACCCGATGCCCCTCGAGGTCATCGTCAAGGTCCGACTTCGAGAGCACGACGACCGGAAGGGCGCCCGACTCCCAGGCCACCGCGAGGTAGCGCTCGAGCCGGCGAAGGTTGAGCTCTCCGTTGAGCGAGGTCACGATGAACGCCACATCCACGTTCGCCGCGATCATCTGTGCCCCGGTCCGGTGGTCCGTTGGCGCTCGCCGAACGATGGCCGACCGGCGCGGCAGGATCGCCTGGATGGTCGCCGAACCCGAATCAGCGTTCACCGCCGCGGCGACCCAATCACCCACGGCCGGGTAGGCCAGCGGATCGCCGCCCGACTCGTGACGGAGGCGCCCGGAGACCGTGGCAGCGAGCGTCACCGCGCCGTCGTGAACAATGAAGTGGCCGCGCTCCTCGGCGACGACCCGGGCCGCCACGCGCCCGGCGGCCTCATGCGCCCCGAAGGCCGCCGCGAACGCCGGGTGCCAGCCCATCGCGTCGAGCGCGAGGCTCGCGCTCATGACGTCCCCACGATGCCGAAATCCGGCACGGCGCCCGCCGGGAAGAGTCCGAGCTGGTACTCGAACGTCTCGGACACGATTCGGAAGCCGAGGTTCTCGTAGAGCGTGAGCGCCTCGTTCGGATTCTGCGTGTCCACGCCAAGTCCGGCGCTCGTCGCTCCGGCATCGCGGACGGCGCGGAGGCTCTCGGCGAGCAGCGCCCGGGCCAGGCCGCGACGGCGATACTCCGGCTGCACCGAGATCGCTTCGGTCATCCCGAGGCGGGTCCCGTCCTCTCGCATCTCGTCCATGAAGCTCAGGATCTGTCCGGCGATCACTTCGCCGTCGAAGGCGACCCGCCACAGGGTCGGATCGAAGTTCGGGGCCTCGACGAAGGCAGCCCACTGGGCCTCGGATGTCGCTTCCTGTCCATACGAGTCTTCGAAGGCGCGCGCATCGGCCTCGAAGACCCGGCGATGCATCGCCGCATCGAGAGGGTCGATCGGTCGGATCTCGAACGGCCGGGGGATTGGCAGGTTCGGGATGTCGTCGAGCGACGGCCGGACCAGCTGCGCGTACCGACGGGTGAGGGTGAACCCGCGTGCTTCGAGGCGGCGCCGCTGGTCGGGGTCGCGGCCCGTCGCGAACCCGAGGACGCGGGTCGCCATGTGGCGCTCGACGTCGGCAATGTGGACGGCTGCACGCTGAAGCGCGTGCTCCAGCAGGAGTTCCTCGATCCCGATCCCAAGGGCCCTCGGCTCCACGAAGGCGATGCAATCCACCTGGCCGGTGCCGTCGGCCATCGGCTGCCACGAGGCGCGGCAATAGGCAACGGTCGCACCGTCGAGCTCGACGAGGGCGCAGTCACGAGGCAGGTCGGCGTGTTCGAGGTGCCCGTAGTAGTTGTCCATGTCGGCGACCGTGCCGAAGTCCGGGTCGCCGTTGAACGCACGGACGGCGTTCGCGACGTCGTTCATCGCGGGGTGGTCCTCCGGGCCACGATAGGCCCGGAGGACGATGCGCTCGGTCGACTTCGAGACGTTCATCTCAGCCCACCCGCTTCAGCTTGCCGGTGCGCTTCGCATAGCGTTCCGCGCGCCCGAAGGCCCACAGCCCGACCGGGATCATGACGATGCCCATGACGATCAGCGGCCAGACGTCGCCGATCAGCGCACTGACCGGCACGCCATCGATCAGGCCCTTCCGGACCCCGTCGATGGCATACGTGGCCGGGGACAGGCGAGACAGCACCTGCATCCAGCCGGGCAGGACGTCGATCGAGTAGTAGACCCCGCTCACGAGGAGCAGCACCGACTGCATGACGAACGTCATCTGTGCGCCCCGCTCCACGTAGAGCAGCGGCAGGATCGCCGCGAGCATCGCGATCCCGACGAAGCTGAACGACCCCAGGACCATGAACACCACGACCGTCAACGGATTGGCGTTCGAGGCGGCGAGGTCGGGGAAGAACAGGAGCATCGCCACGAGAATCGCGGCAGTGTGGATCAGGCCGTAGGCCATCGCGTAGGCGACCGAGCCGAGGAGCTGGGTAGCACGATGGACGGGAGCCATCATCGTGTACTCGAGCGTGCCTTCCCAGCGCTCGACGGCGATCGTCTCGGCAATCCAGCTGAAGACCACCGACAGGTAGTTCCAGAAGATCGCCCCCACGATCAGCGTCAGGAGCAGGCGAGGGTCGCCCGCCTGGGCACCGATCAGCGAGATCGACAGGGCGCCCGCGGCCGAGTAGACCAGGAAGGCGACCTCCCAGCCCCAGTAGCGGCGCGTCAGGAAGAAGTTGCGCTCGACGAAGGCATACGAGGCCTTCAGCTCGTGCTTGAGCAACGACACAGAAGTGACCTTTCGGTTTGGGCGCCCGCCCGGCCCTAGCGGGACCGGACGGGCGTCAGGGACGGCTCCGCCGCGAGGCGCTCACCCAGCCGAATCAGCAGATGGGCCGCTCGATGGCGGAGCGAGATACGGTGGCGGCGCCGCACCTGGTCGGCGAGACGCGCCTCGGCGGCATGGCGGTGAGCGCGAGCGATTCGGTCGTTCGCGAGCCGCAGCCGCAGGTCGGCGTAGGCATGCATGGATGGGTTCCTTTCGTCAGTCGGCCGCATCGGCCGGGTCGTCGGCGTCCTCCTCGACGTCGTCGTCGAGGGATCGGCCGGTGTAGGTCATGAACACGTTGTGGAGCGTCGGCTCCTGGCCGTGGACTTCGGCGACAAGTCGCTTCAGCCCGTTCGGGGTCTCCTCGGCGACGACGCGGCCGTCGTTGAGGACGGCGATCCGATCGCACAGCCGGTCTGCTTCGTCCAGGTCGTGCGTCGTCAGGACGATCGACGCGTTGTGGCTCGTCCGGACTTCCTCGATGAACGTCTGCACATCCAGCTTTGATCGAGGATCGAGGCCGGTTGTTGGCTCGTCGAGGAGCAGGAGCGAAGGGCTCGTGAGCAGCGCTCGCGCGATGGCGACCTTCTGCTGCATGCCCCGGCTCATCTGCTCGACCGGGCGATCGATTCGCTTCCTCGCGATGCCCAGCCGCTCGAGGATCGCGATGGCTTCCCCTCGCGCCCGTCCCGCATCCAGGCCGTACAGCCTGGCCGCGAAGAGCAGGTTCTCCATAGGACTGAGCTTCTTGAAGAAGGCGGCATCCACGCTCACGCGGTTGATGAGCCGTTTGACGGCCATCTCCTCGCGTACGATGTCGCGGCCGAAGACCTCCACGCGACCCTCATCGAGGGTCAGGAGGCCGGACACGAGCCGGATGAGCGTCGACTTGCCCGATCCGTTCGCCCCAAGAATCCCGGCGATCCCGCCCCGCTCAAGGCGGAGCGAAACGTCGGCAATCGCGACGACCGGACGTTTGGTTCGCCCGACGTGGAATCGCTTGGTGACCCCCTCGACGAGAAGGGCCGGCAGTGCCACATCGAACTCTTGTGCCTCGGCCGGGACGGCCAGGCGATCCGGAACGAACATCTTCTGTTTTCGGAGCAGCGTGGCGGTCACGGTGATGGTCCTCGCTTGATGGTGGTGGACATGGAACGAGCCGAGGTCCGGCTCCTGCGCTCTCGCATCGGGCTGGGCTCACGGCTCGTGGGATGCGCCTGGACATCTCGAGCGCATCAAAAAAGCCGGGGGCCCGATCTGGCCCACGGCTCGTGGCTTGCTGGTGGAGCGGTCCTACCGCCCGGCAACTACCTCGAGGAAGGCGCAGATCTCCCGCGATCAGCGGCGCCAACGGGCGCGATCGTGGGCACGAAGAGGAGCATCTTGCTCATCTGTTGCCGCCCTCCATGAGGTGGTTGACTGGCACGGAACCCGCACCGGTTGCGGAGTGTAGGCGGCGTCCCCGGGCAATGTCAACCGGCTGTGGGCAGGTTGCGAACGGCAGGTGAGCAGGTGAGACCGGATCTCAACCGGGCGTCGGGGTTCTACCTCTGCACGGTATCCGCGCTCGATTGACCGGTGCGGCGGCGGCTGCATGGACGTGCGGAGCACATGAAACTTCACATACCGGCCCTCATCGCGGGCCGGCGATGCCGCCGACGTCGCTCGTGCTCGAGCCGTGAGCACACCACTCACGACGCATGGGCAATCAGGAGCGCGACAGATTGGCAGCACCCAAACAAGGAGGGCCTGAGGGCCGCGTCTGAGCTCAGGCCGTCCATGCAGTCGACGCCAATGGCGACAGACTCAGGTGTCCGGCGCTCGGTGTCCGGCGCTCGGTGTCCAGCGCTCGGTGTCCGGCGTGGCGCGGACCCGCGTGACCCATACCTGCGGCGCGGGCGACCCGTAGCGCCCCGCGACCGGGCACCTTTACGCGGACTGCGCGTCCTCCGCGGCAGCCGTCGGTGGGCGCCCAGGCTCGGCGCCCACGGCCACCGCCTCGCCCGCCGTGGACCAGTCGCTGTAGGAGCCCGGATACAGCAGAGGATCGGGGAGCCCGGCGATCCGCATCGCCAGCGCGTTGTGGCAGGCCGAGACACCGCTGCCGCAGGACGTCACCAACGGGGCCACCGGATCGGCCGCGAGCGGCATGCCGGCCAAGAGGGCATCGCCTCTCAGCGCCGCAAACCGGGTGGCCAGCACTTCGGGTGAGAGGAATCGGCCGTCCGTTCCGAGGTTGCCATCCGTGGGAGCGTGAATGGCCGTGGGGATGTGGCCAGGCTTCGGGTCGATCGGCTCGATCTCGCCGCGATAACGCGGCGCGCCGCGCGCATCGAGGAGCAGGACGCGCCCGAGGTCGCGCTTCAAGCCGTGGCGATCGACGACCCGTCGCCACGCCGGCGCGAGATGCAGTTCCGTGACCCGCAACGCGGGGACGTCCCTTGTCAGGGCTCCGCCGGCTGCGGTCCAGGCGGGAAGTCCACCATCCAGGACGAGCGCACCGCCGTGTCCGCCGGCACCGAACCCGAGGTCATCGAGCATCCACCACAGGCGCGCGGCAACCCAGCCGCCGACATCGTCGTAGGCGACGACGACATCCCCGTCGCCGATCCCGTTAGCGGCGAGCGTCCGGACGAAGGTGCCCGGCGATGGGAGGGGATGACGCCCGGGTCCCTCCGCGGCGACGAGATCCGTGTCGAGATCCAGGTAGATGGCGCCCGGGATGTGCCCAGCCTCATACGCGGCCATACCGGTGCCTTGCGGCTGGCCGAGGTACCAGCGCGTATCGACGACCCGAAGGTCGGTCCGACCCTTCGTGATCCATCCGCCCAGGGTCTCTGGCGAGACGATCGGTGAGCGCATGTCCGGCAGTATGCCAGCGGCTTCGGGCCGGGATCCTCTGCTATCCTTCGGCCCGGCGTCTGGCCCCTTGGGCCCCGCCTGGTGGCCGCCTCGGCGACCCCACTCGCTCCGGCGTAGCTCAGTGGTAGAGCGGGCGACTGTTAATCGCTTGGTCGTAAGTTCGAATCTTACCGCCGGAGCCACTACTTCCCGCCACGACGCTTCGTTCGCGCGCGGCTTCGGCGGCCGACGCCTCGCGGTCGATCAGCCGGCCGACGCCACAACCGGAGCGCCCGTCTCGACGAACGTCTTCCGGCCGGACACGATTACACGATGCCGACGCTGAAGTCGGCCACGGTCGCAGGGTCATCGACCTGGGTGCCCAGTCGGCGCTCGCGCAGGGTCATCGGCCCGCCGCGGCCAGGATCGCGGCGAGGTCGTCGAGGTGGTCCTCGTAGTGCGCGGTCGTCTCGCTGAGGAAGAAGCGCTGGTGGTCCTCGTGCTTGAGCCAGCGACTCTCGGGCACGACCGTGAGGTAACCGCGGAGCTGTCCCGGCAGGGTTCCGAATCGGGCGCGCAGGTCGTCCATCGAGAGCGCCGCCCAGCGCGCATCTATCTCAGCGTTCACGACCTCCCCGCCGCGCGTATCCCAATCCGCGTCCGCTCGCTCCTTGGCGGGACTCGTCTCGTTCAGTGCCAGCTCGGTGGCGACGGCGAGGGCCACCTCCTGCCCGGAGAGCAGGTGTCCCATCAGCTGGCGGCCCGACCAGCCGTGGGCATCTGCCACCGAGACGCTGAGCTGTTCGTCGGTCAGGTCGGCGAGGGCTTCGAAGGGCCGGAAGCCGTCGCGCTCCTCGTCGAGGAATTCGCGTGCGTCGAGGTACATCCCGGCATGGTAGGCGGCGGTCGCGGCAGAGGCGGTCAGGACGCCGCGCCAGCAGGGACCGGTGTCAGGGTCATTCGAACGATCGGTTCGATGAGCTCGGCGAGCGGCGTTCCGCCGGCCTCGGCGAGGTCGTAGCGCACCCGGGTCATCGGCTTGTTCAGGGTGAGGACTCGCGTCAGGTCGATCGGCGTCGCGCACAGGACGAGATCGGCATCGACGGCGTTGAGCGTCGCCTCCAGGTCGCGGATCTGCGCCTGCCCATAGCCCATCGCCGGCACGAGCGGCTCCAGCGCCGGGTAGCGGTCCAGCACCTCGCGAATGGATCCGACAGCCGCCGGCCTCGGATCGACGACCTCGGCGGCGCCGAAGCGGCGCGCTGCAACGATCCCGGCGCCGTACAGCATCCCGCCGTGGGTCAGGGTCGGGCCGTCCTCGACAACCACCACGCGGCGGCCCTTGATGGGCGGGCCCACGAGGGTCAGGTCGGACCGCGCCGTCAGGATCTCCGCTCGGGGATTCAGCTCGTGGATCGCGGCGCGCACCGCGTCCACCGCCCGCTGCTCCGCCGAGTCGATCTTGTTGATGATGACCACATCGGCCATGCGGGCGTTCATCTCGCCCGGGTGGAACGCGCGCTCGTGTCCGGGCCGGAGCGGGTCGGCGACCACCACGAAGAGATCGGGCCGGTAGAAGGGGAAGTCATTGTTTCCACCGTCCCACAGGATCACGTCGGCCTCGGTCTCGGCCTCCCGCAGGATCGCCTCGTAGTCGACCCCGGCATACACGACGCGGCCGGCGTCGAGATGCGGCTCGTATTCCTCGCGTTCCTCGATCGTGGTGTCGTAGCGGTCGAGATCCTCGTACGTGGCGTAGCGCTGCACGGCCTGGGCCGGGAGATCGCCGTACGGCATCGGATGCCGGATGACGACGGGGCGGAGACCGCGCTCGGCAAGGAGCCCTGCCATGTAGCGGGTGGTCTGGCTCTTGCCGGAACCCGTTCGAATTGCGCACACGGCCACGACCGGACGGCGGCTCTGGAGCATCGTGTGGCGCGGCCCGAGGAGCTCAAAGTCGGCACCAGCCGCGAGCGCGCGAGATGCCGCATGCATGACGGTCTCGTGGCTGACGTCGCTGTAGGCGAACACGACCGTGTCCACGCCGCGCTCTCGGATCAACGTCTCGAGCTCGTCCTCGGCGACGATGGGAATCCCCTCCGGATAGAGCTCACCGGCGAGCTCCGACGGGTAGCGGCGGTCCGCGATCCCGGGGATCTGGGTGGCGGTGAAGGCGATGACCTCCGTGTTCGGGTCGGACCGATAGACGACGTTGAAGTCATGGAAGTCGCGGCCCGCCGCGCCCATGATCACGATCCGAGTGCGATTCATGCTGACCTCCATCGCGGTGCCCGGCCACACTGCCGCGCCCGGGCAGTCCGATCCTGACCAGCGTGAGGCGACTCGCCTGACCGGCACATCGGCCGTTTGGGCATCTCGCCGCGTGCCGAACGACCCGAAGTGCGGCTTCCTGCCCGTCTGGTCCCCGCGACCGACCAGCTCGGACTGCCGCGGTTCCGGAAGGCATATGCACGGGCCCGGTTCTCAGGAGATTCTCACGCGGTGGCGGTTTCCTGAGCTCGGCGCGACCACGGACTACCATCGCGGAGCGGAGGCGGCGCGACGACCGTCACCGACCAGGAGTGGCCACAGCGATGCACCTCCTCATCATCGAGGACGACGAACGCCTTGGGCGAGTCCTCAAGCGACTGCTCGAAGAGGACCGTCACGTCGTCGATGTTGCGACCGACGGTGAAACCGGGATGGACCTGGCCGAATCGGACGGGATCGATGTCGTCATCCTCGATGTCGGCCTCCCGGATATCAGCGGACTCGAGGTTGCCCGCCGACTCCGTCAGCGCGAAAAGAACACGGCCATCCTCATGCTGACGGCCCGGGATACTGTCGGAGACCGCGTCGCAGGTCTCGATGCCGGGGCGGATGACTACCTGGTCAAGCCGTTCGCCTACGAGGAACTCGCCGCCCGCCTCCGGGCGCTGGGTCGGCGAGCGGAGGCCGGGCCTCGGCGCCCCGAACCCCGGCTCGAGGTCGGCCCCATCGCGCTCGACGAGGCTGCCCGCCGCGTGACCGTTCATGGCAAGGTTGTGGACCTGAGCCCGCGCGAGTTCTCCCTGCTCGAGTGTTTCCTGCGTCACCCGGGCCAGACCCTGACGCGCGACCAGCTCCTGGACCAGGCGTGGCCCTACAGCGTCGCGGTGACACCGAACGCGGTCGACGCCTACGTCCACTACCTTCGAACCAAGCTCGGCGTCGTGGGCTCGCGGATCGAGACCGTGCGGGGTGTCGGGTACCGCCTCAGCGATGCCTGACGGCACGCGGCTTGGCAACATCGACGCGGCAGAGGATGCTGCTGTCACCGAGGACGCCCGTCTCGTCGCCGGGGTCGGCCGGCGGCTCGTCGTGTGGGCAGCTGGCACGACACTTGTCGTCCTGATCGTGCTCGGCATCGCCCTCTACGCGGCTGTTTCCCAGAGTCTCGCGACGAGCGGATTGGACCAGCTCGACAGCCGGGCTTCGGGCCTTCGTCATTCGATCGAGGGTCCCGGGGCGGGCCCGCCCGACAGAGACGACATTCCGACGGGGATCATCTTCGGAGGCGGGGCCTCCGGGACGTTTGCCCTGATCCTCGACGGGACCGGCACTCCGATCCTGCCGAGAAACCTGCCCGCCATGGCGGGCCTGCCCGACAGCGCGTCCCTGGCGGCTGCGCGTGCCAGCGGCCGGGACGTCCGCTTGGGGTCGGTCGACAAGGCACCGGTTCGCGTCCTTACGGTCTCCGCCCAGAGTCGGGTCGGAACCGTCTACCTCCAGGTCTTCCAGGACCGGACCGCGGAGGAACGGACGCTCAACGTCCTGCTCTCGGTACTTCTCGGCGGTGGGGTCATCGTGCTCCTGGTCGCCGCAGCGTTCGGGGTGATCTACGCCGGGCGCGCCCTCGTGCCCATCCGGGAGTCACTCGCCGCACAGCGGAGCGCGCTCCGCCGCCAGCGTGAGTTCGCCGCGGACGCCAGCCATGAGTTGCGCACGCCGTTGACGGTCGTGCGGACCTCGGTCGATCTCCTGCGCCGGCATGCGGATCGGCCGGTCGGCCAGGTCGGTGAGGCGCTCGACGACATCGATGCGGAGGTGAGTCATCTGACCCAGCTGGTCGAGGAGCTGCTGCTCCTGGCCCGCTCGGATTCGGGCGCGGTCGCGCTGGAGCGCGTGCCCGTGGATCTGGGCGACATTGCCGCGGCTGCCGCGTCCTCGTTGGTCGGCACGGCGGGGGAGCGTGGTGTCACGATCGTCGCGGACCCGGAGCCGGGACCGATGCTCGGCGACGCGGCCCGCCTCCGGCAGCTGGTCCTGATCCTGGTCGACAACGCCGTCACGCACAGTCCGGCGGGCGGCACGGTCACGATCACGGTCCGTCGCACAGACGACCTGTTGCGCCTGGTGGTCGAGGACGAGGGCAGCGGTATTCGCGAGGAGGATCTCGCGCGCGTCTTCGAACGGTTCTGGCGGGGGGCGGGTGCGAAGTCGGGTGGCGCCGGCCTCGGCCTGTCGATCGCCCATTGGATCGTCACCGCGCACGGCGGCACGATTGCCGCCGAGAACCGGGTCCCCAGGGGCGCGAGGCTCAGCGTGGAGCTGCCGCCCTCCGCCTGACCAGTGGCCGGGTCCAGGCACGCCAGAATCGGTCCGACTGGCCCTGTCGCGGGTGCACACGTCCTCAATGAAATGGGGCCATGACTTCTCAACCTCCATTGCCAGCGGCAGCACGCCCTGCCGAAGGCGGTTCGCCCGCGACCACCGACCCGGGCCGCCGCCGCTGGACCGTCATCGTCGGTGCCCTGCTCGTCCAGGTGGTCCTGGGAACCGTCTACGGATTCAGTGTGTTCGTCCTGCCACTCCAGCGCGAATTCGGCTGGGACCGATCCACGACTCAGTGGGCATTCTCCCTGGCGCTCGCGACGTTTGCCGCCGTCATGATCCCGGCCGGACGACTCCAGGACCGAATTGGGCCACGCCGGGTCGCCTCACTCGGTGGGGTGTTGCTGGGCGCGTCCTTCCTGCTGGGTGCGCTGCTCATCTCGGGCGATCGCCCATGGTCCCTCTATCTCACGTATGGGATCATCGGGGGCGCCGGGATCGGCTTCGCCTACGTCTGTCCCATCGCCGCGGCGACGAAGTGGTACCCCGAGCGCAAGGGGCTCATCACCGGCGTAGCCGTCGCCGGTTTCGGTGCCGGGGCGCTGTTCTTTGCGGGACCGGCCTCGACGCTGCTCCTGCCTCCGGCCGCGAGCGGTGAGACGCTCGGGATCTCGCAGGTCCTGCTGGTCGGCCTGGGTGTCTCGCAGGGTGAGGGCTTCGGCCTCGGATGGCAGTCGTTCTTCGTCCTGCACGGGATCGTGAGCCTCCTGGCGGTGCTCGCTGGGGCGGCCCTCTTGTCCAACCCCCCAGATGGCTGGAAACCTGCCGGCTGGACGCCCCCGGTGCGCGCGACCCGCGCCGTCGACATGGACTGGAAGGAGATGCTCGATACACCCCTGGCGTCGATGCTCTGGCTCTCGTTCATCTTCGGAGCCACCTCGGGCCTGATGGCGATAGGCCAGTGGACGCCGATGACCGCCGGGGTCCTCAACGGGCAGACCTTCGCCCCAGCGTGGATGGGCAGCTTCGGCCGACTCGTGGAGCCGGTCGGCGTGCTCGCGATCTTCAACGCCCTGGGACGCATCTTCTGGGGCCGGGTCAGCGACGCGATCGATCGACCCCGGGCGATGATGATCATGTTCCTCTTCCAGGGCATGGCCTTCATGCTCCTGGTCAGCGCCCAGACGCCGCTCACGATCTTCCTCGCTTCGGCCTGGGTAGGCCTGAATTTCGGCGGGAACTTCGCGCTCTTCCCGGCGGCAACATCCGACTACTTCGGGACGCGCCACCTGGGCGTGAACTACGGCTGGATCTTCACCGCCTACGGCGTTGCCGGGATCATCGGTCCGGCCGTCGGCGGCGTCCTGTTCGATGCCACGGGCGGATATGTCCTGGCGTTCGTCTTTGCCGGCACGCTGTGCTTCCTGGCGGCTGGCTGCTCCGTGGTCGTCTGGGGGCTGGCGCGCGCGGGAGCGGGACGAAGCCCGGCCTGATAGTCGCGACAACCTGTGGGACTGACCGGCCGATCAGGCGGCCGGCGAGGCTGACTCGGCCTCGGCCACGAGCGCCCTGGCCGTGTCAATGGCCACGGCAAACCCGAGTCCCTCGGCACTCGAGGCGGTCGCGGTGTTGATACCGATGACGCGACCCTCGAGGTCGAGCAAGGGGCCACCGCTGTTTCCGGGATTGATCGCCGCGTCGGTCTGCAGCAACCCGGTCATCTTGGTGCTCCGGCCGGTCATCTGGTCCCCGACCGTGATCGTCCGGTCCGTGGCTGAGAGGATCCCACTCGTGACGGTTGTCGTCAGAGTGCCCAGGGGGCTGCCGATCGCGATGACCTCCTGGCCGACCTGGAGATCCGCTGAGCTGCCCAATGCGACGGTCGGAAGCCCTGTCGCTTTGATCTTCAGGACTGCCAGGTCATGCGTCGGGTCGACCGTGACGACCGTCGCCGGGTACTCGATGCCGGTCATGAGCTTGACGGATACCGTGTCGGCTCCGTCGATCACATGGTTGTTGGTCAGGATCAGCCCGTCAGTCGTGATGAGGAAGCCGGACCCGACGCCCGTCGCCGTACCACCGAAGGGATTGAATCGATTCGGCGCACTGGAACTCGTGCTCGTGATCGTGACGACGGCGGGACTGACTTCCTTCGCCACGGCGACGGTCGGTTCCGCGCCAAGAGTGGTCGAGGTGTTCGTCGTGGGCGACTGGCCGGTGGATCCCGTCGTGACCGCCTCGGCTGCGGCACTAGGCGCGGAGGCCGGGGCGCTCGCCGAGCTGGATCCGGGCCAGGCGATGAGGCCCGCGGCGGCGAGCGTCCCCACGGAGGCAAGCGCGGCCGACGCCATGGACACGACCAGCATCGTGCCCAGCCCGACAGGGGCTCGGCGGCGCCTGCTCGAGATGGGAATACGCTGCGGCGTGCCCGGTGATTCGGGGGCGACGGCCGGTTCGAGAGTGGCGGGATCCTGGCCCCGAGTTGCTGCTTCATCGTCGGGGTTCCAGATTGGCGAGGCCTCCGGGGTGGGGGAGGCGGAAGCCAAGAATGCTGGCTCGATCATTCTTGCTCGATTTCGGTGATGCTGCTGGTTCAGTCGAATATGACTGTCGCAGACGCGCCTGAGAGCATCGTGAGAATCCGCGCCATCGGGAGACCGAGAGAGCGGCGGAGTGGGGCGCTTTGGCGGGCTCAGACAGGTCCGTGTGACCAACGGCTCTGGGAGACCCGGGGCCGAACTGACACGCTGATGACATGACCACCAGCCTCGCTCCCATCGCCGACCCGAAGGTCGCCCTCAGCGTGCTATCAGCGGACGACATCCGTCGCGTCCATGCGGCGACCCTCGAGGTCATCGAGACGGTCGGGGTGCGCTTTCCGTCGCGACGAGCCCTCGACATCTGGGCGGCCCACGGGGCGACCGTCGACCGGGACACGTTCATTGTCCGGGCTCCTGGCGAGCTCATCGAGCGGGCCATCGCCAGCGCCCCTGCCGAGTACACGTTGGCTGCCCGTGATCCGGCTCAGGACCTTCCGCTCGACGGACGGCATGTCTACGCTGGCACCGACGGCTGCGGCGTCGAGGTGCAGGACCTCGAGACCGGAGAGATCCGCCGGTCCGCCCTGGCAGACGTCGCGGCCATCGCCCGGGTCGCCGACGCGCTGGACGAGGTGTCGTTCCACTGGGTGCCCGTGTCGGCCCAGGACATGCCGCCGGAGTCGCGCGCTCTCCACGAGCTCCACGCGATCTGGCGCAACTCGACCAAGCACGTCCAGACCGAGAGCATCGTCACGCCGATCGAGGTCGCCGCGGCGATCGAGATGGCCGCCGCCATCGCGGGTGGGCGTGACGAGCTGCGACGACGGCCCCTCCTCTCGATCATGGAGTGCACGATCAGCCCGCTCGCGCACGACGGTGGAGCCCTCGATGCCGCGCTGCTGGCGGTCGAGGCCGGCCTGCCGACCGGGTTCATGACGATGGTCTCGTGTGCCTTCACCGGGCCGGCGACCCCGGCCGGCAGCCTCGTCGTGGGCAACGCCGAAGTCCTCAGCGGGCTCGCACTGCTCCAGCTCCACGCTCCGGGATCGCCGGTCTACTACGCCGCCGCCCAGACGGCGATCGACCTGCGCAATGGCGCCTATACGGGCGGCGGCCCAGAGGACTTCCTGTTCGGCGCGGCCACGAATGCCCTGGCCGACTTCTACCGGGTGCCGCTGTCGATGGGCTCCTTCGCCACCGGCGCCAAGACGCCGGACTGGCAGGCGGGGCTCGAGAACGGGCTCTCCACGCTGGTGGCCTCGGCCACGGGCGCCGACATGCTGCTCGGCATGGGGCTCCTCCACGGCAGCCGGATCTTCAGCTTCGAGCAGCTGCTTCTCGACGCGGAGATCTATTCGATCATTCGCGCGCTGGTTAAGGGCATCGCCGTGGATGCCGAGTCGATCGCGCTCGATGCGATCCGGGCCGTCGGCCCGGGTGGCGATTTCCTGACCCAGCCGCACACCCGGCGTCACATGCGCGAGCTGTGGCAGTCGCGCTACCTCGACCGCCGGCCGTATGGTGCCTGGGCGGACGATCCGGATCTCGTCCGGCGGTCGGCGCGCGAGCGCGCGGTCGACCTGCTGGCGACCCACACGCCCGAGCCGCTCGAGCCGGCGCTCAACGCTGAGCTGGGGCGAATCGTGGCAGGCCTCGAAAGCGGCGCCGGGCGAGCGCTGGCGAGCGCCGGCGCCTGATCTCGAGGGCCACGGCCATGCGCCCGACGTTCTCGCTCCTGGCCCCTGCGCTCGTTGAGCGGGTGCTTACCGAGGCGTTCGACCTCCTGGCCGAGCCCGGCCTCAAGATCCAGGCGCCAGGGGCTCTGGCGCTGCTGGAGGCGGCCGGTGCCCGGGTCGATGGCGAGCGAGTCCACGTGCCGGCCGGGCTCGTGCGCGACGCACTCGACACGGCGCCGCGGTCGTTCGACCTGTACGACCGGGCCGGAAACGGGGCCGTTCGCTACGGCCGGGGCCTCGTTCAGTTCGATCCGGGGTCGTCCGGCGTGCGGGTACTCGATCCGGAGACGCGGCGCCCGAAGACATCGGAGTCGGCCGACCTCGTCCGCCTCGTGCATGTCGCCGAGATGCTGCCGGCCTATGCCGCGCAGTCCACCGCGGTGGTCTGTCACGACGTGCCAGCCGACATCGGCGACCTCTACAGACTGTTCCTCGTCTTGCTCCACTCCGACAAGCCCATCGTCACCGGCGCGTTCCGGATCCCGACGCTCCACGCGATGATCGAGCTGCTGGCGATCGATGCCGGCGGTCCCGAGGCCCTTGCCGCGCAGCCCCGCGCGGTGTTCGACGTGTGCTCGTCGCCGCCGCTGACCTGGGCCGACCTCGGCGGCCAGAACCTCATCGACCTCGCCCGGGCCCGGGTGCCGGCCCAGCTCATCTCGATGCCGATTGCCGGCGCCGCGGCTCCGGTCACCTTGATCGGCAGCGTCGTCCAGCACGCGGCCGAGACCCTGAGCGGCCTCGTCATTCACCAGCTCGCCAGCCCCGGCGCGCCAATCGTGTGGGGTGGCGCCCCGGCCATCCTCGACATGCGCTCCGGGGCGGCCGCGATGGGAGCGATCGAGACGGCGATGATCGACGCCGCCTACGCCGAGGTCGGCCGGTCGCTCGGGCTGCCGACGCACGGCTACCTCGGGGCGACCGATTCCAAGGTGGTGGACGCGCAGGCGGGGCTCGAGAGCGGCAGCTCCGCGCTCATCGGAGCCCTGGCCGGCATCGACCTGATCAGCGGTTCCGGTATGCTCGACTCCCTGCTCACGCAGAGTGCGGAGAAGCTGGTCATCGACGCCGACGCCATTGGTATGATCCAGCGCCTCTTGCGCGGCATCCTCACGCCGACCGACACGCTGGCGACAGGCGCCTTCGCCGCCCTTGAGGAGGCCGGCTCGTTCCTCCAGATGCCCGAGACTCGCCGCCTGTTCAGGGGCGAGCAGTTCCTTCCCTCATCGATCATCGACCGCTCCTGGCAGCGAGCCTGGGAAGAGGCGGGCGGGCTGGATACGTTCGAGCGTGCCCGCGGCCGGGTGGATGAGCTGCTCGCGGGCTACACGGGCCCGTCGATCTCCGCCGACACGGAGGCGGCGCTTGTCGACTGGGTCCGCCGAGAAGGGGCGCCCTTCGGGCTGGAGGGATTGCCGGGTCTGCCGGCCTGACCGGCAGAGCTGACGCCCAGCAAACCGGCTTCACTCCAGGTCGATGCCGTCCTTCCAGCGCCGGATCAGGGCGTATCGCGCTCCCAGCCGAGGATCGAGACTGCGGTCGTGCTCAGCACCAAGAGCGAGCCGGCCTTGGGCTGGAACCTGCGATGCTTCTCATCGAAGGAGGACATGCTCGTGGACACGAATCCGGTCATCGATATGCTTGGCCGCCCGCTTCGCATGGCGGTGATCGGGGGCGGACCGGGTAGCTTCATCGGGGCGATGCACCGAACGGCCGCGCGAATCGACGGTCGCTATGAGCTCGTGGCGGGGGTCGTCTCGACCGATCCCGAGCGATCCCGGAAAGCTGCCATCGGGATGGGGATCGATCCAGCTCGCGCCTACACCGACGCGCTCGGGATGCTCGACGCGGAGAGCGAACGCGCGGATGGCGCCGACGTCGTCGCGATCATGACCCCGAACGACAGCCATCATCGATATGTCGTGGCAGCCCTCGATCGTGGGTTCGATGTCATTTGCGACAAGCCGATGACGAACACCCTTGACGAGGCCCTGGACATCGTCCGGAAGGTCGATGCGACCGGTTTGGTCTTCTGTCTTACGCACAACTACACCGGGTACCCAATGGTGCGCCAGGCCCGCGCGCTGATCGAGGACGGACAGGCCGGTGCCATCAGGCTGGTTCAGGTCGAATACGTCCAGGGCGGCAAGGCCGACGAGTCCGACCCGAGCCCGGCCGACGGGTTGCCGTGGCGCTATGACCCGGTACGAGGCGGACCATCGCTCGTGATGGGAGACATCGGGACGCATGCCCACAACCTCGCGCGATTCGTGAGTCGCCTCGAGGTCACGGAAGTCGCCGCCGAGATCGGGCACGTCATCCCGGAGCGGCCCGTCGATGACTACGGCGCCGCCATGCTGCGATTCGACAACGGTGCGCGCGGGACCTTCTGGGTCACCCAAACGGCTGCCGGGGTCGAGAACAGTCTCCGGATCCGCGTGTCCGGCACGAAGGGAAGTCTGGAGTGGCACCAGGAACGGCCGACGCGGCTGAGCTTCAAGCCGCTCGACGGACCCGCCCGTGTCTACACGCCCAACGGTCCCGGGACGCTGCCGGCCTCGGCACGGGCGTGCCGGATCGTCGCCGGCCACCCGGAGGGTTTTCACGAAGCGTTCGCCAACATCTACTCGGACGCGGCCGAGGCGATCGCTGCGCGCCGCTCCGGCCGCGAACCCGATCCGCTGGCGCTCCAGTTCCCGACCGAACGCGACGGCGCAATCGGGGTGAAGTTCGTCGACGCGGCGGTCGCGTCCAGCCGCGCGAACGGCGCCTGGACGGACGCCAGGCTCTCGTTCAAGGAGAAGTCGTAATGCCTGAACGCCGAGAGATCGGACATGTCGAGGCTCGGGGCCTCGTGGCGATGGTCGCGGACCGACTCGATGCCCAGGGCGAGGCTGCTGCAGTGGCTGTCGTCGATGCGCACGGCGAGCTCGTCGCGTTTCTCCGTACCGACGGTTGTGGATTGGCATCGATCAATATCGCCATTCACAAGGCGTTTACGGCGGCGCGCGAGCGCGTCGAATCCAGCGTCCTTGGCGAACGATCCCGAACGGAGGGCTTCCCGATCTCCAATTTCGGAGACCCGCGCTACGTGGGATGGGGCGGCGGGGTCCCGATCATCGTCGGCGGTGACGTGATCGGGGCGGTCGGAGTGAGTGGCCTGCCAGAAGACGCGGACATCGAACTTGCCCGATGGGCCGCGGCGGGTCTCGTCGCCGCTGGTTGATCCGCAGGTTGATCCGCCGATCGAGGCCCAGAGTCGGACTCTCAAGCCCCGTGCTGAGAGGCTGGCAACCGGGCTCTACGCCTCGGCTCCGACACCGATCAAGCACGAGACACCCGTGCCGTGGTCCGGGCAATAGCCCTCGGGGTTCTTGGACAAGTACTGCTGGTGGTAGTCCTCGGCGAAGTAGAAGTCGGGAGCAGGCGGCCCGGTGATCTCGGTCGTGATCGGACCGAAGCCCGATTCCGTGAGTCGTGCCTGATACGCGTCTCGTGAGGCGAGCGCGGAGTCTCGCTGCGCAGGCGTCAGCGGAAAGATCGCGGACCGGTACTGCGTTCCGAGGTCATTCCCCTGGCGCATCCCTTGGGTGGGATCATGGGCTTCCCAGAAGTGCTTCAGAATCTCCTCGTACGTGACCTCCGACGGGTCGAACACGACCCGGACCGCCTCGGCATGGCCGGTCTTGCCCGAGCACGCCTCCTGATACGTCGCGTTCGGCGTGAACCCGCCCTGATAGCCGACGGCGGTGACCCAGACGCCGGGCATCTGCCAGTAGCCCTTCTCGGCGCCCCAGAAGCAGCCGAGCGCGAACTCGGCGACTTCGAAGCCGTCAGGATAGGGTCCGGCGATTGGCCGGCCGTTCACGTGGTGAGCACCCGGTTCCAGGATCGCCTCGGGCCGGCCAGGCAGAGCGGATTCAGGCCTGGGCATGGCCGGGGCGCGGTTCAGGTTGAACACGGGATGAACTCCTATCTCGACTCAGAGCGATTCTAGCCCGTGCGCGTGACGGCTCGATGTCGGAGACTCGACCTGAGTGCCGCGCCGTCCCTTCTGTTCGGCTAGCGCGGTTGTCGTGGCTCCTCGCCCGATGTCCTCATGAGCGCGCCCACGACAAGGAGCACGCCGAGTCCGATCAGCACGAGGGGTCCGAGGAAGTCCATGTCGAGTTCGGGAAGGTAGCGCCGAGCGAGGAACCACGCCCCGACCAGGACGAGGATCGCCCCGAAGACCGCCGCGCCCCTGCCATCTCGATCCGCTCGTGCGGCGCGACGACTCGCGCGCCGTGCCTCGCGGTGGGCCACTCGCTCGGCGGCCCAGGCGGCCGACGTGGCCGCGCCCGGGATCGCGCCCGGTGCGCCCGTGCCCGATCCTGAGCCTGGTGCCGGCGACACCTTCCGCCGCGGGCCCGGAGTCAGCGAACCCCGGGGCCATGGACCCGCCATCGGTTCCTGCAGCCCATGTCGCGTCCCCGCGTCTGGGCTCCCGCGGCGCCCGGAGCGGCCGGAGCACCCGGCATCTGGATGTAGTTGGGCTCCTCCGGCACCACGATGGCCATGATGATGTAGAGCAAGAGGCCGAACCCGCCCGCCAGGGCCAGGAGGACGAACACGATCCGGACGAGCGACGGGTCAATGTCCATCGAGTCGGCGATGCCGCCGCAGACCCCGAAGACCACGCGCTCGTCCCGGGAGCGGTACAGTCGATCACGCATTGCAGGAGCCTCCGATCTGGAGCTTGAAGGACCCGGCGTTCGCCGAGACGCTGAGGTCCGTCGCCGCCGTCGATGCGCCCAGGCCGCTCGTGGTCCAGTGGTTGTCGTTGACCTTGACGAGCCCGAGGTCGTCCAGGTTGTTGCCGGCAAGAGCGCCGCTCCACGAGACCCGGAGGGCACTACCCGCGGGTACGCAAACGGTCAGGGACCCGGCATTTACGGTGAAGTTGGCGGATGGGGTGCCGGATGGCAATGCCACCGTCGCCGATCCCGCGTTGACCGTGCCGTTGACCTGATCCCCGTCGCGTGCGCTCCCCAGGTCCGCGGTCAGCGAACCGGCGTTGAGCGTGAAGCTGAACCTGTGCATCCCAGCGCCGGTGAGATCGATCGCGCCCTCACCCGCGTTCAGAGTGACGGACAAGTCCACGGACGGTCCACGCGGGACCTTGATGGACCAGCTCGATGCACCGTCGCCGAAGCTGAAGGCCGCGTCCCTCGGGGAGGAGAACCGGACCGTGTCGGTGCCCGCCGTCACGATTGGGGCGCGGTTGGCCGGAGCGCGCCCGGTGAAGCTCCAAGTGTCCCCGTCCTGCGCCCCGATGTCGAACGTGCCGCAGTCGAACTCGACCGTCATCGATCCCGATCCACCGAATGCGCCACTCCGGTCCGGGAATGACGTCGCGTTGGAGCCGGTGCCACAGCTGAATGACGGGACCCCGCCGAAGCCGGCCGTCAGGAGCCCACCGATCATGACGCCGGCGGTCAGCACGGAGATGGTCCCACCGAGCACGTGGAAGGGCGTACCTCGCAGCAGGAGCCCAAGGCCGCCGCCGATGAGCAGCAGTGGCCAGAGCGAGGGCCAGTTGCTGAGGGCATCGCGTTGGACCAGGTCTGCACGGACCAGCAGCGGGATGGCTCCCGCAATGACGAAGAACGCGCCCCACCCGAGGAGGCGCCGGTCGATGCGCATGCGGTGCTACTCCTTCCACCTGTCCCCGACGCGGGACATGGACCCAGCCAGCCTCGCACGGATGCTAGGCTCGCCCGATGGCGACAGCGAGTGACCAACGGCCCGGATTGCCGGTGGCTGCGGTCATCTTCGATCTCGACGGCGTCGTTGTCGACTCTGAGATCTGGTGGCACGAGGAGCGCCTCGCCTGGGCAACGGCGCTCGGGTTGAGCTGGACTGCCCAGGACAGCCACGCGGTCATGGGCGCCAATTCGCGCGGCTGGGCGCGGATCATGCGGGAGCGCAAGGGCCTCCTCGCGGAGCAGGACGGGGCCATCGAGGCCGACATCGTGGAGCGAATGGTCCGGCGCTACGACGCCGGCTCGCCGGAGATCGTCGGGGCCGTCGATGCCGTTCGTCGGATCGCCGCGTCATGGCCCGTCGCGATCGCATCATCGGCGCACCGCGACGTGATCTCGGCGGCACTCCGCGCGACCGGCCTCGAGGCCATCGTCCCGATCGTCGTCTCGTCCGACGACGTGGATCACGGCAAGCCAGCACCGGATGTCTACCTCGCAGCCGCACGGGCGCTCGGCGTCGCCCCGGAGGAGTGCCTGGTCGTGGAGGACTCGATCAACGGGGTCAAGGCCGGCCTGGCGGCGGGGATGCGCGTTGTGCTGGTCCCGAATGCGAGCGTCCCGCCGGCGCCCGGGGCGCCGGACCTGGCCGACTACGTCCTGGGGCGGCTCGCAGATCTGGATCCGGGCTCCCTGCCGATGACGGCTACTCCTGGCGGCGTCACCGGCGTCCGTGTCGTGCGTCGTTCGAGGCGATGACCCTCGACAACCCGCGCCTGCCGCGGTCCGACCTTCCGCGCTGGAATCGCGCGATCCGGTACTACATGTCCCGGCTGGCCGTGGCAGTCCTCATGCGGCTGCTCTTCCGGCTCCGGATTGAGGGACGAGAGAACCTCCCAACCGGCCCGGCACTCCTCTGTTTCAACCACCTCAGCTGGATGGACCCGTTTCTCCTGTTCGCAACCCTGCCGCTTCGTCCGCGGCTGTACCTGTTCGGCCCAAGGGAGGAGGATCTGCGAGTCGGTCCGCGCAACCGCTTGATGTATTGGACGGGCTCGGCGGTGCCGTACAAGCCAGCGAAGACGAACCTCATCGAGACGACGCGTCGCGTGCAGGCGGTGTTTGATGTCGGCGGCGTCCTGGCGATCGCGGGGGAGGGGCGGATCCATGTCGGTGAGCGAGCGCTCCTGCCGCTCCAGGATGGCGCCGCGTACTTCGCCCTGCGCGCAGGCGTCCCCATGGTCCCCGTGGCGCTGAACGGATTGTCGTGGCTGGGATTCCGGCGACGGTTGCGGGTTCGGGTCGGTCTGCCGATCGAGGCCTCGGGCCGGCCAACGAGCGAGGCGATCGCCTCGCTGACGGCCCGGACGGAAGCCGCGCTGCTGGCCCTGGTGGCCGACGCGCCCGATCTGCCGCGACCGGGCCGCTTCGGCCTGTGGCTGACCGACCGCTTCAACGACTGGCCCGAGGGTTCGAGAGCGGCGGCGGAGGCCGCCGGGGCGACGACCGAGGCTGCGGCGGCTGCACAGCCCGCTGCCTCTGGCATACTTCCGAACGATCCCGACCGGGACTGACAACGTCGGGACGAGGAGGACGCGTGGGAGCCAGCGGCCTGTCGGCCGATCCGAAGGAGTACCGAGCGCGCCTGGCCGAGCAACCCGACGCGCAGCTTGACACGTGGGCTGCGGAGTTGATGCGGGACGTTGCGAAGCGTCGCGGTGTCGTTCAGGTTGTCGAGGCGTTCCGTGCGGCCGCCCGTCTGAGTGAGCTCGAATTCGAACACGTGTTCGCTTCCGGTGGCGGCGCCCCGGCCACGGTCGGGCGCGACGCGGGAGGACGGCTGATCGTCCCGACGATTTCCCTGCACGCGCTCGTTGCGGGTCTGCGCGCCCGCACCACCGACGGCCGCGAGCGGCTTGTCGACTACCTCGTCGCCAACTTCAACGAGCTCGTCTACGTCTGAGCCATCGAGTCTCCCGACTCGATGGGGCGCCCTGGGCGCCCGAGTCCGGCTGGCTCACCCGTTTCCCTCGCTCCTCAACGGCTTGGTCGTGCTCGCGATGGCGCTCGTGGCCGGTGGGACACCGGAGACCGCGCTTCGCCTTGCGGTCGCCATGACGCTGCTCCAGGTGGCCATCGGGGCGCTCAACGACGTCGTCGACGCTCCGCGAGATGGTGGTCACAGGCCGTTGAAGCCAATTCCTGCCGGGCTCATACCCATCCGCCTCGCCGGCTCCGTTTCGATGGTGGCAGCCCTGGGCGGGCTCGTGCTCGTCGCTCCGTCCGGGGCCGGGACAGTCGCGGTCGCTGTTGCCGGACTGGGCTGTGGCGTGATCTATGACCTGGGCCTGTCACGCACGGCCATCTCATGGCTGCCGCTGGCAATCGCCCTGCCACTCGTCCCGATCTACGCCTGGCTCGGTGCCACGGGAGCGCTGCCGGTCTCGCTCCTCGTGATCGTGCCGCTGGCCGTGCTGGCGGGTGGGGGACTGGCAATCGGCAACGCCCTCGTCGATGTCGACGCCGACCGGGCCTCGGGGCGGGCCACCGTCGCGGTTGCCGTCGGCCGAGCGGCAGCCTGGCGTCTGCATGGGCTCGCGCTGGGTGCTGCCGTCGTGATGGCCATCGTCCTCCAGCCGGCCGGCGGGAACCCGCCCTCGCTACCAGCCATCGCCGCCGGAGCGGCAAGTCTCATGGCCGGGATCCTGCTGGTGCGCGCCGGCACCGCAATGCAGCGCCGGCTGGCATGGCAACTCGAGGCGGCCGGCGTCGCGGCGATCGGTGTCGGTTGGATCTTGGCGATCGCGGGCCGATCGATCTGAGCGTCGCTACGAGGTCTCGCCGCTCCGAACCATGGCGATCACGTTCTCCAGCTTCAACTTGGCGATCGTGAGGTACTTGGCGAGATTGGCCCGATCAACATCACCGATCTGGGCAGCGACCTCCGGGGCGCGAAGGACGTCAACGAGTTCTTCGACGGCATCTGCCAGGTGCTGCTTGGCGTTGACCAGGGAGTCATCGCTCAGGGGTGCAGCCGCAGGCCGGCGGCCCGTCCACGCGGCCTCGGCGTCCTCGGTCATCCCGTCCGGTCCGCTGTCAGTCTCGGAGCCGGGTTCGCCGGACAGCGTCACGGGTGGACGGCGCCGGCCCTCGATCCGCTCGCGGAGCTTGAGCAGCGTGAGCTCGCCGCGCGCCACCTGCTGTCCGAGCCGCTTTCGCTTCTTGGGGTCGGCGACCTTCATCAGCTCGTAGGCATGAGAGAGCGTGTCTTTGCGCAAGGACACCAGTTCGCGAACGTCGTCAGGGGCGTCTGCCAGGCGCAGGCGGTTCTCGAGGTAGCCCTTGTCCTTGCCGAGCTTCTGGGCGAGCTTTCGGACGGAGTACCCATGTTCGCGAACCATCCGGTCGAACATCGTCGCTTCGTCGAGCGGGGACAGGTCCTCGCGCTGGAGGTTCTCGATGATCGAGATCTCCATCGCCGTGTCATCGTCGATGTCTTCGACAAGCGCCGGGATGGTCGGAAGGCCTGCGGCCTTCGAGGCCCGCCAGCGACGCTCGCCGGCAATCAGCTGGTACTCGTTGTTGCCCAGGGGCCGGACAAGGATCGGCTGGAGGACGCCATGCTCGCGAATGGATGATGCCAACTCCGCGAGCCCGTCGGCGTCGATGGCCAGCCGGGGCTGCTCGGGATTCGGAAGGATGTCGTTGACCGGGATGACGCGAACCCCGGACGAGTGCCCGGATCGGTCCGACGACAAGAGGCTGATGATGGCGGGGGAGAGCTCGCGCTCCTCCGACAGGCGTCGCGCAGCCGCGGCGCGGAAGTCCGTCCTAGCCAAGTTCGATTACCTCCCGCGCCAACTCTCGATACATGCGCGCTGCCTCAGTGTGCCCCGCGTAGGACGTGATCGGTCGCCCGACGAGTGGCGCCTCGCCGAGCTTCACGGTGTTCCGGATGATTGACGTGAAGACGTGGTGGTCGCCTACGACGCGCAATTCATCGAGCATGTCGCGGGCAAGATTCGTCCGGGCGTCGTAGAAGGTCGGCAGGAGCCCAAGGACTCGCAGCTTCCGATTGAGCTTAAGGCGGATCGTATTGATGACCTTGACCAGGTTCGTCAAGCCCTTCATCGCGTAGTACTGCGTCTGGACAGGGATGATGACCCCGTCTGCCGCAACCAGTCCATTGACCGTCAGGAGTCCGAGGTTCGGCGGGCAGTCGATCAGCGCGTAGTCGTACTTCTGCTTCCGACGACCCGACAGCGCATCCCGGAGGAGCGATTCCCGACCGAGCATCGTGAACAGCTCACCCTCCGTTGCGGCGAGATCGATGTGCGCGGGGACGATGTCGATGCCCTCGGTCTCGGTGGCCCGGATGGTCTCATCGAGAGTCGCTCTGCCGACGAGGACGTCGGCCATGGATCGTTCGATGGTATTCAGGTTGATGCCCAGGCCCGCCGTCAGATTCGCCTGCGGATCCATGTCGATGCACAGAATCCGATAGTTCTCCTCGGCCAGGGCACCCGCGAGATTGATCGCCGTCGTCGTCTTGCCGACGCCGCCCTTCTGGTTCGCGATCGCGATCACGTTGGTCACCGGGGAAGCACCTCGCATGAGACGGCAAGCGTCGAGGGGGTTATGGCCGCGTCGGCGACGCGATCCATGTGGACGAGCGTGTCGGAATCCTACTCCACCGCGCGTCTCATCCGGGAGTCGACTTATCCACAGGATGTGCGACTTGTGCACCGAAGTGTGGATTACGTCGTCGCCGGCCGCGAGCGCACGAACTGGGTAGAGGAGCGTGTGAAGGCTCGACGATTCGCACTAAGTCGCGATGGTCGACACGTCTAGAATGGTGGTCAATCGCGGATCAAACCACCGGGTGTCGTTGCGCAAAGACATGGTCCGACGTTCCGGACGCGCCCAGATGCCCCGGCCAAGGGAACAGGAGCCTCGCCCGTGCCGACGAATGAAGAACGGCTGAGCCGACTTTCGCAGATGCGCGCCGAGTCACTCCTCGGGGGTGGAGCGGCGCGGGTCGAGCGCCAACATGCGTTCGGAAAGCTGACGGCCCGCGAACGCCTGGACCTGCTCCTGGACCCAGGTTCATTCGTGGAACTCGACGCTTTCGTCACGCACCGCTCGAATGACCTGGGTCTCGCGGACCAGCGTTTCCTGGGGGACGGCGTCGTCTCCGGGCACGGGACGATTGACGGGCGACTCGTGTTCATCTTCAGCCAGGACTTCACGGTCTTCGGTGGTTCGCTGTCCGAGGCATACGCAGAGAAGATCTGCAAGGTCATGGACCTCGCGATGAAGGTCGGCGCGCCGTTGATCGGCCTGAATGATTCGGGCGGGGCGCGGATCCAGGAGGGCGTGGCGTCGCTCGGCGGCTACGCCGACATCTTCCTCCGGAATGTGATGGCATCGGGAGTGGTGCCACAGATCTCGGTGATCATGGGTCCCTGCGCGGGTGGTGCCGTCTACTCGCCGGCGATGACGGACTTCACGGTCATGGTCGAGAAGACCAGCTACATGTTTGTCACCGGGCCAAACGTCGTGAAGGCGGTTACCCACGAGGAGGTCGATTCGGAAGCCCTCGGTGGCGCGCTCGTGCATACCACCAAGAGCGGTGTTGCCCATCTGGCGGCCCACGACGAATCAGAGGCCCTCGATGCGGTTCGGCGAATCCTGGCCCACCTGCCACAGAACAACCTCGAGGCTCCGGCACTCGTCGCGAGCGATGACCCCGCGGATCGAATGGACCCTGAGCTCGACCACGTCGTGCCCGACGATCCCCACCGGCCGTATGACATGCACGAGGTCATTGCGCGGACCGTGGACGGCGGCGAGTTCCTGGAGATCCAGCCCGGCTGGGCACAGAACATCCTCATCGGCTTTGCCCGACTCGGCGGGCGCAGTGTCGGGATCGTTGCCCAGCAGCCCTCGGTTCTCGCCGGCGCGCTGGATATCGACGCCTCCACCAAGGCTGCCCGGTTCGTCCGCACCTGCGATTGCTTCAACGTCCCGCTCGTCACGTTCGTCGATGTCCCGGGCTTCCTGCCGGGAGTCGGGCAGGAGCACGGAGGAATCATCAAGCACGGCGCGAAGTTGCTGTATGCCTACTGCGAGGCAACGGTCCCGAAGGTGACCGTGATCACGCGCAAGGCCTACGGTGGTGCGTACGACGTCATGAGCAGCAAGCACATTCGCGGCGACATGAACTTCGCCTGGCCGACCGCCGAGATCGCCGTGATGGGTGCGTCGGGCGCCGTCAACATCATCTACAAGGATGCAATCGCGACGGCTGATGATCCCGTCGCAGAGCGCACGCGCCTGGTCGCGAACTACGAGCGGGACTTCGCCAACCCGTACATTGCGGCCTCGCGCGGGTACGTCGACGACGTCATCCGCCCCTCGGAGACGCGGCCGCGCCTGATCCAGGCCCTTGAGATGCTGGCCGACAAGCGCGACACGAACCCGAGAAAGAAGCATGGCAACATCCCCCTCTGAGCCGACCCCCGACCCGTCTTTGCGCAAAGACGTGCAGGTTGATCCGCCCTTTCGGTCGGTCCTCATTGCCAACCGGGGAGAGATTGCTGTCCGGTTGATCCGCGGTTGCCACGAGTTGGGCATGGAGGCCGTCGCGGTGTTCAGCGACGCGGATGCGTCGGCGGCGCATGTCAGGCTCGCCGACCGGGCCGTCCGAATTGGCCCGCCGGCGCCGGCGGAGAGCTACCTTCGAATCGACGCGATCGTCCAGGCAGCTCTCGACACTGGCTCCCAGGCCATCCACCCGGGTTACGGGTTCCTGGCCGAGCGGGCCTCGTTTGCGCGGGCGGTGGAGCAGGCTGGGCTCGTCTTCGTTGGCCCGCCGTCCGAGGCCATCGAAGCCCTGGGCGACAAACTGCATGCCCGCCGAACCGCGGACGCCGTCGGTGTCGAAGTGGTGCCGGGGACCCTGGAGCCGGCCGTTCTCGACAACCCGGACCAGGTCGAGCGGATCATGGCGGAGGCCGAGCGGATCGGGTTCCCACTGCTCGTCAAGGCGGCAGCTGGCGGCGGGGGCCGTGGGATGCGCCGAGTCGCGGCATCCGAGGACCTGGAGGCGGCGCTCCTGTCCGGGTCGCGCGAGGCGCATTCGGCGTTCGGCGACGGCTCCGTGTACCTGGAGCGTGAGATCTCGCCGGTACGGCACATCGAAGTCCAGCTCCTGGGGGATGCGACTGGCCGGGTGATCGCGCTGGGGGAGCGGGATTGCTCCCTGCAGCGCCGACACCAGAAGCTCGTCGAGGAGGCGCCTGCGCCGGGCCTGACTACCGAAGACCGACGATGTCTGCATGAACTTGCGGTACGAGTCGCGACCGCTGCCGGCCTCCGGAGCGCGGCAACGGCCGAGTTCCTTCGCGCTCCCGACGGTGCGTTCTACTTCCTCGAGGTCAACACCCGGCTGCAGGTCGAGCATGGCGTCACGGAGTTGGTCTCAGGCCTGGACATCGTTCGCGAGCAGTTCTTCCTCGCTGCTGGCCGGCCCCTGTCAGAGGCTGCGCTGGCTGCCGCGGCCGAGGCAGTCGAGCCGACAGGGCATGCCATCGAGGCCCGCCTCTCGGCCGAGGATCCGGGTCGTGACTTCGCGCCCTCGCCGGGACGGGTCCTTCGCTGGACGATGCCCGCAGGCCCCGGCGTCCGGGTGGACACCGCGATCTCCGCCGGGGACCAGGTTCCCGCGGAGTACGACAACCTGATCGCGAAGGTCATGGTCCATGCCGGTGATCGGGATGCCGCGATCGACCGGCTGCGACGAGCGCTGGACGAGGTCGAGGTCGCGGGCATCCAGACGACGCTGCCGTTCCACCGGTTCGTCGCACGCCACCCCGCATTCCGGGCGGCGGACCTGTCCACCAGCTGGGTGGTGGAGCACTGGGACGGCCCGGCGGAGTACGTCGAGGCGGCCCGGGCCGCGCAACTGACAGCCGGTCTCGCTGCGCTCGAGGTCGCCGTGGCGTCTGGCCGTGCACCTGCTCCGGCGACGCCATCGAGCACGTCCAGCTCCACGGCCGGCACCGGACGCTGGCGCCAATCCGGCCTTGAAGACGCCCAGGACCACTGGCCTCGATGAGCGCCCCCCGTCGCCCAGACGTCGCCGCCGCGGACGGAGCACAGGAGCGGCTCCTGGATCCGCGCGCTGTGCGCGTTGCCCTCGCGCCAAGCTCCGCGAGCGCTGCTCTCGTCCCGCTCGTCCTGGAGCCGCCCGAGCTGCCGGTCGTTGCCGCAGAGCCGGCGTCTGGGGGTGTCAGTAGCGCGTCTGGTGTCGTCCGGGCCAACGGCAGCCTGATCGCGGCCGCGCTTGTGCTGCGCGACCTCGAGCGTGGCCTGCTCCTCCGCGGCGGGACCGACGGCACGCATGATCGCGTTCTCCTGCTCCCGGCGACCGCAGCGCCCGGCGCCGATCGGGGTGTGGTTCGCCGCGAAGTGGTCGTGGAGGGTTGGCGTGTCGAGGTCGAGGTGGAGTCCGCCGCGAGGTCGGCACTGCGCGAGCGCGCCCGCCGCGACCGCGTGGCGGCGGGGCAGAGTGGCTCGATCGAGGTCCGTGCCATCATCCCCGGCGTCATCCTCTCAGTATCGGTGTCGGTCGGGGATACGGTCATGGCAGGCCAGCAGCTCCTCGTCGTGGAGGCGATGAAGATGCAGAACGAGCTCCGCGCGCCGTGGGATGGGATGATCGGGCGAGTGGCTGTGGGTGCGGGCGAGAAGGTCGAGGTCGGCGACCTCCTGATCGTGCTCGCCTGATCTGATGGGGAGGGTGTGTGGCCGAAGGTAAGGATCCGGGCCGGGACCGCTGGCGAGCTGAGGGCCGTGCCCGCGCGCTCAATGGCGCCCCGGAGCGCCGCGATCGGTTCGAGACCTCCTCGGGTCTCGAGATTCAGGACCTCTACACGCCGGCCGACGTGGCTGGACTCGACGAGGAGCGGGACCTCGGCCGGCCCGGGGAGTACCCGTTCACGCGGGGCGTCCAGCCCACGATGTATCGAAGTCGGTTCTGGACCATGCGCCAGTACGCGGGCTTCGCCACCGCCGCTGAGACGAATCGGCGCTTCCGGTACCTCCTGGAGCAGGGTCAGACCGGCCTGTCTGTGGCGTTCGACCTGCCGACCCAGATGGGATTCGACTCGGACGCGCCCGAGGCAGCCGGAGAAGTCGGGCGCGTTGGGGTCCCCATCGCCAGCCTCGCCGACATGGAAGTCCTGTTCGACCAGATCCCGCTCGACAAGGTCTCGACGTCCATGACGATCAACGCCACCGCGGCCACGCTCGTCGCCCTGTATGTTGCCGCGGCCGAGCGCCAGGGGATCACCCGGGACCAGCTGTCCGGGACCGTCCAGAACGACATCCTCAAGGAGTACATCGCGCGGGGGACGTGGATCTATCCAACAGGCCCGTCAATGCGCCTCGTCACCGACATCTTCGAGTTCGGAGCCCGGGAACTCCCGAAGTGGAACACCATCTCGATCAGCGGCTACCACATGCGCGAGGCGGGCGCGACGGCAGCCCAGGAGCTCGCATTCACCCTTGCCGACGCGATCGCCTACGTCGACGCGGCCCTCGCGCGCGGGCTCGCGATTGACGACTTCGCCCCGCGCCTGAGCTTCTTCTTCGCGGCCTGGTCCGAGCTGTTCGAGGAGGTCGCGAAGTTCCGGGCCGCCCGGCGGATGTGGGCCCGGATCGTGATGGAACGATTCGGCGCGACGAGCTCGCGATCGATGGCCTGCCGGTTCCACGTCCAGACGGCCGGGAGCTCGCTGACCGCCCAATCCGTGGACAACAACGTGGTCCGGACCACGCTCCAGGCACTCGCGGCGGTGCTCGGCGGCGCCCAGAGCCTGCACACGAACTCGCGCGATGAGGCACTCGCGCTGCCCACGGAGGAGTCCGTCCGGCTCGCCCTTCGGACGCAACAGATCCTGGCCTTTGAGGCGGGCGTGACCGAGACCCCGGACCCGCTCGCCGGGTCCTACTTCGTCGAGTCGCTGACCGACGAGCTCGAGGCGGCCGCGTGGGCCTACCTGGCGGAGATCGACGCGCTGGGCGGCACCGTTGCCGCGCTCGAGGGCGGCTTCCAGCAACGCCAGATCCAGGAATCTGCCTACCGGACGCAGCGGGCAGTCGACACCGGCGAACAGGTGGTCGTGGGCGTGAACCGCTTCCGGGACGAGTCGTCCTCCACGCCAGCCACCCAGAAGATCGATCCGGACGGGGAGCGGCGCCAGGTTGCGGGCCTCCGCCGAGTTCGCGCTGAACGTGATCCGGCCGCGTGGACGGCGGCCCTTGCCCGACTGGATGATGCTGCCCGGGGCGACGAGAACCTCATGCCGTTCCTGATCGAGGCAGTCAAGGCCTACGCCACCGTCGGCGAGATTGCCGACCACCTCCGCAGCGCCTGGGGTGTGCACCGCGAGCTGATCACGATCTGACGCGTGCGGAGGAAACAGGCCACCCCGCACTGGCGCCGGGAGGGGCAGTCGCGTATCGTCCGGGCGGCCGGCGCCATCCAGGCGCCAACGAGCGCGAGGAGGTTGGCCGTGCGCGCGCAGTTGACAGAGCGGGTCGTCCACGGCCCGTCGCGCATCCATCACGTGGCCTTCGTCGTCCGGTCCATCGAGTCGAGCCTTGGCCTGTATCGCGATCTCCTCGGGATGTCCCTGCAGAACGTGATGGAGATCCCCACCGACGGCGTCCGGATCGCCTTCCTCGGGGTCGGCGAGTCCAAGGTCGAGCTCGTGGAGCCGACCGACGAGTCAACCGGCGTCGCGCGGTTCCTTGCCGACAAGGGCGAGGGGTTCCACCACGTGTGCTTCGAAGTGGCCAACCTGGCCGAGGAACTCACCCGCCTCGCGATCGACGGGGTGGAGTTGATCGACAGCTCACCCCGTCGCGGAGCCGAGGGGCCGGTCGCCTTCCTGCACCCGCGGTCCTGCGGCGGCGTGCTGGTGGAGCTCATCGAGGCGGCCGGGGGCCCGGCCTGGGCCGGACTCGGGATGCCGCCTCTCGCCGGCTGACTCGCCTACGCTGATTCGCCTACAGGGACCAGGCGAGGATCACGGCGGGGGAGCGATCTGCCTTTCGGGCGAACGTGATGAGCTCTCCCGCGAACTGCCGGATCCAGGGCTTCTCCTCGCGCGGCAGGTCACCCAGCTCGTCGGCGACGAGTTCGATCCAGCGGCCCGCGATCGCGTCGATGTCGTGGTCGGCGACCCGCGCGATCCCAGAGATCCAGTCGGGATCAACGCGTTCGACGGTCCGCTCGCCGATGTCGCCCGGGCCGTCAAGATCGCGCCGCGCGTCCAGGAAGTCGATCGGCTCGTCCCGGCCGGTGACGTCCCGGATCGCCTCGCTGAACAGGTCGAGCCAGGTCGGATCCATGGCTCCGCCAAGGGCGATGTGCGCATCAAAGCGGCCCGGATCGTCAAGGCCCGCCCAGTCATCGAGGCTTATCGCGAGGAGGATCTCGCGGCTCTCGCCGGCGACCAGATCCATGAGGAAGCCCATCGGGGTGGCCCTACCGAACCGGGCGCATACAGATACCTACGTGCTGTAGCCGGCCGCCCGAAGGAGCCCGGGCAGCTCCGATGGGGAACCGGCGACCTTGAACCCGGCGGCCTCGAGGGCGATGACCTTGGACGCCGCCGTTCCGGAACCGCCGGAGATGATCGCTCCGGCGTGGCCCATTCGCTTGCCCTCAGGGGCCGTGCGACCGGCGATGAATGCGGCCTTGGGGATGCCGCGAAGGTGTTCAGCGGCCCAGGCCGCCGCCTCTTCCTCGGCCGCTCCGCCGATCTCGCCGATGAGCACCAGCGCGCGCGTCTCGGGGTCCGCTGCGAACAACCGCAGGACGTCCAGGAACGTCGTCCCGATGATCGGATCGCCGCCGATGCCGATGCACGTTGACTGGCCGATCCCGGCGTCCGTCATCGCCTGGACGGCCTCGTAGGTCAGCGTGCCGGACCGTGACACGACACCGACGTCACCCTCTCGGTGGACGGAGCCGGGGATGATCCCGACCTTGGCCCGGCCGGGGGACGTGGCGCCGGGACAGTTCGGGCCGATGAGCCGGGCACCGGCCAGCCGGACGGCCTCGACCACGGGAACCATGTCCAGAGCGGGAATGCCCTCGGTGATGCAGAAGACGGTCGCGATCCCGGCGCCGATCGCCTCGAGGATGGCATCGGGCGCGCCCGGCGCAGGCACGAAGATGCAGGATGTGTTCGCGCCGGTCTCACTGACCGCCTGGGCCACGGTGTTGAACACCGGCACGGTCCCGTCGAGTGCGGCTTGACCGCCCTTGCCGGGCGTCATCCCGGCGACGATCCTGGTCCCGTACTCCTGCATCGCCCGCGAGTGGAACTCGCCTTCCCGGCCGGTGATGCCCTGGACCACGAGACGCGTGTCCCGTCCGATGAGGATGCTCACGCGCGCGCCACCTGGGAGGCGGCGACGGCGATCCGCGCGGCTTCGTCGAGCGTCGCCGCGGTCTCGAACCTGGCGGCCCGCAGGAGTTCTGCGGCCTCGGCGGCGTTTGTCCCCACGATTCGGACGACCATCGGAACGTCGCGGACCTGCTGTGCTCGCGCCTCGATGAGCCCACGAGCGACCTCATCGCCGCGGGTGATCCCGCCAAAGATGTTGACGAGGATCGCGTTCACCTTGGGATCGCTCAGGATCAGGCGCATCGCTTCGGTGACCTTGTCGGCCTTCGCGCCGCCCCCGATGTCGAGGAAGTTGGCGGGCTCCCCGCCTGCCCGCTTCACGAGGTCCATCGTCGTCATCGCGAGGCCGGCGCCGTTGACCATGCAACCGATCGTGCCTTCGAGGCGGATGAAGCTGATGCCTGCTGCGCGCGCCTCGACATCGGCCGGATCCTCCTCGTCGAGGTCGCGCAGCGCCTCGAGCTCGGGGTGGCGGGGGAGGGCGGAGTCATCGAGCGTGATCTTGGCGTCAAGGCAGACGAGGCGCTCGACAGGTGTGTCGCTCGGTCCGGCCTCGCGCACGATCGCCAGCGGGTTGATCTCCACGAGGTCCGCGTCGTAGGCGAGCATGGTCCTGACGAGTCCCCGGGCGATCCCGGCGGCCGCCCTGAGGTGGCCGCCGAGGCCCATCCGGAACGCGAGCTCACGAGCCTGCCAGTCCTGGAGCCCGAGGTGCGGGTGGGCGTGGATCGTGACGATGGCCTCGGGCCGTTCCGCGGCCACCTGCTCGATCTCGACGCCGCCTTCAGCCGAGCCCATGAGCAGGATCTGCCGGGCAGCCCGGTCCAGGACCGCCGAGAGATAGAACTCCTTGACGATGTCGGCGGCGGCGGCCACGAGGACCTTGCGAACCGTGATCCCCTTGATCGACATGCCCAGGATCCGGCCGGCGATGGCCCCGGCCTCGTCGGCCGAGCCGGCCAGCTTCACGCCGCCGGCCTTGCCGCGGCCGCCCACCAGGACCTGCGCCTTGATCACGACACTGCCCGCCCCGGCGGCCAGGATGGAGTCGGCCGCGCTGCGGACCTCGGCGGCGGTGCGAGCCACCGACCAGGCCGGAACGGGCAGGCCCTGGGCGAGCAGCAGCCCCTTGGCATCGGCTTCCTGGATCTTCACTCGCGCATCGTAGCCGAGGCGCCCGGCGGCACGCCCGCCGACCTATCCGGCGCCGCCAGCTCGGCCGAGATGGAGCCGGCGCGCCTCGGCGATCCGGTCGACGGACGCGGCCGACTTCGAGATCGACCACACGAGGGCATCGTCGATGCCGAGGCCCGCCAGCTCATCGAAGAAGTCCGCCAGCCCGTCGGCATCCGGGTCCAGACCCAGCGGGTCCTCGGCGCCGGTGCCCGGGTCGTGGAGCCGGACGCCGATCGTCCGGCGCATCGTGGCCGGATCACGGCCGGCGGCCAGGCAGGCGTCCTGAAGTGCCGCCAGCCGCGCCAGGAGGCGCTCATCCACGCGCCCGAACCACGCCGTATTCCACGCGTCGGCCCAGGCCGCCGTCAACTGGAGCATCCGCGCGCCCTTCGCGGCAACGAGGATCGGCACGCGCCGAACGGGTGGAGGAAGCAGGGCAGCATCCACCACGCGGCGCCAGCGCCCCTCGAGCGTCACGCGCTCGCCGCGCAGGAGGCGTGCCGAGATCTCGAGATCCTCGGCGAACCGGCCGACCTTGTGGTCGGCGGGGTAGCCGAACGCGTCGTACTCGGGGTCATGCCAGCCGGAGCCGAGGCCCAGGATGACCCGGCCGCCGGACAGGTCGTCGAGCGTCGCGGCCATCTTCGCCATGAGCCCCGGGTTCCTGAATGACGAGCACATGACGAGTGAGCCGAGCTCGATGCGCGGGACCACCGGCGCAAGCGCGGCGAGCGTCGTCCATGCCTCGCGGATGCCCTCCTCGGGCCGGCTCGGGAACCGGAAGAGGAGGTGGTCATAGGCCCAGATCGAGTCAAGGCCGGCCGTCTCCGCGTGGCCGGCGAAGGTGAGGGCCTCCTCGAAGGTGGGAACGTGCCCATCGGCCGTGTCGCCCTGGGCGAGGGGAAGGGTGACTCCGACTCGCATCGGCGGAGTCTATCCCGGCCCTCCCATCAGGGGGGCCGGTCGGCTCCCCGAGGTCGGGCCGTTCGGGCAGCGGCGAGTCCCGGATCGCGTGGCTAGAATGGGTCCATGGCCCATCGAGTCACCCTCATCCCCGGCGACGGCATTGGGCCGGAGCTTGCGGAGGCGTCCCGGCGCGTCCTTGACGCCTCGGGCGTGGCCTTCGACTGGGAGGTCGTTGAAGCGGGCGAGGCCTGCATCGCCGAGTTCGGGACACCGCTCCCGGACCATGTCCTCGAATCCATCCGGCGCAACAGGGTCGCGCTCAAGGGCCCGATCACGACCCCGGTTGGCGCCGGCTTCCGGAGTGTCAACGTGACCCTCCGGCAGACACTCAACCTGTACGCGAACCTCCGGCCCGCCCGCTCCATCCGGGGTCTCGTGACGCGCTACGAGGACGTCGACCTCGTGATCGTCCGGGAGAACACCGAGGACCTGTACGCCGGCATCGAGCACATGGTCGGCGCCGACGCGGCTGAGAGCATCAAGATCATCACCCGGGCTGCCTCGGAGCGGATCGCCCGGTTCGCCTTCGAATACGCGGTCGCGAACGGCCGCCACAAGGTCACGGCAGTCCACAAGGCGAACATCATGAAGCTGTCCGACGGCCTCTTCCTCGAGTCCTGTCGCCGCGTCGCCGCCGACTACGACCGCCAGATCGAGTTCGAGGACCGGATCGTCGACAACATGTGCATGCAGCTCGTCCAGAAGCCGGACGCGTACGACGTGCTGGTCCTGCCGAACCTGTACGGGGACATCGTGTCCGACCTGTGTGCCGGCCTCGTCGGTGGCCTGGGCGTCGCTCCCGGGGCGAACATCGGGGAGGATGGCGCGGTCTTCGAGCCGGTCCATGGCTCGGCCCCGAAGTACGCCGGCCAGAACCGCGCCAACCCGACCGCGATGATCCTGTCCGGAGTACTGATGCTCCGGCACCTCGGCCACCCCGACGTGGCGGAGCGGGTTGAAGCGGCCGTCCGTGACGTCATAGCCGAGGGCATGACCGTCACCCACGACCTCGGCGGTCGGGCCGGTACGAGCGAGTTCGCGGATGCCATCGTCGAGCGGCTCGCGGCAACCCCGGTCATCACCGGCTGACGGCCGAATCACCACTACCGGAGGATCGATGCTGCTGCGCTACCGCGGTCCGGACGGGATGTACGCCTGGGCGTTCCACCGCATCTCCGGCGTCGCCATCTGGGCGTTCGTCGTCCTCCATGTCATCGACATCTATCTGGTCGGTGGCAACCCCGAGGCCTACGACGAGCTCCTGCAGATCTACGCGAGCCCCATCGGACGCGTTGTCGAGACGCTCCTGGGCGCAGGGCTGCTGTACCACGCCCTGAACGGCCTGCGGATCATCGTCATGGACTTCTGGCCGCCCTTGACGCGCTGGCAGCGCCAGCTCTGGTACCTGTGCTGGGTGATCTTCATCGCCGTGGGCCTGCCCGTGGCGTACGTGATCCTCAAGCCAATTTGGGAAGGGGTGCCCGCGTGACCGGCCGGTACAGCCGCGTGGGACGGCCGCGACCGTCGCGGGGGGGCGCGGAGCTCGCGATCTGGTACCTCATGCGGGTCACGGGCGTGGGCCTGTTCGTCCTCGCCTTGAGCCACTTCCTCATCGTGCATGTCATCTACGATCCGGCCGCACAGACCGCGTCGTGGATCGCCGAGGTTCGCTGGAGCAGCCTCTTCTGGCGCGCCTTCGACTGGTCTCTCCTCATGCTCGTCCTCTTCCACGCCTTCATGGGCGTGCGGACCGTGGTCGTCGACTATGTCGCCGGTCGCGCTCGGCTGTTCATCCTGTCCGGGCTGTACCTCCTCGCGCTCGTCCTGTTCGTCCTCGGCACCCTGGTCGTGATGACGCTCCCCGTGGTCCCGAAGGGCTGACGATGTCGAAACACCACGAAGCGCTCATCGTCGGGGCCGGTGGAGCCGGCCTGTGGGCGGCGCTTGAACTCGCCAGGGAGGGTGTGGACGCCGCGGTCCTGACGAAGCTCTATCCCACCCGCTCCCATACCGGCGCTGCCCAGGGCGGCGTGTGTGCTGCCCTGGGTAACCAGGAGGAGGACCACTGGGAGTGGCACATGTTCGACACCATCAAGGGTGGCGACTACCTGAGCGACCAGGATGCGGCCGAAATCCTCGCCCGCGAGGCCATCGAGACGGTCATCGAGCTCGAGCACATGGGTCTGCCGTTCAACCGTTCACCGGATGGCAGGATCGACCAGCGGCGCTTCGGCGGGCACACGCGCAACTACGGCGAGGGCCCGGTCAAGCGAGCGTGCTACGCGGTGGACCGGACCGGCCACATGATCCTCCAGACGCTCTACCAGCAGTGCATCAAGGCGGGCGTCAAGTTCTACGACGAGTACCACGTGGTGGATCTCCTGTCGGAAGGCGGAGATCTCGGAGCGGGCGGACGGGCCGCCGGTGTGGTCGCCTACCGGATCGCCGACGGCGAGCTGCATTCGATCCGGGCGAAGGCGGTGCTCCTCGCGACCGGCGGGTACGGGCGGATGTTCCGGGTCACCTCAAACGCGTGGTCGCTGACCGGCGACGGGATTGCCCTGGCCTATCGGCACGGGCTGCCCGTCGAGGACATGGAGTTCTTCCAGTTCCACCCGACCGGGGTCGTGGGCCTCGGCATCCTGCTCTCGGAGGCCGCCCGCGGTGAGGGCGGGACCCTCCTCAACGATGCCGGTGAGCGCTTCATGGAGCGGTACGCGCCGACGCTCATGGAGCTCGCGCCACGGGACCTGGTCAGTCGCGGGATCTACCAGGAGATCCGGGCGGGCCGGGGGATCGGCGGCCGCGACTACGTCCACCTCGATGTCCGGCATCTGGGCCGGAAGGTCATCGAGGAGAAACTTGCGGACGTGGCGGAGTTCGCGAGAGTCTACCAGGGCGTCGAACCCGTCACGCAGCTGGTGCCGATCCAGCCCACGGCTCACTACGCGATGGGCGGCATCCCGACGGACCTCGAGACGCGCGTCACCCGGGACGAGCAGGGCACGGTCGTCCCCGGCCTGTACGCGGCAGGGGAGTGCGCCTGTGTCTCGGCGCACGGAGCGAACCGGCTGGGAACCAACTCGCTCGTTGATCTGCTCGTGTTCGGGCGCCGGGCGGGTCGCCGGATGGCCGCCGACGTCCGCGGTTGGGCGATCCCGGAGGTCCCTTCAGATGCCGCGGATGCGGCGCGCGCCGACATCGAGGCCATCCGGACCGCGCGGCCGGGTGAGAGTGCCGCGAAGATTCGCGCCGAGTTGGCCAGCGTGATGATGGACAACGTCGGCGTGTACCGTGATGAAGGGCTCCTGACAGCAGCGCGCGCAACGGTCGGCGCCCTGCGCGAGCGGTATCGCTGGGTGTCGATCGAGGACAAGGGCCAGACCTTCAACACCGACCTCCTCGAGGCCCGCGAGCTCGGCTACCTGCTCGACTGCGCGGAGTCAACCGTCGCCGCGGCGCTGGCCCGCAAGGAGAGCCGCGGTGCGCACGCCCGCGAGGACTTCCCGGCTCGGGATGACACCAACTGGCTGGCCCACAGCCTCGCGTATCGCTCCGAGGGCGGCCCGACCCTCCGCTACAAGCCGGTCACGATCACGACGTTCCAGCCGAAGCCGCGGACGTACTAGGAACGCCCCCGAATGCAGATCGAGCTCCGGATCCTCCGCTTCGACCCCGAACAGGACGCGAAGCCTCACTGGGCGACGTATGCGGTGGAGGCCGACCCGAAGCTGGACCGCGTCCTGGATCTGCTGAACCGGGTGAAGTACGAGCACGACGGCAGCCTGACCTACCGACGCTCGTGCGGCCACGGGATCTGCGGATCGGACGCGATGCTGGTCAACGGCCGAAACCGGCTGGCCTGCAAGGAGCGGATCGAGAAGCTCGGGCGGAAGATCTCCCTGGCCCCGCTGCCCGGCTTGCCCGTCGTCAAGGACCTCGTCGTGGATATGGACGGGTTCTTCGAGAGCTACAAGTCGGTGATGCCGTATCTCGTCAACGACACGCCGGTTCCGGGGCGCGAACGCCTCCAGTCACCCGAGGATCGGGCCCGTTACGACGACACCACCAAGTGCATCCTGTGCGCGGCCTGCACGACCTCGTGTCCGTCCTTCTGGTCGAAGGAGGCCTACGTGGGGCCTGCGGCAATCGTCAACGCCCACCGCTTCATCCATGACTCGCGAGACTCGGCCGGGGACGAGCGGCTGGAGATCCTGGCCGGTGACGATGGCGTGTGGCGCTGCCGAACAATCTTCAACTGCACCGACGCCTGCCCGCGCGGGATCAACATCACCCAGGCGATCCTCGAGGTCAGCTCGGCGATCGTGGAGCGACGGTCGTAGCCGGGAACCCGGCGCCGGGCTTGATGACCCTCGGCCTTGGCGACACAACACCGGTACCGGATGCCGGCGACCACGATGGGGCAGCCGCGCGCCCCGCGGGCATCGGCTTCCTCATCCGGACCGACGGCGCGGCCCGCGGCAACCCCGGGCTCGCCTCAGCCGGGGCGGTCCTCATCCGACTCGATCGTGCGGATGCCCGCGACCCTGGTGCCCAGCCGGACGCGAGCATCTCGGAATTCCTGGGAGTCCGGACCAACAATGTCGCCGAGTACATCGGCGTGGTCCGAGCGGTCGCGCTGGCTCGCGAGCTCGGCGCGGAACGCGTGGAGATGCTGCTCGACTCGAAGCTCATCGTGGAGCAGCTCCACGGCCGCTGGCGCGTGAAGGACGCAAAGCTCCAGCCGCTCTGGGCGGAGGCGCTGCGAACGCTGCGGACGTTTTCGCGCGGCTGGACCGCGGCCCACGTTCCGCGAGCGGAGAACTCCGCTGCTGACGCGCTGGCGAACGCGGCGATCGACCGCGTGGCGGCCGGTGGCCCGCCGGTCGTAGTGATCCGGCCCATCGGCTGAGCGCGTAGAATCCGAGGGCCAGCGAGGCGACCGGATGGTCGCGCGTCGGCGGGGTGACCCGTCGCCGTGAGGAAAGTCCGAGCTCCACAGCGCAGGGTAGCGGGTAACTCCCGCCCGCCGCGAGGCGAGGACCAGCGCCACAGTGACGATGCCTCTCCGAACGGCCCTCGGGCCCGCCGGGAAGGAGTGAAACGCGGCAAGCTCTACCTGGAGCAAGGCCAAATAGGAGGGCGCAACCCGGCTTGCCGGGGGAGAGGCGCGCTGCCCAGCCCTCGGGTCGGCCGCACGAGCCGGCGGGCAACCGCCGGCCTCAGATGGATGGCCATCTCCGCCGGCGCCTCGGCGTCGACGGGACAGAACTCGGCTTACAGGTCGCCTCGCTGGCGCAGCCTCGAGCCGGTCGCTCCGGCGATGGCCGGACTCAGTCCTCGTCCGGGCGGAAGATGTGCGCGGCGGTGCAGGCGTTGCAGACGCCCATCGCGGTATCGAGATCACCGATCGGGATCGGAAGCTTGCGGTCCGGGTAGAGGCACTCGACGTCATACACGCGCTCGTCACGCACCTCGACCTGGATCAGGCGCCGGAACGTGCAGCGGCGTATTCGGTGTGGCGCGAGCCGGTACGGATCGGCGTCCGGCGTTGCGACGGAGAGCGGCAATGCCACGTGTGAGGGCCTCGAACGGTCGGTATCAGCGGTCTCGACGCCGACCCAGTATCGACGTGGACTCGAAGCCTAGCATCGCGATTTGCGGCACGGCTACGCGGAAAAGGTACTAGAGTCTGGAGCCGGCCGGGGGAGTATTCGAGGGAGATTCGTGGACGCTGATCTGGACCAGCCTCCGCCACGGGGAGCCAGGATGCTCACGCCCGCGATCGTTGCCTCACTCGTCCTTCTCGTGGCGTCGGCTGCCGCCGCCGTCACCTTCGTCGCCGGCACAGGCGGGCTCCAGCTCCCCGTGGCCTCGCCATCCGCCGTCGCCGTTGCCAGTCCGTCACCGGCCGCAACCGGGCTAGCGAGCGCGGCACCCACGCCGCTCCCGACACCAACCTCTGAGGCGACGCCGATCGCGACGCCCGGCGCCACGCCGACACCTGGCCTGGAGCCCAGCCCCGAACCAACGCCGACTCCCGCACCGACCAGCAGCCGGTACGCGCTCCTGGAACCCTGTCCGAGCTCGCCCGACTGCTACCGCTACACGATCCGGGCCGGTGACAACCTCCGGAGCATCGCCAACTACTTCGGCGTGCCGTACACGACAGTGCTGGCGCTCAATCCGGACATCGCTAGCGCAGAGGCGATCCAGCCGGGCGACGTGATCACGCTGCCACCGCCCACCCGCTAGGCGTACTCCCGGCAGGGGGTATCGGCCGTCCCGATCCGGCCGTGATGCTCGCACGTCGGGTGGCGCGATCGATCTGGCTCATCGGGATCGCCTACGGACGATCGTGGCCGCGTCCAGTTCCCGTCGATTCCAGTGGGTGGCCCAGCGTGGCCGTGGTCGGCGTGATGAACGAGATCGATCACTCCACGAGCGCCTCGAGGTCAAACCTCGGACGTTGCGCGTTTCCCCGAAATTGCCCGTTGACGTCTCGCGCTGACGCGCTATGATGCCCGCAGTGGCGGAAAGTGGGGAGAAGTGGGGAACCACTTCCGACCCGCCGCCATCAGCGGACGAACGGACGGGCACGCCGGGATCTCCGCGACACATGGGACGGGCTCGCGGCCAAGTTGCCGCGGGCCCGTCGAAACCTCCGAGCAGGAGTGGCCCGATCGATGTTCACCGGCGAGTACCGGCACACGGTGGACCTCAAGGGACGACTTGCGATCCCTGCCCGCTTCCGTGCCCAGCTCGACGGTGGCGTGGTGGTCTCCCGCTGGATCGACGGTTGTCTCGCGGTGCACACGCAGTCCGGCTGGGCGCTGCTCGCCGACAAGATCGCCGCACTCCCGATCACCGATGCGTCGTCCCGGCTCTTCGGGCGGAGCATCTTCGCCGGCGCCACGGAGACCGAACTCGACCGCCAGGGCAGGGTTCTGCTGCCCGCATACCTCCGCGAAGGAATCGCCCTCGACGTTGACGCGGTGGTCGTCGGCGCCCGGGACCATGCCGAGATCTGGGCCCCGGCCACCTGGGCGGAGTACCGCCGCGCGATGGACGACCCGCAGACCTTCGCCCAGGCCATTCAGGGCCTGGGGATCTAGGTCAGCCGAGATGTGCTTCGAGGTTCCACTTCAGGCGCGGCCCTCCACAGGGGCCCTGTGATGACCGATGGCCATGTGCCGGTGCTGGCGGACGAGGTCGTGACGATGCTCGCGCCGGCTCCGGGGAGTCTGCAGATCGATGCCACGGTCGGCGGCGGTGGGCACACCGAGCGGATCCTGGCAGCGACGGACCCTGATGGCCGCCTCCTCGGCATCGATGCCGACGGGGCGGCCATCGCCAGAGTGCAGGCACGCCTGGGGCCCCGCTTCGGTGATCGACTCCGGCTGCGTCAGGCGAACTTCCGGGAGCTCGCCGAGGTCGCGCCCGCCGAGGGCTTCGGCGCCGTCGACGGCTGCTTCCTTGACCTCGGGCTGTCGAGCTTCCAGCTTGCCGACGCGAAGCGGGGCTTCGGATTCCGGACGGGCGGTGCGCTGGATATGCGCTTCGATACCCGGCGCGGCGTTCCAGCGGCCGAACTCCTGACCACGCTCGACGCGAGCGAGCTGACGGCCCTGTTCCGCCGCTACGGTGAGGAGCCGTTTGCCGGCCGCATCGCGCGCGCAATCGTGGAGGCTCGCCGGACCGCACCGATCCGCACGGCTGAGGAGCTGGCCGAGCTGGTGGAGCGGGTCGCTCCATCGCGGGCGCCCGGCCGCCGTCGAATCCACCCCGCCACGCGAGTGTTCCAGGCCCTGCGGATCGCGGTCAATGAAGAGCTCGATGCGCTCGACCAGGGGCTCGCGGCTGCCCTGGACCTGCTCCGGCCCGGTGGCCGCCTCGTCGTTCTCAGCTACCACTCGCTTGAGGACCGGATCGTCAAGCGCTTCTTCCAGGCCGAACGGCGGGGCTGCGTGTGCCCGCCCGAGGCTCCGGTCTGCGTCTGTGGCCGCACACCGCGTGTGCGCCTCGTGACGTCCAAGGGCCTCGTGCCCGGTGAGGAGGAGATCGCCACAAACCCTCGGGCGCGGAGCGCGCGGCTCCGGGCCGCTGAACGCCTCGCCGCGTAGCCATCGCGAGAACGGACCGGCGGGGAGGAGCCGCCGGACGGCAAGACAGGGAAGGAGGAGTCCCCGTGGGCAAGCGTCATCAGAGCAGTCGCCGCCGGGCGTACGGACGTCGCCAGCACGAGGTGCACGAGCGGCGCGCTGAACGTGGCCGCCCGGAAGCTCACTGGGCCGAGGCGGCCGACGCGACCCAGGCCGACCCGCTCGCGTTCCTGGATCCGCGGGCGCCCCGTCTTCGCTTCGGCTTCGATTGATGGCGGCCTACCAGGGTGCTCGCCGGCGGGGCTTCGAGGTCCCGCGCCCATCGTTCGACTTCGACGCGATCCCGTTCGGCGGCCGGCGCCGCCGAACGGTCGCGGGCGGCCTCGTTCGCGAGGGGCGCCCGACCCGCGTCGGCACCGTGATGGCGTTCATCGTCATCGCGTTCGTCGTTGCGTTCCTGTCGCTCAGCCAGAGCGTCCGAGTCGCCGCCACGAGTTACGACATCGTTCGCCTCGGCTCGGAGTACGAGCGTCTGGATGCGCTCCGCCAGGACCTTCGCTCTGACCTGGACCGGCTCGGTGCCGAACCGGCGATCCGGAAGCTGGGCCTGGACCACGGTCTCGGTCAACTCGGCGCGCCCCTGATCATCCCAGCTCGATAGCGAAGATCGGAGTCGCCCGGTGATCCTGGGCCGTACGGATTCGCGTGGCCGGCTGATCTTCCTGTTGCTTGTCTTCGTGCTGTCTGCCGGGGCGATCGTCGCGCGACTCAGCTGGTGGCAGATCGCGCAGCGTGAGGACCTGACCGCGTCCGCGCACCGCCAGTTCTACCTGCGAACCGAGGTTCCGGCGATTCGCGGCGCGATCTACGATCGAAGCGGGACCATCGTGCTCGCCTCGAGTGTGACCCGGGATCGCCTGACCGCGAACCCGACGCGTCTCTCGTCGGAGCAGCGCGAGGCACTCGTGGCGCTGCTGACCGAGCACCTGGCGCTCGATGAGGCCGCGGCCGCAGACGTGCGGGCCCGGCTGACGTCCGACAAGTCGTACGTCGTCATCGCTCGCGACCTTGCCGCTGAGCAGACCGGCTCGATCCTCGCGGCGGCCACGATCCTGGGCCTTCGCGGGCTCGACGTGGAGTCGGCCCAGATCCGCCTGTACCCGCAGTCCGGGGGCGGCCCGGAGACATCGCTCGGCGCGAACCTCCTCGGGTTCGTCAATCGGGAGGGTTCCGGCCAATACGGCGTCGAGCAGTACTACCAGGACGAACTCTCCGGCACGCCCACGATCCTCGAGTCGGACCGGGACGCGAACGGGCAGCCGGTAGTCGAGACACAGCACATCGTTGACGCTGGAACGCCCGGAACCGACCTCTCGCTGACCATCGATGCGGGCCTCCAGCTGGCCGTCGAGCAGGAGGTCATGGCCGCCTGGGTGGCCGACGGCGCCCGCAGCGTGTCGGCGGTCGTTCTCGATCCCTACACGGGCGCGATCCTCGCCGAAGCCACCTACCCCTCGTACGACGCGAACAAGTACTCCACGGTGGCGTCCACGGATCCCGGACGCTTCATCGATCCGGTCGTGTCCGATGTCTATGAGCCGGGCTCCGTGTTCAAGATGCTGACCGTGGTCGCGGCGCTCGAGGCCGGCACCGCGACCATGAAGACCGAGTTCGACGACACCGGCACGCTCAAGCTCGACAACGGCAGGACCAAGGTCAGCGACGCCGACCGGAAGGCGATGGGTATCCTGAGCCTCGAGGACGCGATTGCCTGGTCGAGAAACGTCGTCGCGGCGAAGCTCGCCCTGGGGCTGGCACCGACACTCCAGGAAGCATCCGTGCTGCTCCACCAGGCGTGGCTGCAGTCGGGCTTCGGCAGCAAGAGCGGGGTTGACCTCGCAGGCGAAGTGTCCGGTCTCGTCCGCGACCCGGCCACCCGGCGGTGGCGCGAGATCGACCTCGCAAACGCGGCCTTCGGGCAGGGAGTGGCCGTCACCACGCTGCAACTTGCCGCGTCGTACGCGGCGATGGTGAACGGTGGGATCCTCGTCACGCCCCACGTCGTGGGCGCCATCGACGGCAAGCCCGTCATGGTCGCGGATCGCGGACGCGTCATCGCGGCCGATCACTCGCCGCAGCTCATGGACCTGATGCATCACGTCGTGGACAGTGTTCCGTTCTATCGAGATCGGACGCTCATTCCGGGCTACTACGTCGGTGGCAAGACCGGCACCGCGCAGATCTGGGACGCTGCCCGCCACGACTGGAAGCCGGATGTCTTCAACTTCTCGTTCATCGGGTTCGTCGGTCGGCGCGTGGGGATCCCGGACCTCGTCGTGGCCGTCCGGATCAACGAAGGTCACCCCAGCGTGGTTCGAGTCGGTCAGCTCTCCATGCCGGTCATGTCGTTCGAGTTGTTCCGACGCATCTCGACCGACGCGATGAGTATCTCGGGCCTGCTGCCCGAGCTACCGGCGCTCCCGGTGCGGCCCGAGCGGCTCGGCGCTTGAGCACGATGCCCACTCCAGCGGCCGGCCGCTCAGGGGCGGGTGCCTGTGCGACACTTCGCGTCGTGTCCGACGCCTCGACGTCACCGCGAGCCGATCGTGCCGCCCCAGCCAACGGGGCGCGACCCGAGGCCCTGACAGGGTCGGATCTCGTGACACTGACCGGTGGCCGCCTGCTCCGTGATTCCCACCGCCCGATCCGGGGTGGTGCAGTCGACTCCCGCCTGGTTCGCCCGGGCGAGCTGTTCGTGGCCCTGCCGGGTGAGCGAACCGACGGCCACCGCTTCCTGCGGGAGGCCGTGGTCGCCGGAGCCGCCGCGCTCATCGTGGCAGCCGAGCCCGACCCGGCCACGCTCGCCGCTCTCGGAGACGTGACCATCGTCGTCCTGCCCGACCCACTGGCCGGTCTCCAGTCGATCGCCGCCGCATGGCGCGCACGGTTCCGGCCGCTGGTCGTGGCGGTGACCGGGAGCATCGCCAAGACCTCCACGAAGGAGGCCATCGCCACGGTCCTGGCCGCCGGCGGCAAGACCCTGCGCAGCGAGGGCAACCAGAACAATGAGATCGGGGTGCCCCTCACGCTCCTTCGTCTCGGTGCCGATGACGTCAACGCTGTCGTCGAGATGGGCATGTACACCAGCGGCGAGATCGCCCTGCTCGCGCGCCTGGCGCGACCACAGATCGGCGTCGTGACCGCCGTCCTGGGTGTTCACCTGAGCCGGATCGGGACGCTCGACGCCGTCGAGCGAGCCAAGGCTGAGCTCGTGGAGGCGCTGCCCGCGGACGGCACCGCAGTCCTCAACGCCGACGATGCCCGCGTGCGCCGGATGGCTCGCCGAACCGCCGCGCGCGCGGTCACGTACGGCTTCGCCTCGGACGCCGACGTGGGCGCAGAGCGAGTGCGATCCATGGGGACTGCGGGGATGCGCTTCCAGCTGCGACTCGCAACGCCGGACGGGTCCGTCCGCCTCGCGGCCTCGATCCCGACGCTCGGGCGACTGTCCGTGCACAACGCGCTCGCCGGGGCGGCCGTCGGACTGGCGGCGGGGATCGCCCCGGATGCGATCGTCAAGGCCCTCGGCGCCGGCTGGTCCGCTCAGCATCGAGGGCAGCTCCTGACAGCCGGCGGTGTGACGATCGTCGACGACAGCTACAACGCCTCGCCGGCATCGATGATCGCGGCCCTCCAGATGCTTGCCGGCCTGCCCGGGCGACGCATCGCCGTTCTGGGCGAGATGCTGGAGCTCGGGGAGGGCGCGTCGGCCGGCCACCGCGACGTGGGCATCGCCGCGGCATCGGCCTGCGCGCTGCTCGTGACGGTCGGCGAAGGCGCGGCCGACATCGCGGCCGGTGCCCGGGATGCCGGCTTCGACGCGACCGCCATCCTCGAGACCCGGGACCGGGCCGGCGCGCTGGCCGTCCTGAGGGAGCGCCTCGGGCCCGGCGACGTCGTCCTCGTCAAGGCGTCCCGCGGACTCGAACTGGACCGGCTTGTCGATGACCTCCGGGCGGGCCTGGCATGACCGTCGAGCTGATCCAGGCCCTGCTCCTGGCGTTTGCCCTCGTGGTCATCCTCATGCCGTCCTACATCCGGCTGCTCCGGGCGGTCGGGATGGGCAAGCGGATCCGGGCAGAGGGGCCGGAGGCCCACCTGGCGAAGGGGGGCACGCCCACGATGGGCGGCCTCCTGGTGATCCTGGTCGTGCTCGGGCTCTTCTACCTGCTCCGCGGCTTTCCGCAGCGCGCGATCATCGCCCCGCTCGCCACGCTCCTCCTCGTGGGTGGCCTTGGCGCCGTGGACGACTTCCTCAACGCCCGGACCGGGGAGGGGATCCGCGCTCGCCACAAGATGCTCTGGCTGGTGGTGGTCGCCGCCGTCGTGGCCTTCCAGATCCAGTCCACCTATTCGATCGATGAGATCGCGGTGCCGTTCATCGGTGCGGTGGGGATTGCCCCGTGGGTCTTCGTCGCCTTCGCGGCCTTCGCGATCATCGCGTCGAGCAATGGGGTCAACCTCACCGACGGACTCGACGGCCTGGCCGGCGGGACGCTCATCTTCGCGTTCGTGGCGTTCCTTCTCATCGCGCTTCTCAACGTGGTACCCCAGCCCGACGGCACGCTCGGCAACCAGCCCAACCTCGCGTTCCTGTGTGCGCTGATCGTGGGGGCGCTCCTGGGATTCCTGTGGTTCAACGTGCACCCGGCCCAGATCTTCATGGGCGATTCCGGGTCCCTGGCGCTGGGCGCGACGCTGGCGGTCATCGCCCTGATCTCGGGCCAGATCCTGGTCCTGCCGCTGATCGGACTCGTGTTCGTCATCGAGACCGCGTCGGACATCATCCAGATCGGCGTCTACAAGATCACCAAGGGCCGGCGCGTGTTCAAGATGGCGCCGTTGCACCACCACTTCGAACTGTCCGGCTGGGATGAGGAGAAGATCACGCTTCGGTTCTGGATCGTGGGGATCCTCGCCGGCCTCCTTGGCGTCACGCTGTTCCTCGCCTCCATCGACCAGCTGCGGTGAGCGCCGTGACGATGGACGCGGCGGGCACGGCAGGCACCATCGATCCGGACGGGCTGTCCATGGATACGATCCGGTCGGGCGTGCTGCGCGGGCGGCCCGTGACGGTCCTCGGGTTCGCCCGAAGCGGGATTGCCGCCACAAGCTTCCTCGTCGACAGCGGCGCCGTCGTCACGATCTACGACGGCCGGCCCGCTTTGGAGCTCGAAACTGCGCTCGCGGCACTGGGCGGCCGGACCGTGACGCTCGCGGTGGGGCCCGAGATCGAGCCATCGGCAGCCTGGAGCGGAGCGGCGCTGGTCGTGACCTCGCCCTCGATCTCGCCCGACTTCCCGACCACGGAACCACGACTTCGGACAGCGCTCGGGGAGCTCGTGGCGGCGCGCGCCGCCGGCGACCTCGCGGCACCCGCGCTGCTGTCCGAGGCCGATCTCTTCCTGCGCCTCTGCCCGGCGCCCACGATCGGCGTGACCGGTACGAAGGGCAAGACCACCACCGCCTCGTTCACCGCGGCGGTCCTCGCCGGCGATCCCTCCCATCCCGTCGTCCTCGGCGGGAACATCGGCATTCCGCTGGTCGAGCGCCTCCCGGAGCTGACGCCGAATCACCGGGCCGTCATCGAGCTGTCCGAGCTCCAGCTGCCGACGCTGTCGCGCGGCACGACGGTCGCGCTGTACACCAACGTGACCGCCGATCACCTGGATCGGCACGGTTCCGTCGCAGCCTACCGACGGGTGAAGCGCCTGCTGGCCGAACTGGTAGATCCGGACGGCGCCCTGGTCCTGAATGCCGAGGATCCCGTGGTTGCCGCGTATGCGGGTCTCGGCACGGCACCGGCCGTGCTGTACCGGCTGGAACGGCCTGTCCCAGGCGGCATCGGGATCGTCGACGGCTGGATCGTGGCAGCCGGAGTCCAGCGCCTGCCGATCGTCGGTGGTGGGCCCGCCGCGACCGGACCCGGCGGCCGGATCATGCCCGTGGATGAGCTGGCGATTCCGGGTCGACACAACCTCCGCAACGCCCTTGCCGGAATCGCGACCGCGCTCCTGTTCGGGGTCGCCCCCGACGCTATCCGGCGTGAGGCGGCGACCTTCCGCGGCGTGGAGCATCGGCTCGAAACGGTCGCCGTGATCGACCGGATCAGATTCGTCAATGACTCCCAGGGAACGCAGCCCGACGCGGTCATCGCCGCGCTCGAAGCGTTCCCCGCGCCGCTCATCCTCATCGCCGGCGGGCGCGACAAGGGCGTTGATCTGGGGCCGCTCGCGAGCGTCGTGGCAGCCCGCGCCATGGCGGCCGTGCTCATCGGCGAATCAGCGGATGCGATGGCGGAGATCTATCGGGCGGCCGGCCTCGGGCACATCGAGCGAGCCGGTTCGCTCGCGGAGGCGGTTGAGCGGGCCGCGGCGCTGGCACGTGACGCGCTGGCGCAGACGGAAGACCAGGGGAGCGGACCGACCGGACCGATCGCAACGGTCCTCCTGTCGCCGGCCGCCGCGAGCTTTGACATGTTCGTTGACTACGCCGCCCGCGGCCGGGCATTCAAGGATGCCGTCGCGCGCCTTGCTGCGGTCGGGCCGGTCGGTACGTCCGGCCCTGTCGACGGAACTGCCCGGGCTGGAGCGTGCTGATGGGCCTGATCGGACGATCCCTGCCGCGGCTCTCGGATGCACCGGCGCCGCGCGAGCTCGAGCGGCGGAAGGCCGGGGAGGGCCGCGTCGCTACCCGTCCCGGAGCACGCCGCCCGGCTGCTGGTGCCAGGCGCAACGTCCTGCAGCGCGAGCGTCACCAGCCCGACTGGTCGATCCTCGTCGCGGTCGTCGCGCTGTCCGCGATCGGCATCCTCATGGTCTACTCCTCCTCGGCCATGCGGGCCTACGTGCTCCAGGACGACACCCTGGCGATCGTGGGTCCCCAGATCCTGTGGGCCGCCCTCGGCCTGGGCGCGATGCTGGTGACGATGCGGATCGACTACCGGCTGCTGCGCCTGGTGTCTCTGCCCGGCTATCTCATCGCGGTCGCGCTGCTCATCCTGGTCTTTGTTCCGAGCCTGAACAAGGTCGTGGGTGGCAGCGCCCGCTGGCTGGCGATCGCACCACTCCCGGCGATCCATCCGGCGGAGATTGCGAAACTGGCGCTCGTCGTCTACCTCGCCCACTGGATGGCGTCCCGCGGGACGCGGATCGTGAGCATCCGCTCCGGCACCCTGCCGTTCCTGCTCATTGCGCTGCCGGTCATCGGCCTCGTGTTCAAGGAGCCGGACCTCGGGACGACCACGGTGATCGCGGCAACCGCCTTTACGATGTTCTTCGTGGCCGGGGCCCGGCTGTGGCAATTCGGGGCAATGGCGTTGCTGGGCGTCCTCGCCGCGATCGTGGTCGGGCTCAAGGACTACCAGATCACCCGGATCCGGACATTCCTCGATCCGTGGCAGGACCCGCTCGGGGCCGGCTTTCACACGATCCAGGGTCTCCTGGCGCTGGGCCTCGGCGGGCTGTTCGGGGCGGGCCTCGGCGAGTCGAAGCTCGCCGGAGGCCTCTATCTGCCGAACGCCTGGAACGACTTCATCTTCGCGATCATCGGCGAGGAGTTCGGGCTGGTTGGTGCCGGGACCGTCGTCCTCCTGTTCCTCGTCCTCGCCTACGCCGGCATCCGGACGGCGATGCGGGCGCCCGACTCGTTCGGGGCTCTCCTCGCCACCGGGATCACCGCCTGGTTGTGCATCCAGGCGTTCATCAACATCGGCGTCGTCGTCGCCCTCCTGCCGGTGACCGGGATCACACTCCCGTTCATCAGCGCGGGCGGGTCGTCGCTGATCATCAGCTTCGCCGCCGTCGGGATCCTCGTGTCGATCTCGCGTGAGACGGTGGAGCCTCGTACCCAGGAGACGAATGCACCTGCTGATCGCGGGCGGAGGAACGGGGGGACACATCTACCCGGCCCTCGCCGTCGTGGACGCACTGCGCCGCCGGCCGAATCCGCCTGACGTCGGCTGGCTCGGCGGCCATCGCGGCCTCGAGGACCGGATCGTCCCCGGGGCTGGCATCGCCCTGCGCCGGCTCGCGCTGCGCTCGCTCCGAACCGTGGATCGCAACGCTCACCTGATCCTGGATCCGCTGCGGCTCGGCCTGTCGCTGCCCCAGGCGCTCGCGATCCTGGCCCGGCGACGGCCGGCCGCGATCTTCACCACGGGCGGGTACGTCGCCATCCCGGTCCTCCTCGCGGCCCGAATCCTGGGCATCCCGACGCTGCTCTGGGAAGGCAACGTCGTTCCCGGCCGGAGCGTCCGGGCCACGGCCGGGCTGGCCAGCGCAGTGGCCGTCTCGTTCGCGGCCACGTGCGAGGCGCTCGGCCTGGATGGAGCCGGAGCGGGCCGACCGTGCGTCGAAACGGGCACGCCAATCCGTGAGACTCGCACGATCGATCGCCTGGCTGCCCGCGAGCGGCTCGGGATCGCCGCCGGGGAGCAGCTCGTCCTCGTGTTCGGCGGCTCGCAGGCGGTGCGTCGCCTGAACGATGCGGTGGCTGAAGTCCTGGCCCGACTCGTGGACCGGGTTCACGTGATCCATGTCACCGGCGACGCCGGGTACGCCGCCGCTCTGGCCGGCCGGGAAGGGCTGCCGGAGGATCGGCGCGCTCGATATCGGCCGGCGCCCTTCCTGCGCGAGGGCATGCTCGAGGCGCTCGCCGCCGCCGACCTCGTGGTTGGGCGGGCCGGTTCATCCACCCTGGCCGAGGTGACGGCGATGAGCCTGCCCATGGTCGTGGTCCCATATCCCCACGCCGGCGGCCACCAAGGGGCGAATGCGGCCGTGCTGTCCGAGGCGGGTGCGGCCCGCCTGGTGGACGACGCCGCGTTCGACGGCCCGGCGCTGCTCGATGCACTGCGGATCCTGGATGACCCTTCGACCCACGCACGGATGGGTGCCGCCGCCCGCTCCCTCGGCCGGCCGGGCGCGGCCGAGGCCGTGGCGACCATGCTGCTCGCCCTGGCCGAACGGCGGCCGTTGCCGGACGCCCAGGCCATCGCGCGGATTGCCCGGGGCGACGTAGCGTGACCGATCTCCCGGCCGTTCTCGACAGCGTGGCCCTTGCGGCCGAGATCGCCCGCCGAGTCGGCGTCCGCGCCGAGCGCGACGCACCGCTGGCGCGGCTGACCACGATGCGCGTCGGGGGCGCCGCGGACCTGCTCGCCACGGCCCACAACGGGTTTGAACTGCGGGGTCTCATTCGTTTCGCGCAGACCCGCGGCCTGCCCCTCCTCGTCCTCGGACGCGGCAGCAATGTCGTGATCTCCGATCGCGGGGTGCGTGGCCTCGTGATTCGCGTGCGTGGCGAGCAGAGCCGGATCGACGGTGATCGTTATGTGGCCGCCGCAGGCGTGCCGATGGCGCGGGCCGCCACCGAGACCCAGAAGGCGGGCCTGTCCGGCCTCGAGTTCGGCCTCGCGATCCCGGGTACGGTCGGCGGCGCGATCTGGGCGAACGCCGGAGCCCATGGATCGGACGTTGCCGGCATCCTCGAGTCGGCCGACGTGCTTCGTCCGGACGGGACCGAGGCCAAGGTCCCCGGCTCGGATCTCGGCTTCGGTTATCGCGACAGCCGTTTCAAGCACCAGGAGGACGCCCAGACGCGCGAGATCATCCTGGGCGGGACGTTTCACCTCAGCCCGACGGAGCCGGAGCGAATCCGCGAGCGCCTCGACGAGATCCGTCACTGGCGCCAGGCCCACCAGCCCGTGGGCCAGCCCTCGGCGGGCAGTGTCTTCCGGAATCCGGCGGACGGCCGATCTGCCGGTCAGATGATCGACGAAGCGGGTCTCAAGGGCCTCCGCGTTGGTGGCGCGAGCATCTCCGAGAAGCACGCCAACTTCATCATCGCGGACCGGACCGCGACGGCCGCCGACGTGCGCCGGCTCGCGGATCGCGTCCGTGCGACGATCCGCGAGACTGACGACATCGATCTCAGGTTCGAGATCGAGTTCGTCGGGGACTGGGCCGGCTGGCCGTGGCCGGTCGACGAGCCGGGAGGCGCGGACCCATCATGACCGTCCCAGCCGCCGTCTATCCGCCTGTGGTCGTCCTGCTCGGCGGCCCCTCGGCCGAGCACGATGTGTCGATCGTGTCGGGCACGGCAATCGCCGCCGCGCTGGTTGCCGACGGATTGACCGTGCGACAGGTCCTCATCGATCTCGACGGAGGCTGGTGGTGGCTGCCATCGGATCATGCCCGCGGCGAACGAACCGCCGCCGCCTACGACCACCCGATCGGTCTGGGCGCCGAAGGCCCTGTCTCGCCGGGCGCCGCGCTGGACCGGCTCAGCGGGGAGCGTCCCGCGCCCGTGGTCTTCGTGGCGCTCCACGGGCCGTTCGGCGAGGACGGGACGGTGCAGGCGCTCCTGGAGACCGCCGGCCTTGCCTACACGGGATCCGGCATCGCGGGCTCGGCGATCGGCATGGACAAGGCGGTCCAGAAGCGAATCTGGCGCGGTCTCGGGCTGCCGGTCCTGGACTGGCGTGAGATCCGGGCCGCACGCTGGAGCCGGGATCGTGACGCCGTCCTCGGTGAACTGGAGGCGTTCGCCGGTGGTGAGGGCGACCCGCGGCTCATGATCAAGCCCGCGCGGCTTGGCAGCTCGGTGGGCATGACGCTCGCCCACGATGCGAGCGAGCGAGCGCCCGGGCTCGACCTGGCATTCCGCTATGACTCCGTTGCGGTCGTGGAGCGGTACCTGACCGGGGCCCGCGACCTGGAGGTCTCGATCATCGGGACCGAGTCGCCGCTCGGTGTGTACGGCCCCGGCGAGATCGTGGCCGGCCACGAGTTCTACGACTACGCGGCCAAGTACACGCCCGGCCTGTCCCGGTCCTCGACGCGCGCCGAGATCCCGGATGGGCTGCGGACGACGATCCAGAAGCTCGCGCGTGATGCGTTTCGGTCGGCCGGGGCAGAGGGCTTCGCCCGAGTGGACTTCCTCGTTCGTGATAACACCGTCTACCTGTCCGAGATCAACACCATTCCGGGCTTCACGCCGATCAGCCTCTTCCCGACGATGCCCGCCGAGGGTGGGCTCGACTTCACGGCCGTCTGCCGGCGGATCCTGGACCTGGCGCTCGAGCGCCACGCGAACCGCGCAACCGCTCGCCTGACCACGGCCGACCTGCCCCGGTGAAGGGAGTCCCATGAGGCTCGGCCGCCCGGGCCGCTCGGGCCGCCCGCCCGCCACCGGCCGCCCGGCCGGCCAGAGCCCCAAGGCTCGCCGCCAGGCGCGAACCGGCGAGGCGGACCACCCGCTCCGTGGGCGCCGCCGAGGCGTCCGTCGATTCCTCCCGCGAGGACGACTGTCCCCTCCACGCGCGGCCGCCATCCTCGGCCTTCTCGCCGCTGGCGGCGCGCTGTACGGCCTCGCGGCAACGCCGGCGTTCACGCTCGCCCGGACGGAGCTCCCGGAGATGCGCTGGACGACCCTGGAAGCCGCCACAAGCGCCATCGCCACAGCCAATGGCACCAACCTGTTTCGGTTGCGGACGGCGCCCATCGAGGCCCGACTCCGCGCCTTGCCGGGCGTGGCCGACGCGCAGGTCACGGTGAGCTTGCCCGATACCCTGGTGGTGGAGATCCAGGAGCGCGAGGCCATCCTCGATTGGGCGGTCGGCGATGCCCGGTTTCTCGTGGATCGGACCGGCGTTCTCTTTGCCCTGGCACCGTCCGATGGCGTGGCGGCAGCAGGGCTCCCCGCGATCTACGACTCCCGAGCCGTTTCGGCCGGCCTCGCGGTCGGATCCAGCCTGGATCCGGTGGACCTGGATGCCGCCACCCGCCTCGGATCGCTCGTCCCGAGTGATCTTGAGAGCAGCGCGGACTCGCTCGTCGTCACGGTCACGGATGCCAATGGATTCGTCGTCGGTACCGTTCCCCGGAGCTGGATCGCCGTCTTCGGCCTGTACACGCCCAGTCTCCGGACGCCGGCCATCGTCCCTGGCCAGGTGCGCCTGCTCCGGAGTCTCCTGGCAGGGCGCGAAGCGGCGATCGAGCGCGTGATCCTGGCCGACGAGGACAGCGGGACATTCATTCCCAGGCCGACGGCCGTCCCGTGAGCCGGCACCCAAACGTTGGCACGGGTTGCCCGTGTCCGTCGCCGTCGAGTAGCCTTGCCGAAACGGACCGCAACGAGGATGAGACAACGTGTTGCTCCCCCTGGCAGGCCTCATCGTGGGCGTCCTGCTTGGGCTCGTCCTCAATGTCAACGTCAGCTTCGAGTTCAGCCGATACTCGGCCGTGGCGATCCTCGCCGCGCTCGACTCGGTCCTCGGGGCGGTCAGGGCGGAACTCGACGGCGTCTACGACAATCGGATCTTCATCTCGGGCTTCGTCACGAACGCGGTGGTCGCGGTGGTCCTTACGTTCATCGGTGACCGGCTCAGCCTGGACCTGTACCTGGTGGCGCTCATCAATTTCGGGTTCCGGATCTTCAACAACGTCGCCCTGATCCGGCGGCACTTCATCTGACCCGGGGAACCGGGAGGGAGCAGGCGATACTGTGGTGGAAGGCGTCCTCGTCGGGATCGACGTCGGCACGAGCAAGGTGTGTGCGCTCATCGGTGAGGTCGGCCGCGACGGCCGCGTGACCGTCATCGGGCACGGCACCGTGCCGTCGTCCGGCCTGAAGAAGGGCGCCGTCGTCAACATCGATCAGACCGTCCGGTCCATCGGCGATGCCGTCGAGAAGGCCGAACGCCTGTCCGGCTGGAAGATCGACAAGGCCTTCGTCGGTGTTGGCGGAGCCCAGGTCGAGAGCCTGAATTCCACCGGCCAGGTCGCCGTGTCCGCCCACGACCGCGAGGTCAGCCGCGAGGACATCCTGCGCGCGATCGAGGTCGCCCGGGCCGTGGCGATACCGTCCAACCGCGAGGTACTCCACGTGGAGCGACGGGGCTTCATCGTGGACGGGCAGGAGGGCGTCAAGGATCCCCTCGGCATGAGTGCCCTCCGCCTCGAGGTGGAGACCCACATCGTCACCGCGCCCGCGACCGCGGTCCAGAACCTCACGAAGTGCGTTGCCGCGGCGGGCGTGAAGATCGACGAGCGCGTCGCCAACGCGCTGGCGGCCGCCGACGCCGTCGCGTCGGAGACGGAGAAGGAGCTGGGAGTCGCGGTCGCAGACATCGGGGCGGGCACGATCGACCTCGCGATGTTCAATGAGGGGTCGCCGTTTCATACCAGCGTCATGCCGGTCGGCGGCAATCTCGTGACCAGCGACGTCGCGATCGGGATCAAGACGTCGCTCAATGTGGCCGAGGAGCTCAAGATCGTCCACGGGACGTGCGACCTGCGCGGGGTGGGGGAGGACGAGGAGATCAGTGTTTCAGTCCTCGGCGAAGAAGCCGGTCGGTCCATCAGCCGGCTCGAGCTGTGCCAGATCATCGAAGCGCGGATGCGCGAGACGCTTGAGTTCCTCGGCGCCGAGATGCGCTCGGCCGGCGCAGGCATGCTCCCGGCCGGGTTGATCCTGACCGGTGGAGCGTCCCAGTTGTCCGGCCTCGCCGAGCTCGGTCGCGAGGTCCTCCAGATGCCGGTCCGGGTGGTCGCCCCGACCGGGGTCGGCGGGCTGACGGACTCTATCCTCAGCCCGGCCTACGCGACCGCGATCGGGCTCCTCCAGTGGGGCGCCCGTTCACTTGGCGACGGCGAGCCCATGCGCTACGAATCCGCCCCGGCCTTCGGAATCCTCGGCCGACTCCGGGATGCGCTCCGGAGCATCTTCCCGTAGCTCCGGGCGGCGGGCTCAGGCGTGCCCGGCGTGAGCTGCCGGATCCCCCGGATTCTTCGGATCCGCCCAGTTATCCACCGTCCTCGGAGGAATCGGGGGGTCACGCCGGCGGCCACCGATGGTAGACTCGGCGGACGATCCCGAGCCAACCCCCGAGCCCGCCTCCAGACGGCTCCGGATCCCCTATCCAGACGGTTCAGCCCCGGCCCCGGGAGGCCATTGGAGGAGTACGGTGGCGTTGCGTTCCGATTCGGAGAATTTCGCACTCATCCGCGTCATCGGCGTCGGCGGCGGCGGCAGCAATGCCGTGAACCGGATGATCCGGGCGGAGATGATGGGCGTCGAGTTCATCGCACTCAACACGGACGCGCAGGCGCTCCTCCAGTCGGACGCACCGCACAAGATCCGGATCGGCGACAAGATCACCCGCGGCCTCGGCGCCGGTGGGGACAGCGCCACGGGCCAGCGGGCGGCCGAAGAAGATTCAGACAAGATCGCCACGGCCCTCGAGGGCTCCGACATGGTCTTCATCACCGCGGGGCTCGGCGGTGGAACCGGGTCCGGCGCGGCGCCCATCGTGGCGGAGCTTGCCAAGGCCGCAGGCGCGCTCACGATCGGGGTCGTGACCAAGCCGTTCTCGTTCGAAGGCGCGAAGCGCAAGCTGGTCTCCGAGAAGGCGGCCGAGGAGCTGCGGGGCAAGGTCGACACGCTCATCACGATCCCGAATGACCGCCTCCGGGATGTGGTCCAGAAGAACACCTCCATCCTGGATGCGTTCCGCGTCGTCGACGACGTCCTGCGCCAGGGTGTCCAGGGCATCAGCGACATCATCACGGTGCCCGGGCTCATCAACCTCGACTTCGCGGATGTTCGGGCGATCATGAAGGACGCCGGGTCGGCGCTCATGGGCATCGGTCGCGCGACCGGCGAGAACCGGGCCGTCGAAGCCGCGCGCCAGGCGATTGCCAGCCCGCTCCTCGAAATCAACATCAGCGGGGCGCAGGGCATCCTGTTCAACGTCACCGGCAGCTCCAACCTGTCCCTGTTCGAGGTCACCGAAGCGGCCGAGGAGATCCGCGCCGCAGCGGACCCGGAGGCGAACATCATCTTCGGCACCAGCTTCAATGAGCGGCTCGGCGAAGAGGTCATGATCACCGTCATCGCCACGGGCTTCGACGGCCGACGCCCGGGCGCCCGGGCGTCGAGTCAGGCTGGTTCAACCGCCCCGGCGGACGCCACGGCCCGTGCCCCGCGCGACTTCCTCGAGGAGCTCGAGCGCCAGCGGACACAGCTCAACGACGTCGGCGTACCGGATGCCCCGGGCGCGCGCCCGGAGGAGACCGCCGCCCGCTCCGGCCGATCGGTCGGGGAGCCCGCCGCGGTGAAGCGCGCCGCCTATGACACGGACGATCTGGAGATCCCCAGCTTCCTGCGCCGGCAGAAGTAGGTTCGGCCGGTGGATGCCGGCTACGCAGATCGCGGTCCCGGACCGTTCCGGTTCGATCCCGCGGAATCCGCTGCCCTCGCCCTCGCCCGGGCACGTATCCTCGAGCGGATTGCCCATGCCTGCCAACGGTCTGGTCGCGCTGACTCCGAAGTACAACTCGTCGCCGTCTCCAAGACGGTGCCTGTGGAGCGGCTCCGGGCGGCGGTCGCGGCCGGCCTGGAGATCCTGGGCGAGAACCGGGTCCAGGAGGCGCTGGGCAAGGTCGGCGAGGTTCCCGGCGCGAGCTGGCACCTGATCGGGCCGCTCCAGTCGAACAAGGCCCGCCGCGCGGTCGAGGCGTTCGCGATGATCCAGACCGTGGACGGCGTCGATCTCGCGGCACGCCTGGATCGGCTCGCTGCCGAGATCCGGCCGGGTCGTCCCATGCCGGTCCTCCTCCAGGTCAACGTGGATCAGGATCCGTCCAAAGCCGGCTTCACACCGGACGCCCTGTCGAAGGCCCTGCCGGAGATCCTGGCCCTCAGGCGTCTCGACGTCCGCGGGCTGATGACCGTCGGCCGGCTGGCTCCTGATCCGGAGCACGCGCGGCCGACCTTTGTCGCGTTGCGTCGCCTGGCAGAAGGACTCAGGGCGGCCCAACCCGCGCTGGGGACTGGACTGTCGATGGGCATGTCCGACGACTTCGAGGTCGCCATCGAGGAAGGCGCGACCATCGTCCGGGTCGGGCGGGCGTTGTTCGGGGCGCGCCCGGGCGGGGGCGGCTAGACTCGATCTGTGGTCGCCGTATTTGCCGTCAACTTCCTGCGCTTCGTGCTCATTGCCCTCGAAGTCGCGATCATCGGCCGCGTCCTGCTGTCGTACGTGCAGCCAGGTGGCCGCTCTTCGCTGGCGCAGTTCCTCGTCATAGTCACCGAGCCAGTCCTCGCGCCCATCCGGCGCGTGCTTCCGTCGAGCGGCGGGCTGGACTTCTCGCCCTTCATCGTCGTGCTCGTGCTCGGAGCGGTGATCCGGGCCCTGCCATGAGCGGCTTCGCTCGCGAGGCGAGACTCCGCATCCGGGTCACGCCGCGCGCCGGCGGGGACTCGATCGATGGCGTACAGGGCGGCACCCTCCGCGTACGTGTTGCGGCCTCCCCGGTCGACGGGGCGGCCAACGGCGCCGTGGTGCGGCTCATCGCGGACGCCGTGAGGGTCCCGCCGTCCACGGTCCGGATCGTGAGTGGTGCGTCGGGACGGCGGAAGGTGGTCGCCATCGACGGCCTCGATCAGGCCGCGCTGGTCGCTCTCTGGCCAGACCTCGGTGTATGATCGGCGCCCTCCGGCCCTGGCGCCGGTGGCTCAACGGGCGATTGGCTCAGTCGGTTAGAGCGCGCGGTTCACATCCGCGAGGTCACTGGTTCGAATCCAGTATCGCCCACCACGTGATCCCAACCGAGGCGGAGGCTCAGCCCTCCGCCTCGGTTCTCCATGTCGGGGCGCCGCTTCGATCACGCCTACTGCAATTGGAAGAGGCGATCGTCCTCGACGCGGTAGAGCAGGGGAACGACCGTGATCTTCGGGTAGAGACCGCGCAATCGCGCAGCTTCACGGATCACGAAGTCGATCTCGTCGTCGATGCCGAACTTCGGCACGCCCTCGGCGTACAGCAGCTCCGCCCGTGTTTCGTCCCAGCCGGCATGCTCGACGAGGCCGCTCACGAACTCGTCGTGCAGCGTTGCCACGCGCTTCATGCCGCAGTCCGTGTGCGCGATGAGCACGATCGTTCGTACGCCGCCGACAGCGATCGCGTAGGAGATGCGGAACTCGTTGTCGCGCATGTTCGCGCCCGCCGTGCGCAGCACGAACGCGAAGTCAGCGGGCATGCGCAGCGTCTTGCGGCTGTCCATGCACATGCCGATCAGGAGCGGGGTCGGCCCAGCGGGGCTGAACGGACGCTCGAGGTTCTGGTACTCGAGCAGCACGCCGACGGGCGTGCCGCGGTACTCCGGAAGGATGTCGGCCAGTTCGTTGACGGGCAGGACCTGCGTCATGGACTCACGGTAGCAATCACGCGCGGTCCATGGAGCGCTGAGCTGACCAGGGAGCACCACTCAGCAAGAACGCACCGGCTCGCGCCGTCACGGTTTCGGGGGTCACCGCGTCAAACGAACGTGCGGGAATGAGACCCCGCCGAACCTCCTCCAGGTCGACGCCCCCGGATCGCCCGGGGGCGTCTGGCCGTCCGTGCCCAATGCGCGTGTCGTGCGCCGAAGTCCGTTGGGCGCTGAACCCGGACCCGCCGGCTCAGGATGAGGCGAGTCGGCGAAGGACGGCCGGCAGGATTCCGCCCTGGCGGTAGTAGTCAACATCGATCGGGCCGTCCAGCCGGCACAGCACATCGAACCGCCGCGCGGCGCCGGTGACATCGTCGATGGCCTCGACCGCCAGCCGGCTGCGCGCCTCCGGCAGCGTCTCGACGCCGTGGATCGTGTACGACTCGCGGCCCGTGAGACCGAGGCTGGCGACGCCATCACCGGGCAGGAACTGGAGCGGCAGCACGCCCATGCCCACGAGGTTGCTGCGGTGGATCCGTTCGAAGCTCTCGGCGATCACGGCCCGGACCCCGAGAAGGGCGGTGCCCTTGGCGGCCCAGTCCCGCGATGAGCCGGAGCCGTACTCGCGGCCCGCGAGCACCACGAGCGGAACGGCCTCGGCCGCGTAGCGCGTGGCCGCCTCGAAGATCGACACCTCGGCGCCGTCGGGCAGGTGCCGCGTGAACGGGCCTTCGGTGCCCTCGACAAGCTGATTTCGGAGCCGGATGTTCGCAAACGTGCCCCGGATCATCACCTCGTGATGGCCCCGCCGCGCACCGTACGAGTTGAACTCGAGCGGCTCGACGCGATGCTCCTGCAGCCAGGCGCCGGCCGGCGACCAGGCAGCAATGGAGCCGGCGGGGGAGATATGGTCGGTCGTCACGCTGTCGCCCAGGACGGCCAGGGCGCGTGCGCCGGCAATCGGTCGCAGCGGAGCCGGATCCAGCGTCATCCCATCGAGGAACGGCGGTCGGGCGATGTAGGTTGAGTCGGCGTCCCAGGCGTACAGGTCACCATCCGGAATCGGCAGGGCGCGCCAGCGTTCGTCGCCCTCGAACACGGTCGCGTAGGTCCGGCGGAACAATTCCGGGTCAATCGCGTCGCCGATCACCGCTCGGATCTCATCGAGGGCCGGCCAGATGTCTGCGAGGAAGACCGGACGTCCGTCGTCGCCCAGCCCGAGCGGCTGCGTCGTGAGGTCCACATCCACCCGGCCCGCCAGCGCGAAGGCCACCACGAGGGGCGGCGAGGCGAGATAGCTCGCCCGCGCGAGCGGATGGATCCGACCCTCGAAGTTGCGGTTGCCCGACAGGACCGCGGCCGCAATGAGTTCGTGCTGCTCGATCGCCTCAGCCACCCGCGCGTCCAGGGGTCCCGAGTTGCCGATGCAGGTCGTGCATCCGTAGCCGGCCAGCGCGAACCCAAGTTGCTCCAACGGTGCCATGAGTCCAGCTGCCTCGAGGTAGCCGGTCACGGCCTTCGACCCGGGCGCGAGCGAGGTCTTGACCGTCGGGGAGACTGTCAGGCCCCGCGCCACGGCATTCCGGGCCAGGAGGCCGGCGCCGACCATCACCGTGGGGTTGGAGGTATTGGTACAGGACGTGATCGCGGCGATGACCACCGAGCCGTGGCCAATCGAGAGCGTCGTGCCGTCGACATCCATGGCTACAGGCGGGGTGGGCGCGTCAAACGGGCCTGACTGCGGGAACGCCGCGTGGAAGTTCGAAGGGAGGTCCGGCAGCTCAACGCGGTCCTGCGGCCGTCGGGGGCCCGCCACGGACGGTCTGACCGTCGACAGATCCAGCGTGAGAAGGTCGTCGAAGTCCGGGCCGGGACCCGGCGCCCGCCACAATCCCTGCTCCCTGGCGTAGCGCTCGACGAGCGCGACCTGATCGGCCGAGCGGCCGGTCAGGCGCAAATAGCCGAGGGTTTCTTCGTCGATCGGGAACAGGGTCGCGGTGGCCCCGAACTCGGGGCTCATGTTCGCGATCGTGGCCCGATCGGGCAGCGACAGTCCGGCCAGGCCATCGCCGGCGAATTCCACGAATGCCCCCACGACGCCGAACTCCCGAAGCATCTCGGTCACCACGAGGACCAGGTCCGTGGCGGTGGAGCCTTGCGGAAGCTCCCCGGCCAGGCGGACGCCGACGATCCGCGGCATCGGCTGGTAGAGCGGCTGGCCGAGGAGCGCGGCCTCGGCCTCGATCCCGCCCACGCCATAGCCGAGGACGCCGAGGCCATTGATCATCGTAGTGTGGGAGTCCGTCCCCACGAGCGTGTCGGGGAACGCGACGCGGCCCATCTCGTCCGTGCGCTCGGTGACGACCGTGGCCAGAAATTCCAGGTTGACCTGGTGGATGATCCCGGTCCCTGGTGGCACGACCCTCAGGTCACGGAAGGCGGTCTGGGCCCAGCGCAGCAGCTGGTAGCGCTCGCCGTTGCGCTCGTACTCACGGGCGACGTTGAGCGCAAATGCGGCCGGCGTGCCGAACGCGTCCACCTGGACGGAGTGGTCGATGACGAGGTCGGCCGGGACCAGGGGATTCACGCGCGCGGGATCGCCGCCGAGGCCGGCCATCGCGTCGCGCATGGCGGCGAGGTCCACGACCGCCGGGACACCAGTGAAGTCCTGGAGCACGACCCGCGAGGGCATGAACGGGACCTCGGCCTCGCCGCCGGCGCCGGGGCGCCACGAGGCGAGGCGCTCGACGTCGGCCGGTTCCACGATCCCGCCTCCAGCGTGGCGGAGTGCGTTCTCCAGGAGGATCTTCAGCGTGACCGGGGCCCGTGCGAGATCGATCCGACTGCCAAGGACGGACAGTCGGTAGGCGTCGGGCAGGCCCGGCCCGAGCGGGCTGCGGGCGCCGAACGGATCTCGGGTCGGCACGGACTTGGGTCCCTCGCTGGGTGGCTACACTCGTTGGGTGCAAGCGTACCGCGCCCGACCCCGTGTCCTCGTTGCGGGCCGCCGATGAGAGCCTGGCCCGCCGAATCACCGCGGGACAAGGACGAAGCCGAGGTCGATCGGACACTCGGCGAACTCGCGGACCGCGGGATCGACCTGGATCCCGTTCCGCCGGGCCAGCACCGCCATGGTGACGAGATCCACGCGTCGGACCATGCCCATCCGCACCTCCACTCTGGAGTCGATGAACCGCCGGTCATCGGGATCGTGGGTGCCGGGGCGGTTGGCACGGCTCTCGGGGTCGCGCTCGCCCATGCCGGCTGGCCGGTCGGGGCGGTTGCCTCCCGCGACCCGGGCCGTCGGGAGCGATTTCGATCCCTTGTGCCGGGAGCTCGAGGGTTCGCCGAGGCGACCGCCCTCCTGGATGAGGTCGAGCTCGTCATCCTCGCCGTTCCCGACGATGCCCTGACGGGCCTGGCCGGGCGCCTCCACCTGTACAGCGGCCAGGCGATGGTTCACACGTCGGGTGCCCTGGGAGCCGAAGTCCTCGAGCCGGCGATGGCTGCAGGAACACAAGTCGGAGCGTTCCACCCGCTCGTGGCGTTCGCCGACGTGGAGCTCGCCGTGGCCGCCCTCACCGGGGCGACCGTCGCGATCGAGGGTGACGACCAGTTGGCCGGGCTCCTCGCCCGCATGGCGGACGCGATCGGCGCGACACCGGTTCGACTGGCGCCGGGGACGAAGGCCGCGTATCACGCCGCGGCCGTCCTCGCGGCCGGCGGTTTCGTGGCCCTGCTGGACGCCATTGCCGAGCTCGGTGCGGTGGCCGGCCTGGACGAGGCGGGCTCGCTGGCGATCTACGGGCGGCTCGTCGAGCAGACGCTAGCGAACGCGAGGGCGCTCGGGATCAGCCGGGCGCTCACGGGCCCGGTGACCAGGGGCGACAGCGGGACGCTCGAGCGGCACTTGGCGACGCTGCGCGCGCACGCCCCGGGTGTCCTTCCCCTGTACCTGGCCGCCGCCGAGCGGGAGATCGTCCTGGCCGAAGAGCGGGGCGTGCTGGCACCGGAGGCTGCGAAAAGAGTGCGCAGTTCCCTTGCGTCGCCGGACTGACGCGATACCATACGGCCGATGGAACACAGCATCGCCGCCAGATACGCAGCGCGTCCGGCAGCCAGCTTCCCCCGGCCGTCTGCCCGCAGCCGCGAGCGGCGGCTCGGGTTGCGCTCCGCGGTCGCCTTCCGCGCGACATCGAGCCGACGAACTGTGCTCACGGGCGAAACCTCGTCCGCCGTGGCCCGCCTGCGTGGCGGCATGCGAGGGATCATCCCGACACGCGCGCCTCGCCCGGGTTCGGGCCGTCTGCGCCCCGTCGTTTCGATGACCTGGTCGCGTTCCGTACCGGTTGGCCGATCGAGTGCCGCCGCGGCCCCGTGGCTGGCCTGAGGTCCGCCACCGCCACGTCCGCCGGTGGGATCGTGATCAGCGTCGAGGGCGGCAAGCCGTCGCTCGTCGTGGGCCTTCGGCGCCGGGACGGCGCCCGGCGCAGGGGAACCTGGACGCTCCCCAAGGGCACCCCGGACCCCGGTGAGACCATGGAGCAGACGGCGCTGCGCGAGGTCGAGGAGGAAACCGGTCTTCGCGTCCGGATCGTCGCCCCGCTGCCCTCGATCTCGTACGCGTTCGTCCAGGACGGAACGCGCGTCCACAAGACCGTGCACTACTGGCTGATGGAGCCGGTGGCGGGCGACCTGGCCCGTCATGACCGGGAGTTCGAGCGAGTCCGCTGGGTACCCTTCGACGAGGCAGCCAACCTGCTCACGTTTGCGACCGAGCGAGCGCTCGTCGGGACTGCAGCCGCCGCCCTGACCGACCTGCCCACGACGTCAGAACCCGTCGCCGCCGGTGCGGCATCACATCAGCCGGAGTCCTCCTCACCATGATCGACGAAGCGCCGGCGCCGCTGCGCGAGACCGCCCTTGTCGGCGCGCACCGCGCGCTCGGCGCCAAGCTCATTGAATTCGGCGGCTGGCTGATGCCGGTCCAGTACGGGAGCATTCTCGAGGAGCATCGGGCCGTGCGCGAGCGAGCCGGCCTGTTCGACCTGTCGCACATGGGCGAGCTCTTCGTCGACGGTCCGGCGGCCGGCGACGCCCTGGCCGCCGCGGTGGTCTCGGACCCACGGACCCTGGCCATCGGACGGGCCCAGTACTCGATGATCTGCACCGAGGACGGTGGGGTCATCGACGACCTGATCATCTACCGGCTGGCCGAGGACCGCTTCCTCGTCGTGGCGAACGCCGGCAACGCCGGTGTCGTGTCTGACGAGCTGGCCGACCGGCTGGCAGGCTGGGAAGCAGTCCTCGACGACCGGTCCATGGCGACCTCACTGGTGGCGGTCCAGGGCCCCGCTTCCGTTGGCGTGCTCCAGCCTCTGACCGACGTCGATCTCGGCGCCCTGCGCTACTACGCGATCGCCGAGGGTCATGTGGCCGGGATCCCGGCACTCGTGGCACGGAGCGGGTACACGGGCGAGGATGGCTTCGAGGTCTTCGTGGACTGGGAACTCGGCGCCGACGTGTGGGCGGCGCTGGAACGTGCCGGGCGTGACGCGGACATCATCCCGTGCGGACTCGGGGCGCGAGACACGCTCCGCCTCGAAGCCGGGATGCCGCTCTACGGCAATGAGCTGGACCGCAACACGAACCCATTCGAGGCCGGCTTTGGGCGCGTCGTGAAGCTCGAGAAGCCGGGCGAGTTCGTTGGGCGTGCCGCGCTCGCCCGCGTGGCGGAGCTGGGGATCGCGAAGCGCCTCGTCGGCCTCGCGATCACCGGTCGAGGGATCGCCCGCCACGGGTATCCCGTTCAGCGTGACGGCCGTGCCACCGGCCTCGTCACGTCCGGGACGCATTCACCCACGATCGGGCGGCCGATCGCGATGGCCTACGTCCATCCCGACGATGGAGAACCGGGTACCATCCTCGCCGTCGAGGTGCGCGACCAGGTGGTCGCGGCCGAAGTCGTGTCCCTGCCGTTCTATCGCCGCCCGCGCTGACCAAACGGATCGTCGCCAGCGAATCAAGCCGCGTGATCGAGGCCCGCCCAGGAGGAGGACGCACCGCGATGACCCCGTCGGATCTCCGGTACACCAAGGACCACGAGTGGGTCCGGCTCGACGGCGACGTCGCAACGGTCGGCCTCACGGCGTACGCCGCCGACCAGCTGGGCGATGTCGTGTTCGTTGAGCTCCCGGAGGTCGGCCGGACGCTCGCCCAGCACGCGACGTTTGGCGTGGTCGAGTCCGTCAAGGCCGTAAGCGACGTGTACGCGCCGGTCGCCGGCGAGGTGACCGACGCGAACGGAGACCTGGCCGGATCGCCGGAGGTTGTCAACAGCGATCCCTACGGTGCCGGGTGGCTGATCCGGGTGCGAGTCTCGGATCCCGCTGCTCTTGACGAGCTGCTCGACGCCGCCGCTTATGAACGGCTCATCTCGGAAGGCTGACCGCCAGATTGGCGCAGGTCAGGTTGTCGCTGGTTGGCCGACGGTGGACGATGAACCTCTGTGCTGACGCACGTGTATCGGCATGATGGGGGAGCGAGTGCGCCCCGACCCGCGGATCGAATCGACCCGAGGATCGAAACCGATGGATGACCAGCGAGGCCTCGCGGCCCCCCCGTTGAGCCCGCCCTCGGACGCGGAGCTGCTTCGCCGTATCCAGGCCGATGACCTGGATGCCTTCGAGTTGTTGTTCGAACGCTACCGGCGAAACGTCTACCGAACGAGCTTCGGGCTGCTTGGCGATCGGTGTGCGGCCGAGGAGGTTCTGCTGGACACCTTTGCCCGCGCATATCGCCATCGGGCAACGCTCCGCCTGGATGCATCGCCCCTGCCCTGGCTCAACCGGGTCGCGATGAATCTTGGTTACTCACGCCACGCGAGGCGCCGCCTGCCGACTCAGGTGATCGATGACACCGTTACGGCGTCACTTCGGGATGGCAGCATGCAGCCCGAGGCTCGAGCCGAGCAGGCCGAGCTCCAACTGGCCGTTCGCCGCGGCATTGCCGCCCTGCCGGAGAAGCAACGCAGCGTCGTCGTCCTGTACTACCTGCAGGAGATGAGCCTCCAGGAGACGGCGACGTCGCTCGGCGTGGCGCTCGGGACCGTCAAGTCCCGGCTGCACTATGCGATCCAGGCGCTTCGCCTCCACCTCGAGGCCGAGGAGCCGCAGCCGGCTTCGCACTTTGTGACGGAGGCCGCGAAGGCACGTCGCGAGGCACCGCCGTGACCACCCACGGGCGGTCTCGAACCGGACCCGGTGAGTGTCGTCGGTATCTGCCTCAGCTCCTTGGCGTGGTCGAGGAATTGGTGGCGATGAGCGGCGCTGCGGCGATCGGACGAGTCGGTCAGGCATCCGGTCCGGATGCCGCCGGCCACCTGGAACGGTGCTCGGAGTGCCGCGCGAGTGTCGCCGACACAGTGCTCGCGCTGATCAGGCTGCAGCGCTGGGCACGGGATTCAGTGCGAGCAGAGTCGCCGGCCGACTCGTGGGTTCGGCTCCGCTCGCGTGTCGAGGCCTCTCGGCGGCACGTCCGCGAGACCGCGTGGCGGGCACGGGCGAGCGTTGCCGGTTTGATCACCAGCACGTTGCTGGTCGGGGTCATCGTCGGCCGTGTGGCGATATCGGGGATGGCGCCGGGCTTCATGCCCGCGAGCGAGCCGACCGGGCCGTCGAGCCGTGTCCAATTCGTTCTTGCGGTTGAGATGCGTTACATCCAGCAAGCGCAACAAGCAACGATCTCCCAGCCCGCGCCCACTCGTGACCGCGCGTCGTCAGGGCAACGGCTGATCCCGGATGGGACCAAACCCGGATCGAAGGAGGTGCGCCCGTCACAACCGACGACGCAAGGCCGCGGCGTCAGTTGACAACGCCGCGACCGGGTCCGCATAGTAGGTCGAAGTGCAGGCGCCGCTGCTCACCCGTGCGCGCGATTTCCCAGCCTCGACCCGTGCCACTCGGCATGGGCGAGGAACGCCACCGGAGCGGTCGTCTGACGAGTGGAAGATGACGAGAGTCACATTGGAGGAGCATTGATGCGGAAGAGGATGTTTGGCGTGCTCGCGGCCACGGCGATCGTGTTCGCGGCATGCGGAGGTGCGGCGAGCCCGTCACCAACGTCTGGCCCGGTCACGCCGACGGAACCCCCGCCGGTCGTTACGCCGCAGCCGGTCGAGGAAGTCGAGCTGTTCAACAGCGAGTATCCGAATCTCGTGGAAGCCGGCACGGATGGCGGCACGATCGTCGTCGGCGACTGGCAGGAGGCGAACCAGTTCAACCCCTTCTACCTCGGCCAGGTGACCGAGGCGAATGTCGCGTCCACGGCATGGGCGTCGCTCATCGGCGCCTCGCACGACTACAAGTGGCTGCCTGGTCTTGCGGCCGTGATCCCGACAACCGAAAATGGCGGCGTCAAGGTGCCTGGCGATGGCGGCGATGCCATGACCATCACCTGGAAGCTCCGCGACGGCCTCAAGTGGTCTGACGGGCAGCCCCTCACCTGCGACGACTTCAAGTACGCGTGGGAGTGGGTGCTCGATCCGGAGAACGTCGGCGTCATCACCGCCGGCTACGAGGACATCAGCGCATTCGACTGCGCCTCGGACACGGACATCGTCCAGCACTGGAAGGTCATCTACTCCGGGTATCTGACCGTCCAGATCGCACCACTCCCGCGGCACTTCCTCGAAGCCATCCCGATGGCCGACCAGGTTGCCGGTGGTGGGTTCCGTCCGGACGAAGTCGTGAACATGCCCGTTTCGGGCCCGTTCAAGTTCGGCTCCGTCACGCCGGGCCAGGACCTGCGCATGGTCCGCAATGACCAGTACAAGAGCTCGATCTCGGGCAAGTCTGCCCACCTCGACACGATCATCTTCAAGTGGTACACGGACGCCGATGCGATGATCGCGGGTTACCGGGGCGGCGAGATCGACGTCGCGACGGACCTCCAGGACTCCGACATCGTCAAGATCGCCGATCTCGGCGACCAGGTGTCGGCCATCCCGGCCCTGCTGTACGAGTTCTGGCGGCCCAACTGGTCCTTCTTCGAGGACCTGGACACGACACTGGCCATCGGCGGCTGCTCGCAGAATCCCGCCGTGACCGATCGTGGTGACTTCTGCCCGGCGTCCGACCCGGCGGTTCGCCAGGCGGTCTCCACGGCCATCGACAAGGCCGCCATCAACGAGCGCCTGCTGGGCAACTCGGTCCAGCTGGCCAACACCAGCATCCTCCCCGGCCTGTGGTACTTCTCGGAGCAGCCGTCCGCGGTCTTTGATCCGGCGAAGTCGAAGGCGACCCTCGAGGCCGCCGGCTGGGTGGACGGCGACGGCGACGGCACCCGTGAAAAGGACGGCATTCGCCTCAAGATCGAACTGTGCACCACCACCCGCCAGGTCCGCGTGGACACCCTCGCCCTCGGCGCGGCGTGGCTCAAGGACGTGGGGATCGAGACGGTCGTGAACGCGGTGTCGCCGGCGGACATCTTCGCCGACTACAACGAGTCCACTCGTGACACGCCGTGCGCACTGGCGCACAGCAACTTCGACATCGCCGAGCACGCGTTCTCGTCCTCGTTCGACCCACTGCAGCCGTACTTCACGTACCACAGCTCGCAGCTCGAGCCGAACGGCGGGAACGACGCGTTCATCAAGAACGCAGACGTCGATGCCGCCCTCCAGACCGTCAAGGACACCGTCGACTTCGCGGAGATCCGCGACGCGATGGCGACCTTCCAGGAGGTCTACGCGCGGGACATCATCGAGATCCCGCTGTACTACCGCAAGCAGGTCGAGCTCCACTCGCCCAAGCTTGGGAACTTCTTCGCGAACCCGACCCAGGCCGGCCTGACGTGGAACGCGGATGACTGGTTCCTGAAGGGGTAGCGAACCCCGACTGACCAAGGGGTCAGCATCCTCGACCCGTAATCGCTCGGGGCGCCCGCCACGCGGGCGCCCCGAGACGTATCCTCCGCGTACCCCAGCGGGCGTCCTGACCCGACCCGAACGACGAGGACCAATGGTGCTGCGATGATCAAGTACATCATCCGACGGGCCGTCCAGGCGATTCCGGTCCTGTTCGGGATCACCATCGTCGTCTACGCCATCCTCCTGGCGGCCCCGGGCGGGCCCACCGCGAAGTTCGCCCAGAACCCCAGGATCACCCAGGAGATGAAGGAAGAATTCAAGAAGGCCTGGGGTCTGGACCAGCCGGTGCCGGTGCAGTACTGCCGGTGGATGGGCTTCTGCAACAAGGAAGTGGACGACAAGATCCTGGGGGTGCTGCCTGCGCCGGCAGCGTTCGCGGGTCCTGACGGCTGGCTGAATGTCTTCCCGACACCACTCAGCGGGGCCACGAACGGCGTCCTCCACGGGGACTTCGGCTTCTCGATCTCGACCGGCGAGCTGGTCAACAAGTCGATCAGCCGGGCGGCACTGCCGACACTCATCCTGGCCAGCGTAGCCCTCTTCGTGTGGCTGTCCGTCGCGATCCTCATGGGGGTCTACGCCGCGATCCACCGCTATTCGCTGTTCGATCAGGCGGCAACCGTGTTTGCCTACGTCGGCTACGCAATGCCGACGTTCTGGCTCGGAATCATGCTCATCTTCCTGTTCAGCGGGCCCGGCCTGAACATCCTTCCAGCCGGGGGGATGACGGAGACCAGGGTGTCGCCGCCATTCGGCAGTGACGACTACTGGGTCTATTTCGGTGCGAACACCCTGGACGCGATCCTGGATATCGCCAAGCACCTCATCCTGCCCGTGTTCACCCTCGTCGCCGTGAATATCGCCGGCGACTCGCGCTTCGTCCGCGCGAGCATGCTCGAGGCGCTGGGCCAGGACTACGTGCGAACGGCCAAGGCCAAGGGCCTGCCCGGCCGGACGGTGACGTTCAAGCACGCCTTGCGCAACGCGATGCTGCCGGTGGTGACGAACATCGGGCTCGAGATCCCGTTCCTGTTCACCGGCGCGATCGTCACCGAGACGATCTACTCGTGGCCGGGGATCGGCCGTCTGACCATCCTGTCGATCAACAGCTTCGACTACCCCGTGCTGATGGGTGTGCTCCTGATCTCGGCGACGATCGTCGTGTTCGCCAACCTGCTGGCCGACGTCGCCTACGCGGTCGTCGATCCACGCATCACCTTCTGAAGGACTGGCCCTGATGTCCGAGTCACTCCCGAACCAGGCCGCCATCGACGCCGAACGCCTTCGCCGTGCCGAGGAGGCAGGCGAGGACTACGAGGTTGGCCTCGAGTCGCTCAGCCAGTGGCAGCTCGCGTGGCGCAAGTTCCGCGGTCATCGGCTGGCTCTCGTGGGGCTCGCGATCATCGCGACCCTGGTCCTCCTGGCGCTGGTCGGCCCGATCTTCGTGCCGTATGAGTTCGCCACGATCCCGGTCCCGGACAAGATCGTCTATCAGGGCCGTTCGCCGTCCCTCGATCACCTGTTCGGCGAGACCGGAGGCCTCCAGCGGGACGTCTTCAAGCTCGTCGTCAACGGCGCCCGAACCTCGCTGTTCATTGGGTTTTCGAGCATGACCATCGGGGTCGTCATCGGCACGATCGTGGGTTCTGTCGCCGGGTACGTCGGCGGATTCGTCGACAACCTGCTGATGCGGATCGTCGACGTCATGCTCAGCCTGCCGCTCCTGTTCGTGATCCTGGTGGCCAGTCGCTTCTTCGGCAACGGGAGCGTCGTGCTGATCGTGGTCATCTTCGGGCTCTTCAGCTGGATGGGCGTTTCGCGCCTCGTGCGCAGCCAGTTCCTCTCGATTCGCGAGCGCGAGTTCGTCGAGGCAGCACGCGCCGTCGGGGTGCGGGACCGGCGGATCATCTTCCGGCACATCCTGCCGAATGCCATCTCGCCGATCGTCGTGGCCGCCTCGCTCATCGTGGCCGGCAACATCATCGGGGAGGCGTTCGTCAGCTTCCTCGGCTTTGGCGTCAGCCCGACGACGCCGACGTGGGGCAACATCCTGTCGAACGCCCTGACCTTCATCCCCCTTGGTAACTGGTGGTGGCCAATGTTCCCCGGCGTGGCAATCATCCTGACGGTGCTGGCAGTCAACTTCATCGGCGACGGCCTGCGCGACGCGCTCGACCCGAGGTCGCGAGCATGACCGAGACCCTGTCGGCCCCGGCGCCGCTGGGCACGCCGCCGGCGCGTGAGACCCTGCTCGACGTCCGGGACATGAAGACGCACTTCAAGGTCCTCGACGGGATCGTGCCCGCGGTGGACGGTGTGTCCTTCTCCCTCGGCCGCGGCCAGACGCTCGGCATCGTCGGCGAATCGGGCTCCGGCAAGAGCGTCACGGCCCTGACGATCATGCGCCTGCTGGACATTCCGCCGGCTGTGATCGGCGCAGAGTCCGAGGTCTGGTTCGACGGCCGGGAGATCCTGCACATGCCGATCGACTCCATGCGCAAGGTCCGGGGCAAGGACATCGCGATGATCTTCCAGGAGCCCCTGACCAGCCTGAATCCCGTGCTCTCGATCGGGGAACAGATCGCCGAGCAGGTCCGGCTCCACCTCAAGGTGAACAACAGGGAAGCTCGCGACCGGTCGATTGAATCGCTGCGGATGGTCGGTATTCCGAGTCCGGAAAAGCGGATCAAGCAGTACCCGCACGAGATGTCGGGCGGCATGCGCCAACGCGTGATGATCGCGATGGCCCTGTCGTGTGAGCCGAAGCTGCTGATCGCCGACGAACCGACGACCGCCCTCGATGTCACGATCCAGGCACAGATCCTGGAGCTCCTCAAGGTCATCCAGCAGAAGACGGGCTCGGCCCTGCTGCTGATCACGCATGATCTTGGCGTCGTGGCGGAGATGGTCGACCACGTCGTCGTCATGTACGCCGGCCAGATCGTGGAGCAAGGGTCGGTCAACGACGTGATGCTCGAGCCGCGCGCGCCCTACACGATGGGCCTGCTCGAGTCGATCCCGACCGCGGAGAAGCGCGGGGGCCGCCTGTCGGTCATCAAGGGCGTCGTGCCGTCGCCGTTCCATCTGCCCCCCGCCTGCCGGTTCGAGCCCCGCTGTCCGTACGCCTGGGACCTCTGCCGCGATGTCGCGCCGGATCTGGCGGAGGTCGCAGGATCCACCAGCGGCCAACTTGCGAGGTGTCATCTCCACGGCAAGGTCGGTGAGAGCCGCCGCGTCAACGCACTCGACCACCATGCCGGCGCGATGCGCGTCGGACGAGGATTGAAGGAAGATCCAGGCATGACGTTGTCCAGCGGGGGTGACCGGTGACCGCGCCGACGATCCAGTCACCCTCGATCGGCGGCGAGCCGCTGCTCCAGGTCACGGGGCTCAAGAAGCACTTCCCGATTCATGGCGGCATCCTGAAGCGCCAGGTCGCGACCGTCTACGCGGTCGATGGCGTCGACTTCGAGGTGTACCCGGGCGAGATCTTCAGCCTCGTGGGGGAATCAGGCTGCGGCAAGACGACGCTCGGACGGTCGATCCTCCGCCTGACCGAGCCCACCGCCGGGGCCGTCCAGTTCAATGGCCAGGACGTGATCGGCATGTCCGCTGACGAGCTGCGCCCGCTCCGCCGCCAGATGCAGATCATCTTCCAGGACCCATTCGGCTCGCTCAATCCAAGAATGCCGATCAGCGACATCATCGGCGAGGGTCTGCTCGCCCAGGGATTGACCGATCGGAAGGCGCGCGACAAGAAGGTCGAGGACGCGCTGGAAACGGTCGGCCTGCGGCGTGAGTACACGCGCCGGTACCCCCACGAGTTCTCGGGCGGCCAGCGGCAACGGATCGGGGTCGCGCGAGCCCTCGCCCTTGAGCCGAAGTTCATCGTGTGCGACGAGCCCGTATCCGCCCTCGACGTGTCCATCCAGAGCCAGGTGCTCAACCTGCTGCTCGACCTGCGCCGCGACTTCAATCTGACGTACCTGTTCATCAGCCACAACCTGTCCGTGATCCAGTACTTCAGCGATCGGGTCGGGGTCATGTATCTCGGCAAGATCGTGGAGGTCGGCACGGTCGAGGATCTGTATCGCAACGCCCGGCATCCCTACACGATTGCGCTGCTGTCGGCCATCCCGGATGCAGATCCGCGGCGCCGTCAGAAGCGCCTCGTGCTGAAGGGCGACGTCCCGTCGCCGGTTGCGCCACCGCCCGGATGCCGCTTCAACACCCGGTGCTGGCTGCGAGAGCAACTCGGCAAGCCCGAGCGTTGCACGACCGAGGAGCCCGAGCTGCGCGTCCTCGCGTCCGGTCACCGTGTCGCCTGCCACTTCGAGGACAGCATCACGGACTCCACCGTCGCCGACACGGTGGCGGCCCAGTCCGTCATCGATACGGCGGCCGCGATCTAGGCATGCCCAGCGTTCCGGCACGGCGCGCGGCTCGCCGTCGTCGGCGCCCGACATGGCTGATGGCCGCGCTCGTTCTCGCCGGCCTCGTCACGGCCTGTGGCGGTACCACCGCTACGCCTTCGCCGGTCGTCACGGCCGGCACCGAGTCGCCCGGTCCGAAGCCGTCTCGCTGGCCGGGCACGGCCGTCCTCGCCGTCATCAAGCTCGCCGGAGCCGATGGGGAGATCGCCAAGGCCGGCCAGGACTTCATCACCGCCGCCGATGCGAGCGACGTCGCCCTGATGTGGGGCGCGGCGGACGGCCTGATCCCGGTCGTCGAGGACCTCATCCCGAGCGTCGATCCGCTCGAGAGGTTCGACAAGACGAAGGAACTTGCGGAACACCTCCGAAAGGCCTACCCGTTGATGGTCGATGGAGCCACCCTGCTCCGTGATTCGATCACGGCCGGAGACGTGCCGGGCGTGGAGGAGGGCAGCCGCAAGCTTGCCGAGGGTCTCACCGCCTATAGCCCGGCACGGGCCATCCTCAAGAACCTGCTGCTCGAGGCGATCCTCCAGCAACGCATCCTGAACCTGTAGCGCGTCGCTCTCGAGGCGCTCCTCCAGCAACGCAACCTGAACCTGCAGGGCTGTCGTTCGAGTAGAAGTCCGTAGCCGGCACCTCCGCGAATCACGGCACGAGCCGGCTTCGCTCAAAAGTCGCGTGACGCGGATGGACTGAGTCGCTACGATGGGCGCCGACCGTGGGCCATGAGCAGAAGTCTGACGGCCCGTCACCCCGGCCGCGACCGGGCTAGCTGGAGGAGAACAGGATGAATCGTATGCGGATCGGCGCGCTCGTCGCCACCGCGGCGATCGCGTTCGCAGCGTGTGGCGGGGCGTCATCGCCCTCGCCGACCAGCGGCGCGACGCCCGCCCCAGGCAGTACGGCAACCCCGGCTCCGACCGAGGGCAACCAGCCCAAGGCAGGCGGCACCCTCGTCGTGGCGCTCCCGGGTGACATCAGCCGCACGGATGCGGCCCTGATCGACGACAGCAACAGCTCGTACGTCATGAACCAGGTTATGGAGGGGTTGGTCTCGCTCGAGCCCGGATCGACCTCCAAGGTCAGGCCAACCCTCGCCGAGAGCTGGACGCTGTCAGCAGATGGCAAAACGTACACATTCAAGCTCCGGCAGGGCGTGAAGTTCCATGACGGCACGAGCGTCGATGCCGAAGCGATCAAGTACAACTACGACCGCTGGATCAACTTCCCGACCGAGCTCCAGGACTACAGCTACTACGCCGGCGCCGTCTTCGGCGGCTACGGCGCGGCCTCGAACGTCGCGGCCGTCGATGTCGTGGATGCATCCACGATCGCGATCACGCTCCGGACCCCGAACTCGTCGTTCCTGCTCACGCAGACCCTGACGGTGTTCGGTATCTCCAGCCCAACGGCCCTCAAGGCGGGGCAGGCCGACAACACCGAGCTGGACATCAGCAAGGTCAGCTACGCCCAGGGCGGAGCGACGGCCATGGTCGGTACCGGTCCGTTCAAGTTTGCTGAGTGGGTGGTCGGTGACCACATCACCGTCGAACGCTACGACGGCTACTGGGATCCGGATGGCGTCCCGTACCTCGACGCGATCGTTTTCAGGCCGGTCGCCGAGGAGGCGCAGCGCCTCAATGGGCTCGCGACAGGCGAGATCGATTTCGCCCAGACGATTGCGCCGGTGGACATCGCGACGATCGCCGCCAATGGCGATCTGGCGGTCGTGGATCGTGGCGAGAGCTGCAACGCGATGCAGATTTCGATGAACCACAAGTACACCCCGATCAACAACCCCAAGATCCGCGAAGCGATCGCGTACGCGGTCAACAAGCAGTACCTTATCGATACCTTCTACGCCGGCCTGGCCGTCCCCGCGGACAACTGGATGCCGGTGAACACGCAGTACGCGAAGTCCCTCGGACTGCCGACCTACGACCCGCAGAAGGCGAAGGACCTGATCGCCGAATCCGGACTGACCGGCGACGATCTGACCATCGACTTCTACTACCCATCCGACGTCACCCGGCCGTACATGCCGGATCCGAAGGGCATCTTTGAGGCCCTGACCGGCGACCTCGAGGCGGTCGGGTTCACGATCGTGCCGCACACCGAGACGTGGCGGCCTGACTATCTCGATCACGAGTACGCGGGCAACTTCGAGATGTGGATGCTCGGCTGGACCTGTGACTGGGCCGGGCCGGACAACTTCCTCAAGACCGCGTTCTTCGGCTACGTCGACGGCGCTCCGTCGCCGGAGTTCGCCTACCTGAACGACGAGCTTGAGAAGACAATGAACGACGCGCTCGCCGCGACCGAGGAGGCCACGGCCAAGTCGCTGTGGGAGCACGCTCAGGACCTTCTGAAGGCGGACCTCCCGACCATTCCGATGATCAACTCCAAGCCGCCGGCCGCCGCCCGCGCCGACGTCATGGGTTTCGTCGGAAGCGGCGCCCTGACCGAGTACTTCAACTCGGTCTGGCTGGACCGCTAGCCGGCATCTCCGCCGCGCCGCGGCGGAGACCGTTGAACTGAACCGCACCCCCGGAGCCACTACGGCCCCGGGGGTGCGTCATCCCACAGGACCGAACGGCCCGATCGATGACCAAGTACATCGTCCGCCGGCTCCTTGCGACGATCCCGGTGCTGCTCGGGTTGTCGGTCGTTCTGTTCGCCTTCGTCCACCTCCTGCCGGGCGACCCGTGCACGGCGATCCTGGGCCAGCACCGGACGGAAGCCTCGTGCGACCGGCTGCGCGAGAACCTCGGGCTCAACGCCCCTCTCTGGGAGCAGTACCTCACCTATCTTGGCGACCTGCTGCGGGGAGACTTCGGGGCCTCCGTCATCAACAACAAGCCCTTCTTCGACGAGTTCGCGGTCCGATTCCCCGGGACCGTGGAGCTGACCGTCGGCGCCCTCATCTTCGCCGTCGGTCTCGGCATTCCCCTCGGCCGCCTCGCCGCCCGCCATGCGCAGGGCTGGATCGACGGCGGCGTCACGGCAATCAGCCTGTTCGGGATCAGCATCCCGGTCTTCGTGCTCGGCCTCATCCTCATCGTGATCTTCGGTGTCGGGTTGGACTGGCTGCCGACACAGGGTCGAATCGATGTCCGAGAGCGGTTCGTCACCACGACCAACTTCCTGCTCATCGACACCGCCGTCGCCGGACGCTGGGACCTGTTCGTCGACGCGATACGGCACCTCATCCTGCCGTCCATCGCCCTCGGCTCGATCCCCTTGGCGATCATCGCGCGGATCACCCGCGCGGCCGTCATCGAGGTCGCGAACGAGGATTACGTTCGGACTGCACGGGCCAAGGGGCTCAGCGACCGGCGCGTCGACGATCGCCACATCATGCGAAATGCGTGGTTGCCGGTGACCACCGTGATCGGGCTCCAGGTGGGCGGCCTGCTCGCAGGCGCGGTACTGACGGAAACGGTCTTCGTCTGGAACGGCGTCGGGCGCTGGGTGGTCGATGCCATCGGCAACCGGGACCTGACGATCGTCCAGTCGACGATCCTCGTGTTCGCCCTGATCTTCCTCGTCGTCAACCTCATCGTCGATATCGGCTACGCCGTCCTGAACCCGAGGATCCGGTACTCATGAGCACGCCCCCCACCAGGACTGCCACGTGACGGCCGCCGCCGCGTCCACCCGCGCGATCGAAGCCCGCGTCAGCCGCGGCCTCTGGAGCGACGCCGTCAGTCGCCTCCGGCGGAACAAGCCGGCGATGGTCGGGTTGGTGCTCATCGTCGTGTTCATTGGGGTCGCGTTCCTCGCGCCGCTGATCGCACCGTATGGGCCATACGAGCAGCGCGTGGGCGGGAGACTTGAACCGCCCGGTCCCACTCACCTGTTCGGGACCGATCTGCTCGGCCGCGACATGTTCAGCCGGGTTCTGTATGGCGCCCAGATCAGCCTCCAGGTGGGCGTCATCGCGGTCGTGATGGCCCTGGTGATGGGAGGGGTTGTGGGAGCGCTCGCGGGAGGGATCGGCGGCCGGGTGGATGCCTTTCTCATGCGTACCACCGATGTCCTGCTGGCCATCCCCGGCATCCTGCTCGCGATCGGAATCATCGCCTGGCTCGATCGTGGGATGCTCCAGCTGATGCTCGCGATCGCGGTGACGTACGCGTCGGTCTTTGCCCGGTTGCTGCGCGGCTCGTTGCTGGCCCTGCGTGAGGCCGACTATGTCATCGCGGCGCGGTCGATCGGGGCGTCCAGGATGCGGCTCCTGGTCCGCCATATGCTCCCTAACGCACTAACGCCACTGATCGTTCAGGCGACGCTCGTGCTGGCGACGGCGATCATCGACATCGCCGGCCTCGGGTTCCTGGGCCTCGGGCCCCCCGACCCGCGGACCCCGGAGTGGGGAACCATGCTGGTCGACGCCCGCCGATTCCTCCAGACGGCCCCCCACATCGTGTTCTTCGTCGGCGGCGCCATCGTGGTGTCCGCCATCGGGTTCAACTTGCTTGGCGACGGCCTTCGGGAGTCGCTCGATCCACGACTGAAGCGGTAGGCCGGACGATGCCCCTCCTCGAGGTCCGCGACCTCATCGTCCGCTTCCGCACGGCCGACAGCACGATCCACGCGGTGAACGGCGTCAGCTTCAAGCTGGAGGCCGGCGAGACGATCGGGCTCGTCGGCGAGTCGGGCTGCGGCAAGAGCGTCACGAACCTGGCACTCATGCGCCTGCTTCCCAAGCCTGCCGGGCGGATCGAGGGCGGCCAGGTCCTGTTCGACGGCATCGATCTGATGACGCTCCCCGAGTCCGAGGTGCGCGATCTCCGGGGCAAGGAGATCGCCATGATCTTCCAGGATCCGATGACCTCGCTGAACCCGGTCCTCACGATCGAGGAACAGTTGGTCGAGACGATTCGGGCCCATCGGCAAATCTCGAAGGCGGATGCGCGCACGCGCGCGATCCAGCTGCTCGAGACCGTCGGGATTCCGAGTCCCGAGACTCGCCTGAGGAGTTTTCCGCACCAGTTCAGCGGGGGCATGCGCCAGCGCGTGATGATCGCGATCGCGCTTGCCCTGGAGCCCAAGCTCCTCATCGCCGACGAGCCGACCACCGCGCTGGACGTCACGATCCAGGCGCAGGTCCTGGATCTCCTCCAACGGCTCACGACCGAGGGTGGCACGGCCCTCATCCTCATCACGCACGACCTCGGTGTCGTCGCCGGAATGACCCAGCGGATCAACGTGATGTATGCCGGCTACATCGTGGAGACGGCGCCGACAACGATCCTGTTTGCCCATCCGTCGCACCCGTACACGGTGGGCCTGCTGCACTCGATCCCGAAGGTGACCGAGCGTGACGACGAGGAACTCATCCCGATCGAGGGGCGGCCGCCGGATATGCGCCAGGCGCCGGTCGGCTGCCCGTTCGCGTCACGATGTGCCTGGCGCCTCGAGGCGTGCTGGACGGACAACCCGTCGCTCGGGCCCCTGCAGCCCGGATCCCGGCTGATCACGACCGGACCAGAAGCCACGCATCAGATCGCCTGCCACAACCCACCTAGTGCCACCGAGGCAGCCGAGGGCAGACCGGTCCGCCCGGGCTTCCGGCCCGCTCCCGCACCCGCGGGGCGGTTGGATGAGCTCGCCCTCGCGGTGGACGCACACGCATGACCGAGCCTGTCGTGCCGACCCCGGCCACGGGGCCGACCGTGCCATCCGGCGCCACTCCGGCCTCGGATGGCGGGCGCCCGCTGCTCCGCGTGGAGGGGTTGAAGGTCCACTTCCCGATCAAGGAGGGGATCATCTTCGAGCGACACGTCGGCGACATTCGCGCAGTGGACGGGGTCAGCTTCGAGTTGCGCAAGGGCGAGACATTCGGCCTGGTCGGCGAGTCGGGCTGCGGCAAGAGCACGACCGGCCGGGGAATCGTCCGGATCTACAAGCCCACGGCAGGGCGCGTCGAGTTCGACGGGGTGGACATCGCGAACCTTGAGGGCGCGGAGCTGCGCGGCATGCGTCGACGGGTCCAGATGATCTTCCAGGACCCGTACGCTTCGCTTGACCCCCGGATGACCGCTGGATCGATCATCGCGGAGCCGCTCGATATCCACTCCATCGGCAGCAAGCAGGATCGCCAGGATCGGATCAGGGAACTCCTGCCGCTGGTTGGTCTCGATGCTGCCTACGGCGTGCGATACCCGCATGAGTTCTCGGGCGGCCAGCGACAACGGATCGGCGTGGCTCGCGCGCTCGCCCTCGACCCGGACCTCATCGTCGCGGACGAGCCGATCAGCGCCCTGGATGTCTCGATCCAGGCGCAGATCCTCAACCTGCTGCAGCGGCTCCAGGGCCGCCTGGGATTGACGTACCTCTTCATCGCCCACGACCTCGCCGTCGTCAGGCACATCAGCGATCGCATCGCGGTGATGTACCTCGGCCGGCTCGTCGAGGTCGCAGCATCACGGGATCTGAACACCGAGCCCCTGCACCCGTACAGCGTCGCACTGCTCTCCGCGGTTCCGATCCCGGACCCGGCGATTGAGCAGGGCCGACGACGGATCATTCTCCAGGGTGACGTGCCCTCTCCGGCCGCTCCGCCGTCCGGGTGCCGTTTCCACACGCGCTGCTGGCTGCGCGAGCGGCTCGGCAATCCTGAGCAGTGCGTGGCCGAGGAACCCGCCCTGCGGGAGCTCGCGTCGGGTCACGAGGTCGCCTGTCACTTCGCCGAGAAAGTCTCCGGATCCGCGGAGCAGGGCCTGGTCACCCGCGCACGTACGTCGGTTGGCTCGGCCCCGGCGATGTCCGCCCCGGAGCCCCTGCCGGCGGCCGAGTAGACTCCGCGGATGACCGAAGCCAACCGGACCATGGCAGCATGAGCCGGCCAATCCCGGCGATCCCCACGGGCGCGACGTGAGCCGGCCAGCTCCAACCGTCCCGATCGGAGCGAACGGCACGCCGCTGTTCGAACTGCCTGCCGAGCTCGCGATCGACACAGACGCCGCGCGGGGCGTCATCGGAGAGTTCATCCGCGGCCAGCTCAAGGGGGCCGGGTTCGAACGAGCCGTCCTCGGGTTGTCCGGCGGGATCGACTCAGGACTCGTCGCGTCCCTTGTGGCAGAGGCGATCGGCGCCGACCGGCTCCTGTGTGTCCTCATGCCTTCTCGGACATCGTCACCGGCCTCGCTGGTCCACGCCGCCGACGTCGTGGAGCGACTGGGTTGCACATCCGAGGTCGTGCAGGTCGGCCCGATGGTTGACGCCTTCTACGAAGGGCAGGCCGAGGTGAGCGCACTGCGCCGCGGCAACTTCGCGGCCCGAATGCGAATGGCCGTCCTGTACGACCGATCCGTCACATGGGGCGGGCTGGTTGTGGGGACCGGCAACAAGACCGAGGGCCTCATCGGCTATACGACGTTGTTCGGGGATAGCGCGTCGGCATTCAATCCGATCGGCGACCTCTACAAGAGCCAGGTGCGACAGCTGGCAGCGGCCATCGGCGTCCCCGAGCAGATCATCGTGAAGGCCCCGTCCGCGGATCTGTGGCCGGGCCAGACCGACGAGGGGGAGGCCGGCTTCTCCTACCCGCAGCTCGACCGGCTCCTGTTCTGGCGGATCGACAGGGGCCGCTCGGCCGAGGAGGTCGTCGCGATGGGTTTCGATCCCGCGTTCGTGGATCGCGTGGACCGAATGGTCGCCGGCTCGGAGTTCAAGCGGCAGTTGGCGCCGGTCGCGAAGCTGGGACAGCTCACAGCCGACCCGAACGACGACCCGGACCCGCGGCGCCAGCCCGGCCCCCCGTCCTCCTGACGCCGCCGATGGCCGGCGGCACGCTGTTCCTCGTCGCGACGCCCATCGGGAACCTCGGCGACATCACGTTCCGCGCGATTGAGGTCCTGCGCGCGGTCCCACTTATTGCCGCCGAGGACACGCGGGTGACACGACGCCTCCTGGCCCGGTACGCGATCACGACCAGGACGAGGAGCTACCACGCCCAGAGCGCGCCCGAACGGACCGCGGAGCTGCTCGCACACCTCCGCGCCGGCGCAGATCTCGCGCTCGTGACCGACGCCGGCACACCGGCGGTCAGCGATCCCGGCATGGAGCTCGCGGCGGCCTGGGCCGCCGAGGGGGGCCGGGTGGAAGCGATCCCGGGCGCATCGGCCGTGCTGGCGGCGATCGCGACATCAGGGATCGCCGGTCCGCGCTGGGCATTCGAGGGCTTCCTGCCGCGAAGCGGGCGCGAACGGCGCGAACGCCTCGCCCGGCTTGCCGCCGACGAACGCGGCGCGGTCATCTTCGAGGCACCGGGGCGCCTGGGCGCGACGCTCCGGGATCTCGTCGCCGCGTGCGGGCCGGAGCGGCCCGGCGCGATCTGCCGCGAGCTGACGAAGATCCACGAGCAGGTCGTCCGCGGCAAGCTCAGCGATCTGGCCGACGCCGTTGTCGATGGATCTGTGCCCGCGCGCGGCGAAGCGGTCATCGTGGTCGGCTGGTCTGAGGGCGCGGCTGCGTCCCGTGTTGGGGGAACCGGAGGCAGGGGATCAACGGATGAGGCGGCGGCGCTCGTCGAGGTCGAAGCGCTCGTCGCCGGCGGGATGGGTCGTTCGGAGGCTTCCCGGCACGTGGCGGCCGTGACCGGTATCCCGCGCCGGCGTCTCTATCAAGTCCCTGCACGGAGCGACCCCGGTCCCCAGGGCGATTCCGAGGGCTCGCGCGACGCACCCGAGCGCTGAACGCCCAGCGTCCCCACTGACCGACGGACGGAGCAGATCACGTCGTTGCTGCGCGCTGAGCGTTCTGGATCCACCAATCGGCGACGCTGGGTGTCGTCCCTGCTCGCTCACCGTTCCAGATCGTCGACCGGCGCGGTCTCGGCGGTCGTACCGCACTCCGGGCGTTCATTGGAGGCTCGAACAGGATCGGGTGCCGGCGCCTCCTTGGGCTGTCCCGCACGCGAGTTGCAGCGCGCGCGTTCGACTTGCCGTGCGCAGACACGACCCGGCGGCGCTGGGGAGGCCAGCGCCGCCGGGTCGAGAGAGAGGAGAGGGCGCCGAGGTCAGGCCGCAACGGCCTCCGGGATCGGGTCCTCGGCACTGATGCCGTCACCGTTCAAGCCACCCTCGAGGCCTTCGCCCTGGGCCTCCAGCGCGTCGGCAACAGCCTCAGCCGCGTAGTCCTTCTTGCGGCGCCCGGACAGCATCTCCACGCTCGAGGCCACCACTTCGGTCTTCCAGTGCCTCGCGCCCCGCTCGTCGTCCCAGGTACGGGTCTGAATCCGGCCCTCGATCGAGACCTGCTGGCCCTTGCCGAGGTAGCGCCCGCAGATCTCGGCGAGCCGGTCCCAGGTGACGATGCTGTGGAATTCGGGGCGCTCCTTGCCGTTTCCGGCGTATTCGTTGGTCGCCACGCTGAACTGCGTGACGTGCTTGCCGGAGGCGAGTGCTCGCATCTCCGGGTCCCGCGTGAGGCGGCCGGTCAGAAGGACCTTGTTCACGGTCCGGGTCTCCTTGTTGGTCGGCCGACGGGTCACGGGCCGACCCTGCGTGCGGCGGGCAGGTGAGCGTGGTGCCGGCCTCGGCGGGCGGCCCTGGCGGGTCGACGGATCGGCGAGGCCGGCGGATTCGAGCGGGCACATGCGACCGTAGCAAGGTGGCCTTACGCGAGGATCACCGTCGAATCAACACGGGATTACGGCGCCGTCACCCGGGCGGGCTGGCCGCTCGGCGAAGCCAGCACATGAGCGCGCGATCAAGCGAGCGAAGGAAGCTCGCGATCAGCTCCCGCCTGCTGCTGCGCGGCTGGACCTGGCGGCGCGTCGCCTCGCCGCCGGAGCGGCGGCCACGTGGGCCGCCCGGTGGCTGTCTATCGCGGCGATGAAGCCCAACGCGGCGGGATCGGCGACGGGCGCCCGGCTCCCGTAGATGTCACAGAAGATTGTCACCAGCTCCGGGTCAAACTGCGTGCCCGCGTGCGTCCGGAGCTCCTGGACCGCAGCCTCGTGCGAGATCTTCCTCTTGTACGGCCGGTCCTGGATCATGGCGTCGTACGCGTCGGCGATCGCCACGATGCGCGCGCCGAGCGGGATTTCCTGGCCGCTCAGGCCGTAGGGATAACCGGACCCGCCGAATCGTTCGTGGTGGTGGAGGATGATCGGTACCGCATCTCGAAGCGTGGTCGCCTGCTCCAGGATGACCTGCCCGATTCGGGGGTGCTGGACAACCGAACGCCACTCCGCCGGCGTGAGGGAGGACGGCTTCTCGAGGATGTCCTGGGGAACGCCCACCTTGCCGACGTCGTGGAGGAGAGCGGCCACGCGGATCTTGTCGATCTCGTACTCCGGCAGGCTCAGCTGCCGCGCCAGCGTTGTCACGATCGTTGCGATGAGTGCCGAGGGCTGGCCGCGATAGTGGGGGAGCGGCGAGATGATCGCGGCGAGGGCATCGGCTGCCGCGCCATGAGCGTGCCGGCCGAGTTCCATGGCCTGTGCTCGGCCGGCGGGCGAGATCGGCGAGCTGACGATCGTGGAGTCGTCGTTCGGCTCCTCGAAGGCATAGACCTGGTCCCGACCGAGGGCCTTGGCGGAGTACATCGCGGCGTCTGCCTCGCGGACGAGCTCGTCGACCCGGAGGCGATCACCGGCTCCGCCGGTAACGCCGACCGAAATCGTGACGCTCACCCGGGTCCCGTCGGGAAGGACGAACCGGTTGCCGCCAACCAGAAGACGGAGCTTGTCCGCCAGCACCGCAGCTTCGCCGACCGAGGTCTCCGGCAGCATGAGCATGAACTCCTCGCCACCGTATCGGCCGGCGCGGTCGGAGGTGCGGATGTTGTGCCGGAGAATCGCGGCCACATCGCGCAGTACGACATCGCCGGCCTCGTGGCCGTAGGTGTCGTTGATCGTCTTGAAGTGGTCGATGTCGGCGAACGCGACGGCGAGCGGGCGTCGGTAGCGGAGGGACCGTTCGACCTCGGTAAACAGCAGGCCTGCGATCGCGGATCGGTTTGGCAGACCGGTCAGCTCGTCCGTGGAGGCATCCGCCTGCGCTGCGGCCATCCTCTTCGCCAGGGTCACGACGGCCGCTCGGAGGCGCCGGCCGAGATGGTCGTGGCGCTTGGGGATCTCGACGTCCGCTTGACCCGCCGCCACCCGCTCGGCGGCTTTGATCAGTGGTTCGATGCGAGATCCGACGTACGCGGCGGTCACCGCGACGGACAGGCCAACGGCGCTGATGGCGAGGAGGAGCGAGCGGACCGCGGGACTGTCTGGTCCCGGCAAGGCGATCAGAAACAGGGCGACAAGGGCCGGCAGGACGGGCCAGCCGATACGGATCAGGCGCATGACCGGACACTAGGCTGCGGGGTATGGGGCGGACACGCACCGGAGGTACCGGTACCCTGGTACCGATGGTCCCGACGAGGGGCCGCCGGAGGCGCGCCGTTGCTATACTCGCCCGGTCCCGGGCCGGCACGTCACTTGGCCGGGGCAGGGAGGTCCAGCGATCGCGCGAGGTCGGCGCATCGGTCGTCCCGTCAGGCGTCCGAGTCGTCAGCAGTCGTGGGCCCGGCAGACCGGCCGGGCGAAAGACGCGGGAGACGTCTATCCAGGTCCCGAGCCAATCGGCCCGGGCCTTTTCATTTCCCGGGACGGGCTGCCCGGCGACGAGGAGACGCGCTGACATGCCCGCGACCGTGATCGTCGGCCTCCAATGGGGCGACGAAGGAAAAGGCAAGACAACCGACTTCCTCGCCGAGCAGGTTGCCATGGTCGTGCGCTACCAGGGCGGCGACAACGCCGGTCACACCGTGGTCAGCGGCGACGAGGTCTTCAAGCTCCACCTGGTGCCATCGGGCGTGCTCTACCCACACATCACGTCGGTCATCGGGAATGGCGTCGTCGTGAACCCGGCCACGCTGATCTCGGAGCTGGACATGCTTGCAGCACGCGGGATCGATGTTTCGCGCGTCCGGGTCAGCCGCAGCGCCCACGTGATCATGCCCTACCACGTCGCCCTGGATCGTGGCAACGAGACGCGCCTGGCGGACGCGAAGGTCGGAACAACGGGTCGGGGAATCGGACCGGCATACGGGGACCGAGCCTGGCGGATCGGCCTGCGCATGGAGGACCTGCTCGATCGTGCGGTGCTGCGCGATCGTCTCGAGCGTGTCCTGGTGGACAAGAATCTCCTGCTCGGGGGGATGGGCGTCGAGGGCTTCACCGTTGACGAACTCGTGGAGCAGGGCGCGGCCTGGGGCGAGCGGCTGGCCGAGTACCTCGCAGACTCGACGTGGCTGGTTCAGGAGGCGTTGGCCCGCGGAGAGCACGTCCTGCTGGAGGGCGCCCAGGGCACGCTTCTGGACCTCGACCACGGGAGCTACCCCTTCGTGACGTCGTCCAATCCGGTCGCAGGTGGGGCCTGTACGGGCGGCGGGATCGGGCCCCTCCAGGTGGATGAGGTCATGGGTGTCATGAAGGCGTACGCCACGCGGGTTGGCGCGGGGCCGTTCCCGACGGAGCTCCACGATGACATCGGCGCTGGGATCGCGGCCCGCGGTCACGAGGTCGGGACGACCACCGGACGGCCGCGCCGCGTGGGCTGGTTTGACGCCGTGCCGCTCCGCTACGCGGTCGCTGTGAACTCGATCAGCAGCATCATGCTGAACAAGCTCGACATCCTGTCCGGGATCCCGACGCCGCTTCTGTGCGTGGCCTATGAGATCGATGGTCGGCGGGTCGACCACTGGCCCTCGAGTGCGCTGGCGATCGCCAATGCGACGCCAATCTACGAGGAGTTCCCCGGCTGGGACGAGCCGATCCACGACGTTCGGACGCTGGCCGACCTGCCCGAGAATGCCCGGCGCTACGTGACCGCCCTGGAAGAGCTCGCGGGTGTCCCGATCGTCCTCGTATCCGTGGGGCCGGAGCGGACGCAGACGATCGAGCGCGCGTGGCGTCCGATGCGTCGTCGGACCGGCGTCGGGCTGCCGTGACCGCCGGGCGCAGGAGCTCGCGCCGATGACTCTGGCCATGCCGACGCGCCTGCTGATCGTCGGCGGTGGTGGGCGCGAGCATGCCATCGCCTGGAAGCTCGCAGCCGAGCCTGGCGTCAACGAGGTTGTCGTGGCGCCGGGGAGCGCGGCGATCGCCCACGAGGATCGGGTTCGAATCGAGCCCTCGGTGCAGCCGCTCGAGCCGGCGTCGATCGTCGACCTGGCACGACGGATGGCGGCCGAACTGGTGGTCGTCGGGCCCGAGGGTCCGCTGGCGGTCGGCGTCGCCGACGCGCTCGGGGCGGCCGGGGTCCCGGTGTTCGGACCGGGCGCCGCAGCCGCCCGCCTCGAAACCTCGAAGGCCTTCTGCCATGACGTTGCCGCCGCCGCCGGGGTCCCGATGGCGCGCGCGCGGGCCTTTGGGGGATCGGACGCCCTGCCGGCGGCCGGCTTCGCGCGCGAGCTGGCCGCGTCGGGCGCCGGGATCGTCCTCAAGGCCGACGGTCTCGCCGGCGGCAAGGGCGTCATCGTCACGGAGACGCTCGAGCAGGCGCTCGAGCTCATCCCGAGCTTCCTCGTCGGGCGTCCCGGCGATGAGCCCGCCCTCGTGATCGAGGAACGCCTCGTCGGTCGCGAGGCGAGCGTCATCGCCGTCTGCGATGGAACCGGGGCTGTGGCCCTGCCGGCGGCCCGCGACCACAAGCGCCTGTGCGACGGCGATCGCGGGCCCAACACCGGCGGCATGGGCGCCTATTCGCCGCTACCCGATCTGGATGACGTGATGGTCGAGACCGTGCTGGCGAACGTTCATCGTCCGATCCTCAACGAGATGGCCCGCCGCGGAACTCCGTTCACTGGCTTCCTGTACGCGGGTCTGATGCTCACGCGGACGGGTCCGGTCCTCCTCGAGTGCAACGTCCGGCTCGGGGATCCCGAGGCGCAGGTGATCCTGCCCCGCCTCGCGGCCCCGCTCGGTCCGCTCCTGCTGGCGGCAGCCCGGGCCGCCTGCCCGAGGTGATGGCGCGACTTCTCCCGGTCCTCCCGGGGGCGACGGTCGGAATCGTGCTCGCGGCGAAGGGCTACCCCGGCACGCCTAAGCGCGGCAATCCGATCACGGGTCTCGAGCGGGCGCGGGACCTCGGAGCGCTGGTCTTCCATGCGGGCACCGTGGAGCGCCCCGGGGGCGGCTTCGGGTCAAACGGCGGACGCGTCCTGACGGTGGTTGGGCGTGGACGGACGCTGGAGGCCGCCCGCGGAGTTGCCGAACGTGCCGCGGACGCGATCGCCTGGGAGGGCATGCAGCGCCGGCGCGACATTGCTGCGGACCTGCCGGTGCCGCAGAGCCCGGTCGGAGCCGCCCGATGATCCGCCGCTACACGCTGCCCGAGATGGGCGAAATCTGGGCCGAGGCGGCCCGCTTCGAGCACATGCTGCGAGTGGAGATCGAGGTCGCTCGCGCGCAGGTCGGGCGCGGTCGGGTGCCGGCCGCGGCGCTGGCGGCCATCGAAGCCCGCGCCCGGATTGATGTCGAGCGCATCGAGGAGATCGAGCGAACGACCGATCACGACGTCATCGCGTTCGTGAGCCAGGTAGCCGAATCGGTGGGGCCGGAGGGCCGCTATCTCCACCTGGGCCTGACCAGCAGCGACGTCCTCGATACGGCCCTTGCGCTCCAGCTCAGGACGGCCGGGCGGCTCCTGGTGCGCGATGCTGATCGACTCCTCGCAGCCCTGGTCGCGCGCGCCCGCGCGGAGGCACGCACCCTGATGATGGGTCGGACACACTCGGTCCACGCCGAGCCAACGACGTTCGGGCTCAAGCTTGCCGGCTGGGCGTTCGAGGTGGATCGCGGCCGGCGCCGTCTTGCGTCAGCGGTCGACGAGATCGGGACGGGCAAGATCTCCGGGCCGGTGGGAACCTACAGCCACCTCGGCCCGGACCTGGAGGCGGAGGTCCTCGCCGCGCTCGACCTGCGCGTTGATCCGGTCTCCACCCAGATCGTGCAGCGGGATCGACATGCCGCGCTGCTCACGGCGATCGCGATCCTCGGCGGCAGCCTGGAGCGCTTCGGGACCGAGATCCGGAACCTTGCCCACACCGAGATCGGCGAGGTCATGGAGCCGTTCCGGGCCGGCCAGAAGGGCTCCTCGGCGATGCCCCACAAGCGCAACCCGATCCTGTCCGAGCGGATCGTCGGGATTGCCCGTGTCCTGCGCGGGTACGCTCAGACCGCCCTGGAGAACCAGGCCCTGTGGCACGAGCGGGACATCAGCCACTCATCGGCGGAGCGGGTCATTCTGCCCGACGCCACGATCCTTCTCGACTATGCGCTCCAGAAGATGACCGGGCTCGTGGAGGGCCTCGTTGTCCGGCGGGAGCGGATGCTCGAGAACATCGAACGCGGCCTGGGACTGCACGCCAGCTCGCGGGTCCTCGCCGCGCTCATGGATCGAGCCGGGTTGTCGCGGGAGGATGCCTACGGGATCGTCCAGCGCGCGGCGTTGGCGGCGGCAGACGCGCGCCGGCCGCTGCGCGATCTGCTCGCCCTGGAGCCGGCCGTGGCGGGCCACCTTTCGCTCGCCGATCTCGACGCCTGCTTCGATGACGTGCGCCACCTAACGCACGTGGACGAGGTCATCGCGCGACTGGACACTCTGGCGCCTGCCTCCGGGGAGGTCGCGCGTGCTCACAGCTGACGCGTTTCCACGTTCCGGCAAGGTCCGCGACCTGTACCCGATCGAGGATGGCCGGCTGCTCCTCGTCGCCTCCGATCGCATCTCGGCCTTCGATGTCGTCCTGCCCACTCCGATCCCGGACAAGGGCCGAGTGCTCACCGGGCTGTCGCGGTTCTGGTTCCGCGAAACGGCGGGAATCGTCTCGAACCACCTGCTCGATGTCGACCCGGCGATCGTCGTCGACGCGTTTGCCGCCCAGATGGAGGCCAGCCCGGGCGTACCGATTGAGGCCTATCCGCGCACCGACGCCTTCGATGCCTGGCGTGGACGGGTCATGGTCTGCCGACCCGCCATCGTCGTTCCGGTCGAGGCGGTCGTCCGCGGCTACCTCTCGGGTTCCGGCTGGCGTGAATATCAGGCGACGGGCGAGATCTGTGGCGTCCGGCTGCCTGCCGGCCTACGCGAGTCGGACTCGCTGCCCGAGCCGATCTTCACGCCCGCCGAGAAGGCGCCGGCAGGACAGCACGACCGAAACATCACCTTCGACGAGATGATTGGTCACCTGGGAACACGGAGCACCGAAGGGAGGTGGTTCGGGTTGCCGCGCGACCAGGCTGAGGCGATCGCGGAGCGGATCCGGGACGTGTCGATTCGCCTGTATCGCTACGGTGCGGCCGTCGCGACGCGACGCGGCATCATCCTGGCGGACACGAAGTTCGAATTCGGGATCCCCATCGACCTCGCGCTCTGGAGTGAGCCGTCGGGTCCACCAGAGGAGCGGATCGCGAGGCGACGTCCGCGCGGGACGGTCCCCGAAACGACCGGAGGCGCGATCACGGCCGAGAGGCTGATCCTCATCGACGAGGTCCTGACCCCCGATTCGTCGCGCTTCTGGGACGCAGCCGCGTACGCCCCGGGCGGGCCCCAGGCGAGCTTTGACAAGCAGTTCGTGCGCGACTGGCTGGAGCGCCAGCCGTGGGACAAGACGGCGCCCGGGCCAGATCTGCCGACTGACGTCGTGGACGGAACGCGGGCACGATACGTGGAGGCCTACGAGCGGATCACCGGCGCGAGCTTCGTCCGGTACCTGGAGGATGATGTGATCGCCCCATGAGCATCGAGTTTCGCTTCGCGGTGAACGTGACGCCCAAGCCCGGGATCCTCGATCCACAGGGCCGGGCCGTGGAGGGCAGTCTCGCCCACCTCGGGATCGAGGGCGTGTCGGGGGTCCGCGTCGGGCGGCGGGTCGAGCTGACGGTGTCCGCCGAGGACGAGGCCACCGCGCGGGCCACGGCGGAGCGCCTTGCCGCCGAGCTTCTGTCCAACCCGCTCATCGAGGCCTATCGCGTCGAGCTCCTCGACGCCACCAGCTCGACGACATCGGAGGCTCGGAACGACACGATGAGCGTCCGGATCGGCGTCGTCGTCTTCCCGGGCTCGAACTGCGATCGAGACACGACCCATGCCCTCGCCCTGGCCGGCGCCGAACCGGTGGAGCTGTGGCACGAGCAGGCGAGCCTGGACGGCGTTGCCGGCGTGATCCTGCCGGGCGGTTTTGCCTACGGGGACTACCTCCGGGCGGGCGTCATCGCCCGGTTCAGCCCCGTGATGCGCTCCGTGGCCGGCTTTGCCGCGGCTGGCGGCCTCGTCCTGGGGATCTGCAACGGCTTCCAGGTCCTGGCCGAGGCCGGGCTGGTGCCGGGCGCGATGCTCCGCAATCGTGGGCTTCGGTTCCTCGGACGGGACGTCCGGATCGCTGTGGAACACGAGGACACGCCGTTCACCCACCTCGCGGGCCCACGCCGGCCGCTGCGGATGCCGATCGCGCACGGCGAGGGTTGCTTCTTCGCCGATGCGGCGACGCTTGACGACCTCGAGGCCGCGGGCCAGGTGCTGTTCCGCTATGTGCACGAGGACGGGACGGTGGCCGGCGAGGTCGACGACCCGGCCAACCCGAACGGCTCGCTCCGGGCCATCGCCGGCGTCCGCAGTGCCGCCGGCAACGTCGCGGGTCTGATGCCGCATCCGGAGCGCGCGTCGGAGGGTCTCCTCGGCTCGGACGACGGGTTCGGGCTCGTCCGCTCGTTCGTCGAGAGTGCCGCAGCGGCGGCTCGCGCCGGCGCACCGATCGAGATGGCGACGAGATGACCGTCGCGGATCGAGCCAGCGCCACGCCAGCGGACCCGCCGCTCCATCGTGCGCTCGGGCTCACCGATGACGAGCTCGATGCCATCCGGGACCGCCTGGGCCGGGACCCGAACGACGTTGAGCTGGCGATGTTCAGCGTCATGTGGAGCGAGCACTGCTCGTACAAGAGTTCCCGGCCGCTTCTCGCCACCCTGCCGACGCGGGGCGAAGGGGTCGTGGCCGGACCCGGCGAGAACGCCGGCGTCATCTCGATCGGGGACGGTCTCGCGGTCGCCTTCAAGATCGAATCCCACAATCACCCGAGTGCGGTGGAGCCGTACCAGGGGGCGGCGACCGGGGTGGGCGGGATCCTGCGCGACATCTTCACGATGGGGGCCCGGCCGATCGCGGTGCTCGACGCCCTCCGATTCGGCGATCCCTCGGATGCGCGGACGCGGCATCTCGTCGATGGCGTCGTCCGCGGTGTTGGCGGCTACGGCAACTGCGTGGGTGTCCCGACGGTCGGCGGAGAGCTCGTGTTCGATCCTTCGTACACCGGGAATCCGCTGGTCAATGTCATGGCCATCGGCCTGCTCGAGGAGCGCTTTCTCACCCTGGCCCAGGCGCCGGGCCCTGGGAACGTCGTGGTCCTCTACGGCAGCGCCACGGGACGCGACGGGATCGGCGGAGCTTCGGTTCTCGCCTCGGCGACCTTCACCCACGACGACCCGTCCAAGCGGCCGTCGGTCCAGGTGGGCGATCCGTTCGCCGAGAAGCTGCTCATCGAGGCTTCGCTGGAGCTCATCGAGCGCGGGCTGGTGGAGGGACTCCAGGATCTCGGCGCCGGCGGGATCACCTGCGCGACGTCCGAGACCGCCGACCGTGCCGGCACGGGCATGCTGGTTGACCTCGACGCCGTCCCGCGGCGGGAGCCGGGTATGGAGCCGTTCGAGGTCCTCATCTCGGAGAGCCAGGAGCGGATGCTCGCGATCGTCCGGCCGGAGCGCGTGGCCGCCGTCCGCGAGGTGTGCGAGCGGTGGGGCATCCCGTGCGCCGTGATCGGGCGCGTCACCGCGGATGCGGATATCCGGGTCATCGGTGGCGGGCTCGTGGAGGACGATGCCGCGGATGGCGGTCTCGCGCCGGCGCCGGGCGCGACGGAACTGGCCCGGATCCCCGCTCGCGCCCTCACGTCTGACGCGATCGTCCACGCGCGGATCGCGGCGCCGCCGCAACGTCGCCGCCACGCGCCCGCGCCGGGCGCGCCCGAGGAGCCGGTAGACCGCCTGCCAGAGCGCGGGATGGACCCGGGCGCGGTGCTCATGGCGCTCCTGGGCAGCCCGAACCTGTCCTCTCGCCGGTCCGTCTTCGAGCAGTACGACAGCACCGTCCAGGTGAACACCGTGACGGGCCCCGGCCGCGGTGCGGCCGTCCTGCGCGTCAAGGGCACGACCAAGGGGCTCGTTGCCAGCACCGATGCCAACGCCGCGGTGGGTGCCCTGGATCCCTGGCTCGGAGCAGCGATGAGCGTCGCCGAGGCCGCCCGCAACGTCGCGGTCACCGGCGCGCGGCCGCTGGGCGTGACGAACTGCCTGAACTTCGGCGATCCCACCAGGCCCGAGGCGTTCTGGCAGCTCGGCGAAGCGGTCCGCGGATTGGGCGATGCGTGTCGTGCGCTCGGGTTGCCGGTCACAGGCGGAAACGTCTCGCTCTACAACGAATCGCCGGCCGGGGCCATCCTGCCGACGCCCGAGATCGGCGTTGTCGGACTCATCGAGGACGTGGCGACGCTCGTCGGACCGGCGTTCGTGGCGGACGGCGACACGATCATCCTCGTCGGCGAGGCGGCTCCAGGGATGGCCGGCAGCGAGTACGCCCGGCTCGGCGGCATGGCCGTCGAGGACGGCCCGCCCTCCCTGGACCTGGACCGCGAGCGGCGCCTCCAGGCCTTCATTCGCGAGGCCGTCGCACGCGGTCTCGTTGCCTCCGCCCAGGACGTGTCGGGCGGTGGCCTGGCGGTCGCCCTCGCCGAGTGCGCGATGTGGAGCGGCTTGGGCGCGATCGTGCGAATGCGGATTTCCCACTCGCCCGCCGTGGACCTGTTCGGGGAGGCGGCCAGCCGCGTCGTCCTCACCGCACGGCCGCGGCATGCGGCTGCCGTTGAGCTCCTGGCCCGCCAGCACGGGCTGCCGGTGGAGGTGCTCGGCTCGGTCGGCGGGGAGCTCCTGGTCATGGAACTGGCGGCCGCGGGGGCCACGGGCGCCGCCGAGGAACGGGGCTCGCGGGTCGCCGACCCGATCGAGGTCGTGGTCTCGGATCTCGCTCGCACCTGGGACCATGGACTCGCGCGGGCGCTCGACTGGGAGGCGCCCGCCGCGGCGCCGGAGGGCCGCTAGGGTGGGCTTGTCGGCACCGTCCCGGGGAGTCGCCTGACATGTGCGGCGTGTTCGGTGCAGCCCTTCCGCGTGGCAGCGGGACGGAGGCAGCGCATGTGGCGGCGCTCGGTCTGTTCTCGCTCCAGCACCGCGGCCAGGAGTCGGCCGGACTGGCCGTGAGCGACGGCGCGGAGCTCTTCCTGTACAAGGACCTCGGGATGATCTCCTCGGTCCTCGACGAGCGCCGCCTGCCGTCCTTCCACGGCGATATCGCGATCGCCCACTGCCGCTACTCCACGACGGGCTCCACGGTCTGGGAGAACGCCCAGCCCACGCTCCGGCTTGGACCGCGGCGGGCCGTCGCGATCGGGCACAACGGCAACCTTGTGAACACGCGTGAGCTCCTCGGGCAGCTGCACGGCGGTCGGGGTCGGCTGCCGGCCACCACGGACACCGAGCTCCTCACGGCATTGCTGGCCGACGAGCCCGGCGAGGGCACCGTCGAGGCGCTCGTCAGCCTGCTGCCGCGCGTCCGGGGTGCGTACTCGCTGGTCATCCTGGACAAGGACCGAATCCTCGGGGTCCGCGACCCGTTCGGCTTCCGGCCGTTGTGCATCGGACGGATCCGGGATGTCGCGGCGCCGATCGCGACCCCCGGCGGCCTGTGGGGTGACGATGCGCCGGCCGATGGTCCGCGCGACGGGTGGGTCCTGTCGTCGGAGACCACGGGCCTGGATATCGTGGGCGCGGAGTTCGTCCGGGACGTGGAACCCGGCGAGATCGTGGTCCTGGAGCCCGGCCGTGAGCCGCGTTCCGTCCGGTTCGCGGCGGCGACCCCCGCGCTGTGCGTCTTCGAGCTCATCTACTTCGCCCGACCCGACTCGTACCTGGAGGGTCGAAGCCTGTACGAGGCCCGCCGTCGGATGGGGATGGAGCTCGCCCGCGAGCACCCGGCCGAGACCGATCTCGTCATGCCGGTCCCGGACACCGGCGCACCCGCCGCGGCCGGCTTCGCCGAGGGTTCCGGGATTCCGTTCCGCGAGGGTCTCGTCCGGAACCGTTACACGGGCCGGACCTTCATCCAGCCCAGCCAGACGCTTCGTCACCGGGGCGTGACGATGAAGCTCAACCCGTTGCGCGAGGTCGTTCGCGACCGGCGCCTGACCGTGGTGGACGATTCGATCGTTCGGGGCACGACGACCAAGCAGATCGTCGCCCTCCTGCGTCGAGCAGGGGCGGCCGAGGTCCACGTCCGGATCAGCGCGCCGCCCATCTACCACCCGTGCTTCTACGGCATCGACACGCAGGTCGAGACGGAGTTGATCGCGGCGACGAGCTCCGTGGAGGAGATCCGCCAGTTCATCGGCGCCGATTCGCTTGGCTACCTCTCGATCGCGGGCGTCCTGTCCGCACTCGACCTGCCATATGACCGGTTCTGCTTCGCCTGCTTCGACGGGCACTATCCCGAGCCGGTCCCGTACGACGTCGAGCGGCGCAAGTTCCTGCTCGAGGAACCGGTGCCGGCCCGTGGCTGAGGAGCCGGGGCCCAAGGGCGGCGCCGCGCGCGACGCGTACGCGCGCGCGGGCGTGGATGTTGCGGCCGGTGACCGCGCGGTCGAACGGATGCGGGCCGCCGTGGACTCGACCCGCCGGCCCGAGGTCGTCGGGGGCCTCGGCGGGTTCGGGGGCGCCATTGCGATCCCGGCCGGCTACCGCGAGCCGCTCATCGTGTCGTCCACGGACGGCGTCGGCACGAAGACCGCGCTGGCAAGCGAGCTCGGCCGGTGGGACACGATCGGGATTGATCTCGTCGCAATGTGTGCGGACGATGTCGTGTGCAGCGGCGCCGAGCCGCTCGCGTTCCTCGACTACGTCGCGCTGGGCCGGGTCGACCCGGATAGAGTGGCGGCCCTCGTCGGCGGCGTGGCGGCCGGCTGCCTGGAGGCGGGCTGCGCCCTGGTGGGCGGTGAGACGGCCGAGCATCCCGGGCTGATGGAGCCCGGCACGTTCGATCTGGCCGGGACCTGCATCGGGATCGTGGAGCGGTCGGACGTGCTCGATGGGACGGCGGCGCGGCCGGGCGACGTCATCCTGGGGCTCCCGTCATCGGGCCTCCATGCCAATGGCTTTTCCCTGGTCCGGGCGCTCCTCGCGCAGTGGGACATCCCGCTCCACCGGCCGTACCAGGAGCAGCTCGCGCGCACGTTGGGCGATGCGGGCCGGGATGCGGCGCTGGCGCTGGAGCCGGCCCATACCCTGGCCACGGTCGGGGACATCCTCCTCACGCCGACGCGGATCTACGCGCGGCAGATCCTGGCGGCGCGCGCGGCGGTCCGCGCGGCCGGGCACGACCTGCACGGAGTGGCGCATGTCACCGGCGGCGGACTGCCCGGCAACGTCCCGCGGGCGTTGCCGCAGGATCTGGGAGCACGCGTGGATCCGGGCCGCTGGCCGATGCCATCGGTCATGCGGCTGTTCGGTGCGCTCGGGGGGATCGGTGATCCGGAGCTCCGGGCGACGTTCAACGGCGGGATCGGAATGGTGGTGATCGTCGGGCCGGAGGCGGTCGACAGTGCCGTCGCCGCGCTGCCCGAGGCTGTCGTGATCGGAACCGGTCGCGCCGGTCGAGGAACTCGGTGGTCGATATGTCGAGGTCGGCCGAGAGGCCGGGGCGTGAGCGCCACGGAGCAGCCGCGTCTGGCGGTCGGGGTGTCCGGTGCCGGGAGCAACCTCCGGGCGCTCGCGGCCGCTGCGGGCCGGGGTGAGCTAGGCGCGGATCTCGCGCTCGTCTTCGCCGACCGGCCGTGCCCCGCTCTCGACTGGGCGGCCGAGCAGGGGATCGAGACGGCCCTCGTGCCCGGCGGCGCGGATAAGTTCGTCGCGGAAGCCCTCGCGGCGGCGCGGATCTACCTGGTCGCGCTGGCCGGCTACATGCGGATCGTCGGGCCGGTGTCAATCGCCGTCGTGGGCGGCCGAATCCTCAACACCCATCCATCGCTCCTGCCCGCGTTCCCGGGCGGGCAGGCGGTCGCCGACGCGCTCGCCCACGCGGTCGCGGTCACCGGCTGCACCGTCCATCTCGTGGATGAGACGCTCGACGGTGGCCCGATCGTCGCCCAGGAAGCCGTGCCAATTCTCCCCGGGGACGATCAGGCGATCCTCCACGACCGGATTCGGGCCGTGGAACACCGGCTGCTCCCGCGGGCCGTGGCCCTGCTGGCGGCCGGGGCGCTCAGCGTTGATGGCCGGCGGGTTACGGTGGACGCCCAGCGCGCTGTCGCCGCTGTCCCAACCCCTCGCCGGGCACTGCTCTCGGTCAGCGACAAGACCGGCCTCGTGGATCTTGCTCGCGGCCTCGTGGCCCTTGGCTTCGAACTCGTGTCCACGGGTGGCACGGCCCGGGTTCTTCGCGACGCGGGCCTGCCGGTCACCGACGTGGCCGCGGTCACCGGCTTCCCCGAGATGCTCGACGGGCGCGTCAAGACGCTTCACCCGCGGATCCACGCCGGCATCCTGGCCGACCTCCGGCTCGCCAACCATCGCGAGGCGCTCGCCGCCGCCGCGATCGCCCCGTTCGAACTCGTCGTCGTCAACCTCTACCCATTCGCCGCGGCCGCGGATCGGCCGGGGATTACGCTTGACGAGCTGATCGAGGAGATCGACATCGGCGGGCCGTCGATGGTTCGCGCTGCCGCGAAGAACCACGCGAGCGTTGCGATCGTGACGTTCCCGGGTCGGTACGGCGAAGTGCTGGCGGCTCTGCAGGCGGCCCAGCCGGGCTCGCCGGTCCCCATCGGCCTTCGAGCCGCGCTTGCGGTCGAGGCGTTCGGCCACACTGCCGCCTATGACGCGCGAATCGCGGCCGAGCTCCCGGATCGGATGGCCGGAGCCGGGGTTGAGCTGCCAGATTGGCCGGGCCTCCCGGGAGCGTCGGATCCGTTCCCACCCACGATCACCGTCGGCCTCGAGAAGGTCGAGACGCTGCGCTACGGTGAGAATCCGCACCAGCCCGCCGCGCGCTACCGCCGCCCGGGCCCGGACGCCGAGGCGGGGTCGTTCGCGACCGGTGATCCGCCGCTCCAGGGAAAGGCGCTCTCGCACAACAACGTGCTCGACGCCGCCGCCGCGGCCGCCGTGGCCCGCCACCTGCGCGGGCCGGCCTGCGTGATCGTCAAACACACGAACGCCTGCGGCGCGGCGGAGCGCCCCACGCTCCTGGCGGCGTGGGAGGCCGCGCTCGCCGGTGACCCCGTGTCTGCGTTCGGCGGGGTCGTTGCGCTGACCCGCGACGTGGATCGCGCGGTCGCGGAGCAACTCGCACGAATCTTCCTCGAGGTCGTCGTCGCGCCGAGCTTCGATGCCGAGGCCCGCGAAGTCCTCGCCGCGAAGCCCAACCTCCGGCTCCTCGTGGACCCCGCTCTCGCGAGTGACGCGCCACCGGCCGCACCGTCCCCTCGAGCAAGCTTGCGGACTGCCGGTGGTGCCGTCCTCGTTACGGCGCCGGATGTCGTTCCGGACGACCCGGCGACCTGGACCGTCGCGACCCGCCGCGCACCCACGGACCGGGAGTTCTCCGACCTCGATCTCGCCTGGCGCCTCGCTCGAGGGATCTCGTCCAACGCGATCGTCCTCGTGAAGGATGGCGCACTCATCGGCATGGGCTCGGGCCAGGTGTCCCGCGTGGACGCCGCTCGCCAGGCTGTCGACAAGGCCCGCCGCTTCGCGGGTGACGATGCGCTCCGGGGTGCCGCCTGTGGCTCGGACGCCTTCTTCCCGTTCCCCGACGCGGTGGAGGTCTGCCGCGAGGCCGGCGTGACGGCGTTCGCCCAACCCGGTGGGTCGATGCGCGACGCGGAGTGCATCGCCGTCGTGGATGCCGCCGCCGCCACGATGCTCCTGACAGGGACGCGCCACTTCCGGCACTGAGGTCGTCTTGGGCTGACGCGCGGCCGCTGCTACCATCGCGCTCCCATGCATGAACGCCCTTGCTTCTACCTGACCACCGCGATCGCCTACGCGAACAACAAGCCCGGCCTCCACACCCTGTACGAGGTCATCGGGGCGGACGTGATTGCGCGCTGGCACCGCATGAAGGGCGACGACACGCGGTTCCTGACCGGCACGGATGAGCACTCGGTGAACATCGCCCAGAGGGCAGCCGAGGAGGGGGTGACCCCGAAGGCCTTCGTCGACGAGAAAGTGGCGCTGTTCCGGTCCGCTGAGGATGCCCTGGCGATCTCGCCGGACCGGTTCATCCGCACGACCGATCCCGATCATCTCGAGGCCGCCCAGGAGATGGTCCGCCGCGCCTACGCGAACGGCGACATCTACGTCGGCGCGTACGAAGGTTGGTATTGCCCGAACGAGGGGTTCAAGGCGGCCAGCGACCTGCTCGAGACCGCCGCCGGTTGGCGTTGCCCCAACCATCCCGACGTCGAGCTCCAGTGGCTGACCGAGAAGAACTGGTTCTTCCGGCTGTCGGCCTACCAGGAGCGCCTGGAGCGCTGGTTCCTCGACAACCCCACGGCGGTCCAGCCCGACTTCCGGCGCAACGAGATGCTCGGGTTCATCCGTCAGGGGCTGGAGGACTTCTCGATCTCGCGCGCCGGCGCGACCTGGGGCATCCCGTTTCCGATCGGGGAGGACGGCCAGACGGCGCGGCGCGAGGACGGATCCTGGGACGCTGAGGCCGGCACGATCTACGTCTGGTACGACGCGCTCATCAACTACGTCACCGGCGCCGGCTTCCCCGGCGACGCGGAGTCGTTCGCGCGCTGGTGGCCGGCCGATCTCCACGTCATCGGCAAGGACATCGCCCGGTTCCACACGATCTTCTGGCCGGCGATGCTCTGGAGCGCCGGGCTGGAGGCACCGCGCAAGGTCTGGATCCACGGCTGGCTGCTTGCCGCGGGTGGCGAGCGGATGAGCAAGAGCCGCGGCAACTTCCTCGATCCGGGGGACTTCGTGACCGCCTTCGGGTCCGACGGGGCGCGCTACGTGACCCTGCGCGAGGTCGCCTTCGACCGCGACACGGAGGTCAGCTGGGACGCGTTCGTGCGTCGCTACAACGCCGATCTCGCGAACGACTTCGGCAACCTCGTCAACCGCACGGTCTCGATGGCCGGGCGCTACCTCGGGGGCGAGCGGCCGGCGCCAAGGCCGACCTCCGAACTCTCGCCGCTCGCCGAGGCGTGGAAGACGACGCTACCCGCGTACGTCGAGCGACTGGAGAGCTGCCTGCTCCATGACGCGCTGGCCGTGCTGTGGGAGTTCGTGGGGGCTGCCAATCGTTTCGTGGATTCCGAGCAGCCCTGGGTCCTGGCCAAGATGGCGAAGGCCGGCGATGCGGACGCTGCCGACCGACTGCGCGGCTCCCTCGGCGATCTCGTCGAAGCCTGTCGACTGCTCGGTCTTGCCGCCGCGCCGTACCTGCCGGGAACCGCGCCGAGGCTGCTCGCCCAGCTTGGCCATGCGTATTCGTACGGTCCAGATGGGAACGGCGGCCCGGCCCTGCCTGCTGAGCTCGTATGGGCCGCTCACGCGGACGATCCGGGCACGATGACGGCACCCGAGCCGCTCTTCCCGCGCCTGGATGTCGAACCCGAGCCGGTCTGATCGTCGTATTGGTGGGTGGGGGCGGCGGATTCCGCCTCGACTTGAGGAGGAGCACGCGATGGCCCACGGTGAGATGAATCACATCGAGTTCCCGGCCGACGATCCTGAGCGCGCAATGCGTTTCTATGAGGCCGTCGCCGGCTGGACCTTCACGGCCATGGACGGGATGCCCAAGTATTGGCTCTTCCGGTCCAGTGAGGGATACGGCGGGGCGGTGGGTCAGCGAGGAGTCTCGACCGGACCGACCCTCCGGAACTACATCGAGGTCGATTCGATCGATGCCGCGCTGGCGGCGGGGGAGCGGACCGGAGGGACGATCCGGGAGGGCAAGACCGCGATCCCGGGCATGGGCTTCTATGCCGTGCTCGTTGATCCTGAGGGCACCGAGATCGGTCTGTTCGAGAGCAGCAGCCCGGGCTGACAGGCGATCCGGGCGAATCTGGGCGACCCGGGCGATCCCGTCACGCGCCTGAGGCCGGGACGGGCCACAATCGTTGGCCATGCGACTGATCGATTCACACTGCCACCTGCAGGCTGAGCGCTTCAAGGATGATGTCGACGACGTCATCGCCGCAGCCCGCGCCGCCGGCGTCGAGCGGATCCTCGTTCCCGGCTGGAATGCGTGGTCGTCCGAGGCCGCCCTCTCGCTCGTGGGTCGACACTCGTGGCTCGATGCCGCGGTCGGGGTCCATCCGCATGACGCCGCGAAGGTGGACGAGGCGGACTGGCGCGTGATCGCGGCCTCGGCGCGCGATCCCCGGGTGGCGGCGATCGGTGAGACCGGCCTTGACTACGATCGCGTCTTCTCGCCGATAGCGGATCAGCACGTGAACCTTCGAAGGAACCTCGCCCTCGCGCGCGAGATCGGGAAGCCGGCCATCCTCCACGTCCGGTCCACGGCCGGCCGCGGCGAAGCCCAGGACGCGTTGATCGAGGAACTCAGCGCGGCCGGGTTCGGCGGGTCCGCGATGGCCTCGACGTTCGGCGAACGCCCGCCGGCCGTCATCCACTCGTTCTCGGGCTCCGTGGACTTCGCCCGGGCGGTCCTTGACTTCGGACTGGCCATCTCGATCTCGGGCCTCGCCTTCCGTGCCGGGGAGGAGTCGACGGCCGAGGTCGCCTGCCTCGTGCCGCCCGACCGACTCCTGGTCGAGACGGATTCGCCGTTCCTGACCCCGCCGGGGGGTCCGCGGCGCCGAAACGAGCCGTCCGCGGTCGCGATCACGGCGAGGTGGGTCGCCGAGCAGCGGGGGCTCCGGGCGGGGGATGCCGGGCTGGCGGCATTCGGCGAGGAGCTCGTCACTGCCTACGATCGTTCCTTCCCACGTTCGGAGCGCACGGTGGAGGCGCTCGTGTGAGCCAAGCCCTCGCGCGCCTTGTGCCACTCCTCATCGTCGCGGCCCTTGCCGGCTGCACGTCGACCTCGGCACCGTCGCCGACGCTCGGTCCTTCGACCAGTCCGTCAGAGAGCCAGGCCGTCCCGAGCGCCACCATGATTGGCCCCTGCGCCGTGACCGAGCAGAGCGGCATCCCCGGCTCCAATACCCTGATCGACTTGACAATCGAGACTGACGGGGTCGCGGACCGACTCGTATTCGAGCTCGGCGCCCAGGCTCCCGAACCGACCGGCAGCACGTTCCGCCTGAGGGATGCATCGCCGCCGTTTGTCCAGGGCGGCAGCGGCGAGCCGGTCGAGGTCGCCGGCACGCAGTTCGTCGAATTCCACCTCGACGGAATGCTGATCGCGGACGAGGTCGGCGGCGCGCTCTACCAGGGCGAAACGTCGCTCATCCCGGACATGGTCGCGCTCAGGCAGGTCGAGATGACGGAGGCCTTCGAGGGTGTCTACAACTTCGTCATCGGGTACGACGGCAACGGCTGCGTCGCCCTGATCGACGACACCGAGTTGAAGACGCTCACGATCACCATCGGCCACTGATCGCCACGGCTCGGCGCGCCGTGACCGGACGCTCCGTCTGCGTGCGGCTGCGGGCTCGGCCGCGTGCGGCTGCGGGCTCGGCCGCGGGCTCTGCGGCTGCGGCTGCGGCTCGGCCGCGATTCCTCCCGAATGCTCGCCCGGATGGCACTAGCCAAGGACATCGCCCGAGTCGCCCGGTCGAGAAGGTCGATTTCCTCCCATGTGCGCACCCGAGGGGAATTGGGCTCGGTTCCGGGCTTTCAAGCCCGATCCGGCTACACTCGGAGCCCGCGGATCTCGGCGAGTGCTCACCCGGTGGACATTCGGGAAGTGCAGCGCCGGCCGGGCGTTGCCGACCGCTGCCGCTGCCGGGCGCTGCCGACCGCTTCCGCTGCCACGCGCTGCCGACCGCTGCCACACCCTGCCGCGCGTTCAAGCCTGGCCGGGCTATCTCACGCCGGCCGAATACCTGGCCTCCGTCGGGATCGATGTGTAACGGACGTACTGAACGAGTACGGGCGGTTGACACGCCCCGGGGGCCTGCCTACACTGCTAGCACTCTCACACCGAGAGTGCTAATCGACAGGATTGGACTGTCCCACGGGCGCCCCGACGAACGGGAGACGCGCCGGCACAGCACCCGTCGAGCGGCATCAATGGATCGTCAATGGGTCGGCCACGGGTCGTGCGCTGCGTGCGCTCGAGGTCGGGCCCCAAGCATCCAGGCCCGACGGCCGAGCGCCGTCACAGGAGGTACGCACGTTGGCCACCGCCACTGCATCGAAGAAGCTTCGCCCATTGGGCGATCGCGTCGTCGTCAAGCCGATGGAACGCGAGGAGATGACCAAGAGCGGCATCGTCCTGCCGGACACCGCGAAGGAGAAGCCCCAGGAGGGAAGCATCCTCGCCGTCGGCCCGGGCCGCATCCTCGATGACGGCAAGCGCGAAGCCATGGACGTCAAGGTGGGCCAGAAGGTCCTCTACGGCAAGTACGCCGGCACCGAGTTCAAGGTGGACGGCGACGAGCTCCTGATCGTCAGCCAGAAGGACATCCTCGCGATCGTCGAGGACTGACGCAACAGCCGGCGTTCAGCCGGCCGTTCGACAGCCGCTCGCCTCGCCACCATATCCCGGAGGGACATCTACATTGGCCAAGCAGCTCATTTTCGACGAGACCGCACGCCGATCGCTCAAGCGGGGCATCGATCGCCTCGCCGACGCGGTAAGGGTGACGATCGGGCCCAAGGGCCGGAACGTCGTCCTCGACAAGAAATTCGGCGCCCCCACCATCACCAACGACGGCGTCACGATCGCTCGAGACATCGAGCTTGACGACCCGTTCGAGAACATGGGCGCGCAGCTCCTCAAGGAAGTTGCCACCAAGACCGATGACGTCGCCGGCGACGGGACGACCACCGCGGTCGTGCTGGGCCAGGCGATGGTCGCCGAGGGCCTCCGCGTCGTGACCGCGGGCGCCAACCCGATGGTAATCAAGTCCGGCATCGAGAAGGCCGTTGCGGCCATCGTCGAGGAGATCAAGCGAACCGCCCGGCCGGTGGACTCGCGCGAGCAGATCGCGGCCGTCGCCGCCATCTCGGCGGCGGATCCGGAAGTCGGCGAGATCATCGCCGAGGTCATGGACAAGGTCGGCAAGGATGGTGTCATCACGGTCGAGGAAGGGCAGAGCCTGGGCCTCGAGAAGGAATACACCGAGGGCATGCAGTTCGACCGAGGCTACCTCTCGGCCTACTTCGTGACCAACGCCGAGCGTATGGAGACCGTGCTCGAGAACCCGGTCATCCTCATCACCGACAAGAAGATCTCCAGCGTGCCGGACATGCTCCCGGCGCTCGAGAAGGCAGTCGCGCTGGGTCGCCCGGTCGTGATCGTTGCCGAAGACGTCGACGGCGAGGCTCTGGCCACGCTCGTCGTCAACAAGCTCCGTGGCACCGTGTCGGTCCTCGCCGTCAAGGCGCCGGGATTCGGTGATCGCCGCAAGGAGATGCTCCGCGACATCGCGACCCTGACCGGCGGCACCGTGATCTCCGAGGAGATCGGGCGGAAGCTGGACTCGGTCACGGCCGAGGACCTGGGCAAGGCCCGGCGAATCGTCGCGACCAAGGACGACACGACCATCATCGATGGCGAAGGAAGCCCGGATGCGATCAAGGGTCGGATGGCCCAGATCAAGGCCCAGATCGAGGACACCACGTCGGACTACGACCGTGAGAAGCTCCAGGAGCGACTCGCCAAGCTGTCCGGCGGCGTGGCCGTGATCAAGGTCGGTGCGGCCACCGAGGTCGAGCTCAAGGAGAAGAAGCACCGCATCGAGGATGCGCTCTCGACGACGCGCGCGGCGGTCGAGGAAGGCCTCGTCGCTGGCGGTGGAACCACCCTCCTGCAGGCGATCCCGGTGCTCGACAAGATCAAGCTTGATCCCGACGCCCAGGTCGGCGTCGATATCGTGCGCAAGGCCCTCGAAGCGCCCGCCAAGCAGATCGCCGACAACGCCGGACAGTCCGGCGAAGTCGTGGTGGCCAAGGTCAAGTTGCTCAAGGCCGGCGAGGGCTACGACGCCCTCAAGAACGACTACGGCGACATGTTCAAGAAGGGGATCGTCGACGCGGCCAAGGTGACCCGCTCGGCGCTCCAGAACGCCGCTTCCATTGCCGCGATGGTCCTGACGACGGAAACGTTGATCTCGGACATCCCGGAGAAGAAGGACGGCGCTGCCGGCGGCGGCCACGGCCACGGCGGCGGAGACATGGACTTCTAGTCCAACCTCACAGCGCTCAACCGGAACGCCCGGGCCGAGAGGCTCGGGCGTTCCGATTCCGGTCCGCGGACATCCGGGACTTCCGTTCGCTTGACACGAACCGAGCCGATGACGACGCTAGGTGCTACAGCGAACCTCAAGTTCGGAGAAACATCGATGCATCGTCGCGCGTTCGCGCTGCCCGCCCTCGTCGTCGTGGCAGCCCTGGTCCTGGGCGCTTGTGGCGCAGGCACGCCCGCCATCACCGACCCGAAGGAGATCCTCACCAAGGCCGTAGCGGCCATGCAGGATGCGAAGTCCGTGCACCTCGAGGTCACGGTGGAGGGGACGCTCACGGCGGACCTCATCGGCACGGGCCAAGCCAGCGAGATGAGCCTCGCCGGCACCAGCCTCACGGCCGATCTTGATCTCGCCAACGACAACGCCCACATCTCGGCGGCCGTGCCGGCGTTCCTCGGCCTGACCGCCGACATCATCGTGATCGGTTCCGACACGTACACGAAGATCTCCCTCGCTGGCGACAAGTACGAGAAGAGCACGGCCGAACCCGGAGAATCGACCGATCCAAGCGCCGTGCTCAAGGAGATCGCGGACTTCCTGGACAAGCCCGAGGTGGCGCCGGCCAAGAAGGACGACGCGACGTGTGGGGCCAAGACCTGTTACCAGGTCGTGATCAACCTCTCGGCCGACGATCTCAAGACGCTGATGCCGGACGAGGACGCCGGAGATGCCACGGTCGAGGCCACGTTCTTCATCGAGAGTGACACGCTGCACCCGGTGTCCGCCACGGTGGCGATCAGCGGTCCGACGGTCGGCGAGATCACGCTCACGCTCGACATGACTGACTGGGACAAATCGGTGACGATCACCGCGCCCCCGGCGGACGAGGTCGGCTAGGCGGAGCAGGGGGCCGCCCTACAATGCCTCGGTGAGCCCCACCAACCCCGCCAAGCCGTCCCGCCGCGCCACCGGCACGCGCGCCCGCGGGCTCGTAGACGAGCTCGAGGTGGCCTCCGGGACGACCTTTGAGGCGGTGCAGGATGCCGCTCCGGAGGACGAGCCGGCGTGGCTTCGCGAGGCGGACGGAGGGGTCGGCGCGATCCCGGACCCGGACGCGCCGGAGGACCCGAACGCCGCGCGCCGGCGCGCCGTAGCGCAGGCCTCCCGGGAACGCGAGATCGTCTCCCGGCTCAACCCCGAGCAAGCTCGAGCCGTCACCACGACAGACGGTCCCGTGCTCATCCTGGCAGGCGCGGGTTCCGGCAAGACGCGCGTCCTTGCCCATCGCGTGGCGTATCTGATCGGGGTCAAGGGCATCCCGCCGTGGCGCGTGCTCGCCGTCACCTTCACGAATCGCGCGGCCGGCGAACTTCGCGAGCGGATCGTGCGCCTGGTCGGGGAGCCCGGTCGCGAGGTGGAGGCCGGCACGTTCCACTCGCTTTGCGCGCGACTGCTCCGGCGCGAGGGCGAGGCGATCGGACTGGACCGCCGGTTCCTCATCTACGACACGGACGACCAGAAGGCGCTGATGAAGCAGATCCTCCGCGAGGAGGGGATGGACGCCAAGGGCGAGACGCGCCCGCAGGCCATCCTGGGCGCCATCAGCCGGGCCAAGAACGACATGGTGGACCCGACCGAGATCCCGCCGATGCGGATCGCCACGGGGGCGCTCGTCGAGGTCGCGCGGCTCGCGCGCAAGTACCGAGACGCCCTGCAGCGCTCCAGCGCCCTCGACTTCGACGACCTCCTGCTCGAGGCCGTGCGCCTGCTCGATGAGTCGCCAAAGACCCTCGCCAAGTACCAGGAGCGCTGGCGCTACCTTCACGTGGACGAGTACCAGGACACGAATCGCCCGCAGTACTTGTGGATCAAGGCGCTGGCCGCCGGCCATCGAAACCTGTGCGTCGTCGGCGACGACGACCAGTCGATCTACGGCTGGCGCGGAGCCGACATCCGGAACATCCTCGATTTCGAGCGTGACTGGCCCCAGGCCACGGTCGTGAAGCTGGAGCAGAACTACCGCTCGACACAGCTCATCCTCGACGCCGCCCACGCGGTCGTTTCGAAGAACGAGGCCCGGACGGACAAGAAGCTCTGGACGGAGAACGATCGCGGCCGCCTGATCGACCGGTTCGAGGCCTACAACGAGGAGGAGGAGGCCGAGTGGATCGCCCGCCGGGTCGAGGAGCTCAGCGGTGCTCGCGGCTCGGTCCTGACCCGGCGAGCCGACGAGAGCGGCGGTACGTATCGCCTGCGTGACATCGCCGTGCTCTACCGGACCAACGCGCAGTCGAGGGCGATCGAGGAATCGTGCCTCCGCTATGGGATCCACTACCAGGTCGTCGGCGGGACCAGGTTCTACGCTCGCAAGGAGGTCAAGGACGCGCTCGCCTACCTGCGGATCCTCCGCTCGGATGCCGATTCGGTGAGCTACGAGCGGGTCATCAACGTGCCGGCCCGCTCGATTGGCGACAAGACGATCGAGGTCATCCGGGCAGTGGCGGCCCGCGAGGACGTGCCGTACTGGCTGGCCCTGGAGCGCGCCGCCGAGGGCGGTGTGCCGGAGCTGGCCGGCCGCTCGCGGACGGCGATTGCCGATTTCGTGGGGCTCGTCCGGCGTCTCCGCACCCGGATCGAGACGCTGCCCCTGCCGGAGCTGCTCGACGAGGTCCTCGAGCGATCCGGCTACCGGGCGATGCTCGCCGATGGCTCGGAGGAGGGTGAGGAGCGCTGGGCGAACCTCCTCGAGCTGCGCGAGGTCACCACCCGCTACGACGGCCTGTCGCCCGACGATGCCCTCGACCGGCTGCTCGAGGAGACCGCGCTCGTCGCCGACCAGGACTCGTACGAGTCGGACGCGGACAAGCTGTCCCTCATCACGCTCCACGCGGCGAAGGGCCTCGAGTTTCCGGTCGTCTTCATCGGTGGCCTCGAAGAGGGCCTGTTCCCGACCGGTCGTGCGATCGAGGCCGAGTCGGGGTTCAATCCGAACCCGGCCGGGATGGAGGAGGAGCGGCGCCTCGCGTACGTGGGCATGACCAGGGCCAAGGAGCGGCTCTATCTGTCCCACGCCTGGCAGCGCGCAACCCGTCGCGGGGCTGGCGGCTGGATGGCCGAGCCGTCCCGGTTCCTCCTGGAGATCCCCGGGGAGCTGATGAGCGGGCCCCGGCTCAGCCGCGCCGAGGGCGATGCAGACGCTGACGCCAACGATGATCTGGGCCTCGTCTTCGGGCGGCGCGCAACCCGGTTCGGCACGCCGATCCGGACAGGGGGCGGCGCATTCCGGGAGGGGAGCGGGCGGCCCGGTGGACCGCGGGCCGGCGAGGCCTTCAGGCCGACGCGGGACCTCGCTGCCAAGCGCGAGGCCTTCGCCGGCGGCGCTCGATCGGGCACGTTCGGCCGGCGAATCGAGGCCTGGAATGACGACGCCGACGTGGATCAGGCGCCGACTGACGAAGGCTCTGAACCCGGGGTCGCCCGCCGTTCGGCGCCCGGTGTCCGCGAACCGCGGCCGGTGATCCCCGGCGAGCGCCGCTTCCGTGACGGCGATCGGGTCCGGCATGCCCGCTGGGGCGACGGGATCATCGTCACCTCGAAGCTGACCCGGACCGATGAGGAGGTCACCGTGGCCTTTCGCGATCCGCAGGTCGGGCGGAAGACGGTCCTCGCGTCCCTCGCCGGCCTCGACCTCATCGGCTGATGGCTCCTCGCCTGGGTCCGGAGGAGCTGGCGGCGATCGTCAACGTGCACGAGTTCGAGGCGCCCGCCCGCGAGCGGATGACCCGCTCCAACTTCGACTACCTGGCCGGTGGCTCGTGGGACGAGATCACGCTCGCTGAGAACGACGCCGCGTGGCGCGAGTTCAGGTTTGCCTACCGGGTCCTGACCGATATCCGGACCGTCGATGTGGGTGGTTCGTTCCTCGGTCGGCCGAGCGCGCTGCCCGTTGCGATAGCGCCGATGGCGGCCATGGCGATGGCGCATCCGGATGGCGAAGGCGCGATGGCCCGAGCCGCGGCCGCGGCGGGCATCCCGATCGTCCTCTCGACCTCGGCCTCGATGACCCCGGAAGCGGTCACGGATGCTGCCCCGGACGCGGACCGCCTGTTCCAGCTCTACCTCATCGGCGACCTCGCCTACACGCGGACGCTCGTCGAGCGCGCGGAGGCGGCAGGGTACCGCGCGATCATGCTGACGGTGGACCTGCCGGTCCTCGGCTACCGCGAGCGGGATCGCCGGTCCGGGTTCCAGTTGCCTTCCATGCCCAATGTTGACGCGGCTGGCGGCGCCCACCGCGGTCGCTACGGTGGCCTGGCCGATCAACGCTCGATGGGACTCACCTGGGCGGATCTCGCCGAGGTCCGGTCCTGGAGCACGCTGCCGCTCGTCCTCAAGGGCATCGTCGCTCCGGATGATGCGCGACTTGCCATTGAGCATGGGGCGGATGCGATCGTCGTTTCGAACCACGGGGCGCGGCAGTTGGACCGGTCCCTTGCCACTGCTCACGCGCTCGAGGATGTGGTTGCTGCCGTCGCTGGCCGGTGTGAGGTCTGGGTCGACGGCGGAATCCGGCGCGGACTCGACGTCGCGATCGCGATGTCACTCGGCGCATCAGGCGTGCTCGTTGGCCGTCCGTTCTACTGGGCGCTCGCCGCCGCTGGCCAGGCCGGCGTTGAGCGTGCAATCGCGATCCTTCGCGAGGAGCTGGAAATCGCCCTGCCGCTGCTCGGGTGCGCGTCAGTCGCCGACCTGAGGCGCGAGCTGGTGCGCGGGCCATGCACCGAGGCCAAGTGAAGGAGACGGGCGTGACTGCACCAGACAGCATCGAGGCATATCTGGCCGCCCTTCCAGAGGCGTCTCGCGCCGCTCTGGAACAGCTTCGGAAGACGATCAAGGCCGCCGCACCCGAGGCGACCGAAGCGATCAGCTACGGCATGCCGGCGTTCAAGGACCATGGTCGGATGCTCGTGTATTACGCCGCATTCAAGCGCCACTACAGCCTCTTCCCCGCGAGCAAGGGCGTCCTCGAGGCGCTTCGGGAGGAGTTGCAGCCGTACGAAGTGGGGAAGGGAACGATCCGGTTTCGCATGGACCAGCCCGTCCCCGCCGCACTGGTGCAGCGGATCGTCAAGGTGCGGCTCGACGAGAACGCTGCGCGCCGCCGTCGCTGAGGTCAGGGTGACCGGTAGGCAAAACCCGGGGCTGGCGGCGCGACGTCCTCGAGGATCCGCGGCGGCGGGTGGGCGGATTGCGTGGCGGCCGGGCCCGCCTGACTGAGAATCCGGTGCATCGGCGCACCACTGCTGTACAGCGGCAGGATCAGCCGGGCCAGAACCGCGTTGCATACCGCCGGTTGGCCATGTAATCCTGTCGCCTTCAGCCGTCCGCGAGACGTCCCTCCCGCGGTGGCCACGCTGTGGGAGGGACGTGACGTGCGCCAACGCCTGGTTCGACCTATCGCGATCGCTCTTGTTGCCCTGCTCGTTGGGGGCGCCGTGCCTGCGGTGGCCGCAACACGCGTGAGCGACCGGATCACCGGCACGATCACCCTGGAGGGCTGCACGCTCTCGCCTGCTGAGTTGGTCCTCCGGGCCCAGGCCCTGGGCGGCGGAGCGCCAGACAGCCGAACTGACGCAGAGCCAGATCCCACCGCAGGTCGCCTCGGGTTGATCACAACCACGACCGACCCGCATGTACTTCGTTTTGTCATCCCGCGACTGGTTCCGGGCGAGACGTACTACCTCGCCATCCGCGACGTGGCGTCCGCGCTTGGCCGGGACTTCGGCCGCTGCGGCCGCCTCTTCTGGAAGGGTCCGTTTGGCGGGTTTGCCGTGGCCGGCGACCCGCCCGTCGCGATCACCGGCTACGCGGCGCGCACGCAGCTCGAGGTATTCAGCCCGCGGGCCGACTCCTGGCTCGGTGCCGACGCCGTCGACTTCACCGATCCCGACGACGCTGTGCGCACCTTGCGCTGGCGGTCGAGGATCCTCGAGGCCCTCTCCGGCGAGCTCCAGGTGTCGCTCGAGCCATTCGACGTGGTCGATCCGGACGGGAGCTCCTGCAACGAGCCCGAGGGTGGGATCGTCTACCGGCAGCCCGTCGCGATCACGCGTGGCGGTGGCTGGGCGGAGATCCCGGGAGTCGACTTCAGGGCGATTCTCGGAGGCGGAACCAGGGTCGGCGCCGGCGACGGCATCCCCATCGATCCCGTGCCGGACGAGTCCCTTGTCACCGACGCCCAGCGCCAGGCGTTGGCGATGGGCGCCCCACTCTGGTTGCGGGTCGTACCGCAGCGGTCCTCCGGCCCGGCCTGCAACGCCCGGACCGACGGCGTCATGGGCTGGGTCAACCTTGCCAAGGTCCTGAAGGAGATCCTCGACAATACCGAGGAGGACCCGACCCTCTCGTTCGGGGCCCCGAGCAGCTACGATGCTCCGTTCTTCGACTCGAAGGGGCAGCCGAAGGGGGACGCGTATTCGTACGTGGTCGTCAAGCCCCACCCGCTTCCGACGTTCTCGCAGTACTTCGACCTGAACTACAAGGATCCGCTCGGGAAGAAGGTCGTGGGCCTCGGGATCTTCCCCTACGGATCCGTCCTCCAGCCCGGCGACTACTTCTGGATCAACCCAGGGAACGGCGGCTGGTGGGACGACCTGTCCGACGCGGTCGGCAGCCTCGTCACCGGCGTGATCGACGGGATCGGGTTCCTCGTCGACAGCGCGGCGAAGATGTACGCGAGCATCAAGGCGGCCGTGCTCAAGGTGATCACCGCGGTCGTGTTCTTCGTGCCGGGGGTGCAAGCGGCGTGCAGCCTGGCCCCCGCGGGCACGTGTGAAGCGGCGATCAAGTACGGCTTGGAGGCAGCGATGGCCTCGGCCGGCCTGCCGCCGTCCCTGCCGAATTGGAGCCAGGTCAAGCAGGGGGTCGTTGATTACGCAGCGGCGGAGATGGCATCCCAGGCGGGAGTCCCCCAGGAAGTCGTCGATCAGGCCATCGTTCTCGCCCAGAAGGGTCTCGACGACATCGAGGCGGGCCAGGGTGGCTCCGGGGCGGCGTACAACTGGGTGGAGCCGTACTTCGGCTTCGACCCGGCGGTGATGTACGTAACCCTCAACAAGACCGGTGGCGACCTTCCGGGCAACCTGGTTCTGGCCCGCGGCCAGCCAGGGAACCTCTTCGCGCCAGACATGGCCCATATCCCGTCGCGCTGGCTGGGCACCGGCGAAACGCTCCGTATCCCGATGGTACTCCAGCCAGATATGAGCGACGTGCCTGCGCCTACGTGCACGGCGTTCTTCAACCTGCCGATCCCATGCTCTACGGCCCAGAAGGCGATCTACTTCCGGGACAAGTTCAAAGCCAGGCTCAACGTGGAGCCCTGCGTCAACCTCAACACGTCGACGAAGGCGCTGCTGTTGGGTTGGTTTCCGGTCACGCCGGCGTCGGACCTCGCGATCTCGTCGCTCGTGACCGTTCAGCCGAAGGTTGACGCCGCGTGGGGCGGGAAGATCTTCTCGAACTGTGGGGCGTGATCGGCGGCTCGAGAGCCGACAGTAGGCCTCCCGGGACCGGACGGAGGGATCCATGACCATATAGGCGGGCGCGTCGGGGGGTCGTGCGTGATGCGCGCGCGCCTTCGTATCCTTGACGCGATGTCCGAAGTCGTCGATCAGTTACCCGTAGATCCCGCGCTCGTCGCGGCGGCTGCGGCCCTGCCGCCCGAGGCAGCAGCGTCCCGGCATGCCGACCTTGCGGCGGAGTTGCACCGCGCCAACGAGCTCTACTACGAGCAGGACGCGCCCGAGCTGGCCGATGCCGAGTACGACGCGCTCATGCTCGAGCTGGTGGTGCTCGAGACGGCCTTTCCGAACCTGGTCACACTGGACTCGCCGACGCAGCGCGTCGGGTCGGCCACGTCGAGCCAGTTCTCCGAGGTCCGCCATGCGCGGCCGATGCTGTCGCTCGGCAACGCGTTCTCCCACGACGAACTCCGGGCATTCGACGTCCGGGTCCGGAAGGGCCTCGGCCTGCCGCCGGCGCCAGAGCCGGCACCCGAGCTCCGCTACGTCGCGGAACTGAAGATCGACGGCCTGGCGATCTCGCTCCGTTATGAGCGTGGTCGCTTCGTGCGCGGGGCGACGCGCGGGGACGGGACCACGGGCGAGGACGTGACCGCGAACCTCCGCACGATTTCGGTGATCCCGGATCGGCTCAGGGATCCGATCACCGCCGAGATCCGGGGCGAGGTCTTCATGCCCAAGGCCGAGTTCGCCCGGATCAACGAAGAGCGCGAGGTGGCCGGACTCCCGCTCTACGCGAACCCGCGAAACAGCGGCGCCGGCTCCCTGCGCCAGCTTGACCCCGCGGTGACTGCCAGCCGCAAGCTTTCCGCCTGGTTCTATCAACTGCTCCCGGAAGGCGAGGAGGGACTTGAAACGCAGGCCGGGACCCTGGACCGGCTCGGCGCACTCGGCCTGCCGGTGAACCCCGACCACGAATCCGGCCTGGATATCGAGGAGGTCGTTGCCTTCACCGAGCGATGGCGCGAGGCACGCCACCGCCTCCCGTACGAGACGGACGGCGTCGTCGTGAAAGTGGACCGTACGGACCAGCAGGATCGGCTCGGGATGGTGTCGCGCGCGCCGCGCTGGGCGATCGCCTACAAGTTCCCCCCGGAACAGGTGGAGACGGTCCTCGAGGACATCGTTCCGTACGTCGGTCGGACGGGAACGCTGACGCCGGTCGCACATCTCCGGCCGGTCAAGGTCGCCGGGTCGACCGTCGCGCGGGCCACCCTCCACAACCTCGACGAGGTGCGGCGGAAGGACGTCCGGATCGGGGATTGGGTCGTCCTCCAGAAGGCCGGCGACGTGATCCCGGAGGTGGTTCGGCCGATCCCGGAGCGCCGGACCGGCGCCGAACGCGAGTTCGAGATGCCGGCCGCCTGCCCGGTCTGCAGCACGCCGATCGTCCAGGACGAGGGAGCGGTGCGCCACTACTGCCCGAAATCTCGCCTGTCCAGCTCGCGTGGCCCAAGAGTTCGCACACTTCGCCAGTCGCGGTGGGATGGACATCGAGGGCGCCGGCTGGCACGTCCTCGAGCAGTTGCTGCAGCGTGGTCTCGTCAAGCGCCGAGGCGACTTCTACCGGCTCTCGATCGAGGACCTCGAGTCCCTGGAACGGTTCGCGCGCAAGAGCGCCGAGAACCTCCATGCCTCGATCCAGAGATCGCGGCATCGACCGCTGGAACGGGTCATCGCAGCCCTGGGGATTCCACAGGTCGGCTGGACGACCGCGATCGAGCTTGCCGCCTGGCTGGCCGGCGAGGTTCTTGCCCGGGATGACTGGCTGCGCAGGGCCGCCGCCCACCTGGAGCGCCTCGCTGCTGAAGAACCGGCTCGGTTCGAGGAGGTTGAGGGTATCGGGCCCACCGTTTCGGCGGCACTGGCCGCGTGGTTCGGCGAGGGCGGACCGGGTCGCGGGGTGCTCGACGACCTCGCCGACGCCGGTGTTGACGTGGAACTCCCGGAGCCCCGGGTCGCGGCCGCGGCCGGCCCGCTGGCCGGAAAGTCGGTTGTCGTGACCGGAGCGATCGAGGGCTTCAGCCGCGAGGAGGCCGAGGCCGCGATCCGCGCGGCCGGCGGGAAACCGGCCGGATCCGTGTCGAGGAAGACGGACTTCGTCGTCGCCGGGCCGGGTGCGGGGTCGAAGTTTGCGAAGGCGCAGGAGCTTGAGATTCCCATTCTGGACGAGGCGGGGTTCCGTCGACTTCTGGCGGGCAGTCGTCCAGGGGACGGGTAGCGGCGATCAGGCGGTTCGGCCGCGAATCGGGTGGTGGTACCGCTCGAGAAGGTCGCTCACCGCGTCGCGCGCAGCCTGCCAGGCTGGCTGATCGCCGAGAATCACCGCATCCCGACCGAATCTCGCGAGCTGGGTCATCGCCGTCACGATGAGGTCGTGCTCGTACTGGCGCCGCCGGCCGCCGTCGAGCGAACCGGTGACAAGGTAGCGGCGCACGAGGTCAAAAGGCGCCAACCAGCGGCCGATCCGGATCCGCGAACCTTCGCGGAGGCTCTCCAGGTACTCGTCGTCGCCAACCGGGTGCTGGTCGTGCTCGGTGAAGTGGTCCGGGAGATCGAGCCGAAGGCCGGGCCGCGACGCGCTCAGGAATCGACCATCGTCGTCGGCGGAGCGGTAGCACACCGGGCACGACGGAAGCTCCACGTGGGCCGGGGGCGCGGCACCGAACGGCAGGCCACAGCGGGCGCAGAAGGTGCTCCCGGCGGATCGGGCGGGGGTGCCGCAGGAGAGACAGGCAGTCAGGATCGTCACGCGCACCTCGGAACCGCCGACCCCACGTCGTCGATCTCCGGATCATCCGACGCCGGGCGGGCCGCCACCATCCCCCGAGCGGCGGTACCGGCGTGGGACTTTGGTCGCGTCTATCCGATCGCGTGGTTGAACTGGCCCCAGATCCAGTCCGGATGCCAGGCGAAGGGCTCACCGCGGACCATGCGCGGTGCCGACCAGATCGGTACGAGGCCGGCTGACCTGAGAGCCGTCAGGCCGGCCGTGTTCTCAGTCACGACACCGACCCGGACCCGGCCCTGCGGCCCACTCGCACGCCGCCGAGCCTCCAGGATTTGGATCGCCGTCGCCGGATCTCGCGCGATCGTCGCGCCGCCACCCCAGGGCGCGCGGATGACGAACCCGTCGAGGTCGCCGTCGACGACGAGGACCTTCGTCGACTGGGCTGACACGAACCGATGGATCGCGTGGCCGCGATCCTCGCCGGTCGCCTGGAAGTCCAGGTCGAGGATGGCGTCCAGGTCGCTCGTCTCGAATGGTCGAACCGCGGGATCGACAGGCGCGTCCGGACCCACACCCGGCACTTCGAGGATCTGATAGCGCGTCTGGAGTTCGAAGCCCATGCGCTCGTAAACTGGGAGACCCTCGTCCGTGGCCACGAGGACCAGGCTTCGGCAGCCGGCCGCCTCCAGCCCATCGATCACGGCGTCGGTCAGCGCGCGGCCGAGACCGGCCCCTCGATACTCGGGCTGCACCCAGATCGTGCCGATCCAGCCCACGGGCCCGTTCGCCGTCCCGACGCCAGTGCCCACGAGGCGCCCATTGACCTCGGCGACGACCGGCCGGCACTCGGGCTGCGACGTCGCGAATTCGAACCACGACCGCCGGTCACCCCAATCCGCACGGAGGATCGCCTCGGTTGCGAGGGATACGTCGCCGGGAAGCATCGGACGAATCGTCGGGGCGGGCATCCCGGTCATCGTAGCGGGGGCGGCCCGACGCTCGGCTATCATCGGCACGTGGCCGGACTCTCCCGCTCGGATGTCGAGCACGTTGCCTACCTTGCCCGTCTCGGCATGTCGCCGGCGGAGCTCGACCGTCTCCAGGGACAGCTGAACCAGATCCTCGACCAGTACGCGAAGCTGGCCGAGCTGAACACCGACGCGATCCCGCCGACGGCGCAGACCATCGAGCTCGAGAACATCCTGCGCGACGACCTGGTGACGACATCGCTCCCGCAGACGGCGGTCCTCGCCAACGCCCCGCTGCGTGAGGGCGCCTTCATGGTGGTGCCGCCGATCCTCGGCGGCGACGGCGACTGACTGCAGGAACCTGCGAAGCCGATGACGACCGATCTGACCCGCCTCCGCGCCCACGAGATGGCGGCCGCCCTCCGCGCAGGCGAAACCTCCTCGCGTGCCCTGACGGAGGCCCACCTTGCGGTCGCCGAGCGCCAGAACCACGCCCTGAATGCGTGGCTGGTCATCGATCGTGACGGCGCCCTCACGCAGGCCGACGCCGCAGACGGGCGCCTGGCGAATGCCCGCCGGGAGGGCTCCGCCGCCCTCACCGAGATCCACCCTCTGCACGGGATCCCCATCGGGCTGAAGGACCTCATCAGCGTCGAGGGTGGCCAATGCACCGCCGGCTCGCGGATCCTCGAGGGCTACCGCGCCCCGTATGACGCCCACATCGTGGAGCGGCTCCGGGCTGTGGGCGCGGTCTTCCTCGGCAAGACGAACATGGACGAATTCGCGATGGGCTCGTCCAACGAGTTCTCTGGCTACGGTCCGGTCAGTAACCCGTGGGACCTGGACACGGTGCCTGGCGGCAGCAGCGGCGGGTCCGCGGCGGCAGTAGCCGCCCATCACGTCCCGCTGTCGCTCGGGACGGACACGGGAGGCTCCATCCGCCAGCCGGCGGCGCTGTGCGGGATCGTGGGCATGAAGCCGACGTACGGCCGGGTCAGCCGCTACGGGATCGTCGCGTTCGCCTCCTCCCTGGACCAGATCGGGCCGTTTGCCCGCGATGCCCGCGATGCCGCAGCGCTCCTGCATGCCATCGCGGGCCGCGACGCCCGCGACTCGACGTCCGCGCCGGTTCCCGTTCCGGACGAGCTGCTCAGTCTTCCGGCCTCGGATGACGAGGCGGTCTCATGGTTGGTCGGCAAGCGGTTCGGTCTGCCGCGTGAGTACTTCGTGGCGGGCATGGACCCGGACGTGGAGCGGCGGATCCGCGAGAGCGTGGCCTTCCTCGAGGACGCTGGGGCAATCGTCGAGGAGGTCAGCCTGCCCCACACGGACTACGGCCTCGCGACGTACTACATCGTGGCGCCTGCCGAGGCGTCGGCCAACCTTGCTCGCTACGACGGCGTCCGCTACGGCCGCTCGACGCGTCTCGAAGGTGCCGACTTCATCGCCGACTACCTCGCCACGCGCGGGGATGGTTTCGGGGCAGAGGTCAAGCGCCGGATCATGCTGGGGACCTATGCGCTGTCCGCGGGTTACTACGACGCCTTCTACGTGAAGGCCCAGAAGGTCCGCACGCTGATCAAGCGCGACTTCGACCAGGTGTTCGCGTCGGGGATCGACGCGCTCGTGGCACCCACGTCGCCATCGGTCGCGTTCCGCTTCGGGTCGAAGCTGGCGGATCCGGTCTCCATGTACTTGGCGGATGCCTGCACGCTGCCCGTGAACATGGCCGGTCTGCCCGGTGCGTCGATCCCGTGCGGCCTGTCCGAAGGCCTGCCGGTGGGCCTGCAACTCATCGGGCCCGCGTGGAGCGAGCTCATGCTGTTCCGCGCCGCGCGAGCGTTCGAGGGTCTGACGGCGTCCGCGCCATGGCGCGATCTCGAACCGACGGCCCTGGTCGATGCCCAGAACGCGGCCGGTCCGACACCGACGGACCGCGCGGCAGCGCTCACGGCCGCGAGCCGATGACGCCCGAGAGCCGCCCGCCGCTCGCCGACCGCGCGCTGGCCGAGCGCGTCCTCGCCGTCCCACCGTCCGGGATCCGCAAGTTCTTCGACATCCTGGCCACGATGACCGACGTCATCAGCCTCGGAGTGGGGGAGCCGGACTTCGATACGCCGCGGCACATCATCGAGGCCGGCGTCGAGTCCCTGCGCGAGGGCCGGACCCACTACACCTCGAACTACGGAACCGTCGAGCTGCGCCGCGCCCTGGGTGCCCACCTCGAGGCGAGGTACGGCGTTCGCTACGATCCCGCGACCGAGCTCCTCATCACCGTCGGTGCGTCCGAGGCCGTGGATCTCGCCCTCCGCGCGACCTGTGATCCGGGCGACGAGGTGATCCTGCACGAGCCGTCCTACGTGGCCTACGTGCCGGCGATCGTCTTCGCCGGCGGCACGGTGGTCGGCGTGCCGACCCGGTTCGAGGACGACTTCGCCCTCGATCCGGCCGCGGTCGAAGCAGCGATCACCCCGCGGACCAAGGCGCTCTTCCTCGGCTATCCGTGCAACCCGACCGGCGCCGTGCTCACCCCGGAGATCCAGGAGGCGCTCGCGGACATCGCCGTCCGCCACGACCTGCTCGTGTACAGCGACGAGATCTACGATCGGCTGGCCTACGGCTCGTACACGCATCGCGCGTTCTCGTCTCTGCCGGGGATGCGCGAACGGACGATTCTCATGGGCGGCTTCTCGAAGGCCTACGCCATGACCGGCTGGCGGGTCGGCTGGCTGGCCGCCCCGGCCGGGATCCTCGAGGGCATCGTCAAGGTCCACCAGTACGGGATCATGTCCGCGCCGACGGTCGCCCAGGACGCGGCGCTGGTCGCGCTCGTCGAGGGCGAGCCGGACGTTGAGCGGATGCGCGCCGAGTACGACCGCCGCCGGCGGCTGGTCGTCGACGGGTTCAACGCGATCGGCCTCGAGACGTTCGAACCGAGGGGCGCCTTCTATGCGTTCCCGCGCATCACCTCCACCGGCCTTGACTCCGAGACATTCGCGCAACGGTTGCTGGAGGAAGAACACGTGGCCGTGGTCCCGGGTGGCGCATTCGGGCCATCGGGTGAGGGCCACGTCCGTGCCTGCTATGCCACGAGCTACGAGAAGCTCGAGGAGGCTCTGGTCGCGGATCGGGCGATTCGTCGAGCGCTGCCGCGTCGGGACAACGTGATCGCCCGATGACCGACGCCAGCGTCCCAGTCTCGACGGCTCCCGCCGGTCCCGTCGAGACCCGGCTCTCGACGTTCTTGTTGACCGACATCGAGGGGAGCACGCGGCTCTGGGAGACCCACGGTGAGGTGATGGGCGCCGCGCTCGCGGTCCACGATGACCTGCTTCGCGCTGCCATCGAGTCACATGGAGGTACGGTCGTCAAGACCACCGGGGACGGCATGCTCGCCGTCTTCGACGACACAGTCGGGGCGGTAGACGCCGCGCTGGCTGCACAGCGGACCCTGCGAGACACGCTGTGGGGCGCGACCGGGCCCCTTCGAGTGCGCATGGCCATTCACTCGGGCACGGCCGAGTCACGAGACGGTGACTACTTCGGTCCGGCCCTCAATCGCGACGCGCGCATCCTGGCGATCGGGCATGGTGGCCAGATCCTGCTCTCCGCGGTCACCGCTGTGCTGTCGCGCGAGCGACTTCCGAGGAGCGTCGACCTTCTCGACCTCGGATCACATCGGCTTCGAGATCTCGATCGGCCCGAGCAGGTCTTTCAGATCGTGGCTCCGAACCTGCCCGCCGTCTTCCCGCCGCTCAGGTCGCTGAGCACGCGCCGGTCCAACCTGCCGGTCCAGCTCACATCGTTCGTCGGCCGGGACCGCGAGCGGGTGGAGATCGAGGCCCTCCTCAACCGAGCGCGCCTCGTCACGCTGATCGGCACGGGCGGGACGGGCAAGACCCGGCTGATGCTCGAGGCGGCCTCGGCCATCGCACCGCGCTTCCCGGATGGCGTGTGGCTGGCCGAACTGGCTCCGCTCGGCGACGCAGGGCAGATCGCGACGGAGGTCGCCCGCGCCCTCGGCGTCCAGGTGGATCCGGAGCAGCCTGTATTCGAGACCATCACGGAGTACCTGGCTGCCAAGGACCTGTTGCTCCTGCTCGACAATGCCGAGCATCTCATCGATGGCGTCGCGGATACCGCCGAACGGCTGCTCTCTGCCGCGCCGGGCCTCCGCATTCTGGCGACGAGCCGTGAGGCGCTCGCCTTGCCGGGCGAGGCCGTCGTGCAGGTCTCGTCGCTCTCGTGCCCGGGCGGACCGGGGCCGACCGATGCCTCCTCGAGCAGGCCGACGATCGGGCTCGATGAGGCAGCCGGGACCGAGGCGGTCCGCTTGTTCACAGAGCGGGCATCGTCGGTCTTGCCGTCGTTCGAGCTTACCGAGTCGAATGTCGGCGCAGTGGCGGAGATCTGCCGACGTCTCGACGGCATCCCCCTGGCGCTTGAGCTCGCCGCGGCACGTGTCTCGGCCATGTCAACCGACGACATTGCGCGGGGACTCGGTGATCGGTTCCGGCTTCTCGCGGGTGGGCGACGGACCGCGGTGCCTCGCCAGCAGACGCTGCACGCCCTCATAGACTGGAGCTGGGATCTGCTCACGGAGGACGACCGACGCATGCTCCGACGGCTCTCGATCTTCGTCGGGGGCTGGACCGCGGAAGCCGCCGCGCGAGTGGTGGCAGATCCCGATGACGCCGCTGGAGTGGTGCAAGCGGGCAGGCAGTGGGTGCCCGACGTGTCGGAGACGCTGGACGGGCTGGCTCGCCTCGTTGACCGCTCCCTTGTGATCCTGGATCGGGGATCGACGGCGCGCTACCGGATGCTCGAGACGATCCGCCAGTACGCCCGCGAGCAGTTGATCGCAAGCGGCGAACTGCCATCGATCGCCGATCGCCATCTGGGACACTGCGCGGAGCTCGCCGCGGAAGCAGCCTCGCTGCTCCACGGGCCGTTGATGGCGGAATCGCTGGATCGGTTCAATCTCGAGGCCGAGAACCTCGGCGCCGCGCTCGAGTGGGCGCTCGAGTCCTCACCGGATGTCGCACTCCGCATGAGCATCTCGATGCTCGACTATTGGCGCTTCCGTGTCGCCTCGCCGGCAGACGAGGCGCGCGTCATCGCCGCGATTGCCGTCGCCCGGACGATGGTCGGCGGATCACGTGAAGCCTTGCCGGCGGAGCGAGCGCTCGCCGCGCATCTCCTTGGCCTGGCCGCATATATCTGGGCGGTGTCAGGTCGGGCTGACGTGGGCATCGTGTGGGGCCGGGAGGCAGTTGAGCTTGCGCGAGACGTTGACGATCGTTCAGCGCTTCTGCACGCCCTGGTCGGGCACACGCTTGCGGGCATCTTCTCCGGTGCGCGCGGTGACCCGCGCGCCCTGTTCGAGGAGAGCCTGCAGCTCGCATCCGAACTCGAGGACTGGTGGATCCTGGCCATAGGGGCCGCCAACCTGGCCACCGGCCTGGCATCGTATGATCCGGCGCTGGCTGAGTCGCTTCTCATGCAGGCAGCAGATGCGGCCACCAAGACGGGGAACCCTCATGCGATTGCCGTCGTGGCGATGACCCAGGGCACGCTCCTCGGACGTGGTGGGCGACTCGACGACGCGCGGGCGCGGTTCGACGAGGCAATTGCGAGATTGGCCGAACTCGGCGACCGCCGGTTCACGCTCGTCGCGAGAAGCGATTTCGCGCACACGCTTCGCCGGGGCGGGCTCCTCACGGAGGCCCTCGAAGCGTACCGGCAGACGATCCATGGGTGGATCCAGATTGGAAATCGTGGCGCAGTTGCGAACCAACTGGAGAACATTGCGTTCGTCGCGATCGATCAGGGTGAGATGGTCCGCGCCGCGCAGGTCCTCGGCGCCGCCGAAGCGCTTCGTGAGGTCTCGTCGAGCCCGATGGCGCTTGACGAGGTCGACCAATTCGATGGCTTCGTTGGCCGATTGCGGACGGCCTCGTCCGGCGGCGACGTCGACGCCGCCTGGGCGGAGGGCAGGGCGATGTCGATGGCCGAGGCGGTGGCGCTGGCGGTCGGGGCCTGAGCCGGGCCGGCTGCGGATCGCGGTGGGCCTGTGCGACACTGCGGCCATGTCCGCCCCTGCCGCATCAGCCGCCACGATTGACCGCTACGAAGCGGTCATCGGCATCGAGGTCCACAGCCAGCTGAAGACCGCCTCCAAGATGTTCTGTGGCTGTTCGACGGCCTACGACGGGGCCGTGCCGAACACCCATACCTGCCCCGTCTGCCTGGGCCTGCCGGGCGCCCTGCCCGTGATCAACCGGCGGGCCGTGGAGCTCGTCCTCGCGACCGGCGCGGCGATCGAGGCGGAGACGCCCGCGGCCACCCGCTGGGACCGCAAGAACTACTTCTACCCGGATCTGCCAAAGGGCTACCAGATCAGCCAGTACGACCTGCCGCTCGCTGCACTGGGGCGCCTCACAATCGACACGAGTGAGGGTCCCTTCACGATCACCATCACCCGGGCGCACCTCGAGGAGGACACGGCGAAGCTGGTCCACGCCCCTGGCCCGGACGGAAAGCGCCTCAGCCTCGTGGATTTCAACCGCTCCGGTGCGCCGCTCATGGAGATCGTGACCGAGCCGGATATCCGGACCGCGGAGCAGGCCCGCCGCTACGCGGAGGAACTCCAGCTGCTCCTGCGCGCCATCGGCGCGTCCGATGCGGACATGGAGCGCGGGCAGATGCGCGTCGAGGCCAACGTCTCGTTGCGCCTCCGCGGGACCGAGCCGTTCGGGATCCGGGTCGAGGTCAAGAACATGAACTCGTTCCGGTCCGTGGAGCGCGCCATCAACTTCGAGATCGAGCGCCAGGCGGCGATCCTCGATGCCGGCGGTGAGCTGGTCCTGGAGACGCGCGGCTGGTCGGACGATCGCGGGGAGACGTACCGGATGCGGGTCAAGGAGACCTCCGACGACTACCGCTACTTCCCGGAGCCGGACCTCCCGCCACTCCGGGTCGACCGGGCATGGCTCGACGAGATCCGGTCGCAGCTGCCGGAGTTGCCCGCGGCGCGGCGATCGCGGTACCGCGATGAGCTGGCCCTCAGCCCCTACGACGCCGCGGTACTCGTCGCCGACCCGGATGCCAGCCGCCTGTTCGAGGCGACGCTTGCCACGGACGCCGCCCTGGATCCAAAGACCGTCGCGAACTGGGTCACGGGGGAGTACCTCCGGGTCCGGAACGCCGCACCGGCCGACGCGGCACCCTTCTCGGATCCCGGAGAGCTTGGGGCGCTCGTGCGCCTCGTGGCCGACGGTTCGCTATCACGGGCCAACGCGAAGGAAGTCTTCGAGGCGCACCTTGCGAGCGGCGAGAGCGTCGCCGCGATCGTGGCGGCTCGCGGATTCCAGCAGATCTCCGACGTGGACGCGCTCGGGGCGATCGTCGATGCCGTCATCGCGGCCAACCCGGCCGCGGCGGACGACGTTCGAGCCGGCAAGGCGCAGGCGATCGGGTACCTCGTCGGGCAGGTCATGAAGCAGACCCGAGGCCAGGCGAACGCCGCCGTCGTGCAGACCGCGCTTCGAGCTCGCCTCGGCATGGGAGGGGACAGTTGATGGGTTTGCTCAACTTCGCGTTGTGGGTCGCGGGTGTCGTCCTCATCGTGTCCGGCTTTACCCGGGCCCGAGGCCCCTGGACCCGCTATCAGGCCTTGCGCGAGGAAGATGCGAACGTCGCTCGGTACGAGGCCTGGCGGGGCGGTCTTCGTGATGGCGCCCAGGGCGGGCCGTCGATCGCGATGGAGGTCCTCCGCCGCCAGGCGCGGAACGGAGCGCTCATCGCGATCGTGGGGTTCGTCCTGGTGTTCGTCGGGTTCGCGCTGCCTTCCTGAGGGTCGGCGAGCGCCTATCGTGTGCCCGCAGTCGAAGCGGGTTGGCCTCAGCCGCGCCCGAGTGAGGCTGCAGCCGCAATCGCCGCTCCGATCGTGAGGTCAACCCGCCGGGTCACCTCGTCCTCGGGCGGCCGGAACCAGGTCTCGTCGCTATTGGCTCGAACCTCCTGGTTGGCCTCCGGATCCACGATGACATCCGACACCGTCAGGATCGTGCCGGCTCGAACCGCCCGGCCCTTGGCGCGTTCGCGCATCGCGAGCAGATAGACCGCGGCCGTCTCCATCTCCGCGGCCAGGTAGCCGCGCCGGCCCCACCGAACGGCGCCCCCCGGATGCGGGTCGTAGAAGACATCCGACGTCACGACGGGCCCAACATGCGTCGTCAGCCCGGCCGCGCGACTTGCCTCGACGAGCGCCAGGACAACCTCGAAGTCCGCCGTTGGCGCGGTCGGCTCACCGCCGCCGAGCGTCGCCCCGATCCCGGACGCGGACGCGGATCCAAGGGCGACGACCACATCGCCGATCCCGAGCCGCCCGAAGCCGCCGCACGTGCCGACGCGGATGAACGTCGTGACGCCGAGCATGAGGAGCTCTTCCATGACGATCGTCGTGGTGGGCGTGCCCATCATCGTGGTCTGGACCGAGACGGGGACCCCGTCCACGGTTCCCGTGTAGCCGAGCAGCCCGCGATGGGACGTCACAAGGCGGCTCGCCTCGAGACCGCCGTCGAACCGGGTAGCGATCCGGGTGGCCCGATTCGGGTCCCCAGGCAGAAGAACGACCGGCGCGTAGTCGCCGGGCTCCGCGTGCAGGTGGATCTGGGGCATCGATTCCTCCGATCAGTCTCCGACCAGGCGCCGGTGTTCGATGATGGTGCAGCGATCCATGACAACGGTCAGCCTGGCATCCGACGCGATCTGTCCCGCCTCCCGGCTCACGATCCCGAGCTGCAGCCAGAGGCAGCGTGCACCGACCTCGACGGCTTCGCGTGCGTGCGCGGGACAGGCCTCTGGCCGACGAAACACATCCACGATATCGACCGGGCCCGTTGCCGCGACGGCGTCGGCCAGTGACGCGTAGCAGGGCTGCCCGTCCACCTCGGTTTCGGCCGGGTTGACGGGGACGACGTCGTATCCCGCCCGACGAAGGCCGATGAAGACGTCGTGCGACGGCCGGAGGGGTGAACTGGAAGCGCCGATGAGGGCGATTCTCGGTCCGGACAACAGCAGGGCCCGGATACCGGCGTCATCGAGCAGGCGAACCCCGAGTCGCCCGGCCTGGAAGTCGAGCAGCTCTGCGACCCGGCTGTTGTCATCTCTGCGATCGCGCATGCAGGTGGGCCTCGTGTTGTTGCGATGTGGGCTGGCCAGTCCGCGGTGAAGGATGCATGATTGCGGCGGCAGAATCGGTCCCCGCGCCGTCAACACGTCGGCGATTCGTAGCGTATTCTGCCTGCGAATACCGGCGAAGCACTCTCCGGAGGGCCGGTCCATACAGGAGGAGGCCACATTGCGCAGTTCCATTCGGCTGCTTGCGCTCACCGCATCCGCAGCCATCATCTTCGCCGCGTGCGGCGGCGGCGCCTCGAGCGCCCCGACGACAGCGCCGGTTGACGGCAGCACGCCTGCCCCGACTGCAGAACCCACCGAGGCCATGGCCCCGTTCAAGGCCTGCCTCGTGACCGACACGGGTGGTCTCGGCGACAAGGGCTTCAACGATAATGCCCTGAAGGGTCTCCAGGATGCCCTTGCGGCCGGGTTCGCCACCGAGGTCAAGAACCTCGAGTCCAAGAAGGACGCGGACTACGCGAGCAACATCGACCTGCTCGTGACGGACGGCTGCCAGCAGATCACGACGGTCGGCTTCCTGATGGGTGACATCACGGCCTCCAAGGCCGCCGAGAACCCGGACGTCCAGTTCTCGATCGTCGATTACGCGTACGACCCGGCCATCGCCAACGTCACCGGCATCGTCTTCGCGACGGAGCAGGCGGGCATGCTCGCCGGCTATCTCGCCGCGGGCGTGTCGGCGACCGGGAAGATCGGGACCTACGGCGGTCTGCCGATCCCGCCGGTCACCGTGTTCATGGACGGCCTGGCCGCAGGCATCGCGTACTACAACGAGGAGAAGGGCACCAGCGTGGAGCTCCTGGGCTGGGACGCGGTCGCGCAGTCGGGCGTGATGGCTCCGGCCGACAACCCCTGGGGCAACAGCGACTTCGGCAACCAGCAGGCCCAGGCCTTCTTCCAGGAAGGTGCGGACATCGTTGTCCCGGTCGCGGGCGGCACGGGCATCGGCTCGTTCACCGCTGCGAAGCAGGCCCAGGGTGAGGGCAAGAAGGTCTACGCCATCGGCGTGGACACGGACCAGTACCTCACGGCTCCCGGCTACGAGAGCGTGATCCTGACCTCGATCATGAAGATCATCGACGCGGCCGTCTCGGGCGCGATTGGGCTCGCCCATGACGGGACCGCCGGTGGCACCAACTACGTCGGCACCCTCGAGAACGGTGGTGTCGGGCTCGCCCCGTACCACGACCTCGCCTCGATGGCGTCGGCTGATCTGAGCTCGGGCCTCGATGCCCTCAAGGCGAAGATCATCGACGGCAGCGTCAAGGTCGCCGACTACCTCAAGTAGGGCACTGCCCTCACCCGAATCGCTCGCTCCCCCGACGTCTCCGACGCCGGGGGAGCATCGCAATACAGGCCGCTCCGCCCATCGACGTCCAACGAGCTCGAGGGTTCGTACCTCACATGCGGCTGCGACTCCGCGACATCACGAAGCAGTTCCCGGGTGTCCTCGCGAACGATCACGTCAGCATCGAGCTGGATCGCGGGGAGATCCTCGCCCTGCTCGGGGAGAATGGCGCCGGCAAGTCGACTCTGATGAACATCCTGTCCGGGCTGTACCGGCCGGACGGGGGCGAGATCATCATCGACGAGCAGCCGCACAAGTTCCGAGATCCGGCCGAGGCCATCGCCGCAGGGATCGGCATGGTCCACCAGCACTTCATGCTCGTCCCGATCTTCGACGTGACCGACTCCGTCACGCTCGGCTCCGAAGTCACCAAGGGCCCACTCGGCATCCTCGATCGGCCTGCCGCTCGGGCCAGGATCGTCGAGTTGTCGGAGAAGTACAGCCTCGACGTGGACCCCGACGCGATGATCGAGGATCTCCCCGTCGGCGTGCGTCAGCGCGTGGAAATCCTCAAGGCCCTGTACCGGCACTCGGACATCCTCGTCCTCGACGAGCCGTCCGCGGTCCTGACACCCAGCGAGACGGACGAGTTGTTCGTGATCATCCGGAGCCTGGCCAAGGCCGGGACCGCCGTCATCTTCATCTCCCACAAGCTCAACGAGGTCCTCGAGATCGCGGATCGGATCACCGTCCTCCGGAACGGCAAGGTCGTCGGTACGGTCACGCCGGCCGAGACGGACCAGGCCGGGCTCGCCGAGATGATGGTCGGGCGAGAGGTCCAGCTCACTGTCGAGCGCAAGGACGTTGAGCGCGGCGACGCCGTGCTGTCCATCAAGCGGATGCAGGTTCGGGACGACCGCGGAAACATCGCGGTCAGGCACGTGGATTTGGACGTCCATGCCGGCGAAATCGTGGCGGTCGCGGGCGTCCAGGGCAACGGCCAGACCGAGTTCGTCGAGGCGCTCACCGGCTTGCGCGCGGTGGACGCCGGCACAGTCACCGTGAGCGGCCAGCCGCTTCCCTCCGACCCGCGGCGGATCGCCGACCTGGGGGTTGCGCACATCCCCGAGGACCGTCTGCGTGACGGCCTCATCCGCGGCTTCACCGTCGCTGAGAACTACGTCCTCGACGCCTATCACCGCGAGCCGTACAGCTCCGGGATCCGCCTGCATCGCGAAGCTATTGCGGCAGCCGCCACGACGGCGGTCAGTGACTTCGACATCCGGACGCCCTCCATCGAGACCGACGTGGGATCGCTGTCCGGCGGGAATCAACAGAAGGTGATCGTGGCCCGCGAGTTCGGCCGCGAGGTCAAGCTCGCGATCTCCTCGCAGCCGACCCGTGGCCTCGATGTTGGGTCGATCGAGTACATCCATCGACGGATCATCGAACAGCGTGATGCCGGCGTGGCGATTCTCATCGTGAGCACCGAACTGGACGAGGTTCTCGCGCTCGGAGACCGTATTGCAGTCATGTTTGACGGCGAGATCGTCGGAGTTCTTCCGGCGGCCGAGGCGACTCGGGAGCGCGTGGGCCTCCTGATGGGCGGAGTCCGATGAGCCGCCTTCCGAGGATCCCGGCGAATGCCGTCTGGGGCCTCATCGCGATCCTCGCGGCCGTTCACTTCGCCCAGGAGGAGGCGTATCTGGCGCTCGGCGTCGAAGTCGTGCTGGCGCTGGCCATGTTCGGCCTCAGTCGCCGGGAAGGCGGACAGCACTTCCTCAGCCGAATAAAGCTGCCGGTCCTCGCCATCGTCTCGGCGTTTCTCGTCGGGGGGATCGTGCTGATCTTCTCGGATCTCGAGTTCTATGAGAAGTTCCCGCTCGATCCGCTGGGCACCTTCGTGGAGAGCCTGTCGCGCATCGAGAAGGCCTATGGAGCACTCGTGCTGGGGGCTCTGGGCGATCCCGGAAAGATCGTGGCCGCGTTCGGAACCGGTGATGCCAACCAGATCGGGATATCGCTGCGCCCAATCAGCGAGACCCTTCTGGCCACGACTCCGCTGGTCCTTGCCGGCCTCGGTGTCGCGGTCGCATTCCGATCGGGCGTGTTCAACATCGGCGCGGAGGGCCAGCTCAAGATCGGCGCCGTCTTCGCCGTCTGGGTCGGCATCTGGATCCCACTGCCCTTCCCGTTCCACATGATCGTCGCCCTCATCGCCGGCATTGTCGGGGGGGCACTCTACGGCTTCATACCCGGCATCCTCAAGGCCAAGACGGGTGCGCACGAGGTGATCACCACGATCATGCTCAACGCGATCGCCCAGCAGGTCATGCTGACTCTGCTCCTCACCCCGGTCCTTCAGCCGGAGGGTGGCACAACGCCGATCAGCCGAACCGTCCTCGACTCGGCCCAGATCCCGATCCTGCTGGATCTCCCCAAGCTCCGCGTGCACTTCGGCTTGATCATCGCCTTGCTCGCGGCGGCCTGGACGTCCTGGCTCATGTTCCGGACGACGAAGGGCTTCGAGTTCCGGGCCGCCGGCCTGAACCCACGGGCGGCTGGATACGCGGGTATGCACGCCGGTCGCACGGTTGTCCTGGCGATGGTCGTGTCGGGCGGTCTGGCCGGACTTGCGGGCGCGGGCGAGGTGCTCGGGACATCACATTACCTGTCCCCGACGATCAGCCCGGGCTATGGCTGGGACGCCATCTCGCTGGCACTCCTCGGCGGCTCGCGTCCGGGTGGTGTCGTCGCGGCCGCGCTCCTGTACGGGGCCCTGCGCGCCGGCGCGCCCAGCATGGCCCTCGCGACCGGCGTCCCGATTGACCTCCTGGCGTTCATCTCCGCGCTCGTGATCATGTTCGTGGCCGCTCCGCGGCTCGTACGTGAGATCTACCGCGTGAAGATCACCGCCTCGGCACCACAGACGCCCCAGGTCACGGAGACGCCCACGTGAGCGCGGTCACGATGGCCCCCGATGAGGTCGTGCTGTCGGCTGCGGAGAGTCGCGCCCACAAGAACGGGCTCATCCGGGCCGCCACGTACGCGATCGTCGGATTGCTGGCGATCTGGGTCGGGTTCCTCCGCGTCCCAGCCGACCAGCAGACGATCTACAAGCTTGTTTTCGACGGCGCGACGATCAAGCTGCCCGACCTTACTCTGCCGGTCGGGGGCACCTATATGGCGGCGGGCGTCATCAGCCTGATCGTGGCGGGCATTCAGCTCCGGGCCCCATCCAATCCGGCCTGGCGCCGACCGCTCGCGGTCGCGATCTTCGTCCTCGTCTTCGCGGTGCTGACAGGCATCCTCGGTGGCAAGCAGCCGAGCCTCGTGGGCCTGCTCCTGGCCATGGTGTCGTTCTCGCTGCCCATCGTGTTTGCCGGGCTCGCCGCCATCCTCAGCGAGCGCTCAGGTGTGATGAACATCGGGATCGAGGGGACCATCCTGCTCGGTGCAGCCGGCACCGCGATCGGCGGATCACTGCTCGGCAACCCCATCGCGGGCGTCGCGGTCGGGGTCGTGGTCGGGATGCTCCTGGGGCTCCTGCTCGCGATCCTCGCGATCCGCTACCACGTGGACCAGATCATCGCCGGAACGGTCCTCAATCTCGCCGCGGCCGGAATCACGACGTTCATGTACACCCGCATCCTCCAGGTCAAGCCGGACCTCAACGATCCGGGGCTCGTCGGCTCGACGCCGATCCCGCTGCTCTCGGAGATCCCGATCATCGGGCCGGCGCTGTTCAACGGTTCGTTCTTCCTGTACACGGGATTCGTGCTGATCGTCGTGATGCAACTCGCGATCTTCCGGACGCGCTGGGGTCTCCGCCTCCGAGCCGTCGGCGAGAACCCCAGGGCCGCGGCCACGATCGGGATCGACGTGCTCCGGGTCCGCTACCTGGCGCTGTCGGCCGGTGGCGCGGTGGCGGGTTTCGCCGGGGCCTACCTGGTCGTCGTTTCGACAGGTTCGTTCCAGATTGGCATGTCGGCCGGGGTCGGGTTCATCGGCATCGCCGCGATGATCTTCGGCGGCTGGAAGCCCGTCGGGGTCGCCGGCGCTGCACTCGTTTTCGGCTTTGCACGGTCGGCCGAGTCCCGGCTCGGGACGGTCGGCGTCGATGTCCCGACCGTGTTCCTGAGCATCCTTCCGTACGTCGTCACGATCATCGTCGTGGCCGGTCTCGTCGGTCGCGTCCGCGGGCCGTCCGCCGTGGGACAGCCGTACGAACAGGCTTGACGGGCGGGTGGCGAGCGCGGGCTTCGGCGACGTCGAGAACGGGGCAATCCCCACCTACTTCGCGGCTCCGCCCGTCCCACGCACGGCACGGCTGGGCACGGTGCAGCGGCCGCTGCCCCTCATCATCGACAGCGATCCGGGCCTCGACGACGCCCTCGCGATCGGCCTCGCGGTCGCCCGGCCGGAGCTCTACCTGCTTGCGGTCACGACCGTAGGCGGCAACGCCGACGTCCGGCATTGCACCGAGAACGCCCTCCGCCTGCTGCACGCCTTCGGGCGAAGCGATATCCCGGTGGCCGAGGGTGCGGCCGTGCCCCTGACGGCGGCGGCGGTCCGTGCGACGGCGATCCACGGTGAGAGCGGTATCGGCCGGACCGTGCTGCCGGAATCGCCGGCCGAGCCCCACGCGGATGGGGCGGTGGCCTTGATGGCACGGCTCCTCCGCGACTCCCCGGTGCCGGTGACGATCGCCCCGATCGGGCCGCTCACGAACATCGCGCTGCTGCTGCGGCTTCATCCGGAGCTCATTCCGAAGATCGCCCACCTGTCGATCATGGGCGGCTCGATCGGGGAGGGGAACACCACCGTCTCCGCCGAGTTCAACGTGTACGCCGATCCCGAGGCGGCCGACATCGTCTTCCGATCCGGCCTGCCGATCACGATGATGGGCCTGGACGTGACCCACCAGGCAACGCTCGACGCGGCCGCTGCCGATCGCCTCCGGGCCACGGGCACGGCGTCCGGAGGGGTCGCCGCCGAGCTCGTGGACTTCGCGATCGAGCGGGTGGGGCAGTGGTACGGCGGGACGTCCACGGCGATCCACGATGCCGTCGCGGTCGCCCACCTGGTGATCCCGGACCTCGTCTCGGTGGCGAGCTACAACGTCCGGGTGGACACGACCGATGGACCGGCACGTGGCCGAACCGTATGTGAGGCCCTGCCCTTCCGAATGGAGCGCTCAGGGTTGGCGCCGAACGCGGTGGTGGGGATCCGGATCGACGGCACTCGGTTCGAGGACCTCCTCGTGGATGCGTTCGGCCGCCTGCCGTAGGACCGGTGACTCCGCTTCGCTACGTCGCGCTCGGCGACTCGTACACGATCGGCACCTCTGTCGAGCCAGCCGAGCGATGGCCAAACCAGCTCGTCGCGGCGCTGGGCGACGCCCCCACGAGCCTGGAACTCGTTGCGAACATTGCGGTGGACGGCTACACGTCCCGGGACATCATCGATCTCGAGCTGCCACAGCTGGTCGCGCTGCGCCCGGACTTCGTCACGCTGCTGATCGGCGTCAATGATGTCGTCCGGGGCGTGTCACACGAGGCGTATCGCCGAAACGTGGAGGCCATCCTTGACGATCTCGTCGTCCGGGTCGGCGCCGACCGGGTCCTGGTCATCACGACGCCCGACTACACGGTGACACCGGCCGGCGGCCGCTACGGTGATCCCATCAGGCAGGCCGCCGGGATCCGCACGAACAATCAGATCCTGGCGTCGCTGGCCGACGAACGCGGGATCGCGATCGTCGACATCCACGACATCTCGCTGCGGGCGGCATCGGATCGAGCCCTGGTGGCCTCGGACGGCCTCCATCCAAGTGGCAAGCAGTACGCCCTCTGGGTGGAGCGTGTCCTTCCTGCGGTGGAGCAGCTCCTCGCGCGTTGACTCGCCGTGAACTTACAGACCGAGGATGAGGCTGACGTACGCACGCTTGAGTCGTATCGCAGCAACTGCGAGCGTCTCGAAGCAGCCAAGGCAGCCTACGACCCATCCAACCTGTTCCGGGTGAACCGAAGCATCCGCCCGAGGGTCGACTCGCTCAGTCGCTCGTATACGGGACCGGGTCAACCTCGGACTAGCGGATCCAGAGGCCGACGGTCGCAGGAACCACGGTCTGAGCGACCACCCCTCGGATGTCCGGGGTGAGGGTCTCGAGGTCGACCTCGTTTCGCAGCTGGGTCATGAATGCCGCGACCGTGCGCTCCGCGTCGTAGCGGGCCCGGTTGAACCGGCGATGCGCTCACCGATGATGGACGCCATCCGAGGGCGGCGTGATCTCAACCCGGTTGCGGCCGGCTCCCTTGGCGCGGTACAGCGCCGCGTCTGCCGCCCGGACAACGTCGTCTGCATCGGGTGCTGTGCCTCGTCCGATCTGGGCGACGCCGGCGCTGATCGTCAGGACGCGGCGTCCGCCGGGCGTTGGATACTCGAGCCCAAGGGCTTCGACGGCACGCCGGATCCGCTCGGCTGCCCGGGTCCCACCGTCCAGCGTCTGCTCGGGCATGAGGACGACGAACTCCTCGCCGCCAAAACGGCACACGACATCGGTCGCTCGCACGCTCGCCGTGAGTGCGGCCGCCACCGCCCGGAGGGCGGCATCACCGGCAACGTGACCCAGGGCGTCGTTGTAGTCCTTGAAGCGATCAAGGTCCAGGAGCGCCAGCGAGCAGGCGTTGCCGTAGCGCTTCGTCCGGGCGCTCGCCGCCGCGAGCTCGTCGTTCAGCCGCAGCCGATTCCCGAGACCGGTCAGGGGGTCAACGCGCGCCGCCCGGGCCAGCTCGCCATTGAGGCGATTCAGCTCAGCCTGGCGGGCGACGGAGTCCCGCAGCGCGCGACGGGCGCCCATCTGGTGCTCGAACGCAGTCCGTCGCAGGCCCGACGCACCGACGCAGCCGATGAGGCTCGCGAGGCCGGAGATCGTGAGGACCAGCCACGCGCCGACCCAATCAGCAGCGGGAACGGCGGCGCCGCGGTCGACGATGGCGAAGGCCGCGAGTGCCGAGCCTCCAGCCAGCAGCCAGCCCGCATGGACGGCGATGCTCCAGGGTACGAACAGCGCGACCGCGGGTGGAATCGCGGCGAGGAGCATGAACGTCTGTGTTCGGGTCTCCGGGACGAGCATGAGCGTCAGGAGCCCGAGCACGATCATCGAGCAGGCAAGTGCGAATGCGAGCGGGAGCGGCGGGAACCGCCGCCGCCCGAGGGCGAGAGCCGCCACGCCAAAGCCGACCGCGACTTCGATTCCATTGGTCGCGAGGACCTGGGCCTGCCGTTCCGGGAACAGCAGTGTCAGGCCAAGGGCATTGAACGCGGCAAGGCCGCCCAGCGTGATTCCCGCGAGTCCTGTCGCCGCCCGGAGCCTCCGGCGCGTTACAGCCCGGTACAGCGACTGCTCGCGGATCGTCAGCGACGGGCTGGCCGGGATGGGCCCGGCTGTCGTCCCCTCCCGTGGGGGCAACCCGAGCGCGTCTCGGACCAGCCGGGCGGGGTCGAACCCCAGGGCGGCCAGCCCGGGCGCACTCACGACCCGTCCGTCCCCCGGGAGACTGGCGCTGGCCGGCCGAGCAGGTAGCCCTGGCCGAATCGAATGCCAAGCTCGCGAAGTGCCTCGAGCTCGGCTGGCGTCTCGATCCCCTCGGCGATGACCTCGCAGCCGGCCCGTGCCGCGAAGTGTTGCAGGCCTGCGATCATCGCCTGGCGGACCAGGTCGGTGTCGACCTCGCGCACGAGGCTGATGTCGACCTTGAGGTATCGCGGCGAGAGTTCCACGATGTGGCGAAGGCTCGCGAATCCCGCCCCGGCGTCGTCGACCGCAAGGCTGACGGTGGGCCCCAATCGGCTGACCGCCTCGCGGAGCGCGGCGTAGGCGTCGATCTCGACGTGTTCCGTGACCTCGAGCACGATCCGGCGCGCCTTGCCGGCCAGAATCAACGGAAGCTCGCTCGAGTCAAGGATCACGCTCGGCGAGACGTTCAGGCTGAGCCAGGCGTCCCGCGGCAGCGCGTCCGCGGCCTCCAGCGCGGCCACCACGCAGGCGACCTCGAGCTCGTGACCCAGACCGACCGAGTGCGCTTCGGCGATCAGCCGATTGGGCGGGGTGCCGTCCGCGAACCGGGTCAGTGCTTCGTGTCCGATGACCGTACCGGAGTCGAGCGTGACGATCGGCTGGAAGACGGGACTGAGACCACCCGCCGCCAGGGCGCGCTGGACGCGCTTCCGAAGGACGTCGTCCCGAAGTCCCCGCTCGAGCGGGCCGCTGAGCAGCGCGCTCGCGGTCGCCGCGAACTCGCCGACGGCGGGGAGGTGGTCGATGAGATGCTGAGCGTACTCGACTTCGCAGGTCATCACGGAGACAAAGCCGAGCAGGCCGTAGCCGTTCCGGATCGGGGCGTAGGCAATCGCCCGGATACCGCTTGCAGCCATCGCCTCGCCAAACGGTCCATCTTGGGGTCGGGGCTTCCATGCTTCCGCCCAGGGACCCTGCTGCGCTCGCTCGTACAGGTACTTTGCGCGCGCGTCCGGCACCGGCTGGCCGGCAACGATCGGCAGGTCGGTGCGCCCGACCACTGCGAGCGGGACGGCCACGCCGGGCTGGGGAAACGTGACGATCGTGGCGACATCGATGCCGGGCAGGCTGAGAAGGCCCTCGCAGATCGCCGCGGCCGTTTCCGCGGCGCTCCCCGCCGGCTGGAGCTGGGCAAGGGCCGCGGCCACCGCGGCGCGCTCGCGGAACTCCGTCGAGAGCCTCGACTCTGCCGCACGCAAGGCCGTGACGTCACGCTTCACCGCGACGTATCCGGTGATCGCACGGTTACCGTCACGAATCGGAGAGATCGTCGCTTCCTCCTCGTAAGGTGAGCCGTCCCTGTGCCGATTGAGCAGCGTCCCGGCCCAGGTCTGACCACGCGTCAGGCGGCGAAACATCGCCCGGTAGAAGGCGGTCGACTGCTGACCGCTCTTGAGGATCCGCGGGTTCTGCCCGATGACTTCGTCACTTCGATAGCCCGAGGCGAGCTCGAAGGCCGGATTGACGTATTCGATCGTCCCGGCGAGATCGGTGATGATCACCGAGTCGGACGTCTGCTCGACGGCCGCGACCAGTCGCTGACGCTCGCCCGAGAGGGCCCGCTCATCGGTCACGTCGCGCAAGATGTTGACGAGCCCGGTCATCGTGCCGTCGGCGTTGAAGACCGGTGCCATCGAGGCCTCCGCGACGCGCTGCGTCCCGTCAGGGCGGCTGATGATGGCGTCGCCGCTCCACGATTCGCCGGTCGATATCGCTCGCCGCGCGTCCTCCGTCGCGGCCGCTGAGAGCAGGCTCCTGAAGGCCATCGCGTTGCCGCCGATCGACTCATCGGACAGGTGGCCGGTCAACTCCCTGAGGGCCGGGTTGACGTACTCGATCTCACCGGCCGGGGAGGTGATCAGGATCGCGTCCGCCGTCTGGTCCATCGCCTGGGCGAGCTTGCGATCCTGGATCTCGAGTCGGCGGAGCTCGGTCACGTCGGTGAAGAAGCCGACCACGTACCGTACCCCGTCGATCACGAACGACGACCCATCGATGTTCGCCAGCAGCACGGTGCCGTCCCGGTGGAGGCATCGGATGACCCGCGTCGTTGTCCCCTGGCCCGCCAGGATGGCCTCGAAGTGCTTGCGAACAGCCGGCATCTCCTCAGCCGGATGGATTTGGTCGACCGTCATCTCGAGCAGCTCATCTCGGGCGTAGCCAAGCAGGGCGGCGGCGGCCGGATTCACCCAACGGAAGCGTTTCGACTCCAGCTCGGTGATGAGGATCGCTTCCTGTGCGCCTTCGAAGATCGCGGCGTAGCGGAGCTCGGACGCGACGACCGCTTCCTGCGTCCGTTTCTGATCCGTGATGTCCGCGATCGTGCCGAGCATCCGCACCGGTCGTCCGGACCTGTCGAACTCCAGCGCGCCGCGCCCGTGGACCCAGCGCTCCTCGCCGGTGTCCGCGCGGAGGATCCGATACTGCTTGTCGAACGGCCGACCCTGGCCGAGCACCTCGTCAGTGAGGTAGGCGACCATCATGTCGCGGTCAGCCGGATGCACGAGCGAGACCCAGCCATCTACCGACCGCTCGAACAAGGCACCGATGCCGAAGATCGCGTCCAGGCCGTTCGAGCTTACCCAACGGCCCGCGACGAGGTCGGTTGAGTACGAACCGATCTGGGCGACCGACTCCACCTCGTCGAGTGGGCTGTCCCCGAACGGCGCGCTGTCACGCGGCACCCTCGCGGAGGCCGAGGTTGCCGGGTGTGCCCGGCGCGTGCGTTTGCTGCTGTCGGTGGTGTCGATCTTGACTCGTGTCATCTCGGTCGTCGGCTTCGTCCATGCTCGGCCTGGCGACTGCACGCACAGCTGCGGGGTGCATATCCCGTTCCGCAGATGCCCAGCGTCAGGCTCTGCCCACCGAGACCCATGCTCCGGGTGGCGATGAATCCGCTCAGGATCAGCGTCACCCCGAGCGGGTCACCCTGCCGGCTGAGGATGTCGCCCCTGTGAAAGGGCTGCACGATCGCCTGTGCAACGAGACGATCGCGAGTGTCCTGGTGCACGTCGGGGAGGAAGCGCGTGAGCTCCGCGTGGAGCGTAGCGCCCAGCTCATGCACGAGGGGCCCCATCGCGACCGTGTGGCCAAGCGGCGACGATTTCATCGCGACGGAGCCGGGTAACGCGACGCCCTCGCGGGGGCTGAGGCCCCATGGGCTGCCCCCTGGGCTGCCCCCTGGATTCGCTGATCCTTGGCGGTTCGATCCGGTCTCGTGTCATCGCGGTCGTGGAGCCTCGTCAGGTCCCGGCAAAGACGCGCGAGACCGAGCGGTGCTTTCTCGCACCAACCCGATCTTCGAGCCAACCTCGGCCTCGACACAATGGGACGGACGGGTCGGTCGCAGCCGCCGATGGTCCCGGTCCCGCCGCCCGTCCGGCCGGGCACCGCTGCCCGGGCTACCATTGCCCTCCCGTGAGCATCGCTTCGAACGACTTCGTCCACCTCCACACTCACTCGGAGTTCAGCCTGCTCGACGGGCTCGGGCGGATCCCGGATCTCGTCGACGAGGCCGGCGTGCAGGGGTTCGACAGCCTCGCGATCACCGATCACGGCGCGCTCCACGGCGCCGTTGCGTTCTACCAGGCCGCGAAGGCGAAGGACCTCAAGCCGATCATCGGCGTCGAGACGTATGTCGCCCGCCGGTCGATGACGGACAAGGAAGGCAAGGCGGACGCCCAGCCCTTCCACCTGATCCTCCTGGCCTCGAACGAGGTTGGCTACGGGAACCTGTGCCGGCTTGTGACCGACGCACACCTGGATGGCTACTACTACAAGCCCAGGATCGATCGAGAGCATCTCGCGAAATACAGCGAGGGCCTCGTCGGCCTGTCCGCATGCCTGAACGGCGAGGTGGCGCGCGCCCTCGAAGTCGAGGACTGGGACCTCGCGCGGACGCTGGCCGGCGAATACGGGGACATCTTCGGCAAGGACCGGTTCTTCCTCGAGCTCCAGGACCACGGCCTGGCGGAGCAGCGCCGGCTCAACGAACAGCTCCTACGCCTGGCGCCCGAGGTGGGCCTGCCGCTCGTGGTGACCAACGATCTCCACTACGTCTACCGGAAGCAGGCGGCCGCTCACGACGTCCTGCTGTGCGTTGGAACCGGCAACAACCTCGACACGCCGGGCCGGATGAAGTTCGAGTCGGACGGGTTCTACCTGAAGTCCGCGGCCGAGATGGAGGCGCTCTTCCCGGATCAGCGCGAGGCACTCCTGAACACCCGCCGGATCGCCGAGATGTGCGACCTGACGCTGCCGCTCGGGCAGCTCCGGATCCCGCACTTCCCGGTGCCCGACGGGGAGACCGTGGAGTCCTGGCTCCGCAAGGAGTGCGAGCGCGGATTGACCTGGCGTTATGGGACCGTGACCCCGGAGCTGCAGACCCGTCTGGACTACGAGCTCGGGGTCATCCTCTCGATGGGCTACGCCGGCTACTTCCTCATCGTTGCGGACTTCATCCGGTTCGCCCGGGAGCAGGGCATCCAGACCACCTGCCGCGGGAGTGCGCCGGGCTCCATCGTGACCTACACGCTCGGGATCACCCCGGTCGATCCCATCGCCTACGGCCTGCCCTTCGAGCGGTTCCTCAACCCCGATCGCGTCACGATGCCGGACATCGATGTCGACTTCCAGGATGACCGGCGCGACGAGGTCATCGCCTACGTCTCCCGGAAGTACGGCCAGGACCACGTGGCCCAGATCATCACCTTCGGAACGATGCTCGCGCGGGCCGCGATCCGCGACGTCGGTCGCGTCCTGGGGCACTCCTACGGCGACGTTGACCGCATCGCCAAGGCCGTCCCGAACCAGCTCGGTATCCGCCTGGACGAGGCACTCCAGATCAGCCCGGCGCTGCGCGAGCAGGTGGAGGCGGACGAGGGCGTCAAGAAGGTCATTGAATTCGCGCGCCAGCTCGAGGGCGTCGCCCGCAATGCGTCGACACACGCGGCCGGCGTCGTCATCAGCCGCGAGCCCTTGACCGAACTCATGCCGCTCCAGCGGGCGACGAACTCTGAAGGCCTGATGACGCAGTACGAGATGCACGCCATCGAGGCGCTCGGCCTGCTCAAGTTCGATTTCCTGGGCCTGTCCAACCTGACGATCCTCAAGAACGCCGTGGACATGATCCGAGCGTTGCGGGGTGTTGAGATCGACCTGGACACGATTCCGCTCGATGACGCCACCACGTTCGAGCTCCTGGCGTCGGGCGAGACCACCGGCATCTTCCAGCTGGAGTCGGCGGGCATGCGCCGGTATGTTCGCGAGCTCCGTCCGACATCGGTCTTCGACCTCGCGGCGATGGTCGCGCTGTATCGCCCCGGCCCGATGGACAACATCCCGGCCTACATCCGGCGCAAGCACGGCCAGGAGCCGGTCACGTACCTCCATCCGCTGCTCGAGCCGTTCCTCGAGCGGACGTATGGGATCTTCGTCTACCAGGAGGACATCATGGCCGCCGCGATCGCGCTGGGCGGCTTCACCGGACCCGAGGCGGACACCCTGGGCTACGCGATCCGCAAGAAGAAGTCGTCCGTCCTGCGCGCCCAGAAGGAGAAGTTCGTCACCCAGGCCGCGGAACGCGGCGTCCCGCCCCAGACGATCGATGCGGTGTTCAAGGCATTCGAGCCGTTCGAACGGTATGGCTTCAACAAGGCCCATGCCACGTGCTACGGACTGATCGCCTATCAGACCGCGTACCTCAAGGCCAACTACACCGTCGAGTACATGACGAGCGTTCTGTCGGCCTTCCGGAGCTCCGAGGAGAAGGTCGCGGCGGCCGTCGCGGAGTGCCGTCGCCTGGGCATCGAGGTGCGGCCGCCCGACATCCATCGGAGCCAGCTCGAGTTCACCGTCGAGGGCGACGCGATCCGGTTCGGCCTGCTGGCCGTCAAGAACGTCGGCCAGGGCGCCATCGAGTCGATCATCGCCGCGCGCGATGCCGACGGCCCGTTCCGGTCGCTGACCGACTTCTGCACCCGGATCGACCTGCGCCTGAGCAATCGCAAGGTGCTCGAATCGCTGGCGAAGGTCGGCGCCATCAATGCGTTCGGGCATCCCGCCCAGATCCTCGCCGGCCTCGATGACGCCACGGCCGCCGCGCAAGCCACGCAACGGGACCAGATCTCCGGCCAGACCTCGCTGTTCGACATGGGCGCCACCGACGCAGCTGTGCTGGAACGCCCGCTCGCATCGACGCCGGAGGCCCCGGTCCGCGAGCGCCTCCGATGGGAGAAGGAGCTCCTTGGGCTGTACCTCTCGGAGCACCCGATGGGCGAGGTCGCGGATCAGGTGGGCAACTTCGTGACGGCCTACTCCGGCGACCTCAAGGACGAATCACTGGATGGGCAGCGTCTCGTCCTCGGGGGGATCGTCGTCGCCTCGCGATCCGTCGTGACCCGGGCGCGGGCAACCATGGCGGTCGTGACCCTCGAGGATCTGCAAGGCTCGATCGAGGTCGTGGTGTTCCCCAGGCTCTACGAACAGACCGGTCCGATCTGGGCCGAAGGCTCGATCCTCCTCGTCGCCGGCCGGGTGGACCATCGGGGCGAGGACGCGTCGCTCCTGGCCGATGTCGTGGTCCCCTGGGACGAGGCAGTCACGAAGGGCGCGGAGGCGTTTGCGCGTGAGGTTGCCGCCGGTGACCGAGGCTCGTCAAGGCGACGCCAGGGCGCGCCGGCCGCGGAGGGGAGCGGCAACGGCTACCGAAGTGGCAATGGGAACGGGAACGCGAATGGAAACGGGAACGGCGCAACGGCCCCGCGGCCTGCGAGTGGTGTGCCCGCGGCCGAGGTGATGGCACGAAGCACGACGAGTCCGGACCGTCCGTCGCCGGGTCGTCGTCCGGATGTTCCCTACGTGTCACCGCTTCGCGCCGACGCGGCCGCCGTGACCGCTCTCCCGCCGATCGCCCCGGCGGAACCCATCCCGACCTATCCGCCAACGCTCGAGACCAACGGAGACCCGCGAGATCGGGACGACGAGCCGGCGCTTCCCGATGAGGCGCGGACGCGGGCCGTGGCTGCGGCGACAGCCGAGACGGTGCCCGTGGAGAACGCGGGCCCCGACCGCATACTTCACGTCCGGTTCGGCGGTGCGCCAGCGGAGGAGCTGGTCCGCGCGATGAAGACGTTCCGCCAGCTCGTTCGCGAGCGACCGGGCGAGACCCGGGTCATCGTCCACATCCCGGCACCGGGTGGAACGGCACTCCCGATGGAGCTGGCACAGACCGTGGCCTACGACGCCGAGCTGTCGGCGGAAGTCACGCGCCAACTTGGCGAAGGAGCCGTGGACCTGCGCCTCGTCTGAGGCGCGCCGCGCTGCCCGGGCTAATCCCGCGCGAGTCGTCGGGCAGCGCGAATCAGCGCGAACTGGTCGACATACGCCTCGCGGATGGTGTTGAGCGTCGGACGATCGACGCCGAGCTCCTTGGCGATCCCGTTGATAACCTGGGCCTCGTCGCTCGAGATCTCGTCGTCCGCAGCGCCGACCGCGAAGCAAGCGCGCAGGACGGCCAGCTTCTGGGCGTCCGACGCGAACCCTGCGAACTCGCGCGTCACGAGGTAGTCCTCCGTCCCGAACTTCGCCCGCGCCTGGAGCTTGGCCATCTGGACCACGAGAACGGCCTGGGCCTCGTCAAGCTCACCGAGCTCGTGGACCGCCGACTCCATCACGGTAGTCTCGTCGTCGCCGATGTCGAGGTCGGCGTGAGCCGCGCGCGCCAGGATGTAGGCGAACCCGGCCAGGAACCGCGCCCGTTCGACCGGAAGGGAGTCGAGGCGCGCGACGATCCGACGAACGGTCTCGGTCTCGCCCGCGGCGGAACTAGCCGCAGATCCTTCCGCCACTGGATCGGAGGCGGGCGCCCTGATCAGACGATCGAGGAAGGACATGCGCGTCACTTTACGAGATCGTCGAGGTCTCGGCCGGAGGGCCGAGGAGCATTGGTGCCGGAGCCGGGACTTGAACCCGGATGAGGTTGCCCTCAACGGTGTTTGAGACCGTCGCGTCTGCCGATTCCGCCACTCCGGCCGGGGTGGTGCGCACCAGATCGTAGTCGCTGGGAACAACATCCGGAATGACCGCGTCCTCCCGGCGACCGATGCTAGACTCGCGCCGCTTCAGTATCGCCGTCCGGAGGACCCCCCTGGCCGTGGAGGATCGTCGCTCGAGCACGGCGTCCGATGATCCCGCCCAGCGGCGCGACCTCGTACTCATCGCGCAGGCACGCGGCGGGGACCTGAACGCGTTCAACGACCTCGTCCTCTGCTACCAGGACCTGCTCTACGCACTGGTCGTCCGGATGGTCCCGGACCGGGACCAGGCAGCCGACGCGGTTCAGGAGGCGTTCTTCTCCGCGTATCGAAACTTGCACGCCTTCCGCGGCGGCTCCTTCCGGTCGTGGATCAGCCGGATCGCGATCAATGCCGCAATGGATGCTCAGCGCCTGAAGAAGCGGCGGCCCGCGGATCCGTATCCGGAGTTCGAGGACGACAGCTGGCAGCCGCCGGCGACGGAGGCAGACGATCCGGTCACCACGACGCTCCAGGCGGAGCGGCATCGGGCCCTCAACGGCGCGCTGGCCCGGATCACGGATGACCAGCGGACCGCGATCGTCCTGTTCGATGTCGAGGGCTATGACTACGCCGAGATCGCCGGGCTGATGGGCGTCTCCCTGGGCACCATCAAGTCGCGTATCCACCGGGGTCGGCTCGCGCTCCGCGATCTCCTCGCCGACCGGATGGACCTGTTCCGTGCCTGATCCGATCGGCATGGCCGGGGCGCACGCCACGCACGATCTCGAGCTGATCGCGCGCGCCGCCTCAGGCGAGCTGGCCTCGGGTGAGGCGACGTCTGCCCGCAAGCTGCTCGCCTCGTGCCCTGCCTGCTCTGCAGTGGCCGGGGACCTTCTGGCGATCGCAGCCGCGACCCGCCAGCTGCGGAACGTCGCCGGCCAGGTCGCCGCGGCCCCGGCGTCGCGAGACTTCCGTCTGACCGAGACCGATGCCGCACGCGTGCGACGCCGGCGCTGGTTCGGGCTCGGCAGCCTGTCCGATGCCGGCCGCGCCCGCGGCCTCGGTGCTGCCCTGACCACGATGGGCCTGGTGGGCCTCCTTGTATCCACCGCATCGCCGGCCTTCTTCGGTGCGGCGGGCAGTGCAGAGACCGTCCTCGAAATGGTGGGGGCCGCCGCCGGAGCGCCAGAGCAGGCGCCAACGCTGGGCCCGCTCGAGGCCCCGCCGGCGGCCGATGGGTCGGCCACCAAGTCGACCGCTGATCCGCTCCGGTCGGAGATCGACAGTGTCGATGCCGGCGCGCCGCTGGACGGCCGGATCATCCTCGCCGCCGGGTCGGCGTTCGTCCTGGTCGCGGGAGTCGTCCTGCTGCTTTGGGCGCGCCGCAGGAAGAGCGCCGGTCCCTGAGGGAACCGGGTGGGTCGATACCCCGTCCAACCGGCGAGATGATGCCCCAGACTCCACGTCCGGACGCGGTCTCGCATGCTACCCACGATCGCCTCGCGGTTGCGGCCCTGGCAGCGGGCGACCTGTCCGGAGCGGACCAGATCCACGCGAGCACCCTGGTCGAGACTTGCGAGGCCTGCGAGATCCTCGTGTCGGAGCTTCACGTACTTGCCGAGGCAACACGCGGCCTCCCGCCTCCGGTTCGAGGGGTGGCCCGTGACTTCCGGATCTCACCCGAGCGGGCGGTATCGCTGGCTCGTGGCGGTCATTGGCGACGGTTCCTCCGGCCGTTCGGGCGGCCGGGTAACGCCACGATCCGTCCGCTCGCGGCGATGTTCTCCACCCTCGGAGTTGCCGGCCTGCTGCTCGCCGCGCTGCCGCTCTTGCCGCTCGCCGGTGGAAGCGCGTCCATGGGCACGGCAGACGGTGCCGCGGACGTCCGCGAGGCTCCCGCGGCGGCGAGTCCGGACCCCGGGACGAAGCTGCTCCTCAGCCCAAGCGTCGGTCCGCCGAACGACGAGCTCGTGGGCGATGCGGAGGCCGGAGCGGTCAGCGAGCCGACGCACATTGATGCGGGGGGCCCGATGCAGGCCCCCGAAACGACTGAGACGCCCGTGGCAGAGGAGCGCCCGGACCTCCCGACGCTGCTCGTCCCCGTAAGCCTCGCGTTCCTGGGGGCCGGGCTCGGGTTGTTCATCCTGCGGCGGGCTGCCACGCGACTTCGCTGAGACCCGGGCGCCGGGCACTGCGCCGGTACACTTGACGCCACGTCCCGCACCCCGCGGACATCCCATTGAGGCTCGCCGATGGAACGCCTGATGCTGCTCGACGGCAACGGGCTCATCTACCGCGGCTACTTCGCGCTCCCGCCCCTGTCGACCTCGAAGGGCGAGCTCGTGAATGCGGTATTCGGGTTCTGCAGCATCGTCCTGCGCGGGATCCAGGACATCAGGCCGGACTACGTGGCCGTTGCCTTCGATCTGCCCGGCCCGACGTTCCGACACGAGCGCTACGCGGACTACAAGGCCACGAGGACGCGCATGCCGGACGACCTCCGGGACCAGTTCCCGAAGGTGCGCGAGGTCGTGAAGGCCCTCCGCCTCCCGGTCTTTGAACTCGCCGGATTCGAGGCAGACGATGTCATCGGAACGCTCACCGTCGAGGCGGAGGCGAAGGGGCTCGACACGACGATCGTGACCGGCGACCTGGACATGCTCCAGATCGTGAGCGATCGAACGCGCCTGATGACGACGCGATCGGGGGTTGAGAACACGATCCTGTACGACCCGCCGAGGATCGACGAGCGCTACGGCCTGCGGCCGTCGCAGATGATCGACTACAAGGCCCTGAAGGGTGACGTGACCGACAACATCCCGGGCGTCCCGGGTGTAGGCGAAAAGACCGCAGCCAAGCTCATTCGCGAGTTCGGGGACCTCGACAGCGTGTACGCGCGGCTCGACGAGGTGAAGCCCGACAAGTTGCGCGAGAAGCTGACGGAGCACCGTGACCAGGTGTTCCTCGGGCGCGAGCTTTCGACGATCGTCCGGGATCTGCCCGTCCACCTGGATCTCGAAGCAGCCCGCCTGCACGACTACGATCGCGATGAGGTCATCCGGCTGTTTCGCGAGTTCGAGTTCCGGTCCTTGCTGGACCGGCTCCCTCCGCTCCGTGGTGAATCCGCAACCGACGCGGTCGAGGCGATGCGGGCGGCGACCCCCACGGTTCCGGCGGCTCGCGTGGGCACGGACCGACCGAGCGGGTGGGGGAGCGGCCGCCCGATCCGAACAGGCTCCTCGCCAACCGCACCGCCCACCCCGGCGTCAGCGGCGGGCCTCCAGCTTTCGCTCGACTTCGATGCCGTTGGGGGAGGCGCCGGGTCCGGCGCCGGTCCTCGGGCAGCCCGCGCCCCGGCGCACTTCGAGGACCTGCCGACCGCCCTGGCCGCCACGATCGAGGATCCAGGACGGATCGAGATCCTCGGGGGCGATGACCTGGATGACCTGAGCGATTGGATTGCGGCCCAGCAGGAGCTTGGTGCCGCCCTCGTACTGGACGATCCGCGGCCTCGGATGGGCTCAGCCCTCGCATTGGCGATCGCGGGCACGGACGGCCGGGTCGTCGCGGCGGAAGGCGCCGACGCCGTCCGGCTCCGGCACATCGTTGAGGCCATTGGCGTTCCGATCGTCGCGCACGAGGCGAAGCCGCTCCTCGTCGCCCGGTTCGCCGAGGACTCGGAGGGTCCGGCGACGAGCGTTGCGTTCGACACCCAGATCGCGGCCTATCTGCTCAATGCCGCCCTGCGCTCGCAGTCGATTGCCGATGTCGTCGCCGAGCGCCTCGATCTCGTGCTCCCGCCCGCGAAGGAGCTCAGTGCGGTGGACCGCGCCGGGCTGGAGGCCCTGGGCGCCATCGCGTCGCGCGAACCACTCACCGTCGCGCTTGAGGCGGAGGGTCTCGATCGGCTCTTCGCGGAACTCGAGATGCCGTTGATCCCGGTCCTGGCGCGGATGGAGGCCGTGGGTGTCGCCGTCGATCTCGACGCGCTGGCCGTTCTCGATCTCGAGTTCAGGGCGGAGATCGCGAGGCTGGAGCAGGCGATCTACGACGCCGTCGGCCACGAGTTCACGATCGGCTCGCCCAAACAACTCGGCGAGGTGCTGTTCGGTGAGCTCCAGCTCCCGAAGGGCCGCAAGACGAAGACCGGCTACTCGACAGACGCCACCGTCCTGGAGGAGCTGGTGGACGTCCATCCGGTCGTTCAGCCCGTCCTCGACTGGCGGATCTACACGAAGCTCCGCTCGACGTATGTCGAGGCCCTGCCGGCCCTCATCGCGGACGACGGTCGCCTCCACACGACCTTCCACCAGGCCGTCGCGGCCACCGGACGGCTGTCCTCGTCCGACCCCAACCTGCAGAACATCCCGATCAGGACGCCGCTCGGGCGACGCATCCGGCGCGCCTTCGTGGCCGGCTCGCCGGATCACGTGCTGGTCGCCGGCGACTACTCGCAGATCGAGTTGCGGATCATCGCCCACGTCTCGGGCGATGAACACCTTCGCGAGGCCTTTGCGCGCGGGGCAGACATCCACCGTGAAACCGCGGGCCGAGTCCTCCACAAGGCACCCGAGGAGGTGACCTCGGACGAGCGATCGATGGCCAAGATGGTCAACTTCGGGCTGGCCTACGGCATGAGTGACTTCGGGCTCTCGAGCCGGGCCGGGATCAGCCGCCAGGAGGCGCAGGAGTTCATCAACTCGTACTTCGCGGCCTACTCGGGGATCAGCTACTACATGCTCCACATCAAGGAGACGGCGCGCCGGGACGGGTTCGTCTCGACGCTTCTCGGGCGCAAGCGCCAGATCCCGGAGCTCAGGGCCGCCAACCCGTCCCTGCGCGGAGCGGGTGAGCGGATGGCGATCAACATGCCGATCCAGGGCACGGCCGCGGACATCGTGAAGATCGCGATGATCCGGCTCAACGAGCGCCTCGCTGACGACGGATTCCGGGCACGGCCGCTCCTCCAGGTCCACGACGAGCTCCTCCTCGAGGTTCCGAGAGACGAGGTCGATCGCCTCGTACCAGTCCTGCGCGAGGTGATGGAAGGGGCGCTCACGCTCGACGTCGCGCTGACCGTCGATATCAAGGCTGGGGACGACTGGGAATCCATGAACCCCGTCTCACGCCGGGATGCCGCGCTCGCTGAGGCCGGCGAGTTGCCGGTAGCCTGAGGTGCCCGAGCTCCCCGAGGTCGAGACGATCGCGCGGGATCTTCGGGGCCTCGTGGTTGGCGCCGAGATCACGCGCGCAACGTGTCACTGGGCCCGGACGCTCCGGACGCATGCGCCCGAGACCATCGGTCCGGCGCTGGCTAGCCGGCGGATCCTGGCCGTGGGTCGGCGCGGCAAGCAACTCGTCCTTGAGCTGTCCGGGGGCGTCGTCCTGACTGTCCATCTCAAGATGACCGGGCAGTTGTTTGTCGTGCCCGCGGAGGCCCCGAGTGATCCGTATGTTCGCCTCGAGGTCACCTTCGCGGATGGGCGCGCGCTGCGCTTTCGCGACATCCGGAAGTTCGGGAAGATCGGGCTCTACCAGCTGGATCCCGCGACCGGCGAGGCCGTCCACGAGGCAGGCGGGGCCGCCGTCTTCGCGGGCACGGGGCCCGAGCCACTCGACGACGCGTTCACGCTGCGGGCCTTCCGTCACCGGCTTCGTGCACGTCACGGTCGGCTGAAGCCGCTCCTGCTGGACCAGTCGTTCGTGGCCGGGATCGGGAACATCTACGCGGACGAGGCACTCTGGGCGTCGCGCCTCCACCCGCTCCGCTCGGCTTCGACGCTCCGGCCCGCCGACGAGCGGCACCTGTACGAGGCGATCCGGAGGATCCTGGCCGAGGCAATCGTCCGTCGCGGAAGCTCGATCGATGACTACACGGCGCCCGAAGGCGATGGCTCGATGCAGGAGCACCTGCTTGTCTACCAGCGAGCCGGCCAAGCCTGTCTGCGCTGCGGTCGGCCGATCCGGCGGATCGTGGTCGGCGCACGAGCGACCCACTTCTGCTCGTGGTGTCAACGACTTCCGGCAGCGGACCGGAAGGCCGCGGCCGCGATCCTCCGCGGCATGACGTCGGGCGATGCCGGATCGGTACGCGCTCGTGACCGAGCGGATCGCACTCGGAAAGCCGCGGCCGGCCGACGGGCAGCCGCCCGGGCCTCCGCGGGCAGGCCCTGATGTCCATCCTTCGGCTGGCCGGTGTCGCCCGTGAGGTCGGTGCGTTCGTCATCCTCGACGGGATCGAGGTCGCGATGGCGCTCGGTGATCGGATCGGTCTGGTTGGCCCGAACGGGGCCGGAAAGACGACGCTGCTCCGGATCGCGGCCGGTATCGACGAGCCGGACCGTGGCGTGGTCCACCGGAAGCGGGGCCTGACGCTCGGGCTGCTCGCCCAGGAGGCGCACCTGGACGAGACGTTCATGGCGGCGCCCAGCGTCCGGACTGCCGTGCGGCACGGGGCGGCTCACCTTGAGCGGATGGGGGACGAGCTGGCCGCCCTCGAGCGAGATGGGCGCGTGGCCGAGCCGGCCTACGCCGACCTGCAGCATCGGTTCGACGTGCTCGGTGGCTACACGCTCGACCAACGCGTGGACGCCGCGCTGTCGGGCCTCGGGTTCACCGCCGAGGAAGTTGCCCGGGCACCAACGGGACTGTCCGGCGGCGAGCAGACCCGCGCTGCGCTGGCTCGCCTGGTCATCGCCGACCCGGACCTGCTCCTTCTCGATGAGCCCACGAACCACCTGGATCTCGGAGCCCTTGAGTGGCTGGAGGAGCACCTCCGGCGCCGGGCTGGATCGCTCCTGGTCGCGTCGCACGACCGAGCGTTTCTCGACGCGACGGTGACCCGGATCTGGGAGATGCGGGACCGTCGGATCACCGTCTTCCGCGGCAACTACTACGCGTACCACCGCCAGCGCGAGGAGCGGGATGCGCGCGCCGCGAAGGATGCCGAATCGCAGGGGGCCGCGATCGCGCGCGAAAAGGAGCTCGTGCAGCGCTATCGAAGCCACCGGAAGTACGCCAAGATGCACGAGCATGAGGCCCGGCTGGAGCGCCTCCAGGGCGCCGAGCTGGACGCTCCGAAGCCTTCCCGTCGACTACGTCTGCCGCAGGCCGCGCTCCTCGGCGGCGGGCCGACCCGGTCTGGTGAGATCGTGGCTCGGGCGGATGACCTTGTCATCGGTTACCTCCCACCCCTTGGTTCGGGTGGTGTCCCCACGAGGGTCGCGACGGCCCCGTTCCTGGCCGCGCGGCGGGGCGATCGGATCGGGATCGTGGGGCCAAACGGGGCGGGCAAGACGACACTGCTTCGGACGATCGCCGGTGAGCTACCGGCACTCGATGGATCGCTGACGTTCGGCAGCGGCGTCCAGCTCGGGTATCTCGCTCAGCTGCGGGCCGCGGCGATCCCCGGCACCACGGTCCTCGATGCGATCCTGGAAGCGGCGCCCGTCACGCCCGGCGAAGGTCGCGGGTACCTGGCCCGGTTCCTGTTTCGGGGCGATGACGCCTTCAAGGAGGTCCGCCTCCTGTCGGGCGGCGAGCGCAGCCGGCTCGAGCTCGCGCTCCTGGGTGTCACGCCGGCGAACCTGCTCCTCCTCGACGAGCCCACGAATCACCTCGACATCGTGGCCCGTGAGGCCATCGAGGCCTTCCTCCGGGATGTGCCCGCGACGCTCCTCGTGGTGTCGCATGATCGGCGCTTCCTCGAGACGATCTGCGAGCGTCTCTGGGTGGTGGACGGCGGGCTTGTCGCCACGTTCGAGGGCGGCTACCGGGTCTGGCGCGACGCCGTTGCCGACGGCTGGACGGTAGCCGCCACGATCGAGCTGGAGCGCCGGCGGCTTCATCCCGCGGCGCGCAGGACGAACGGCCAGCGGGCCCAGGAGCCAGCCGAGCTCGCGAAGGCCGGCGCCGGGCAAGGTGGACCCGATCTCGCAACGGGCATGGCGGCCGGAAATGCTCGCGCGGCGCGCGCCGCGGCCTCCGTGTCAACCCGGGGAGCCAGGTTGTCCAAGGATGCGTACCGGCGCCAGCGCGAGACGCTCGATGCCGAACTGACGCGTCTCAACCTGCGCAAGAACCATCTGGAGCTGGCTACCGGGGACCCTGCCGTGCAATCCAACTTCGTCGAGATGCGTCGGATTACGAGCGAGCTGGCCGATGTAGCATTGGCCCTGGCAGTCGCAGAGGACGCGTGGCTGGCCCTCGAGGAGCGTGCCCCGTGACGGTTCGAATCGGGATCACCGGCCCCACCGGCTGCGGCAAGTCCACCGCGGCGGGTTGGCTGCGCGACCTGGGCGCCGTGATCGTGGACGCCGACCAGGTGGCGAGGGCCGTGGTTGAGCCCGGCGAGCCGGCGCTCGAGGCAGTCTTCGCCGCGTTCGGGGACGAGGTCCGTGCCGCCGACGGGCATCTTGATCGGGCGGCCCTCGGGCGCATCGTGTTCGCCGATCCGGCCGGGCTCAGCCGCCTGGAGGCAATCGTGCATCCGGCCGTGCGCCCGCGTATCCGCTCGGCTGTGGCCGCGGCAGAGGCGGCATCCGCGCCGGCCGTGGTCGTCGAGGCGATCAAGCTCTTCGAGAGCGGCCTCGTCGACGAATGCGACGAGAGCTGGCTGTTCGAGTGTGCGTCGGCTGAGCAGTGGGCGCGACTGGTGGCCCGCGGAGTCCCCCAGGCGGCCGCAGCGGCTCGAATCGCGGCGCAGGGCGCGATGGTGGATCGGCTCCGACCGCGCGCATCGCGCGTCATCGACACGTCCGGTTCAATCGAGGGCGCGCGCGCCCGGGTGACTGCCGCATACGAGACCGCGCTGGCCGCCCCCCGCACTGCCGGTCCGCGGGCCTGAGGCGTCAGACACCTCGAACAGGTGTTCGAAAGCGAGTTTCGGCTGATAGACTTGGCCAGTGCCAGATTTCAAGCTCGTCGCCCCGTTCGAGCCGACCGGTGACCAACCCCAGGCCATCGCGCGCCTGACTGCGGGTCTCGAGAAGGGGCTCCGTCACCAGACGCTGCTGGGAGCGACGGGCACGGGCAAGACGGCCACGATTGCCTGGACCATCCAGGCCGCAAACCGCCCGACCCTCGTGCTCGCCCACAACAAGACCCTGGCCGCCCAGCTCTATGCCGAGCTCCGCGAGTTCTTCCCCGAGAACGCGGTCGAGTACTTCGTGAGCTACTTCGACTACTACCAACCCGAGGCGTACCTGCCCCGGTCGGACACCTACATCGAGAAGGACTCGAGCCGGAACGACGAGATCGACCGGCTTCGCCATGCAGCGACGCACGCCCTGTTCGAGCGGCGAGACGTGATCGTCGTGGCGTCGGTCAGCTGCATCTACGGCATCGGGGCGCCGGTCGACTACGGCGCTACGGTCCTTCGCCTCCGCGTCGGCGGGCAGTACCGGCGGGACGCCGTGCTCCGGCACCTGGTGGACCTCCAGTACCAGCGCAACGACCAGGCCCTGACGCGGGCGCGCTTCCGGGTCCGGGGGGACACGCTCGAGTTCCAGCCGGCATCCGAGGACCGGCTCGTCCGGGTCGAGTTCTTCGGCGATGAGATCGAGCGGATCACCGAGCTGGATCCCCTGACCGGCGAGCTCCTCATGGAGCGCCGTGACATCAACGTCTACCCAGCAACGCACTACGTGACGCCGACGGACAAGCTCCAGGCCGCGGTCGTGGACATCGAGGCCGAGATGGAGGAGCGGGTCGGCCAGCTGGAGGCCGAGGGTCGCGCACTCGAAGGTGCACGTCTCCGCCAGAGGACCACGTTCGACATGGAGATGCTCCGCGAGCTCGGCTACTGCTCCGGTGTCGAGAACTACTCGCGCCACCTGTCCCGCCGGGACGCGGGCAGCCGCCCGTGGACGCTCCTCGACTACTTTCCGCCCGACTGGCTGCTCGTCGCCGACGAGTCGCACATGACGATTCCGCAGGTCGTGGGCATGTACAAGAACGATCGAACGCGGAAGGAGATCCTCGTCGACTTCGGGTTCCGGCTGCCGTCCGCCCTGGACAACCGGCCACTCACCTTCGAGGAGTTCGAGGCAACCGTCCACCAGGCGATCTACATGTCCGCGACGCCCGGTCCCTACGAGCTGGAGCGGAGCGAGCAGATCGCCGAGCAGCTCATCCGCCCGACCGGCATCGTCGATCCGATCATCCACGTCCGTCCGACCGAGGGTCAGATCGACGACCTCCTCGAGGAGATTCGACGGCGCGTGGAGCGCGGCGAGCGGGCGATCGTCACGACGCTCACCAAGCGCATGGCCGAAGACCTCACCGACTACCTGCGCGAGCTCGGTGTCAAGGTCCAGTACCTCCACGCCGAGGTGGACACGCTGGAACGCGTCGCGATCCTGCGCGATCTCCGGCTCGGGATCTATGACGTCATCGTCGGGATCAACCTCCTCCGCGAAGGGATCGACCTGCCCGAAGTCACCCTGGTCGCCATCCTCGATGCCGACAAGGAGGGCTTCCTGCGCAGCGCCTGGTCGCTCATCCAGATGACGGGCCGGGCGGCCCGGAACATCGGCGGCGAGGTCGTCATGTACGCCGATCGGATCACCGATTCGATGCGCGCGGCGATCGACGAGACGAATCGCCGGCGGGCGCTCCAGGAGCGCTACAACCAGGAGCACGGGATCGAGCCGCGGACGATCATCAAGGGCATCCGCGATCTCAACGACCAGCTTCGCGCGGTCGCGGAGTCCACGGTCGTGTACGCATCCGAGCGCGAAGCGCGGGACGCGCGGCTGGTTGAACTGGACGCGAAGAAGGTCGAAGAGCTCGTTGCCCGCATGGAGGCCGAGATGCGCTCTGCCGCGAAGCAGCTTGAGTTCGAGCGTGCGGCCGCACTCCGGGACGAGATCCAACAGGTCCGATTCCGCGTCCTCCAGGAAGACCAGTCGGTGATCGTCGGCCGGGCGGCGGAGATTGCGGCGAAGGCACGGCCGGCGGCGCGCCAGGACCGATGGACGTCCCCGGAACCCGAGGCCCCCGCCCTCGAGGTCACATCGGTGACGGTGCTGCCGGCGAGCGAGGAGCCGAGCGACGCCGAGGGTTCTGGTACGGCCTCGGACTGGCTGCCCGGCATCCGCGACGAGCACGAGGACGAGGCCGGCTGGCAGGCCCGCTGGCTGGACCGGCCCACGTGGGACCGGACCGTCACCCCGAACATCCGGAAGCGGACCGGATCGCGGCCGGCTCGGCGACGCTGACATGCGCTTCGCGATCGACATCGCGCCGCTCGGCGACCTGGCGGATCCAGTGGCGATCGTGCGTCTGGCCCGGGCCGCCGAGGCGTCCGGATGGGATGGCCTGAGCATCTGGGATTCGCTCGGCGTGTCGATAGGGACGGTCGCCGCGGACCCCTTCGTTGCCCTGACAGCGGTCGCCGCCGCGACCCAACGGCTCCGCCTCATCATCTCTGTCGCGGTGCTTCCGAGGCGCCGAGCGCAACTCGTCGTTCAATCGGCCGGCACTCTTGATCGGATCAGCGGCGGGCGGTTGATCCTGGGTGTGGGGGCAGGGGGCGATCCAGGCGACTTCGAGGCGTTCGGTGAGGGAGCCCCACTGGCCGATCGTGTGGCCCGGATGGATGCCGCGCTCGCGGTCATCGACCCGTGGCTGCGAGGCGAGGCAGCGCACCTGGAAGGTCCGGGCGCCGTGGACGTGATCGTCGGACCGCGACCGATCCAAGCCCCGCGGCCACCAATCTGGCTCGGCGGGATGCGCCCGGGTGCGCTTCGTCGCGCGGCTCGGTGGGATGGCTGGATCGCGATTGCCGTCTCGGATGATGGGTCGTCGATGGTGCTGGCTCCCGACACGCTCGCGACGATGATCGGCAACGTGCATGCCGAGCGCGCCGCCATGGGGCGTTCAGCGGACCCGTTCGACATCGCGGTGTTCGCCTTCAGTGAACCGGACAAGCCGGAGATCGCGCAGGCCTATGCAGATGTCGGCGCCACCTGGTGGCTCGAAAGCCTGTCCCCGATGAGAGGCTCAATGGAGGCGCTGCTCGCGGTCGTCGAGGCGGGCCCGCCCCGGCTGACCTGACAAGGGGACGCTTCCAGCGCACGAACACTTGTTCGATTTGGTGCCGTTCCGCTACACTGACGTCGTGCCCCAAGATCGGATCGTGGTTCGCGGCGCGCGCGAGCACAACCTCAAGAACATCACCCTCGAGTTCCCGCGTGACCGGCTGGTCGTGATCACCGGCCTGTCCGGGAGCGGCAAGTCGAGCCTTGCCTTCGACACCATCTACGCGGAAGGGCAGCGCCGCTACGTCGAGAGCCTGTCGGCCTACGCGCGGCAGTTCCTCGGCCAGATGGAGAAGCCGGATGTCGACCAGATCGACGGGCTATCGCCGGCGATCTCGATCGACCAGAAGGGTTCCAGCCGCAACCCCCGGTCGACCGTCGGGACCGTGACCGAGATCTACGACCACCTGCGGCTGCTGTTCGCCCGGATCGGGCACCCGCACTGCCCCGCCTGCGGGCGCGAGATCGAGCGCCAGACGGTGCAGCAGATCGTGGACCAGGTCCTGGCAATGCCCGAAGGGACGCGCCTCCTGGTGCTCGGGCCGCTCATCAAGGACCGCAAGACCGAGGGGGACCGGGTCTTCGAAGCGGCCCGGAAGCAGGGGTTTGTCCGTGTCCGCGTCGACGGGCAGACGTACGACCTGGCCGATGCCCCGACGCTCGACAAGTACAAGCGCCACTCGATCGAGGTCGTCGTGGATCGCTTTGTCGTGCGCCGCGCGGATGCTCCCGCGGAGTGGGCACGCGACGCGTTCGGCCACCCGATCGATCCCTCGACCGGTGAGGCGATTCCGGACTCCGATGCGCCTCGGCTCGCGGATTCCATCGAGACCGCGCTGCGACTCGGCGAAGGAGTCGTGCTCGTCGCGCCCGCGTCACGCGAGGACGCGCCCCCGGACTTTGAGGAGCGCCGCTACTCCGAGCGGTACTCGTGCCCGTATGACGGGACGACGATCGACGAGCTCGAACCGCGGAGCTTCTCGTTCAACTCGCCCCACGGCGCATGCGCCACCTGCACCGGTCTCGGCGTCCGCCTGGAGATTGATCCGGACCTCGTCATCCCGGATCGCTCGAAGAGCGTCCTCCAGGGTGCGGTCGTGCCCTGGTCTCGCATGCCCACCGATGCCTCCTGGCGAATGAAGATCACCGAGGCCGTGTTCGGGGCCCACGGCTGGGACGCGGCCGCACCCGTGCGTGACCTGCCGCCCGACGCGGTCGCGCACCTCCTGCGGGCCGCCAAGGACGAGAAGGTCGTCATCCGCTACCAGCACGCACGGGGCGAGAACACGTACATGGCGGCCTTCGAGGGCGTCGTGACCAACCTCGAGCGTCGCTACCGGGAGACGGACTCCGAGTACATCAAGACCGAACTCGAGAAGTACATGGTCGAGCGGCCCTGCCCGAAGTGCAACGGCAAGCGGCTACGGCCTGAAGCGCTTGCGGTGACCGTCGACGGACGGGACATCTCGACGGTCTCGGACCTGTCGATCACGGACGCGTTCGCCTGGGCCGAGGACCTCGCCGACCGCGTGACCGAGCGCGAGCGGACGATCGCCTACCAGGTGCTCAAGGAGATCCGGGCCCGGCTCGGGTTCCTCGTCGATGTCGGGCTCGACTACCTGACCATCAACCGCACAAGCCAGACCCTGTCCGGCGGCGAGGCCCAGCGGATCCGCCTCGCGACCCAGATCGGGACGACGCTGATGGGCGTCCTGTACATCCTCGACGAACCGTCCATCGGCCTTCACCAGCGTGACAACGCCAAGCTCATCGCGACGCTGACGCGGCTGCGCGACCTCGGCAACACCGTGCTCGTGGTCGAACACGACGAGGAGACGATCCGGACGGCCGACTGGGTCATCGACATCGGACCCGGGGCGGGGGAGCACGGCGGCGAGATCATCGCCAACGGGCCGCTCGAGGTCGTTCTCGCCGAACCACGCTCGGTCACGGGCGCCTACCTCCGCGGGGAGCAGATGGTGCCCGTGCCGACCCACCGTCGCGAGGGTAACGGACGGCGCCTCACCATCCGCGGCGCGCGGGCTCACAACCTGCGCAGCGTCGACCTCTCGGTCCGGCTCGGCACGTTCACGGCGGTCACGGGGGTTTCCGGCAGCGGGAAGTCCACGCTCGTGACCGAGGTCCTCTATCGGGCTCTCGCGCGCGAGCTACATGGGGCTCGCGCCACGCCCGGGGCGCACGAGGCGCTCGAGGGTGCCGAGCACGTGGACAAGATCATCGAGATCGACCAGAGCCCCATCGGCCGCACGCCGCGCTCGAATCCGGCGACATACACGGGCCTGTTCGGCACGATCCGGGAGCTTTTTGCCGCGACACCCGAAGCTCGTGTCCGCGGCTACCTGCCCGGCCGCTTCTCATTCAATGTGAAGGGTGGCCGCTGCGAGAACTGCAAGGGTGACGGGATCATCAAGATCGAGATGCAGTTCCTGCCGGATGTCTACGTGCCGTGCGAGGTCTGCAAGAGCAAGCGCTACAACCGCGAAGCGCTCGAGATCCACTACAAGGGGCGCTCGATCGCCGATGTCCTCGAGATGACGGTGGCCGAGGCCGTCGAGTTCTTCGGGGCCGTGCCGGCCATCGCGAACAAGCTCCGGACGCTCAACGACGTCGGGCTCGGCTACATCCACCTTGGCCAGCCGGCGACGACGCTGTCGGGCGGCGAGGCACAGCGGGTGAAGCTGTCGACCGAGCTGTCAAAACGGGCCACGGGCAAGACGCTGTACGTCCTCGACGAACCGACGACCGGACTCCACTTCGCCGACGTCGAGAAGCTCCTCCAGGTTCTGCATCGGCTCGTGGACGCGGGCAATACGGTCCTCGTCATCGAGCACAACCTGGACGTCATCAAGACCGCCGACTGGATCGTGGATCTCGGGCCCGAAGGTGGGGCGCGCGGCGGCCAGATCATCGCCGAGGGTCCGCCCGAAGTCGTCGCCGCGATCGACGAATCGGCGACCGGCGAGTACCTCGCGCGCGTGCTCCGCGGCGAACCCGTCGTGCCGCTCTCGCATGTCCCGTTCGCGGAGGAGGCCGGTCGGCGGCGGAAGGCAGCGGCCGGCAAGAGCGCCAGGTCGAGTGATCCCTCGGCGCGCGAGGAGGCGATCGCCGCGCGCGGCCGTGGCTGAACCCTCGGCACGTCGTGGCTGAGCGCGATAGCCTGCCTGCGCGGCACGAGACGCCGGAGATCGACGCCGCGGCCCTGGCAGTGGCTCGGGCGGCGGATATCCTGCTCGCGGCGGCGGTCGAAGTTGGCTCGGAGCGCTGGGCGCGCTATCTGGCCACCATGCCGGACCGCTTCCGTGACGACCCGATCCCGTCGTTGCGAGCCGCCGCCCGTGCCGGTCGTTCCGCCTTCGGGCCGAAGGACTCCATTCGGGACACGCTGCCCGAGTCGGCCACGGAGCCGTTCCTTGCCGCCGTCGACCGGCTCCTCAAGTTGATCGCTCGCTGGGAGGTCCACCGAGGCGCCTGAAGCGCTGCGCTGCGACCTACCAGATCCACGGGATCAGGCTGCGCGTGCGGGCGCGGTAGGCCTCGTAGTCGGGGAAACGGGCGGCGAGCCAGGCCTCCTCGCGGCGGCGCTTGAGATCGAAGAACACGAGAAGGATGGCGGCGCCGGCAAGCGTGGCGACGGATCCGCGCAGTAGCCCCCAGCCGATGGCGCCAAGCACGATCGCGCCGTAGATCGGATGGCGCACGAGCCGGTATGCACCGGCCTCCACGAGACGCGCCCCGTCGCGCGGATGTGGAACCGCCGTCAGGGCGTCACCGGCCTGTAACCCGGCGAGTCCGGCCACTCCGAGGGCGGCGGCTGCCACGATGACCAGGCCGCCGGCCCCCGCGCCGAGCATCGCGCCCGGGCCCGTCCATCCGCCGGGGAGGGTGATCCCCGCGATGGCGATCACCGCGAACAGCACGATCTGGATGGCGACCCAGCCCTCGCCACGAGGGCCCAGCGCCGGCAGGCGAGAAGACACCCGGAGATCCTACGCCGCGGGCCCGAGCTCCCATGGATCGAAGGCCTCGTGGAGGAACTGGGACGGCGCGTCCGGGTCGTAGACCAGCGTCAGCGAACGTCGTGCGCGTGTCCACGCAACGTAGGCGAGTCGGCGCTCCTCCTCGAGCGCGCGCTCCGGATCCTCGGCGTCTGCGATGGAGCGGGCGCTCGGAAAGCGTCCCGCATCAAGTCCGATGACGGCGACGTGATCGAACTCGAGGCCCTTTGTCCCGTGCGCGGTGGCGAGGGTCAGCGCCGCTTCGTCACGACGGAGCCGAGCCAGGCGGCCGCGCACCTCCTCGATCGCGGCGCTGAGCGCCGGGAGGTCACGCTGGGCCGGGGCCCAGGCGAGCAACGCCTCGGCCGCCTCGCTGCGCTCGTCGTTCGCCTGCGTGCCTGCTTCCGCGCGAACTTGCGCCAGCCGGACGAGCAGCGGAGCATCGCCCGGGATAGCACGAGCCCGCTGGAGCAACTGATCGACCTGCGGTGACTCAACGATGAGCTGGAGATCCCCGGCACGGAACGGGACGTCCAGGGCGAGGCACGCGACGATCGCCGGCAACAGCTCACGGTTCGTGCGGGCGAGGATCGCGCGCGCGCCGTCGTCCTCGGGCCACGACTGAAGGACGGCAGCGCATCCGGCGCCGGCGTCTGCCCTTGACGGTGCGAGGATCAACGGTCCGGGCGCCTCGGGCCGTGCCCGGATCACCTTCACGAATCGCTCTCGGTTGTGCTCAATGAGGCGAACTGCTCGGCCGATGACCGTCGCCGGGCATCGGTAGTTCGTCACGAGATCCACCCGCCAGAGTCCCGGCAGGGCGGTCTCGGCCAGGCCGAGCAGGCGCCGAACGTCGGCGAGGCGCCAGCCGTAGATCGACTGATCGTCGTCGCCCACGAGGAAGATCTGGTTGGCCGGTGCCGCCAGCAGGAGCGCCATCCGGAGCTGCATCCGATCCAGATCCTGGGCTTCGTCCACCAGGAGGTGGACGCATCGGGCGCGCCACCGCGCGAGGATGTCTGGGCGCTGTTCGAGCAGACGCACGCCCCGGACGACGAGGTCGTCGAAGTCGAGTCCGCCTGCGGCGGCGATCGCTCGCTCGTACGCCACGAACGCCCGGGCGATCGGCCCGGCCTGCGGGTCGGCCGCGACCTCCTCTACGTCCACCGCCAGGTCCAGCTTGAACCGCGAGATCACGTTGTCGAGGCGCCGGAGCTCGGCGAGCTCAGCGGTCGGGAGCACGGATCGGAGGACTGTCTCGCGGTCCATAAGCGGAGCGACCGGTCCGCCGGCGTCACGCAGCATCTCGAGACCGAGCGCGTGGAAAGTCCGGACGCGGACGGGATCCGCGCTCACGGGCATGGCTCCCGCGAGCCGCTCGGTCAATTCCTCGGCCGCGCGGCGGTTGAACGTGACCGCGGTGATCGTCGCCGCATCGGCGCCGCCATCCACCAGCCACGCGATCCGCGCCACGAGCGTCGTCGTCTTCCCGCTCCCAGCCGGCGCCACACACAGCACCGGACCGGGTGGGGCCGTCGCGGCCGCGCGCTGGTCCGGGGCAAGCCGGTCGAGCCGCTGTTGAACCGATGCGCCGTGGGCCACGCTTGAATCTCTCAGAAGGCGCTTGTCACCTGCTCACTGCTCGATCATCTGCGAAACACCTGATTTTCACCGCGCGATTGCCATGCCCGCGTGTCACCATGCGGCTCGACGGGCGCGAACGGTTCGGGTAGGAGAACTGAATGGCGACGCCGGCCATCCTCGAAGTAGCGGCTCACAGTCTCGCCGCGGTCCTGGGGATCTGGTTGGGTCTGACCGTCGTGACCCGCGCGGCATCTACCGCCTCGCGGGTCTTCGCGCTGCTCTCACTGTCGGTCGCGACGTGGAGCAGCAGCGTTATCGTGCAGCGCCTCTCGATATCGGCAGCCGCCGGCACGGCCGGCCACTTCATCGAAGAGCTCATGGCGGCCCTCGCGATTGCAGCCACGGCCCATTTCTCTCTGGCGATTGCGTCCGAGGGGTTCCCGACGACTGGTCGGCGCCGGGTGATCCTGGGCATCTACCTTGCGAACCTCGTGTTCGCTGCGCCGACGATCCTCAAGACGGTCACGGAGCCGCCCCAGCTGACATCCGAACCGCTGGTGGGGTCACTGTTCTTCTGGGGCTGGGTCGCCGTCCGGCTTGGTGCGCTCGCCACCGGAGCATTCTGGCTGGGACAGGCCTTGCGGGTGGCGTCGGCCGGCAGCCTGCGGAGTCGTCAACTCCGGGCCGCGCTTGCCACGGTCGCGACCGGGGGTGTCGGCGGAGCAATGCGGTTCATTCCGGTCATCGGCGACCTTGACGCCTGGATCGGAGTCTCACTCGTGGCCCTTGGCGTGGTGTTCGCGGCGTATGCGGTCTTCTCGGCGGGCATCTTCTTTGGGCCGGCGGTGGCGGGACGGGCATTCCGGTCGTCACTGGTCGGCGGGTTCGGCCTCTTCCTGGTGCTCGCCATGGTCCTCGGGGTTGAGACGGCGAGCCGCAATGCCACCGGCCTCGATCTGCCGGTCTTCACGGCGATGGCCCTGATCATGGCGGTCACGCTGCGTGACCCGGTATCCCGGCGACTCCGAGAGCGGCTGAGTGGCGATGGACCGCGATCGGCCGCGCGCCGCCGTCTGCTCCTGGCGCTCGGCCAGCCGGGCTTGACCGCACATCCGGCCGAAGCCAGCGTCCTGCCTGCCCTTGACCGGCTCGCGCGAGCCCTCGATGTTGTCGGTCTCACGGTGGTCCGATCTGATGGCTCGATCGTCGCCACGGAGGGGCTGGGTGGGCGGCTCGGCGGGATCGAGCCGATTCCGCTCGTGTCGAACGGCGAGCTTCTCGGAGAGCTGAGAATCGGCGATACGGTCACCGGCGCTGCCCTCAGTGCCCACGACGAGGACCTGCTACGAATGTCCGCCGCCTACGTCGCCGCTGCTCTCCGAACCGGTCGCCGTGAGGACGAGCAGATGGAACGGCTGGCCACCCTGGCCGCCGAGCGCGCCGCCGTCCAGTCCCAGGCTGAGACGCTCCACGCCGCCCTCCTCCAGCACGCCGATGCCCCGGCCGGGCTCCGCATCCATGCCCTCGGGCCGCTGCATGTCGAGCGCCTGGGTCAGTCGATCGAGCGCTGGGGTGGGGACAAGGCAGGCACGCGCCAGGCCCAGGGCCTGTTCGCCTTCCTGTTCGATCGGGGCGAGCGAGGCGTGACCAAGGACGAAGCGCTCGAGCTGATCTGGCCCGACACGGACATCGAGCGAGCTGACCTGGCCTTCCACCGGACCATGGTCGGCCTCCGCCAGACGCTGGATGCGCGCCGCGGCGGACGCACAAGCGGGACAATCCGCTTCCACAACGACCGGTATCGGCTGGACCCGGAGATCGTCGAGTGGTCGGATGTGCGGACGTTCCTGGCCCGGCTGGATGCCGCCAAGGCCGCGCCGGACGCGTCGGAGCGCCTCGCGCTCCTCGAGGAGGCGCGAGAGCTCTACCGCGGCGACTACATGGACGACTGCCCGTTCTACGGCGACAGCGTCGAGGTCGAGGAACAGCGCGCGCATCTGCGAGCACGGGCCACGGACCTCCGCGTCGCGATCGGTGAGGCCTACGAGGCGTCGGGAGATCGGTTGTCCGCTGCCGCGGCCTTCCGGGAGGCGATTCGCGGCAACCCCGACGGATGCCCTCCGGCCGAGGCCGGCCTGGTTCGACTGGGGCTCTGAGCGGCCCGAGCGGCGCCGCAGTGGCGCCGCAGTGGCGCCGCAGTGGTCGTCTGCCAGATTGCGGGCGTCCATCTCCCGCTCCCGGAGACGATCGATGTTCAGCAGCGTGATCCAGTACCCGGCACGAGCGCCGCGCTCATCTGCCGCGCAGTTCGTCGATGACGCCCATCGCCAGCACTCGGCGATGACCTACGCGGTTGCCATGCGCGCCACGCGGGATCCGGAGGTCGCCGCGGATGTGACGCAGGAGGCGTTCCTCCGGCTGCTCAGCGAGGCGGGCCAGGGTCGCCGTCCAGACAACGTCGGAGCCTGGCTCTGCCGTGCCGCCATGAACGTCGTGATCAGTCGAGCGCGCCGAGCGACGGTCGCCCGCAGGTACGCGCCCCGACTCCTCGACCACTCCACGCCCGAGCAGCCCGACACGATCGCCGTGGTCCGAGAGAGCCGCAGTGAACTGGTCGCTGCCCTGGCCGTACTCCGGCCGGCAGAGCGCACGGCACTGATCCTCGCGGCGCAGGGTGTCACCGGGCCCGAGATCGCCCGTCACCTCGGACGGACGCACGGCGCCACGCGCGCGCTCATGTGTCGAGCCCGCACCCGACTCCGTGCCTCGGTCGCTGGAGGTTGCGCGGCCTGAGGCGGTCCGGCGTTCGCCAAGACGACCAGCGTGCCTCTGGGTTCAGAAGGCAGATGGCCCGGACAACCTCGCCCCGTTCGGCACGCCCGACTGGACCTGGAAGCGCGAGGGCGGTCAGCTCCAACTGTTCATGGATGAAGCACCTCGCCTCCTGGGCCTGGAGACGACGTCGCCGCGATTGCGACAGCGTCACGCCTGACTCGTCACTCCCCGCCGTAGGATTGCGGCGTGCCCCAGACCCTCCCCACGGCCCTCGCTGCGACCCTCAAGAACCTGCCCGATCGGCCGGGCGTGTACCTGATGAAGGACGCGCGCGGGAACGTGATCTACGTCGGCAAGGCCCAGAGCTTGCGGAGCCGTGTTCGGAGCTACTGGCAGAAGGAGGCGCCCGGGGGCGAGATCCACCGGATCCGGAGCGTCATCGACAAGGTCGCCGACCTCGAATACACCCTGACCGACTCGATCTCCGAGGCTCTCCTCCTCGAGGGCAACCTCATCAAACGGTTCCAACCGTCGTTCAACGTGCGCCTCAAGGACGACAAGTCCTACCCGTACATCAAGGTCACACTGGCCGACGACTTCCCACGCATCGAGCGCACCCGCAAGCTGCCGCAGGACGGCAGCCGCTACTTCGGGCCGTACGCGTCGGCGTCCAGTGTGGACGAGGCGATGAACCTGGTCCGCCGGCTCTTCCCGTTCCGGACCTGCGCCATCGACATCAAGGATGGCGAGCGGGCCCTCCAGCGTCCGTGCCTCCTGTATCACATCAAGCGCTGCCAGGGCCCGTGCATCGAGGCCGTGACGAAGGACACCTACCGCGCCGACATCGCGCAGGTGGAACTCTTTCTGGAGGGCCGCCAGGAGTCCGTCGCGGACGCGCTGCGCCACGAGATGTCCCAAGCCTCCGAACGGATGGACTACGAGCGTGCCGCGGCCATTAGGGACAAGGTCCGGGCCATCGAACGGACGATGGAGAGCCAGAAGATGGCCGCCTTCGCCCGGACGGATCTCGATCTCGTCGGTCTCGCCCGGCAGGACAATCAGGCGGCGGTACAGCTGTTCGTCATCCGCGACGGCAAGGCCGTCGGGCGCGACGTCTTCATGCTGGCGTCCCCGCGCGACACGACGGATGAGGAAGTCCTTTCCGGCTTTCTGCTCCAGTACTACGCCCGTGCGACGAACGTTCCGCGCGAGGTTGCGGTCCCGCGTCAGCTCCAAGACGCCGAGGATCTGGAGCGCTTCCTGACGGACCGCCGGGCCGCGATCGCAACCACCACGGGCGGCGGCGCCCGAAAGACCGCCGCGGTCCGCCTCCACGCCCCCCGGCGGGGCGAGCGGCGGGCGCTCATGACCCTCGCGACCCGCAACGCAGCCGAGATGCTCGCGCGCGAGCAGGTTCGGTGGCTCGCCGACCAGGGCAAGACGCTCGGCGCACTGGAGGAGCTCGCCGCGGCCCTCGAGCTGCCGGTCCTGCCGGAACGGATCGAGTGCTACGACATCTCGACATTCCAGGGCACGAACAGCGTGGGCAGCATGGTCGTGTTCGAGGACGGCCGGCCGCGGACGGGCGAGTACCGTCGTTTCGAGATCAAGACCGTCCAGGGCCAGAGCGACGTGGCGAGCCACCAGGAGGTCCTCCGGCGCCGGTTCAGGAACGCCAAGCTGGGCGAGGAGGGGAGTGCCGAGGAACGGCGCTGGGCGATGCCCGATTTGGTGATCGTCGACGGCGGCCGGGCCCAGGTCGGCGCGGCGAAGATCGTCCTCGACGAGCTCGGCCTGCACGATCTTCCCTTGGCCGGACTGGCCAAGGAGCGCGAGGAGCTGGTCCTGTCGGGCCGCGCGGAGCCGGTCCTGCTGCCCACCACATCACAGGCGCTGTACCTGGTCCAGAGGCTTCGGGACGAGGCCCACCGCTTCGCGATCACCTACCACCGCAAGCTGCGGGCACGGGCGTCCGTGCGCTCGGCCTTCGACGACCTGCCCGGTATCGGGCCGCGGCGGCGCGCCGTCCTGCTCCGGACCTTCGGTTCGGTGAAGCGGATTCGCGAAGCTCCGCTTGAGCAGATTGCTGCGCTGCCGGGCATCGGACCGGCGCTTGCGGCGCGGATCAAGGACGGCCTGGAAGCCTGACGGACGACTGCGGGCAGGGCGCGGCTCGCACCTGTATCATCCGCCGTCGATGCGACGGACTACCTTGATCCTCATCGCCGTGATCGGCGTATTCGCCCTCATCGTCGATTTCTGGCCCAATCTCCGCCTGCCCGGCCTCGAAGCCGAAAGCGGAAACCGCCTGATCGAGACGAAGTTGGGCCTCGACCTGCAGGGTGGCCTGAAGGTTGAGTACCGGGTCGTGCCCGCCGGCGACAAGACGCCTTCCCTCGCCGACCTCGAAGTCGTGCGCGAGATCATGGAACGCCGCGTGAACTCGACGGGCGTCGCCGAGCCGGTGGTCGTGACCAGCGGCACCGATCGCATCGTCGTGGAACTCCCAGGGGTCACCGATACGGCCTCGGTACGGTCGCTCGTCGGCCAGACCGGCCGCCTCGACTTCGTGCCGATTCCCACGTCGGTGTCGGTGGGCCAGGGCCAGGCCATGGACCTGAGCACGGCCACCAACTGCCCGCCGGGTGGCGTCGTCACCACGACCTGCATCCTCTTCTCGGGCGATCAGCTCCAGTCTGCAACCATCGGCTCGGATGAACGCGGCAATCGGGCCGTGAACTTCGTGCTGAAGGACACCGGCCAGCAGCTCTTCTCTGCGTGGACGGCAAGCCATGTCAACGAGCAGTTCGCCATCGTCCTGGACTCGACGATCATCTCGGCACCGGTGATCGAGGGCCCGATCACGGGCGGCGACGTACAGATCACGAGCGGCAACATCGGTGGCTTCCCGCAGAAGGAAGCCTCTCAGCTCGTGAACGTGCTCCAGTTCGGCGCCCTGCCGTTCCCTGTCGAGGAGCTGTCCAGCGACACGATCGCGCCGACGCTGGGCCGGGAATTCCTCGATCAAAGCATCCTGGCGGGTGGAATCGCGCTCGGCCTCGTGCTCATCTTCATGCTCGTGCACTACCGGCTTCCGGGCGCGGTCGCGGGCCTCGCGCTGCTGTACTACGCGCTCGTTCTGTTTGCCGTGTTCAGGCTCATTCCGGTCACGTTGACCCTCGCCGGCATCGCGGGCTTCGTGCTTTCGGTGGGCATGGCGGTGGACGCCAACATCCTGATCTTCGAACGATCCAAGGAGGAGCTGCGGCTCGGGAAGTCGCTGCCCCAGGCCATCGAGGCAGGCTTCTCCCGAGCCTGGAACTCCATCCTCGATTCGAATGTGTCCAGCCTGATCACCGCCTCGATCCTGTACTTCTTCGGGTCCTCGGTGATCCAGGGCTTCGCCCTCGTCCTGATCCTGGGCGTGCTCGCCTCGATGTTCACGGCCATCACCGTGACCCGAACCATGCTCCGGATCATCGTCGCCCGTGAGTGGGCCAGGAAGGCGCGGCTGTACGGCATCTCCGAGAAGGAATTCACGTACCGTCCGACCGGCCGCGTTCGGCGGGAGGTTTCCCCGCGTGTTTGATGTCATCGGGAAGAAGCGCTGGTTCTTCGCCTTCTCCCTGCTCATCACGATCCCCGGCCTGATCTTCATCCTCCTCACGCCGTTCAGCGGCGGACAGGCCGGACTGAAGTTCTCGATCGACTACACCGGCGGCACGACCTGGTCGATCCGGTTCGCCGACGAATCGGTGACCACCGGTCAGGTCCGGGCCGAGCTCGCCACGCTCGGTCAGGCCGACGCGACTGTCGCTCTCACGGGCAAGGGGTTCTTCGACATCCGGCTCTCCAAGCTCGACCTGCGACACGTCGAGCCGGCGCCCACGGCGGTGCCCACCCTCGCGCCGGCTCCGACGGCCGAGCCATCCTCGGCTGCCAGCGAGAGCCCCGCCCCGAGTGGCTCCGTCGAACCATCCGCCTCCCCAGAGCCCTCCGGCTCGCCCGAGCCGACCGCCATTCCGGGTGCCATCACGCAGGTGCCCACCGAGGGCGAGATCGGCCGGATCGCGACGGGCCTGCAGACCGCCCTTGGCCCGATCTCCGAGCAGGCTCAGCTCAGCTCCATCGGTGCGGTCGTGAGCTCCGACCTGATCAACCAGGCCATCATCCTCATCCTCGTCGGGAGCCTCGGGATCCTCGCCTGGATCACGCTCCGCTTCCGAGACGTGAAGATGGGCGTCACCGCGCTCGTCGCGCTGATCCACGATGTCATCGTCGTCCTCGGGGTGTTCGCGATCCTGGGCACGGTGTTCGACGTCGAGATTGACGGCCTGTTCGTGACGGCCATGCTGACGGTCATCGGTTTCAGCGTCCATGACACGATCGTCGTGTTCGACCGGGTTCGCGAGAACCGGATTCGCCATGCGGGCGAGCCGTTCGCGGAGATCGTCAACCACTCGCTGCTCCAGACCTTTGGCCGGTCCGTGACCACGAGCTTCACGGTGGTCCTGACCCTGACGGCGCTGCTCCTGTTCGGCGGCTCGGCAACCGAAGAGTTCGTGCTGGCCCTGCTCATTGGAATCGTCTCCGGGACGTATTCGTCGATCTTCAATGCGAGCCCTCTCCTCGTCGTGTGGCAGGAGTGGGAGGACCGCCGGCACGGCCGACGGAGCGGCTCGCCGACCGTCCGCCGAGCCTCCGCATAAGTCGCCGGAGAGCGGCCGCGCAGCCGGCCGTGGCATCCTGACCTGGTGCTCCTCCCGCGGGCCCGCTGGGTCTTTCCAGAACCGACCTCGCCGACTCCCGATCTCCTCGACGCCGTGGCCGCGCTCGGGCTGGGTCCATGGGCAGCCGCCATCCTGATGCGCCGTGGCGTGACGGACGTGGCGGACCTGGCGCGGCACTTCGGAGAGCCTCGTGACGGCCTGCATGATCCGGTCCTACTGCCGGACGCCGAGGTCTTCCTCGCCCGGATCCGGCGTGCCCGGGACGTCGGGGAGACCGTGCTCGTCTTCGGGGACTTCGATGCGGACGGGATCACCGGCCTCGCCATCCTGACCATCGCCCTGCGCGCCTGTGGCGTCACGGTGGTCCCGTACGTGCCGTCGCGCCTGGAGGAGGGCCACGGGCTCTCGCTCGCGGCGGTGGACACCGCTGCGCGGGACGGCGCCCGGGTCATCGTCACGGTGGACACCGGCACAACGAGCGTGGCGGAGGTCGCGGCCGCGCGAGCGCGGGGCATCGATGTCCTGATCACTGATCACCATCGCGTCCCGGCGGACCTGCCCGCCGCCGTTGCGATCGTCAACGCCCATCGGCCAGACAGCCGCTATCCGGACCGGCGCCTGTCCGGGGCGGGGATCGCCTTCGCCCTGGCGCGACTGCTGCTCGAGGACGCTCCCGAGGCCCTTGCGCTGGCTGACCTCGCCGCGATCGGGACGGTCGCCGATGTGGCGCCGATCCTCGGCGAGAACCGGGCGATCGTGAGACTCGGTCTGGCGGCCATCCAGGCCGGCGCTCGACCCGGTATCGCCGCACTCCTGGCACGCGCCAACGTCGTGCCTGCGGCGGTGGATGTCGAATCCCTGTCCTTCGCCATCGCACCGCGCCTGAACGCGGCCGGCAGGGTGGGGGAGGCGATGGACGCCGCTCGGCTGCTGCTGGCCGCAAGCGCGGAGGAGGCGGCATCGCTGGCGGCGACGCTCGAGTCGGCGAACCTGGAGCGTCGCGACCTGACGAAGCAGGCGGTCGCCGACGCCCGGGTTTCGCCGGACGCCGTGGATGGCGCCGCCGCGACGATTGTCCGGGGCCCGTGGCCGGTCGGGGTCGTGGGACTCGTTGCCGCCCGCCTGGCCGAGGAACGCGGCCGGCCCGCCATCGTGGGTGCTGACCTGGGCGCCGTCGTCCGGGCCTCCTGTCGCGGAGACGGGTCGCTGCATCTGGCGGATACCCTCGCCGCGTGTGATGACCTGCTGATCAGGCACGGCGGGCACGCCGGCGCTGCCGGGTTCGAGATTGCAGCGGACGATTGGCCGGCGTTCCGGGATCGGTTCCTTGGGCTGGCCGCGATCACGGACCCGCGGGACGCCGAGCCCGTTCTCAAGATCGATCTCGCCCTTGCCGCCGCAGACATTGACTACCAGCTGCACCGGGACCTCGTGCGCCTTGGACCCTGGGGCACCGGCAACCCGGAGCCGGTCGTCGCTGTGACGGGGCTGACCGTGACTCGTGCCCGTGAGGCAAGTGGCGGCCACACGCAACTGGTCCTGAAGCGTCGGCTCGATGTCCTCGACGGCATCGCGTTCGGGTGGCCCGAATTGGCGACGCAAGTTGCCGAGGGTGATCGCGTGGACGTCGCGGCGAGGCTTGTGAGTCGTCGATTCGGTGGCGTGGAGTCGCTCCAGCTCGATATCCGCGACGTTGCGCAATCCGGCCATTACTCCCCGACGGCGGCGATCCATCCGAGCGCGCCCGTGGCGGTGGGCCCCGGCCTGCCCACCGTGGACCCCGGCCTGTCGGCGGTGGGCCCCGGCCTGCCGGTCGTGGCGTCAATCCCCGGGGAATCAGAGCCGTGAACCCGCGTCGGGCAAGTGCAGGCGACGGACGCCGGAGCCTGTCCATCGCCGGGATTGCACCGGCGGACCTCCTTGCCGGGCTCGGCCTCATCGTGGTCGGCGCGCTGAGCCTGGCGCTCCTGACGGGTAACCTGCCGCTGGTCCCGGGCGATGGCGGCGGCGGTGGCGGGGACGGTGGTCCGGTCCGCACGCCGACGCCGTCGAACGTGGTGATCGTTGATCCGCGGGCAGATGTTCCGGGCACGATCTTGTACGTGAAGGCCGGCAACATCTGGCTCCAGCGCGGACCCAAGGCCACCGCCCTGACATCCGGCGGGCGGGACTCGATGCCGTCCTTCTCGGCCGACGGGCAGTGGATCTACTTCATTCGGACGACCGACGAGCCCGGCCGCTGGAGTATCAACAACCTCACTCGCCGCTTCCTCCTCGCCACACCTTCGCTCATGCGGATCCAGGTAGACGGCCTGGACGAACCAGAGTCGCTCCTGACCGGCAGGATCGAGACGGGCGCGTTCACCTGGTCCTACTTCATCCGCCAGCCGGTCGCCTCGCCCGACGGCGCCACGGTCGTCCTCGTCACGGACGGACCAAATCCGTCGAAGAGCGATGTCGTGCTCAAGGAACTCGATCTGGCGACGGGAAAGCTCAGATCCCTGGACGCTCCCGAAGTCGAGCCCCTTGGCCACCAGGATCCCGCATGGTCGCCGGACGGGCGGTACGTGCTGTTCGTGAAGAATGTCCGTGATGGCTCGCGCGGGGCGCCGGTGATCATGCGCTACGACATGACGACCGGGAAGTCCGCGACGCTCACCGGACCGGGCTACACGTCTCCGGCGTGGTCGCCCGACGGCCGCTACATCGCGGCGACCCGCACGACGTCCTTCGGGACGGATGTCGTCATCCTTGACGCGCAGCACGGTGCGGAGCTCCTCCGGGTGACCAAGGACGAACGGAGCTTCGCTCCCGTCTGGTCGCCCGCCGGCAACACGTTGGCCTACTTGTCCATTGACGGCGGTGTCACCGATCTGTGGCTCGTGGGGATCAGCGCCACAGCAACGCCCAGTCTCGTTGGGGATCCGCTGGGGCTGACCCTGTCGGCCGGCCTCGACCCCGCGTCCCGCCCGGGCTGGTGGATTCCCGCGGACGAGCTTCCAACGCCAGCACCGACGACACCGACGACACTCGTGCCGACTCCGACAGCCCCGGCCGGCCAGACACCGACGGGTTCGGTCGCGCCGTGACGCCCGTGCCCGGGTATCTCCAACGTCTCGCCGACCGGAGTGCGGCCTCGGGGACAGTCCTGTGTCTGGGCGTCGATCCGGACATCGCGAACCTCCCACCGGGATTCTCGCGAGACCTTGCCGGCCTCGAGCAATTCGCCCGGCTGCTGGTGGAAGTGGCCGGCCCGTACGCTGCCGCCGTCAAGCCGAACCTCGCCTTCTTCGAGGCCCACGGCAGCGCGGGCCTCGCCGCGCTGGAGCGCATCAGGGCCACAGTCCCGGACGGAATCCCGGTTATCGCCGATGCGAAGCGTGGCGACATCGGGTCGACGGCCGCCCGCCAGGCGGTGGCGCTGTTCGATGCGCTGGGCGCGGATGCGGTGACCGTGAATCCGTACCTCGGCGGGGACGCGATCGTGCCACTTCTGGAGCGGCTGGACCGGTTCGCGTACGTCCTGTGCCGGACGTCGAATCCGGGCGCGGGTGAGCTCCAGGACCTCGAGGTAGTCTCCGACGGCACAGCACCGGCAGAGCCGCTCTACGCCAGGGTGGCGCGGCGTGCGCTGAGTTGGGGGCCTGGTGACACCGTCGGCCTCGTGGTGGGCGCGACCGCCCCGGCCGAGATGGCAGGCATACGTGAGATCGCGCCCGGACTGGTGTTCCTCGTGCCCGGCGTGGGAGCCCAGGGCGGCGAGATCGTACCGGTCCTGCGCGACGGGCCGGCGATCCTTGGACCCGCCGCGCGGCATCCGGGCGGCGGACTGCTCGTCAACGTCTCGCGGGGGATCGCGGGAGCGGCGTCGGCACCTCCTGGGACCCAACCGGCCGATCCCGCGGAGCGGCTGGCAAAGGCCGCCGCGGACTGGGCCGGCCGACTCCCTGTGCTAACCTAACGTCCGTTTCGCGGCGTCCGTCCGCGACGCACTGAGAGCACATCACAGATGCCGTTCAACCTCGGGCCCGGTGAGTTGGTCATCATCCTCGTGATTGCCCTGCTCGTGCTCGGGCCGGGCAAGCTTCCCGAGGTGGGTTCGGCGCTCGGCAAGAGCATCCGCGAGTTCCGCAAGGCTGCGACCGAGGTCAAGGACGCTGCGTCGCTAGACGTCTCTACACCTCCCAAGCCAATCGAGCCGAACACGCTGGCGCCTCGGCCGGCGCCGCCGGCAGCCGAGCCCACCGAGACCGCTGCCCCGACAGAGAGCGCCCCATCCGGCTCAGGGCCGGAGACGCCTGAAGCCTGACCGGGCGCCGGCCCGTCGACCCACTCCATGACCATTGACAAGGATCCGTCGGACCCTGCGCCGGGTGATCCGGACGAAGGCGTGAACGACGCGCCCGAGCCGACGGATTCTGCACCTCAGGATCGCGCCGTGGTGGCGACCCCAAACGATCGGCCCGCGGGCAACGAGGCGACGAGCGAGTCATCGGCCGCGATGTCCCTGGTGGGCCACCTGTCTGAGCTCCGGACCCGGATCGCGTGGTCCTTGCTCGCGATCGGGGCTGGCGCCGTCGTCGGCTTTGCGGCCGGCGAGCCGATCATCGCGTTCCTCCGCTCGCCGTTGCCCATCGACCAGGCGCTCGTCTACACGGGCATCGGCGATCCGTTTTCGATCCGCATCCGGATCGCGATCATCGCCGGGATCATCCTCGCGATGCCGGTGATCCTGTGGCACGTATGGCGATTCATTGCCCCCGGGCTGACCGCGCCGGAACGCCGGGCGATCCTGCCCTGGGTCCCGGCGGCGCTCCTCTTCTTCGTGACCGGCGTCGGCATCGCCTACGTCATCCTGCCGTTCGCCGCCGCGTTTCTGCTGGCATTCCAGACACCAGACCTCCAACCCCTGCTGACCGCCCGCGAGTACTTCGACTTCGTGAGCACGCTGTTCCTCGCCTTCGGATTGCTGATGGAGTTCCCGATCCTCCTCGTCGGCCTGTCGAAGGTCGGGATCGTGACGTCCGAGCGTCTGCGCCGGTCCCGGCGCTTGATCGTGCTGGTGATCGCGGTCTTCTCTGCCGTGGCCACGCCGGGCGGCGACCTCGTCAGCCCGGCCGTCCTCGGGCTGACGCTGTACGTGCTCTTCGAGGGCACGATCGTCGTCATCCGGCGAAGCGGGCGCTGAGCCGCTCGCAGCCCCAGCGTAGACTGACCGGCATGGCGAGCGAGGAACGCATCCCGCCCGACGGCGGCGAGCCGAACCCGGATCCCGAGACGGGCGCCGACCCTCCCCACGTCGTGATCCTGAGCGGGCTGTCCGGTGGCGGCAAGACCGCGGCCGCCAAGCTGTTTGAGGACCTCAACTACGTCGTCGTCGACAACCTGCCGGGCGAGCTCCTGGCGAACCTGGCTGATCTGGTCTCGGCAGACCGGACGCGCTACGCCCGCGTAGCCATCGTGCTCGATGTGCGGGCCGGTGACGCGGAGACGGCGTACCGGGCGATGCGCGGCGCGCTCGAGGGGCGGGGGATCCGGCCGCAGGTCTTCTTCCTCGAGGCTCGGGATGATGTTCTGATCCGGCGCTTCTCCGAGACCCGCCATCGACACCCTCTTGGCGAAGGCCGTGGCGTCGCCGCCGCGATCGCCGACGAACGAGTCCTCCTGGATCCGGTCCGGGCCGAGTCAGACGTCGTCCTCGATACGTCGGATCTCTCGCTCCGCGAGCTGCGTGAGCGCCTCTTCGTACGCGTCAGCGGTCTCGTGCCGGACACGATGGCGATCCAGCTGATCAGCTTCGGGTTCAAGTTCGGCGTGCCCCTCGAGGCGGATCTCGTGTTCGATGCGCGGTTCCTCCGCAATCCGTACTACATCCCCGAGCTGCGCGACCACTCCGGGCTCACCGAGCCGGTCCGGGACTATGTCCTGGGCCAGCCGGCCACAAGTCGTTTCCTCGATCTCCTCAAGCCACTCCTCGCGTTCTCGATCCCGGCCTTCAAGGAAGAGGGCAAGAGCCGCCTGACCATCGCGATCGGCTGCACCGGCGGTCAGCACCGATCGATCGTGCTGGTCGAGGAGCTCGCGACCTGGCTTCGATCAGCAGGCCATGAACCGGTGGGCGTGTTCCACCGCGAGCTGGAGCGCCGATGAACCTGCGCCGCTGGCTGACGCCCGGGATCGGGATCAAGCGGTGGCTCGGCGTCGTATTCCTGGGCCTGCTCCTCCTCGCCCTCGCCGTCGCGCACGTCGTTCGACAGGTCAGCGCGGGGCTCCAGCCCGGTGGGCCGGTGGGCGCCGTCATCGATGCCGCGACCCTCCAGTTCCTGCCGTACGCCCTGCGCGGGCTCATCGTCGGGGTACTGGGTGCTGGCTTGGTGGTGATCGGTGGCGTGCGAGTGGTGCGGGCGGTCACGGAGCCGCTGCGCGCGGCGCACGAGGAGCAACCCCTGGTCGAGGTCATCTACCAGAAGCGGTTCCTCGCGCGCGGTCCGCGGATCGTGGCCATCGGCGGCGGAACCGGGCTGTCGGCGTTCCTCCGGGGGATGAAGGAACACACGAGCAACCTCACCGCCATCGTGACCGTCGCCGACGATGGCGGATCGTCGGGCGCTCTCCGGACGGACCTCGGCATTCCGCCGGTCGGCGACATCCGAAACTGCATCGCCGCCCTGGCCGACGCCGAACCACTCATGCGGGACCTCCTCGGCTACCGCTTCCCCGCCGGTCAGCCGGACGACCTGCCGCCGGCCGACACCGTACCCGGTGGCCTTGGTGGCCACGCGATCGGGAACCTGCTGATCGCCGCGCTGACGGCGGTCCAGGGCGGGGACTTCGAGGAGGGTGTCCGCCGGATGAACCGCGTGCTCGCGGTGCGCGGTCAGGTCCTCCCTGTCTCGCCGACGCCGATCACGCTCCACGCCCGGACCACGAATGGGGTGGTCGTGTCCGGCCAGTCCAACGTCATGCGCACCGCGGGGATCGAGCGCGTCTGGATCACTCCGGCAGACGTCGCGCCGGCCACTGACGCCCTCGCGGCGATCGCCGAAGCCGACGTCATCGTCCTGGGTCCGGGCAGCCTGTTCACGAGCCTGCTGCCGGCACTCCTGGTGCCGGGGATCGGCGCCGCAGTTGCCGCGGCGTCCGCTGTGCGGGTCTACATCTGCAATGTCGCGACGCAGGCCGGCGAGACCGCCGGATACGACCTGGCGGACCACGTGGATGCACTTGCCGCCCATACGAACCCCGGCCTCGTGGACGTCGTGCTGGCCAATGACCAATTCGATGCTCGCGTGCCCGAACAATGGGTGGCCGAATCGGTCCGGCTTCGGTGGCCCCCGGCGGGCTCTCGGGCCCCGATTCTCGTCACCGAGGACATCGTCGATCACGGGAATGCCCATCGTCACGATCCGGAACGCCTGGCCGGTGCGGTCCTCCGTATCGCGGAGCGCGAACTGGCGGCGCGGCGTCGGGCCGGCGCGTCCCGGACGGCCTGAAGGGCGACTGGGGCTCGGTGAGCACCGCCGACCGGGATCTCGTGGCTGCGATGAGGGCAGAGCTTGCCTCGATCGACCCGGCCCGGGCCTGTGACCTCGCCGCGGAGTTGGCCGGCCTCGGGTCGACGCACCGCGCCGCCGACTCCGCGCGGGACCCCGTCCTGGCCCGCCTCGCGGTTCGACTCGCGCGGCGCGGATCGGCCACGGCCAACGGCTCGTTCGATTGGACGGGCTCGCCGGATCATTGTCGAATGGCCTACCTCCGCGGGCTGTTCCTGGCTCGCGGGTCGCTCAGCGTCGCCGGAGCCCGCACCCACCTGGAGTTCGTGGTTGAGGTGGACGAAGCCCCGGTGCTCGCGGCGTGGCTGGCTAGCGCGGACATGCCCGGCTCGTGGCGCGTCCGGAGAGGTCGTGGCGTCGTGACCTGGAAGAGCGGCGAGACCGTTGGCTACTTTCTCCGACGGATCGGGGCCGGAGCGGCGTTGCTGGAACTCGAGGCGCGCCAGGTGTCTCGGACGCTGCGCGGTGAGCTGAACAGGATCCTGAATGCCGAGTCGTCCAACCTCCAGCGGTCCGTGGCAGCGGCCGGCCGTCAGCTCGCGGCCATCGATCAGCTGCTGGAGGACGGGCGCATGGCAGAGCAGCCGTACGTGGTTCGGGTCGTGGCGGACGCCCGCCTCGAGACACCGGAAGCGACGCTTGCCGAGTTGGCCGAGCGCCTCGGGTATCACCGGTCTGGTGTGCAGCGCGCGCTGGAGCGCGTCGAGCGGCTGGCCCTGCACGGCGAGGCCAAGCCCCGGCGTCTGGCATGATTCGATCATGCGCCGCGTGATCGTTGCCGGGAATTGGAAGATGCACTCCACGCCTGCCGAGGCGGGTGAGCTTGCCCGGACGATCGCCGCACGAACGCGCGTGGACGGCGTGATCAGGATCCTGTGCCCGCCGTTCGTGTCCCTGGGCGCTGTTCGTGATGGGGTCACGGACCCGAAGCTCGACGCCCCCGACGGCAGCGGGGTATGGGTCGGAGCGCAGAACATCCACCACGAGCGGGCCGGTGCCCACACCGGGGAGATCTCGGCGCCGATGCTCGCCGGCCTCGCGAGCTGGGTGATCGTGGGCCACTCGGAGCGCCGGAGAGACGCGGGCGAGACGGACGCGCAGATCGCCGCCAAGCTCGCCGAAGCGTGGTCGGCCGGCCTCCGCCCGATCCTGTGCGTGGGCGAGGTCCTCGCGGATCGAGACGCGGGTCGAGCGGAAGCAATCGTCGAGGCGCAGCTCCGCGGTGCCCTGACGGGAGCCGTGGTTCCTGCCCGGGACGCGGCCGGCCCGAACCTGCCGTGGCTGACCGTCGCATACGAGCCGGTCTGGGCGATCGGGACCGGCCGGAACGCGCGCGGATCGGATGCAGCCGCGATGGCGGGCGCCATCCGCCGGACACTCGACGGTCTCGGCCTCGCCGGTGACGCGATCCCGATCCTGTACGGCGGCTCGGTCACCTCGGCGAACATCGACGAGTTCCTCGCCGAACCGCAACTGGACGGCGCGCTCGTCGGCGGGGCGTCGCTCAAGGCCGACGAGATGGCGGGGATCGTCGCTCGAGCCGGGATCACCGCGGCCGCACGAGGTGCCGCCTTGCGCCCGGGCTCCCGCCGCGACGCCCGGTGAGCCGGACGCTCGATCGCCCGCGCCCCATCGTCCTCGTCATCCTCGACGGCTTCGGGCTGGGACGTGATCCTGCGGCAGACGCCATCCTCGCGGCGCAAATGCCCGCCTGGCGGGCCCTGGTCGCGCGCTGGCCGCACTGCGTCCTGGAGGCATCCGGGACGGCGGTCGGCCTGCCGGCCGGGCAGATGGGAAACTCGGAGGTCGGCCACCTGAACCTTGGAGCAGGCCGGCCGGTGCTCCAGGATCTGCCCCGCATTGATGCCGCGATCGAGGACGGCTCCTTCTTCGAGCGACCTGCCCTGATCGCCGCGTGTGACCGCGCCCGGGAAGCCGGCGGCCGGTTGTCGATCGTAGGGCTCATCGGACCGGGCGGCGTCCACGCCAATGACCGGCACCTCGTCGCGCTGGCATCACTGGCCGCACGCCGCGGGGTCCCCGCGGTCCGGGTCCACGCCCTCCTGGACGGCCGCGATACCCCGCCTCGGTCGGCGCTCGGCTTCGTGGCCGATCTCGAGACGCGTCTCGCTGGAGCGCATCCGGACGCCAGGATCGCCTCCGTCGGCGGTCGCTACTACGCGATGGACCGGGACAAGCGCTGGGAACGGATCGAGATCGGGTACGACGCGATCGTCCATGGAGTGGGGGAGGCCGCACCGACCGCCGGGGAGGCGATCGCGCGGGCCTACGAACGCGGCGAGTCGGACGAGTTCGTGCGGCCGGCGGTGATCGACGGTGCCGGAGGCCGGCTTCACGACGGTGAGCCGGTCGTTCACCTGAACTTCCGGGCCGACCGCGCCCGGCAGTTGACGCACGCGCTCGCGGATCGCGAGTTCCGGGAGTTCGACCGAGCAGCGCCGGACGGCTCGCCCGCCCCACGGGATCTGGCGGTCACGACGATGACCGCGTACGAGACGGGCCTGCCGGTGGGAATCGCCTTTCCTCCCGAGGAAGCTCGTTCCCTCGCGGACGCATGGTCGGACGCCGGGTGGCGCCAGCTTCACGTTGCGGAAACCGAGAAGTACGCCCACGTCACGTACTTCTTCAACGGCGGCCGAGAGGCGCCCCATGTCGGCGAGGACCGGATCCTCGTTCCGAGCCTCAAGGTTGCGACCTACGATCTCCAGCCCGCGATGAGCGCGGTCGGGGTGACCGACGCGCTGGTCGGCGCGATCGAGGCAGGCACGTACGACGTGATCGTGGCCAACTACGCCAACGCGGACATGGTCGGCCACACGGGCGACTGGAGTGCCACCCTCCGGGCGCTCGAGACCATCGACGACTGCCTGGACCGGGTGGCGCGTGCCGTCGCGCTGGCCGAGGCGGCAGATCCGGTGGGCCCCGGATCGATCCTGGCCATCACCGCGGACCACGGCAACGCCGACCAGATGCGTGATGTGGCCGGCGATCCGATGACGGCTCACTCCCTGAACCCGGTGCCGTTCCTGCTGGCCGGCCGCGCCGTCGACGGCCGGCAGCTCGCCGACGGCGTCCTCGCCGATGTCGCGCCGACGCTCCTGGAGCTTGGCGGGTTGCCGTCCTGGCCAGAGATCACGGGGCGTTCCCGCCTGCGGCCCTGAGGCGGGAGGTCGCGACGCGCGTCGGGCCCTGGCCTCGTCGGGTCACCGCGCGCCGACCCTGTGCTAGGATCCGTCGTCGTTACGCAGGAGGTCTCGCCCCGTGAATCCCGCTCTGGCCGTGGGCCAGCTCATCGTCTCGGCCGCTCTTGTCCTGTCGGTCCTGCTTCAGGCTCGCGGGTCCGGCCTGTCCGGGGCCTTTGGCGGTGATTCGTCGGTCTACCGGAGCCGCCGGGGGATCGAGCGACGGCTGTGGCAGTTCACGATCGCCCTGCTGGTACTGTTCGTGCTGTTCTCGATGGCGTCGTTCCTCATCGACAAGACCGGGGCGTAGCCGGCCGCCAAGGCGGCCGTTCGAGGGCCGTTCGCGATGCACCTTCGCGACCGTGCAGTCATCGGTCTTCTCTCGCTGGTCCTCATTGGACTGGCCGGCGCGGTGGTCGCCCCATCTCTGGGCCCCCGCGGGCCGGGCGACACCCCCGCTCCGAGCCTCCTCGTCCAGCACCCGTACGTAGAGGGCATCGTCGGGTCCGCGGTCTCCGTGAGCCCCTTCAGCGCCCAGTCGATCGCCGAGCGGCAGATCTCGGCGCTCCTTTTCAAGGGCCTCGTCCGCCTCGGGGCAGATGACCAGGTCATCGGCGACCTGGCCGAGCGCTGGGAGGTCGATGCCGACGGTCGTGCCTGGACATTCCACCTCCGGCCCGACCTTGTCTGGCAGGACGGGGAGCCTCTTACCGCACAGGACGTCCTGTTCACCGTGGGTGCCCTCAGCGACCCGTCATACGGGGGACCCGGAGCCGCCTCGTGGCGAGAGGTCAGCGCGACGTCTTCCGATCCGCTGACGGTCACCCTGACGCTCGCGACGCCGCTGGGAGGTTTCCTCGAGGCCGCGACACAGCCGATTGCGCCGGCGCACCTGCTGGCCGGCATTGCGCCCGCAGACCTGCCCGGTGATCAGTTCGGACGCCACCCGGTAGGATCGGGGTCGTTTCGCCTGGCCGTGCTAGACGACGCCCATGCGCTCCTGGTGCCACACGTCGCCGAGCCCACGCCAGCCGGACCCGAAGGCCCACTGCCATCCGCTCCCGCGCCGACGGACTCCCTCGCCACCGCAGCGCCAAGCGCGCGCGCCGGCGGGCCCTTCCCGTACCTGGATGGGATCGAATTCCGGTTCTTCAGCGACACGGGGGAGCTGATGTCCGCCTGGAACGTCGGCCAGCTCGATGGCGTCGCAGGCCTCTCGGCAGACGAGGCGTCGGCCCTCGTGAGTGGAGGCAGTGCCCGGATCCTGCGGTACCCATCGACCACGCTGTTCGAGGTCCTGCTCAACCTGCGGCCGAGCCACCCGGAATTCCAGGACGCCACAGTCCGAAAGGCCCTCCTGCAGGCGATCGATCGCGACACGATCGTACGGGTCCTCCTTGGTGGGCTTGCCACCCGCGCCGACTCGCTGATCCCGCCGACGAGCTGGGCGTTTGACCCGGCCACGAGCGTCCCGGTCAGCTTTGATCCAGAGGCCGCGAGAGCGGCGCTCCTGGAGGCCGGCTGGAAGGTCGACGACGCCGGTGAGTGGATCGTCAAGGGCGCCAAGGTGTCCTTCGCGATGGAGATCCTGAGTCCACAGGCCGAGTCCAATCCGACGGCGTTCGCGATCGCCGCCGCGGTAGCGGCCGATTGGCGTGCGATCGGCCTCGGCGCGTCCCACGTCGCCCTGCCGGGGGCGGAGTTCGTCGGTCAGCGGCTCCAGGCCGGGGACTACGACGCGGCCGTGACCGGGACGACAATCGGACTCGATCCGGACCTGTACCCGATCCTCGCGTCGACCCAGGCGACCTCGAGCGGGTCGAACTTCAGTGGCCTCCAGGATCCGGTGCTCGACAAGCTCCTCATCAAGGCCCGTGCGCCCGGCACGAGTGAGGTTCGCGCGGCCGCCTACGTTGCTCTGCAGGCACGCCTTGTGGAGAGCTCGTACATCCTGCCGGTGGCCTTCCGCGATCTCATCGTGGTGGTCCGAAATACGCTCACCGGACCTCGTCCACGGCCCATTGGGGGCCCCGGGGATCGGTTTTGGGATGTGCTAACATGGCGCCTCGCCGACGGCCGTTGAGCACTGCAAACCGGCTCGAAGATCCAAGCCGAGGTGGCGAAATTGGCAGACGCGCTAGCTTCAGGAGCTAGTGCCCGCAAGGGCGTATGGGTTCAAGTCCCTTCCTCGGTACCACCTCCTCGGAACGCCCTCTCGGATCCTTCGACCACTCGGCGAAACACCTGATGCCCAGGTGGCGGAATTGGTATACGCGTACGTTTGAGGGGCGTATGAGGCAACTCATCCGGGTTCAAGTCCCGGCCTGGGCACCACTACCTTCTCCCTGATTGGCTCCTGGCTGTGCCGCGCCCAGATACGTCCGGTAGGCTGTGCCGCGGGCGGTTAGCTCAGCTGGTTAGAGCGCCTCGCTTACACCGAGGAAGTCACTGGTTCGAGTCCAGTACCGCCCACCACACCGCGATCGGTCGCGCATCCATGCCACCGCCGCTGCACAGGCGCGGCGAGAGTGCCCTGCTAGACTGGGCGAACCAGTCCAGGTCGCCGGGCCGGCTGCCCGACTCGTCAAGTAGTCGCTGGAGAGAAGTCGATGGAACTAGTCGTCATCGTCATTGTCCTCGTGGTCCTGGCCGTGTTCGTCATCGGGATCTACAACGGTCTCGTTGGACGACGAAACCGGGTTGACGAGGCCCTCGCCCAGATCGAGGTGCAGCTCAAGCGGCGCCATGACCTGATCCCGAACCTCGTGAACGCCGTCAAGGGCTACATGGGGTTCGAGCAGAAGGTCCTGACCGACGTGACCCAGGCCCGGGCGAACGCCGTGGCCGCCGGCGCCCAGGGCGTCACGGCCCAGGCGCAGGCGGAGAACGCGCTCACCGGAACGCTGCGATCCCTGTTCGCGGTCGTGGAGAACTACCCGGAGCTCAAGGCCAACCAGAACGTCCTGGAACTCCAGGAATCGCTCACGACAACGGAGAACCAGATCTCGTTCAGCCGCCAGCACTACAACGCGACCGTGCTGGAGTACAACAACGGGATCCAGACCTTCCCGAACTTGGTGTTCGCCGGGATGTTCGGGTTCCTGAAGCGCGACTTCTTCGACGCCGAGCCCGAGGCCGCCAACGTCCCGAACGTCGACCTCAGCCTGAGCTGAGCGCGGGGCCCGAGCCCCGCCGCGGCACGACGCCCGAGGCACCAGCATGGCCGCAACCTTCTACGCGCAACAGTCCGCGAACCGACGCAACTCGGTCATCCTCGCGCTGGCCGTCGTGGCCCTCCTCGGAGTCTTGGGATTCGCGATCGGCTACGCGCTGACGGGTGACCCGGTCGGCGCGGTCGGGACGACGGTCGTGGCTGTCGTGATCGGGTTCCTCGCCTCGGTCGGGAGCTACTTCGCGGGCGACAAGCTCGTCCTTGCGGCATCGGGAGCGAAGCCCGTGGACGAAACCTCGGCACCGCAGCTCATGAACGTCGTCCGCGAGATGACGATCGCGGCCAACGTGCCGATGCCCAAGGTCTATCTCATCGACGACAGCGCTCCCAATGCGTTCGCCACCGGGCGGGATCCGAAGCACGCGTCCGTGGCGATCACCACGGGGCTCCTCCAGAAGCTGGACCGGGAAGAGCTCCAGGGTGTCATCGGCCATGAGCTGGCGCATGTGCGGAATCTGGACATCCGGTTCGCGCTGCTGGTCGGGGTCATGGTCGGCTCCATCGCGCTGCTCGCCGACTTCTTCCTTCGTTTCACCTTCTGGGGTGGGGGAGGGCGCCGCTCACGCGACCGCGACTCGGGCGGCGGAGGGCTCCAGGCCGTGCTCTTCGTGGTGGCCATCGTCCTCGCGATCGTCGCGCCGATCGCAGCCCGCCTCGTCCAGCTCGCGGTGAGCCGCCAGCGCGAGTACCTCGCCGATGCGTCATCGGTGGAGCTGACCCGGAACCCGGCCGGCCTCGAGCGCGCCCTGGCCAAGATCGCCACGGACAAGGAGGTCCTGGAAGTGGCGAATCGGGCGACGCAGCACCTGTACTTCACGAACCCGATCAAGAAGTTCGAGGAGCGCTCGAACTCGATGTTCGCGACCCATCCGGCCATCGTCGACCGGATCAATCGCCTTCGCGAGTTGACCGGAGAACGACCGCTCGATCCGGCGGATGTGACCGCGCTCACGGGGCTGACCTGACGAGCCGACTTGGCGGCCAAGCGGCGTCTGTGGCGTTTGCCGCCCTCGAAAGGCCCGTGCTAACCTTCGGCACGCCGTCGGGCCGATGGGTCCGCAAGGTCCACCGGGCCGAGATAGCTCAGTTGGTAGAGCACGCGACTGAAAATCGCGGTGTCGCCAGTTCGATTCTGGCTCTCGGCACCAAGAACCGGTGTGCGCAGCAGCACCGAGCGGAAGTGGCTCAGTTGGTAGAGCATCACCTTGCCAAGGTGAGGGTCGCGGGTTCGAGTCCCGTCTTCCGCTCCATTTCTTTGCCCGCGAACCCGGGCTGGCCCACCTGGTCCGTCCGATCGGCTGCCCCTTGGTCTAGTGGTAGGACAGCGGACTTTGGATCCGTTGGGCGAGGTTCGAATCCTCGAGGGGCAACCACCTCCCGCGCGGCCCATCCGCACTGCCTATGGCACAATCCGCGGGCTGCGATCCCGAGGCGACGTGGTGAAGTGGCTTAACACGGAGGTCTGCAAAACCTCTATTCACCGGTTCGAATCCGGTCGTCGCCTCCACGCTTCCCGGTCAGGCCGAGAGTGTTCGCCGGCCAGCCAGCGCCCGCATCCCGGCTTCCGCTACGCTGGGCGGGCCGGAGTGGCGGAACGGCAGACGCAGCCGACTTAAAATCGGCGGCCCGCAAGGGCTTGAGGGTTCGACTCCCTCCTCCGGTACAGGTCTGCGACCGTGCGGCCGCGCGGAGGCCAGAACGTCGGGTCGCCGGCGCGTCAGCTGCGCCCGAACAGTCCGCCCAGTCCCTTCGACTTGCGCTCGTTGGTCACGCTGCCATCGGGCAGGCCCGCGAGGCGTGCGGCGAGGCGTCGAAGCTGCTCCGCCGATGGTGAGCGGGGCGAGCCGTCAACGATCGGAACGCCTTCGTTGACGCTCTTGAGGAAGCCAAACGCGTCATACGGGATCGTGAGCGCGATGTGCCTCCCGAGCGCCTCTTCGATATCGCGCCGCCGGAGCAGTTCGCGGGCGAAGATCTCGTTCAGGACGTACGAGGTCTCGGCCGTGTGCGAGCTGCTGCCCTCGAGCATCTCACTGAGGGCATGGACAGCCTTGAGCGCCGGAAACTCGGGGGTCACGACGATGACGAGATCGGTTGCATGGGCGAGCGCCGCCTCGGCCCGAGAATCGAGCGCGGATCCGGCGTCGACGACGACGGTCTTGAACGCGGCCGAGGCCGTCGTCAGGAGCGTGACGATCGTCGCGTCGGAGACATAGCTCACGGCGTCCGGCGTGGCCGGCGCGCCGAGCACCATGAGTCCGGAGCCGTGGCGGTCCAGCGCTGACTGGAACAGCCCGGGATCCCGGAGTGTCACCTCGTCGCGGGCGAGTTGGGCCATGGTCGTCCGCGGCGTGACGTTCAGGTGTGTTGCAACCTGGCCGAACTGGAAGTCCAGGTCCAGGATCGCGACCGAACCGGGCATCTGGCTGGCCAGCGAGGTCGCCACATTGACGGCAACTGTTGTCGTGCCGACCCCACCCTTCGGCGAGAAGACCGTGATGATCTGGCGCAGGCTGCCATCCCGGATCGAAACGCCGGCATCGGCCGTCGATCCATGGCCACGGCTGCGCTGGAGACGAAGCGCGAGCGCTTCCGCTCGGGCATCGAGTTCACGGGGATCAAACGGGCGAGCGACGACGTCATCGATTCCGGCCTCGAGGAGCTGGATCCGATCCTCGACGTCGTCCGTCTGGGTCACGCACAGGATCGGGAGATCCCTCAGGTGGTCCGAGGCGCGGATGGCATCGCCCGCGTCCATGACGTCCTGGATCGGGCCGGCGAGATCGAGGATGACCACTTCGACGGTGCCGGGATCGGGACCAGCGGCGATCGCGGCGCTCACATCCGGTACGACGGTCGTCTCGAGGCCGGCTGCCTGGAGGGCCTCGGCGACAGTCAGGTCGCCGGTGTTGGAAATCAGGAGAAAGCGACTGCTGGGCAAGGGAGTTCCCTGTGGTCAAGGTCAGATCGAGGTCCACGCGCCTCGACGGCTGATGAGGATACATCGGGTACGCATGCTAGACTCCCGGTCGGCCTTTCGGTCCCGCGTCCGTTGAACAGCGGGGCATACCCATTGGAAGGAGATTGACGGCCCATGCGCCGATACGAACTCATGCTCGTGCTCCGTCCGGACGCGCCGGACGAGCGGATTGCCGCGATCGTGGATCGCACCACCCGCCAGATCACGGCGGACGGCGGCCACATCATCAAGGTCGCCCCGTGGGGGCGCCGCCGGCTCGCCTATCCCATCGATCGCCATCGGGAAGGCTCGTACCACATCGTGGTCTTCGAGGGAGCGGCAGGGACCATCGTCGAGCTGGAGCGCACCCTCCTCATCACCGAGGAAGTGCTCCGCCACCTCGTGGTCCGCCAGGACAGGCCCACCAAGGCCACCCGGCCCGATGGTGCCGAGGATGACGACGATCTCCCGCCCGTCGAGGACGAGGACGACGATGACGGGTCCGAACGGATCGATGAGTCCGAGAGCGATGCGGCCCCCGCCGCGATCGACTGAGAGGAGACCCCGATGGCGCTTTGCAAGATCCAGATCATCGGCAACCTCGGTCGGGACCCCGAGCTTCGGTATACACCGAGCGGCCGTCCGGTTGCGACGTTCAGCGTCGCCGTCAACCAGGCCACGAAGAACCAGCAGACCAATGAGTGGGTCGAGGCGACCGACTGGTTTCGGGTGAGCGTGTGGGGTGACCGCGCCGAGCGCGCCGCTGAGAGCCTGCGCAAGGGCAGCCGGGTCTTCGTCGACGGCCGGTTCCGGACCCGCGAGTACGAGACCAACGATGGCCGCAAGGGCATGTCCCTCGACGTCAGCGCGGATATGGTCATGGGCCTCGACAAGCGCGACCAGGAGGGCACCTTTGCCGGAGCTCCAGGTGGCGCGGCCGCACCCGGCGGCTCCCCGGGAGGTGCTCCCGGTGGTGGTGGCGGTTTTGACGACACCGAAATCGATGAACTCCCGTTCTGATACCAACCTGACCATCCCGCGCCCAAATCGGGCGCCGCGAGGAGACTGAATTCCATGCCCCCACCTCGTTCTCGCAAGCGCGACGACTCCTACCGTGACCGACGCCGACGCAAGGTCTGCTCGTTCTGTGCGGACAAGACCGTCCAGATCGACTACAAGGAGGTCAACCGCCTCCGGCGCTACCTCTCCGAGCGCGCGAAGATCGAACCGCGACGCAAGACAGGCACTTGCGCCGGGCACCAGCGCGAGTTGTCGGTCGCGCTCAAGCGCGCGCGCATCGTCGCGCTCCTCCCGTACGCGCCGCAGCACCTGCGCCCCTGACCGGCGGTGATCCCGGCCGGCGCGCGGACCTGGCGTTTGACAGGCTGAAGGCGTGTCGATTGCCATCCTGATGCTCGTCGGTGGCGCCGCGGCGGGCCTGTTCGGGTCCCTGCTCGGCCTGGGCGGGGGTCTTCTCATCGTCCCGCTGCTCACGTTCGGATTCGGCCTTCCGCTGCGCGAGGCGATCGGCGTGTCGCTCGTGTGCGTCATCGTCACGAGTGGCGCGTCGGCGGCGGTGTTCCTCGAGCGGCGCGTCGCGAACCTGCGCCTGGGCATGGTTCTCGAGCTGTTCACAGCCATCGGGGCCCTCGTCGGGGGCCTCGTGGCGTTCCTCGTGGATGAGCGCGTGCTCGCGGGGCTGTTCGCGGTCCTGCTCGTGTACGTCGCCATCTCACTGATCCGGCCGCGTTCGGGCGCGCGGCCCTCTTTCGCCAGCGCCGCGGGTGACGCGGCGGGATCGGGGTTCCTCGATCGACTCTCGGGACCGGACTACCGGATCCACCGCCTGGGGCCCGGCCTGGCCGGCAGCATCGTGGCCGGAATCGCCTCGGCGCTCCTCGGGATCGGCGGCGGGCTGGTCAAGGTTCCGGTCCTCCACCTCATCATGGGTGTGCCCCTGCGAGTCGCGACGGCCACGAGCAACCTGATGATCGGGATCACGGCGTCCACGAGTGCCTGGATCTACCTCATACGCGGAGGGATCGATCCGTACGCCACCGGGCCGACAGCGGTCGGCGTCTTCGTCGGCGCCACGATCGGCTCGCGGATTGCCCACCGGGTGGACCTGCGGGCACTGCGGCTGTTGTTCACCCTCGTCCTCCTGTACACCGCGATCCAGATGCTCCGACGCGCGCTGGGGGTCCAGTGACGGGCCCGGCCCGGGTGGGCCAGACGACGAGGGCGGCGGGCCTTGAGGGTCGCGTGGCCGGCCTGCTCCGGCTCGGGACCTACGGGGCCGTTGGGCTCATCATGTGCGGGGTGATCCTCATGCTTGCGAGCGGCCGCTCACCGCTCGACCAGGCGTCGGCGTTCGACCCGGCGCACCTCGTCGACGACCTCATCGCGCTTCGGCCAACCGGGTTCCTGTGGCTCGGACTCCTGGTCGTCCTGGCGACCCCCGCAGCCCGCGTCGCGGTGTCCGTCGCGGGCTTTGCCCGGGCAGCTGAACCGCGCATGGCCGGCGTGGCCGTCCTCGTCCTCGTCGTGATCGGGGCGGGCATCCTGTTCGGCACGGCGGGCGCCTGATCGTGGAGCTGCTCGTGCTGGCGCTCTCGTTTGTGATCATCCTGGTCGGTGCCGAGCTGTTCACGAACGGGATCGAGTGGTTCGGGCGGAAGCTCGAGCTCGCCGAGGGAGCCGTCGGTTCGGTGCTCGCAGCCGTCGGCACCGCACTGCCGGAGACGATGATCCCGATCATCGCAATCGGCTTCGCCACCAGCGAGGCGTCCGACGCCATCGGGGTGGGAGCGATCCTGGGCGCTCCGTTCATGCTCGCGACGCTCGCCATGTTCGTCACGGGCGTGGCGGTCCTGGTGCAGGCTCGGCGCCGGACCGGGGGCGACGTCATGCCGGTCGACACCGCCGTCCTCGGGACCGACATGAGGACGTTCGCCGTGGCCTACGCCCTCGCGATCGGAGCGGCCTTCCTGCCATCGGATCCCACCTGGCCCAAGCTCGCGGTCGCGGCCCTCCTGCTCCTCATCTACGCGCGCTACGTAAAGCGGCACTTCGAAGCGGACCCGGATGTGGATGTCGAGGAACTGGCCCCACTCCGGTTTCGTCGCCTGGACCCCGCTCACCGCTGGGACCCGAACGTTCCCCGCCTCCGCGTGGTGAACCTGCAGGTCCTGGCTGCCCTGGGGTTCATCATCGTCGGGGCGATCGCGTTCGTGGGGTCGGTCGAGCAGATCGCCCACGCGATCGGGGTGGACGAGGTGCTCCTCGCGCTGGTCATCGCACCGATCGCGACCGAGTTGCCCGAGAAGTTCAACTCGGTCATCTGGGTCCGCCAGGGGAAGGACACCCTGGCCATGGGCAACATCACAGGGGCCATGGTGTTCCAAGCCAGCATTCCGACGGTCGTGGCGCTCGTCCTTGCTCCCACCAGCTGGGTCATCGCGCCCGGCTCCTACGTCGCGTTCGCATCGGCGGGCATCGCCTTCCTGTCGAGCGCGGCCATCTTCATCCCCATGCTTCGAACCGGCCGGCTCCGCGGGCGCGGCCTCCTCGTCGGCGGTGTCTTCTACATGGCCTACCTGGCCCTCGTCATCGTCGCGATCCTCCGCCCGAGCTAGTTGCCGGTCGTGCTGGAAGAGACGCGTGGGCGCCGCGCTATACTCGGGCCCCAAGATCCGCCGACGTCACGCGGCCTGAGCCGCGATCATCAGGAGTCGCGTCGCATGCTCACCCAGAACACCCCCGCCTCGGCGTCAGCGCCGGCCAGCCCGGCCGCGGCCCCCGCCCTCGATGACCTCATCTGCTACTTCGAGGGCCAGTTCGTCCAGCAGCGGGATGCGAAGGTCGGCGTAATGACCCATGCGTTCATGTATGGGACGGCGGTGTTCGAGGGCATCCGGGCGTACTGGAATGCCGAGCAGGGGACTCTCCATGGGTTGTTCCTGCGCGAGCACATGGAGCGCATCCGGCGCAATGCCGGAATGCTGTTCATGGAGGGCCTGCCGAGCACGGACGAGCTGGTCGCGCTTGTCGTGGAGACAGCCGCCCGCAACGGCTTCCGAGAGGACGCCTACATCCGGCCATGCTTCTACAAGTCGTCGCGGGCGATCGGTGTGCGTCTCCATCACCTGGAGCACCAGCTCGTGATCTTCGCCGTCCCATTCGGGAACTACATCGATGTCGACACGGGCGTCCGGCTCATGACCTCGTCCTGGCGGCGGAACGCCGACGATGCCCTGCCGGCGCGCGGCAAGATCGTCGGCGGCTACGTCAACATGGCCTTCCAGAAGTCCGAGGCGGAGCTCAACGGCTTCGATGAGGCGCTGGTCCTGACGTCAGACGGCCACGCGTCCGAGGCGTCTGCGGCGAACATGTTCGTGATCCGGGACGGGATTCTCCTGACGCCGCCCGTCAGCGACGACATCCTCGAGGGTGTGACCCGCAAGGCAATCCTCGAGCTCGCAGCGAGCCAGGGCCTGACCGTCGAGATCCGCTCGATCGACCGCTCCGAAATCTACGTCGCCGACGAGATGTTCCTGTGCGGCACGGGAGTCCAGGTCTCGCCGGTCATCGAACTTGACCACCGCCCGGTGGGTTCCGGGGAGGCCGGTCCGATCACCCGCCGGATCCGGGAGGCCTATTTCGATGCCGTTCGCGGGCGCACGCCGGCCTTCTCGCACTGGGTGACGCCGATCCCCATCGGTGGCTGACACCGCCGAGACCTCTGATCCGGAGGCCGTTCGGGTTCCGCCGGATTCATCACGTGCCAGCGCTCCGGCGGTCGACAGCACGCCGATTCGCGCGCGGCCGTTCCAGCGCCTGTTGGAGGTCGTGCCCGGCACGGTCACCTGGGGCCTGATCGTCGCCTCGGTCGCCCTGTCATTCCGATGGCCCCAGATCGTCGCCTGGTTCGTGCTGACGTTTGACGTCTACTGGCTGTACAAGGCGGTGATGCTGACCAGCAGTGTCGTGGCGGCATTCACGATGATCCGCCGAAACATGGACGCAGACTGGCGGACACGCACCTTCGCGCTGCGTGACGTATCGGGCCGGATCGCCACCCTTGAAGCGCGCATCCCGGCGATCGAGCGTCGTGTCGAGGAACTCGCCAGCGCCGGTCAGGTGTCCGCAGCGAAAGGCGGCCGGCGTGAACTCGCCCGACTACGCGATGAGCGCAAGGACCTCCTCCGGCTGCTTGCCCGGCGTGGCGAGGCGATCCCGAATCCAGACCGGCTGTGGCACGTCGCGCTCGTCCCCACGTACACCGAGCCGTACGAGAAGCTGTACGAGACGGTCCGCGCGCTCGCCGAGTCAGACTGGCCGTCGGATCGCTTGATGGTTGCGATCATCACCCGCGAGACCGACCAGGCCGGCCGCGCAAACGTGGCCAGGCTCCAGACGGTCTTCGCCGACCGCTTCCTCCACTTCTTCCATATCCTCGACCCACTGGAACCAGGGGTCGTGGTGGGCAAGAGCAGCGCCATGGCCTATGGCGGGCGGTGGTTGTATCGCGAGATGGTTCGCCTCGGCTTCAATCCGCGCGAGGTGATCGTCACAGACCTGGACTCGGACTACCGGGTCCATCGGCGCTACTTCGGCTACGTCAGCTGGGCGTTCCTCACGAATCCGGATCGCTTTCGCCGGCTGTACCAGCCGGTCCCGATGTTCCACAACAACCTGTGGGAGACGCCGCTGCCGGTGCGCCTCGTGGCGATCGGGGCTACCCACGTCCAGATGTGGCGGTCGCTCACACCGGAGAAGCTGGTCAGCTTCTCGTCCTACTCAGTCAGCCTGCAGACCGTCCACGAGGTCGACTACTGGGCCACTGACGCGATCGCGGAGGACAGCCGCTTCTACTGGAAGTCGTTCTTCCGCTACAGCGGCGAGTTCCACTCGATCCCGCTGTTCATGCCGATCTACGGCGACGCGGTCCGGGCGCGCTCCTATCCCCGGTCTCTCATCCAGCAGTACACCCAGATCAGGCGCTGGGCCTGGGGTGTGACGGACATTCCGTACTACATCCGGAATGCCTTTGCGCACTCGGAGATCCCGCGGATGATCCGGATTCGCCGCCTGCTCGATCTATGGCTGGATCACCTCAACTGGGCGATCGCGCCATTCGTGATCATCTTCGGGTCCAATCTGCCGCTCATCATCAATCCGGCTTTCGCCGAAACCACGCTCGGACAGAACCTGCCGCTGTATGCGTCCTGGCTGCTGACGGGCGCATTCGCCTGCCTGGTGGTGCTCATGTACGTGGAGGAACGCCTGGCGCCCCCACGGCCGGTCAGCTGGGGCCTCATGCACAACGTCGTCAGCCGTATTCAGTGGCTGCTGCTGCCGGTCGTGGGTCTCCTGTTCTCGAACCTGCCGGCGCTCGACGCCCAGACTCGCCTGATGGCCGGCAAGTACCTGGAGTACCGGGTCACCGAGAAGGCCTGATCGAGCCGGCGGCCGCCGATGCGCCAGTGGCCAGGTGCCGGCGGCCTGGCTGTCCTGGGCTACGGGATCGGCGGTGCGGTGACGGCCGGTGTTGCGGCTCCCGTGATGATCACGATGTCCGCCGTGGCCGACGGATCGCTGACGAGATCCGCAGTCACGCCGAACACGCCTTCGAGCGTGGCCACGGTGAGCGACATGGAAGCCTCAGCGCCGTTGTAGACCCGGATCGTCGTGTCCGCGAGCCCCTTGACATCGGGCTTCAGGCCCGGCGCTGACGCGGCGATCCCGAGGTACTCGAGGTAGTCCGCAATCCGGGTCGCCTCGCCCGTCCTGCTTGTGCCGTTCAGCACGTACACCGAGGCGCCTTCGGTGGCGAGCTGGTCCCGTCGATCTGCCACGGCCGGATCGGCGGAGAACGCGTCGCGAATCCCGGCCCGGATCCGATCGAGGTTGGGAACGATGATGTAGCCGCGAGGGCTGTCCAGATACTCCGTCTGGTAGTAGGGCGGCGTGAAGATGAAGGAACTCACGCTCCGGGACGAGATGGCCCCGGCCAGGCCGAGGAGGCGCGGGAAGATCTCGCGCGGAATGTCCGTCCGGATGGACGAGGAGAGTGCCCCGGCCAGCGCATCCACATGTGGCAGGACTCGGGCGACATCCAGCTGCTGCCGGAGCGAGACGAGCACCCGCTGCTGGCGCGCCCCCCGGTCGAAGTCACTCGATCCATGGCGCGAGCGGGCGTAGACGAGCGCATCGGCGCCCGTCATGTACTGCATCCCGGACGGGATGTAGACGCGCTGGAGGGCCCCGCCGCCGGCCGGATAGCGGTCATCGACCACGGGAACCTGGACGTTGACCGTGACGCCGCCAAGGGCGTCCACGATCTTCTCGAAGCCTTCGAAATTGACCTCGACATAGTAGTTGATGTCGATGCCGTAGAGCTCACCGAGGATGGCCTTCAGGCCCGTGTAGCCGCGCGTCCGATCCGAGCCCGGAAACAGATCCGGTCGGTTCTGGATGGCCGCGAACCAGGCGTTGATCTTGCCGGCGTACACGCGACCGAAGACCTTGCGTGCCGGACCGTCGGGGATCGGAACATCCACGGTATCGCGCGGCAGCTGGAACATGGCAACCTGGTTCGTGGCCGGGTCGATCGACACGGTGATCATCGTGTCCGTGTTGTGGCCGCCGCCCTGCTCGTCGGCACCGATCAGGAGGATGTTCAGGCGTTCGGTCCCGCTCCAGACGGGGATGCTGGCGGATGGGACCGGCTGTCCCACCGCGCCCGGCTCAAGCGTCGGAGCGCCGTCCGTCGGTTCTCCAGACGGGTTCGCCGATGCCGCCGGTCCGGAGGTGCAGTCGGTCGCCTCGGGATCGAAGATGCAGGCCGTGGTCGTGGCGAGGAGCACGTCGTAGCGAGCGACCGCGACGTGGATGGTGGCCATGACCAGCAGGACTGCAACGAGACCGGCGACCGAGGTGACACGCCAGGTCGCGGCGCCGGGTCGCCCAGCCGGTCTGCCGTCCGCCACGCCGAACCGCCTGCCGGTCATCTCCGTCTCCTGAAGCCAGCCGGCGATACGCCAGGCGTCCACGATCGCGGCGGCTCGATAGGCGAGGGCGATGAGGTTCACCACGAAGACGCCGGCGATGAACCACTCCTGGATCGCGACACCGGCGAGCGCGAACAGGTCCAGCCGGATGGCGATCCCGGCGATGAGGGCCCCGATGAGGATCGGCGGTGCCGCGAACCCGAGCGCCCGCCGCGAGGCACCCAGGTAGGCGTGGCCGAGGCCGGGGAAAAGGAGCGAGAGGAATGCCGCGACGAAGGCCGAGCGTCGGCGCGGACGCATCTCGTGCGCGGACTGCATCGCGGGTAGGATACTCGGGCCCGACGTTGACCGTGCCCGGGTGGATCGGCGACCGTGCCGACACCACGCGGTTCGCCCTACCACCTCGCGAGGCCCGATGTTCCGACCCGTTCCAGCACGCCCGGATCTCGTCACGATGGAGCACGAGATCCTCGCTTTCTGGCGGGAGCGCGGTACGTTCGCCCAGTTGCGCGCACAGAACGCGGGCGGGCCGCACTGGAGCTTCCTCGACGGCCCGATCACGGCGAACAATCCGATGGGCGTCCATCACGCCTGGGGCCGGGCCTACAAGGACGTGTTCCAGCGTTTCCACGCAATGCTCGGCGAGGCGGAGCGCTGGCAGAACGGCTTCGACTGTCAGGGCTTGTGGGTCGAGGTCAACGTGGAGCGCGACCTGGGGTTCACCTCCAAGCGTGACATCGAGGCGTACGGCATCGCGGAGTTCGTGAGCCTGTGCAAGCAACGGGTGCTGACCTTCGCCGCTCGCCAGACCGAGCAGTCGATCCGGCTCGGCTACTGGATGGACTGGAACGATCCCGACGAGCTCCGCCGGCTGCGAGACCTCCTGGCCGCCGATCCATCGCAGGCCGTGACCGTGGAGGGGCCTGGGGGACCCGTGACCGATACCGTCGAGATGATCGTCGGGCGGCTCGGGATGCCGGAGCTTGGTGGCAGCTACTTCACGTTCAGCAACGAGAACAACGACCTGATCTGGGGTTTCCTGGCCGAGTGCCATCGACGAGGCTGGGTCTACAAGGGCCACGACACGATGCCCTGGTGCGCGCGCTGCGGGACGGGGCTATCGCAGACCGAGGTCAACGAGGGGTACCAGGACCGCGACGACCCTGGTCTGACGGTCCGGTTCCCGCTGCTCGATCGACCCGGGGAGTCCCTCCTCGTATGGACCACCACGCCGTGGACGCTGACGTCGAACGTCGCGGCTGCGGTCGGGACGGACCTGCTCTACGTCCAGGTTCGACAGGGGAGCGACACGTTCTGGCTGGGCAAAGGCACGGTCAAGACCGCGCTCAAAGGTCCCTTCGAGGTCGTCGACGAGCGTCCAGGCAGCGACCTCGTCGGCTGGCGTTACGCTGGCCCGTTCGACGCACTGCCGGCGGTCCAGGCTGCGTTCGCCGAGGGATCGAAGCCGGAGTCGGGCACGCCCTACGAGCACCGCGTGGTCGCCTGGTCAGAAGTCGGCGAGGAGGAGGGGACCGGGATCGTCCACGTCGCGCCGGGTTGCGGGGCCGAGGACCACGTCCTGGGCAAGTCCCTGGGGCTGCCGATCATCGCCCCCCTCGATGAGGCGGGCATCTTCCTGGAGGGATTCGGTTCACTGACCGGCCGCGACGTCCGGGACGTGACCGAGCCGATCATTGAGCATCTTCGGCGCGAGGGCCAATTCCAGCGCCTCGAAACCATCAACCATCGCTACCCGCACTGCTGGCGGTGCGGGACCGCGCTGGTGTTTCGCCTCGTCGACGAGTGGTACATCAGCATGGGCGAGGTCTATGACCAGCCTCGCGAGACGCTGACGAAGGAGCAGGTGGATCGCAGCCTGCGCTACCAGATCATGGAGGTCGTCGACGGGATCCGGTGGATCCCGGGGTTCGGGTATGAGCGGGAGCTGGACTGGCTCCTGAACATGCATGACTGGATGATCAGCAAGAAGCGCTACTGGGGATTGGCCCTGCCGATCTACGAGTGCTCCTCGTGCAAGACCTTCGATGTCGTCGGTGGCCGGGCCGAGTTGCGGGACCGAGCGGTCGCGGGCTGGGAGCGCTTCGAGGGCCATACGCCGCACCGGCCCTTCGTCGACGAGGTGGCCATCGCCTGCTCGAGGTGTGGCGGCGAGATCCGTCGCATTCTCGACGTGGGCAACCCGTGGCTCGACGCAGGGATCGTGCCGTTCTCGACCCTGCACTTCCGGGAAGACCCCGACTACTGGGCCCAGTGGTTCCCGGCCGACTTCATCACCGAGAGTTTCCCCGGCCAGTTCAGGAACTGGTTCTACGCGATGCTGGCGATGAGCACGGTCCTGCGACGCGAGGCCCCGTTCAAGACGATCTTCGGCTACGCCACGTTGTTCGCCGAGGACGGGCGGGCCATGCACAAGTCGTGGGGCAACGCCATCGAGTTCGACGAGGCCGCCGAGCGCATGGGCGTCGATGTCATGCGCTGGCTGTACATGTCGTCGCGGCCGGACGACAACATCCTGTTCGGCTGGCACGCCGCCGATGAGGCCCGCCGGCGGCTCCTCATCCTGTGGAACGTCTACGCCTTCTTCGTGACCTACGCCCGGCTCTGCGGCTGGATGCCGGGACGGGACGATCCGCCACCCGCCGAGCGTTCGCCGATGGACCGCTGGATCCTGTCGCGAAGCGCGGGGCTCGCGGTTGCGGTCGAGGAGCGCCTGCGTGACTTCGACGCGCTGACCGCAACGCGGCTCATCGATACCTTCATTGACGATCTCTCAACCTGGTACCTGCGACTCTCGAGGAAGCGGTTCTCGCGAGGAACCGGCTCCGATCGAGCGGCCGCGTTCGCTACCCTTCATACCGCGCTCCTGACGGTCGCCCGGGTCGCGGCGCCGATCCTCCCGTTCGTGGCCGAGGAGCTGTACGGCAACCTCGTCGGCGGGATCGACGCGAGCGCACCGCACTCGGTGCACCTGACCCGCTTCCCGAGCGCGGAGCTAGCCTCGCTCCGGTCCGAACGCCTCGAGTCGGCGATGACGATCGCGCGCCGGGCCGTGGACCTGGCGCGAACGCTCCGGGGGAGCGCCAACCTCAAGGTCCGCCAGCCCCTGGCCCGGCTGTGGCTGGCCTTGCCGGGCGGCGACCTTCATGAGCTCGAGGCACTCGTCGCGCTCATTGCCGACGAGGTGAACGTGAAGCACGTCGAGTTGATCGGCGATGACTCCGGGCTGGTTGAACGACGGGTGAAGGTCCTCCTCCCGAAAGTCGGCAAGCGGCTCGGCCCGGCCATTCCGGCGGTCATGGTCGCGGCCCGGGACGGCACCGCCGAGATCCGGTCCGATGGGTCGGTTGCGCTCGCGGGTGTCGTCCTGGCGGCCGACGAAGTCGAGATCCTGGCCATGCCCCGGCCCGGGACGATCGTTGCCCACGATGAGGGGCTCCTCGTGGTGATCGACACCGAGCTGACGCCCGAGCTCCGGGCCGAGGGCGACGCAAGGGAGCTCCAGCGCGCGATCCAGGACCTTCGCAAGGAAGCTGGGCTGGAGCTTGACGACCGCGTCGATCTCCACGTCGACGGCGTTGCCCCGGGAGTGGCCGTCCACGTGGCCGCGGTCGCTGCCGAGACCCTGTCCGATCTCGTGCCGTCCCCGCCGGCTGGCGCGGTCAGGGCGACCGTCGAGCTCGAGTCGGGGCCGGTCAGGATCGCCCTCCGTCGGCGGACCGGCGGGTCATCGCCTCCATGATCGACGCCGGGAAGCTCCGGCCGCTCTGGGGGCCGTTCCTGGGCCTGGTTGCCGCGATCGTCGTTGTCGATCAGGCGACCAAGGCCTGGATCACCGCCGAGCTTGGCGAGGGTCGCGTGCTCGAGTACCTCGGAGGGGCGATCCGGCTGATCTACTCGGAGAACAACGGAGCCCTGTTCGGGCTGTTCCGCGGCCAGGTTGGCCTGTTCGCATTGCTCAGCCTTGGCGTGATCGGCTTGATCGTCTGGTTCCATGCGCGCTCGGGCCGGAGCCGGTACATGACCCTGACCCTGGGGTTGCTCCTGGGCGGGGCGATCGGCAATGCCATCGATCGGTTCCGACTCGGCTACGTGATCGACTTCGTTGACGGGGGAGTCGGTTCCGTGCGCTTCTATACCTTCAATGTTGCCGACGCTTGCATTAGCGGATCGATCATCCTGCTCATCGCCATGGCGATCTGGCCGTCCCTGGCCGGCGGCGCGCAGGGGTCGGGCGCGGCGGAGACAGACCCTGCCGCCGCGCCGTCCGCTTCGGGGATCGGCGATGACTGAGACCTCCGGGGCCCCCGGCGTTCACGTGCTCCTGGTGCCGCCGGATCAGGCCCCGACGCGGGTGGATCGGTTTGTCGCGGACCGAACCGGACTATCCCGGAGCCACGTGCAGAAGCTCATCACCGACGGGCGCCTGACGGCCGGAGACCGGACGCTCAAGGCGAACACGATCCTCGAGCCAGGCAGTCAGCTTCGCCTGGACGTCCCGGAGCCGGCGGCCGCGGAGCCCGTTGCGCAACCCGAGATCGAGGTCCCCGTCGTGTACGAGGATGACGATCTCCTGATCGTCGACAAGCCGGCCGGCCTCGTCGTCCACCCGGCGCCCGGTCATGCCGACGGGACCCTCGTGAATGCCCTCCTCGGCAGGGCCGGGCCGGAGGGCTTCGGCGGGATTGCCGGCGTGCGCAGGCCGGGCATCGTCCACCGCCTGGATCGTGCGACGAGCGGGCTCCTCATGGTCGCCAAGACGGACCTCGCACAGCACGGGCTGATGGCGCAGCTGAAGGCGCGCCGGATCAAGAAGACGTACGTCGCACTGGTGCATGGGACCGTCGCGGCCGCTGTCGGACGGATCGAGGCGCCGATCGGACGCGAACCGCGCCATCGGACCAAGATGGGCGTCGTCGCCGACGGCCGACCGGCCACGACCGGCTACCGGGTCACGGAGCGGTTCGCCGAGTGGACGCTCCTCGAGCTCGATCTCGTGACCGGCAGGACGCATCAGATCCGGGTTCACCTGACGGCGATCGGGCATCCCGTGGCTGGTGACCGGGTCTATGGCACTGGAACGTCTGGTCGCGGTCCCGAGGGCCTCTCGCGCCTGTTCCTGCACGCCTGGCGCCTGGAGCTCACGTCCCCCTCGCGGGGCGATCTCATTCGCGCGACGGCACCGCTCCCGCTGGAACTTGAGGATGTCCTTGCAAGCCTCCGGGTGCGTCCCGCATGACCGGCGCCGGCCGCGGGCCCGAAGCATCGGCGGAGGCCGCGGCCGCCACGGTCGCGGGCGCGCCGGGTGCTGTGCTCGTGATCGTGTCCGGCCCGTCCGGCGTCGGCAAGGACAGCGTGATTGAAGCGCTTCGCGCACAACCCCGGGACCCTGACTACCACTACGTCGTGACCTGCACGACGCGCCCGCGACGGCGCTACGAAGTCGATGGGGTCCACTACCGGTTCCTCAGCGCCGCGGCCTTCGCCAAGTTGCGCGAGGCCGGTGAACTGCTCGAGGCGAACGAAGTCCACGGGAACTGGTACGGGACGCCCCGGGCGGATGTCCGCGCTGCCCTGCAGGCCGGACACGACGTCATCCTGAAGATCGATGTGCAGGGTGCAGCCGTGGTCAAGGGCCGCGTGGCTGATGCGCTCCTGATCTTCCTCGTGCCGCCCTCACTCGAGGACCTGTTCCAGCGGCTCCAGTCGCGGGCAACCGAGACGGCCGACGAACTCGACATCCGGCAGCGGAACGCCGCCCTGGAGCTCGCCCGGCAGGATGACTATGACCACGTGGTGGTCAATGAGACGGGCCAGATCGCCCGGACCGCGGCCCGGATCCACGAGATCATCCTGCTCGAAAAGGCCGCGCACCCGACACGCCGGACCTGGCTCTAGCGACCCCTCGGGACGTGGCGACCGGGCCGGACCAGGAGATGCTCGGGCTCCCCGAGGCGGACGGGGAGCCAACCGACGCGGGTCAGGCAGTGGGAGAGGCGCTGGTCGCCGTCGCGATCGATGCCGCCGGGGCGGCCGGCAGCCATGCCTTCACGTATCGGGTACCGGCGCGCCTCGAACCGATCCTCGCGGGCGAGGCCGTGACGGTGGAGTTCGGCCATCGCCAGGCCCTCGGAATCGTGCTCGGGCCCGCGGGCGCTACCGTCGGCCTCGTCGCGAAGCCGATCCTGGATCGGGTCCGGGCGGACGGTCCGCTCCTGCCGCCCTCGTCCATGGCTCTCGCCGCGGACATTGCCTCGACGTATCTCGCCCCGCCGGCACTCGTCCTGCGAGCCATGCTCCCTCCCGGCATGCTCGAGCGTCTGGAGCTGGTCGCAGAGCGCCGCCCGGATGACCCGGCGATTCATCCGGGACGCGCACCCGGCGCGATCTCGGCCACAACCCCGGACGACGCCACGCTGCTGGAGCAACTCGCCGGCGGACCACGGGCGGTCAAGCGGCTGCGAGCACCGGAAGGCCGGGCCGGCCTGCTGCGGCGATTGCGCGCGCTGGCAGCCGCCGGCAGGATCGATCTCGACTGGACGCTCCTGGACGCGGGTGCCGGCCCGCGCTATGTCCGGATTGTCCGGCTCGTTCCCACAGTCGCGGGCCAGACGGCGGGGCACGGCAGCTCCGGAACCCGGAGGCTTGGATCACGGCAGCTGGCCGCGCTCGATGAGCTGCGAGGGGCCGGGACGACCGGCGTTCCTGCGCCGGATCTCGCCGCAAGGCACGGCCTCTCCGTCGTGGCGGGTCTTGTACGACGCGGGCTCGTCACAGTAGAGAGTCAAGAGGCCCCTCGCCGACCGCTTGCCGCCCGCGCGCCCGGTCATCGAGGAGCTCGACCCAGCTCAGCGTCGCTCAGCGCGGAGCAGGCGCTGGCGGTGGCTGCCATCAGGAAGGCCATCGGCACGCGGGACCCAACGCCCATCCTGCTCGATGGTGTGACAGGTGGCGGCAAGACTGCCATCTACACGGCAGCGATCGAGGAGTGCCTGCAGGTGGGCAGGCGCGCGCTCCTGCTGGTTCCGGAGATTGCGCTCGCCATCCCCCTGGTCGATCGCCTCCGGGCCGACCTCCACGCGGAGATCGGCCTGGTCCATTCCGGACTCTCCGATGGAGAGCGGGCCGACGAGTGGCGGCGCATCCGGGCCGGCGCCGTGGACGTGGTGGTCGGGACGCGGCTCGCGGTGCTCGCGCCGGTCGAGGACCTCGGACTCGTGGTCGTGGATGAGGAGCACGACCAGGCCTACAAGAGCGATCGCACTCCTCGACTCCAGGCGCGCGACACGGCGATCCGGCTGGGCAGTCTCTCTGGAGCGGCGGTCGTCCTCGGTTCCGCAACGCCCGCGGTGGAGACGGAAGGGCGGGCGCGCGACGGCGTCTATCGACGCTTCCGGCTCACCGATCGCTTGTCGGGGCGGCCGCCCACGATCCAGGTTGTCGATCTACGAGCGGAGCTCGCAGCCGGCCAGCGGGGGATGCTGTCGAGACCCCTCCTGGCGGCGCTCGCCGCGCTTGACACCTCAGCAGGAGACCAGGCGATCCTCGTCATCAACCGGCGGGGCTCGGCATCGGTGGTCCTGTGTCGGGACTGCGGCGCGGTCCAGGCCTGCCCGGAGTGCACTCGCCCGCTGGTCTATCACCAGGCCGGTATGACGCTGCGTTGTCATCACTGCGGTCGGGCCACGCCGCTGGCGAGCCGCTGTCCAGCCTGTGGATCCGCCCGGATCCGCTACCTCGGCGGCGGAACCGAACGCCTGGAACGCGAGGTTCGCGAAGCGTTCCCCGCCTATCGTCTGGCCCGGCTGGATCGGGACATTGCCGAGCGGCGGGGCGCGGCCACCAGGATCCTCGACGACCTCGCGGGCGGGCGGCTGGATGTGCTTGTCGGCACGAGCCTGGTCACCAAGGGCCTCGACGTTCCGAGCATCACCCTGGTCGGGATCGTGTCGTCCGATGTCGCGCTGAACCTGCCCGACGAACGGGCAGCCGAACGGACATATCAGCTCCTGGCGCAAGCCGTGGGTAGGGCCGGTCGAGGAGACCGGCCGGGGTACGCGATCCTCCAGACATACCAGCCGGAGCACCCGGCGATCCGAGCCGTCGAGACCGCTGAACCGGCCGCGTTCTACGACGCGGAGCTGGAGTTGCGCCGTCGGTTCGGCTCACCGCCGTTCGGGCGGCTCGTCAAACTGACCGTGGCCCTGCCGGACCGGGCCGCGGCCGAGGCAGCCGGGGATGAACTGGCGAACCGGCTTCGCGCCCGGGCTGTGGAGTTGCGGGCCCGCGTAGAGGTCGCCGGACCCTCCCTGGCGTTCATCGCCCGCCGGGCGGATCGATGGCGGTTCAATGTGGCTCTGCGTGGAGACGATCCGCTGCGCGTCGTCGGCGATCCGCCAGGACCGCCCTGGACCGTGGATGTCGATCCGGAATCGCTTCTCTGATCTTCGTCAAGCCGATCGGGACGAGCGGCTCGCGTGCACTGAAGTGCAATCTGGCGACAATGGGTGGATCAGAACGGGCCGCGCACGACGGCGGATCATGGAGGAACGGTCATGACGGAAGAGAAGACCAACCCCACCAACGGCGACACCCAGGCCCCTGAGGCCGACGAGGCATTTGCCTGGACCGGCGACGAGGCGGACGTGGCGGAATCCACGCCAAGCGGACGCGAGTGGCTGACCCAGCTCCAGTCGATGATCGAAAACGTCACCGAGCAGGCGGGTCCCGTACTCCGTCAGATCAGTGCGAAGGCGGCTGAACTCGCGGCCGTTGCGGGCGAGAAGGCCGGTCCGGTGGCCGCTCGAGCCGCCGAGATGACGGCAGAGGCCGGCACGAGGATCGCGGAGCGATCGAGGGACCTGGCCGCCGAACTGCGCCGCGATCAGGCCGCGCGCGAGGCAAGCGCCGCCACGACCGCCGAGGCACCGTCCAAGGACGCTCCGGAGGCTTGACGCAGCGGACCCTCGGCGATCCTTTTCCGCGGCGGCCCACCCGGCCGGGAGGCCGCCGACGCTCGCCTATACTTCGCCGGTGAGCGTCCGTCCGATCCTGCTCCTCGGGGACCCCCGGCTGCGGCTGAAGGGGCTGCCCGTCGATGGCTTCGGGAAGTACCTCCACGAGCTCCTCGACGATCTTGCCCACACGATGCGCGCGGCGCCCGGCGTGGGCCTCGCAGCCCCGCAGCTCGGCGAGGCGGTCAACGCCTGCGTCATCGAGGTCGAGGGCCAGCTCCACGAGTTGGTGAATCCACACCTCGTCAGGACGAGCGGCGATGACCGTGACCTCGAAGGCTGCCTGTCCATCCCGGGCTACGCGGCGTACGTGACACGACGCGAGCGTGTCTGGGTCGTGGCCCAGAACCGCACCGGCCGCAAGATCAAGCTCGCCGGCTCCGGGACTCCTGGACGGGCACTCCAGCACGAGCTCGATCACCTCGACGGCAGGCTGTACATCGATTACCTCGACTCGCTTGACGAGTTGATCGCCGTCGGTCACGACGTCGAGGAGGATGCGGATTCGGACGGCGAGACGTCCGGCGAGGTCCGGACGCCCGCACTCGCGTGACGCCGAGCGCGGATCCCGGTGCCGATCGCGGCATGAACCCGCCGGCCCGAACGATCTTCTTCGGGTCCGGGACGTTCGCGGTTCCGATCCTCGAAGCGTTGGCTGCACGCGAGGATCTCGTGATCGTCGGCGTCGTGACGCCACCGGATCTTCCCCGCGGGCGTCGCGCCGCCCTGACACCCGTGCCGGTGGCCGCGGCTGCTCGGGCGTCCGGCCTGCGCCTCCTCCAGGTCGCGCGGGTCCGTGCGCCGGAAGCGATCGAGTCGATCCGGGCGCTCCAGCCCGATCTCGGGGTCCTCGCCGACTTCGGGCAGCTGATCCCGGGCGCCATCCTGGACCTTCCGAAGCTGGGGATCCTGAACGTTCATCCCTCGCTTCTTCCGCGTCATCGCGGCGCCACGCCGATCCCGGCCACGATCCTCGCCGGCGATGCGGTGGCCGGCGTGGCCATCATGCAGATGGATGCGGGGCTTGACACGGGCCCGGTCATCGCGGAGCGGTCCTGGGCCCTGGATGGGACGGAGGATGTCCCGGCCCTGCAGACGCGGGCGGCGGCCGAGGGCGCCGCATTGCTCCGCGAGGTCCTTCCGGAGGTGCTCGCTGGTCGGACGATCCCGAAGCCGCAGGACGCCACACAGTCGACCCTGACAAAGACCCTTCGGCGCGTCGACGGACGCCTGGATCCGCGACGCGCGGCCGCCGACCTCGAACGCCAGGTCCGTGCCTACCGCCCGTGGCCGGGCAGCTTCATCGAGGTCCGCGGTGAGCGCCTCGTGGTCCATGATGTGGGGCTCGAGCCCGGGAAGCCGAACGATCAAGCCGGGTCGCTCATCGCCGACGGGGAGGGTCTCGTGCTTGCTACCTCGGACGGTCGCCTGCGTCTGCTCGAGGTGCAACCGGCCGGCGGCCGGCGGATGGCGATCGCCGAATTCCGGCGCGGGCATCCGACGATCGTGGGGCCCGTGTCGTAGGGAAACCAGCCTCAGTCGTGCAGGCGCAGGCCCGGTTCGAGCCCATGCGACAATGCCACCCGATGCCCGACCAGACTGTCTCCGTCGTCGAACCGCGCACATCGCCGGGCCCCGCCGCACAACCCGGGATTGCCGGGCTGACCCCGACCCTCCTCGAGGCCTGGTTCCGCGAGCGAGGCGAGCCGCCGTTCCGGGCACGCCAGGTGCTCGACGCCGTGTGGCGCACCGGGTCCCCTGACCCGTCGGCGATCTCCACGCTCCCGGCCGGAACCCGTGCCGCATTGGCAACCGCGTTCAGCTGGGACACTCTCGCCGACACTGAGCTGACCACCGCAGACGGCGGCCGCACCGAGAAGGCGCTGCACCGACTTCGGGACGGCGTCGCCATCGAGAGCGTGCTCATGCACTACCCGGCTGGCTCAGATCGGCGGGAACGGAACACGCTGTGCATCTCGAGCCAGGCAGGCTGTGCCGTCGGCTGCCCATTCTGTGCCACCGGTGAGCTCGGTTTCGGGCGGGACCTCGAGGCCGCGGAGATTCTCGACCAGGTTCGGGCCACAGCGCGCCGTCTCGCCGCGCGGGGCCGACGCCTGACCAACATCGTGTTCATGGGTATGGGCGAGCCGCTCCTGAATCTGGATCGGGTCCTCGAGGCCGTCGAGGCGCTCAACGATCCCGCCAGGTTCGGCCTCGGCGCGCGCCACATCACCGTCTCGACATCCGGCGTGGTGCCGGGCATTCGGCGGCTGACCGCGCTCGGGCCGCAGTTCACCCTCGCCGTCAGCCTCCATGCTGCACGCGATCCACTGCGCGACGTGCTCGTGCCGCTCAACCGGCGCTGGCCGGTCGGCGAGGTTGTGGCAGCGGCCCGCGAGCACGCGGCGGCGACGGGAAGGCGGATCAGCTACGAGGTGACGATGATCGGCGGCGTCAACGACACGGATGCCGATGCCGACGCGATGGCTGTTCTCCTGCGCGGCACGCTGGCCCACGTCAATCTCATCCCGATGAACGCAGTCGCGCACACTCCATGGACCGCCAGCCCGATGCCCGTCATCGAGCGCTTCGCCGATCGCCTTCGCGCCGTCGGGCTGCCGGTGACGATCCGTCGAAATCGCGGCGCGGAGGTCGGAGCTGCATGTGGGCAGCTGGCCGCGGAGCGCGCCGGAGCGCCGTCCGCCCCGCAGGTGGCCCGCCGGCGTGAGCGACTCGAGGCGTCGTCCGCGGCCGCGCTCAGGGGCGAGCGGAGCACCGACATGGCGCCGGCCGGCGTGGACAGCTGATGCCGCCTCGTCGTCCGGCATCGCCGCAGCCTCCGACGGTGCTCGGCCGGGCCCGCGTCGCCGCGAGCATTCTCGACGCCGACCTCGGCAACCTCGCCTACGCGGTGCGAAGAGCGGAGAAGGAGGGCGCGGACCGGATCCATCTTGACGTGATGGATGGCCACTTCGTACCCAACCTGACGTTCGGCGCGCGCACGATCAAGGCGCTCCGACGAAGGACGCGCCTGCCGTTCGATGCCCACTTGATGATCTCCGAGCCGAGTCGGTACGCGGGCCAGTTCCTGGATGCCGGATGTGACTCCGTGACGATCCACGTCGAGGTCGACGAGCCCATCGAGCCGACCCTCCGCGAGATCCGTGCGGCGGGCCGGGCCGTCGGCCTGGCCATCCGCCCGAAGACGCCGCTGACGGCCCTCGAGCCGTACCGACATCTCCTCGACATCGTCATGGTCATGACGGTGGAACCGGGATTTGGTGGACAGGCGTTCATGGCGGATGTGGCGAAGGCCAAGGTCCTTGCCGCCCGCGAGTACCTGGCGCACAAGCTGCACGGCGCGGAAGTCCACGTGGATGGAGGCGTGAGTCGCGATACCGCCGAGCTCGTGGGTGGGCTCGCTGCGGACGTCCTGGTCGTGGGCTCGGCACTGTGGATCAAGGGGCGGAATATGGGTCGCGAGATCCGGCTGGTCCGGGCCCTCGCGGATGAGGGCTACCAGTACGCCCTGAACGGAGGGGTCCCGCCCATCCCGCGTGACCGGATGGTCACGTTCACCACCCTCCCGCGGCACCTTGCCCGGACCCTCCAGGCCGAGATCGAACGCGCGGGTGTCCCGGTGTTCATCTTTCGATCGGGACCGCTTGACCTCGAAGCAGACGATGTGCACCGGGATTGGGACGTTCTCCTTCCAGCATCGTCGGAAGCCGCCGCGATCGAGCGGTTCGGGGCCCGGCGAGACGCCCTCCTCGCCGACGCAGCGGCCTGGCGCGCAGCCGGGATGCCGGCGCCGCCGTTCGTGCCGGCACCCCGTCCTCCGCATCCAGGCGAACTCGTCCCATGACAGACGAGCTGGCGCTCGACGCGGCACCTATCCAGCCGGCTGATCAGGCCTTGTCCGGCGCGGCGGCCGGCGCGGCAGCGCTGACGGCCAGGCTGCCTCGGGTCGTCGATACCGATCACGGCGACCTCCACCGCCGCAACGACCGTCTCCTCATGGTCACGATCGTGGGCTACGTGATCATCCTGTCCGGACTCATGATCGTGAGCGGCGTATCGATCACACCCGATGTCATGCTGGTTGCCCTGGGCCTTGCCGCCGTGCTCCTCGGCCGGGGCCGGTTGTTCATCCGCGACTGGGTCCCGTTCATCGGGCTGTTTCTCGCCTACGAGCTGATGCGCGGCTACGCGGACGACATCAATCGGGTCATTCACTCGGCCGATGTCCTCGGTATCGAGCGATGGCTGTTCGGCGGCTACCTTCCGACACAGGTGCTCCAGGAGGCATTCCATCCGGCATCCGGTATGGATCCCCTGGCGATCGCGGGCACGATCTTCTACTTCCTCCACTTCCCGCTCCCCATCGCGGTGGCGTTCCTGCTCTGGGTTCGTCGACGCCGGGCGTACTACGACTTCGTCGCGGCCCTCATCCTGCTGTCCATGGCCGGCTTTGCGACGTACCTGGTGCTGCCCGTCGCTCCGCCCTGGTGGGCCGCCGAGCATGGCCTCATCCCGGGCCCGGACGGGGCGCCGGCGATCACCTACCTGAAGGCCCAGGGTTTTGACGACCTGGCCCGCCTGTTCGGGTTCGAGGGCCGCTACCTGTACAGCTACGCCATCTACGAGGTCAACCCGAACGCCGTTGCCGCGTTCCCCTCGCTCCATGCCGCCTACCCGTTCCTGGCCTTCCTGTTCGCACGTCGCGCCTTCGGCCGGCCCGGTTGGCTGATGCTCGGATACGCGGCATGCGTCTGGCTGGCCATCACGTACCTGGCCGATCACTACATCGTCGATGTGCTCGGCGGGCTCGTCTATGCCGCGGTGGCCTACGGTGCGATCGTGCATGCGCCGGGCTGGTTCCGTCGTGTCGTGGATCGTGCCGCCGACCCTGCCGTGGAGGCCGACCTTGAGGCCGGCGCGGCCGGAGACGAGAACGCCCTCCGCCGCGTGGCTGGGAGGGTTCGCTGGGGGATGGTCCGCCAGGGGGCTGCGGTGGCCGTTGTGGGTGCGCTCGGTGTCGTCGGCGTAGTGAAGGGTGGCTGGCTCGGCGGAGAGAGCACGCCGGTGCTCCTGCTCCCGTGGGCGCTCATCATCGGCGGCCTGTGGCGAGCCGCCCTCGGCGCGATCTCGCGCTGATGCGAACGGTCCTCCAGCGCGTCTCGCGGGCCCAGGTCAAGGTGGACGGTGAAGTCGTCGCCGAGATAGGCCCGGGACTCGTCGTGTTCGTGGGCGTGGGCCACACCGACGACGACCCGACGGCCGACGCACTGGCGCGCCGAATCGCAGACCTGCGGATGTTCCGCGATGAAACCGGCAGGACCAACCGGTCGATCCTCGAAGTCGGGGGCGGGATCCTGATCGTGAGCCAGTTCACCCTGTACGCCGACACGTCTCGGGGCAGGCGACCCGGTTTCACCGACGCGGCGCCTCCGGAACTCGCCGAGCGCCTCTACCGGCGGCTGGCGGATCGGCTTGCGGAGGCCGGCGTGACACCCGTGGCGACCGGCCAATTCGGGGCCGCAATGGCGGTTGAGCTCGTCAACGACGGGCCGTTCACGCTCTGGCTGGACAGCGACACCCGCGCGGCCGGCTGACACCCACGGTCTTGCCGGCCGAGACATGGAACGACCGGTCGCTGAGCGACCGGTCGAGGAGCTGATGATGCGGCCGGCGGGCGATGGCCCGCCCAGGGCTGACCTAGCGGGCGCTCTTCGTGAGCGTCCGGCGGCAGCGCGTGCAGGCAAGCGTCTTGGTGGGCACGCCGGACCGATCGACGACCAGGGGCTGCAGGTTCGGATGGTAGCGGCGATGGGCACGCACGCGGTTCATCCCGGACGACTGGGGATTGAAGCCGCCCATCGATGCCTTGCCGCAGATCGCGCAGGAACGGGCCATGGTGTCCTCGGAGGGTTGTTTCGTGAAGCGCCGAGCCGGTGGAGCCCGAGCGGGGCGGTATAGTACCACGCACCCGGGGCAGTTCCAACGAACGGCTGCCCGCGCTGATGAGGACACCGCCTGTTGCCCACTGTCGAGATCAGCGGTCGAGCCCTCGCGACCAGGCGTGCCGTGACCGACATCGCGCGCGCGGCGGTCCTCGGGTCCTATGGCGTGGCCGGTTTTGAGGCCGGGCCATTGGAACGCCTGCGTGCCGCGGCCATGGGCCGGACCCCCGGGATCCGGATCAGTTTCTCGGATGATCACCTGGGGATTCGCCTCCGATTGCGGGTGACGGCCGGGCTACCCATCGCCGAGGTCGCACGCCAGGTCGATTCGGCCGTCCGCTACGGCATCCGTCGCGCGCTCGGGCGCGAGGTGGACGAACTGCGGATCCGGATCGGCGGGCTCGAAGCGACGCCGCGCTCCAAGCCACCGAGCCCGGCGCGGGGGCGGGACATCGGCAGCTCGGATCTTGCCGACAGCGGGACGGACGTCGCCTGATGGGTCGCCGCGCGTGCGACGGAGCGAGTCTGCTCGGGGCGTTCCGAGCGGCCGTCGCGAACCTTGAGCGGTACGTCGACGAGATCAACGCCCTGAATGTGTTTCCGGTCCCGGACGGTGACACTGGTTCGAACATGTTTGCGACCGTGAAGGCGGCGCTCATCGAAGCCGAGGGTGCGGCCGCCGACGGGAAGGCCCCCGCGGAGCGCATCGCCGCGGCCGCCTCCTTCGGGTCGCTCATGGGTGCGCGCGGCAACTCCGGAGTCATCACGAGCCAGATCCTGCGAGGCTTTGCGGAGGGTCTGGCCGGCAAGAACCGGTTCAACGGTCTCGACCTGGCGCACGCGCTGGACCTGGGGACGCGGGCTGCGTACGCGGCGGTCGCGAAGCCCGTCGAGGGTACGATCCTCACGGTCATTCGCGAGGCGTCGGCCGCGGCTGTGGAGACCGGCGAGCGCAAGAACGATGTCGAAGCCGTCCTGACGGTCACCCTCGACGCGGCCGAGAAGTCGGTGGCGAAGACACCGTCATTGCTGCCGATCCTCCGCGAGGCAGGCGTCGTGGACGCGGGCGGACAGGGCCTGTACCGGCTCTTCCAGGGCGCGCTGCTCTTCCTGATCGGTCAGGCCCCCGAGGCCGTCCAGGCGCCGAAGGGAACCGCCGCGCGGGCGTCCGTCCTGGTGGCCCATTCGGATGAGGGCTTCGGCTACGAGACGATGTTCCTGCTCCAGGCCCTGCCGGTCGCGAGCCTGGATGTGGACGCCATTCGAGGGCACCTGGAATCGATTGGAGAGTCGGTCCTGGTCGCGGGCGATCCGCGGGCACTCAAGATCCATGTCCACAACGATCGCCCGGACCTCGTCCTCGGCTATGGGCTCGGGCTCGGCACACTCTCGCGGATCAGCGTCGAAAACCTCGATCATCAGGCCCGGGACGTTCGCGAGACGCGGGCCGCCGCGTTCACCGGGGGCGCTGACAGGCCATCTGCCGACGTGCGCCCGGTGCCGGCGGCCGACGCGACGACGCCCGGCACATCCGCCCGGGATCGATCCAACGGCTCAGACGGCCCGGCAATGATGCCGCTCGCTGTGATCGCGGTGGCTGCCGGTGAGGGCCTTGCGGCCATCTTCCGGGACTTCGGTGTGAGTCGAGTGGTCGTCGGCGGGCAATCTGCGAACCCGAGTACCGGCGAGCTCCTTGAAGCGACCAGGGCGCTCAATGCGAAGGAGATCCTGATACTGCCGAACAACCCGAACGTTGTCCTGGCGGCGCGCCAGATGGCCGCGCTGGCCGACCGGCCGGTCGCCGTCGTCGCTACGCGCAACGCGGCCGAGGGTTTCGCCGCCCTGCTGGCCCTGGACCCCACGAAGGGCGCGACGGACAATGCCGCGTCGATGACGCTTGCCGGTCGGGGAATCCAGTCGCTGGCCGTGACGACCGCCGTCCGAGACGCCGCGATCGGAGGCTCCAGGGTCCGCAAGGGTCAGACGATCGCCCTGGATCCGGACGACGGGCTCGTCGCGGTCGATGACGATCCCACCACCGCCGTCCTCACCGCGCTGACTTCGTTCCAGCCTGGGTTTGAGCTGCTGACCGTCTACTACGGTGAGGGGGCGGACCTCGCGTCCACGGAAGAGCTCGCCAGGAAGATCGGTGCCGCGGTGCCCGGGGCGGAAGTCGAGGTTGTTCACGGCGGCCAGCCTCACTACCGCTATCTGATCTCCGCCGAATAGGCGTGACGGGCCCAGTGGGTCGGGACCGCCGGCCGCCCAGAACCCCGCAGATCGCCCGTCGCCCGTCGCGCGCCGCGCCGACACCACCCACGGACCCGCTGCAGCTTCTCGACACCCCGATCGGGCGGTCCGGCCTGCCCGGCGCAAGCGTCCTCGCCAGGAAGGGCCGGCGCCTCGGGCTGGTCCGCGTGCGCGACCTCCTGTTCCGGCTGCCGCGTCGGTACGACGATCTGCGCGAGATGCGGCGGATCGGTGATCTCGGAACCGTCGCGGACGGGGAACTCGTGTCGGCCCGTGTCCGGGTGGCCGACCTGCGGGTCGAGGCGTCGTTCCGGCGACGCGTCCAGCGCACGATCGCGCGCCTGGAAGACGAGACCGGGAGCCTGGATGCGACGTGGTTCGGGCGGCGCTACATCGAGCGACGGTTGAAGGCCGGCGACGTCATCGTCGTCAGTGGCAAGATCCGGCGGTTCGGCTACCGGATCACGCTGGACAACCCGGAGTTCCAGGCGGACGACGGGGCAGCGCTCCTCCACGCCGGGCGGATCGTGCCGATCTACCGGCTCACTGCGGGCCTGACCGCCGCCTCGCTTCGCCGGGCGGTGCGGGCCTCGCTGGACCGAACGGGCGCGGCCTACCCGGAATACCTGCCTGGCGGCGTCCGCCGGGAGCTCGGCCTCGTCGGCATCGGCGAGGCGCTCGAGGAGGTCCACTACCCGACGACGTTCGAGCGGCGAGATGACGCGCTGCGACGCCTGGCCTTCGATGAGCTCCTCGCCTTGCAGCTCGGGATGGTCGCCCGGCGACGCGAGCGGGTAGGGGAGCACGGCCACTCCGTCGTCGTGACAGACGCCCAGGATCAGTCCATCCGGGCGGCCCTCGAGGCCTCCTTGACGGTCAAGGTCGCCCGTTCGGTCAGCCTGACCGCAGACCAGTCGGTGGCCATCGTGGCCGTGCGCGAGGATCTCGCCCGGTCGACGCCGATGCTCCGCCTCCTCCAGGGGGATGTCGGTTCGGGCAAGACCGCGGTCGCCGCCTGGGCGCTCGCCGCGATGGCCCTCTCGGGCCGGCAGGGGGCGCTTCTCGCCCCGACGGACCTGCTCGCCCGGCAGCACCAACGGACGCTGATCGAGCTGCTGGCACCCCTGGGACTCGGTGTTGAGCTCCTCACGGGCTCGATGCCCGCCGGACCTGCCAACCGAACGCGCGAGCTTCTCGCCTCCGGCCAGGCCGGGATTGTCGTGGGCACGCATGCGTTGATCTCGACGTCGGTTCGATTCGCCGATCTGGGGCTGGCCATCATCGACGAGCAGCACCGCTTCGGCGTGGAGCAGCGGGCCGCCCTGGAGGCAAAGGGCGGGACGGTCCCGGATGTCCTGCTGATGACCGCGACACCGATTCCGCGGACCCTCGGTCAGGTCCTGTATGCGGACCTTGACGTGACCGACCTGCGGACGCCGCCCGAGGGCCGGGTCGGGATCCGGACCGGCATTCGTGCGTTCGCCGACCTCGACGGAACATGGCAGCGGGTACGCACAGAAGCGGCCCGGGGCAACCGGACCTTTGTCGTGGTTCCACTCATCGCGCCCGGGGAGGCAGGTCTCGAGGCCGGTGCGGATCCTGCCCTGGATCTGTTCGGACCTCCGGACGAGGCCGTCATCGAGTCGACGGCCGTCGCCGCAGAGGCAGAGGCTGTGCGCCTGCGCGCGCTTCTCGCCCCGCTTCGCGTCGGCCTCGTTCATGGCCGTCTCAAGCCTTCCGATCGGGACGCCGAGATGGCCCGGTTCCGAGACGGCGCTTTGGATGTCCTGGTCGGGACGACGGTCGTCGAGGTCGGCGTTGATGTGCCGGAGGCGACGATGATGATCATCGAGAGCGCCGACCGGTTCGGGCTGGCGCAGCTCCACCAGCTCCGGGGCCGGGTTGGTCGCGGGCTCCTGGACTCCTTCTGCGTCCTCGTCTCCGACACGGAGGACGAGACGGCCCGGGCCCGCCTTGCGGCCATCCGCGACGAACGCGATGGCTTTGCACTCGCCGAGAAGGACTGGGAGCTCCGGCGCGAGGGCAACGTCCTTGGATTCGAGCAGAGCGGCCTGCCCGCCCTGCGGGCCGCATCCCTGCAGCGCGAGGGCCATCGAGACCTCGCGGTGCAGGCTCGCGCAATCGCGGAATCGCTCCTGGATGCGGCAGGAAGCCTGCACCCCGGTCATGAAGCACTCGACGCCGAGCTCAAGACCGGCTGGCTCGCACCGGTGGCGCGGGCCGATCCGGATTCGGGCGCATGAGCGGCCGCGACCCGATCGGCGCTGGGGCCGGTCGGGTGATCGCCGGCTTGGCCCGAGGCACGCGCCTGGTCGCACCGGGTGCCGGCACTCGGCCGCTGGCCGATCGCGTCAAGCAGGCGTTGTTCGCGATCCTCGAGCCCGACTTGCGCGGGGCGGGCGTGCTTGATCTCTTCGCCGGGAGTGGCGCGGCCGGGATCGAGGCGCTCTCCCGTGGTGCACGGCAGGCGACGTTTGTGGAGAAGGACCGGACAGCCCTCGCCACGATCCAGGCGAACCTGGGGCGGACGCACATGGCCGGTCCAGCGGCCGTCGTGGTGCGGGCGGAGGTGCTGAGCTGGCTCTCGAGCGTCGAGGCTGGATCTGGTGGGCCGTACCGGGTGGTGATCGTCGATCCTCCGTACGATCAACCAGCCCTGCTCCTCGCCGTGCTGGAGCGGCTCGGGGGAGAAGTGTCCTTCCTGGCTCCGGACGCTCTCGTGGTGGCCAAGCACTTCTGGCGCGATCAGCCGCCGGATCGGATCGGGCTGCTAGCATCGGACCGAGCACGTCGCTTCGGCGACACTGCGCTCACCTTCTACCGGGTGGTCGAGCCGACGGAGGCAGTGGCGTGAGGATTGCGGTCTACCCCGGGTCGTTCGACCCCGTGACGAACGGGCACCTCGACGTACTCGAGCGCGCTCTGGGTGTCTTCGATCGGGTCGTTGTCGCCGTCCTTCGCAACCCCAGGAAGGAGCCGCTTCTGTCGGCCGAGGACCGCGTCGCGACCGTCAGGGCCGCGATCGAGGAGACCGGCCTGCCGGCCGACCGCGTGGAAGTCACCACGTTCGAGGGCTTGACGGTAGACGCCGTCCACGCCCACGGGGCGAAGTCGATCGTCCGGGGCCTCCGGGCCGTGTCCGACTTCGAGGCGGAGATGCAGCTTGCCCACAACAACCGGAAGCTGGCTCCCGATGTCGATACGGTCTTCTTCATGACTTCGCTCGAGCACGGCTACGTCAGCTCCAGCCTGGTCAAGGAGATCGCCGCGTTCGGCGGGGATGTGGGCGAGATGGTGCCGCCGTCCGCGCTGTCGGCGATGGCCGGCGCATTGGGCCGTCGGTAAGCCCCGGTAGCGTGCGATAATCGCGGCGCTGATCAGCCCCGCCGGAGGTTCCTCCACTGGACATCATCTTCCTCCTCGAGCGGCTCGAATCCCTGATCGCGACTGGCAAGTCCCTGCCGTTGACGCGCAGTGCAATCGTCGATCGGGACGCCGTCCTTGACCTCGTCGACCAGCTCCGGGTTGCCATCCCGGAGGAAGTCCGCGCCGCGAAACGAATCAACTCGGAAGGCGAGCGGATCATCGAGAAGGCTGAGGAAGAGGCCAGCGGGATCATCAGTCGCGCCCAGGAGCAGGCCGCGTTCCTGATCGGGGAGCGAGGACTGCTGGAGCTCGCCGAGGCCGAGGGCCGGCGAATCATCGACGAGGCCCGGGCCCAGGGAGAGGAAACCCGCGCAGGCGCGGACGACTACGCCCTCGGCCTCCTCGAGACGCTCGAGTCGGAGGTCGGCAAGGCGCTGGCGGGAGTCCAGAAAGGCATTGCGGTCCTCGACGACCGTCGCGCGGAGCTCGCGGCCGCGGAGACGGCCGCGGCCTTCGGCGACGATGACGAGCTCGACGTCGAGGGTTTCGCCGACGACGCCGACGAGGACGACGACCGCGCCGGATATCGGTGACCCCGCCCGATTCCCTGGTCATCCCGCTGGCGGGCCTTCTGTCTGAGCCGCCGGGCTCCAACCGTCGGGTCGTCCTCACCGACGTGGCACTCGCGCTCGACGATGACTTCAGGCTGGCTGTTCCGATCCAGGGCTCGGTCGAGATCGCCCGGACGAACCGCGGAGTCCTCGTGGATGCCCAGATCCGGACATCGCTGGCCACCGCCTGCTCGCGCTGCCTCGGGCCGGCTTTGATCCCGGTCGGCGTCGACATCCGCGAAGAGGTCCTCCCGGGCATTGACCTGTCGACAGGCCAGGCAATGGACCTCGCGGCTGAGCCTGAGGTGAGCCGGCTCAATGACCATCACGAGCTGGACCTCGAGCCGCTCCTGAGGGACGCAATCACCCTCGCCGAGCCGATCGCGCCGCTGTGCCGGCCGGATTGTCCGGGCCTGTGCGTGGAATGCGGTGGACCACTTGCGGACACCCACGCCTCACACGATGGTGACAATCTCGACCCTCGACTCGCCGGCCTGCGAGCCTTCCGGGTCGACGCCGACGCCGAGAACGAGTAGACTCCGCCATCGGTCCCAAGCCACTGCGCCCCGGGCCTTCCGACTGACACGATGATCGCGTCGCGCCTGCGCGCCGCGTCGACCGGCCCTCGCATGACGGCGAGGTTCTCGAAAGGAGCAACGCGACACCATGGGCGTGCCAAAGCGACGGGTCTCCCACGCTCGCCAGGGAGATCGGCGCGCACATCTCGCGCTCGAACTCCCGCAGCTCGAGGAGTGTTCACACTGCCACCAGCCGAAGCGCGGTCATCGCGCCTGCCCGAATTGCGGGTATTACGGCGGTCGCCCCGTCCTCGAGATCAAGACGGCCAAGGACGAGCCCGCGTCCTGATCCGGTGAACAGCCAGGCCGTTGCGCCGCAGTCGGACGCTCGTGGGGTCCGCATCGCGGTCGACGCGATGGGCGGAGATCACGGTCCGGCCGAGGTCGTCCCCGGCGCTCTCGACCACGCCAGGGCTCACCCCGAAGACCAGGTCATCCTCGTGGGCGACGAGGCGCGCCTCCGCGCAATCGCCAGCCCCATGCTGGTCAACGTGAGCGTGGTCCATGCCGGCGAGACCATCGAGATGGACGAGCATCCCGCCCACGCGCTCCGCGAGAAGAAGGATGCCTCGATCATCGTCGCCTGCAATCTCGTTCGGAATGGTAGTGCCGATGCGGTTGTCACGGCGGGACACACCGGTGCGGCGATGGCCGCGGCCGTGCTCCGAATCGGGCGCCTGCCCGGTGTGGATCGTCCGGCGCTCGCGGTCCAGATGATCCGCGACGGGACTCCGTTCGTACTCCTCGATATCGGGGCCAATCCGGACTCGAGCGCCCTGAACCTCGCCCAGTACGCCCGGATGGGCTCGATCTTTGCCGAGCGCGTCCTGGGCATCGAGAATCCTCGGGTCGCGCTCCTGTCGATCGGTGAGGAGAAGGGCAAGGGCGATGCCAGGATCCAGGGGGCGACGGAGCTCCTCGATGCGTCCAACCTGAACTTCATCGGCAACGTTGAGGGTCGAGACCTGACCGGCACGGTTGCCGATGTCGTGGTCACCGATGCGGTCACGGGGAACGTCGTGATCAAGTTCTTCGAGGGCCTGTCGTCGTTCATCTTCGATCACTTCCGGGCTGAGTTTCGCGGCTCGCTGCGAGGACGGCTTGGATATCTGCTCCTGCGCCCCGGGATTGCCCGAATCCGGGATGTGTTCGACTACGAGAAGGTCGGCGGCGCGCCGCTCCTTGGAGTCCGAGGCTCGGTGATCATCACCCACGGCCGGGCGAAGCGGCGAATGATCGAGTACGCGTGCAATGTCGGCGCGCGCACGGCCCGGACGGGTGTCCCGGCGCTCATCGCGTCGACACTCGCAGGCGACGCTGCCCGGGCTGGTACGCGGGGGGCGACTGATCCCGACGGGGCGCGGGACCCGGCCCCGGCAGAGGCGCCCGCAGAGGCCCCGGCGTGAGCGGGCCCGTGCTGTCCGTGGGTCGGGGCGTCATCGTCGCGATGGCACGACTGGCTGCCCTCGAAGTCCCCGGTGTCCTCCGCGTCGCCCGAGGCGGGTCCCAGTGGCGGGCGTTCTTCCGCGGGGCACCGGTGGCGGTCCGGACCCATGACGATCAGGTCGATATCCGCGTCTGGATCGTCGCGCGTCCGGGCGCGAATCTGGGCGACGTCGGGCGCGATGCGCGGATCGCTGTGGCCGGCGCCGTGGAGCGGCTGCTGGGCCTCCAGCTCGGGTCGGTCACTGTCATCGTCGATGGCATCGGCGGCTGATCGGCTCCGAAGTCGCCGAGCGGCCCGTCGGGCGGCGCTCTCGGCAGTCTTCGAGGCCGAGTTCGGACAGCGCACCGCGCCGGCCGTCCTCGAACGGGAGCTCGCCGAATCCGAGGGCGATGCGGAGACCGCTGAGCTGGCGCGGACCCTGGTCGACATCGTCGTCCGCCACCGCGACACGATCGACGCCAGAATCGAGTGTTCTTGCCCCCCGCTATCCGGTCGTTTCGCTGGCCCGCATGGATCGGGCGCTCCTTCGATGCGCCTTCGGTGAGGTGCTACACTCGCCGACGCCGGCCCGGGTGGCGATCGCCGAGTGGGTCGAACTCGCACGGACCTACAGCGGAGACCCGATGCGTCGTCTGATGAACGGCGTTCTCGGCCAGATCGCACGCAACACCCCCGGCGGGTAGCCGCCGGTCCAAGAGCTCAGGAGGGAGTCAGTGGCAACCACATACGAGCGCCTCAAGAAGATCGTCATCGAGCAGCTCGGTGTCGACGAGGATGAAGTCAAGCCGGAGGCGTCGTTCGTCGACGACCTCAACGCGGACTCCCTGGATCTGGTCGAGCTCATCATGAGTCTCGAGGAAGAATTCGGGACGGAGATCTCGGACGAGGACGCGGAGCGCATCCGGACCGTCCAGGACGCGGCGGACTACATCGACGAGCGGTCGTCCTGAGGGACGTCCCACCGACTCCCAGCGTCACCGATCCAGGCGCCGCGGAGACACCCCACAGCATGGATCGGATCGACGCCCTCATCGATCGCCTGGCCCTTCCAATCCTGGACCACGCGCTGGTCGCGCAGGCGCTGACCCATGCGTCATGGCTGCACGAGCATCCCGGCGAGGCCATCGGCCACAACGAGCGCCTGGAGTTCCTCGGCGACGCCGTGATCAGCCTCGCCATCTCCCGCGCGCTCTACGAGTGGCACCCCCACGACGATGAGGGCCTCCTCTCGTCGCGCCGGGCTGCCATCGTCAGCACGACCGGTCTGGGCCGCCTCGCGACGCGCCTCGGGATCGGCGAGGACCTCCGCCTCGGCGAGGGTGAGGCCCTTCGGGGCGGTCGCATCCGGCCCTCGCTTCTCGCATCAGCGCTCGAGGCGATCGCGGGTGCCGTGTTCCTGGATGCCGGCTGGGATGCGGCGGCCGGCTGGATCGCCGCGATCGCCGAGCCCGAGCTTCACGCTGCCCTCACGCCGTCAGCGCTGAAGAGTCCAAAGAGCAGGCTTCAGGAGCTCACCCAGCAGACCATCGGACAGCGGCCCGAGTATCGGATCCTCGACGCAGCAGGCCCGGATCACGAGCGTGTCTTCCGGATCGAGGTACTCGTTGATGGCCGGGCGCTCGGAGCAGGCGTCGGTCCGTCGCGCCGCACGGCCGAGACAAACGCGGCCGCGGAGGCGCTCGAGGCACTCGACTCATCCGCGGACTGGCAGAGCCAGACATGAGCGCCCCGGCGCGTCTCCTGTCCGTCCGGCTGCAGGGCTTCAAGTCGTTCGCCGAACGAACCCTCGTGACGTTCGGGCCGGGCATCAGCGCGATCGTGGGTCCGAACGGCTCCGGCAAGAGCAACCTCGCCGACGCCCTGCGCTGGGCGCTCGGGGAGCAGGGTCGGGCGCTGCGCTCCCGGAAGTCGGAGGACGTGATCTGGGCCGGCTCCGAACGGCGATCAGCGGTCGGCATGGCGGACGTGCAGCTGACCCTCGATAACGCCGATGCTCTCCTGCCGGTCGAGTTCGGCGTGGTCGAACTGGGTCGACGGCTCTACCGGTCCGGCGAGAACGAGTATCTCCTCAACCGGCAGCGAGTCCGGCTGCGTGACCTCGTGGACCTCCTCGACAGTGCCCACCTCGCCGAGAACGCATTCCTGTTCATCGGCCAGGGGATGGTCGACCAGGCGCTCGCACTGCGCCCGGAGGAGCGACGGCCCCTGTTCGAGGAGGTCGCCGGTGTTCGGCGTCACGAGCGGCGCCGGCGGCGCGCCGAGACCCAGCTCGCGGAATCGGAGGCGAACCTCGCCCGTGTCGAGGACATCGTCAACGAGCTCCGGCCCCAGGTCCGGCGTCTGGCCGCCCAGGCCGAACAGCAGACGACACGCGTCTCGGCGGGTGACGAGCTGGTCACCGCACTGCTGGCCGCGGGCCATGTGCGCTGGCACGACGCCGCGAGCCGCATCGCCGTCGAAGCAGACGCCCTCGCGAGTGGCCGGGCGGAGATCGACGCGTCACTCGCGGAGCTGTCGGTCCTCGAGAGCACTGCCGCCGCCGCCGCTTCCGCCCTCGACGAACGGGCACGCAGGGGCGCCGAGCTCCGGCTGAATGCGGACGAAGCCCGGAGTGCCCACACGGCCGCCCAGCTCGAGGACGGGCGCCTGGCCGCGGAGAGGAGCTCGCTTTCCCGCGACCGAGACCGTCTGGCTGCCGAGCGGGCTGCGGCGGAGGCTGATCTCGCGATGCAGCGCCGCCGGCTGGCTGCACCGACGCCGTCCCGCGATGTCGCGGTCGAGGCAGGGCTGGCGGAGGCGGAGCGTGACCTCGCCGCCGCGCTCGCCGAGCTGGCGGCCCTCCAGTCGGCAGGTCGGGCGCGCGATTTCGACGACGGCGCTGTCCGCCGGGCCGCTGCAGCTCGAGCGGCCGACGCCGAGCAGGCGCATCGCCGCCTCGCCGATGCCGAACGACACGTCGCCGAGGAAGCGGCCCGTTCCGCTGAGGCGGGCCATCTGGTCGCCAGCGCCCAGGCCGACCACGCACGGGCCATCGAGCGGCTCGAGGCATGCAGCGCCGAGGAGCAGGCCGCGGTCTCCGCGCGCGAATCCGCCGCTGCCCAGTGGGAGCGGGCATCCGCCGAGGCAGCAGCGGCCGCCGAGCGATCGGGGCTGGCGGGGGCGACTCTCGCCGCGGAACGAGCGCGCCACGAACGGGCGGCCGCCGCGATCGAGGACGACCGTGGCAGCGGGTTCGCGGCGCGTATGCGGGCGCGCGGAGCACGACGATTGGATGACGGCCTGGTCGTGGAGCCCAGCCTTCGAGCGGCGATTGATGCTGCTCTGTCAGGTGTCGGCCGCGCCTATCTCACCAAGCGCGAGGGACTCCTGGAGCATGCCGCCGAACGAGGACTCGCGGTCGTGGTGGACGATCTCGCGCAGCCCGGGCCGGCAACCGTGCAGGATACCGAAGCGGACGTTGGCCCCGAGCTTCGTCGTCGGGTCGCAGCCCTCGGGGGCGGGTTCCTGCGGGAAGGGCTCCGGCGAGACGCGGTCGGTGCCGCAAGTCGACTGATCGCCCACGCGATCTGGGTACCGGACCTTGCATCCGCGCTGGCGTTGCAGGCGTACCTACCGACCGGTTGGATCGCGGTCCCCCGCGACGGGTCCGCGGTCGTCGGCGAGGTTACGGTGCGCCTGGGTGCTTCAGATGGGACGCTCGAGCGGCGTGCCCAGCTCGATCGAGCCACCGACGCGCTGCGGGCAGCAGAGCTTGCGGCCAATGCCGGGGTTGCTGCGGCAAGCGCCACGGCCGCCGCCGCCGCCGTATGTCGGGCAACGCTGGATGCGGCCCGAACCGGCGAGTCCGCCGCCGCCGGCGAGCGCCGCCGGATGGAAGAGGAAGAGCGCCTCGCAGCGCGGCGCCTTGAGGCTCTCGTTCGAGAGGCGGCCTGGCATGCGGCCCAGCTGGAACGCCTCAGTGCTGAAGCTGAACACGCCCGCACGGCAATACCGCCGGCCGTCACGACCACGTCGCCCTCGCCGGACCGCGGTGAGCGCGAGGCGCTCGACACCTGGCAGGCACGGGTCACGGAGCTCCGTGCCCGCCGGGACCGGGTGGCGTCCCAGGCAGGCGAGATTGACGCCGCGCGGCGTGACGCCGAGCGGCGTCGGGCGGCGGCCGAGGCGGCGGTCGGGCTGGACGAGCAACGCATCGCGGCGGCGGACCTGGCGCAGGGCGCTCTCGCAGATCGCGAGCGCGCACTCGAGGCGGAACGCGACGCTCTCGCCGCCCGTCTGGCAGACACGGGGGTCCGCGAGGCGGAAGCTGGAAGCGCGATCGCGGCGCTCGTGGCCGCCGACGGAGAGGACCGCGCGCGGCTTGGGACGGCCGAACGCGCGTCGGCCATGGCACGGGATCGCCTGCGCCGGGCAGAGGATGCATCGCGCTCGGCCGAGCGCCGTGACCTCGAGGCGCGGCTTGGTCTCGAGGCGCTCCGGGAACAGCTCCTCGTTGAGCTCGCGGCCCTCGGCACGTTGAGCCTCCATCACCTGCCTGTGGCGGTGACGAGCGACGGGACGCCCAGCTCCGAGCTCGAAGCGGTTCCGATCCAGGACGGAGAAGGCGTGGATGTCTCGGTCGATCCCGGCGATCATCGGTCGGACGCCGCCTCCGACGACATGGCGCCACTCGCGGCAGCGCTGGCCGCGGCTGCGCGTACCTGGGAAGCCATGCCGCCCTCGGTCGACGCCCCGAGTCCCGGGCGCCTGGCGAACCTCCGCCGCCGTTACCACGAACTCGGTGCCGCGAACCCGTTCGCCGTCGACGAGTACGCGACCTTGAACAGGCGACTCCAGGAGCTGGAGGGCCAGCATGGTGATCTGCGAGCGGCGATCGATCGCACGCGTGCCCTCATTGCCGAACTGGACATCCTGATCTCGGACCAGTTCCGGTCGACCTTCGCTGCCCTCGAGAACCGCTTTGATGCCCGATTCCAGCAACTCTTCGGCGGCGGGTTTGCGAGACTCCTGCTGACCGATCCGAGCGATCTCGCGTCGACGGGCATCGAGATCATCGCTCGTCCACCGGGCAAGAAGGCGCAGGCGCTCGCAATGCTCTCGGGTGGAGAGCGTGCGCTGACGGCCGTGGCGCTGCTGTTTGCGATGCTCGAGGTCCGGCCCGTTCCGTTCTGCGTCCTCGACGAGGTCGACGCCGCGCTCGACGAGGCCAATGTCAGCCGGTTCACGGCGGCGCTCCGCGAACTCGCCCAGACCACCCAGTTCGTCGTCATCACGCACAACCGGGGGACGATCGAGATCGCCGACGCCTTGTACGGCGTCACGGCGGGTGACGACTCCGTGTCGCGGGTCATCAGCCTCCGCCTGGATGAGGCCACTGAGCTCGCGGAGGCCGGGCGCGACACGGTGCCCGTCGGACCTGGTCGCGAGCTCGGCTGAGGCATGGCAGATCCGGTCGAGACCATTCCGGCCGCCGATCTCGAGGCGGGTCTGGCCCGGTCGCGGGGCGGCTTCATGGCCCGGCTCCGCGGCATCTTCGGTTCCTCGGCCTTCTCCGATGCGGACTGGGAGGCGGCCGAAGAGGCGCTCATCGCGGGGGATGTCGGGGCAACGCTCGCGAGCCGCGTCGTCGACGCGGCGAGGGCCCGGCGGGACGCGGCCTCGCCGGATGCCGCGGTCCGGGCGGAGCTGACCGCGCTTCTCGCGCCGCGGGACGCGGGCTGGGATCTCCGGCCGGCCGTGCCGGGCCATCCGGCGATCGTGCTCATCGTTGGCGTGAACGGGACGGGCAAGACGACCACCATCGGGAAGCTCGCGATCCAGGAGGCAAGGGCCGGGCGCCGCGTCGTCCTGGCCGCGGCCGACACATACCGGGCCGCGGCCAACGATCAGCTCCGGATCTGGTCTGAACGGGCGGGCGCGGACTTCATCGCCCATGCCCCCGGCGCCGATCCAGGCGCCGTCGTCTACGACGCACTCGATGCGGGGATCGCTCGGGGCGCCGAGATCGTCATCGTGGACACGGCGGGGCGGCTGCATACGAAGTCCAACCTGATGGACGAGCTTGCCAAGATCCGCCGGGTCATCAACCGGCGCCTCCCGGGCGCAATCCCCGAGGTGTTCTTCGTGCTCGATGCGACGACCGGCCAGAACGGGCTCAGCCAGGCGGTGGCGTTCAACGAGGCCGTGGGACTCACCGGGATCGTGCTCACCAAGCTGGACTCCACCGCCCGGGGCGGGATCGTGTTCGCCATCGAGGGGCAGCTCGGCATCCCGGTGCGCTTCGTCGGGGTGGGGGAGGGCGCCGGCGACCTCCTGCCGTTCGATCCCACGGCATTCATCGCGGCGCTGTACGGACCGCCCGCGGCGTGAGTGCCGGATTTCGCGGTCGCGCCGCAGGCGCTGCGGTCGTGGCGGCGGCCGTCATGCTCGCGGGCTGCAATGCGGCGCCAGTGCCCACACCAATCCCGACGCCGACGCGGGCGCCACTGCCGACGCCGGTCAGCACGACCTACGCCGTCGGCGTGACCGCCTGGTACGCGGGCCTCCTGCTCCACGTCGATTCGGCAACATCCGTCCTGGACGCTGGCGGCGGCTCGGTGACGGTGGAGCTGAGGATCGAGAACCCGGGCGACGAGTTCTCCGGTCTCGTCGCCCCGATCTCCCTCGTGGCCGGAGAGCGCAGCGTGGGACCGGCTCATGGGACGGTCATTCCGGATGTACCCGCCGGCGAGTCGGCGGCGAGCACGGTCCAGTTCGATGTCGATGCCGCATTCGACGTGGCGCGGTCAGCGATCGTGATCGGGCGTCCGACGGAACACGAGGTCGTCATCCCGCTGGTTCCGGCCGGCGACGGTCTTGTGACGCTCGAGCCGAGGGTCCTCACGCTCGACGGGTCCGGCACGGCAGGCGTGCTGACCGTCACGGTCACGGGTGGCGAGCTACGCGCTGACCTCCCGGACTGGGGGTTGGAGCTCGCCCGAGACACGCTGGCGCTGACGGTGACCTACACCGCGCGATATCGGGGCAACTTCTCCGGCGGCTTTGCCTTCACCGGCGCGAACATCAGCCTGCGACTGCCGGACGGCACGACAGTCGTCGCCCGCCCGGACGGCCACAGCCAGTCGGCCGCGGTTCTCGCGCCAAGGGTTGCCATGCCCGGGCTGATCGCTCGCTTCGACGTCCCGGCGCCGGGCGAAGGTGAGTACGCGTTGCTGGTCCATGACGGCGCTACCAGCAAGGCGATTCCTTTCAAGATCGAGGCTGCGGCTCCGGGCGGCTGATGCGCTACACTCCCGACACTCCGGTGTCGCCAGAACCCGCGCACCATCCGGCCCGCCCGACGGCGCGGCGCCGGCACCGAGCTCGATCAGGAGACCAATTCGCCCCGTGTTCGACACCCTGAGCGACCGCCTGCGCCAGACGCTGGCCACGCTGACCGGTCGCGGCCGGATCTCCGAGGCCGACGTGGATGTGGCGATGCGGGAGATCCGCCTGTCGCTCCTCGAGGCCGACGTCAACTTCCGGGTCGTCAAGGACTTCGTTGCCCGCGTCCGGGAGCAGGCAATCGGGGCCGATATCCTGGGCAGCCTCACGGCCGGTCAGCAGGTCGTGAAGATCGTCCACGATGAGCTCGTCGCGCTCCTCGGCGTTGGCGATCGGACGTTCCACCTACAGGGCAATCCGGCGGTCATCGCCCTGGTCGGGCTCCAGGGATCAGGCAAGACCACGTCCGCGGCCAAGCTCGCCCGGCACATCGTCAAGGCCGGCCGCCGCCCGCTCCTGGTCGCAGCCGACCCGTACCGGCCTGCCGCGACGGATCAGCTTGAGACCCTCGGACGCGCGCTCGACATCCCCGTGCATCGCGCCACTGACGGAACGTCGGTTGTCGATATCGCGCGCGGTGGCATTGACGCCGCCCGGCGACTCGTCCGCGACACCGTGATCCTCGACACCGCCGGCAGGCTGTCGATCGACGAGGCACTCATGGCCGAGATCGCGGCCGTCAACGCCGCTGTTCGGCCGATCGAGACATTGCTTGTCGTCGATGCGATGACCGGCCAGGACGCCGTCGGCGTCGCCCAGGCGTTTGCTGCGGTCGTCCCGGTGACCGGCCTCGTCCTCACCAAGATCGACGGTGATGCCCGCGGCGGCGCAGCGCTCTCGATCGCGTCGGTGACGGGGATCCCGGTCAAGTTCCTGGGCACTGGCGAGAAGACGGATGCCCTCGAGGTCTTCCACCCGGATCGACTGGCTGGTCGCATCCTCGGGATGGGGGATGTGCTGACGCTCGTGGAGCGTGCCGAGGAGGTGGTCGACTTCCAGGCGGCCCAGAAGCTCGAGGCGAAGCTCCGGAAATCGGAGTTCACCCTCGAGGACATGCTCGAGCAGCTCCAGCAGGTGCAGAAGATGGGCCCGATCGGCCAGCTCGTGTCGATGATCCCGGGCATGGGCGGCGTGGCCAAGGAGGCGCAGGCCGCGGTCGACCGGGGCGAGATGCGCCGGACCGAGGCGATCATCCGGTCGATGACTACCCGTGAACGGCGAGACCCGGGGATCCTCAATGCGTCCCGCCGTCGCCGGATCGCGTCCGGGTCGGGCACGACGCTGCCGGACGTGAACCGGCTGGTGAAGCAGTTCGCGGATATGCAGAAGGTCATGAAGCAGCTCTCGGGGATGCGCGGCAAGGGCATCGCCGGGGCCATGGGTCGGCGCTAGGACATGGACGAGATGGATCCGGGATCCGAGGACGTCGCGACGACGAAAGTCGTCGCGCTTCCACCCCAGGGGCGTGGTCGCTGGGCCCTGGCCGGGTTCGTGGTCGTCGCGGCGCTTGCCGCCACCATTGCTGTCTTCCTGATCCTCGGGGCCAAGCCGCTGCCGGAGGCGTACCGGTATCTCCCCGCGGACAGTGCCGTTGTCCTCGAACTCCGGCCCGAGCTGCCCGGAGACCAGCGCCAGCATCTCGGCAACTTCCTGGCCAAGTTCCCCGGCTTCGCGGACCAGTCGAGCTTCTCGGACAAGCTCGACCAGGTGTTGTCCCGGTTGGTTGGCCAGGTGACGGATGGTCAGGTGAGCTACGCAGCGCAGATCAAGCCGCTGCTGGCCGGTCCGATGACGGCCGGCGTCTCGGCCGACGCGATCGCCCACATGGCCGATGGCGACCGCGCTGGCCGTGGACTTCTCGTGGCGACGACCGATGGGACTGCGACCTGTGACGTCGTGTTCGGTACTTCGACGGTGAGCGAAACCCATCGAGCGGTTGCGATCCGCTCGGTCCAGCACGACCTGTCGTGCGCCGTCGATGGCCGCTTCCTGCTGCTCGGGGATGCCTCCAGCGTCAAGGCGGGGCTCGACGCCAGCCTCGACCACACGGGCCTGGATGGGAGTTCGCGGTTCCGGTCGGCCCGCGACACGCTGTCCGGCGATCAGGTCGGCCTCGCCTACCTGGACGGGACGGGGCTCATGGACGCCGTCAGGGATCTCGCCCCGATTCTCGGCACGATGGACGGCGCCACCTCGATGCTGCCGGATTGGCTGATCCTGGGGCTCCGCTTCGGGGACGACGCCCTGGAACTGGAGGTTCGGTCTCCGCGCGTGCCGTCGGCCGCGCTGGCCAGCGGTGTGCCCACGGCCGCGCCATCTGCGACGAGCGTGTTCGCCGCAATGATCCCGGCGGATGCCCTGGGTTTCGTGGAAGCCCACGGCGCGGGCGCCAACATCCAGCGCGCGATGGCCCGGCTGCGCGCCGATGCGGACCTGGCCGACACGGCCGAGCAGATCGAGGGGGCCCTCGCGGCCATCGGAGGTCTCACGAACGTTGTTGGCTGGATCGAGGATGTCGGGGTCGCCGGCGTGCCGATCGGTGATTCCATCGGCGCCGTCGTCCTTGTGCGTGGCACGGACGCCGCGACCACGGCCGGCTGGCTGACCCAGATCCGCACGCTTCTCGTCCTGGCCTCGGCCGGGACGGAGATCACGCTGCGCGACGTCGATCACGATGGGACGACTGTCACCAACGTCGATATCGCCGACCTTGAGGGCGTGCTCGCGGCACTCGGCGTCGCACCTGGCGCACTGGACCTGGGCTCCATCTCGGGCGCTTCACTCGCGCTGGCTGCGCGCGAGGATGTTCTCCTGGTGGGGATCGGAGAAGGCGTGGTCGAGCGGATCCTGGACACGTCGGAGTCGACGGCCATCGGCACGACGGACGCGTACCGCCGCACAAGCGAGCTCGCGGGGAGCAAGAACGACTTCCAGGCCTACCTGTCGCTGGAGGCGATCCTCCGGTGGGCCGAGAGCCAGCTCATCAGCGGCGCCGATCTCGAGAGCTGGAACAGCGATGTCAAGCCCTATCTGGAGCACCTCGCCGGTCTTGGCGCGGCCAACATCACGACCACCACGGGCGGCCGAAGCCGGCTCGTGCTCACCGTCAAGTAAGCTACCGGGCCGGAAGAGGCCCGGACCAACAGGAGGAGCCCGCATCCCATGGCCGTTCGAATTCGACTGACGCGCGTCGGCGCGAAGAAGCAGCCCGCATACCGCGTGGTCGTGGCCGATTCGCGAGATGCTCGCGACAGCCGCTCGATCGAGACGATCGGGCACTACAACCCCCGGACCGAGCCGGCCGAGGTCGTCATCGACGCCGAGAAGGCGAAGGCGTGGATCGCCAAGGGCGCTCAGCCTTCGGACACTGTTGCGCGGCTGCTCCGGGTGGCCGGCATCCTTCCTTCAGGAAAGTAGGCACCCCGATGGCAGCGCGCGAACTTGTCGAGTACGTCGCGAAGACGCTCGTCGACGATCCTGCATCGGTCACCGTGACCGAGGTCGTTGATGCCGACGGCACCGTGATCGAGCTGCATGTGGCCGAGGAGGACATGGGCAAGGTCATCGGTCGCAATGGCAGCGTCGCGAAGGCCCTGCGTACGTTGCTGAAGGTCACCGCGGCCCGCGACGGCGGCTCGGCGACCCTCGAGATCCTCTGACGCACACCTTGACGGGCGAGCCGAAGCCCAGCACCCGGCTCGTGGTTGCCCAGGTCAGGAGCCTGCACGGGCTGCACGGAGTCGTCAGGGTCGAGGTCCTCACGGACCGACCTGAGGACCGCTTCGTGGCTGGACACGTCCTGCACCCCGAGGGCAGCCCTGCTGTCCTGACGATCGCAGAGGCCGCGCCTGTGGATGACGGACCGGGATGGCGGCTTCGATTCCGCGAGATCCGGGATCGGCTGGCGGCCGAGAGTCTCCGCGACGCGTATCTCGAGATGCTGGTCGATCGTGCCACGGACCTGGAGCCCGGAGCTGCGTACTGGCACGAGGTGATCGGAACCGAGGTGCGAGGCCTGGATGGCCAGGTGCTCGGCAAGGTCGCCGATATCTACCGCGTCGCGAGTGCCGAGATCTACGTCGTCCGCGGCGGGCCGTCCGGTGATTTCGATCTGCCGGTCGTCAAGGACGTCGTCAGGATCTTCGCGCCGGAGCGTGGCGAGATCGTCGTGGACGAAGGCGTCCTCGATCTGAAGGGCGAGCCCGTCGACGAACCCAGGGTTCGTCCCGCTCGTCGCCGGCCGCGCTGGTCACGTCACGGCAAGGGCGGAGCGGGAGGGGTCGCCGCAGACGGCGGTACGCCGGCCCCCTCCACAGAGGAGGAGCCCTCCGCGCCAGGTGACGACAAGGACAGCGCCTGACGTGCGGATCGATCTCCTGACGCTGTTCCCGGGCATGCTCGAGGGGCCGCTCTCGGCGAGCATTCCCGGCCGTATTCGCGACCAGGGCTTGGTGGACATCCGCATCCATGATCTTCGCGAGTGGGGGCTTGGGCGGCACCGGAGCGTCGACGATGCCCCGTACGGCGGGGGAGCGGGCATGGTCATGCGCCCAGAGCCGGTGGCTGCGGCGCTCGACGCCCTCGGGGGCCCGGATGCGATGACCATCCTGCTCGACCCGGCAGGCGAGCCGTTCAGGCAGGCTCGTGCCGAGGACCTGGCCCTGCGGGAGCACCTCATCCTCGTGTGTCCCCGATACGAAGGTGTGGACGAGCGGATTCGCGACCTCGTGGATCTTGAGCTCTCAATCGGGGACTACGTCCTGACAGGTGGCGAGCTTCCAGCCCTGGTGGTCGTCGATGCGGTGATCCGGCTGCTGCCCGGTGCGATCGACGATGCCTCCACCGCCGAGGAGTCGTTCGCGAACGGGCTCCTCGAATACCCGCAGTACACGCGTCCGGCGACATTCCGCGGCCGAGGCGTGCCCGACGTCCTGGTGAGCGGGAACCATGAGGCCGTGCGGCGCTGGCGTCTCGCGGAGGCGCTCCGGCGGACGCTGGACCGGCGGCCGGACCTGCTTGATCGCCGCACCGTCAGCCCCGACGAGCGCGCGATCCTGGACAGGCTCGCGAAGCAAGATCCGCTGGAGCAGCCTCCCGATCGCTGAGCGCGCCGGGCTCGTGCTACACTTCGCCCTCGGCCGCGACCGGCCACGCCTCATCCATGATTCACCCGCGGCCTTCGGCTGCCCACACAACCAGGGAACCCCACCGTGAACGTGCTCGACGAGATCGTCGCCGACCAGCTCCGTACCGACCTTCCGGCCCTTGCCAGTGGTGACACAGTCCGCGTCTCGGCCCGTGTCGTGGAGGGCGGCAAGGAGCGCGTCCAGGTGTTCGAGGGGACGATCATGCGTCTCCGGGGAGGCGGGATCAGTCGCTCGATCACGGTGCGCAAGATCGCGAGCGGCGTGGGCGTCGAGCGGACCTTCAAGATCAACAGCCCGCGCATCGAGAAGATCGACGTCGTTCGCCACGGCGTCGCACGGCGTGCTCAGCTGTACTTCCTGCGCAAGCGCATCGGGAAGGCCGCGACCCTGCGCGAGCGCCGGACAAGCGCCTGACGGCTCGGCCAGAAAGCCGGTCGCGCCACCAGACGACCCCGTCCCTGGACGGGGTCGAACCATGTCCCCGTCAGGCCGGACAGGAGCAACGCGCCCCGGTAGGCTAGGCGGCGTGCCACAGGACCCCAACTACCGCTTCGAGCGCCCGCTCTGGCGGTCCGGCGCGATCCGTATCGCGGGTGTTGATGAGGTCGGCGTGGCGCCGACCTGCGGGGCCGTGGTGGCCGCGGCCGTCATTGTCCGCCCCAACAGCCGCCGCATCCCGGGCGTCCGGGACTCCAAGACGCTTTCGGCGGCGCAACGGGAGCGGCTCGCACCGGAGATCCGCCGTCGGGCCGTTGCCATCGGCGTCGGCGCCGCATCGGTCCAGGAGATCGACCGGCTGAACATCTACCACGCCACGCACCTGGCAATGCGCAGGGCGATTGCGCGGTTGGCAGGGCACGATCACGTGCTCGTGGACGGCAACCGGATCGCGGGCTTTGAGGCAGACGTGGGTCCGTACACGGCCATCGTGAACGGCGATGCGTGGTCGTACTCGATCGCCTGCGCGTCCGTGGTCGCCAAGGTGATCCGGGACCGGATGATGGGTCGGCTGGCAGACCGCTACCCCGGTTACGGCTGGGAACGGAACCAGGGCTACGCAACGCAGGAGCATCGTGACGCGATCCGGCGGCTGGGCCTGACACCCTTCCATCGGCGGAGCTTCCTCGCGCTCCAGCGCACCCTGGGCGGCGACCAGATGGGATTCGGGCTGGAGGACTCGGGCATGGGCGATGGCTCCGCCTGGAGCGCGGCGAGTTCCGGGCGGCGGCTGGTACCGGTCATGGCCACGCAGGCGCCGCGGGATGTCGGCGATCTGCTGGAGGATCTGCCCGAGAACGTTGAGCTCGAACTGTCGCTCGACGCCCCCGCGGGGCTCCTGACGCGCAGGTAGATTAGTCCGGCACAGCGTCCAGCGCGCGCGGGTCGGCCGGACGCTGGTGAGCGCCAGATAAGTGGCAGTGAAGTGGTCGGTGCGATCCTTCGGCCATGCGGACAGAGGCTCAGCAGACCGGGGACGAGGCGGAACGACTCGTGGCAGACAGGCTCGCCGCGGCCGGCTGGCGGATCCTCGGCAGGCAGGTGCGCGTCGGACGGTCGGAACTGGACATCGTCGCCGTTGATCCGGCGCTGCCGCAACGACTCGTGATCGTGGAAGTCCGCGCGCGTGCACGTCGCGACTACGGCCTACCGGAAGAGACCGTCGATGTGCGCAAGCGGATCAGGCTTCGGCGTGCCGCCCAGGCGCTCCGTGAGCGGGGGGTTCTGTCGGACGGGACCCTCGTGCCGCCGCTGCCGCTCCGGCTGGACCTGGTCGTGGTCGAGCCGCCGGCCGTCGCGGGAGGCTCCGTCCGCGTTCGCCACCACGTGGCGGCGATCTGATCTCTGCCGGAGGCCGCCGCGCCCTGTGCTACACTCCGGCCCGCCGCGGACAGCCCGCGGCCCATCTGCCCGTCGCCTGAGGCGATGGAGCTCACACGCGGACCGTTCCGACCGGGGCGGTGCCGGACAGGATCGCAAGTGCGACCCTGAACGGTTCCCGGCGACGTGGTCCGCGGCGGAAACAACCGGAACAGGAGGTCACGCCCCGTGCCGTCCGTCTCGATGCGGCAGCTTCTCGAAGCCGGTGTCCATTTCGGACACCAGACACGCCGCTGGAATCCCAAGATGCGCCCGTTCATCTTCGCGGAGCGCAACGGGATTCACATCATTGACCTTGCCCAGACCGCGCAGCGGCTTGAGGCAGCCCTCGACTTCGTCCGCGAGACGGTTGCCCGCGGCGAGCCCGTCCTGTTCATCGGGACGAAGAAGCAGGCCCAGGAGCCGATCGCCCAGGAGGCGACACGCGCCGGGATGCCGTACGTCAACAAGCGCTGGCTCGGCGGAATGCTCACGAACTTCACGACGATCAAGAAGCGGATCGGGCTTCTGGAGCAGCTCGAAGCCCGCCAGCAGGCCGGTGAGTTCGAGCGCCTACCCAAGAAGGAGGCCGCCAAACTCACCGAGGAGCTCACCAAGCTGAACGCGACGCTCGGCGGCATCCGCAAGATGAAGCGGGCCCCGGGCGCCGTCTTCATCGTGGACCCGCATCGCGAGCGGATCGCGGTGACCGAGGCCAACAAGCTGGAGATTCCGGTGGTCGGGACCGGCGACACGAACGTTGATCCGGACGAGCTCGACTACATCATCCCCGCCAATGACGACGCGATCCGTGCGATCCGCCTGCTCTGCTCGCTCGTGGCCGATGCCGCGATCGAAGGGGCTCAGGAACGCGCCGTCCGGGCAACGATCGAGCCCGAACCAGAGCCGATGGTTGCCGAGCCGGAGTACGACGACGGAGAGGCGAGCGACGCGCTCGTTGCTGCACTCGCCGGCGGCGCTGCGCTCAGCTTTGCGCCCGACGACGACGACGATCTCCTGCCGGGTGCTGCCCCTGCACCGGCCCCCGAGGAAGCCCAGACGGCGACCCCCGACGAGATCGCCGCAGAGCTGGCTCGTGAAGCCGCCGAGCGTGCGGCCGAGGTTGACAACGCCGGCGCGGCTGGCTGACCCGCACCCCAGATCACCCGCGATGGGCGTTGCGCTCACCGCCCGAAACAGGAGCACGATACGAACATGGGCACGATCAGCGCCGAAGCAGTCAAGGCCCTTCGCGAGCGAACCGGCGCGGGGTTCATGGACTGCAAGCGCGTCCTCGAGGAGACCGACGGCGACGTCGAGAAATCCGTCCTGCTGCTGCGGGACCGTGGACTCGCCGCCGCGGCAAAGAAGTCCGGCCGCGACGCGCGGGAAGGCCTCGTCTCCAGCTACATCCACACGGGGGGCCGCGTTGGCGTCCTCATCGAAGTCAATTGCGAGACGGACTTCGTCGCTCGCACGGACGAGTTCCAGAAGCTCGTTCGTGACCTCGCGGTCCAGGTCGCAGGGCTCGCCCCGCTGTACGTGGACGTGGACGGGATTCCGGCGGCCGACCTTGAGCTCAAGAAGGCAGAGCTCGCCGCGGATGCGGGCGTCGCCGCGAAGCCGGCCGAGATCCGCGAGAAGATCGTGGACGGCCAGCTGAAGAAGTGGTTCCGTGAGGTCTGCCTCCTCGAGCAGCCGTTCCGGGACGAAGACCGCTCGGTCCGCGATCTTGTGACCGAAAGGATCTCCACCATCGGGGAGAACATCCGGGTGCGGCGGTTCGTCCGCTACGCGCTCGGGGAGGAACTGTGACCGTCGCGCCGGGCGACACGCCGCTCCGCTACCGCCGGATCCTGCTGAAGCTGTCCGGCGAGGCGCTCCTCGGTGATCGAAGCTACGGCGTCGATCCCAAGGTGTGTTCGTTCATCGCCAGCCAGATTGCGCGGGTACATGCGACGGGTGTCCAAGTGGGCGTCGTCGTCGGCGGCGGGAACATCTTTCGGGGCATGGCCGCATCGGCCAGCGGGATGGACCGCGCTACGGGGGACTACATCGGGATGCTCGCGACCGTGATGAACGGGCTCGCCCTTCAGGATGCCACGGAACGGGCCGGGATTCCGACCCGCGTGATGAGCGCGATCGCAATGAACGAGATCGCAGAACCGTACATCCGGCGGCGAGCCGTGCGGCACCTGGAGAAGGGCAGGCTGACGATCTTCGTCGCCGGCACCGGCAACCCGTACTTCACGACCGACACGGCGGCCGCGCTCCGGGCGGTTGAGATCGGGGCCGAGGTCCTGCTCAAGGCGACCAAGGTTGACGGCGTCTACGATGCGGATCCGATGAAGAGCCCCGCGGCCCGCCGATATGATCGCCTTGCGTACGCAGACCTGCTCCGCGACCAGCTCAAGGTCATGGATGCAGCAGCAGTTGCGCTGTGCATGGAGAATGATCTCCCAATCGTGGTGTTCGACCTCAATCAGGCTGACAACATCGCCCGCGTCGCACTCGGCGAACCAGTGGGGACGCTGATTGCGGCCGAGGTGTCGGGAGGCGCTCAACGATGAGCAACGAGATCGTCACCAGCGCCGACCACAAGATGGCACGCGCCGTCGAGGCCATGGAGCGGGACTTCCTGGGGGTCAGGACTGGCCGGGCCTCGACGAGCCTCGTGGAGCGGATCCATGTTGACTACTACGGCACGCAGACGCCGCTCAATCAGCTCGCCGGGATCAGCGTCCCGGAACCTCACCAGATCGTCATCCAGCCCTGGGACCGGAGCGTCCTCGGGGCGATCGAGAAGGCGATTCTGAAGAGCGACATCGGGCTCACGCCCAATGTCGACGGCACGGTGGTCCGCCTGAACATTCCGCAGCTGACCGAGGAGCGGCGGCGCGACATCGTCAAGATCGTGCATCGCCGGATGGAAGAGGCGCGGGTCGAGATCCGGAACATGCGCCGGGACGCGGCCGATCACCTCAAGAAGCTTGAGCGGGACGGTGAACTCGGGTCCGACGAGGCACATCGACTCCTGGATGTCATCCAGGGCACGACGGATCGTCACATCGGCGAGGTCGATCGCGTCGGTGCAGCGAAGGAACAGGAGGTCCTGGAGGTCTAGTGGCGCGCGCACCCCTCGTCCGGCCGACTGACGCGCCCCCGACGGCCCACGAGACGGACAACGCGGTCGACGTGATGCGGCGTCGCTCGGATCGGGACAGCCTTCTTGGTCCAGCCGACCTGCCGCGCCACGTAGCCATCATCATGGATGGCAACCGGCGCTGGGCCCGGCAGCGCGGTCTCGACGAGCTCGAGGGTCATCCAGCCGGCGTGGAGGCGATCCGGGTCATCCTCCGGCATGCCCGTCGCCGCGGTATTCGTGCCCTTACCCTGTACGCGTTCAGCCGCGAGAACTGGGCCCGCGGCGATGCTGAGGTCGTGGCCCTCTTCGGGTTGCTCGAAGCGGCGATCCGGAACGAGACCGCCGAGTTGCGTGCGCAGGGCGTGCGCGTGCAGATGATCGGGCGGATGAATGAGCTGCCGGACGAGACTCGGGCATCGATCGAGGACGCCCTCGGCGCGACTGCCGGTGGGACCGAGATGCTCCTCACGATCGCCTTCAACTACGCGGGCCGAACGGAGCTCGTGGACGCGATCCGCCGGATCGTCGCCTCGGGAGCTCGCGCCGACGAGATCGACGAGGCCGTGATTGCCGACGCCCTGTACACCGCGGGCACGCCCGATCCCGACCTCGTCATCCGGACCGGGGGCGAGCAGCGCCTTTCGAACTTCCTCATCTGGCAGTCTGCGTACGCTGAGCTCGTGACGACGGATACGCTCTGGCCGGACTTCGGCGAGGTCGCGCTCGACGCAGCCCTTCTCGAGTTCGCATCTCGCCAGCGCCGTTTCGGTCGCTGAGGCGGACATGTTCCGGGATCGCGCCAGGAGTGCTGCGTTCATCGTTCCGCCCCTGCTGCTGGTGCTCTGGCTGGGTGGCCCATGGGTCGTAGCGGTCGTGGCCATTGCGGTCGCGATCGGGGCCTGGGAGGTCTTCCGGCTCCTTGCAGCTGCCGGGCATCCGGCATTCCCGGCACTCGGCGTGGTGCTCGCGGTTGTCGTGGCCCTCGGCGACGCGATTCCGTCGCTGCCAGCCGGCTCCGGCCTCCTCCTGGCGAGCATCGGGATCATCCTGACCGGGGCCGCAGCCCTGACCAGGACGGATCCTCGAGACGGCCTCGCGGGGTTCGCCACGACGACGTTCGGCGCTCTCTACGTGGGTCTCCTTGGGTTCGTGCCCCGCCTCGCCACGGCGGTTCCGGATGTTCCCGCCTCCGCCCCCCTGGCCATCCTCGGGGCGGAACGAGGCTGGCTCCTCGTCCTGATTCTCGGCGTCTGGTCCTTTGATACGGGCGCGTACCTGGTCGGACAGCGCTTCGGGCGCCGGAGATTCATGACCCATATCTCGCCGTCGAAGACCGTCGAGGGCGTGATCGGCGGCGCAGCCGCCGTCACGGTCGTGTCGACGATCCTGGTCGCTGCACTGGGCCACGACTGGTTGTCCGGCGTTCTGCTGGGCCCGATCATCGCCGCAGCCGCCCAGACCGGTGACCTGGTGGAGTCGATGCTCAAGCGCGCGGCAGGCGTCAAGGACTCCGGCCAGCTCATCCCCGGCCACGGTGGAATGCTCGACCGGCTCGACTCATTCCTGTTCGCGGCCCCTGCGGTCGTGCTCTATGTCCTCGTGGCATTCCGCTGAGCCGGAGCACCGGGCTGTGACCAAACACCCGCGCTCCCGTCTCCGGGTAGCGCTGCTCGGAGCGACCGGCTCGATCGGCCGGCAGGCCCTGGCCGTCCTGGCCCATGACCCGTGGTTTGAAGTCGTCGGCCTCAGCGCCGGTCGCAACACCGCACTCCTCGGCGAGCAGATTCGAAGCGTCAGGCCTTCGGTTGTGGTCGTGGCCGCCGACGCGGACCAAGGACCGCTCGGGGAGCTCCCGAGCGGGACGGCCGTCGACGCGGGGGACGCGGCGCTGGAGGCGCTTGCCGCGCGACCGGACCTTGACTTGTTGATCGTGGGGACTGGCGGGATGGTCAGCCTCCGGCCGGTCCTGGCAGCTCTCAGCGCGGGAACCCCGGTCGCCACCGCCAACAAGGAGACGCTGGTGGCCGGCGGACACCTGGTCATGCCGCTGGCCAGGGATCTCGCCCGGGCGCGTGCGGCCCTCGACCCGACTGATCCGCTGGGCAGCACGCTCGGCTGGATCCGACCCATCGACTCGGAGCATTCCGCGATCTGGCAGTGCCTGGCCGGCGAGCAGCCGGACACAATCGACCGCCTGATCCTCACGGCCTCCGGCGGCCCCTTCCTGGATCTGTCGGCGGATGACCTCGCGAGCGTGACCGCCGAGCAGGCACTCCGACACCCGACATGGTCGATGGGAGCCAAGATCACGATCGACAGTGCCACCCTCGCCAACAAGGGCCTCGAGGTCATCGAAGCGCGCTGGCTCTACGATGTGTCGTACGACGCGATCGATGTCGTCATCCACCCGCAATCGGTGGTGCATTCCGCCGTCCGGTTCATCGACGGATCCGTCAAAGCCCAGCTGGGGACTCCCGACATGCGTCTCCCGATCCAGTACGCCCTGACCTATCCGAACCGCCAGCCCTCCCCGGCGTCGGCGCCCGACCTTGTGGAGATCGGCCGCCTCGAGTTCCGCGCGCCCGACGTCACCCGCTTCCCGGCGCTCAGGATCGCCCGCGAGGCTGGCGAAGCCGGCCCGTGGGCCAGCGCGGCCCTGATCGCGGCCGATGACGTGGCCGTGGCGCGTTTCCTGGACGGCACGCTGGACTTCCCCGGCATCCCACGTCTCCTCGCCGCGGCGATCGAACGGTTCGGTCTGAGATCAGGCGCTGTGCCAGATGTCGACGACCTCGTGGCCCTCGAGGGCGAGATCCGGGCCGCCTACTCCACAGGAGCGGTCGCCTGATGGACCTCGTCCGCACTGTCATCACGGTCGTCCTGTTCCTCGGGATCCTGGGCGTGCTCGTCCTTGTCCACGAGATTGGCCACTTCGTGGTCGCGAGGCTCTATCGCGTTCGGGTGCTGGAGTTTGGAATCGGATTCCCGCCGCGCGCCAAGGTCCTTCGGAATGTCGGGGAGACCGTCTACACCCTGAACTGGCTGCCGATCGGCGGCTTCGTGAAGCTCGAGGGCGAAGACGGGGATGAAGCGCAAGACCCTCGTTCGTTCGGAACTCAGAGCCTCGCCCGGCAGCTGATCATTCTCCTGGCCGGCGTCGTCATGAACGTTGCGCTCGCCGCGGCCATCTTCACCGGGATCACCCTGACCGGCGATCCTGCGATCGGCGTCTACGTCCCATACGTCGACCCTGGGTCCCCAGCCGAGTCTGCCGGCGTCCGGGTCGGCGATGTCATCGAGCGGGTAGACGGACAGGCGTTCGGCGCGTTCGGCCCAGGCTCCGTCCTCGAGGAGCTCCGGGATAGCGCCGGGCAGGCCGTGGTCCTGACTGTTCGTCGCGACGCTCAGACGATCGAGCTGCGCACCACCCTTCGAACTCAGGACCAGGTGGACCTAGGCCAGGGAGCCCTGGGAATCGGCAAGGTGGGCGTGGCGCCGCTGGAGGCCCGGGCTACGCCCGACCGGGTTACCTACCCACTCGACAGGGCCCTCCAGCTCGGTCTGGAGCGGACGACGTCGGCGATGGGCCTCATCGTCGATGGTGTTGGCCAACTCGCGACCGCGATCATCACCCGGCCCACGGAGCCACCGCCGGTGTCGGGTCCAGTCGGCATCGCGACCCAGATCGGCGATGTGTTCTGGAGCTTCGGCCCGGTCATCACGCTCTACCTGGCCGGGATCCTGTCGGCCAACCTCGCGGTCGTCAACATCCTTCCATTCCCGCCGCTGGATGGCGGCCGGATGCTCATGCTCATCATCAAGCGGTTGGCCGGGACTCGCCTGTCGCTCCGCGCCGAGCGCCTCACGTACTTCGTTGGGTTCGCGATGCTGCTCGGGTTCCTCGTCTGGGTGACCGGATTCGACATCGCGCGGGGCCTGGCTGGCGGATGAGTTCCCGCGAGCTCCTCAGGCCACGCCGGCGGCCGACGGTCTCGGTCGACGTCGGCGGCGTGCTCGTGGGAAGCGCACATCCCGTCGTCGTGCAGTCGATGACGAACACGGACACCGCGGATCCCGATGCGACCGCCATCCAGGTCGGCCGGCTCGCCCATGCCGGCAGCCAGCTCGTTCGGGTGACGGTGAACACCGCGGCAGCAGCAGCGGCCGTACCAGAACTCAAGCGAAAACTCGCCGACCTGGGTGTCGCGGTCCCGATCGTCGGGGACTTCCACTACAACGGCCACAAGCTGCTCGTGGACTATCCGGAAATGGCGGCCGGCCTGGCGAAGTACCGGATCAACCCGGGCAACGTCGGCTCGAAGCACCATGACGAGCACTTCCAGACGATCGTCCGGGTCGCGATCGAGCACGACAAGCCCGTCCGGATCGGGGTCAACTGGGGCTCGTTGGATCAGCAACTCCTCACCGAGCTCATGGATGCCAACGCCCACGCCGCGGTCCCGCGTGACGCCCGCGCCGTGATGATCGCGGCGATGATCGAATCAGCGATGCGCTCCGCCGAGCTGGCGGAAGCGACGGGCCTTGGGCACGACCGGATCATCCTCTCGGCCAAGGTCTCTCGCGTCCGGGATCTCGTGGACGTCTACCGCCTCCTTGCCGTGCGATCCGACTACCCGCTCCACGTGGGCCTGACTGAGGCCGGCCTGGGCATGAAGGGCGTCGTGGCTTCAACGGCCGGCATGGCGATCCTGCTCGAGGAGGGGATCGGGGACACCCTTCGTGTCTCGCTTACCCCGGCACCTGGTGGTGAGCGAGAGGAGGAGGTCCGGGTCGCCCAGCAGATCCTCCAGTCGATGGGATTGCGGGCCTTCCTGCCCCAGGTGAGCGCCTGTCCGGGCTGTGGTCGGACCACGTCCACGTTTTTCCAGGAGATGGCGGAGCGCATCCAGGCCTACATCCGTGAGCGAATGCCGGACTGGCGAGTCGCACATCCAGGCGTGGAGGAGTTGACCGTGGCCGTCATGGGCTGCGTCGTCAACGGGCCCGGAGAATCGAAGCATGCCGACATCGGGATCAGCCTGCCGGGAACCTTCGAGGATCCGGTTGCGCCGGTCTTCGTGGACGGCCAGCTGGACCGGACCCTGCGGGGCGAAGGCCTCGTGGAAGACTTCATCAGTCTTCTCGAGGGTTACGTCGAGCGGCGCTACCCGGTCCCCACCGGAGCCCTTCCGGGCCGACCCTGATCGACGGTCCACGGGTCCGGGTGTATACTCCGGCCCGGAATCGAATGGCCGCCTCCGAAGGACGTGGGTGACCCCCACGACTTTTTTTTGACGGTCCAGGACACAGACAGACAACGATGGAGGGCGATGCGACCATGAGTCGAGATTTCATCGGTGCCCTCCTCCAGCTCAACGCTGAGAAGCAGGTTCCCCGCGAGCAGCTGATCAGGACGGTTGAGGACGCCATCCAGTCCGCGTATCGCCGGATCGCGAACGAAGAGGACATCTACGTCCAGATCGACGCTGAGAGCGGCAAGATTCGGGTCTTCCGCGCCCGCACCGCCGTCGCGGAAGTCGAGGATGAACTGACCGAGTTAACCTTGGCCGACGCCCAACGCGTGAAGAAGGACGCCCAGCTCGGCGAACTCGTCGAGACGGAACAGCTGGACGGTGACGTATTCGGCCGGATCGGCGCCCAGACGGCCAAGCAGGTCGTTCTTCAGCGCCTCAGGGAGGCGGAGCGAGACGTCGTCTACGATCAGTTCGCAAGTCGCGAGGGCGAGCTCGTGACCGGGACCGTCAACCGGGTTGAGCCTCGGGCGATCATCCTCGACGTCGGAAAGGGTGTCGAGGCCGTTCTCGCCACCACCGAGCAGTCACCCCTCGAGCACTATCGGATCGGGCAGAACGTCAAGGCGTTCGTCCTCGAAGTGCGGCGCTTGCCACGCGGGCCGGCCCTGTTCGTGACGAGGACCCACAAGGGCTTCCTCAAGCGGCTCTTCGAGCTTGAGGTCCCGGAGATCCACAGCGGGACTGTCGAGATCCGGGCGATCGCCCGGGAGGCCGGCAGTCGAAGCAAGGTCGCCGTCGGCTCGCGCCAGGAGGGGCTCGATCCAGTTGGTGCCACGGTCGGCCAGCGTGGAGCACGGGTCCAGGCGGTTGTCGCCGAACTCGGTGGTGAGAAGATCGACGTGATCCCCTGGAACGACGATCCATCCGCCTTTGTGGCCAACGCCCTGTCACCGGCCCAGGTCCTGTCGGTCAACATCGACACCGAGCATCGAATCGCAAACGTCACCGTGCCCGAGCGCATGCTCTCGCTGGCGATCGGCCGGGAGGGCCAGAATGCCCGGCTGGCCGCCAGGCTGACGGGCTGGCGAATCGACATCCGCAGCGACGTATCCGTGGCTGAGGCAAAGGCGGCCGAAGAGGCCGCCCCGGCCGCCGCCGACGTGCCCGTGGAGGCTGCTGCGCCCGAAGTTCCGGCCAGGAAACCGCGGGCCAAGGCCACGAAGGCTGCCCCGGCCGCCGCCGACGTGCCCGTGGAGGCTGCTGCGCCCGAAGTTCCGGCCAGGAAACCGCGGGCCAAGGCCACGAAGGCCGCCCCCGAGGAGGTGTCGTCGTAGCCGCGGGGGTCCAGCATGTCGCTGCTCGTCGGCCTCCGACGCGATCGTGTGTCGCCTGCCGGACCTCGCGCCCCAAGCAGGAGCTCCTGCGTGTTGTCCGCACGCCATCAGGCACCGTGGCGGCCGATCCGACCGGTCGGCTCAACGGCCGCGGCGCCTATGTCTGCAAGGATCTTGCCTGCATCACCAACGCCGTGGCCCGAGGCGCCCTGCGCCGGGCTCTCGATACCCCGGTCCCGGACGAGCTTCGAGACGAGCTCGCTGCGGCCGTGTCCGACCTGATCGACCAAGGAGGAGCCGATGGCCAGGAGTAGGAGCGGCACCCGCGGCCGTCGCGGGCCCCGCAAGCCGCCGCGTCGCGATGGCGCCTTCGGAGCCGCGAATGTCCAGACGGCAGACCCGCGGGAGCGTGGTGCCGTCGAGCTGCCGTCGACCATCACGGTCAAGGAGCTGGCCGAGCTGTTCGGCGTAAACCCGGCGGATGTGATCCGGGAACTGATCAAGAGCGGCATCTTCGCAACCATCAACCAGCTGATCGATCGCGACACCGCGTCCCTGGTCGCGTCCGAGCTCGGATATGAAGTCGCGGAGCCCCAGGACGCCGCGGGAGCAGAGGCCGGCGAGGACGGCGAGGACGGTTCAACGTCCGAGGCGGCCAAGGAAGAACTGTTCACGGAGGACGACGCGGCGAACCTGGTTCCGCGCGCTCCGATCGTGACCGTCATGGGCCACGTAGACCACGGCAAGACGAGCCTCCTGGATGCGATCCGCACCACGACCGTCGCGTCCGGCGAACGCGGCGGCATCACCCAGCACATCGGTGCGAGCGAGATCACCAAGGACGGCCGGCGCGTTGTCTTCCTCGATACCCCCGGCCACGAGGCGTTTACGGCGATGCGCGCCCGTGGCGCCAAGGTCACGGATATCGCGATCGTTGTCGTGGCCGCCGACGATGGCGTGATGCCGCAGACACTCGAGGCGATCAGTCACGCCAAGGCGGCAAAGGTGCCGATCGTGATTGCCCTGAACAAGATGGACAAGCCAGACGCCAATCCGGATCGGGTGAAGACCGAACTGACCGAGGCCGGCATCGTCGTCGAGGAGTACGGCGGCGACACGCCCCTCGTGCCCGTCTCGGCCAAGAGCCGACTGGGCCTCGACGATCTTGTGGAAATGGTGCTGCTGGTGGCAGATCTCCAGGACCTCAAGGCGAATCCGAAGCGGTCCGCGATCGGGACGATCGTGGAAGCTCGCATGGATCGTGGCCGCGGGCCCGTGGCCACCGCGCTCGTTCAGACGGGAACGCTCCTCGTGGGCGATGTGATCGTGGTGGGCGAGACGTTCGGTCGGGTGCGCGCCCTCGAGAACGACAAGGGCAAGCGGATCCAGAAGGCCGGGCCTGCAACCGCAGCGGTCGTCCTGGGTCTGTCCGAGGTGCCGGAGGCCGGTGACGTCCTCCGGGTCGTCGCGGACGAGAAGGCGGCCAGGACGATGGTCGAGGCACGCAAGGCCGAGGTCGCCGCCAAGAGCGGCGACGGCAGCGGGCGGGCTACGCTCGAGGACCTGTACCGACAGATCCAGGCCGGCCAGGCCAAGGAGCTTCGGATCATCCTCAAGACGGACGTGTCGGGCTCTCTCGGTGCGATCACCCACGCCCTCGGCCAACTGGCCACGGACGAGGTGAAGATCAACATCCTGCACGAGGGTGCCGGAGAGATCAGCGACAATGACATCCTGCTGGCCGCTGCGTCGAACGCGATCGTCGTCGGGTTCAGCACCCGGATCAGCGATACCGCGCGACGAGCGGCTGAGTCCGAGAAGGTCGATGTTCGCCTGTACGACATCATCTACCAGCTCACCGACGACATCGAGAAGGCGCTGTCCGGATTGCTCGAACCGGAGATCGTCGAGGTCGTCGAGGGCCGTGCAGAGGTCCGCAAGCTGATCAAGGTCGGCAAGACCACCGTGATCGGCGGGTCGTACGTGACGGAGGGCAGGATCGTCAAGGGCGGGGCGCGTGTCTGGCGCGGTGGCAAGATCATCGTGACGGACCGGATCGATTCGCTGCGGCGGTTCCGGGATGATGTTCGCGAGGTCGCCCTGGGCTTCGAGTGCGGGATCGGCCTTGTCGGCTTCTCGGATCTGGAGGAGGGCGACATCATCGAGTGCTTCACGACGCAGTCCGTGAGCCGATCCCTGTCGTCCTGACGTCTCTGCAAACCTGGCGTCGACCGAGGCCCCGATGACGCACCGAACGGACCGTGTTGATGAGCTCCTCCGACAGGAGATCGGCGTGCTCATCGCGCGCGAGATCAGCGACCCGCGGATCGGCTTTGTGACGATCACGAAGGTGGAGACGCAGCCAGATCTTCGGCACGCCAGGGTCTGGGTGAGCGTGATCGGAACGCCGACGGTGCGAGACGAGGCGCTTCGCGCGCTTGGCCGGGCCATGCCCTTCATTCGACACGAACTCGGCAAGCGGATCCGGATCCAGCGCATCCCCGAGCTTCACCTGCGCGTTGACGACACGCTCGAGCGGGGGACACGCGTCCTGCAGCTCCTCAGCGACCTCGAGGCGGGCACGGAGTCGCTCGAGGCGGCCCCGACAGAGGACCCGCTCCCGACCCCGGTGGCGCGGCTTCCGCACGAGGGCGATGCGCCGGAGCCGCCCAGCGCTGGCGGATCCGGTCCCACAGGGCCCAGCGCGAACGTGGAGCGTCCCGCGCGGCAGTTCCGGCGCCGCCGTGGGGCAGCTGGCTCACCGAGCGTGGGTCGTCGATCGGCCCCGGGCCGACGCGGAGGCCGGCCATGAGCGTCCGCCTCGATCCGTGGCTGGAGGCTGTTCCGCCGGCGGTCGTTGCCCGACTGCGCGGGGCTCGCGACGTCCTCATCGTCAGCCACGAGAACCCCGACGCGGACACGCTCGGGGCGGCACTCGGTATCCGGGAGCTCCTGCTGGCGCGCGGCGGGCTCGCCAGCCTCGTCTGCTCCGACGTGCCGCCGCCGCTGTACGACTTCCTGCCGGGCATCCGGGACTTCCGCACGGACCCCGAACCGAATCGAGCCTACGACCTCCTCGTCATCGTCGACTGCGGATCGCTGGACCGTGTCGGCCCGGTTCGGGATCGCCATCCAGACCTGTTTGCTGCGCTGCCTACGGTGGTCATCGATCACCACGCATCGAACGGCGCAGCCGGCGCCGAAGACTGGGTTGACCCGGAGGCCGCTGCAACATGTGAGCTCGTCGCACTCCTTGCGCCCGCGCTGGGAGTTCCCCTGACGGCCGGCGGCGGTGCCCTTGCCACGGTGCTCATGGCCGGGATCATCATGGACACCGCGACCTTTGCTCATCCCAACGCCACGGCCCGGACACTCGCGGTCTCTGCGGTGCTGGTTGGAGCCGGCGCGCCGCTCGCGGAGATATCGCGTCTCCTGTACCGGTCAAAGCCGGACGCCCAGCTGCGCCTCTTCGGACGAGTCCTGGACCGACTGGGCACCGTCGCGGACGGCCTCGTGATCTACTCCACGCTCACGGTTGCGGATGTCACCGAAACCGGCGCCCTCAGTTCGCATTCGGAGGGGATCATCGACCTCCTGTCGCAGTCCGAGGCGGCCGAGATCGCCATCCTGTTCAAGGAAGCCGCGCCGGACCTGACCCGGATCTCCGTGCGAACCAGGCCGGATGGCGTGGACGCGGTGGTCCTGACCGGCCTTTTCGGCGGTGGCGGCCATGCCCGCGCGGCCGGGGCCAGCGTGGCTGCTGATGTGGTAACGGCCCGGGCGCGAGTCCTGCCCGAGGCTGAGCGGCTCGCGGCCGCGGTCCGGCGCTGAGCGTGGCCCGTCGGCCCGCCCTCCAGGGCCTGGAGGGCGTCCTGGTCGTGGCAAAGCCCGCGGGCCCTACCTCGCACGATGTGGTGGCGCTGGTGCGGCGCCTCAGCGGCACTCGCCGGATCGGGCATGGCGGGACCCTCGATCCCTTCGCCTCGGGCGTCCTGCCGCTCTTCCTGGGCGGGGCAACCAGGCTCGTCGAGTACCACCTCGGTGACCGGAAGAGCTACCGCGCAACGGTCTGCATCGGGGCGTCGTCGACGACCGACGACCTCGTGGGCGAGTTGACGCCGGTGGAAGGCCCCGTGATCGACGCCGCGGCGGTCACGGAGGCGCTGCATGCGTTTCGGGGCGAGATCCAGCAACGGCCGCCCGTGTTCTCCGCGATCCAGGTCGGCGGCCGGCGGTCCTACGCGCTGGCTCGCGAAGGAGCCCCCCCGAAGCTGCCTGAGCGGACGGTAACCATCCACGACCTGGATCTCGTCGCATGGAACGCAGATGACCCACGCCGGCCGATTGCGGTGATCAACGTCGTGTGCTCTGCGGGCACCTACATCCGGGCACTCGCTCGGGACCTCGGTGCCGCGCTCGGCAGCGCAGCCTATCTCGGGGCCCTCACCAGGACGGGGAGCGGACCGTTCCAGCTTGAGAGTGCAGTCACCCTGGAGCGACTCCGGGCCGCGGCCGCTGACGATGCGGAAGGCCTGGAACCGTTGCTCCTGCCAGCAGACGCCGGCCTGGAACCACTTCCCGCGGTTCGGCTCACGCCAGCTGAGGTCAAGGACGCCGCGATGGGCCGCTTCATCCGACCCGTCGCCGGCGTCGGTGACCTGCCGCCCGAGACCCCCATCCGCCTTCTCGACGGCGCGGGGCGGATCGTGGGGATCGGCGCGCTCGACGGCCGACGTATCGCGCCGTCCAAGATGCTCGCCGGGATTCGGCCGTCAGACGATGGCGTTCAGGGCGCGGCCACCCGCGGAACGGACGTTCACGGTGCGGATGCGAACGTCTCGGATGCGGCCACGGAGGCGACTGGTGACTGATCCTGCCGATGGCTCGACGGTGGTCGTGCCGGGGATCGATGCCTTGCGGCCCGCGCACGGGCGCCTGTTCCTGGTCGTCGGCGTCTTCGACGGCCTCCACCTGGGTCACCTCTACCTGCTCCGTCACCTTCGGGACGCCGCAGCCGCCAGGGAGGCTCGGCCCGCGGTGATCACATTCGATCATCACCCGGACGAGATTCTGACCGGTGCGGCCCCCGCACTCCTGTGCGATCCAGACGAGCGTCTTGCCCTGCTGGCGCGCGCCGGCATCGAGCTGACCGTCGTCCAGCACTTCGATGTTGCGCTGCGCATGACGAGCTACGAGGAGTTCATCGGTCGGATCGCCGCGGGCGTCAACGTCGCGGGATTCCTCATGACGCCCGACTCGGCATTCGGGCATGAGCGGCGCGGCACCCCCGAGGCCGTCACTGCGCTGGGGGCCACGATGGGCTACGACGTCGTCGTCATTCCGCCGCTCGATCTCGGGGGCCGCCCAGTCCGCAGCGCCGAGATCCGCGCCGCCATCGCGGCTGGTGACCTGGCCGGTGCCACGGCGTTGCTCGGACGCCCGTATGCCGTGGTAGGGGAGCGGACGAGGAGCGTCCAGGATCGGGTGCACCTGGCGTTTCCGATGCCGGTTGCGCTTCCGCCCGCCGGCCCGTATGCGGCGATGGTGGGGCCCAGGCTTGACGGCCGCGACGACCTTGGTGCCCAGGCGGTGGTCACCGTCCTGGCCGATGGACGGCTGGAGATCGAAGCGAAGGCTTTGGCATCGGTCGCCGGCTACCGCCTTCGTGTCACGTTCATCGGCGCAGGATCCGGGTAGACCGGACCCTCAGGCAGTTGCCTGATCCGGGTGACGCTGCTACGATCCGTCGGTCATAGTGAATGGAACGCATACAGTCACGTCCGTTTCGGAGGACCGAGTGCCGCTCGCGCGGGATGAAAAGCAGGAGATCATGACCGGGTTTGCCGTCAAGGATGGCGATACCGGTTCCCCAGAAGTCCAGGTCGCGCTCCTCACCGGGCGAATCACGGAGCTCACGGGGCATCTCCGGCGCTTTCCAAAGGACAATCACTCGCGCCGCGGTCTCCTCAAGCTCGTCGGCCAGCGCCGTCGCCTTCTCGCCTATCTCGTGAAGAAGGACAACACGCGCTACCGCGCCGTCATCGCACGGCTCGGACTCCGCCGCTAGCGCCTCGCGACTTCTGACGCCCGGGCTCATCCCGGGGTCACTCGCATCAGGCGCCCGTCGGGACCGGTACAGCCAGGAAGACTCGTCACCTCCTCCGCGGCCAGGAGGAACACCACCCCGTGTCCACACTTCTCGAGACCCAGATCGGTGGTCGAACGCTGACCATCGAAACCGGCAAGCTCGCACGCCTCGCCGGCGGCGCAGTCACCGTTCGCTACGGCGACACGCTCGTCCTCGGCACCGCCAATCGGTCGGATCCGCGTCCGGGCCTGGACTTCTTCCCGCTCACCGTGGAATTCGAAGAGCGCATGTACGCCGCGGGCAAGATCCCCGGCGGTTTCATCAAGCGCGAGGCCCGCGCGTCGGAGGCGGCGACCCTGGCCGCGCGCCTGACGGATCGCCCGCTCCGCCCGCTCTTCCCAGAGGGCTACAAGGACGACATCCAGCTCGTCGTCACGGTGCTCTCGACGGACCAGGAGAATGAGCCGGAGATCCTCGGCACCATCGCGGCGTCGGCCGCACTCACGATCAGCGAGATCCCGTTTGCGGGGCCCGTCGGTGCCGTCCGAATCGGCCGGATCGGTGGCGAGTTCGTGGTCAACCCGACCTTCAGCGAACTCGCCGAGTCGGAACTGGACCTCATCGTGTCCGGCACGCGTGACGCGATCATGATGGTTGAGGCGGGCGCCAAGCTCCTGCCCGAAGACGTCATGGCCGAGGCGATCCTGTTCGGCCATCGCGCGCTTCAGCCGCTCATCGACATCCAGGAGGATCTCCGGAAGGCGGTCGGCAAGGCCAAGATCACGCCGTTCCTCGAGGCCGGCACATCGTCGGTCCTCGAGTTCGCCCGGGCCGCAGACGCCGGGGACGAGTTCGTCATCGTCGACGTCGAGACGACCGGCACGGACCCCAGGATGGCCGATCTCGTCGAGATCGCCGCGGTCAAGGTCAAGGGCGGGAGGATCACCGATCGGTGGTCGACCTTCGTCAACCCGGGTCGCCCGATCGTTGGCAATCAGATGCACGGCATCAAGGACGCCGACGTCAAGAAGGCCCCCAAGCCGGCCGACGCCGCGAAGCAGGCGGTCGCCTTCATCGGTGATGCGCCGATCGTGGGTCACTCGGTCGGGTTCGACCTCGCGTTCATCGAGGCGGCGCTTGCCGACGGGACGCACTTCGAGCAGGGCCGCTACCTGGACACGCTCGCGATCGCCCGGGACGGCTATCCGGACCTGGAGAACTACAAGCTCGAGACGTTGTCGCGCTTCTTCGGCATCGAGCTCGCCCAGGCGCACCGCGCGCTGCCGGACGCCGAGGCCACGGCCAACCTGCTCATCTGGTTCGGGAACGACCTGCCCGCACGGCTCAAGGCGTTGCGCGAGGGGATCGCCGCTTCCATCCGTGCAGCTCGCGACGGCGGTGACAGCAAGGCCCTCCAGGAAGCCGCGCGCCGCGAAGCACGCGTCAGCAAGAACCTGTTCAACCTCGTCAACAAGAAGACCGCCCGTCAGATGGCCCTCGACGAGGGGATCCGGATGGATGGCCGCGGCCTGACCGAGCTCCGCCAGATCTCGGTCGATGTCGGGATCCTTCCCCGTGCGCATGGCTCCGGCTTGTTCACGCGGGGCGAGACCCAGGTCCTGACCATCGCCACGCTCGGCTCGACCTCGGATGTCCAGCGGATCGACACGATCAGCCCGAAGACGGAGAAGCGGTACATCCACCACTACAACTTCCCGCCGTATTCCACCGGCGAGAACAAGCCGATGCGTGGCCCGAGCCGGCGCGACATCGGGCACGGCAATCTGGCCGAGCGAGCGCTTGTGCCGGTTCTGCCGAGCCACGACGAGTTCCCCTACGTCATTCGGCTCGTGTCCGAGTGCCTGTCCTCGAACGGCTCAACCTCCATGGCCTCGACGTGCGGATCGACCCTCGCCCTGATGGATGCCGGTGTGCCGATTTCGGCGCCGGTCGCCGGTGCTGCGATGGGCCTCATCAGCGAGCCGGACGGCCGGTTCGTGGTCCTGACCGACATCCTTGGCAAGGAAGACTCCGTGGGTGACATGGACTTCAAGGTGACCGGCACGCGGGACGGGATCACCGCCCTGCAGATGGACATCAAGGTCCAGGGCATCAACGAGGCAATCATCCGCGACGGCCTCAAGCAGGCCCTCGCGGCTCGCCTCGAGATCCTCGACAAGATGACCGAGGTCATGCCCGAGGCGCGCGAGTCGATGAGTGACTTCGCTCCGCGGATCACCACGATCAAGATCAACCCGGAGAAGATTCGCGAGATCATCGGCAAGGGTGGCTCGATGATCCGCAAGATCCAGGAAGAGACCCAGACGGAGATCAACGTCGAGGACGACGGTACCGTCGAGATCGCGGCCGTCTCCGGCGAGAATGCGAAGAAGGCGATCCTCTGGATCGAGAGCCTGACCCGCGAGGTCGAGGTCGGGGCGCTCTACCTCGGCAAGGTCACAAGGATCATGGGCTTCGGCGCCTTCGTCGAGATCCTGCCGGGCAAGGAAGGCCTCGTCCGGATCGGCGAGCTCGCCGACTACCACGTGCCGACCGTCGAGGACGTCGTGAGCGTCGGGGACGAGGTCATGGTCGTCGTTATCGAAGTGGATCGCCAGGGACGGGTCAACCTTTCCCGCAAGGCGGCCATGCAGCGGCACCTGGCGAAGGACCCCGCCTGAGCCAGACATCCGCCTGGAGGCTCCCCGACGGCGTGCCGGGGAGCGCTTCAGGACCGGGACCGAACCTGGTCGGGGCCTTGGCATCCGACCCTCGGCACCGCCGGGACGCTGATGCCTCGCTGGTATACTCGGCCGGTGCCCGGCTGATCAGACTGCCCCGCGGAGCCATGCCCGGATGAGCCAACGAACCCCTCTCACCGTCGCGGTTGTCGGCGCCACCGGCGTCGTCGGCCGGACGATGGTCCAGGTCCTCACCGAACGGGGATTTCCGTTCGGGGAGTTGCGTCTGCTTGCCTCGGGCCGGTCCGCCGGCCGGATGGTGACCGTGGCCGGTCGGACGATCAAGGTGGCGGAGGCGACCCCGGAAGCGTTCGTGGGCGTGGACATCGCCCTGTTCAGTGCCGGTGGCGATACGTCCAGGGCGCTGGCACCGGAGGCGGCAGCCCGAGGCGCGACGGTCATCGACAACTCCAGCGCATGGCGTATGGATCCGAGCGTGCCGCTTGTCGTCAGCCAGGTGAACCCGGATGACCTGGCCGAGCACGAGGGGATCATCGCCAACCCGAACTGCTCAACGATGCAGCTGGCGCCGGTCCTCATGGCCCTGCGCGATGCGGTCGGGCTGGAGCGAGTGATCGTGGACACGTACCAGAGCGTGTCTGGAACGGGCGCCAAGGCGATGGCCGAACTCGAAACCCAGATCCGTGCCCACGTGACCGGCGAACCCAAGGCTGCGTCGGTGTATCCGCATCCGATCGCGTTCAATGCCATTCCCGAGATCGACGTCTTCCTGGAAAACGGCTACACGAAGGAGGAGTGGAAGGTTGTGGCGGAGAGCCGGAAGATCCTGCACCTTCCCGACCTCCGGCTGTCGTGCACTGCCGTCCGGATCCCGGTCTTCATCAGCCACTCCGAGGCGATTCACGTGGAGACAGTGAGGCCGATCACGCCGGACGTGGCACGGGCACTGTTCGCGGTCACGCCGGGCGTGGTGGTCCAGGATGATCCGGGCCAGCATGTCTACCCGCTCGCGAGCGACGCCGCCGGCCACGATGAGGTCTTTGTCGGACGCGTCCGCCAGGACCCGTCGGTCCCCGGTGGCCGTGGTCTGGCGCTATGGGTGGTCTCGGACAACGTGCGGAAGGGCGCCGCCACCAACGCGGTGGAGATCGCCGAGGTGCTTGCCCAGCGTGGCTGGGTTGCCGCCGCGTCGCGACGCACAACGCCGGTCGAGGCGACCGCGTGACGCCAGCCGAGCGCCGAGAGGCGCTCGAGGCCCCGGCGCTTACGCCGGCCTCGCGCGCGGCGGCGCTCGAGGCCGTCGCATCTGAGGTCCGCGCCTGCACCCGCTGCCGACTCCATGCGGGCCGGACGCTGGCGGTGCCAGGCGAGGGCCATCCGGACACCGAGGTTGTGTTCGTGGGCGAGGGGCCCGGCATGAACGAGGACCGACAGGGCCGGCCGTTCGTAGGCCGCGCCGGCGATCTCCTGGTCCGCCTCCTGGCGACCATCGGCTGGCGGCGGGACGAGGTCTTCATCACCAACGTGGTGAAGTGCCGCCCGCCCGACAATCGCGATCCGGAACCCGATGAGATCGCTGCCTGTCTGCCATACCTGGGGCGACAGCTCCGGATCCTCGATCCCGCACTGGTCGTCACGCTCGGCAGGCACTCGATGGGGCGGTTCATCCCCGGCGCGCGGATCGGTCAGTCCCACGGGACGCTCCATCCGGTCGACCCTGCCACCGGTGCCCGCGCGGCCATGGTCTACGCCATGTACCACCCGGCCGCCGCACTCCGCTCGTCAGACGTGGAGCGGCAGAGCTACGACGATGCTGCGGGGATCCCTGCCGCCCTGCTCGCGGCGCGCAACCGGCGCGAGGCGTCCACGTCGACCGCTACCCAGAGTGCGGCCCTGACAGCCGCGATTGAATCCACCACCATCGAACCAGCGCCCGAGGCGCCTACCCTCTTCTGAACGGAACGAACCTGTATGCCAAAGCGAATTCAGCCCGAATCCAATGAGACGCCACTCCGGATCATCCCGCTCGGCGGGGTGGGGGAGATCGGCAAGAACATGTACGTGTTCGAGTACGGCGAAGACATCGTCGTCATCGACTGCGGTCTCATGTTTCCCGACGAGGAGATGTTCGGGATTGATCTCGTCATTCCCGACATCACCTATCTCAAGGAACGCCGTGCCAACGTCAAGGCGTTCATCATCACCCACGCCCACGAGGACCATGTCGGCGCGCTGCCGTACGTGCTGCCCGAGTTCCCGGGCGTACCCGTGTATGCCTCCAAGCTGGCGCGCGGGCTGCTCGGCAACAAGGTCAAGGAGCACAAGCTCCGCAACAACGAGCTCCTGCCCCTGGAGCCAGGTGACGAGCTCCAGATCGGACCGTTCGGCGTGGTTCCCTTCCGGGTCGGCCACTCGATCCCGGATGCCATGGGTATTGCCCTGCGCACTCCGGTCGGCACGGTGGTCCACACGGGTGACTTCAAGTTCGATCACACGCCCGTGGATGGCAGGCTGTCCGACTTCCACATCCTCGCCAAGCTCGGCGAGGAGGGCGTCATCTGCCTCCTGTCCGACTCCACCCGGGCCGAGAATCCCGGCTACACGCCCTCAGAGCGGACGGTTGGCGAGGCGTTCCGCGAGATCATGGAGCCGCTGGATGGCCGGGTCATCGTGGCCACCTTCGCGAGCAATATCGCCCGGGTCCAACAGGTCCTCGATGCGGCCGCGACCTTCGACCGCAAGGTCAGCGTCATCGGCCGATCCATGGAGCAGAACTTCCGGATCGCCACGGACCTCGGATATCTGACCCACGAGCCGGGGCGGATCGTGCCCAAGGACCGCCTCAACGAAGTGCCGGATGACAAGCTCGTCATCTGCACGACCGGCGCCCAGGGTGAGCCGATGGCCGGCCTCGCCCGGATGGCGAACCGGGATCATCGCTTCGTAGAGATCCGGGCGGGCGACACCGTCATCGTCAGCGCCAGCCCGATCCCCGGCAACGAGGAGTACGTGAGCCGGACGATCGACAACCTGTTCAAGGCCGGCGCCAACGTCTTCTACCACACGATCAAGCGCGCCCACGTATCGGGCCATGCGAGTCAGGAAGAGCTGAAGCTCATGCTCGGGCTGACCAAGCCCAGGCACTTCATCCCGATCCACGGCGAGTTCCGGATGCAGGTCCAGCATGGACGCCTGGCGATCGAGACGGGTGTGTCGCCCGACAACGTGTTCATCATCGAGAACGGCCAGCCGATCGAGATCACGGGCGACGGGAGCGCCCGGCGAGCGGCTCCGGTTCCGGCGGGCTACGTCTACGTCGACGGACTGTCGGTCGGCGAAGTCGGCGACGTCGTGCTTCGAGACCGGCGAGCGCTCGCCAACGACGGGATGTTCATGATCGTGGTCACAGTGGACAAGCAGACCGGCAACGTCATCGGCCGACCGGAGATCATCACCCGAGGCTTCGTCCACGGTGCCGAGCACGACCGCATCATCGAGGCCGCGCTGGATCGCGTCGTTGCCTCAGTCGAGAACCCCGGCGACCACATCAGCGAGATCGCGCTGATGAAGACCCAGATCAAGGACGGCGTGTCGCGCTTCCTGTACGAGCAGACGAAGCGTCGCCCGATGGTCTTCCCGGTGGTTGTGGAGATCTAGGCGTGGCGAGCCGTCGTCGGTCCGCGCCTCGCCGTTCGCGCCGCCGGGCTGGCTTCAATCTGCCCCGGATCAACCTCCCAAACGTGGACCCGGAGGTCGCCAGATCCATCAGTGGGATCATTCTGCTCGTTCTTGGGGCCGTGACGCTGATCGCACTGGTCCTGCCCGGTCAGGGTCGGCTGACCGACTGGTGGCGTGACTCGATCGCTCCCTTCTTCGAGACCGGCCGGTGGCTGCTGCCGTTCATCCTGCTGGGAGCCGGCTGGTACGTGGAGTGGGGTCCAGGCAAGCGGCCTGGATCGGGCTGGGGACTGACCCTCGGCGGCCTGGCCCTGGCGTTCGCGGGCTTCCTCGGGGCTTTCGAGATCCTGGACCTGGACCTCTTCGGGACCGAGCGGGGGGGCGGTCGGATCGGACAATTCCTGGCGGATGTCCTTGCACCGCTCGTGACACGGCCTGGGGCGTTCGTCCTCCTGGTGAGCCTGGCCGTCGTCGGCCTGCTTCTGGCCCTGAACCTGCCGCTTCGTTCCATCGTGCGGCCGGGTACGAGCCTGGCGCGTTGGCTGGGCACCACGGCCGCAGCCTCCATCCGCAGGGACGCACGACCGAGCCCGCAGCCACACGGACAGGCTCAGGAGGCCGGTGCGGCGTCCACGCTGGACCGCCCAGCCGGGCGAGCCACGGGACGCGTCGGGCGGACCTCGGTCTCGGGCGCCAGCTCTGCCGGCCAGACCGGGATCTGGGGGGCCGACCAACCGGATCACATTCCGTCCGGCATTCCATCCCAGGCGCAGACATCGGCGACCTTCGCCCCTGCGCGCGACGGCAGCCTGGCGGGGACCGGAGGGGCGTTGAATGGGACGGCGACGTCCCCCGCAGCGCTGCGGCCCGTCCGTGACCGGGATGACATCACGGATGCGTCCGACTCTCCGCCAACGCGGGAGCGCAAGGAGTACGTGCTCCCGCCGCTGGAGCTCCTGGACGCGACCATCGAACTCATCGCTCCCGGGGGCGAGGATGCCCATCATCGACGGAACGAAGAGATCATCGTCCGAAAGCTGGCGAGCTTCGAGATCCCGGCCAAGATCGTTGGACGCAACGCCGGGCCCGTGGTCACCCAGTACGAGGTCCAACCGGCAGCGCACGTGAAGGTGAGCCGGATCGAAGGCCTTGCCGACGACCTCGCGATGGCCCTGGCCGCGCGATCCCTGCGCATCGAGGCACCCATCCCCGGCAAGAGCGCCGTGGGCATCGAGGTCCCGAACCAGGACTTCAACATCGTGGCGCTGCGCGGGATCCTCGAGTCGGTCGATCTCGCCGGCGGCGGCACCTCACGCCTGACGTTCGCACTCGGTCGTGACGTTGCTGGGCACGCCCAGGCGGTTGACCTGGCCAAGATGCCCCACCTGCTCATTGCCGGGGCCACCGGATCCGGCAAGAGCGTCATGGTCAACGCGCTCATCACGAGCCTGCTGTGCAATTCGACGCCGGACGATGTCCGGATGATCCTCATGGATCTCAAGCGGGTGGAGCTCGCCTCCTACAACGGCCTGCCGCACCTGCTGGTCCCCGTGATCACGGAACCGGAGCGAGCCAAGGCCGCCCTCAAGTGGGCGGTCAACGAGATGGAGGGCCGCTACCGGCGCTTCGCCGGCGCCACGGCCCGCAACATCCGCGGCTACAACGAGACGCGTGCGGATCCCGCCGACCGCATGCCCTACATCGTCATCGTCGTCGACGAACTCGCCGATCTCATGATGCGCGAGGGCAAGAACGTGGAGGACCCGGTGGTCCGCCTCGCCCAGAAGGCCCGGGCAACGGGGATCCACATGGTCCTGGCGACCCAGCGCCCGTCGGTCAACGTCGTGACCGGGCTGATCAAGGCGAACTTTCCGAGCCGGATCGCGTTCGCCATGGCCTCCCAGATTGACTCTCGGACGATCCTCGACTCGCCCGGCGCGGAGGACCTCATCGGGCGCGGGGACATGCTCTATCAGCCGTCCGACCTGCCGCGTCCGATGCGCCTCCAGGGCGTCTTCGTGTCAGACGTCGAGATCGGACGGATCGGCCAGCACTGGCGAGACCAGATCGAGGATCCCCACTACGACCTCTCGATCATTGCGAGCGATGAGGATTCGTCGGGCAGCACCGACGAACTCTCTGATGCGGCAGCGGATCGGCTCCTGCCGGACGCCGTCAACGTCATTCGAGAGTACGATCGAGCCTCGGCGTCGCTCCTCCAGCGGCGACTGAAGATCGGCTACGCGCGGGCCGCGCGGATCATCGACCAGCTGCAGGAGCGAGGGTACATCGGCGCTTTCGACGGATCGAACGCCCGCGTGGTCCTCCGGCGCGAGGACCCCGGCGCAGAGGCGGACGACGATGTCGCGGGAGACGACTGAGGACATGTCGATGGGCGACGACCCCCGGCGAACGCGCAGCGAGCCGCGGGCCATGGGCCGCAGGCCGGTTGCAGGCCGGCCCGATGATGACGACGTGCCGTCCCTGCCGGACCGACTCGTCGCCGCACGCGAACGCAAGGGTGTCGATCTCTTTCGCGCCGAACGGGACACGAAGATCCGCTCTCGCTACCTGGCCGCTCTGGAACGAGGCGACTACCGAGAGCTCCCGGGCGCGGTGTACACGAAGGGCTTCCTGCGCAACTACGCCGTATATCTGGGGCTGGATCCTGAGGACGTCCTGCGGCAATGGCGTCGAGAGCGCGGCGACCAGTACGCGACCGAGTCCGTCGTGATCGCCCCGCGGACGATCGTCGAGACGCCTCGGCCACTCCAGTTCTCTCCGTCGGTGGTCGTGGCCGGCCTCATGACGTTCGGCGTCGTGCTGTTCGGCGTGTACCTCGCGGTACAGCTGCTGCGCTTTGCCAAGCCGCCCACGCTCCTGGTCACGAACCCCGCCACGGCCGTGGTGGATGTCTCCGAGTCCGCGACCACCTTCCGCCTGGAGGGGACGTCCTCGCCTGGAGCGACGGTCACGGTCTCGATCCCCGGCCAGGCGCAGCCTCACCGGGTGACGGCTCTGTCCGACGGATCGTGGAGCGTCAACGTGGACCTGCGCCGGGGAACCAACCAGTTCGACATCGACGCTGTTGATCCGGACACGGGGAAGCCGACGGAAACGCCCCAGAGGGTCATCATCAAGGTCCCGTACCTCGTGATCCAGGCGCCGACCTTGACCGTCAGCCAGCCGCAGGACGGTACGACCTACGAGAACGGAGCCATCCCCGTCGAGGGGGTCACGTCGAACGCCCAGAGTGTCGTGGTGTCTGCGGTGTATCTCGGGCCGGCGGACGGCTCGACAGCCCCGCCAGCCGCCTCACCCCCGGCCGCTTCTCCGCCCACGGCGGAGCCCGGAGCGAGTCCAGCGCCGTCGACCGATCCGAATACGATCAAGGTGACAGTTGACCAGGACGGGTCGTTCACAACCCCGCTTGAGCTCACTGAGGGCCGCTGGTCCATCACGGTCACCGCATCTTCTCCGGAGGGCAAGACTGCGTCCCTGACGCGGACCGTGACGGTCGCCTACGTCGGCGTCAACCTCGTGGTCACGATCGCCGGTGGCGATGCCTGGTTGAAAGTCTGGGTGGACGGCGTCCCGGATGCCTCGATCCCGACGAGTGGCAAGGTATTCTCGAACGGCCGCACCCTCACGTTCACCGGGACGACGTCCGTGGAGGTCCGGAGCGGCTCGTCCGGATACACCCAGTTCACCTTGAACGGCGTGGCCCTCGGGGCCCTCGGCAAGCCGGGCATTCCCGAAACCTGGCTCTTCCAGCCACCCGATCCCCCCGTTCTCACGGAGCACCGCTGACCCACGATGGCTGACGCCGAGCTCCTGGCGCTGGCCGAACGTCTCCAGGGGCTGTGCCTGGGGCGTCGCCTGACGGTGGCCGTGGCAGAGTCCTGCACCGGCGGCCTCGTGGCAGCCACCCTGACCGAGATACCCGGGGCGTCGGGCTACTTCCGGGGCGCCGTCGTGTCCTACTCGGACGACGCCAAGGGAGACCTGCTCGGCGTTCCGGAGTCCATGCTCGCCGCACACGGCGCGGTGAGTGCGCAGGTCGCGCGGGCGATGGCCCTTGGAGCGCGCGTTCGATTCGGCGTCTCCCTCGCCGCGTCGGTGACGGGGATTGCCGGTCCGGACGGGGGCTCGGCGGAGAAGCCGGTCGGCCTCACCTACGTCGGGCTTGCCGATGCCGGCATGGCCGATGTCCGGCGCTACGTGTGGACGGGCGATCGCACGGCGAATCGACACGAGAGTGCGCGTGAGGTGCTCCGCTGGCTCATCGAGCATGCCGAGACCATCTCTGTGGGGCCCATCGGGTGACGCGAACGGCGCGGGAGATCGGCGCCGGCCTCGCCGGGCCGCGCCCGGCCCGGCCCATACGGCCCGACGAGCGCATCCACGTCCTGGGGATTGCGGGCGCGGGTGCATCGGCCGCGGCGCTCCTCGCCCACGCGGCGGGTGCGTCGGTGAGCGGCTGTGACCCGGGCGGCGACTCGCCGTACACTCCCGCACTGCGAGTCGCAGGTATCCCAATCGCCGGGGGCCACGACCCTGCCCACGTTGACGCGGATCCACGTCCAACGCGCCTCGCCGTGACCAAGGCGTTGACGGCGATCGCCCCGGACCACCCCGAACTGAAGGCCGCTTCGGCCGCCCGGATCCCCGTGGAGCCATGGCAGCAGCTCGTCGCCGACGCTGCCGCCGGTCACCGGCTGCTGGCGGTTGCGGGCACCCACGGGAAGAGCACCACGAGCGGATGGCTGGTCCACGTCCTCACTTCGGCCGGGCTGGATCCGTCCGCGTTCGTTGGCGCGCTCCTGCCGGCCTCCGTGACGGGTGATGGAGCCGCGACGGCGCGCGTTGGCCGAGGCGACCTGTTCGTGGTGGAAGCCGATGAATACGCCGGGAACTTCGACGCGTACCACCCGGAACTCATCGTGCTGACGAGCGCGGAGTGGGACCATCCCGACGTGTTCGCCGATCGCGAGGCGGTCCTCGCGACGTTCACGGCGTGGATCTGGCGCACGGCGGACGGCATCTCAGGCGGCCGGCCGCCGGTCCTCGTCGCCAATGTTGGTGATCCGGGCGTCGCGGATATCGTCGGGCGCCTCGGAGCGTGGCCGGGGCGCCTCATCGCGGTGGCGCTCGTCGATGTCGCACCCCAGCGGATCGGCGGATTCGCCCGGGGGATTGCGGACCGGTTTCGAACGGCGGCCGGCGCGGCCACGGTCCTCCTGGGCCGGATCACCGAAGCCCGCCCCAATTCGACAGCCTTGGACCTCCATGGTCTCGATGCGCTCGGCGGCCCCGTCGGACTCTCCCTGCCCAGCGCGGGCCGTCACAATGCGGCCAATGCTCTGGGGGTCGCCGGGGCGTGTCTGGCTCTCGGCCTGGAGCCTTCGGCCGTGGCGGCCGGCCTGGCTTCATTTGAGGGCATCGGGCGCCGGCTGGAATTCAAGGGCGAGGCCCGCGACGTCGCTGTCTACGACGACTACGGCCATCACCCCACCGCGATCCGGGAGACGATCGCCGCGATCCGCCAGCGTGAACCCGGTCGGCGTGTGTGGGCGGTCTACGAACCACTGACCTATCACAGAACGGCCGCGCTCCTCGGTGACTTCGGGGTCGCGCTCGCCAGCGCAGACGCCGTTGCGGTGGCGGACATCTGGGCCGGCCGCGATCCGGATACCTCGATCACCTCGCCCCAGGCACTCGTGGCCGCCGTCGCGCGCCTTCGCCCGGAGATGCCGAACGCAGCCACGGGATCGGCCGAACGTACAGCGGACTGGCTGGCCGGCGAGGTCCGCGCCGGTGACGTGGTCCTCGTCATGGGCGGCGGGCACAGCTATCGGATCGCGGAGCGGCTCCTGGAGCGACTCGGTGGCGGCGGCGCATGAGCCAGCTCGACTACGCTACCGCCGGCGAACTTCTCGATCGCTTTGCGCGGATCCGGAGTACGTGGGACGGCGACGCCTGGGTTGACCTGTACACGCCGGACGCCGAGTCGCACGGTGACCCGTTCGCGCCACCTCTCGTCGGCCACAACGAACTCCGAAGGAGCCTCCTTGGGACCTCCGAATCCGAGGAACAGGTAGAGTTCACGTTCGAGCGTCACTGGGTCGTCCCGCCGACGATCCTGGCAGCCTGGCACGCGAGCTACGTGCACCGCCACACGCGTGCCCGTATCCGCCTCGCCGGGTTCGTCACGCTCGAGATCGCGGACGATGGCCGGATTCGCAAGGCGCGTTTCTGGTACAACCGGCACGAGTCAGCGGCGGAGTAGGGGAGGCAACGGAGGATAAATGGCCGGAGATGTCTCCTTCGACGTTGTCAGCGAGTTCGATGTCATGGAATTGCGCAACGCCCTGGACCAGGTCCGGCGCGAGGTCGGACAGCGTTACGACTTCAAGGGCGCGACCGTGGAACTCGAACAGACGGCGACGGAGATCACCCTGCTCACAGACACGGAATTCCGGGCCGCGGCGGTCAAGGACCTCATCGAGTCGAAGGCGATCCGCCGGAACCTGTCGCTGAAGATCTTTGACTGGGGGAAGGTCGAGCCCTCGGGCGGGAACATGGTCCGCCAGAAGATCGGGCTCAGACGCGGACTCCCTGACGAGCTCGCGAAGAAGCTGGCCAAGATCATCCGGGACGAGTTCCCGAAGGTGAAGTCGCAGATCCAGGGCGACGCGCTGCGTGTCTCGGGAAAGAACAAGGACGATCTCCAGCGCGTCATCGCCAAATTCCGTGACCTGGACGAGTCCGTCCCACTTCAGTTCCAGAACTACCGGTAGTCGAGACGATGGCCGGTGCACGATTCAGTCGCCTCATCGTGGGTCTGGTGGCGATCATCCTGATCCTCAGCATGCTCATCACAGCCTTGCCGGCGCCCGGTGTCTGACATGGACGAAGTCCTGGAGCCTGGCGAGTTGGACGTAGCCGATCTCGCAGCGGAGCCTGAGGTGGAACCCGCTCTCGAGGGCGACGCACCCGCGGACACGATGGATCTGCTTGCTGACGCCATGGCCGATGGCCCGGTCGATGACGTGGCAGATGACCTGGCAGATTACGCTGCCGAGCCCGCCGGGCCCGGCGATGAGGCCGCCGCAGAACCTGCATCAGAACCTGCCGCAGATGACGACGCCGCAGAAGCCACTGCAGAGGAAGCCCCGGCAGAACCTGCCCCCGGCCCTGTCACTGTGGGCCGGATGGTGGCGGATGCCCTGCGGAGGGCCGGCGTTCGCTGGGCCTTCACGGTTCCCGGGGAGAGCTTCCTGGGGCTGATCGACGGGCTCGAGGGCGCGGGGATCCATGTCGTGGCGACACGCCATGAAGGGGCGGCCGCGTTCATGGCGGAAGCACACGCCCAACTCACCGGCCGGCCCGCGGCGTGCCTCGCAACGCGCGCCGTCGGAGCGTCCAATCTGGCCATCGGGATCCACACCGCGTTGGCCGATTCGAGCCCGATGTTTGCCCTCGTCGGGCAAGTTGAGCGGGCGACACGCGGCCGAGAGGGCTTCCAGGAGGCCGCCCTCGTCGAGACAATCGGCGGCCTTGCCAAGTGGGCCGCGGAGCCGGGTGATGTGACCGAGGCGGTCGCCGCGGTCGGCCGTGCCGTGGCCGAAGCGACCACGGGCCGTCCCGGCCCAGTCCTCCTTTCCCTTGCCGAGGAGCTCCTGGATCTCGAGGTACCGGTGGGTCTCGTGCCAGAGCCGGTCAGGATTGCACCCCGCCGACCGACCGACGAACAGCTCGCCGCCGTTCTCCATCTCCTCACTGGGGCGGAACGCCCGGTCATCCTGGCCGGCGCTGGCGTGTTGCGCGCCCGGACCTCCAACGATCTCCTCAGGTTGGCGGAACTCATCCGGGTCCCGGTCATCGCCGGGTGGCGACGCGGCGACCTCGTCCCCAATGACCACCCGCTCTACCTGGGAATGACCGGCTACGGCTCACCGGCTGTCGTTCGTGAACGGCTTGAGAACGCCGACGGGATGCTGGTGATTGGATGCCGTCTCGGCGAGATCGCGTCGCACGGCTGGTCCATTCCGGCGCCCGGGACACGCTGGGCGCACGTCGACATCGCCCCAGTGCGGCCTAGCCCGGACCTTCGGACGCCGGATCTGACCGTCGAGGCAGACGCGAAGCAGTTCCTTCGCGCGGCGGTCGCGAGGCTGGAGGCCCGCGGCGTGCTGGATGCTGCGTCCACCGACGGACGTGTAGCCCGGAACGCCGAGGATCGAGCCGCGTGGGAGGCGGCAACGGTGATCGACGCCCACCCGTGGGACGGCCCCGGGGTACACCCGGGACGGATCATCGCCACACTCCAGGCTGTATTGCCGGAGGACGCGATCCTGACCACCGATGCCGGCAATTTCGCTGGCTGGGCGGCGCGCGGCTTCCGCTTCAGGCGTCCCGGGACGTTCCTTGGTTCCACGTCGGGGGCGATGGGCTACGGGCTGCCGGCGGCAATCGCCGCGGGTCTCGTCCATCGTGACCGCCCGGTTGTCGCGATGGTCGGTGATGGTGGCCTTGGGATGACGATCGCCGAAGTCGAGACGGCCGTTCGACATGGGCTGCGGACGATCATCCTCGTCTTCGACAACGAGCAATTCGGGATGATCCGAGCGCACCAGGACCGACGGCCAGAGGGATCCGTGGCCGGGACGGACCTGGGTCCGGTGGATTGGGCTGCCGTCGGACGCGGTTTCGGCGCACATGGGGTCCGGATCGAACGGGATTCGGCGTTTGGTCCGGCCATCCAGCAAGCCTTGCTCGCAGATCGGCCGACAGTGCTGCACCTCGTCATGGATCGCCGCTGGACCGGGGTGGACGCGCGTCCCTGACCAAGGCCCAGCACGCCCAAGCTCGCCCGAGCCAGCGATTTCTCGTCGAAAGAGCCGATCTCAGTTGGTATGCTGACGCCAACCGTCTGGAGACCGTGTGGCTGAGCGTCCTGATCCATACAGCGTTCTGGGTGTCGCACCGGGGGCGTCGGCGGACACGATCCGGAGGGCCTTTCGTGCGCTCGCGCGGGGATCCCACCCTGACGTCGTTGGAGACCAGGGCCTCGGCGCGATGCAACGTTTGAACGCAGCCTGGGACATACTTCGTGACCCTGCACGCCGCGCGGCGTTCGATGCCACGCGTATGGGTTCCAGACCGGCTGTGGTCGCGGACGAGGCCGCTCCGTCGCACGGCCCGGGTTGGACGGGCGCCGCCGGACCGCCCCCCGGCCGTCCCTCAGGTTCGCGTGTCGATTTCGGACTGTATGCCGGCTGGACGCTCGGGGAGATCGCCCGTCACGACCATGGCTATCTCGCCTGGCTCCTGGAGCGGCGCGAGGGCAAGCCCTACATGGCGGAAATCCGGGAGATTCTTGAGCGAATGCGACCGCAGACCGCCGAACCCCAGGGCAAGAAGAGCCTCTGGCGTCGCTAGGAGCGCTTGCGTCGGCCGCGCTTCACGGGCAGTACCTTCGCTGCTTTCGCCTGCGCGTCCTGGATCTGCTTGAACACCTTGCCCATGCCGGGATTCATGAGCGCACGGCGTTCGGCATCCAGGTCGTGATCTCGACGACGGATGCGTTCGGCCTCGCGGGGATCAACATCGTCGGCCATCGTCCCAGTCTGCATCTTCGCGACGCGAAACGCATCGGTCAGCCTGATCGGTTGCCGCTCCGGGCCATGGCCTGCCGGCCTCACGTGCGGACTCCGTCGGTGGCCGTAGACTTGAAGAATCCGGTCCATCGCACCCCCATCGAATAGGGCCGAAGCAAGGAGGCCGCGATGCACTTGTCGCGCGCGGGATTCAGCAGCTTCACCCCTGGGGCGATCCAGTTCGCGACTGACCTCGTGGAGCACGACGATCGGGCCTGGTTCCAGCCACGGCGTTCCGGGTGTTCTGCTTCCTCGCGGCACCGCGCTGACACGTGACCGACGAACGCTGCTTCGCGTCGGTGACCTGGATCGCCGACGCGATCCGGACCCGGCAGTTGTCCTCACTCGAGATCGTGGACGCCTGCCTGGCCCGAATAGAGCTGGTCAACCCCGAGCTCAATGCGGTGGTGCGCCTCGCGGAGGACGCCCGCCAGCTGGCCCGACAGGCGGACGCGGACATGGGCAAGGGCCTCACGCGGGGACCGCTGCACGGCGTCCCGTTCACGGCGAAGGACTCGCTCGACACGGCCGGGGTCGTCACCACCGCCGGCACGATCGGTTGGCGCGACCGTGTTCCGGCCCGCGACGCGACGGTCATCGCCCGAGTGAAGTCCGCCGGGGGGATCCTGCTCGGCAAGACGAACACGCCCGAGTTCACGTGGTCTGACGAAACCGACAATGACGTCTACGGCCGGACGTCGAACCCGTATGACCTCTCCCGTACCCCGGGCGGAAGCAGTGGGGGACCGGCAGCGATCGTGGCGGCCGGCGGTTCACCGTTCGACATCGGAAGCGACACCGGCGACAGCATCCGCCAGCCCGCTCACGTGTGCGGGATCGCCGGCCTGAAGCCGACGAGCGGTCGCGTCCCCCGGACCGGCCACTGGCCGTCGTACGAGGGGCTGTTCCAGTCGTTCACACAGCTCGGGCCGATGGCTCGGCGGGTCGACGACCTCGCCCTCCTGCTCCCGATCCTGGCAGGCCCGGACGGGGAGGATCCGCATGTCGTGCCGGTGCCACCGGCGGACCCGGGAGCGGTCCAGATCCGTGGGCTGAGGGTTGTGACCTTCGGCGACAACGGGCTCCTCACGCCGACCCCGGAGACGATAGCCGCGGTTCAGACAGCCGCCACGTCGCTCGCGGATCGTGGCGCCCGCGTGGAAGAACGGGTTCCGCCGGCGCTGATGGAGGCCTGGGATTGCTGGGACGGCCTCGTGCGGGCGGACGGGTTCGCCTGGCTTCAGCGACTCATCTCGGCAGCCGGCACGCCCGGCATGGGCTCATATGACACCCGCGGCTGGGTCACTCGGCGGCCCCCACTCACCGGGGACGAGCTGACTGCCCTCGTCGAGCGCGCCGACGCGGTCCGTGCCCGGCTGCTGGCCTGGATGCAGGACGTCGACCTCATCGTCTGTCCGGCCATGCCGCAGCCGGCGATCCGTCACGGCGAGAGCACGGAACCATGGTTCGGCGACACGTACAGCGACGTCTATAACCTCACCGGCTGGCCGGCCGTGGTTGTCCGGGGAGGGACCTCACGTGAGGGTCTCCCGATCGGCGTGCAGGTCATCGCGCCACCGTGGCGAGAGGATCTCGCGCTCGCTGGTGCCCGCGTGATCGAGGACGCCTCGGGCGGCTGGCAGCGCCCCCCGCTCTGAATCTCGCCGGGCAGTCGCGATTCCGTGCCGCCCGTCAGGTGTCGAACCGCACCGCCAGGTAGCCGACAGTCCGATCGGGCGGGCCACCGGCGTCCGCGGAGGTCGCCGTCCCGATCTGGGTGGCCGAGATCGCGCCGAGGGCACGGAGGGCTGCCAGCCCCAGGACCGTCGGCTGGATCCCGCACATCCCGCACACGAGCCCGGGGATCCGAGCGGTGCGGACGGCAACCTCGCGCGCGGCCAGCTCGGCGGGGCGGAAGGCCAGGATCGATGGCAGCATCGCCTCGGTCACCTCCTCGCAGGCCCCGGCCGGCGGGTAGTGCGCCATGTCCGTACTGATCGCGAGGACGATGGCTTCACCCTGCGCCCGCCGGTCTGCAAGGAGCTCTCCGAGTCGGCGACCGGCCTCGATCGCCGCAGGTTCGGTTCCGGCGGCGACGGCGAGCGGAACGATCCGGGCTTGAGGCGCGGTCAGCTGGAGGAGCGGCAGCTGGACCTCGATCGAGTGCTCGCCATCGTGCGCATCGCGGTCCACGAGGAATGGTGGTCCGAGGTCGACGATGGCGCCGGCGAGTTCTCCGTCCACGTGGACGTCGCCCAGTGGCGTTCGCCATACCCCGGCATCCCACGCCGCCACGCCGTGCAGCCACGATGCTCCGTGGTTGGTCCCCAGGATCACGACCGTCAGGGCTGCACTGACGGGCACGCGCCACGCATCCGCTTGGGCGAGCCGGGACCAGCCGGCCGCCGCGATGACACCGGAGTAGACCAGTCCTGCGTGTGGGACGAGCAGACCGGCCGGCACAGCATGCGGCTCCCGCTCGCTCTCGCCGAGATCCCTCCTGGCCGCCGCGAACAGCTCCCGGACCATCGAGTCCAGACGCTCCCGCGACGCCGGGTAGAAGGCCCCTTCGACCGACGGTTCGTGGACCACCGATGCGTCCGGCGAGCGACCCGTCACCCGCACATCTCGCGGCCGGATAGCCCCACGGGGCCCACCGGCGGTGTGCGACGCGCCAATCCGACCCCCTCGAGCAACCGGCGGCATCCGGGGCAGGCTCCATCGACCGTCAGGTGGGATCGCGTGCGATAGCCGCTTCGTTCGATGAGGAGGCGGCCGCAACCGACGCAGAGGGTGTCCTCGAGTCCGAGCTGAGCCGCGTTACCGACGTACACGTACTTCAGCCCGGCCGCCCGGCCAATGTCGGCCGCCCGGAGCAGCGTGGAAGTCGGAGTCGGCGGCACCTCGAGCAACTCGTAGGCCGGGAAGAAGCGGCTCACGTGCCACGGCGTCATGGGGCCCAGCGTTTCCACGATCCAGCTGGTCAGGGCCCGGAGCTCGCCGTCCGAGTCGTTGCGGCCGGGGATGATGAGCGTGGTCAGCTCGAGCCAGATGCCCGCGTCGCGCATCGCGACGATTGCTTCGAGGACGTGAGCCAGGCGCGCCCCACAGAGCTTCCGGTAGAAGGCGTCGTCGAATGACTTGAGGTCGACGTTCGCGGCATCGAGGACCCGGGCCAGGAGCTTGACGGCCTCCGGCGTCGCGTAGCCGTCGGTGATGAACAGGTTTCGAAGCCCGGCGTCACGAGCCAGGCGTGCCGTATCGAGCGCGTACTCGAGGAAGACGGTCGGCTCGACATACGTGTACGCGACAGACCGCGCGCCGCAGCGCTGAGCCTTGGCGACGACCTGCTCAGGCGCCAGCGGCTGCACCGGAAAGCTGAGTCCGAGGCGCGGTGCCTGTGCGATCTCCCAGTTCTGGCAGAACAGGCAGTGGAATGGACAACCCGTTGTCGCGATCGAGTAGCTCAGCGACCCGGGATCGACGTGGAAGAGCGGCTTCTTCTCGATCGGGTCCAGTCCGATGGCGGCGACAGCGCCGTAGGCATGACAGAGGAGGACCCCGTCGACGTTCTCTCGGACGCCGCAGATGCCTCTCCGGCCCGGCCGGACGAGGCATCGGTGGGCGCAGACGCCGCAGCGGACGCTCCCGTCGGACAGGGGATGGGCCAACACCGTTGGGACGGTGGTCGCGTTCGGCGGCGTGGAGACAGTCATGGGCGCTCAGGACAAGTCTCGGACTCAGACCGGGTGCTGGACCAGTGCTGTTCGGTCCGGAACACGGGACGAAACGCCCTCGCGGCCGACGGGGGCCGAGAGGACCATACGCTGGCGCGGGGGTGGCGTTGCCATGACCACAGTCGCACCAGACCGGAAGCAGCGAGGGCGTGGGCAGCCGCCACGCGGCGAAGGCGCCACGGAACCCGTCATCAGCGGACGCGCCCGGCGGATCCTGCTTGACATCGCTCGGGAGGCGCTGAGGGTGGCCACCGGCCTGGCTCCCGCGACGGACCTACCCGCCGTTGTGGAGCGGGAACCAAAGGCGGAGACCCGGGCCGCCGTCTTCGTCACCCTCACCAGGGCCGGAGCCCTTCGGGGCTGCATGGGAACGCTCGATCCAACGCAGCGCCTCCAGGAAGCGGTCGCCCGGACCACGATCACCGCGGCTCAGGATGACCCACGGTTCTTCCCGGTCGAGGCGTCCGAACTCCCGACGCTGCGCGTTGACATTTCGATCCTCGGGTCGCCGGTCGAATTGGGCTCCCCGTCGGAATTCGTCCCGGGGCTGCACGGAGTGATCGTCGAGCGCGATGGTCGCCGGGGGCTGCTGCTGCCCGAGGTCGCGCCGGATCACGGTTGGAACGGGCTGCAGATGCTGAAGACCGTGTCCGAGAAGGCGGGCCTGCCCGCGGACGCGTGGCAGGACCCACGAACGAGACGCTACGTCTTCCGCACGGTCCGATTCGGTGGCCCGGCGGCCCTCAGCCGCCCGAGACGGCCGGGATGATGTGAATCTCGGCACCTGGCGGCACCGGGGTGTCGATTTCGACACGCACGCCGGCCACGAACACGTTGAGGTGTGTCCGTAGGGACGGCCCCGCGTCCACGAGCCGGTTGCGCAGGCCGGGGAACTGACGATCGAGGTCGTCGATCACTTCGGCTACCGTGCTGCCGCGCACCTGGATGCGCTTCGAAGCGCCCGGGAAGAGGGCAACCAGGGACCGTGGCAGGTGAACGGTGGCCGGTGCCGCCGCCTCAGCCAAGGGCCATGGTCTCGACCGACCAGATCGGCGGCAGGTTATCCGCGATGAGCGCCCAGGACCGGCCCTCATCGGCGCTGCCGTACAGCTGGCCCGTGCTCGTCCCGAAATAGACACCCACGGGATCGAGGCCGTCCACGGCCATCGCTTCCCGGAGCACACCGATGAACGCGCCACGCTGCGGCAGTCCGTCACCCGAGCGGATCCACGAATCTCCGCCATCGTGCGTACGCCAGACCGCGGCGCTCGCGCCTGGCACGAAACGACCCTGATCGGCGCCGTTGAGCGGAATCGTCCAGACGGTCTTCGGATCGCGCGGGTGGGCTGCCATCGGGAAGCCAAACTCGGAAGGCAGACCCGTCGTGACCTCCTCCCAATGCTGCCCGCCATCACTGGAGCGATATACGCCGCAGTGGTTCTGCTGGTAGAGGTGCTCGCCGCCATCGGCGGCCATCACCAGCTTGTGGACGCACTGCCCGAAATCCGGGTAGGGATCTGGGGCGAAGCCGGCACGGACGCCGCGATTTCGCGTCTCCCAAGTCCCGCCGCCGTCGCGGGTCTCGAACGCGCCGACCGCGGAGATCCCGACCCACATCCGGGCCGGGTCGGTGCGGTGTGGGACGATCGAGTGAAGGATGAGGCCGCCGTTGCCCGGCTGCCACTCGGAACGCGTCGGATGATTGGTCAGTCCGGCAACGTGTTCCCAGGTGGTTCCACCGTCCATGCTCCGGAAGAGGCCCGCCGGCTCGACGCCCGCAAAGATCACGCCATGCGCGGCTGTCACGTTCCAGATGGTTGTGAGCTTGGGGCCCTCATCGCCGTAAGTAAGGCCTTCGCTCGAATGGGTCCAGGTCGCGCCGACGTCATCACTGCGCCAGACCGCCGGTCCGTACCACGGGCTCGCGCCGCCGGCGAGGATTGCGCCGCTCTCCGGGTCCACCGAGATGTCATGGATGGGCCACCCCTCGCACAGCGGGCCGCGGAGCTGCCAATCATGACGAGCTGCGTCACCATCCAGGATGAACGCGCCCTTCGGCGTCCCGATCAGCAATGCGGTTCGTGCGGCCATGCCACCCTCCGATTTCGTTGTGGTCGCTGGAATCTACCAGCCGGGTTGGGCCTGGAGCACATGTCACAGTCAATGCACCCAACGAGGACGCCCGATGAAGTGGGTCACGCGCGACCATCCGAAGACAGACCGAATCGCCTGTCCGTGGCTGATCCGGAAGTTCATCGACCCGGACGCTGAGATCGTCGAACTACCCGTCTACGACGCCCTGTACCCGTGGGCCCAACAGCAGACGGGCTGACTCAAGGGGCCTTACGGGACCTGGTCGCCGCCGTGCCGTGGAGGCCGATTGCCGCCGTCACGTGACGTGCGGACCTCTGGGGGTCGCAACACCTCTGCGGGACGATGCCAGCGCAGCGGGCGCGACAGTTCTCGCTTGATTTCGCCCTTGGCCTCGAGATCGAGCTGAACGGCCTTGGCCCACCATCCTGCCCTGGCGCCGCCCGGGAACAGATCCTGCGGCAGCTTCGGGACGACGGCGTCGCGCATCTGCGATTGCGTCATGCCGGGCGATGTTCCGGGGAGGACGTCGAGAAGCGCCGTGCGCATGGCGTGGTACATGCCCGCGTCCACGTGGGTGCTCTTCCCCGGATGGTTCACGTTCTCGATCCTGACCCGCGCCGGCTTCGGGCCAGGTTTGTTCTCGGTCATGCGATCCTCCGTTCATCGAGGGTACTCCAAGACCTGCTAGCGTCGGCAGAATAGGCGAGAGTCGAGAGGAGGATCTTATGGGCGGTGGCGTGCTCGAGATGCGACTGGTCGTTACGACGTCAGACTACGAGGCCGCACTCGCGTTCTATCGGGACACGCTCGGGATGCCTGAGCTCGCGACGTTCGACACGGAGGACGCGCGAGTATCGATCCTGGACGCCGGGCGCGCGACCCTCGAGCTTGCCAATCCGGCGCACGCGGCATACGTCGACGACGTCGAGGTTGGCCGGCGCGTGGCCGGGCACATCCGGGTCGCGTTGCAGGTGGCCGACGCCGCGGCCAGCACCGATCGGGCGCTCTCAGCCGGAGCGGAACTCATCAAGCGACCCACGGAAACGCCGTGGCGCTCCCTGAATGCGCGCCTGAACGGACCGGCCGGTCTGCAGCTGACGCTCTTCGAGAATCTGGCACCGGAGTTCTGAGCCCAGCTCAACCCCCGGCCGCCGCGTCGAGGCGTAGCCACGCGTCGGCAATTCCGAGCTGATCGGCCCATCTCGTGAGGTAGGCCCGATCCAGGGTGTCCATGTTGACGGCAATCATCCCCGAGACGTCACGCAATTGCCGGTCCGAGTCGGACTCGCTCGCCCAGAGGAGCTTCGCCAGGATCAGGTCCTCGACAGTGACGACATCGCCCTCGGAGCCGAGCAGCTGGACGCGCTGTCGCCGCTTGAATTCAGAGACGGAGAACGGCCAATTCTTGCGAATGATGAAGTCGACTTTCGCGTCGGTTCCGACCGCGTTGAACTGCCCTCGCTCCCGAAGCGCTGTCATTGCAGCACCGCGGTCCACATACAGGCCGGCGGCTTGCAGCGCGTCGACCAATCGCTCCAGGGCATCGGCCGTAGGGTCGATGACAATGTCGATATCGCGCGTCGCCCTCGGCTCACCGTGAAGCGTGCTGGCGAGGGACCCCGTCAACATGTACGGGACCTGGGCAGTCTCGAGCGCTCGGATTGTCCCTGCAAGCAGGTCAGCGAGGGTCACCGCGTGACGACAAGCCGTTCCCGCCGAGCCGTGCGGGCGAGCTCAGGACCGAACAGGAGCTCTTCGAGCTCCTCCTGGATCTGAACCTCGGCCCACTCGGGGTGACGGCGGCGTATCCCGGCGCGCGTGATCTCCAGAACCTCGTCCGTCATCGTCAGGGCGAGGCGCAGTCGGTCCTGGGGCCGCATGGCCCGAAAGGCCTGAACCTGTCTGGACCACGCGTCGACAGTCGTGTCTTTCGGTTGGGCCATGGTCACAACAGTAACCGTACTGACAACCGCCAAGGCGACACCTTCGGAAGGAAGTGACGAACTGCCCTTGTCCTCATGCTCTGCATTGTCGATGGTGGCGACGAGACAACCGAGGAGACGATCAATGCTGGGCTGGACGGGCGACATCGAAGCGCTGACCCTGGAAAACACCAACTTTCGCACGGTCGTCTACACGGGCAGGCATACCCAACTCACCTTGATGAGCCTGCAACCCGGTGAAGACATCGGCTGGGAGCGTCACGGCAACCTGGATCAGTTCCTCAGGCTGGAGCAGGGAACCGCACGTCTGGATCTCGGAGCGAACGAGAACGCAGTCGACGAGAGTCATGACATCGGGCCTGATTGGGCGTTGATTGTCCCTGCGGGCACGTGGCACAACGTCGTCAACACCGGCCAGGACGCGGTCAAGCTCTACTCGCTGTACTCACCGCCCGAGCATGCCGACGGGACTATCCACCTCACGAAGGCTGACGACCAAGGTCATTAGTCCAACTTCCGGTCAGGCGAGACCGAACGATCCGACCACCGGCCCCAGCGTCGCGATCCAGAGGGCCGCCGTGAGGCCACACGCCAGGATCGCCATGCCGAGGGCAAGAATCCCTTCGATGCGGAGACGGAGGCGTCGCCGCCGAGCGCCAACGCCTTCGAACGGGTCACCCGGGGCGGCAATTCGTCGGATCATCAGGGTCCTCCAGGCATTCGGATCGGTCCGTCGCGACCCAGGTCGTCCATCGTCCTCCCGACGGGGTCCCGTTGACCAGCCTGACCATCGGGTCGACGATGCCGATGCGATCGGTCTCGCCCACGCGGAGGCGAGGCGCAGCGATCAGGTTCAGGCAGCGCGCCTCACGCCGGCGCCCAGCCCAGCAATCGCCGAGCTTTGGCGTTCGAGATCGGACCCCCATCGTTGGCGATGTTGTAGATCCCGGGGTCGCCGTGATCCACAGCGAGTAGCGCTGCCAGCGCGGCGTTTCGGACGTGCACGGTCGGGGGCACATCCGGCACATCCCGCCACGTTCCGGGACCGTACAGGCGTCCGTACCTGAGCACGACTCCATCGAACCGCACGTCCCCGGTCACCATGCGCTCCAGGTCGATGACCGCCTCCCGCGTCCGATTCATCGCTCCGCGGTCGGCCGGCACGATCGTCGCCTCCTCGGTGTGAGGCTCGGGACCCGGGAGATAGAGCCAGGCGATGCTCTGGGCGACCAGGCGTCGCGCCCCGACCGCGAGCGTTGCCGCCACGAGGTTCCTCGTCCCTACCTCACGGACGCGAGCGTTCCGTTCGAGATGCTCGTCGGTCAGTCGTTCGCCTGGTTTGGTCGAGAGATCCGTCACCTGATGAATCACGACATCGGGCCGGCTGGCCGTCATCGCCTCTCGCAATTCATCGGCATCGAAGACGTCGACGATGGCGGCGCGTGCCCCGGCGGCTGAAATCGCGAGCGCGGCATCCCTGGAGCGTGTCGTGCCCGTGACTTCGTAGCCGGCGGCGACCAGCATCGCCGTCAGGGGTCGGCCGATCGCGCCGCTTGCCCCGGCGAGGAAGATGCGCGTCCTCATCTGGGCAGGATCTCCGACTAGGCTGGGCGCACAAGTGCCATACGGCCGGTCGGGAAACAGATGAGGGTTACCGGACCATGCCCTCGGTCCGGAGCCTCCATCGTCGCAGGGCGACCCCCGACCAGACGAGTTCCACGACCCCGAACGGCCAGGCGCCCTGGAGGAAGCCGTAGACCGATGAGGCCAGGCAGGCCCCTGCAAACGCCAGCACGAACCGCGGCGAGCGCTGCTCGAGGGCGTAGAAGACCAGCATCGCCCCGACGGACAGGGCGCCAAACGCGGTGAGGACGTCCATCCATCCAGTCTACGGTTCGGGCGGGATCGATCGTCTGGGCCGGTCAGGTGCTCCAGCCGAGCCGGAAACCCCGATGTCGCGCCGTCAGGTGCTCCAGCCGAAGAGGGTGGCCGGCGTCCCGGCGCCCGGCCAGAGGACGGTTGCGACCGCCAGCGCTCCGAGGGCGGCCCCGGTGAGCGACATCAGCAGGTCCTGGATCGTGTTCTCGTAGGTCAGCTGGAGGCCAGAGGCGCCGCTTCGCATCATCGCGAATTCGCCGGCCTCCCAGAGGATGTCGATCACCGCCCCGAAGCCGAGGCAGAGGCCGAAGGCGATCCAGCGTTCACCGACGAGTGGCGCGACGGCTAGACCGAAGGCCACCGAGAGGAAGAACCACCCGGTCGAGTGTGGGATCGCGTCGAACCCCCGCTTCGAGAACAACCCCAGCACATTCGCCCCGGCATCCACCGCGAACGGCAACCCAAGGCAGATGTCGGCGAGGAATGGGTAGGGCAGCGGCCGGCCGATGAGCAGCCAGACCACCGGGATCAGCAGGGTCGCCCCCGGGTAAGCCGCGGCGCGTATGCCCATCGCCTTGCCCGCAAAGTGGGACGAACCCGGCCTGGCGAAGGGATAGAGCGAGAACCCGACGACCGCAAGCTTCACAGCGATGTCCAGGAACAAGCCGGCGTCCACACATGGAGTATGTCAGCCGGGGTAGCGTCCTAGCGACTGTCGACCGACGCCGTCCGGGATCAGCCCTCGCCAGACAGTCGTTCTCCCGCCTCGATCCGTACCGGTAGACGGTTCTCGGCCGGGGTCAGCGGGCACGAGAAGCGCATGTCGTAGACGCACGACGGGTGGTAGGCCAGGTTGAAGTCGAGGACGTAGGTACCGTCCTCCTCCCGCTCGAGGTCGAGGTATCGACCGGCTCCGTAGGACTCCTTTCCAGTCGTGCCATCGAGGAACGGCACGAACACCGACTCCGTCCCGCGGCCCTCGAAGATGTAGGCCGTGAGAGAGCAGGGGACACCCCCGACCTCGAACCGGAACGTGCCCGCCCGTTCGGCCGGCCGCAGCTTGTCGTCTGAGGTCGGGATCGCGAAGCTCGTAGGCTCGCTGCCCGTGTACGGCTCGAGCGTCAGCGCCTCCAACCTGAGGGCCTCGTCAACGGGGAAGTAGGGGAGGCCCTCGAAGCCGGCCTGCTCCCCCGGGGGCAGCGGACTCCCTGGGCCGGTGCGGAAATACTCGTCCTTGTCGGCACGGAACTCGCGGACGGCGTCGCCGTAGTCGATCTGCTCGTGATGATGTCCGTGTTCGTGGTGTTCGTGGTGATCGTTTGTCATCCGCGCCAGTCTAGGTCCCGGTCCGCCCCGACGACGAAAGTGCGCCGACGGCGGGCCCGAGTTCCTGTAGCGTCCCATTCGCCCATGCATCCCTGGTTCGTCTCCGTCATCGAGGTCATCGTGCCGGCCAGGCTTGGCCGGAGCTTCTGCTGGCTGCTGTCGTCCGTCGTCGTCAGCAACATCGGCGACGGGATCGCGCTGGCGGCAGGGCCGTTGCTCGTCGCCTCTCAGACAAACGACCCGCTGCTGGTCTCAATGGCCCTGCTTGCGCAGGTCCTGCCGGCCCTGCTCTTCGGCCTGATCGCGGGCGCGGCGGCAGATCGACTGGACCGCCGCCGGATCGTGGCGGGGGTGAACCTCGTCCGCGCCATCGTGCTGGCAATGCTGGCCGGGACGATCGCCAGCGGTACCGTGAACATCGCCGTCGTCCTTGTCGCGCTATTCGTCCTGGGCACCGCGGAGGCGTTCTCCGACGTGGCGAGCAACAGCCTCCTGCCCCGGCTCGTGCGACGGGAGGACGTCGGCATCGCCAATTCGCGCCTTCAGGGCGCCTACCTGCTCACGAACCAGCTCCTGGCGCCGCCGATCGGGGCCTTCCTGTTCGTCGTCGGCATGGCGCTGCCGTTCGCGACCAACGCCGCCTGCTTCGCGCTCGGAGCCCTGCTCATCTCGCGTGTGGTGCTCAGCCCCGCCTCGCAGCCCGAACTGGCAGGCCGCGCAGCCGAGGGTGGCGCATCGAGCCTGCGGCAAGACCTGGCCGATGGCCTGCGCTGGCTCATCGGTCATCCGCCGATGCGGACACTCGCGCTGACCATCCTCGCCTTCAACGTGACGTTTGGTGCCGCGTGGGCGGTGCTCGTGTTGTACGCCCGCGAGCAACTGGGGATGGACGCGGTCGGCTTCGGGCTGCTCACGACCGCGATGGCGATCGGCGGCATCATCGGCACGTCGATGTACGGACGCCTCGAGCGAAGGTTCTCGCTCGGCAACATCATGCGTGTGGGCCTGCTCATCGAGACTGCGACCCACCTCACCCTCGCGCTGACCCATTCACCGATCGTGGCCCTCCTGACGATGGTCGTATTCGGCGCCCACGCCTACATCTGGGGCACCACGTCGACCACGGTCCGCCAACGGGCCGTGCCGGATGCGCTCCTGGGCCGGGTGACCGGCGTGTACACGGTCGGGTTGTTTGGCGGGATCGCCCTCGGAACACCCATCGGCGGCCTCCTGGCGCGCACGTTCGGGATCACCGCACCATTCTGGTTCGGATTCGTGGGCTCCGCGCTGCTGGTGGCGATCCTGTGGCGTCAGTTCGTGCACATCGGGGAGGCTGGGGCCGTTCGTGCGCCCTAACGCGGTCGACGTACGCCGGCCCGGGGACACGGTCATCATCTCGGTCTGATCGGCAACGACGGATGGGAGATTCATGGTCATGCCTGGATCGCGTCCCGCGCCTGCCCCCGAGCACATCGACCGCCTTCGCGAGACCTTCGGCGGCGACGTCATCACGCCGGATCACGAGGCGTACGACGACGCGCGACGCGTCTGGAACACGGCATTCGACCGGCGCTACGCCAACGACCTTCGTCCCGATGCCTTCGACGCGCTCATCGAGCACGCCATCGAGAAGTACTCGGTGCCCATGACCTCCGGGTAACTGGACGAGGCGTGGACCGCGCGCACCATCGGGGCGCCATGCACGCGGGCTACCACAGGTCGACGAATCCTTCGGCAATCGCGTTCGCGCGGGCGCTAGCGGGTCTCGTGCTCACGATTCAAGTGTTTGCTGCGCCCGGCGCGGCCCTGGCGGCGGATCCGTCGCCGGAGCCCAGCCCGCTCGTCTTCAACACCCCGCAGTACCTCGTCTGGATGGACGGCCACTCCACGTACAACGGACCGGTTGAGGACAACGCGTACTGGCTGTACGTGGCCCCGCCGAGCGACGACGGGACATTCAGGGTTCCGGACGGGACCGGCGGCGTCTTCATCTTCAGTGGGCACCTCGTCGCCGGCCCGTTCCTCGGCGAGGCGGATGCCTGCCCGGCGATGCTCGCCGAGGGTGTGACCAGCCTCCAGGCGTGGATCGTCTACGCGGGCGAGGACGCCCAGATTGCCGACTGCTCTCGCTACCTCGTCACGGACCCGCCCGCCGAACCAGCGCCCACCGGCCCCGCGGTCGCTGGCACAGGACCAGTAGAGGGCTCGAGCTTCGGAGGCGATGAGCCAGTGGACCCGGCGGCGCTTGGTCTGGCGGTTGCGCTCATCGGCTTCCTCCTGTTCGGCGGCGGTGCCTTGCTGGGCATCGGGACCGGAACGAAACCAGAGCCGGCCGTGGCAGCTGGACCTGCCGTGCACGCCCCTACCGACACCTCGAAGCAGCCCGACCCGACCCAGGATCCGTGCGCCGACCAGGCCGAGGCCGTGGCCCGGGCCAGTGCCACCGGCCGCTACCTCAACGGGCTCCTCGCCTCCTGCCGGCACTACGAAGCCCTGCTCCAGGAGCAGATCGATACGTTGGCGAACCTCGTCCTGCCGGGCAGTGTCCTGCTGGACCTGGGATTCGCGGCCGGTGGCCTGTCCGGCGGGCTCGGCGGCGTACTGGGCAGGAAGCTCATCGCCTCGGCGACGTTCCGGGCGGCGGTCGGTGAAGCGGTGGCGAAGGACATCGCCAAGGAGCTCGCCAAGCAGGCGCTCGGCAGCGCGGGCGGGGGCCTCGATGCCGGGAGTGTCGCGTCAGAAGGTACGCAGAGTGCCATCAAGCAGTCCGTCCTCGAGGCGGTTGGGGAGGGGATCGTCAATCGCCACTTCTTCGACTCCATCCACCCGACCGCACCCACGCGAGTCTTCCGCAACGTTGGCGAGTACACGGGGTTCATGAAGGAGCTGGAAGGGTACGCGGCCGATGTCGCCGGGCCGATCAAGGATGGGCTGGGCGCGATGATCGACCTCTACCAGGGCGTGAGCAATGGTCTGGAGCTCAAGGAACGGCTGGACAAGCTTCGCGCGCTGCGTGACCGGATCGCGGACAGGCGGGCGGACCTCGAGATGAAGTTCGAGAGCTCGCTGGAGAACCAGCAGTTCGCGGCCGACCGACTGGCCCATTGCCGCGCCATCAACGCGCCGGGCTGGCGCCCGTGAAGCCCGGGGCCAGGCGACGCCTCTCGCGACTGTCGATGGTGGTGGGAGCCATCTCGATGACGGTCGGCACGGGGATCCGGACGGGAACCATCCCGATCGGGTTCAACGGCCCCGGCGACCCACAGGCAACAGCCGGCCCCTACGGCGATGGCCCGGGTACCACCCAGATCGCATCGGAAGCCTCAGCGGCTCCAAGCCTGGCGACGGACGTGCCGGCGGAGACCGCCCCCACGTCCCCCGGTATCGGCACGCTCTGGTTCGCCGACGACTTCGACGCCGAGGGAGCTTGGCCGACCGGGCCGCTCGACTGGGTGACGACCAGCGTGGCGGACGGGCTGTATAGGATCGACGCCCAGCCGACGGATCTGCCGGTCATCGTCACTGGGTCCACCGGGGAGGGCTCGCCCGGCTCGGCCCTGACCGTGAGTGTCAGACTGGCCATTCCCGCCGATGCCGACCCCACAACCAGTGCCGGTCCGGTGATGGAGGACGCCGAAGGGGCCCGGATCATGGCGCTGGTGCTGGGAGACGGCCGCGTCGCCCTCCTTCGAGACTCCATCGAATCGCTTGATCTCATCGCATCGGGTGCGATCACGGCGCCGTCCGCCACGATCGAGCTCTCGATCACGCTTGAGAACGGCGCGGCAACCGTGGCCGTTGACGGCGCCGAGTTGGCAACCGCACAGACAAGCATCGCGCCGATCTCCTTCGGCCTCGCGATCTGGGCCGCCGACCACCGGACCACCATCGAGGTCGATTCCTACGCGATCTGGGTCATGGACGGCGCTCCGCAGCCGTAGGTTGATCAGGCGGGGGGGAACCGCGCGGCGCTTCGGGTCGTCCAGACGCGGTGACCAACCAGCAGACCGAGCCGTCAGCTCCCGCGCGCTTCGACGCGCTGTTCACGGACCACCAGCGCCAAGTTCTCGCCTACGCGATACGCAGGACCCCGACGCTCGCCGACGCCGAGGATGTGGCGGCGGAGACGTTCACCATCGCCTGGCGCAAGCTGGACGTTGTCCCGGCCGACGCGCTGCCGTGGCTGTATGCCGTCGCCAGGCGCGTATTGGCCAATCATCGCCGTGGGCTAGGCCGCCGGGAGCGGCTGGCGGCACTGCTCCGCGTCGATGACGTCCCGACCCCGGAGCGCGCCGGCGAGGATCACGACGGGCCTGCGTTCGCGGCCCTCGCATCGTTGCCGCCCGCCGACCAGGAAGTCCTGCGCCTCGTCGCCTGGGAGGAGCTCGGGAACCAGGAGATCGCCGCGGTGCTTGGGCTCACGCCGAACGCGGTCGCCATCCGACTTCATCGGGCCCGGGCGCGTTTCGCGGACGCACTCGCAAGGACAACCGGTGGCGACGACCTGAAAGATCTGGATCAGAGCCGGACATCGGCTGATGTGAAGGGCACGAACGGTGCCGCATGGAAAGGAGCAGCGGAATGAGCATGCCGACGGGATCCGACCCGATGGAACGGCTCCGCGCCGCCGACCCGATCCGAGCGGACGAGGTGCCCGACGCGAGTCTCGCCCGCGTGTCGGCGAGGATCCAGGAGCACATCATGACCGACATCCAGAACAGTCCCACGGTCCCGCGCTCCCGACGCGCGATGGTCCTGATTGGCGGGTTCGCTCTCGTCGGCGCGCTCGCGCTGGCCGTCGGGTTCGGGAACGGCTTCGGCGTTCAGCAGCCCGGTCCGATCGCCGCCGCCCCCACGCCGACCGCCGACGCGCCGACCGAGGCGCCGACCGACGATCCGGGCGGGGGCATCGGGATGGCCTCGTGCATCATGTACGACCCGGCCACCCTGCCGACCTTCGAGACCGTCTTCGACGGCACCGTGACCGCGATCGACGGTGATCAGATCACCTTCAAGATCGAAACGGCCTGGAAGGGTGTCGACGCGAGCGTCACGCTCACCGGTCCCGGGGCCTCCGTGGCGCTGACGGGCCCGATGCCCGACTTCGAAGTCGGCGGCCGGTACCTGGTGACCGCAGCCGGCTCGGATATCAACGGGTGCGGCTACACCCTCGACTACGACGCCGCCACGGCGGCGACCTGGGCAGCAGCTTTCGCCAACTGAGCCGATCCATCGGTCCGGAGCACGAGGCCCCGCCGCGAGGCGGGGCCTCGTGCGATTCACTGCCAGATGGCCACTACAATCCATTGGATGGCTGACTTCCTGGGCGACACCACGAACCTGTTGCGGCGCACGCCGGAACTGCTGCGAGCACTCCTCACTGGCCTGCCCGACTCATGGACTGGCACGCCCGACACGGAAGGAGGCTGGCGTCCGCGTGACGTCGTCGGCCACCTGATCAGCGCCGAGCTCGATGACTGGATGCCGCGGGCCTCGCGGATCCTGGAGCACGGCACGTCGCTGGCATTCGACCCATTCGACCGGTTCGCGCACGTCGAGCGCGACCGCAACTCGACCCTGGATGAGCTGGTCGAGCGCTTCGCCCAGCTCCGAGCAGACAGCCTCGCCCAGCTCGAGGCGACGGTCAACGCCGCCGACCTCGACCGCCGGGGAAGGCACGCGGCCCTCGGCGAAGTGACGCTGCGGGAGTTGCTGGCGACCTGGGCCGTCCACGACCTCGACCACGTCACGCAGATCTTCGCGGGCCTCGCCGGTTCCCGGGATGCCGATGTCGGTGCCTGGAAGGCCTACCTGGGGATCCTCCTCCGGCGCGACGATCCCGCGGCCGTGCCCGGCTGATTGTCCGCCGATGACCGCCCCAATCGCGATCCCTGCCCCGTATGCGCCGAGCGCGCTGAACCAATTGTTCGCCGCCGTGGAGCGGCTCCCCGGCGGGGGATGGTGGGTGTATCCGATGTCGTTCCTGGCACTCCTCGTCTACCACCACGCCGCGCTGTGGATCACCGGGAGCGTGCCCCTGGGCTCCCTATCCCTGGCCGGGGTCGCCCCGCTGGCCTTCGGGCCGTATGCCCTCGGCGTCAGCCATCTCTTCATGCGGTTCGCCGGCCGGTCCATTGCAGCGTTTCGACCTGCGAGCGGCTTGAGCGACGGCGACTATGCCAGCCGCCGCTACGAGTTCGTCACGCTGCCGACGGGCCGACTTTGGGTCCCGTTCCTGGTTGGGACGATCGTCGCCGTCGGCTCGGTGCTTTCCGCGCCAGCGGCAGCGATGGCGGCCTACGGGGCAGCGGGCTCGACGGCTCTCCTGGTCTTCGGGCCCGCTGCCATCTTCGGCTACGGGATGAGCGCGGTTGCGGTCGCTTTCAGCGTCCGCATCCTTCGCCAGGTGGATCGGCTCCACCGTGAGGCCACGGCGATCGACCTGTTCGATACGGGGCCGATCTACGCGTTCTCAGGTTTGACGGTTCGGCTCGGCCTCGCGTATGTGTTCGCCGGCTACTACGCACTGTTCGTCAACAGCGCATTCCAGGCCGGGAACAGCCTCTCGCTGGCCTCGATCGTCATCTCTATCGCCATTGGCATCGCCTGCTTCGTTTTGCCCCTGTGGGGCATCCACGGTCGGCTTGTCGCAGCCAAGGCAGTCCTCGTACGCGGAGCGAACCAGCGCGACAAGGCTCTCGAAGCGGAACTCTTCCAGCGGGTCGATGCCGGGAACCTGGCCGGGGTCACGGAGGTGACTGACGCCCTGAGCGGGATCCGTGGGATCAGCGACCGGATCGACAAGCTCCCAACCTGGCCGTGGCCACCAGAGGTCCTCCGCGGCTTCGTCTCGGCGCTCCTGCTGCCGGTGGTCATCTTCCTCATCACCAGCTACGTCGGATCGCAGCTCAACTAGGAGGCACGTCACGATGAAGGTCAACGATGCATGACCACAGTCAGCGTGGAAAGGCCAGATGACGCCATTCGACCTCGCTGTCCGGAACGCGACCTACCGTGCGTTCGTTGAGCTCGGGCGTGCGCCCACCGTCCCGGAGGTGGCTACTCGCGTCGTTGCGCCGCCGGACGATGTCGCGGCTGCGTGGAAGCGCCTTGAAGACGTCCACGCGGTGGTCCTGGATGAGGCGGGCGCGATTCTCATGCTCAACCCGTTCTCGGCGGTCGAGACGCCACATCGGGTAGAGGCGGCCGGACGAACCTGGTTCGCCAACTGCGGCTGGGATGCGTTCGGGATCGGTTCCGCCCTCCACGTCGACTCGACGATCCGTACCACCTGCGCGGACTGCGGTGAGTCGATCGACCTCGACGTACGAAACGGTCTCCCCGCCGATCAGGAGGCGGTCTTCCATGTCCTCGTGCCGGCTCGAGACTGGTGGAACGACATCCGGTTCACGTGAGGAACCATGCTCGTCTTCCGGTCGGAAGCACACGTGAACCGCTGGCTCGCCGGTCGCACCGGCGGCGCCACGATCCCGATCACGAAGCTCGCCGAACTCTCAGCTGCCTGGTGGTCCGACCGCCTCGATCAGCATTGGCAGCCGCACACCCGTGAGCAGAACCAGGCGATCCTCGATGGACTCGGCCTGACCGGCGAATTCTGGCGCCTGGGCTGACGGTCAGACGCGATCCAGGAACTCGAGCACGCGCTTGGTGAGCAGTGCGGTAGCCTCCGCGTCGTAGGAGGAGAGCGAGCTGTCGGCGAAGTAGTGCTGGTCGCCGGGGTAGAGGAAAAGCTCCGCGTCCTCGACCTGCTCCGCGATCTCCCGGGCGGCATCGACGTCGCCTTCGTCCATGAAGAAGGGGTCCGCATCCGCGCCGTGGATCTGGACCGGGACACCGTCCGGCCACGGCCCGAAGGCCCACTCGCCGCTGATCGGGACGCAGGAGTAGAAGAGCAAGGCGCCTCGCGCTCCAGGCCGCGTCTGGGCGAGTTGCTGGGCGATCGTCACGCCGAACGAGAACCCGGCGTACACGAGGTCAGGCGGCAGGTCGTTCGCGATGCGGACCCCGCGCGCCCGTAGGTCGTTGAACCCGGTCTCCTCGATGAAGGCCATGCCCTCGGGGATCGACTCGAACGTGCGCCCGTCGAACAGATCGGGCGTGTGCACGATGTGCCCGGCGGCGCGCAGGTCATCGGCGAACGCGATGACGCCGGGGGTCAGCCCCTGTGCGTGGTGGAACAGCAGGACCTCGGCCATCGGAACCTCCAGTCAGATTCGAGCCTCAGGACACCGGGTCCCGATCCTCCAATTCCCACGCATGATCCAGGCCGTGGTGGGCCGTACGGCGCACGAGGAACTGGATCGGCCAGGTCCGCGACGCCGGCATACCTGGGGAGATAGGTCGACAGCTTGTGGAGCGCTTCGGTCTCCGACGTCCCCGGCCATCGAGGCCGGGCCAGTCCATGGCGCCGGCCACAACCATGCGCTTCTTGCCGACTTCGAGGATCACCCGCAGCAATTCGGCCATGCGGGACAGCCTACGGGGGGTGTGCAACGGGCGCTACTATCGGCCGGCCGATCATCGCGGTCAGGCTGCGACACCTTCGGCAAGGATGGCGCAATGGCGTCGTGTACATGCGATATGGAGTCCGCCGACCATGACCGTCATCGACTGGTTGCTCGACGCCGATCCCTCGATCCGCTGGCAGGTGATGCGCGATCTGATGCGCGAGCCGACGGAGGTCATCGCCGCAGAGCGGGCACGCATAGCGACCGAGGGCTGGGGCGCCCGGTTGCTCGCGCTCCAGGCGCCGGACGGGCTGTGGGGCGGCGAGCCCTGGTCGCACGACTGGAAGGACACGTTCCACGTCCTGGAGCTGCTGCGGCGGTTCGGGCTGGCTCCCGAGAGCGAACAGGCTCGACGGGCCGTCGGTCTCGTCCGCGAGCACGTCACGTGGCGGGATAGCGAATTCGAGACCCCGTGGGCAGACAACCGCTTCTTCGAGGGCGAGGTCGAGCCGTGCATCAACGGCAACGTCGTTTCGACCGGCGCGTACTTCGGCGTGGATATGGCGCCGCTCGTCGAGCGGCTCCTCGGTGAGCAGCTCTCCGACGGCGGCTGGAACTGCGAGGTCGAGAACGGTGCGACGGTGTCGTCCTTCGGGACGACGATCAACGTCCTCGAGGGCTTGCTCGAGTACGAGCGGGCCATCGGCGGGTCGGCCGGGGTAGGGGAGGCACGCCGCCGCGGCGAGGAATACATGCTCGAGCGCCGGCTGTTCCGTCGCAAGTCGACCGGCGACGTGATCAAGCCGGACTGGCTCCAGTTCTCGTTCCCGCACTGGTACTACTACGACGTCCTGCGCGCCCTCGACTACCTGCGCGACGCGGGGCACGACCCCGCCGACGAGCGGCTCGCCGAGGCGATCGGCATCGTTGAGGACCATCGGGACCCCGACGGCCGATGGCCGCTCCAGAACGTCCACGAAGGCGAGTCGCACTTCGAGATGGACGACGGCGAGGGCAAGCCGAGCCGCTGGAACACACTGCGGGCGCTCCGAGTCCTCAACAGCTTCGGGGGCAGTCTGGGCACCTGACGATCGTGGCCCGACTCGGGCCGGACCGAGTGTCCGTGGTAGCGTTCCGGCGATGTACCAGCCACGGCACCTCCACTTCGAGGTCGCCCATGCCGTCCGGATGTGGTGCAATCGGGAACGATGACGCGCCACGACCGATGACGCACCGCGTCGGGATCCTGCTCTTCGACGACGTCGAGGTGCTCGACTTTGCCGGCCCGTTCGAGGTCTTCTCGACCGCTTCCCGGATCGTCGAGCGGTCCGGGGCGCCGCGCCCCTTCGACATCTTCACGGTCGCGGCGGAGTCACCCGTCCGCGCCCGGCACGGCCTCGTTGTCGTGCCAACGCACCGAATCGGCGAGGAACCCCAGATCGACGTGCTCGTCATCCCGGGCGGCGTCGTCACGGACGCGCTCCGCCACCCGCCGACCATCCAGTGGATCGCCGACCGGGCCCGATCGGCCGGCCTCGTGACGAGCGTCTGCACCGGCGCCTTCCTGCTGGCCGAGGCGGGTCTCCTCCAGGACCGGCCGGCGACGACGCATTGGGAGGACCAGGACGACCTGGCGGCGGCCTATCCGCGCGTCGCCGTCCGCCGCGATGTGCGGTTCGTCGACGACGGGGACATCATCACCTCGGCCGGGATCAGCGCCGGGATCGAGATGAGCCTCCACGTCGTCGGTCGGCTCCTGGGCGTCGACTGGGCCCGGCGAACCGCCCGCCAGATGGAGTACCAGCCGAGCCCCGACCTCGACGGCTGAGGCGGATGAAGCTCCCCGCCAGATGACGTGGCCGGGGTGATAGTCTTACTGTCCGTGGTAAGACCGCAGGTTACGAGGGGCTGGCGATGCGAATAACGACGAAGGGTCAGGTCACGATCCCCCAATCCATTCGTGAGCAGACGGGTCTGCTGCCGAACACAGAGGTCGAGTTTCTCGTGGAGGATGGGAGCGTGCGCCTCGTCAAGGTCGCCGTCGGGTTCAGTCCGACACGGGGAGCACAGGCAGTCCGGCGACTTCGCGAGCACGGCGGCGGTGGGCGAATGACCACCGACCAGATCCTCGCCCTGACGCGTGGGGAAGCATGACGCCCGTCCTCGTGGACAGCAACGTCCTCCTCGATGTGGCGACGGCCGATCCGGTCTGGGGCGCGTGGTCGAGCGCGGCCCTCGAGCGCACTGCGGACGAGTCCGTGCTCCTGATCAACCCGCTCGTGTACGCCGAGGTGTCGGTCGGCTTCCCGACGATCGAGGCCCTCGACGAGGCGCTGCCGGCCGGTCTCTATCGCCGCGAGGATCTTCCCTATGAGGCCGCGTTCCTGGCCGGCAAGTGCTTCGTTCGATATCGGCGGGGTGGGGGATCCAGGGGTTCACCGCTTCCGGACTTCTACATCGGGGCCCATGCTGCGGTGGCGGGCTACCGGCTCCTGACCCGCGACGCCGCGCGCTATCGGACCTACTTTCCGAAGCTTGGATTATCGCGCCATTACCCACGGCTACGGCGACGAGTTCATGAAGGTGTTCGGGGTGTAGCGTGTGCGTGTGAGCGACCCAGGAGTACGAGACATGGATGCACTTGTCACCCAGAGCAAGGACGTCGCATGGGGGGCGGCCGTGATCGCCGAGACGCGTGTCCCCGTTGAAGGTGAAGGTCGCCGCCGAGGCCGTCAGCGGGTGAAGGTCCTTCGATGAACGCGGCACGGTGTGACGCACCGAATACGGCAGGTTGACAATTACGCGAAGTGCGTAGATCGTAGGGCCATGCCGTCAATTCTCTCGGATCCTCTTGCCTCGACGGTCATCGTCGTGGACGCATCCGGCGGGGCGACACTGACCGATATCGCGCTTGTGTCGGAGAAGCCGATCTCGACCATGCAGCGCGCGGTTGATGCTCTCGAGCTTGATGGGATCCTGCGTCGCGAGGCGCCACGCGGCGCGCTTGTGTTCAGGCCGGACGCGCCGCGCCAAGCCCTGTGCGAACTCGCAGGCTGGTGCCTCGGGCCGGTTCGCACGAGGCGACTGGCGGTGGCAGCAGCCAAGCTGGCCACAAAGCGCCCATCTGTGCCGCCGACCATCAAGAACCCGAGTATTCGTGACGTCTGGCCGCGTGCGATTGAGTCCATCGTGAGGACCTATCACCCGGCCCAAGTCATCCTGTTCGGCTCTCAGGCTCGCGGCGATGCGACACCCGACAGCGACGTCGACCTCCTCGTCGTGTTCGACCGACTTGATGATCGGCGCGAGCGTCGCGTGGAGCTCAGGCGGCTTCTCCGCGACATGCCCTTCGCGAAGGACGTCCTGGTTGCGACACCAGCGGAGGTCGCACATCCCGCGGTCGGTACGGCGATCGCGGAGGCCGCGCACCACGGCCTGGTCGTCTATGAACGCTGAGGCAACGCGTCTGGCGCTTGAATGGCTTGCGTTTGCCTTCGGTGACCTCGAGGCGGCACGCTCGCGGAAGGGTCGCCATGTTCGCCCCCGACATGTGGCGAACCTTGCTCAGCAGGCTGCGGAGAAGGCGTTGAAGGCGGCGCTCGTCCTCGAAGGCGTGAAGCCGCCCCCGAAACACGATCTTGACGACCTGAGAGCTCGACTTCCGGAAACGTGGCGCGTCAAGCGTCGCCCCAAGGATCTCAGCCGACTCACGGACTATGGCGTGGATGTGAAGTACCCGGACAGTGCGATCCAGGTGACGCCACTCCAGGCCGCCGTCGCCGTGCGCCAGGCGATCGCCGTCATTCGAGCAGTCCGCCACGACTTCGAGCGCCTCGGCGTCCGAGTCGATCGGCTCAGGCCCGAATGACCGATGTGCGGGCGGTGACCGATTGAGCCAGCCCACGCTCACGCCCGCCGCCTTCGCCCAGAAGTGGCGCGGCGTGACGACGACCGAGAAGGCGTCCTCGCAGTCGCACTTCATCGACCTGTGCCGGATGCTCGGCGAGCCGACGCCCCATGACGCCGACCCCACGGGCGAGCAGTACGCCTTCGAGCGGCGGGTCGAGAAGGCCGGGGGAGGGGACGGCTTCGCCGACGTCTGGAAGCGGGGCTTCTTCGCCTGGGAGTACAAGGGCAAGGACAAGGACCTCAAGGCCGCCTACCTGCAGCTCCTGAACTACAAGGACGACCTCGGCAACCCGCCGCTCCTGATCGTCAGCGACATCGAGCCGGACGTCACGGCAGTCGGTCTGGCGACATGCCATGGTCCAGCAACCGATTGCGTGCGATCCGGCGCTCCTCGTCGCTGAAGAGCGGGGCAAACCACTTCTCAAGGACGACGTATTCCATCGAGAGATGGAGCTTCCCGGCATCGCGCAACTTCAGGAACCCGGCGGACACGCCGGGTCGCGCGAGCAGCCTGCGGGCCGCCTCGACTCCGCCGCGACGCCTCACAAGCTGCAGGAATCGCGTCGCGACGTAGTTGGCTTGGCTCTTTGCGTCCTCGTAGACACCGATCATTGCGTCGTCGAACCGGCGCTCGAGCATGCGGTCGCGATCATCCATCGCCCACCCCTTGCGCGTTTCGTGCCAGCCTAGCTGACACACAGACCGGTACCCTCAGATTCGGCACGGATCCCACAGTGCGTCCCGTACACTCGGAAACGCACGCAGGAACTCCAGGGAACGGGAGGGACACATCGGCTTGAGCGGCTCGCCCATCGCGAACCCCGTCATCAACTCGCCGTTCGTCGAGCCGGCGCGGCACTTTCGCGTGATCGATGGCCAGGTATCCGGCGAGATCGATGACCGCCGCCGGCCGTCGGAGTTCTTCGTCCCGGTCGCGAAGCCGAAGAAGGCCTCGCCGCAACTGGCGCTTCAGTTCGGCACCGGCGTCAAGCAGCAGCCCAACGAGATCGTCAACGAGATCCGCCAGTCCGTCGAACGTTGGCGACTCCAGGGCTACCCGCACACGACGGCCGTCACGAAGGACCTCCTCGCGCACTGGCGCGCCGAGGACCGTTCACGCCGCCTGTTCTTCTGCCAGCTCGAGGCCGCCGAGACGGCGATCTACCTCGTCGAAGCCGCCGAAAAGACCGGCGATACCAAGGCCCTCAACACGATCCGCGGCGAGAATGCCCGCCTGAACGACAGCCTGCCGCGGCTGGCCTTCAAGATGGCCACGGGTTCCGGCAAGACGCTCGTGATGGGGATGCTCATCGCCTGGCAGGCCCTCAACAAGCTTGCCAACCCCTACGACAAGAAGTTCAGCACCCGGTTCCTCATCGTGACACCGGGCATCACGATCAAGGACCGCCTCCGGGTGCTCCTGCCGAACGACCCGCAGACGTTCTTCCGGACGATGGATCTGGTCACGGCCGAGCAACTGGACCGCCTCCAGGCCGCGACGATCGAGATCACGAACTACCACGCGCTCATTCGTCGCGACAAGGTGGAGGCAGCCGGCCTGACCAAGCGGATCCTGTCCCGCGGCGACACGGACAGCGACCAATTCAAGGAGACGCCGGGCGAGATGGTCCGCCGCGTGCTCCGGGTCTTTGGCACTGCAAGGGACATCGTGGTCCTCAACGACGAGGCCCATCACTGCTACACGCCGGCGCCCCAGGAGACCGCCCAGGAAGGCGCGCTCGATGCCGACGAACGTACCGAGGCCAGACGCAACCAGGATGAGGCCCGGGTCTGGTTCGACGGCCTGAAGGCGATCCGGGACAAGATCGGCGTCCGTGCGATCTTCGATGTCTCCGCAACGCCGTTCTTCCTGAAGGGCTCGGGCTACGCCGAGGGCACGCTCTTTCCATGGGTCGTCAGCGACTTCGGCCTGATGGATGCGATCGAGTCCGGGATCGTGAAGATCCCGCGGGTGCCCGTCTCGGACGACTCGATGGTCGGCGACCTCCCGCGCTATCGGGACCTCTGGACCAACGTGCGCGATGCGCTGCCCCGCAAGGGCCTCAAGGACACCACGGTGGGGGAGGGGGACCCGATCCTGCCCAAGGAGCTCGAGGGCGCCCTGGAGAGCCTGTATGCCGACTACAAGCGCTCGTACGGCGAATGGGCGGGGGCCGGCATGGGCCGCCCGCCCGTGTTCATCGTCGTCTGCTCGAACACGAGCGTCAGCAAGCTCGTCTACGACTGGATCGCCGGCTACGACAAGCCGCAGCGCGACGGGACGACGATCGCGGCGCCCGGCAAGCTCCCGCTGTTCAGCAACGTCGAGGATGCCGTCTGGCGGCATCGCCCGGTGAGCCTGCTTATCGATTCGATGCAGCTGGACCGGGGCGATGCCCTGGATCCGGCGTTCAAGAAAGCCGCCGCCCACGAGATCGAGGAGTACAAGCGCGAGTACGTCGCCCGGTTCCCCGGCCGGAGCGCGGACGAGATCGAGGACGAGGACATCCTCCGCGAGGTGCTCAACACCGTCGGCAAGCCGGGCCGCCTGGGCGCCGAGATCCGGTGCGTGGTCTCCGTGTCCATGCTGACCGAGGGCTGGGACGCCAACACGGTGACCCACATCCTCGGGATCCGGGCGTTCGGGACCCAGCTCCTGTGCGAGCAGGTCGTCGGGCGGGCGCTCCGCCGGGCCAACTACGACCCGACCCCCGAGGGCATGTTCGAGCCCGAGTACGCCGAGGTTCTCGGCGTGCCGTTCACGTTCCTGAGCACGACGGAGGCCGGCACGCCGCGGAAGCCGAAGCCGATCCTCACCGTCCGCGCGCTCCCCGAGAGGTCGAACCTCCGGATCGAGTTCCCACGCGTCGTCGGCTACCGGTTCGAGATGCCGTCCGAAACGCTGACGGCGACCTTTGACCCGTCGAGCATCCTCGAACTCTCGACCCGCGAGGTGCCGACGGAGACCCAGCTGGACCCGATCGTCGGCCAGATGAACCTGCTCCACCTCCCGCTCAAGGAACAGCGGATGAACACGGTCGTGTTCGCGGTCGCGAAGCGGACACTGGACAACTTCTTCCGGGACGGTGACGGCGGTGAGCGCCCGTGGCTCTTCCCCCAGCTCGCGAGCATCACCCGACGCTGGATCGACGAGTGCGTCACGCCGCACCTCGGCGACGGCGCCTACCCGCAGCTCCTGCTGCTGGCCGAGTGGAGCCACGCCGCGGCCGAGCGGATCCACCGGGCGATCGCCAGGGGCACGTACGGCGAGCCACGCCTGAGCCCGACGCTCCGCCTGTACGACCCGATCGGTTCCACCGACGACGTCGTCTTCGAGACCACCAAGACCTGCTTCGCTACGACGAAGAGCCACATCAACTACGTCGCCCAGGACTCGAACTGGGAGACCGAGCTGGCCCAGAAGCTCGAGTCGATGCCCGAGGTCGTCAGCTACGCCAAGAACCAGGGCCTCAACCTGAAGATCCCGTACACCTTCGAGGGCCGGGCGGCCAACTACGTGCCGGACTTCCTCATCCGCCTCCGAGACGCCGACTCCACCGGGCCGGACGATCTCCTGACGCTGCTCCTCGAGGTCTCCGGCGAGGCCAAGAAGGAGAAGGCGGCCAAGGTCGCCGCCGCGCGCGACTTGTGGGTCCCAGCCGTGAACCACTGGGGCGGACTTGGCCGCTGGGCCTTCCTCGAGGTCACCCACATGGAGAACGCGGCGGACTTGATCCGCTCGACATTCCTCGAGCCCGCGGTAACGCGCTCGTGATTCACCTACCGAACTTCGACCGGCGCTCCACGTTGGACATCGTCCACGACCTCTATCCCGGCCGAGCCGAGCGAGTGCACGCCGAGGTAGCGGCGAAGATTCGAGCGCACGGCGCGCTTGGCAGCCGCCAGCGTCGAGCCGGAGCTCGTCAACCAGGTTCCCCGAACCGACGCGGTCCATCCACCGTCCTCGGGAACGTAATCGACGGTGTACGAGCGCACCGAGGGGTCGGGCGGCGGCATCTCGTCCAGGCCGAGGAGCCCCGGGACCGATACGCCATCATCGAGCGCATCCCACCAGATCCCATCGCCGTCGCCCTGGATCCTGACGTCCTGCCGCTGGTCCTGCGTGCCGGCAGCCAGGAACCCGAACCACTCGATCGGCACGGTCAACTCGCGCCCATCGACGAGGCGCACATGAACCGCGGCCGAATCGACATGAACGGCGCTGGCCCGAGGCCAGTCCTGCCACCGACTATCGATCGAAGTACTCATGCCAGCGTCTCAGGAACTCCGCTTCATGTTTCGTGACGATCTCCTCGATCCGCGCGAGATGCCGACGAGTGTATCCCTTGGCGCGTTTCGATCCAGCGGCAGTGAGGTTGAACACCGCCGACCCGTCGGCGAACTCCACGTGGATGTGCGGCGGGTCATGCTCCTGGGAGTGGAAGAAGAACCGGTACGGACCGGACCGGAGCAGGGTGGGCACGCCGACCTCGCGGATGGGTCGGCGGGCAGCCATCATGCCCGCATGCGCTTCACCGCGGCTTACCTGCGTAACCCGGCGGTGAGCGATGGCTGAGAAGATGAAGCCCGGCCCGCGCACGCCGGTGCGGGCGCCACCACCCACGCCGACACCCGCTCCAACATCCCGACCGCCGAGCTCGAGTCGTTCGCCCGCCCGGAGGAGAAGAGGCCCGACGATCGTGCGCTACCCCCGTGACCCCAGCCTGGACCCGCAGCTCGTCTGGAAGGGCAAGGACGAGCAGGACGCGGCCGACCTCGAGGTCCCGGCCGTCCCCATCTACATCCAGGAGACCATCGACCCGCTCGCGCTCGTCGAGGAGCTCCGGGCCGAGAGCGAGGGCCGGCGCCCGAGGAGCAGCTCGGCTTCTTCGCGCCGTACACGGACCTGACGTTCGAGGAGCGGTCGACTTCTACCGCCACCCCGGCAAGTGGTCCAACCGGATGATCCTCGGCGACTCGCTCCTCGTGATGACGAGCCTCGCCGAGAAGGAGGGCCTCAAGGGCCAGGTCCAGAGCATCTACATCGACCCGCCGTACGGCATCAAATTCGGAAGTAACTGGCAGGTCAGCACGCGCAAACGCGACGTGAAGGACGGCAAGGACGACCGACCTCACCCGCCAGCCCGAGCAGGTCCGGGCTTATCCGCGACACGTGGGAACTCGGCATCCACTCGTACCTGGCGTACCTGCGTGATCGGCTCGTCGTCGCTCGCGAACTGCTGACCGAGTCTGGTTCAGTCTTCGTCCAGATCGGTGACGAGAACGTCCACCTGGTCCGAAGTCTTCTCGACGAGGTATTCGGGCGCGAGAACTTCGTCAGCCAGATCGCGTTCGAAGAAGACCGGCGGCACCGAGCAGGCGACTTCGCTTGCTGGAACGTCACGACTACCTCCTTTGGTATGCAAAAGATCGCGAGCTCGTGAAGTACCGGCAGCTGTATCGGACCAAAGCGTCGGACGCGACGGATGCTGACGCTCTACACCTTCGTCGAGCTCCGGACGGACTCGACGGCGCGGCTGACCGCGAGATGGTCGAGGTGCGACGTCGCTGCCGACGGCGTGCGGCGTCGTCGCCGGGCTCGATCACCTCACAGCCAGAGCTCGCGAGGCCGTTCGAGTTCCAGTTCGAGCTGGCGGCGAGTACTTCCGCCATCGCCAGGTGCGCTGGAAGACGAACCGAGATGGGCATGCAGCGGCTCGTCGCTGCGGGACGAGTCGTCGCCATCGGGCAGCACGCTCGGATACGTCACGGTACCTCGACGACTTCCCGGCGTACGCCGCTCAACAACATCTGGATCGACACGGTCAGACGGGCAGTTCGGAGATCGACAAGATCTACGTCGTCCAGACCGACACGCAAGATCGTCGAGCGGTGCCTGCTGATGACGACCGACCCCGGCGACCTCGTGCTCGACCCAACGTGCGGATCCGGCACGACCGCCTACGTCGCCGAGCAGTGGGGCCGACGCTGGATCACGATCGACACCAGCCGCGTCGCGCTCGCCCTCGCTCGCTCGCGCCTGATGGCCGCGAAGTACCCGTACTACCTCCTCGCCGACTCGCGAGGCCGGCATCCGCAAGGAGGCCGACGTGACCGGCCAGGCGCCGCCAGCCCGCTCCCGGCCACCGGCAACGACATCCGCCGCGGCTTCGTGTACGAGCGCGTGCCGCACGTGACCCTGAAGTCGATCGCCCAGAACCCGGACATCCGCGAGGGCATGACGCGCGAGGAGATCGACGCCGCGATCGCCCGCCACGCCGAGACCGAGACCCTGTTCGACCGCCCCTACGAGGACAAGAAGGTCGTCCGCGTGTCGCGGCCCGTTCACGGTCGAGAGCCTGTCGCCCCACCGCGTCCTCGCCGACGGCCCCGAGGAGCCGAGGCCGCCGAGCCGACCCGCGCCCGTCGACGCCGGCCGCTTCGTCGCGAGCATCCTCGACAACCTCCGCCGGGCCGGCGTCCAGAACACCAAGCGAGGGCGAGCGCCTCGACGTTCGAGCGCCTCGACCCGTACCCCGGCACCTGGCTCCAGGGCGTAGGGGAGTACACCGAGGGCGGGCAAGCCAAGACGCGTCGCGATCGCCATCGGCCCCGAGTTCGGGACCGTCGGCCCGGAGCTCGATCCGCGACGCCGCCAAGGAGGCCGTGAAGTTCGCCGACCTCCTCGTCGTCTGCGGCTTCGCCTTCGACCCCCTCGCCGGCGAGGAGGCCTCGCACGCTGGGCCGCCTCACCGATCCTCCAGGCGCGCATGAACCCCGACCTCGCGATGGGCGACGAGCTCCTCAAGAAGACCGGCACCGGCAACCTCTTCACGGTCTTCGGCGAGCCCGACATCGACGTCCGCACGGCGAGGACGGCCAGCTCGTCGTCGAGGTCCGCGGCCTCGACGTCTACGACCCGACGACCGGCGAGGTCCGCTCGTCGTCCGATCGACGACATCGCCTGCTGGTTCCTCGACACCGACTACGACGGCGAAGCCTTCTTCGTCCGCCACGCCTACTTCACCGGCGCCGACGACCCCTACGACAAGCTCCGCCGGCCCTCCGCGCCGACATCAGCGACGAGGCCTGGGCCATCGTCAACTCGACGGTCTCGCGCCCCTTCCCGCGACCGTCAACCGGCAAGGTCGCGGTCAAGGTCATCAACCACTACGGCGACGAGGTCATGAAGGTGGTCTTGGCGTGAACCCCGGCTTGCACCGGACAGGGTCGGAGAGTGGAAACGGAGTCCTGAACCTTCTACGTTCGTCCCGTTTGTCCGTATGCGAGAGCGCCTGCGTCGGGCCGCCGACGACTCCGACACTGCCTACTTCTACGATGTGTTGTTCGCCGGAGAGCTTGTTGTAAAGGTCGTAGTCGCGGGACTCGTGGCAGCGGTTCGACGCGATCCGAGCGGCCACCAGTACCGCCTGGAGTCGACCCTCATTCGAGCCACTGGTATCGGGGAATGGGTAGGTGTACTCGACGAACTGCTGACCGGGCCAGCGAGCGAGCACGTCGAGGAAGGTGCCCAGGCGGCGCAACGTCAACTCACCCAGACCCTGCGAGAAGGCGACGTGGGGAAGGACATCCTCACCCTGTCCGAGGCCGCCGCATCCTTCGTGGCACAGAATCAGCCGGGGTTCAAGAGGGCGCAGCTCAGACAATGGTTCACGACCTTTGCCTGGATTCTAAACAAGACCCGTGGACACGGCGCACAGGATTTCGAGGACTGCTCGAACATCGCAATCCCTCTTGGTGACTCGCTCAGTCTGATGATGGACGCACTGCTCGTGTCGAAGTGGCCGTGGGCGGTCATTAGAAGGGGAATTTCGGGTCGGTATCGCGTAACACCTTTGGGAAATGGCACTTCGCCGTCGCTTCAGGAGCTCAAGACCCGGCCTGACCTCGTCTTTGACGACGGTGTCTATGCTGGGTATGTCGCGACCAGCGCATGTGCGACTCGCGATCTCTGACGTTGATCTCTCGGACTTTGCGTTGGCGAACGGCAGCTTTACGCCATCAACCTATGAGGTCATTTCCTACGCGTCGGGCGATCGCAAGCTGATCCCTTCTGCACCGTACCTACAGCCCCCAGCACTGTTGCCCCAGAGCGAGACCGCAAGCACAGTCGGGATCGGTGTCCGAAAGAACGTGCTCTCGAACATGCCTCCGCCACCTTCACAATATGTTCCACGCCGGATACTCGAAAAGGAACTCCGAGACCTCTTACTTGATGACCGCCGCCCGGTCATTACGCTCGGCGGCCGCGGCGGAATTGGGAAGACCTTTCTGGCCCTTACGGTCTTGGATCAGATCGCCGACCAAGACCGGTTTGACAATATCTGGTGGTTTTCGTCACGAGACATCGACTTGCTTCCTGTCGGTCCAAAGCAGGTTCAGCCGGACGTCGTCAACGCCGATGACATTGCCCGCACCTTTGCATCGCTCACCAGTCAAGAGGGACCATCCACAAAGGCGCAACCCCTTGCAGCCGCGATGGCGAACTTGCTCAGGTGGCTCTCGGGTGGCGCCAACGCCGGTGCATCGCTGTTCGTGTTCGACAACTTCGAGACGGTTGATGCCCCTGCGGACGTGTATCGGTGGCTGGAAGACTCGATTCGCCTGCCGAACAAGATCCTGATCACGACACGGGTCCGGTCGTTCAAGGGCGACTGGCCGGTCGACGTCAGCGGCATGACCGAGGAAGAATTCGCCGAACTTGTGGCCACGGTATCTCGCCAACTTGGGATTGAGGGCCATGTAACCGACAGGTACCGCGATGAGCTCTTCGCCGAATCGGATGGCCATCCCTACATCGCAAGGATTTTCCTGGGTGAGGTTGCGAGAACCGGGAGACCCGCCTCAGTTGAGCGAATCACGGGATCTCACGAAGAGATCTTGATCGCTCTCTTCGAACGAACGTTTGCTATTTCCCTGAGTCCTGCTGCACAACGAGTCTTCCTAACGCTGTGCGGATGGCGATCGCTCGTCGCCGAATTGGCTTTGCAGGCCGCGTTGCTTCGGCCTGGCAACGAGCGCATTGACGTCGTTGGCGCCGTCGACGAACTGGTTCGAAGCTCCCTGGTCGAGGCAACCGAGGGACCGGACGGAGACCGGTTTCTCTCTGTTCCACTTGCGGCTCAGCTATTCGGCAGGAGCAGATTGCGGGTCGCGGCGGCGAAGCCCGCCATTGAGTCGGACCTCACCATTTTGCGTGCGTTTGGCGCTGCGCAGGAGTCAGACATCCAACGCGGCCTTCAGCCTCGCATTGAAGCCGCGCTTCGGGCGGCCGAGGACCGGACCGATGACCTTCTACCGATCCTCGAATACGTCGCTTCTCACTACGCGCCGGCATGGCTTAACATCGCCGACCTCCGCGGGAGCCGTGGTGAGCGCCGGGCTGAAGCCGAAGCCCTCGCACAGTACGCGTCGCTAAAGCCTGGCGATCCCACGGGTTGGAGGCGGCTCGCCGCCGCTGAAGCCGCTCTGGGAGACGCTGAGGCAGAGATGAACGCTCTTCTTCAACTCGCCGAACTACCAACAACGCCGTACCGCGAGATAAGCAAGGCCGCCGACACCTTCAACCACCACCACGCAAACCATCGTCTGAGCACGGATTCCCTAGAGAAGCGCCTTGTCGCCGAGCGCCTTCGATCGCTAATGGACTCCCGAATTGCAGAAGCCGATGCGACGGACTTCTCGCGCCTGGGCTGGATATGCATGCATCTAATGGATCAGATCTCTGCTAAGGAATACGCGCGGCGAGGCCTCGCCATCGATCCAGGTAATCCCTTCTGCCGCAAGCTCCTCGAGGCCCGGTAGGTCCAAGAAGAGGGCGCAGACATAACTTACCTTATCGGAAGTAGGTGTACCCACCAGTCGACGCGTCGCTGACGAGCTTGGCGCGCCTTCTTAGGCCGGCAGGATCTCGATCTCGTAGCGGCTGAACATCGAGTCGCGCGTGACAACGATCGCACCGAGCCGAGAGGCCTGCGCAATGAGCATCCGATCGAAGGGATCCCGGTGATGCATCTCGAGCCGCGCTGCGCTGATCGCATCCGCGGCGGTGATCGGCAAGACGGCGAAGCCCACGCGTTCCAGCTCCTGGAGCAGTTCCACCTCGACTCGAAGCTTCCCGAGGGCTCGCTTGATCTCGAGCTCCCAGATCGAGCCTGCGGAAACGACGACATCGTTCGCGGGGCTCTCGATGGCGTCTCGAGCCGCGCCGGCGAGCGCCTCGGGTTCGGAAACGGCCCACAGGACGACGTGCGCGTCCAGAAGCAGGATCATGCCTCGAATTCGCGGGCGATCTCTGCGTTGAGCTCCGGCGAGTCCCAGTCTGGCGCCAACCAGATCTTGCCACGCAGGCTCCCGAGCTCGCGAGGCTTGGTTCGGCGACGGAGCGGCACAAGCCTGGCGACTGGTCGGCCGCCACGCGCGATGACGATCTCCTCGCCGGCCTCTACGCGCTCGACGAGCCGCGAAAGGTGGGTCTTGGCATCGTGGATGTTGACGGTGTCAGTCATTGCCCGACGGTACGTGATTAGGCCGACTTAGTCAACCTGTGCGTGCTCGGCGGCGGAGGCCCTGTCGGGACGTCAGAGGTCGGCTGGACCGATGATGCGAACGAGGTGTCCGGCGCCGCGCGCCAGGCGGGCATCGAGCGTCAGGAGCGCACAGCCAAGGAGCCTCGCCAGCGCGACGTACTCAGCGTCGTACGTCTTCGCCCAACCCAGGGCATCAGCAACTTCCCAAGCCGCCGCGGCAAGCCCATCCGGCCTCAGAAGGTCGATGGGTGCAACCTGAAGCCGCTCGCTGGCGGCGCGGGCGAGATCCTTGCTGATTTCTCCCCGGAATGCGGCCTCGTGCAGCGCGCTCAGGGCCTCGGAGGCAAGGAGACCAGGTCCGACGAGCGTGTGTCCCTCGAGGGGTCCGAAGGCGCCAGCATCCAGGCACGCCTGCACCACGACGCTGGCGTCGACGACGAGGGTCTCGCTCAATGGCCCGCCCGAGACCGTCGAATCAGCGCGACGACGTTCCGCATCGGTTCACCGGTGATCGTGCGACCCCATGCAGACGGCAGCGGCAACATCTCGGTGTCGTCGAGCGCGGCCGTGAGATCCGACTCCTCAATGACGTGCTGCGTGCCGACTTTGGTCGCCTTGAGCTTCCCCTCGCGAATCCAGCGGCGGACAGTCTCGGGATTGCGCCCGATCCTCCTGGCTGCTTCCGGCACCGTCAACATGGTATCCCCTCCTGTGTAGCACGATACTACAACACCACGCCACGATCGGCGGTCAGGCTCGAAGGGTCGCCCATGCTCGGAAGACGCGCGGCCGAGCGCGTCGTGACGCAGGGTAGATCCGGATGGGGACAGCAAAACGCCCGAAGGAACCGCCTCCCGGCCGACACTCCATACGCCACCAGAGCAAGCTCCGGGACGGGACCGATGTTGCCACCGGTCGAAACGTCTTCCGCTTGGGGCCCCTTCGGGCAAGACCAACAATACGGGCGGGCCCCGGGGCGCAGGAAGAGCCTTATCCACGAGATTCAGAGATCAGGGGTCGGAATACGCCATTCCGTCCACATCCGATCCACGCGTCGTGTGCGGCCGCAGGGTGGGCGCGGGCGGCCCGCGAGGTGTCGCCAGGGGCTACGTCAGGGTGTCAGCGGCGGTGACGCAACGGACGCGGAATCCCGGGCACACAGAAACGCCCGGAGAAACCCTTCCCCGCTATCGATCCCTCACACCAGATGCAAGCACCTGGCGCTCGGTGGTCACTGCAAGCACTGACCTGACCGTTAGTGGTTCGTTGCCTCTCCGGGCAAGACGTAATGTATCCCGCGGTCGGCATGCTCCGATACCCACTTATCCACGACTTTTCGCGATGCCGAGCCGAATCTGAGGTCGCCGTCCACAGCTCGTCCACGAATGGGCGGTCCCCATCCCCTACTCCAGGGGCCAGGAGATGGAAGCGCTGGGCGCCTCGGCCGGGCGGGCGAATGGATCGAACTGCCCGCGACGCACGTGGTGATCAGTCCGTACCTCCCACGCGCCGGCCGGGTCGAGCACAACGGAGCAGCTCACGACGGTCACGCCGAGGTCGTCCCCCACTTCGAGGACGTCGAAACCGCGGCGATCGACGTCCAGGGCGAGCCCTCGCACGAGCGCGGCCACACCCAGCTGACCAGACCCGACGAGCGCAAGATCCGGCGCGGGAGCGGGGATCGTCAGGTGCTCGACGCCTCCGTCGGTCACCCTGTTGCCGTGGACGCTGCCATCTGACTCTCGGTGGAGGGTCAGAAGACCCATCCCCGAGGCCGATTCAAGACGCGCGAACCGGCCGTCCGGATCGATCTCGAGGGTGTGGCCGACGGCGATCGCCCCGCGCCCATCCCCCACCGTCCAGCGCCATCGAGATCCCCGCCGGCCCTCTGCCACGGACCAGATCACCGTTCGCTCATCCGCGTCCAGGAACGTCCCCCCGCGGCGCAGCGGATCGCTCACGCCGAGGCATCGCCGAGGCTGTCACGCCACGCCGCGGCAACCTGTTCGATCTCGGCAGCCAGGGCCGACGCCACGCGCCCACTCACGCGCACGTCCCGTGCCTGGTAGTCGAGCTCCACGGTGCCCCGCTGGCGGATCCGGGCGAGCAGCTCGCCGGCCGTGTACGGCACGTGGAGGTCGATGGCCACCCAAAGTGATGCCAGCATCGCTGAGAGCTCGGCCCGCAGCGTGTCCAGCCCGTAGCCCGTGAGCGCCGACACGAACACGGCGCCGGCGATCGCCGGACCCGGCGTGTTGCCGTCACGGGCGGCCGGATCGAGGAGATCCGCCTTGTTGAAGACGATCACCCGTGGCTTGTCCCCGGCCCCGAGCTCATCGAGGACGGTCTGGACGGTGGCCCGGTGCTCGGCGAAGTGGGCATCGGAGGCGTCGACGACCTCGAGCAGGACGTCGGCTCGATTGACTTCCTCGAGCGTCGCCCGGAACGCGTCGACGAGCTGATGCGGGAGCTTGTGAATGAAGCCCACGGTATCGGTCACGATCACCGACTGTCCGTCGCCGAGCTTGACCTGGCGGCTTGTGGGGTCGAGCGTCGCGAAGAGCTTGTCCTCGGCCAGGGCGACGACGGAGCCGACCAGGGAGTTCAGGAGGGTCGACTTGCCCGCGTTCGTGTAGCCGACGATGCCGACGGTCGCCGTCAGCTTCCTGTCGCGACCCCGGGCGGCGGTTTCCCGGGTCCGCCGGACGTCGTCCACCCGGCCCTTCATCTTCTTGATCCGCTCGCGAATCAGCCGGCGGTCCGTCTCCAGCTGGGACTCCCCGGGTCCACGGGTGCCGATCCCGCCGCCGGTTCGCGACAGGTGCGTCCAGAGCCGCGTCAGCCGCGGCAGCTGGTATTCCAGCTGGGCGAGCTCCACCTGGAGGCGCCCCTCGTGCGTCCGGGCGTGCTGCGCGAAGATGTCCAGGATCAATCGGCTGCGGTCGATGACCTTGACGTTCAGCAGGCTCTCGAGGGACTTCTGCTGCGAGGGTGACAGTTCATCGTCGGTGACCAGCAGATCGAAGCTCGTCTCCGATTTCGCCGAGACGAGCTCCTCCGCCTTGCCCTTGCCGATGTACCAGTTCGGATCGATATGGCGGCGGTTCTGCCACTCCGCGCCGACGACCTCGGCGCCCGCGGTCGTCGCAAGGTTGGCGAGCTCGGCCAGCGAATCCTCGGCGGTCCAGCCGGCGTCGGCACCGGTGTCGACGGCGACAAGGAAGGCCTTCTCGACGGGTGGCGTCAGGTCAATGGCGTTGGTCTTCGGCACGGCCGGAAGGATACGCGCGCCCGTGGATCAGCGCCGCAGGTCGCGATCTCCTTGAAGACGCCGCGCCGCGTTCAGCGCGGCTTCGTCGGGTGCCTGGGCTGTTGCGTCCAGCCAGGTGATGTCCGGCTCGGCCCGGAACCACGTTCGCTGACGCTTCGCGAAGGCCTGGTTCCGGCGGGCATCTTCGGCGATCGCCGCCTCGAGCGTGAGCGTGCCATCGAGCACGGCCCACGCCTCCCGGTAGCCGATCGCGCTGAAGGCCGGCAGTGCCGGGTCGTAGCGATCACGAAGGACCCGGGCCTCCTCGATCAGGCCGGCCTGGAATTGAGCCCGGGCACGGGCCACGATCCACGTCGCATGCGTCGCGGGATCCACGCTGAGCCCGACCCAGGTCACGGGACCGTCGTACCCGCGCGCGGCCGGCAGCGGACCCTGGCCTCCGTCCAGGGTCGCGATCTCGAGCGCGCGCACGACGCGCCGGGGGTTCCGCGTGTCGACCCGGGCTGCCCGTGCCGGAGCAGCGGCTCGCAACCGCTCCACGAGGGGCTCCAGCCCGACGGCCAGGAGATCGGTCTCGAGACGTGCCCGGACGCCTGGATCGGACGGCAGTGCCGCCGTGTCGAGACCCCGAGCGATCGCCCGCAGGTACAGGCCTGTGCCGCCGGCGAGAATCGCCAGGCCCCCGGCGGCTGCCATCGTCGGCAGGACCTGTCCGACGTGGTCTACGAAGGCGGCGACCGAGAATGGCGCATCGGGCGCGACCAGATCAAGGCCGTGGTGGGGAACGCCCTGTCGCTCGGCGAGGGTCGCCTTCGCGGTGCCGATGTCGAGGCCGCGGAACACCTGGCGCGAGTCGGCCGAGATGATCTCCGCAAGCACACCCTCGGCGCGCAGGGCGAGGGCCACGCGTATCGCGAGGCCGGTCTTGCCGGTCGCTGTGGCCCCAGCGATGACGAGGAGCGGCGGAGCGGCGGTCACCCGACCGGCGTGCCGCGGAGTGCGTATGGCCCGGCGTGGTCGACGCGCACGGTCACGAGCTGTCCGATCCAGTCCGCGCCGCCGGCGAGATGGACGAGCTTGTTGCCACGCGTGCGCCCCGACAGCGCCACCTGGCCGGGACCGGGTTGGACGCCTCGGGGCTCGCTCCCCTCCCCTGCCTCGCCGGATTCGGCGTGGTCGTGCGAGCGCTCGCGGGCGACGGTCTCCACGAGCACCTCGACCTCTCGCCCCAGCCAGGAACGATTCCGCTCCAGCCCGATCGGCTCCTGCACGGCCAGGAGGGCGTTGAGACGACGCCGCTTGTCCACGGCCGGGACATCGTCGGCGAGGTTCGTGGCGGGCGTGCCGGGCCGCTCGGAGTACGCGGCCGCGAAGACCTGGTCATAGCGGACGGCTTCGAGGAACCCGATGGTCCGCTCGAACTGGGCCTCTGTCTCGCCGCAGAAGCCCACGATGATGTCCGTGCTGACCGTGATCCCCGGGACGGCGGCCCGGATCTTCGCGAGGCGCTCGAGGTAGTGCTCGGTCGTGTACTGGCGTCCCATCCGCCGCAGCACTTCATCGTCGCCGGACTGGACCGGGAGGTGGAGCGACTCGCACAGCGACGGACTTTCGGCCATCGCCTCGATCAGGCGGTCCGACAGGTCCCACGGGTGTGAGGTGATGAAGCGCAGGCGCGGGATCGCCGGCACGCCGTCCGCAGTCCGCAGGGCGTCGATGGCCCGAATGAGCTCCGCCAGGTCCGGCTTTGACCCGAGATCCAGCCGACGGCCGGCCCAGCGCTCCGTTCGGATGTGCCCGAAGCGTGGCTCGGGGGCGAGGTCGTGGCCGTACGAGTTCACGTTCTGGCCGAGGAGCGTCACCTCCCTGAAGCCGGCCGCGGCGATGGATTGGGCCTCGGTGATGATCTCGTCAAACGGCCGGCTCCGCTCCGGGCCACGGCTGAACGGCACGATGCAGTAGGTACAGGACTTGTCACAGCCGTAGATGATCGGCAGCCAGGCAGACGTCGTCGAGGATCGCTGCACAGCGCCGCCCTCGATGGCCGCAGCGCGTGTCGCTGCAAGGTGGTCCGCGACCCCCACGATCGTCCGACCGACCAGCGTGGTCGCGCCGACGCTGCCCACCGGCGCCTGGGCCGACGCCATCCCCAGCCGATCCACGAGTTCCGGTTCCTCGTCCGGACGAAGGAACAGGTCCACCGCAGGGTAACGGCGTTCCAGGCCCGCCCGGTCTCGTTCCCGGACCGCACAACCGGTGAGCACGACCCGCAGGGATGGGTTGGCGTCCTTGAGGCGTTGAAGATGGCCCTGCCGCCCGATGACCTTGGCCTCGGCGAGCTCGCGGATCGCACACGTGTTGATCACGACCAGGTCGGCGGCCTCCATCGTCGGCGCTTCCGTGGCCCCCGCGGCGAGAAGCCGGCCCGCCATCTCCTCCGAGTCACTCCGGTTCATCTGGCAGCCGAGCGTCCAGACGTGGAACGACGGCAAGGCTGCGCTGACCGGAAGGTACTCAACGAGACGTGCGTCGCGCGGCTGGGCTGGTGGACGCGGCTCGCGGATGGAAGCCGGTCCCGGGAAGTCCAGGACGGGCAGCGCCGCGCGCCCGGTGGCGGCACCGGATGGGTTGCGCTGACGTCGTCCCTCGTTCATGACCACGAGACGATACCCTGTCACGGTGGAGCTGCTGTCCAACCCCGAGACCTGGATCGCGCTGCTCACCCTGACCGTCCTCGAAATCGTGCTCGGGATCGACAACATCGTGTTCATCTCGATCCTGGTCGGGAAGCTCCCGCAGGAGCAGCAGGCGCGAGGGCGCACGATCGGGCTCGGTCTCGCGATGGGGATGCGGATCTTCCTGCTCCTCACGCTGTCGTGGGTGATCGGGCTCACGGCTCCCCTGCTCAACCTGCTCGGCCAGGAGCTCTCGGGTCGTGACCTGATCCTCATCGGCGGCGGCCTGTTCCTGCTGGCCAAGGCAACCTTGGAGATCCACGAGACCCTCGAGGGCGACGCCGCGCACGTGGTGCCCAGGGGCAGCGCGTCGCTCCGCTCGGTACTCGTCCAGATCGTCCTGCTCGACGCGGTCTTCTCGCTCGACTCGGTCATCACCGCGGTCGGCATGGCCGACGAGATCCTGGTCATGATCGCGGCGGTCGTGATCGCGATCGGGGTCATGCTCGTCGCCGCGGGACCGCTGGCCGCGTTCGTCGCCCGGCACCCGACGGTGAAGATGCTCGCCTTGAGCTTCCTGCTGCTGATCGGGATGTCGCTCGTCGGCGACGGGCTGGACCTCCACGTCCCGAAGGGCTACGTCTACTTCGCGATGGGCTTCTCGGTGTTCGTCGAGATGCTCAATCTCCGACTCAGGCGCAATGAGCCGCCGATCCACCTGCGGCCCACGTTCCTCAAGGAGCAGGTCGCCATCGATTCCGCTCCCGGAACGGCCGAGACGGCACCGCCGGCTGGGAGCTGAGGGCCACCCTCAACGGGTCAGGGCGGCCCGCACGCGCTCCCCCACTTCGGCCGGGACCGACAGCCCCGCGTGCGACTCGGAGTAGGGACCGAAGTCGCCGTGGTAGTCGCTGCCACCGGTCGCGAGGAGACCCCTGTCCGCCGCAACCTCTTCCATGGCTGCAACGGTTGGCCCATCGAAGGTCCGGTAGTACACCTCGAGCCCGTCCAGGCCGTAGCCAATCAGTTCGTCGAGGATATCCAGGCGGAGCGGGGCCTCGCTGAAATGGGCGAGTGAGGCGATCCCGCCGGCCGAGTGGGTCAGCTCGATGCACTCCTGGGGCCCGAGGCCGGCTCGCGGCACGTAGGCCGGGCGACCGATGGACAGGAACCGGGCGAAGGCGTCCTCGATGGACTCGGCGTACCCCTTGGCGATCATGGCCCGGGCGATTCGCGGTCGTCCCAATGCGTCGTCATCGCCCGCGGCCGGGAGGGCTTCGAGGACATCGTCGATCGGTTGGCCGATCTCGCGCAATCGGTCCACCATCTGGGCGAAGCGCGACCGACGCCGCTCCCGCTGCAGAACGAGCGCTCCCTCGAGGCGCTCGTCGTCGGGATCAATGCCCAGCCCGAGGATGTGGAGCTCGCTCTCGCCCAGGTCGGGCCGATCCGTGACGACAGCGTTCAGTTCGATCCCGGGCAGCAGTTCCAAGCCTGCCGGCATGAGTCCCGCTGACAGCACCTCCCGGACTCCGGCCAGGGTGTCGTGGTCCGTGATGGCCAGCAGCCGAATGCCCGCGGCGGCAGCCTGCGCCACGAGGTCGCCGGGCTCGAGGAGGCCGTCGGACCGCGCCGTATGGGTGTGCAGGTCGATGGTCGCTGATTCCGCAGGGATCACCGGGTCGCCGGACGGGTCGTGACGCTCTGGCCGCGCCGGCACGGTCAGGCCTCGTGGAGGCGCTGGATGCGCTCGATGGCGAGAGCACGCCCGGTGGCCGGGTCAACATCAACCTGCGTCGCGTTGAGGATCACCGGACCATCGCCCACGGCGAACCTGGTCGGGAGGCCGTTGATGAACCGGGGCAGGACGGTCTTCGGGTCAAACCCGATGACGCTCCAGATGGGTCCGGTCATCCCGAGGTCCGTCTGGTACGCCGTGCCGCCCCGGAGGATGCGTTCGTCACCGGTCACGACGTGGGTATGGGTACCGACGACGACGCTCACCCGCCCATCGAGGTACACCCCGAACGCGTTCTTCTCCGAGGTGACTTCGCAGTGGAAGTCGACCACGCGGACCGGCGGCAATGGTTCGGACGCTTCATCGAGCAGGCGGTCGGCCTCGGTGAACGGGTTGTCGATCGGCTGCATGTTCGTCCGGCCCTGGAGGTTGATCACGGCAAGCTCCGTGCCGTCGAGTGCGTGGTAGGTGCCCCAGCCCCGGCCCGGGACCTCGTGCGTTCCGTAGTTGAGGGGACGGAGAATCCGCTCGTCCCGGTCGAGGTGTTCGTAGATCTCGCGCTTGTCCCAGATGTGGTTGCCAGACGTGATGACGTCTACGCCGTGGGCGAACAACCCATCCGCGATCGAGGCTGTCAGACCCATCCCGCCGGCGAGGTTCTCCCCGTTTGCGGTGACGAAGTCGATGCCTCGCTCGTCGCGCAGTCCCGGCAGGAGCGCTTCCAGGGCGAGCCGGCCGGGTTTGCCGATGACGTCGCCGATCAGCAGGATCCGGCACGACCCGGACGGGCGCGGGGCGTTTCCGTTGGGCGGATTCCCGAGGCGGACCCGACCGGCATGACCCGCGTGGCCGGCGTGGCCCGCGTGGCCGGCGTGGCCGCCCGACTCGGCTATTTGGCGTACTCCACGGCCCGCGTCTCGCGGATCACGGTGACCTTGATCTGGCCGGGGTACGTCAGCTGCTCCTCGATCTTCTTCACGATGTCGCGCGCCAGGCGAGTCGCCGTGAGATCGTCGATCTCCTCCGGCCGGACGAGGATGCGTACCTCGCGGCCAGCCTGCACCGCGAACGAGCGCTCGACGCCGGTGAACGACTCGGCAATGGCCTGGAGATCCTCGAGGCGCTTGACGTAGCTGTCCATCGTTTCGCCGCGGGCGCCCGGCCTCGACGCCGAGATTGCGTCCGCGACCTGGACGATCGGTGCCTCCAGGCAGGCGTATTCGACCTCCTGGTGGTGCGCCGCGATGGCGTTGACGACCTTGGCCGACAGCTCCGCCTTCTGGGCGATTGCCGCTCCGATCGCGGCGTGCGGACCCTCAACCTCGTGGTCCACGGCCTTGCCGATGTCGTGGAGCAGCCCGCCCATCTTCGCGACCTGGATATCGCCGCCGATCTCACCCGCGATGACCGATGCGAGGGCGCTCGTCTCGACGGAGTGCAGCAGTACGTTCTGGCCGTAGCTGGTGCGGTACTTGAGCCGGCCGAGGAGCTTGACGATGTCTGCCGGAAGGCCCGGGACACCGGCATCGTAGGCAGCCTGTTCGCCCGACTGCCGGATGATGAGGTCGACCTCCGCGCGGGCCTTGGCGACGACCTCCTCGATCCGCCCCGGATGAATCCGGCCATCGCTCATGAGCTTGGTCAGCGAAACGCGGGCGATCTCGCGGCGGACGGGGTCGAATCCCGACAGGACGACGGTCCCCGGCGTCTCGTCGATGATCAGGTCCACGCCCGTGGCCTGCTCCAGGGCCCGGATGTTGCGGCCCTCGCGGCCGATGATCCGGCCCTTCATCTCGTCATTGGGTAGTTGCACGACCGTCACCGTGTGCTCGGCCGTGTGGTCGGCAGCGACGCGCTGCATCGCGGTGATGATGATGTCGCGGGCCTTGTCGGACGCCTCGTCGCGGGCCCGCCGCTCGATGGATCGGGCCAGCTTCACCGCGTCGTGCTCGGCCTCCTCGCGGACGGCCTCGACGAGCATCGCCTTTGCGTCGTCGGCGGACATCGCGCTGACTTTCTCGAGCGCGGCGACGCGCTCCGCGTTGAGCTTGCCGAGTGCTTCCCGTTGCTTCTCGAGTTCGATATCGCGCTCCAGCAGCTTGCGATCCCGCTGCTCGAGCATGTCCGTGCGCTGGTCCAGTTGCTCATCACGCGCGGTCAGGCGGCGCTCCACCGCGGCAAGCTCGTTGCGACGCGAGCGGGCCTCGTCCTCCGCCTCGCGCTGAAGGCGGATCTTCTCTTCCTTCGCCTCGAGAATGAGGTCCTTCTGCTGGGTCCGGGCATCGGCAACGATGCGACCGGCCTTCTCCTGCGCGACCTTGACCGACTGGTTCGCCCACCGGCTTCGTGCCACGAAACCAACGGCGATACCACCGGCCAGCGCCACGAGGGCGACGGCAAGGTATTCCATCTGTTCCTCCCATCCGGCCGCGAAGGCCGGACGCGTCACGTTCCTATGCGGGTCGCCGCGGCAACAGAGGCGTTCCTCTCGGGCTCCGGGCGAGCCGTGTCGCGTAGCCTACTACGGACGCGCCGTCAGCCTGCTGGCGGGCCCGGCTCTTCCTGGTCGGCTTCGTCGGACAGGTCTTCCCGTCCGGTTTCTGCAGACAGCCCCGCGGTCCATCGGGCCGCAGCGTCGGTGGCCGTGGAGGAGTCGAACCCGTTGCGCACGAGCAGGCCGTAGGCGCGCTGTCGCCAGGTGCGTTGATCTGACCCACGGGCGATCGTCCTCCCGCGGCGTTCAAGAAGCCGCGCCGCGGCCACGGAATCCGGTGAACGGTGACCGGCGACTTCGCCTTCAGACCCAGGATCGTCCGCGCTCGACTCGGTGCCGTCCCGTCGCTCGGCGAGGACCGCGTCCACCGTCGTGCGGTCGACGCCCCGCTGCAGGAGCTCTGAGCGGAGAGCCCGCTCACCACGTGGCCGGGCACGATCCCGTGACTCCACCCACTGGCTGGCGAACGCGGCGTCGTCCAGCATTCCCAGCTCGGCCAATCGCTCGATCGCCGCCGTGATGAGCGCATCGCGATAGCCGGCGAAGGTCAGCCGGCGCCGAACCTCGGCGACGGACCGATGGCGGACTTCGAGGAAACGCAGCGCGGCGTCGAGGACGACCGCCGGTTCCTCAATGGCCTCGTGTCGTGCTCTTCGTTCGGCGAACCCCTCCCGTCGAGCCCGGCCGGCCGTGTTACTCGGCCTCCGAGATGCCCTCGACCGGGATCACGACCTCGTCCACCTTGCCCCGGATCTTGCTCTCGATCTCGGACGCGATCGCGCCGTTCGCCTTGAGGAAGTCCTTGGACGCCTCGCGGCCCTGGCCCAGCCGGGTCTCCTCGTAGGTGAACCAGGACCCGGTCTTGTCCACCACGCCCATCGCGACACCAACGTCGAGGAGGCCACCCTCCTTGGACACACCTTCGCCGTACATCACGTCGAACTCAGCGACACGGAACGGCGGGGCCACCTTGTTCTTGACGACCTTGATCCGGACCCGGTTGCCGATCGACTCGGTCCCGGACTTGATGGTCTCGATGCGCCGGATATCGAGGCGGACGCTGGCGTAGAACTTGAGAGCACGGCCGCCCGGCGTCGTCTCCGGGTTGCCGAACATGACCCCGATCTTCTCGCGCAACTGATTGGTGAAGATGAGGGAGGTATTGGACCGGCTGACGGCCCCCGTGAGCTTGCGCAGCGCCTGGCTCATCAGTCGCGCCTGGATGCCCACGAACGAGTCGCCCATCTCGCCTTCGATCTCGGCGCGCGGCACGAGCGCTGCGACGGAGTCGACCACGACGACGTCGATACCACCGGACCGGATGAGTGTCTCGGTGATCTCGAGAGCCTGCTCGCCCGTGTCCGGCTGGCTGACGAGCAGCTCGTCGACGTTCACGCCACAGGCGCGGGCGTAGCCCGGGTCCAGCGCGTGCTCGACGTCAATGAACGCCGCGACGCCGCCCTTCCGTTGCGCCTCCGCGATGATGTGCTGACAGACGGTGGTCTTGCCGGATGACTCAGGCCCGAAGATCTCGGTGACCCGGCCGCGCGGAATGCCGCCGACGCCAAGCGCCAGATCGAGAGCGATGGAGCCGGTGGGGATGAAGTCCACCTGCTGTCGCTCGGCGGACCCGAGCTTCATGATCGCACCGCGACCGAACTGCTTCTCGATCGCGAGGATGGCCGCATCCACGGCCTTGCCGCGCTCTGCGATGCTCCGCTCTGCCGCGCGCTCGTCCGTCATGGCCATGGTCGTCACCCTCCTGTCATTGCCGACACCGAGGGGAGCGGATGGTCATCCGCGCGACGGGTCAGCCTTCTTCCCGGTCCTCGTCCGCGGCCCGCGGCTTCCGCGGCTTCCGATACAGCTCGACGTTCGTCGGCGGCTCGGAAAGCGGTTGCAGCTTCGGCTGACCGGACTTCTCTTTCGGCTTCTTCTTGGCTTCGCGGCTTGGGCGATCTCGAGAGCCCATCGAGGCTTCCTCCGCGCTGTGTCGAGGCTATCGAAGAGGACTTCACGCCGGCTCCACGGCCACTTCATCGCGACTTAGCCGGCCGGCATACGCCCGCAGCGAAGCGAGCGATTCGGGGAAGGTGCCGGCCCGCAGCGCGGTCCGGATCCTGGCCATGAAGTCTAGGGTGAAGGTCAGGTTGTGACAAGTTGCGAGACGGTATGCGAGGAGCTCCTTTGCCCGGAAGAGATGCGCCAGGTAGGCGCGCGAGAACCGTCGGCAGAGGCGGCACGGGCAATCCTCCTGGACAGGTCGCGGGTCGTCCAGGAAGGCGCCGTTGCGGAGGTTGATCCTTCCGCCTGGAATCCACAGCTGCCCGTTGCGCGCCACTCGCGCCGGAAGGACCGAGTCGAACAGATCCGCGCCCAGTCGAACGGCCTCGAGGAGGTCCGCCGGTGAGCCGAGGCCCATGAGGTACCTCGGCCGCGGATCTTCGTTGAGGATGGGCATGACGACGTCCAGCGCCGCCGCCCGCTCAACGGGCGTCTCGTCGCCGGCGAGCCCGCCGATGCAGATCCCGTCGAATGGCAGACCGGCAATGAACCGCGTGGAGCGCTCCCGGAACTCGGGATCCACGCCGCCCTGGATGATTCCGAACAGCGCCTGGTCCGGTCTTCGGTGGGCCGCCAGGCTTCGCTCAGCCCAGCGGTGGGTCCGCTCCATGGCGTCCTCAACGTCGGCCCTTGGCGATGACGGGTAGACCGGATGGTCAAACGCGACCGCGATGTCCGCTCCGAGCGCTTCCTGGATTCCGATCGCGATCTCCGGCGTCAGGTGCTGCAGCGCGCCGTCGATGTGACTGCGGAAGGTCGCGCCCTCGTCCGTCACGACGCGCGCATCGGCCAGCGAGACGACCTGGTAGCCACCGGAGTCCGTGAGGATGGGCCGATCCCAGCCCATGAACGTGTGCAGGCCCCCGAGCCGCTGGATTCGCTCGTGGCCAGGGCGCAGATAGAGGTGGTACGTGTTCGCGAGGACGATCGACGCGCCCACCTCGACGAGATCATCGGGATCCAGTGCCTTGACCGTGGCGTTCGTACCAACAGGCATGAACTGCGGGGTGTCGATGACCCCGTGGGGCACCGTGAGCCGCCCGAGACGCGCCCGCGTGCCTCCGGCCGGAGCCGCGGTCGCCAGGACCTCGAAGGTCATCGGGCGAGGTTGGGTCCGCGGCAATGCAGGCATGGGAGCGGCGGCGGGCTCGGCGACGCCCGCGACCGCGATGTCAGCGATCCCCGGCTCCCGGCTCATCCATCCACAGGCTGGCCATGTCCGGATCCCCCCGGCGGGGCGGCGGGATTTCGTAGCCCAGACCGGCCAGGTGTGCCCGAGCCAGCTCGGTCGCGATCCGCCCCTGCGGCGTTCGGTCCAGGAACCCGAGCCGGAGCATGAATGGCTCGTATACGTCCTCGATCGTCTCGGTCTCCTCGGACAGCACGGCAGCCAGGGCCGACACGCCCACGGGTCCGGAGCCGAACTTCTGGATGATCGCGGCCAGGAGCTTTCGATCCGTGGAGTCGAGGCCCTCATCGTCGATCTCGAGCAGGCGCATCGCCTCGCGTGCCGCGCTCTCCGTCACCCGGCCGTCTCCGTGGACCTCCGAGTGATCCCGAACGCGCTTGAGCAGCCGGTTCACGATGCGCGGCGTGCCTCTACCCCGGCGCGCGATCGCGATTGCCGCTCCGGCATCGATGTCGACGCCCAGGATCCGTGCCGACCGATGGACGATGTCCGTGAGCTCCGACTCCGCATAGAAGTCGAGCCGGTACGTGGCGCCGAATCGATCCCGAAGGGGCGATGAGATCCGGCCGGCTCGTGTCGTCGCCCCGACGACCGTGAACGGCTTGAGCGTGAGCCGGAGCGAACGGGCGGACGGCCCCTTGCCGATCATCACGTCGAGGGCGTAGTCCTCCATGGCCGGATAGAGAATCTCCTCCACTGCGTGGTTGAGCCGGTGGATCTCGTCGATGAATAGGACGTCTCGCTCGTCCAGCGAGGTCAGGACTGCCGCCAGGTCTCCGGGCCGCTCAATCGCCGGGCCGGAGGTGTAGCGGACATTCACGCCGAGCTCGCGGGCGATGATCGTGGCGAGTGTGGTCTTGCCCAGTCCGGGCGGGCCGTAGAGCAGGACGTGGTCCGCCGCCTCTTCCCTCGCCCTGGCAGCGGTCAGGAGCACGCCGAGGTTTGCCTTGACCTCTCGCTGCCCGATGTACTCGTCAAGCGACCGCGGCCGCAGCGATCCCTCCACGGCGATCTCCGCGGGGTCCTCGGCATCCGCCGCCAGCAGGTGAAGCGCGTCGTCCGTCACGTCGGGCATTCTAGCAAAGCGTGGGCACTTTCGTACAGATGTTCGATACGGGAAATCGTGACCCCGTCAGTCGCGCGCCAGCCCCCGGAGCGCAGCCTTGACGCGGTCCTCCAGTGATGCGCCCGCGGCGGCCATCACAACCGTTGAACGAGCCGCGTCGCGCGCCTCGGCGAGAGAGTAGCCGAGCGCCTGAAGCGCGGCGACCACGTCCCCGTCACTCGAAGGTCCACCCGCTGAAGCGGCCGTAGCGGCGGACACGCCCGCGGCGGCGACCTTCTCCTTGAGCTCGAAGATCACGCGTTCGGCAAGCCGCTTCCCGATCCCGGGGATGGACACGAGCACCGCCTGGTCCTGGAGCAGGATCGCCAGCTGGAGCTCGGCCGTCGGGCGGCTCCCGACGATGGCCATGGCGACCTTCGGCCCAACGCCGGTCACGGTCAGGAGCAGGTTGAAGAAGCCGAGCTCCTCCGTCGACCGAAAGCCATACAACGCCTGCTGATCCTCGCGGACGAGGTGGTACGTATGCAGCTTGAGCCGGCCACCAGGGGTTGCCGTCGAAAGGACGCCGGGTGCGGCAAAGACGCGGTAGCCGATGCCGCCGACTTCGATGACCAGCGAATCGAACGCCACTGCCCCGACCATCCCGTCCAGCGACGCGATCACGAGCGGCTCGCCGCCTTCCGGTCCCGCGCCAGGGCCTCGCGGACCGCCCGGTCGTAGCTCGGATTCGCCGCGCTCCATGGGCGCCACCGCCGCCCGATCCATGACCGGCGCGCCGGCTGTTTCGAGCACGTCGGATCGCTCGCTGTTCGCCGCCCAGATCGCGACCGCGAGGGCATCGGCCGCGTCATCGGGCCGCGGCACCTCGGCCAGGCCCAGGCAGACCGCCACCATCCGGCCGACCTGGACCTTGTCCGCACTGCCTGATCCGGTCACGGCCATCTTGACCTCGTTGGGTGTCGCCTCCCGGACGGTGCGACCGGCTTCCGCGGCAGCGAGGAGCACGACCCCGCGGGCCTGCCCGACGGCGAAGGCCGTCTGCGCATTCCGTGAGAAGAACAGCCGCTCCACGGCGACGAGATCGGGCGTGTGACGCGCGATGAGCTCCGTGAGGAAGCGATGGATCGCGAGGAGCCGGTCCGGCAGCCCCAACTCGGAGCTCGTCTCAAGGCAGCCCACGTCGACCAGGCGGAGTGCCGATCCGGTCCGGTCGATCAGGCCCCAGCCAAGGGCCGCCGTTCCCGGGTCGATGCCCAGGACGATCATCGGGCGGCTGAGCCGGACCAGCCGTGCGTTGTCGCCTGCGGTCCTCGCTCACGCACGTCGGTAGTGCGCTCGCTCCGGTCCTCGGCTCCGCCTTCGGCTGTCCTCGGCTGAGCCGCCCGCGTCACCCGGCGACCTCGGCAAAGACGTCCTCGGGGATGTCGAAGTTGGCGGTCACCCGCTGGACGTCGTCCAGGTCCTCGAGCATCTCGATCAGGCGGAGGTTCTGGCGCGCCCGATGGGCATCGAGCTCAACGGTCGTCTTGGCGACCATGGTGTTCTCGGCCGACTCGACGCCGATCCTGCCGGCGTCAAGGGACTTGCGGACGCGCTCGAGATCGGCCGGGCTCGTATACACCTCCACGAGGTCCGGGTCCGAGGTATCCACATCCTCGGCACCTGCGTCGATTGCGGCGAGCGCGAGGTCGTCCGGGTCCCGGCCATTGGCCGGCACCGTGATCAGGCCGCGTGGCTCGAATTGCCATGCGACCGCGCCGCTGCCGGCCAGCTGCCCCCCGGCCTTCGTGAACATCGAACGCACATCCGACGCGGTTCGGTTCCGATTGTCCGTGGTCGCCTCCACGAGGATGGCCACCCCGCCGGGGCCGTAGCCCTCGTACACGATCTCCTCGAACTGTTCGCCTTCGGCGGAGCCAGTGGCGCGCTCGATGGCCCGCTTGATGTTGTCCATCGGCATGTTCACGGCACGCGCCTTGTCCATGGCCAGGCGAAGGCGGAAGTTCGCGTCGGGGTCACCGCCACCGGTCCGCGCCGCAACCATGACCTCGCGGGCGACCTTGGTGAAGAGTGCCCCGCGCTTCGCGTCGTTGGCACCCTTCTGACGCTTGATCGTGGACCACTTGGAATGTCCTGACATCGGGCGCGAGTATACCGGACTATCATGGCCGGACCGCCGCGGCGCGCCCCCCGTGGCCGATTTTGTACCTCCATCAGCAGAGAGGACCGACCGTTCCATGACCATGAAGAACGTCGACCTGCCCCACCTTCGGAGCGTCGTCCTGGCCGGCCACGCTGGCGCCGGCAAGACGACGCTCGGCGAACAACTGCTCTTTCGCGCCGGTGCGATCCCCCGCCTCGGCCGCGTGGACGATGGGACCTCGCATCTGGACTTCGAGCCGGAGGAGCAGAAGCGACACGAGTCGCTGAGCCTGGCGGTCGCGACGTTCGAGACGGACGGGACGCGGATCACGATCGTCGACACGCCGGGCTACCTCGACTTCGCCGCGGAGGTCGTGTCTGGCTTCCACGCTACGGACGGCGCCCTGCTCGTCATGGATGCGTCGGGCGGCGTGGAGGCCGGCCTCGAGAACTCGGTGGCCCTCGCGCGGGCCACGAACACCGCGACCTGCTTCTTCATCAACAAGTGCGACCGTGAGAATGCCGATCCGACGGCAGCGCTGGACGCCCTTCGGGCGGCGTTCGGGAGCAAGGTTGCGCCACTCCAGATCGCGATCGGCGCGGCCGACTCGTTCTCCGGCTACGTAGACCTCGTGCACCGCAAGGCGTATCGCTGGGACGGAAGCAAGGACGTCGAGATCGAGATCCCGGCCGAGCTGTCGAGCGAGGTCGCGCGTCGTCGAGATCAACTCCTCGAGGCCGCGGCGGAGGCCGATGACGACGTCCTTGCGAAGTACCTTGACGGTGAGGAGATCTCGGACCCGGAGCTGGAGGCGTGCCTTCGCAAGGGTGTCAAGGAATCGGTGCTGGCGCCGGTGCTCGTCGGCAGTGCTGCATCCGGGAGCGGCCTGCGGGCGATTCTCGACGCGTTCGTCCGATACCTGCCGTCGCCAGCCGACGAGGCTCCGGCCGTGGCCACGGATCCCGGCGGAGGGGACGTGTCGGTGGCACCTGATGCCGACGGGCCGCTCCTCGTCCGCATCTTCAAGACGGCCGCGGACCCGTTCGTCGGTCGGCTCACGTATCTGCGCGTGCTGTCCGGGACCCTCCACTCACAGGCACATGCCTGGAACTCGACCCACAAGGAGGACGAGCGAATCGGTCAGCTGCTCCTCCTCCACGGCAAGGAGCAGGAAGCGATAGGTGAGCTGAAGGCCGGCGAGATCGGTGCCGTCGCCAAGCTGTCCGCCACCGCCACCGGCGACACGCTGTGCGACAGGGACAAGGTGCTCCTCCTGCCGCCCCTCGAATTCCCGCAGCCGACGCTCATGGTCGCCATCGAGCCGCAGACCAAGGCCGATCTCGACAAGATGGGGCCTGCCCTGCAGCGAATGCTCGAGGAGGAGTCCACGGCCCGCCTGGAGCGGAGCGATGCCGGCGAGCAGATCCTGGTAACGATGGGCGAAGCCCACACCGCGGTCATCATCGAGCGGCTGAAGCGGAAGTTCGGCTCGGCGATCGTGACCAAACCGCCCCGCGTGCCGTACCGCGAGACCATTCGGGGCAAGGCCCAGGTCCACGGCCGGTACAAGAAGCAGACCGGCGGGCACGGGATGTTCGGTGATGTCTGGATCGAGCTCGAGCCGAACCCCGGTGCCGGCGTGGCCTTCGCCGAGCGGGTCGTTGGTGGCTCCGTACCGAAGCAGTTCTTCCCGGGCATCGAGAAGGGCATCCGCGAGACCGCCGCCGAAGGCGTGGTCGCCGGCTATCCGCTCTCGGACTTCAAGGCCACGCTGTACGACGGCTCGTTCCATAACGTGGACTCGAACGAGCTGTCGTTCAAGATCGCGGCCTCGATGGCGCTCAAGGATGGCGTCCACCAGGCCAAGCCCACCCTCCTCGAGCCGATCATGACGGTGGAGGTTCGGATCCCGGAGGCCTTCCTGGGCGAGGTCAACCGCGATCTCAACGGCCGGCGTGGCCGTGTTCTAGGAATGGATGTCGACGCGGGCATGCAGGTGATCAGCGCGAACGTTCCGCAGGCAGAGCTGTTCTCGTACGCGACCGAGCTGCGCTCGATCACGGGCGGCCGCGGGACGTTCACTGCCACGCTGGATCGCTATGAAGAGGTGCCGTCGCACCTCGCCGAGAAGGTCATCGGGGAGCATCGCAAGGGGGCCGACGCTTCCGGCGGCCACTGATCGCCGGGGCGCCTCCGTCAGGTGTCCTGGATCGCGCCCAGCGCCGAGGCCAGCGTCAGCGACCCGTCGTACAGCGCGCGGCCCACGATGACGCCTGCGCACCCGATCGCATGGACCGCGCGCACGTCGTCGGCCGATCCGATCCCGCCCGACGCGATGATCGAGGCCCTCGAGCCACCGGCCAGCTCGCCCAGGAGCTCGAGGTCCGGACCGGTCAGCATCCCGTCGCGCGCGATCGATGTGACCTCGAACCAACGGACACCGGCGTCCAGCAGCCTCGCCATCGCCGCCTGAGCGGGAACGCCGGGAGATCCGGGGACCCACCCGTGTCCGACTGCCGCGCCGTTCCGGACATCCAGCGCCACGGCGATACGCTCGGGTCCGTGCCTCCCGATGAGCTCGGCCGCGAGCGCCGCGTTGTTGAGGACGGCCGTGCCTACAACGGCCCGGGCCGCCCCGAGGTCGAGCACCTGCTGGACCGCCTCACTGGTTCGGAGGCCGCCGGCGACCTCGACCGCGGACCGCCCGCCGACAGCCCGAATGATCCGACGTACCGCGCCCGCGTGGACAGGCCGGCCGGCGCGTGCGCCATCGAGATCCACGACGTGCAGCCCGCCGGCTCCCCCGTCCACGAACGCCGTGGCAACAGCGACCGGGTCCTCCGAGAACGCCGTCGCATCGGCGAAGTCGCCCCGACGCAGACGCACCACGCGCCCGCCGAGGAGATCGATCGCGGGGAGGATCTGGAAGGTTGCCATGTCCGTCACGTCCTGCTATCGTGTTAGCACGCTACTACGGTAGCACACACCTGCCGCTGATCCGCGCATCGACGATACCGAGAGGCGCCTGCCATGACCGCCGACAATTCCTGGCGCACCGACGAGACCAGCGCCCTGTTCGACGCCATCCTCCAGTTGAAGGATCGTGAGGAGGCGGGGCGCTTCTTCCGGGACCTGTGCACCCTGGGCGAGTTGCGCGATCTCGCGATGCGCTGGTCCGTGGTGCGCCTGCTCGACCAGGGCCTCCACTACGCCGAGATCTCGGCGCGGACCGGCGCAAGCACCGCCACGATCACCCGGATCGCGTCCTGGTGGCGGCACGGAGAGGGTGGCTACCGACTGATGCTCGATCGGACCACGGGCGACTGATGCGCGAACGTCTGCGCCTGGCAATCCCGAACAAGGGCCGGCTCGTCGAGCCGACGCTCGCCCTGCTCCACGATGCCGGGCTCATGTTCGAGGAACACGACCGCAGCCTCGTGGCGCGGGTTCAGAACGTGGACCTCGACATCCTGTTCGTGCGGGCGTCCGATGTCGCCGAGTTCGTGACCGACGCGGTGGCCGATCTCGGGATCACGGGGGCGGACCTGCTGGCTGAAGCCGGCTCGGCGCTGCCGATCACGCGACGCCTCGGCTACGGCCGGTGCCGGCTCGCGGTTGCGGTACCCGCCGACAGCAGCGTCGAACGGATCGAGGATCTCGGGGGCCTGCGGGTCGCCACGGCCCACCCCAACGTCGCCCGCGAGTTCTTCCGTCGGCGGGAGATCCCGCTCGAGGTCATCGCGTTGTCCGGCGCGGTGGAGGTCGCCCCGCGCCTGGGGCTGGCCGAGGGCATCGTGGATCTTGTCTCGACCGGCTCGACGCTGGCCATGAACGGCCTCCGCGTCGTGGACGAGGTCCTCCCGTCCGAGGCGGTGCTCGTGGCCAACCCCGTCGCGGCGTCGGCCCGGGCCGCACAGCTGGCTGCCCTCGACACGATGCTGGGTGCGGTGCTAGCGGCCCGGGCCCGGAAGTACGTGATGATGAATGCCCCGGCGGACCGGCTGCCGCAGCTCGAGGCCCTGCTGCCCGGTCTCGAGTCTCCGTCCGTCATCCCGCTCGCCCACAGCGGCATGATCGCAATCCACTCCGTCGTGGGAACGGACGATGTCTGGGATCTCCTGCCCCGCCTCAAGGCTGCTGGGCGCATCCGGAATCCTCGTCCTGCCGATCGAGAAGATCGTCCCGTGACCGCACGGCCCACCCGGGATCGGGGAGCCGGTCCCCTCCCCCTGCGGCGGCTCGACCTTCGCGCAGCCGGAGCCGCGGCCGCGACCGATTCGGCGCTCGTCGCGCTGGCCCGGCGCGGAGCGGTTCCCGACGCCGCCGTGCGGATCGGAGCGCGAGGGATCCTCGACGCGGTGGAGCGCGAGGGCGCCGAGGCCGTGGCTCGCTACAACGGGCGGTTCGGCGGCGGCCTCGCGGACGGGCGCCTCGTCCTCCGTGGCGATGACCTCGCGCGTGCGGCGGCGGATCTCGACGCCCGGCGTCCGGGCCGCGCTCGAGGCGGCGATCGAGAACGTGCGCCGGTTCGCTTCCACCCAGCGTCCCGCGACGACGAGGACAACCATCGTCCCCGGCGTCGAGCTGGAGCGGCGCTGGGTGCCGGTCGGCAGCGTGGGGGCGTACGTGCCCGGTGGCGGGGCCGCCTACCCGTCCAGCCTGATCATGACGGTTGTGCCGGCCCAGGTCGCCGGCGTGGAATCGATCGTCGTCGCCTCACCCGCCGCGGCCGATGGGACGCTGGATCGCGTGCTGCTCGGGGCCGCCGGGCTCCTCGGTGTCGACGCCGTCGTTGTCGCGGGCGGGGCGCAGGCAATCGGGGCCCTGGCGTTTGGGCTCTCCACCCTCGACATCGCGCCGGCTGATCTCGTGGTCGGACCCGGGAACGCGTGGGTTACCGCGGCCAAGCTCGAGATCGCCGGGCGCACCGCCATCGACCTGCCGGCCGGCCCGTCCGAGGGACTCGTGATCGCTACGCCACCGGCCGAGCCGGACCGCGTCGCCGCTGATCTCCTGACCCAGGCGGAGCACGGGCCGGACTCTCCGGCCATCCTCGTGACCACGGATCCGGTTTTCGCCGACGCCGTCGAGGAGGCCCTGCGAGAGCGGCTCAACCTGGCGCCGCGCCGGTCCACGCTCGAGCAGGCCCTCGGCCGTCACGGTCGGATCATCCTCGTCGCGGACGTGGAGGCGGCGGTTGCCGTCGCCAATGCGTATGCGCCCGAGCACCTGTCCCTGGATGTCCCGGACGTGGAGGTCGCCGTGGCGGGGATCAGGAACGCCGGGTCCGTGTTCGTCGGCCCGTGGTCCCCGGAGTCGGCCGGCGACTACGCGACCGGTGCCAATCACGTCCTCCCGACGGGCGGCCTGGCCCGGGGCTGCGGACCGCTCGCCGTGGAGACGTACGGCAAGTATCTCCAGGTCCAGCGCTTGAGCCTCGAGGGCCTGGCCCTTCTTCGGCCGACGATCGGGACGCTGGCCACGGCCGAAGGGCTGTTCGCCCACCGCGATGCCGTCGAGGCTCGCTTCGCTGAGACCGCCATGTCTGTGCCCATCGGCGCCCGGCGCGCCGCGGACGCCAACTCGTGAGCCCGACACCCGTGACCTTCTCTTCGCCGACGACACCGATCTCCTACGCCTGGGAGGCGACCGATGAGGAGGTCGCCGCGCGCTACGGGGTTCCCGTGGCGGAAGTCGCCCGGTTCGATCTCAATACCTCCCCCACTCCACCGGAGCTCGCGCTTCGGCTGCTCGCGGCCGGTGACCTTGGCCGCTCGCTGTCCGAGTACCCGCCCTCCGACTACCGTCGTCTGGTCGAGGCGGCAGCCTCCCGCTATGGCGTGGGTACGGACGAGGTCCTCGTGGGTGCCGGCGCCGATGAAGTCATCGATCTCGTCGCCAAGGCATTCCTGCCGCCCGGTGGCGCGGCGGTGATCCCGACGCCGTCCTATGCGATGTATCGCGTGGACTCGGAACAGCGTGGGGCGACCGTCCGGCCGGTCCCTCGGCTGGGTGCCGTCGCCGGGTTTGCCCTGGACGGTCCCGCCGTCCGTGCCGCCGCGCGAGGCGCCGACATCGTGTGGCTGTGCAGCCCCAACAATCCGACCGGGCTCCTGGAGCCGGACGGGGTCATCGAGGCCCTGCTCGACGGGCTCCTCGGCGACGCAACGGAGCGTGGCGTTGAGCCTCCGGTCGTCGTGCTCGACGAGGCGTATGCGGAGTTCGCCGGGCAGACGCTCGTTCATCTACGTGCCGGCTATCCGCGCTTCATCGTCATCCGGACGGCCAGCAAGGCCTACGCACTCGCCGGCCTGCGGGTCGGCTTCGCCCTGGCCCGGCCCGACATCATCGCCCGGATGGCGCCCTATCGGCCGCCCGGCTCGGTCTCCGTTCCCTCGGTGGCGATCGTGACGGAGGCGCTCCTCGATGACGACATCCTGGCCGGGAACCTCGAGCGCGTCGTACGAGAGCGGACGCGGCTGGATATGGCCCTGGGCGCTTTGGGCTGGTCCGTGGGGCCGTCGGTGACGAACTTCCTGCTCGTGGACTTCGGGACGCCCACGCGCGCCGGCGTTGTCGCCGAGTACCTGCTCGGGCGGGGCCTCGTGCCGCGTACCTTCGGGCAGGGGCATCCGCTGGCCCACTGCCTGCGGATCACCGTCCGCGATATCGACGAGAACGACCGCCTCATCGAGGCTGCCGCTGTATTGATGGAGGCCGAATCATGACGACGCCACTCGGCAGCCTCGAAATCGTCGCATCCGGGCCGCGGATGGCCGGGCTGCGGCGAGTGACCCGCGAGACCGACGTCACCGTCCATCTCGGGCTCGATGGACGGGGCGAGGCAGAGGTAGCCACGGGCATCGGGTTTCTCGACCATCTCCTGACCTCGCTCGCCCACCACGGCCTGTTCGACATCACGATCGCCGCCACGGGCGACCTCGAGGTCGATGAGCACCACACCACCGAGGACGTCGCCCTCGTCCTGGGGGCTGCGTTCGACGCCGCGCTCGGTGACCGTGCCGGGATTCGACGGTTCGGTGACGCCAGCGTGCCCATGGATGAGGCGCTCGCGACGGTGGCCATCGATGTCGGCGGCCGCCCCTACGCGGTCGTCGATCTTCCGTTCCGGGGTGAGCGTGTCGGAGCGCTGCCGACCCAGCTCATCGAACACGCGCTCGAGGCCTTCGCCCGGACGTCGGGGAGCACACTCCATATCCGCGGCACCGGACGCAACGATCATCACCTGGCCGAGGCCGCGTTCAAGGCCCTCGCCCGAGGGCTTCGCATGGCCTGTGAGCCGGATCCGCGCCGCACCGGCGTGGCCTCGACCAAGGGGGCCGCATCGTGATGTCGGGCGTCGACCCGGCTCGAGCGCGCGCCGCTGGCCGCCTCCGCATCGCCGTCGTGGACTACGGCGCCGGAAACCTCGTGAGCATGGACCAGGCCCTGACCTTCGTTGGGGCCGATGTTCGCCTCGCCACCGTCCCGCAGGACCTCGCGGGTGTCGACGCCATGATCGTGCCCGGGGTCGGAGCGGCTGGGCCGGCAATGGTCCGCCTTGCCCGCGCCGGCCTGGTGGACCCCATCCTGCGCTGGATCGCGACCGGTCGGCCGTACCTCGGCATCTGCCTCGGGCTCCAACTCCTGTTCGAGGGCAGTGACGAGGATGGCGCCGAGACGTTGGGCGTGCTGCCCGGACGGACGGTCCTCCTGGCGAACGCGCCGACCCTCCCGCACATCGGCTGGAACCAGGTGAACAGGCGGCGCGACCACGCCCTGTTTGCCGGCATCCCCGATGGCGCCGACCTGTACTTCGTCCACTCCTACGCCGGGATTCCAACCCGCATCGCCGGGGAGGCGTCGATCCTGGCGGAGACCGATCACGGCGATCGCTTCGTGTCGGCCGTTGATCGCGGCAACGTCCTCGGCGTGCAGTTCCACCCCGAGCGGAGCGGCGGCACCGGCCTGCGCCTCCTGGGGAACTTCGTGCGCTGGGCGACGGCACTGTCGGCCGGTGCCGGAGCGGAGCGCAGTCCCGTCGGCGCGGGCGGAACCGCGGGCGGCGACTGAGGTGCTTCGTCGCCGCGTGATCCCGTGCCTCGACGTCGCCAACGGGCGGGTCGTCAAGGGCACCCGCTTCGTCGACCTCGTGGACGAGGGCGACCCAGCCGAGCTCGCCGCCCGCTATGCCGACGAGGGCGCCGATGAACTGGTCTTCCTCGACATCGCCGCCGCGCCGGAGGGTCGCGCGACGCTCCTCGATGTCGTGGAGCGGACTGCACGACGGGCGTTCATCCCCCTGACCGTGGGCGGCGGCGTGGGCAGCGTCGACGCGATGCGCGACGTCCTGCGAGCGGGGGCCGACAAGGTCTCACTCAACACGTCGGCGGTGGCGGACCCAGATCTCATCGGGCGCTGCGCCGCCCGGTTTGGCCGCCAGGCGGTCGTCGTGGCCATCGACGCTCGCAGGATCGTTGACGGACTGGACAGCGCGCCACGCTGGGAGGTCCTCGTGCGCGGCGGTCGCGACGTGACAGACCTCGACGCCGTGTCCTGGGCGGTCCGTGCAGCCGAGCTCGGCGCCGGCGAGCTGCTGGTGACCTCGATCGATCGGGACGGCACGCAGACCGGCTTCGACACCGTGCTCCTTCGCGCGATCACGGATCGCGTCTCCGTCCCCGTGATCGCCTCCGGCGGGGCCGCCGGTCCCGAGGACTTCGTCCGGGCTGTCGTGGACGGTGGCGCGGACGCCGTGCTTGCGGCTTCGGTCTTCCATCGCCGGCTGCATGCCATCGCCGACGTGAAGGCCGCGATGGCCGCGGCAGGACTCCCCATTCGGGCCACCCCGGGGGTTGCGGCGTGACCGACCTCTCGCCGGCCTTCGATCCCGATGGACTCGTGCCCGTGGTCGTGCAGGACGCCGACGACGGCCGGGTGCTCATGCTGGCCTATGCGGATGCCGAGGCACTGGCCGCAACCCTGGCGACGGGCGAGCTCCACTTCCATTCCCGTTCCCGGGGTCGCCTGTGGCGCAAGGGCGAGACAAGCGGCAACGTGCTGCACCTTGTGCGCCTCGACCTCGATTGCGACGGCGATGCACTCCTCGCGACGGTACTTCCCGTTGGCCCCACCTGCCATCGCGGCACGCGCAGCTGCTTCGATCCCGCGGGGCCGATCGACACGGCTACTCACTCAGCGGCAGCACCAGGCCCAGGGCCGCAGGGGTTCGCCTGGCTCGAGACACTCTGGGCGACGATCGACGAGCGACGCCGCGAACGACCCGCGGGCTCGTACACGACAACGCTGCTCGACGGTGGGGTCGATGTCGCCGGCCGGAAGGTGGCCGAGGAGGCCACCGAGGTCCTGATGGCCGCCAAGGACGACGCGGCGGCCGAGGCGAGGGGTCTCGACCGGACGCCGACCTCAGGCGCCTTGGCGAGCGAGGCCGCGGATCTGCTGTATCACGCGCTCGTCCTGCTCGCCGAACGCGGCACCGCACCGCGGGCCGTGCTCGAGGTCCTGCGCGCCCGGCACGCGCCCTGACCTCCTAGTTCTCCAGCCGGCCGATCTCGCGACGGCGCTTGCCGATCCGCACCTCCCACCAGCGGCCGGCCAGTGGCGGGGGCATCGTGGCGGCCGGGTCCCGGAGCACTTCGCCGTTGATCGTGACCCCGCCGTTCTGGATCATCCGGCGGGCCTCGCCCCGTGACGGGAACACCCCGCCGTCGGCGAGGACCGCCACGACGGCCGCGCCCAGGGAGCCGGCAGGAACCGAGAAGCCGCCGACGTTTGCATGCAAGCGCTCCAGAAGCTCGGGATCCCGGATGGGATCCGCCGCGAACAGCGCGGTCGAGTCGTCGGCCGCCTTCCGGGCGGTGTCGGATCCGTGCGTCCGCGCCGTGACATCGAGCGCCAGCGCCCGCTGGGCTGCCCGTGCCCCCGGAGCGGCGACGACCTCCGCGTCGAGTGCCTCGATCTCATCGGGGGTCATCGTCGTGAACCAGCGCAGGTAGGTCCCGACGTCGCGGTCATCCGTGTTGAGCCAGTGCTGGTAGAACGAGAACGGGCTCGTCCGGCTGGCATCAAGCCAGATCGAATCGCCGGTGTCGCTCTTGCCGAACTTCGAGCCGGACGGAGACAGCAGGAGCGGGTACGCCAGCGCGAATGCCGGCTCGTGGCCATCCGAGGCTGGAGCGGTGCGCCGAATGAGCTCGAGCCCGGCGGTGATGTTCCCCCACTGGTCCGCGCCGCCCATCTGCAGCTCGACGCCCATGCGTCCGGTGGAGATGAGCGAAGTCGGCCGACTGCAGGAGCATGTAGCTGAACTCGGTGAACGACAGGCCGCGGTCCAGCCTCGACTGGACCGAGTCCTTGGCGAGCATGTACGGGACCGTGAAGTGCTTCCCGACATCGCGCAGGAAGTCGATCATGGTCATCGGCTCCAGCCAGTCCATGTTGTTGGCGAGGCGAGCGCCGGACGGACCCTTCGAGAAGTCCAGGAACCGCTCGAGCTGACCTCGGACCGCATCGGCGTTCGCCGCCAGGGACTCCCGGTCCAGCAGATTGCGTTCCGCGGACCGGCCCGACGGGTCGCCGATCATGCCCGTTCCACCACCCACGAGCGCGACCGGCCGGCCCCCGTGTCGCTGAAGGTGGATGAGTCCGGCAATCGGGATGAGATGGCCGATGTGGAGCGACGGGGCGGACGGATCGAACCCGATGTAACCCGAGATGGAGCGCCCGGTTGCCAGGCGTGCCTCCAGGCCATCTGACGCGGCATGGAACATGCCCCGCCAGCGCAGTTCGTCGAGGAGCCCGGCGGGACCGGGATCGAAGGACGTCACAGGACGCGGTTGGGAGCCGTCACGAACAGCGCCGGATCGGGGGGAAGGACCTCCACGGGCCCTATGGTATCTTCGCCGCCGATATGCAGACCAGCCTCTCACGGCGTCAGCGTCACCGCCGCACCGGCGCCGCGCGACGCGGGCGCGGAGGCGGTGCCCGGCGAGCCGCCCTTGCCATCCCGATCCTCCTCTTCGGCAGCTTCCTTGCGCTTGGTGGCGCGGCTTTCGTCGGGGTCGTCAGCGCCTACGCGTACTACAGCCGCGACCTGCCGGACCCAGCGAAGGCCTTCGCGGATCTCGTGTTCGACCAGCCCTCGATCATCTACGACCGGACCGGCACCGTTGAACTCGCCCGCCTCGGCGAACGCAAGCGAGAGCTGGCCACGTTTGACCAGATCCCTCCCGAACTCCTCGACGCGACCACGGCCGTCGAGGACAAGGACTTCTGGAGCAACCCGGGCTTCGACCTGGGCGGCTTCCTGTCGGCGACGCTGGACACGTTCCAGGGCAAGCCCCGCGGCGGGTCCACCATCACGCAGCAGCTGGTCCGAGCCCGCCTGCTCCCGAAGGAGGCATTCGAGGGATCTGTCTACGAGCGGAAGATCCGCGAGATCATCCAGTCGATCCGCCTGACCCAGGCCTTCCCCGAACAGGAGGGCAAGGAGAAGATCCTCGCCGCGTACCTGAACCAGAACTTCTATGGCAACCAGAGCTACGGCATCGTGGCCGCGGCGAAGGGCTACTTCAACAAGGAGCTCAAGGACCTCACCCTCGCCGAGGTTGCGATTCTGGCCGCGATCCCCCAGTCCCCGACGCAGTTCGACCTGGTCAAGAACGCGGATCGAGAGTGCGCGGTTGACCTGGCGCTGAACCAGGAGTGTCCGCCCGCGAGCGTGCGACTCGTCGTCTCCGAGGACAGCGAGGTCGTCCGTCGCCGGAACAAGGTGCTGGATCTCATGGAGACCCGCAGCGTCCTGTCGGGAGCGGACCACACGCTCGACGAGTACGAGCTGGCGAAAGAGGAGCCGGTTGTGCTGGCTCCGCAGGGCACCACGCCGTGGAAGGCCGCGCAATTCGTCTGGCAGGTCCGGCACCAGCTCGGGGTGATCCTGTGCGGCGAGGACAACGCTGATACCTGTGAGCAGGTCGATACGGGCGGCTACCGGATCACGACGACTCTCGACTGGAACATGCAGCAGGTCGTCGACAAGTGGCTGTACGCCACGGCCCGCGTCCCCGACCTGGCCAACGCGCCGGAGGTTCTCGAACAGCTCGGGATCGCGGAAGCAGACCAGAAGTGGATCCTGAAGCTCAAGGACCGCAACATCCACAACGCCGCGGCGGCAATCATCGACTACCGCACCGGTCAGGTCCTCGCATACGCGGGCAGTGCTGCCTACTACGCCATCGGAGACGCGGCCTTCCAGCCCCAGTACGACGTCCTGTCGGACGGCTTCCGGCAACCGGGTTCGGCCATCAAGCCGATCAACTACATCACCGGGCTCGACGATCGGACCATGACCGCGGCCTCCATGTTCATGGATGTGGTCACCGACTTCGGGGGACCCAAGCCGTTCACGCCCATCCAGGCGGATCTGCTGGAGCGCGGGCCTGTGCGAATGCGATCGGCGCTGCAGTTCTCCCTGAACACGCCGTCGATCAAGGCCGGCCTCATCAACGGGCTGGATCACCTGTTCCAGCGAATGAAGGACTTCGGCCTGCGGTTCCCGCCGGGCGCGATTCCGGTGACCTCCATGTCCATCGGCACGCTCGACGTCCACCCGATCGACATGGTCTCGGCCTACGGCGCGATCGCCAATGGGGGCGTGCTCATGCCCCGCGAGATGATCATGGCCGTTCGGGACGGCGACGGGGACGTCGTCTACCCAACCGAGGCAGACAGGTCAACCGGAACCCGGGTCGCCAGCGAGCAGGCCTCGTACATCATCACCGACATTTTGGCCGGCAACACCATCCGGGCCATCAACCCGTACTGGGCGAAGTGGCAGATCCTCGAGGACGGAAAGCACCGCCCGGCCGCCTACAAGACGGGCACGACCTCGGATAACAAGGATGTCCTCGCCGATGGCTTCCTGGCCCCGCCCGAGGACCCAACGGCCCCGGCCCTGGTGGCCGGCGTCTGGATGGGCAACTCGGATGCGACGCCGAACAGCGGCTCGCTGTCCCTCGACTCATCGGCCCCGCTCTGGTCGCGAATCCTGACCGAGGTGAGCCAGGGCCTTCCGATGGCCGACTTCAAGCAGCCCCCGGGGATCATCAGCGCAGAGGTCGACGCGTTCAGCGGGCTCCTTCCCGGCCCCTACACCGTGGCGACGGTCAAGGAGCTGTTCATCGAAGGCACGGTCCCGACGCGCATGGACGATCTGCACGTCGAGCTGGATATCGATGAGGCCACCGGCCTGCTGTGGCAGGACGGGTGTGCCGGCCCGCTGGTCAAGCAGGGCTTCCTGGACTTCAGCGTCGTCGAGCCGCGCTTCCCCGCCTGGCAGGCGTTCACGCAGGATTGGGCGGCCCGCGCGGCCATCGGTCCCGGCACCAAGGGCGGCCCGCGAGACACCAAGACCAGCTACTTCTACGGGAACAGCTTCGCCCCGTTCGGCAAGACCTGGGGCGGGACGTTCGCGCCAACTGGAGTCTGTGAGCCGGTCGCGCTACCGGTCTGCGATCCGGGCACCATCTTCGACCCGTTCGCGACGATCGATCCGTTCGCGACGTTCGATCCCTTCGCCACGCCGCTCCCGACGCCATGCATCGAGGAGACACCCGAGCCCCCGCCTGACCTGACGCCTGACCTGACGCCTGAACTGACGCCGCCGCCATAGGTCCCGCCAGCCAGCCCCGATCACGGGGCGCCGGGCATCCCCAGCGCGGCTCGGATCGCTAGCCCAGGCGGACGATCGTCGCCCCGTCGCCACCCTCGCCCCGTTCGCCGGGTCGAACCTCCCCGGTCAGCGGGTGCGCCGCGGCAGCGGCGCGCACGGCGTCCCGGAGAGCCCCGGTGCCCATGCCGTGGATGACCGTGACCCGCGGCAGGCCCGCCAGCGACGCGTCCTCGAGGTACCGTTCCAGGGCGTCGAGCGCTTCCTCCACCCGAGCTCCGCGCAGGTCCAGAGAGGAGGGCACGGTCCGCGCCCGGGCGGAGCGGATGAGGTCCGCGCTCGACGTCGTGTCGCGACCACCGCCGGCAAACCCCGATCCCGCGCGTGCGTCGTCTGAGCGTTCGGGGAACAGGGCGTCGGTCAGCTCATCGACGGGCACGCGAACGCGCATCCCTCCAGACTCGAGAGTCGCTACGCGGCCGCCACGCTCCAGGGCGGAGATCCGGCCCTCCCAACCGCCGTTCTGGCTCCGGGCGCGCTCCCCGACTGCCCACGTGCGTGGCGCGTCCGTCGGGGCCGTGGCCGGCCTGGAGGCAGCGCCGGGCAGACGAGCAACGTCCGCCTCGATCTGCGCCAGCGCCTCGTCGAGTGCCGGCGCGGCGAGCTGGCCGCGCTCCAGCGTGTGGCGCAGGGCAGCCACCTCGCTGCGTACGGTAGTGAGCAGCCGCTCGGCCTCATCGCGAGCCGCCCGGGCAGACTCGTCACGTTCGCGACGTGCTCGGCGGCGGTCCTCCTGCGCCGTCTGCAACGCCTCGGCCACGCGCGCCTCCGCGGCCCGCGTCCGCGCCAGCGCATCCGTGGTCTCGCCCTCCGTCGCGCGGATCTGGGCGAGGGTCGCTTCGAACGAGCGCTGTGCGTCGCTCAGCCGGGAGCGCGCATCGGCCACGATCGGGTCCGGCAGGCCCAATCGCTGCGCGATGGCGAACGCTTGGGAGCCGCCCGGCAGCCCGATCGTCAGTCGATACGTGGGACTGAGCGTCTCGAGATCGAACTCGACCGCCGCGTTCGAGGCACCCGGCGTGGTGTGCGCGTAGGCCTTGAGCTCCGCGTAGTGGGTCGTGGCGGCGACGAGCGCCCCGGCCCGGATGAAATGGTCGAGGAGCGCCTGGGCGAGCGCGGAACCCTCCGTCGGGTCCGTTCCAGCACCAAGCTCGTCGAGCAGCACGAGCGTGCCCGGACCGGCCGTACCGACAATCCGGATGATCGAGCGGAGGTGCCCGGAGAACGTCGACAGGGACTGCGCGATCGACTGCTCGTCGCCGATGTCCGCGAACACGTCGGCGAGCACCGACAGGCGACTGCCGGCCTCGGCCGGGACATGCAGGCCGGCCTGGTGCATGAGCGCGAGCAGGCCGAGCGTCCGGAGCGTGACCGTCTTGCCGCCGGTGTTTGGCCCGGTCACGACGAGGGCCGTGAAGTCTCCGCCCAGCCTGACATCGATCGGCACCACGCGACCAGTGAGCCCCGGATGGCGAGCCGACAGCAGCAGGATCTCGGGCCGTTCCGCCGTCTCGGCCCGAGTCGCATTCATCTCCGCGGCGAGTTGGGCCTTGGCGGCCCAGAAGTCGAACCGCGCCAGCGCGTCGAGCGTCTCGCGGAAGGGCAGGGCGTGGGCCGCCACGAGGGCCGACAGCTCATCAAGGATTCGACCGACCTCTTCCCGCTCGGCGACCTGCGCCTCGCGCCAGGCATTGCCGAGCTCCACGACCACGAGCGGCTCCACGAACAGGGTTTGCCCGGAGCCCGACGCGTCGTGCACGATGCCTTTGACCCGCGTCTTGGCGTCCGCCCTGACCGGCACGACGTAGCGCCCGTTGCGGAGCGTCACGATGGGCTCCTGGAGCGCATCGCCGAGCTCCGAGCCGACCAGCGAATCGAGGCGCCGGCGCAGGCGGTCGTAGGCGATCCGGACAGCATTCCGCAGCGGTCCCAGCCGCGCCGACGCAGTGTCGAGCAGCTCGCCCGACGGGTCAAACGACCGGGCGAGGGTCGCCCGGACCGCGGGGAGTGCGTGAAGGTCGCGGGCCAGTTCATGGAGGAGCGGGCGGCGATCCTCGGACAGCGCGGCCCGGAGGCGCGTCGCCGCCTCGATGGTGTCGGCGAGTTCCAGGAAGTGCACGGGGTCCAGCCGGCCGCCTCGGGTTGCCCGGTCCACCCAGGGGCCGATGTCATGCGCCGCGCCGACCCCGACCCCGGGGCGCTCCTCGAGGAGAGCCCGTGCCTGATCGGTTTCCTCGAGGCCGCGCGCGACGATCACCGGTTCCGGGCTCGGGACGAGGGCCTCCGCGAGACGACGTCCCGGCGGGAACGACGTATGGCCGGCCAGTCGCTCGCGGACGAGCGGGAATTCCAGGAGCGTGAGGGATCGCGCGTCCATGACTCAGCCCGGGACGGAGTTGCGCCGGGCGGGCCCGGACAGGGACCCGCTGCCCCGGTCGATGAGCCGCCACGGCAGGGAGGTCCACGGTTCCCCCGCGTGGCCCACACCGACACGCGGTGTCCATGCAGGGGCGGGCGGCTGGGCTCCCCGGCGAGCTCGCTCCAGGTGAATCGGCGATGCCCCGGCGCACAGGTCCATGCCGTTCATGGTTCGATCAACGCCGAACGCATCGCACAGGCGCCCGGGCCCGGCGGCGAGGCGCGCGTCCGCGAGGCCGGCCCGCGGGCCGTCGCCCACCCGGGTATCCCCGGGCAGGGTGCGAGTCCGACCGGGCAGGGCGCGAGTCCGAGCCGACGCGGCCGCAATCCGTGCCGCGCGCATGGCGTCGAGGCCTTCCAGCGGCTCCACCGCCCGAAGGAGCACGGCGCCGGCTTCATCGGCAGCGCCGGACACCACGTTGAGGCAGTTGTACATCCCGTAGACAAGGTACACGTAGGCCAGTCCGGCGGGGCCGAACATGAGCGCCGTGCGCGGTGTCCGGCCCGCCCGTGCGTGGGACGCACGATCCTCGCCGCCGCCGTAGGCCTCGACCTCCACGATCCGTCCGACGCGCGTGGGCATGCCTGGTTCTTCGCGCACCAGGACCGACCCGAGGAGGGCCGCCGCCGCTTCGCGCGGTGAGCCGATCAGCCGAGGGCGCCCGAGGACGGTACCCGAGGTTCCGGGCCGTGTCAGGAGCGGAAGACCTCGGTCACGTCAGCCGGGAAGAGGGCCCCCAAGAAGAACAGGACCCCCGGAACGAGCCGCTCCCTGACGAAGTCCGCCGTGACCGAGCCCTCGAACGCATCGTAGATCTGGCGGATGAACGGGAACTCGTTGGCCTGGGCGCCCTGCGCCGTGGTCGTGAAGAACGGATCCGTGATCAGGTAGAACGCCGCGAGGATGAGCGCGCCCTGGAGCAGACCGAGGACACCGCCCAGGAGCTCGTCGAAGAGCGGGTACTTCGCGAACAGCGGCATTGGCTTGAAGAACAGCTGGAGCGCGATGGTCGACGCGATCGTCCCGGCCAGGAAGACCGAGCCGAACGCGATCATGTGGTCGTACGCGGACGAGTACTGGGTCCAGTGTTCCGCCAGGAACCCGCCGAAGGGTGTCCGGAGCTGGGCCGCGACCAGGAGCGAGATGAGGATCGATGCGATCCCCAGGAGGCGCCGGATCACGCCCTGCATGAAGCCCAGGACGAACAGCGCGAAGAAGATGAAGAACATCAGGAGGTCAACGGCCTTGACGCTGATGATCGCGCCGATGATATCCACGGTGCTGGGGTCTCCCGCTCGGGTGGCTAACCGGCCCCGTCGTTCAGCGGAACGTCATGATGAGGCCACCTCAGGGTAGCAGTGCCGGAGTTGGCACCGCAACAGCGTTCTGGGCGCTGGGGCCGACGCCGCGACCAACGCCGCTCGGTCTCAGGTCCGGATTCGGCCGCCGGCCGCCGCGACGGCCCGGGTCACTGCTGCCATGGCGGACTCAACCTCATCCTCGGTCAAGGTCCGCTCGGGCGACCCAAAGGTGAGTCGGAAGGCAAGGCTGCGCTCGTCCTCGCGCAGCGGGGCACCGCGGTAGACGTCGAACAGCACGACGCCACGCAGGAGGTCCCCGACGCTGGCGCGGATCGTCGCGTCCATCGCCCCGGCGGAGCCACTGCCGCCAACGACGATGGCGATGTCGCGCTCCACGGTGGGGTGGCGGGCGGGCGTGATACCGCGCGGAACCGGCAGCCCGCTCCCGGACAACCCACGCACGGAAAGCTCCGCGATCACCGTGCCGACGGTTCGTTCGTCCCAGGCACTCGCGGCCGCCGGGTGAACCTCGCCGATCACGCCGGATATCGCCGGCGCGCCGTTCCCGTCGCGGACCTCCACGCGGGCCGCACGTCCGGGATGGAGCGCGGGCTCCGAGGACAGCGCCTCGTACTGGGGGGCCGGCAGCCCAAGCAGGCCACACAGGAGCTCAACGAGGCCCTTGGCGTCGTCCAGGTCGGCGAGCCGTCGCGGGCGGTTCCAGGCAGTCACCTCGAACGCTCCGGCGAGTGCGATCCCGAGACGCCACCATTCGTGCGGCGCCTCGGCCACGAGGCCGTAGCCCTTGCCGACCTCGAAGAGAGCCAGGTCATCGATCCCGCGACGACGGTTGAGGGCGACCGTGTCGAGCAGCCCGCCGAGGAGCGTCTGCCGGAGCAGGGCGTGGTCGGCCGACAGCGGGTTGGTGACGGTGATGCGGGTGCCCTCGGCCGCACCCTCCCCGTCCGCCGGCGGCGCCGGTGTCTGCCACGCCCAGGTATCGAGGTGCCGGCGCGAGACAAGCGCATGCGTGACGACCTCGCTGAGACCATGGCCGGCGAGTTCCCGACGAACCGCGTCCCGCAGCGCCAGGGGCGACGTCCGGTAGCCCGGCATCGGAGTGGACGGGAGCGTGGAGGGCACTCGGTCGTAGCCGTTGACCCGGGCAAGCTCCTCGATCACATCGACCTCGACGGCGATATCTCGGCGCCACGAGGGGACGACGGCCACCAGGGCGTCGCTCGCTGGGACGGCCACCTCGAGGGGTTCCGAGCCGTCCGCGACCGGGATGGAGACCACGGTGGCTTCAGTGTCGGGCCTCTCCACGGTGAGCCCAACACGGGCCAGGAGCGCCACCTGCTCGTCCGGTGTGAGATCGATGCCCAGGAGTCGTCTCACGCGGGCGGGCCGGAACGCCACCCGGTCCGGCTCCGGCTCCACCGGCGCCGTGTCGACGCGCCCCGGTGCCGTCGTGCCGCCCGCCCAGGCCGTGAGCAGCTGCGCCGTCCGGTCGGCCCCGATCCGGGCGAGACGAGACTCCTGCCCCTTCTCGAAGCGCAGGCTCGCCTCCGAACGGAGGGCGTATTGGAAGGCCGTCCGACGAATGCTGACCGGATCGAAGATCGCCGACTCCACGATGACGTCGGTCGTTGCGTCCGAGACCTCCGACCCCGCGCCGCCCATGACGCCCGCGATCGCCAGCGGCCCCGTCTCGTCGGCGATGAGCAGCGTGGCCGGGTCAAGGTCCCGCTCGATGTGATCAAGCGTGGTCAGACGCTCACGGGCTCGGGCCAGCCGGACCTGGAGCGCTCCGTTGTGCACGGCCGCGGCATCGAAGACGTGAATCGGCTTGCCCAGCTCGAGCATGACGTAGTTGGACGCGTCGACGACATTGCTGATCGGCCGCACACCGGCTGCCATCAGGCGCATCTGGATCTGATCCGGCGACGGCCCGATGCGCACCCCACCCACCCAGCGGCCCACGAATCGCGGGCAGAGCGCCGGGTCCTCGATCGCGACCGTGAGACGGTCCCCCACCGGCAGGCCGGCCTCCGCGACCTCGATCGTGGGCATTCGAACCACGGCCCCGGTGATCGCGGCCACCTCGCGGGCCAGCCCGAGGATGGACAGCGCATCGCCGCGGTTGGGCTTGACGTCGATGTCCAGGATCACGTCGCCGTAAAGCTCCGCGAGCGGAACCCCGAGCGGGGCGTCGGCCGGGAGGATGAGGATCCCGTCGCCGTCCGCAGTCAGTCGCAGCTCGTCGCCCGAGCAGAGCATCCCGTTGCTGACGGTGCCCATCTTCTCGGTCCGCTCGATCCGTCGATCGCCGGGCAGGACCGCGCCCGGAAGGGCGACCGGGACGCGCTGGCCCGCGGCGATGTTCGTCGCCCCGCACACGATGTCGAGCGGCTCACCGGAGCCCAGCGTGACGGTCGTCAGCGACAGCCGATCAGCCCGCGGATGCTTCGACACGGACAGCAACTCACCGACGACCACGTTCGTCCAGTCCGAACCGCGCCGCTCGATCCCCTTGACCTCCATGCCCAGGAGCGTGAGTCGCTCGGCGAGGGCCTCGGGCGTGAGCTCGATGTCAACGAACTCGGCCAGCCAGGACAGTGGCGCTCTCATCGGAACGGCTCCAGGAACCGGACGTCGTTCTCCATGAACAGCCGGAGGTCGGTGATCCCGTGCTTGAGCATGGAAATCCGCTCCGGCCCCATGCCGAACGCGAAGCCCTGGTAGCGCTCAGGATCGAGGCCGCCGTACTGGAGGACGACCGGGTGGACCATGCCGGCACCGAGGATCGTCATCCAGCCGCTCCGGCCGCAGGCCGGGCAGCCCGGCCCGCCGCACACCAGGCATTCGACGTCGAACGCGACGGACGGCTCGGTGAACGGGTAGTAGCCGGGCCGGAACCTGGTCCGCTTGCCCGCTCCGAACATTGCGTGAGCGAACTGGTCCAGGAGCCCCTTCAGGTCGGCGAGGGTCGTCCCCTCGTCGACCATGAGCCCCTCCACCTGGAAGAACTCGAAACCGTGGGACGCATCCACGGATTCGTAGCGGAAACAACGGCCGGGCAGCAGGGCACGGATCGGTGGCTTCATCGTTTCCATCACCCGGATCTGCCCGGGCGATGTATGCGTCCGGAGCAGGCGGCCCGGGACGTCCACGTACAGCGTGTCCCACAGGTCCCGCGCCGGATGATCCGGCGGGATGTTCAGCATCTGGAAGTTCGTGAGATCGTCCTCGATCTCCTGGCTCTCGTGGACGACGAAGCCGAACTGCTCGAAGATCGTCGCGATCTCGGCCATCGCCTGGATGCTCGGGTGAAGTGAGCCGCGACGGAATGGCCGGCCGGGCGTCGTGACGTCGAGCTGCTCCCGGACCAGGCGGGTCGCGAGCTCCACCCCACCGACGGACGCGCGTCGCTCGACGATGGCAGCCTCGATCGCGGTCCGTACCGCGTTGGCCACGGCCCCCACGCGCGGGCGATCGTCTGCCGGCAGTGCGCCGATCCCGCGGAGTACACCGGTCAGCTCGCCCTTCTTGCCCAGCACGTCGACCTGGAGCTCATCGAGCGCGGCGGTGTCCGGAGCGCCGGCGACGGACGCGAGGGCACGATCGCGCAGGGCGTCGAGGTCGCGGGTGAGGTCTGCGAGGTTCACGGGGCTGTTCGACTCCGGGTGCGGCGTCGGGTCGGCTGATGGTAGAACGTCCGGGGGCCGGGAATCACGAGCCCTCGACCGTCATGGACGTCGAGGGCTCCTGCTGACGATCGGCCGGGTGGCCGGGTCACGCGCCCTTGGCGACCTCGACGATGCGCTCAAACGTCCTGGCGTCCCGGACGGCGATGTCGGCCAGGATCTTGCGGTCCAACCCGATCTGAGCGGCCTTCAATCCGGCGATGAACCGGCCGTACGGCATGCCGTTGAGGCGGACCGCCGCGTTGATCCGGATGATCCACAGCCCCCGGAAGTCGCGCTTCCGCTGCTTGCGATCCCGGGTCGCATAGGCCATGGCGTGGAGGAGTGCCTCGCGGGCCGGCTTGATGAGGCGCGAGCGCGTCCCCTTGCGGCCCTCGGCCGCATCCAGAAGCCGCTTGTGCCGCTTGTGGGCGGTTACGCCCCGCTTGACTCGAGTCATGAGGTGCTGATGCTCCTAGAGATACGGAAGCAGGCGCTGAACCTGCCTCGCATGGGCGCCGCCGATGATCGACTTCCCGGCGTAGCGGCGAGTTCGGCGAGACGACTTGATCTCGAGGTGGTGACCCCGCCAGGCCCTGACCCGGAAGATCTTGCCGCTGCCGGTCTTGCCGATCCGCTTCTGCGCGGCCTTGTGGCTCTTCATCTTCGGCACGGTGCCGTCACTCTCCCGTCATTGCCGGCTCGGCGGCCGGTGAAATCGCCGCTGGTTCGGCGGCTGGAGTATTCACTGTTGCTTTCGCGGCTGGCGCCTTCGCTTCAGGTCTGGCGGCCGAGGTGGCCGCTGTGGACTCAGGGGCCTCGACGGTCTTATCGCTGGCCAGTCGATCCGGTCTCGTGGGCGTCTCCAGCACCTTGGGCTTGTGGGTCGATGCCATCGTGATGAACATCGACTTGCCTTCCAGCACCGGCGTGCGCTCCGCGACCCCGTGATCCTTGACCTGATCCATGAACTTTGCCAACAGGTTCCGACCCAGCTCCGGATGGGTCAGCTCTCGACCCCTGAACCGGACCGTCACCTTGATGCGATCGCCCTCCTCGAGGAACTCGACCGCCCGATTCACCTTTGTCTCGAAGTCGCCGATGCCGATCTTGGGCGAGAGGCGGACTTCCTTGAACGTCACCGAGCGCTGCCGACGCTTGGCTTCCTTCTCTTTCTTGGTCAGTTCGTACTTGTACTGACCGAAGTCGAGGAACCGTGCGACGGGTGGCGCTGCCATCGGAGCCACCTCGACGAGGTCGAGGCCTCGGTCCTGCGCCATCTCGAGAGCCTGGTGCGTCGGCATGATGCCGAGCTGGTTGCCCTCTTCGTCGATCACCCGGACCTGTGGGATCCGGATCATCTGATTCACGCGCAGGTCTCGGCTGATGGTTGCTCCTCCGGGGGTTCAACAATCGATGGCGACGGACACGGCAGGGCAGAGCCCTCCGGCCGCCGCGGGACTATACCACGAGGCTTTCGAGCCGGGCAACGACGGCGGGCGCGCGGACACCGCCCCGCGTTGTCAGTCGGGCCGGCGCGGCACTGAAATCCCGGCTCGCCCATGCCGGCCCGGAAATGCCAGCCCCGGCCCGGAGCTTCCCGAATGTCCACCCCGATGGCGTTAGAAGCCGCAGGGGCTGCGGACCGAGCGGGTTCGGCCCGAATTCCGGGCGAATCAGACCCGAATGCTCACTACCTGAGCATTGGCGCCCTTCCTTGCGCGTTCCGGGGACGCAGGGCGACCTGATGAGCGCCGATCCTTGGCTAGTGCTATCCCGGCGAGCATTCGGGAGAAACCGTGGCGTACGCCGCGTTCCGGGCCGCGGCCTCCGCCCTTCGCGGCTGCGACCGGCACGCAGCCGTCCTCAGTCGGGTCGGCGCGCGCCGGACTCCGCGGCGAGGCGTGTTGCGAGCGTCTCCCAGCCTTCCGGAGGTTGCTGCTCGCCCGCCCTGGTGCGCGGCGATGCCGTGCGCGACTCGATCTCGCGATCGCCGAGCACGACCATGTACGGGATCTTCTGCTCCTGGGCGAGGCGGATCTTGTTCTGCATGCGCCCGTCCGAGGAATCGACATCCACCCGAAGCCCGCGGACACGCATGACCGCGGCGAGCTCACGTGAGGCGTCGATGTGCCGGTCGGCAATCGGAATGACCACGGCCTGAACCGGTGCCATCCAGAGCGGGAACGCGCCCGCGAAGTGCTCGACGAGGATCCCGATGAAACGCTCCAGGGAGCCGTAGATCGCGCGATGGATGGCGATTGGGCGTTGCTCCTTGCCCTCCTCGTCGATGTACGTGAGATCGAACCGTTCGGGCAGCATGACGAGGTCCACTTGGATCGTGGCCATCTGCCACTCCCGACCGAGGGCATCGTCGATGTAGATGTCGATCTTCGGCGCGTAGAACGTGCCGTCCTTCGGCTTCACGACGTAGTTGGCTCCGGCGCGATCCAGGGCGTTGCGGATGAGCCCCTCGGCTCGCTCCCACAGAGCGGGGTCGCCGAGCGCCTTGTCCGGCTTGGTCGCGAACGCGAAGCGGGGCTCCAGGCCGAACCAGGAGTACGCCTCCCGGACCTCGCCCAGGAGGGCTTCGATCTCGGCGGTCAGCTGATCCGGCCGGACGTACAGGTGGGCATCGTCCTGGATGAACTGGCGGACGCGGGTGAGCCCCGAGAGGGTGCCGGAGCGCTCGTTGCGATGGAGTCGCCCGTACTCGCTGTAGCGGATCGGGAGGTCGCGGTAGGAGCGCAGGCGGGAGCGATAGACGATCGTCGATTCCGGGCAGTTCATCGGCTTGAGGCTGTATTCCTGACCCTCGGTCTCCAGGCGGAACATGTTGGCGTCGTACAGGTCCCAGTGGCCGGACTGCTGCCAGAGCTTCTTGTGAACGAGGATCGGCGTGGAGATCTCCTCGTAGCCCCGGCGCTCCTGGAGCTCGCGCATCGCGGACTCCAGGGTTCGCCAGATCCGCTGGCCCTTGGGATGCCAGAACGCCGAGCCCGGACTGACATCGTGGAAGCTGTACAGGTCCAGCTGGACGCCGAGCCGGCGATGGTCGCGCTTCTTGGCCTCCGCGCGCCGCCACAGGTACTGATCCAGGTCTTCCTGGGTCGCCCAGACCGTGCCGTAGATGCGCTGGAGCATCGGCCGCTTCTCGTCCCCGCGCCAGTACGCCCCGGCGACCGACAGCAGCTTGAACGGACCGATCCGCCCGGTGCTCGGGACGTGCGGACCCTTGCACAGGTCGCTGAAGGAACCGTGCTCGAAGAACGAGGTGATGGGCGGCGGCTCGCCGGCGGCGTTGGCGCGGGCTGCGAGATCGTCGAGGATCTCGACCTTGTAGGTCTGGCTCTGGCCCTCGGCCACGGACCGGGCGTCGGCCAGCGGGATCTCGTGCCGGGCAAACGCGTGATCGGCCGCGACGCTTTCGCGCATGCGCGCCTCGATCGCCTCGAGGTCGTCGGGCGTCAGCGGACGCGGGAGGTCGAAGTCGTAGTAGAAGCCGTCGTCGATGGCCGGACCGATGCCCAGCCGCGTGCCGGGGAAGAGGTCCATGACGGCCTCGGCCATGACGTGGGCGGTCGAGTGGCGCATGGCGTCGATCTCGCCGTGCGCGCCCGCATCGAGGAGCTCGTCCGCCGAGCCCCGGACCGGTGCCTCGAGAACGTCGTCGTCGTGGATCGCGGCGTCCGCCATGGTGCTGCCTCCTGGAAACACAGAACCTCCCGTCCGACAGGACGAGAGGTTCATTCCTCCCGCGGTTCCACCCGCCTTTGCGACCAGGGCGCCGGGGCGCCGGTGATCGCACGCTCGTGCCGCGCTAACGGGCGGAGCCCGGGCCGGTTCACCGGCCGCTCACGGGTGGTGCGCCCGCCTGCTCGATCGCCGGGCTTGCAGCCGTGGCCCGGCTCTCTGGAGATCGACTCGCGCGGGGCGTATCCCGATCGTCGCGTTCTTGTGGAGCCGCTTCTCAGCGGCCCGGGCTGGTGGGCGGTACTGGACTCGAACCAGTGGCCTCATGCATGTCAAGCATGTGCTCTAACCAACTGAGCTAACCGCCCGCGGCGGAGAAGATGTAGCACCGATCAGGACGTGGACGCGCGAATCGGCGCGCGCCCGTTCGGGCAGCAGTCCGCCGGCGGCTTCGCCGCCGTGGAGCCGTCAGGCAGGGAGATCGGGCGGGCCGGGGTCCGGGACGCAGGGGTTGGGCGGCCACAGGATGCCGTCCGGGTCGACCGGCGGGACGCTCAGCGGCGCCGACGCCGACGGCATCGTAGAGCGCAGCGAGCGCGGCTCTCCTCGGGGGCATCGGGCGGGCCGGGGTTCGGGGTGAGGATGCCGATCAGCCGGTCGTTGGCGGAGCCGAGCACGGCGGTGATCAGGTTGAGCTGCCGGACGATGAGCCTCGTTCGGAGGTCGCCCGCAGGCGCGACCGCACTCGTGACGACGGCGTCGCCGAGCGCATCACTCCGCCCCGCGTCACAGGCATCGGCAACCGTCGCGCCGAGTGCCCCGTAGGCTTCGAGAACCCCGACGAAGCCAAGACAGACCGGATCATCTCGGGCGGGCGGGGTTCGTGGAGCACGGGTTGGGCGGGAGGGCGGCGATGACCAGGTTCAGCCACGCGTTCGTGGCGCTGACGACGGCCGTCACGACGACGATTTGCCGTACGGTCTGGCTCGCCGGGACAGGATTGGCGGCTCCAACCCCACCGGGTAGTGCCACCGCGACCGAGACGAGCGCGGCAACCACGGCCGCTCGAATGGGCGTCCTGCGCATCGAGTCTCTCCTCCGTGCCATCGAACCGGGGCAACGAAGGCAATCTGTATCCGACCGAGGCCCTGTCGTCAAGAAGCGCCTGGCCTATTGGTGGTGCATCGGGGCACCGGTACGCTGGAGCGCACGGCCGCCAGTACGTGACCGATACCGCCGGCAGGATCTCGCCGTACCAGCCCGGGCACCCCGGCTGGGCGCTCCTCGTCCGGTCCGGCGATGATGGCGTCATGGCGATACCCGACACGTATGCCCTGCTCGACTGCGGCGATGGCCGGCGCCTGGAGGCGTTCGGGCCGCTCGTCGTGGATCGGCCGGCACCGGGCGCGGACCTGCGGCGTCGCGATCCCGACGCGTGGGCGGGCGCCATCGCCTACCGGGGGGGTCGCGGTTGGGCGGCCGCCGATGGCAGCCAGCCACCCGACAACACGGCGGAGGTGGACCTCGGCGGTGTCACCGTGACCGTCCAGCTCGGAAGCGGCGGCCAGATGAGCCTGTTCCCCGAGCATGGTGCGAACGTCCCCTGGATCCGCGCGGCGATCGCCCGGCGGCTGGATGCCGAGGAAGACGTACGTCACCGGAGGTCCTCAACTTGTTCGCCCATACGGGTCTCCTCACGCTCGTTGCCGCCGACGCCGGGGCGCGGGTTGTCCATGTCGACGCATCGCGGCCGGCGGTGGACCGGGCGCGCCGCAATGCGGCCGCCTCAGCGCTCGGCGACCGACCCATCCGCTGGCTCATCGACGATGCCGTCGCCTTAGTCCGGCGGGAGGCTCGGCGCGGCCGTCGTTACGCCGGCCTGATCCTGGACCCGCCGACGTACGGCCACGGCGGCGCTCACGGGCGTGGGATCACGTGGCAATTCGACACCGACATCGAGGAACTCCTGGCGGCTTGCCTGGAGATCGCCGAGCCGGCTGCGTTCTGGGTCCTCACGACGCACACCGTCGGCTGGGACCAGGACCGATTGGCTGCCACGCTGGCGAGCGCGCTGGGTGTCAGCAGCTCCACGGTCGAGCGCCTGCCCCTCGATCTTGCCGCCACCTCGGGCGCAACACTCCGCCTGGGAGCTGCCGCCCGGCTGGACCCGATGAAACCGGACCGGCGATGATGACGCTGTGGTCGTGATCGACAGCCCCCAGAACCCCCGGATCCAGGCGGCCGTCGCCCTCCGGGACCGGCGCGAGAGGCTGGCGTCGGGACGGACCATCGTGGACGGCGCCCGCGAGTGCCGCCGGGCAATCGAGGCCGGCGTGCCGGTGGAGACCGCCTTCGTCTGTCGTGAGTTGATCCGAACCGCCGACGCGGAGGCGGCCGTCCTGCGCCTGACGGCGGACGGTACGGAGATCGTCGAGGTTAGCGAGCGGGCCCACGATCGGCTCGCGTTCGGAAACCGCGGGGACGGCATCGTGCTGGTCGTCCGCACGCCTTCGACCAGCCTCGAAGCGCTCAACCCCGGGCCCACTCCGCTGCTCCTCGTCACCGAGGACGTGGAGAAGCCGGGCAACCTGGGTGCAATCCTGCGCACCGCCGATGGGGCCGGCTGCGATGCCGTCATCGCCATCGGTGGCACGGATCTGTTCAACCCGAACGTGATCCGCGCGAGCGTCGGCACGGTCTTCACGGTGCCCGTTGCAGCAGCGCCGGCGATCGAGGTCCGCGCCTGGCTCCAGCAGCGTGGCATCCGACCCCTGGCTGCCCGCGTGGACGCCGCGACGCAGTACTCGGATGCCGATCTCACGGGCCCGCTGGCGTTGGTTCTCGGGAGCGAGTCGGAAGGCCTGTCAACCGCGTGGCAGGATGCCGAGATCGAGGGCGTCAGCCTTCCGATGCACGGCGTCGCCGACAGTCTCAACGTGTCGGTCGCCGCGGCAATCCTGGCCTTCGAGGCCAGACGGCAGCGCGATCTTCGCCAGTGACGACGCAAGGAGATCCGCGCTGATGACCGCCCGTCCAGTCGACTTCGCGATCATCGGTGCCGGTCCGGCCGGTGAGGCGGCCGCCAACGCGGCGCTCGCGCGGCGTGCTTCGGTGGCGATCATCGACCGCCGCTGGTTCGGTGGAAGCTGTCCGCACATCGGCTGCGTGCCCTCCAAGGCCCTCCTGCACGCCGCGGCCCAGCACGCGGCAAATCCTTCGACGTACGACTGGGCGCGAGCGTCGGCGCGGCGGGACTACATGGTCAACCGGCCCGTCGGCGGCGAGGAACCCGATGACGCGTCGCACGTGCGCGACGCTGCGCGACGCGGGTGCGCAGATCTGGCGCGGCACGGCGCGGATCGCTGCCCGCGGACTCGTGGAGGTCGCCCATGACGGCGAGGCCCACGCCATTGCTGCGAAGAACGTCGTCGTCGCGACGGGTTCGGTGTCCCGGCAGCCGAAGATCCCCGGTCTCGAGGCGGTCCCGGTCTGGACGAACCAGCAGGCCACGCTGGCACGCGAGCTGCCCCGGTCGCTCCTCGTGCTGGGCGGCGGGCCAACGGGTTGCGAACTGGCCCAGGTCTACGCGCCGCTTCGGCGTCCCGGTGACGATCGTCCAGTCCGGCCCGCGCCTCGCTCCGACCGATCATCCACGCAACTCCGAGGTGATCCTTGGGGCGCTCGTCCGTGACGGCGTGGAGGTGCGGCTCAACGTCCGGGCGACGGCGGCGCACGCGGGCGCCGGGGCGGACGGCGCGCACCGGATCGATCTGTCTGACGGAACCAGCGCCGAGGGCCACGCCGTCCTGCTGGCCGTCGGGCGCGACGCGTCGCTCGACGACCTGGGCCTGGAGGCCTACGACATCGATGCCAGCGGACGGACCCCGCTCCCGCGGGACGGCCGGCTCCGACTGGCGGATGGGCTGTGGGTCATCGGCGACCCGGCCGGCCCGGAGCTCCACACGCACCAGGCCCACTACCAGGGCGAGATGGCCGTTCGCATGGCGCTCGGCGACGACGTGCGCCCGGATTACCGGGCCCTGCCGCGGGCCACGTACATGGACCCCGAGGCGGCCTCCGTGGGACTCACCCTGGAGCAGGCGCGCGACGCGGGGTTGGATGCGATCGAGTTCGTGGCCGACTTCGCGCACACGGCCAAGGGGTTCTCCGTGGAGGCCGAGCTCGGACACGTGACGATCGTCGTGGACCGCGAGTCACGGACTCTCGTGGGCGCGGCGATGGCCTGCCCGGACGCGTCGGCGGCGATCCACGAGTGCGTACTGGCGATCCGGGCGCGGATCGACCTCGACGTCCTGGCCGACACCATCCACGCGTTCCCATCCACGTCGCGGATCCTCAACGGCCTGTTCAACGAGGCCGCGCTCGCGATCCCGGTCGGTTCCTAGACCTCGACGACCACCTCGCCATCGAGGAGCACGAGGCGCGGGCGAACCTGGGCGAAGCCGCCGCCCTCGGCGTCGCGTTCGCGCGGTGACGCCGGGAGCACCACGATGTCCGCCCGTGCGCCCGGCACCAGGCGGCCGCGATCCGACTCCCGGGCGGTGATTGCCGGGCCGAGCGTTGCCGCGCGAAGTGCCGTCTCCAGGTCCAGTGCCTCGTGCGGGCCGAACGGAGACGCGTCCGGCCCCCAGGAGGGATCGCGACGGAGGACGGCCAGGGCGATGCCCGGCCACGGATCGATCGGTTCCACGGGAGCGTCGGTCCCGAAGGCAAGCACGGCGCCCTCGTCGAGCAGCGTTCGCCAGGTGTAGCCCCATTCCTCGGCGCGCTCGCCCCAGTCCCGTCGCGCGGTGGCGGCGTCCTCGCGCAGGTGGATTGGCTGGACGGACGCAGCGACCCCTGATCCCGCGAACCGTGCCCGATCCGTCGGGTGTACAAGCTGGACATGCTCCACGCGGGGCATGAGCGGAACGGCCGGACTGGTCGGAGCCAGCGCGTCCAGGGCGGCCCGGACGGCTGCGTCCCCGATGGCGTGAATCTGTGTCGCGATACCCGCTTCTGCCGCCCGGCGAGCGAGACGCGCGAGCTCGTCGGGGCCCTGCCGGAACAGCCCGAGATCCGAGGTTCCCTCGCGCGGCTCAAGGAGCGCGGCCGTGCCCGACCCAAGCGTCCCGTCGGCAAACATCTTCAGCCACCCGATCCGGGCTCGACCGTCCGGATCGTCGCCCAGCTGCGCGCCGCTGCGCAGGCCGCGCGCGATCGCGGTGTCGAGGCTTTCGGGACGCAGACCGGCATGGACCCGGATTGGGAGATCGCCGGCGTCGGCGAGGGCCGCATACGAATCGAAAGCGCGAAGCTCGGTGTCCGGCGAGACGTTGCCCGGATCGTGGACCGCCACGACACCCAGCGCCAGGAGCTGCTGGCCCAGATTGACGAGCGTTCGCCGGACGGTCCCATCGTCGGGGGCCGGCACGCTGCCGATGATCAATTGGCACGCGTTCTCGAGGACGACGCCTTCGATGGAACCGTCGGCAAGGCGTCGGATGATTCCGCCGGCCGGATCGGACGTCGTGGCATCAAGACCGGCGATGGCGAACGATCTGCTGCTCGCCCAGACCGCGTGATGGTCGAACGACCAGAGCGCCACGGGCCGGCCGGGGATGGCCGCGTCGAGATCGGCCGCGGTCGGCCAGCGCCCCCAGCGGCGCTGATCCCAGCCCGCGCCCTGCAACCACGCGCCCACGGGCAGCGCCCGGTCCGCCTCAACCAGCCGGCCGAGACCGTCCTCGAGCGTCTGCGCCCCCGTGAGATCGACCTGTTCGGTCGCGAGCGCGGCGTCGAGGTAGTGGAGGTGGGCGTCGGTCAGGCCCGGAATTGCGATCTCGCCTGGATCCAGCTCGAATCGACGTGTGTGGGGGTCCGCCCGCGTTTCGAGGTCGACGGCACTCCCGGCGAAGGCGATCCGGCCGTCGCGAATCCCCACCGCTTCTACCCAGCCGAAGCCGGCCTCGCCCGCGAATGTCGCGATACGGCCGCTGACGAGCGCGTCGAGCGGCATCAGGAGGCGCTCGGAGTGCCGGCCAGGAGCGCCTGCAGCCCCGGCCCGTCCAGGCCCGCACCAAGACCGAGCGCGAGGGCGACCCGCGCCTTTGGTCCCGTGAGGTGGCCGGGCAGCAGCGCCCCGGCTCGCACCCAGGCCGCCCCTCCGCCGGGGAACGCGTAGTCGGTCCCCGCGGCGCCCGCCGCGCAGCGAGTGGCAAGGACGACGGGCGCCCCGCGATCCATCACCCGGGTTGCGGCGTCAAGCAGTCCGGAGGAGGTGTTGCCCGCGCCCGTCGCCTCAACCACCAGACCATCCATCCCGATCGACTCGAGGGCATCGATGACCGAGCCATCCATGGCCACGTGGGCCGTTACGAGCCGCACTCGCTCCGCCGCGGTCCCTGCCGAAACGTGGCGCCGGACCGCCCTGCGACGGAGGATCGTGATCCTCCCCGCATGCACGGTCGCGAGCGGGCCGTCGTTGAGGCTGTGGAAGGTGTCGAGCGCGGACGTGTGTGTCTTCGTGACATCGTCGGCAGCGTGCACCGTTCCTGCCAGGCAGACGACGACGCCTTCGCCGTGGAGCAGATCGGACGCTGCGACCCGAACCGCGTCGCGGAGGTTGGCCGGACCGTCGTAATCGGCGTCAGAGGCAGCGCGCATCGAGCCGGTGATCACGACCGGAGTCGAATCATCGAGCAGGAGATCCCAGAAGAACGCCGTCTCCTCGAGGACGTCGGTGCCCTGGACCACGACCACGCCCGCGATCGACGGGTCTGCCTGCGCCCGCCGGATCACGCCCTCGATCTCGAACAGCTGGGGGAAGGTGAAGTGGCTGGCCGGGGTTCGCCCGAGGTCAATCGCCTCGACCTCCGCAATCGCCTCGAGGCCCGGCGTCTGCTCGAGAATGCCGGCGCCGTCGAGGGTCGGCACGTTGCCTCCAAGGACCGGGTCCCGGCGCATGCTGATCGTCCCGCCGGTAAAGATCACGGCGACGCGCTTCACGGTGTCGCCGTCGGGGTCGTGCCCGGCCCCAGGTGCGGCATCTTGTCGTAACGAATGGAGCCCCGGCGCGTGGCCAGTCGCCACAGCGCGCCGGGGACTGCGCCCAGCCAGATCGTGCCGAACAGCGCAGCACGGGCGGCCCGGAACGCTCGCTCCGGCAACGGGAGGGGAGCCCCGCTCTGGTCCGTGTCCCAACGGAGCGCGTCAAACGCCAGTACCCCGCCCGCCGCGAGATACGTCCCGACCAGGGCCATGGCCATGCCGGGGGCGCCGGTGGCCGCGGCCCCCGCCATTGCACCGAGGATGAGTGGCGGCGCCAGCAACTGGGCTGCGTAGGCCGCGAAGTCCAGGCGCGCCCTGATGGTGAGCTGCCGGCTCGCCAGCACGGCCGGCCCGTGCTCGAGGAGCCTCCGGATGGACCCCTCGCTCCAGCGGAGGCGCTGGCGCCACAGGCCGCCCCACGTCCGGACCGGCTCCTCCCAGATCTCGAGATCCAGGGCCCAGGCGACCGTGACTCCCCGTTCCGCGGCCAGGCGGCTGGACAGATCGAGGTCTTCGGTGAGCGCCTGTGCGCGCCAACCGCCGACGGCGACGAGGAGATCCCGGCGGACGGCGATCCCGTTGCCCCGGAACTCGGAGCAGCCTCCGGACGCCCATCGGCCGCGCTGAAGCTCGCCGTCCTGCGTCTGCTCGTCGGCCTGGGCGCCGGCAATGTGCGACGAACCCGCGTCGAGGATTCGACGACGGCCGGAGATCGCGGGCACGCCGCAGGCAACATAGGTCGCGAGCCGTCGCAGGAAGCCGGGACCGATCCGGGCATCGGCGTCGAGGACGAGAACGACGTCACCCTTGTAGGTCTCGGGTTGGGCGGCGGTGAGGGCCGCTCCCTTCCCGTCCGGCAACCCGACCCCGACGCGGCGCACGACGCGGACGACTCCATCCAGGCCGCCGGACCTGGCCGCCGCGTCCACCGCCTCTGGTGTCCCGTCCGAGGAGCGATCGTCGATCACGATGACCTCGAAACGCGGGGCTCCGCCCGCGTCCCGATGGTCCTGTGCCGCAAGGTCGGCAATGAGGTGCGGCAGGACCAGTGCCTCGTCGCGACCAGCGATCACGACCGTGACCGTCGGCAATTCGTCCAGGGCCATGGGCGCCACCGGATCCGGTCCGACCGGCGGCCTCCGGCTGGCGAGGATGATCGGCGTCAGGCTCACCACGACGACACCAATGGACGCCAGGACGAGCCAGCGCGCTCCCCCACCCCCTGCCGCGGCCGCGCCGAGCACGAGACCGCCGGCGAGCGCGCCGAAAGCCACGACGCGCCAGCGGGCGGGCGTCGCTCCAGCAGTCAGTTCCGCCGGTGAGCTCCGTCCCGGGTGATGGTCGGTCTGATTCATCTGGTCGGTGGCACCGACGTCACGCACGGCTGTCGGGCCCCTGATCCTCGGATTTGGCCGGCTCGTCCGTCCGCATGGCCACGCCTGTCGGATCCAGTGCCGTGCCGTGCACGATCGTGCCGGCCATCGCAGCTTCCTCGGCCGGTGCCAGCGGCCCCCGCCGGACGATCGAGACGACGCCGGACAGGAAGACCCCTCCGGCCACGATCAGGATCACGGCCGTCGTCCCGACGAGGTCCGAAATGGGCCCGACAATGATGATCGGCAGGAAGCTGCCCACGGAGACGAGCATGTTCAGGACGCCGAAGACCCGGCCCCGGACCTCCTCCGGCAGGTCCTCCTGGAGCTGCGTCTGGCTGGAAATCGCGACGATCCCGTAGGCGATCCCGGCGACGAAGGCCATCGCGATGACCACGGCAATCAACGAGGTGACGGCCGACAGGTCCACGAGCGGCGGCTGGACCGTCTGGAGGGCACGGCTGACCGGTCCGGCGATGGTCATCAGCGCGAGCAGGATCCCGAGCGCGATGAGCCCGCCCTCGATCGCCCGCCGCCGCGGGACGTAGCGACCGTACGAATTCAGGAGGAGCACTCCCATCACGATCCCGATCCCCAGCGGAAGGACGACCAGGAACAGATCGCGCGCTTGAAGACCCAGGGTCACCTGCGCAAAGGACGGTCCGAGCACCCCGATCACGCCCACCAGCGAGGCGGCGATCCCGAGGTAGATCAGGGACCAGCCGATCGCCCGGTTGGTGCGGATGTACGCGATTCCCTCCCCCAGTTGCGCGAACGTGCCCTGGACGGCCTCGCCGGCATCGTGGACGGCGTCGTGCGGAGGCTCATCCGCAACGGGGGCGGGCGGATTGGGCGGCAGCGTGAAGCAGAGCACGGCCGCGACCGCATACAGCACGCCCACCGCGAGGAGCAGCGGCTCCGGCCCGCCTGAGATCTTGACGATGAGCGGGCCGAGCAGCGCGAATCCCAGGGCGAACGCCCCGTTCAGGGTCAGCGTGAACAGCCCGTTCGCGCTGACCAGCTGGTGGCGTGGCACAAGGTGCGGGATCATCGCGGCCTCCGCCGGCGCAAAGAACACCGTCAGCACCGAGACGACGATGTTCAGCAGGAGGATGAGCGAGACATTCGCGCCCACGGCAAAGAGCGCGACCATGGCCACCGCCCTGAGGACGTTCGTGAGCACGAGCACGAACCGTCGGTCCACCCGGTCGACATAGACCCCGGCGACTGCGGACAGGAGCACGGCCGGGACGAGGAAAGTCAGGAACAGCGCGCTGACCGCCGAGCTCAGGTTCGTCGCCTCGAGCACGATGACCGTCAACCCGTAGAGGACCATGTTGGATCCGACCTGGGTCGTCAGCTGCGACAGCCAGAGGAGCAGGAAGGGCCGATTCCGGAGGACTGCGGCAGTGCCGGTCCCGCCGGTCCCCGCCGGCGGCTCGAAGATCACGCGGGCAACCCCGGATCCGGGTGCGCGGCCGCCGTCAGAGCCGGATCCCCGCGCTCAATGAACGCTTCCATACGTGCCTCGAGGGCGCGCCGTTCCAGCAGCATGTGGCGCCGGCATGTTCGGCAGCGAAGCCCGATATCGGCACCAAGGCGATCGACGAGCCAGGCACTGCCGCCGCACGCGTGGGGCCGCCGGAGCTGCACGATGTCGCCCAGCAGGAGCTCGAGAATCGGTCGAGTAGGCATCGCCGGGAGGTTATCAGAGGCTCGGCTGACCGTGGGTTGGCAGGAGATCCCGGGTCGTGGCCGGGATGGACACGGCATCCAGCGGCGTCACCGAGATCGTCGCGTTCGGGAACGTGACGCCCAGCTGCGCGATGATCCCGCCGGCCCGCGTCAGTGAGCCGGTGAGGATCTGCGGGCTGCCGATCGCCCGGATCTCGAACGAGGCGCCGAGCGGGGTGTTTTCGACCGAGGGCGCGCCGAGCGGGCCGGCGACGATCGTTCCCACGACGGCGCGGACGTCCTCTACGCCGATCGCCTCGGCGCCGGCGTTGCGTATCTCATTGAGGAGATCCTCAACGCCATCTCCGTCGATCGCGCCGTTGAGCCTGATCGAGATGCCCGGACCGATGACGGCGCGCAGGCCCGCCCAGCTCTCAATACGATCGAGGTCGGCGCGGAGCTGGCCGGCGGCACTCGCTCCGCGCGACCGCGCATCCGTCAGTGTCGCGAGCTGCCGCTCGAGCGTTGCGACCTCGCCCCGCAGATGCTCGTTCTGTGTGTTGAGGTTCGCCACGAGCAGCGTCAGGTCCTGTGCAGACTGCCGGGCAAGGTTCGTGTTGCCCGTCTGGCCCTGAAGCTGCGCCACGATCAGCAGGCCCAGGATCAGCGCGACGGCCGTGAAGGTCAGGCGGTTCCTCGTGTTGCGCATCGCTCAGGATCCCGTCGCCGAGGCGTCCGGCCGCAGATACCGGCCGCTGACGGTCCCCGCGAAGGCCGGAACGGTGACCGCTTCGAGCTCGGCGAACGAGAGCCGCAGGCCCGCCGGGTCGATCCGACGCTGGACGAACTCCACGAACGACGCGGCGCTCGTGATTCGTTCGTAGAGATCCGCTGGTCCGATGGCGCGAACCTCGTACGGAGGCGCGAGGTAGGCGCTGTTCACAAGGATCGAGTTGCCGATGTCGAGGATCGCGGTCGTGGCCACCGCGCGCTCGCCGTTGATGGAGATGGCCTCCGCGCCTGCCAGCCAGAGTTCCTGGACCAGGATCCGTACGTCTCGCGCGGTCACGAGCCCATCGGCCGGGGCGCCGCCGATCGCGGCGTCGGCATCCTCGAGCCGGAAAGCGATGCCGGGCCCGGTCAGCTGGACCAGCCCAGCCGCGATCCGAGCCCGCTCCAGTTCCGCATTCAGCGCCTTCTCCTGGGCGGCTGATGCGGGCAACTCACCCTCGGCAGCCCCGATTTGCGTACGGATGTCGAGGATCTTCGCCTTGAGCGCTTCCTGCTGCTCCTGGAGGCCGAGCACTGTTTCGACCAGGGGCGCCCGCTCCTGGCTCGTGTAGCGGATCCTCGGCCCCTCCGCACTCAGCTGCGCCGCGATCAGGAAGCCGAGGGCCAGCAGGGCGATCGCCAGCGTGACCTGCCAGCTCGGCAAGGCCCGAAGCCGCTCCATGACGCCGCTCATGGCCCGGGCTCCTCGTCGGCCGGCGAGGCCTCCTCCACCGGGATGTCCTCGACCGCGACGAGGGCAGTCGGGCGCGCCGCCGGGCGCCGCCCTGCCCGGAAGGCCAGCACGAGGATCGCCAGGATCGTGATCGCGAGGACGACCAGGGACTCCGTGCGCAGCGTTTCGTCGGCGTCTCCGGGTGAATCGATGGTCTCGCCAATCGGAGAGGCCACAGCGGCGGGTGACGGCGACACACCTGGTGCGGTCCCGGGAATGGGCGCTGCCCCAACCCAGCCGGATGGGACCGGCCCGGCCGGTGCCGGCTGTGGACCGAACGGGTTGGGCGGAGACGCGCCGATGGATTCGAGCCAGGCGGCCTCGAATCCGGCGGCATCAATCCCAAGGGCCGACCGGAACGCCTCGTCGTCGGAGACCCCGTCCGCATATGAGCGAACGAGCGCCACCATTGCGTCCCGGTCGTACCGGTCCACGAGGAAGGCGACTGCCGAGACGCTCTCCGAGTAGGCCAGGAAGAATCGCTCCTGTGTTGTCGGGAACTGCGCCTCGAGCGCGCGGAGCGGCATGATGGTCCCGGCGCGGACGGCATCGCGTACGGCATTTCGATCAGATCGATCGTAGCCTTGGGACAGGTAGACCGCGACCCCCTCGTTCAACCAGCGCGGAGGATAGTGATACGGGTTCTTGACCGCCGTGTCGAAGACCAGGTGCGTCAACTCGTGGGGGATGACGGTCCCGACCCACGGATCGTCGACGGCGTCCGGCGCGATGTTCGCGAGCAGGGTTCGGATCTCCGGGTGGGCGACACCGCCGACATTCTCGCGCGACGCCGGACCGAGGACGTCGTAGAACGCCGTCCGATCCGCGTACACGTAGAAATCGATTGGATCAGACTCGGCCACTCCGAGGAGCTTGCTGACGTCGCGGACGGCGTCATCCCCAATCTGCATGGCACGACGCCCGAAGGACTCGCCACCATCGGTCCAGTGAACGGTGACGAACTCGCCGGCCATCGTCCTCCACTGGTACCGCGTGTCGTCGTAGTTCACGGTCGCCGGGCGGCTCGTCACGCTCGATCCGTCCCGGAGGATCAAACGGAATCTAGCCGTCACGTCCGTGTTGGGGACGATGAAACCGGCCGGCGCGTCGAGCACGAACGAGAGGGTCGTGCTCCCGGTCGCTACATTCCTGGGGACGTCGGCAACGATCGAACGGGTCGACCCCTCGATGTCGATGACGGCCTCGGATCGGATCACATCCGGCGTCAACATGGCGCTGGCCCGGAAGGTGACCGACTCGAGGAATCGGAACGTCGCCGTTGGGACGCTCACGCTTGGCGATGCGGCCAGGGTCAGGCTCGCGGCCGGCCCGAGCGCAGTCAGTGCGAGCAGGCCGCCGGCCAGCAGCCGCCCGCCCAGAATCGCGAGCCGTCTCATCGCCACGCGAGTCCCGCCAGGCGCATGATTCCGAGTCCGCTCTCATCCGCACCGAGCAACCCGTCGCGCGACAGCGCCCAACCGTCGGCATAGGCGAGCGGGACCACGGGCACTTCATCACGGACGACGGCAAGGGCCCGCTCGTAGGCGGCCACCGCCTCGCGTGGATCCAGGGTCGCCAGGGCCGCGTCGATCGCGGCATCAAACTGAGGCGAAGACCAGCGGCCGTAGTTGTTGGTGCTGTCGGTGCCCAGCAGGACACCGAGGAAGTCATTTGCGCCCGGGTAGTCGGCCACCCAACCGAGGGACCACATCGCCGGCGGATCGTCCTGCAGCCGCCCGAAGTGATCGTCGAGATCCTCCACGCTGACCGTTACGCCGAGCTCGCGCCGGAGATCCTCGACGATCCCTTCAGCTGACGCGATGCCTGCGGGGGCAAAGGCGATCACCGGGAACCCCGTTCCGGCCGGATAGCCCGCGGCCGCCAGGAGGCTCCGCGCCCGCGTGGGATCGTGAATGGGCAGCCAGTTCCGCTCCCCTCCGCCCGGAATCCCCGGCGGCACCATGCTGTCCGCTGGTACGTCGTCGCCGTTTGAGGCGAGCCTGATGATCCGCGCCCAGTCCACCGCGGCCCCGAATGCCTGCCGTACTCGGGCATCGTTGAACGGCGGCCGATCGCTCGTGAAGCCCAGGTACGTCAGTGAGAGCGAGGGAACGCTACGGAGGTGCGGGCCAAGCGCCTCGTCATAGCGGATCCAGGATGCATCGGCCGATCCGATCGTCGTGTAGTCGACGTCCCCGCTCTCGAACGCAGAGACCGGGCTGCGGCCGTCGAGTGAGGCCAGCAGGTGGACGGTATCGATGGCCGGCGTCCCGGCCCAGTAGCGGGGGTTGGCGCGGAACGTGAACTCGGTGCTCGTGATCGCATCGACGACGTAGGCGCCGCTGCTCGGCACCCGCAACACCGTATCGAGATCCACCTTGTCCCGCCAGACCTGCGGGGGGACCACGCCAAACGTGGGGCTCGAGATGATCGCGGGGAAGTCGGCTCCTGGTCCGTCGAGATCGACGATGACGTCGCGTCCCTGAGCTTGGAGCCCAACGTCCTCAGGCGCGGTCGTCCGCCCGAAGAGATGGTCCGCCGCCCCCCGGACATCGAGCAGCAGGGACGCCAGCTGCGACGGACGCCGTGGGTCAATGATCCGCATCCAGCTCTGGACCACGTCCTCGGCCGTGATCGGGGTGCCGTCGGAGAACGTCAAGCCGGACCGAAGATGGAAGACGATCCTGCGTCCATCGTCGGAGATGTCCCACGACGCCGCCAGCGCCGGACGAAGGGTCAGGCTGAGGTCGAACGCGGTCAGCGATTCGTACAGCTGGGCCGAGAACGTCGCCGAACCGATATCGCTCTGGAGGGCAGGATCGAGCGTCGACGGCGTTCCGGCCAGAATCGTGACCTCGTCCCTGACCGCGGCCTGGACGCCGGAGCCGAGAGGACCGGTCCCGACCGCCAGGCCGAGGACCGCGGCCAGCGTCGCCAGCGTCGCCAGCGCAGACCCATCCACGCCGCCCGCGTCGCGGGCCGACCCGCATCAGGGTCGCCACCAGGCGGGACCGCGAACGGTACCGTCAACCTCGTGGAGCCGGACGGGCTGGGTCACCGGGACGGGCACGCGCACCCGTATGGTCCGGGCGTACCGGTCGCCGGAGAACCCGAAAATGAGGGCGGCGACACACACGAACCGGCGCATGGCCGGAGTATAGGGTGGGTCCTCGTGACGGCAGTCCACCTGGGCGACGGCATCGGCCCTCGGACACATCGCGGCATTCGTCAGGCGGAGGCTGTGTCGTCCCCAAGGGCGAGATCCCGGCGCTCCCGGAATCGATCGAGGAACCGGTAGAAGTTCCGCTTGCCGAGACGCTCACGCTCGGACTCGGATAGGTCCGACCCGCCCCGATCGTCGTGCCGGAGGAGCGGCACCCCGGCCACGCTGACGGCCCGCCGTGGCGTCCGATTCGGACCTTCGTCACGCAGGACGAAGCTCCACCAGATGTCCAGGCCTCGGTAGAAGCGGAAGCCCTCGTCCACTGGCCCGCGGGCCTCCGCGTCCGAGCGTCGGAAGGCGATGGCATACCCTCCGATCGCGGCCGCACCCCGGCCATCGGCAATCTCATCGAAGCGGCGGAGATCCGTCGTCCGCAGGCCGAATGGCCCGGCGACAGCGACGTCCGGACCTCGGAGTGCGTCCACGAGTGGCGAGACGAGATCCCCTGTCGGCTCGATGCTCGTATCCAGGAGGACGACGACCTCCGCCGTCGCGCGCCGGATCCCGATGTTGAGGGCCGCGCCCCAGCCCAGCCGTTGCGTGGTCCGAATGACTTCGACACCGGCCGGCAGGTCTGCCAGCCGCGCCTCCTGCGCGGGCGAGGTTCCATCGGCCACGACGACCACCTGCGTCGTCTTCGGACAGTGCGCGTGAAGGCCGCGAACTGCTCGCTCGAGATCGTCCGGCTGGTCGATCGCGATGAGGACGACGGTCGCGAGCCCGGTTGCGGGTTCGCGGAACCGACTGGGGACGGCCGATGAACGCCCGTACCTGGTGACGCCATCGGCGTCCACATCCACGGCATGGGCAGGCTCGAGGTTGAAGTCAGTTCCGGAATCCACGACCCTCCAGCCGGCCGCCTCGATCTCGCCCCGCAGGCGGTCTGCGGTCGCCCAATCGCGGGCCGCTCGCGCGGCCGAACGCGCGTGGGCAGCATCCAGGACCGGCTGCGGCACGTACCGGCGGTTCACCGCACCACGGAGCGCAGGAAGCCATCCGCGTCGGGCACTCCACGAAGACCGCACAGGAACTCGGAGCGTGCGAAGTGAAGTTGCTCGACGAGCGGGTGGGTCTCCATGGCATCCAGTATCGCCGACCTGCGCCATCTACTGGCGCGGCGCGGAGCCTGAGGCGCGCCTGAACGCGCTGCGCTAGGGTGGCGCGGTGACCGCCAGCGAGGACCCAACCCTGCCCCGCCGAGCGGGACGCCACATCTGGATCCCTCGCCAGCACGGGGCGTGGGCGATGCTCGCGCTGCCGCTGCTGCTCGGCGTGGCGGCAAGCCGGCCGGACGCCTGGCAACTGGTCCTTGCGGGCGTCGCGCTGTCCGGCTATCTCCTGTCAGCCACCCTGCAGGCGTGGTCCCGCGCGCGCCGAACGCCGGAGTATCGGCGACCGATCCTCGTCTACGGTGTCGCCTTCGCGATCCTCGGACTCGTGCTGGTCGTCGCGTTCCCGCCCATCGTGCTGACGCTGCTCGTCGCTCTTCCGGCGGCGCTGGTGGTATTCCTGGGCGCGCGACCGGGGAGCCGCCGTGATCTTGCCAACAGCGTTGCGCAGGTCGCCCAGGCGATCGTGCTGGTGCCTGCGGCCGCGTTCGTCTCGGGCGAGTTCGACGTGGACCGCGTTCTCCCCTACTCCGCCGTCGCGGCGGCCTACCTCGTGGGGACGGTCCTCGTCGTGCGATCGGTGCTGCGCGAGCGCGGCAACGTGGCGTTCACGGCGCTGTCCGTCGGCTTTCACGCGGTAGTGACCACGCTGGCGATCGCCTTGTTCCCCGGGGGTTATGCCCTCCTTGGGGTTGGCCTCACGGCGCGCGCGATCGCCCTGCCCGCGGTCCAGCGGGCCCGCGCTTCCGGAGCGCGCCCATTGCGCCCGATCCACGTCGGGCTGGTGGAGATCGCCGCGTCAGTCGCCGTCGTCGTGGTCTCGTTCGCCGTCCCGCTCTGAACGCGGAGAGAGATCGATCAGGTCAGGGCCTGGTGACCTGGATGCTCGTCACGACGTTCTTGGACGAGTCGTAGATCCAGCCGGACTTGGTCAAGCCGCTGACGGTGAACGTGACCGAGGGCACCGACTTCTTGCTGAACGCTGAGCTCGTCACGACACAGTTGCCTGAAGTGTTGGTCGAGCAGGTCGTTCCGCCTGATCCCGCCGACCAGGTGCCCGCCACCGAGACGCCCGCAACCGGGCCCTGCTGGTCGACCACTCGCACCGTGACGATCGCCCTCCAGTTGCGACTCGTCGTGGACGTAGACGAGGTCAGGCCCCCGACCCACATTGCGGGCGAGCTGGTCACGGTCACCAATTGACTGACGGACCCCGTCGCGCCGTCGTCGTCCGTGACCGTCAGCGCCACCGTGTACGTGCCGGCCGCCGAAAACGCATGCGAGGGATCGGTGGCCGTCGACGACCCGCCGTCGCCGAACGTCCAGCTGCGCGAGCCGATCGTGCCGTCGGAATCGGTCGAGGTGTCGGTGAAGGTGCACGTTAGGGCGGCGCAGCTGCTCGTGAACGAGGCCGTCGGCGCGACGTTCACCGGCGGCGAGGTCGACCAGGCGTAGCCGGCGGTCCAGCTGACCGACGCGAGCTTGGCCTGGCCGGCGATCGACGGGTGGAAGTAGTCGGCGGCGATGTCGGTCTTCGCGAACTGCGTATTGAACACCGCGTTGTTGTCGAAGCGGCACTTCACGAACGCGGCGCACACCTCGCGCAACTGGGTGTTGTAGTCGATGTTGCGTCGCTGGACGTCCAGCCGGCGCTGGACATCGACTGCCTGCGTGGACGTTGGGTTGGCCAGCAGGGACTGGCAGACGCCCCCGATCGACCAGATGAAGCGCGCCCACCCGCTGCTCTTGAACAGGCTCCATAGCTGATAGGCGTCGGGAATGCTGACGACGTAGACGTTGGTGTTCGGCGATCCACTCGTCAGGGTTGCCATTGCCGTCTGGAACTGCGCTCGGAAGTCGTCGACCTTCGTCATGCCGAGGAACGTGTCTGTGCACAGATCGTTGCCGCCGATCTGCACCGTGAGATACGCCGGATCGATCGCACCGACATTGATCATCTGCGCGTTGAGTCCGGCCGCCTTGGCCCCACTGACTGACAGATTGTTGTTCTGCCCACTGATCGGGGCGCCCAGGGCCAGCAGACGCAGGTAATGACTGTTGACGGTGCTGTTCGTGCCGGTCGACCACGAGTTCTGGGGATAGTCGGCTCCGAGGCTCCCGCCGGTGCTCGCCGCCTGCGTGATCGAGTCGCCCACGGCGGCCATCGTGTTCGGGAGCGGCAGCGGGAGCGCGGTGTCGGCGGACACGGCAGACGAGAGAACACCGCTGAACACCAGGGCCACAAGGAGGGCGATTGTCGGGACGCGACGGGTCACTGCTGATCCCTCCATCGGTTGGGCCAACAAGGGTGCCACTCAGGGTATACCGAGCCGCCGGAGTTGCAATCGGAATTCCGTGGCGAGAGACGCGCCGGTGTCAAGCGTTGCCGTTTGCACCAGAGCACAGTCAGGCGGGCGCCGGGAGCGATACCTTCAGGGCGCCCGATGTGCGGACCCGGTACACGGCGACCGGACTCAGTTTCGGTGCCCATGCGGTCATCCCTGCGGAAGGCGTGTCGGTCCCCGTCGGCCGGCCGCTCACGGCACGAGCAGCACCGGGTACCTATTGACGTTCTCTGGCGTGCCATCCCTGGGTGACAGGTCATAGACGACCACGCTGCCTGGCTGAGGCGATCCGACCGAGTACGGGATGGCCACGTCGAAGGTGCCCCAGCAGCCCGTCCCGCAGCTCGCCATGACCTGGCGCTTGGCGAGCGCCTTCCCGGTCGCGTCATGGATCTCCACCTGGAAGGTCGCCTCGAAGACGTTTGCAATGCCCGCGATGCGCGCCGGGTTTTCGAGGGTGGCCCCGTAGCCCGGCCCGTCGATGAAGATCGCCGGGAGGAAGGACTCGTAGTCGGCTCGAGTCAGCGGCTTGTCGATGCCGATGCCCTCTCCGGAGAAGACGGTGACGGGCACTCCATCAAGCTCGAGAGCGACGCGATCGACCGTGGGGAACTGGGTGATCGCATAGACCACCTGGGCCAGCCTGGTGAACATGGACATGCTCCCGCCACCGGACTCGAATTCCCGTGACAGATTGACCGTTGCAAGCCCGTCCTTGATCTCGAGCCCGAGGAGGGCGGTGCCGTCCGGGATGCTCGTGACGAGCCGAGGGGAGGCCGACGTCTCGGCTTCGCTCGGTCCGATGATCGTCTGCTCGATGGCCGCGCGGCCAACCTCTGGCGTGTACGGGATCTCGCGCTGGACGGCAACCAGCCGTTCGTCCCCGAACAGGTAGATCCGGACAACGGTCGGGCCTGCCGGGGTCGGTGCGGGAGACGGCGCTGGAGCGCGCGTCGGGGCCGCCGCCGAGTTGCTCGACGAAGGGCCGACCGACGGCGCGAGAGACCCGGATGGCGATGCGGCCGGTCCACAGGCCGTGATCAGGAACGGGACGAGACACCAGGCCGCGAACCGCTTCATCGGACATCTCACTGTGGAGGCGCTGACGATCTCACGAAAACGGGCGGAGCGTCCAGAGGTACGCCCCGCCCAACTGCCGGCCTCGCCCGGGCGGACAGGGATTTCGTGACCGAGGCGAGGCTACTCCTCTCCGATGTCCTCGTTCCAGATCTCCGGGTGCTCCTGCACGAACCCTTGCAAGAGCTCGTAGCACTCGTCCGAGTCGAGGTTGACCACTTGGACGCCGCGCGAGCGGAGCAGCTCCTCCCCGCCGACGAAGGTCCGGTTCTCGCCCATGACGACGCGGGGGATGCCGTACAGCAGGATCGCGCCCGTGCACATGTCGCAGGGCGAGAGGGTCGTATACATCGTCGCCCGTCGGTAGGTCGCCGCCGATAGCCGTCCGGCCTGCTCGAGTGCGTCAGTCTCGCCGTGTCTGATTGCGCTGTTCATCTGGATGCGCCGGTTGTGTCCCCGGCCGACCACGCGGCCGTCCACCACGAGCACCCCACCGATGGGTACGCCACCCTCCGCCAGCCCGATCCGGGCCTCCTCGATCGCGACCGCGAGGAATTCCTGATCGTTCATCACGTCCTCCGATAGGGCTTCAGGTAGGCACCCGGGTAGGCCACGTTGCGGCCCGAGACCGCGAGCGCAAGGATGACGACCAGGTACGGCAGGGCGAGGAGCAGCTCGAACGGAACCTCATCCCAGCCGGGCAAGATCCGTAGGCGGAACTGGAGCGAGAACACGGCCGAGAAGATCAGCGCACCCAAGACCCCTCGGAAGATCCGCCAGCGACCGAAGATCACAAGGGCGATACAGACCCACCCGCGGCCGGCGATGATGTCGAGGGTGAACGTGCCGAGAAGGGCGACCGTGAAGAAGGCGCCCCCCACGGCCATCAGCGCGCCCCCGAGCATGAGCGCAAGGTACCGCGTGCGCGTGACATCGATGCCGGCCGCGTCAGCTGCCTCAGGGTTCTCGCCGACCGCCCGGACCTCCAGCCCGAAACTCGTTCGATGGAGGAGCCACCAGGCGAGCGGGACGACGACGAGGAAGGCCGCCCAGGTGAGGGCGTACTGGCTGAAGATCGGGGCCACGGGACCAAGGATCGTGGGTGCCTCAAGGGCCTGGAACGGCGTGATCCGTCGGGCTTCCTGGCCCGAGAAGACGAGGCGGTTCAGGAACTCGGACACGCCGATCAGCCCAATCGTCAGGCCGATCCCCGAGACGTGCTGATTCGCGCCGAGGGTGACGGTCAGAAGCGCCAGGATCGCGCCCGCAAGAACACCCGTGAGCACGGCCGCAAGGAGCCCCAGGAATGGAGAGCCGGTGGCGTAGGCCACGGCGAAGCCGGAGAACGCGCCCGCGTACATCGTGCCCTCGATCCCGAGGTTGAGGACGCCCGCGCGCTCGGTGTACGTCTCGCCGACGGTGCCATAGACAAGCGGCGTCGCATTGCGCAACGTCGCCGCGAGAAGGTCGACGAAGAAGTTCATGTGCCCGACCCACGGGTGCCCGGCTCGTCCTCGGCTTCCGTGGAGTCCGCGGAGACCCCGGGTTCCTGGGCGAGGCCCGTGGCCACGCCGCCGACCGCGGCGCCGGCCTTGGGAGGCGCCGACCGCGCGAGGCGACTTCGGCGCATCGCCAGCAATCCGACCGTGACCAGCAGCAGTGTTCCCTGGACCACCGCGCCGAGCTGCGACGGGATCCCGAGCGCCCGCCCAGCGGAACCGGCCCCGACCGCCAGATCACCCAGGAAGACGGCGGCCAGGAGGACGCCCGGCATCCAGAGGCCACCGAGCATCGCGACGACGATGCCGGTGTAGCCAAAGCCGGGTGACAGGCCGCCGGTGAGCCGGAACTGGATCCCGGCGACCTCGCTGACGCCACCAATGCCCGCGACTGCACCGCTCACCAACGCCGCACCCAGGAGCACACGCGTGACGTTGACCCCGGCAAACCGGGACCCGTGCGGACTCAGGCCGGTTGCGCGGAGACGAAGCCCGGCCGGAGTCCGCGCGAGGACATACCAGGCGAGCCCGACAACGACGAGGGCGATGAGAAAGCCGAGGTGGAGGCGCGACTTCTCGATGAGGTGCGGGAACTCCGCCACCGCCGCGATCCGGGGTGACTCGGGGAAGCCCGAGACCGGGTCGCGCCACGGACCATGAAGCACCCCCGTGACAAGCAGGAGCGCCACGGGGTTGAGGAGGAGGGTCGTGACGACCTCGTCGATGTCAAACCGCACCCGGAGGAGCGCCGGAAGGAGCGCCCAGGCAGCGCCCGCAAGCGCACCCCCGGCGATCATCAGCGGCAATGCCGCGATCGGCGGCAGATCGCCGACAACCTGTCCGATGCCGGCGGCCGCAACGGCGCCGAGAAGCAGCTGGCCCTCGGCACCGATGTTCCAGTAGCCGGCCTTGAAGGCGATCGCGACGGCGCAACCGGTGAACAGGATCGGCGTCGCCCCGACGAGGACCTCGAGGCGGGTGAAGTCGCTCGTGAGCGGCGAGACGAGGAACTCGTAATAGGCCGCGATGGGATTTGCCCCGGCGAGGAGGATCGGTACGGCGGTCAGGGCAAACGTGATGGCGACGGCGGCGACCGCGACGCCCGGGGTCGACCAGCGGGTCGGCCGGATGGAGCGTCGGACGGCAGCGGACATCGGCCCGGCCTGACCGGTCACGCGACCTGCCCCCGGCCCGCCATGAGCAGGCCGAGCTGGTCGATATCTGCGTCGGAAGCCGACACCTCGCCGACGATCTGGCCCTCGTACATCACGACGACCCGATCGGCGAGCGCCAGCAGCTCGTCGAGATCCTCCGATACCAGGAGGATCGCGGTTCCTGCCGTGCGCCGGGCGAGCAGCTCGCGTCGGACGTACTCCGTTGCTCCGACGTCGAGGCCGCGAGTCGGCTGGGACACGATCAGGACCCGCGGCTCCCGCGAGAGGACGCGGGCCAGGAGGACCTTCTGGATGTTGCCGCCAGACAGGCTCGCAACGCGGTCTCCGGGGCGTGCCCGGATCGCGAACCGCTCGATCAGTGCGTCCGCGTGGCGCCGGATCCGGCGCTCGTCAAGCGCTCCGCGGCTCCGGAAGTCGTCGAGGTGCTCGAGCACGAGGTTGTAGGCCACGCTCAACTCACCGACGAGGCACGCGTGGCGGTCCTCGGGGATCCGACCGACGCCGGAAGCCATGACCTCGGCGGGCCGGGCGCCGGCGAGCTCGACATCGTCGATGCGAACGGAGCCGGCTGTCGGCCGGCGCATCCCGGTCAGGACCTCGACGAGCTCCGTCTGACCGTTGCCTGAGACGCCGGCCACCCCGACGATCTCGCCCGCCCGCACCCGGAGCGACACGCCACTGAGAACGGGGCGCCGTCCCGGTGCCTCCACACGGACTCCGACGATCTCCAGGGCCGGCGCGCTGCCATCCGTGGGCGCCGAGTCCCGGACCACCCCGAAGGTCGGCCGGCCGACCATCATCCGGGCAAGCTCCGCCTCCGGCGTGCTGCCCGGCGCCGTTCCCACGTGCCGTCCCCGGCGCAGCACGCTCACCCGATCACTGATCGCCCTGACCTCCCCGAGCTTGTGGCTGATGAAGACGATCGAGAGCCCTTCGGCCACAAGCTGGCGCAGCGTGGCAAACAGCGCCTCGACCTCCTGGGGAATGAGCACCGCGGTCGGCTCGTCCAGGATCAGCACCCGGCAATCGCGCGCGAGCGCCTTGAGAATCTCGACCCGCTGCTGCTGGCCGATCGACAGCCGGCCGACAACCGCATCGGGATCGACCCCCATTCCGAAGCGCTCGGCTGCCTCGGCCGCACGCTGGCGCACGCCGGCCGGATCGAGCCAGAGCGTGCCGACCCGACCGAGAGCGAGGTTCTCGGCGACCGTCATTGGCCGGACCAGCGCGAAGTGCTGGGTGACCATGCCGATGCCGGCCGCGATGGCATCCCGCGGCGAGCGGATCTCGAGCCGTCGACCGTCGACACGGATGTGGCCGGCGTCCGGCGAGCTGAGTCCGTAGAGAATCCGCATGAGCGTCGTCTTGCCCGCCCCGTTCTCACCGAGGAGGGCGTGGACCTCGCCGCGCTGAACGTCGAGATCGACGTTGTCGTTCGCGACGAGGTCCCCGAAGCGCTTGGTGATGGCCCGCAACTCGACGGCGGGCTCCTCGTTCACGTCGCGAGGCGACACCCGCCGGTCCTGGCGGAGGGCCGGCGGTTCGCCGTTTTCATCTCGCTTGATCATCCGGCCAGGCCGGGCGCCGGCTCAGCCCCCGACGACGGTCGAGCCTGCCGGTTGGTTCTCGATGATGTCCACGCGGAAGGTCCCCGACTTGATCTCGGCCTCCCTGTCCTGGACCTGCTTGAGCAGCGCGTCGGGGACACCGCCCGGCACCGTGGCATTGACGGCCGCGAGATCCGCTCCACCCTTGCCTACCATGCTGAAGTCCTTGAGGTCCTGCGCGGCGTACGCAGCGGCCGCCACCTGGTTGATGACGTACTTGACCGTCGGGCCCATGTTCCAGGTCACGCTCGTGACGACGTTGCCGGGGGCGACGCTGGCCTGATCGCTCATGTTCCCGATCGCGATGAGGCCCTTCTCCTGGGCCGCCTCGATGACACCGGCGCGCTCGGCGTACAGAACGTCTGCTCCGGCACCGATCTGCGCAAGCGCTGCCTCCTTCGCGGACGGCGGATCGAACCAGCTGCTGATGAAGGTGACCTTGACCGTGACGTTTGCGTTCACTTCCTGGGCGCCCTTGACGAACGCGTTGATGATCCGATTCACTTCGGGCACTGGATGGCCGCCGACGACGCCGATCGTATTCGTCTTTGTGAGGCCACCGGCGAGCATCCCGGCGAGGTACGCGGGCTCGTGGATCCAGTTGTCGAAGACCGAGAAGTTCGGCTCTGCGGGTCCGCCGCCGGAACCAAAGACGAAGGCGATCGCCGGGAAGTCCTTGGCCACGGCACGAACCGCTTCCTCGTTTCCGAACGCGTCCCCGAAGATGATGTCGGGCTTGTCCTTGTCGGCGACCTCACGGAGGACCCGCTCCATGTCACCCGAATAGCCGATATCGTCCTGGAACGTGTAGTCGATCGTGCCGGCGGCCTTCTCCGCCCCGAGCGCCGCGTGGATCACGCCGTCCCACGGCTCCTCGATCTGGGTCGCGAAGGCACCGAAGACCTTGAGCTTCTCGCTCGTGTCGCTCTGCGCCGGCGTGCCACCCTGGCAGGCCGTAGCGACGAGAACAAGCACGGCAAGGAGCACGAGCCAGACACTGATGCTCCGAACCCCGGGCTTTGAACGCTGGCCGCTGTCGGACACCGATACCCTCCTCTGGGCGATCGCTTCTCGCCCCTTCCGGCCGCCACTCCCATGGCAGAACGCACGCGCTCGGCCCCGGATACGGGTGAGTGTCGGCGTCCACTGCCCACAGTGTCAACCTGAGCGCCGCGCGGATTCTCGCCGCGGGGCCCGTTTCGGTGCGCGCCTACGCCGACGACCCCCGCCGTCCGGGCGAGGGTCGTCAATGGCAGAACCAGACTAGGTTCAGACGGGGCGAGCGTGCCCCGTATACGAGCCGCCGGTCCCAAACCGGACAACCACGTCGACAATGAGCAACAGGACGACGGCTCCGATCAGCGCGGGCACGATGAAAATGCCTTCCCATTCAGGGCCCGTCATGCTCAGCGACCCAAGAGACTCGCTGGCAACGAAGGCACCCAGAAACGCCGCGACTGCATCGGGCAGCCACTCAAATCTGGTCTTGACCGAACCGACGAACTGACCAATAAGGCCGAGGACGATGGCGCCGACGGCCAGAACCCCCAGACCCAGCCAAGTCATGCTGATCTCGAATCCCAGGATCTCGATCATCGAGTCCCCACCTCCTATCCGGACGCTCCCTCAGGGCGCTCCTTCCGGACGCTCGAATCATCCGCGCAGGGACCACGGTCCACCAGTGCCGGCCGACCTGATCCGCGGTTTCGATTGTCGCCAACGGGACGCGGCGACCGCAGGAGGGGGCCCGCACCAGCGTGGGGGCAGGACCCGCCGAGGTCCCCAAGCGACTACCCTCCGATGGCCAGGAACATCGGGCTGAAGTACGGCACCAGCCAGATCGCCCAGACAGTAACGCTGAGCCGGTGGAAGCCCATGATCCATCGCTCGTCCCGCCTCGCCAGGACGAGCGTCGCCCAGACGGCGTGAACGAGCATCAGCAGGATGGCGAGCAGGCCGGTCAGCCCGTGAACATCAAACGTCAGGCCCCCGGCCATCTCGAGCATCATCCCGGTACCGACCGTATCGCAAACCAGCCCCAGCCAGAAGAAGACGAGATGCCACGGCTTCAGGCGTCCCGCGAACCGCTCGCTCCACACGCCGATCGTGTAGAACAGGAGGGCCAGGCTGATTACGATGGTCGCAGTGCCGTTCATGGGCTGCCCTTCGATCGCGCAGCCTCAATCTCGACCCGAAAGCTCCAGGCCAGCGACGCTCGATCCGACGCGTCAAGCCAGGTGGAGGCGATACCCTCGATCGCGATCTGCCTCAGCTCGTCGAGGCCGAAGCCGTACGCATCGCCGACTCGGCGGTACTCACTCCCCAGATCCAGGTCCATCATCGCCGGGTCGTCGGTGTTGATTGTCACGAGGAGCCCGGCTTCGCGCATGGCCCGCAGCGGGTGATCTTCGAGTGTTCGGAAGCGGTTCGCGATGACGACGTTGCTGGTCGGGCAGACCGTGAGCGGGATACCCTCCCCGGCCACGCGACGGACCAGCGCCGGGTCCTCAACGATGGCCACGCCATGGTCGATCCGCTCCGCTCCCAGCACATCAAGTGCAATCCGGATGTTGTCGGGTCCGACGCCGACGGCCTCGCCCGCGTGACACGTTCGCCGTAGCCCGAGCCGTGCTGCGGTCTGGAACGCAGGCGCGAATACACCAAGATCCACGCCAAGCTCGGTCGAATCGGCGCCGATCCCGATGACCCGCTCCGCTCGCCCTGAGGCTCGAAGCTCACCGAGCTGTCTGACGAGCTCGAGGCCTGCATCGGGCCCGTGCGCCCGGTCGATGTCCAGGATGAGCATGCACCTGGCGCCGGTGGCGGCCTCGGCGCTCTCAATTCCTTCGGTCAGCCCGGCGATGATCCCGTCGAGCTCCTGGCCGGCGGCGAGATGTCGGGCGGGGGTGAAGAACATCTCCCGATAGCGGAGCCCGTGGGCCGCCGCGTCGACGAGCAATTCGTGGGCGATCCGTGCCCAGTCCGCGCGTTCGATCAGGGTCTCCTGCACGAGCCAGAAGACGGCCAGGAACGAATCGAGCGAGTCGTACTCGTAGAGCAGGCTCGGGTCCTCGGACGGCAGCGGCCGCCCGGCCTTTCGAGCGAGCTCCACGACCGTCGATGGACGGACCGTGCCTTCCACATGACAGTGCAGCTCCACCTTGGGGATCAGGTCGAACGCTGTCCGTTCTTCGCCGTTCGCCAATATCGACACCTCGATGGCGGATAGGGCTCGGTTCGTGGTGGCCGAGCCACCAGGTGGCACTGGCGCCCCCGGACGGATTCGAACCGCCGACGCCAGCCTTAGGACGGCTGCGCTCTATCCACTGAGCTACGGGGGCGTGCGGCCATCGTACCCCACGCTACTCGGGGCGCCGCCTTCGGGTCGAGCAGGCTCCCCGGTGTACGATCCGAGCGTGACCACTCCCCTCCCCGACCTCGTCTTGTACACGCGTTCCGGGTGCCATCTGTGCGCGGAAGCCAGGGCGGCGATCGACCTGCTGCTGGCAGACCGGGTGCATCGCGGCCTCCCAGTCCCAACGGTCGTCGAGCACGATATCGACGCGGATTCGGAACTCCACCGACTGCTCTTCGACCGCATCCCCGTCATCGAACTGGGACCCGGCCGTCTCGAGCTGGCAACGAGTGTCGCCAGGCTTCGCCGCCTGTTCCAGGACGTCCTGGACAGCCCGGTTCCGGCCTGACATGGGCACCGACCTGACGATCGCCGTCGCCCTGGGTGCCGGGCTCCTGAGCTTCCTCTCACCATGCGTCCTGCCCCTCGTGCCGGCCTACATCGGGCAGCTGAGTGCGGTCGCGGTCGTCGGTCGCGCATCGGGCGAGATGAGCCGCTGGCTGGCGATCCGCCACGCGCTCGCCTACGTCGCCGGGTTCGGATCCGTGTTCACGATCCTGGGACTGACCGCCACCTATCTCGCGGGACCCCTGGTCGACGTCCTGCCGCTCCTCCGGCAGGTGGGCGGCATCGTCCTGATCCTCCTCGGGCTCAACCTGGCCGGGATCCTCAGGATCCCGGCCCTCGAGCGGAGCTGGCGGCCACTCGATGCCGGCGCTGCCGGCTCCCTGGCGACGGTCACGGGTACGACGGCGCTCGGTCGCGGCGCTGGCTCCGCCGCTGGACCAGGCTTCGGGGAGCGCCTCGGTGGCCGCCTGGTCAGCGCGCGCGGCGGCTGGCTGGCGTCATTTGGCCTCGGGGCGATCTTCGCCGTCGGCTGGACGCCGTGCATCGGGGTCATCCTCGGCGGCATCCTCACGATGGCCGCAACGAGTGGGAGCACCGGCCAGGGCACGCTCCTTCTCATCGCCTACACCGCCGGTCTGGGCATCCCCTTCCTGTTGATCGCCGCGGCCTACGACCGTGCTCCCGGGCTCATCCGGCCGCTCCTCCAGCACGGGCGCCTCGTGTCCCTCATCGGCGGCCTGTTGATCGCCTTCATCGGGGTCGCGATGCTCATGGACTGGCTCGCGCTGCTGGCCCGGTACGTGCCGTTCAACACGAGCATCTGAAGCGCTCGTGAACGGAATGGACGGCCTCGACGCGCCGGGACCGGACGACGATCACCCTCCACTGCGTCGACGTCGGGTTGGGCCGTTCAGCCTGCGCCAGGTGGCGCTCGCCCTGGGTGCCGTCGTGGTCACCGCCGTCGTCCTGACGATCGCGACCGCGCCCCTCGGATCCACGACCCCGGGCCTCCCCAACCCGGCTGCATCCGCCTACCTGCTCGGTTCCCCGGTCCCCGGGCTCCAGGTCGGGCAGCTTGCTCCGGAACTGGCCGGCACACTCGACGACGGATCGGCGTTCACCCTCACCGACCTTGACGGCCACCCGATCCGTCTCGCCGACCTCCGCGGCAGGGCCGTCTGGCTGAACTTCTGGGCAAGTTGGTGCCCGCCCTGCCAGGCCGAGACGCCCACCCTGCGCGCGATGGACGAGCGCTACCGCGACCGGGGCCTGACGCTGATCGCCGTGCAGGTCCAGCAGACCGTCGATGACGGCCGGCGATACGCCGCCACGTACAACCTCGAGTATTCGATCGGGGCGGACGTGAGCGCCGCGGTCTTCCGGACCTATCGCGTCTACGCGCTGCCGACCCAGTTCTTCATCGACCCGGCGGGCGTGATCCGGGCCGTCGTGAACGGACCCCTCGATGACGGCTCGGCCGCCCGGCTGATCGAGACCATCCTGCCCGAGGGCGGTGGCTAGATCGGCTCGTAGCGGTAGCGGTCCCGGTCCGCCACCAGCCGCCCGACCGGCTGGAGTGGCTCGTGCGAGAGCGCCACGATCCAGTCGTCCGTGGCCGCCTCGGCAAACAGGTCGGCCTTGACCTCCACGGAATCGAGCGGGAAGTCGTCGAAGGCCGTGATCCAGCGCGGGTTCGCGCTCCACGGCCGCATGCACAGGTCGCCGAAGAAGGCCAGGGTCCGGCGGGCCGGGCCCCCACCCCGGACCACGATCGCCTGGTGGCCCTTGGAGTGGCCCCCGGTTGGCACCACGGAAACGCCGGGCAGGAGTTCCACCTCACCGTCCACCCAGCCTGCCTCGCCCCACTCACGCACGAGCCGGATCTCCGGCTGATCGTAGGACGCGATGATCCGGCTGTTGTCGTCCAGCGCGATCTCCCACTCAGCGCGCTGGGCCACGATCCTGGCCCGGGGGAAGGCGCGGGATCCATCGGCGAGGAGCAGCCCGCCGGCATGGTCGAAGTGGAGGTGGCTCATCGCCACGACATCCACCGATGCTGGTTCGAAGCCCGCCCGCTCGAGCGCCGGCGCGACCGGCATTCCGTCATAGGCACGCATCTGCCGGACCTTGTCCGGGACGCGCTCTCCGATCCCGGTCTCCACGAGCACGCGTCCCGCGGGCGTCTCGATCAGCAGACAGTTCAGGGCCTGGAGGAGCCGGTGCTCATGATCGATCTCCGCGGCCGCCCAGCGCTCCCACAGGAGCCGTGGGACCGGACCGAACAGCGCGCCGGCGTCGGATCGGAACGTGCCGGCCTGGATGAGCGCGACGCGTGTCCCGCCGCCGAGATCGGCCGACCAGTGAACAGCGTCGTTTGTACCCACGCTCGGTCAGCCCCGGCGGTCGTCGCCGAAGTCACGGTGGAACGCGGACGCGGTCGGCTCGGATTGGCCCTGGTACTTCGAGCCGAGCTCGGGACTGCCGTATGGCCGGTCCACGGGGCTGGACATCCGGAAGAAGCTGATCTGCCCGATCTTCATCCCGAAGTAGAGGGCGATCGGCAGGTTCGCCACGTTCGACAGCTCGAGGGTCAGGTTGCCCTTCCAGCCCGGATCGACGTAGCCCGCGGTCGAGTGAATGAGGAGCCCGAGCCGGCCGATCGACGACTTTCCTTCCAATCGGGCGACGAGATCGTTCGGCAACTCCACCCACTCGAGGGTCTGCCCGAGCACGAATTCGCCCGGATGGAGGATGAATGGCTCGTCGTCGGCGATCTGCAGGAGCTCGGTCAGATCAGGCTGTGCATGGCGGACGTCGATGTACGCATAGCGATTGTTTCGGAAGACCCGGAAACTTCGATCGAGGCGGAGATCGATCGACGACGGCTGGATGTCGGACGGGTCGAACGGCCGGATCACGACGGAACCCGCCTCGAGGGCGGCCTTGATGTCGCGATCGGAAAGCACGCTCATCGCGTGCCCTCTTTCGGGATCCACTGCGCATACAACGTATCCACCTCGCGTTTGAGGTCCTCGAGGTCGTCGAAGCTCTGGTAGACGCTGGCGAACCGAATGTACGCGATCTGATCCAGCTCGCGGAGCTTGGCCATCGCCAGCTGGCCGACCCGTGAGGACGGAACCTCGGTCATGCCCTCCGAGCGGAGGGCTGCCTCGATCTCGTCGGCGGCCTGCTCGGCTGCCGTGGCGGAGACCGGACGCCGGGTCAAGGCCTTGCGGAGACCCGAGGCGAGCTTGTCCCGGTCGAATTCCTGGCGCGTGGCGTCCCGTTTGACCACCACGAGACGGGCTGCTTCGACCCGCTCGTAGGTCGTGAAGCGCATGGCGCAGGCGGCGCACTCGCGGCGGCGGCGGATGGTTGCGGCGTCGTCCAGATCTCGTGAATCAACGACGCGCGACTCCCGCTCGCCGCACTGGGGGCAGCGCATTCGTCCTCCTGGGCACCACTACGGGTTGTGGTGTGAGGCGAGCATACCACTACATGGTGTGTCAGCAGACCCCGAATCCGGTCAGGGAGCGCGCCGCCCGAAGCGGCGGACGGGGGACGCGTGCTCGGCCTGCAGCATCGCTGCTGTGGCATGCTCGGCAATCGCTTCGCGGGCGTGAATGAGGTTCAGGTATCCGCGCTTGATCGCGGTGTCGGCCTCCGGGCCTCGCGCGATCCGGCGTCCCGTCATCATCAGGACGCAGCCGTGGTCGACGAGATCGAGCGCTCGGCCGACACGCTCCAGCTCCTCCACGATGCCTGCGCGGTGCGGTGCGGCGATCCGTGGTCCGCCCAGCTTCCGGGCCTCTTCCGCGTACCGCTCCGCCGCATCGCGGGCCGCCGCCAGATTGGTGCGAACCGAATCGCCTTCCGCATCTCGACGGCGGACGGCATCGATGAGCACCGAGACGTCGCCGAGACTCCGCTCGATTCGGGTGGCGAGATCGGCGACGTCACCTCGGAAGCCCTCGGCGACGCGAGTCCGCTGCAGCACCGAGCCCGCGCGGCGTGCCGCGAAGGCAACCACGGCCGCGAGGAGGACGAACGCCGCGAGGGCGATGCCCTGTGCGGTTTCCATGCAACTCCTCTCTCGCTGTGCTTGCCCAGACTCGCAGGCTATCCCGCGCGGGCGCGCAATGCCTGCAACAGTGCCGGGCCAACCTCGAACAGGTCGCCGATGACGACGAGGTCCGCGAACTCCGCGATTGGTGCGTCCTGATCACGGTTCACGGCCACGATCGTCTTCGCCGTCTGCATGCCGACCTTGTGCTGGATCGCCCCGGAGATCCCGAGTGCAAGGTACAACTCGGGCTTGACGATCTTGCCCGTCTGGCCGATCTGCTGGGCATACGGAATCCAGCCGGCATCAACCGCCGCACGCGACGCCCCGACGGCACCGTCAAGCGCCGTTGCCAGTTCCTGGACCAGCGCGAATCCGTCCGGCCCGCCGACGCCTCGCCCGCCCGCGACGATGATCCGCGCCTCCTCGATCGGAGCCACGGCACCCGCTTCCACGACCTGGTCCAGGACCGCAACGTGCGGGAGTGCCGCGTCGGCGCCGGGTTTGGATGTCTCCACATTGCCCACGGTCGGCGCCGACTCCGCGACCACCGTGTTCGGTCTGATGGTCACGATCCCGCCCGTGCCGGCGAACGTGGAGGTCGTCACGATCTTCCCGCCGAACGTGCCCATTTCCACCGTCACGCGACCATCCGCCCATTCCACGGCCGTCGCGTTGACGAGGACCCCGAGGGACGTCAGGCCGGACAGGGTCCCGGCCACATCCCGGCCATCCGGGCCCGCGCCCAGCAGGACCAGCGCGTCGGCGTCCTCGCCGATGATCGCGGCAGCCCGTTCCCCTGCGACGACGGCCCAGGCATGCCCGGCAGCCTCCGGATCCGGGACGGCCACGACTCGCGGCAGGTACGCCGCGAGTTCGCCGGCAGGCTCGGCCGGATCGGCAGCGACCACGATCCCCGCGGCGTTCAGCCCGCTCGCGGCAGCCAGGGACCGCGCAAGCGTCGCGACCTCTGCAGAGACTCGGGCCAGCGATCCGTCAGCGTTGGGCTCTCCGACGACCCACAGGGTGCCCATCAGATGACCCTCCTGGACTCGAGGAGGTCCACGATCTCGCGGGCACCCTCGTCCGCGCTGCCGCGAACGACCCGTGTCGCCCCGCGCGCGGGAGCGCGCCGGGCCTCGAGGACGGTCGTCGAGGCGACAGAACCGCCCACCGACCCGGCGTCCAGCCCGAGATCGGCAAGCGACCGAGTCGCGATCTCCTTGGAACGCGCGCCCATGATCCCCTTCAAGGACGGGTAGCGTGGCTCGCCGAGGACTTGCGTGCAGCACACGAGCGCCGGCATCGGCGCCTCGAGCAGGTCGTAGCCGGTCGGCGTGATTCGACGCACCCGAACCCTGCCGCTGTCCGCGTCCGGTTCGATCCTGGCTGCGTTGCTCAGGTAGGGCAGCCGGAGGAGCGCCGCGATCCCCGCCGGAACCACGCCGCCGCCGCCGTCCGAGGTGTCGGCCCCGGCGAAGACGAGGTCGAACGTGAGCTCGCGCAACGCCGCCGCGATGACCTGCGTCGTCGATCGCACGCACGAGCCCGCGAGGGCCGGGTCAGACACGAGAACGCCCCGCGTCGCCCCCATCGCCAGCGCCTTGCGCATGACGTCGGTCGCGCCGGCCGGGGCCATCGTCAAGAGCGTGACCTCGCCACCCATCGTTTCCACGAGCTTCAACGCCGCCTCGAGCGCATATTCGTCATTGCCGTTGACGACGGACGGCGAAGCTGCACGGTCGAGCCGGTGGTCGGGGCCCAGCCGCTCAGCCGCAGCCGCTGGATCCGGGACGGGCTTGGTCAGGACAACGATGTGCACGGGTCGGTAGGCCTCCGGTGGTAGCGGATTCGTGTCAGGCGTCGGGCCGGCCGAGGAGCGCGCGAGCGATCACGAGCCGCTGGACCTGCTGGGTCCCCTCGTAGATCTGGGTGATCTTGGCGTCGCGCATCATCCGCTCGACGGGGAACTCGTCGATGTAGCCGTAACCGCCCAGGACCTGGACGGCGTCGGTTGTTACGCGCATCGCCGTGTCACCGGCGACGAGTTTACACATGGCGGACCATCGGGCGGCGTCGGGGTCTCCGGAATCGATGACGCCACACGCCGTATAGAGCAACTGACGGGCCGCCTCCGTCTGGGCGTCCATGTCGGCGAGCATCGCCGCAATCATCTGGAAGTCACCGATGCGCTGCCCGAACTGTTTCCGTTCGCGCGCATAGGCGGCGGCCACGTCGAGCGCACCCTGGGCAATCCCCACGGCCTGGGCCGCGACCCCCGGGCGCGATCGGTCGAGGGTGGCCATCGCGATCGCGAACCCATCGCCCTCGGCGCCAATCCGGTTCGCCACGGGAACGCGTACGCCGTCGAAGGACAGTTCGGCCGTGGGGCTGCCCCGAATCCCGAGCTTGTGTTCCAGGCGTTCGACCCGGAACCCTTCGGCCGGCACTTCCACGGCGAAACACGACAACCGACCGTGGCGCGGCGCATCCGGGTCCGTGACGGCGAAGACCGTGATCAGGCCCGCGACACTGCCGTTGGTGATGAACCGCTTCGTCCCCGTGATGACGTAGGAGTCCCCGTCCGCAACGGCTCGGGTCCGAATGGATGCGGCGTCCGAGCCCGCTTCGGGCTCGGTCAGCCCAAACGCGGCGAGGGTCCGGCCGGCAGCGAGATCCGGGAACCAGCGCGCCCGCTGGCCCGGCGAACCCGCGATGAGCAGTGGCAGCGAGCCAAGCTCCTGGACGATGAGGATGAGGCTGCTGGTGGCACAGGCACGGGCGATCTGCTCGATGGCAAGACAGACCGTCAGGAGGTCCCCGCCGACGCCGCCGTACTCGACGGGAAACGGCAGGCCAAGCACATCCTGCGCGGCGAGGAGTTGCCGGATGTCCTCGGGGAACTCACCGCTCCTGTCGATCTCGGCGGCCCGCGGCGCGATCCGCTCGTCCGCGAGGTCACGGACGGTATCTCGGAGGAGCACCTGCTCCTCGGTAAGGCGACCGGCAGCGTTCGACGTGCTCACCATGACCATCGTACCTCCGGCTGAGGGTTCCCGATTCGCGCGCAGCCGAGTACGCTGTCGCCCGGAATGCCGTCCGGCCGCGAGGGCTTTGGGTCGGCGCCCACAGGGGAGTTCACGATGGATCCAGTCCTCCTCCTGGCGCTCGCCGCAGCTGCGGTCGTGGGCCTGCTGGCCGCACTCTCGCTCCTCAGGCGTGATCGGAAGCCCCCGGAGAGCCCATTCGCGGCTGCTACCGAAGGCGAGACCCGATGCCCGGCATGCGGGATGGGCAACCTCTGGACGGACCGAACCTGCATCAGCTGCGGAGCCGATCTGCCGGGCTAGGCGAGAGCGGCTACTGAAGGACCGGTAACTGTCGGCCGCTCGGCTGGGTCGCCGCCAGCGACTCTGCCAGCAGCTCCGCGATATCGATGGCCCGGACCTCTCCACTGGCGTTTCCGTCGGCCGCCTCCAGGCCGTCCTTGAGCATCGTCATGCAGAACGGACACTCCGTCGCGACCGCGCTCGCACCCGTGGCGAGCGCCTGGTCCGTCCGGGACGCGTTGATCCGCGTCCCGCGAGTCTCTTCCATCCACATGCGCCCGCCACCCGCGCCGCAGCAGAAAGTGCCCTTGCCCTTCTTGTCCATCTCCACGAGATCCAGCCCGGGTACGGCACCGAGGACGTCCCGCGGTTCGGCGACCACATCGTTGTAGCGAGCCATGTAGCACGAGTCGTGCAGCGTGACGGACCGCCTGGGCGTCGCGTCGTCGTCAATCACCCGGAGTCGCCCGTCGGCGAGCAGTTCCTTGAGGAACGCCGAGTGATGCACAACCCGGAACTTCCCACCCAGCTGCGCGTACTCGTTGCCGATCGAGTTGAAGCAGTGTGGGCACGCCGTGACGATCGTCTTCTCGCCCATTCGGTAGCGGTTGAGCGTCTCGACGTTCGAGCCGGCGAGCATCTGGTAGACGTAGTCATTGCCCATCCGGCGCGCCGGATCGCCCGTGCAGGACTCCTCCTGTCCCAGCACCGCGAAGTTCAGACCCGCGGCGTCCAGGCAGGTCGCGAACGCGCGGGCGACCTTGCGGTTCCGCTCGTCGAACGCGGCGGCACAGCCAACCCAGTACAGGACGTCGAGTTCGCCCAGCTTCCCGTTCGCGGCCACATCCGCGACGATCGGAACCTCGAAGGGCAGGCCCTTCGTCCAGTCGAGGCGCGAGGCAGGCGGCTGGCCCCACGGATTGCCCACTCCCTCCATGTTCCGGAATGCGCTGTTGAGCTCGGCCGGGAATCGGGCGTCCTCGAGGACCAGGTTGCGACGCAGCCCGACGATCTTGTCGACATGCTCGATGAGCACGGGACACGCCTCGACGCACGCGCCGCAGGTCACGCAGTCCCACACGGCGTCGTACGGAATGGCCGTGTCGACGATCGGTGCGGCCAGGCGAGCCGGATCTGGCAGCCGGTCGTCCCGGCCCACCTGCTCCCGGACGAGCGGTGAGTTCGGGATGAAGTTGATCCCCGTCTCGGCAGCCTCGGTCATCGTCCGGATACCCATGATCAGCGACCGGGGATTGAGCGGCTTGCCGGTATTCCAGGCCGGGCAGGCCTCCGTGCAACGCCCGCACTCCGTGCAGGTGAACCCGTCGAGCATGTCCTTCCAGCCCAGGTCCTGGAGCGTCCGGAGCCCGAACGTCGCGTCCTCGAGCTCCAGGTCCATCGCCGGCAGCTGCCCCCGGGGCTCAAGCTTCCGGTACCAGACGTTCACGAAGGAGACATAGACGTGGAAGTGCTTGTTGAACGGGATGTAGATGAGGAAGGCCGAGAGGACAACGACGTGCGCCCACCACAGGCCCACGAAACCGGCCTCGAGGGCGTCCGCCGCGAGGGACTGGAGGGGCACGGCGAGGGCATTCGCGGCGAACGCGCCCGGCACCTCGCCGTACCGCGCAGATTCGAACGCCTGCGCGACGAACTCGGTGGAGACCACCGCCGTGATCATGGCGAGGATGATCAGGCCGGTCCGGCCCAGTTTGAGCCGCGGTGGGCGGCTGATGAGCCGGCGCTCAAAGGCGTACGCAGCCGCCAGCAGGGCGCCGACCGCAACGGCGTTCTGGACGCCGTTGAGGAATGCCCAGATCGCTCCATCGAGCGGCCAGCCCAGGATCGCCTGGACCAGCCCACCGGTCACGGCATTGATGTTCCCGATGAGCAGGACCGTCGAACCCAGGAACAGCAGGTAGTGCATCGCCCCGGCCCGAATGTCGCGGAACATCCGGACCTGGAGGATCGTGAAGCGCAGGAGCCCGAGCGCCCGACGCCCGATCTGGTCTCGACCTCGCGGGCCCCCCGGGCGCGCGGCGGCCATGACCCGGATGTGCCGGACGACCACGAGCCCGAAGACGGCGAACGCACCCCAGAAGATCGGGAAGACGAGGGGGTATGCCGGGACGTGCTCGAACGCGGGGAACATCAGGTGTGGTCCTCCTTCGAACGATCCTGCGCGACGCCGCGTGGGCGTACCGCGACATCGTGGTCGTGGGGCCCGGCGAGCGTCTCGATCGCGTGGGCAAGGACGCGTTCGGTGGCGCCGAAGTTCTCGAGGGCGGCGTTCGGGCTGCCCGGCAGGTTGATCACGAGGGCACGGCCGACAACACCGGCCAGCCCACGAGACAGGTCGGCCAGTGGGGTGATGGCTCGCCCGGCGGCGCGCATCGCCTCGGCGATGCCGGGGATCTCGTAGGCCAGAACGGCTCGTGTCGCCTGCGGTGTCACGTCCCGCGGCGTGAGCCCGGTCCCACCCGTTGTGAGGATGAGCTGGTGGGATTCCGCGGCCTCAGTTATCGCGGCCGAGATCGCCGAGACGTCGTCGGGGACGTTGCCTCGCTCCACGGATCCGCCGAGCTCGGTGACCCGGGCAGCAAGCGCCGCCCCCGAGCGATCGTCGCGGACGCCGGCCGCGACACCGTCACTGATCGTCAACACGTAGACCCTGGTACCCGCGCGCAGCATGCCCGGGGTCCCGGCGCGAGACGTGCCGCGAGGCGCACCCGGAGGCGTGCCGCGAGACGCCCCCGGAGTCCTGTCCGGCGCCACGATCAGCCCTTCCGAATCCGGCCGGCGGATCGATCTCCAGGGCGGCGGCCCGGGGGTCGCCCGGTCGAGCCGCCAGGTCGTCCGGGGCCCCGGCTACCCGGTTCGTCTGATTCACGCCGCCAATCGCCGCTCTTCCCGCCCGACTTGGCGATCAGACGCACGCCGCGAATCTCCACAGTCCGTTCGACGCCCTTGACCATGTCGTACACGGTGAGGGCGGCCACGGATGCGGCCGTCAGCGCCTCCATCTCGACGCCCGTCGGGCCGGTGGTCGCCGCCTCGGCACGGATCCTCACTCCCCCCGCGGCGCGATCGGGCGTGATCGCAACGACCAGGTCCGTGAGCGCGATCGGGTGGCAGAGCGGGATGAGGTCGGAGGTCCGCTTGCCGCCCATCACGCCCGCGAGCTCTGCCACGCCGAGGACATCGCCCTTGGCAGCGCCGCCGTCGATGACGAGGGACAGCGTTTCTGGCGCCATCGCCACAAATGCCTCGGCCACGGCGCGGCGCGCGGTGGCGGGCTTGTCACTGACGTCCACCATGCGCGGACGACCCGAACGATCCACGTGGGTGAGGCGCCGGCGTTCGGCGCGCGGGGCGGGGCCTCGGTCCATGGGTCCTCCTGTCTAGTGCGATGATGCCCGACCGGAAGCCAATCGGTGTGTCAGGCGCGGCCCAGCACAGGCGGACCGCAGCCCGAGCTCACCGGAAGCCGCGTCGCCGGTGCGGGGGCTCACCCCCGCTTCGGGAGGCGACCACTTGCCCGATAGAGCGCCGGGTCAGGACCCCGACGAGCCGCCCGTCATCGATGACCGGGATCCCATCGAGTCCCGACCGCTGAAGTCGCTCCAGCGCGTCGAGAAGGCGAGCGCTCGAGCCGACAACGGGCATCCGCGGCGGCCCCGCCATGGCGTCCCGCACGCGCGTCGTGCCCCAGGCCCCACGGCGCAGCCGGCGGACTTCGCGGATGCCGAGCATTCCAACGACCTCGGTGCCATCGACCACAGGCACGGCACTCGTCGGTGAATCAGTGTCGAGGAGCTGGCCGGCAAGGATGTCAACCGTGAGGCCCGGCTGGATCGTGGCCGGATCGCGTTCCATGACGTCGGCGACCGACAGATCCCCGATCAGGGCGTCGACCTTCTGTCGCTCCCGGATGGCGCGGCTGGACAGGATGAGGAACCAGCCGCTGAGGGCCACCATTCCGCCGTTGACGACCTGGCCGGCGAGGAACAGTCCACCTCCGACGGCCACCGCCAGAAGGCCGGCCCAGCGACCGGTTCGCGAAGCCACGGTCCAGCCGCGCGCCAGAGAACCGGTCCGGCGCCATGCGATTGCGCGGACGATGCGTCCCCCATCGAGCGGATAGGCCGGGACCAGGTTGACCAGCCCGATCAGGAGGTTGAGGGCGGCCAGGAGGGCGACGATCTGCGCACCCGCGCGTCCGAAATCACCACCCATGGCGCCGATGACCACGGCGGTCGTTCCGAGGCCCAGGCCAAGCACCGTACTCGCGATAGGACCGCTTGCCGCGATCGCGAGATCGTCGGACGCCACGGCCGATTCGGGCTCGCCCGGGGACGCTCCGCCGAAGAAGGAGACGAGGATGGACTGCACCCCGACACCTCGTCGCCGCGCGGTCAGCGCGTGGGCCAGGTCGTGGACCAGCGCGCTCCCGAAGAACGCGAGCCCGACGGCCCCGCCGACCAGCCATTGAACCGGCGCGGCCAGGCCCGGCACGGCAACGCCCAACTCGATCACGGCGAGGGCGGCGACGAGGGCGACGACGAGGATCCAGCCCAGCTGGACACGAACTTCGATGCCGCCGATCCGCGCGATCGGCACGCCGATCATCGGGCGACCGGGGTCAATGCCCCTGCGCCTGCGCCGGCGGCGCCCGCGGCGCCGGCGGTGCCCGCGCTGCCAAGCCGCCGCGAGGCGAACACGAACGTGACGATCCCCGCGACAAAGATCACCCCACCGACGGCGATCGACGTCTCGGACCAGAACGCATCGGGGAAGAGCTGGACGAGACGATCCGTGCGCGGGTCGAAGCTGTACGTCCCGGCGGCGAAGAACAGTCGGTGGAAGACCTCGAACGCCGCATCGAAGGCGACCGCCGCCACCAATCCGGCGACGGCAATCGCAGCCGCGGTCACCGCCGCGCCGCCCCGAACCGCACGCCAGAACCGGGCTCGCGTCCACGAGCCGGACGCCCGGGCGGCCAGGTACGCCGCGATGATCACCATGAGTCCGACGGCCGCGGCGGCGAAGAACCCCGCGAACACTCCGCGAACGTCCTGCATATGGCTCCGTTCCGCCTCGGACAGGACGGGCGTGCCGTTCACGACGACATCGAAGTCCGGCGGGCCCATCACGAGATCGGCCAGGATCGCGTCTGTCGCGAAGCGCAGGTCGGCCGCGGCGAAGCCGGTCCACGCGGCCGCATCGGCCCGACCTTGCTCGAAGGCAACCCATTGGGGAGACAGGAACGGCGCGATGGCGACCGCCATCAGCAGCAGCGCGGTCGCGGCGCCGACGGCGACGGTGGCGATCCCGGGGGTCGGACGCATCGGCGCCATGGTACCGCCCGAGGCCGGCGAGCCCGAAAGACGCGCTACTCGTCCTCGAGTGTGCGCGCCTGTTCCCACCAGCTCTCGAGCATGAGCTCCGCGGGAGACTCGAGGTTCAGCTCCTGCACGGCGCGGGCGACGCGGCTCCGGAAGGTCTCGAGATCGACCGCGAGAATGTCGCGCAAGCCCTCGAATCCGGCCTGGCTGAGGAGCATGTGCTCGGTTGAGCCAAAGCCCGCCAGGTTGAGCATCAACGCCTCGTCGCGCCAGGTCAGCACGTCGTTCGTGCTCGCGTCGACCTGGTCGGCGAGGGTCTGCCGTCGGGTTGAAGTCTCGCTGACCTCGAGGAGGAGGCCGGTCGTGAAGATCCCCTGGCGATCCAGGCGATCAAGGTGGACGGGCTCGATTCGGGTCAGCTCGGTGATCGGCGGCACGGCGGGGAGATCCTCCGGTCAAGCAGTTGGTGGGGCGATGATGCCACGTCCATGGCATCGCGCGGGTCTCAGGCCAGCGCTGTCGCCTCGCGCCGGAGGAGTTCCCAGGCGCGTTCCACGTGGCGGTCCTCGGTCCGGATCTGCCCGATCGCGACCCGAATGGCGAACCGGCCACGGAGCCGCGTATGGGACAGGAAGACCTCCCCGGTTCGGTTGACCGCGTCGAGCAGCGCCTGGTTCAGCGTATCCAGGCGCGCCTCGCGGGCCTCCGGGGCCTCGTCCTCAACCCCGGCGGGCGCATAGCGGAGACAGACAGTCGAGAACGGGACCGGCGCGAGCCGTTCGAAGTCCGGGTCCGCGTCCACCCACGCGGCGAGGGCCGCGGCCTGTGCGATGTGATGACGGATCCGGCGCCGCAGCCCCTCGAGGCCGAACCAGCGCAGGATGACCCACAGCTTCAGGGCCCGGAAGCGCCGCCCCAGCTGGGGCGTGTACTCGTTCACGTCGCGCACCGCCGTCGTCCGGTCCAGGGTGCGCAGGTACTCGGGAACCAGGCTGAACGCGTCGCGCAGCCGGTCCATGCGTCGGGTCAGCAGGAGCGATGCGTCAATCGGCGTGAACAGCCACTTGTGGGGGTTGATGACGATCGAATCTGCGCGCTGCCAGCCGTCGAACTCGGCTCTGCGCTCCGGGAGCATCGCCACCACACCCGCGTACGCGGCGTCCACGTGGAGCCACAGCCCGTGCCGCTCGGCAACATCGGCGATCGCATCGATCGGATCCATGGACGTCGACGACGTCGTACCGAGCGTGGCCACGATCGCAATCGGCCGGTGGCCAGCCGCAAGGTCATCCAGGATCGCGGCTTCGAGCGCCGCGACGCGCATTTGAAACGCATCGTCCGCGGGAATCCGGATGACGTTGTCGCGCCCGATCCCGAGCGTCATCGCCGCCTTCTCGATCGAGGAGTGGGCCTCGTCCGAGAGGTAGACGCGAGGTGCCCCGAGCTCCGGCCGGCCCGCCAGTCCCCGCTGCGAGACCTCCAGGCCGGCTGCCTCCCGGGCCGCGGCGAGGGCGATGAGCGAGGACGTCGATGCCGTGTCGGTCAGGAAGCCGTCGAAGGCATCCGGCAGTCCGAAGGCCCGGCGCAGCCAGCCCACGACGACCTGTTCCAGCTCCGTGCCGATCGGCGAGGTTCGCCACAGCATCGGGTTCTGGGCAAGCGCCGTCATGAGGAGCTCACCAACGATCCCGACCGCCGAGGCGGACGTCGGGAAGTAGGCCATGAACCCGGGGTGCTGCCATTGCGTGGCGTTGGGCTCGATCCGGGCCCGGTGGTCCGCGAGGATGGACTCCAGTGACTCCGGATCCTCCGGCGCCGCCGCCGGGAAGAGCGCCGCGAGCGATCCGGGTTCGACCCGAGGGAGCACCGGCCGGCCCTCGATCTCCGCGTACTGCGCGACGACGACGTCGACGGCGGCCAGGAGGGCTGCTCGAAACGCCTCGGGATCGAGGTCGCTCAGCCCGTCCACTTGCTCGTCGTCGAGAGGTTCGCCCAGGGGCTCCGGCTCGCGCCGGTCTGAAATCGTCACGCGCCGATGCTACGGGACAGCGTCGTTTCCGGCGGTTTCGGCAAGGTCCGCTACCCTACTCACTGACCCACTGCACCCGCGAGACGATCAATGGACCACGCCCGGCGCCCCGGCCAGCACGCGCGGATGGCTCTCGGCATGCTCATGATTGCACTCCTCTTCCTGCCCGCACCCACACGCGCGCTGGCCATCGGCGCGCCAACGCTCGGTGTGGGGAACCAGCAGGCGATCACGGCCGCTCCGCTTCCGGCCGGTCAGGTGGCCCGCCGCCTGTCCGCCGACGTCTACGGGTTCCTTCCGTACTGGGAGGTGGATTCGGGTACGGATGCCTACCTCCGTTACGACCTCGTGAGCGACATCGCGCTCTTCTCGGTGACCTTGAATGCCGCCGGCGCGATCGACACCGGCCTCACCGGTTACACGATGATCCAGGGCTCGAGGGCAACCATCATCATTGCGAACGCGCACACGGCCGGCGTCAGGGTGGACCTGGTCTTCACCTCGTTCGGCTCCGACAAGAACGCCGCCTTCTTTTCGAACCCTGCCGCGATGGCGGCGGGCGTCCAGGCGCTGGCGGCCCTGGTCCAGTCACGGGGGCTCGACGGCGTCAACGTGGACGTCGAGTTGATCTCGGGCACGTACTTCGCCGCGTACGGGTCTTTCATCGGGCAGCTTAGGGCGGCATTGCGCGCCACCAATCCCGACGCGCAGGTCTCGGCCGACACGAACGGCTCGATCTCCGGGGCGCAGATGGCCCAGCAGGCGATTGCCAACGGCGCCGACCGTGTCCTCATGATGGGCTATTCGTACCGCACGGCAGGCTCGAGCCCCGTGGGCTCGGTCGCGCCGATCGTGCGAACGGACGGCGGGAAGAGCCTGACGTGGACGCTCGACCAGTACGCCGCGCACGGAGTGCCGTCGAGTCGCCTCCTGCTCGGCCTGCCGTACTACGGCTGGAGCTGGGCCACGGATTCCGGAGCACTTCACGCGAAGAATCTCGGCTCCAGGGGCGCGTTCTTCCCGGGAGAGGATCTCGCGACCATTCCCCCGGGGACGACGATCCAGACGGACACCATCGAGCAGTCTCGATGGTTCGCCACCCAGGATCCATCGACGCTGGCCTGGACCCAGACCTACTACGACGACCCGGAGACGCTGGCAGCGAAGTACGCCCTGGCGAGCCAGCGCGGCCTGGCCGGCATCGGGCTGTGGGCTCTCGGCTACGACCGTGGCCTCGACACGTACTGGACGGCGCTCGTGCGCGCCTACGGCACGATCCGGGCCGCCGGGACCGATCGGTACGGTACCGCCGCGGCCGTGTCCGCCGAGGCCTTCGCGCCCGGTGTCGACACGGTCTACATCGCGACCGGTCTGAAATTCGCGGACGCGGTTGCGGGGTCCGCGGCCGCCGGACGGACCCGCAGTCCGCTCCTCCTGGTCAGCGCGACGACCATCCCCGCGTCGACTGCGGCAGAGCTCACCAGGCTCCGCCCGAACCGGATCGTGATCCTGGGCGGCGCCGGCGCGATCTCCGATGAGGTTGCCGCGGACCTTGGTGCCTGGGCCCCCGGCGGGATCGTGCGTGCAGCCGGAATCGACCGCTTCGGCACGGCGGCGGCCGTCAGCCAACTCACCTACCCAGCCGGCGCGCCGGTCGCCTACCTCGCGACCGGACTCGCGTTCGCCGATGCGCTCGCGGCCGGCCCGGCTGCTGCCCACGAAGGTGGACCCGTGCTGCTGACGATGCCGGGATTCCTGTCTCCGGCCGCCGCCGCGGAACTTGCGCGGCTGAATCCATCCCGGGTGGTGATCGTGGGCGGCTCCGGAGCCGTCTCGGACGACGCGGCGGCGGCCGTGCAGGCCCTGCTCCCGGGTGCGGTCATCGAGCGGCGCGGTGGCGCCGACCGCTACGCCACCGCCGCTGCCCTGGCGGGGGCGTTCACCGCACGGGTGCCGGTCGTGTACATCGCATCCGGTATCGGCTTCGCCGACGGCGTGTGCGCCGCCGCGGCTGCGGGTGCCCAGGACAGCCCGCTCCTCCTCGCGACGAATACGACGCTGCCGGCTTCGTCGGCCGCCGCGATCGCCGCCCTCGGGCCTTCGCACGCGGTCCTTGCCGGCGGAACAGGAGTGCTGTCAGACGCGGTCCTTGATGCCGTTCGAAGGGCGGTAGCGTCCGCTTCCTGAACTAGCTCGAGGTCCGCAGGAGCTCGAAGAGCCGGGTCGGGCCGGAGAATCCCTTCAGGACCCGTTCGTCAGTCTCGTGAAGGACGAAGCCCTTCTCGACTCCCAGGTCATGAACGACGTCTGAGACGAGGATGTGTCCGGCATCGGCTGCGTCGCAGATTCGGGCGGCCAGGGTGACAGTCGATCCGAACAGGTCGTCGTTGCGATCGACGGGTTCGCCGGCGGCCATGCCGATCCGGACTCGAAGCTCCGGCGTCCCGCCGGCGGCGGTCCGTGCGTCGAATCCATCCTGGATCGCCGCTGCGCATTGGAGGGCCTGGCCGACGTCCTCGAACGAGGCCATGATCCCGTCCCCGGTGTGCTTCACCTCGCGCCCCCGCGAGGCGACGAGCGCGCGCCGGATGACGAGGTCGTGCTCCGTGAGCAGGACCATGTACGAGGCCTGACCGGCCTCTTCGAGGAGCGCCGTCGAGCCTTCCAGGTCCGTGAAAAGAATGGTCCGGAAGGCACTGGTGACTTGGCTCTCGTCGACCGGATCAGTGATCTTGCCCAGGAAGCGCAGAACGTTGTCTTCAGAGACGCTGATGATCTGATTGGGGATCAGGCCATGTGAATCCCGGTGAACTGCCTCCATGCCCTCGGGCCCTGGTGACTTCGCGAAGCAGAACGCGCTTCCGTTGTCGGCGTCGAACCAGTAGGACAGGAACTGCACGCCATGCTTGGCCGCTGCGGCGAGGTCAAGGACGTGGGCGTCTGCCACGGCTCTTGCAGTTGCGCCGGGCAGATCATGTCGGTCCATGAAGAGCGGCAATTGGGAACCTCCCTCTCAGGCATGCCCCAGGGTCGGGGCGCAGAGGCCATCCTGACAGTCCCGGTCCATGTGAGCATGGGCAGAGTGCCCCCGACAATAGGAAGATTCATGCTCAGTCGCACGCCGCTACGCTGGCCGTGGCCGGGGGCGGCGGTCGGAGTCACTCAAGGGCGGATTCCGCCCGTGGCAACGAATCTCGTGCGAGGGAATTGGTCGGGGCGGCCGGATTTGAACCGACGACCACCAGTCCCCCAGACTGGTGCGCTACCAGACTGCGCCACGCCCCGACAGGTGAGCGAGTCTACCAGAGGGGCCCATCAAGCCAGCGTCAGCGACCCGCCTCATCGGGCTCGGAGGCCGTGACCCGCTCCGCCCATTGACGGTAGTCCGCCAGCTCGTCCTTCGACTCGCGAGCCAGCAGGTCGATCAGGCAGCGCTGGACGCTCTTGCCCTCGAACAGCGCGTTGTGGACTTCGCGCGCGATCGGCATCTCGACGCCGAGGCGCGTCGCCAGGGCAATCGCCGCATCGACCGTGTAGGCCCCCTCTGCCACGCCGGGCAGCGAGGCCTCGATGTCCGCCCAGGACCGGCCCTTGGCGAGCTCCTCGCCGAGCCGGTGGTTGCGCGACAGCCGAGACCCGCAGGTGGCGATGACGTCTCCGACACCGGCCAGGCCGGCGAACGTGAGCGGGTTCGCCCCGGCGGCGATGCCCACACGCATCATCTCGGCGAGGCCGCGGGTCATGAGCCCGGCCTTCCCGTTGTCACCGAACCCGAGGCCATCCGCGGCGCCGGCCGCGATCGCGATGACGTTCTTCAACGCGCCGCACAGCTCGACGCCGAGCACGTCGGTGTTGGTGTACAGCCGGAACTCACGGCGTCCCAGGCGCGCCACGATCCGGTCCGCAAGTGCCAGGTCCTCGGCCGCCACGACCGCCGACGCGGGCAGGCCGCGGGCAATCTCGAGGGCCAGATTCGGGCCCCGACAGTGCGGCCACCCGCCACGGTTCAATCCCGCCGGCATCGGCGATGACCTGGGACATCCGAAGGAGTGTTCCGGGCTCGAGGCCCTTCACGACGGACAGGATGTCGGCCGAGGGCGGGATCGCGGGACCGACCCGCGTCATCGTCTCGCGGAGGTGGCTGGACGGCACGGCCACGATCACGAGCTCCGCACCGGCCAGCGCGGCCGGGTCCGCCGTCGGCCGGACACGCTCCGGCAGCTCGACCCCGGGCAGCCGACGGTCGTTCCGGTGCTCCACCTGGAGCCGCGTCGCGGTCTCGGCCGAGTGACACAGCAGGGTCACGGGCTCCGAGCGCGCCACGAGGATTGCGAGCGTTGTGCCCCAGGCACCGCTCCCGACGACCGCGACGCGCTGTGAACCGTCCGTCATCGGCCTCGCTTGGGTGACGCAGCCGCCGATCTCGAACTCCGCTTCGTGGCCTTGCGCTCGATCCGGATCCCCGCCCGCTCGCGGAAGACCAGCCGGATCGGCGTGCCGAGGAAGCCGAAGGTCTCGCGAAGCCGATTCTCGAGATAGCGCCGGTAGCTGAAATGGACCGACGCCGCCTCGCGGGCGAAGAACACGAACGTCGGCGGCGCGACCGCGGCCTGGGTCGCGTAGAAGATCTTCGGACGCTTGCCCTTGACGATCGGGGCCTGCTGCCGGTCCGACGCGACGCTGACCAGGCGGTTCAGCTCGCCCGGTCCCGACCCGGCGACGGCGTTCCGCCCACACGTCGACAGCCAGGTCCAGCACCCGGCCCACGCGCTGCCCGGTCTTCGCGGAGATGCTGACGACCGGGGCGAAGTCGAGGAACGGCGCGTCATTGCGGATCCACTCGACGTACGTGTCGAAGGTCTTGCCCGTCTTGTCCTCGACCGCGTCCCACTTGTTGATCGCGATGACGAGGCCCTTGCCCTCCTCGACGACGTAGCCGGCCACGTGCGCGTCCTGCGCGGTCAGCCCGTCAACACCATCGATGAGGAGCACGGCGACGTCCGCCCGCGAGATCGCCTTCAGGCTGCGGAGCGTGGAATACCGCTCGGCGGCCGGGCCCGACGCCACCTTGCCCCGCCGACGGATGCCGGCAGTGTCGATGAGGACGACCTCGGTCCGGCCCCACGAGATCCGGCTGTCGATCGCGTCCCGGGTGGTGCCCGGAATCTCGCTGACGATGGTGCGCTCCTCGCCGAGGAGCGCGTTGATGAGGCTCGACTTGCCGACGTTCGGGCGGCCCACGAACGCGATGGCCGGCGGGGAGTCGTCGCTGGCCGCGGCCATCATTGCGTCCCACCGCGCGACCTCCGCGGCGTCGGCGGCAATTCCCTCATCTGCTTCGGTGTCGGCGCCGAGGTCGCCCGCCCCAGCTTCGGCCTCGTCGCCCGGGTCGCCCACGACGAACGGTCGCAGTCGGCCGGTCGCGACTTCATCGGCGAAGTCGTCCGCTTCCTCGGCGCGCGCCTTGCGGGCGATTTCCGCCTCGGTCTCGGGCGGCAGCGCCAGCACGAGCTCGTCCAGCAGGTCGGCCACGCCACGTCCGTGGTTGGCGGCGATGGGATGCGTCTGCTCCCAGCCCAGGGACCAGAACTCCGCTGCCTCCAGCTCGCGGCGCGGGTTGTCGGCCTTGTTGACCGCCACGAAGACCGGCGCCTTGGCGGTACGAAGCAGGTCGGCCGCTTCCTGGTCCGCCGGCGTCAGACCGGTGATCGCATCGACGACGAACACGATGATGTCCGCCTCGGCGATCGCCAGCCGAGCCTGGACCTGGACCTTCGCCTCGATCGGGTCATCGGGGTCAATCTCCAGGCCGCCGGTGTCCACCAGGACGAACCGCCGGCCGTTCCACTCGGCATCCCCGTACAGACGATCTCGCGTGGTCCGGGCCCGATCCTCCACGATCGCAGACCGTTCCCCGACGATCCGGTTGAAGAGCGTGCTCTTGCCCACGTTCGGGCGCCCCACGATCGCGATGACGGGTAGCGCGCCCCCCTGCCCGGCCACGTCAGCCCACTGCCGCGGCGGCCGGCAGCGACGTCGTCCGACCGGCCGGGTGAGCGGCCATCGCGAATGCCGCGTCGGCGAGTTCGGCGGCCCGTGCCTGGGTGGCTGGCGTGCCGGCCAGCTCGAGGATCCGTTGCGCAACGGTGTGGAGATCCTCGATGGGCGTGGACGTGCCGCCCGTGACCCCGACGACGCGGCTGCCCTCGAACGGGGCGGGATCGTCAAGGTCGCGAACGGATTCGATCTGGATCGCGGGCGTACCCGGCGATCCCGCACAGCCGGGTCAGCTCCTTCGTGTTGGCCGATGATCGCCCGCCCACGACGACCATCAGATCGACCCCGCCGGCGGCCTCGAGCGTGTCCTGCTGGCGCCGGATCGTGACCGGGCAGACCGTGTTGACGATCTTCAGCTCGTGGCTTCGCCCGACCATGAACGCGGCCAGCTTCTCGAACTTCCAGGGCGGCTGCGTGCTCTGCGAAATGAGCGCCATCTTCTTCCGTCGCGGGATCTGCTCCCAGTCCTCCTCCTCGTCGATGACGATCGCATCGGGAGCGAAGCCAAGGAGACCTACGACCTCGGGGTGTTTGGGCGTCCCGAGCAGGACGATGGTGTAGTCCTCCTCGACGAGCTTGCTCAGCTCCCGCTGCTCCTGGATGACCCAGGTACAGGTGCCGTCGATGACCTCGAGGCCCCGGTCTGACGCACGCTCCATGACTTCGGGCCGCACCCCGTGGGCGCGGATGACGACCGCAGCGCCATGGTCGACGTCATCGAGCGCGTCGACCGTCCGGATGCCGAGTGCTTGCAGGTCCCGCACGACGCCCTCGTTGTGGACGACCTGGCCCAGGGTGTGCGTCGACTTGCCGGCCGCACTGGCTTCCTTGGCCTTGTCGATGGCCTCGCGGACGCCATAGCAGAAGCCGGTGCGCTTCGCGATTCGAATGTCGGTGACGGTTCCCATGGCAGCCGGAAGTATCGCACGGGGTCGGCCGAATCCCGGTCAGGCGGGCGGGTCTTCCCCGTACGAGCCGCGCTGACGGGGCGGCAGGAGCGCGGCGATGCGCCGCATGATGAGGTCCGTCCCGGCCGCGTTCGCACGCCGTCGAGAGGCCACGTCGGCCCGGCCTTCCTCGGGCGCCGTCGGGCCCGCAGTCTCGGCGAGTGCATCCGAGAGCTTGAACGGCTTGCCGATGCGAACGGTCACGCTGGGCGTCCGCCGGGGCATCCGACGGCCCCTGGCCCAGAGCCGGTCGCTGTCACCGACCCCGATCGGGACGATGGTCGCACCGGAGCGCGCCGCGAGGACGGCCACCCCGTCCTTGGCCACATGGAGGCGGCCGTCGGGGCTGCGGGTGCCCTCCGGGAAGACGGCCAGGATGTGCCCGCCTTCGAGGATCCGCATGGCGGTCTTGAACGCTTCCACGTCGGCGGCGCCACGCTCCAGTGGATGCACGCCACCGCGGCGCGCGAGCCAGGAGATGAACGGGATGTCGAAGACCTCGCGCTTGCCCATCCAGTTGATCGGCCGGCCCAGCCTGGCGTTGAGAAACCCACCGATGAGCACGGGATCGGCGTTCGAGGCGTGGTTGGCGGCGATCAGGACGGCGCCTTCGCGCGGAAACGCCGCAAGGTCGCCCTCGATCCGGACACGGGTGAACAGGCCCGCAATGCGACGCATGACCCACGATGCGATGGCGATGATGAAACCGACGCGGGTGGCGATGGGCGTGGGGGCGATTGGTGGCCGGCGGGGCGGCCGGGTCTTCGCCCGATCCCCGTCCGCCCGCGGCGTCTCGTGGGTCGCCGCCGTCCCGGGTCGGGATCCATCGCGGATCGCTGCCACGACGAGGTCCACGGTCTGCTCAACGGTGTTGCCGTCGGTCCGGATGACGACGGCGCCCGCTGCCGGCCGGAGCGGTGCGACGGCACGCGTTGCGTCCTGATCGTCACGGGCCTGGAGCTGGCCGAGGATCTCCTCCGCCCCGGGCCCGGCCTCATCGATGCCACGCTCCCGGGCCCGACGCCGGGCGCGCTCCGCGACCGATGCGTCCAGGTACAGCTTGACGTCCGCGTCTGGCAGGATGACCGTGCCGATGTCGCGGCCGGCCATCACGATGCCGCCGGCCGCGGCCATTTCGCGCTGGCGTTCCAGCAGGGCAGCCCGGAGTGCCGGGATTCGCGCGTAGGCGGAGACGACCGCATCGACCTCCGGCACGTGGATCTCGGCCGTGACGTCGTCGCCGTCCAGGGTCACGATCGTGTAGCGGCCGTCCGAATCGGCCTCCAGCCGGATGGCACCGACGAGCGCAACCAGCGCGTCCGTGTCCGCATCACCGATGCCCCGGCGCAGAGCCGCGATCGTCACCGCCCGGTAGAGCAAACCGGTGTCGCAGAACCGGAGCCCAAGTCGAGCGGCCGCGGCGGCCCCGACGCTGCTCTTGCCCGAGGATCCGGGGCCGTCGAGGGCCACGACGGGCAGGCGGCCAGATAGAGCACCGGCAGGCTGGGTCATCGCCGTGAGCATACCGGCATCGGCCGGGCGGAGACCCGACGAACGGTCAGGCGACCTCGCGCTTGATAGTCGCTCCGGCCAGGACCACGAACAGCGCGGCGATCCCGGTCAACACGAGGAAGTCGAGTTGCACGGCGGCGTCGCCCAAGTCCGCGCCGCGGAGCATGACGGCTCGCAGCCCATCGACCGCATAGGCCATCGGCATCGCGTGCGCGAACACCTCGAGGACATCGGGGAGCCGATCCACCGGCCAGAAGATCCCGCCGATGAGGCCCTGCGGGATGATCACCAGCGGGATGAACTGCATGATCTGGAGCTCGGTCCGGGCGAACGTGGACAGGAAGATCCCCAGGCTCACCGCACCCAGCGACAGGACGACCGCCAGGAGGAAGGCGATCAGCGGCGATCCCACACTCTGCACGGCCAACCCGATCGTGAACGCCGGCAGGGGCCCGATGGCTGGGACATCGATCCGGGCCAGCACGAACACGGTCAGCACGATGACCTGCAGGACGGCGAAGAAGCCGAAGCCCAGGCTGTAACCGAGGACGATCTCTGTCCGCGACACCGGCGTCGCGAGCAGCCGCTCCAGCGTTCCGCCGATGCGCTCGCGCAGGAAGCTGATGCCGGTCAGGATGAACACGAAGAAGTACGCGAAGTAGGCGAGGAAGACGGGCGCGAGGACGTCGAGCTCGTCGGCCTGGGCCGTCAGGTAGAGCGTCTCCCGATCGATCTCCGGGATGATCGCCACGCCCCCGCTTGCGGCAGCGAGCTCGCCTGCGATCGTGGCCATGAGTCCCTGCAGCCTGCCCAGGGCGGCCCCATCGACGGCCGGATCGGTACCACCGGTGATGACGGTGAGGTGCGGACGTTGCCCGGCCAGCACGTCTCGCGGAAGCGATGCCGGCAGGATCAGGGCAAGGTCACCGTTCTCGTCCCGCAAGGCCGCCTCGGCGGCGGCCCTCGTCTCGGCGGTCGAGACGACTTCGATCCCGTCCGGGGCGCCGGTCGTCGCCGATCGTGAGGGCGTCCACGATTCGCTGGCCCGGCGGCCCCGCCTCGTTGACGATCACGACCCCGACGGTCAGTTCCTTCTGGTCGCGGATCACCCAGCCGAGGAGGGCGGTGATCACGATCGGAACGACGAAGATGAGCCCGAGTGTCCGCTCGTCCCGCCGGAAGCCCTGGGCGATGCGGCGAGCGACGGCGAGGATCCTGGACGCGTTCATGAGATCGGAGCCTCGAGCGCGCGGCCCTCGGCGTCGAGGCCGGAGAAGTGCAGGAATGCGGTCTCGAGGTCCGCTGAGCCGGCGCGGTCACGGACCTCCGCCGAGGTCCCGCGTGCGAGCACACGTCCGCTCCGGATGAAGATCAGTTCGTCACAGCGGTCGGCCTCGTCCATGACGTGGCTCGCGACGATGATCGTGGTGCCGGCCGCGGCAAGCTTCCGGAAGTGGGCCCAGAACTGGACACGGAGCGCGGGGTCCACGCCGACGGTCGGCTCGTCGAGGAGAAGCACGGCCGGCTCGTGGACCAGCGTGCAGGCAAGGGACAATCGACGCCGCATGCCACCCGACAGATGCATGGATGGCGTCGTCCGCCGGTCCGCCAGCCCGACGAGATCGAGGACGCGGTCCACCGGCTCGCGATCAGATTGGCCCTCGAGCCGTGCGAAGAAGGCGACGTTCTCGGCGACCGACAGCTCCGGATAGAGCGCCTCCGCCTGGGGCATGTAACCGATCTGGCGGAGCAGGTCCCGGTTCGGCATGAGCGTGCCCAGAACACGGGCGGTGCCGGCCGTCGGCCGGGCGAGGCCGGCGACCATCCGGATGAACGTAGTCTTGCCGGACCCGTTGGGCCCGAGCAGGCCGTAGATCCGACCGGGAGCCAGCGCGAGATCGATCCCGTCCACGGCATTGACGGTTCCGAACGATTTGCGCAGACCGGCGGCCTCGACCGCCGGTGCGGGGGCAGTCATCGCCCCCGAGGATAATCCTCTCGCATGCGGTTCGCGCGATCTTCTGGGCGGGGGTTCACGCTCGGACGAGGCTTCGGGAGCGGACGCCGCGGGCCAGTTGATCCGGGCGCGCCCTTCTGCCGCGCGACCGCCGGCCGAGCCGGGCCGCCCCGCGCCGGGCGCCCCGCGCGGAGGCGGCGGCTGGAAGGGCTGGACCGCGCGCACCGGTGCAGATGGCCGGGGTGGCAGGGCTCCCGGCACGGCACCGAGCTGCTTGATCTCCGGTGCACGCAGGACGCGAGCCCGGCCCGTAGGGAGCCGGTCGATCCGGACGGTCCCGATCCTGACGCGGACCAGGCGCTGGATCGGCGCGCCGACCGCGGCAAACATGCGGCGAAGCTGGCGCTTCCAGCCCTGCGCCAGGACGGCCCGATACCAGGTCAGGTCCGGCGATGCGGCCGGGTGCAGGAGGTCCACGAGGGTCCGCGTCTCGATCGCGGTCGCGGGCCGCAGGGGTGCCGCGAGGAGGGCGAGGCCCTCTTCCAGCTTGATGCCCTCTCGCAGAGTGCGTGCCTGATCGTGATCGAGCGGTCGATCCAGACCGATGGCGTACTCGCGCTGGACCCCGAAGCGCGGATGCAGGACGTGGTCCGCCCAAGTTCCATCGTTGGTCAGCAGGATGAGCCCCTCCGAGTCGAGATCCAGCCGCCCGACTGGATAGAGTCGGGTGCCGTCCGGCACGAGCGCGGTGGGGATGAGATCCAGGACCGTGGTCTCCGCGTGCCGATCACGGGTCGTCGCCGTCACCCCGGCCGGCTTGTGCAGCGCGACATAGGCCCGGGCCGCCCCGACGCCGACGGGGATGCCATCCACTTCGATCCGGGCGGTCGCCGGGTCCACCTGCTCGCCGAGCGTCGCCATCCGCCCGTCAACGCTGACCCGCCCACTCTTGATCAGTGCCTCGCTCGCCCGTCGCGAGGCGACGCCGGCGGCGGCGAGGATCTTCTGCAGTCGTTCGTCAGGCACTTGACCCCTCGCCTTCTCCGTCCACGACGGCGTCTGGTGAGCCCGGATCCACGAGATGGCCTGCGATGTCAGCATCGAGTGGCGGCAGGTCGTCCAGTGAGGTCAGCCCGAATCGCTCGAGGAAGTCGAACCCGGTCCCGTACAGGATCGGGCGGCCCGGCGCAGCAGACCTGCCCAGCTCCACGATCAACCGGCGATGGAGCAGGCTCCGGATGGTGTAGTCCGAGTCGACGCCGCGGATCCGCTCGACCGTCGACTTCGTCACCGGCTGCCGGTAGGCAACGATGGCAAGCGCCTCCAGGGCGGTCGGTGATAGCCGCACCGCGTCCGCCCCGACATAGCGGGCAACGAGCGCACCGGCATCGGGCGACGTGGCCAGCTCCACGCGATCGCCGGACAGGAGCAGCTGGATGCCCCGGTCCCGGAGCGTCACCTCGAGATCGCCGAGACGCGCGTCGACGGTCTCCCGATCCACCCCGGCGAGCAGGCCGATCTCGCGGCGCGACAGCGGCCGTTCGGCGACGAACAGCAGCGCCTCCAGTGACGATTCGGTCAGCCCGATCGGGATCTGCGTCGAGCCGTCCTCCTCGTCCGTCGTGGCAGAGGGCTCAGTGGCGGAGGGCTCGGCGTCGTGGAGCTCGCCGTCCTCATCAGGTGACTCGGCGGCGAAGTCGTGAAGCGCGTCGTCGATCATCGGAAGCTCGCCAGGGATTCGTCCAGCGGCGTGTCGTCCTCGTCGCCGATGAGGCCTGCCGCGGCGCGTTCGGCGGCCGTGGTGCGCCGAGCGGTGATCGGACCGAATGGCGTCCCCTGCTCAACGACGATTTCGCGTCGCTTCATGAGCTCGAGCATGGCCAGGAACGTCACCGCGACGACGACCCGATCGCGGGCGCCGCGAAGCAGCTCCTGGAGCACGATCGTCGGCGCGGCCCGGAGCGCGGCGCGGATGATCGCGGCCCGCTCGGCGAGGGTGATCGTGCGCCGCACCGTTTCCGGCGGCGGCTCAGGCGGCGCGACGATCACGGCCAGCCGCTGGAGCGCGGCCACGAGGACCGCCGGGTCCAGGGGCGGCGCGTCGGGTAGCCGTGCGCCGGCAATGGCCGCCGCCAGCGCGGCGGTCGGTTCGCGCCGGAAGAGACCGACCCGAAACGCGGCGACATCCTGCATCGCCGATCCGGCGTCGCGGTAGGCGCGATACAGGATCAACCGCTCGCGCAGTTCCGCCTCGGGATCCGGTCCATCGTCCGGCAGCGCTCCTGGGCTCGCCCGGCTCGGCCCGCCGCGGGAGCATCGCCCGGCTCTTGATGAGGATGAGCTGGCTGGCCACGGCCACGAACGAGCTGATGTTCGTGATCCGATCACCCTCGAGCGTGGCCAGCGACTCGAGATATGCCCCGGCCAGTGCGCCGAGCGGAACGGTCATCACGTCCATGCGACGCGCTTCGATGAGCGTGAGCAGCAACCCGAGCGGGCCGGCCCAGTCGGACAGGACGACCTCGGTCGAGTCCTCCGGCCGCCGACCGGCACCGAACCGGACGGCCGGACTGCGCCGGTCCGATTCGCCGGTCGTCACGGCGAGGGCCGGAGCGGCATCGGTCATGTCAGTTGGCCTCATCGGCCAGCCGCAGCCGCTCACCGAACTCGGGGTCCCGGGGTGCTTCCTGCCAGCGGATCAGGTCCACGGTCCGAGCCGAGCAGCCGGCCGCTTCAGCCAGCGCGGCCGAGGTCTCGGCGTGCGTGGCCAGGCGATGGAGGGCCGCCGTCATGCCGGGAATCCAGCGCAGCGCTCCCGGGATCCAGTTCCCATACGCCTGGCCGAGGGCATGAATCACGCGAGGGCCGGCGCCCGTCGCGCCCTTGCCGGCGTCGTGAAGGAGACCGGCAACGAGCACGTCGTCGGCCTGCACCCCAGCTGCACGCAGTGCGGCAACGACGTCGAGGCCATGCCGGCGATCGGCCACCGACATCCCGTCGAACACGGCCAGCTGGGCCGACGTTAGCCAGGCCGCTAGCGCCGCACGCTCATCCGCGCGCACCCGCGCTCGGATATGCCCCCGGAACCGCCTGACCTTGCCGGCCCACCAGGCCGAATCCCCCCGTCTCACAGGCCGGTGAGGAGGCTGATGATGGGGCGGGCGACAACATCGAAGATGATCCCGAGCGGCGACGGGAGGCCGGTCACGGCCGGCAGGAAGATGACGGCCAGCAGGATCATCGGACCGTACTGCTGCAGCACGGTTCGAAGTCGCCAGCTTGTCTGCGGGTCCACCAGGGCGAGGAGGATGTGCGAGCCATCCAGCGGCGGCAGCGGGATCAGGTTGAAGATCATCAACACGATGTTGATCTGGATGAACAGGTAGAACAGCAACGGAATGAGGCCCGGCAGGTCGACGCCGGTCTCCATGATGACCCGAAACGGGATCGCCGCTGCGGCGGCGAGCACGAAGTTGGAGAGTGGCCCGGCCAGCGCAACAAGTGCGTCGCTCTGGCGGCCGCCCCGCAGGTTCATCGGGTTGACCGGGGTCGGCTTTGCCCAGCCGAATATGAGGAAACTGCCGGGCACCAGGAGGGTGAAGATCAGGAGCGTCCCGCCGACCGGATCGAAATGGACGACCGGATTGAGGGTCAGCCGACCGAACAGCCTTGCGGTGCCGTCGCCCAGGCGGTACGCGGCCAGGGCATGTGAGAACTCATGGATCGGGAGGGCCACGAGCAGCATGATCGGGATGAGCGACAGCTTCGCTATGGTCAGGTCGTCGAGCACCAAGTAGATCGCCTCGTGGAACGGGCCACCAGATGGCGACCTCGCGGAATCCTAGCCCCTCGGGCCGCGCCGGGCGGAAGCGGCCCCTGGACCGGTCCGTCGAGGGTGAACCGCGCCCCCTACAGGCGTCCGAGCAGCTCCTGCTTCTTTGCGTCGAACTCCTCGGCGGTGATCGCGCCGCGGTCGCGCAGCGTGGCGAGGTCTCCGAGCGCCTTCGTCACCTCGTCCGGGGACATCGTGCGGCCGCTTGCCGGCGGGGCGCTCATCGCGGGCATGCCCGGCGCGGGGGCGCGCAACGGTGGGCTGGGCATCCGAACCAGGTCGATCTCCAGGAGGTGCTTCTGGTCCAGCATGACCTTCTTGAAACGGGGGGCCTGGTCGAGCATGCGATAGCGATCGACCGATTCCTCGTTGGCCGTCAGGATGTCCAGGTCCCCGTAGCCGAGGATCCGGCCCGCGAGATTCTGCTCCAGGACGGCGTCGTTGATCTTCTCGAGCGAGCTGTCCGCGGACCGCTTGTTCAGGATTCCCTCGACCTTCAGGACCCGCCGGTTGGTAACGATGTAGTCCTGTGCATACCAGCTCCAGTAGTGCTTGCCGAGCCAGGCCAGCGAGACCACGAGCAGCGCCAGGATGATGAACCCGAGGCCCTGCTCCAGGGGACCGTCGCCGGTCAGCTGGAAACGCAGGACGATGAGGATGATCGAGGCGATGAAGATCGCCCAGGGCACGCGGCCGTCAACGATCGTGGCGAACCAGTGCTGGCGGGATCGCAGCGCGATGCGCTCTCCATCCGAGAGCAGGGTGTCGGCGTACCGCGGCACGGGCAGGATCCTCCTAGGCTCGGGGGTGGGCGCGAGCGTACACCTCGCGGATCCGCTCGCCGGTCAGGTGCGTGTAGAGCTGTGTGGTGCTGATACTCGCATGCCCCAGCAACTCCTGGACGATCCGCAGGTCGGCGCCACCCTCCAGCAGGTGGGTCGCGAAGGAGTGGCGGAGCGTGTGCGGACTGACGCGATCCGAGAGGCCGGCCGCGTTCGCCGCCCGCTTCACGGCCGCCCATGCCTGCTGACGTGCCCAGCGACGGCCGCGATCCCCCAGGAAGAGCGGGCCGCCCCGCACAGGTTGCACGTGGCCCAGCGCGAGGAGGGCGGTCCGCGGCCCCTCGATCCAGCTGGCGAGGACACCGAGCGCGAGGTCTCCGACCGGCACGAGGCGCTCCTTGTCGCCCTTGCCGATGACCCGCACGAACCCGCCGTCGAGGGACAGGTCCTCGCGGTCCAGCCCGAGGGCCTCGGAGATCCGCAATCCGGCGGCATACAGGAGCTCCACGAGGGCCCGCTCGCGGAGCGGTCCGGGTTCGATCCTGCGATCCAGGTCGGCGCCGTCGGCGCACCGTTCGGCGCACCGTCCTGCGCAGCGCCCTCCGGTCCTGCCGCGTCCAGGAGACGTTCCACCTCGGCCACCGTCAGGGTCTCGGGCAGCAGCCGTGACATCCGCGGCAGATCAAGATGGGCCGCGACGTCGACCGGGATGAGGCCTTCCCCGAACGCGAACCGGTAGAAGCCACGAATGGCGGCCGCCCGGCGCCGCAGGCTGGACGGTGCGAGTCCGGGATCGCTGGGCCGGCCGCGACGTGAGCGAGCCGCCAGGTACCTAGTTGCCGCATCGGGCCCACTGGCCCAGTCCCGGGCGTGCCGCGAGCGGCGCTGAAGTCATCGAGGTCGCCGCGATAGGCACGGATCGTCGCGGGTGAGACGCCGCGCTCAACACGAAGGTGGTCCAGGAACTCCTCGATGGCGCGCTCGAGCTGGGTCGCGCTGCGCACGATCCCCTCGCCCGCGGTCAGCCGTCGCGCGCGGTCCGGCCGCGCCAGGATTCGGCCGCGTCCAGCAATCCTCGGCCCTGCGCCATGGCCGCATCCGCCAGTCCGGCCTCCCCCACCCCGCCGAGCATGGCCCCCAGCTCCCGGATCCGGCCCTCGCGGTCCAGGGCGGTGACGTCAGTCACTGTCCGGCCGTCGCGGTCGCCCTTGACGATCCGGAAGTGGGCATCGGCATGCGCGGCGATCTGGGGCAGGTGGGTCACGACGAGCACCTGATGACGCTGCGCCAGCGCCCACAGGCTCCGCCCGACCGGATCCGCGCTCCGCCCACCGATGCCGGCGTCTACCTCATCAAACACGAGCGTCGGCGTCTGGTCGGCTCCAGCAAGGACCTGCTTGATCGCGAGTGCCACGCGCGACAACTCGCCCCCGGACGCGATCCTGGCCAGCGGCCGTGCGGGCTCGCCCGGATTTGGAGCGAGCTGGAAGACGACATCATCCGCGCCGGTCGCATCGAACGCCACCGCGTCGCCATCCAGTTCGATGGCCGCTTCGTTCGAGGCCGCGGGCCGGCGGCCCAGCAGGACCTCGAAGGTGCCCGGCGGGAAGCCAAGCTCCTGCAGGACCTCGTCCGTGTCGTGGCTCAGTCGGACCGCGGCCTCGCGGCGCAGCGTTCCGAGACGGGCCGCGGCAGCTGCGACCGATGCGAGGAGGCGTTCATCGTCGGCCTGACGGCGGGTCCGCTCGCCCTCCATCCCGCGGAGTCGACCCGCCTCGTCCGCGGCGCGATCGCCATGGGCGATCACCGCCTCTTCATCGTCACCGTAGCGTCGCTCGAGGCTGAAGATCACGGACAGGCGCTCCTCGAGCGCCGCCACCGCGCCGGCGTCGTGATCCACGGCATCGAGGAGGCCGCGGAGCTCGCCGGCGACGTCCTCGAGCTCGGCGTCCGCACCGGCAAGGCGAGCGGCGACCGACTCGAATCGCGGGTCGACGCGAGCAAGCGTTCGAGCCTCCTGCAGCGCCGAGCCAAGCGTGACGCGAGCCGACGGGCCGTCCCCGTCCAGGACCTCCCGGATTGCGGCACCACCGGCCGCAATCGCCTCGCCGTGTCGCGCAGCTGCAAGACGGGCACGGATCTCGGCCGCCTCACCGGGCCGGAGCCGGGCCGCGCCGATCTCGGCGACCTCGTGGTCCAGCAGGTCCAGGCGGCGGGCCAGCTCGCGCGGATCGGTCATGAGGGTCGCGAGTTCCGCCCGGTTCTCTCGCCAGAGCGCCACCGATGCCGCCATGGCTGCGCGCGCCTCTGCGTGATCGCCGTAGGCATCCAGGAGTTCGCGCTGCCAGCGCTCGTCGAGGAGTCGGCCCTGGTCGTGCTGGCCGTGGATCTCCACGAGCCGTCCGGTGATCTCGGCGAGTCGGGCCGCCGTCACGGCGCCATCGTCGACCCGCGCCGTGGACCGGCCGGCACTCGTCACCTCGCGAACGGCGATCAGCGGCTCCGGCAACCGGTCGAACAGGGCCTCAACGCGCGCAGTGTCCGCGCCGTGTCGGATGAGCGAGGTATCAGCCCGTGCGCCGAGCGCCAGACCGAGGGCGTCGATGAGCAGGCTCTTGCCGGCCCCGGTCTCGCCCGTGAGCACGTTCAGCCCCGGGCCCAGGACCAGCCGCAGGTGGTCGATCAGCCCGAGATCCACGACCGAGAGCTCGAGCAGGCGCCCGGGGCCGCCGGGCTCGAAGGCGCTGGGGGCAGCGTCGGGATCCACGGCATCGAACGCGCCCGGTGCGGCCGATTCCGGGAGCGCGGTCACCCGAGTCTCACGAGGGCAGGAGCTCGACCTTCTTCCTGAGGAGATCCCAGAACGGCAGCGAGCCTTCCGGCTGGACCAGTCGAATCGGTTGCTCCAGCGCACGGACCTCGACGACGTCGCCGACGGCGATCGGCACATCTTCCCGACCGTCGATCGAGACGATCGCCTCGTGAGCATCGGTCACGCGGCAGCGAACGACGACCGACGGATCGACGACGACGGACCGGATCGTCGTGAGGTAGCCGGCAATCGGGGTCACGATGAGGTTCCGAGCCGTCGGATCCAGGATTGGACCTCCCGCGGAGAACGAGTAGCCGGTTGAGCCCGTCGGGCTTGCCACGACGAGCCCATCCGCGATGTAGGTCGCAAGGTGGCTGTTGTCGATCGAGACATCCAGGCGCACGACTCGGGCGAGGGATCCGCGCGCGACGACCACGTCATTGAGCGCGACGTACCGCTCCCCGCCATCCGTCGCCGCGCCGGTGGAACCGTCCGTCGCGCCGGCACGGATGATCCGGCCCTCAAGGGCCATCCGAGGCTCGAGCGTGTAACTGCCGGCCTGGAGGCGATCGAGCACGCGTACGAGCTCCCCGGCTTCCACCTTGGACAGGAAGCCCACCTTGCCGACGTTGATCCCGAGGAGCGGAATGTCGACGTCCGCGACCGCGCGCGCGGCCCGCAGAAACGTCCCGTCGCCGCCGAGGACGATCAGGAAGTCTGACCCCGGCAGCTCGCGGTGGAGGGATTCGAGATCGGCCGCCGTCGTCGCCCAGTGGTCAAGGCCGCGCATCGCAGCCCATCCGATGGCGCGGTCACGGAGGTCCACCGCATCCTCGCTGGTGGGGTTGTAGGCGAACCCGATCCGGGTGATCGAAGCACCGCTCACGACACGTCTCCCATGGTTATGCCGCGAATCCGATCTGCCAGGCCCTCCGCGATCGCGACGACATCGCCGGCGTCCCGCGCGGGCGCATCCTCGCTCGAAACCTGCAGGTGGAGCAGGAACTCGCGATTCCCCTCGGGGCCCAGGATCGGCGAGGCGATGACATCGAGCGGCGTCATGCCGAGGTCCTCGGCCGCCAGGACGACGCGCTCCACCGTTGCCCGGTGGATGGCTGGATCCCGGACAACCCCTCCCCGGACCTGGCCGCGCCCGGCCTCGAACTGCGGCTTCACGAGGGCCACGATCGCGCCGCCGCTCTTCCCGAAGGTTGCCAACACGGGACCGAGGACGAGGCGCAGCGAGATGAACGAAACGTCGATCGTGGCCAGCGTGACCGGCTCCGGCAGGGTGCCGGGGAGCAGTGTTCGCGCATTGGTCCGTTCCATCGACACGACGCGCTCGTCGCCCCGGAGCTTCTCGGCGAGCTGTCCGCGGCCCACATCAAGGGCGTAGACCCGGCCCGCACCGCGCTGGAGCAGGACATCGGTGAAGCCACCGGTCGACGCCCCGACGTCCAGGCACGTCTGCCCCGCCGGATCCAGATTGAAGGCGTCCAGGGCGGCGGCGAGCTTATGGCCGCCCCGACTGACGTACGGGTCCGCGAGCTCGACGTCGACGAGAACGGCAGGATCTACCAGGTCCCCGGCCTTGCGGTCCGTCCGCGCGGCGTCGCCGACACCGACCCGGACACGCCCGGCGAGGAGCAGCGCCTGGGCGCGCGCCCGGGACGGGGCGAGTCCCCGCTCGACGAGCAGCTGATCCAGCCGGACGCGGGTCGAGCGCGTGCCGGCGGGGCGGGCGCGGGTGGGAGCCGTGGCATTCACCGGCCTATCGTGGCACAGCCGGCTCATCGCGGGCTCACCCCTGGGCTCAGGCGAGGCTGGTTGGAGCCTCGGAACGGCCGGGCGCAGCATCGACTACCGCGAGTGCCTCGCGGACCTGGGCCTCCAGACCGGGAGCATCGAGCCGGAGCACGCGCCGGAGGTCCGAGACCGCCCCGTGATCCACGAATCGATCGCCGGGAAGGCCCACGATCTTGACCGGGATGCCGCGATACGCCGGATCCGTCAGCCGGGCCTCCTCGATCGCTTCGAGCACGCCGCTCCCGAACCCTCCGGTCACGACGCTCTCCTCGAATGTCACCACGAGCCGCTTGCCCCGCGCCTGATCGAGGATCAGCTGGCGATCAAGCGGCTTGGCGAACCGGGCGTTGATCACGCCGATCGACCAGTCGTCACGCTCGAGCGCCGTGGCCGCCTCGAGGGCGCGCATGACGATGGGCCCGAAGCCAACGAACAGCACGTCGCTGCCCTCGCGCAGGATCTCCGCCTGGCCGACCGGGATGACGGGTGGTTCCACCTGCGGCAATCCGAGGCCCGCGTCTCGTGGGTAGTGCAGGGCGAACGGATGGTCCTGGGAAAGCGCGGTCCGCAGGAGCGCCCGCAGCTCCTGCTCGTCCCTTGGGCTGGCCACCACGAGGTACGGCAATTGCCGCTGGGCGGGGATCGTGTACATGCCCTGGTGCGACGTCCCATCCTCGCCGACGAGCCCGGCCCGATCCACGCCCAGGACGACCGGCACGTCGTTCTGGCAGAGGTCGTGAACGGTCTGATCGAAAGCCCGCTGGAGGAACGTGGAGTACAGCGCGACCACGGGCCGCATGCCGCCGAGGGCGAGACCGGTCGCCAGCGTCAGCGCATGCTGTTCGGCGATGCCAACGTCGATGGTGCGATCCGGATGGGCCGCGCGGAACGTGGCCATGCCGGTCCCGGTCGGCATCCCCGCCGTGATCCCGACGATCCGGCGATCACTGTCGGCCAGCGCCACCAGCTCGTCGGCAAAGACGGACGTGTAGTTCGGGTGCTTCTTCGGCGCGCCCGGGTCGCGCGCCGGCGGAATCGCGTCCCCATTGGAGCCAGAACCGTGTGGGGCCGACGTCCGGACCGGCTGGTCGGCGTGGCTCGGGTCGTGGGCATCAGCGCTCGGCGCGAGCTCCATCGGCGGGAGGGCTGCGCCGTGGAACGACACCTGATCGGTCTCCGCCGGTCGGTAGCCCCGCCCCTTCTGCGTCCGCACGTGGACGAGGACCGGGCCCTTGAGTTCAAGCACCCGACGGAATGTTTCGAGGAGCGCGTGGAGATCGTGGCCGGGCACGACCCCGATGTAGGAAATGCCAAGGTCCTCGAAGAGCTGTCCCGGGGACGCCAGGTTGACCACCGAGCGTCGGATGCGCTGGCTCCATTCGAGCGCGCTGCCACCGACAACGGGGAGCTTCTCGACCAGGTTGTCGTACGCGGACTTGCTCTGCTGCCAGGCAACGCTGAGCTTGATCTTCGAGAGATACGTGGCGACCGCACCGACCGTCGGGCTGATCGACATCTCGTTGTCGTTGAGGACGATCAGCAGCTGCGTGCCCTTGTGGCCGACGTCGTTGAGGGCCTCGAGTGACAGGCCGGTCATCAGCGCCGCGTCCCCCACGACGACCGCGATTCGCTCCATGCCGTGACGCATGTCTCGCGCGGTGGCGAGGCCCTGGGCGATCGACAGGCCCGTGCCGGCATGTCCACCGTCGAACACGTCGTGCTCGCTCTCCGAGCGCCGGGGGAAGCCGCCGATCCCATCCAGCTGGCGGAGCGTGCTGAAGTCCTCGAGGCGACCGGTGAGAAGCTTGTGCGCGTAGGCTTGGTGACCCGTATCCCAGACGATCCTGTCCCGCGGCGATTCGAGCAGCCGGTGAAGGGCGATGGCCAGTTCCACCACACCGAGCGACGAACCGAGGTGACCGCCCGTCGACGCGACCGTCGAGATGATCGTCTCCCGGAGCTCCGCCGCGAGGATCGCGAGCTGGCCCTCATCGAGGCCACGGAGATCGGCGGGTCCCTGGAGGCCGGCGAGGATTGAGCTCACTGTGTGGGTCTTGCTCCTAGGCGTTCGAACTGCGCGAGTCTACCCCGGAAGGACGGATACCCGGCCGGACGCGTGGCGCCGGTGCTCATCGGCCTGGAACGTGATACCACAGACGCGCAGGTTTCTGCAAACCCGGGCCGCCACGAGTCGGCCGCCGTTCTGGGCAGGAGAACAAAGCCCGGAATTCTCCCCGGGGTGCGGGCCGTCGGTCCACCGGGTGCGGGCGGTTCGCCGGCCGCTCCCCAGGGATCCCTACCCGGCATCGCTCCCCGGCACGCCAGGGATCGCGAAAACCGCGGTTGGTTCTGCTGGGCAGAACGTCCGCCGCCGGGGCCAGGCGCCGGCACAGAATGGACTGCAGTCGTGGCGGGGTGGCCCAGGAACCGACGCTCCCGTCCCCTACTCGGCCTCTGCGGCCTCCTCGGGCCGGACATCAATCGCCGACAGCGCGCCGCCGGCGCGTGTCACCAGCTGCTGGACCTTCAGTTCGGCGCCGGCGAGCAGAGCAGCGCAGCGCTCGTGCAGGGCGACGCCACGCTCGTACAGGGCGATCGAGCGCTCGAGCGGCAGTCCGCCCGTCTCGAGCTCGGCCACGGTCTTCTGGAGCTCGGATAGGGCATCGTCGAAGGTCAGACTCTCGATCGGGGTCTCAGTCGTCTCCGACACGGGGCTCCTCGTCTCTGCGCTCCGCGAGCCGCGACAGGCGCGGCGCCAGGAACAAGATACCGAACGCGACACCGATGGTCCCGATCACGGCAGCCAGGACGGCGAAGGCGAACAGCTCCCCGATATCGAGTGTCACGCGTCCGCCTCGCCGGCGGTGGCCGGGAACTCGCCTCGCGCCACCCGGATCGCGATCGCGGTCCCGGCGGCCACCTCGCCCGGATCCCGGATGACGAGGCCATCGGCGACGCGGCGCGCGATCGCGTAGCCGCGCTCCAGGGTTGCGCCCGGGCCCAGTGCGCCGAGCGCCGCGCCCGCCCTGGCAAGTTCCGCCCCCGCCAGCGACGTTCTCCGTGCCACGAGGACCGGGAGCTGTTCGGCGAGGCGTTCGTCGCGCCGGCGGCCCTCCGCGATCCGCTCACGGAGCGCCCGCGTAGCCCGGTCCAGGAGCTCGCTCGCTCGCTCGCGTGAGGCCGCCAACCGCGCCGCGGGGTGGAGACGGTCCAGCAGGCGATGTTCCACGATCACCTCCCGGCCGGCAGCGACGACGACCCGTGCCGCAGCGCCGTGCATCCGCTCCGCACCGCGCGCCAGGGACGCCGCGAACTCGGCGCGGTCCGGCACGACCAGCTCGGCTGCCGCCGATGGCGTGGGCGCGCGGACATCCGCCGCGAAATCGGCGAGCGTGACGTCCACCTCGTGCCCGACGCCACACACGACCGGCAGCGGATGGGCGACGATCGCCCGGACCACGCGCTCATCGTTGAACGACCACAGATCCTCCATGGATCCGCCGCCACGTGCCAGGATGGTCACCGCGGGTGCATCGGCTACGCGGCCGTCGTGGCGGAGCTCCTCCACGTGCCGCTCGAGCCGCCGAAACGCCCCGACGATGCTCTGCGCGCTGCCTTCGCCCTGGACCTTGCAGGCAACGAGCAGGACGATGGCCAATGGCCACCGCCGTCGCGAGCACCTCGCACACGTCCTTCCAGACGGCGCCGGTCGGTGAGGTGATCACGGCGATGACCGGCGGTCGCGCCGGGAGCGGCCGCTTGCGCGCCGCCTCGAACAGGCCCTCGGCCGTCAGACGTGCCTTGAGCTGCTCGAACTGGATCGCCAGGTCCCCCACCCCGGACGGCTGGAGGGACTCGACGTACAGCTGGAGGGCACCCTGCGGCTCGTACAGGTCCACGCGGCCGTGGGCCACGACGCTGGAGGCCGGTCTGCGGCTGGAACGCCGAGCGGACGACGGTCATCGCGAAACCAGACGCACTGGAGTTGCGACTTCTCGTCCTTGAGCGTGAAGTAGGCATGGCCGGCGGTCGAGATCGTGACCCGCCCGACCTCGCCCTCCACCCACAGGTCGCGCAGGCGTTCATCGGCGCGCACAAGCGAGGCAACGATCTTCGCGGCCTCGCTGACCGCGAGGATCCGCAGTCCAGGCGTCCCCGGTGGCGTGGGACGCACGCGCTCAGACCCGGGTCTGGTACTCGCCGGTCCGCGTGTCGACGCGGACGGTGTCGCCCTCGTTGACGAACAGCGGAACCGAGACCACGAGGCCGGTCTCGAGCGTGGCCGGCTTCCGGGCGCCCTGGGCGGTGTCCCCGGCGAACCCTGGCTCCGTGGTCGTGACGAGGAGCTCGACGGTCACGGGCAGCTCCACGCCGAGCGTCTCGCCCTGGTAGGTGGTCCGATCCAGGATCATCCCGTCCTTCAGGTACTGGGCGGTCTCCGCGAGCTGGTCGGCCCGAAGCATGAACTGGTCGTACGTATCCGTATCCATGAAGTGGAAGTCGTCGCCGTCGCGGTACAGGTACTGGACGGGCCGACGCTCCATGGTTGCGCGCGGCCACTTCGACCCTGCCTGGAACGACCGCTCGACCGTCCCGCCGCGGCGGATGTTCCGGAGCGAGATACGGACCTGGGCGGACCCCCGGCCCATCTTGATGTGGTGGTAGTCAAGGATCTGCCAGAGCTCGCCATCGAGCTCGATGGCGACGCCCTTGCGCAGCTCGCCGGTGCTGATCATGCGGTGGAAGGCTCCTGCGGTGGGATCACGGGAATGCCCGCGCGTGTGCATCGGAGGGTCTGGATCGTGGGCGGATTGTAGCCGAGGCGCTCGTCGAGCCGATCCAGACGGGCGATCCGCTTCGAGGCCGGGCGCCGTGCCACGTCCTGCCTATGACCCCACCACGACCACGCCCCGCGGGAAGCGCGTGAGCAGATCCAGCCGTGCGGCGCGTGCGTCCAGGGTTACCAGGTCCTCGATCCGGACGCCGGTCTCGCCCTCGAGGTAGATCCCCGGCTCGATCGAGAAGACCGTCGGCGACGGGAGTGGGACATTCGCTGAACGGCGGCCCAGGCCGGGCAGCTCGTGTGTCGCGAGTCCGATCCCGTGTCCGAGGCCATGGCCGTAGGCCGGCCATCGACCGTCCGCCTCGATGACCGACCGGGCGAGGGCGTCCATCGCGGGACCGTCGGGCAGCGGCGCTGTGGAACCTCGCGCCGCTGGCGCCAACGCTGCGTTGAGCGCGGCGAAGACCGCATCCTGCGCCGCCGCAACAACCCCGTACACGGCGAGGTCACGCTCCGCCGGCTCGCCGACGAACAGGGTTCGGGTCATGTCGCTGCGATATCCCGCGACCTGCGCCCCGAAGTCGAACAGGAGCACCTCGCCGGACCGCACGGGGCGGTCGCCCGGCGAGCCGTGCGGGAGGGCCGCCTCGGGACCGCTGAGGCAGGTGACCGCGAACGCGAGGCGCTCCGCCCCTCCGGTCCTGATCCGCCACTCGAGATCGAGGGCGAGCTCGCGCTCCGTGACACCCGGACGAATGGACGGCAGGAGCGTCGCCAGGGCTCGGTCCGCGACGGCACAGGCCGCGGCGATCCGCTCGATCTCCGATGGTTCCTTGACCTCCCGGATCGCCTCGACCCAGCCCTCCACCGCCACCAGCTCCACGTCGGGTGCCGCTGCCTGCAGTCGTTCCCAGGTCAGATGCGGGATCGACATCGCCTCGACGGCAACCCGGGAGACGCCCGCGCCGGTCGTCAACTCGGCCCATCGGTCCGCGAGCGCGTTGTAGCACTCGAAGACGCGCGATTCCGGAGCATCGCGCTTGATCGCGACCGTGTACCGGCTGTCGGCCAGGACGATCGACTCGGTCCCGCTGATGAGGAACTTGCCGGAATCGCCGGATCCGGTCACCTCGTCCTCGTCGAACGGAATGCCCGTGAGATAGCGCATGTGCTCCCAGCGGACGCCGAAGTAGCCGTCCACGCCCTCGCGGCTCATCCGTGAGCGGAGGGCCTCGAGCCGCACCGGGCGGGCGGCTCGATCCGCCTCGCAGCCAGCGATCACGGTCGGCGCCGCGTCGGTGGCGCGGCGAAGTCCGCTGGGTGGGGCCAGGTCACGTCGTCGGCGCCGCGCGGTCGAGTGGTCACTGGTACCCGTACTTCTTCTTGTTCGCGTTGTGCTCGGCCAGGGTCTTCGCGAAGACATGCTGACCGCTCTCGTCGGGGATCGCGAGGAAGTACAGGTAATCCTCGGCCGTGTCCGGCTCCAGGGCGGCATCGATGGACGCCACCGTCGGCGTGCAGATCGGCCCCGGGATGAGGCCGCGATTCTGGTAGGTCTGATAGCCCTGAAGATCGTCGCTCACTGTCACGTTCAGGAGCCCACCCTCGGGCACGCTCCAGAAGAAGTAGTTCTGCCACTCCTCGAACGGCAGATCGCGGAGCTTCATCGTGTCGACGGCGAAGAGGACGGTCGGGTCCGCGTTCAGGATCGTCTTGGAGCCGCCCTTGCCGTCGAGGCGGTTCTGGTAGACGCCCGCGATCAGTGGCCGCTCCTCGTCGAGAACGGCCTCGCGCTCGACGATCGAGGCCAGGATGAGAACCTCGTGGAAGGTCAAGCCCCGCTCCTCGGGCACCTTCATGCGCGCATCGCCGACCGCATCGTGGAACTTGTCGAGCATCATCCGGACCAGAGTGTCGGCGTCGGTGACGCGGAAGGGTCCGCCGTTCGCGGCCGTCACCAGCGTGTAGGTCGCCGGATATAGGTAGCCCTCCAGGCTCGCGCCCTCGGGCAGGGAGACCCAGGGGTAGTCGGCCAGGAGCGCTGCGCTCGGCTTCGAGGCCAGGTCATGGAAGGCCTGTGGGTCCACCTCCGACGCGACCGTCTGGAGCTTCGCGACTATCTGCTCCAGGCGGAGCCCTTCCCGGAACGTCACCTCCACGGTGGTGACGACGACCCGTGCGTCGACGAGGGCGCCGACCACCTCCGATGGCGTCATGTCGCCGCGCAGCAGGAACAGACCGGCCTGGAGATCGTCCGCGAGCTTCGCCTCGATGGCCGTGAACAGGAAGGCGCGCTCGGACGCGATGAAGCCCGCCTCGTGGAGCCGCGGCGCGAGGGTCGTGGTCGTGTCGCCCGACTGCACCTCGAAGACGACCTCGTCGGACGAGCCGGGGGCCGGCTCCGTGAGCACCGGACCCAGGTCCTCCCGGATGAAGTCGGCGACGAAGGACACCCGGAGCGCTCCCGGGTTGTCCCATGCCCATCCGACGACCGCGGCACGAACGAGCGGACGGAGGGCGGTCAGTCCGGCGATGACGACGACCGCCGCCAGGATCCCCGTGAAGAGCAGGAACCGAAGGACTCCCGGCACGCCGCCCGGTTGGCCCTGTCCGCGACCACGTCGCCGACCCGGTGGTGGACCGCCGCGGCCATCGGAGGCGCGCCACGACGGCATGTCCGCGCCCTCGTACGCGCCCGGATCCATCGGACGCGCCTGATCGCGCGGGTTCCGGCCCCTGCGGACGCTCACCGGACGCGGTCCGGGGATCCAACGGGACCGGCAGGCAGGATCCCGGAGGCGGAGGCCTGGGCGTCGCGGGCATCGAGTTCGTCCTGGAGAATGATCGCGGCCGCCTCACTGTCCACCCGGGCACGATAGCGGTCCCGTTGCGTCCGGGACGGCGGGCCGCCGGAACGGCCACGCGGCATCGGCCCGAGGCGACGCTCCGCGAGATGGCTGGACAGGCGCTCGTCGCGCATGTGTGCCGGGATCCCCAGCGTCTCGGCCACGGCCTGGGCCCAGGCGTGCGCAGCCGCGGCCATCGGCCCCTCCGCCCCGTTCGCCTCGAGCGGCAGGCCCACCACCAGCTCGGAGATGCGCTGCTCGCGAACGATTGCGCCGAGACGGCCAGCATCGCCCCCGACATTCGCACTGCGGGGGATCGTGACGAGGGCGAGGGCCGGTTCGCGGCCCGGCTCCGCGATCGCGAGTCCGATCCGGCGCTCGCCGAGGTCAATCCCCAGAAGGCGACTCACGGCACGGCTCCCCCACTCCCCGTGGGCACCGGCGAACCCGACACGTCGGAGGGCGGCAGGACCGTGATCGTCACCCGCGACTCGCTGTCGGGGATCGTTGTGACCCAGTCCGGCCATACGGAGATGGTCACCTCGCCGTAGTCGCCCAGGACCGTCCGTGCCTGGGGCAGGCCGAGACCGCGGACCTTCGCCAGGAGCGCGGCGGCATCGAGCTCGCGGGTCTGTGTCGCCCGGATGGTGACCGGGAACGTGACTGCGGAGCCGGCCACGATCGGATCACCGACAATGATCGATGCCGAGGCTTCGTCAAGCCGGAACCCATCGTCCACGGCCGCCCGCAACTTCGCGTCCGCGATGGCCGAGACGGGTTCGGGATCCACACCCAGCACGGACCCCTGCGCGCTGAAGCCAAGCTCGAACTGGGCAACCTCGGCGCCGACCAGGGTCAACGGGTCGGGATTGGCCGTCGACGGCCCGAGGACCTTCGTCTCCGGGAAGAGCGTCGTGCCCGGCGGGACCCCGGTCGCACCGGCGATCCGTTCGTCGAAGCTCGCAGAGATCGCATCCTCGAGCACGAGGAGCGCCGCATCGACATCGGCCTGCTGGACCTGCGGGCTCTCGGTGTGACTGCCGCCCGTCGTCGGGGCGTCGTTCTTGACGATGGTCCGGAGCGCGTTCTCCCCTTCGGGCACAACCACGATCGCGCCGGCGGCGACGTTCCCGGACTCACCGCTCGCCAGCGCCTCCACCCCGACCTTGCGCGTCGACGGGATGATCACGAACTTGCCGTCCACGATCCCGATCCCGGCGCGCGGCAGGGTGACGCTGCCGATGGTCCGGAACTCGGTCCCGGACTCCGTCTTGACGATGGAGCCGGCCCCGATCACGTTCGAGTCACCGGTGTTGAGGCTCGAGAACGTGACTTCCCCGGTCGCCGTCGTTTCGGTCACCTTGACGCCCGTTGCCGGGAACGTATTCGAAGCCTCCAGGTCGAACGAGAACTGCGTCGCGGGCACGAGCAGGCGCTCCGGATCCGGCCGCGTGACGCCGGGCTGGGCGGTGATGCTGAGCTGGATGGGGCCGATCCTGTCGGTCGTGGGAGTGAGGGTGATCGTCGCGCTCGGGAGGAGTTCGAAGCCGGCAACGCCGGCGGCCGCGAGCACGGCGACGATGACGAGGAAGACGGCCACGCGTCTCCCTTGCGACCGGGACCGCGCGCGTCGGCCCACCTGTGCCGGTGGTGGCGCGACCTTGGGATAGATGATCGTCGGCATCGCGGGCAGGGCGATCGTGGGGCTCTCGGCCGAGGTCATTGGATGCCCGCCGTCGACGTCGCTCTGCGGCCCCGCGCGATCCGCGCTCGCGGTGCCCGTGCCCCGAGCCCCTCCGTCCGTCGCGGCCGGCGAGCCAGCTTCGAATGCTGCGACTGATACGTGGGTCGGCAGTCCCGCCGACGCGGCCAGGGCTCGCGCCGACGGATCGCCGGTGACGATCTCCAGCGTCTTGCTACGCACCTCGGCCTCGCGAGCCAGCAGCCGGAAGTTGATCCTTGATGTGGCGAGCCGGGATCCCGGCGGCAGCACGAGGGCGACACGGCGCTCTTCGAGGGCCCGCAGGCGCGCCGCAGCCGACGTGATCTCGTCGTCGATGTCGAGGTAGACGATCGCAGCCATCGTCAGATCCGGAGCTGCCGGACGACCCGCCGGAGGGTGCGGTCAAGGGTCCCGGCCGCCAGGCCCAGCTCGATCGCCTGGTAGGCCAGCCCCATTGGCGTCACGTCCTGCTGGTCCACGAGCAGTTTCGTCTCGTCGTGGATCGCCTCGACCTGGTCGGGCGACATGATCGTCACCTCGGGTGGCCGGGCAAAAGGCAGGTCACGCGAGAACTGCGCATCGGCGAGCACCGCCCGGATCTCGGGCAGCCGCGAGCCCCCGCCGCACAGGTAGATCCGTCCCGGCAGCAGGTCCCCTGCCGCGAGCTCCTCCATGACCAGCTCAACGCCGGCCGCCCAGACGGCCACGTCGTCGGCCACGATGGCGCTCACGTCGGCCGCCGCGTCGCCGGCGATGCCCCGCGCGTAGTCCACCTTGAGTGACTCCGCCCGGGGGAACGGCAGCTCGAGGCGATCGGCGATCGACTTCGTGAAGGCACGCCCGCCGAGCGCGAACATCCGGGTGCCCTCGATCCCGCCCTGCCGGACGAGGGCGACGTCGGTCGTTCCCCCACCCACGTCGATGAACAGGGCGCCGCCCTGCCGGATCTGCTCGCTGTTGAGCGCCCGCGCCACCGCATACGGCTCGGCAACGACCTCCAGGAGCTCGAGCTCCAACTTCTGGGCGACGCTCTGCAGGGCACCCAGATGGACGAGCGGAGCGAACGCGTTGAAGATCGAGATCTTGACGTGGCGGCCCTTGAAGCCGATGGGGTTGGACACGGCGTACCCATCGATCCAGGCTCCGACCACCGCCGCGTGGACGAGCCGTACGTCCACATTCGCGAGGCCCGTCTCCCAGGTGATCGAGCGCTCCGCCTCGCGGAGCGCCTCACGCTGAACGCCCTCGATGAGCTTCTGGAGCTCGGACTCGGCGATCTGGATTTCCGGACGGACGCGTTCCTGTGAGTGCGCCGTGGTGAAGCCCTTGACCAGCTCACCGGCGATCCCGATGACCACCTGGGACGGCCGGAAACCGGCCATCTCCTCCGCTTCCTGGAGCGCCACGGAACAGTTGTCCACGACCGCGGCAATGTCCGCGACGGTGCCGGACTGCATGTGGGACAGGCCCTGGCGCTTCCGCCCGACGCCCCGGACCACGCCCCGGCCGCCGTCCTCGATATCGAACACGAGGGCCTTGGCAAACTCCGTCCCGATATCCAGCGAGGTGCACGCGCGTGAGCGCGTCGGTCTCACCCTCGCGCGCCCACAGCCGTCGCAGGAAAGCCATGGTGCCGGTTACCCGGCCGTCTCCCTGACGGCCGCCGCGATCGCCTCGAGCGCGGCCTGGCAGGCCCTCACGCTTCGTCCCGCGACCCTGCGCCATCTCGGAGCTTCCGCCGCCCTTGCCGTCGATCATGGCCATCGCGGCCCGGACCAGCGCGCCGGCCGCGATCCCGCGCTCCACGAGGTCATCCGAGACGCTGACGAACACCTGCGGCTCGTCGGCATCGAGACCCAGGGCGATGATGCCCGCCGCCGAGGGCCGATCGGACGTCCTTGGCGAACGCCTTCATCTCCTGGGTGCTGGCAAACGGAGCGACGAGGGCGGCCAGCCGCACCCCGGACAGCGGTTCGGTCGCCGCCGCGACGAGGTCGGCGGGCCGCGGCGTCGAACCGGGAGACCCGCCGCCCGGCCTTCAGCCGCCGCTTCGCGTCCTTCAGTTCCTCCTGGAGCGCTGCGATCCTGGCCGGGATCCCCTCGACCGTCTGCGCCCCCACGCTCTCCAGGAGCCCTTCCAGGGTCTCTGCCCGGGCCCGCAGATGGGCGTCCGCCCCGGCTCCCGTGAGCGCTTCGATCCGGCGCATTCCGGAGCCGATGCTCCGATCGGACGTGATCACGAAGCTGCCGATCTGGCCGGTGGCGCGACAGTGCGTCCCGCCACACAGCTCGAAGCTGTAATCCTGGACCCGGATCGTCCGAACGACCTCTCCGTACTTCTCGTCGAAGAACGCATCGGCGCCCGAGTCGATCGCCTCCTGCATGCTCATGAACGCGATCGAGACGGGCCGATCCTCGCGGATCACCCGGCGGACGTCGTCCTCGATCCGGCGGCGCTCGTCCTCGGTCACGGCGCGCTCTGCCGCATAGTCGAAGCGCAGGTAATCGGGGGTGACGAGTGAGCCCGCCTGTCGCGCACGGTCCCCGACGACGTTTCGAAGGGCTCGATGGAGCAGGTGGGTACCCGTGTGGTTGCGCATCGTGTGCGCCCGGCGTTCGGCGTCAACCTCGGCGACCACCGCCTCGCCCACGACGAGACGGCCGCGGAGCGTGCCGTGATGGACGACCATGCCGCCGGCCGGCTTCTGGGTGTCGTCGACCTCGAACAGGGTCTGGCCCGCGGCATCGCGGATCACCCCACGATCCCCGATCTGGCCGCCGCTCTCGGCGTAGAAAGGTGACCGGTCGAGGATCAACTGGGCAGCGGCGCCCGCCTCGGTGCGAAGTTCCTCGTCGCCCTTCGCCTCGAGGGACTCGTACTCGATGCCATCGCGCAGGATGGCCAGGACATGAACCCTGTCGACGCGCGTCGCGTCGTAGCCGAGGAACTCGGTGTCCCCGGCGCGGGCCTGGATCGACTGGTACAGAGAACTCAACTCTGCGTGGCGGAGGAGTTCGGCCTTCTTGCCGGACCGGGAGCGCTCGCGTTGCTCGGCGAGCGCCTCGTCGAAGCCCTCGCGATCGACCCCGACCCCGTACTCCGCGGCGAGCTCCACGGTCAGGTCGATCGGAAAGCCGAAGGTGTCGTGGAGCTTGAACGCCACCGCGCCCGGCAGCCGCGGCGCGTCCGGCGCAAGGTCCTCGGGCCGCTGGCCGACGCTCCGCTCGTTCGAGGTCAACGGGATGAGCGCCTCCTCGAGGATGTTCGTGCCCGCCTCGAGCGTGCGCACGAACTGCGCCTCCTCCCGGGCGATCGCTCCGAGAATCTCGGCCCGACGCTCCTCGAGATGCGGGTAGGCCTCGGCCATCGTGTCGATGACGACGCTTGCCGTATCGGTCATGAATGGCTCGCGGCGGCCGAGCAGCCGGCCGTGCCGGACCGCCCGGCGCAGGATCCGGCGGAGGACGTAGCCACGCCCCTCGTTCGAGGGCAGGACCCCGTCGCCGATGAGGAACGTGACCGCCCGCGAGTGATCGGCGATCACCTGGTAGCTGAAGCGCTCGGCCTCGAAGTCACCCGGATCATGGCCCAGGAGCTGTCGCATCCGCGCGTGGATCGGCGCAAACAGGTCCGTGTCGTAGTTCGTCGGAACCTGCTGGAGGACGCTGGCCAGCCGTTCGAGGCCAAGGCCGGTGTCCACACCCGGCGCCGCCAGCGGCGTCAGCGATCGATCCAGTGCGAGCTCGAATTCCATGAACACGAGATTCCAGATCTCGAGCCATCGAGGACAGTGCTCGGAGTGATCCGGCGTGCAGAAGTCACCCTCGCTGAACTGGGCTCCTCGATCGAAGTGGATCTCGGAGCACGGGCCGGCCGGGCCGGTGTCCGCCATGCGCCAGAAGTTCTTCTCGTCGCCCCGCTCCCAGTCGCCCCAGCGCGCGACGCGCTCCGGGGGCAGGCCGATCTCCGTCAGCCACACGTCGTAGGCGACATCGTCGGTCGAGTAGACCGTGGCTGCCAGGCGATCCCCCGGGATACCGAGGTCACGGGTCAGGAAGTCCCACGCCCAATGGATCGCCTCGCGCTTGAAGTAGTCGCCGAAACTCCAGTTGCCGAGCATCTCGAACAGCGTGTGGTGACGCGGCGTACGGCCGACCTCCTCGAAGTCGTTGTGCTTGCCGGCAACGCGGAGGCAGCGCTGGTAGTCAACCGCGCGGACGTAGCTGCGCTTCTCGGCGCCGGTCAGTGCGTCCTTGAACTGGACCATCCCGGAGTTCGTGAACAGGAGCGTGGCATCGCCCGCGGGCACGAGGCTGGCACTCGGGACCACCGTGTGACCGCGCTCGGCGAAGAACTCGACGAAGCGGCGGCGGATCTCGGCGGCAGGCAGCGGCGTGATCCGGGGATCGTGCTGAAACGTGGGGGTCGCCATCGGCGGCAATGGTAACGGAGCGGGACTTGCCGGCCGCCCGGCCCGTCGCCGGACATGGGCCGCGAAACTCAACGCCTCGTCAGGCGTTCCCGGCGTCGTTGCCCTTCGAAGCCGCGGCCGAGCCGTCCGAGCCGTCCGCGCCGTCCGCGCGCCCGCGACGAGCCCGGCGACGATCCCAGATCGCGGAACCCGCGATCGCGGCACCGACGAGTGCCCCGAGGGAGAGGCCACGGAGGAACACCGCGTGGTGCTGGCGTTCAGACATGGTCCCGTCAGCGCGGGACGGTTCCGAGGCGAGAGCGCGCCGGACCCTTGCCCGGATCACGGCGCTGCCCTCGAGTCCGGCGGCCGGGACCCGGGCCCGAGCACCGCGATGATCGCGACGGCGGCAATCCCAACCCAGGCCAGCACGGACGCGCCGACGAGGTGGAAGTCTCCGATCCTCACCGGGTCCAGGCCGAGGCGTCCGGCGAGCGCATCACCGGCCCACGCTCCGAGGAACGCCGCGGCCATGAGCCACGGGAGACGCTGGCCGGCCGATCCGCGGATGAGCACGTACACCGACACATGCGCGATCCCGATGAGCAGGGCCAGGATCGGCGCCGGTCCCAGGGTCATGGGGTCGCGCCTCCAGCCATGGCGGGTTCCCGGCGTTTGACGGCCGTGTTCGCGCCGACGGGAGAACGTGCGATTCGCCCCCCGCCGAGGCAGACATCCCCCTCGTACAGGACCGCAGCCTGGCCGGGCGCGATCGCCCAGACGGGTCTGTCCGTCTCCACGACCCAGCGGCCACCATGCGACGGCTCGAGGTGCGTGGCCGGGCGGACCGTGGCAGGCACCGGCTCCGCACGGTGGCGGATCCGGACGGCCGCGCGGAACGGTGTCGGCGGCGCAGCGTCGCTGATGAAGTGGACGTCCTCGATCGTGAATGCCGATGCCTCGAGATCCTCGCGGCGGCCGAGCGTGATCGTGTTGGTGATCGGGTCCACCCTGGACACGTAGCGCGGGCTCCCGAGCGCGATTCCCAGGCCCTGCCGCTGTCCCGGGGTGTAGCCGGCGGCTCCCGCGTGCGCCCCCACGCGGCTCCCGTCGGCATCGAGGACGGCACCCGGTTCGGGGGTCCAGCCCGTTCGCGTGCGTAGCGCCGACCGGACGTCGCCGCCCGGAATGAAGCAGAATTCCCTGGCTCTCGGCCTTGTCCGCGGTCGCCAGGCCCAGGCCCCGCGCGACCGCGCGGACCTCCGGCTTCGTCAGCTCACCCAGTGGGAACCGTGCGTCGCGCACCTGGTCCTGGCGGAGACCGTACAGGAAGTAGGTCTGGTCCTTGTCCTCGTCGACGGCCCGCAGCAACCGCGCCTGGCCGTCCGGGGTGGCCACGCGTCGTGCGTAGTGCCCCGTGGCCACCGCATCACAGTCGTACAGGTGGCGGGCCTGGCCGAGCAGCGCACCAAACTTGACGGTCGTGTTGCAGTCGATGCATGGGCTGGGGGTCGTGCCCTCGAGGTAGCCGCCCAGGAACGGTGCCAGCACGCCGTCGGCGAACTCCCGCTCCAGGTTCAGGATGTAGAACGGGATGTCCAGCTGGGCGGCCACGCGCCGCGCATCCTCCGCCGCGTCCAGCGAGCAGCAGCTCTTCTTGAATTCGGAAACCGAGTCCGCGACGTCGTGCAGACGCATCCAGACGCCGACGACGTCGTGCCCCTCGGCCGCCAGGAGCGCGGCGGCGACGGACGAATCGACGCCACCGGACATCGCGACGAGGATCCGGCTCATCCGGCGGCCCCGGTTCCGAGTCGGGTCGAGCTGCCGGCCTCAGGGGCGTCGGCGCCCTCGGGAGAACCGTCGGTCTCCGCAGGGCGGCCGTCTGCCGCACGCTCGACGAGCATCCGGCGCGCCCCCTCGCGAGCTCCCGCCACCACCCGCGGAACGATCTCGAGGGCGGCCTCCACGTCCGATCCAGTCGTCGCCCGTCCCAGCGACAGTCGCAGGGACCCGCGGGCTTCCTCGTCCGGATAGGCCATCGCGCGGAGCACGTGGGACGGCTCCACAGACCCGGTCGTGCACGCGGAGCCTACGGACGCGGCGACGCCGTCGAGGTCCAGCCGCAGGACGACGGACGCGCCCTCCACGTCACGGACGATGACGGAAGCGAGGCCGGGCAGGCGATCAACCGGGTGGCCGGTGATTTCCACGCCCTCGATCCCGGTCAGCGTGGTCATCAGCCGCTCGCGGGCTCGACGCAGCCGCCGAGCGGTGGCCACGCGCTCGGCGATCGCAAGCTCGAAGGCCACGCCCATGCCCACGGCGCCGGCGACATCCTCGGTGCCGGCCCGGCGGAACCGTTCCTGATGGCCGCCCTGATGCAGGCTCAGGATGTGCGTCCCGGCCCGCAGGTACAGGGCTCCGGCGCCCTTGGGGCCGTCGAACTTGTGCGCGGCGATCGCCAGGAGGTCGCAGTCCAGAGCTTCGACGTCGATGGCGAGATACGGCGCCGACGCCACGGCGTCCACCGCGACGAGACAGCCGTGCGGGCCATCCATTCGAACCCGCGCGATGAGGTCCGCGAGCTGCTGGATCGTGCCGACCTCGTTGTTGGCGTGGCCGAGCGCGACGAGGATCGTCCGTTCCGTGAGGGCCGCCGAGAGGACGTCGGGGTCCAGGCGTCCGTAGCGATCGACCGGCAGTTCGACGACCTCGAACCCGAACTTCTCCAGTTGCTGGAGCGGGTGGAGCACGGCGTGGTGCTCGACGGCAGTCGTGATGATCTGGTGGCCCCGCGCCTTGCCGGCCCAGGCAGCGCCCTTGAGTCCGAGGTTAAGGGCCTCCGTTCCGCCGCTCGTGAAGACGATCTCCCGCGGGCTTGCCCCGAGCCCGGCGGCAACGCGTTCGTGCGCCTCGTCGAGCGCGGCCCTGGCCCGGCGCCCCCACGCATGGGGCGAACTGGGGTTGCCGAACTGCTCGCCAAGGTACGGCAGCATCGCGTCCAGGGCCTCGCGACGCAGCGGTGTCGTCGCGGCATGGTCCAGGTAGATCGACATCTCGGGGATTGTAGGCCGGGAGCGCTCCGAGCCCGCCGTTGGCCGGAGGACGGGCGCCTCGGAACAGGTCGGCTTGCCCGATTCCATGGCTATGGGCCGGCCCAGGAGCACTGCGCGGAATGCCGTACCAGAATCGGCCGTCGAGAAGCGGCTTGGAGCACTTTCAGCCCCTGGAATCGTGTCTTCCGCTCCGCGGTCGAGCGGCAGCCATGGTTCACGCTGCCCTGGGCGATCGCGACCCGTGCAGTGCTCCGTCCGGGAGCATTAGCCTGGAAAGACCCTCGCTCGCGCGCCCTGCCCTCGCTCGCGCGGCCCTCAGCTGCGCGCGCATCCCCCGTGCCTACCCCTCCGAGTGCACCCGCTCGTACTCGCGGCCTCGGTCCCGCTCGCGCTGGTGCTTCGGCAGCAGGCGCTTCCGGAGGCGGATCGAGAGTGGCGTCACCTCGACGAGCTCGTCGGCCGCGATGTATTCGAGGGCTGACTCGAGCGTCATCGGGCGCGGCGGCGTCAATCGGAGTGCCTCGTCGTGGGAATGCGTCCGGATGTTGGTGAGCTTCTTCTCCTTGGTGGCATTGACGTCGAGATCGCCCGACCGCGAGTTCTCGCCGACGATCATGCCCTCGTATGTCTCGACCCCCGAGCCGATGAACAGCTCAGCCCGCTCCTGCAGGTTGAACAGACCGTAGGCATTGGAGGTCCCGGCTCGATCGGCCACCAGGACGCCCGCCGTCCGGTGGGTCACCTCCCCCGCCCACGGCCCGTAGCCCTCTCCCATCTGGTGCAGGAGGGCCGTCCCGCGGGTGTCCGTGAGCAGCTGCCCGCGATAGCCGATGAGTCCCCGGACCGGCAGGACGAACTCGAGCCGAACCCGTCCATCCGTATCGGTCGTCATCTGCTCCAGGCGTCCCTTTCGGCCGGCCAGCGCGGTCTGGACTTCTCCGATGTAGTCGGGCGGGATGTCGATCGTGACCCGCTCGTACGGCTCCTGGGTCTTGCCATCGACCTCGCGCAGGATCACCTCCGGGCGCGAAGCCGTCAGCTCGAACCCTTCGCGCCGCATCTGCTCGATGAGCACGGCCAGCTGGAGCTCGCCCCGGCCGCGAACCTCGAACGTGTCACCCGACTCCGTGGGATAGACCTCGACGGACACGTTGCCCAGGATTTCACGGTCAAGGCGCGCCTTGATCTGGCGGGAGGTGACGTACTTGCCCTCGCGTCCGGCGAGCGGCGACGTATTCACCCCAAAGGTCATGCGCAGGGTCGGGGCGTCCACGTCCAATCGGGGCAGCGGGCGCGGGTCGCCCGGTTCGGTCAGGGTGTCCCCGATCGTGACATCCGGGAGTCCGGCCACGGACACGATCTCGCCCGGACCCGCCTCGGGAATGTCGACACGTTCGATCCCGTGGGCAGTCTGGAGGTTCGTGACGGTCCCGGACAGGGTCACGGTCCGCCCGGGCTCGACGCTGCCGGCGGTGTCGTCCGCCTCCTCGCGGACGACCACGATCCGCTGGCCAACCCGGATGGACCCATTCCGGATGCGCCCGACGGCCATCCGCCCGACGTACTCATTGGCGCTCAAGTTCGTGACCAGCAGCTGGAGCGGGTGGCCGGCGACGTGGCGCGGGGGTGGCGTGACCCGCACGAGCAGGTCCAGGAGCGGCCGCAGGTCCGTGCCGGGCTGAGCAAGATCAGGTGTCGCGGTGCCGAGCTTCGCGTTCGTGTAGACCACCGGGAAGTCGATCTGGTCGTCGTCCGCCCCGAGGTTGATGAACAGCTCGTAGACGGCATCGAGGACCTCGGCGGGCCGAGCATCGGATCGGTCGATCTTGTTCAGCGCCACGACCACGGGCAGCCGGCGAGCCATCGCCTTCTGGAGGACGTAGCGGGTCTGCGGGAGCGGGCCCTCCGCAGCGTCGACGAGCAGCAGGACGCTGTCCACCATGAGCAGCGAACGCTCGACTTCACCGCCGAAGTCGGCGTGTCCGGGTGTGTCCACGATGTTCAGGCGGACGCCGTCGTGATCCACGGTCGTCTGCTTGGCGAGGATCGTGATCCCCTTCTCGCGCTCGAGGTCCATCGAGTCCATGACGCGATCGACGAGCGTCTCGTTCGATCGGAACGTGCCCGTCTGGCGGAGCATGGCATCGACGAGCGTGGTCTTGCCATGGTCCACGTGGGCGACGATGGCGACGTTGCGAAGGTCGTCGCGCGCGACCGTGCCATCGGCGGCGGGTGCGGACGATGCGTCGTCGACGGCACCGGGCAGCGTGGAACGGATCGGGTCGGTCATGGGCCGCCGGATTGTCGCACAGGTGCCGCTTCGAACCGGCCTGCTAGCATCCGGCGGTGACCGTGGCCGCCGTGATCCTCGCCGCCTCCGCTGACTCCGCCCTTGCGGATGCGGCCGGTGTGGCCCGGGTGCGGCGGATCGCCGACGCCGCCTGGGCCGGCGGCGCGATGCCGATCATCGTCGTTGCGCCTGACCCCGACGGGAAGGTCGCCGCGGCGCTCGCCGGAGCCCCGGTCACGCTCGCCGCTCCAGCTCCACTCGAGGGCGGGCCGGTGGCGCAGATCGCCCGGGGCGTGGACCTGGCGATCGCCGAAATCAGTGGGACGGACGCGGCCCTGGTCTGGCCGGCACGCATCTGCTGGGCCGGCCCGGAAACGGTGACGTCGCTCATCGAGGCCCACGGCGTGGATCCCGACACCCTGCTCCGACCGGCGTACGAGGGTGCGCCGGGGTGGCCGGCCCTGCTCCCGATGGCCACGCTCCCGGCATTCCGCGCTCTCTCGCGCGCGGCCATGCCGGACGAGCTCGTTGCCCTGCTCGTCGCCGATGGGGCGGCAAGAGTCCGAACGCTCGACCTCGGCGATCCCGGGACCGTCATCGATGGCGAGACCACCCGCGACGAGCTCCCACCCTACGACGGGCCGCCCGGGCCACTCTCAGGCCACGCCCACGAATGGGGCTCGACAATTCCTGACGATCCGGACGCCGCTCCCCACGCCGGCCACGCGACCGTCCGTCTGGAGCGCGACCCCGCATAGCAGGCGCGTCTGGGACGGTACCCGTTCAGGACGCTGGCGATCGGCCTGGCTGCGACTCACTTGTCAGCAGTTCCGGAGTTCCGTATTATCGAACTCGTGGAGACCGAGCAACTCGCCAGGATCGTCGCTGACCTCGCCGCCCGTGTCGAGCGCCTCGAGAATCCGGCCCGGATCGCGGAGCCTCCTGATACCAGGCTTGCACAGGGACTCATCGATTCGATCGGAGGCGATGGCGCTGGGCCGGCGATCGTCGTCTACGCGGGCGCCGGACCGTGGGGCGGGGGCATCGTCGCGTGGGAGATGAGGCGACCCTGGGATGAGGTCCGCGGTACCACCGACGAGAACGCCGCGCGAGTCCTCACCGCATTGGCGAACGGGACACGTCTCAAGATCGTGTCAGAGCTCCTGGGTGGGGAGCTCGCAACCGGCGAGCTCGTCGAACGGCTCGCCCTCCCGTCGAGCGGCCAGCTCTTCCACCACCTGAAGGAGCTACTGGCGGCCGGGATCGTCCACCAGCCGGTCCGGGGGACCTACGCGATTCGCCGGGAACACGCCGTCCCGCTGCTGGCCGTCCTCGCGGCCACGCTCGACCTGGTCGGCCCGGTCCTCCGTGGGGAACCGGCGTGACCACGTCCAGGCAGAGCCGGTTCCGAGCCGCGCTCGTCGAGTTCCAGGAACGGTACCGTCTGCCGGCGATCGGCGGCGGCGTTCTTGCCAGCGATGGCAGCTTCGACATGGATGTGGTCGGCGTGCGCGTTCGGGGCGGCACGGACCTGGTTCGACCAGACGATCCGTGGCACCTCGGATCGTGCGGCAAGGCGATCACGGCCATCCTCTATGCTCGACTGGTCGAGGCCGGAGCGGCGGCATGGGGTGCGCGGCTTGCGGAGCTCTTCTCCGACCTTGGCGAGGGAATGGACCGCGGGTGGCGCGACATCACCATCGACGAGGTGTTCGTACACCGCGCCGGACTGCCTGCCAACCTCGGTCGCAAGGAGATGATCAACGCGTGGCGCGACGTGCGGCCCGTTCCCGAACAGCGGACCGAGGTCGCGGCGACCGCCCTGGCCACCCCTCCCCGGCGACGTGGCCATTTCCGATACTCGAACCTCGGCTACATCCTCATCGGCGCCGCGATCGAGCGACTCACAGGCCTGCCCTACGAGACGGCGCTCGCGCGTCACGTCCTCGATCCGCTCGGGATCACCACGGCCGGGTTCGGTCCCCCGGAACGGATCTGGGGCCATGGCGGGGCGATGCTGATGCTCGGTCCGCTCGGTGCATTTGACTTCGGGCGAACCCGGCCGGCCGATCCCAGCCATCCCGAGTCGGACAACCCGGCGGTCATGAGTCCCGCCGGTCGCCTGCACCTCTCCCTGGCAGACTGGGCCCGCTTCCAGCGTGTCTTCATCGCGGACGGCGGTGGTCTCGTGCGACCCGAGACGATCGAGCGCCTGCTGACTCCGGCCATGGGGCCGGGTCCACGGCAGGCGATGGGCTGGGCCACGGTCGGCAGCGAGTTCGCCGACGGCTCGTTTGCCCAGCAGGGCTCGAACACCTATTGGGTTGCGACCGCGGTGATCGATCGCAAGCGGGAGCGTACCGCCCTGGTCGTGTTCAACGAGGGGCGGGCCAAGCTGATCGGGCCGCGGCCCGCGCATCTGGCGGTCCGCCTGCTCACGGACAGCTGAGCCCGGCAACCGCTCAGGCCGGGCGTCGCCGTCTCGCGTCGCGCCAGCGAGCCACCGGAACCGTCGCGGTGGCGATCCCGCCGATTACCAGTCCGATCCCGACGACCTGGATCGTCGATGGCACTTCCGTCAGGAGCACGCGCGCCAGCACGACCGTCGCCACCGGCTGCGCGAGGAGGATGATCGACGTGACCGCCGAGGGCAGCCGGGGCAGGCCGATCGAGATCAAGACGTATCCGACGGACTGCGACGTGACTCCGAGGAGGATCAGCCAGCCGTGCGACGGCCAGGCCGGCAAGGGGTCGAGGCCACCGGCCAGCGCCCCGTAGGTGGCGGCCACGACCGCCGTGGCGGCGGTCGAGATGAAGACGGGACCGGCCGGCCGGCGCAGGTCCCGCCCGACCAGCCGGATGACCATGAGATAGCTGCTGTAGGCGAGGGCCGTCAGGATCCCGAGACCCACCCCGAGCAGCGGATCCTTGCCATAGGCGTCGCCATCCAGGACGCCCGAGATCAGGACGACGCCGGCGACGACCACCGGCAGCGCCAGCAGCGTCGTTCGTGCCGGCCGCTCGCGAAGGAGGGCCCACGCCACGAGTGCGACCACCACCACCTGGAGATTGCCGAGGACCGTGGCCAGACCGGCTCCGATGAATTCGATCGCGTGGTGCCATAACAGGAGATCCGCGGCGAAGAAGACGCCGGCGAGGGCTGCAAGGCGGACACCGCTGCCCGGCATGCCCCCGAAACGTCGGTGCTCCAGCCACGCGACGGCGCCCAGGACCGGCAGGCCGTACAGCGAACGGAATACAGTCGCGGTCTCCGGGCTGACCTCTGCGAACCGATAGAAGATGCCCGAGAAGCCGATGAACAGGGCCCCGGCCAGCGCCGCGAGCTGTGGCCGGGTCGCGATCCGGTCGAGGAATGGGTGCGCCGTCTCGGGGACGAGGCTATGCGGCGCCCCCGGCACCTACGCCTTCCGTCCCTCTATGCCGACGAACTTCAGGCCCAGGTCCGCGTACTGGCCGGGATCCGGCTCCGAAGGCGCTTCGAGCATCAGGTCAGTGCCCGACTGGGTCTTCGGGAAAGCCATGACCTCGCGGATGTTCGTCTGGTAGGCCAGGAGCGCGGCCCAGCGATCGATGCCGAGGGCGATCCCGCCGTGTGGCGGGGCGCCGTACTCGAACGCGTCGAGCATCGCCCCGAACATGTTCCGCATCCGCGTTTCGCTGTAGCCCTGGAGCGCGAAGCTGCGCTCCAGCAGGTCCCGGCGCCAGATCCGAACGGATCCGCCGCCGAGTTCCCAGCCGTTGAGCGCGATGTCGTACTGCATCGCCCGGGCCCGGCCGGCCGGATCCTCGGGTGACGGTCGCGCGGCATCCCCAGACACCGTGGCCAGGAGCGGCTCGTCCTCCGGCACGACGCCCGAGAACGGGTTGTGCGTCGCATCCCAGCGAGCGCCCTCGGTGTCCCACTGGTACATCGGGAAGCGATGGACCCAGCAGTAGGCCAGGACATCCGGATCCGCGAGGCCAAGCCGAATGCCGAGATCCGCCCGAAGCCGCCCGAGGACGTCATTCGTGACATCCGTGGAGTCGGCAACGATGAGCACGAGGTCGCCCGGATTCGCGCCGGCCGTGGCCGCCAGGCGCGCCGCGAGATCATCGCCCAGGAACTTGAGGATCGGGCTCTTGACCGAGCCGCTGGACTCGACCGCCAGATGCACGAGGCCCTTCGCGCCGAAGCGCTTCGCCGACTCGGTCAGCTCATCGATCCGGCTTCGAGGCGCGTCGGCGAGGCCCGGCACCGCGATCGCCTTCACCCGGCCGCCGCTCGCCAGGAGCTCGTCGAAGACCCGGAACCCGGAGGCCGGCGTGCCGTCGGCGCCACGCAGCTCGGGCGCGAGGTCCACGAGCTCCATGCCGAACCGGAGGTCCGGCTTGTCCGACCCGAACCGCTCCATCGCCTCGTCGTAGGTGAAGCGCGGGAACGGCGTGACCTGTAGCGGCCGGTCCGGCACGACCGCCCGGCTGACCGCGATCGCCATGGTTTCGACGAAGTCCATGACCGCCGCCTCGTCGACGAAGCTCATCTCGAGATCCAGCTGCGTGAACTCGGGCTGGCGATCACCACGCAGGTCCTCGTCCCGGAAGCATCGCGCGATCTGGAAGTAGCGATCGACGCCGGCCACCATGAGCAGCTGCTTGAGCTGCTGCGGGCTCTGGGGCAGCGCGTACACGCTGCCCGGCTGGAGTCGCGACGGGACGATGAAGTCGCGTGCGCCCTCGGGCGTGGACTTGATCAGGTTCGGCGTCTCCACTTCCACGAAGCCGTTGGCGTGGTGGACCTCGCGGATGGCCTGGACGAGGCGGCTCCGCAGGAGGAGCCGTTGCTGCATCGGCTCGCGCCGGATATCGAGGTAGCGGTACTTGAGTCGGATCGACTCATCGACGGGGGCGTCCGGATCGTTGATGTAGAACGGCGGCGTCTTCGCCTCGTTGAGGATCTTGAACTCGATCGCCTGGAGCTCGACGGCACCGGTCGGCAGCTTGGAGTTCTCGGTGCCGGGCAGCCGGAGGGCGACGGTGCCGGCAACGGTCACAACGAACTCTGAACGGACGCTCGATGCGGCGGCGTGGGCGTCCGGGGCATCAGCGGCGTCGATGACGACCTGGGTGAGTCCGTGACGGTCCCGCAGGTCCAGGAAGATCAGCTGGCCGTGGTCGCGGCGTCGGTGGACCCAGCCGGCAAGGCGGGCGGGCGCTCCGGCGTCGGCGGCGCGCAGGGCGCCGCAGGTGTGGCTCCGGTACGGCGTGGCGAGATTCGCGATTTCATCGGTCATGGCCGCCGTATCGTAGCCTCCGACGCCCGGAAACGATCGGCAGCCGGTCGCGCCCGGCGGATCAGTCGTGGACGATGTGTGTCCCGGCCTGCTGATGGAAGGCGAGCTCGAGGTTCTCCGGGCTGGAGATCACCGCCTCGGTGCCGCCGGCCTCCAGGAAGGCCACGCATGCCTCGATCTTGGGCGCCATGCTCCCGGCGCCGAAGTGGACGCCTTCGGCGAGGTAGCCCCTGGCCTCGCTGAGCGTCATCCGGTCCACCCAGCGCTGGTCGGGCCGTCCCCAGTTGAGGGCGACCCGTTCGACGGATGTGCTGATCACGAATACCTCGGCCGCGATCACGGTCGCCAGGAGCGACGACGCGTGGTCCTTGTCAATCACGGCCGCCGCGCCGTGGAGCAGACCGGACGCGTCGCGGACGACGGGGATCCCGCCGCCGCCCACGGTGATCACGATGTACCCGTCGCGGATGAGGCTCTTGATGGCGTCCTCCTCGATGATCCGGAGGGGTCGCGGCGACGCGACAACGCGACGCCACCCGCGCCCCGCATCCTCCCGGACAGCCCAGCCCTCCTCGTCGCGCCGGCGCATCGCGCTCGCCTCGTCCATGAACGAGCCGATGGGCTTGGACGGCTGCGCGAACGCCGGGTCGTCGGCCGCGACCTCGACCTGGGTCACGACCGTGACCGCTCGGTGGTTCATGCCCAGGCGCTGGAAGTCGTTGCACAGGTTCTGCTGGAGCTCATAGCCGATCGCGCCCTGCGTGTCGGCGCCGCACACATCGAGCGGCACCTCGTGGAGCTCGTGCGAGGCGAGCTCCGAACGGCGCAGGATGAAGCCGACCTGCGGGCCGTTGCCGTGCCCGATCGCCACGTTCCACCCTTCGCGGATGATCGCGGCGATATGCCCGCTCGTCTCGCCCAGTGCCCGGTACTGGTCCGGTACCGACATGTGCTGGGGATCCTTGATCAGCGAGTTGCCGCCGATGGCAACGACGACCGTCCTGCTCATCGACTGGGCCCTCTTCCGGTGGCACGCATCAGCGGGTTCATCGCATCGTCAGGGCCATCACGGCCTTCTGGGCATGGAGCCGGTTCTCGGCCTCGTCGTAGACGACCGAGTGCGGCCCGTCGATCACCGCGTCGGCCACCTCGATGTTTCGATCGGCCGGCAGCGGGTGCATGTAGATCGCGTCCTCGGCGGCCATCGCCATGCGTCGCTCGTCGGTGATCCAGTCCGTGTACTGCTTGCCGATCTCGGCGCCCTCTTCGTCGGTCTTCGCGACCAGAAGCGGGCCCCAGCTCTTGGCGTAGACCACGTCGGAACCCTTGAAGCCGGCGTCGAAGTCGTCCATCAGCTCGAGGCTGCCGCCCGACATGCGGGCGTTCTCGGCTGCCTGGTCGACGTACTCCTGGGGCAGCTTGTACTCGGGCGGGTGAACGAGGCGGACGTTCATCCCGAAACGGGCGCTGGCCAAGGTCAGGTCCAGCGGCACGGAGAGCGGCTTCTGGTAGCTGGCCGCGTACGCCCAACTGACCGTGATCGTCTTCCCGCGCAGGTCGCCCTTCTTCTCCTTGAGAGTCAACAGGTCCGCGAGGATCTGATGTGGATGGAAGAGATCGCATTGCATGTTCAGGACGGGAACGCGGCTCGCCTGGGCCACGGCGCGCTGGTACGTGTTGCCCTCGCCCCAGGTGACGTGGCGGATGGCGATCCCGTCGTTGTAGCGACCGAGGATCTCGCCGATCTCCTTGGGCGTGTCGCCGTGGGCGATCTGTGTCGTCCGGCTCTCGATGAACTGGGCGTGTCCGCCAAGCTGTGCCATGCCTGCCTCGAACGACGCGCGGGTTCGCGTCGACGAGAAGAAGAAGAGCATCGCCAGGACCTTGTCCTCGAGGATCGGATGACGCAGGCCGAGGGCGCGGTCCATCTTGAGCCGAGCCGCCACCTCCAGAACGGTGTCGATCTCCTCGCGTGTCCACTCCTGGAGGCTGATGAGGTCCCGGCCCCGCAGGTTCGTTTGCATCTGGGTCCCTCCGGGGCTATTCGGCCGCGCCGAGGATGAGTGTGAGGAGCGACATCTTGAGCGCAACGCCGTTGAAGGCCTCGGCCCAGTAGCGCTGATGACGGGTGGCATCGACGTCGGGCAGGAGCTCGTCCATGCGCGGCAGAGAGTGCAGGATCATGGAGCTGCGCTTGGCCTTGTCCCTGAGGAGCTCGCGGGTGACGCAGTACTCCGGCGGGGTGAGGCCGACCTGGTCACCACGTTCCACGCGCGACGACGTGTAGTCGGCCTGGACCACCGGCTCCATGTAGATGACATCGGCCTCGCCGATCACGTCGCGAACATCGCCTGCCTCGACATAGTCGACGTTCAGCTCGTCGATCTCGGCCTTGAACTCGGGCAGCAGGGACATGTCTGGCGGGCCGACCACGATCGCCCTGGCGTCGAACTGGCTGAGCGCGTAGAGGATCGAATGCATGGTCCGCATACGCATGTCGCCGACGAGGAGCCAGGTCAGCCCGTCAAGGGTCCCCTTCTCGAGGAGCGTGGTGTAGAGGTCGGTCAGGACCTGGGTCGGGTGCTCGCCCCAGCCGTCGCCGCAGTTGATGATCGGCACGGACGACCACTTTGCGGCCTCTGCCGGCGCGCCCTGCTGGAAGTGGCGGATCGCGATCACGTCCGCGTAGTACTCAAGCATGTGGAAGGTGTCCTTGATCGACTCCTGGTAGAAGTCGCCGGCGCGGGTCATCTTCGAGTCCGCGAAGCCGAGCACAGACCCGCCGAGACGATGCATGGCGGCCTCGTGGGACAGGCGCGTCCGGGTGCTTGGCTGGTAGAACGCCGTGAGCAGCGTCTTGTGCTTCAGGAGATCCGTATTGCGCCGATCGCGGGCGAAGGGGCGCAGGTCGTCGGCGACCTGGAAGACGCGGAAGAACTCGTCGCGGCTGAAGTCCTTGAGGGACAGGATGTCGCGGCCGGCAAAGCTTCTCATGGTGCACTCCGTTCCATGGCGGGACGTGCGGGCGCGGTCTCCACGCCGCGTCGAACGCCGGTGAAGATGACGGCGACGGTCTCGTCCATTCGGACATCTCCTCGCCGGATGAGCTCGATGAGCCCGGCCAGGCCGGCCGTGCCCGTGTGGTCGGCGTCGATGCCAGTCGTCGAGCCGGCGACCTCGTTCGCCTCGACGAGCGTGGTCTCGTCCACGACGATCGGCTGCCCGCCGGTCTCGAGCATCGCCTCGACGACCGCCAGCCAATCGTACGTCTCGTCGTCCAGGATGCCGTGGGCGATGCTCCGTGGCTCCGTTTCCCACGTCCACATGAACTCCGAGCGATGGGTCGCGAGGTAGTGAATATCGACCGGCCTGGTCCCGAACCGGGCGAGGGCGCGGTCGTGGGCGCGCCGGAGCGGCCACCCTCCGCGAGTCTGGACCGTGTCGAACCGCGGCAGCCGCTCGATCGCGCCCAGTGTCCTTGCCTCGCCGAAGGCCTGGCTGCAGGCCGACGCCAGCGCGCCGCCCCCGACCTGGACGACCATCCGATCGAGCGTGCGCCCCGTCCGCCGAAGCTCCGAGACCATCTCGAAACCGAGCGTCTCGCCGCCCTCGATGACGAGGCCGTTCTCACTTCCCTGGCAGGTGAACGGGATCGCGCCGGCCTCGATTGCGGCCAGCAGGCGGTGGTACGTCGGGTCACCCGGCACCCCGGGCGCTCGCTCGCAGACCGTGATGTCGGCCCCGAGGGACTCGAGACGATCGACGACGACGGCGTCGGCATTGGCCGGCACGAACACGTCGAGTGCCCGCCCGGCCGCCCGGGCGACGACCGCCGCAGCGAGCGCCGCGTTGCCACAGCTCGCGATCGCGAGCCGCCCTGACCCACGGCCCCGGCGTCCAAGCTCCTCCTCGACGAGCAGCTCGATCATCACGCCCGCGAGGTGGCGGGCCTTGTGCGAACCCGAGACGTTGCCGGTCTCATCCTTGACCCACACGCCCCCCGCGGGGTCGAAGCCGAGCCGATCGCTCAGGGCGGTACTCCGACCGAACGGCGTGGCCCTGAACCCGTGGCCGTCAACCCGGCCGATCGCCTCGTCAAAGCGCTCGATGAGGTCGACGTAGCGCTCGTCGGACCAGCCGGCCTCGCGGGCCAGGTGGTACGCGCGGAACAGCTCGCGGTAGCGCAGGAACGGGTTCGCATGGTCGCGCTCCGGGAATCGGACGCCCGGACCGCTCAGCCGCCGGACCATCACGTGGTCGATGTCGTCGCCGGCCGCTCGTCGGGTGCAACGGACCGGGAACGGCTCGTCCGGCGCGGCGATCTGGCCGCAGCCGGCACACACGACCTCGACCGCGGGGCCCGTCACTTCCCGCCCCAGACCCCGGATCCCATCACACCGTCGGATCCCATCAGACCGACTCCAGGGTGCCGGTTCGAGCGTTGAACTCCTCGATCATCTCGTCCCACACAGGTGCGATCGCCCGGATCTCGGTCCAGGTCTCCGGCCGTCGCCGGGCCTCGAACTCGTCGAGCGGAACGCCCTGCTGCTCGACCCAGGTGAAGTAGCCGAGGTTGAAGATGCGGTCGCGGTCGGCGCTCGTCAGCTCGAGCAGGTGGTCGGTCGAGGCACCGAGCATGTGCTCGCCGTACGTCTCGCCGGCAGCCACGGCATCGAACCCGTCCGGGAAGTCCCGGGCGACGATCCGCTCGATCTCGGTCCCGTACATCGAGGCCCCGTCGGTTGCGACGGTGACGACGACGTCGTCCGGGCCGAGTCGCTGCTGCTTCGCGGTCTTGATCGCGGCAAGGATGTTGCAGATGCTCGAGAACCCGAACGAGGGGAGCTCGGCGATGACGGCCGGCGGGACGCCACGCCGACGAGCCAGGTAGTCGCGTCCCGCGTCGGTGTTGAAGAGCACCTCCAGGCGGTCCGTCGCCCGATCGGAGATTGCGACCACGAGATCGCTGGACATGACGTTGTGGATGAGCGGGATGTGCTTGTCGCCGATCCCCTGGATGTTGTGCTCGCCGAACCCGTTCTCGAGCATCGTCGGACACTCGAGGGCCTCGACCGCCACGGTCAGCGAGCCGTGGCGCTCCTTCAGGTAGTCGCCCGCCCCGATCGTTCCCGCCGAGCCGGTCGCCGACACGAACGCTCGCAGGCGGAGTCCGGGCTCGCCCGCCCGCATCGACTCGACGATCGCCTCGAGCGCCGGGCCGGTGACGTCGTGGTGGATGATGTGATTCCCGAACTCCGAGAACTGGTTGAAGATCACGGTGTCGGGATCTCGATCGAGCTCGGCGCACCGGTCGTAGATCTCCTTGACATTGCTCTCCGTCCCGGGGGTGCGGATGATGTCCGCCGGATCGGCCACCCAGCGCTCGAGCCACTCGAACCGCTCGCGGCTCATCCCGGCCGGCAGGACCGCCACGCCGCGACAGCCCATGATCCGCGAGATCGCGACCCCGCCGCGGCAGTAGTTGCCGGTTGAGGGCCAGACGGCCCGGTGGGCGGTCGGGTCAAACTGGCCGGTCACGATCCGCGGTGCGAGGCACCCGTAGGCGGCGAGGACCTTGTGAGAACCGATCATCGGGAAGCGGTCGCCGAGCGCGACGACGATCCGCGCCGTCACGCCGGTCAACTCCGTCGGCAGCACGACGTGGACGGGCACATCCACCCGGCCGTGCCGGTCATGGTTGTTGAACCAGTGGGAGCGGAACAGGTTGAGTGGATGCGGCGCGTCCGGTTCGACGGATTCGAGGCGTTCGAGGATGCGCGCCGGGATCGTCGTTGGATCGGCCAGCTGGGCGAACGTCGGGAGCACGATCCCTGCTTCCCGGAAACGACCCACTGTCCGCTCGTACACGACGCTGTCGACGATGTCGCGCTCGAGCCCGGGGCGTCGCATCGGTTTCGAACTCCTCTGAACGGACTCCGGCGGGGCCTGGGCGAGCTGAACGGGTCCAAACGGGCCCATCCTGACAGGAACAACAGCAGGGCTCACCGAGTGAGCCGCCAACCTAAAGTTCCAGAACGGGCGGGCGTCACACTAGGGCCAGATGGCACCTGAGCCGGGAAGGACGGTCCCATGGAGCTCACGCTGAACGGTCGAGCGGTGGTCGCATCGACGCGGCCGGAGGCGAGCCTCCTGGAGATGCTGCGCGGCGAGTTCGGCCTGCGCTCGATGAAGGACGGCTGCGCTCCAGAGGGCTCGTGCGGTGCGTGCACGGTCATGGTCGACGGTCGCGCGGTCGTCTCGTGCGCCCAACCCGCGGCACGTTTCGCCGGCCGTTCGGTCGTGACGCTGGAGGGGCTGCCGGCCGAGACGCGGGAGCTGTGGGCCGATGCCATGACGGCGTCCGGCGCGTCGCAGTGCGGCTTCTGCTCGCCCGGGATCGTCATGAAGGCCGAGGCGCTCCTGCGGCGCGAGACGACGCCCACACGTCCCGAGATCGCCCGGGCGTTGGCCGGCAATCTGTGTCGCTGCACCGGCTACGTGAAGGTGATCAACGCGATCGAGCTCGCGGCGGAGGCGCGGCGGGGCGGTCCCTCCCCTGTTGTCGAGCGAACGGGTGCCATCGGGTCCCGGACCGCCCGCTATGAGGCGCGCGACCTGGCCCTCGGCGAGCGACCATTCGTCAACGATCTGCACGTGCCGGGGATGCTCCACGGGGCGATCCGCTTCTCAGACCATCCCCGGGCGCTCGTACGGCGGATCGACACCTCGCGGGCCGCGGCGCTGCCCGGCGTGGTCGCCGTCGTGACCTCGCGTGATGTGCCCGGCAAGCGACGCCAGGGACTCATCGTCGACGACTGGCCGCAGTTCATCGGCAAGGGCGAGACGACGCGCTACGTGGGCGACGTCCTGGCCGCCGTCGCCGCCGAGACACGCGCCATCGCCAGGGAAGCTGCCACGCTCATCGAGGTCGACTATGACGTCCTTGAACCGGTCACCGACCCGTTCGACGCGCTGGCGGATGACGCGCCGGCCGTTCACGACGGAGGGAACCTCCTGTCGCTCTCGGTCGTCCGGCGCGGGGACGTTGACGCCGCGCTGGCAGGTGCGGCCTTCGTCGCGAGCGACACGTTCCGGACTGGGGCGATCGAGCACGCGTTCCTCGAGCCGGAGTCCTGCCTGGCGGTCCCGCGCGCCGACGACGCGGCCCCCGGCGAGCCGCGCGTCCGCCTCTACTCGCAGGGTCAGGGCGCCTGGGAGGATCGCCGCCAGGTCGCCTCGTTCCTGGATCTGCCGCCGGCGGACGTCCGCGTGACACAGGTCTCGACCGGCGGAGCGTTCGGGGGCAAGGAGGACCTGAACGTCCAGGCCCAGACCGCCCTCCTCGCGCTCGTCTCCGGCCGCCCGGTCCTCCTGGCCCTCAGCCGCCGTGAGAGCCTCGGCTTCCACGTCAAGCGCCACGCGTTCACGATGGACTACACCGTTGGCTGCGATGCGGATGGGCGCCTGCTGGCCGTCAAGGCCCGGATAGTCGGCGACAACGGCGCATACGCGAGCGTTGGCGCCAAGGTCCTCGAGCGTGCGGCGGGGCACGCCTGTGGCGCCTACCGCGTCCCGAACGTCGACGTCGAGGCCCGTGCCGTGTACACGAACAACCCGCCGTCCGGGGCGATGCGCGGCTTCGGTGCCAACCAGGCGAACTTCGCGCTGGAGGGCCTGCTCGACGTCCTGGCCGAGCGTGTCGGCATCGACGGCTGGGAGATCCGCTGGCGCAACGCCCTGGAGACCGGCGACCAGTTCGGCACCGGCCAGCGGCTGGGTCCAGGCGTCGGTCTCAAGAAGACGCTCCTCGCCGTCCGGGACGCGTACCGTGCCGCCCCGTGCGCGGGAATCGCCTGCGCGGCCAAGAACACCGGCATCGGCAACGGCCTCCGCGAGTATGGCAAGGCGATCCTTCGCCCCGAGGCCGACGGCACGATCAGCCTGTTCCACTCGTGGACCGAAATGGGCCAGGGTTGTCACACGGCCTTCCAGCAGATCGCCTGCCACGAGCTCGGGCTGGCGCCCGAGCGAGTGCGGGTCCTGGTGGACACGACGTACGAGCTCGACACCGGTCAGACGACAGCCTCGCGCGCGACGATGCTGGGCGGGCGGGCGGTCATCGAGGCGGCCGCCAAGCTGATGGCCGCTCTGAACGGCGCGCCACCCGATCCGGCTGCCCTGGCCGCGCTCGCCGGCCACGAGTTCTACGGCGAGGTCGTCGTCGACTGGACGACGCCGCTCGGGCCGGATATCGACGAGCCCGTCACCCACTTCGGGTACGGCTGGGCGACGCAGGTCGTCATGCTCGACGACGACGGCCGGATCGAGAAGGTCATCGCCGCCCACGACGTCGGGCACGTCATCAACCGGACGCTGCTCGAGGGCCAGGTCGAGGGCGGCGTGCACATGGGCCTGGGGCAGGCACTCAGCGAGGCGTTCGTGGTCGAGGGCGGGCACCTGGTGACCGAGACGCTCAAATCGCTTGCCATCATCCCGCCGGCGGGGATGCCGCCGGTCGAGTGCATCTTCGTCGAGGAGCCGCAGCCCGAGGGCCCGTACGGGGCGAAAGGCATGGGCGAGGCCGTCCTCGTCCCGACCGCATCGGCCGTCGCGGGCGCCCTGTACCGGCACGACGGGATCCGTCGCACGAGCCTCCCGATGCGCAATTCGGCCGCGGCGCGAGCGGCGGTACCGCGCCTCGCCCGCGCCGCGGCGGATCCGGACGTGACGACGTGATCGAACTCGGCCCGGCCCAGACGCCGGGTCTCGTGTGCGCCCATCACCACCTGTACTCGGCGCTCGCTCGCGGCATGCCCGCCCCGCCGAGGGTCCCGACGACCTTCCGGGAGATCCTCGAACAGGTCTGGTGGCGCCTCGACGCCGCCCTGGATCTCGACATGATCGAGTGGTCGGCGAAGCTCGCCGCCCTCGAGGCGCTCGAATCCGGGACGACGGCGATCATCGACCACCACGAGTCGCCGAACGCCATCGAGGGGTCGCTATCCGTCATCGCCGATGCGTGTGCTGAAGTCGGGGTGCGCGTCGTGTGCGCCTACGGCGTCACCGATCGCCACGGCCCGGACGGGGCGCGGCGCGGCCTCGAGGAGAACCGGCGGTTCCTCGCCGCGGGCGGCGCCGGCCTCGTCGGCATCCACGCCGCGTTCACCTGCGGTGACGACACCCTCGAGGCTGCGGCGGGGCTGGCGGAGGAACTCGGGGTCGGCGTCCACATCCACGTCTGCGAGGGCCCCGAGGATGCCGAGGCTCCGGCCCGCCTCGCCCGCCACGCGACCGGCCGGTGGCTTCTCGCCCATGGCGTCCATCTGGCCACGGACCACGGCCTTGCCGGAACCATCCTCCACAACCCGTTCTCGAACCTCAACAACTCGGTCGGCTACGCGCACCCCGCGCGGTTCTCGAACCCGGTCGCGCTCGGAACAGACGGGATCGGGGCGGACATGATCGAGACCTTCCGGCTTGCCTACGCCCTCGGGCGGACGGCCGACGTCACCGCCTCGCCCGAGACGGCCTGGGGATGGCTCGAGACCGGCTGGGACCTCGTGCCCGAGGCGCGGGACGACCGGGTGACCTGGACGTACGAGCCGATGGCGCCCTGGCACGTCGCGTTCACGCCCGGCATCAGACCGGTCCGGGTCGAGGTCGGCGGTCACGTGGTGTGGGCGGACGGCCGGCCGACGAGGGTCGACGCCGTCGAGATCCGGGCGAAGGCGCGTGAGCAGGCCGCGCGGCTCCATGCCCGCCTGTAGTCAGTGACGTCGCGATGAGGATCAGGCCGTGAGCACCACCGGACACGCGCCCGCCGCCCCGCCGTTCACGCCGCTGCCGCTGCGCGCGCTCCTCGGCCGGATCGCCCACGAGTGGCAGACACGGCAGCGGATCTTCGACCTCCCCGCCAACCGCTTCTTCGATGCCTCCGCTGCGCCCGATCTGTCCGTCGAGTTCCTCGGTCGCCGGGCCGCCACGCCGCTCGGCCCGGCCGCGGGCCCGCACACGCAGCTGGCGCAGAACATCGTCCTCGCCTGGCTCGGCGGAGCCCGGATCGTCGAGCTCAAGACCGTCCAGACACTCGACGAACTCGTCATCTCCCGCCCGTGCATCGACATGGAGACGGTGGGCTACAACGTCGAGTGGAGCCAGGAGCTGCGGATCGGCCAGTCCCTCGAGGAGTACGTCAAGGCGTGGATGATCATCGAGATCCTCCGCGGCTGGGCGGAGCTCACGCCATTCCTCGGGCCGGACCCGGGCCCGCACATCTTCGACATCTCGGTCGGCTACGACCTGGCCGGCATCTCGTCGGAACGGGTCTCCGCGTTCATCGACGGGCTGGTCGACGCCGCGCCCACGATCGAGCGGCTCCGCCGGGACATCCCCGAGCCGTTCGCGGCCCGGCGGGACCACCCCTTCCCGACCCGGATCGCGGGTTCGGTCACCCTGTCCACGTTCCACGGCTGTCCGCCCGACGAGATCGATGCCATTGCCCGGCACCTGATGACCAGGCATGGGCTCGATGTCGTGGTCAAGCTCAATCCGACCCTCCTCGGGTTCGAGCGGGTCGGCCAGATCCTGTCGGACGAGCTCGGCTACGAGGAGATCGGGCTGCGCCGGTCCGCCTTCGAGGCCGACCTGTCCTTCTCCCGCGCGCTCGAGCTCATCGGCGATCTCGACGACGCCGCAAGGGAGCGCGGGCGGCGATTCGGGATCAAGCTCACGAACACCCTCGTCGTCGAGAACCGCCGCGGGTTCCTGCCCGACGACCCGATGTACCTGTCCGGCCCGCCGCTCCACGTCCTCGCGCTGACCCTCCTCGGCGATCTCGACCGGGCGTTGCCCGGCAGGCTGGCGATCGGTGGACAGGACGGCACGGTGGAGGTGAGCTTCTCGGCCGGGATCACGAAGGCGAACTTCCCGAAGGTCGCCGGACTCGGGCTCGCGCCGATCACGGTCTGCTCGGACCTGCTCAAGCCCGGTGGCTACGGGCGGCTCAAGCCGATGCTGAACGCCCTGGCCGATGCCATGACCTCGGCCGGGTGCGCGGACCTTGAAGCCTGGCGGACCCACGAACGGTCGGCGGCGCTCGCGGCGGACTTCCCGAGTCCCCTGGCCGCCTACGCCGCCGCGCTCCACGATCCCGGTCAGAACACCGCGTACACGCGGGCCGGCACGGGCAGGCTGCCCCGCCGCGTCGACCACGTCCTGGGCCGATGGGGCTGCGTCGCGTGCAACCTGTGCGTGACCGTCTGTCCGAACGACGCCTTCTTCCGCGTTCCGACCCCCGCCGGGATGGACGTCGCCGGAGACCAGCAATACCTGCTCCTCGCCGAGCTGTGCAACGAGTGCGGCAACTGCATGGTCTTCTGCCCCGAGGAGGGTGATCCGGCGGCGGTGAAGCCGGCCCTGTTCCTGGACCCGGACCGCTTCGCGATCGGCGAGCGCCCGGGTTTCCTCCTGACCGGCGCCGGAGGCAACGTCTCGGTGACGCCGAGTCCCGGCCTCGAGGCGGATGCCGATCGGCTCGCCGAGATCCTGAACGCCCCAGAGGGACTGCCCCTCGATCCGATCGATCTCGCGCCGGCGAAAGCGTAGGCGGAGGCACAGGCGCCGACCGCCCGGGCGTCAGCTCTCGCCGTCTCCGTGACGGTGCTGGGACCTGGCACGGACGAGCTCGCGGGCCAGGTCATCGAGTGCCACCAGCCGCTGGGACCCGGCCTTGAGGTCCCGCACCTGGGCCTGTCCCTCGGCGAGCTCGTCCCCGAGGATCACCGCGAAGTGCGCCCCGTCGCGCCCGGCCGACTCCATCTGGCGGCCCAGCTTCCGGTGACCAAGCTCCGCCCGGGCCGCCAGCCCGGCCGCCCGAAGCTCGGTCGCGACGCGGAGGCGGCCGACCGTGTCGGCGGGGTCCACGGAGACCACGACCGCCTCCGGCGGCTCCTGGTCCGCCCCCGAGCCGGCCGGCCGGCCCTGCTCGTCGAGGACCAGGGCAACCCGATCCAGGCCGAGGCCGAACCCGATCCCGGGCGTGGGCCGGCCGCCCAGGAGCTCGGCCAGGCCGTCGTACCGGCCGCCGCCACCCAGGGCCTGCTGCTGGCCTTCCCGACCGGCGACGTAGAACTCGAAGGCGGTCCGTGCGTAGTAATCGAGCCCGCGAACGAGCCCCGAATCCACGCGGTACGGCACGCCGAGCGCCTCCAGATGGGCGCGGAGCGACGTGAAGTGGAGGGCGCACGCCTCGCACAGGCGGTCCGCGATCCGCGGCGCCCCCGCGTTGATGGCCGCCATCGCCGGATCCTTCGAATCGAGCAGGCGCAGGGCGTTTCGCTCGAGGCGGTTCCGCTCGGCCGGGGGCAGCGCTTCGAGACGCTCCCGGTAGTACGCCGCGAGGGACGCCAGATAGGCCGGCCGGCAGGCCGGGTCGCCGATCGAATTGATCAGGACCTCGACGCCGCCGACACCGACCTCGGCGTAGAAGCGGGCGCCGAGCTCGATCATCTCGGCATCGATGGCCGGTCCCGGGTCCCCGATCGCCTCGACATCGAACTGCCAGAACTGCCGGTAGCGCCCGGCCTGTGGCCGGTCGTAGCGAAACATCGGTCCGATCGTTGTCAGCCGAACAGGTTGCGGCCACGTCTGCATCCCGTGCTGGATGTAGGCCCGGACGATGCCGGCGGTCGGTTCGGGCCGGAGCGCCCAGGCCTCGGCCTCCTCCGTGCGCGGCGTGATCCGGAAGAGCTCCTTCTCGACGACATCGGTGACCTCGCCGATCCCCCGCTCGAAGACGGCCGCCTGCTCGAACACGGGCGTGTCGATGGGCCGGTATCCGTAGCGCGCCGTGAGGTCACGCGCGATCCGGGCGAAGCGAAGGAATCTGGCCGCGTCGTCGGGCAGAAGGTCGCGCGTGCCGCGCGGGGCTCGGAAGGTGGGCATCGGCAGCAGTCTAGCGGTGCGTCACGGCTGCCCTAGCCGAGATCGCGCGAGACGCTGAGCACGTCCTTCAGTTGCTCGACGCGGCTGAGCACACGGGCAAGCTGGCTGACGGAGGCCACCTGGAGCGTTGCCCGGACGACGGCGACGTGATCCGGGCCGACCGAGACATTCGCGGCCAGGATGTTCACCTTCGCCTCGGCCACGACCTGGGTAATGTCGCTGAGCAGCCCGGTCCGGTCGTACGCCTCGACCCGGATGGCGATCGGGTAGCTCTGCGCCGGCACGGCCTCCCATTCGACTTCGATGAGGCGGGTCACCTCACGCTCGTTGATGACGGTCGGGCACGAGCGCAGGTGGACGGTCACGCCCTTGCCGCGAGTGATGAAGCCCTGGATCGGATCCCCGGGGATCGGGTGGCAGCAGCGGGCGAAGCGGACCAGGAGGTCCCCCACCCCCTTGACCCGGACGCCGCCGGCTTTCGCCGGCTGGATCGGGGGTGCGACGGCTGGGAGCTGGAGCTGGGCATCGTCGACGACCCCGAGGCGCATGACCACCGACTGGGCGCTCACCGCGCCGTAGCCGACCGCGGCCAGGAAGTCGTCCAGAGTGTCGTGGTTGAACTGCTTCGCGACCTCCAGGATCCGGTCCTGCCCGAGGGCCGACAGCGAGGTCCGGGCCAGCCGGCGAAGCTCGCGGTCGAGGGACTCGCGCCCGTGAACGATGTTCTCGTCGCGTTCCTGGCGCTTGAACCATTGCCGGATCTTCTCGCGGGCGTGGCTGGTCCGGACCAGGTTGAGCCAGTCCCGTGATGGGCCGTGCTCCTGACGCGTCGTGACGATCTCGACGATGTCACCGTTCTTGAGGCGATAGTCCAGCGGCACGAGCCGGTTGTTCACCTTGGAGCCAATCGTCCGATGGCCCACATCGGTGTGGATCCGGTAGGCGAAATCGAGCGGTGTCGCGCCCGCCGGCAGGTCCTTGATCTCGCCCTTCGGCGTGAACACGAAGACCTGGTCCTGGAAGATGTCGAGCTTGATGCCCTCGACGAACTCGGTCGCGTCGGCGACATCGCGCTGCCAGTCCATGAGCTGCCGGAGCCAGGCCAGCTTCGCGTCGTAGTCGCGATCCGACTTGGTGCCGTCCTTGTACCGCCAGTGCGCGGCGATCCCGACCTCGGACACCTGGTGCATCGCCTGCGTCCGGATCTGGATCTCGAGCGGCTTGCCGTCGATCGCGATCACCGCGGTGTGGAGCGACTGGTAGAGGTTGTTCTTCGGAACGGCGATGTAGTCGTCGAACTGACCGGGGATCGGACGCCACAGCGCGTGCACGATGCCGAGTGCCGCATAGCAGTCCCGGAGATCCTCGACCAGGATCCGGATGGCGTAGACGTCGTAGATCTCGCCGAACTCGGCGCTCTTCCGTTGCATCTTTTTCCAGATGCTGTAGATGTGCTTGGGCCGGCCCTGCAGATCCGCGCTGATCCCGGCGTCCCGAAGCCTGGGTTCGAGTTCGGCGATCGCCCGCTCGATGTACCCCTCGCGGCCCCTCCGGCGCGTGTCGAGCATGCTGGCCAGCTCGCGAAACGCTTCGGGTTCGAGAACCTTGAAGGCGAGGTCCTCCAGCTCCCACTTGACCTGCCAGATCCCGAGGCGCTCGGCCAGGGGGGCGTAGATCTCCAGCGTCTGGCGGGCGATCCGGACCTGCTTCTCGACCGGGAGCGCGGCCAGCGTGCGCATGTTGTGGAGCCGGTCCGCGAGCTTGATGAGGACGACCCGGATGTCCTCGGCCATCGCCAGGAACATCTTCCGGATGTTCTCCGCCTGCTGCTGTTCGTGGCTGAGCGTGCTGAACTTGCTGAGCTTGGTCACGCCGTCGACGAGGTGGGCCACCTCCTGTCCGAAACGCTCCTCGATGTCGGCGAGGGCGTATTCCGTGTCCTCCGGCACGTCGTGGAGCACCGCGGCCACGATGGCAATCGGGTCGATGCCCAGTTCGGCCAGGATCTCCGCCGTCGCGATCGGGTGGGTGACGTACGGTTCACCCGAAGCGCGGACCTGCGGGCCATGGGCCTGCACGGCCATCGCGACCGCTCCCTCGATCGCGGACAGGTCCGCCTGCGCGTAGTGGGCGTGGGTCGCGGCGAGCAGGCGGGCGGTCATGGTCTCGATCGAGGACGCCCCGGTGTTGCGGCCGCCGCGGGTCAGGGCCTTCCCGCCGGCGCGACGCGTACGGGCAGGGCCGCGATCGTCCGCGGGCGTGTCGGTGGGCGTGCGTGGGGCGACCATTCCTCGCAGTCTACCGCGGGCTCAGACGCCCCAGCCCAATGCGGCGAGGGCGATCTCCGCTTCGGCTCGCTCGTTCCACGGCTGGGCGTGGTCCGCGTACAGGATCGTGGTCTCGTGACCCTTGCCTGCCAGCAGGACGATGTCCCCCGGGCGAGCCAGGGCCAGCGCCTCGTGGATGGCCGTCCGCCGATCCGCGATCTCGAGGATCGCTTCCGGCTGCGCGGCGGCGTCACGCGCCCCGGCCGCGATCTCACGGAGGATCGTCTCGCGGTCCTCTGCACGGGGGTCTTCATCGGTGATGACCAGCACGCGGCAGCGCTCGGCGGCGACGTGCCCGAGCATGGGACGCTTGTCCCGGTCTCGCTCCCCCGCCGACCCGAACACGACGATCAGGGTCCCGCCCCGGGCCGCGGCGACCGACCCGAGCTCGTCCAGAACCAGCTCCAGGGAGGCCGGGCTGTGGGCGTAGTCAACGACGACGCCGAACGGCTGGCCGCGGTCCACGCGCTCCATCCGGCCGGAAATCGTCGCGACAGACTCCAGGCCGGCACGCACGGCCGGTGCGTCCAGCCCGAGGGCCCGGCCGAGGGCGAGCACGGCGAGCGCGTTGTGGGCGTTGAACCTGCCGGCCAGCCGGAGATTGAGCTCGCCCGGACCGTCGGCGGTTCGGTACCCGATGCGGAGCCCGTGTCCGTCCTCGGCCACGTCCTCCAGCCGGACATCCGAGCCGGTCGCGCGACCGTAGGTCACGAGCCGGGCGCCGGCCGCTCGGGTCGCGGCAGCAAACATCTCCGCGGATGCGTCGTCCGCGTTCACGATCCCGGTCCTTGGCCATGAGCCGTGGGGCTTTGCCGGATTCCCGGGACCGACGGCCAGCCGTTCGAAGAGCGAACGTTTGGCGGCGCGGTACGCCTCGAACGTCCCGTGCAGCTCGAGGTGCTCATGGCTGACGTTCGTGAGGATCGCGATATCGAAGCCGATCGCAGCGACACGGTCGAACGCCAGCCCGTGGGAGGTCGTCTCGATGATCGCCCCGCGGTCGCCGCCGGCGACCATGGCCCGCAGGGCCTGCTGGAGTTGCGGTGCCTCCGGCGTCGTGCTGTGGGCCGGGTTCGGCTCCCGGATCCCGCCGATCTGGGTGACCACGGTCCCGATCAGGCCGGTCGGCAGGCCGACTGCCTCAAGCGCGGCGGCCGCGAGCAGGCTCGTGGTGGTCTTGCCGTCCGTGCCCGTGATCCCGATGACGCCCAGCTCACGCGACGGGTCGCCGTACCACCAGGCTGCCGCCTCCGCGAGCGCTCGCCGCGCGTCCCGCACCACGAGCTGGGGAACTGTCGCGTCGGGCAATGCGCGCTCAACGATGACGGCGGCGGCGCCGGCACGAACTGCGGCCGGCACGAAGGACCGGCCATCCGCGTGGGCGCCAGGCACGGCCACGAACAGGTTCCCCCGAACCACCGTTCGTGAGTCGTGGGTCAGGCCGCGGATCCCGACGGACGCAGGATCGCCCGGTCCCGTGCGCGCGTCGGCCCGCCCGTGCGAGGCCGGCCGGCCCGAGGCAGGCACCAGCGCCAGCCCTGGATCCAGGTCCCGCAGCCGCTCGACAAGCCCACCCAGCCGGCGCGGGTCGGCGGGCTCGGCCGCGGCGAGCATCGCCTCCAGGCCGGTCTCCCGTGCGCCCGACAGTCCGCTCATCGGGCCAGCAGCCGCGCGGCGCGTGAGACAACCCGGCCCAGCGCATTGCGGCGCGGGCGGAGCACGCGCTCATGCGCGCCAGTGAGCTCGAGCCACGTTGCCCCGAAGGCGCGCTTGTGCTCGGCGAGGCCGTACATCGGCTCCCCCGCCCGGGGCTCGCGGCGAGCACCGGGAAGGTCCACCCCACCGAGGTCCATCTCCGCGCAGCCCGCCCAGATTGCCAACTGGATGGCACGCCACCGGAGCAGGTGGAAGGCGCCCGGGTGGGTCGTGCGGGAGCCGGCGTCGTCCGCGGAGTGGACCGTGCTCAAGCGGCCGCCGTGCCGATACAGGACGAGCCCGGCGATCGGCACGTCATCCGCGGTTTGGGCCTCGAGCAGCACGAGCAGCCGGGCGGCATACGCGGCGCGCCACCAGCCGGTGAAGGCGGCTCGTGGACCAAACTCGAAGTGCCGGCGCTCCCCGGTGGCCAGGAGGAGGTCGTAGAAGCGGTCGAGAGCGAGATCCACTGCCTCGGTCGGGGCGCTGAAGCCCTCGCCCGGGTCGGGCCCGACGCCCGAACCACCGGGCGCAGGTCCGTTCCCCACGGGTGGCGGGCCATCCCCGGCGGGCGCGATCAGCGCGTCGTGCCGGACGACCCGGAGCCCGTCACGCTCAGCGGCCCGGATCCGCTGCCGGGTCGACTTCGCGACGCCCGACAACACCGCCGCCTCGTCCGCGCCGTGACCCAGCGGCAGCGTGTACCGGTGACGTGACGGTTGGATCTCCTCGATCGCGTGGAACCCGCCCGCCGCGAGCAACCCGTCATACCCAAGACCGGCCGGAACCTCCGCATCCGAGGCGACCACGTCGATGCCCCGGCCTCCCAGCCATTCCGTGACGGCCCCGAGCCGCGCCGCCATCGCGCTGGCATCGCCGGCGGGGATCGGCCCGCGCGGCAGATAGGCGCTCCCACCGCCGATCAACGGCCATGGGCGCTCGAGCGCCAGGACCGCCGATCCGTCGCCCAGGACGAGGTTGTGCGGCAGCCACCCGGATGCCGCCCGATGCCGCGCCCAGGCCATCGACTGCAGGACGTGGCCGCCGCCAGGGTGGACCGTGAGGTCGTCCCACGCCTCGAGCTCTCGGGGGGAGGCCGGCCGGACCTCCATCACGCGTCCGCCCCGCCGATACCGGCCGTCCCCGGGGCGGTTGCCGCCCCGGCCCCGAGCCCGTGCTGCCGGCGAGCGATCCAGACGCGTCCACGCTGTGCCAGGTCGTAGGCAGCCCGGCCCACGCGGTCGAGCACCAGGTCCCAGGCACCGATGTAGCGGACCTCTCGCCCCCCGAAGCCGGCCTTGAAGTGGGCGATCCCGGGATGGGCCAGACCCCACAGGTCGTACGTGGCGGCTCCTGCCTCCCGCGACGACCGGATGGCCTCCCACTTGAGGAGGTAGTTGGCCCGCGACTCGGCCCCGGCCGCGGTCATGCCGCCGTACGGCTCGACGACGCGTCCTCCGCACCGGATCAGGAAGAGGGCCGCCGCCGGCGTCCCATCCGGGAGTCGTGCGAGCAGCAGCCGGGCGAGCCCCGCTGGGCGGTACGCGTCCCAGACGTCGCGATACGTAGCCTCGGTTCGAATGAGGAAGCCGGCTCGTGACGCAGTCTCGCGGTAGATCTCATAGAACGTCCCGAGTTCCGTGACGTCCGCTTCCTCGACCGAGACTCCGAGGGATCGCGCGCGATTGACGTACTGACGCCACTTCTTCCGGAGGTCGGTCCACAACGCGCCTTCATCGGCCCGGAGATCGATCAGGCGCGTGGACGGGGGCTGGATCGCGGATCCCGGATGCCAGCCGGCGGATCGAAGCGCGGCGCGCAGCGAGCCGTCGGGGTCCAGCCGGCCGTCCGCCTCGATCTCCGGGTCGATCCGAAGGTGCGAGACCCGACCGGCGCCCGCCAGGGTCACGCGTGCCGCCTCCGTGAACGGCGCGACGGCCGCCGGCGCCCAGGCGGCCGTCACGGGCCCCCGGGGAGCGTAGGCGAACGACCACGGCAGCGGCCGCGGCCGGCGCAGGAGGACCTGGGCCGCAATGCTCCCACTGGGCGTCTCGGCGAGGACGTCCGTCGCGGACCAGCCATTGGCCCGCTTGACCTGGGCCCATCCCCGCATCTGGAGATACGAGCCGGGATCGGCGGCCTGGACGAGGGCGTCCCAGGCGCCGGGCTCGGCAGGGGCGGGCGCGACGCTCACGACCGGCGTCGGCGCCGGATCTGGTCGGTCACGAGCCCGACGATAGAGGGCAGCTCCGGGATCCGCAAGACGAGGGCCACACCCACGTAGGCGGCGCCGCCAGCCAGTGTCGCGATGGCGGTTCCGATGAGGATCGAGACCTTGGGCGATCCCGGCGCCAGCAGGCCACCCAGTGCCCCCGCGACAACGACCGCGACAAGCCCCGCAAGAAGTGCCGCGGCGACTGACTCTCCCAGCACGCGGATCACGGCGAAGCGCTCGAACGTCTTGACGTGCCGCCCGAGCGCGACGAGCAGGAAGGCCGCCTCGATCCACGCCGCGATTGCGATCGCGGCCGCGAGCCCGGGCAATCCCAGGGAGCCGACGAAGAGTACGCCGAGGCCGGTGTTGACGACGACCGCGACGATCGCCGCAAGGACCGGGGTCCGAGTGTCCTGCCTGGCGTAGAACGCACGCGCCAGGATGGCGATGCCGGCATGGGCCGGGAGTCCGAACAGGAAGGCGGCCAGCGTGCCGGCCGTCCGCTCGATGTCGGACGCGTCGAACTTGCCGTAGCCGAACAGGAGCTCGACGATCGGAACCTGAAGGGCAACCCCGACCGCCGCGATCGGGACCATCGCAAAGACGAGCAGGCGGACCGACCGGGTCACCAGCGCCACGTATTCCTCGACCGCCCCGATGGCGTGGACGCGCGAGATGGACGGGAAGACGACCACTCCGAGCGGAACGCCGATCAGCCCGATCGGAATCTGGAGGAGGGCAAACGCGATGGCGTACGCGGAGACCGCCCCCTCACCGAGCGACGAGGCGAGCGCGGTCATGACGATGAACGTCACCTGTGAGGCACCCAGGCCGAGCGCCCGTGGACCGAGAAGGGCGAGGACACGACGGGCAGCCTGATCGTCCAGATCGATCCTGAGCAGGGGCCGGAACCCGAGACCCAGCAGGGGCGGCAGCTGGACCAGGAGGTGACCGGCCGCGCCGACGACGACACCGACGGCCAGGCCAGTGACGCCCATCGTTGGCGCGAGCAGGACCGCCCCGCCGATGATCCCGAGGTTGTACACGATCGGAGCGAGGGCGGCGGCCGCGAATCTGCCCTCGGTGTTGAGGGCGGACGTCGCGACTGCTCCCAATGCCAGCAGGATCGGGGCGACGAGCATGATCCGGGTCAGGTCCGTCGTGCGCGCGATGCCGGCGTCATCGAACCCCGGCGCGAGCGCGCGGACCAGGAGCGGCGCTCCGATGAAGGCGGCGACTGCCAGAACCGTCAGCGCAACCAGGAGCAGGTTGACCACGGTCGCGACGACGCGCCAGGCCCGCGCTCGCTCATCCGATTCGAACAGACCCGCGAGCACGGGAATGAGCGCCGATCCCATCGCCCCGGCGGCCACCACCTGGAAGATCAGGTCCGGCAGGCGGAACGCCGCGAAGAAGGCATCGAGTTCGGCCCCGGCGCCGAACGTGGTGCCGAGGACGACCGTCCGGACGTATCCGAGCACCCGGGAGACGAGGAAGGCGCCCGACAACAACAGCCCGGCCCGTACCAGCCCGGACGTCCGGCCCGGCTGCTCCCCCGGGTTCACGCCGGCGAACCCGGGTCCCGGCCGGTGCCCGTCGGCGCCATGGCCTCCGGCTCACGCTCGTGCGCCCCTCGCGTCGCCCGCGGATGAGCAGCCCGATAGGCGGACCGGAGCCGGGTGGGCGAGACATGCGTGTAGACCTGCGTGGTGGCCAGGCTCTCGTGACCCAGGAGTTCCTGGACCACGCGGAGGTCGGCACCGCCGTCGAGCAGGTGCGTGGCGAAGGAGTGGCGCAGCGTGTGCGGGGAAATCCCGGCCGGCAGGCCTGCCAGCCTGCACAGCCGGTTGATCCGGAACCGGAGCCCTCGGACTCCGAGTGCCTCGCCGCTGCGGTTCAGGAAGAGCGCGGCCGGATCCGGACCGGTGGTTGTGCGCCGGGCAAGGAGCACGGGTCGTCCTTCGTCGAGCCAGACGGTCAGGGCCGCGCGCGCCGGCCGGCCGAGCAGCCCGATTCGCTCCTTGCGACCCTTGCCGAGCACCCGAAGCTCACCACGCCGAAGCTCGAGCGCACCGAAGTCCGCGGCGGCAAGCTCGCTGATCCGCAGGCCGGCGGCGTAGGCGACCTCCACGAGCGCACGATCACGCAGCGCGAGGGCCGTGGTGACGGCAGTGCCCCGGACGTCCGCGGCCGCGAGTTCGGCGTCGATCACCGCGAGCAGACGCTCCACCTGCTCGATCTCGAGCACGCGCGGCAGCCGGCGTGGCAGGCGCGGCGTTGCGATCGCGGCCCACGGGTCGCCGGCCGACAGGCCGCCCCGCGCGGCGAACCGATGGAATGCCCGGATCGCGGCCAGTCGCTGGGCCACCGACGTACGAGCGTTGGCGGTGGTCAGCCTGGCGAGATAGGCGCGCAGGTCGCTCCGCGCCGGCGCACGCCAATCGACACGCCGCTCGTCGAGGAAGTCCAGGTACGCTCCGACGGCGGTTCGATACGCCCGTTGCGTGTGCAGCGATGCGTCGCGTGCCGCGAGACTCTCCAGGAACCGATCGAGCGCCGCCGGCGAGCCGGCCGGAGCGCTCACGCCGCGCTGCTGTCGCCGCCGGATCGGCCGCCGCCGGCGACTCCACGCCGTCCGGAGGCGCCACGGGCGGCCCCGCTCCCGCCACGGGCGGCCCCGCTCCCGCCCCGAGCGCCACGGGATCCGGACCGTGATCCACCCCGTCCGCACCCACTCCGCGATCGCTTCGGGGCGATCGCGGCCGGGTCCGGGGGTCCGCCCGCAAGTCGCAGGCCGACGACCGGCGAACCGTCCATCGGCAGCTCGATGGCGGCGCCGCATCGAAGACAGATCGACCCATCGTCCCGGCGGGCCGCTGGCCCGTCGTCCGTGTCGTGGACGGCACCGATGGGTTCGTGATTCGTGGTGTAGTCGCACTTCGGATAGGCAGAACACCCCCAGAACACGTTGCCGGTGCGTCGGGCGCGACGTGCCACGAGGTGCCCGTCACCACTCTTGGGGCAGACGACCTCGAACGGCAGCTGATCCGGCGGCGGCGGGCCGTCGCGCTGGATGAAGTCGCAATCCGGGTAGCGCGAACAGCCGACAAACGGGCCGAAACGGCCCTGCCTCGATGCCAGGACCCCCTCGCCGCACTTTGGGCATGGCTCGCCGGTGCCCGGCAGAGCCGGCTGCTCGTCGCCCGGCAGCGGCCGCGATTCCTTGTGCTCCGGGAAGAGAGAACAGGCCATGAAACGCCCGTTACGGCCCAGCCTGATGACCATGGGATGACCGAGGGAGCACACTTCGTCCGTCTCGACGACCGGTCGCTTGGTCGTCTTCCGCTTCTCCTCGATGAGGTCGCGGAGTGGCGTGAAGAACGCGTCGAGGAGCGGCACCCAGGCGCGGTCCCCGCGGGCGACCTCGTCGAGGTCGGCCTCCATCTTCGCCGTGAACGACAGGTCGACGTAGTCGCCGAAGTGCTCGACGAGGTAGTCGGTGACGATCTCCCCGATCTCCTCCGGCCGAAGCCGGCGCTCCTCGATCCTGACGTAGCCGCGATCGACGATCGTCGAGAGCGTCGCCGCGTAGGTCGACGGGCGGCCGATCCCATGCTCCTCGAGGGCCTTGACCAGCGACGCCTCCGTGTAGCGCGGTGGCGGCTCCGTGAAGTGCTGCGCACCTTCAACGTCGGCAACCGCGGCCCGATCGCCCTCCTTCAGCGCCGGGAGGCGCCGTTCGGCCTCGTCTTCGGCGTCCGCGTCGTCATCGCGGCCCTCGGTGTACACCCGCGAGAAGCCGTCGAACAGTGTGCGGGTGGAACTCGCTCGCAGCTGGTACGGACCGTCCTCGAGTTCGACGGTGGTGGTCTCGAGCGACTTCGGGGCCATCTGTGATGCAAGGGCACGCTGCCAGACCAGTCGATACAGGCGCAGTTCGTCGGCCTTGAGCGAGCCGGCCAGCGAATCGGGGTCCCGGGCGAAGCTCGTCGGGCGGACCGACTCGTGCGCCTCCTGGGCTCCCTTCGCCTTGGTCTTGTAGACGCGGCCCTTGGGCATCGCGTAGTTGGTTCCGTAGCGGGCGGTGATGACCTCGCGGGCCTCGCCCATCGCGATGCCGGCGATAGCAGTCGAGTCGGTTCGCATGTAGGTGATCAGGCCGACGTGGCCGTCGGGGGTGTCGACGCCCTCGTACAGGCGCTGGGCGACGGACATCGTCCGTTTCGGACTGAAGCCGAGCTTGCGGCTCGCCTCCTGCTGGAGGGTCGAGGTCGTGAACGGGGGCGCCGGGCTCCGCTGCTGCCTGCGGGTACCAACACTCGTGACCGCGACACGACGGCCGCGCAACGCATCGACGTGCCGATCAGCGGTGGCCTCGTCGGCGATCTCGATCGCAGCCCCGTCAATCTTGACGACGTCGGCCTCGAAGGTCTCGCCGGCGTCGGTGGTCACCGTCGCGCGGAGGGTCCAGTACTCGCGCGCCGTGAAGGCATTGATCTCGCGCTCGCGCTCCACGACGAGACGCACGGCCACGGACTGGACGCGCCCCGCAGAGAGGCCACCACGGACCTTGCGTGAGATCAGCGGACTGAGCGTGTAACCGACGAGGCGGTCGACGATCCGGCGCGCCTGCTGCGCGTCCACGAGATTTGCGTCGATGCCCCTGGGGTTGCGGAACGCCTCTTCAATCGCCGGCTTCGTGATCTCCGAGAAAGTGACGCGCCGGGCCTTCGCGGCCGGGACACCGGCCGCCTCGGCGACATGCCAGGCGATGGCCTCGCCCTCGCGGTCGAGGTCCGTGGCAAGCCAGACGAGGTCCGAAGCCCTGGCTGCCTTCTGGATGGCATCGACCTGCTTCCGGCGATCCTCGGCGATCACGTATTCGGGCGTGAACCCGTTGTCGACGTCCACGCCGAACTTGCCCTTGCCGGGATTCTCGGGCAGGTCGCGGACGTGCCCGTAGGACGCCAGGACGCGGTAGTCGTCGCCGAGATAGCGCTCGATCGTCCGCGCCTTGGCCGGCGACTCCACGATCACCAGGTGCTTCGGCATCGCCGGGAGTATAGCCACAGGCGTCGCGCCGACCCTCATTCCGAGCTTCGCCGCCGCTCTCCTGCCGCTTATGCCTCGCGTATCCGGCGGAGGAAGGCCTCGTCGATCTCCTGGTCCTCGTCGGCGGCGGTGGGTTCGGTCAATAGGTCCGCCGCTACCGCGGTCGCGGGCCGGGGCGCACCCTCGGAGCCGGGTTTGATCTCGAGGAACCGCAGGTTCAGGTACGGGAAGAAGAACACCGACTCGATGTGATCAACGAAGACCGGCCGGCGTCCGTCGAGGGTGCGGACGTTCGTGCACAGGAGGCCGACATCGCGCGCGGTCGGCATCTCGAACAAATCGGCCATGAACGGCTGCTCGTTGAGCAGGTGCAGGACGGCGTCGCGGATCATCGGAGGGCTCAGGCCGGGTGATAGAAGTTGACGACCAGCCGGACGCGACCGCCGGAAACCCACACGCCGATCCCGACGCGGTCGTACTTCGCGTTCATGAGATTCACGTAGTGACCGCCGTTGTACGACTTCTCGCTCTGGAAGAACAGGTGGGACCCGAGGACGGCCGCGTTCGGTGCACCGCTCCGGCAGCCCAGGTTTTCCGCCCAGATATAGCTCGTGTAGCCGGCCGCGGCGAGCCGGTTGCCGGGGTTTCCGCCCGAGAAGTGGCTGCAGATGTTGTTGACCGCGAGCTTCTTCGCGTACGGGCGGGAGACCTTGGCCGTGATCCCGGCGTCCTGCCAGAGCGGCGCAACATTCCGGCCGCCCGGACTGGAGCAGCCTCCCGAAGACGTCACCGTTCCGCCGGTCCGGGTGCAGTTCATGAGGGTCAGGTAGTAGGCCTCGACGGCCGCCCAGGTGCTCCCGCCGATGCTCCCGCCCGAACTGCCGGCGCTGCCAGAACCGCTGCCGCTCGTCGTCGGGGTGATCCGAGCCGCCGTCGTGAATGTCGCCGAGGCGGCAGCCTGAAGCGGCAGGCCGGCTCTCGAGATCGCGCCGAGACCCACCGTCATCGTGACCTTCTGACTGTAGCCGAGCGCGACCTTCGGATCGAACACCAGGACCGTGTCGTTCTCCGCCCAAACAAACGTGCCGTCCAGCTCTGTCGTGCCCTGGGTCGCCTTCCACACCGACTCCGTCGAGGCGTGGTCCATCGGCTCGGTGAAGCGCACCGACAGCTTCTGGCTCAACGTGACATCCGCCCAGCCGTTTCGTGGCCGGAAACGCACGACCGCCGGGGCCGCCGCCGTCCGGATCGTGAACTCGTCGGCCGCGATCTCGGCGCCGTCAAGGTCGCGCGTCCCCGGTCCGAGCCTGACGCTGTACTCCGTGTCGGGCGCCAGTGGGTCGTCCGGGACGAAGTCGTAGGCCGGGGCAGTCTCGCCGGCACCTTCGACGGGCAGGATGCTGCCCTCCACTTCCGGGGTGACGAGGATATCCAGCGTCGACTCGTCGATCGGTCCCGTGAAGGTGACCCGGAACGCCGTCGCGATCGCCGCCTCGGCGCCCACGAGCGAGGTCGCCTCGATGGTTGCGCGGGTCAGCGGCCGGGTGAGGAAGGCCGCTCGAACTCGACGGTCCAGTGGGCGGCCGGTCGTGTCGAGGGCCCCGGCCTCCACGGTCACGGTGGTGAAGGCACCCGCCGACCAGGACACTCGCGGGGTGATCGTCAGCAGCGTATCCGTGGCGTCCCACGCCAGATCCACTAGCGTGCCGGGCTCAACACGGATGAGCTTGGCCACACTTGCTGTGTTCATCGCGGTCGGGAAGCTGATGGCGATTGGAGCCACGGGCGATTCGCCGGTCTGGATCTCGGTCGAGAATTCCGAGGGCGAGAGGGCCGACAGCGATGTGGGCGGTGTCCCCTTTGCCGGGGTCGGCTGGACCGCGCCCGCAGCGAGGATGGCGGCCATCGCGATGGCGACGAGGCCCACGGGGAGGCGCCTTGGGCCGATTCGGCGGACCAGGGAACCCGCATAGACCGCGCTCAGAACGGGCACCGCGAGGGCGGCTGCGAGGAACTTCCGCAATACGACAGTCTCCTGCTCGGTCGCTGGGACGGCCGCTTCCTGGGCTGTCGACCACACCGGTGGGGCCGGCGGCAGGATAGCACGGACCAGTCATCCGGCCACCACGGCTGCAGAGTTGCGCTGCCCTCAGGCAGCCGAATCGCCCGAGACCGCGACGCGGTCGCGCGCCGAATCCGGGACACGGTAGCGGCCGTACGTTCCAGCCACAAGGCCCCGCCCCTCCAGGCCGGTCAGGCCGCCCAGCACGGCGCCGATCGGGAACCCGGTCACCGCGGCGAGCTCATCCGCCGTCGCGGCGCCCCGCACGAGCGCCTGTAGGAGGCGCCCCTCGCGCTCGGGAAGATCGAGGGCCACGGCCGCCGCGGACGGAGCCTGCGTCGGGCGCGCCGGCGGGACGAGCGACCCGCGGGAGAGGACCGATCGGTCAGGCACCGGGAGTGCGGCGAGCGCATCAACACCCAGATCCTCCAGGAGTTGGGGGACCCCCGCCACGATTCGTGCCACGCCGGCGAACTCGCGCAACCAGGCGAGGCAGCCGGCCGACTCCTGGGCTTCGATTGAACCCGGGACCAGAAAGCACTCGCGCCCCTGCTCAAGCGCCCAGGCCGCAGTGAGGAGGGCCCCGCTCCGCGCGCCTGCCTCGACCACCACGACCGCATCGACCAGCCCGCTGATCACGCGGTTCCGCCGGGGAAACGTTCCTCTCGTCGGCGGGACGCCGGGCGCGTGCTCGGAGATCACGGCACCGCCACCATCGACGATCGCGTCCGCCAGCCGGTCATGGGCAGCCGGGAACAGCCGGCCGTGCCCGCCACCGATCACCGCGACCGTCCGACCCGACGCTTCCACCACCGATTCGTGGGCAGCACCGTCAATGCCGATCGCGAGCCCGCTGACCACGAGGACGTGGGCCCGCGCCAGCGCGGCTCCGATCCTGCTCGCGGTCCTCCGTCCCGCGTCCGTAGGGTGTCGTGTGCCGACGATCGCCACCGACTGGGCGGCTTCGAGCGCCGCATCCGATCCTCGGACGAACACTACGCGGGGCGGTAGCTCGATAAGCCGCAGGCGCGCCGGGTAGCCCGGGTCATCGAGGCCGAGGGCATGGACTCCGGCCTCCCGCATCGATGCGAGGATAGGCTCCGGCACGCGGGCGACGTCCACCAACGCCGCAGCGGCCCCCTCGGTAAGCGTCGGCCGCCGCTCCTCGGGATCACGACTCGCCGCCCGCAACTCCGCGGCGCCGCCATGCCCGCGTGCGATCGCGAGGATCTCCCGTGGCCCCCCGCAGGCCGACAGCAGCCGCTCCAGCGTCACGGGCCCGACACCCTCCACGGCGGCGATCACCGCGAGGGCCTCGGTCACTCCGGGATCCGGGGGCGGTCCAGGATCCAGGGGCGGTCCGCCACCGGTCGCGGGATCTCGGTCTTCATCCGCGCGAGGGCCCATCGGCCCGTGGAGGCCCACGCCGAGCATCTTCAGCTCGCCAATGCCAGCGGAGACCGAGCGGCCGGAGCCCGCCACCGCGCGGCCTCGTCCACGTGGGGGATCTCGACGCGCGGAACGCCGTCAAGGTCCGCGATGGTCCGCGCGACGCGAAGCAACCGATCCGTTCCGCGTCCGGACAGGTGCTCGGCATCCGCGAGCGCCACGGCCCGTGCCCGAACCTCCGGTGTCAGGCCACATATTCCCTGGAGCGCCCGACCCCCGACTCGGGCGTTCAGGCGTCCCGGCGCGCGGGCGAGCTGGATCGCCTGGGCCGTCGCGATCCGGGTCGCCACAACGGCGGAACCCTCCGGCTCCACGCCCCCGAGGATCGCCGCCGCTCGGACACCCGGCATCCAGACCCAGACATCGATCCGATCCCGAAGCGGCCCGGAGATCCGGCCGACGTAGCGCTCAGGAGCGCCGAGGGGGCAGGTGCAGCCCGGACTGCCGGCGAGGCCGCAGCGGCACGGATTCATCGCCGCCACGAGCTGGAACGCGGCGGGAAATGTGACCGACCGGGCGGCCCGTGCGATCGTCACGCGTCCGTCCTCCAGGGGCTGGCGAAGGGCCTCGAGGACATCCCGGGCGAACTCGGGCAGCTCATCCAGGAACAGGACTCCGTGGTCGGCGCGGGTCACCTCTCCGGGAGCAAGCCCCGGGCCGCCACCGACCATCGCGGCGTAGGAGCTTGTGTGGTGCGGGGACCGGAACGGGGCGGTCCGCGTGAGACCCAGGATGGGACTCTCGCCGGACGCCGACGCCACGATCGTGGCCGCGAGCGCCGCGGCGTCGTCCAGCGGCGGCAGCAGGCCGGGGATGGTCCGCGCAAGGAGCGTCTTGCCGCCGCCCGGTGGCCCGATGATCAGGAGGCCATGGCCGCCGGCCAGTGCCACCTCCAAGGCACGCCGCGCCTCCGCCTGGCCGCGGACCTCCGCCAGATCCGGAACCGGAGCCGGCGGCGAGAAGACACGCCCGTCCGTCCGCCTGGGGCCGGCCGCACCCAGTGGGTCCGACGGCGCGGTCGAGTCCGCCAGGGCGACGCGGGCCGGCGAGGTCAGCGCCGTTCTGCGCCGGACCCGGAGGCGGTCCACGCCCTCCGCCAGGGAGCTGCACGGCCACGCCTCGACTGCGCCGACAAGGCCGGCCTCCAGTGCGGAGCTTGCCGGGACGATCGCCCGCCGCACCCCACGACGGGCGAGGGCATCGAGCATCGGGAGGAGGCCGGGCACCGGCCGGATCTCCCCGCCCAGCCCGAGCTCGCCGATCAGCGCGATCCTGCCGCCGATGGCGCGGAACTGTTCCGAGCCCATGAGGATCCCGACGGCGATCGCAAGATCAACGGAAGCCCCCGCCTTGGGCAGGTCGGCCGGGGCCAGGTTGACCGTGATCCGGCGGGGCGGATAGATGAACCCGGAATTCCTGAGCGCGCCGCGTACCCGTTCGCGCGCTTCCCGGAGGGCCGCGTCGGCCAGCCCGACGATCGTGAATCCGGGCAGGCCCGGCGCGACGTCCACCTCTACCCGGATGGGCCGGCCGTCGAGACCAAGGAGCGTCGCCGAGAGCAGGGTTGCAAGCACTCGGGCACCGTATCGGGCCGGGCTTATCGGGCGATCATCGCCCGGTTACGTGCCGTCGATCATGGACCGACGCCCCACGCCGGGGCGTCAGCGCATCGACGGCTTGGTCGTCTCGGCGGCCGCCCCATCGATGGTCGCGGCCAGCGCCGCGATCTCTCGTCCAAGCGGCGATTCCGGCTTCGTGAACGAGAACGGGGCACCCGAGTTCTGGGCGCTGATCGCGATGCGGTACTCGTTGGCGATCTTGTGCTCGAACTGACGCTTGAGGGCGCCCTCCGCGGCCTGGACGCTGATCCCGGTGAACGCGTTCGACCGGTTGAGCAGGAGCTTCACGCTCGCGGCTTCATAGCCGATCCGGCCCAGCGCCTCGAGAACGAGCCGGACGTTCTTCAGGCAGGACAGGTCCGCGGTCATGACCACGAAGATCATGTCGGCGTGGTCCAGGATGGACAGGGTCATGTCCCCGAGACGCTTCTCGACATCAACGACGACGTAGTCGTACATCGTCCGGAGCACGTCGAGCGCCTGGGTCATCTGGTTCTCGTGGACGAGGTCACCCTCTTCCGGATTCGGCGGAGCGAGCAGCAGGTCAATCCCCGAGTCGTGGTGGACCACCACCGACTTGAGCAGGTCCGCATCGATCGCGGGCGCCGAGGCGACCTCGGCGATGCTCTTCCGATCGTTGCCCAGGTCCAGGAAGACCCGGTGATCGCCGAACTGAAGCACACCGTCGACGAGGGCGACCCGCCGATTGTGCTCGGCGTGCAGGGCGATCGCCGTGTTGATCGCGATGGTCGTCGTCCCGACACCACCCTTTGCGCCGTAGAACGCGAGGAGCTTGCCGAGCGGTGGGCGGGTCCCGGCGCTGGCCTCGCGCGCGGCAAAGCGCGTCAGGAGGCTCTTCATGCGGGCCAGGAGCTCGGCCTGGTGGAATGGCTTGACCAGGTAGTCGTCCGCGCCGGCCCGGAGCCCACGGACCTTCTGCTCCACCTCCTTCTCGGCGGTGAGCATGATGATCGGCACGTGCGCGCCAGAGCCCTCGACCTCGCGAATCCGGGCGGCGACCTGATAGCCGTCCTGCTTGGGCAGGGTGACGTCCAGAAGGATCAGGTCCGGGGTCTCAGCCTCCCAGAGCTGCAGACCTTCGGCGCCGTCGCCGGCGACGACGACCTCGAACCCCTCCTGCTTGAGGGTGACGCGCAGGAGTCGCTGGACGTTCTGGTCGTCGTCGACTACGAGGATCTTCGTCATGAGTGAAGGCTTGCCTCCTCCGGACGGGCGGATCCGGCTCCGGGCTCAGGGCTCCGCGTCGCGGGCAGACGGAGTATAGCGGCCGACCCGCCTCCGCCTGCGCGCTTCCCGCGGGCCCGCTCCTACTTACTCGGCCGCGCTCGCGGCACTGCCCATGCCCTTGGCGATATATCCGGTAAGCGGCTCGATCATGCGCGTGAACTCGGTCGGGATGACGAACTTCGTCGACGGGCTCGATCCGAGCGCCTTGAGGGCCTCGAGATACTGGAGCGCCATCGTCTTCTGATCGATGCCCTTGGCGGCCGAGAAGATTCGGGTCAGCGCCTCGCTGAATCCCTCGGCCCGGAGGATCGCCGCCTGGCGATCACCCTCGGCCTTGAGGATCTCGGATTGCTTCTGGCCTTCGGCCACGTTGATGGCGGCTTGCCTGTTGCCCTCGGATTCGGTGATCACGGCACGCCGTGTCCGCTCTGCGGACAGTTGCCGGTTCATGGCGTCCTGGACGTCGCGCGGCGGCGTGATCTCGCGGATCTCGACCGTCGTAACCTTGCCGCCCCAGCGCTCGGTGACCTCGTCCAGCTTGACCCGCAGGACCTCGTTGATCTGCTCTCGCTTGGACAGCACCTCGTCGAGGAGGATGTCGCCGATGACGGCCCGGAGCGTGGTCGTGGCGACGCCCTGGAGGGCGCCCGGAAAGTTGACGACGTTGACCACGCTCTTGAGGGGATCGCTGATCCGCCAGTAGATCAGGAAGTCGACGTTGATCGGGGCGTTGTCCCGGGTGATCGTCGTCTGGCTGGGAACCTCGATGAACTGCTCGCGAACATCGACCTTGACCGGCCGATCGATGATCGGCACGAGGAAGCGCAGACCCGGATCGCGGACCATCAGCTCGCTCGTGCGACCCAGACGGAACACGACCATCTTCTCGTACTGCTGCACGACCCGAACGGACAGATAGATCACGACGAGCACGACAACCAGGAGGAAGGCGATGATCGCGGCTGTGGTCGCTGCTTCCATGGGATCCCCTCTCAGACTCTCATTGCTGCGTAGATGATGACGGATCGGGTTCGACGACGGCGGTCAATCCGTCGACATCCACGACTCGAACGGGTTCACCGCGGGAGAGCGGACGGTCATCGATCGCCCGGGCCGACCATTCCTCGCCGGCGGCATAGATGGATCCTGACGGGGCGAGCGGGCTGCGGACGACGCCCGATGACCCCACCACCAGGCCGCCCGCGGTGCTGCCAACGAGTCCAACGCTCGTGGACATCCGTCGGCTGCGCACCGCGGCCCAGGCGATGAGCCCCATGAACGTGGCCGTGGTGGCGGTCATCACCGCGATCAGGGGGACTGCGACCTCGACGAATGGCCCGGTCGGATCGCCGGGCGCCGTGAACAGGGCGGACGCTCCCAGCACGAACGCGATCAACCCGGCCACGGTCAGGAGGCCGTGACTGGTCACGGTCGGCTCCAGGATGAACAGGACGACGGCCAGCGCAATGAGCAGCAGCCCGGCAACGTTCAAGGGCAGGCTGCCGAACCCGATGAAGGCCAGGATGATCGCCAGCGCGCCGAGGATGCCGGTCACGAAATTCGGACTCTGGAGCTCGAAGAACAGCCCGTAGAAGCCGATCGTGAACAACAGGAACGAGATGTTCGGATCGGACAACAGGTGGAGGAACCCCTGGAACGGGTTCATCTCGAGGTCCTCGACGACGGCCGACGACAGGTCGAGGGTGCGCGCCGAACCGCCGATCGTGAGCGTCTGGCCGGTCGCGAGCCCCAGGACCTCATCAAGGGTCTCGGCGATACCATCCACGGCACCAATCGCGACGGCCTCGGAGGCGGCCGACGACTTCGCCTCGTCGACGGTGGCGATCGCCCAGTCGACGGGCCTCCCGCGGGCTTCGGCGATGGCCGTGATGTTGGCGATCGCGTCGTTGCGGACCTTGTCGCCGAGCGTCCCGCCGATGTCCTCGCCCTGGCCGCCGACCGGCGAGGCGGCGCCGATGTTGGTACCCGGGGCCATGTACGCCAGGTGAGCGGCGAGGGTGATGAACGTGCCCGCACTCGCCGCCCGGCCACCCGCGGGAGCGACCCACACGATGACCGGAACCTCCGCGCTCAGGAGCGTGGACACGATGCGCTGGGTCGCGTCGAGGCTGCCGCCCGGCGTGTTGAGGCGGATCACGACGGCGGCTGCGCCCTGCTCCTCGGCCGCGGCGACCCCGTCGGCGAGGTAGCCGGCCAGGACGTTGTCAACGATGCCGGTCGCCGGAAGCACCACGACGCGGTGACTGGCGGCCAGCGCCGGCGCGGCCAGGGACAGGACGCCGAGCAGGAGCGGGGCGGCGAGCAGCGCACGAACGATCCGACGGTGCATGACGCACCTCCACGCCAAGTATCGCACCCGGGTTTGCAAACGTTCCAGGCGCCGGTCAGGGCAGCGCAGTTCCTTCGAGGTGCCGGAACGCGATCGCGCTCCACGTCTCCATCCGGTCCACGACAGCCGCCACCTCGTCCGGCGCCGCGAAGACTCCCTCGAGCTTGTGCGTCTCGCGGATCGTCACGGGCCGTCCATCGGCATCGGCGATGTAGACCGCGCCGAGATGGACGGCCCCAACCTCGGTGCTGTCGTCGTTGAGGAGTCCCACGAACCGGAAATCGGGGACGAAGTCGGCGGCCAGCTCCTCCGCCCACTCCCTGCGGAGGCCACCCGCCAGGTCCCGGTCGCCCGGGTTCAGGTGACCGCCGACGCCGATGGAGAAGCGATCGTGCAGCCGGGCGTCGCCTCCGGCGCGCGTCCGACGCATCAGGAAGTAGTCCGCCCGGTCCCGCAGGATGAGGTACGGGATCACCTGCTTCTGGCTGCGATCCACCTCGGCGGCAGCGCGTCCGACGAACTGCCCATGCCGGTCGACGAGCGCCTCGAACTCGCCGGCGTCGTAGGCCCTGATCCCCGTCCAGCCCGGGTCGTCCATGACGACGGAACGCGGGATCACCAGGACACGTTCCTCCGCGCTCACTCCGCGGCGGCCTCCGGTTCCTCGAGCCGGGCTCGCACGGACTGGAAGCGTCGCTCGAGCTCGGCCGCGTCAGGGCCGTTGCGCCGCTCCAGCAACGATATCCAGGCGTCGAGCGCGTCGCGATACGCATGGAGCGCGCCGGCCAGCGCCGCGGCATTCGTGGCCGCGATCCCGGCCCCCATCCGCGCGTCGCCCCGTGCAAGTCGCGTCATGCCCTCGCCAGCCGGACGCGGCGAGCGCGCGGGCGACGGACCAGTCGGCGGCGCCGGGACCGGCCACAGCCTCCACGAGGGCCGCTGCCGCGACGAGGGGCAGGTGGCTGATCGCGGCCGCCGCAGCGTCATGAGTCTCGCGCGGAGAGTTCCAGGGCGTGCGCCCCGGACGTGCTCGCAAGCCAGCGCACCGGGTCCGCCATTGGCTCTGGGGCGCCGTCCGGGACGACGACCACCCAGGGCCGGTCCACGAAGAGGTCCTCGCTGGCCGATGCGTACCCGGCTGTCTCGCGGCCGGCCATTGGATGGCCACCCACGAATCGGATCCCCGCCGCCGCCGCGGCGCCCATGACTGCACCCTTGGTGCTCGTGACATCGGTCACCAGCGCTCCAGGGGCCAGCGCGTCCCGGAGGTCCGCTCCAAGACGGCCGAGCAGGGCGATCGTCTCCAGCGGCGGTGCCGCGATGACGACAAGATCCGCCCCCGCGATGGCATCCGCGGGGTCCGCCGCCACCCGGTCAATCACCCCATCCCGGGCAGCCGCCGCCGGACCACGGCCGCTCGGAGTCCAGGCCGCGATCAAGGGTCGCCGATCCCGCCGAACATGGTTTCGGGGATCGATCGCGATTGCCCGTGCGACCGATCCGCCGATGAGTCCGAGACCAAGGAACGCGATGGCCCCAGGTGGCCGATCGATCACTCCAGCCATCCGGATCCACGCACCGAGCCGCCGTCACCCCGTCGGCGGCGCTCGCGACGGCGCTCTTCCTCGCGCCGCTCTGGACCGTCCGGCGGGCCAGGATCGCCGGGCGGGCTTCCGCGGCGATTCGTCGTCCGCCGATCCACGTACCGACGGTCGGCCTCGAGCGGCGCGCCGCAGCGCGGGCAGCGGCGTTCCTCGGCGAACAGCTGCTCCAGGGGCACGGTCGTGTAAACCTCGCGCCCGCAGGTCTGGCAGACGATCCGTGGCATGCTCGCTCCCCCCGATGACGTAGACGACCCGATCGTACGCGTCCACGGTCTCGACTGCGCCGGAATTCGGAGCAGCCGCGACCTACGGAGCCGGCAGCTCCGCGAAACCAGTGTCTGTGGCCGGAGCCGTGGGCGTGGCAAGGTCCGGCGCCGGCGACGTCGCGACCGCGCCCGGCAATTCGACCGGGGCGATGGACGGCTCGACGGGCGGCGATGCGGCCGGCTCGGTCGCATGGGGCGTCTCGGACGACGAAGGGCTGGGCACCACAGCGACCGGGGAGGCCGGCGGCGACGAACCAATGACGCCGGGCGCGATGCTTGCCGGCGGAACCGTCGATGAGCCCGCGGATTGACGACCAGTCGAGATGGAAACCGCAACGCCGAGGGCCACGACCCCAAGGACGAGGTTCATGACACCGAGTACGAGCACGATGCGCAAACGCTGCGGCGTGGTCACGGATGTTGGTCCCGGCTCCTTCGTCACGCCCCGCAGGAGGACGATCGGTCCATCGATCCTAGCAGGACCTGACCGCGGGCTGGGGCGGCGCTCGGCGCCACCACGGCGCTCAGTTGAGGGCCACGCTCCGGAGCGCCTCGTAGCGAGCCGGGCCGCGGCCCAGATGGCTTCGAAACAGGACGATGCGATCCGCGTTGAACGCGAGGTCCAGATCGGCCGCGGCGGCGATCAGCCGACGGCCGGCCTCGGCTCCGGCGTGGACGCCGTCCGTCCGGGCGATGGTCAGATGGGGCCGGAACGCGCGCTCCTCCAGGGGCCAGCCTTCGTCGACCAGCGCACCGGTCACTGCGTTGGCGAGTTGCCCAAGTGGCATGGCGCCCTCGCGGATACCGAGCCACAGGGACCGCGGTCGGGTCGCATCCGGAAACGTCCCCGCGCCACCGATCCGGATCTCGAACGGGCCGGAGGTCGCACCCGCGCTCCGCTCGACGGCCGCTCCGACGGTGTCGATGAGGTCCTTCTGGGTCGGCCCGAGGAACCGGAGCGTCACGTGGAGCCCTTCCATCTGAACCCACCGGACGCGCTGCCCGTCCGCTCCGAGCGCGTCGCGGACGCCGGCGACGAGCTCGCCGATCCGGGCCGCGACGACCTCCGGGATCGGGACGGCGACGAACAATCGCGGCAGATCGCGACCCCCGGCGGGCGGCTGCCCGCGGCGCGAAGGCATCGACGTTCGGACAGGGCCACCCTGGGTCTCAGCCATCGGTCGAGCGCTCGCGGCTCCAGGCTTCCCGGTCCACGCGCAGGATCTCGAGCGCGCGATCTCGGTCCCGCCAACCGAGAACCTCAACCGTCTTGTCCTCGAGGAGCTTGTAGGTCTCGAAGAAGTGCTCGATCTCGACGAGTCGATGGGGCCGAATCTGGTCGAGCCGCTCGATGTGGGCCTGGTGGGCGTCTCCCTCGGCGACACACAGGACCTTGAAGTCGGCGCCCTTCTCGTCGCGCATCTCGAGCACCCCGATCGGGCGCGCCCAGACGTGACAGCCCGTGAAGGTCGGCTCGTCGATGATCAGGAGCGCGTCCGTATGGTCGCCGTCGTCGGCCCGCGTTCGCTCGATGAACCCGTAGTCGAAGTTGTAGTAGACGGCAGACGAGAGCACGCGATCGAGCCGGAAGACGCCGGAATGCTCGTCGAACTCGTACTTGTTCCGGCTGCCCCTCGGAATCTCCACGACGACTTCGATGATCCCGGGGAACTCCACGTCCGTGTGCATGGTGTGGACGATACCCGCCGGCGCGACCTGGCGCCCCGATCAGTCGTTGTAGAGGCGCTCCTCGATGAGCTTCTCCTGGACCGTTCGGCCGTTCGGATCGAAGCACGAGTACTCGAAGTGCTTCTCGAACTCCAGATCCACGTTGTCCTGCCCGCCCCGGTTCTTCTCGATCGAGACGATCACCCAGTCCCGGAACCGCTGGGCCTGGTAGGGGTTGAACTCGATGTTGACCTTGGCGACGATGTGGTACTTCTCGTTGAGGATCACGATGATGTCCGCTTCGTAGTTGATCGCCGACGAGCCTCGCAGGTGGAAGTTCCGGAGGCGCGAGGCCTTGAGACCCTCCTTGTCGGCCGCGACGATCGCGATCATCGGGACTTCCTCGGACAGGGCGATGTCCTTGAGGCCGTTCACGACATAGGTGACCTTCTCGGCCTCCGTGTTCGGCTCCGGGATCTGGGGCACCTTCTGGAGATAGTCCACCATGACCACCAGGCGCCGATCGCCGGCCAGGGCACGGAAGTCCCTGACCAGCTGCCGGATGTTGTCAATCGTGCTCGCGGTCGCGGAGCCGCGCAGGAGGAACAGGTTCTGACCGTAGCGGGCAATCCGGTCGAGTGACGGCCGGAGGCGCGGGTTGTTGGCGAGGTTCGGGGCTTCCGTCGCGTTTGCCTTCCAGGTCCCGAGGATCTCCTTGCGAACATCCTGGATCTTGATGGCGCCGGCCTTCTGGGGCATATGCGCGAGGGCTGATTCGAGCGCGATGAGGCGATTCAGGAGGTACGGCTCGTCATGCTCGAAACAGAGGTACAGCACGGCTGCCTGCCCGGAAGCGGCGACGTTGCGGGCCATCTGGAGCGCCATCGTCGTCTTGCCGGTGCCCTGTGCCCCGCCCACCAGGAGGAGCTCCCCGGGTCGAAGTCCGCCGCCGATCGTCTTGTCGAGCGGCGTGAACCCAAGTGGAACTGCCTGATAGTCCCCCAGCTGGCCGCTGACGACCTTGTCATTGAGGTCGACGAGCACTTCGAGCGTGGAGCGGGGCGCCATGCTCCCCGTGGGACTATCGACTCGCCACATGGCGGCTGTGCTTTCGCTGGGCGGTTTCGCCTCGGTGGTCACGTTTCGCTGGTCCTCCCCGTTTGGATCCCGAGGCAGCATGGTAGCACCGTGCTTGCCGCCTTCATCCGACCCAACTGCCGCGCCCGCTCAGCCAAAGGTACGGCCGGTCAAGCGCCGGCTCTCGAGGGGTCACGCTCGCCCAGGGCGTCCCACAGGACGCAGATCGTGCGGATCCCCGTCTCGTAGTTGGAAAGCACCATCGACTCATTCGGCGCGTGGGCGTTGTCGTCGGGGTTGGTGAACCCCATGAGCACCACGGGTAGTCCCAGCTGATCCTGGAACATCGCCGCGACCGGGATCGAGCCGCCCGCGCCGATGTAAACGGGGGCTCGGCCAAACGTCACCTCGAGGGCGCCTGCCGCGGCACGGGTCACGGGATGATCGAGCGGCGTCCTGACCGGCTGGCCCGTGCCCAGCAGCTGGACAGAAGCCGTCACGCCCGGCGGACAGACCTGCTCGACGTAGGCCTTGAACCGGTCGAACAGGGCATGCGGATCCTGGTCCGCCACCAGGCGCATGCTGACCTTCGCGTGGGCGTGGGCCGGAATGATCGTCTTGGACCCCTCGCCCCGGAAGCCACCCCACAAGCCGTTGACGTCGAGCGTGGGTCGTGCCCAGATGCGCTCCAGGACCGAGAAGCCCTGCTCCCCCTGAAGTGGGCCGGCCGCCACCGTTGCCCTGAAGGACTCCTCGTCGAAGCCGAGCGCGGCCAGGCGTTCGCGGGCCGCCCCGTCGAGCGGGACCACGTCGTCGTAGAAGCCGGGCACCAGGACGCGGCCGTCCCGATCCTTGAGGTCACCGATGATCCGGGCCAGGGCATTCGCCGGATTCTCGACTGCCCCGCCGTACGAACCGGAGTGCAGGTCCGTCGGCGTGCCGACGACATCGATCTGGGTGTAGAGCATGCCCCGCAGGGTCTCCGTCAGTGCCGGCACATTGCCCTCGAAGAACCCGGTGTCGGAGATGACCACCACGTCGGCGCCCAGCCGGCCCCGATTGGCTTCCAGCCAGCCCGGCAGGCTCGCCGACGTCGATTCTTCCTCGCCCTCGAAGACGATCCGGAGATTGACCGGCAGCCGACCGCGCGTTGCGAACAGGGCATCGGCGGCCCGGAGGTGCATGTGGAGCTGGCCCTTGTCGTCGGCCGCCCCTCGCCCGATGACGCGTCCTTCGTGGACGAACGGATCAAACGGAGCCGTCGTCCACAGCTCGATCGGGTCGACCGGCTGGACGTCGTAGTGGCAGTACACGATGACGGTCGGCGCGCCGTCGGCATGCAGCCAGTCCGCGTAGACGATGGGATGCCACGGGGTCTCACTGACCTCGGCGTGCTCGAATCCGATCCTGGCGAGCTCGGCCGCGATCCACTCGGCTGCCCGGCGAATGTCGCCGGCATGCTCCGGCAGGGCCGAGATGCTCGGAATCCGCAGCAACTCGAAATACGATTCCAGGCGGGCGGCCTCGGTGGCGTCAAGGTGCTCGGCGAGCGCCGGGTCCAGGGCGGTCATCACGTCCTCCACATGGATCGGCCGGCGCTCCGGGGAGACGCCGGCCGAGGTTCGTGCACCGCCCGGGATCAGGCGGGGTTGGGTGCGGGGGCAGAGGCGGGTGGAACGTCCTTGGCCGCCGGCTTCTCGGTGGGCACATCGGCGCCGCCTGCACCACCGGCGTCGCCGGAGTCCCGCTGCCTCGGCGGAAGCCCGTGGAGGGTCTCCTTGGGCGGCAGGTCGGCAAACAGCGTCTCGAATTCCTCCGCGTCCACCGACTCCTCGGCAATCAGCTTCTGCGCGAGTGCCTCGAGCCGGGACCGATGGGTCACCAGAACCTCGGTCGCCCGTTCGTAGGCCCGATCCACCAACGCGCGGACCTCCTCATCGATCTGACGCGCGATTTCGTCCGAGTAGTTGCGCTGCTCCCCGATCTCCCGCCCCAGGAAGACGAGCTCGTCTCGTTTCCCGAACGACAGCGGTCCCAGGCGATCGCTCATGCCGAACTCGGTGACCATCCGGCGCGCGAGCGTGGTCGCCTTCTCGATGTCGTTGCTCGAGCCTGTCGTCGTGTCACCGAAGACCAGGCGTTCGGAAACGTTGCCGCCGAGCAGGCCGGCGAGCTTGTCCTCGAACTCGGACTTCGACTGGAGGTAGCGGTCCTCGACCGGCAGGGCCATCGTGTAGCCGAGGGCCATCCCGCGACTGACGATCGTGACCTTGCTCACGGGATCGCACTTCGGCAGCACGCGCTGGACGACCGCGTGGCCGCCCTCGTGATAGGCAATGATGAGCTTCTCGGCGTCGGAGATGATCCGCGACTTGCGCTCGGGTCCGGCGACGATCCGCTCGAGAGCCTCCTCGAAATCGATCATGGAGATGACCTTCTTGCTGCGACGCGCAGCCAGGATCGCGCCCTCGTTGAGGAGGTTCGCGAGGTCCGCCCCGGAGAAGCCCGGCGACAGGCGGGCGAGGGCCTCCATGGACACGGCCTTGTCGAGGGGCTTGCCCTTGACGTGAACGTTGAGGATCGCCACGCGACCACGCATGTCCGGCCGATCCAGGATGACCTGGCGGTCGAACCGGCCGGGCCGCAGGAGCGCCGGATCCAGGACGTCGGGCCGGTTCGTGGCGGCTACCACGATCACGCCGGTATTGGAATCGAAGCCGTCCATCTCGACGAGGATCTGGTTCAACGTCTGCTCGCGCTCGTCGTGGCTGCCACCGAGGCCGGCGCCGCGCTGGCGCCCGACCGCGTCGATCTCGTCCACGAACACGATGCATGGGCTGTTCCGCTTGGCCTGATCGAACAGGTCACGGACACGGCTGGCGCCGACCCCGACGAACATCTCGACGAACTCTGAGCCGGAGATGCTGAAGAAGGGCACGCCGGCCTCGCCGGCCACCGCTCGAGCCATCAGCGTCTTGCCGGTGCCGGGCGGGCCCACCAGGAGCACGCCGCGCGGGATCCGCGCACCGAGCGAATTGAACTTCTCCGGGTATTTGAGGAACTCCACGACCTCCTGGAGTTCCATCTTGGCCTCGTCCACGCCTGCGACATCGGCGAACGTGACGACGGTCTTGTTGCCGAGGAACATCCGGGCCCGGCTCTTCCCGAAGGACAGCGCCTGGTTGTTGGTGCCCTGGGCCTGTCGCATCATGAAGTAGATGAACGCCCCGATGACCACGAGGGGCAGGACGACGCTCACGGCCGTCAGGATCCACCCATTGTCCGAGGCAGGGTCAGCCGAGAAGATGGCCGGATTCCACGTCCGGCCGCCGTCGGACGCCGCCTGGCGCATGTCCGTGAGGACCTGGGTCAGGATGCTCGGAACGGTAACGGTGTAGGACGAGTTGTCCGACTTCGTGACGGTGAGCGTGTCCGACTGCTGGACGACCTTCGTCACCGCGCCGTTCTTGACGTCGTTGAGGAAGTCGCCGTAGCCGCCGGTCGTGGCGCCGGTCGATTGGTTGAGCCATGTGAAGAGGAGTGCCGCCACGCCGAGGGCAAGCACGAGCATCAGTGCGCCGTTGCGCATGAACCTGGGATTCAATAGAGAGAGCCTCCGGTGGGGTGGGCCGACGGTCCAGCCGGTCCAGCGGCGAGTATAGCGCCGGGTTCCTATCCGACCGCCGAAGGGTCCGAGCCACCGCTCAACCGAACGCAGTCAAGGTGGCTTGGTATCTCCCGGATCGCTTGACAGAGGGGAAGGTCGCGCTCATGGTGGCGCGGTTCGCTCGCACTGGCGTCGTCCGACCAGCGTCGTGCCATCAGTCGGGATTGTCTGTCAAACGTGACGCGCCGAGGAATTCGCACTCCGGCTTGGTTGTGGGTCGCCTTTCTCGCGGCTGAGGGCCTGATTGTCGGGCTGTACCTCGGAAACGCGTGGATCGGCTACGGCAGAGCACTGTACGCGCTGGCCGCGACCGGTGCCGTCATCGCGGTCCTGGTTGGCGTGGCCGCCCATCGGCCCGAACGGCCATCCATCTGGATCGCCTTGGGCACGGCAATCATCCTGCTCTCGATCGGCGACTTCGAGCATGTTGGCGTCTCCGGAACCTGGGCGTTGTCGGCAGCGGGTGCCATCACCGAAGTCGGAGCCTTGGGAACCATCGCTGGAGGTGCCTACTTCCTGGTGCAACGGTTCCGCTCCATGGAGCGGATCGCACTGATCGATGGGAGCATCGTCGGCATAGCCGCCGTCCTTGTGCTGTGGTACGGCGTCGTCTCTCTGACCCTCAGATCGCTGGGTTCAACGAACCTGATGATCTCGGTCGCCTCGGCGGCTATCGCCATCGTTGTGCTCACGACGCTGCTGCCGCTCATCTGGCGGCGAGAGACTCGCTCTGCGAGTCTCGGGTTCCTGGCACTTGCCTTCCTTGCCCTGCCGGTTGCGGAACTTTCCGGCGGACTTGCTTCAGCCACGGGTGTGCTGGAGGCCCGAAGCGAGTTCGACGGAGCAATGCTCCTTGGCTACGCCGCGATCGGGACGGCGGCGCTCCATCCGTCGATGCGCTTCGTTGGACAGGCACCGGAGGCATCAGGGGAAGCCGCGGATGGGGTCCTCAGGACCCTGATGGTGGCCATCGCCTTGCTCGTCGGGCCGGGGATCATCCTCCTCCACGGGCTGGGGCTGCTGGCAGGTGGAGAACTTCACGTTCGTCTCGCTGGGCATGGTCGCCATCGTCGCTCTCGTGTTGTGGCGGTTCCGCTCATCATTCGACCTGCTCAAGCACAACGAGCGGCGGCTGGTGGATAGCGAGCGCAACCTCGCCGAGGCCCAGCGGATCGTCGCACGTTGGGAGCTGGGAGCGAGACCTCGCACACAAACACGTATCGCGTGCTCGGACGAGCTACTCCGAATCTTGGGCCTGGAGCGAGACACGTTCGATGGGACGATCGGCGGCGGTGCTCAACACCATCCACCCCGACGATCGGTCAGGGTGGTCCGCGACGCTACAACGCTGGGTGTCGGCCAATTGCCAGCGATCGAGTATCGGATCCTGCGGCCCAACGGGACACTGCGAGTCGTCCACGAGGAGGCGGACGGTCGTCCGCGATGCGGCCGGTGTGCCGGCTGCGATATGTCGGGACAATCGCAGGATATCACCGAGCGGCTGGCCGCAGAGCGGCACCGAGCCCGTCTGGCGATGGCCATTGAGCATACTGTCGACGCCGTCGAGATCACCGACCTCGAGGGCCGGATCGAGTACGTGAACCCGGCCTTCGAGCGGAACACCGGCTATACGCTCAACGACGTGCGTGGCCAGAACGCGCGCATCCTCAAGAGCGGGGTCCAGGGAACCGAGTTCTATGCCGGGATGTGGGCCACCCTCACCGATGGCCGGTCATTCACCTCGGACATCACGAACCGCCGCAAGGACGGCACGCTCTTCACCGAAGAGGCCGTCATTTCGCCCGTGACGGATCCCGATGGGACGACCACTGGCTACGTGGCAGTCAAGCGCGATGTCACGGCGGAGCGCGCGGCGGAGCAGGAGCGAGCGCGGCTGGCATCCGCCGTCGAGCAGACCACCGACTCGATCATCATGTACCGCCCGGACCTCATGATCGAGTACGTCAACCCGGCGTTCAGCCGCCTGTACGGCTACGCCGCCGACGAGGTCGTCGGCGGGGGCCCGGACTTCCTGACCAGCGGCCGCTACGAGCCCGTGTTCTGGACGAACCTGTGGGCGTCGGTCGCGAGCGGCGTGCCCTGGACGGGCGTGATCGTCAACAAGTGCGCCGACGGCTCGCTGGTCGAGGTCGATACGGTCATCGCGGCCCTGCGCGATGCCGCCGGTGCGATCACCAACTACGTCCAGACGGACCGCGACGTCACCCGCGAGCGGGCGCTCGAGGGCGCCCTCGAGCGGGAGGCCCGGGAGCGCGAGGCGATCGAGGCGGCCCTCAGCCGGATCGACCCGGAGGGGTCACCCGAGGCGATCGCCGGATCCGCCTGCGCCGAGATCATCGGGCTCGAGGGGATCGAGTCGGCCTGGGCGATCGGCCTCGGCGCCGACGGCGGCCGGATCCTGGCCGAGACGGGCCTGATCGGCGAGACGCTGCATGCCGGAGACCCGATCCCCGCTGCCCGGGCGGCCTACCTCCGCGAGCGGGCCGCGCGCGGGCCGTGGGCGGAGGCCTGGCGGGCCCGGCCCGAGGACGGCACGTACGGCGAGATGATCAGCGCGACCGGGCTCCACACCGCGGTCTACGCGCCGCTCCGGGGGGCCCACGGCGTCGTCGGGGTGATCGGCTTCGGGGCCCACGACCCGGCCAACGCGGACCGGATGATCGAGCGCCTGCCGGCCCTCGCCACGTTCGGTTCGATCCTCGGCTCGCTCGTCGCCCCCGCGCTCGAGGCCCGCCACCGGCTCGACGACGCGCGGGCCGGCATCGCGGCGACGATCGCGGCCGGGGCCTTTACGCCGTTCTTCCAGCCGATCGCCGATCTTCACAGCGGGGCAGTCGTCGGGTACGAGGCGCTGACCCGGTTCGCCGACGGGACTCGCCCGGACGTCATGTTCGGCCTGGCCGACCGGGCCGGGATCGGACTCGAGCTCGAGGAGGCCACCCTGGCCGTGGCCCTCGACGCGGCGGCCTCGATCGTCCTTGCGCCCGATGCCTATCTCAGCCTCAACGTCAGCCCGGCGATGATCGCCTCGGGTCGGCTCCGGCCGCTCCTGGCCGGCTCCGAGCGGCCGATCGCCCTCGAGATCACCGAGCACGTCGTCATCGAGGACTACGTCGCCCTGCGGCGCAACCTCAAGGCCCTCGGTCCGCACGTCCGGCTGGCGGTCGACGATGCCGGGGCCGGCTACTCCAGCCTGCGCCACGTCCTCGAGCTCAAGCCGAACTACGTCAAGCTCGATATGGGCCTCGTCCGCGGGATCGATCGCGATCCCGCCCGACAGGCCCTCATCGCGGGCATCGGCTACTTCGCGGTCAAGCGCAAGGTCCGCCTCGTGGCCGAGGGGATCGAGACCACCGCCGAGCTCAAGACCCTCCGGGAGCTGGCGATCCCGTACGGCCAGGGCTACCTGCTGGGCGGCCCCAGGACGGCCGCGGCCCGGGACCGTGGCCCGAGAGGATCGCGCTCGTGGCGGCGGCACCCAGGGACGACACCGGGAACGCCGTCGAGTCTTGAACTTGGACCGGCAGGCCCGGCGACCCCGTCCGGCCCAAGCATGGCCGCATCGCGCTTCGAACAGACACTCCCGGCATCGGGCAGCGGTTCAACGCGTTCGAGAAGGGGTGGTAGCGGAGGGCGGATTTGAACCACCGACCAAGGGCTTATGAGTCCCCTGCTCTACCACTGAGCTACTCCGCCGCGTTCAGCATTCTATCGCACGACCGAATTCAATCGGCTCGCAGGTCCCCTGCAGAGCGGTCAGCCGGGCCCGAACAGGACCTGCAGCCAGCTCTCGAGCGGCCCTCCTCCGGCCGGCTCAGCCCCAGTCGGACGGCCGCGGAGCCGGGCGCACCCTCGGGCAGCGGCGATGCGCCCACCTCGAGCGCGAAGGGGACCTCGGCGACGGTACCGAGCCGGAACGCGCGGGCCTGCTGGTCGATGTATCGACCCTCCTGGATGAGCTTGAGCTCCCGCTGCATGGCACCGACCTGCGCCTCGAGGGCGGCGTTGGACGCTCGCAGCGCGTCGGCATGGGCCGATGCCGACGATGCCGTCGCAACCTGCCGGCCGAACGAAACCACGCCCAGCGCCAGGACCACGATGGCGACCACCTGGAGCAGGCGCCTCGGCGAAATGCCCGCCATCGGAAGTGCCCCGGGATCAGGGCCTGTCACGGGATCTGGCCGAGGCACGTGAACCGATCGAGACTCGCGGGTCGCTTCGGACTGGTCGCGCGACGCGACTTCGGTCGAGGGGGCCGTGGCGTCGCCCCTGCCGTCGTGGTCCCGCAGGAACGCCGGCATCGCCGAAAGGTCGGACTGCCCGGCAGGATGGACGAGCCGCGGTTCGAACGTTTCGGCGGGGGTCTCGGGGGCCGACGGGTGGTCCATGGGCGGCGAGCGTAGCTAACCCGCAGCTGTCAGTCAACCACCATTCGCGGATCAGTTGAGCGCGTGCCATCCAAGGTGGCACAAACAGTGGGCACGCTGCGTGTACCCTGTTCATCGAACACCCGTTCGGTTTGGAGGAACACCGCATGCGAACCTATGCCCCCGCCCTGACCGATGCCGTGCTCACCCGGCTCCTCGAGGAGCCGTCGCTGGCCTCCGCGGTTGTCCATCACGAGGTCTTGCCCGCACGGGAGGCCGAGACCGCCCCGTTCCCCGATTGGCTGGACGAGCGCATTGCGAACGGCCTGCGATCCCGAGGGATCACCTCGCTGTACGCCCATCAGGCCACGGCCATCGACGCGGTTCACGCGGGACAGGACGTGGTCGTCGTCACGCCCACGGCGTCCGGCAAGACCCTGTGCTACACGCTGCCCGTTCTCCAGGCGCTCGCCGAGGATCCCTCGGCGCGGGCACTCTTCCTCTTTCCCACCAAGGCCCTCGGGCAGGACCAGGTTGCCGAGCTCGCCGGACTCTCGAGCGCGAGCGGTCTCGCCATCGCCGCCGCCACCTATGACGGGGACACACCGGCGCCCATCCGGTCGGCCATCCGGACCGCCGGCCAGGTGGTCGTCACGAACCCGGACATGCTCCACTCCGCGATCCTGCCCCACCACACGAAGTGGTTCCAGCTGTTCGAGCAGGTCACGGTCATCGTGATCGATGAGCTGCATACCTACCGCGGCGTCTTCGGGAGCCACGTCGCCAATGTCCTGCGCCGGCTGCTCCGCCTGTGCCGCCACTACGGATCGAACCCGGTCATCGTGTGTGCATCGGCCACGATCGGAAACCCGGCCGAGCTGGCCGCCCAGCTCACCGGGCGGTCGCCGCGACTCATCGACCGCAACGGCGCACCGCGGGGTGAGCGGCACCTCGTGCTCGTCAACCCGCCGATCCTCGACCAGGCCACGGGAGCCCGGACGTCGGCACTCAGCCATGCCCAGCGCTGGGCGTTGCCGTTCCTCCGGGCCGGCCGCCAGACGATCGTCTTCGGGCGTTCGAGGGTGGCCGTGGAGATCCTGCTGACCGGCATTCGCGAAGCCCTGCGCGAGCATCTCGGGCCCCGGTCTCGCATTCGCGGCTACCGCGGCGGCTACCTGCCCACCGAGCGGCGGTCGATCGAGCGGGGCCTGCGTGATGGCGAGATCCTCGGCGTCGTTTCGACCAATGCCCTCGAGCTGGGAGTGGACATCGGATCCCTCGATGTCGCCGTCCTGTCCGGATACCCGGGCTCGGTTGCCGGGACGTGGCAGCAGCTCGGTCGAGCCGGACGGCGCCTCGAGCCATCCGTGGGCATCCTCGTCGCCTCGGCGTCCCCGGTGGACCAGTACGTGATCCACCATCCGGAGTTCCTGCTCGATCGCTCCCCGGAAGAGGCTCGAGTGGATCCGGACAACCTCCACATCCTGCTGGCCCACCTGCGCTGTGCGACCTTCGAGCGGCCGTTCGAGCCGGGTGAGGTCTTCGGGCCGTCCCCGGCAGACGATCTCCTGGCCTTCCTCGGCGAGGAGGGCCAGGTTCGCCAGGCTGGCGATGGTCGCTGGTACTGGAGCTCGGAGAACTTCCCGGCGTCCGAGGTGAGCCTGCGGGCCGCCGCTCCGGAGAACGTCGTGATCATCGACACCTCACCGGATCGGCCACGGGTGCTCGGCGAGGTGGACCTCTTCTCGGCCCAGGTCCTCGTCCACGAGCGGGCGATCTACATCCACGACTCCGTCCAGTACTACGTTGACCGGCTCGAGTGGGGCGAGCGCAAGGCGTACGTCCATCGCGTTGATGTGGACCACTACACCTATGCCAACCGGGCCGTGACGCTCAAGCCGCTCGACGTGTTCGCCGACGCGCCTGCCACGGGCGGCCGTCGCGTCCACGGAGAGGTCATGGTGGCCAGCCTCGTCACGCTGTTCAAGAAGCTCAAGTTCGGGACGGACGAAAACGTCGGCTGGGGCCCGATCGATCTTCCCGAGCTCGAACTCCAGACAACCGCCTACTGGGTGACCGCAGAGGCCGCGTCGGCCGGCTGGCGGCGGGACGATCTGGATGTTGCGCTGATCGGCGCCGGACGAGCGCTCCAGGCGGTCGCCGCGGTGCTCCTCATGGTCGATCCGCGCGATCTCGGCCTTGTCTCGCAGGTTCGTTCGCCGCACCAGGAGTCCCCGACCATCTACCTGTACGAGGCAATGCCCGGCGGAGTCGGCCTGTCCGAGCGCCTGTGGACACGCCATGACGAACTCGTCGCCGGAGCCGCGGACCTCGTGATGGCGTGTTCGTGCGACAGTGGCTGCCCGGCCTGCACCGGGCCGCGGCTCGATCCGCTCGTGGACGCGAAGGCCCTGGCGCTGCGCCTCCTGCGCGACCTCGGCGCGACGAACGCGGGTCCGTCAGGCGTCGTGACCGCGCGCGTGGCCTGAGACGGGCCATGACGATCGCCCTGGAACGCCGACTCGCCAATTTCCGGACCGCCGCTGGGGCGGATACCCGCGAGCGGTCCGCCGACCGGGCGAGGCTCGTGGCGATCGGTGCGGAGCGACTCGCGGCCGAGGTGGACGGCGAGCTGGTGCGAACGCCGTCCGGCAACTTCGTGCGCGTGGAGCGGCGGTCAACGTTCGTCCCGGTGGACCGCGATCGCCTCTCCGGCCTGCCTGGCCAGCCTCCCCCGGGCGTTCCGCTGGTCTGCCTCGACACGGAGACGACAGGCCTGGCGACCGCATCGGGAACCCTCGCGTTCCTGGTCGGATTGGGCTGGTGGGAAGGCCCACGCTTCCGGCAGGTCCAGCTCCTGCTTCCCGACCATGCGGACGAACCGGCACTCCTCGAGGAGCTTCGGCGGCACATCCCGGACCACGCGTGGCTGGTGACGTACAACGGGCGCGGCTTCGACTGGCCGTTGCTCGTGGCGCGGTACCGGATGTGGCAGAGCGGCGCTCCCGCCCATGCCGGACATCTTGACCTCCTTCCGGTCGTTCGGCGCCTCTTCCGGCATCGGATGCCTGACGCACGCCTCCAGACGGCTGAGGCGGAGCTCCTCGGACTCCACCGCCACGACGACATCCCTGGCTCGGAGATCCCTGCCCGCTACCTCCAGTTCCTTCGCGACGGGGAGCCTGCCCGTCTCATCGAGATCGTCCGCCACAACGACGAGGACGTCCGGTCCCTGGCGCGGCTCCTGGCCCACATCGAGGTCGGGCTAGGGGACGCCACCGCGCGACGGGCCGCGCCGCCCGGCGACCTCGCGGGCCTGGCCCGGTCCTTCGCCGGCCACCGGCGGTTCGATGAGGCGCTGGAGTGCGTTGACTCGGCGATCGCCGGTCTCGAACCGCCGGCGCAGGCGAGTGCACCGGTGGGCACGGTCCCGCGGCAGCGAGTGATCCGCGAGGAGGTGGACGACTGGTGGTCGCCCCGCCGCCGGCCGGACTTCGGTGGACGTTTCGGCCGACCGGGCGCGGCGTCGGCGCTGCGGTCCGTGGCCGGGGACCGGCTGGACGCGGGCTGGACGCCGCTGCGACTCACCGGGGAGCGAGCGCGACTCCTCAGACGGCTCGGGCGGTACGTCGAGGCGGAGACGGCCTGGCTCGGCGTGGCCGATTCGGGGGGAACGCTGGGAGCCATTGCCTGGGTAGAGATCGCCAAGATCCGGGAGCACCAGCGTCGCGATCTCGAGGCGGCGATGGCCGCCACGTTGGCAGCCCTCCGTTTCATCGAGCGCCGCCGCCTCACGGGTCGCCCGGATGCCCGCCTGGAGCGAGATCTGGAACGGCGTGCGGGTCGACTCCGCGTCAGGATCGCCCGGCGCGAGCGCAGGTCGGCAACGAACCCCGCCGGCTCGTCAGCCGAGGTCGACCTCGGAACTCGTCGGGGACGCGCCGCCGGGAAAGGAGCTCTGCAGGCGGGCGCTGACCGCGGCCAGGGTCGGGACCCCGAGGAGACCGGGGGCCTCGACGACGAGCGAAGCCACCGCGGCCGCTAACCTGAGGTCGGCGTCGCGACGGCCTGACGCGGCGAGCGCGTGGCCGAGTCGAGCGGCGACCAGGGACGCGAGGAACGCGTCTCCCGCACCGGTCGGGTCGATGGTGGTTGCCGCCGGGATCGCCGGATACGTCCGGATTCGCCGCCGACCGTCACGGTCGAGTTCCACCAGGGTCCCGGCCGAGGTTCCGTCCGTCAGAAGAAGGGTCGCCGGCGGACTGAGCAGGTCCGCAAGATCTGAAGGACTGACGTCCGGGCCGATGTCTTCCCTGCTCAGGCCCACGAGCTCCGCCCGCTCGACGAGCGGTGAGACCCGCGGACGCCGTCGGGTCACGCTCTGTCCACGTGCGAGATGCCGGAGCAACCCCTGCCAGCCCAGACCCACCAGCGCATTGCGGCTGGGCACGGTCGCCCAGGCGTCGGGAAGCTCGTCCGCAACCGGCACCAGCAGCCAGGCTTCGGCATCCATCCACCCGGAGGGACCCACCGGCGGGATTCGGGCGCCTCGCTCGACGCAGACCTGGACACGGCCGCTCGGCATCTCGTGGTTTTCGAATACAGGACCCGTCGGGAGGCGGACCAGTCGCACATCGGCACCAGCGTCGCGGAGCAGGTTCAGCTCGCTCGCGGACGCGGCGTCCTCGTCGACTCCCAGGAGGATGCGCGGCCGGAGGCCGAGGCGAGCAAGGGTCAATCCCGCGAACGCGGCCGCCCCGCCAAGGCGCCATCCACGCGGGTCGTCCACGGTCACGTCACGTGACGCGGAGCCCACGACGACCGGGGGCGTCACACCCCTTGGCCCCTATACTCGACCGACCGGTCGCGGCCTGTGACCCCCCGACGAGGAGCGAGACGATGCATTTCTACGAGCTCCACGAAGGTGACGCGGAGCAGTTCTTCGACGTCCTCATGTTCCGCGAAGAAGAGATGGACGCGGACGAGTTCTTCACGATCGTCCAGTCGATTCGTCGCCAGGTCCAGGATTCATATGAGACCGACTCGTTGATCGAGGCCATCGCGGAGGAGCTGGAGCGGAACTACGGATTTGTGTTCGTGTCCGATGACCGGCTGACCGCCGCGGTCAACGTCAGCAAGATCGAGGAGGACAACTTCCTCGCCGAACTCGAGAGCGGCGAGATCGATGACGCGGAGTTTGGCGCCGCAGACGTCGACTACCGGGCCGTGTACGCCGACTTCGAGCCGACCGAACCGGACCCGAACTGACGCCGGGCTCACGACCGCGCGGACCGGGCGCTCATCACCGGCTGAACAGGATCTCGAGGACGTCGCCGTCGCACACCCGGTAGGTTCGACCCTCTGAGCGGAGGCGGCCCGCCTTCCGTGCCTCGGCCATCGACCGAAGGGTCAGCAGGTCTTCATAGGCCACGGTCTCCGCGCGGATGAAGCCCTTCGCGAGGTCGGTATGGATCGCACCCGCCGCATCCACCGCGGTGCTCCCGTCCGGAATCGGCCAGGCGCGGACCTCGTCCGGACCGGCCGTGAGGAATGAGATCAGCCCGAGCAATTGGTAGGACAGGGCGATCACGCGACCAAGACCCGATCGCTCGATCCCGAGCTCGGTCATGAACACCGCGGCATCGTCCGGCTCCAGCTCACCGAGCTCCATCTCGATCCGGGCGGACAGCGCATCCACCAGCGCATGACGGTGTGGATAGACGGCGCGAATCTGCTCGACCATCTCGTTCGCTGCGGCAATCTGGCGCTCGCCGATATTGAGCAGGACGAGGACGGGCTTCTCGGTCAGGAATCGGAAACCCCGGATCGCCTTCGCGGCATCCACGTCGAGATCGGTGTCCCGGATCGGCCGGCCCGCCTCCAGGTCCACCTTGAGCGAGCGCAGGATCGCCTCCTCCCGCTCGTTCGCCTCCCGTTCCGCCGGCGTCCCGTGCCGGCCCGACGAGGACAGCCGATCCAGCCGGCGGTCCACCATCGCCAGGTCCGCGAGCAGAAACTCGAGGTCCAGATGTTCGAGGTCGCGCAGGGGATCCACGCTCCCGTCCAGATGCGGAACGGACGGGTCCTCGAAGGCGCGGACCACGTGGAGCAGGGCATCCGAATCACGGAGCCGCGCCAGATGCTCGGCCGGCAGCTCCTCGGTCCCGATCCGGCCCTCCGATGACGGCGGTGGAGCCGGCAGGTCAACGTAGGTGACGTCCGCATGGATGATCTTCTTCGGCCGGAAGATCTCGGCGAGTCGGTCCAGACGCTCATCCGGAACCTTCACGACGCCGATGTTCAGGGTCAGCCCGCCGAACCCGCCGGTTTCGGCGTGACCGCGGGTGAGCGTGTTGAAGACCGTCGTCTTGCCGCTGCCGGCGAGACCAACGATGGCAATCTGCATGACCAGAGGATTGTGCAGCAGCGAACCGAGTCCGTCCGCGCAGCCCGAATGCGCCGTGCTGGAGGCCGCGGCCTCTGACGAGTCAGTAGCCGGCGCCGGGGTCCACCACGTTGCGGAGCGCCTCTCCGGCCGCGTAGCGCCGCAGGTTCTCGCAGAAGAGATCGATGCTGCGATCCAGGACGCGGGCGGACGACCACGCGGTATGCGGGGTCACGATGACGTTCGACAGGTCGTAGAAGGGCGATGTGGGCGGGAGCGGCTCCTCGCGGAATGCGTCGAGCGCAGCGCCCCCGATCCGGTGGTCGGCGAGAGCCTCCAGGAGCGCTCGATCGTCGATGAGCCGGCCCCGGGCGACGTTGATGATCCAGGCCTCGCGGCCCATGACCGCCAGCGCGGCCGCATCGATCATGCCGTCCGTTTCCGGCGTGAGCGGCGCGGCCAGGACGACGATGTCGGACGCCGCGAGAAGCTCGTGGAGGCCATCCGGCCCGAGGATCCGGGCCGGCGCCGGGGCGATTGGAAAAGCGTCGTTGGGATCGCCGATCGTCACGGCGGCGGTTTCCTGACCAGCGCCGGACTCCGATCCGCCGGCCGGGCTTCGCCGCAGGGCGATGACCCGGGCGCCGAATGCTCCGGCGAGCGAGGCAACAGCCCGTCCGATGGACCCATAGCCAACGATCCCGATCGTGAGCTCGCGCAGTTCGACGCCCTCGAGCGGCTGCCACGTCCGCTCTCGCTGGAGCTCCAGCAGCTGTGGCAGGCGGCGGCTGATCGCGAGGATGAGCATCAGCACGTGCTCGGCGATCGGTCGCGTGAAGACGCCGCGGGCATTCGTGACCGTCAAGTCGCGGCCGCGGGCGGCCGCCGTCAGGGCGCGCTCGACGCCGGAGGTCGCCGAATGGACCCAGCGTAGGTCCGGGGCGTGGGAAAGAAGGCGGTCGAATGCCTCGGAACTCAGCCAACCTCGCAGGAGGACCTCGACGTCCTCGACCGGGCCGTCGGCCAGGCCTTCCATGGACAGGTTGACGATTCGGGCGCCGGGCGCGGCCGCCCGGATGCGATCCAGGTCCTGGGCGCGAACGCGGGCGGACAGGATGGGGCTCACGGCGATGGCGGTGGGCACCCCGCCGGGGGCACGCCCCGGACCGGGCCGGCCGACGCCGTTACTCATGCCGGAACGCCTTCGCGGCCGTCGAGGACCCGCGCGATCCACGCATCTGGAGCCCCGATCTCGACCGCCGTCGGGAGCGTCGCGGGGGACGCCCAGATCCGGTCGAGCGCCGATCGCCCACGCGCCTCGGCAATGGCCCGAACGAAGAGCTCGCCGCGCCGATACTGCTCGAGCTTCAGATCCATGCCGGTCAGCCGGAGGACGGCCCGCTCAAACCCGGTCCGATGAGCGCGTCGTTCATGGAATCGTGCGGAGATCCGCTCAATCCCGGGGACCAGGCCCTTGCCGACTTCGTCCATCACGTAGTCGCTGAAACCCTCGAGCAGGCTCATGACCGCCTGCGTTTCACGAAACAGCGTCCGCTGCTCATCGGTCATCAGGCGCTCCATCCAGTGCTCGCCGCTGGCTTCGCCGCGCAACGGTCGGACCAGCGCACGGAGCGCGTCCCGGCCGAGCGACTCCGCCGACCCACTGAACAGCGCGAGCTGGCGCTCGAGCCGCTCCGCGAGGTACGGGCGCAGCCAGGGATGCCCCTCGAACTCGAAGGCATGGGTCGTCTCGTGCAATGCGATCCACGTTCGGAACGGCCCGACCGGGACGCCGAGGCTCTGGGCGGTCGCCCGGATGTTCTCCTCGACGAACAGGAGCCGGCCATCCTCGGTCTCGGCCGCAAGGAGGGCGATGTCGTATTGGCCGAGGACACGCGAGCCCATGAAGCCCAGGAGGAATCCGAGCTGGCGGCTGGTCACCCAGCGGTTTGCAATGACCATTGCGGACGCCGTGACGCCTCCGCCGGGGCGGATGACCTGCTCGAGGAGCGGCCCCTCGATCCGCGAGATGAGCGACCTGAAGGTCTTGACGTTCGCTCGGACCCAGTCCGCCCGATCGACGACCGTGGCCCGCTCAACGACACCCGGCAAAGCGGTCCCGAGGGCTTCGGCCAGGCGTGGGACAACGATTGCCATGGCGTCCCGATAGGCGGCATCGGCGGCGCGAAGCTCGATGGGCGTCAATCGATTCGGAAGCAATTCAACCCGGTTCACGGCGAGTCGCTCGACATCCGCCCAGTCAACAAGCCCTCGACGCGCGGAGCGCTCCGCCCGCCGTCCGAGGAGCGTCGCGGCGATGCCCAACGCGGAACCCACGAGGAAACCGGCCTGCCACCGCCGGTCGGTCGCCCAGCCGGAGCCTCCGTCGCTGCGGGACCGTCGCGCCGGGCCGGCGACGCCGGCGCGGCTGGTGGCGGCCCCGCTCCCGAATCCCGGCCGGGTCATACGGCCACGCGGCCGGCCGTGCCGGTCGCCGCGAGATCAATCGCCGCGACATCCGGAAAGGCGTCCCCGAACATGCGGCCGGCAATGGCCCGGAACGCGTCGATGTCCCCGGTCGTGAGCTGCACGTGCGTCGGTGGCGCAGCTCGCCCGAGCGGCGCCTGATGGCCCGCCTGACCCGGATCTGCCGCGGTTCCGCGCGAGCTACCCGGCGCTTCGAGGCCGTTGATCGCCAGCAAATCATGCAGTGCCGAGGCGGTCGCCGACGCGGAATCGACGATCGCGACCCGATCGCCAACGATGTCGGCAATCGTCGTGCGGAGCAGTGGATAGTGCGTGCATCCGAGCAGGAGCGTGTCAATCCGGGCGGAGCCCGGGAGCGGGAAGATGAACTCACCGTCCGCATCGCGCTGCCCGAGGAGCGGCGCCAGGGCGTCCGCGACCGCCGCTTCAATCTCGTGACCATCGACCAGCCCCGCCTCGACCATCGGGACCAGCGCCGGTGTCGCGTGCTCGTAGACCTCGACGGCCGGATTCTCGTCCTTGATCGCCGTGAAGTACGCGTGCGAGCGGATCGTCGCCGCAGTCGCGATGACACCGACGCGGCGGTTCCGGGTCGTCAGGGCCGCTGTCACGGCTCCAGGCCGAATGACCCCGAGAACCGGAAGGTCGTATCGACGTCGGAGATCGCCGAGCGCGACTGCCGTGGAGGTGTTGCAGGCGATGACGATGGCCTTGATGTCGCGCTCGACGAGCGCATCGATCGCCTCGGCACTGAAGGCCCGGACCTCGTCGTCCGTCCGGGTGCCGTACGGCGCGCGGGCGTTGTCACCCAGGTAGATCGTCGATTCGGCCGGCGAACGGCGAAGGATCTCGCGCAGAACGGTCAGGCCGCCGACCCCCGAGTCGAACACCCCGATCGGCCGCGGGTCGGACATCCGCCCCTCAGCGTGTGCCGAGCGCGACCGCCGCCCGCCCGGCTCCGATGAGCGTCGCGACAATGCGGTCGATGTCCTGGCTGACGCCCGCCTGTGGATCCGAGAGGACGAACGGGATGCCCTGGTTGTTGGCCGGAACGACGACGGCCCCATCCGACCGCACCTGGTGCTCGGGTACTCGCCCGAGGGCGTGGATGAGGTCCGCCGGATCGATCCCGGCGTTCGCGTCGGCACGGTTGACCAGGTACTGGACCTTCGACGCGGGATAGCCGATGACCCGGAAGGTGTCGGCCAGCGCGATCGTGTTGTGAATGGTCGTCGAATCGTAGGTCACGATCTCGAGGATCGTGTCGACGCGGTCGAGGAGTGCCAGGTTGAGCTCGTCGAGCGCGACCGACATGTCGATGATCACCACGTCGTACAGGCGCCGGAGCAATGACAGGATCTTCTCGACGTCCCGCGTCATGACCATCTCGGCCATCTCGATCCGGGGCGGGGCGAGGAGAATGTCGATGCCCGATGGGTCCCGCCAGACAACCTCGGCCAGGTCGGACTCAGCGACGCGATCGGTCGGAAGATCGAGGATGGACGGCGCGTCGGCGGGAACGCGGAGCAGTGCCCGCATATCGGCGAACTGGATGCTCCCGTCGAGGAGAACCACCTTTCGCCCAACCCGTGCGGCCGCGACAGCAAGGTTGAAGGCGATCGTCGTCTTGCCCACGCCGCCCTTGGGGGCGAAGATCGCCAGCGACAGCGACGCGGCGACGGTCTCGCCTGATTCGAAGGCCTTCCGAACCTGGGCGACCCGCGTGATGAGGTCGTAGCCGGAGAACGGCATGGCCAGGACGCCGTGTATCCCGCGTGCGGGATCAGGCTCCACGGGCTGCTGCGGGACGGTCAGCATGATCACCGGGACGTTGATGCCGCCGTCACGGAGCTGGCTCAGGACCTGGGATGCCTTGACCCGGCCCTGCAGCAGCGCGTCCACGATGAGAACATCGGGGCGCAATTCCGGCACCTGCAGGACCGCCTTGCCGCCATCGGCAATGACCTCGATGAGCTTGATCTGGCTCTGCGACGAGAGGAGGCCGCGGACGTATTGCGCCACCTGCGGCACGTCCTCGATCAGCAGGAGGCGGACTTGGTCGCTGCTTGCCATCGCCAGAACGGTATCACGGGCCGCCGGGGCGCCGGGCGACGAGGATCGCCCGTCCGTCGCCTGGCTGCAACGGCGAAAGGTCATAGTCCCCGGCCACCACCTCCACCTCCAGCCCGGCGTCCTCCGCGTGGAGCCTGAGCTCGTCGGCGGCAACCAGGTGGAGCGCGTCCTCGCGCGTCCAGCGGACCGGCGCCTCGCCCGGCACGCCTTCGGCGAAGATCGTCGTGAGCGTGACGGCCCGGTTCGCGCTGTCGTACCAGGCTGCCGCCGTCTTCGTGACGTCGCACCCATTGTCCGGATCCTGTCGGAGCCACTCGAGGCTCAGGCGTCCGTCAAATCGACCGAGGTCCTCGGTCTGCGGCAGCCACGTATCTACGACGGCAACGCCGCCCGGCGCGAGCAGGCCGGTCAGGACCGCCACGGCCGCTCGCTGGCGGCGCGGGCCCCCCAGCAGGAGGAGCGAGTTCAAGGCCAGGATCCCAAGCCGGAACGTGCCGGCCCCAACGATCGAGGCCGAGAACAGGTCGCCTTCGACCAGCCTGACCCGTCGCGCGACTGCCGGACCGGCCACGGCGCAGCGGGCCCGCGCGCGATCGAGCATGGATCGATCCACGTCCAGGCCGGTGATCTCGTGGCCGGCCTCAGCGAGCGGCACCAGGAGCCGACCGGTTCCCGCGCACAGCTCGATGATCGGACCACCGGTTCGCTCGGCGAGCGCGCGATAGAGATCGAGGTCGCCGGGATCGACTGCCAGATCAAGGTCGTACAGCCGAGCCAGCGCTGCGGCAAGCGAGTGCTGAGTCGTAGGCACGGCGAGATCCTACCCGGTCTCGGCAGCCGGCCATGCGCCGCGGGCGAGCAGGACGTCCCGCAGGACCGCCGGGCGGTCAGTCATCAGACCATCGACGCCGAGGTCCAGGAGCCTGCCCATCTCGGCCGGCTCGTTGACCGTCCAGACGTGGACCGGCAGTCCGAGGTCATGGGCAGTCCGAATGAGCGCCGGTCCAACGAGGGAGATCCCATACCCCCGGCGCGGTATCTGGACGCACCGCCCCTGGCGCCGCGCCAGGCGGTCCCGAAACAGCCTGAGGCCCCACGCGCCAAGGCGCAGGGCGGCGACCTCTCTCGTGCCGAGGGAGGTGCATAGCTCGGGCCCGAGCGTGCGGCGCACCTCAGTCAGCCGGCGGTCCGAGAACGAACCCACGCAGACTCGCTCCAGCGAGCCACCCGTCCGAAGCGCGGCGATGAGCGGCGCGACCGCGGCGTCGTGTTTCGGGTCCACGTTGATCCGCGCCGCGGGGAACGCTTCGAGCAACTCCTCGAACCGGATGATCGGCTCGCGACCTGCCACGCGCGCCAGGCGGACCTCGGACCAGGGCAGTTCGGCGACCATGCCGCGCCGGTCCGTGACCCGGTCAAGCCGATCGTCGTGGAATGCGACGAGCACCCCGTCCGCGGTCGCGTGGACATCGGTTTCGAGATACCGGTACCCGAGGTCGATCGCGGCGGCGAATGCCACGAGCGTGTTCTCGGGATGGACCTCGGCGCCTCCGCGATGCGCGAACGCGATGGGTCCGGGCTGGTCGAGAAAGGGATGCGTGGCGGTCAACCGCCCCGGCGGATCCTCGCTCCGTCGCGCTTTCGCACGGCGAGCGCCGAGATCGTCTCCAGGGCGGCCCGATTGGCGATCATCGCCGTGGACTCCGCCCAGTCATACGGCGGCGAGACCTCGACAATATCCATGGCCGCGAGTTCCACCGCGCCCACGATCTGGCGGACGGCCCGCAGCACCTCGCGCGGGAGCATGCCCCCGGGCTCCGGGGTGCCCGTGCCGGGCGCCAGGCCCGGGTCCACGACATCGATGTCCAGGGACAGGTAGATGGCATCCGGGCCATCGAGGGCCTCGGCGATCGCGTCGGCCACGACAGCCTCGGCTCCGCGCTCCTCGATCTCGGTCATGAGGTGATAGCGCATGCCCTGTTCGCGCATCCAGTCAAGCACGGACACGGGCGGCCAGTAGCCCCGCAGTCCCACCTGGACGAAGTTCCTGCCCTTGACCGCACCGGACTCGATGAGGCGGCGCATCGGTGAGCCATGACCGGCCAGCTGGCCCCACGAGTCGGGCGCCGTGTCGGCATGGGCATCGAAGTGGACGATCCCGATGCTGCCGGGTCGGCGGACCTCGGCGATCGCCGTCGCGGACGGCCAGGTGATGGAGTGGTCGCCGCCCAGGACGATCGGAATGGCGCCGGTCTCGGCGACCTCGCGCACCTTTCGGTAGATCATCGCGTGAGCGCGTTCCCAGTAGGCCGGCACGATGTTCGCGTCGCCGGCATCGACAACGGTCAGGTGCTCGAAGGGCTCAATCCCCAACTGGAGGGAGTTCAACGAGCCGCTCGTGTTCTGTGCCTCACGGATCGCGCGAGGCCCGAATCGTGCCCCCGGCCGGTGCGTGACCAGATCGTCGAACGGGGCGCCGACGATGGCGACGTCCACGTTCCGTGCCCGAATCTCTGCCGGATCCGTGATCCACGGCAGGTTGGCGAAGGTGGTCGGTCCGACGTAGGTCGGCAGGTCGAAGTCCGAGAACATCTCGTACTCACGGTTCCAGCCGTGCATCGCCGCGAAACCGCGCTCGGGGTCGGGACTCATGGGGCGCTCGCTCACGCGATTCCTCCGGATGGCCGCACTGTCCCGCGCTGGGAACCGGCCATGCTCGCCAAGGACGCCGCCGGTTCGAAGTCGTCCGTCCAGCGGGGCGCCGCGCGCATCGTACCAAACGCCTGCATGGAGCCCGGAGCTTCGCCGATCAGGCGTCGCGGCGGAACTCTGCCCAGGCGGCGCTGACGAGCCCCGGATCAGCGAACAGGTCGAAGGCCGTCTGGGCAACGAGGGTCGCCGCCATGAGCGTTGTCTCATCGGCAACGGGGGTGGCCGCGGCGTCCCGGAACAGGATCGAATGGCCGGGGGTCGGGAACGGTGCGATGGCGAGGTCCGGGTGGATCGTCGGGCAGACCCACGACACGTTGGCCATGTCCGTGCTGCCGTAGCTCGCGTCGTCCCCCTGGTCCTCGATGCCGTACGCGGCCGCGTTGGCGACCCAGCGATCCGCCAGGACCCGATTCGTCCTCATCGTTCGCGAGCCGCCCGAGAAGGTCACGTCCACGGTCGTGTCGGACGCCATCGCCGCGGCACTGCACAGCTGCTGGAACCGCGCCTGCATGGCCCGGTAGTCCGCGTCGTCGTCACTCCGGATCATGAACCAGGCCCGCGTCCGGTCCGGGATGATGTTGGCGGCGGTTCCGCCCTCCTGGATGATCCCGTGGATGCGGGCGGCCGGTTGCAGCTGCTGGCGCCACAGGCCGACCGAGCCAAACAGCAGGATCATGGCATCGAGCGCGTTCTTGCCCTTCCACGGATCCGACGCAGCGTGCGCCTGAAGGCCCGTGAACGTCACATCCACATCCACCGAGGCCAGGGGCGCGGTGTCGACGTGATTGCGATCACACGGGTGGTACAGGAGGGCGGCATCGATTCCCTCGAAGAGGCCGTCCTCGATCATGAATTGCTTGCCGCTCCCCCGTTCCTCGGCCGGAGTGCCCAGGAAGACGATCTCGCCGGGCAGCTCATCGGCGACGGCGGCCAGCGCGATCGCCGCGCCGACGCCGGAGGCCGCCATCGTGTTGTGACCGCAGCCATGCCCGAGCCCGGGCAGGGCGTCGTACTCGGCGAGAATCCCGATCCGGGGCGATGCGCCGCCTCGGCCTCCGCGCCGGACGGCCCTGATCGCGGTTGCCAGCCGACCGGCGGGCAGCTCCACCTCGAAGCCATGTGCCGCGAGAACCTCCGCGCACCAGGCCGCGGCCTGATGCTCCTCGAAGGCGGGCTCCGGAGTCGCATGGATCCGGTGGGACAGGTCCAGGATCTCGTCACGCGCCGCTTCAACGGCCAACGCCACGCGCCGCTTGCCATCGACGTTCGGGGCGGCGGGATCTCTGTGGGTTCGGGCGTCTGACATCGGGGTCCTCCTGCGGTGTCGGGGTGTCAGCGGTCCATCGACAGGGTGGTCTCGGCGACGAGCACCATGGCGATGATGAACAGGGCAAGTTGCGGCTGAAACAGTGCCTGGAGTCGAAGCACGATGAGGATCACGACCACGAGGCCCAGCCAGCCGCCTCGTCTGATGGCGCGCGGCCATGCCCCCAGGTACGTGATCCGGCCCTGGAGCGCGAACGGCACGAGCCAGAACAGCGGGACGGTCGTCAGGCCCACGGCAATCCCCATCGCAAGCGCCCCGGCATACCCGGCGAGCGGCACTAGCAGCGGGTCCTGGGTAAGGACGATCCCGCCCACCACGAGCCAGGCTGTGAGCGCCGCGGCGAAGAAGGCGAGGTTCGTCCGTCGGTCGCGCGGCTCCATGCTGCGAGTCTAGGGGCTCGGGTTCTCGAGGTGAGGTCCGAGCTCCTCGAGTCGATCGAGCTCCAGGTCCGGATGCACGTCCCCGTCACGGACCGAGGTCGGAAGCGGCGTGTCGCCCTGATGGTCGCGGAGGTACGCCGCGCGCCAGCCGGCCCGCACGGCACCCACGACATCTGCTGCCCAATCGTCGCCGACGTGGAGGATCTCGCGCGGCGGGAGGCCGAGCGCGGATGCCGCGTACGCAAAGATCCCCGGGTGCGGCTTGATCGTGCCGATCCGCTGGGAAACGAAGATGCCCACGAGGACGTCGCGCCAGCCGGCTGCCTCGACGAAGCGGTCAATCGTCGCGGCGAGCGGCCAGTTCGAGAGGATCGCCACCCGGAACCCGCGTCTCGCCAGGTCCCTGATGAGGTGGCCGCTTGCGGGTGGCGCGGTCACACCGGCCACGAATGCCTCGCTGTACGTCTCGACGACCCGCGCGACTTCGTCCGGGCTGGCATGAAGCGCTGCTGCGCGGTCATCCCAGCGCGCATCGCGATCAGGTGGCGGCATCCCGCGCAGGCGTGCGAGAACGCGTACCGTCCGCTGCGGGAGATCCACTTCGCGGAACTCCGGGACCTCCTCGCGGAATTGGCGGTCCCGTTCTTCGGCCCAGGCAGCGAGGAACACGGCCGGATCTCCGAGGCCGAGCTCCGCGCTCGAGCGGAGCGCAGTCTGCTCGACGACCCCGCGCAGCGCCGAACGCTGGATCGGGACGAGGGTATTGCCGAAGTCGAACGTGACGGCGCGGATCCCGGTCAGCATCGCCGCCCTGGTCATTGGCGGCCTCGAGGATGTCGCCGGGCGCCCGTCATCGGGCCGCGCTCGACGGACAGATCTCGCGATACGGGCAGTATGTGCAGGCCATCGGGGCCGGTCGTGGCGTGTAGTCCCGGGCCCGGATCCCGGCGGCGGCGGTCCCGATCTGCTCCCTGGCCTTCGCGAGACGGGCGGGCTCCACGCTGGCTCGCCCGATGAGCCCGGAGTCCAGGAACTGGAGCTGAACCGCGTCGGGCAGGCGCCCGGTCATCGCTTCGTAGGCCATGGCGTAGATCTGGAGCTGGAGTGATTCGCGTGCCCGCTGGCGCGCCTTGACGGGGTCGCGGACATCGCTCGACTTGTAGTCCGTGATCGTCACCTGCTCAGGACCGAGGAGATCGAGCGTGGGCTCGACGACATCGGCGCGGGCGGCCGACGCCGCGGCGAGCGCAGTGGCCGCGTCGAACCCGGGTGCCCCGTCGGCCGCGACGATGTCCACGCGATCGAATCGCCCGCGGATCCGATCCCCGCCGAGCGAAAATGCGAAGTCGCGCTCCACCCACGCGGGCACGACCGCACCGGGCGCCAACTGCGACGCGCGGAACCGGCGGAGCGCATCGCGGCCGGCCGCGAGGCGAGCCTGCTCATGCTCCCGCGACACGAACCCCTCGTTGGTCCAGGCGCGCTCGAACACGGCATCGAGCTCCGATTCCGTGAGGATCCGCCCGCGAGCCTCCCCGCGGTGAAACTCCTGAACCGCCCGGTGGAGTGCCGCGCCGTACACGAGCGAATGATGCGGGGCCGTGGGCACCCGGAGCACCTGGCCGAACTGGAACTTGCGCGGACAGGACAAGTAGGCGTCGATGGCCGAGTGGCTGAGCATGAGAGGGCCCTCGATCGGGCCTTCCTGGCGGGGCCGCACGGTCGCCTCCACCGGCGTGAGCGCGGCCAGCTTCTGGCGCGGATCCGTGCTGAGCGCTCCTGCTCCCGCCGCCGCGGCGGACGTCGGCAGGTCGAGCGCCTCAAGGACGAACGGCGAGACCCGCCGCGCGCGTGCCCCGCCGTAGTCCGCGGCGTGGGTCAGGATGAGCTCATCCCGGGCGCGGGTCATCGCCACGTAGAACAGGCGTCGTTCTTCGGGCAGGTGCGGATCGATGTCGGGGGTCGCCACCGCGACGAGATCATCGGGCATGGCCAGCGGCTCGCGGCGCGCCGCCGACGGGAAGCGCCCGGCGACGAGGCCGGGCAGGACGACGACCGGAAACTCGAGGCCCTTCGCCTTGTGGACCGTCATCACGGTGACCACATCCAAGTCCGGATCCGGGTCCGCGGTCGCCGGATCATCGCCCGCCTCGATGAGCGTGGCGAGATGGGGCGCAAGGAAGACCGCCCGATCGTCGGCGAGGAGCGCCGAGCGCGCTCGAACGATGTCGAAGAACCGGGCGAGGTTGGCCAGTGCCTCCTCGGCCTCAGCGGTTCCCGCTGCGGCGAGTGCCGCCAGCCATCCCGAGTCGCGCAGGAATGTGTAGAGCACGTCACCGGCCGGTCGGACATGCGCGAGGTCACGAAGGCGGCGGAAGTCTCCCACCAGGCGTGCGACGGACGGCCGACCGGCGGGCGAGATCTCGAGCGGCCCGTTCCTCGCGTCGAGCTCCTCCAGGACTTCCCAGGCGGACCGATGCGCGCGGCGCGCGGCACTCATGACGAGAGACAGGTCCCCGGACGGAACGCCATACACCGCTGACGCGGCCAGCGCGTACACATCGGGGCTGGAGTCGAGATCCGCGACGGCGCGAAGCACCGACAGGAGCAGCCGGACCTCCGGGCGCCCATACAGGCCAGAAGTGCCCGCAAAGCGCCACGGCACGCCGGCGAGGTTGAGGCTGCGCAGGATGGGGTCCGCGCTCGCGTTCGCCCGGACCAGGACGGCCAGGTCCCGGGGATGAACACCGGCGTCGATCCGGCGCCGGAACTCCGCGGCGATCCAGTCCGATTCTTCCGATCCGGTCTCGAACGCGTGGTGCCGGACCGGCACGTCCGCGGTGGCCGGCCGCTGCGCCATGAGCTGCTTGGAGATCCCGACCCGGGTCTCCAGACGATCCGGGTCATTGAACCTGATGAGGCGATACGACGCGTCCAGGATGGGCGCCGTGGAGCGGTAGTTGCGCCGGAGCACGACCGTCCGGGCTCCCCGATGGTGATCCCGGAACTCGAGGATGTTGCTGATCGCCGCACCCCGGAAGCGATAGATCGACTGGTCGTCGTCCCCGACCACGGTGATGTTCCGATGCCGTTCCGCGAGGAGGCCCACGAGGGCCGACTGGACCGGGTTCGTGTCCTGGAACTCGTCCACGAGGATGTAGCGATAGCGGGCGCGAACGGTCGACAGCGTCGCCGCCGACTCACGCAGGAGGCGGAGCGCCAGCGCGACCTGGTCGCCGAAGTCGATCGCCCCACTCGCGGCAAGGAGCTCCGTGTAGCGACGATAGGCAGACGCGAGCTCATCCTGGCGCGCCGCGAGATCCGCGAGGGCAGCCGCTGTCGATGGATCGTCTTCGGCCGACGGCGCGTCTCCGCGGCTCGCCGTCACGACCGCCGCGGACGTCGCGGACGCCGCGAGCCGATCCGCGTAGGCCCGGTAGTCGGCCGGGCTCACGTCCTCGTCCCGGCACCGCCCGAACAGTGTCGCGAGGGCCCCGAGGAAGCGCGTCGGGTCTCCGAGTGGCAGGTAGGCATCCAGGCCCAGCTCGAACAGGTGCTCCCGCAGGAACATGACGGTCTCCGCCCGCGACAGGACTCGTGCGTCCGGCGAGATCCCGAGCTCGAACGCGAACTCCCGGAGGAGCCGATCCCCGAATGCATGGAAGGTGGAGATCGCGGTGTCCGCGAAGCCGTACGGCACGAGCTGATCCACGCGGAGCTGCATCTCCGCCGCCGCCTTGTCTGTGAACGTCAGGCCGAGGATCTCGGCGGGGCGCGCCCGTCGCGTCGCGACGAGCCAGGCGATCCGCCGAGTGATGACCTCCGTCTTGCCGGTTCCGGCCCCGGCCACGACGAGCAGTGGCCCATCTCCATGGGTGACCGCGCGCCGCTGCTCGGGGTTGAGGCCGGACAGCAACGCGGTCAGACCCGCATCCTCAGCCGGCTCGTCGGCGAGTGGACCGAATCCCTCCCAGACCGGCAGCTGATCGAGGGCCGCCGGCTCGCGGCGCGGTCGGACGAGGCTCACTGGAGACACGTCGAGGGCCGGCTCGCCGGTCGGGATTTCACTGAGCATGCCCTCATCCTGGCGGCGATCCGTGTCAGCTTGCCTGGCACGGGTACCGATTCCTGGTCCGGAGCCGCGTCAGGCGCCCGGCGTCGCGACGGGCGGTGGCGCCAGCGCGATCCGGAGCGCCTCGGCTTCCTCGTCGCTGACGGCCGCATCGGACCGACCCGCCTTCACGCCCTTGGCATAGACGCGCGTCTGGTTCCTCGTGTGCAGGCTGCTCACGACGAACCCGTCGCCATGGGCATCCAGCAGCGCGAGCGCGAAGCTCTGGTTTCCGCCCGTGTCCTCGAACGGGTTGTAGCGGACGAGACCGACCCGGGCGAAGGTCCGCTTCAGGTCTCGCTCGAGCAACGCCGTCCGCGTCTCGACCTCGTCGAGATCGCGCACCACCTGGTGGACCCGCGTGAGGTGCGCTTCCAGGATCGCCTCGAGGCTTCGCTCGTTGCTGCCCCTGGTAATCGCATCCAATCGGTTCGAGAGGCGCCCGGTGCGTCGCGCCAGGAGGACGAAGACGATCAGGAGCACGAGCACCGCGACTGCGAGGACGATGACGATCGCCTCGAAGTTGGCGTCGATGTAGGCGTTGAGATCGATGGCCGACGTCCTCCACTGGGCTGGTCGCCCGAGTCTACCGCCCGGGGCTTCACGGGGACTTGCCGCCCGGGCCGGTGTATCCTTCCGGCCCGGCCACACCATCCGCCGACGCAGGAGGAGCACGCCACCCGATGGCGAAGCGCACGCGCTATCCCGGCCGCCCCGCAGGACGCCGACCCGCCGCCAAACCAGCCGCGAGCACCGACGACAGGCGCCTCGGTCACGCCCCGCGCCGGCGGACTTACGAGCGCCGAGCTGGAACGTGCCGCGCAACTCGAAGCGGAGCTTGTCGCACGCGAGAAGGAGGCGGTCGCGGACAACGCCCGGCGCCGAGCTCGAGCGCGGGGGCTGGACGGCTCAGTGACCGCCGATAGCAACACGCCACTCTCGGTCCGGGCCGCCCACGAGTACGCCTACGTGGCCCGCGATGTTCGCCGGATCGCCCTCACGGCCACCCTGATGTTCGCCATCCTCGCGGGTCTCTGGCTGATCGTGAACTTCGGAGGTGGCGGCCTCTCCTAGCCGCCCGGGCCGCCGCGTAGACTGGGCGGCGGCTTCAATCGGACCGCGGCTCCAGGATGACGACCGCGGTTTCTCGCGATCGCCTGGCGGCGAAGGCGTCGAGACCCTTGTCGTACTCGGCCCCCACTTTGCCCACAGGCGCGGACGCTCGTCCTCGTTGGCGGCGTGTGCGTGCACGGCGCGCGGTCCATCTGGCAAGTCCACCGTGGTATCGGGATGGGCCTGGAGGTTGAGCCACCAGGCGGGCTCAGGATCTGCCCAGCCATTCATGGCCATGGTCACCAGGTTGGGACCGTCCTCGAAGTAGCCGAGGATCGCCGTCCGCTCCTGGCCCGTGCGACGCCCGATCGTCTTGAGTCGCATCATGCCCCAGCGGTCGGCCGTCGCGCGCTGGAGGCCGACTCGGCCGCCGGTCAATCTGAAGATGGCACGCTGCACCGTCCAGAACAAGCGGATGAACCAGCGGGGCGGGAGTCGCACGGCTCGCGTGGGCTGCGGACGATCGATCGCCTCGTTCATGGGGTCTCTCCTATGGTCGCGCCGAGCGGTACGACTCCTGGGTCACGACCTCAGCGTGCGGTAACGGCGGACGTCTTTGCAGTGCCGGTCGCCCCGCGCTTGTGGGGTCTGATGGCCGCAACGGGATGGTCGGGGAGACCCGACATTCATCTCGGGCGCGCAGCCGTTACCTGTCCGCACTGCGACCAATGCATACTGGCCGCATGGCCATACCGGACTACCAGAGCGTGATGCTCCCGACTCTGAGGCTCCTCGCTGACGACCACGTGCGCCGCGTTGTGCCCGATATCACGGATCCCCTCGCGGATGAGTTCCACCTGACACCTGAGGAGCTCGAGCAGATGCTGCCTTCGGGTCTTCAGCAGACGTTCGTGAACAGGACGCACTGGGCGATCACCTACATGGGCAAGGCTGGGCTGATCGCACGACCAGCGCGAGGCCGGGTGGTGATCACGGAACTCGGTCATAAGGCGCTTGCCAAGCAGCCCAAGAGGATCGACGTCAACTTCTTGATGAGCTATCCAAGCTTTGCTGCTTTCCGCGCGAAGGCGAAGCCGAAGACAGATGGCGGAGTTGGCGGCGCGGCGACCATCGATCTCGAGCAGCAGAATCCTGAGGAGCTGCTCTATCGAACGTATGACGCGCTCCGTCAAACCATCGAGGCCGACATCGTCGAGCGGCTCCAATCCCCTGGTTATCCGTGGGAGTCATTCGAGCGACTTGTCGTCGAACTTCTCGGCGCGATGGGCTATGGCAGTTCCACGGATGACACGCGGCTACGAGTAACGAAGCTGACCGGCGATGAGGGCATCGACGGCGTGATCGACGAGGACAAGCTCGGGCTGGACGCGGTCTATATTCAGGCAAAGAAGTATCAGGCGAAGACGGGGGTCGGACGGCCAATACTGCAGGCATTCGCGGGAAGCCTCGAAGGACAACGTGCGAGCAAGGGCGTCTTCGTTACAACCTCGTACTTCACTGGCGAGGCCGAGGAGTACGTCCGCCGGATCAGCCGACGGATCGTCTTGATCGACGGCAAGGCTTTGGCGAAACTGATGTACGACTACGGGATTGGCGTACGGTCCGGCCGAAGCCTCGTCGTGAAGCGTGTCGACGACGCCTACTTCGAGGGCTGAAGTCAAGAGCCACATCAAGAAGGCGGCGCCACCTGAGGGATCGCCTGGGCTTGGGGTCCGCGCGACACGGGCGAGGAGCCTCGAGCCGCCGGGCGATGCATTGACCTGTCCCAATCCCCCGATGGGCTAGTGCCTCGATCGCCCAACTCGCTGGTTGAGCCGATCACTCAGAACTCGCCAGCCAGGGACCAGGCGCGCCTCTGCTTAGGCCGCCGCGGGGCCGAATATGAAGTTCCGCTGACGACACCCCGTAGACTCTGCGCCATGCCCCCCCGCCGGCCAACGCAACGCCTGACCGGAACCCGTCCGGAGGCCCTGTTCACTCCCCCGCCCGATCGGCAACCGCTGGCCGCCCGGATGCGACCGCGGACGTTCGACGAATTCGTCGGTCAGGAACACCTGGTCGGCGAAGACGGTCCGCTGCGCAAGTCCGTTGCCCGTGGTCATCTCGGCTCGCTCCTGCTGTGGGGACCGCCCGGCACCGGCAAGACGACCCTCGCCCGGATCCTGGCCGACGCGGTCGGTGCTCACTTCTCCACCCTGTCGGCCGTCATGTCCGGCGTGGCCGAGGTCCGCGCGGCGCTCGCCGAGGCGCAGGAACGGCTCACGCTGAACGGCCACGCGGACGGTCCTGTTCATTGACGAGATCCACCGCTTCAACAAGGGCCAGCAGGATGCCCTGTTGCCGCACGTCGAGGACGGCACGGTCACGCTCATCGGCGCGACGACGGAGAACCCGTACTTCGAGGTCAACTCCGGCGTTGCTCTCGCGACTCCGGGTCTGGCGCCTGGAGCCGCTCGTCGACGCGGATGTCGAAGTCGTCGTTCGGCGCGCGCTGGCCGACGCGGAGCGCGGACTGGCGGGCAGTCTCGGGCCGGAGGGCAGCGTCGCGCTTCCCGAGGACGCGTTCGCCCATCTCGTGTCGCTCGCCGGGGGCGACGCGCGCGCGGCCCTCAACGTCCTCGAGGGAGCGGTCGCACTGGCCGAGGGCGAAGTTCTCCGCGACGCGGACGGCCGGGTCAGCCCGCGACTGGCGGAGGTCGAGGCCGCAGCCCAGCAGCGCGTCCTCGGCTACGACCGGGCCGGTGACGGCCACTACGACACTGCCTCCGCGTTCATCAAGAGCCTTCGCGGCAACGATCCGGACGCCGCGCTGTACTGGCTGGCCGCGATGATCGCGGCTGGCGAGGACCCCAAGTTCATCGCTCGCCGCCTCATCATCAGCGCCAGCGAGGACGTCGGGAACGCCGATCCACGGGCGCTCCAGGTCGCCATCGCGGCCGGTCAGGCCCTGGACTGGATCGGACTGCCCGAGGCGCAGTACGCCCTCGCCCAGGCCGCGATCCACATTGCGTCGTCACCAAAGTCGGACTCGGTCGGACGTGCCTACGGTGCCGCCATGGCCGATGTGCTCAAGCACGGTTCGCTCCCGGTCCCCAACCACCTTCGAAGCGCGGGCGACCGGCGAATGCAGCACCACGGGATCGGCGTCGGCTACCGCAACCCGCACGAGTTCGAGGGCGACGACGTGCTCCAGGATTACCTGCCGGATGCGCTGGCCGGGCGTCGCTACTACGTGCCGAGCGACCAGGGGTACGAGGTCACGATCGCCGCCCGCATGGAGGCCCGGGCGCAGGCTCGTGCGGATCGCCCGCGGCGGAAGCTGAGTCGGCCCGACGCTCCACGGGCGTCGATGGGAGACGGGCTGAAGGCCGACGTCGAGAGTCGCAAGCGCCTCGCGGAGACCCAGAAGCGGGACGCCGACGGGTGATTGGCTGCAACCGGCCCCGCCGATGATCGAGTCTAGGGCTCGGGCATCTCGGGTCCAACAAGTCCTCTCGCCTCTCCGGCGGCCCGGGCGCGCTCGAGGAGCAGGTTCCGCTCCGGGATGTTGCGGGTCATCGATGCCGCCCGCGCCAGCGCTGCCGCCGCCTCTTCGTATCGATGCAGCTTCACGAGGAAGTCGCCGCGCACGGCAGGCAGCAGGTGATAGGTCCTGAGCGAAGGCTCGCCCTCCAGCGCGTCGGCCAGCTCGAGCCCGGCGGCCGGACCGAAGGCCATCGCGACGGCCACGGCCCGGTTGAGCTCCACGATCGGTGACGGTGTCAGCTGGGCCAGGGCGTCGTACAGCGCCACGATCCGCGGCCATTCGGTCTCCTCGGCCGTTCGCGCTCGGGCATGACAGGCGGCGATTTCGGCCTCAAGAACGTACGGGCCTCGGGTGCCCGCGAAGGACTCGGCCAGATCCAGCGCCGCCAGTCCCCGGTGGATGAGCAGCTGATCCCAGCTCGCCCGCCGCTGTTCGAGGAGCGGGATCGGCTTGCCCGTGCCGTCCGTGCGTGCACGCATCCGCGAGCTCTGGATCTCCATCAGAGCGACCAGGCCGAGGACCTCGGGTTGATCGGGGACGAGCCCGGCCAGGACGCGGCCGAGCCGCAGGGCATCCTCACAGAGCGCGGGCCGTACCCAGTCATCGCCGGCCGTGGCCGAATACCCCTCGTTGAACACGAGGTAGACCACCTGGAGGACGGATCCAAGGCGCGCGTCGAAGTCCGCGCCCCGCGGGACCTCGAACGGAACATGCGCCTCCGAAAGCGTCCGCTTCGCCCTGACCAAACGTTGGCCAATCGTGGTGTCGGGAACGAGGAACGCGCGGGCGATCTCGTCGGTCCGCAGCCCGCCGACGAGGCGCAGGGTCAGGGCGACGCGCGCGTCGACTGATAGCACTGGATGGCAGCAGATGAACACCAGCCGAAGCATGTCGTCATCGATGGCGGCGTCATCGATTGCAGCGTCCAGGTCCGACGGGGTCGCCTCTCCGAGCTCCAGCGCGTGACCGAGCTCGGCGGCCTTCCGCTGGAGGGTCGCCCGGCGCCGGACTGCGTCGATCGCGCGGTGCTTCGCCGTGCCCATGAGCCAGGCCGCCGGGTTGTCCGGGATGCCCGTCTCAGGCCACTGGCGGAGTGCCGCTTCGAGGGCATCCTGGGCGAGATCCTCGGCCAGTCCGACGTCCCGAACGATGCGCGCGAGGGCGGCGACGAGCCGGGGCGACTCCATACGCCAGACCGCGTCCAGGACGCGGTGGACTTCGTCGCTCGGGGGCGGGTGGTGGGACAACGGCCAGAACCCTACGGCGCCGGCATGTCCATGACCTGGCGGATCTCGAAGTCACCGCCCTCGAACGGGGCTCGCTTGAGCCACTCGATGGCCTCGTCGAGCGAGCGGACCTGCCAGATCCAGTAGCCGCCGACGAGCTCCTTCGCCTCGGTGAACGGGCCGTCGATCACGGTCCGGGCTGCTCCGTCGAAGTGGACCCGGGCGGCGTTCGAGGTTGGCAGCAAACGGCCCTCAGCGAGGAGGACCCCGGCGTCGACCAGCTCCTTGGTGAAACGAACGTAGGCCGCGAAGCTTTCGGGGTCCGGTTGGCGCGCCTGCGACTCGGACGACGACTCCGATTCTGACCCCGTCTTCGCCAGGATGATGACTTGCACGATGTTGACTCCCCTCGTATCTCGGATTGCGGGCCACTTGGCCATGCGCCCGTCCTGCCAACTCGTCGAACGAACGGCCGCGGATTCGACATCGACTCGAAATGCTGAGGTCTCCCGACATAGGATGGCGCATGTGCGCCCCCGAGCCCCGTCCGTCCCGATGTGCCGCTGGTTGATGACGGCCGTCGCGCGCGGCGCCCCCCGCGCGTCCCTACCCCCGTGAGCCAGGTCCGCCGGTTGCTGGAACGATACGTGCCCCCGGGCGCGCTGCTCCTGGCGACCCTCACCTTCGCGGCCTACGCGATGGGGCTCGTCCGGGATCGCGTCTTCGCCCGGACCTTCGGCGCGGGACCTGAGCTCGACGCGTACAACGCGGCCTTCGTCCTGCCCGAGCTGCTGCTCGATGTCCTCGTCGCGAGCGGCCTGACGGCGCCCTTCATCCCGGTCTACGCCCGGCTCGCCCGCGACGACCGGGCGGCGGCCGACGACTTCGGGCGGACCGTCCTGACCGTGGCGGTCGGGGTGATGGCCGCCGGCTCGGCGGTCCTCTACGTGATCGCGCCGTGGACGACAGCCCAGATCGCGCCCGGCTTCTCGGGCGCCCAGGCGGAGCAATACGTCGAGCTCTTCCGGTTGATGTGCGTGACCCCCGTGATCTTCGCCGCCTCGATCACGCTCGGCGAGCTTCTCGTCGCCCACCGACGGTTCCTCTGGTACGCCCTGGCCCCGATCCTCTACAACGCGGGGATCGTGGGCGGGACGATCCTCCTGGCCGATCGGATCGGGATTCACGCGGCGGCCGTCGGGGCGGTCGCCGGGGCGCTGCTCCATCTCGGGATCCGGGTCGTGGGCATCGCCCGGACGGATGTTCGAATCCGGCCGCGCCTCGCCGTCCGGACCGCCGCCTTCCGGGAGTTCATCCGGCTCATGCTTCCGAAGATGGCGGCCCACCCGGTGGAGCCGATCATCTTCCTGTTCTTCACCCAGCTCGCGACGACGCTCGGAGATGGCGCGGTCAGCTCGGTGAGCTTCGCCCGGAACTTCCAGAGCGTCCCGGTGAGCCTGGTCGGGGTCGCCTTCTCGCTCGCCGTCTTCCCGACCCTGTCGGCCGCGGCGGCGGTCGGCGACCGGGTGACGTTCAGCCGCGTGCTCCGGAACAACCTCGTCACGATCAGCGGGCTCACGATCGTCGCGGCGATCGGGCTCGTCCTCGTCGGCGGCCTCGCGATCGAGACGCTGCTCGGGGGCGGGGCCTTCGATGCCGAGGATGTCGCGCGAACGTCGGCGATCCTGGCGGTCTTCGCGATCTCGGTGCCCTTCGATGCCCTCGCCCATCCGCTCGCCCGGGCCTGCTACGCCACCCGGAACACGCTCTGGCCGGTTGCCGGCTCGCTCCTGTCGCTCGGCGTCATCGTCATCGCGACGTCGTCGCTCGTGCCGTCGCTCGGGCTCCTCGCCATCCCGGCCGGCTTCGCCCTGGGCGCGGCGGCGAAGGTGGCGCTTATCGCGGTCGCAATCGTGCCCCGGATTCGTGGGCTGCGGCCGGCCACGCCGGAGCCCACGAACACCTAGGCCTGGCCTACGGGCTTGGGGCGAACTGCAGGCTGGGGATCAGCACAAGAAACCGCCCGTCCCGCTCCGGGTACTTCCCCTCCGGCCGCTTCCACGGGAGAAAGTTGCGGACCATCTCCGCGTCGTCCTGGAACGTGCCCGGCGGGTCTGACGGGCCCCAGATGCTCGAGACGCGCGGGTACCACGCGTCGAGGACATAGGCGCCGCTCACGGTCGCGTCGGGGAAGAGGCGCGGATCCGCGTCCGCCCGGTAGCCGCTCATCACCCAGGCGTGTGCGCCCCGCCAGGCGAGCAGGACGGCCGGTGATCCCGTTTCGCTGATCGCCACGGCAGCGTCCCGGAGGGCATCGGCGCGTGCCTCATAGGCCCGGATCTCGTAGCCCTGCACCCCGTAGGCGACGAGCGCCTCAACCATCGCCGATGGCCCCCAGCCGCCGTTGTGACTGTCCTCCCACGTCTCCCACTCATCGATTCGCGAGACCAACTCGCGCTGGAACGCCTCGGAGGGATCGCCGCGCCCGAAGATGGTCAGGACCATCTGCACGGTGGCCGGCGCGCACGAGTCCTTGGCGACCTGCGAGGCGAACACCGCCTCGGCGTCCGGCACCGTGTCGACATCGACGGCGACCCGGGCCGGGGTGGGCCTCGGTGTGTCGGTCGGGGCCGTGGTTGGAGCCGCGTCCTCGTCGGAGGGGAGCAGCGACGACGACGGCGCTGGCGTCGCCGGCAGCGTCGGCCGGGGCGTGACTACCACGGTCGGGACCGACGGCCGGTCCGGGGGCGGGTCGATCGCGAGTTCGATGCGCTGGACGAGGTTCTCGAAGCGTATCCCAACCCCAAGGGCGTCGGTCCAGATCGCCGTCGCGCCGACGACACCCAGCGCGAGGGCCAGCACGGCGGCGCGGAGCGGCATCCGGCGCCGACGCGGCTGACGGGCCGGCATCCATGGCTGCGGAGATCGCGAGTGGGGTGTTCCGGGCATGGTCCGTTTCTGGACGTGCGAGCGTCACATGATGCGACGGCGAGCGAAATCCTGGATCAGGGCGAACACGACACCGACGTCGCCCTGGCAGGCCGGCCCCGAATGCACGGAGCGCCGTCGCGTGCGACCATCGATCCTGTTCCGTCAGAACTCGCCTGGAGACCGCCGCGTGACCCGTTTCGAGCCGAACCTCCGGATCCCCGGCCCCACGGCCCTCCCGCCGAGCGTGCGCGAGGCCGGCGGGCGCCAGATGATCAACCACCGCAGTCCGGAGTTCGCGGCCATGCTCAACCGGATCCAGGTCGGCATGAAGCCGTACTTCGGGACCGAGAGCGACATCGGGATCGTGTCCAGCGCGGGTAGCGGCGGGCTCGAGGCGGCCGTGGTCAACGTCCTGTCGCCGGGCGACCGCGTCCTGGCCGTCTCGATCGGCGCCTTCGGCGACCGGTTCGCGAGTGTCGCCCAGACCTTCGGGGCCAGCGTGGACCGCGTCAACGCGGAGTGGGGCTGGGCGGCCGATCCGGACGAGCTCCGCGAGCGCCTCCCGTCGGCCGACTACCGGGCGGTGCTCCTTACCCACAACGAGACCTCGACCGGCGTCATGAACCCGATTCCGGCCCTTGCCGCGGCGATTCGGGCTACTTCTCCCGACGCGCTCATCCTGGTGGACAGCGTGTCGGCGCTCGGTGCCGTGCCCTTCCAGATGGACGACTGGGGCTGCGACATCGTCGTGACCGGCTCCCAGAAAGCCTGGATGGCAGCGCCCGGGTTGGCCATGATCGCGGCCTCAGAACGGGCCTGGGCCGCGATGGAGACGGCCCGGATGCCGCGCTTCTATTTCGATCTCCGGAAGCATCGCGAGAGTGCCCGCACCGGCCAGACGCCGTGGACGCCGGCGATCGCCGTGATCTACCAGGTGGACGAGGGAATCCGGCTCATGGCCGCCGAGGGAGCCGAGGCCATCTTTGCGCGGCACGAGGCCTGCGCGGCAGCGACCCAGGCCGGCCTCGAGGCGCTCGGTTTCCAGCTGTTCGCAGATCCGGCCAACCGCTCGAAGACCGTCACGGCGGCTTTGATCCCGGACGGTCTCGACTGGAAGGCATTCAACGCCGAAATCACGCGTCGCGGCGTTGTTCTGGCCGGTGGCCAGGGCAAGCTGGCAGGCAAGGTGTTCCGAGTGGGCCACCTCGGCTCGGTCATCGTCGACGAGATCCTCGGGGCGATCGCGACCATGGAGGCGGCCTCGGTCGCGCTGGGCCGGCCGGTCGAGATCGGTGCCGGCGTGGCGGCAGCACAGCGCGCCGCACTCGGCGCGGGAGCCCGGGGCACCGCTCCCGGATGAGGATTCTCGTCGCCGAGCCGATCGCATCGGCAGGGATCGACCGCCTCCGGGCCATCCACGAGGTGGACGAGCGGATCGGGCTGGACCCCGCGGGGCTCCGCGCGATCATCGCTGACTATGACGCGCTCATCGTACGAAGCCAGGTCCAGGCCGACGCCGCCCTGATCACGGCGGGAACGCGCCTCCAGGTCATCGGGCGGGCCGGGGTCGGCGTGGACAACGTGGACCTTGATGCGGCGACTCGGGCTGGGATCACGGTCGTCAATGCCCCGACCGGCAACACGATCGCGGCCGCCGAGCACACCATGGCACTGCTCCTGGGCCTTGCCCGTCGGGTGGCCGCGGCCGATGCCTCGGTCCGGCGCGGCGAGTGGAAGCGCTCGCAATTCCAGGGCGTGGAGCTGCGCGGACGCACGCTCGGGATCATCGGTCTCGGCAAGATCGGGATGGCGATCGCGGACCGGGCGCGCGGGTTCGAGATGACGCTCCTGGGCATGGATCCGTACGTGACGCCGGAACAGGCGACGCTCCACGGCGTGGAGCTCGTGGACCTGGACACGCTCCTGCGCCGCTCCGACGCGATCACGGTCCACGTTCCGCTGACCCGCGCGACCCGAGGGCTGATCGGGACGGAGGCGATCACCAAGCTTCGGCCGGGTGCGTTCGTCCTCAACGTGGCCCGCGGCGGCATCGTCGACGAGGCGGCCGTGGCCCGGGCGCTTCACGAGGGACACCTCGGCGGGGCCGGTATCGACGTCTTCGAAGTCGAGCCACCGGCCGGATCCCCCCTCCTCGATGCGCCGGGCATGCTCCTGACACCGCACCTCGGGGCTTCCACGGCCGAGGCGCAGGTCGCCGTCGCCAAGGAGATCGCCGACCAGGTGCTCGACGTCCTCGCCGGGCGCGGGGCGCGCTATGCCGTCAACGCGCCCCTCCTGCCACCCGAGGCGGCCACGGCCATCGCGCCGTATCTCCCGCTGGCCGAGATCCTCGGGCGGTTCTTCATCCAGTTCGCCGGTGCGGGTGTTCGGACGCTCACCCTCGACGTCGCCGGGGAGCCGGCCGAATACGAGACCGCACCGATCACCGCCGCCCTGCTGCGGGGTCTCCTCGAGCGGGTGACGACGGAGCGGGTCAACCTGGTGAATGCCTCCCTCCTGGCCAAGGCGCGCGGCATCACCGTCATCGAGCGCAAGAGCCCTGACGCCGGCTCCTTCAGTGCGCTGGTCAAGGTCTCCGGCGTGGTCGACGGCCGGACGCTCGCCGTCGGCGGAACCGTGGCCAACGGCGAGCCACGCATCGTCCTGCTCAACGACTACCGGCTGGATATGGCGCCGGCGGACGTGATGCTCATCACGCATCACCAAGACCGGCCCGGGATGATCGGCCGCATCGGCGGCCTGCTCGGGGCCGCGGATGTGAACATCTCGGCCATGCACCTCGCCCGGTCGGCCCCACGCGCCGACGCGCTGATGATCCTGGGTCTCGACGATGACGTGCCCGAGGCGGTCGCGGCGTCGATCCGGGACAACGAGGCGGTCATCGACCTGTGGACGATTCGTCTCGGGAGCGACCACTGACCGGCGGCGGCGCCGGCGGCGCGGACCCCATCGTTCCGGACGGACTGGACGCGACCCTGGTCCTGCTCCGGCACGGGGAATCGGCCTGGGTCGCCGAGGGTCGCTTCCAGGGTCAGGGAGACCCCGAACTGTCACCGGACGGTGAACGACAGGCCGCGCTGGCCGCCGTGCGACTGGCTCGTCCCCGGCTCGTGCCGGCCCTGCCGATCCCGGCCGGCCCGCCGCTTGAGATCCGCCACTCCCCGCTCCTGCGGACCGCCGCCACCGCCGCGGCCGTTGCCGCCGCGATGGCCTCGCCCGAAGCGATGGGCACCGGGATTCCGCTGATCGCCGACGGCGGACTCATGGAGATCGGCCAGGGCGAGTGGGAAGGCCTCCTCAGCCGCGAGATCGAGACCCGCTGGGCCGACGTGTTGGCCGCCTGGCGGCAGGACCCCCTGACGACCTGGGCGCCGGGCGGCGAGTCCCTGCCCGACGTGGACCGCCGGGTCCGTGCGTCGCTCATCGATGTTCTCGCCCATCTGGGCGCCGGGGCCGGCGGGACGAGCACCCACGGCTCACAGGTGCTCGGTTACGGGGCGGCCCCATCCGAGGAGCCGTGGACGCTGCTCGTCGGTCACGACGGAGTGTTCAAGATCACGCTGCTCGCGCTGCTCGATCTGCCGTTGGCGAAGTTCTGGCACTTCCCGTTCGCGCTGTGCGGGATCAGCGTCGTCGAGATCCGCGCCGGGCGCGCGCGGTTGCGGGCGCACAACCTGACCGAGCATCTGGCCCCACTGGAGACGGAGCAGCGCCGCGCGCTCGACGTCGCACGGAGCCGATCCGGCGCGCTCTGAGCTGCTGCTGGGCCGAGAGACCGGCTGGCAGGCTAGCGTCGCTTCCCGACGCGGCGGCTGCGGGGGCGGAACGGGTTCCGGAGCGCCAGCTTCAGCAGGCCGATCCGCACGCGCCGGTGGGCCTCAGCCACGATACGAAGCCGGTCGGGCCCCAGTTCCCGGCGCCCGTACGCAATCTCGACCTTGGCATGCGCGACCGTCGACAGCGCCGGCCTGACGGCCGGCATCGCATCCCCCAGGGTGCCCGCGAATTCGTAGATCGTCTGTGACGGCCGCGCCGCCAGCCCGAACCGGGCGGCCCAACGCGCCAGTGACCCCCAGGCGCGATCCGGGTGCATCGGCCGCGGTCCACGCCGCCAGGCGATGGACGCGAGCGCAGCGGCACCGATCGCCATCAGGACGGCAACCACGATGAACGGCCCACTCGACGTGCCGCCGGTCGTTCCGCCGCCAGGTACGCCGGGGCCGGCAGTCCGACGGCCCGGACCTTCGTCGCCGTCGCCGGGCCGGCTTGTGACCAGATTGAACGAGGGGCGTGGCGTCGGCGACTCGGGTGGTCCGGACGGCAGCGCGACCGGCTCGCCGACACCGCCGCCCGTCGGATCAAAGTCGACCCAGCCATAGCCGGGGAAGTAGACCTCCACCCAGGCATGTGCGCCGGCGTTCGTGACGGTCTCTTTCCCATCCGGCGTGCGGTCGCCGGGCAGGAAGCCCTGGGCCAGGCGCGTTGGAACGCCGACCTCGCGCAGGAGGATCGCCATCGTGCTCGCGTAGTACTGGCAGTAGCCTGCCCGAATCCGTGCGAAGCACTCGACCGTGGACAGCCCGCCACACTCTGACTGGACCTGGTCCCGGACGTCCGGGTCATAGCGGAAACGAGAAGAGCTCAGGAGGTAGTTCTGGAGATTGAGCGCCAGGTCATAGGGGTTCTTGTCCGGCGTTGCAGCCAGCACATCGGCGAGGATCTGGCGCGACGCCGGCCCGAGCGCGCCGGCCGGCACCTCCAGGTACAGGCGCTCCACTTCCGCCGGGTAGTCACGGCTGGCGGCGCGGAGCCGGTTCTGGGTGAGCCCGCCCGGCTCGGTCCCCAGGACCGGCACCGCCGCACTGATCGTGTATTTCCCCGCCCCGTCGGATGTGACGGTCGCAAACCAGCCGGAGGATCCGGCGACCCGGACCTGGGAGGCGCGGTCCACCCAGCGGACCGTCTGGGGGCTCACGACGTAGCCAGTGGCCAGGGATTCGGGGATGATCTGGATGCGGATCTCGCGGCGGCCGTCTAGCAGCGCCGGGTCGTCCGCGAACGCCACGAGGAGATCGCCCCGCGCCTCCCGGTCGACGGCGGTCGTGGGACCCCAGCTCCATTCGGTCAGGGCGAACTTCGCATAGGCTCCAATCCGCCACTTGAACCGCTCGGTCTCGGAAGCCGGCAGTTCGGCGACGAACGCGACGCCGTCGTTCTGGGACCACGAGCCGAGGATCGCCGAGTGCTCTCCGAACACCACGACACCAGGATTGCGGGACTCGCCACCGAGCGGCAAGTATCGCTGCAACCACTGGGACGCCTGGACGAGCGCGCCCGGCACGTCCTTCCAGAGCCCCTGGAGTGGCGCAGAACTCGCGGTGGCGGTGAGGAACAGGGAGCCGACGACGGCTGCGCCGATGAAGGCCGCTCCACCGCGCAGGTAGAGGCTGGTCACGGCGGCTGGATCACCGATTCGCCGCCTGAGCCAGTCCGTCCGCTCATCGAATGCGTGGGACCGGGTCAGAAGGGCGAGTGCGGCGAGCGAGAAGAGAATGACCAGCTGGAGCTGGTCATTCCTGGTGATCGACATGTTGCCGAGCAGGACGAGGCCCGTCACGATGACGGCGTCGAGCGTCCGCCGATGGCCGAACACGGCGTAGGCGGCGTACTGGCCGGCCGCCCACACGATCGCCCCGAGTGCGATGAAGTAGTGCCCGTACTCGGAGGTCAGCGGTAGGCCGCGGATCGCGAGGTCCAGCCAGACGCGCGTGATCACCCCGGCCGCCTCGCGGTAGCGCGCCGCCAGTGCCGCCGGCCCGAGCCCGGTCACGGCATCGCCGAGCACGATCCCGCCCGCCACGATCGGGAGGATGAACGCGGCGAAGGCCACGCCGAGAAGGTGCGTCGTCCAGCGTCCCCAACCGAGCTTCGGACCGACGAAGCCCACGGCGACTCCGGCGAAGCCAACCTGCGGCAGAAAGTCGGTCAGTGAGTCGATCCCCCTGACCCACTTGGCGTCATCGATGGACCAGGCCAGCGCCAGGATCATCAAGGCCACCCCGGCCAGCGTCGTCCAACCCTCGACCGGGCCGGCGATCAGGCGACGCAGCCGACCCAGATCCGGGTCCCAGGCACGGACGCTCACGGCGGCGCTCATCGGACCAGGAGCTCCCCGAGGAGACGTGCCGGCGCAAGCGGATGAATGGGAACGTCGAACTCGGACAGCGCATGGCTCAGGGCCCGCGTCCGCTGCTCGAGAACGCCGTCGGTCCCCGCGTCCTCGACGGCCGGCGGGAGGCCGCGGGCACGAAGCTCCTCGTCCTGGGCGAAGCGCCGGAAGGCCCCGATATCAAAGGTGACCGCCACGCACGCGACGCCGCGCGAGCGCAGAGCGCCCAGCGGCCGCACCCAGCTGGTGTCCGTCGACGGCGTGATGACGACCGCGGTCATCCCGCGCCGGATCCGCGGCACCGTCGCGACCAGGGACTCTTCGAGCGACATGGCGCCGTCCCCATCAACCGCGGCCAGGAGCTGCATGATCTTCAGGTGCTGCCGCGCGCCGCGGTCCGGCGGCAGCTGGGCAAGGCGATGCGCATTCACGGTCAGGCCCACGGCGCGGTTCTCGCGGATTGCCTTGTCGGCGATCGATGCCGCGGCGCGAACCGCGACCTCGACCGTCGACTCGTCTCCGCGCCCCGCCTGTACCCCACGATCCAGGTCCAGGACGATCCAGGCGTCGGCCGTCTGTTCCAGGTCGAACTCCTTCACCTGGATCTCGCCGTGCCGGGCGGTCGACTTCCAGTGGATCCGGTTGAAGGCGTCACCAGGAGCCCACGGTCGAACCGTGGTGGCGAGCGGCGTGGCCTGGAGCGTCCGCTCCGGTGTCGCGTGGCTGCCGTCAACGTTGGCTGCGGGCAGCTTCCAGAGCGGAAGCGCATCGATTCGCGGGTAGACGACCGCCGTCACGCCGGTTCCCACAGCGGCCGACGATTCGAAGAACCCGAACGGGTCACCGGTCCGGATCTGGAGTGGCTCGATCCGGAACTGGCCACGCCGGGTGAGCGGCGTCCGGACCAGCCACGAGCGCTCGGTTCGCGCCCCGAGCGAGAGCGCCCGGCCGGGCAGCCCGGCCGGAAGTGACGTCGGGTTGTAGATCTCGAGCCACGGCTTCGGCACGCGACTCGTGTTCCGGATCGTGTATGTGACCCGAAGCCGGTCCCCGACATGTCCGGACAGCTGGTTGACCGCGTACCCGGCCTCGAGATCGGACAGTCCGAGACGGGTCAGGACATACGAGCCGCCGACCACGAAGATCGACAGGTAGACCAGGTAGAACAGGAACGGCAGCCCGGTCGAGAATGCCGCGATCACGAGGATCCCGCCGATCAGGAGGAGTTGCAGTCTGCGGAGCATGCTGACCTCGCGCGCCTGGCCGGTGTCCGATCAGGCCTCGGCGACGTGTGCCCGCGCGGCGACATCTCGGGGTCCCCCGTGTCCCCCGCCCGAACCGGTTGGTGTGATTCCCTCGATCGGGGTCGTCTCGAGCAGCTCCGCGACAACCTGGCTGGACTGGATGTCGTGGATGGAGGAACTCGTCTTGATGATGAGCCGGTGCGCGAGCGCGGGCTCGGCAAGCGCCTTCACGTCATCCGGCAGCACGTAATCGCGACCCAGCAGGCCGGCCAGGGCCTGGCCCGCGCGATACAGGGCGATCGAGCCACGGGGCGACGCGCCGAGGTACACGTCCGGATGCGTCCGCGTCGCTCCGACGAGGCGCACGATGTAGTCGGCAACCGACGGATCCACGTAGACCTCGCGGACCGCGGCCTGCATCGCCCGAAGCTCGTCGACCGAGCAGACCTCCTCGAGCGCATCGACCGGGTGGCGGCGCTTCTGCTCATCGAGGATCAGGACCTCCTCGACGGGCTGCGGGTAGCCGAGCCGGATGCGGAGCATGAACCGGTCCAGCTGCGCCTCGGGCAGCGCGAACGTGCCCTCGTACTCGATCGGGTTCTGGGTCGCGATGACGAGGAACGGGTCGGGCATCGGCCAGGTCGTCCCGTCCACCGTGGCCTGTCGCTCCTCCATGCACTCGAGGAGTGACGACTGGGTCTTGGGTGTTGCCCGGTTGATCTCGTCAACCAGGACCACCTGGCTCATGATCGGGCCCGGCCGGAACTCGAATTCCTGCGTCTTCTGGTTGTAGATCGAGAGACCGGTGACGTCGGATGGCAGCAGATCCGGCGTGAACTGGATCCGGCGGAACGAGCAGCCGAGGCTCTTGGCGATGGCCTTGGCGAGGACCGTCTTGCCGGTGCCGGGGACATCCTCGATGAGAACGTGGCCGCGACACATGAGCGCCACCAGCGCGAACCGCACCTCGCGGTGCTTGCCGACGATCACGCGTTCGACGTTGGCGAGGACCTTGTCGCCGGTCTCCTGGATCTTCGTCATCAGTCTCCTCGACTGGGGTGGGGCGCCCGCGGATCAGATGGGGCGAGAGGCGTCGGTGGATGGTACGCCCCGAACGCCGGAAAGGTTCCCCGTAGGTCGGATCGGCGGCCTGGCGATCAACCGCGCAGGACGGTCCTCACGCCCGCCCAGGCGGTCATCAGGGCCCCGGTCGCCGCCATGATCGCGAGGAATCCCTCGCCGCCGAGCCATGACGCAACCGCCATGCCCCCGAACATGATCGCCAGGACGAGCGCGATGGCTGCCATCCCGAGACGCTCGAGGAGCGGCCGGCGAGCCGTCTCGAGCGCGGCGGTCGGATCATCCCGTGCGTCGAGGCCGGCGCTGTCAGGCGGCTGCTCGGTCATCGTCCCGCCCACGCCTTCCACGCGGCGAGCAGGTCGCCCCCGATCGGCGCGGCTCGCTCGGCCCCGCGGCCGCCCTGCTCGACGACGACGGCGATCACGATCTCCGGATTCTCCACCGGCGCGAAACCGATGAACCATGAGTTCGGCTCGCCGGTCCCACCGAGCTCGGCCGTCCCGGACTTGCCTGCCACGGTCAACCCCTTGACTCGGGCACCGGCCGTGAATTGGCGCCCGAGCGGGCCTTCGACAGCCTGCTGCATCGCCACGGCAATCTCGCGCGCGATCTCGGGCCGGAGAACCCGCTGCCAGACCTCAGGGTCCACGGCCAGGGTTCCGGCCTGCCCGGTGAACGCCTGGACAAGATGGGGTCGCATCAGGACACCATTGTTGGCGACGGTGCTCGTGACGAGCGCCATCTGGAGCGGCGTCACAACCGTTTCGGCCTGACCATACGCGGCGTTCGCGAGCTCGACGGCATCCGTGAACCCTCCACCGAAACTTCCGCCGCCGCCGGTCACCTGGGAAGCGGCGGTCCGAAGGTCGAACGGGATCGGCTCGCCGAATCCGAGCTTTGCGGCCCAATTCGTGAGGGTATCTCCACCGGACGCAAGCCCGGCCAGCGCATACCAGATATTGCACGAGACCTCGGTCGCGGCAACGAAGTCGAGCGCCCTGGAACCGGTGGCCGCGTGATGCCCATCGCGAACGCGATACCCCGATACGAGGAGCCCGTTCTTCTCGGCGGCCGGCTGCTCGGCAAACGTGGTGTCGGCCGAGACCGCACCGGACCCGAGCGCGGCGATCGCGGTCACGATCTTGAATACCGACCCGGGCACGTAGCGACCCTGCGTCGCCCGCGGGAGGAGAGGCTTGTCCGGATCCCCCTGCAGGGACTCGAAGGCCTGCGTCGCCGTGTCCGGGTTGGCAACCGCCGATGCGTCGAAGACCGGCGTCGACGCGAGGACGAGGACGTCGCCCGTCCGCGGGTCGAGCATTACGACCGCCCCGCGGTCCGCCCCGAGCGCGCCGACGGCAGCCTCCTGGAGCTTGGCCACCAGCGTCGACTGGATCGCCTGCGGGTCCGATGAGTCGGCCCGGAACTTCTTCACCAGGTCCTGGACGGGATCCACGGATGTGACCCCGGTGAGCTGTGCGTCGTAGGCCCGCTCCAGCCCGGCGCTGCCGAAGGCGCGCGACGCGTAGCCCAGGACACCGGACAGGGAGTTGGACAGGTACTTCCGGTACGGCTCCCCGTTCGCGTCGAGGGCGGACCAGGCCAGGCGTTTGCCGTCTCGATCGGTGATCTCGCCGCGGACGACGTGCCGACTCGCTGCGATGACCGCAGCGTCATCGGGCGCGGACGAGAGCTCGCCGGAACGGACGACCTGCCAGTACCCGGCGCCGGCTGCGAGCGCCCCGAAGGCAACAGTCAACGCCACGGCGACGCGCCCGAGGGCAGTGCCGATCCCCGGACGCCGACCTGGGCGGACCTGGGTCATGCCGCACCTCGATCCCGCAGACGCCCGAAGCCGCGCAGTTCGGATGGGACTCGGGGCGCCTCGGCGCCCCGGTCCGACAGGGCGATGAGGAGACCGACCACGACCCCGTTGGTCAGCAGCGAGGAACCGCCATAACTGATGAACGGGAGCGTGATGCCGGTCAGCGGAATGAGCTTGAGGTTGCCCGCCGCGATGATGAATGCCTGGACCCCGATCACCAGGCTCAGACCTGCGGCCAGGATCGCCCGGAATTCGTCCACGGCCGACGCCGCGATCCGCAGACCACGCTCGATCACGACGAGGTAGAGCCCCAGGATGCCCATGATCCCGACCAGCCCGAGCTCCTCGCCCAGAGCCGCAAACGGGAAGTCCGTGTGGAGCGCCGGGATCGGTGGTGCGCCGCCGATCGTCGGCAGGCCGCCACCCAGGCCGGTCCCGAGGATTCCTCCGCGGGCGAAGGCGTGGAGTGCCTGGACCACCTGGTAGCCGCTGCCGCTGGCGGTCGCGAACGGGTCCAGCCAGATATCCACCCGGACTCGAACATGTGGCACGAGCTCGTACAGCACCGCGCCGCCGGCCAAGAGCGCGAGGAGCCCGAGGACGACGAATGAGGCCCTCGCCGTCACCACGTACAGAAGCAGCAGGAAGACGGCGAAGAAGAGGAGCGCCGCACCAAGGTCCCGCTGGACCACGACGATCGACAGCGCCAGCGCCCACATGGCGACCATCGGAGCCAGGTACGGGAGCGGCGGGATCCGAAGCGGGCCCAGGCGGGTCGACTCGTCGATGAGCAGCGGGCGGTTCTCCGACAGGTAGCCGGCGAGGAACACGACGAGGATGACCTTGAGGAGTTCCGACGGCTGGCCCGTTACCGGGCCGACGGTGAGCGTCAGCCGCTGCCCGTTCACGTCGTGCCCGAAGGCGAACGTCACGAGCAGGAGGCCCACCCCAAGCGCGGCCCAGCTGTACTTGTAGAGCCGCAGCCAGGCGTCACTCCGGACCAGGGCGCCGATGGCCGCGATGAGCCCGACCGCGACCAGCATCCAGACGAGCTGCGTCCGGCCGAGACCCAGGCCGCCGGCCAGGCCCTGGGGCAACCGTTCCATCAGGAGCAGGCTGATCCCGCCGAGCAGTCCGACCGTGGGCAGCAGCACCTGGTCTGTCCGGCGACCGGACAGGGCGAGGACGAGGTGGGCAACCAACAGGCCACCGAGATACCAGGCGAGCGCGACGCCGTCGGCGAGCAGGCTGCCGCCGGCTGGCGAAGTCGGGCCGGCGCCGAGCTCCCATGTCGCCGCGAGCGACGCGCTGCCGACCACGAGCGTGAGGGCGACGATCAGGAGCAGGCTCAACTCCCGGCCTCGGAACCGAGGACGGAGCCGGGGTATCCCGGGGAGTGCGAGACTCACCGGCGGGCTCGCTCCAGGCGCAGGCGGACGTTGCCGCACTGGAGCTCGTCCCCGAAGGAGACGAGGGAAATGTCATCGACCGGGCTGCCGTTGATGAACGTTCCGTTCGTGGATCCGAGATCCTCGACGTACCAGGCTCGTCCCCGGTAGGTCAAGGCAGCGTGCAGCCCGGACACGAACTCATCATCGAGAAGGATCGTGGCGTTGACGTCCCGTCCCAGGGTCGTCACCGCATCGAGCGAGAACCCTGCGCCGACGGCGGGTTCGCCACTCGGTGAGGCGACCACGACGAGTCGGCCCAGCTCGGCGCTCGGCTCACGGGCCGCCGCCCTGAGGTCCCGCAGGAGAACCCGGACCACGGCCCACAGGAATGCATAGATACCCGCGAGAAACAGGAGTCGCAGGACCCAGATCGCGACAACGGTGCCGTCCAATCAGTCCTCCGGTCGGTCGTGGCCGGGAGCATCGGCCGGAAAGCCGTCATCGACTGCCACGACCGTGATCGTCGAGGCGCCGATCTCCACGACGTCGCCCTCGCCCACGACGACCTCTCGAACCCGGGCGCCGTTCACCCTTGTCCCATTGGTGGAGTCGAGGTCGGTCAGCACCAGCACCCCGTCCCGGGCCTGAATGCGAGCGTGGCGCCGCGAGACGCGCGAGTCCGCGAGCGTGAGGACGTTGTCGGTCGCTCGCCCGATCGTCAGCGGCCGGCCATCGGCGACGATCGTCCGTGCCCGGCCTCCGGGCTCACGGATAGCGAGGGTCGTGCGCGGCGCGCGAACAATCGGGACCGCGAAGACCCGGGTCCGGCCGAGCCCCTCCGCAGGCTCGACCTTGCGGTCGGCCTCGAGATCCGAGTACCGCGCTTCTACTTCGATGTCGCCGGAGCGCAGCGTGTCGTCGGCCAGGATCGCGACGCTGGGCATGGCCGCCAGGATGTAGGCCCGTCTTCGAGCCCACTCCAGGGCGCCGGAGGCAAGATCCGTGGGTAGCTCAGCCGCCTGATCCAGCGACGCAAGATCCACTCGTCGCAGTCGTACGGTGATTCGATCGGGCACTCGGGTCCGCCCGCCACGGACGACCCGGCCATGCTCCATCGCCCGTTCGATCCTGCGCTGGACCTGCACCGGCTGGACTCGGGTGCTGAAGAGCCGCGCGCTAGGCCGCTCGAAGAGACGCTCGAAGAAGCGCTCAACGGCCGACATCGGTCGGATCGGTGGCATCCGGGGGAGCCTACCAGAGCCGCCCGAGCCGGCACGCCGGCCCGCGGAAGGCCGCGAGGCAGTACCGTCGTCGATTCCGCGCCGGTACCTGATACCGATCGGAATACCGAGCAGGCTGGGCTATAATCCGGGCCCGTTGCACGCCGACACGTGCGATCGGGCCGCGAGCGTCCGGGGGCCGATGACCGAGATCCTGACCGAGTCCTTCTGCGAACGGTGTGGCACGCGCTACACGTTCGAGTCGTCCATGCCCCGTCAACGCCGGCTGGGTAGCCTGAAGGTGCTGGGTCGCGGGCTGAAGAGCTTTGTCCTGTCGGATAACTCGTCGCTCGACGAGGCGATCGCCGGAGCCCGAGCGGACGAGGAGCGGGAAGCCAGCGGGCACCAGCTTGACGCATTCCACAAGACCTTCAGCTTCTGCATGTCATGCCGTCAGTACACGTGCGCGAACTGCTGGAACGAGCTCGAGGCGCGCTGCCTGTCGTGCGCTCCATTCGAAGTGTCCGAGGCCGTGCCTGCGCTCGCGGCCGAGCACGTTCACGTGGCCGAGCTGGTTCTCGAGGCCGAGATCGATCCGGAACGCCTGCTCCGACTCATGGGCGAACCCCCACCTGCGCCGCCCGTGGCCGACGACGTCCAGGCGGCACCCGGCGAGTCTGAAGGTGTCGTCGAGGAGATGGGTGCCGTCGAGGAGATGGGTGCCGTCGAGGAAGGTCCGGCTATCGGCGGCATGGCACCTGGCGAGAGCCTGGAGGAGGCGATCGCCGCATTCGAGGCCGGGCTGGTGGGCGAGTCGCCTGAGGCAGCCGAGGACGTCGCGATGCCCATTGAGGCGGCGGACACGGCCGGGTCCGCCCCGGAGATCACGCCAGAGCCGGTCACCCCAGTTGCCGAACTCGAGGTCGAGGCGGAGCCGGATACTTCGGCAGCGCCTGGTGTCGATGTCGTCGAGCAGCCGGCCTGGCCGGCCTGGCCCGCAGGTGCGCCTGAACCGATCTCCGCGCCGTCAACAATGCCAGCAGCGCCAGCGCCACCCTCCGGGCCTCCGCAGTGGCCGGTCGGCCCGCGCTGGCCGACCGGGATCCCGGCGGGCCAGGTGCCGCCAGCTCTCGACGCGCCGCCATCTCCAGCCCAGGCCGGAGACCCGCTGGCCGCACTCATGGCACGGACCTCCACCGAGGCGATGTGGGCCGCGTCCAACCGCGAGATCCTCCAGCCCGTGGCGACGGTACAGCCGACCCCGACGATCCATGCTTGCGGGACGTGCGGCATCTCGCTTTCGGCAACGGCCCGGTTCTGCCGCCGTTGCGGCACCGCCCAGGGAGGCTAGTCGGCCCGCTCCCGGCCTTGCCGCCGCGCCTCGTTGTCCGCGATCCAGGCTGCCCCGAACAGGATTGCCTGGAAGATCAACCCGAACCAGGCAAGTGCCACAAAGACCGTCGCAACGGTCCCGAGGGCGGCGGCGGCGCCGATCAGCCTGGGCGCCAACGCAACGAACAGGCGCGTCGAGAGTGCGAGCAGCGTCCCGATGACCAGGCTCGGGACTGCGATCGATCGCCAATGCGGTGACCCGGGCGGGACAAATCGGTAGACGAGCCCCAGGGCCACGGCTGCGAGGGCCGGGCCGAGCAGGTCGGCCGCAACCGCGCCCGCGTCCGAAACGAACCCGGGGGCACCGCTCAGGACCGCAGCCTGGATGAAGGCCGCGGTGCCGGCGAGCAGGCCTACGGCCACGACTGCGGCCACGAGGACAAGGACGGACCCGAATCCGATCGCGGTCCGAGCGATGAACCCGCGTGGATCCCCTGCGCCCATGACGAGCCCCAGCGCCACCTCGAGCGACCTCGCGAACCCGCCGGCGCCCCAGGCCAGGGTGGCGAGGCCGACGAGCGAGATGGATCCCGCGTCCCGCGCCAGGGCCTCAAGCGCGGGCAGAAGGATGGGCCCGAGGGGCGGGAACACGCTGCCGACCAGGTCGACGAGCTGGTCCCGCGCGGCCGCCCCTGAGAGGAGCGCCCCGCTGAGGCCGAGCAGGAGGATGATCGCCGGGACCACGGCGAAGAGCGCGCTGTAGGCAAGTCCTCCGGCAAGGATGGCACCGCCGGCCTGGCCGTATCGAGCGGTGATGCGCAGCATGAACGCGACCGGCCCCCGGTCACGAACTGCAACGATCCATGCCAGCCCGCGCCGCCGCGCCGACGCGAGCGACCCCGGCCGCCGTACAGGCGCCCCGCCGCCGGGCTCCACCTGATTCAGTCCCGAAGGTCCTCGAACAGCCTCGGCTGCACGTCGTCCAGGCGGACGCGGCGGGCTGGCGCGATGAGCGCCCGGACTTCGCCTCGACGCACGAACCGCCGGCCGCCCAGCTTGATGCTCTGGAGCTTGCCGGTGCGCGCCCAGCTTCCGATCGTGGAGGGCCGGAAGTGGACATTCGAGCCGGCCAGGATCTCGGCGGCTTCAGCGAGGCTGATCCAGTCAGCGGCAGTGCCGGCCATCGTCATGCACCCCCATCCGAGGCCGCCGGTGACGGGGACGCCGACGATGTCGTCGACGATGTCGTCGACGATGTCGATGATTCAGTCTCCGCCTTCGTGGCGTCGCCTGCGCCGCCGGCCTCGGACGCTGGTTTGGAGGCCCGTGACTTGCTCGAGGCGGCCGTCGACCGGTCCTTCTTCGCCCAGCCGGAGCCCTTGAAGTGGACGGCCGGGGTCACGAAGCCCTTGCGCATCGAGCCCTCGATCCCGCAGTTCGGGCAGAACCGGGGCCCAACCTCGTAGATCCCGTGGATCACCTCCACGAGGTGGCGGCAGCTCGAGCAGGTGTAGTCGTAGATCGGCACGGAACGGGTGCTCCTCGCTTCCCGGTCGGCTCAGCCGCGAGACAGGCGCATGCCGCACTTCGGGCAGTAGAACGCCCGCTCATGCGCAGACTGGAAGCCGCAATGCGCGCAGATCACGCCTCCCCGTCCGGTCGCGACCGCCGGGCGCTCCACGGCGGTCAGGCCGAGCGAGTACTTGCTCGCGAGGATGTTCGAGAGGATCGTGGCGAGGATCTTGGAGGACGCGCGATCCGTGTCGCCCCGGACACCGCGCCCGCCCCAGCCCACGACGCCCCGGACGATCATGTCGCCGGTCACCTCGTCCCAGTGGGCAGCCGCACCACCCACGATCGCGTTGTATTCCGGGTAGCCGGACGTATCAGTCTCGCCGTCCAGGAGTCCGCACACGAAGGTGTCGAAGGCAAGGTCAACCGCATCGATCGACTCGAGAACGAGGAGCGCGTGGCGCCCGATCGGCGATAGTGCGTGATGGGCATTCAGCCACTGCATCGCCTCCGATGGCCGGATGATCGTGGGCGATGCCTGGCTGAATTCAACCGGGAGGGGCTCGATGACCTCGACCTCGCCGCTAGCGATGCCCTCGAGCATCGTGGGCAGCTCCGCGAGCCCGCCCGCCCCGGCCTTGATCCGGACGCCCTCGCTCGTCTTGCCCGCGTAGTTCAGGCGCAGCTGGTGTTCATGGGCCACGACCTCTTCGGGCATGGCATGGCTGGCCGGGCCGGCCTGGGCCGGACCCGCGGCCGGCGAAGGAGCCGGTGCGTTGCCTTTGCGGCGAAGGAACTCGAGCGGCACGAACGTGATCTCCCCGGGAAGGCGATGCGGACGGAAACTGACTCGTATCGTAGCAGCGACCATCGCCGGCCCCGAGTCGTCGCTGACCCGGCACCTGCTGGTGGACCTCCCAAAGGTGCTCGTTCATGGCAGTTCGCTCACCGTGCTCAGTTCGCCCGAGGTCACCGCGGCCGGTGGCAACGGGGAAATCATGACCGGGAGGCGCTCGGCCGACGGCTCCCCAGTCATCCTCCACCGCGGGGCCTGGGTCATCCGGAGTCGGCCTGACGGCCGCATCGTGGGACGCGAGCGTGACGGCTTCTTCGCCGACGATACGAGGATCCTGTCGGTCCTCGAATGGCGGCTCGGCGACCACACCCTGCAGCTGCGCCGGCGGCGTTTTGGCTCAACAAGCCGAGTCTCATTCCGTGCCTCCGCTGCGGGTGTCGACATCCGGACCGTGCGGTGGCTGGATCTGAGTGGGTGGCATGAGCACCTGGTCCTTGCTTCGAGTTTCCCGTTCAGATCGGCCCTCGAACTCCGCCTGGAAGCCGATTTCGCCGATATCTTCGAGGTCCGCGGCCTGGTACCGCCTCGCGCGCGGGCTGTCGAGGCTCACTGGAATCCAGATGGATCAGGTCTGCGCGTCAGCTATCGGAACGGTGCCTTCGAGGCAGGCCTGACAGTCGACGTTGACGCAGCAGATTCGTCCCCGGTCCGAACGGACGGAGGTTTGAAGTTCGAGGTCGACGTCCCGGCCAACGGTCAGTGGGGGGCGAGCCTCACCTTCCGCCCGGCCACGAGCCAGGCGACTGCCACCATCACGCTGGACGATCCAACCATCGGGCCTTCCTCGCGACCGTATCTTCAGCCAGTCCCTGGAACCGAGCGTGCATGGAGGCGGGCGCTCCTCGATCTCGAGTCGCTCCGGCTCACGGACGACGATCCTCTCCGACAGGCGGCCGCACCGGCTGCCGGGATCCCGTGGTATGCCGCGCTCTTCGGTCGGGACGCCCTGATCTGTGCCATCCAGGCCGGAGCGATTCTGCCGGACCTTGCGCGCGGCACGCTCATCAGGCTCGCGGCCCTCCAGGCCACGGACACTGACCCGGCCCGCGAGATGGAACCCGGCAAGATCCCGCATGAGTACCGCCGAGGTGAGCTCGCCACGCTCGGGTTGATCCCGTTCGGGCCGTACTACGGCAGCCATGACGCGACGCCGTTGTTCCTCGTCGCACTCTCTGAAGCATGGCGGACGGCCTGCGACGACCAGCTCGTTCGCGACGTCTGGCCGAACGCTCTACGAGCGCTCGACTGGATCGACCTCGCAGGCGATCGCGATGGCGACGGGCTGCAGGAGTACGCGCCCCGAACACCCGGTGGGTTTCCGAACCAGGGATGGCGGGACTCCGGTGACGGCATCGTGGACGCCGACGGGCTGATGCCTCATCACCCGATCTCGCTCGCCGAGCATCAGGGCTACGTCTTCGACGCCCGACTCCGCGCAGCCGAGATGGCTGAGAAGGTCCTCGGCGACCACGCCCTTGCCCGCAAGCTACGGGCTCAGGCAGAGGATCTCCGAAAGCGGTTCGATGCATCGATGTGGTGGGACGGCGAGGGCACCTACGCCTTCGGGCTCGATGGCACGAAACGCCAGATCCGATCAGTCACGTCGTGTGGCGGGCACCTGCTGTGGAGCGGGATCGTATCCCCGGAACGTGCCGGCCTCGTCGCTGACCGGCTGCTGGCCGAGGACCTCTTCTCGGGCTGGGGACTGCGCACGCTGTCTGAGCGTCATCCGGCCTACGACCCGTTCTCGTATCACCGGGGGAGCGTCTGGCCCCACGACACCGCGATTGCTGTTGCCGGACTCCGCCGCTACGGTTTCGCGGCGGCTGCCGACCGGCTCGCCGAAGCACTCCTGGAGGCTGCCGATCGATTCCCGCTCGGTAGGTTGCCGGAGGCGTTCTCCGGTCTGCCCCGGACCGGTCGCTCGCGGCCCGTCCCGCTGCGACCAACGGCCGTGACCCAGGTCGCCTCCTTCGGGCAGACCCGTGATCCCGGCCCGCCCGAGACCGCCGAACTCCTCACGGAAGCCAATGGCCCCCAGGCCTGGGCGGCCTCCGCCGCGATTTCCCTGATCCTCGGGCGATCCAGGTCGAGGCCCACAGACCCCGCGTGACTTGGGCTCCCGCGATCGGTCACTTCCGGGTGATTCGAGCAATCGCACCCGTACGCCAGACTTGACCATCCTCGGGTGATGCGTTACTAATACGTATCACTAACGCGCGTTAGTGATCGCTGGCGCTGCACCACGCCGGCGCGAGAACCCGGAGCGTCGAGAGGAATCTGATTGCCGGTTCGACATCACCGACCGACCAGCGCTGACGTCGCCGCTCGGGCAGGCGTCTCCAGGACGACCGTGTCCCTCGTGCTCAACGATCGCGGCGCCTCTATCCCCGTGGGCACCCGACAGCGCGTTCTGGAAGCGGCCCGCGAGCTCGGCTACTTCCCCCACCACGCCGGACGGGGGCTCGCCGGCGGCCGTAGCGACACGCTGGGCTTCGTCCTTCGGCAGACCGCTGCGCAGGTCGCAGGCGATGCCCTCTTGTCGGAGACGCTGCGCGGCTTCGCCACCGCGGCTCGTGCCGCCAATTGCCGAGTCCTGGTGGAGCCGCTGAGCCCCGGCGATTCCCGCTACGGCGACCTCGTGCGGTCCGGCCGTGCCGATGGCGCGGTCGTTTCCGGCCCCGTCTTCGACGACCCTGAGCTGGCGGATCTGGTCGACGAAGGCTTCCCGATCGTGGTCCAGGGCCATCTCCCTGGCCTCGCAGCACCGAGCGTGGATATCGACAACGTCGGCAGCGCCCGGCTCGCCGTGGACCACCTGGTAGAGCTGGGCCACCGGCAGATCGCGCTCATCACCAACGCGCCGCTCACCTACACGGCTGCAGCCGAGCGGCGGGTCGGGTACCTCGAAGCCCTCGCAGCGGCCGGCCTGGAGGCAGACGACGGCCTTGTCGAAGAAGGCGACTACGACGCCGCGAGCGGGCAACGGGCGATGGCCCGGATCCTGGCTCGTGCGAGACCCAGTGCCGTGTTCGTTGCCAGCGATGTCGTCGCACTCGGGGCTATCGGAGCCCTGCGACAGGCGAGCCTTCGCGTTCCCGAGGACGTCTCCGTGGTCGGCTTCGACGACATCCCGCTCGCCGGCTATTTCGACCCGCCGCTCACGACGGTCCGACTGCCGGCAAACGCGCTCGGCCTTGCCGCTGGGGAGGCCCTGCTCGATGCGATCAACGGCCGTGTCGCACCCCTGCGCACGCTTCTCGCCACCCAACTCATCGTCCGGTCGTCGACCGCGCCGCGGTCGGCCCAGAGAGAACCCTGATCGGTCGACGACCGCGGGGCCAGGAGGATCGGGCCGGGACTTCCCGGCCCGAGGAAGGAGTAGATCAAATGCAGCAGACACGAAACAGCTGGCGGCGGCTGATGGCCCTGGGGGCGGTCGTCGTTCTGGTAGCCGTCGCGTGCGGCACCGGCGCGTCCCCGTCGCCATCCACGGCCCCGACAGCCACGTCGCCCGGCGCGGCCACACCCGCTCCGACAACCGACGACGGCATGATCGGTGGCACAGTCACCGTGATCGGCACCTGGGGTGGCTCCGAGCAGGAGTCGTTCCTCGCGATGGTGAAGCCGTTCGAGGACGCGACCGGGGTCAAGGTCGAGTACACCGGTACTCGCGACCTGCTCGCGGTCCTGACCACGGGCGTCGCCTCGGGCATTCTCCCGGATCTCGCCGGCATCCCCGGCCCGGGCGAACTCGAGTCCTACTACGCCGCCGGTGCCGTCAAGGCACTCGACGACGTCCTCGACGTCGCGACCTACACGGACGAGACCTCGGCCGGCCTGGTCGAGCTCGGCACCGTCGATGGCAAGATCGCCGGCGTCTTCATCAAGGCCGCGGCGAAGGGCCTGATCTGGTACAACCCGAAGGTCTACACGGGTGGTGTCCCAACCAGCTGGGATGACACGCTGGCCAAGGGCAGTGCCGCGGCCACAGCTCTCGGCGGAAATGCCCGAGCGTGGTGCGTGGGCCTGGAATCCGGCGCGGCGTCAGGTTGGCCGGGCACGGACTGGATCGAGGACTTCGTTCTCCGCCAGAGCGGCGGCGACGTCTACGATGCGTGGGTTGCCGGGACCCAGAAGTGGACCTCCTCCGAGATCAAGGCGGCCTTCGAAGCCTTCGGCAAGGTCGTCTCAAGTGACGCCGTCTACGGCGGCCCAACGACGGCGCTCACGACGAACTTCGGCGACGGCGGCAACCCGCTGTTCACGAGCCCCCCTGGCTGCATCTTCCACCACCAGGCAAGCTTCATCACCGACTTCTTCCAGAAGCAGGGTGGAGCAACGGCCGACCAGTACGACTTCTTCCTGATGTCGGACATCAATCCCACGTACGCGGGTGCCGTCACCGGCGGCGGAGACCTGTTCTCCATGTTCAACGACACGCCTCAGGCCCGGGCTCTCATGAAGTACCTCGTCACCGCCGAGGCGCAGTCCATCTGGGTCGGGCGGGGCGGGGCGCTTTCCGCCAACAAGAACGTCACGAACTACCCGGACGAGGCAAGCATGAAGTCAGGTGAGATCCTCGCCGGCGCGAAGCTCTTCCGGTTCGACGCGTCCGACCTCATGCCGGCCGCGATGAACGACGCGTTCTGGAAGGCCATCCTCGACTTCACCCAGGACCCGTCGAAGCTCGACTCGATCCTGTCCAACCTTGACGACATCCAGTCCAGCGCGTACGGGGGCTGACGCCCCCTGACGTTCCCACATCTGACCAGGGTGACCGACGTCACCCTGGTCAGGTACGACCACTGCGGGAGGCGCCATGGACCCACGGCTCGTCACGGCGATCATCGTCGTGGTCGGCGTCCCGGCCGCGCTGATCGGCTACATCCTGGCAACTGAGCAGATCCTTCGGCTGGCCCCGGCCAGGTGGCAGGGACGATTGCGCCCCTGGATCTGGCTGGCGCCGGCCCTCGGGTTCCTCGGGGTCTTTCTCATCTATCCGTCCATCTACACGTTCTACTTGAGCCTGCAGGACAGGTTCTCCAAGACCTTCGTCGGAACAGACAACTACGAGTACTTCTTCACCAATAGCGGCACGATCGGCGCCCTCGTCAACAACGGCATCTGGCTGGTCGTCCTGACCGTCCTCGCGGTCGGTCTTGGGCTCCTGATCGCGATCCTGTTCGACCGAGTCCGATATGAGTCGGCAGCCAAGTCACTCGTCTTCCTGCCACTCGCGATCAGCTTCGTCGCGGCCGGCGTCATCTGGAAGTTCATGTTCCAGTACCGGCCGCCCTCCGAGGCACAGACCGGCACGCTGAACGGCATCCTGGCGACGGTCGGCGTGGACCCGATCGCGTGGCTGATCAACTGGCCGTGGAACACGATCGTGCTCATCGTGGCCGCCGCCTGGATCTGGACCGGGTTCTGCATGGTCATCCTGTCCGGGGCCCTCAAGGGCATCAGCCCCGAGCTCCTCGAGGCCTCGCGCGTGGATGGGGCGAATGAGCTTCAGGTCTTCCGGAGCATCACCCTGCCCCTGCTCATGCCCACGATCGCGGTCGTCGCAACGACGATGATCATCACGTCGCTCAAGGCCTTCGACATCGTCTACGTCATGACCAACGGCGCCTTCGATACCGAGGTCATCGCCAACCGGATGGTCAAGGAGCTGTTCACCTTCGGGCAGCCCGGCCGGGCAAGTGCGGTCGCAATCGTGCTCCTCGTCCTGGTCGTCCCGATCATGGTCATGAACGTCCGCCGCTTCCGCCAGCAGGAGGCGATCCGATGACGGCACCGGCCGCGGCGAGCGTCGTGTCCCGAAGCCGGGAACGGCGGTTCCGGTTCGACCGGGCTGGGCTCCACGTGTCGATCGTCGTGATTCTGGTCCTGTGGCTGCTGCCGACGATCGGGATGCTCGTGAATTCCTTCCGATCGTCCGCGGATGTGAGCGCGTCCGGCTGGTGGACGGCGCTCTTCCCGCCGGCGTCGTTCACCTTCGACAACTACATCCACGTCCTCAACCGGAACGGGATCGACCGGGCATTCATCAACAGCCTGTTCATCACGATCCCGGCCACGATCATTCCGGTCTTTGTGGCGGCCTTCGCTGCCTTCGCCTTCAGCTGGATGAAGTTCCCCGGGCGGGACTGGTTGTTCATCATCGTCGTCGGGCTGCTCGTCGTCCCGCTCCAGGTCACGCTCATTCCGATGCTCCGGCTATTCAGGGACCTGGGGATCCAGGGCGAGTTCCTGAGTGTCTGGCTCGCCCACACCGGATACGGGCTTCCCTTCGCCGTGTACCTGCTCCGCAACTACATGGGTGGGCTGCCCCAGGAGCTCTTCGAGGCGGCCGAGATCGATGGAGCCGGCCCGGCGACCGCCTTCTTCCGGCTCGCGATTCCCATGAGCGTCCCCGCACTGGCCTCCCTGGCGATCTTCCAGTTCCTGTTCGTCTGGAACGACTTCCTCGTGGCCTTCGTGTACATCGGCGCGACGAACGCCCCGAACCTGCCCCTGACCGTCCTGATCGCGAACCTGTCGAACTCCCTCGGCGGCGAATGGCAGTTTCTGATGGCGGCCGCGTTCATCTCCATGGCGCTGCCCCTGGCCGTGTTCTTCGCGCTCCAGCGCTACTTCGTCCGTGGGATCACGGGAGGTGCGGTCAAGGGCTGAGCGACAAGGCCCGGACCGTGTGCCGTCAGCGAGCCAGGCCTGCTCGCAATCGGGCGACTGTGGCCGCAAGTTCGGTCTCGCGCGCCCGCACGCCCTCGACGACCGCGGCCGGCGCACTCCGGACGAACGCGTCGTTGCCGAGCCGCGAGCGAGCAGCCGCAAGGAAACCCTCCGCCTCGGCGAGTTCCCGCTCCAGGCGAACTCGCTCCCGCTGCGCTGCCGCTGGATCGGCGGTCGGCGTGATCCGGGCTTCGATGTCGCTGGCGATCACTGTCAGCGAACCGAGGCCATCGGTCGTGGCCAGCGCATCGCGAGATCCGTGGAGACGGAGCGGTCGTGCCCGTCCGAGACGTTCGAGAGCTGGACGGAGATCCTCGAACGCCGCGATCAGCGACGCCGGCCCCGCGACATCCACCGGGAACCACGCCCCAGCCTCGAGCCCAGCCTCGGCCCGCGCATTCCTGGCTCCACGGACCAGCTCGATCAACGCAGACACGGCCATGTCGGCGAACGGATCGAGCGCCACTGTGGCCGGCCAGTCCGCGACGATGAGCAGGTCCGGATCTTCGACGGCATGGGGCAATGAGGCCCACAGGGCCTCGGTCAGGAAGGGCATCACCGGATGCAACAGCCGGAGGTACGTGTCCAGTGCTTCGACGAGCGTCCACCAGGTGGCCTCGCGGGTCTCGATCGGCAGCGACTCGTCCCCGAGCCGCGTCTTGGCCAGCTCCAGGCCCCAGTCGCAGTACTCGCTCCAGACCGCGTCGTACAGGGCCCTCGTGACCTCGCCGAACTGGAGCCCGGCCATCGCGGCATCGACCGTCCCGATCGTGGCCGCCGCCCGCGACCGGATCCAGCGCTCGGCCAGGCCGAGATGCGCAGGGTCGGGCGCACGGCGCGGAGTCCCATCCTGGATGGAAGCTGGACGCGCACCGTGCACATACCTCGTTGCGTTCCAGAGCTTGTTCGCGAAATTGCGGCCATCGTCAAGCCGCTCCGAGCGGAACTTCTGGTCATTTCCAGGCGAGGTGCCGTGAACGAGCGCGAAACGCAGCGCGTCCGCGCCGGATTCGGAGATTGCCTCGAGCGGATCCACGACGTTGCCCTTCGTCTTCGACATCCGCTTCCCGTACGGATCCTTGACGAGGCCGTGGAGGTAGACGGTCTCGAACGGCACGTCTCCGGCAAGGTGGATGCCGAGCATCATCATCCGGGCGACCCAGAAGAAGATGATGTCGTAGCCGGTCTCCATGACCGTCCCCGGGTAGAACCGGCGCAGGTCCTCAGTCTCGTCCGGCCAGCCGAGGGTCGAGAACGGCCACAGTCCGGAGCTGAACCAGGTATCGAAGATGTCTGGGTCCTGGATCAGCTCGGCGCCGGAACGCCCGCACTCGGTGCAGGCAGTCGGTCCGCCCTCGAGCTCGGAGATGGTCGCGTGGCCGTCCGGGCAGTACCAGGCCGGGATCCGGTGCCCCCACCAGAGCTGGCGGCTCACGTTCCAGTCGTGGATCGAGGTCATCCAGTGCTCCCAGACCTTCTCGAACCTCGACGGGACGATCCTCGTGCGACCAGCACGCGTCGCGGCAAGCGCGGCCGCGGCGAGCGGGGCGGTCCGGACGAACCACTGTGTCTTGAGCCGCGGCTCGATCGCGTCGTTCGAACGCTGGCAGCGGCCGATGAGCATCTGATGTGACTTCTCGGCCTCCATGTCGGAGCGAGCACCCAGGTCGCGCACAATCGCCGCCCGGGCCGCATACCGGTCCAGCGCGGCGTACTCGCCTCCGAGCTCGTTGATCGTCGCGTCATCCGCCAGCACGGTGAGCATCGGGAGGTCGTGGCGCTTGCCGATCTCGTAGTCGGTCTTGTCGTGGGCGGGAGTGACCTTGACCGCGCCCGTGCCGAAGGCCGGGTCAACGGCCTCATCTGCGACGATCGGAACATCGCGCTCGACGAACGGGATCCGTACCATCCGGCCGACCAGGGACGCATAGCGCGCGTCGGCCGGATGGACGGCCACCGCCGTGTCGCCGAGGATCGTCTCGGGCCGGGTTGTCGCGACACTGATCCAGGCATCGGCGGCCGGTGCGCCCGAGGCAGGTTCGATGAGGTGATACCGAAGGGTCCACAACGTCCCGGTCTCCTCGGTCGGGATCACCTCGAGGTCGCTGACGCTCGTCAGACACCCAGGACACCAGTTGATGAGGGCCTCGGTCCGGTACGCCATGCCCTCGCGGTACAGGCGCGCAAACGCAACGCGGACTGCACGCGACGAGCGCTCGTCCATCGTAAACCGCAGCCGGCTCCAGTCGAGCGAGGCGCCGATACGACGCTGCTGGGAGAGCATGACCTCACGGGTCGCGTCGATGAATTGCCACATACGCTCGAGGTACCGTTCGCGACCGAGGCTCTCCCTGGTCTCGCCGTCCGCGGCGACGATCCTGTCGAGGACGTACTGCGCGGCGATCGAGGCATGGTCGAGGCCGGGCAGCCACAGGGTCGGCCGCCCGGTCATTCGAGCGTGGCGGACCATGAGGTCCTCCAGCGTCGAGGTCAGGGCGTGGCCCAGGTGGAGCGCTCCCGTGATGTTCGGCGGCGGCTGGATGATGACGAACGGCGGCTTCGACGCGTCGGCGCGCGAGCCGGCACCGTCGGGCGCGAAGACGTCCGCGCCGAGCCAGCGCTCGTAGATCGTGCCCTCGACGTCGGCCGGCCGGTAGGCCTTCGCGAGCTCCCGTTCCGTCATCGTGGCCTGGCTCCCGTCTCTGAATACGTCAAACCCGCTCGTCCAGCGGACGAACGGGTCGTGGTACCACCTGCTGGTTCGAGGGCCGAGGGCTCCCGCTCATCGCGGGCGCCGGGTCCGGACCTCCTCTCGGCGCGCTATCGGGCGCCATCCGCACGGCTCGCGAGCGACCTTCGGGTCCGTCGTGCCCGCGCGGCTCACACCGTCCCCGCGCTCGCTTGATGGCCGACCCGGCCCTACTCTTCCCGGTCCCCGCCGTGAGGCCGGGAGTGTAGCACGCGATTCTGGACTCGCCGACCGACCGAACGACCCTTGTCAGCGGCGGGTGGGCGAGCGTATCGTGCATCGGGTGCGCGCCGCCTGGTCGGCGCGCCCCAGGTGAGGAGCGGCCATGAGCGAGCCGTCGGAGATCAGCCCTTCGCCCCCCGTCGACGGCGCTGCGTCTCCGAGCGGGCGGGCCGCGTTCCCGAGGTCCGTGCTGCTGATAGGCGCGGCGATCATCGCGCTTGTCGTGGTCGCCCTGATCGTCGCGGTCGCGCTGCCAAACCGGGCGACCGACTACGCCGCGGGCTCCCCGGAAGCCGCGTTCCAGGACTTCTACGAGGCCTGGGAAGCCGGGGACATCGAGGCCGCCTACAGCCACCTCTCCTCCACGGTGACTGCCGAGATGACGCTGTCCGAATATCGGCGCATGGACGCCGACTGGTCCTGGCAGCGCGACCAGGGTCATCGACTCGTGCTGCTGAACGTGGACGTCACCGCCGACCGAGCCGTCCTCCGCATCCGCGTCGACCAGTTCTCCGAAGGCGGCCTGACCGGTGAGCGGTACTCGTACGAGCGCTCGGTCCGGCTGGTCCGGGAGCGCGGAACCTGGCTGATCGACGAGCCATTGGTCGGCATCGAACCAGTCCCGTACCAGTACTGAGGCGCAAGCGTCGATCACGATGGACATCGCCAAGCGGCTCTACCTGTATGTCGTGTCCGCGGTCAGCCTGCTCGTGCTCTCCCTGGGTCTCTACAACCTCGTGGCCGTCGTGTTGGGCGAACTTGCCGACGCCCTCGGGGCGAGCATCATCGGCGGTGGCGGAAGCGCGGGGCGGGAGCAGGTCAGCCTGGCCATCGCGCTGGTCGCCGTGGGGTCACCGGTGTTCGCCGTCCACTGGTGGCTGGTCGGCCGCGGCTGGCGCGGGGATGACGACACGGCCCGCAACGACCGACGCTCGGCCATCCGGGCGCTGCACCTGGGCCTGGTGGCCACCGTTGCCCTGGCCTTCGGGGTCTTCGCCGCCATCGCGCTGCTGGCGGAAGTCCTCCGGGCGCTCCTCGACGCCGAGCCTGGCAACGCGCGGCCCACGGACCTGATTGCGCAGGTACTCATCGCCGCCCCGGTCTGGTGGTACCACCAGCAGCGCCGGAACGTCGATCTCCGGCACGACCGGCTGAGCGGGGCGGCCGCGTGGATCACCCGGCTGCATCGCTATGGCTGGGCCGTCGTCGGCCTGATGCTGCTGGTCGGTGGGGTGAGCCAGATCATCGAGACGCTCCTGTCCGTGCTTGTCGGGCGGGAGGGCTTCGGGGGAGGCGCCGATTGGTGGCTCGAGCCGCTGACCTGGGCACTGGCCAGAGTCGTCGTCGGGGCGGGCCTCTTCTGGTTCCAGGCGGACGACGCGCGTCGCGTTGTCGGCGACGCGGACATCATCGGAGAGGATGATCGGGCCAGCGCCCTGCGCGCGACCTATTTCGGCGCGGTCATCCTCGTCGCCCTGTCATACGTCGGCATTTCGGTGGCTTCGTCACTTGCCGAGCTCGGCCGCCTTGCGCTGGGGGTGAGCGACGGCTCCGGCACCTCAGCCCTTCTCGAGCTGGTCGTCGGACCGCCGCTCGTGGCCATCCCGTTCGCGATTGCCGGCTGGCTCCACTGGACCGCCTGGCAGCGCGAGGGTACCGGTCGCTCGCCGGCCTCTCTGGCGACGGTGGAACGGCTCACGCTCCACCTGACCGCGGCGGTCGGCATCATCTTCCTGGCCGTCGGCACGGCGCAGCTCCTTGGCCGCCTGATCGAGGTCGCCCTCGGCGTCGCGCCCGACAACGACTTCCTACGAATTCGAGCTCGCGTGGTTCGTGGCGCAGATCGTCGTGGGTGTCGCGCTCTGGATCCCGGCCTGGACGCTCGTGATGCGCCGCCGGCTGACGAATCCGACCACGGAGCGGCACGTGACCGCCGGGCGCGCGTATCTCTATCTCGCGGTTGGGGCTGCCCTCATCGCCGCGGTGCCGAGCGCGGCGTTCTCACTCTATCGGGTCGTCGATACGCTCCTGGGCGGCGGGGGGGTCGCACTCGGCTCGGACCTGTCGATCCCGATCGCCGTGGTCATCGTGGCCTCCCTGATTGCCTTCTACCATGGCCGGCTGCTGCTGTCCGACCTGCGATCGGCGCGACCGTCGGCATTGGCGGTGGCGGGACCTTCAGCCGTCGTCGTGATCGCGGAGCAGCCCTCCGCTGCGGCAACAGCTGTGGTCCCCGGAGTGTCGCTCGCGCTCACATTGCGTGGGCCTGCAGGGACCGACCTCGGGTCGGTCGCGGACGTACTTCGCGAGCATCTTCCGAAGGGTGTGGTCCTCGAGGACCGCTGACGGCGCCGATCAGGCGGTTTCAGCCCGCTCGGCCAGCCACTCCTCGTAGTTCGTCTCGTCGACGCCCTTGTCGACATCCGTCTTCGTCAGGAGGAGCGGCATCCGTCGATCCCGGATCGTCTCCTCGGTGATGATGCACTTGCGAATGTCGGTGCGCTCCGGGATATCGAACATGACGTCGAGGAGTGCCTCCTCGACGATGGACCGCAGCGCGCGGGCGCCGGTCTTGCGATCGAGCGCCACGTCGGCCGCCGCCTGCAGGGCCCCCGGTGTAAAGACGAGCTCCACCTTGTCGAGCGACAGGAACCGCTGGAACTGCCGGGCGACCGCGTTCTTCGGCTCCATCAGGACCCGGACCAGGTCGGCGGCAGTCAGCGCCGAGAGCGTGACGATGACCGGCAGCCGGCCGATGAACTCGGGGATGAGCCCGAACTTCAACAGGTCCTCGGGCATGAGCTTCTCGAGGATCTGCGCCCGTTCAACCGCGGATGGCGCCGCCCCCGAGCCGAACCCGATGGCGCGCTTCCCGACCCGCTCTTCGACAATCTTCTCGAGGCCGTCGAAAGCTCCACCGCAGATGAACAGGACATTCGTGGTGTCGATCTGGATGAAGTCCTGGTGGGGGTGCTTGCGCCCGCCCTGCGGCGGCACGTTCGCCACGGTGCCCTCGAGGATCTTCAGGAGCGCCTGCTGGACGCCCTCGCCGGAGACATCGCGCGTGATCGACGGGTTGTCCGCCTTCCGCGCGATCTTGTCGATCTCGTCGATGTAGATGATCCCGCGCTGGGCACGAGCGACATCGAAGTCGGCCGCCTGGATCAACCGCAGCAGGATGTTCTCAACATCCTCGCCAACGTAGCCGGCCTCTGTCAGGGACGTGGCGTCGGCAATGCAGAACGGGACGTCGAGGACACGTGCCAGGGTCTGGGCGAGGAGCGTCTTTCCCGACCCGGTGGGGCCGACGAGGAGGACGTTCGACTTCTGGAGCTCGACCTCGTCGATGGCGTGGCCGGCGTTGACCCGCTTGTAGTGGTTGTAGACCGCAACCGAGAGGACCTTCTTGGCCTTCTCCTGGCTGATCACGTACTGGTCCAGGGAGAACGTGATCTGGCGCGGGTTCGGGAGCTTCGTGCTGGCCGGCTTCGACTTCGGCTGGTCCAGGAGCTCCTCGTCGATGATCTCCTGGCACAGGTTGATGCACTCATCGCAGATGTAAACGCCCTGCCCTGCGATGAGCTTGCGCACCTGTTCCTGGCTCTTGCCGCAGAAGGAGCAGCGGTACGGGACCTTGGGGCCCTTGGTGCTGCTGCTGCTGGTCGTGCTCACGCGTCTGCCTCGTTCGATCGCCTCGGGCCGCTCCGGCCCGCTGCCGGGATCAACCCTTCGACTTCTTCGTCCCAGCGCCCGCGATACCCGCGACCTTGCTGCCCTCGCCTCCGGCGAGACCGGCATCGTGGGCCTGCGAGATCAGGGACGACCCCTGGGCGCTGTAGACCGCGTCGATGATGCCATAGTCCTTCGCCTCCTCGGGCGACATGAACCGGTCGCGATCCGTATCCACGGCGATCCTCTCGATCGGCTGGCCGGTGTGGCGTGCGAGAATCGCGTGGTTCAGCTGCACCAGGTGCTCCCATTCGCGCATCTGGATCAAGGCGTCCGGCGCGTTGCCGCGGAACCCACCCGAGCCCTGGTGAATCATGATTCGGCTGTGCGGCAGGGCGTAGCGCTTGCCCTTGGCACCGGCCGCGAGCAGGACCGCGGCCATCGAGGCTGCCTGGCCGAGACAGATCGTGCTGACCGGGGCCCGCAGGTACTGCATCGTGTCGTAGATCGCTAGCCCGGCCGTCACGACGCCGCCGGGCGAGTTGACATACAGGCTGATGTCCTTCTCGGGATCCTCGGACTCCAGGAACAGGAGCTGGGCGATGACGAGGTTGGCGAGGTGATCCTCGATCACGTCCCCGATGAAGATGATCCGCTCCTTGAGGAGGCGGGAGTAGATGTCGTAGGCGCGCTCCCCCCGGCTGGAGGACTCGATGACCATCGGCACGAGCATGGTTGGCTCCTGAGGCAACTTGGTGGTTAGCCGGCCGAGGCCGGTTCGGCGTCCGACTCGAAGACCGAGCCCGGATCGGTGGCATCAATGGCCGCGTTGGCTTCCGCGGAGCTCGAGCTGACCCCTGGCGGGGCGTCGTCCTCGAGGTGCGGCAGGGCGGGATGCTCGGGGTGCGCCGCGAGCCACGCGCTCACGAGTTGCTCCACGACGCGACTCCGACGGAGCGTGCTCCGCACGAAGCTCCGGCCGCGGGCCGACTCGAAGTAGGCCACGGTCTTCTTGTCGCGGGCATAGCGCTCGCGGGCGCGGGCGACCTCGGCTTCGACCTCGGCGTCGGCGATGTCCACGCCCTCGGCTTCGGCGACCCTGGACAGGACGAGGAGGACCCTGACGCGCTTCTCCGCGTTGGGCCGGAAGTCCGTGTGGAGATCCGCGTCCGTCTTCTCCACGACCTTCAGGTACGCCTCCTCCGTGATGCCCTGCCGGGCCAGCGAGGCGCGGAACTCGTCGTGCATCACCTCGATCTCCTGGTCGACCAGGATGTCCGGGAGCTCCAGGGTGGAATTCGCCACGGCGTACTCGATGATCTTGTCGGAAAACTCATGACGGGCCCGGTCGAGAGCGTTTCGGCCGAGGCGTGCCTCGATCTCGACCCGGAGAGCCGCGAGATCGGCGAAGTTGCCCATCGACCGGGCGAACTCGTCGTCGACCGTCGGCAGGACCTTCTCCCGGAGCTCGCGCAGATCGACCGCGAATCGGGCGACCCCTCCGGCCAGGGTCGTCTCCGCGTAGTCATCCGGGAAGGTGATGTCGAAGCCTGTCGATTCGCCGGTCTTGAGGCCCATCAGGTTGGCTTCGAAGCCCGGGATGAGCCGCTCTTCGCCGAGGATCAGCGGCATCCGCTCAACCGACCCGCCGTCGAACGGGACGCCATCGCGTGTGCCCACGTAACCGATCACGGCGTAGTCGCCCGCCCTCGCTCCCCGATCCTCCACCGGGGCCAGGGTCGCGTTCTGGTCGGCGAGCTCCTCGATGACCTTGTCGATCTTGGCGTCGTCGATCGACTCGATCTCGGGTGAGAACTTGAAGTTGCGATAGTCGCCGAGCACGACATCGGGGCGAACCTGGACGGTTGCGGTGAACAGGACGTCCTTGCCCTCCTCGGCCTGCTCGATGTCGATATCGGCGTTGGTCAGGGGCGTCAGGTCGTGCTCGATCAGCGCGTCGCGATACGCCCGCTGAACGAGGTGGTCGAGCGCCTCGTCCAGGATCGCGGGCGCTCCCACGACGCGCTCGACGACGGCCCGGGGGGCCTTGCCCGGCCGGAATCCGGGGATCCGCGTGCGCCGCGCGAGATGCCGGACCGCCTCGTCCAGGGCCGCGGTCAACTGCTCGGCTGGAAGCTCAAATCGAACCTTGACCGAGCTCTTGGGGGCAGGCGAGATCGTGCTGTTCATCGCGGCGAAGTATAGGGGGGCAGCGGCGCCCGGCCCTTGTGGAGTTGTGGGCGAGGTCGGGGTCGAACCGACACGCCCCTTACGGGGCACCGGCTCCTAAGGCCGGCGCGTCTGCCATTCCGCCACTCGCCCAGGGCGAGGATAGCGCCGCGCGACTGCCCGCGGGGCCGCCGCTCGGGCCGTCCAGACGGTCAGCCCCCGGCCGGACCCTTCGGGACCGTGGATTCCATCCGTGCGCGTGCCTTGCGCAGGCCCTCGGCGAACGACGGACCGTCGGGATCGAAGAGGCGCTCGGCGAACTCGCGCCCGGCACGGACCGAGGCGGGTCGCACGACGTTGGCGACGAGGCCACTGACGAGGCCGGCGATGTCGCGTTCTCGACGCTCTGGTGCGCGCTCCTCAAGGAACCGCGCGAACTCGCGCTCGAGCGTCCCACGGACGCGGTCCCCATCGGGCCCGAGCTTGCGGAGAACGGCCTCCACTTCCTTCGGAAGCATGGACGGCGGCATGTCGGCGGGCTTGCCGAAGATCGCCTGCCGGGCACGACCAAGGACCTTCTTCGGCCCGCCCAGCAGGAGGAACGCTGCGCCGGCGGCCGCACCGCCGACCTTCAGGGGATCGTTTCGAAGGCGGGCCGGGATGTCCACCGCGGCCCGACCGGCAGCTTCCAGCCGAACGACCTCGTCCTGCAGGCCCTCGCGGGCCGTCAGGACTTCGGTCCGAGCGGCGTCCGTTCGCGCACCCACTCGATGGTCTCCTTCGTGGTCTCGATGGTCTGCGTTGGGTAGAAGCGGGCTTTGAGCGCCTCGGTGTCAATGCCACGGCGGACGACGCCATACCCGGCGAGGATAGGCCAGGCGACGAGCAACACCGTGAGACCGAGCCCAACGCCGACCCGCACGCCGGTCAGGAACAGGAGCAGCAGGGCCGTGACGACGATCGCGCCGACGAGCGCGATGAGGTAGTCGCGAGCCAGCCGACCGCGCGGAACACCCAGGGCCAGGAGGATGGCCACGACCGCTCCGTCGAGCAGAGCGAGACTGCCCAGGAGCACGCCCCAGCCGATCGAGCCGAGGAGCCAGTCGGCCAGGAACAGGAGGCCCCCGATCGGAAGCAACAGCGCGAGGAACAACAGCGCGCCGAACGCGATCCCCGCGAGGAGGGCGACCCGTCCGATTTCTTCGCCGATCTCGCTGAACTCGGCCTTCGCGAGGTCGATGTGCGCGGTCAGCAGCCGCCGAACCGCATTGCGGACCGCGCCGAGCTGACCGCGCAGCCCGATCGGCGCCTCGTCGGCGCTCGAGGAGGAACCCCCGGCGGATCGGGAGGGCTGGTCGTCGTCCAAACGTGTCTCCAGTCTTCGCTCGCACAGGTCGGGCGCACGCTGATGATACCAACCGGGCGCGATGAGACCAGCCGGGCCCGCTCGAATACCATCGATCGATGCGTGAGATTCGACAGGCAGAGCTCCTGTCCATCGGCTCCGAGCTGACCGTGGGCGAGTCGCGCGACACCAATGCCGGCGAGCTGGCGGGGACCTTGACCAGCGCCGGCGTCGAGGTAATTCGACTCACAACGCTGCCCGACGAGCTGCCGATCGTGGAGTCGGCGTTCGCTGCCGCCCTTGGCAGGGCGGACCTCGTCATCTCGACCGGCGGCCTGGGGCCCACGCCCGATGATCTGACCCGCGAGTCCATCGCGGCGGCGATCGGCGAGATCCCGGCCGTGGACCGCGAGCTCGAGACGTGGCTCCGGGGCCTGTTCGACCGGCGCGGCCTGCCGTTCGCCGCTGCGAATGTCAAGCAGGCCTGGCTCACACCCTCCACGACGCCCATCCCCAACGCGAACGGCTCGGCACCCGGCTGGTGGGTGGATCGGCCGGACGGGCGCGTGATCGTGGCCCTGCCCGGTCCACCGCGCGAGATGCGTCCGATGTGGACCGGATGGGTCCTGCCGCGCCTGGTATCACGCGGGCTCGGCCGGCAGACGGCCACGCTCACCCTGCGGACCGCGGGCATCGGCGAGTCGATCCTCGCAGAGCGTCTCGGTACGCTTCTCGATCGCGGCGCCAATCCGACTGTGGCGACCTACGCACGCGCGGATGCCCTGGATATCCGGATTTCGGCGACTCCCACGGATGACGCAGACGCCGCATCGCTGGTCGCCGCGGCCGAGGCAGAAGTGCTCGGGCGGATCGGCGAGCATGTCTGGGCGCGCGGCAATGTCACCTGGCCGGCCGCGATCGAGGCCGCGCTCGCGGCCCACCACTGGCGTATCGCCACGGTGGAGATCGGCACGCGCGGGTCCGTCGCGGCCCTCCTGGGCGAAGGGCTCGGGGAGCGCCTCCTCCAGGCGACCGTTCACGCGGGACCACCGCGCGCCCCGACGGGCCGTCGCCTGGACCTGGCCGGCCTGGCACGCGAGATCCGTGATGCCGCTGGTGCCGAGGTGGGCCTCGCCGTCCGGGCAAGGACCCGCGGTGGGGATATGGCCGTGTCAATCGCGGTCGTGGACCTGGCCGGCGAGCACGCCGAGCGACGTGTGGCCTTCCTCGCCGGAGCGACGGGCCGAAACCGCGCAGCGCTCCTGGCCGCGGCCGTCCTCCAGGCACGCCTCCGATGACGTGGCCGCGGCGTCGCGCCACGGTCCACACAAACCCGGCCGCACATGCCACCATCCCCCGGATGCGCCGGCCCGGAATGCGCCCTGGAGGATCCACATGCGCCTGACCGTCCTCGGGACGGGTACTGCCCGCCCCGTCGCGGAGACCGCCGCGTCCGGGATCCTGGTCCAGACAGGCACCACCGCCGTGCTCTTCGACATCGGCAGTGGGATCGCGTCCCGCCTGGAGGCATCCATCGGGGCGGCGAGGCTCGATGGCCTGGTAGTCGGGCACATGCACGCCGACCACTGGATCGACATCGCGCCGCTGCGCTACAAGTTCCCCTGGGGAGAGCCCGCACCTCGACTCCTCCGCGTACAACTCCCGCCCGGCGGCAAGGATCGTCTCGACCACCTCGCGATCGTCATGTCCGAGCGTCCGGGGTTCTTCGAAGCCGCATTCGACATTCGCGAGTACGCGACCGGCGAACCGTTCCAGATCGGCGACCTCACGATTCGCGCGTACCCGGTGGGCCACTACGTCCCGGCCTGGTCCATGGTCATCGAAGGGCCCGGCGGCGAGCGCGTGGTCTACGCTGGCGACATGGGTCCGGCGGACTCGGTCGTCGAGCTCGCCCGAGGGGCTGAGCTGCTCATCCTCGAGGCAACGCTGGATACCGACGAATTTGACGATGTGAAGCGCGGGCACTTGACCGCCGAGGAGGCGGTCGATCACGCCGTCCGGGCGGGCGTGCCTCGCGCGATCCTCGTCCACTACCCGATCGAGCGGCTCGAGGTGATCCGCGCGATCTGCGCTTCGACGGGCGGCGTCGTCCTGCCTGCCCTGCCGCGCATGGAGATCGAGGTCGTGGCCGGCGCTGCCCCCGGGGTGACGCTGCCCGACCGACGCGCCTAGGAGATCGTCAGCACCGGTTGGCCCGACCCTGCAGCCGCCCGGACGCTCATCCTCGCCGCGACGATCCGCGCCATGTTCTGAAGTGCCACGGCGGCAGGACCCGGCTCGCGCTGGGCAACGGCCGGGACGCCCACGTCACCACCCTGCCGGACCGTGACGTCGAGCGGGATCTGGCCGAGGAACTCGAGATCGTGCTCGCGCGCGAATCGCTCGCCTCCGCCACGTCCGAACAGCTCAATGATCTCCCCGCAGTGCGGGCAGGCCAAGCCGCTCATGTTCTCGACAATCCCGATGACCGGAACGCTCGTTCGCTTGAACATCGCGAGGGCCTTCTCCACGTCGAGCAGCGCGACGTCCTGGGGCGTGGTCACCAGGACGGACCCCGAGATCGGCACCGCCTGGGCGAGGGTGAGCTGGGCATCGGACGTTCCCGGCGGCAGGTCGATCACGAGGTAGTCGAGCTCACCCCACTCCACGTCGCGCAGGAACTGCTGGATCGCGCCACCCACCAGGGGGCCTCGCCAGATGATCGGCTGGCCGGGCGGAACGAAGAACTGGATCGAGATCGCCTTCACGCCGTGCCGGCTGAGCGGCAGGATCTTCTCGTTCTCGCTCTTGCCGGGCTGGCCGTCCAGGCCCAGCATGATCGGCACGTTCGGGCCAGTGATATCCGCATCGAGGAGCCCGACCTCGGCCCCGTCGCGCGCGAGCGCCACGGCGAGATTGACGGCCACGGTGCTCTTCCCGACGCCGCCCTTGCCGGACGCCACGGCGATGATGTTCTTCACGCCCGGCAGGAGCTGCTCCGGGGTTCGGGGCGCCGCCCGGCGGACGCTGGCCCCCCAGGTGAGATCGACCAATTCGACGCCGACCGGCTCAAGGGCGGTCCGGACACGCGACTCGATCTCATCCTTGAGCGGACAGGCCGGCGTGGTGAGCTCGATGGTGAACGCGACGGCGCCGCCGTCGATGCGCAGGTCCTTGATCATGTTCCGCGTCACAAGATCGCCGCCGAGCTCAGGTTCCTCGACGGTGCGGAGCGCGGCCATGACGACGTCTTCGGTGACCTGTGTCATGCGTTCCTCGGGCTGCAATGGGATTCCGGCGGGATTCGCGTCGATATCCTAGACCGGGCTCACGGGACTTGCAGTCAGCGCGGCCCCCGGGACCAGGGCAGTCACCGGGCGACTGCCGAGTATGCGTCTCGATCAGCGGTCGTGAGCGAGGCGCAGGATCCGAAGATCGTCGGGCCTGTGCAGGTTTCGTGCGAATCTCGTACGTTGGAGCAACGCGGCACGAGGGCCTCAACTCGTTTGACACCGCGGACGGCGCCCGCCTATCCTCGGCCCACGCTAGACGCGGTCTGGTCCGGATCGGCGTGTGGAAGGGTTGCTGTGACTCAGCGGTTCGGAGGAACGACACGAACGTGCCCGAGGTCGAGGTTCGGCTGATCCAGGTCTACAAGGCTTTCGGCAACGACGCGGCCGGACGCCGGGTCGCGAAGTACGTCCAGCCGAGCGACAGCGGCCTCATCGTCGCGGTGGATCACATCGATCTGGAAGTCCACGACGGCGAGTTCTTCAGCCTCCTGGGCCCGTCCGGCTGCGGCAAGACGACCACGCTCCGGATGATCGGCGGGTTCGAACAACCGACATCAGGGACCATCGAGCTGGCCGGCCAGGACGTGACGTGGCTGCCGCCCTACCAGCGCAACGTCAACACCGTCTTCCAGAACTACGCCCTCTTCCCGCACCTGACCATCTTCGACAACGTGGCCTTCGGCCTGCGCCGGCGACAGGTTGAAGAGTCCCAGGTGAAGGCCCGTGTCTCGGAGATGCTCGAGCTGGTCGAGCTGCCCGGCTACGAGCGCCGGAAGCCGGCCCAGATTTCCGGCGGACAGGCCCAACGCGTCGCACTGGCGCGGGCGCTCGTGAACAAGCCGTCCGTGCTCCTGCTGGACGAACCGCTGGGCGCCCTGGATCTCAAGCTTCGCAAGCAGATGCAGGTCGAGCTGAAGCGGATCCAGGAGGAGGTGGGCATCACGTTCATCTACGTGACCCACGACCAGGAGGAGGCGATGACGATGTCGGATCGCATCGCCGTCATGAACCGCGGCAGGTACGAGCAGCTGGGCGACCCGGAGACGCTCTACGAGCGCCCGGCGACCGAGTTCGTGGCCGGCTTCCTGGGCGTGAGCAACCTGCTCCCGGCGACGCTCGGCGCACCCGACGGGGAGTACGTCGCAGCTCGTCTCGTCGATGGCGCCGTCGTCCGCATCCCCGCCTCCCTGGCCAACGGGTCGACTTCGATCAAGATCGGCGTCCGGCCCGAGAAGATCCGGCTGCACGCAGATGCCGCCTCGATCCCGGATCAGATGAATCGACTGCAGGGCCGGGTCATGGATGCGTCGTATCTCGGCGCCTCGACGAGTTACATCATCAAGTCGCCGAGCGGGAACCGGATCACGGTCTTCGAGCAGAATGTCGGACGAGCATCCCGCGGCTCGCTCCATCAGCCGGGCCAGGAAGTCCATCTCAGCTGGTCCCCCGACCATACGTTCGCCGTTGGAGCGGACAGTCCCGCGCCAACCGGTCAAGTCGCCGCCGAATGAGCGCTCGCGCGCTCGCCAAGTAGTCGGAAGGAGCCAATCCCATGGCGGACCTCGAGGAACGCATTCGGACGTACGCGGTGACCCGCCGCGCGTTCATCCAGGGCACGGGCCTGGCCGGCGTCGCCGCTTTCCTCGCAGCGTGTGGCGGGGGGAGCTCGCCCACACCGGCCGACGATGCCATCGTCGGGCCGCTCAACTTCGCGAACTGGCCCGCGTACATCGACCTGACCGAGGACGAGACCTCGTCGCCCACGTTGACCGACTTCGAGGCGAAGTACGGAATCGAGGTCAACTACAAGGAAGACATCCAGTCCAACGAGGACTTCTACGCCACGCTCGCACCGCTGCTCGGCGCCGACCTCGACTCAGGCTGGGACATCATCGTCCTGACCGACTACATGGCCGCGCGGGTCGTCCGGGCCGGCTGGATCGAGACGATCGACCCCGCGGCAACGCCGACCGCGCATGCCAACGTGCGCGACGAGCTCAAGGGCCTGGACTGGGACCCGGACATGAGCCACCACTTCCCGTGGCAGTCGGGCGCCGATGGCGTCGGCTACAACGTCGTGTCGACGGGCAAAGACCTGACGAAGATCGCGGACCTCTTCGACCCGGCCTTCAAGGGCAAGGTCACGCTCCTGTCGGGTTACTCGGATACGTTCGCGATGATCGGGATAATGCTCAAGGCCCAAGGCGAGATCGCGCATGTCCCGGCCGAGATGACCTACGAAGACGCCCAGAAGGTCCACGGCTATCTCAAGCCGTACGTGGAAAGCGGCCACATCCGCAAGTTCACCGGCAATGAATATCTGCAGGACTTCGGGTCGGGCGATACGTGGGCTGCCCTCGTCTGGTCCGGTGACCTGGCATCGTCCGGTGGCGAGAACGACCGCTTCGTCTACCCGGAGGAGGGGTCGCTCATCTGGACGGACAACATGCTCATCCCGAAGGGCGCCAAGCACAAGGCCGCGGCGGAGGCCATGATCGACTTCGTCTATGACGTGGCGAACGCGGCGCGACTGGCGGCCTGGATCTACTACATCTCGCCCGTCAAGGGCGTGGCAGACGAGATCGCGAAGACGGATCCGGAGCTGGCCACGAACCAGCTCCTCTTCCCGGGACCGGAGATCACCAAGAACCAGTACGCCCAGCCCGCCCTCCCGGACGCCGAGGATATCAAGTGGACCGATCTCTCGGCCGATCTCGAAGGAGCGTGAGGCGCTGAATCCGATCCGCGGCCGGGTGACCAGCCGCGGATCGCCGTTCCGTTGACGAGGGCAGGATGAGGAAGTCGCTCTGGAGCCGCCGCGCCATCCCGTATCTGCTCATGGCGCCGGGGCTCCTGTGGCTGCTCGTGTTCTTCGTCCTGCCCAACGTGCAGATGATCTCCTTCAGCCTGTCCGAGGGCACCCTCCGGACGGGCTTCAAGACCCCGCCAGAGGTCTGGAATGTCGACAACTACATCGGCGGACTCGGGCGGTTCTCGGACAACTTCCGCAACTCCATCGTCTACGGCGGGCTCGCAACCATCCTGTGCTTCCTGATCGGCTATCCACTCGCCTATGCGATCGCCTTCCGAGGCGGCCGCTGGAAGAGTCTCCTCCTGTTCCTCGTCATCGCGCCGTTCTTCACGAGCTTCCTCATCCGGACGATCAGCTGGAAGATCATCCTCGGCAACGACGGGCCGCTCCTGGCCCTGCTTCGAGACGCCCTCGGTCTCGTCCCGGCCAACTTCAGCATCCTCGGGACACCGCTGGCCGTCGTGGGCGGACTGACCTACCAGTTCCTGCCGTTCATGGTCCTGCCGCTCTACGTCTCGCTCGACAAGATCGATCGCCGGCTGATCGAGGCGGCCCAGGACCTGTACGCGGGACCCTGGCGACGTGGTGGCACGATCACCGGCGCGATCTTCGGCGGCTTCCTGCTCGTGGCACTGCAGGTCGGGCTCGGCTACGCGAGCGTGACCGGCGAGGATGCGACGCTCGCCGCCGTGGTCGGCGCCGGCTTGATCGGGGCCCTTGGGGGTGGCCTGATCGGAAGGTACTTCGTGAGCCAGTCGTTCATCCGGGTCACGTTTCCGTTGTCCCTCCCGGGCGTGTTTGCGGCCTCGATCCTCACCTTCATTCCGGCGATCGGTGACTATGTCAACGCGTCGCTCCTCGGAGGTCCGAAGACACAGATGGTCGGGAACGTCATCCAGGGCCGATTTCTCCAGCAGAACGACTACCCGATCGCAGCGGCCCTGGCCTTCATCCTGATGGCGGCGATCCTCGTTTCAATCGCGGTCTACGCCAGGCTCCTGGGCACGGAAGAGCTCACCGGGGGAACCGCGTGACTGCCGCCGCGACACCGTCATCCGTGGCCAGCGCGGTCGGACCAACCGGCAGCCGCCGCCTGGCGGGCTTTGCGGACCGATGGCTCCTGAAAGTGTTCACCCTCGCGGCGATCAGCTATCTGATGCTCCCGATCGCGGTGATGATCATCTTCTCGTTCAACGATCCCGTCGGGAAGTTCAACTTCGTATGGGCGGAATTCTCGCTCGACGCGTGGATGAGCCCACTCAATCGACCGGGAATCGCGGACTCGTTGTGGACCTCGATCCTTGTCGCGCTCGTCGGGACGTTCTTCGCGACCATCCTCGGCACGCTCATCGCGCTGGCACTCGTCCGGTACTCCTTCCGCGGTCGCAACGCGACGAACCTGTTCATCTTCATTCCCATGGCAACCCCGGAGATCGTGCTGGGGGCGAGCCTCCTGTCCATCTTCGTCGCGACCGCCACCCAGGAGCCGTTCAAGTCGATCATCCCGGCGGGGATCTTCTTTCCGCTTGGGCTTCCGACGATCATCATCGCCCACATCATGTTCAACATCAGCTACGTCGTGGTGACCGTCAAGGCGCGCATCCAGGGCTTCGATCGCAATCTCGAAGAGGCGGCCATGGACCTCGGTGCCAACGAGTGGGTGACCTTCTGGAAGGTGACCTTCCCGCTCATTCGGCCGGGCATCATCGCTGCGGCGTTGCTCGCGTTCTCACTGTCGATCGACGACTTCATCATCACGAACTTCACGTCCGGATTGGTCAACACGTTCCCGGTCTGGATCTGGGGCACAATCCGTAACAACCTGCCGCCGCAGGTCCACGTGATCGGCACAGCCATCTTCCTCATCGCGGTGGGCGGTGTGGCACTCTCGGTCGCGCTGCAGTCTCGCGGCGGCAAGGTCGCGCCGATTCGCCCGCGCTGAAGCACCCGGGCCGGCCCGGCCGACTGCGATCACGATCACTGGATCAGGAGCACGCCGCATGATCTCCAAGCCCGACGCGCCCGGCCGAAGGCCCTTTCCCGACCACGCAGTCGTTCCACTGGTCTGGGGCCGGATCACGAACATCGAGGTGGACCGCGGCGAGGGCTCGTGGTTGATCACCCCGAGTGGTGAGCGCTACCTCGACTACTCCTCCGGGATCGGCGTGACCAACACCGGCCACGCCCATCCGAGGGTCGTGGCCGCGATCCAGGCACAGGCGGCCAAGCTCCTCCACGGGCAGCAGAACATCGTGTACCACGAGCCCGGGCTCCGGCTCTACGAGCGCCTCGGGCGGCTGCTGCCGGGCGGGCCGTGGGGCGCCTTCCTGTCCAATTCCGGGGCCGAGGCCGTAGAGGCGGCGGTGAAGCTGGCGCGGGTCGCGACCGGCCGCCCGGTGATCATCAGCTTCCGGGGCGGGTTCCACGGCCGGACTGCCCAGACGATGGCCCTGACGACGGCCAAGGATGTCTACCGGGGGGCGTTCGAGCCGCTGCCTGGCAGCGTCTACCACACGAAGTTCCCGTATTGCTACCGCGCGGCCGGCGGCCCACACGCCCCGGATGCGAACTGCTCGTGCGACTGGGAGGCCGAGCTGGGCCTCCTCTTCCACCAGGTGATCTATCCGAACCGGGTCGCTGCGATCATCGTGGAGCCGGTGCTGGGCGAGGGCGGCTACGTCGTTCCCCCGCCGGCGTTCCTGCCGCGCCTTCGCGAGATCACTCGGCAGCACGGGATCCTGCTCATTGCCGACGAAGTCCAGACGGGATTCGGGCGAACCGGCGAGATGTTCGCCGTCCAGCACTGGGGGGTCGAGCCGGACATCCTGGTGATCGCCAAGGGCATCGCGTCCGGCCTGCCGCTGTCCGGGATCCTCGCCCGCAAGGAGGTCCTCGACACGTTCGCCCCGGGAACGCACGGTGGAACGTACGGCGGCAACGTCGTGTCCTGCGCTGCGGCGCTGGCCACGCTCGACGTCATCGAGGACGAAGATCTCGTCGCCAATGCCCGCGCCCGAGGCGCACAGTTCGTGGGCGGCCTTCGGGAGCTGCAGGCTGACCATCCGGCCATCGGAGACGTCAGGGGTCTTGGCTGCATGATCGCGATGGAGCTCGTCAAGCCCGGCGTCGGGGATGGGCGAACACCGGATGCCGATCTCGCGAAGCGGGTGATCGCCGGAGCCCTCGAGCGAAGGTTGATCGTGCTGTCGGCAGGGAGCTACGGCAACGTGTCGCGGATCATCCCGCCGCTCGTCACGACCGCCGAGGAAGTCGACCTGGCGCTGTCGGTCCTCGAAGACAGCCTTCGGGCGGCGGGAGTGTGACCCCGGACTCCGTGGATCCCCTCGGTCGATTGTCGGCCGGATCGCGCGACCGTCTCGATCGGTTCGCGAATGCCTTCCAACTGCTGGACAGCGACCTGTACACGGTGTTCGCCGCCTCGTCTCACGATCCCGATGAGCGCCACGCTGCGCTCGAACGCGTCCAGGAGCTCATCGGGTATGGGTCGCGACGGGAGGGCGTCCTGGCGGCCCTCGTCGAGTTCCGCGAGTTTGCCGTCCGCTCGGCGACCGAGGCGATCAGCGGTTCGAATGCAGCACTCCTCACCCGGACGAATGTCGCCACGGCAGAGGACCGCGTCCGGTTCCTTGCTTCGCTCGAGCTCGCTGTCGTGACGGTCATCCTGTGGGACGAGATCGACGAAGAGGAGCGCAGCCAGCTGCTTGGGCCATGGGAGGACATGGCGACGCTGGCGGCGCAGGCGGCCTGACCATGCCGAAGCGGCCGGATCCCATTCCTGCCGAGCGGCTGTCCATACACCCGGCGACCATGGAGCGGTGGCCCGATGTCGTCACGCTCCTGGGTGGCCGCACCGAGCAGGGCTGCTGGTGTCAGGCCTGGCGCGGATCGTCGGCGGCGCTCGGCTTCTCCGGGCCCGGCGCGAATCGCGACGCACTTCAAGCACAGATTGCCGGCGGGGACTTCGCGCCAGGAGTGATCGCCTACCTGGACGGCGAGCCGGTCGGCTGGTGCGGCCTCGGTCCTCGGGCGGCGATGCCACGGCTGGCCAAGTCGCGCACCATTCCCGCGGTCGATGGCCTGGCCGTCTGGTCGATCGGCTGCTTCGTGGTTCGGCCCGGGTATCGCCGGGCCGGCGTGGCTCGAGCGCTCCTTGCCGGCGCCATGGCGTACGCCCGGAGCATGGGCGCGCCCGCGGTCGAGGCGTATCCGATCGATCCGGATGGAGCCCGCGTTTCAACCACGCAGGGCTTCGTTGGGTTCACGTCCATGTTCGAATCGGCGGGCTTTCGTCGGGTCGTCCTGACCGACGGCCACAGCGCCGGCCTGCCTCGCTGGCTGATGCGGCTCGACCTCGCCTGAAGTTCGCCACCGGGTAGCGCGGCGGGCCGGGCGTCCCGCCGGAGCCCTTCAGGCCTGGGCCAGCGCCGCCCGGACGGCCTCGTGGAGCGCGCCGTTCGTGGCGAGGATCGTCCCGCCGTCGAAGATCCGCCGGCCGGCGAAATCGGTGACCCGGCCGCCCGCCTCCTCCACCAGGACCACGGGCGCGGCCGCATCCCAGATGGACAGCCCGACTTCCAGCATGATCTCGGCGGCACCCTCGGCGACCAGGGAGTAGCCCCAGAAGTCGCCGAATCCTCGTTCGCGCCAGGTGGATTGGAGGAGTCGAGTGAAGCCCGGCGCGTCGCCCGCTGCGATGAGATCCTGCGTCCCTGCGTACAGGACCTGGGCATCGGCGAGGTTGGCGATCGACGTCACCGAGAGACGCCGCGGCGAGCCAGCACGATCCAGGCCGGCCATCGGACCCGCCCCCCAGGCTCCCCCACCCCGCCAAGCGAACCAGCGGCCGGCCATGGCCGGCGCGGAGATGATCCCCGCTTGCAGTTCGCCGTCTCGCTCCACGCCCAGGAGCGTCGCGAACACGGGCACGCCCCGCATGTAGTTGTGCGTGCCGTCGATGGGATCCACGAACCACCGAACAGTGGCGCCTCCAGCGTCCGTGCCGAACTCCTCGCCGACGACACCGTGATCCGGGAACGTGTCCGCGATTCGTTCACGGAGGAGCCGCTCGACGGCAGTGTCCGCCTCCGTCACGAAGGACCGATCCGGTTTCCGCGTCGTGACCGGGCTCTGCCGGAAGTGCCGAAGCGCGACCTCGTCCGCGGCATCGCACCAGCCGAGAGCGGCATCCACCCAGCCACGGAGCTCGGTGTCGGAGCCCTTCCGGAGCGACGCGCTCCAGTCCGGCCCGTACTCCGGCCGATCGGATGCCCCAGGGCTCATGCGCGGATCCTCGATCCCTCCGGGTCCCACAGGGGCTCCCGGACGACTTCGAACCCGACCCACTCCCCGAAGATGTCGATCTCCCCGCGGGTGCCGATCGCGGCGCCGTCCGCCGGAAGGTACGCGTAGGCGATCGATCGCTCGACGGCGAAGCCGTAGCCGCCGCTCGTGACCCGACCCACGATTCGGCCATCCACCCGAACCGGCTCGTTGCCGAGTGCCACCGAGCGCGGGTCGTCGAGGACCAGGCAGCGCAGCCGCTTCTTTGGCCCCGCGGCCTTCGCCGCCACCAACGCGTCACGGCCGATGAAGTCGGTCCCCTTGTCCAGGCGAACGGCAAACCCGAGCCCGGCCTCGACGGGGTCTCTTCGGGCGTGATGTCGCTCGACCAGACGCGGTAGCCCTTCTCGAGCCGCAGGGCATCGATGGCGCGGTAGCCGCACGCCATCAGGCCATGCGCGGTTCCGGCCGTCCACAGGGCGTTCCAGAGCGCCCTGCCGTACTCGGCCGGCGGGTAGAGCTCCCAGCCGAGCTCGCCGACGTACGTGACCCGCAGCGCGAGGACGGGGATCTCCGCGATCGTGATCTCGCGTGCCGTCATGTACGGGAAGCCGGCGTCGGACACGTCATCCTTGGTCAGCGGGGCGAGGATGTCCCGAGCCCGCGGTCCCCATAGTCCGAAGCAGGCTCGGGCGGAGGTCACGTCCCGGACGCGGACCGTTCCATCGTCCGGGAGGTGCTTCCGGATCCAGCCGAGATCGTGATTACCGAAGGCCGTACCCGTCACGATCAGGAACCGGTCCTCGGCCAGGCGGGTGACCGTGAAGTCGCACTCGATCCCGCCCCGGCTGTTGAGCATCTGCGTGTAGACGATGCTGCCCACCGGCTTGTCGACGTCGTTGTCGCACAGGTACTGCAAGTACGCCAGTGCGCCGGCACCCTCGACTTCGATCTTGGCGAAGCTCGATTCGTCGAACAGGCCAGCGTTCTTGCGCGTGGCGAGGGCCTCCGCGCCGATCGCCGGGCTCCAGTGCTCGCCGGCCCAGCCGCGCGGCCGGAGCGCCTCGAGTGACGCGCGATCGGTGACACCGGCGCCCTTCTCGTTCCGGGTGAACCAGTTGGGCCGTTCCCACATGGACTTCTCGCCGAACAGGACGCCGAGAGCGACGAGCTCGTCATAGGCCGGCGAGATTCGCAGGGGCCGCGCCGCGAGGCGCTCCTCGTTCGGGTAGTGGATGTCGTAGTACGTGGCGTAGTTCTCGGAGGTCCGGGCGAGGGTCAGCTTCTGGCTCCGGTACTGGCCGCCGAAGCGGCGGATATCCATCTTCCAGAGATCGAGCTCGGGCTCCCCGTCCACGATCCAGCGGGCCATCTGCTGGCCGATACCGCCCGTGCCGGCAATGCCATGGGCGCAGAAGCCTGCGGCGACGAAGAAGCCGCGGACGTCGCTCTCACCCAGGATGAACTCGTTGTCCGGAGTGAATCCCTCGGGCCCGTTGATCATCCGGGTCACGCCCGCGTCCGCGATCGCAGGAACGCGCCGGATGGCTCCCTCCATGATCGATTCGAAGCGGGGCCAATCCGGGTCCAGGAGCCGGTGGTTGAAGTCGGCCGGAACACCGTCGAGGGACCACGGCGCGGGGTCGCGCTCGTAGCCGCCCATGCACAGGCCGCCGACCTCCTCGCGGAAGTAGCACAGGTTGTCCGGATCCCGCATCGTCGGCAGGCCCGGGGTCACGCCGTCGATCGAGTGAGTGAACAGGTACTGGTGGGCCATCGGGATGATCGGCACGGTCACGCCGGCCATCCGCCCGATCTCGGGCGCATACATGCCGCCGGCGTTGACGACGACATCGGCCTTGATCGTGGATCTGGAGCCATCCGACGCTTCCACTTCGACGCCACGCACGCGGCCGCGCTCGACCGTGATGCCCACGACCCGGGTGTGCTGGCGAATTTGGGCTCCTCGAGCCCGGGCCCCGGCCGCGAGGGCCATCGCGAGGCCCGACGGATCGAGCCAGCCGTCCGTCGGCAGCCAGACCGCGCCGAGGACGCCATCGAGCGTCATGAGCGGAAAACGGTCCTGGGCCTCCTGGGCCGAGATGAGCTCGAGCGGCAGGCCGAACGTCTTGGCCCAGCCCGCCTGGCGCTGGAGCTCCTCGTAGCGAGCCTTCGTGGAGGCCAGCCGGAGCGAGCCGACCTCGTGCCACGAAACGTCGACGCCCGTCTCGGCAGACAGACGCCGGTACAGCTCCGCGCCGTACATCATCATCCGGGTCAGGGTCACGGAGCTCCGCAGCTGGCCGACCAGGCCCGCGCTGTGGAACGTGGACCCGGACGTCAGCTCCGCCCGATCGACGAGGACGATGTCCTTCCACCCGAGCTCCGTCAGGTGGTACGCGATCGACGTCCCGCCGACGCCTCCGCCGATGATCACCGCCCTGGCCTGGTCCACCATCCTGCGCGTTCACTCCCCTCGCCGACGCGGCTGCACGGGTTGATCCCGGGCTCGCAGGCCGATCGGCACAGGGTACCCATCACCGGGCCGGCGCGTGGACCACTTCGTTCCGTGTACGCTCGGGGCCGTTGCAGGGAGGGTTGCGCGGCCGGTGGAGCACTCGATCGAGGATGTCATCGCGGCCATCCCCGTATGGGCCGGCCATCCGGTGAGCGCGGCCCCGATCTCGGGCGGCCTGACGAACCACAACTACCGCGTCGACGTGAGCGACAGACCCTTCTTTGTCCGGATCCCTGCGATGGGCACCGAGCTTTTGGCCGTGGACCGCGGCAATGAGCTGGCGAACACCCGCGCCGCAGCCGAAGCGGGCGTCGGAGCACCCGTCGTCCACCAGCTTCCTGAGTGGAGTGTCATCGTCCTGGAGTGGCTGGATGCGAGGACGATGTCGAACGCCACGTTCCAGCGGCCCGGAGAGCCGACGCGGATCGCACACTCGCTGCGGCGCCTCCACTCCGGACCACGTTTCCGGGACGACTTCGACATGGTTGCGCTGTCGACCCGATATCTCACCGTCGTCGACCAGCGCGGGATCCCCGTGCCGCCGGGCTACCGAGAACACCTGGTCGCGGTCCCACGGATCGACGCGGCCCTTCGTGCCCATGCCCTGCCGACGGTGCCGTGCCACAACGACCTGCTCGCCGAGAACTACCTCGACGACGGCGAGCGGCTGTGGATCGTGGACTACGAGTACAGCGGCAACAATGACCCGACGTTCGAGCTGGGAAACACCGCCCAGGAGCTCGGCTTCGACGAGGCGCGGCTCCGCGAGCTGGTCGCGGCGTACTTCGGTGAGGCGACGCCCGCGCTCCTGGCTCGCTGCCGGCTCCAGATGATCATGTCCGATGTCGGCTGGACGTTGTGGGCGGCGATCCAGGCGGAGATCTCCCCGATCGATTACGACTTCTGGGGCTGGGCCGTGGAGCGCTGGACACGGGCCGAGGCGATGATCGATGGTCCGGATTTCGAGGCGTGGCTCGTCACCGCGGCTGCGGGCTGAATCGAACGGCCCGGGCGTTGCCCGGGCCGTCCTTGTGACTTGGCTGAGCCCGCGACTCATTCGGGCGGGATCTCCTTGAAGGCGTAGTCGACATTGATCCCGGCGGATCGACGCACGAAGTACGTGACCAGGTACCAGCCGAGCGAGAAGATCAGGACGCCGGCGACGACCTGGTAGGCAAGGTCACTGGTCAGGCCGAGCTTGGCCTCGGTCAGGAACAGGTAGATGAAGACCGCGCCGGCGGCCGCACCCAGCGTGCCGACGATCGTCACCAGCGGAATGCCCGCGAACTTGTACTTCGAGCCCGGGGAAGCCTCGTAGAGCGCCTTCGCCCGGAACGGCAACAGGGCGCCCGCGATGGCGGTTCCCACGAACACGTAGCCGCAGGCAAACGTCACGCCGAGCGTGATCGAAGTCCAGCTGGTCGTGCCTCCTGCGCCGTCATCAACGGAGTAATTGCTGTACAGGTAGATGACCGGCAGGCTTGCCAGGAAGTAGATGAGATGCGCGTTGACCGGCGTGTGGAAGCGATCCGACACGCGGCTGACCATCTCGGGCAGCATCCGGTCGAGCGACATCGCGACCATGACCCGGGTCATGCCGATGTAGCAGTTGTGGACGATCTGGTGGGCGTTCAGGATGAACCCGGCCGCGATGATGATCGTGACGATCGGGTTGTTGGCGATCGCCGTGGCGATGATGTTCGGCCACAGGTACGAGCCGGCCAGCGAGACGTCGGCCGCACCCCAGTAGCCCGCTCCAGCTACCTGGAGGAACTCCGTCCCGATCGCCCCCTCGAGGACGAGTGCCAGAAGGGCCAGGAGCAGGCCCGTCAGGACCAGCGAGCCCACGATGATGAAGACCTGGTCCTTGAAGGACCCGGCCGACTTGATCTCGCCGTTCTGCTGAGCCGAGTAGGTTGCCCACTGCAGGGATGTCCAGGCGATCGGGGCGATCAGCAGCGTCGCCAGCAGGCTGAAGCCCGGGTTGAGATCCACGCCACCGTCCTGGGCGGCAACGATGGAGTCCGCGGTGAAGGTGCTCGAGCCGCCGATCGCGGCAGAGAAGGCGTCGAGCTTGCCGGGAACATCGCCGGCCACCGCGGTCGCGAGGACCACGAGCATCGTGCCGAAGGCCAGCAGGATCGCGACCCACATGACCTTCTGAAGCCGAACGTAGTTCTTGAAACCCGAGGTCAGGATCAGCATCGCCACGAGCGCGTTGCCGACGCTCGTGATCACGATGCCCTCGCCCGTCGTGAACCACGATGCGAGGTCAACGAGCGCGCTGTTCCCGGTCGCGGCCCCCAACCCGAGGAAGAGCGGGGCGAAGCCCAGCGCGGACAGGAGCCAGCCCGACAGCGCGACCCACTGGAGGATCCAGATCACGAACCCGGAGAAGACCAGCGTGAAGCCGATCCCACCGCCGAGCACGCGGCTCTGGAACACGTAGTCGCCTCCCGACCTGGGCAACGCCGTGGAGAGCCAGACATACGCAAGCGCAATGGGGATCTCCAGGACCATGGCCAGGAGGATCCCCCAGACCAGCTGACCTCCCGGCAGCGCCCCCGGCGCCCACAGGTACGTCCAGGGAAAGATCAGGCCCATCGTCAGGACGTTGTAGACGAACGCCGATCGCGCGGACATCACGCGGACCAGGCCGGAGGACTTCCTTACGAAGACCTCGGGCATCGTGGTCGTAGCCGTTGCCATGCCTTCACCTCGATACAGGGAATGTGGGACCGGGCGATCCTCCCTCAGGACCACCCCATTACCTGGGACCTAGCCTCGATCGCACCTCCTCCGCCGCATCCGGACCGGCTGGGCGCCGGTCCGTGGCCGTGATCAGCCCGCGGTCATCTGGTAACTCGTGACCTTCCCGTCGGCGATGGTCATCAGGCAGCCCCTGAGCACGCCCTCACCGTACTCACTGCCCGGGTTGACGCAGACCGTCCGCCCGAGGCGGGCCGCGGCCTGTGATTCGTGGATGTGGCCGTGCAGGCCGAGCATCGGTTGGTACCGCTCGATCGAGTCCCTGATGGCCGTGCTCCCTGCGCCGTAGAGGACCGGCTGCCCGCCCTGGATGACCTGGCTCGGCGGGTCCGTCGTCCCGTCGAGCATCGGGCAGGTGTCAAGGGTCGAGTCCCTGGGTGGCGCGTGGAAATTGAAGATGACCTTGCCGTGGTCGGCGAACTGGTCGGCGAGCGCCGCGATCCGTTCGGCAAGCTGCGGCTCCTCGGCCTCCCGCGGTGTCCGCCAGGGGGTGGGATTCACGTACGGCATGCTGATCATCACGTGCTCATCGTCGATCGGCACCGCACGGTCTTCACAGGCCACGAACGACTTCGTGTCGGTCCGGTCCATCGTCGCCATGACCTCGGTCAGGTCGTCATTGCCGCCCGTTGCGTAGACCTTGATCCCCGTCCCCGCGAGGCGCGTCTCGGCGAGATCGATCCAACGAGCGACGCGATCGGTCGCAAGGCGGACGAACAGCTGCTCCACCGCGGCCGGATCTGCCTGCGTCGCCTTGTACTCATCCTCGTCCATGAGGACGTCGTAGAACCCGAGGTCGCCGATCAGCGCGCGGATGGCCGAGACCTCGGTCTCCGAGGTCATCCGCTCCACGCGTCCGTGGACCGTCGCCCGATACGAGCCGCCGGCCTCGCGGATGACCGGAATCGCGAGCTTGCCCATGACATCGCCGCCCATGACCAGGACATCGGCACCGTAGAACTTCGCCGCGTTGAGGAACTTCTTCCAGGTCCGCTCCGACCCGTGGACGTCGGTCGCGTAGAAGAGCCTGGTCCCGCGCTGGCCCTTGCGGAAGAGACGCATCGTGGGGGTGATCCTAACCGCGCATCCGGGCGCCCGTGGGGTCGTGGAGCACATCAGCGGCGACGATCCCCGGCTCTGTCCGATCGAACACGTCCACCTCGATCGGCGTGCCCTCCGCCACGGATGCGGGCAGGTAGATCGTCCCGACGGTCCTCATGACGGAGTAGCCGAAGGCCGCACTGCGGAGACGCCCGACGATCTCACCGCTCATCCGAACGGCCTCGCCGCCATAGATCGGCAGCCAGTCCTCTCCCCCGATGGTCACGCTGCGGAGCCGGCGCGTGGGCCCGCCGGGCGAGGCATCCCGGGCCGCCAGGAGCGCGTCCCGGCCGATGAAGTCGCCCTTGCCGAGCCTGACGAATGGGCCCATCCCGGCCTCGAGCGGCGAGTCCCGGGTCGTGAGCTCGGCGCCGTAGTAGCGGAACCCCTTCTCCAACCTCAGTGAATCGAGGGCACGGTAGCCAACGGGCTCCATTCCCAGTCCGAGATCCCGGGCCACGCCGACGAGGGCGTCCCACGCGGGGACGGCCCACTCCGGCGACACCGTCAGCTCCCAGCCGAGCTCACCGGCATAGCTGATCCGCGTTGCGAGCGCGGGCGCGCCCGAGCTGAGGTGGATCTCTCGTGCCGTCCGGATGGGGATCCCCGCGTCGGTGACGTCGTCGGTGGTCGTCTCCCCGAGGATGTCGCGCGCCCGGGGACCCCACAGTCCGATGACCGTCCAGTCGGCCGTCACGTCCCGCACCGCCACGGGCCCGTCCTCCGCGCGGACGTTCGCCTGGATCCAGCCGAGGTCGGCGGCGAGGTAGCCGGCCCCCGTGAGCACGCGGAATCGGTCCTCGGCCAGACGCGTGACCGTGACGTCGGCGAGCATCCCCCCGGACTCGTCCAGGAACTGGCCGTACACGGCCGCGCCGACCGGCCGATCCACGTCGTTGGCGCAGACGCGCTGCAGAACGGCGAGGGCGCCGGGGCCGTCAACCTCGATCTTGCCGAACGACGTGAGATCGATGATCCCGGCCTGCTCCCGAACCGCGCAGTGCTCCTGCCCCACCCGGTCGAACCAGTCGGGCTTCGCCCAGCCGGCGTCGCGCGACTGACGACCGGCGCGTCGCCAGGGTGAGCCCGGCTGATGCAGGTCCGCGCGCTCCCAGCCGGCCTTCGTCCCGAAAACGGCGCCCGCTTCCTGGAGACGGCCGTGCAGCGCCGAGAGCCGGCGCGGGCGCCCGGCCTCATCGGCGTCGTAGGGAAAGCGCAGCCGGTAGTAGTCGGCGTAGGTCTCGCGCGCGAGCGCCGCCACCCAGGTGGGATCCCGGTACGTGTCTGCGAATCGCCACGCGCGATACGCGGCCACATCCACCCCGGGATCGCCGGCCGTGATCCAGCCGGCCAGTGCCCGACCGAGACCGCCACCGCCGCCGAACCCATTGAGGGACAGTCCAGCGGCAACCCAGAAGCCCCGGAGGCCGGGCATCGGCCCGAGGAGTGGGTTCGAGTCCGGGGTCATAGCGTCGGGATGGCAGACGAGGCGGATTGCCTCCGCGTCGGCCAGGAATGGGAAGCGCCGGATGGCTCCAGCCATCAGGGGTCCGAACCGCTCCCAGTCGGGCGGGAGGGCGGTGGCCGCGTGCTCCCACGGTACGCCGTCCAGCCAGCGCGCCCGAGGTTCGGCCTCGTACCCACCGAAGACCATGCCGCCCTGCTCGCTCTTGCCGTAGACGAGGTTGTCGGGATCCCGGAAGCACGGCATGTCGCGCGGCAGCTCGTGGCCAGGCACCGCCTTCAGGGCGACGTGCTGATGGTCCACCGGCGTCGATGGCAGGAACGCGCCGACCATCGCCGCCACCTGGGGCGCCCACATGCCCGCCGCGTTGACCACCAGCTCGGTGTCGATCGGGCCGTGGTCGGTCAGCACCCGGCGAATCTCCCGGCCCGGGCCCAGCTCGAACCCGGTAACCCGCGTGTTGAGGCGGAACCGGACGCCGAGTGCCCGGGCGGCATCCGCGACGGCGTGGGTGGCAGTGTGTGGGTCCAGATAGCCGTCGCCCGGGATGTGGACCGCCCCGAACAGCACGTCAGGCGAGATCGCGGGCATCAGCCGCAAGGCTGCGTCCGCGGAGATCACGCCCGCGTCCAGACCGATCCCGCGCGCACGACTGGCGGTCCGTTCCAGCTCGTGGAGCTGTTCGGGCGACGATGCGAGACGCAGACTGCCGACCCGCTCGAAGACACCGAGCCGCTCGTACAGCTCCACGCTGTACCGGCGGAACTGCATCATCGTGTTCGATGGGTTGAACATCGTCACCAGGCCGGCCGCCTGGCACGTGGAGCCGGCGGTGAGCTGGGCCTTCTCGACGAGCAGGATGTCCGTCCAGCCGGCCTCCGCGAGGTGGTAGGCGACGCTGCAGCCCGTGATCCCGCCGCCGATGACGACCACCCTCGCCTGATCCACGTGCGGTCCGCCCCCTCAGCTGCCCGGCCGATGCTGCCCCTCTGGGTTGCGGGCTACGGTACCGCCTCGGCGGTACGCCCCGGGCGCGTCCGCGCCTACAATCCGCGCATCCCCGGGTCGTGAATCGGAGTCGCCAGCGCCCATGTCCCGCGACCAGAACGCCGTCATCCTCGACCGCGCCGCGATCGAACGCGAAGTCGACCGCGTCGTCGCGGCCGTCGCCGAGCGAGGCCGGCCGATTCGCGTCCTCGGGTCGATCGGGGTCGTGCTCCACTGCCCGGACGCCCGATCGCTCATCCCGAGCTTCGAGCGGACCTACGCGGACATCGACTTCGTGGCCTACAAACGCGACGCCAGGGATGTCACGGCCGCGATCGCCGGACTCGGCTACATCGAGGATCGCCAGATCTTCATCTTTTCCGAAGGGCGCCGCGCCATCTTCGAGCACCCGTTTGCGCAGATCCACCTGGACGTCTTCTACGACCGCCTGGAGTTCTGCCACGTGATCCCGCTTTCCGGACGGCTCGAGTGGGACAGCCCCACGATTCCACTGGCCGAACTCCTGCTGTCTAAACTCCAGATCGTCAAGCTGAACGAGAAGGACGTGGTGGACACGATCCTGCTGCTGCTCGATCACGAGTTCGGGACGAACGACGACGACACGATTGACATCGGTCGGATTGCCGGCCTCGCTGCCGAGGAGTGGGGTCTGTGGCGGACGCTCACGATGAACCTCGAGAAGGTGGCTGCTCTTGCGGCAGGCTACCCACAGCTCGAGGAGGCGCAACGGGTACGGGTCGCAGCCTCGGTCGCCGAGCTGAAGCGAGCCATCGATGCGGTCCCGAAACCACTGGCCTGGCGGATGCGTGATCGCGTCGGCGATCGCCGCCAGTGGTGGACCGACGTGGACGAGGTGCGCTGAGGGCGCTGCCGCTATCCCTCCGCGGCGTCGCGCAGCGCGCGCTCGAACGCCGGCGTGGAGGCATTGGCGAGCAACCGGTCGAAGTGCTCGGCTGCGTAGGCCACGAAGTCCACGTCGAGGCTGCTGATCCCCTGCTGAAGGACGGCCCACATCGCCTCGCGGAAGTCGGACATGATCCGCATCAGGCGTAGGCGCGCCGCCCGTGCCGGTCGCGCCGCGCCCTCATAGGCCCCGAGGAGCAGCACGTCCTCGTCCGGCGTCAGGCCGTTGTTGACCGAGAAGTTGCCGAGATCGAAGAACGGGTCCCCGAGGCCAGCGTACTCCCAGTCAACGATCCGGATCCGCTCGCCGTCATCGATGAAGTTGGCGTTCAGCAGGTCGTTGTGGCACGGCCGCAACTCAATGGGCGAAGCGAGGAGCGCGAGCTCGATCCGCCGGGCGATCGACATCGCGAGCTCGTACTCGGCGGGGATGGCGACGCCCCTGGCCTTCGCGAGCGCCCGGTATGCCTCGACGATCCGGAACGGGATGAACAAGCCGGGGATCGGCGGACCGTCGTGGAAGCGACGGATGGAAGCCGCGACGCGCCGGATGGTCTCGGGCCGATGCACGGACTCGTCCGAGACGGGGCTCCCCACGATGAACCGGGTCACGAGGTAGCCCTCGGGCCGAATGAACGCGACGACCTCCGGCCCGACTCCGACGCCGGCGGCCGCAACCGTGGCCGCATGCTCGACCTCGCGGCTGATCCCCAGGAGATGCGTGTCGTTGCCCGCCAGCCGAAGCACGAACCGGTCGCGGGCGCCGGCTGCCGTGACGAGGAAGTTCCGGTTCGTGATCCCGCCGGAGAGCGGGTTGAACTCGAGTTCGCGGCCGGCCAGATCGGGGACGCGCTGCATGGCTCGCGTCAGGTCTTCGCGCAACTTGCCGCGGAGTTCGCCGCGGAGCTCGCCGCGGAGTGCCTCGCCCTCGGCGGCTGCCGTCATCGCCGCCCGTCCGCAGCGAGCTACGCGACGCCCGAGGCCGCCGCCTCGAGGATGGCGGCGGGCGCGTCCCAGTGCATCTCCACGGGCCGGACGAAGCGGTCCACCATCGCGCGGGACCCAACGACGCCGAGCTCACGGAACAGGAATGCGATCTTTGCCGCCTGGGTAGCGAGGATCTCGTCCTTCGTGGCCAGGTCCCACAGCTCGCGCTTGAACGGCCCGATCGCCTTCTTGCGCGAGGTGTACACGAACTGCTGGTCCGTCTGGTCCGCCTTGCGCTCGTCGAGCGCGTTCTCGAAGCACCAGCCCTCGATCTTCGCGTGCAGTTCGGCAGGGAACGCCGGGTGCTCGTAGAGCGCGTTCTGGAAGCCGGTCGCGAGGTGGATCTCCGCGGTCTCGACGTCGCGGAACGTGTGGAACATCTCATCGGGGAGCGTCGAGGCCCCGTGCTGCACGGTCCCTGCGAGTCCGTATTCCGCTCGTGCGACTTCTCCGAGCCGCCGGTGGACGTCGAAGTCGACCGCGACCTTCGCCACGGAGCCGTCCGGCAGGACGACGCCACCGTGGGACGTTCCGGTCTGGACGCTGACCTTGCTCATCCCGATCACGCCGGGCGCGATCCGTGCCAGCTCGCGCTGGAGGCCGTCGAGATAGGCATGAAGCTCGCCCTCGGTCGAGTTCGACTTCCCGACCTCACCGATTTCACCGCCAATGCTGACCGTCACGCCGTCTGCCTCGAGCGTGCGGATGAGCGCCGCGATCTCGGCCGATCGCTCGTAGTTCGCTCGCTGCTGCTCCTCCACCGTCGGAAACGAGAGATCGACCAGTGTCGAGGAATCGATATCGATGTTCCGGTAGCCGGCATCGATTGCGAGACGGCAGGCGCGCCGGATCTCCTCGGTCATCGACTCCGGATCCGCGGCGTACTTCTTCGCGTTGAACTGATAGTGGTCTCCCTGGAGGAAGACCGGCCCCTGCCAGCCAGCCGCCACGGCCCCTGCCAGGCAGGCGGTCGCGTAGTCGATCGGGCGCTGATAGGTGTAGGTCTGCTCGCTCCGGGCAAGCTCCAGGATCACCGCCCCCGCATCGTCGGCCAGGGCTGTCTCGAAGATCACGCGCGCCATGTCGAAGGTCTGGGCGCGGATGTTGATCGCCGGCACGGTGAACCCGGACACCTCGCCACGGGCGCGCGCCGTGTACAGGTCCTGGATGCTCGCCGAGCGGGCACCGGTGACCTGCGAGATCTCCCAGACAAGCCACTGGGCAGAGGCCACGACCGCGTCATCCGTGCTGAATGCGGCCGTCCAGGCGATGTCGCGGATGGCGTCGCCGCGCAGGCGCCCGAGATCGTCGACGACGACACGCTCGCCTTCGAGATGGAGGGCGCCTGCCAGGCGGGCTAGCAGATCGGCGGCGGAGCTGGCGACGTACGGCATGGTGCGAGACTCCCTCGGTCGGTAGCGACCGTTCGTGATATCCCGCTCATTATCGCGGTCGATCGGCCGGGCTGTCTCCTCGCCGGACCGGTGAGGTCCTCAGGCGCCGGGCTTCACCACCATCAGGAAGACGATCACGGTGATGAGTGCGGCCAGGAGCATCCCGCCGCGCTGGACCTTCTTGATCGCTGCCAGTACCGCGGGCGGTGGGCCGGCGGGAGCGGCGCCGGCGGGCGGTGGGCCGGCGGGAGCGGCGCCGGCGGGCGGTGGGCCGGCGGGAGCGGCGCCGGCGGGCGGTGGGCCGGCGGGAGCGGCGCCGGCGGGCGGTGGGCCGCCTGACGTGAGTTCGATGACGCGCCTGACGGCCGGCGTCTGGACGGCGGTTCCGTACCCGAGGGCAATCACCCAGAGCAGGATGCCGGCCTGGAGCCAGACGGCCTTCCCGAGGTCCACGTCCGCGGTGAAGATGAGGCCGAGCCCGGTGATGCCCTGCACGATGGCCAGTGGAGTCATCCTCTGCTTCGCGAGAGCCTCGCCCACACGATTCGCAAAGTTCGCATGCATCGGCTCCCTGCCGCCCATCGCTCCAATCACTGGCAACGCGAAGGTGGGTCCGAACGCGATGATCGCGCCGAGGACGTGCAGGAACAGGAAGACCTGGAACAGACTCATTGGTGCCTCCATCCGCGCGGCCGCGCAGGGACGTCGCGCTTCTGTGTCTTCTGGTGGGACGCGCCGCTGGCCTGCCGGCACACCGTCGAGTGATCGAGAGGTCGATCGTACCGCGGTGGCCGTCGTGCCCGCAGGACGGTTCTGCACGGGCTCTACTGCGGCGTGGGGACGCCGTTCGCCTCAATGAGCGGCACCCGACCCATGCGCATGCCCGTACCCAACCCGGTAGCCGGCGATGAGCCGGCCGACTTCATCGAGGGAGGTGACGCCCGCCGCGGCGAGCCCGCCGACATCGTCGCGGCGATGGTGGAGGTCCGCTTCAAGGTCGCCCGTCCGGCGACCGAGCCGGTCCGCGATCTCCGGCAGGACTCCCCACGCGAAGTGCTCGAACGCCTGGAGACCCGGATCCCAGGTTGTGAGCACCGCGGGACCCAGGAGTTGGGCGTGGCCGTGCTCGTCCCGGTGGAGCGGCCGGACGTAGTGGGCGGCGGTAACCCGGATCGTGCGCATCGGCGCCATGTCTGGATCAGCCGCCTCGATCGGGCTCGCGGCATCCTCCCCAAGCACGAGCACGCAGCCCAGGAATGACAGCTCGTCATCGGTGAGGCCGGCCGGAGGCGCGGCTCCGAGGTCATCGCGCACGGCCTGCAGGGAATCAGCAAGCGCGACGCCGCCGGGCCGCTCGCCGTGAATGATTTCCCGCGCTGATCGCGCTGCGAGGGGCTTTGCAAGGTCGAGGTCGTCGACGCCTGCCAGCCCTAGATCCGGCCTGAGGGACGCGATGATTCCCCGCAGGATTTCGCCCGCGGCTCCAACCTCGACCAGGGAGGCGCCCGCTGCGACGACGAGCGCGATCCGGCCCTCGACGAGGACCCAGACCAGCGCGGCGAGTTCGGCGTCAAGCGTGCCCCGTCGAACGAGTTCAACGAGCGAAGGCGGCTCGCCCGGTACGGCCGGTGCGGGCAGGGGGCGGCCAAGATCAGGGAGTTCCATCGCCGTGGAGCGTATGCCGGATCGGCGGAACGCGCGATCGGCTGGGCCGCTCGACGCAGGCGGGCCGCAAATCTCGGCCGCATGCACAATCCGGGGCATGGTGCGTCGGCTCGTCAAGATCCTGATTCCGGCGATCCTGCTGGCCTCGTGCGCTGCCCCGGGGTCGACTGTCCCGGCGGCGGTGGCGACACCGCGGATCACGCCGGGGCCCACACCGGCGCCGACGGTGCCGACAACGGCTCCGCCAACTCCAGTGTCGCCGACGGTCGCACCGCCCACCCCGGCGCCGACCCGTTCGCCCACTCAAACGGCAACCCCGAGGCCGTGGTCTCTTGCAGTCGTCGGCGACTCGATCCCCTACAACCACCCGAAGGACTGCCCAGGCTGCATCGGCGTCGCGACCCGCTACGCCGCGGCAATCGAGCTCGCAACGGGCCGCCCGGTGACACTCACGAACCTGTCCGAGTACACGGGACTGCGCGTCGAAGGACTTCTGGCCGAGCTCAGGTCCGACGCCGCCCGACGCAAGGCCATCGCCGGCGCCGACTTCGTCCTGATCACGATCGCGCACAACAACGTCGTGTGCCCCGATTGGGACCTCGACCGCGCCGCCTGCGCGACCCTGGCCGAGCAGTTCCGAGCGACGTACGCCCAGGTCTTCGCCGAGGTCGTCGCGCTCCGGGCCGGCCGGCCGACCGCCTTTCGCACGGTCAATCGCTACAACGACGTCACGAAGCCCGGTGCGACCGAGGGCGAGGCCGCCGGCTCGAAGTTGATCCTCGATGCCTGGAACGAGATGGTCTGCGCCGCGGCGACCTTGAACGGATTCCTGTGCGCCGACATCTACCACGCCTTCAACGGCCCGGATGGCCTGACGCCCTCAGGCAATCTGCTGGCCAGGGACTACACGCACCCCTCGGAACTCGGCAACTCGCGCATCGCCGGCGTGCTCGCCGACCTCGGATACGCCCCAATCTGGCCTTGACGACCCGCGAGGGGCCCGGCCCAAATCCCCTGACGGGCGCTCCCCGTGATTACCTCTGGCACTTGGTCGGGCCGCTCGCGCAGGGGGAACATGAACGCTCGACACGCCCGTGGAGGTGGCCATGACCGTCGTTGCAGCACCGTTCGAGCAGGTCGGCGATTACCAGGCGCTCATCAAGGCGCGCGCTGATCGCGTCCGCTTCATCGATGTGCCCGAGTACCGCCAATTCGCGGTTGACGGCACCGGCCAGCCCGGTGGCGCCGAGTTTCAGACCGCGTTCGGGGCGCTCTTCCCGGTCGCCTACACCCTGCACTTCGCGCTCAAGAAGCGTGGCGTGAGCGCGCCGATCGGCGCGATCGAAGGACTGTTCTGGCTCGAGGGTGCAGAGACGATCACCCCTGCCCTGTTCAGCAGCGGAGAATCGGACGGGCGGGCATGGCAGTGGAGCCTCCGGCTGCCCGTGCCGCCTCCTGCCGGGGACGACGAGATCGAAGCCGCCATTGCGGAGGTTGCGCGCAAGAAGGACCCGCCCGGGCTATCAAAGCTGCGCGTGGTGACCTGGACCGAGGGGCCGTCCGCCCAGATCCTCCATGTCGGCCCGTACAGCGCCGAGCCGCCCACGATCGAACGCCTCCACGATGGGATCGCGGCCGCCAATCTGCGGCCGCGCGGCCGGCATCACGAGATCTACATCAGCGACCCCAACCGAACGCCGGCCGAGCGGCTGAAGACGGTCATTCGCCAGCCGGTCGGCTAGCCTCACCGGCACGCCAGCTCCGTGCCGGTGCGGGTACTTGCAAGGACGGCGGTGCGTAGAGGCACCAGAACGTGTCGCCGCGGGCTGGCCGGCGGTCCCGCGATCCGCCACAATCCCCAGTCTCGGAGGGAGGCACGGAGCCGCGCGGTTCCACCAGCGCGGCGTCCCAACACGGTCGCCATGACCGTCGCGCAGGGCCAATGGCGAGACCGAACCTCCGATGGGTGCTTGAGCGCCCGGAGGAGTTCATCCGGTCATGATCATGAAATCCGCGACGCCTCGATCCAGGTTGAATCGTCCCAGGGGCCTGCGCGCCGGCCTGATCGTCGGGACAGCCCTCGCCCTTGTTGGGGCATTCGTCGGCACCGCCACCGGAGCAGTCACGCCATTTCAGAAGGTCGTGATCGTCAACGCCCCGGCCAGCCCGATTCCGGTCACCGGGACGGTCAACGTTGCCAATCAGCCGGCGAACCAGGACGTCACGGTCACGAACTTCCCAGCGGTCCAGCCCGTCAGCGGGACGGTGAACATCGGAAACCTGCCAGCTACCCAGCCCGTCAGCGGGACGGTGACCATCGCGAATCCCACCGCCGCGCAGGTCGTGAGCAAGGTCTGGTCGGGCCAGGTGACATGGGACGCGAATGAAGATCAGGTCTTCTTCTTCGGCGGGCCCATCAATGTGAGCGGCCTGTTCGTGGTCAACCGCGATTCGGACAACATCCTCGTTCGCCTGGACACCGTGCCAGGCGGCGGCATCACGGTCTACGAGGGCGACGGCTCGTACACGCAGAACTTCACGATGCCCGTCCCGGCCACGAGCGTGACGATCGTCTGCTTCAACATCGCTACCGACTGCACGACGTGGGTATCCGTCGTCGGCTCGTAGCCCGGGCAGCTCTCTCTCCTGGATCACAACGCCGTACCCCAGATCTCCGTAGCTGACGAAAGAGCCGGGCACCGCCCGGCTCTTTCGATTCCCGGGCATCCACTGACCGGCCCTGAGGTAGTCATCGTGTAATGGTCCGGACCGCCCCACCTCACCGCGAGACGTGGTCGGGCCTCGAGGTACGCGGAGCTAGCTTGTGAAGAAGTCGAGGACGTCGACGGCCGACTTCCCGGCGGCCAGGCTGTACAGCTCGGTGTAGGCACACCGGGTGCAGGTGATCGCCGCCCAGCGATACCTCTGGATGTCGAAGAAGCGGCTGAACCCCGACCCGGTGGTGCGGATCGTCCTCGTCTCGTACTTGCTACCGCCGCACTTGACGCACGTGTAATCTCGCTTATCGATCATCTTCCGGTCCTTCCGGTAGTGCCGCCGCGGCGACTGGACGCATCCGTCCAGCCCATGCTCTCATGGCCCACAAGCACGTCGGACCACGTCTACAGCGGCGACCAGGGCCGTACCCTGTCGGCATGACGACTCGGATCGAGCCTGCCTCGGTTGAGACCTGGCCTGCCCTCGAAGCGCTCTTCCGCGAGGGCGGCGACCCTCGATGGTGCTGGTGCCAATACTGGCGACTCCGGTCGAAGGACTTCAGCGCCGCGAAGGTGCCCGAGCTGCGGGCCAGGCTCCGCGCGCAGGCCGAGACGGATCATCCGCCGGGCCTCGTCGCGCTCGAGGGTGACGGCGAGGCTGCGCGGGCGGTCGGCTGGGTCAGCCTCGGGCCGCGTGAGGATTTCGAACGCATCGTTCGCTCGAGGGTGATCCCGAAGATCGACGATCGTCCCGTCTGGTCGATCACCTGCTTTGCGGTGTCGAAGTCGGCCCGGGGTCGTGGCGTGGCCCGGGCGCTGCTCGACGGAGCGATGGAGTTCGCTCGGAACCGTGGCGCAGCTACGCTCGAGGCCTATCCAGTCGTCGTCGAGACGGGCGGAGGAGCCACGGCCGAGTCCGCCTTCACCGGCACGCTCCCGATGTTCGAGCGCGCCGGTTTCCAAATCGTTGCTGAGCGCGCCTCGGACCCATCGGCGTCCCACCTCCGCGTCGTGGTCCGCCGCGAGCTGCGGTAGCCAGAGCCGCCCAGAACGTGCCGCCGGGTCACCCCCGACAGGGCCGGCAGCAGCGGATGAGCCGCGAGTAATCGGCTGGGTCCATGATCCGAGGATGGCCTCCCACGAGAAACCAGCCGACCGCGGGGCACGCCGAGCCCGGGCGATCCGCATCGAACTTGGGCGCGCGGCTCACGACGCCCGCGTGGACCGCGGGCTCGCCCTGGCCGACGTCGGCTCGGCCGTTGGTCTGTCCGCCGCCTGGGTCAGTCGCACTGAGCGTGGCCTCAGCCCGAGCGTGTCCATCGTCGCGATCGCGCAGCTCCTCGAAGTTGTCGGGCTCGAGTTCTCGGGGCGAGCGTTCCCCGGAAGCGGCCCGATCCGCGACGCCGCACATATCCGGCTGCTGGATGCCTTCCGCGCGAGGCTCCACCGATCCGTGCGGTGGGCGACGGAGGTCCCTCTCCCTACGCTCGGTGACCAGCGCGGCTGGGACGGCATGATCTCCATGCCCACCTGGCGGTACGGCGTGGAGGCTGAGACCGCGCCGCGTGATGCCCAGGCGCTGGACCGACGGATCCAGCTCAAGGCTCGCGACTCGAGCGTGGACGGCGTCATCCTGCTGTTGCCGGACACGCGTGCGGCACGCCTGTTCCTGGACGGGGCGGGCGGACACCTCCGGGCGTCATTTCCAGTTCCTGGCAGACGCGCGCTTGAACTTCTCGGTGCCGGCGTGGATCCCGGTGGTAGCTCTATCGTCATGGTCCGCGTCCCACCGAAGCCGGGGGTTTGACGTGCGACGATAGCCGCCCAGGTGCCGTGCCGTGCCGTACCGTGCTGCGGTCCGGTTGCGCACTCGTCGCGTGCGCATTCACTCGTTGCGTGGGCACTCGTCGCGTGCGCATTCACTCGTTGCGTGGGCACTCGTTCCGTGGGCATGCACTCGTTGCGTGGCATGCAAACAACTTCGACCCCGGGGGGCCGCGGGCCGGAGGACTCGTCGACCTATTGCGGCCGATGCAACGAGTTTCCGGAATCCCGACCCCTGCAGGCGCGTGGTCGGTTTACGGTGGAATCCATTGCGTCAGGTGCAAGTGATTCGAGGCCGGGACGGCTGAATTGCGCGTTGCTTGCGTCTCGTGCAACGTCGGCCCAACTTCTTGCGTCAGATGCAAGGAACGGGCGAGCGGAGCCACGGAGCGCCCGCGGCCGGCGCCCCCGCCGCGCCCCGCCGCGCCCCGCGCGCTCGCCGCGCCCCCCGCCCCGTTCCCCCCCGGGGGAATCGAAACGCCCGGCGATAAGACCGCCGGGCGTCGATCGCGCACTCGGGTCAGATGAACAGGGAGACGTCCGCGTCGGCTGCCCAGTCCAGGAAGTGCGTCGCTCCGCAGACCGGATCGATGCCGTCGATGAACCCGTCCTTGGAGAAGCCGAAGACATCCATCGTCATGCCGCACGGGATCATCTTGACGCCGAGCTCGATGGCGAGCTCGACGAGCTCGTCGATCGAGGCCACGCCATGGTCCTTGAACTGGCGCTTCATCATCCACGTCGCCATCGGGGTCATACCCGGCAGCGCGACCATGAGCTGCGGCATCGGGACCGGCATCGGCATGGCCGGGTTGCCGGTGGTGCCGACCTCCAGGTTGCGGTTCTTCTGAAGGATCTTGAGTCCGTAGAACGTGAAGAAGATGCCCACATCCCAGCCGAGGGTCGCGCCCGTCGTGGCCAGGATGAGCGGCGGGTAGGCCCAGTCGAGCGTCCCCTTGGTGGCGATGATCGCCATCTTCTTGGGCTTCGCAAGGCGCTCCGCCTCCTTGATCGCGAGCAGCTCGTCCACCCTGGTGGTGACCATGGCGTCCACGCGATCGCGGATGAGCGCGTCCATGTCCGTCATGGCCCGGTCCGACGTCTCGACCATGTGCTTGCCTCCCTTTCTGTGGCCGGCTTCAGGCCGGCATGACCGTGGAGGTGGCCTGCACGAGCGCGGTCACCCAATCGTTCGCCGTCACGCCCGGAGTCTCCGGTCGGACCTGATCGTAATACCCGGAAACTCGCTCCAGGAATGCATTCTCCGCTACGGCGCAACCCATCAGCACCTCCGCCAGCTGTTCCGGCACTTCGGCCGGCCGGGCCGTGAAGTCGCCACTGAACGTCACATCGTCCAGGATGTCGTCCCGGATCACGGCGACGCACCTGATCATTCCACCGGGCGCCTTGGTGGCACCCTCCGCTACGCGCACCCCTTCGTGGATCTTCACGCCGGGACGGCGCAGGCCGCCGCCCTCCTCCAGCCACTCCAGGGACCCGAACCGTTCGTCCAGGCTGCTCGGCCAGCTCGATCTCGTCCTGGCGCAGCGTCCCCGGTTCGATCGGCCGCCCGAGCGCGGCCGAGCACGTCGCCAGGTAGGCATCGATGACGACCTGCCGATCAGGGACCGCACCGAGTTCCTTGGTCATCGTCGTCATGTACTCGCTGAGCGTCTGGTAGATCTTGTCCCGGAACTTCTCCGACGGGACCTTGAGCACACGCGACATGGTCAGGATGTCGAAGTCGAACATGAGGCTGCCGACGACGACCTCCGCGCGATCCATCCGCGCGGCCCCAGTTCCGCCGATCTTCCGACCGTTGACGTGGATGTCATTGACCGGGCGGTAGGCGGCCTCGATACCCAGCGCGCGATAGGTCTGCACGAGCGTGTCGCAGTACAGCGCGAAGCGCGCCTCGACCGTCGAGGGCAGCCGCTCGGCGGCGAAGATCCACTGCGTGAACAGCTGATTCCCGTCGAGGTAGACCGCGCCGCCGCCGATCTCGCGCCGGATTACCGGAAAGCCGAGATCCGCGCAGACGCCCCGATCGACTTCCCGGTCCACGTCCTGGTGGCGGCCGATCGAGACGTACGGCGCGTCCGGCGACACGAGCATGATCGTGTCCGGGGAACCCTCGGTCATCGCATAGCCGACCGCGTGGTAGATGGTCTGGGACCGCAGAGGGCCAACCGTGCCAAGGTCCAGCAGCCGGATCGGGACGCTCGTGTTGCTCACTTCCGGGCTCCTTCGCTAGCGCTCAGTCTGCGCATCGGAGGCATGACACCCCCAGCTCATCGATCCGCTGCTCGTACCGCTCGACCGCCAGCGGGCCGGTGACCAGGCCGATGGACTCGGGCTCCCAGGCATCCGGCTCCAGGCGGACCATCCAGCCGAGGCCGTATGGATCCCGATTCGCGACCAGGATGTCGGCCTCGAATGCTGCCGCATTGGTGCCCACGACGGTTCCGGCCACCGGTGTCGGGAATGGTCCGGCCCACTTGGCGGACTCGATGGTCGCCGCACTCTGTCCCGCCTCGATATGGCGCCCCACCTTCTTGAACACGACGTGGAGCACCTTGCCGGCCCGCGTCTGGGCCGGATCGGTCAGGCCCAGGACCACGGTCCCGTCGTCCTCGGGGCGAAGCCAGACGTCGCGCGGCACGTCGTACCAGAGGTCCGGCGGGATCTCGCAGCCCTGGTAGGCGGGAGCGTCGCTGAGGCCGATCAGGTGCAACTGATCCCCTCCGCGACCAGGAATGCTGCGTACGCCTCGACGCCCGCCGCGCCGGTTGCCAGCTCCCCCTTCTGGGCGTCCCAGGATGACGGTCGGATCCGGACGATCCAGCCGGCACCGTACGGGTCCGTGTTGACGAGCGTCGGGTCAGCCGCGAGGTCCGTGTTCACGGCGACCACCTCGCCGTCGACGGGCGCGGGCACGGGTCCCACCCACTTGCCGCTCTCCACGGTGGCCACGCTCTGGCCCCGCTCCAGGACCTTGCCGACCTTCTTCGTGGTGATGGCGACGACACGCGCGGCCAGGTGCTGCGCCACGTCGGTGATGCCGATGGTGAGCTCGCCGGATCCCTCGTCGCGGGCCCAGGCGTGCTTCTCCACCCAGTAGTAGAGGTCCTCGGGAATGTTGCAGCCCCGCGTGTCGGTCACGACGCGCCTCCTTCAGTTGCTGGTTCGTCGGGGATCGGTGGGAGCCCGACCTGCTCGGCGTGGGACGCCTGGAAATGGTAGAGGAGGAGATCGAACGCGACGAGCGCGATCTCCCGCTCGAACTCCGCCAGGAAGTCCGCCTCGCGGCCGCGCGGGTTGGCGACCCGCTCCAGGCCCTCGTCACAGAACGGACAGTCGAGGGCGAACTTGAGATTGCCCTTGGCCTCGTCGCGGAAGGTCCGGACCTGCTCCGGGTGGGCGTCCCACAGGTGGGCGTGGGTCTCCATCCGCGAACCCTCGCGACGGCAGTACGGGCAGTTCATGTGCGCCTCGCCCCAGTCCCGATCGGCGTCTCGGAATCGGCGAGCGCGAGTGCCGCCCTTCCCAGTTCCGTGACTGTCACGCGGTCGGATTCGAGCTCCCGCGTGACGAGACCGCCGGCCGCGAGCACGCCGATCCGGGCTGCCAGCGCAACGCGGTCGCCCGGTCGCAGGCCGAGCAGGCCTTCGGCCGTGAGGTCGGCCAGTGAGCCGCCCCGAGTCTCCCAGGGTTCGAAGAACCGCACCCACCTCGGGATCCGCCACAGCGCCGAGGATCCAGGCGCGGATCGCTTCGTGGCTCGTGGGCGCCTCAATGGTGACGGGCGGCTGGCCTTCCCGGAACGCGAAGGACGTCAGCCGCTCCTCGGCAGCAGCCTGGCGTGCGAGCCATGCCTCAAGCGCGGCATTGAACGCCTGCCCGGCGGCACTCATCCGGGCAGGACCTCGGCCGCGGCGATCTCTTCGGCGGGGATCGGCTCGTTGATCGCCGGGACCTCGAGCGGCAGGTCCACCGCCGTCGCCACCAGCTCGATGAGATCGCTGACCAGCAATCGGTCGGCGTGCCCGGTGGCCTTTGCCGCGGCCGTGTACATCGTCAGGTCCTTGGGACACGCAGTCACGAAGTCGGTCACGCCGGCGAGCTCGGCCGCCTCCCGGATGCGCTGCTCGGACGGCCGCTCTGCAAGCCCGCTGTCGTCCATCCAGATGCGGCCGCCGCCCGCTCCGCAGCAGAAGGTGTTCGCGCCGTTGCGCGGCATTTCCACGAGGTCCGCCCCGATCGCCGCGAGCACCTCGCGGGGCGCCGCCGTCACCTTGCTGTAGCGAGCCAGGTAGCACGGGTCGTGGTACGTGACCCGGCGGTTGATCGAGCGCTGCTTCATGAGGTCGCCGGACGCGAGAAGCGATGCCAGGACCTGGCTGTAGTGCCAGACCTCGTAGTCACCGCCGAAGTCGGGGTACTCGAACTTGAGCGTGTTGAGCGTGTGAGGATCGGTTGTGACGATCCGCCGGAACCGCACCTTCGAGAGCTGGCCGACGTTGTGCTCGGCGAGCAGCTCGAACAGGCCTTCCTCCCCCGCTCGGCGGACATCGTTCCCGGCGTTGCGCTCGCCCTCGTACAGGATCCCGAAGTCCATGCCCGCCGCCTGGAAGACGCGCGCCACGAGACGGGTCGACTCCTGGACGCGGACGTCAAACGAGGCGAAGTCGCCCACGAACCACAGCCAGTCAACGTCCTGTTTGCGCGCGTCGACGATGGGAGTCGGCAGGTCGTCCGTCCACTTGGCCCGCGCCCGGCCCGACTGGCCGAAGGAGTTGCCCTGCTTGGCGAGGCTGGCGAAGGCGGTCTGGAGGCTCGGGGTCACGATCCCCTGATCCACGAGTGAGCGGCGCATCCCGACGATCGTGGGCACGTGCTCAATCCCGACCGGGCAGGCCTCGACGCAGGCGAGGCACATCGTGCAGGACCACAGGGTGTCGGCGCTGATCAGGCCGCCGGCGAGGCGCGAGCCGCCGTTGGCGGCATCCGCCGGGTGCGCGCCACCCGCTCCGCGCGCCCCGTTGGTACCGCCGCCATAGGCATGATCGGAGCGGTGCTCCCCGAGCGGGGCGAGGATGGACCAGGCCGCATCCGCTTCCTGGCGGATGTCGAGGATGAGGTCTCGTGGCGAGAGCGGCGCGCCGGAGGCGACCGCCGGGCAGGCCACGTGGCAGCGGCCGCACTTGGTGCATGCATCGACGTCGACCAGCTGTTTCCAGGTCAGGTCGGCCAGGTCGCGAATGCCGAGATGACCGTCCGCGGGGCCCGCTCCCACCGCCGCGAGGACCGGCAGGCGACGACCCGCAAGCGGTGATCGAAGCGCAAGGTTCACGGGGTCCACGATGGCGTGTATCGCCTTCGAGAACGGGAAGTAGCCCACGAGCGCGAGGGCCGTGATGGCGTGGCCCCACCACAACGCGTAGCGGATCCCTTCAGCCGAGGCCGCCGTCATCCCGAGCGCGCCGAACAGACCGGCGATGACCCAGCCGACCGGCGAGAAGACCTCGAACCAGGGAAAGCCGTTGGCGAGAATCCGGGCGCCCTCCAGGATGAACCCGCTCACCCCGAGCAGGCCGAGCCAGCCCAGGAAGATCCAGTCGCCGGTCCGGAACCCGCCGCGGTCCGTGGTGGCCGGGCCGATGTCCACCCGGGTGTAGTCCAGCTGGCGCGGACGCCGTGCGCGCCTGATGGCCATCGCAGCGATGCCCACGAGCATCGCCAGCCCAAGGACGTCGAGCACGAGCGAGTACACGACATAGAACGTGCCCCAGTAGAAGCTGAACTGGGGCAGGAACGGCCGGACAATGTCCGACTCGATGGTCAGGATCGCCGTCCCGATGAACAGGACGATGAACCCCCACATGATCGCGGCATGGAACACACCGGCGTACGGGTCTCGCTTGGCGACCGTCTGGTTGAGGGCGGTGTCAACCGAGCTGCGCGCGGCCCGTCGAAGGAACCCGAGCGGCGAACCGATGACGTCCTGTCGGCGGCCCCGGACGTACTTGCGCAGGCGGACGCCGATACCCACGAAGAAGATCAGCGTCGCGAGGGCGGACAGCCCGTAGAACAGGATCTCCCCCTCGAAGGAGATGCCCTCGAAGATCTCGCGGGTGACGTCGCGACCGAGCACGCCCGTGGGTCCCCTACCCGCCGAGCTTGGCGGTCAGGGCCGGCACGACGTCGAGGATGTCGGCGACCGCACCGTAGTGCGCCACCGAGAAGATCGGGGCGCGCGCGTCCGTGTTGATCGCGATGATCAACTCGGCGCCCCGCATGCCCTCGAGGTGCTCCGGGGCCCCGCTGATCCCGAGGGCGAGATACGCCTTCGGCTTCACCTTCAGGCCGGACTTGCCGACCTGCCTGGTGCGCGGCAGCCAGCCGGCGTCGGCGATCGGGCGCGATGACGACACCGCGCCGCCGAGCGCCGCGGCGAGGGCTTCGACGAGCTCGATGTTGTCCTGCTCCCCGATCCCTCGCCCGACGGAAACGAGGACCGATTCCCGGGTGATGTCCACGTCGCCTGCCTCGGGGCGGAGGAGATCCATGAACCGAATCCGGTCGTCCGTCGCGGCAGGCGCCACGGTCTCGACGGCCGGACCGGCGCCGGCGGTCGCGCCGGCATCGGCCGGGAACGAGCCGGCGACCACGGTGACGATCCCGCGACCACCCGTGAAACGAACCTTGGCCAGGATCTTGCCCGCGTACAGCTGGCACGTCACGAGCGGCCCGCCGCCATCAACGGTGAGATCGATCGCGTAGGCCGCGAGCGGCAGGTCGAGGGCGGCCGAGAGACCGGCTGCCACGTCCATGCCCGACCCGCTGTTGGCGACGATGACCAGCGCCGGCTGCCGCTCGCGGACGAGCGGCACCAGGGCCGCCTGGTATGTGGACGGGGTGAACGCGGCGAGTCCGGGTCCGTCCACGACGATGACCCGGGCGGCCGAGGTGAGCGATCCGGCGAGGCCGGCCACGCCGGATCCCAGGAGGACGGCGACGGCCTCGCCGCCGGTGGCACCGGCCAGGGCCTTCGCCTTTCCGAGGAGTTCATGGGTGGTGTCGAGGATCGCGCCGTCGCGATGCTCCGCGATGACGAAGATATCGCCGCTCATCGGGCTGCTCCTCCAATGCCGCGCTCGGCCAGGATCGCCGCGATCCGCTCCGCGATGGCCTGTGGGTTGCCGTTGATCATCTCGGCCGACGAGCCGGTCTGTGGGACTTCCATCGCCTCGACGACGAGGCCGCTGCCGCCGCCTTCTCCACCGGGCAGCGACTCGATGGTCGCGGTCTTCATCAGCTGCCGGACCCGGCTGACCGGTGCATAGCGGGGCGTCTCCCGCGACGTCTGGACGCCGAGCAGGGCGGGCAGCTGGACCTCGAATTCGGCGACGACGCCGCCCGCGTACTCCTGGTGGACGGTCACCTTGGACCCGTGCCCATGGACCTCGATGTGGGTCACCACGGACACGTGAGGCAGGTTCAGTCGCGTTGCGAGCAGGGGTCCGACCTGGCCATCCAGGTCGTCGATCGCCTGGACGCCGGTCATCACGAGGTCGTAATGCAGGTGGGCGAGGGCGCCCGCGAACGCGGCAGCCGCGGTATGCGAGTCAGGCGATTGCTCGAACGAGCCGACCTTGACGACCCGGTCGGCGCCACGCGCCAGGCAGGTCGCGAGGAGCTCGTCCACGTCGCCGGCTTCGACGCCCAGAGCGAGACATGTGACCGTGCCGCCCATGGCGTCTCGGAGGAGCAGTGCCTCCTCCAGTGCATATTCGTCCCATTCGCTGGAAACGAAGCTCATCCACTCACGGTCCAACCCGGTCCCGGCCGAATCAATTTCGAGCTCCTCGGCGAGATCGGGGACCTGCTTCAACAGTACGACGTAGTCCATCGCGTCTCCTAGCGGTGCAATCCGGGCTGGGTATCGGGGCGGCGTGGGTGGTACCGGCGGACCACCGGCTGTCAGGTCGAACTTGGCTGCATCGCCTGGTCGATGAGCTCGATGATGTCGCGAACGGCGAGCTTGCCGTCATTGCCCGTTGATTTCACGGCATCCTCGAAGCGAGATGGTTCGTACGGGCAGGCGACCGAAAGTACGCCGCTGCCATCCATCCCGACGGTGGCCACGGCCTCCCGAACGCGACGCTCGGACAGGCGTTCCGACACGTGCTCCGCCACGAAGCCGTCGAGCCACATCCCGCCCCCACCGCCGCCGCAGCAGTACCCGTTCGCCCTGGTGTGGGGCATCTCGGCGAGACGGATCCCGGGGATTGCCTGGAGCAGGAGGCGCGGAGCCTCGAACTCGCCGTTGTTGCGACCCAGGTAGCACGGGTCGTGATAGGTGACGTCGAGGTCAACCGACGACTGGAACTCGATCTGGTCCACCAGGGGCGCCAGGAACTGCGTGTAGTGGAGAACCTCGCCCTCCCAGCCCAGGCGCGGATAGTGGTTCTTGAAGGCGTTGTAGGCGTGGGGATCCATCACCACGAGCCGCTTGAACTCGTACTTGCCGAAGGCCTTGATGTTCTGCTCGGCCAGGAGATCGAACAGGCCGCTCTCGCCGGCCAGCCGGGCGGAGTCGCCGTCGCTGCGCTCCTCCGGGCCGAGGATCGCGAAGTCCACGCCCAGCCTGGTCATGACCCGCGCCATCGCCCTGGCGGCATCCTTGCCGCGCGGGTGGTAGCTCGTGTAGTCGGACACGTACCACAGGACGTCCACCGGTCGGTCGAGCTGGCTGATGATCGGAACATCGACGCCGGCCTCGGCGATCCAGTCGATCCGCTTGCGGGGCGATTCGCCCATCGGATTGCCGGACTTCTGGAGGTTCCGGAAGACATCCGAGAGCTCATCCGGGATCTTGCCCTCCAGGACCGCCTGCTCGCGGATCGCGGGCATGATCCGGAGCGGGTTCACTTCCTTGGGGCAGACCCGGAAGCAGTTGCCGCAGGTCGTGCACAGCCAGAGGTCCGGGTCATCCATGAGGTTGTTGCCGCGGATGACCTTGGCGTTGAGCTTGCGCGGCCCGTAATCCCCCACGTGCTGTACGGGGCAGACCGGGACGCACTTGCCGCATTGGTAGCAGTCGCGGAGGGACTCGCCACCGTCCAGCGAGGTGATCCAGTCCATCGCCTCGGTCGGGAACGCGGTGGTTGACCGATCGCTGAACATCCGGTTCCAGTGGCCAGAGATGTCGATGCCTTCGACGACCGCGTGCTCCAGCTCGGTGACCTGGTCAACCTTGATGATCGGGAGGTCTCTGGACATCAGTTCAGCTCCCCCGCGCGACGCTCAGGGCCCACACGCCGAGCAGCCGGCGCACCAGGTCCGGCAGGTGCGGGATGACCCTGTTGAATTCCTGGGTCATTCTCAGGCGGGTCACGGTGTACAGGTAGATCCCGTAGATCGCGGCGAGGTAGACATCCACCGCGAACGGGCTGGCACCCATCCGCTGGAAACCGAGGTCCCGGGCGGTAGCGATCACCGATGCCGTGGCCGCACCCACCCGCAGGTACTCGACACCGGGATCGTCACCCGAGAAGTCGAAGTCGTCCACCATGACCAGCGGCAGGGCCCCGGTACGCGGTTCCGGATCCCACATCCAGCGGCTCCACAGCCAGTAGCGCTCCGGATCCGAGAAGTGCAGGCACTCGCCGCCGAGATCTCGGCGGATCGGCGCTTCGATCGCGCCGAGGGCACCATCGAACGCGGCGAACCTGGTCTCGATCCGGCCGGCTCCATGGACCAGGTCGCGAATCGCGCCGGCAATGACGGGAGCCCCCGCGGCGACGAGCAGCTCGTCGGCGCGCCGGCGCGTCGCGAAGACCCGGGACAGGATTGGCCGGACGGCATCCGCGTTCGCGGATTCGAGTGCGTCCTCGGACAGCAGCGGCCGCATCAGCTCGCGCTTCATCGCCAGCAGGTCCACGACCGTCCCGATGTCTTCCTCGCTGATCTTGACCAGCGCCTCACGCATGAATTCGAGCGCGCTCGGCGTGTCGACGGCATCAACGAGGCCGCCCTGGCCGGCGAAGGCTTCGCCGCCGAAGACGGCTGGTCCCCAGGTCATCGGGCCCCCGCCGCCTCCGCACGCTGCTGCCCACGAACCGCGCTCACCGCACGCGTCGCGGCCGAGCCGGCCATCCCCACGACATCCTCGAGGTCCTTCGGTCCGCCTGCGGCCCCGGCTACGTAGATGCCGGGGACGGTTGTGGACACCGGGTCCATCGGCTCCCCGGGAGCCGAGATGAACCCGTACTTGTTCTGCTCGAGACCCAGGATTCCGGCTACGTCACGAGTCCCGCGGCTTGGCTCCATGCCCACCGACAGGACGATGACGTCCATGAGGACCTCCAGCGGCCGCCCCATCGTGGTGTCCTCGCCCTTCATCAGGAGACGCCCGTCCTTGCCCACGATCTCGGTGACGATGCCCCGGATGTAGGTGACGTTGTACTCCTCCTGGGCCGGCCAGTAGATCTCGTTCTCCCAGTAGCCGTACATCCGCATGTCGATGTAGAAGATGTAGACCTTCGTGTCGGGCAGCATCCGGCGGATCTCGATCGCCTCCTTGGATGCAACCCCGCAGCACACCTTCGAGCAGTACTCGTTGCCCAGGCGCCGGTCACGTGAGCCGACGCACTGGATGAACGCGACGTTCCGCGGCGCCTCGCCGGTGGACGGGCGTACGAACTTGTGGTCCTTGAGCATCTTCTCGGCATCCGGCAGGGTGATGACGTCGGGATACTCGTAGTAGCCGTACATCTGGGTCTCGCGGCCCGGATCGAAGTGCTGGAAGCCCGTCGCCACCACGATCGCCCCCACCTGCTCGGTGGTCTCACCGGCCGGCCCGGACAGGGTCACCGAGAAGTCCCCGATCGAACCGGAACAGGCGGTCAGCGTTGTGGAGACACGCACATCCACATTGGGATCATCGACGCCGGCGCGGAGCAGATCGAGAGCGTCCTGCGCGGAGCCCATTCGTGGCGTCAATGCGGCGTAGTTCGACTCGTCGGGCGTCCCACCCAGGACGTCCCGCCGCTCCACGAGGAGCGCCCGGCCACCGATCGACGCGATTGCGCGGGCGGTCTCGAGCCCGGCCGGTCCGCCACCGATCACGAGCACGGTCTCAGGCATCGGCATCCTCCCAGGTCATGTACGCCTTGTTGTCCAGCTTGAGACGCTCGAGGTCTTCTTCAAACTCGCGCCAGCGCTCCTTCCAGTCGATCCCCATCTTCTCGAGGAGCGGCCGGTACTCGGTGCTGTGCCAGTGGAGCTGCGCGACCCGGTACGGATGCGCACCCATGGCGAGGGCCGCGAACTGTGCCTCGGACATGACCGGCACGCCGACCTTGCGGTTGTGCGCGCGAGCCGCGAACTGGCTCTGGTCCAGGGTCGTCACGCACCCGGTGTCGTGCGTGAGCACGACATCCGGATTGGCCTCTTCCTGCATGACCTCGATCTTGCGCAGCGTGGCGAAGGATCGGGTGAAGTCACGCTGGACGAGGATGTGCCGGAAGCCGAAGCCGCAGCAGTCGAACCAGGTGCTGTAGTCCTTGACGTTGGCCCCCAGGGCCGTGACCACGGCGGACACGACCGCCGTCCGCTGGCCGCCGTACACATCCGGGTCGTAGATGGCGTCCTCCACCACGAGCTTGTGGTAGTGGCAGGCCGGGTGGACGGTGACGTCGATGTTCGAGAGGTCGAGGACCCGCCGCTTCGCGAACTCGTCGCGCATCGCGTAGATCCACTCGGAGTAGTGGACGATCTCCTCGGGCATCACGAACGGCTTGCCCAGCTTGTCGCAGATCCGGCGGACCTCGTCGCGCAGCTGAGCCGAGTGGACCAGCTCCTCGCGGACCTCCTTGTAGTGTCCGTACGAGGTCCCGCAATGGATCACGGGAAGTAGCCGGACTCGTAGGCGGCCCCGAAGTTGCGCATCGCGACCGCGGCCTGGGCGCCCTGGTTCGAGGTGGCGGAGGCGTAGTAGTTCCAGGCCGTGCATGACGTCTGGTCGCGCGGATCGTTGTAGTCCAGCCCGAGCTTCCGGATCAGCCAGAAGATGGAGGTCGAGTAGCCCGGGATGTGGCCGCACTGCCCGCACGACTTGTGATGCCACGTCCGGGCGACCGGGATCTTCTTGATCCGGCCGTACTTGGTGGTCACGCCGAGCCACGGGTCCGGCACCCGCTGGACCAGCCACTGGCCCTGGGCCTCGAGCTCGAAGACCTTCTCGCGGACATCCTCGGTCGGCGGGGCGATCAAGCCTCGCTCGTCGCGCGCCTCGCGCCGGGTCTCGAGTACGGTCAACGGGATCGGCATTGGGGACTCCTACTCAGCCTCGTAGCCCGCGTCTTCGAGCAGTTCTTCCATGACGTCGTTGAGGATCATGTGGAGGCCCACATCAACCCCCTTGATCATGTCGAGCACCCCGGTCATGTGCCAGATCAGGTACAGCTCGGTCAGCGTCTTGTCGTCTACCTCCCAGGCCGTCGAGGTCGTGTGCATCGTGTCCGGCGGCAGTGCCCGGCGCCACAGTGCCAGGTTGTCCGAGATCTCCTGGACATGCGGGCCCCAGTCCGGGAAGGCATTCGGCTGGAGCATGTCCGGCGAGACCTGGGTTCCGGTGGACATGATCTTGTAGACGACACGGCCGTAGCCCTCGAGGGCGTTCTTGGCCGAGGTGAGGCCGTTGTTGATCGAGACCTCGCGCATGATCGTGATGAGCCCGCCCGGGTTGTTGCCGCGGGGACAGCGCGTGCACGAGAAGCACTGTGAGCAGTTCCAGATGTCGTCGTTGAGCTGCTCGTAGAACATCGGCAGGTCCTCGCGCGAGGCCGCCTGGGCGATCTTGCGCGGGGAGAAGTCGTAGAAGCGGGCGGACGGACAGGCGGCGACGCAGATGCCGCACTCGTAGCAGCCGTACAGGTAGCTGTCGAAGCGCGCGTCCGCCTTGACCTCGTCGAACAGCCGCTGCTTGTCCTCGAGCGGGACGTCGGCGTAGCGCGCCTGGAGGACCATCGGCTCAGCCAGTCATCAGAAGCAGATCACCTGGTCGGCCTCGAGGGCCATGTCGTTGAAGGCAGCCCCGCCGATCATCTCGACTTCGTCGATGAGATCGTCCCTGGTCAGGCCGTGCAGGTCCAGGGAGGGCTGGCAGACGTAGAACTTGACGCCCATATCCAGGGCCTGGTCGATGAACCGACGGAGCGGAGCGCCGTTGCCGTCGTACTTGGGGACGATCAGGGTCTCGGCGACGCCCTTCTTCAGGAGCGTCGGCCCGTTGACGGTGAAGTAGATGCCGACCTCGACGTCCATGGCCGCGGCCGTGGTGGCGAGATAGATCGGGGTGGCGCTCCGTTCGGGGTTGTTCACCCCGCCAGAGTGGACGTAGACGATGCTGGACATGCCGGCCTCCTCGTCGGTCGTCTGCGCCGGTGGTCCGTCAGGCCTTCTGGATCCAGAAGCGCATGACCTTGTCCACTTGGTCCTGGTAGATGATCGGGTTCTTGGTGTTCTTGCTCCAGGCCGCAACGTCAGGAATGGCACCGGGGTCCGTGGCCTCCAGCAGCACGACCTGCTCCGGAGCCATCTCCCTCATGAACTTGGCGAGCTTGACGATCGGCATCGGGCAGAGAAGCCCCTTCGCGTCAAGGACCTGGTCATGTGCGGGTGCGTCGGCCATCTCAGTCTCCTTGCCGCGACTGCCGTCGTCGCCCCCGCGGCGGCCGGATACGACGCCGTGGCGGGTTGCGGTATCGCGATGTGCCTATATACTCCCGGAGCGTCCGGCGTGTCAACGATGGTAGTGCCAGAGGTGCGTCCTTTTCGTGACGAGCTTCGCCTGGGTCATCGACCAGACCTCCTGCATCGGCTGCCACGCCTGTACCACGGCGTGCAAGGCCGAGAACGACGTCCCCCTCGGAGTCAACCGGACCTGGGTCAAGTACGTCGAACGCGGGACCTTCCCGGACACCCGCCGCGACATCGCCGTCCTCCGCTGCAATCACTGCGCGGAACCGCCGTGCGTGGAGGTCTGCCCCACCACGGCGATGTTCAAGCGGCCGGATGGGATCGTCGACTTTGACACCAGTCGATGCATCGGCTGCAAGGCCTGCATCCAGGCCTGCCCGTACGACTCGATCTACATCGATCCCGAGGAGCATGTCGCCGAGAAGTGCAACTTCTGCTCGCATCGGGTGGACCAGGGCCTCCTGCCGGCCTGTGTCGTGGTCTGTCCGACCGAATCCCTGGTCTTCGGCGACATCGAGGACCCGGCCAGTCGGGCGGCCCAGATCATCGCCTCGAAGCGGACCACGGTCCGGCGACCCGAGCAGGGCACGCAGCCGCAGGCGTTCTACGTCGGGGCCTCGGCGACGGCCCTGGATCCGCTGGCCCCGGTCCACGAGGACCGCTACATGTGGGCGGACCGGCGGACCGGCGGCGCGAAGGACTACACGACGATGCTCGGGCCCGGCGTGCGGGCTGAACCCGGCGCCGTCGGCGGAGCCGCAGTTGGCGCTGGCGTGAGTGTCGGTTCGCGCGTCGCCGTGGGGGTCGCCGGCAGATCGTCGCTGCGGGGCACGGCCCTGCCCGTCCTGACCGGCGGCGCCGCGGCCCTTGGAGCCGTGCGTGGGCCCGGGATCCGGACGCCGTCGCCCGTCGCCGAGGGCCCGCTGCTGACCACCGCGGCGCTGATCGCGCTGCAGAACGTGCCGGCGGGTGCAATCGCCGGACCTCCCCGGCCAGATGCTCGCGTCGCCTATGACGTGTTCCACCCCCGGCCGTGGGGCTGGAAGGTGGCGTTGTACCTGTGGACGAAGGGGATTGGGGCCGGCGCGTTCGGCTTGATCTTCGTGGCGGCAACACTGGGCCTGGCCGAGGTTGACCAGCTCACGCGCCTGGTCGCGGGTTTCATCTCACTGGTTGGCGTCGGGCTCACGGCCCTGCTGCTCGTGGCGGATCTGAAGCGTCCCGAGCGCTTCCTGTCCATCCTCTACCGGCCCCAGCGGCGAAGCTGGCTGGCCATTGGCGCGTTCATCCTCATCGGCTACAGCGGGCTCCTCGGCCTGTGGTGGCTGGGCACGCTGTTCAACGTCGAGGCGGCGCTCCTCACGGCCCTCGGCGTACCGACCCTCGGTCTGGCCGTCATGACCGCGCTGTACACGATGTTCCTGCTCCGCCAGTGCGAGGCGCGGGATCTCTGGCAGCGACCGGTCACGGGCGTCGTCCTCATCGCCCAGGCCACGTTGCTGGGCGCGGCCACGGTGCTGCCGGCCCTGGCGGTGCTTGGGGCGCCGGACGCGCTGGTCACCGTTGCCGCCGGGACGATGCTCGCGGGCGGTGTCGTGAACCTCGCGGCCCTGGTCCTCGGCGAGGCCCTCGCCGGCCACCCCACGGCCAATGGCCGGGCGGCGGCCCATCTGCTCGTCCGCGGTCCATTTGCGGGCGCGTTCTGGGTCGGCGGCGTCGTGCTCGGCGGCGTCATGCCGGTCGCGGCGGTCATCGTGTGGGCCGGCCTGTCCGCCCTGGGCGTGGCCGCCCTGCCGGTGCTCGTCGTGGTGGGTGCGTCCGCCGCGGCCGGGCTGCTGTGGTACGAGCTCGGCTTCATCGCGGCCGGCCAGGCCGTCCCGATCAGCTAGGTGACGAGATGACCGTGAAGCGACGCAACGGACCCGGAGGCGCCACGAACCACCCGGCCAACGACGGCGCCATGCAGCCCGGATTGGACGCCTTCCCGCCGCCCGACCGCTGGGACGGCTGGACCGAGCTGGATCCGAAAGCCCGGCCCCATCGCGAGAGCCGGGAGTACACCCTGGTCCCCACGACGTGCTTCAACTGCGAGTCGGCCTGCGGGCTGCTGGCCTACGTCGACAAGGAGACGGGCGTCGTCCGCAAGTACGAGGGCAACCCGCTCCATCCGGGCAGTCGCGGCCGCAACTGCGCCAAGGGCCCGGCCACGATCACCCAGCAGCACGATCCCGAGCGGATCCTGTACCCGATGCGTCGCACGGGCGCACGCGGTGCCGGCGGATGGGAGCGCTGCACCTGGGACGAGGCGCTGGACGATCTTGCCGGTCGGATCCGGGCGGCGATCACGCGCGGCGAGCCGAACAAGGTCATGTACCACGTGGGCCGGCCCGGCGAGGATGGCTTCACTGAGCGGGTCCTGGCCGCGTGGGGCGTCGACGGCCACAACTCGCACACCAACATCTGCTCGGCCGGGGGCCGGGCCGGGTACGCATTCTGGATGGGCTTCGATCGCCCGTCGCCGGATTACGCGAACGCCAAGGTCATCTTCCTGATCAGCGCGCACCTGGAGAGCGGCCACTACTTCAACCCGCACGCGCAGCGGATCATGGACGGCCGGCGCAACGGGGCGAAGCTGATCGTGGTCGATCCGCGCCTCTCGAACACCGCCAGCCAGGCGGACGAGTGGCTGGCCGCGTGGCCCGGGAGCGAGCCCGCGCTGCTCCTGTCGATCGCCCGCCACCTGATCGTCAGCGGCCGGTTCGATCGGGCCTTCGTGGAGCGCTGGGTGAACTGGGCGGACTACCTCCGGGTCGCCCGGCCCGAGCTCGACGCACCGACGTTCGATGACTTCGTGGTCGAGCTGGAGCGCCTCTACGGCGGCTACACGTTTGCCTACGCCGAGCGCGAGACCGGCGTTCCGGCGGCCCAGATCGAGGCGGTCGCCGAGCTTGTCGCCGGTGCCGGTACCGCCCTCGCGGCGCACAACTGGCGGGCCAGCGCCGCCGGGGTGATCGGCGGGTGGCAGACAGCACGCTGCCTGTTCTTCCTGAATGTCCTGACCGGATCCGTCGGGACGCCCGGTGGCACGTCGCCCAACGCCTGGGACAAGTGGGTGCCCCGGCCGCCGTACATGCCGCCTCACCCGGGCTCCTGGAACGACCTCACCTGGCCGAAGGAATACCCGCTCGCGTTCTTCGAGATGTCATTCCTGCTGCCGCACTTCCTGCTCGAGGGCAGGGGCAGCCTGGATGTCTACTTCACACGCGTCTACAACCCTGTCTGGACGAACCCGGACGGGCTGACATGGGTCGAGGCCCTGCGCCGCGAGGACCTCATCGGGCGGCACGCCGCGCTGACCCCGGTCTGGAGCGAATCGGCCTGGTACGCGGACTACGTCCTGCCGGTGGGCCTGGCCGGCGAGCGTCACGACCTCCATTCCTACGAAACGCACGCCGGGACCTGGATCGGGTTCCGCCAGCCGGTCACCCGCGTCGCCGCCGAACGCGCGGGACGCACCGTGAGCGACACCCGCGAGACGAACCCGGGCGAGGTCTGGGAGGAGAACGAGTTCTGGATCGAGCTGTCGTGGCGGATCGACCCGGACGGCTCGCTGGGCATCCGGCGCTGGTTCGAGGCGCCGGATCGACCCGGCGAGAAGATGACCGTGGACGACTACTACGGCTGGATCTTCGAGCACTCGGTGCCGGGCCTGCCCAAGGCTGCGGCCGACGAGGGCCTGACCCCGCTCGCCTACATGCGCAAGTACGGTGCGTTCGAGATCGAGCACGATGTCTACGGCCGGCACGATGATCTGATCGCGACGACGGGCAGGGACGTCGTCGTCAACTCCGAGGGCGAGATCCATGGCCCGGCTCCGGCCAAGCCGCCGCTCAACATCGTGCCGGTCCCGGCGATCCCGAAGGACGCCGACGGGAGAGTCCGGCGCGGAATCGTGGTGGACGGCGAGGGCCGCCGGGGCTTCCCGACCCCATCGGGAAAGCTCGAGTTCTACTCCCCGACCCTGGTCGAGTGGGGCTGGTCAGACCTGGCCGTGCCGGCCTACACCTCATCCCAGGTCGCCCGCGAGCGGATGACGGGCCCGAATGACTTCGCGCTCATCCCCACCTTCCGACTGCCGGTCCTCATCCACACCCGCTCGGCCAACGCCAAGTGGCTGACCGAGATCGCCCACGGCAACCCGGTCTGGATCCACCCGACGGACGCGGCGCGGATCGGCGTCGCCACGGGCGACCTCATCCGCGTGGAAACCGATATCGGGCACTACGTCAACCGGGCCTGGGTGACCGAGGGGATCCGACCGGGCGTGGTGGCCTGCTCGCATCACATGGGCCGCTGGCGACTCGGTGACGGGGCGGGCACGGATCGCTGGGCCAGCGCTCGTGTCGATCTCACGGAGGAGCCGACAGCGCCCGCGAAGTCCACCGGGGGCGCCGGCGACGGCTACGGAAGCCAGTGGCGCATGCGGCGGCTGGAGGGCGTGGCCCCCTTCCCCTCCTCGGATCCAGATTCGTCGCGGGTCTGGTGGCGGGACGCCGGGGTCCATCAGAACCTGACCTTCCCGGTCCACCCGGATCCGGTGTCCGGCGCCCACGCGTGGCATCAGAAGGTGACCGTCCGGCCCGCCCTGGAAGATGATCAGGAAGGTGACATCAGCGTCGATACCGGTCGATCGCGTGAGATCTATCGTGAGTGGCTCAAGCTCGCCCGGCCCGGACCCGGTCCGGGTGGCCTGCGTCGGCCGGAATGGTTGCTCCGACCGCTTCGACCAACCCCGGACGCGTATCGCACGAACGGCGCCGCCGGTCCATCAATCAACGTCGCTCCCGATGCGGACACGGGGTCGCCGAGCGGCGCTCCATCGAGTCCACTTGCGCGGGACCCCTAGAGTAGGCAGCGTTATGACGTCTCAGACCCTTCCCCGCCGCCGAACGTCCGATCCCTCGGGTGGGCCTCAACGCGCCGAGGTCTTCACGTTTCCCACGCTGGACACGGACGCGACAGGATCGGGCTTCGCCCCGATCGAACCACAGATCCTGGAGCGTGCGGCCCGGGTCATCCGCGTCCTCGGCCATCCGCTCCGGCTGCACCTGCTCGAAGTCCTCGAAGGCGGAGAGCGCCACGTGACCGACCTGGTCAACACGAGCGGAGCGAGCCAGGCCCTCGTCAGCCAGCATCTCGCCATCCTGCGCAGCGAGGGTGTCGTTGGTGCGCGACGCGACGGACTGCACGTGTTCTACCGGATCACGGAGCCGAAGGTCCACCGGATCCTCGCCTGCATCCGGGACTGCGACCTGCCCAATCTGACCGGCGAGGCGACCGCGGCCCTGTTCGACCTGGCCGGCGACACCTGACCGCCGGATGGCGGAGATCCACGGCCTCGCCGCACAAGTCACGCTCGTCCTCGTCATCATCGTGGCCGGCTGGGCGGTCACGCTCGGCCTGCTCCGGCGGCCGCTCCCGGCGCTCCTCCTCGGCGGTCTCGTGTGGGCCGTCATCCTGTTGGCCGGCACGGGGCTGGTGGGAGTGACGCTGGCGCTCACTGACGGGCCGCCGGCCGACCCGCTGCACATCGTCTATGGCCTGCTCGGGGTCGCCGTCCTGCCGGGTGCCTGGGCCATCGCCCACATGCGGGACGATCCGAGGCGACGCGTGGTCGTCCTGGCCATCGCCTCATTGGTCCTGCTCATCCTGGTGTTCCGGTCAATCCAGACCGGCGGATGAGCGTGGCCCTGGGCTCCTTCCGGTTCACCCCCCTCCGGCTGGCGGTCATCGGCGGGTGGCTGGTGCTCGCCGTACTGACCCTCGTCCTGTCGCGTGCCGATCCGCTCGTGCCGCTCCTCATCAGCATCGGCTTCGGGGCGGCGCTTCTATCCGGCCTGGTTGGCGTGGGCGGCGCCGTCATCCTCATTCCGCTGCTGTTGTATGTCCCACCGCTTCTGGGCATGCCCGAACTCGGGATCAAGACGATTGCCGGAATCACGATCGTCCAGGTCACGGCCGCGGCCCTGTCCGCTGCGTCCGGGCATCGCGGTCGCGGTCATGTCGACCGGCGCCTCGTGTCGATCCTCGGCCCGACGATGATCGTGGCCTCCTTCGTGGGCGCCCTCGGCTCGGCATTCTTCGCGCCGATTGTTCTCGAGGCCGTGTTTGCCAGCCTCGCCGTGTTCGCGTCCGCGTTGATGCTCGGCCTGCGCAACCGGGCACCGGCGCACACGGACGGACCGCCCGCGTTTGACCGTCGGGCGGCCGTCGCGATCGGCGTCGTCGTGGGCGTGCTGGCCGGCTTCATCGGGGCCGGCGGCGCCTTCTTCCTGGCCCCGGTCCTCCTGTACGGCCTGCGGATCCCGATGCGCTACGTCGTCGGCTCGTCGGTCGGGATCGTGGCCGTTTCGTCCGGTGCCGGGCTGCTCGGCAAGGCCTTGACCGGCCAGGTCGACTGGCTGCTCGCGGCGGCGCTCGTGGTCGGTGCGCTCCCCGGCGGCCGGACGGGCGCGACCATCTCGCGGCGAGTCACGCCCTACCGGCTGGGGCTGGTCCTGGGCTTCATCATCCTCGTCGTCGCCATCCGGATGTGGCTCGACATCGCCGGGCAGGTCGGCCTGCTCGGCTGATCCCGGCCGTGAAATGCGGCCAGCCCCGGCCGTCGCGAGAAATCTGGCAGGTCCGCGGTCAGCCGCCGCAGGCCCTCGAGGCGTCTGCGATCTGCTGCTCGGCCCGGGCGTTCTGGCGCGTGTACTTCGCAGTCATCGTTCGCCAGGCACGCTCAGAGTCGTAGGCCACGTCCTGGACATCGTAGGGCGGGCTCTCCTCCCACTGCGGCCTGCCGACCCGCTCGCCGACGAACTCACGCTTCGTCTCGACCCACTGTCCGGACACGCATTCCTCTGTGATCCGGCAGAAGAAGCGGTAGTGCTGGAGCGGGACGCTGAGTCCCCACGTGCCGGTCTTCCGGTGGTTCTCCATCCGCTCCTTCAGCCGGCGGAGGCTCTTCGCGGCCGCGGCCGCAGGCGCGGTCGTCACGGTGTCGAAGCCGGGCAGGCCAAGCGAGCCGAGGATTGACGTCACCGGGTTCGTCACTGCGCCAGGGAGAGCCATGACGGCATTGACTCCGGCCAGGGTCTGATCCAGGTTGTCGAGGGCGTCATCGACGTCCTCACCGTACGGGTAGTTGCTGTCGATCTTGAGCACGCTCTCCGAGATGATGTACAGGTCCACCTCGATCTGGTTCCGTTCGGTGACCCTCGGCTCGGCGCCGTCGGGGCATGCCCGCGGCTTCCTCGGCTGAGACGGTGGGGTGGGCGGCGTCGGCGGCTCCGGAGGCGTCGGAGGCGTCGGCGGAGTTGGCGCGGGTGGTGGGGGCTCTGGAAGCGGCGGCCCACCCGCGGGCGGCGCGCCCGGACCGGCACCTCCGGCAGGCTGCATACAGCCAGCGTCAACGGCCGCCTTCTCGGCGGCATCGGCCCTGGCGCACGCTTCGTCAGCGCGCCTCTGTGCCGCGTCCGCCTCGTCGGCCGCGGCGGTCGCGGCTGCCGTGGCCAGATCAAGAGCCGCCCGGGCGTCGGCCTCGGCCGCCTGGGTGGACTTCAGCGCCTCTTCGGCCTCCTCGACCCATTTGGCGCGCCCTTCCTTGTCGCGACGGCGGATCTCGTCGATCCCATCGGGTCCGTCGAGGCGCTGGAGCTCCTCCTGCCACGCGTCGTTGGCCGCCTGTCGCTCGGCATCGCTTGTCGCGGCGGCCTTCGCGGCCGCCCATGCGTCGTTCGCGGCCGCCCGAGCCTCCTCGAGCATGTGCAGGTCGTACGAGTCCTCGGTAACCGTCCGGCCGCCATGGGTGGTGGACGCGGAGTCCCCACCCCGATCGGGCGGGCGCTGACGACGCGCGAGTTCCTTCTCCGCGGCCTCCCGTGCGCGACTTGCGCCCTCCAGGTCCGATCGGGCGGCGTCGGCTTCGGCCTCGCGAGCCCTCGCGGCGGCCGCGGCAGCATCGGCGGCCGCGCGGGCTTCCTCGCACGCCGCCCGTGCCGCCTTCGCAGCGGCAATCAGGGGCGGGCACGGATCTGCGTCGCCCGCGCCGATCGCAACCACTGGGCCGCCGGGCATGCCCTTCGAGCCACCGCCCGGGCCGGTGCCGGGCGATGTCCCACCCCGCCCTCGCAGGAGGAACGCCCCGATGGCCGCCAGGATGCCGCCGAGGACGAGCACGACCAGCCAGGGGAAATCGGAGCCGCCCCCACTCGTCGAACTCGGCGTTGGTGCGGCGGTGGCGGTGGCGGTGGCGGTGGCGGTGGCGGTGGCGGTCGGTGAGGGTACCGGCGTGCCGGTCGGAGCCGCGGTGGGTGTGCTCGACGGTGCGATCGATGGCGCAGGAGCGTCGCTGAATTCGACGGTCGGCACTGTTCCGGGATCCAGCATTGCCTCGCCGTTGAGGCCGCGCAGATTGTCACGCCCGGTGGTCTCGGCTGTGCCCTTGGACGAGAAGGTGTAGGCGTCCCATCCGGTGATGGGGGTCAGGATCTCCTTCGCCTTGGGCACGATCGTGAGAATCGAGGCCCCCATGACCAGGGATCGCGCCCTCGTGCGGAACGTCTGGAGCTGGCCGCCCTGGTTCGCGAAGTACAGGACGTCGCGGTTGTCTCCCTCGAACCTCGTGATGATGGCGTGCGTGCCACCCCCGAACGGCGCGCCCGGTGCGAGCGGCATCGCCGGGTACTCGTCGAGGCGGAGGATCGGACCGAACTCGTAGCGGACCCCGGCCTCGAACCCAGGAGGTGCGGCCAGCTGCTCGTAGAAGAGGAATGCGCCGCTCTCGTACGACGCGTCATCGCTCCCCGTCGATGGGCAGACGACATCCGGGGCACCGCACATGAACGTGAACTCGAGGAGCCACGGCGGAAGCGTCGGCAGGTCCACGAATCCGGCGCGGGTGAGATCTGCGCCGGGCAGAGGGACACCGAACGGCCCCGTGAGGTCCTCAAGCGTGACGATGTCGCCGTTGACGACGAGCTGCTTCCCGTTGTCGAGCGCAATCAGCTGCATCACGAGGAAGAAGGGATCCTCGTCGACCGCCTGGACCGGGCTGACGCGGTTCGGTCCGCCGACCGGGGCGAGCACGAGCACGAGGGCAGCCAGAACGGCCGCCAGAAGCACCGCAAACGGGCGCTTCAACATCGAACCCCGTGGATTGCGAGACGCCGCGCCCCGAAGGGCGTGCAATTCCACCCCGGTCCCTCCCCAGGTGCAGAAGGTTGCGTGCACTCTAGACCGTCGAATCGGTGACGGCAATCAGAATCGAACCTGGTCGCCCGAGATCCTGGAGCCTGCCGTCCCCTGAGGGTTCACCTTGGCGCGTCGCGCCGCTATCCTCGGACTCGAGTCGCTGCTCGAAGGGAGGGCCCAATGAACGGACGGACGGTTGCCGGAGTAGTCCTGCTCGTCCTCGGCGCCGTACTGATGCTGGTCGCCGGCACGCAGCTCGCTGCCGGCAGCGCGACCGCGACCGAGCCCTTCGGCGAGTCCTGCGGACGTATCCTCCGCGTCGCCATCGCCCAGTGCTCCCGGAACCTCGGGCACGACCGTCGCTCCGACCGTCGCTCCGACCGTGGCTCCGACGGCCGATCCGACCGAGGTGCCCAGCCCGACCGTCGGCGCGGATACGGACGCGGCGATCCGGGCGTTCTTCGTCGATCTCGTGGACGCGATCCGGGGCGGCACCATCGAGTCAATGGCGGCTCGACTCAACGGCGCGGTCATCGATCGGTACGGGGTATCGCCCTGCGAAACCAAGCTCGCGACCGATGCAACTGACCCGACGTACGCGGTCTCGATCGTCGAGATCCATCCGCTGGCACCATGGGATTACGTAACCGACGAACGAACGACGCCGATTGACGAGGCGTGGACGATCGATGCCGACGTGACCGCCTCTGGAGCGACCACCAGACGCCAGATCCACCTCGCGCCGATGGGCGGAACCGTGAGCTGGTTCACCGACTGCGGAGATCCACTCCCGGTGCCGTAAGGCCTCCTCTACTCCAGGTAGTCCTTGAGCTTGCGGCTGCGGGACGGGTGGCGGAGCTTGCGGAGCGCCTTCGCCTCGATCTGGCGGATGCGCTCGCGGGTCACGTTGAACTCCTTGCCCACTTCTTCGAGCGTCCGGGCGCGGCCGTCCTCCAGGCCGAACCGGAGCTGCAGCACGCGCCGTTCGCGTCCGGTCAGGGAGTCCAACACCGCCTCCACCTGCTCCTTGAGGAGCTGGTGGGACGCGGCCTCGGCCGGGGCCAGGGCGGCCCGGTCCTCGATGAAGTCGCCGAGATGCGAGTCCTCTTCCTCACCAATCGGGGTCTCGAGAGACACCGGCTCCTGGCTGACCTTGATGATCTCGCGCACCTTCTCCGGGGTGACCTGGACCTCCTGGCCCTTGGACATCGCCTCGGCGATCTCCTCGACCGTCGGCTCCCGGCCCAGTTCCTGGAGGAGCTGGCGTGAGACGCGGATCAGGCGATTGATCGTCTCCACCATGTGGACGGGGATGCGGATCGTGCGGGCCTGGTCCGCGATGGCGCGGGTGATCGCCTGGCGGATCCACCACGTGGCGTAGGTCGAGAACTTGAAGCCCTTCTCGAAGTCGAACTTCTCGACCGCCCGGATCAAGCCGATGTTTCCTTCCTGGATCAGGTCCAGGAAGCTCATCCCGCGCCCGATGTACTTCTTGGCGATCGACACCACCAGGCGCAGGTTGGCCGAGGTCAACTGCTCGCGCGCATCGCGGCCGATCTTCACGAGCTCGCCCTTGCGGTGCGCGAGCTTCGTGTTGAGCGGGACCTCCGGATCGTGGCCCATCCGCTTGAGCAGATCGGCATCCCGGCCGGAGGCGACCCAGCGCTCGAGGGCCAGGAACGAGACGTCATCGCGCGTCCAGTCGTAGATCGCGCGAAGGCCGACGTTGTCGCGCGAGTCGAGATCGCCGTTGTGGACCGCGAAGTACGCCCAGTCCAGCAGGGTCAGGAACGCCTCGGCCGGCGTCGGCGCTCCGTCCGTCCCGGCGAGGGCGTCGGCGTACGTCGAGAGCAGCTTCCGTGCCTCCTTCAGGAGTTGCGTCGTGCCCTCCGACTGCACGTCACGGCCGGCCTTGATGAGGTGGAAGTCCGGCGGCGGAACCAGGAGGTCCGCCGAATCCTCGTGCGAGACGGCTTCGCGGACGAGGCGGTGCGCCTCTTCCCCGAGGGGCAGGCGATGCTGCGGCTTGAGGGTCCGGGTCTTGGACTCCGTGCCGTGCGTCGTCCACTCGTGGAGCGAAACGATGCCCTTCCATGGCTCATCGACGAGCTGCTCCCCAAGCTCGATCGCCTTGGCCAGGACGACTTCTTCCTCGGCGGTCAGCAGGGCGACCTTGCCGATCTCCTTGAGGTACATCCGGACCGGGTCGTCGATGCCGATCATGTCGGCCGACATCGCCTCGATCTCCGCCGCAGTGGGCTCCTCGAGCTCGGCGGCGTTCAGCTTGGTCGGCCCGTCCCTGGGCAACTTCGGGTCCAGCAGATCGCGGCCTTCGGTCACGACCTCGACGGTCACATCGTCCGAGTCGTCCGACCCAGACCCGGCCACGGGGCCGTCATCCTCGTCGTCATCGTCGTCGTCATCGTCGTCGACGACCTTGGTCCGAATGCCGGCAAGCTTCGCCTCCTCGAGATCCGCCTTCGCGCGGCGCGGACGGGCAAGGACGGCTTCGACAAGTTGCTGATCGAGGGGATCGACGGGCATGACGGGTGCTACCTCCTGGTGGGCTTGAGTTCGATGCCGTGGGTGGGCTCGGCCGAGGTGGCCGGCGTGGATGGAGTGGCCGGAGTGGATGGAGTGGGCCGGTGGGGCCGACGAGGCCGACGCGCCGGATCGGACGAGGAGCCGGGTCTGGTCGCGCCGTCGATGGAGCGAGCGCCGCTGCTCGTTGGTGGCCTGGCTCTCGAGGAGGAGCCGTTCGGCGACCTCGCGGTCTCCCGCCTGCTCCGCCTCGGCAAGCGCGTTCTGGGTGAACTCGGACCGCTCGTCGAGTCCGCGCTCCTCGAGATCGATGACCAGGCGCTCGACCTCGTAGGAGAGTTCCTGCTGGGTCAATTCCCGGGGGTTCGGATCGCGTCGGGCCACGACCGCCTGCGCCAGGGCCGCGGTCTCGGGGTCCAGTGACTGGACAAGCCCGGTCAGGCTGAACGGCGGATGGATCCCCTCCTCGTTCGGCTCGCGGGCCAGCACGACGGCCCGGAAGAGCTCGCGGGCAACGGTGTTCGGAAGCTGATCCGGCCCGATGCTCTCGGTCACCTTGATCTGGACCTCGGGCACCAGGAGGAGCAGCCGGAGGAGCTCCTGCTCCTGCGGCAGGATGCCCCGCAGGATGTCGGTCAGGCGGAGGGCATCGGGTGCCGTGGTCACACTTTCCACGGTGATGCGACTCGGCGCATCGCTGGCGCCGGTGCTGCCTGTTCCGGTTGTCGCCCCCGGCCGTGCCCCGCGCGGCTGAGCCAGGCCGGTGGCCGTTCGAATCCCGCGAAGGACCTCGAGGAGCACCCGTTCCTCGACGCCCGACACCTGACGCACGCGCTGGAGCCAGCCGTCGCGCATGATCGGATTCGGGACGGCGCGGATGGTGGGCATCAGGGCATCCACGAAGCGAGCCTTGCCGCCCGGAGTCTTGAGGTCGTACGCCTTCGCATACGTGTCAATGAGGTAGTCCACGATCGGCTGGGCCGTCCGGACCTCCTCGCGCCAGCGATCGGGTGCGTCGCGGAGGAGCTCGTCCGGGTCCTTGCCGTCCGGCAGCCGGACCACGCGGACCTCATCCAGCTCGACCCCGGTTTCCGTGGCCGCGAGCTGTCCGATCAGGCCTTCGAGGGCCTGCACGCCGAACGTTCCGGCCTTCTGGCCGGCGGCATCGACGTCATAGGCCAAGGCGATCTTCTTCGCATAGCGCGTCAGGAGCGCGACCTGGCCCGGCGTCAACGCGGTGCCGAGCGAGGCGACCACCGTGTCAAAGCCCGACTGGTGGGCCATGAGGGCATCCGTGTAGCCCTCCACGATCACCGCCTGTCCCGACTTGCGCATCGGCCCCTTGGCCTTGTCGATGAGGTACAGCGTCCGGCTCTTGTCGAAGAGCGGGGTTGCCGGGCTGTTCAGGTACTTGGGGCCGGTGTCTCGTGGCCGTCCATCGGCATCCTTGCCCTCCACCCCGAGGATCCGCCCGCCGAGTCCCACGGCGGCGCCGTTCTGGTCACGGATCGGGAAGAGGACACGGCCTCGGAACCGGTCGATGACGCCGACACCCCGGGAGGCCGAGCGGCCCTGCGACGCGAGGCCGACCTCAACGAGCTCCTCTGGCTTGATCCCGCGCTTCTCGACCAGGCGCCGGCTCATCGTGTCCCAGCCGTCCGGTGCCCAGCCCAGCTGCGCGCCCTCGATCGTGGCGTCGGTGAAGCCGCGGTCGCGCAGGTAGTCGAGTGCGGGTGCGCCGAGCTTGGTGGAGGTCAGCACCTGGTGGTAGAAGGCGATGGACGTCTCGAGGATGTCGCGGAGTCTGGCCCGATGGGCATCCTCACGCTTCGTGCGCTCGTCGATTTCGACGCCGGCCCGGTTCGCGAGGTTCTTGAGGGCCTCGGGGAACGGGACCGAGTCCCGCTGCATGACGAAGCTGAAGACATCCCCGCCGAGGCCACAGCCGAAGCATTTCCAGGAGTCCCGGCTGGGGGTGACCGTGAACGAGGGTGTCTTCTCCCCGTGAAACGGGCACAGGCCCTTGTAGGTGGTGCCCGCCTTCTTCAGCTGAACGCTCTCGCCGATCACGTCGACGATGTTCAGCCGACTCTTGACCTCGGCCGCGATTCCGCCTGCCAACCGACCTCCGGTTCCGTCCGCTCGTCTGTGTCTACGCTCGTAATGACGCGCAGGTTCTCGTGGCGTCTCACCCGACCCGCGATCCGCCGGAAACAACTGCGGGCCTGTCAAGTCTTGACAGGCCTACCTGCACGCATTCTACACCCTCGTCAAGCCCTGTTGTCAATACCTTTGTCAATACCTTTGTCAATACCCAGTGGGAGTATCACACCTGGTTGCGCGGCTCCGGATCGAGCGGGCTTGATTGTCGGGGGACGGGGGGTAGCACTGATCTCCAGAGTGCCCGGCATCTCGCGACGCCGCGGGGCTGGTATGCCAAGAAGGGCTGTCGGTGATCCGCGTCGGGGGAAGGCGAGCCGACCCAAGACCACCCGTCAGCGGTTTCGGATCCAGCGTTCCAGGTCGGATCGATGGACGATCCCGAGGATGAGCAGAGCTTGATCGGCATCGAGCACGTCGTACATGACGCGGTAGTCGCCGACCCGCAGCCGGTGGAAGGAGTCGCCGGCGCCGTGCACCGTTTTCACGGCCTTCCCCTCGATTCTGCCGACCTGCGCCGCGTCCCGCGCCAGCTTTTCGAGCGCGCGACCTACACGAGCGCCAACCTCGGGAGCGAGCTTCTGGAAAGCCTTCGCTGCGGCGGGGCCGAGCTCGACGCGATACGGGTTCAGGTCAGCTCGGACAGGTTGACAGTTCGACCGTGGGCGTACGCAGCTCGGGCCTGGCGCCGCATCCGTACGTACTCGTCGGCGTTGGCCAGCACGAGGTCCTCGGCCTCCTCGACCGGCATCAACACCGCGGCGGGCCGCCCGCGCTTGGTGACGACGTAGGCCGCGCCCGCTTCGACCCGGTCGATCACGGCGGACGCCGTGGCCTTCAGCTCCTTGACGCCGATCTCGGCCATAGCCGTCCTCCTTGTTCTAGAGTAGTCACTTAGGTGGTCACCTTACGCCCAGCCAGGTCATCTCGCAAGCCGGAGATCACGCGCGACGCGACCGGCCAGGCGATCCACAACTACCGCGAGGCGCTGGAAAAGCTCAAGAAGCATTGAGCGCGCCGCGAAGCCGCAGGCAGGAACGGGATTGGCGGACGATGCCAATCCCTCGTACGGGCCGCCGACCGTCGTCGTGATGGAGATCGGGAGCTCGCAAGCGGCAGGCCTGGTGGCTGAGGCAGGCGTTCTACCCGCGCAGCCTGACTGCCGTGCCGAGGCGCCGACGCCGTTACGCCGGCCCGCATCTCGACGGTCACCGACGACCCATCGTCAGCCGTCAGCGCGACACGCAGGCGGTCGCCCTTCGTGTTCAACGGGATCGCGTCGACGATGCGTCGCCCGACCATGGCCTCAACGAGCTCGTGGCGCGCGAGGTCTCGCCAGGTGAAGAACCGGGCAAGCTGGCGTTGCATGATCCCTACGTAGCGAGGCGCGAGCCCACAGAGGCGGTCGGCGCGGACCATACCGCGCGACACGGTTGTCAGACCCCGGAGGTCGGCGAATGCCCGTGGCCACGGAAGTGCGTCCAGCCCCGGCGCCAGGGTCGATACGTCTGGGATCGCTGGTAGAAACAGCGAGGCGACAGGCGCATTGGCCTCGATGGCCGCCCAGTTCACGGTACGTTCGACCCCAGCGGGCCCGATCAATGTCACGGCAGGCTCGGGCACGATGGGCGCCACCGTGAGCCGGCAGTCGAAGTGGTCCGCCGTGGCGTCCATATTCTTCTGCCGGTCGATCTCGCACGAGTGGGTGATGACGAGGGCGAACATGGTGTCGACCGCGACCTCGCGATCGTGGGGCAGCGTGAGGAGACCTGGACGCGGGTACGCCGCGATCCGACCGATCGGGTCGAACGATTCGCCCGGCGGGGTCTCACCGACGAGCCGGGTCCGAGCGAGCGAGAGGAAGGCGATGTCGCCCGACGACAGCTCGTCAGACTCGTCGACCGAGCGATAGACCTCAGCCCCGACGGGCATCGATGGCCGGCATGTCGGCAAAGAACTCGTCCGCCGACAGGCTGGCGATATCGTCCCGGGCAGTGTTCTCCACCGGTGAGTCGTATGGCGTCGGCGTCGCCGGCCACATGACCTCGCGGATCGCCGCGGACAAGCGGGCGGCGCGCGACAGCGACGCATCACCGGGGTACGCGAGCTCCGGTTCCAGCAGGGCAGAAACCGGAAGCGAGAGCGCCGAGGCGATCTTGCGCACCGTGCCGACGGCCACGTTGTCGATGGGCGTCTCGCCGCTCGCGAGCTGCCGGACCGTGCGTGGCTGCAAATGCGCGCGTTCCGCCACGGCGGTGTAGCTCAGGTTCCGGTCATCGAGGATGCTGGCGAGGCGCGTCAACGGAGGTCTCCTGCGTTCGAGCGCATGGTGACAGGCGTTCGAACGCTAGTCAAGCCAGTTTGATATAGACGGCGTGGTCCATTCAGCGACCCTACGCGTGGTCGCTCAACCGGCGCTTATCCGAGCGCGGTCGTGCTCGTCAAGCCGACCCCTACCCCGCCGCCTGGCGGAACTGCTCGTAGCGGCGCTCGAGGCGGGCGCGGTCGGGAAGGTCGATCGTGCGGCGGGGCAGGTGGATCAGCTGGCCGTGGATCTGCTGGAGCCCCACGACGAGCATCGGGCCGTCCGACTACACGCCGCAACCGGGGAGTTGGGCGGATGTCGGGGCTCGCAGGTGCCATCCGGGCCGGGCAACCCGCACAGTGCTCCGGTGGTGGTCACAAGCCAGGATTACCGGGGGTCGGCACAGGGATTCGGATGCTTCCCGGGCTTGTTCGGTGCCCAGCGACTGCCGGCCTGAGGGGCAGGCCGCTTATGCGAGGTCGAGCGCGTAAAGACCGGTGCAGTCGACCGGACCGCCAGATGCGTAGCGACGAAGAAGATCGACGCGAGCTTCTTCAAGCGTCAGAGGATGACTGCGGTAGTACCCACGGGCACCGCGCGAGGGCTGGCAATGGATGTGGAAGATGGCCTGGTCACCACTCCATCGGAACGGATGCCAGTGATACTCGAACTGTCCCAGCCCGTTCTGCCAGCCGAGCAGGAAGACGTACTCGACCAGCACCCAGCCTGTGCCGCTGCGGACGTACTTCTCGAAGTAGCGGAATGAGGCCTGATGGCCGGCCAGACCACCAGGAACCTTGACCCGAAGATCGACGGCCGCCGGCGAGACCGAAAGGTCCAGGTCGTTCACGTCCAGCTCGCCGTCACCCGAAAGGACTCCGATCAGGGCAGCGTGGCGTGCTTGCAGCGCAGCGGCCGAGAGCATCACCTCTCCAGGTCAGCGAGTTGCGTAGCGGCGGACCGGAGCCGGAACTTCTTCGTCTCGGAGTGTCTGGCTGACGGCCTCGATCTCGGCCGGCGCCATGCGACGACGACGTACGGGGAGCGGACGCTCCAGCAGAGCCATCAATGTGCCATAGGCGACCCGCTGGACTCGCGGCGAGAGATGGATGGCGGCAATCCGTCCCGCACGAATGGAATCCGTGACGTACGAGTGGCTCACGTTGAGGATGAGCGCGACCTCGGCCGGCGAATAGAAGGCCTTGTGCTCGAACTGGTCCACGTCATCTCCTTGTTGGCTATACGTCAGGATAACCAACAGTGAGGCGACGTCAAGTGACGCGAGAGGCGCCCGCAGTCGAGGCAGGGCGCGCCAGCCGCCACGCCATCACGCCCGCGCCAACCTGCCAGACGGAAGGGATTGCCACGTACAGGCGCTCCAGGAGGCCGAGCCACGGTGTGAGCGGGCCTTCGATCGTGGCGGGGACGAGCGCGGTCGCCAGGATGACCAGGCCCCCAGCCAGCAGCGTCGGGCGGGCACTCCCGCGCCAGCGCGGGTCGCGACGCATCACGAGCCCCAGGACAAGGAGCGTGAGCGGCATCGTCACCGAGTACAGGTAGAAGTTGGCCAGGTGGATCTGGCCGAGCGTCGACACCGGGACGCCGTCGGGGTCCGTCGGGAACATCGCGAACGCGAACGTAACGGCGGCCTGGAGGAGCAGCAGCCCGCGGACGACGGCCCGATCCCGCGATGTCGCACCGAGCACGCTCGACAGACCGAACGCCCACGCCACCCCGAGGAGCCCGCTCACCGCGAACGCCACGGTCTGGAGCCAGCCGAGTGGCGCGTTCGCGAGGAGGCTGATCGACTGGGCCAGCGGGTCGTACCCAGGCCACCCGGCGATAACGACGACGCTCAGGCCCCACGACACGATCGGCGCTGCGATCCCGGCGAGGATCGAGGCCGATACGACGGGCGTCCGATGCATGCACGCATGATGCTTGACGGGACGAGACGTCTCAACGAGCACCGGTTGGCAGGTCCGGTCGGGTCTGGCTCCAGCGTCGCGGTGCGCCGCGCGACGACGTCAGCGGTGCGCCGCGCGACGACGTCAGCGGTGCGCGGCTGTGATCTCGATGATCTCCGCACCGTAGCGGGCGAGGCGGGAGGGACCCATGCCCTTCATCCGGCGCAGGGCCGGGATCGTCGTCGGGCGCCGGGCCGCGATGTCGATGAGAAGGGTGTCCGGCGCGATCACGTAGGCGGGCACGCCGTCCGAGCGCGCCGTTGTCAGGCGCCACTCACGCAGAGCGGCCATCAGCGGGCTGTCCTCGTCGCGAGCGCGACGCGCGGATCCCGCGTTCATCGGCGCGCCGGGAATGACGGTCACGCGCCCGGGCACGCTGTCACGGCCCTGGAGCGCCGCCAGGAATCGACTCGGACGGCGGCGGGCGTCGCGGCTCTCGGCCCACGACAGCGACAGGTGCTTGCGGGCCCGGGTCAGCCCCACATACAGAAGCCGGCGTTCCTCGGCGATCTCCGGGTCGGATTTCGCCTGGCGGATCGGCAGGGTCCCCTCTTCGAGTTGCGGCAGGAACACCGCGTCCCATTCGAGCCCCTTGGCGCGGTGATACGTGAGCAGGTTCACCCCGTCGGCCGAGCCCTCGGCCTCGGCGGCGGCCCGGGCGGCGAAATCGGCAAGCAGCGCCGCAGGATCGATGTCGGCGTTGGCAATGGCGGCTTCCTGGGCGAGCTCAATGACCAGCGCAAGCGATGCCGTCCGTTCGCGGGCGGCCGGGCCGCCGCTGTCGTCGCCCTCGATGTAGCCCATCTCCGTGCGCAGGCGCTCCTCGAGAAGGTGCGCGAGCACTGGGCCGTGCGCCGTCGCCGGCAGGCGCTTGAGAAGCCGGAGCGACTCGCGGACCTCGGGCCGCTCGAAGAACCGCTGGCCACGGACGCGGAACGGGATCCGGGCCTTCGTCAGGGCGGCTTCGATGGGCGGGATCTGGGCGTTGATCCGGACGAGGATCGCGATCTCGGACGCAGGCGTCGGGGCGGCGCCGGGACCCGTGCCTCCAGACGTCAGCTCCCGGATCGAGGCCGCCAGGGCAGCAAGTTCGGCGTCAGCGTCGGCGAAGCGCCGAATCGAGGGCTCCGGGCCGGCCGGCATCGTCGCCAGGAGGCGTTTCCGTCTACCCTCGGCCGCCAGCAGCCGGTTGGCGAGGGCCAGGATCTCCGGCGAGCTCCGGTAGTTGCGCGACAGGGTCACTTCGCGAGCTCCCGGGTAGCGGGCCGTGAACCCGGTGAGGAATTCCGAGGTCGCGCCGGTGAACGTGTAGATCGTCTGGTCCTCGTCCCCGACGACACACACGTCGTCCCGATCGCCGAGCCACAGCTCCAGGAGCCGCTGCTGAAGCGGGTTCGTGTCCTGGTACTCGTCCACGCTGAACCAGCGCTTGCGGGCACGGACCGTCTCGGCGGCATCCTCGTCGGTCTCGAGGAGGGTGACCGTTTCGACCAGCAGGTCGTCGAAGTCGATGCGATCGGCCCGTGCCTTCGCCCGCTCGTAGTCGGTGAAGATTCGGATGAAGAGGTCGGTCGGGATCGGCGGTTCGCGCCCGACGGAGGCGGCCTGGACCGCATAGTCCTTCGGAACGATCCGTCGCGCCTTCGCCCACTCGATCTCGTCGGCCAGGTCCTTGGACGGCGTGAACCGGTAGTGGCCGGGGAGCTGGCGAGCGAGCCGGGACAGGATCGGCAGCTTCGAATCGAGGAGGTCGGGCAGCGGCGCCCCGTCGTGGGTTGCCGGCCAGAAGTGTCGAAGCTGACTGAGGGCATGGGCGTGAAACGTGCGCGCCGTCACGCCCGGGAGGCCGAGCGAGCGCAGCCGCGCCACCATCTCGGTGGCCGCCTTGTCCGTGAACGTGACGACCAGCACCTGGTCCGCGGGCACGACCTCGGTCGCGATCGCGTACGCCGCCCGCCGGCTGATGACCCGGGTCTTGCCGCTCCCCGCACCGGCATGGATCGCCACCGGCCCGCTGGTGGCGCGGACGGCCTCGAGTTGCTCGGGATCGAGATCGGCCAGGAGGGTAGTAGGGTCGAGGTTGGGCACCCCTCAAGGGTACGTGCGGGCGCTCAACTCGGGGTTCGCGCGAGGGGCGCGTGGGACGCGCGACTACCGCCTGTAGGGGAGGCTCCGGACTCATGGGCCGTCAGGCGGCGCCGTCCAGCGACGCCGGGAGATCGAGCCCGAGATGATGGGCAAGCGCCGACCGGACCACGCGTCTGATGACGGGATCCACCAGGACTTGTGCCTCACCGCCGATCTCGAAGGCGGTGACCCGCCTGAGGTCGACCGTCCTGACTTGGTGCACGAGGATGACGGCGTCGAGGGTCTGACCGGCGGTCTCGGCCGGAATGGCGATCTCGCCCGGATACTTGGCCGCCCGCGATGTGATCGGACAGACCGTGGCCATCCCCGAGCGATGGAATGCTCCGTATGAGACGACGAGCGCGCGCCTGACGCCCTGCTGCTCGTGCCCGACGACGGGATCGAGGTCGATGATGACGATCGACCAGCGCTGAACCGGGAGCGTCACGCGACGACGACTCGAGCCTTCATGGCCTTGTCAGGCCGGCCAGCGGTCCCGGTCACCGTACGCCCCGGCGATCACTGCGGCCTCCGCCTGGAACTCCGGATCCTCGGCGGCCACTGCCCATTGCGCCTCCTCGGCCTTCGTTCGCAGCTCCAGATACAGGCGCTCAACCGCCGCGTCGACGACTCGATCCTGGGTGCGAAACGTGCCGTACTGCTCGGCCAGCTCGCGAACGCGCCGCACGGTGGTCTCCGACAGGTTGTAGGTGCGTTTGGCTCGGGTGGTCACTTCGGCCGCATTGTCGACGTGTCAGATCCGGGTGTCAATACAGGACGTCGCATTCAGGGACGCGACTCAGGCTGTCCGCACGGATTGAGGATCTACCGGACTCGCCGATACGTGCTCTCGGAGCGGCGCACGACGCGGAGCACGACGACAAGCCGGGCCGCGTCCTCAATCGCGAAGACCACGCGAAGATCCCCGACCCGGATCCGCCAGAAGTCCGATCCGCGTGAGCTTTGAGGCGCCGGGCGGTCTGGGATCGAGCGCGAGGGCAAGGATGGGGCCCCGAAGTGCTGCGGCAGCGCCAGGCGGCAGGCGCCGAAGTTGTCGCTGGGCCGCGGGCGCCAGCTCGACACGAAAGCGCTTCTCGCTCACCCGTGATCTGTCGGCACCGACCGCGCGCCGTCGCCGTAGGTAGCCTGGGTCTCCGCCGCCTGCCGCCCGAACCACTCCTCGGCCGATTGCCCACCGTCGCGCCGGTACTCCTCGAGGGCGGCTGCGGCCGAACCGCGATCCTCGGCGTCCTCGGCGGCGCTGAGCCAGGCCTCGAGTGCCTCTTCCACGATCTCGCGAACCGTCCGATCGGCTCGGGCAGCCTCGACCTTGGCGGCGCGGTACAGGTCGGCATCGATGTCGAGGGTCACCTTCATCGACCCAGTATGCTGGTTTGCTGGCTTGCTGGCAAGAGGTCGCCTCGACGACCGGCCGGTGCGGGCCCGACCGACCGGTGCCCGCGTATCCTCACGGACATGCCGTACCTGCCGACGGCACGTTCCGAATATTCGAGGACCGAAGCCGACTCATGCCCGCTCCTGAAGCGCCCGTCAGCAACGGGTCGGTCAAGCAGCAGCTGATCGACGAGATTCGCGCGCACGGCCACGCGGTCACCGGCAGTTACGTCGGCCGCCAGGCCC